>NZ_WTYP01000003.1:1211-1348 GCF_009828095.1 Pontixanthobacter luteolus | reverse complement strand
CCTGGTGGTGCCCTTCCGTCAATTCCTTTAAGTTTCAGCCTTGCGACCATACTCCCCCCGGAACCCAAAGACTTTGATTTCTCATAAGGTGCCGGCGGAGTCCTATAAGCAACATCCGCCGATCCCTGGTCGGCATC
>NZ_WTYP01000002.1:5000-1127375 GCF_009828095.1 Pontixanthobacter luteolus | reverse complement strand
CCCCACAGCAGATGTACCGCCTTCGGCCCGATTAGGGGCGTCATACAGACGCGCAGAAGCCCTGCTGGATTGCAGCAGGGCGCAGGGTGTTGAAGTGCTTGAAAACGGTGGTTGCGGGGGTTGGATTTGAACCAACGACCTTCAGGTTATGAGCCTGACGAGCTACCGGACTGCTCCACCCCGCGTCACCGATTTGCGGCGTCACGAGGCGCGAAGCCTAGAGACGCCAAAAGGGCTGCCCTTGTGGGGTCAGCCCTTTGACATATGAATGGGTTTTTTCCTCGCTCACCCACCAGCTATAATGCCTGGCGACGACCTACTCTTCCAACGCTTAAGCGTTAGTACCATCGGCGCTGTCTGGTTTCACGGCCGAGTTCGAGATGGGATCGGGTGGGTCACAGACGCTATGGCCACCAAGCAATAAAGCCAGTGGATGTGCGGGTTTAATCGATGCGATACGTTTAATTAGGCGTCGTAGATCTGGCTGGATGTCTTCCGACATCATCAAGCGCAGCACCTTTTCAGGCCTGTCGTTGATGGTGGGATTCATCAAGCATGATCAGAGTTATTAGGACTGGTTAGCTTCACGTATTACTACGCTTCCACACCCAGCCTATCAACGTGATGGTCTATCACGACTCGAAGATACCTTATCTTAAGGGAGGCTTCCCGCTTAGATGCTTTCAGCGGTTATCCCGTCCATGCATAGCTACCCAGCGGCACGCCTGGCGGCATGACTGGTACACCAGAGGCATGTTCACCCCGGTCCTCTCGTACTAGGGGCAACTCCTTTCAAGTATCGACGCCCACGGCAGATAGGGACCAAACTGTCTCGCGACGTTCTGAACCCAGCTCACGTACCACTTTAATTGGCGAACAGCCAAACCCTTGGGACCTGCTCCAGCCCCAGGATGTGATGAGCCGACATCGAGGTGCCAAACGATTCCGTCGATATGAGCTCTTGGGAATCATCAGCCTGTTATCCCCGGCGTACCTTTTATCCGTTGAGCGATGGCCCTTCCACGAGGGACCACCGGATCACTATGACCGACTTTCGTCTCTGCTCGACTCGTCAGTCTCGCAGTCAGGCAGGCTTATGCCATTGCACTCTCGCAGACGGTTTCCAACCGTCCTGAGCCTACCATCGCGCGCCTCCGTTACTCTTTAGGAGGCGACCGCCCCAGTCAAACTACCCGCCATAGAGGGTCCCTGATCCGGATAACGGATCTAGGTTAGATATTAGAAAACAACAGGGTGGTATTTCACAGGTTGGCTCCACTTGGACTGGCGCCCAAGTTTCAAAGCCTCCCACCTATTCTACACAGTTCTTTCCCAATACCACTCTAAAGCTGCAGTAAAGGTGCACGGGGTCTTTCCGTCTAACCGCGGGTACTCCGCATCTTCACGGAGAATTCAATTTCGCTGAGCATATCCTGGAGACAGTGGGGAAGTCGTTACGCCATTCGTGCAGGTCGGAACTTACCCGACAAGGAATTTCGCTACCTTAGGACCGTTATAGTTACGGCCGCCGTTTACTTGGGCTTCAATTCGGAGCTTGCACTCCTCCTCTTAACCTTCAAGCACCGGGCAGGCGTCAGACCCTATACGTCGTCTTGAAGCCGACTTAGCAGAGTCCTGTGTTTTTGATAAACAGTCGCTACCCCCTGGCCTGTGCCCCCCATCAAGAGTTGCCTCGAGATGGGGCCTCCTTCTTCCGAAGGTACGGAGGCAATTTGCCGAGTTCCTTCAGGATACTTCTCTCAAGCGCCTTGGTATACTCTACCTGACCACCTGTGTCGGTTTCGGGTACGGTCTATATGAAGAGGCTATTTCCTGGATCTGCTTGGCAGCCTGCCCAATCCAATAAGGACAAACTACTTCCACAAACCGTCACACATCTTCAGGCCCACGAATATTAACGTGGTTCCCATCGACTACCCCCTTCGGGCTCGTCTTAGGGGCCGGCTTACCCTACGCTGATTAGCATTGCGTAGGAACCCTTGGTCTTTCGGCGAAAGGGCATCTCACCCTTTTTATCGCTACTCATGTCAGCATTCGCACTTCCGATACGTCCACCGTCGGTTACCCTTCGGCTTCATCCGCTTACGGAACGCTCCGCTACCGCTCAGATCAAAGATCTGAACCCTAAGCTTCGGTGCATATCTTTAGCCCCGTTACATCTTCGCCGCAGGAACCCTTATTTAGACCAGTGAGCTGTTACGCTTTCTTTAAAGGATGGCTGCTTCTAAGCCAACCTCCTGGTTGTTTTGGGATTCCCACATGCTTTCCCACTTAGATATGACTTGGGGACCTTAGCTGTAGGTTAGGGCTGTTTCCCTTTTGACGACGGACCTTAGCACCCGCCGTCTGTCTGCTGGACAAGACTCGATGGTATTCGGAGTTTGGTTAGGTTTGGTACCGCTCGCGCAGCCCTAGCCCATCCAGTGCTCTACCCCCATCGGCATACATCCAACGCTCTACCTCAATAGATTTCGCGGAGAACCAGCTATTTCCCGGCTTGATTGGCCTTTCACCCCTAAACACAACTCATCCGAGCATTTTTCAACATGCAACGGTTCGGTCCTCCAGTGCGTGTTACCGCACCTTCAACCTGGTCATGCCTAGATCGCCGGGTTTCGGGTCTAATCCAACATACTCAGTCGCCCTATTCAGACTCGCTTTCGCTGCGCATACACCTAACGGCTTAAGCTTGCATGTTAGATTAAGTCACTGACCCATTATGCAAGAGGTACGCTGTCACCCCCCAAAGGGGCTCCAACTGCTTGTAAGCATTCGGTTTCAGGTACTATTTCACTCCCCTAATCGGGGTGCTTTTCACCTTTCCCTCACGGTACTTGTTCGCTATCGGTCACATACGAGTATTTAGGCTTGGAGGGTGGTCCCCCCATGTTCAGACAGAATTTCACGTGTTCCGCCCTACTCGAATCCTTTGTAATCACTTTCGCATACGGGACTGTCACCCACTATGGTCTCACTTTCCAGAGAGTTTTGCTAATTTATACAAAGGCATTGGCCTGGTCCGCGTTCGCTCGCCACTACTAACGGAATCTCGGTTGATGTCTTTTCCTCCGGGTACTGAGATGTTTCAGTTCCCCGGGTTCGCTTCACCAAGTCTATATATTCAACTTAGTGATACCTTATCCACCTCGTTCCGATCGTCCGAAAACAATCGAAAAGAAATGGTGAAGGTGGGTTTCCCCATTCGGAAATCGCCGGATCAAAGATTGCTCACATCTCCCCGACGCTTATCGCAGCGTGCCACGTCCTTCATCGCCTGTATGTGCCAAGGCATCCACCAAATGCTCTTACCTCACGCTTGAGAATCCACACCATCAACGACAGGCCTGCATAAAAGCCAGTCGCCTAATGATCGTGCGGAAGATATCTCAGCCAGATTATTACATCTAATTTGTGATGCATATCGAACAGACGCAAGATTGCTCTCACACCTGTAACGCTATGCGCCACGGCATCGATTAAAAACCCATTCACAATGTCAAAGATCGCGGGGCAGATCCCCGCTACTGACCGAAGTCAGATACGTTTACTTTTCACCCTGGAGATATTGAATATCTGGTGGAGCCTATCGGGATCGAACCGATGACCCCCTGCTTGCAAAGCAGGTGCTCTCCCAGCTGAGCTAAGGCCCCATAGATATAGGCGAACGCCTGTCGAAATGGTGGGCCGAGGAGGATTTGAACCTCCGACCTCACCCTTATCAGGGGTGCGCTCTAACCAACTGAGCTACCGGCCCATTTCGCACCAGCTGGCCAAAAAGGCCGCGGGCGGCGTGAGCCAGCTCAGGCAATACAACTCACGCTTTAACAGCGTAAGCTGATCTCCAGTGATGAAAGGACATGAGGACGACGGCAATGTTCTTTGAAAGCTTACGAAGCACTTCCGATGGCTAGCATCGGCGCTTTCGTAAAATTCCTTAGAAAGGAGGTGATCCAGCCGCAGGTTCCCCTACGGCTACCTTGTTACGACTTCACCCCAGTCGCTGATCCCACCGTGGCTCGCTGCCTCCTAAAAGGTTAGCGCACGATCTTCGGGTGAAACCAACTCCCATGGTGTGACGGGCGGTGTGTACAAGGCCTGGGAACGTATTCACCGCGGCATGCTGATCCGCGATTACTAGCGATTCCGCCTTCATGCTCTCGAGTTGCAGAGAACAATCCGAACTGAGACGACTTTTAGAGATTAGCGTACTCTCGCGAGTTAGCTGCCCACTGTCATCGCCATTGTAGCACGTGTGTAGCCCAGCTTGTAAGGGCCATGAGGACTTGACGTCATCCCCACCTTCCTCCGGCTTATCACCGGCAGTTTCCTTAAAGTGCCCAACTAAATGATGGCAACTAAGGATGAGGGTTGCGCTCGTTGCGGGACTTAACCCAACATCTCACGACACGAGCTGACGACAGCCATGCAGCACCTGTCACTGATCCAGCCGAACTGAAGGAAAGAGTCTCCTCTATCCGCGATCAGGATGTCAAAAGCTGGTAAGGTTCTGCGCGTTGCTTCGAATTAAACCACATGCTCCACCGCTTGTGCAGGCCCCCGTCAATTCCTTTGAGTTTTAATCTTGCGACCGTACTCCCCAGGCGGATAACTTAATGCGTTAGCTGCGCCACCCAAGCACCGTGTGCCCGGACAGCTAGTTATCATCGTTTACGGCGTGGACTACCAGGGTATCTAATCCTGTTTGCTCCCCACGCTTTCGCACCTCAGCGTCAATAATTGTCCAGTAAGTCGCCTTCGCCACTGGTGTTCTTCCGAATATCTACGAATTTCACCTCTACACTCGGAATTCCACTTACCTCTCCAATATTCTAGCCTTCCAGTTTCAAAGGCAGTTCCAGGGTTGAGCCCTGGGATTTCACCTCTGACTTAAAAAGCCGCCTACGCGCGCTTTACGCCCAGTAATTCCGAACAACGCTAGCTCCCTCCGTATTACCGCGGCTGCTGGCACGGAGTTAGCCGGAGCTTATTCTCTAGGTACTGTCATTATCATCCCTAGTAAAAGAGCTTTACAACCCTAAGGCCTTCATCACTCACGCGGCATTGCTGGATCAGGCTTTCGCCCATTGTCCAATATTCCCCACTGCTGCCTCCCGTAGGAGTCTGGGCCGTGTCTCAGTCCCAGTGTGGCTGATCATCCTCTCAGACCAGCTATAGATCGTCGGCTTGGTAGGCCATTACCCTACCAACTACCTAATCTAACGCGGGCCCATCTAAAGGCGATAAATCTTTGGTCCGAAGACATTATCCGGTATTAGCAGTCATTTCTAACTGTTATTCCGAACCTAAAGGCAGGTTCCCACGCGTTACGCACCCGTGCGCCACTCACCCCGAAGGGTTCGTTCGACTTGCATGTGTTAGGCATGCCGCCAGCGTTCGTTCTGAGCCAGGATCAAACTCTCAAGTTTGTGTCACGAACCAACCGGCATAATCCGAAGATCATCAACCGTTTAGCCCGAATTTTAGGAGCCGATACCTGCATTCAAACGTATTTTATGGATACATTTGAGACATGTTTAGTCTTGGCGTGTACCAAGATTAGGCATCGACTTAATTTAACAGGTTACCAAGGCCTAAAAGCCCTTGGACCTGGCGCCGTCGCCCACATGTCCCTTCATCATAAACTAACAATGTCAAAGAGCCGTCCAACATGCAAAAGCGGACAACAATGGTTCCCCGATTGAAAACCGGGGGCCGGTTGTCCGTTGATATTGGCGACCAACATGGTGGGGCGTTTGAACCGCCCGCTCCGTGTCGGTGAGAGGGCTTCTAGACACGACTCACATTCCCGTCAAACCCTTTTTGCAATTTTATTACAAAAGAAACTAGTTCGGAAAAAACCTATTAAAAACAGACCTATGTTAGGCCAGATTGTCGGATTCCTCGTGCACAGGAGATAAGAGAAAGTCGGCGGATTGACGAGAATCACATCCCTTGGCCCGAGACTCACAGACTTCAACGAGAAGTCGTGCGATCGATCGGCCGAAAGATTGGGCAGATTCTTCACTTTTAGGGGCTACGAACCCCATCGTGACTCGAGAAGGCCAGACAATCGCACCGGACGATACCGGATTCGCAGCGCGTGTGCGCAGTGCCCTTGCCTGGCGTTGGGGTAGCCAGGTGCTCGCCCAGGCGATCACCTGGACCTCTACCTTCATGGTCATACGTATATTGGAGCCGGCCGATTACGGTCTGTTTGCAATGTCGCAGGCAGTGCTGACGGCCCTCGCCTTTCTCAACGGCTATTCCTTTGCGACCTCGCTAGTGCAATCTCGCGAGATATCCGACCACCGGATCAGCCAGGTTTTCGGGATGCTGATCCTAGCCAACGTGCTGATCGCTGCGGCTCAGTTCATTCTGGCACCAGTTGCGGCGTCCTATTACGGGCAGCCATTGGTTGCTGATATGTTGCGCATTCAGGCAGTCATCTTTCTGGCCACTCCCTTTATAGCATTGCCATCGGCTCTGCTTGCCCGGCGCATCGAGTTTCGCAGCCAGGGCCTGGTGAATATGCTTTGCGCTTTGGCTGGCGCTTCGACAGCATTGATCATGGCCTGGTACGGGTTTGGCGTATGGGCGCTGGTGTTTGCGCCGATCGCGATGGCTGCAGTTCGCGCCATCGGTCTGACCATATCGGCGCGCCTTCTCGTCTGGCCGACATTTGATTTTCGCGGAGCCGGTGACGTCGTGACCTTTGGCGGTGCGCTAACCCTGTGCCAGCTGCTCTGGATCGTACAGAGCCAGAGCGACATCTTTATTGCCGGCCGGGCATTCGAACCGCATGACCTTGGCATATATACAACCAGCCTTTTTCTGGTGCTGATAGTGTCAGGCAAATTTCTGCCCCCGATCAATGAAGTCACGTTCCCGGCCATGTCCGAGCTATCAAAGGACGGCCTGCCGCTGGCGCCATTCTTTATCCGGATGATGCGAACCGTCGCGCTGGTTACCGCACCTATATATATAGGGCTCGCGCTGACCGCCGAAGCGACCGTCTTCACAATCATGGGAGACAAGTGGTCGGAGATGATCCCGATCATCGCTGGACTGGCTTTGGCCATGCCGTTTTTTGCGCTGCAAATCGTTTGCTCGCCTGCGACAAACGCGATCGGCCGTCCGCGTATATATGTTGCAACAAGCGCATTTGGCGCCTTGGTATTTCCAGCAGTCTTCCTGGTCGGAATAGCCAGCGGCCCAATGGGTCTCGTCCATGCATGGTGGGTCGCCGCCCCTTCGTTGCTCGCATTTACGCTCGTGCTCACTTTGCCCGCCATCGATGTCAAATTGTCGGACCTGATCCGGGAGCTTGCCCCGGTCGCCGCTGCTTGCACGGTTATGGCTGCCGGGGTTCTTGCCCTCGGGGCGTTTATCAGCCCCCTTCCGTACATTGTGCAGTTGGTGCTTCTCGCACTCGCTGGCGCGCTTCTCTATGGCGGGACACTGTGGCTTGCGTGGCCCCGCTTGCTGAAAGAAACATGGGCCATGATCCGCGAAGGCAAACAGGATCCAGTCGCCGCGGCTGTAGCGATCTGATCCGGCCGGCCACCCGCCGCCTCAATTTGGCGAGTCCGAGCGCGCGTGGTACACATCCGATGTAACTTATCGGAGTAACGCGATGTCTATCTTGGCGATGTTTGCAATGGGTATGGTGCCAGTGGCCGGGCCAGTACCGGACCAGCCAAGCGCGCTGCAATCCCCGCCTGTCGCAGACGCTGAACACGATGCTTCGGCCTATGAGAACGTCACAGCTGATGAAATAGTCGAAGGCAAGGCCGACTATTACGAACGGATGACTGTGCCGGTCACGATCGAGGGCGAAGGTCCTTTTCGCTTCATGATCGACACCGGGGCACAGGCGACCGTCGTGACCCGCGGGCTTACTGAAAGACTGAACCTTGCTCCGAATGGCGAGGCCATCGTGGTTGGAATGGGTAGCCGAGCGCCCGTTCAACTGGTCGAGTTGAACGGTTTGGAATTTGCCGAACGCATTCTCGACAATATTTCAGCGCCAATGCTGGAGGCCCGCCACATAGGCGCCGACGGCATACTCGGGCTGGACAGCCTCCAGGACCTGCGCGTGATGATCGACTTTCGCGCAGACACGATCTCCGTGAACGATGCCGAGGTTCTCGGCGGCAACCGCGGATATGAAATTGTCGTCCGCGCACGCCACAAGCTGGGCAGGCTCGTGATTACCAGCGCAGAGATAGATGGCGTCCGCACTGCGGTCATCATCGACACTGGCGCACAGAGCAGCTTTGGCAATATGAAGCTGAAACAGCGTCTGCGCGCGCGAAAACTGGAACAGCGGAGTTCGACAGATGTGAACGGTGCGGAGATTCTTGGCGATGTCCACGTAGCCAAAGGGCTCGAGATCCAGGATATGCAATTGAGCAATCTCGCGATCACTTTTACGGAAAGTCCCGCCTTCACCGCCCTCGGCTTAAATGGCCGCCCTGCACTGATACTCGGAATGCGGGACCTGCGCCTGTTTGACAGAGTGGCGATCGACTTTGCGACCCGGACAGTCCTGTTCGATCTCCCAGCCAATTCGCGCAGGCGCGCTCCGCTCCGGGGCAGCATTATGCCCTCGCGACTTTAGCGTCGGAACAGGGGTGAGGGGCAAGCGGCCCGGGAGCGGCAGAACTTCAAACCAAGAAATCCTCAGCGACCCGGGCTGCTCACCGCTTAATTATCAGTTGGGATTGTAGTACGCATAGCACCAGTTTTCGCACTGACGGACGGTTTGTGCGTCGGGCTGCCAGTCCTGACAATCCTGCATGCATTGAATAAACGCCTCATCATTCGCGTACTGCGCCTGAACTTGGGAAGCCGAAAATGCCATGACAAAGGCAAGTCCGGTAATTTTCATAGAAAGCTTCTTCATTTTGCGTCCCTTTCCTAGAATGCATCAAAGTAGATGCACGCCTTTTGTGGTTAAACCAAAATGATTTGGAAAGCTGACTTGTAAATATTCGAGACGATTTGAATTATTCAGGGGACGAGTTGATTGATAGCATACGCGGGAAGGCATTGACTCTATTTTGATACTGTGTCGACTCGAAGAAAGATCACCTTCGGCTGAGCGGGTGGTGCACCGTGCGCCCTGCCTCGCCAAGCTCCGGCCATTGCGGCAGGGTTCATTCATCTCCACATAACGGACTATGCCACCAGATCCCGCCACGCCAACGCCCGCCGACCATGACAGCTGGAGCACACTGAGGCGGTTTCTCCCTTACCTCTGGCCCCACAACAATCCCGGCTTGAAAAAGCGGATCGTGATTGCAGTCTTCTTTGTGCTGGCAGCGAAGGCCACCACTCTCGCACTGCCATTTGCCTATAAAAATGCCGTCGATACGATGACCACTCAGAATAATGAGGCTGTCATGGTGGCAATGGCGCTCGTTCTGGCATTCGTGCTCGGGCGCTTCACCAGCCTGGTGTTCGACAATTTGCGCAACATAACATTCGAAAGGGTGGGCCAGGACGCGACCCGTCAGCTGGCCGAGAATGTTTTTCAAAGCCTTCACAAGTTGAGCCTGCGGTTCCATCTGTCGCGGCGCACCGGCGAAATCACCAAGACGATCGAGCGCGGAACCAAGAGCATCGATTCCATGCTCTATTTCCTACTGTTCAACATTGCTCCGACTGTGATCGAACTGATCGCAGTGGGAGTGATTTTCTATATCAATTTCGGATGGGAGCTCGTCGCGGCCACCGGCTTCACCGTGGTTGCCTATATCGCGGTGACACGCTGGATCACCGAATGGCGGACCAAGCTGCGCAAACAGATGAACGATCTGGATGGGCGCGCGCTGGACCGGGCCGTAGATTCCCTGCTGAACTATGAGACCGTGAAGTATTTCGGCGCGGAAAGCCGCGAGGAAGAACGCTACGCCTCGGCGGCAAGGGCCTATGCGCAGGCTGCAGTGAAAAGCGAAAATTCGCTGGGCCTGCTCAACATCACCCAGTCGTTCATCACCAATGCGCTCATGGCAGGTGCGATGGCTTACACCGTCTGGGGCTGGAGCAAGGGGGAGCTGACAGTCGGTGACCTGGTCTTCGTCAACACCTACCTCATGCAGCTGTTCCGGCCGCTGGATATGCTTGGCTGGGTCTACCGCACGATCCGCCAAGGCCTGATCGACATGGCTGAAATGTTCCGGCTGATGGATACAGATGTCGAGGTCGAAGATCCGCCGAGTGCGCCGGCTCTGATAATCCGCCGGCCCACAGTTGCATTCGAAAATGTCGTTTTCGGGTATGAGCGGGATCGCACTATTCTGAACGGGTTGAGCTTCGAAGTCCCGGCCGGTGACAATATCGCCATCGTCGGCCCCTCAGGCGCGGGTAAATCAACCATCGCCCGGCTGCTCTTCCGTTTTTACGATCCGTGGTCGGGCCGCATCCTGATCGACGGACAGGATATCGCAACGGTCAAACAAGCGAGCGTGCGCGAAGCGATCGGGATCGTCCCGCAGGACAGCGTTCTGTTCAACGACACAATCGGTTACAACATAGCCTATGGCAAGGACGGCGCGGGAGAGGATGCTGTTCGCAGTGCCGCCCGCGATGCCGCGATCATGCCCTTCATCGAAGCATTGCCTCAGGGCTTCGAAACGGAAGTTGGAGAGCGCGGCCTCAAACTGTCTGGCGGAGAGAAACAGAGGGTTGCCATTGCGCGGACGCTGGTAAAGGATCCGCCCATCCTGATGCTGGACGAGGCTACAAGCGCGCTCGATAGCCGGACGGAACAGGACATTCTCGCCACGCTAGACCGTATCTCGCGCCACCGGACGACACTCTCGATCGCTCACCGCCTGTCCACCGTGGCAAGCGCGCACGAGATCCTAGTTCTCGATCAGGGTAAACTGGCAGAGCGGGGAACGCACACCGACCTGTTGAAGATGGATGGTCTCTATGCAGAAATGTGGGCGCGGCAACAAAACGAGGAATGATCCAAGTGCTGCCCATCGCGCGGTGATATTGCACAGTGATATTCGCTAGCCCGCCGAGGCAGCCAGCCGTTCAAGGATAGCCAATGCCTGCTCCGCATATTCTTCGGGTACGAAGATATGATCGTGGTGAAATGCGGCAACGACGTTGCAGGCGATTCCAGCATCCGCGAGCGCCGTCGACACGGCCGCTGTCAGCCCCACCCCGTCCAGCGCTGAATGCACCTGCAGAATGATCCGCCTGTAAGATGCAGCGGCCAAATCAGCCTCATGTGCGGCATCAGCTGGCACGATCAGGGACAACCCTTCTTCCTCGCGGAAAGTCGCGAGTGCACGCCGCATTAGCTCAATTGCCTGACCAGGGTTGCTGACCGTGACGAAACACCAGCGCACCTGGTCCAGCAGCGGCGACATTTGCGCGATCATGGCAGCCGGATCGCGGACCTGCGCCATCAGAGAATGTATTTGCTGAGGTCAGTATCTTCAGCAAGTTCAGACAGCCGCTCCCGCACATATGGTGCATCGATCACGATCGTTTCACCGGCGTGGTCTTCGGCTTCGAAGCTAAGGTCTTCCAGCAGCTTTTCCATGACAGTCTGCAGGCGGCGGGCACCAATGTTCTCGACGCTTTCATTCACCTGTGCGGCAATCTTGGCGACTTCGACGATCGCATCCTGGCTGATCTCGACCGTTACATCCTCCGTCCCGAGCAGCGCCTTGTACTGCGCAACCAGATTGGCGCGAGTTTCCGCAAGGATGCGGACGAAGTCTTCTTCGGTGAGAGCCCGTAATTCAACCCTGATCGGCAAGCGCCCCTGCAGTTCCGGCAACATGTCAGATGGCTTGGCGACGTGGAACGCGCCGCTTGCGATGAACAGGATGTGGTCGGTTTTCATCGGACCATACTTGGTTGCCACGGTCGTCCCTTCGATCAGCGGGAGCAGGTCGCGCTGGACCCCCTCGCGGCTGACGGAACCGCCGCGCACATCGCTGACTGCAATCTTGTCGATTTCGTCGAGGAACACGATCCCGTTGGTCTCTGCATTTTCCAGGGCGACGCGGGCTACATCGTCCTGATCCATTCGTTTCTCGGCCTCTTCTTCGACCAATTTGTCCCACGCGTCGGGGACCTTGAGCTTCCGGCGCTTGGCATTGCCCTTGCCAAAGGCTTTGCCCATCATGTCGCTCAGATCGATCATGCCGATATTGCCGCCCATGCCGGGGATATCCATGGGCATGGATGGCGCATCCTGCACCTCGATTTCGACTTCGGTATCGTTCATCGAATTGTCGGTGATACGCTCGCGGAAACTCTCACGGGTCGCCTCGCTCGCGTTCTCCCCGACGAGGGCATTCAGCAAACGGTCCATCGCCGCCTTGGACGCCGCTTCGCGCACAGCCTCGCGGCGGCGCTCTTTTTCAAGGCGGATCGCCTCTTCAGCCAGATCGCGGGCAATCTGCTCAACATCGCGCCCGACATAACCCACTTCCGTGAATTTGGTCGCCTCGACCTTTACGAACGGAGCCTCAGCCAGTTTTGCAAGACGGCGAGAAATCTCTGTCTTGCCGCAGCCGGTGGGGCCGATCATCAGGATGTTTTTCGGCGTGACCTCGTCGCGCAGTTCGTCGCCGAGCTGCTGGCGGCGCCAGCGGTTACGCAGCGCCACAGCGACTGCCCGCTTTGCGTCCTTCTGGCCGATGATGTGTTCATCCAGCGCGGCGACAATCGCCTTGGGGGTGAGTGCGTCGGTCATATTTTCTCTTAAATGGTTTCTACGGTCACATTGCCGTTGGTGAATACGCAAATGTCGGCTGCGACCTGCATCGCCTTGCGCGCGATCAGTTCAGCATCGTCTTCGTACTGGTCGAGCGCACGGCCCGCTGCGAGAGCATAATTGCCGCCCGAACCGATCGCCGTGATCCCGCCTTCCGGTTCCAGAACATCGCCATTGCCGGTTAGCACAAGAAGGCTTTCTTCGTCAGCGACGATCATCAACGCTTCAAGATTGCGAAGGTATTTGTCGGTTCGCCAATCCTTCGCCAACTCGACTGCCGCACGCATCAACTGGCCGCGGTACTGCTCAAGCTTTTTCTCAAGACGTTCGAACAATGTGAAGGCGTCAGCAGTAGCGCCGGCAAAACCGGCGATGACTTTCCCGCCTTCACCGATACGGCGCACCTTGCGGGCATTGGGTTTCATCACGGTATTGCCCATGGAAACCTGCCCGTCCCCGGCAATGACGGTCTTACCGCCCTTTTTTACGCCGATGATGGTAGTCCCATGCCACTGGACGAGACCGTGCGGATTGTCTGTTGTGCTCATATTCCCGGATATGGGGAGCCTGTGCCTGCGATCAAGCTACGCGCTTGTCGGGACTTTTCGGAAGGCCGGGTTAGGTTTAACGTCCAGGGCCGGCACCGCCGCCGGCACCAGGCGCACCGACCTGACCGATATTGCCGAACAGATCTTCGAAGAAGCTACGTTCACGGCCGAGCGTCGGCGTCTCGTCCCCATCGGGCTGGAGATAGACCACCTGATCAAGTCCGCTGCGATCAGCAGCAACCACATTGCCGCCTTCGTCGAATTTCACGGCCAGCACCATATGTTGCCGGATGCGCGGGCGTACGAACGGTTTGCGTCCTGTAACGCTAGAAACGTAATACCAGGTCTGGTCGCCGAACTGGCTGGTGAAGGTAGGACGGCCGAGCGTGGCCACGACCGACTGCTGGTTATCGATACCAGGCTGAACAGAACTGATCAGGGTTTCATCGACAATATAACCGCGGTTCTCGCGGATGGACGAGCAACCCGCCATTGCTGCGGACGCGCCAAGCAGCAAAGTGGCTGTCATCATCTTGCGAGAAAAACGCTTGCCTACAGTCATTCAAATAAACCTTTTCGTGTCGCCCGCATCCGGCGCTGAAACGCACCTTGGAATTACGGGCTCAAAACCTATATTCAGGCGAAGCCTTACGGCGATGCCAACCGCCATGCAACCATG
Source organism: Pontixanthobacter luteolus (assembly GCF_009828095.1). GTDB lineage: Bacteria > Pseudomonadota > Alphaproteobacteria > Sphingomonadales > Sphingomonadaceae > Pontixanthobacter > Pontixanthobacter luteolus. The sequence goes on along the minus strand of NZ_WTYP01000002.1, from coordinate 1,113,379 downwards.
CGCTTGGGCAGTAATTGCCAGCGTGTGTCGGCGGCGGCTTGAATTGCCGCTGAACGGCTCAATATTCCGCGGTCCAGATGGCACGGCCGCAATTGCAGGTGAATGACCCCTTGTCCCAAACAAACAGATCGCCCCAACCAACCAGAACCTCTTTCCTGTCCAGGCTATTCGGCACTGCCCAGGATCCTAAGGACGAGCTTAAGCCGCTATACCTTTGGGTTGTCGGCGAGGCGCGCGATCCGATTTGGTACCGCGACTACGGCGCAGCCGACACGGTCGAAGGCAGGTTCGACATGATCTCAAGCGTTCTGGCGCTGGTGATGCTGAGGATCGAAAATGAGCCTGACATGTTGCCCGCCACCGCCCGGCTTACCGAATTGTTCGTTGACGATATGGATGGGCAGTTGCGCGAAACCGGGCTCGGCGATCCGACCTTGGGCAAAAAAATGGGAAAGCTGATGGAGGCGCACGGCGGCCGGATGGGCGCCTTTCGCAGCGCCCTGCCAGCGAACGAGGCGGAAATGGCCGGCGCGGTTGAACGCAATGCGCGACTGAATGACGGGGCTGACCCGTCCGTAATGGGCAGGGCGCTGATTGAGCTCGCACAGCGGCTGGCAGGCCGCAGCCACGAACAGATACTGGCTGGAGAGATTGCTGCATGATTGAAAGCGAACTGCATTTCCCCGTCAAGACCAAGACGCTGAAGGAAGACCCCTACATTATCGAAGCGAGCGAGGCGCAGCGCGTTGCGCTCGCCGAGCGGTTTTCTCTGTCGGAGATCAAGTCGCTTCGGGCCGAAGTCATGCTCACGCCCAAAGGCGGCCACATTGCCGCCGAGGGAAGCCTGAAGGCGGATTGGCTGCAACCTTGCGCAGTGTCCGGGGAAGATTTCCCGGTGTCCGTGCAAGATACGATCGATATCAGGTTCATTCCCGCCGCCCCGCCCCCATCGGTGGTATCTGCTGACGAAGAGATCGAACTCGACGTGGACGATTTCGACGAAATCGAATTTAGCGGCGATACATTCGATCTGGGCGAAGCAATCGCCCAGACTTTTGGGCTGGCAATCGACCCCTACGCCACTGGCCCACGTGCCGACACGGCGCGAAAAGAAAAAGGCATCGTCACAGAGGGTGAACAAAATGGTCCTCTGGCTGAAATGCTCGCCGCACTGAAAAAGGACTAAGCCAGGCACCGCAGAACCTGCGAACTTGCTGCAATCGGCTAGCTGTGGCAGCTTTCCCCCGGGCCGCTGATTTTTTGACCACCGGGGGATGGCGGCAATGGCGAGCATCAAGGCAGGCGAGCCGTTTTATCAGCGTATGGCGATTGTGCTGACCGCGATCGTGATCGCCGGTTTCGGGTCCGCGCAATTGACCGGTACGGCCTTCGGCTCTCTCGCAAATCCCCTGATTTTGGCCCACGGCACCGTATTTCTTGGCTGGTATGTCCTGCTGATTGTTCAGCCGCGCCTGATCGCGGGCGGCAATTGGGCACTCCACAAGCGGCTTGGAATGATCAGCCTGGCGTTCGCCGCACTAATCGTTGCGCTCGGTTACTGGATCACCAGAGAAGCCTATGCCCGGCCCGAGTTTTCGATCGCCGGGATGGACGGCGCGGGGTCAACGATATTCCCCGTCACCGACATCATCAATTTCGTGATCATTTATGCGCTGGCATTCTGGAACCGGAAAAATGCGCAGGCTCACAAACGGCTGATGCTGCTGGCCGGGCTCATGATGCTCGATCCTGCGGCCGCAAGGCTGGTATTGTCATTCGGCGGACCGCCCCCGGTGATAATGGCGCTACATCTTGCGCTCTATGCCGCTTTTTTTGTGCATGACTGGAAGATGCAAAAAAGGCCGCACTGGGCGACAGTGACGGCCTTTTCCTTGTTCGTTCTGGCTATGATAGCCAAATTCACCATCGCTGGCGGCCCATGGTGGGCCAATGTGACAGCGCGATTGTTCGGCTGATCAGAACGGAATATCGTCGTCCAGATCATCGTAATTGGAACCGCCGCCCGAGCTTCCGCCAGAGCCGCCATTGCCGCCGCCCTGGTTCCAGCCACCGCCGGAGCCGCCGGCTGAACCACCACCCGAGCCACCGCCCGATGCGCCGCCGCCGTAATTTCCGCCTCCTTGGCCGCCGCCCTGACCGCCACCTTGACCGCCGGGACCGTCGAGCATCGTCAGCGTGCCGTTGAAACCGCGCAGCACAACTTCCGTGCTGTAACGGTCGTTGCCCGACTGGTCCTGCCACTTGCGCGTCTGCAGCTGGCCTTCGACGTAAACCTTGCTGCCCTTGCGCAGGAAACGCTCTGCAACGTTCACAAGACCTTCGGAAAAAATGGCAACCGTGTGCCATTCTGTTTTTTCCTGACGTTCACCTGTGTTGCGATCTTTCCAGGTTTCGGTCGTCGCAAGGCGCAGGTTGCAGACCTTGCCGCCGTTCTGGAAAGAGCGCACTTCAGGGTCAGCCCCGAGGTTACCGATGAGCATTACTTTGTTGAGGCTGCCTGCCATAAGACTTTTCCTTCGCGAATCTGTTGGCCAACGGGTTAGCTAATCGCTGGGAGGCAGGCCAGATTGCCAGTCGGTTTTTCTGACTCAAGGTGTGGACAGCGGCTCGCTACAAACCGGCCCACACTGCGACCCAATAGGTCAGGCCGGCAAACACATAAGCGAGCGCGAACAGATAGCCGACCATGAACATCGGCCATTTCCAGCCATTCGTCTCTCGCCGCGCAACCGCGATTGTCGAAATGCACTGCGGCGCGAATACAAACCACGCAAGGAAGGCGAGCGCCGTCGGCAAGCTCCACCTTGCAGCGATCTGTTCCTTCAATGCTTCCTCGGCTTCGCTTTCATCGTCCGAATCGACGGCGTAGGTCGTGGCCAGCGATGATACGGCAACTTCGCGGGCCGCCATTGCTGGCACCAGCGCGAGGGTCATTTCCTGATTGAAGCCGATCGGATCGAAAACCGGTTGGACCACAGCGGATATCTGGCCAGCATAGGATGCGTCGAGCTGACTCTCGCCGATGTCAGCCTTGGGGAAAGTCAGCAGCAACCAAAGCACAACCGTTGCCGCAAAAATGATCGTGCCTGCACGGCGCAGGAAAACCCACGCCCGCTGCCAGAGGCCAATCGCCAGATCGCTGAGCCTGGGCAGTTGGTATCGCGGCAATTCCATGATGAAACCGCTGGCGCGCCCTGCGGTAACCGTGCGCCTCAGAACCAGCGCCACCAGCACGGCACCGACTATACCCGCCAGATACAGCAGGAACATCACCAGCCCCTGCAATCCGATCAGCGGTGCGATTTGCCTTTCGGGGATCACAGCGGCGATGATAATCAGATAGACCGGCAAGCGTGCTGAACAGGTCATCAGCGGTGCGATCAGGATTGTGGTCAGCCGGTCTTTCGGATCGGCGATGCTGCGCGTCGCCATGATGCCGGGAATGGCACATGCGAAGCTGGACAGGAGCGGAATGAAGCTGCGCCCGGAAAGGCCCACACTCGCCATCAGCCGGTCCATCACGAATGCCGCGCGGGCCATGTAACCCGTTGCTTCCATCACCAGAATGAATGCGAACAGGATGATAATCTGGGGCAGGAACACTACGACCGATCCAACACCTGCAAGCAGGCCTTCAGTGATCAGATCGCGAAAGAAGTTCTGCGGGAAAGTGCTGCTTACCCACGCTGAAATCGCACTCACCCCTGCCTCAAGCCCATCGGCAAAAGGGGTCGCCCAGGCGAACACCGCCTGAAAGATCACGAACAGCAAGACAAAGAGAATAGGGGGGCCGAGCCATGGATGGAGCAGCACCCCGTCGAGGCCATGGTGGAAACGCCGTTCTGCCGTTTCCGACAGGATCGCCGCCTTAGCGATATTGCCCGCAGCCAGGCGTCTTTCCGGCAGGGTCAGATGCGGCTTCGGTTCTGGGTTCGGATGCTCTTCGCGCTGCTTTTCTGCATCGGCAATCGCTTCTGTCAGTTGCGCCAGCCCTTTGCGGCGCACGGCGACTGTTGGGATGACCGGTACACCCAGGGCTCCCGCCAGCGCGTCTGCATCCAGCGTCAGCCCGTCGCGTTCGGCCAAGTCGACCATGTTGAGCGCGGCGATCGTGGGGATGCCCAGCTCGATCACTTCCTGCGCGAAGACGAGATGCTGTTCGATATTTGCGGCATCGAGCACGATGATCAGAACATCCGGCTGATCCTGCCCGTCCAGATCACCCATCACGACTTTGCGGGTGACTTCTTCATCAGGGCTGGTCGCATCAAACGAATAGCTGCCCGGCAAATCGAGCAGTTCGATACTTTCGCCCGACGGCAGGGATATCCGTCCGGCTTTCCGTTCCACGGTGACGCCGGGATAGTTGGCGATCTTTTGCCGGGCGCCGGTCAGCGCATTGAATAGCGCGCTTTTCCCGGCATTGGGGTTACCCACCAGAGCGGCGGTGCGTGTGCGGGTCATGATGGATCCACCTCCATCGCAGAAGCGTGAACTTTTCTGACAGCGATTGTCATACGTCCGACCATCAATGCAATTGGATCGCTGGTGCCGAAAACACCGCGGTGAGCGACTGCCACACGCGCGCCGACATCCAGACCTAGCGCGCGAAGCCTTTTTGCTTCCTCGGGGGCAAGATCCTCCCAATGAACGCGGGTGATGGTGGCGCGTTTGCCGCGTGCGATTCGATCCAGTGTAGTCGGTGCCAAATCCATAGCGGCGCGCTGCCAGAGAGGCGCGCTATTTGCAACTGATTATCATTAACTCGACGGGTAGCGGAGGCGGCCAAGAAAACGCGAGATGCTGAATGTCTCGCGATCCGGATTAAGCCATTTTGCCTTCACCTTCTCGAATTTCATGACGCCTTCGATGCGGCGATCCAGAAACGCTCTCGTTTTCTCTTTGCCGTCGCTCGCGTCGTCGGCAAAAACGGCCAGTGTTGCACCGTAAATTCCCGCCAGGATCGTACGCTTGGTATAGTGATTGTAATCCGTCGCCGTGTCGCCTGCGAGCCGCCACATCAGGTCTGCGCTGCGCCAGCCGGTCTTGAGTGCCTGCGGGGCATTCTGCGGCATGGCCATTATTGCCGAAGCCCGCTTCAGCGCTTCCTCTTGTCCGGTGATTGCATCCAGCCGAAACTGGACCAAGCTCCTGATCCGTTCTCGGATCGGCATCTTGGCCAGAACATCAGCCGGCAGTGCGTCCGCCATCCGGCCATCCACCGAAGCGATCCATGCGTCGATCATATCCATAGCGCCGCCAGGAAACGCCAGCCTCGCCACGTCCGGGTCAGCGCCAAAATCTTTTGCTGCCTGCTCGACAGCGGCGGCGGTCCACCCGTCAAATACAGCTGCCTCAGCGACGAGCGGGGCCATTTCGACGCGCAGTTCGTCAAGCGTCAGATCGGCAGCATCAACTGTCATAATATGGGCCCGTAATTCTTCACTTCCTTGGCAGAGGCACGCTCTGCATCTGCATCTTCGAATTCTTTCAGGAGCTGCGAGTTCCCGTTGACCAGCTGTACATAGTCGCGCGCCGTGCGCCCCGAATTGTCGCTGCGGTCGGGGTTCGCCCCTTTGGAAAGCAGCAGCCTGACCAGCGCGGTATCGCGGCGATGAACAGCCGCAATCAAAGGCGTTTCGCCAGCAGTGTTGCTCTCATCGACATCGGCCCCGGCGGCAATCAGCGCATCTACCCCGTCGATAAATCCAAGCGAGGATGCAATCTGAAGCGGCGTCACTCCGTTCTTGTCGCGGATATTGGGATTTGCCCCTCGCTGCGCGAGGAATTTGATCCATGTCACATCGCGGCGCTTCGTTACGATATGCAAGGCCGATTCGCCCGAAGTGATGTCGCGTGTGTTGACGATGACGCTGCCCGGCTCGTTCAAGGCCTGCGTCACTTTGTCGCCGTCACGGTCTTTCACCGCTTTCAGGAATTCATATCCATCAGAATACAATTGTGCGGCCGCCGGCGCTGCGGAGAGCGTGAGCGACAAGGCTGCAATTGCAAAAATCTTACGGAAAACGGCGCGGGCCATTTTCATTCTCCAACCAGAAATTACTTATGGGACAGATTCGTCCCCTTGCCCGCCAGCAATTAGCAGAGCATGAACCCGTACGCTATGCCGAACCCTATTCGAACATTCTTCGCCCGCTTCGCCCCCACCGCAGTACTGGCCGCTGGGCTGTTGCTTTCCGCCTGCGGTGATCAGACCGCGCAGTCGCCCCAGCCGCCGCTGAAATCCGCGCCGCTTTACGGCTCGGCAATCAAGGGCGGTTTCGAACTGACGGATGAGAATGGTGCTTCCCGCACATGGGAAGATTACGCCGGAAAATGGCGTGTGGTCTATTTTGGCTACGCCTATTGCCCGGACTATTGCCCCACCGACGTCAGCCGGTTCTCTCGCGGGATCAGTTTGTATGCGAAGGATCATCCGGATCTCGCCGAGACAATTCAGCCGCTGTTTGTCTCGGTCGATCCGGAGCGCGACACGCCAGAGGTGCTGCGCGAGTTCACCGACAATTTCGATCCCAACCTGATTGGCCTGTCGGGCACGCCTGAGCAGCTAGAACAGGCGGCAAAAAATTTTTTCGTCCAGTACAACCGCGGTGAAGAATCGGAAGGTGGCGGGTACCTGATGGATCATACGACGATCACCTATCTGTTCAGCCCGGATGGCGACGCCATTGCCACGCTGCCGACAGATGACGGGCCAGAAGCAGTTGCCGCGGAACTCGCAAAGTGGGTGCGTTGAGAGAGAAATTCTGGGAGCTTCCGCTCGAACAGCTGGACCGCGCAGAGTGGGAGGCGCTGTGCGATGGCTGCGGGCGCTGCTGCCTGCACAAGATCGAAGATGAAGACACCGGCGAGATCGAGGACACCAACGTTTCGTGTAAATTGCTCGATACCGGGACGGCCCAATGCCGCGACTATCGCAACCGCAAGGCTTTCGTTCCTGACTGCCTGCGCCTGACGCTGAAGATCGTGCAGGATGTGCCTTGGCTGCCAAAGACCTGCGCGTACCGTCTGAGGGCTGATGGTCAGCCGCTGAAGGACTGGCACCCACTCATTTCCGGCGATCCCGAAACCGTCAAACATGCCGGTGTATCCGTGGCTGGCCGCGTCATTAGCGAAACTGATGCCGGCCCGTTGGAACACCATCTGGTGGATTGGGATGCCGGATCCGACGGTGCGAAATGATCGACTGGATCAGAAAAAACTACGATAAACCGAGCGTGGAGATCGGCGGAGAAATTCTTCCGGTTGCGATCCGGCGCCACCCGTCGGCCAAACGCATGGTTCTTCGCCTGGCCCCCGATGGCAGGGAAGTCAGGCTGACCATGCCTCGCTGGGGGCGAACATCTGAAGCGATGGCTTTCATCCATTCACGCACCGAATGGCTGGAGGCACAGCACGCCAAGACAGAGCGAACCGCCCCGCCTCGTCCAGGCGGCACCATTCCCCATCGAGGCGACCATCTGACCATTGACTGGAGCCCGCTGCACGGCCGGGCTCCGCAAATAGACGGCACCAGAATTCGGGTCGGCGGTCCGGAAGCCAGCCTGCCCAGTCGGCTGGAAAAATGGCTGCGCGCACAGGCCATCGAATTGATAACCTATGACCTTGCCGACTATTGTTCCGCAGCGGGTAAGGTCGCACCAGAACTGAAACTTTCGCGTGCGCAGCGGCGATGGGGGAGCTGTTCTGAAAGCGGCGCGGTGCGGATCAACTGGCGGCTGGTTATGGCCCCGAACGAGGTCCGGCGATCAGTGGTCGCGCACGAAGTTGCCCATTTGGTCCATTTCGATCACAGCCCTGCGTTTCACAGGTTCCTGGATGAAATTTTCGAAGGAGACATCGACGCGGCAAATGGCTGGTTGAAACTTCACGGACGCACACTTTATCGCGCCTTCGGATAGCATTGCATTCCGCAAATATCTGGCACCAAGTGCCGTGCCACCCTATATGAAGCCCATGCGCCTTATCAGAAGATTGAATCCCCTGCCCGGGATCGCCGATTTCTGGCGGGAATTCAGCCGCCCGCAGCCGTATCGATTGCCAATTCTCGGCGTGTCGATGCTCATGACCTTTTGCCTTCTCTATCTGTTTACAGAAGAAGAGGTGAGAGGCCCGCCGCCTAGCCCGACCGTGACTTACATCACCAGTTTCGCGCCAGACCGGACCGATGCAGAGATTATCGAAACCAACATCGAAAATCAGCGCAAGAAGGATGAACGCGAGGCACAGTTCCTTGCCCGCGAAGAACGGCGCAAGGAAATGTACCGCGCGCTGGCCCGTGCAAGCGGGATGGACCCTGAAGAGATCGAGCGGCAGGCCGCTGAAGAACAGGCGCGCGAAGAAGCCGCTGCTGAGACAAGCACCAGTCAGTCCGATCCCGGCAATTCCAGTTCAGGCGACTCCGAAGCTGGCACGACAGGTGGCGACGCTGCAGAGTGACCGGCGCTGGCTGGCGGCAGCTGCGCGGCTTGGTTCGCGCGGCAGGCCGCAGAGCCGGCCCAACCCGGCGGTCGGCGCGATTGTCGTCAAAGACGGTAAAGTGGTTGGCCGGGGCTGGACACAGCCCGGCGGAAGGCCTCACGGCGAAGCAATGGCGCTTGCGCAAGCTGGCGAACATGCGCGCGGCGCGACTGTCTATGTTTCGCTGGAGCCGTGTGCGCACAAGTCAGACCGCGGGCCTGCATGCAGTGCGATCCTGGTTCAGTCCGGTGCAGCGCGGGTAGTCTATGCCATCAGGGACCCCGACCACCGCACTTCCGGTGCCGGCGCGCAGACACTGATCGATGCCGGCATTCGCACGGAACATATCCAGTGCAACGAAGCCGACCACAGCCTAGCCGGCTATATCTGCAAAGCGGCGCGCGGGCGCCCGCATGTCACGTTGAAACTCGCCATGTCTCTGGATGGTTTCATCGCCCGCACTGATGGCGAAAGCCAGTGGATTACAGGCGAGATCGCGCGGCAGCATGTGCATTCTCGCCGGGCGATGGCCGATGCCATATTGGTTGGCGGCGGCACATGGCGGAAAGACAGGCCCCGGCTGGACGTTCGCCTGAACGGGCTGGAAGACAGGAGCCCGCAGCGGGTTGTGCTGACGCGCGGTGTGCCCATCGACGGGGTGAAGATCATCAACGAACCCTCGCAGATCGCATCGCTGGACGAGGTGCAGTATGTCTATCTCGAAGGCGGCGGACAGGCAGCTGCGTCTTTCATGCGCGAGGGGCTGGTCGACCGGATCGAGATATACCGCGCGCCGATCCTGCTTGGTGCCGGTATCCCTGCGCTGGGCGATTTCGGCCTAGACGCCCTCGTCGATGCCCATGGACAGTGGAAAATGACCGAGCGCCGTATGCTTGGCAGCGATACCTACGAAGCCTATGAGCGCGCTAACGAAACACCTCACGCAGGAGAGTAAATGTTTACCGGGATCGTCACCGCAATCGGCACCGTTCAGTCAGCAGAGCAGCTGGGTGATCTGCGTGTCCGGATCGAATGTCCTTACGACCCGGCGGATATGGCCATCGGCGCGTCGATCGCCTGTTCCGGCGCCTGCATGACGGTGGTCGATCGCGGCGGAGAGAAAGGCAATTCGTGGTTTGCGGTGGACGTATCCGGCGAAAGCGTTTCGAAAACCGCACGGGCGATGTGGGATGCGGGCGGCAAGCTGAACCTGGAAACCGCGCTCAAGCTGGGCGACGAACTCGGCGGGCATATCGTAACCGGTCACGTCGATGCAGTTGGCGAAGTGGAAGATGTCGCCGAAACCGCCGGTTCGCATACAGTGAAAATCCGCGCACCGAGGGAACTGGCCGCATATATTGCCCCCAAGGGTTCAATCACCGTCGACGGCGTGTCGCTAACAGTCAACGAAGTGACCGACAATGACGATGGCTCCTGCACTTTCGCGCTGAACATCATTCCCCATACATGGGAAGTGACCACTCTCGGCAGGCTGGCTCCGGGCAGCCAGGTCAATCTGGAGATCGACGTGCTGGCGCGGTATCTCAAGCGTATGGAAAGCCTGCGAAACCAGGCCTGATCAGCTGGTCACTTCTTCCAGCGCGCCGATGAACTTCTCGATATTGCCCATGTGAAGCCCGGCAATATTGATCCGGCCCGACCCCGCCATGTAGATCGCGTGCTCATCACGCAGACGCTGGATCTGGTCTTTGTTCAAAGGCAGCACCGCGAACAGACCGTTCTGCTGGCCAAGCGGACGCAGATCGAGCGTGCCGACATCACCGGCAGCCGCGAGATGATCCCGTACCTGCCGCATCCGGGTGCGCATCGTTTCCAGTTCGTCCAGCCATAGTGCGGTCATCGTATCATCGCGCAGGACAACGCGCACCGCTGCACCGCCATGATCCGGCGGCATCGACCAGCTGGCCCGTGCCAGCGCATTGAGGTTCGAAAGCACGGGATCAAGCAGGCTGCTGTCTTTCATCATGACATACAGCGCACCGACACGGTCGCGGTACATGCCGAAGTTCTTGTCGCAGCTATAGGCAATCAGGGCCTCCGGAACTGCGGCCAGAACCTTGCGAATACCATAGGCATCTTGTTCCAGCCCTCGGCCAAGGCCCTGATAGGCAATGTCGAGGATCGCCAGCGCTTTGCTCTGCGAAAGTGCTTCAGCGATCTGGTCCCACTGTTCATCGGTATAGTCGATACCGGTCGGGTTGTGGCAACAGCCATGAAGCAGCACGGCTTCATTTTCCTGAGCGGTACGGATCGCGCCCAGGACGTTCTCCAGATTTGCTGTGCCGTCTTCGTTCGCGTGCTCGAAAGTTCGCACGTCGAGAGCAACGTCGGAGAAAATCTGCGCATGGTTGGGCCAGCTGGGCACGCCCATGTGGATGGTCTTCACTCCGGCCTTTTGCGCGACAGCCACTGCGAGGCGCACAGCGCCGGTGCCTCCGGGCGTCTGCATCCCTTCGATCCGGCCGCCCATGGTCGCATCTTTGCCGAAAATATACGGCATGAGTGCATGGACGAAGCCCAGATCGCCCTCCGGGCCGAGATAGCTCTTGCTATCCTGTTCTTCGACCAGCCTGGCCTCTGCCGCCTTAATTGCTGCAAATACAGGCGTGTCGCCCTGTCCGGTGCGATACACACCGACGCCAAGGTCGATCTTGTCCGCACGTTCGTCAGCGGCATAAAGCTTGATCAGCGCAAGCAGCGCGTCGGGCGATTGGGCTTGGAGTTTCTCGAGCATGGTCCCCCCATGCCGAGGGCGGCCTATAGTCGCAAGATTTAAGTGCGCCTTTCCAGCGTCAGATTTTCTTGCAGACCGTCAGGCTGCATTTTCCCGTGCGATCAGAAGGGCAGCCAGCGCTGCTTCTTGGAAAACTTCATATAACCGGCGTTGATGCCAAGCCGCAGACCAGCACCCACGCGAATCGGTATCAGGACCACATCGCCCTTGCGCATGTAACTGGCCGTCAGCCCGCCCACGACATAGGCCTGGCCTTCACCGGCCGGGTAACGCTTGTACAGTTCTTCACTGTCGTAAAGATTATAGACCAGAACAAAGGTATTGCCGGCATTGGCCCCTGCATCGATGCCGATCGACGGCCCCGTCCAGTAAACCGGGCGCTGCCCCTCCACCTTGTGATAAAGAGTGCCCGAACCATAGCGCGCACCCACGATAAAGGCGCCGCCCGCCTCACGGCCCACGATATAGGCGTTTGGTTCGCCCTGCTTTTTCAGCAGATCCTGAATCAGGCGCGCAACGCCCTCCGCGCCTTTGCCGAACACGCCTTCGGCTGCGCCGATCAGGTCGTCTTCCTTGTAGGTATCGCCTTGCGCAGCCGCGATGGCCGGCGTTTCCGATGCCTGTGAAGCAGCTTCCGATGCATCATCGGAGGTTACCACCGGATCGGCCCAGGTTGGGGCGCTGTTGTACACCGTGCCCGTATCGGACGCCGTGCCTGTGTCCGCGCCAGAATCGGGCGCACTTGCTGGCGGCTCCTGCGCGAATTCATAACCGCTCTCATCAGTATAGACCGGCTGTTCGCCGGGCTGTTCAACAAGATCGCCGTCGATGGCTTCCGAAGGGTCGACGGTTTCGATTTGTTGCGCGTTTACGGGGCTGGCGATGACAGCAGCCGCCGCCAATGCGGCCAGAAAAGCCTGTTGAAACCGGGATTGTACCTGTGCCGCGATGCTCATGATCCCTCCAGACCGCACGAATTGATTCAGTCTCCAACAGAGTCCTTTGCGCCTGAAGCAGCAATGAACCGGCGGCGAAGCGAATCGGAATTGCGGCGAACCGAGTCTGTGCTGAGGGTGGGCGAACGATTTTCAGCTTTCTCAATGGACCACTTGCCGCGCCCAAAGACCCTCGTTATAGCGCGCCTCCGCAGCTAGCTGCGTTCCGGAGACGTGGGTGAGTGGTTGAAACCAGTTCCCTGCTAAGGAACCATAGGAGTAATCCTATCGAGGGTTCGAATCCCTCCGTCTCCGCCATCATCCTTATCCCAGAAAACCCGAAAGGTGCCTAGAAACCTCGGATTTCCAAGGGTTTTGAAGCGCCGCGCTCCGAAGTTGCGCTTTCTAGATACTTCTAAAAACCTGTCGACTTGCACGTTGTTCAGGGGCTAAATCGGGGGTAAAGGAGCCTCGATATGCCCACAACCACTGAGAAGCTGACCGCCAATTTCCTCCGGCTGAAGAACAAGAAGCCGGGCAAGTATGGCGACGGGAACAATCTTTGGCTGATTGTCGGGCCGACCGGGCGCGAGCGCTGGGAGTTCCGATACACGTTGAACGGGCGCTCTAGGGAAATGAGCTTAGGCCCCGCTGACGAGAAAACCGTTCACGAAGCGCGAGAGGATGTGCGCGACCTTCGCAAGCAAGTCCGGCAGGGTGTCGATCCGCTTGCTGACCGCACAAAGGTATCGAAGGCCCGTATCACGACATTCGCTGAGGTCGCTGAACAGTGCATCGCTTCGCTCCGGGCGGGATGGACGAACGACAAGAGCGAGAAACAATGGCGCTCGACCCTCAAGACCTACGCCAATCCCAAGATTGGCGAGATGGACGTTTCGAGCATCGTGACTGCCGACATTTTCGCAGCGCTCGAACCCATCTGGACCACAAAGGCGGAAACCGCGAAGCGCGTGCGAGAGCGGATGGAAAAGGTGCTCGATTTCGCCACCGCAATGGACCTTCGATCCGGCGATAACCCGGCGCGTTGGCGCGGCAACCTCGATCACCTGTTTCCGAAGGCTACGAAGGTGCAGAAGGTGCGGCATCATCCCGCCCTACCCTACGATCAGCTAGCAGATTTCATCGCAGCCTTACGGGATCGAGAGGGGATCGCGGCCCGCGCTCTAGAATTCACGATCCAAACGGCCTCTCGCACCAGCGAAGCCCTAGGCGCTACATGGTCAGAGATTGATTTGGACAAGGCAGTCTGGACAATCCCGGCTGAGCGAATGAAGGCGCGCAAGGATCACCGCGTCCCGCTGAACGACATTGCTGTTCGACTGCTCAAATCGCTGCCCCGCGATACCGAGGGCGATTATGTTTTCATGAGCCCACAAAACCGGGGCAAGCCGCTTTCGAACATGGCGATGCTCAAGACGCTCAAGCTCATGGGGCGCGACGATCTCACCGTGCACGGCTTCCGTTCGACCTTCCGGGATTGGGCGGCGGAAACTACCAGCTACCCGGATGCGGTTGTCGAGATGGCGCTGGCACATACGGTCAGCAACGCGGTCGAGGCCGCTTATCGGCGCGGCGATCTATTCGAGAAACGTGCGCGACTCATGGCCGATTGGTCTGCGTTTTCTGAGGGTGATTCGCGGGCCGGAGCAGAAATTGTGCCAATTCGTCGATGAGTTGAGGCATTCCCTGCGACGAAACGTTCTAGTTTTTGGCGTGGATATGTGAATCTTTCCGAGTCCTTCTGATGCCGGGAGTAACTTCTTGGTGTCGCCCCCAACGCGAAGGACGCGACATGACGGAAACCGCCAATACTCAACCGACAAGCCCGGAACGGCTTGTATATCGACAACGTGATTTGCAGGAATTGCTTGGCCTCTCGCGCAACGCGATTGAGCGGCTGATAGCTGAGCACGGCTTAAGCCCGCCCATCCAGCTTGGACCTCGATCTAAAGGATGGCTAGCGAGCGAGGTTCACGATTGGCTCGACAAGCGTAAGGCTGAGCGGGAACAGCGCGAACGACCCGAACGCCCGTGCGCGTGAGCCAGCTATGGCTGATGACGAAGCGCCGCCGCGCTATAAAGGGCCGTTCGTGGTTATCGAGCCTGTGGGCTTCGCCTACACCGTCTCAATAAACCCGGCCCCAGCCTCCGGCGTGGGCGCTCCCCGCACATTCGGATCGAAGCACGAAGCCTTCGGTGCGGCCCGCGATCTGTGGACCGCGAATAGGCTCCCCTTGCGCGACATGACGCTGGGCCAGGTGGCCGCGCATTCCGCGAGAAAAGGCGCGCGAAAAAAATCCTAGCGGTCGCAGTTTTCTTTGAATCGAGGGTGGCGCTTTCTCCTCCTCGCTCAATCGAAGGAGAAACTACAATGTTCAACAACACCATTCTTATTCCGCCCGCCGTAATGCCGGAGGTCGCGCCGACTTACCACGCGAATATCGCGCACTGGCGACAGGCAGCGGAGCGCGATCAAAGTCTTGCTGCCGTCCTTCCGAACAAGCCTTCTGAGAACGGGAAGCCGCGCCTCTTCTCGTCGCTACAAGCCGCGATGTTCGCCCTCATGTCGGACCTCGTTTCAGCCGATTTCAAAACCCCTCTGGCCGCGCGGATCGCGCGCCGGGTCATGGAAGCGCACCAGCACAGGCCGCAAGTCGAGCAGTGGGCAGTGATCTATACCGTCAACGGCAACGTCAGCACGCTCCCATACGATCAGGCCGAATTGCGGACGGGCTTTATCAGCGGATCGCGGTTCAATTTCGCGCTCGTGATCGACCTCAAAACTTACGCAGACCGCGTGGACGAAGCGATTGCCAATACGCCTCGCGTGATTGGGGCGGGCGATGCCGACTGAAATACGAAACGGCCCCGGTGCGAAGCCATCGACCGGGGCCGTCCATGCTCAAGCGGAGATCAACCGCGCTCGCTTCTATCGGACTGCGGCGCGTCAATTAGAAGGTGCGCGCCATGACAGGTCGAGTTGAAGGATCGTGGTCCGAAGGCGATCCAGACAAGCCGCAGTGGGACAGGGACACAGCCCTAGAGGCGGAATACCACTATCATCACGAAGATGGCCGTTATGCCTATTCGATCCTAAAAGGGCGACGGTTTGATGGCGATAAGGCGTTCTTGACCGGGCGGCGGTTCGCTGGCGCGCTCGATATGCTGAAGCTCTCGCAACAGGAAAACCCGGAGGCATTCTATCGCCACGCGGGTCTGGAGCGCTTCGAGATTGGCAAGGGCGATGAACCCGCGCTGTTGTATCGCTTGCCCGAATTGATCGCGGCGGCGAGCGAGCGGCCAGATGAGTGGGTGTTCTTATGCGAAGGCGAGAAGGACGTTGAGACGCTGCTCGACCTCGACCTGATCGCCACAACCAACTTCGGCGGCGCGAGTAAGTGGCAACCTAGCTTCAACCGATACTTCGCTGATCGAAATGTCTGTGTCCTGCTCGACCGGGATCCAGTCGGTGCGAAACGCGGCCCAAAGCTCGCAGCCCGATTGCGGAAGGGCGCGCGTCGCGTCGTTATGCTTTCACTGGTCGGCCTGCGCCAGAAGGAGGACGTAACTGACTGGCTCGAAGAAGGCCGCACGAAAGGCGACCTCCTAAAGGCCGTAGAGGCTGTTGCAGCGCGCGGCTCAGGGTCTAGTCCTGCCGATGGCGATGCAAACGCTCCTAGGGTCGATAGCGAGCGCGAGAAGCCTGAAATCTCGCTGACCTCTGCCGGATCGCTTTCGGGCGCAGCACCGGGCCAACGCGAATTCATCGTCGCCAAGGCCGTTCCCGCTGGCCTCGTTACGATGTTCACGGCTCCCGGAGGCGCGGGCAAGTCGCACATCGCGCTCTATCTCTCCACCTGTGTCGCGCTTGGCTCGCGGGCATACGGCCTCTCCACAACGCAAGCGACCTCGATCTATATCACTGCTGAGGATGACGACGCGGAAAATACCCGTCGCCTGATCGGCGCGGCGAATGCGGCTAATGCCAGTCTTGAGCGGATCGGAGACAACCTGTTTCTGTGTTCGCTCGTGGCGCTTCGAGACAAGGGCCTCGTGCGTGTCGATCTACAGACGAACAAGATCGTGGTCTTGCCGCTATTCGAGGTCATACGACAGCACATCCTCGACACCGGAGCGCGGTTCGTGGTGCTCGACAACGTGGCCCATTTTTTCGAGGGCAACGAGAATATCCGCGCGCACGTTGCGGGTTTTATCGGGCTTCTAAACTCCCTCGCGCTCGAAACCGGGGCAGCGATCATCCTAATCAGTCACCCGAACAAGGCCGGGGATAGCTATTCCGGCTCGACCGCGTTTCAGAACCAAGTTCGATCGCATATCCATCTCGACACAGTCGAAGGCGATCCCGACGCAAGGCGGCTTCGCTTGGCGAAAGCGAATTATGCGCGGATGGAAGAGCCGCTGGACCTGCGTTGGCATCGCGGCGCGTTCCGCTTGGAAGCTGAAATCCCGGCGGGCGAAAACTCGGCAACGGCACGCGAACGTCACGAAGATCAACGCTTCCTCGAATGCCTCGCAGCGCGGAACGCGGACCATCGCCCAGTGTCCAAGCACGTTCAAGCTGGTTCGAGCTTCGCGCCCAAAGCGTTCGCGCTCATGCCGAATGCCGATGGAATAACCGTCGAGCATTTCCGGGCGGCGATGGAACGGCTGCTGGCGACCGGGATCATTGAGCAAGTTGAACTCGATTACCCCAAGCCCGGATCGCCGGGTCACAAGGCCGATGGCCTCGCTCAAATTCGACAGGTGGAGGTCAGCGATGAACCGTTCTGATCGCCTTCGCCCCAGTGTCGCCCGAGTGTCGCCTCAGTGTCAGCGGATCGCGCCTAAGTTACTGATTTCTTTACGCCCGAGTGCTCTCGCCTCAGTGTCGCCCCAGCTCGCCCGAATGCTGGCTAAGTCACTGATTTTCCTACGCCCCAGCTTCGCCTCTGACCCGGCCCCTTACTACGTAAGGGGAGGGGGAGGCCCGAAGGTCCCTCCCCCCTCTCCAAGGAATTACATATGACCGACTACTCCCGCTCATTCGGCCAGAACGACATCGAGGATTTCGAGTTTCATATCGCCCGCTGCATTCGCGGTCGGCCTGACAATGAGGCATTAGAGCTTCGCACTTACTTGCTGAACAATCCCGGCAAGACGGTGCGCGATTGGAAAGGTCGAGGCCCCTCCGTTCCCATTGAAGCGCAACCGGGCGAGAAGCATTGGAATTGGCTTCGCAAGGCGGACGTCCATGATGCTGCGACCACGGCCTTCGCCCGCGAGTTGCCGCGCAATATCCGACAGGCGGCGGCGCGCGATCCCGGCCTCATCTGGAACCGCCTAGCCCGCAAGTATCGCAAGCGCCTGCCCAGCGATCCGCCCCCTGGGGGGCACTAAAAGTTCCCGCTTGGGCAGCGAAGAACCGGCGGCAGTCACGAATACACAATCAAACCCCGAAAAATGGCACCGCTTGAGGAGATGACGAGATGAGCGACACCGATGTGAAAACCAAGAAGCCGCGCAAGGCCCGCGTGGACAGCAAGGAAGGCGTAGCAGCCGCCATCGTGGCGGGCGGCAAGAAGATCACTGTCCCTGCCGACATGACCCTCACCGCCTATGAACGGAAAGTGTTCACCGAGCTGACCGAGGAGTTCAGCAAGAGCGAGCTAACCGCGCACAAAATCCGGCTGCTGGTAACGCTCGCCAAGCAGATCGTCATGCTGGAGCGCGAGCAGGTGACTCTGGCGAGCGAAGGCTTCTCCCTTACCAACAGCCACGGCAACGCAGTCCCCAACCCTCGCGCCCGCGCTTGCCCGACTTGGTCTACTTCGATCCTCGCCATGCGCCGCTCTCTCGGCATCCATACCCGCGCGCAGGCCGGGGGCGATAACCGGGAGGCCGCAAAGCGCCGCGCGATCAACAAGGGCAACGAAGGTGCGCGCGCCGCATATGACGACAACCTGATCGCCTTCCCCGGCGGTCCGGGAGACGATGATGACGGGTCGTGACGAAGCAGTCAGTGAGCGCGCTATCGAAATGGTCCGCAATCTACAGCGGCGGCTCGCCAACGAATGCCATGCGAAGGGTATCAGCCCCGAAGACATTGCGCTCGCTTCGCTTTATTCCGCGTTCGACATTGCCGAAGGCGCGAAGGGTCCGGGCCTAGCCGCAGTCGAATGGCTCCGCACGGGCCTCGATGTGATTGAGCGGCAAGTGATGGAGAAGGTCAGCGGCTAGGGCGCGTCGGGTTCGCCGTTTGCTCCTCGATCTTGTCGAGCGATTCAATCATCTGTTGATCCTGTTCCGCTGCGGCCTCGTCACTAGCTCTCGCATAGTCTCTGATTTCGTGCAGCGTGCTTACAACCTCTCCTTGTTGAGCAACCATCTCCTCCGGAGCTTTGTTAGTCAGCTGACCAATTATGAAAGTCGCGACAGCCACGAGCACAGCCGCTACCGCGACCCCTATAGCTCGCTTTGCATTGCGCTCTGCGGTTGCCGAACCTTCTACAAACTTGTCCAAAAGTTCCGTGGCTACTTCATTTAAGGACCTCTGCATTTCTGCTTGCTGGAAGATGACTTGCCTCATTTCCTCGGTTGATGTCGCCATCTTCGCCAGCTTGCGATTGGTCTCGTGAATAGGATTTTCAGGCATCGGAGGCAGTCGCATCGGCTCTGGGGCCGTGAAGGTATCAGCGCCATACGCCGAACGACCCAGCGCCTTGTCGATCAGCGAGGAATGCGACCCCTCAATGATATCCTTGATGCGATCAGATGCCGAATTGCCCCGGATGAGGGCATCAAGACCTTTGCCGCTAAGCGATCCTGCCAAGCCCTGAAATTCGCGCGTCATCCTTTCGGTGAAGGCTTTAGTCTGTGCAACTCTTCGCTCATCATGATCCCGGAAAGCTCGAAGGAGAAATGCCGCTGCGGACTCATCTTCACCGCGTTCGAGTAGTTCCACGCGCTTTGGCTTGTCCCCGCTTTCCGAACGATCAATTTTAGAATACAATTCGGGGTGCGCCAAGATCAGCTTTTCGAGAAACCCGTCATTCGAAGCGAGGCTGCGCGCTAGTTCCTCATCGACTTGATCTTCTGAATCCTTTGGCCGGATCGAATGTAAGACCACCCGCGCGGAAAAATCCTCCGCGCTCATATCTTCATCAGCCGCAAGCTCTTTTCTCAGCTTGGCCCAGCTATCAGTGGATGTCACCGTTGAGATGTAGGTTGTGCCGTCATGCTCAACCTCGGGAATTAAAGAAGACAGATTGAACAAGGTTCCTTTCGGTTTCTTCTCTCCGTCCTCTTTTTCATTGTCCGCCATGAGATAGCCCCTGCCTCGTTTTCCGCTTCTATTTGATGCACGGCTGAGGGAGCTTCAAGCCTAGATCGAGCGCCACCCCCGGCAAGCCGGACGCTATCAGGGGGCCGCGCTACAGCGATCAGGTAAGCCGGACGCTGCCGACCCTTCCAACATTCGTTTTAGGAGGCTGTAATGCAGCACATAAACATTCCCCGCGCCCTTCGCGGCGCAGTCCGGGCCGAAGGCGGCGAAGCCGCTCTTTTCGCCCAAATCCAGTCCACCTTGGGCGACATTCGCTCGCAAACCGATTCCCGGCTCGCCGGGATCGAAGAAACGGTCTGCAACCTCACCACTTCAATGGGCGATATGCAGCGCCAATTCGAGGGCGGCGGAGGCTTCTCGAACAGCAACCCAACCATCCTTCCCGTCGAGCCGGAATACTCCAGCGCTTTCGCCAGCTACTTCCGGCGCGGCGATAACGGAGCGGAAGCAAAGCTGAGCGAAGCCAATGCGATCGGTGAGCGCGCCACGATCCAAGCGGCAATGTCGGTGGGTGACAATTCGAGCGGCGGCTATCTCGCCCCGGTCGAATGGGATCGCCGCATCAATCAGGCCCAGGTGGCGGCCTCGCCCATGCGCCGCCTCGCCAAGGTGGTGCCCACTTCGGTCGGCGCATACTCGACGCTTTGGAACGACGCGCAGTGGGGATCGGGCTGGGTCGGCGAAACCGCAGCGCGCCCGGAAACCGGGAACGCGGGCCTTTCGACCATCACGTTCGCGGCGGGCGAGATTTACGCAATGCCGACCGCTACGCAGCGCCTGCTGGACGATGCGGCCATCGACGTTGCCGCGTGGCTCGTTGACTCGCTTCGGATCGAGTTCAACCGTCAGGAGGGGATCGCATTCCTGTCCGGCGACGGGACCAACAAGCCAAACGGCCTCCTGACTTACATCACAGGCGGCGCGAACGATGGGACGCATCCCGGCGGCAACCTCACGGTTGTCGAGGCGGCTATCGAAGTGGAGCCGCTTATCGACTTCATGTATGGCCTCGCCGCTCCTTATCGCCAAAACGCGACGTGGCTCATGTCGAGCCTCACGGCGGCGGTTCTGTCGAAGCTCCGTGATGCGGACGGCAACCTCATCTGGCGCGAAAGCCTCATCGTTGGCCAGCCGGCCACGCTTCTCGGTCGCCCGGTCGAGATTGACGAGGGAATGCCCGCGCCCACCGCTGGCAACCTCGCCTTGGCGTTCGGCGATTTCAACGCGGGCTATCTCATGAACGACCGCATCGGGACGCGCATTCTCCGCGATCCCTTTACCAACAAACCGTTCGTCAATTTCTACGCTACCAAGCGCGTTGGGGCGGGCGTCAGCGATTGCCACGCTATCCGTCTCCTGCAAATCCCCGCCGCCTAGCGGCTAGGAGCCATGCAGGAAGCCTGATCGATGCCTGCCGGTAGGAGACTGCTGGCGGGCCTTTTGCACCCTTCCTTGGGACCCTACTCTTTCGACAGCGAGACCTTCTTTCCGACGTGTTGCCGCCAAAGACCTAGACGTTTGATCCGATACTCGACCAATTCTGGCGAGGTGCCAAATGCCTTTGCAATCTGCACAGAAGTTTGGCCTTTCTCGACACGCTGTGTGATCGCGTTCCTAGGGAGAAGCGTAGCCGATGCCATGTAATATGCGTCGTGTTCTTCAGCTGTGTCATAGGTGCGGCCAAAAGCGCCGGAAACTTTCGCAATTTTGGTGAGCTTGTGGCCCGACAAAATGTGCCAATATTCTTCCAAGAGAGTAACTCTCTGGCGCTCTATCGTGTGGCAGTCGTTCAGAAAAACGATCCACTCCTCTTGAGCAGGATCGAGTGGCACGCTCATGGCTGACCACTCTCGACAAGCGGCGTTCATTAGGAAGCGCTTTGCCTTCGCGTCGATGCAATCTGTGTGAGTGACCGTCTCCAAGGCAACTGAATCTACGATCAAATCGAACGGATCAAGCGGGTCTGTTGGGCCGAGTTCCACGTCTGACCTAAACCGTTCAGCGGCTTGCTCTAGGTCCTCCTTCGACATTGATACAGCTACATGCTCGGTTTCCGGCGCTTCAATCGGGCGTTCGCTGTTTCCATGAGCAGCTTTGAAGCAAAGCGCCGCATCCAATAGAGCTTGAACTGTCTTCGACCCCGCATTCTTCGCCGCGCGGAAATGCACAAACGCCACATCCTCAAAGCCGAGACCCGCGTCGTCAGCATCAGCGCCCAGCCATTCAAGAAGCCGAATTTTTGAGTTGTTGTCGGGCGCTCCTTCGCCACGCTCGATACGCGCGAGGCTTGAGAAGCTCATTCCAATTTTAGCGGCCAATGCTCGGATGCTGAGCCCTTCACGCTCACGCTTGTCCTTGATCGCAGCAACGAATTTCTGGTCCAATTTCGTCATATTCACCTGTGCGAAACGCACGCCTTGACACAATCGCCAAGACCCCCCAATGTGTGCGTGTGGCACAGATTCGCACATCGGCGACCGAATTGGAAGGCTAACCTGTGGATGAGCGGACTGAGTTGCAACGGATCGGCGATGGTTTGGACGACCATTGCGCGGTCCGGGTGAAGAACAGGGGCATTGTGGTCCTTGATGACACCTCTCCCAATGAATCAGTCCAGGAGACCGAAAATGAACAACAACGGAAACCGCAGCGATCCGCAGCCCGACAAGGGAAAAGGCCCGCCCGAAGGAAAGGGGCGTCCCGACGACCGAGGCCGTCCCGTGCCCAAGCACGGATCGTCGACCTCTCCGATGGTTATCTAGGACAGGAGAAGCAAGTTGCCGATGCCTATCCGGGGGCTTCTCTGACCCCGGATAGGCATGGCGTCTGGCTCACCGCTGAAAGCGAGATTTCGACAGAATTAGATCGAAGCGCACTGTTCGTCATCGCGCTGCCGTCCACGGTCCAAATCGAGCCGCGAGGTTGGGCATTCTGGAAAAGCGACTCTGGTGTCACGTGGATCGGCAGACGCCATACGAATATGGTCGATGGCTCCGTCTGCGCTTTTCACATGAAACTAGACGGCGCTTGGCAACCCGGTGGCGATCTAAGGACATTGCTAGATCTGTATTCAGTTTGGGCACTTCGTCACGCGCACCTCGAAATTTTCGAACGGTGGCCGGGGCGGCAATATGCGATGCCCGATGAAGCCGGACGGTGTGACCCCTATTATCGATTGATCGAGTTTCGTGAGAACGAATTGTGTAGTTGCGGAAGTGATCGCCGTTATGGATCGTGCTGCCGCCCCCGCGACCTCTCCTTAGACTTTCTCGCAATCAAGGCTCAGTTTGACCGACGGTGCCGAGGCGCACGCCTCTTGGATCGCGCTCCTCCCAGCAGCTTGGTTTCGGCAATGGAGCAATGGCCCGCCATCACACTTCCACAAATCTCCAAAGCACACTTGCTCTTGAAGCATCATCTCGGATTAAAACAGGATTCTTCCAATGGCTCGTGTTAATGTTGAAGGCGTAATCGACCACCTTAGCTCTGATATGCGACGCGCTCTGGAAGACGCTGTTCGGCGGCAAATCCCCGACGCAGAATTTAATCGCAGCGCACTTTTTCGTGAGTTCAAGCGCGCCGTTTGCAGGAAGTGCAGCACTTGGGAGAGGGTGCCGGATCGACTGATTCGTGACAAACGCAAGCGGGGGCTAAATCGGGGGTAAGAGGTTTTTCTAGCCCGCTAATGCCCGGATTTCCTAGGGGTCATACTCCCTCCGTCTCCGCCACTTCCCTTTCGTCTGCACGGCGAGCCTAGAAAATATGGCTCACCTTCACCCCGTAAGTGCGCGGGTCGGAGCGGAAGGTGTTGTATCCGATAAAACCATAGCCGGAGAGCGCGTAGTCCCTGCCGGTCAGGTTGCGGCCCCAAAACGTGATCGCAGTCCCGCTCCCAACAAAGCGAAGCGACAATTGCGCCTGCGCCGTGAGAAAGCCGTTTTGCTTTCTGGTATCCAGCCCTTCCGCGTCCAGAAAATACGCGCTGCGGTATTTGCCATTGGCGCTGACATCCAGTTCAAGCGCCTGCGACAGGGTCGATCGATAGTAAGCACCCATAACCGCGGAAAATTCGGGCGCGAACGGCAGCGGGTTTCCATCGAACAAGGCGGCATTGCCGCCAATGGCGCTTCGCTGACGGATGCGGGTGCGGCTCCAGACGGCACCTACATCAAGCGTCAGGCCATTGATCGGCCGCCATTTGACGTCAGCTTCGACCCCGTATGATTCTGCGCGGTCGAGATTGGACAGTGAATTGGAAACGATGGTCGATCCGTCCGGCAGCGGGAACTGGACGAAAATTCGCGCCTGCGGATTGTCGTAGTCCTGATAAAAAGCCGCCAGCGAATAAGCCAATACCGGCGAACCGGAACTCTTGTAGCCAAGTTCGTAAGCGGTCACCGTTTCTTGCCCGAACAGCCCCTCATCCGAATAATGCGCCGCATTGTTGGCGACCTCTCCGTTGAAACCGCCTGATTTGTAGCCATTGGATACCGAGGCATAGGCTTGCCCGTTCCCCATGCGATAGCTCAGCGCGGCGTTTCCGCTGAGGCGTGTGTCCCTGATCCGGTTTGACCCGGCCGCCGGACCGGCACCGTCACGGTTGTTAAGTGCCCGCACGCCGTCGGTGAACACGTGAAATCCCTGCCCTTCCCCCCGGATGTTTTCGGACGTCAGCCGGGCGCCAAGGGTCAGAGAAAGCCTGCCGGTAAGGTCGATCTCGTTGAACGAGAACAACGCCAATGCGGTGCGTTCCTGCGCAATATCTGTGACCAGCGTCGACGGGGCGGCATCGCTGGCTGGATCGGGCCCTACACGGCCCGGTGCCCCGACATAGTTGCAGCTTCCGATCAATGTTTCAGCGTCCAGGTCGCCGCACCAGATCGTGTAGCGCTGATCGAACTGCTCGTATGCCGCCGATGCGCCAAACATCACGCTGCCCCATGCCGTGCGGCGCAGCACGCGGGTTTCGTTGGAAAGCTGGGTAAAATAGCGGTCGTAGGATAGGTTGGCATTCAGAGAGCCGATCCCGAACGGCGCCACCGTGCCATCGAAATCGAAGCCGTAATTCTGCCGGTAGCCCTCAAATGCGGTGAGCGAGAAAATCTCCCACCCCGCCGAGTCCGTTTCGAATTCAGCTGACACGCCGTAGAACGCATTCCGAGTATCCTGCACCCCGTCACCCGCGCTCGCGATCTGGTGTTGGCCAAGTTCCAGCGCATCGTTGCGCGGCGTGGGATTGATCCCGTTATCCGCCTCATAATGGGCGCGCAGCAGGAGGCTTGCGCCGCCTCGGTCGAGCAATGCCGACAGGCGGAGCCCGAATTCGTCCCGCTCACCACCAGCTTCACTTGGCCCTGCGACATTGTTCAGAACCGGGCCGCGTTTGAGGTATTTCGCCGCCAGACGTGCAGAGAGACCGTCAGCCAATCCTCCGCCTATGGCAAGATTGGCATCGAACCGTTCGAAATTGCCGTAGCCAAGTTCGATAAATCCCTCTGTTTCTTCTGTGGGTCTGCGGCTGATCAGATTAATCGCACCGCCCGATGCATTTCGCCCGTAGAGAGAGCCCTGCGGCCCCTTCAGCACCTCCACCCGCTCAAGATCGTACAGCAGCGCTCCAGTCTGGACGTTTGTCGCCAGATAGACACCGTCGGAATACACGGCGGCTGCGGTCGGGGTCAGAGCCTGATGATCCACCGCACCGATACCGCGGATCTGGAAGGCCACTTGCGATCCGTTTGCCACGGCTGCCTCAACCCCCGGGAGCAGATCGGTGATGTCTTCCGCCCCGAGATAACCGGTCGCTTTTTCAAGCTGCGCTGCATCGATCACCGCAATCGACATCGGCACAGCCTCGATGGGGGCGGCCTGCCGGGTCGCGGTAACGGTAATTGCAGCGTCCGATGCCGAGCCGGGCTCTTGTGCCGAAGCACTCGAAGACATGACGGCAATGCATGACGCACAGCCCGCAAAAGCGGCAAAATTCATGATGATAGTCCGAAATTGATTGGATGGGGGTGCGCGCGAATAGCTTGCGCCTGACTGCCTGGTAAGCTTGCCAGACCATATTTGCTCAGTTTTTTGCAACACCTTGTGCTCGGAACTCTCTGTGAACACGCGTGCCGATGGTCTAGGCTCCTGCGGGAATCGCGCTATGGCGCGAGATGGAGATGGAAAGGCACTATCAATGGATCTGGATTTTAGCCCCGAAGACGAAACTTTTCGCGAGGAGGTCAGGACCTTCCTGAACGACAAGCTTCCTCCGCGTCTGGCGAACAAGGTTCGCACCGGACAGCGACTGTCGAAAGAAGACATGGAAGAATGGCACGCGATCCTGCACGAACGCGGCTGGCTGGCCAATCACTGGCCCGAAGAATGGGGCGGCACTGGCTGGAGCGTGATGCAGCGCTTCATCTTCGAACTGGAAACCGCGATCGCCCACGCTCCGCGCGTCGTCCCGTTTGGCACTTCGATGCTGGCCCCGGTGCTGATCAAATACGGCAGCGAAGAGCAATGCCGCCATTACCTTCCGCGTATTCTGGACGGCACCGACTGGTGGTGTCAGGGTTATTCCGAACCGGGCGCAGGTTCCGACCTTGCCAGCCTTAAAACGCAGGCTGTGCGCGAAGGCGATCACTACATCGTCAACGGGCAGAAGACCTGGACCACGCTGGGTCAGCACGCCGACTGGATTTTCTGCCTCGTGCGGACCAGCAATGAAGGCAAACGTCAGGAAGGCATTTCTTTCCTGCTGATCGACATGAAAACACCGGGCATCGAAGTGCGTCCGATCAAGCTGCTGGACGGCGATGCAGAGGTGAACGAAGTGTTCTTCACCGATGTGAAAGTACCGGTCGAAAACCTGGTCGGCGAAGAGAACAAGGGCTGGACCTACGCGAAGTATCTGCTCACCTACGAGCGGACGAACATCGCAGGCGTTGGCGCATCGATCGCCATGTTCGAGCGTCTGAAAGAGGTAGCCAACACCACGTACCGCAATGGCAAGCCCTTGTCGGAAGACCCGCTGTACGCCGCGCGTCTCGCCAAGCTTGAAATCGATCTCGAGAATATGAAGACGACCAATCTTCGCGTGCTCGATGCTGCCGGCGCAGGTCATGCCCCGGTCGCGGAAAGTTCCATGCTGAAAATTCGCGGGACTGAAATCAGGCAGGAAATGAACGACCTGATGCGGCGCGCTGCCGGACGCTATGCCCAGCCGTTCATCGATGAAGCGCTGGACGAAGGCTATAATGGCGAACCCGTCGGCCCCGAATGGGCGGCCCCGGTTGCCGGCCAATATTTCAACAATCGCAAGCTCTCGATCTTCGGCGGTTCGAACGAGGTGCAGCGCGAAATCATCACCAAAGCGGTACTGGAGCTTTAATTCATGGATTTCTCAATTGGTGAAGACCGGCAGATGCTGGTCGATTCGCTTTCCCGCTATTTCGCCGACAAGGCGGATTGGAAAGTTCGTGAAGCTGCGATTGCGAGCGAGGCTGGGTTCGACCGCGATGTCTGGAACGGAATGGCTGAACTGGGCGTGCTTGGCGCATTGTTCGGCGAAGATGCCGGCGGCTTCGGCGGATCACCCTTCGACATTGGTGTGGTATTCAAGGAAGCCGGACGAGCGCTCTCGACCGGGCCGTTTCTGGCAACATTGATGGCCGGCAAGGTGCTTGAGGCTGCAGGCGACGCCGACACGCTGGAAGGCGTGATCAGCGGCGAGAAGATCCTGACCTTTGCAAACGATCCAGCAGTCAGCGCCGATGGGCGTCCGGTCGATGCGACCACGGCTGCCAAGTCAGGCGATGGCTGGGCGCTGACCGGTCAGAAGGGTGTTGTCGACTATCTCGGCAGCGCCGATCTGATCGTGGTGACGGCAGAGATGGATGGCAGCACGGCCAGCTTCCTTGTCGAACGCGGCGCAAGCGGCGCCAGCACCCGCGATTACCCGCTGATCGATGGCGGTTCGGCAGGTGAACTGACTCTCTCGAACACACCGGCAAAGCTGATCAGCGACGATGCCGGCGCAATCGATGCAGCAATCGCCGCTGGTCTCGTCGCGACAAGCTGGGAAGCTGTTGGCGTGATGGAGGTGCTGCGTGACAGCACTCTCGATTACCTCAAGACGCGCAAGCAGTTCGGCATCCCAATCGGCAAGTTCCAGGCCCTGCAGCACCGGATGGCAACGCTAGCGCTGGAAATTGAACAGGCATGGTCCGCCGCGATCAATGCTGCTGCCTATTTCGACAAGGATACGGCGACACGTGACCGCTATTGCTCTGCGGCAAAATTCTCCATCGGTCAGGTTGGCCGTCTGGCTGCCGAAGAAGCAATCCAGATGCACGGCGGCATCGGTATGACCTGGGAATTGCCGCTGTCACATTATGCGAAACGCATGACCATGCTGGGCCATGTTCTGGGCGATGATGACCTGCATCTTAGCCGGTTTATCGAACTGAGCAAAGCTGCCTGAAAAATCTGAACTGACGTAAAAAAGGCCGCGCGGGACAAATCCTGCGCGGCCTTTTTCATTGCTGGTTTGACGAGCCAGGCAATTAGCACTTCTTGTCTTTGTCTTTCTTGCGGAACAGATTGCCAATTCCGCAGCCGATCTTCTTGCCCGCGCGCTTGGCGTTATCGGTGTGGTGTTTTGCCCGGTCCTTGGCCACTGCGGTTACATTCTTGACCTTGTCGTCACCGGCCAGAGCATTCGCGTAACGGTCTCTAGTGTCCGAAACGCGGTCAACCTTGACGCCCGTCGCATTCTGCAATCCGGCACGGGCCGTGCGGTCAGCCTGATCCATCTTGCCCGCAAACTGGCTGATCTTCTCGCCTTTCTCCTGCCCATAGGCCTTGAGGTTTTCTTTCAGCTTGCCCTTGGTGGTCAGCGTTTCGCCAATTTTGCGGAAGTTCTCCTTGTGATGGTCCATCCGCTGCTTCGCGACATCGCCCAAGGTGACATCCTTGTCGAAGATCGCAGCCCCGTACTGGAAAGTCGTGCTGACCGGATCCTGAAGCTCGGCACCGGTCAGCGCCTTCACGCTTTCAGTGCCGGCGATTTCGGCGACGACTATCACCGCCCCGACACCGGTCCCGGCAAGCGCGGCCCTGCCGCCCTTGCCAATCTTGGCGGCTGTCGCAGCAGTCTTTGCGGTTTTTGCCATTTTTGCAGTCTTGGCTGCTTTGGCCATTTTCGCCGCATCACCTGCTGTTGAGGCTGCTTTCAAACCACCTGCACCGCGGGCGACCTGCGCAGTCCGGCCTGCCTTGTTGATCTTCGAAATGTCGCCGCCCTTGTCGGCGATATTGCGCATCAACTGACCTTCATTGACCAGCTTCCCGCCCCGGACGACTTGCGCTGCATCGGCTTTGGCAACCAGCTTCGCAACGTCCGCTTTGGCTCCTTTAGGGCTCAGCAATTGCCGCGCGAAGGTATCGCCGCCGCTGGCTGCTTTGGCCACGTTCTGCGCAGACCTGCGTGTGCCCTTGGCAATGTCGGCGCGGCGGCCGAGTTCGGCCAGCTCATCAGCAGATCCGGCAATCTTTGCCGATCGCGCGCCCTTTGCCAGGTCGCCGCGGCGGGTAAGATCGGCAAGTTCATCCGCCGAACCTGCCACGCGGGCGGAACCGGTGCCGGGCCCCTTGACCTGATCGCGGAACCGCACTCTCATATTGCTCTTGGGTTTCTTTGCGACCGCCGCATTCTGGCGGACCGCCTTGCTGACATCGCCCCTGCGGCCAAGATCTGCCAGCTCGTCCGCCGAACCTGCAACCTTTGCAGCCCGCGCATTCTGCGCCGCTTCACCACGGGCGAGCAGCTTATTCAGATCGGTGTTCGCCACATTCGCAGGCCGGGCAGCCTTGGTGGCGGCCTTCCGCGAACTGGATGCTTTTTGCACATCGAGAAGGCTGCTCGGCTTCTTGGCCAGCTTCCTTGCCTGCGCATCATTGGGGTTCCGCGCCAGTTCGCGCTCGGTAAATTTCTCCAGCGACTTTTTCGCGAGGTTGTTTCGCCCTTCGGCGATCGCCTCAACCGAGGATTCAGCCATCTGGCTTGCGGCATAACCGGAAACCACGCCGCCAATCACAATCGCGCCTGCGGCTGCCCCGTCGATCTCGGATCCGTCATCCGAATTGGCAGCTTCAGCCTGTGCAGTCTGATCTTGTGCCTGCGCAGGCGTTGCAACTGCGGCCAGCGTCAATACCGACGCGCCAATTGCAAGTTTCCATTCCCGTGCCATCATAATCTTCACTCCCATCTATGATCTGACCGATGTGGCCAGTCCGGCGGTGTTCCGTGAATTCTGTTTAGGCTTGGAGGGGTCTGTCCAGAATGGGGGCAATACCCCAAAAGCGGCTAGCTGTTGTTCATGCCTTCGAAAGAATTAGCCGCGCAGCCGTGCCGTGGCCGGGCGAAGATTGCAGTTCGAAAGTAAAGCCGTGGCGATGTGCCAGTTCATGCACGATCGCCAGACCGAGACCGTCCCCATCGGATTCGGTTCCCTTTGTGCCCCTTGTCTGGACCGCAGAGAGCGTGGCTTCATCCATGCCCTGACCGTCATCGCGCACGGTAATTACACAGCCATCCTGATGCTCGACAGTCAGTGTGATCGTGCTCGCCTGTGCATGACGCAGGGCGTTGGCGACCAGATTGCTGGTGGCACGGATCAGCGCCAGCGCCGGAATGTCTGTTTGGCAATCGGTGGAGGCCGCTGTGAAGGCTATGCCAGCCGCCTGCGCTTCGCTGCCGAACATGTCGCCGACCGCCCTGACGATCAGGTCCAGAGAATAGGCTTCATCAGGCTTCATCGGCGCTGCAACCGAGTCCTCACGGTCGCTGTATTCATTCGTTAGATGTTCGAGATAGTCGATTGCCTCGCCCAGCCGGGCCTGCAACCCGGTCGACAGGCTGCCAGACTCGTTGTTGAGTGCTGAACGTAGTCCCAAGAGAGGCTGACGGATGTCATGGCTGGCCGCGGCCAGTTGATGCTTGCGCCGCGTGGCGGCCTCTCGCGCGCGGGAATAACTGCGCTCCATATCCAGCAGGCGCTGATTGGTTTCGGCCTGTGTTCTCATTGCCGCCAGCTTTTCATTCGCCAGCCGCACGCGCTCTGCACTGCTGCGCCGAACGTCGACCAGAACGACGATCAGCATTGCGAAGCCTGCGGTGAGACGGATCGCATCCCGGATATATTCGACCGTCAAATCGGGCAGCGTCCGACCTAGATAATAGGGTTCAACCAGGATCGCTGCCGCCACACAAAGCAGCAGCAGGATCATCGTCAAACGCCGCAAATTCGGATCGATATCCAGCTTCATTCCGATTGTGACAGCATGGAGAATGAGTGCGATGTAAACGGCCCAGATTATGTCGGTCGTCGCATCCGAATTGATTGCAATCCAGATCAGCGGCAGCGGCAACAGGATCGCGATAACACCAAGCCATGGGTACTTTCGCAAGCGTAGCGTCTCCTGACAGGCGAACAGGAACACGTAATAAAGGTAGAAAATCAGCGACACGGTCATGATTTCCCACACCATCCGTCCGGTCTGCGGTGTGCTCGCAAACGCAGTCGAATAAAGCGAAGTATCAACCTGGATCATCACAAAGCCGAAACCGATCGCAACAAAGAAACTGAGCCAGCGGCGCGTAAGTATCGAGATGACGGCAAGCACGATCCCGATCACCAGCAGGGTCAGGGTAAAACTGGCCTTGATCAAGGTGGCGATGATCTGCCTGCTGCCAAGCTCGCCTTCCCGGAAAACGCCAAGCGTCGGGCGATCATTAAGATGAGTGTTTATCAGTGCAATGCGTGTCGCGCCGGGCGAAAGGTCGAAGCTTTGTGTGCGGATATAGGTGAAATAGCGCGGCACCAGCGGCTGCCCCTCCCCCGCCTTGGTTCCCAGTATCTCGGTCGGCGTCACCCCGTCCCCGGCAAGGTAGACCCGGGGGTAGTCGACGAAAATTCCCCCAAGGCCCAGAACCCTGCGAATATCGCCCTGCCCGTCTCCTGCCGTGTTCTTCAACGCGATTGCCATCCACAGGTCACGTTCGAGCAATGATGCGCCACTCTCGCTTGGCACCTCCTTGCTGAACTCGCCCGCATCCAACGCGGCAAGCGCCTGCGCTGCATTCATCGGCGTGCCTGACGGAGCCAGCAGATATACGGCATCGCGGTCGATCCGCTCCACCGATTGCCCGGGCACAACTGCGACCACACCCGGCATGTCCGAGGCAGCAACCTGCCCCGCACCGAACGCCGCAACGTTCAAAACTGCCAATAGCCGCAGCGCCAGCAAGAGGTATCTTCTGGTCATCGGGAAGTTATGCTACCCCCCCAATCAAACAGGGACAATCATCATGAGCTTTGGCAGGCCACATCGCGCGATTATCGCGGACGACCATGCGATTGTCCGCACCGCCCTGTCTGCCACTTTGAGCGATCCGGACGCTATGGATGGCCAGACCATCGAAATCTGCGAAGAGGTCGAAAACGGGATCGAGGCGATCAGGGCCGTGCGCCAGCATCGTCCCGAATTGCTCATGCTTGACGTGACGATGCCTCATGCGGGCGGCACCGAAGTTCTGCTGGAGGCGCGCCGCTGGTCGCCTGAAACGAAAGTCGTCATTCTGACAGGTGTCGAAGCCAGCGGGAAAATTGCAGAACTGGTTGCGACCGGGGCTGACGGTATCTTCTGCAAATCCGACGATCTGGGCGAAATGACCCGCGCAGTACCGCGCATTCTGGAAGGTGCGCGCGTGGTGTGCAGCCGGTTTGCAAAGCTGCTGGAAACCGCAAGCGAGGCGGAACCGCTGACCACCCGCGAGAGGCAGGTTCTGAACCAGGTGGTTGCCGGCCGGACAAATCGCGAAATTGGCGAAACTTTAGGCATCAGCATCAAGACAGTCGACAGACATCGGACCAGCGTGATGGGCAAAACCGGGGCGCATTCCGCCGCTGAACTGATCGCCTTTGCCCTGCGCGAAGGGCTGATTGATCCGAACAGCAGCCAATAGACGCTGCCGGCCAATCCGGCGGGAATTTCGCTCCCCACAACGCGTACCCTATTCAAGATCTTCGACGGATACCCAGCCGAGGACACCGTACGGATCGCGCACGGGCAGAAAAATACCCTCCAGCCCGCCGATTACGGTCAATTCGTTACCGGGGCGGATTGCCCGGACTTCCTCGGCTGTCCGATCCGGTTCGAGATATAACGCAGAGGGCGCCGCGACCCTTACAACTACCGGTTCGGGATCGGGGTTGACCTCGACGATCTCGTCGGCGGCTTCAGCGAATTCCTCAACTGGCGGCGGCTCTTCGATCTGCCCGACACCCATCGCGCGCGCCTGCGACACGAGATTGTTAAATGCCATGACGAAGCCGTGCACCATTTCCCGGCCGTCTTCTTTCTTCGTATAATGCAGACCGTTTGTCGCCGCCTCCACGCCGGTCATCCAGTACCCTTCGGGCAGGCGCGCCATCGCATCGTCATCATCATCGTGGAATTTCAGTTTTGTCTGCTGCACCAGCCCGGTGCCGGCGGCAATGGGCTGGCCATCCAGCGTGCTGGAAAGGGTTAGTCCGGTGACCACGGTCTTCTTCTTCCCGATGCCAACCATTCCGGCGAGGCCGTTCATCACCGCGCCCGCAAGCGGAATCATACCCGCAACATCGCCTACGGTGCCCAGCCCTGCACCGCGGCCGCTGTTCTGTGCGATGGCGGCGGCAGTCGCCATCCGGTCTGAGTTGAGGCTGGTCGCTGTTGCAACTTCCACCTGGTCCCCCGCTACGATCGAGAGCAGGAAATCGGCTTTTTCCCCGGTCGAAGGATCAAAACCGGAAAAACAGCCTGACTGCTGGGCCAATGCGGTAATCAGCGCCTTGGGGCTGCCCAGCTTCTTGTCCACCCAGCTGCGCGCATCACCTTCTATGATCGCCGCCGAGCCAATGGGTTCATCGCATTTTACCAGTTGCACCGGACGGTGCTTTGATCCGGCCTGCGCGGGTGCAGAGACGATCAGCGCTGCGCAGCCAGCGAACACCGCCAAAAGAATGCGCGACTGCATTATTCAACTGACCATTGCTGATGCGGTGCCATGTTGCATTCCCACAGCTGAACCACCCCGCCATTATTGCTGGCCCCTGCTGCATCGGCATCGAGACATTTCATCGTCGCATTGTGCCGGATAGCCGTACCGACCAGCGGGACACGCACCACCGTCCATAGCTGCGCACTGTTCCCGTCGCATCCAAACGCCTGCACAGCTGCGCCGTCGCCTGACCCGACAGCTTCCAGACACATACCGCTGGCAGTGAGGATCAGCCCGTCATCTTCCAGATACAGGAAACGCTGGTTGGCACCGCCGAGGCAGTTCCAGACCTGGACCTTGCCGCCCTGCTTCGTGGCATCCGGGCCATGCAGATCGAGACACTTGCCCGCGCCATTTTGGATCGGGCCAGTGATGCTGATGTCCAGATCAAGCGGTTCAGGGCGCTGGGGTTCCACTGTCAGGCCGGGGGGCGGGCCTGGCAGCGGAACTGGCTGAGGTCCAGGCTGGATGGCCGGAGGGGGCAATGGGCCCGGCAATTCCGGCGCCGGATTATACTGGCCCGCACGAAGTTCCTCGAACGCGGCCGGATAAGCCAGCTCAATAGGAGAGAGCGTGAATTTGGGGTCAAGCAGCCCGTTCCCGCCGCTTGCAACGATGATGCCGTCTTCGCGTACGGTCCATTGCATGGTGCGTTTCAGCAACGCATCGTAGGCAGAAAAGCTGCTGGGACCGGTCTGGCGTAAATCGGTGCTGGTCACCATGCCGCGCTCCACCGTCCACAAAAACATGTGGTTCCATTCTTCCATGGCGATCACGTGACCGTTTTCGATCAGAACCTGCCGATTGAGTTCCTGCAACCTCCACACCCCGTCGATCGGCAGCGGAGCCATCGGGGAAATTTCCTCGAAGGTCCTGAGATCTGCGGGCACCTGCGCGGCTGCCGGCGCAGCGACGAGAAAGGAAATAAACAGCGCCGCCAACGCCAAGCGCGTTTGCAGTAACACGGCACGAAATGCTGAAATCATCGAATCACCCCTCAAAACCATGCCAGATTGATGGCGGTTTAAGGTGCGGGATCACATGGGGTGGATGCCCCAATTGGAAGGGGCAGGCAGGGGCGGCAATCCGGTACCTTTGCCGAACCCGATCCTACTAAGCGCTGGCTTCTTCGATACCGGGGACCATCAGCGTGCGCCCGCCGCCATACTCCTCGCGAATGACAATCAGACCCAGACTTTCGAGATGATCGAGCAGCCGCCGGATGCGGCCCGGTGAACTGGTTCCGTAGGCAGCGGCAAGCTCATCCTGATCGGGGGCAGTCCGCCCCTCAAGCGCGGAACGGATGATCACCAGATAAGGCGCAAGGATATCGCTTTCGACATTTGCGGCCATGCCCAGCGCGGTTTCGCGGTGGCGCTCTTCCAGCCGCTCTAGCCCGGCAATGGCGATCGAGAACCGGCGGCGAAACTGTTCCATGTCGATGCCCGACGCAAACGCACCGGCGGCGCGGCACTGCATCTGGAACGATTGGAACAGCTGGGATGATGACTGGAACGGGCTGGACGGGTCCGATGCCATTTTCGCGAGAACCTCTGCGGCAATATCCTGCTGGCTCGGACCTTTGTTTCCGGGCATTTCTGCGAGTTCTGACGGGGCCGGTTCGTCGAGGATTTCCATGTTCCGCGAAATCGGTTCCGGCGGAGGCGGAGGCAGTGGCCGCTCCACAGCAGGCGCAGCCGCTTCCTCCAACTCGGCGTGAAGCAGCGCCTCCATTTCGTCCGGCTTGGCGGTCGGCAACGGCATCAACCCGCTGCTGTTGGTTTTTGCTCCGGTGCGGGTGGATCCCACCCGGATCGACAACGGACGGCGGGTGATGGCAGGCCCCAGACCCAGAAAGCTGCCCCGTTCCAGATCGCGGATCTGCTCGGCCTGCCGCCGTTCCATCCCCAGCAAGTCTGCGGCGCGGATCATGTCGATGTCCAGGAATGTGCGCCCCATAAGGAAATTGGACGCCTCTGCCGCGACATTCTTGGCCAGCTTCGCCAGCCGCTGCGTTGCCACGATGCCTGCCAGACCGCGTTTGCGCCCTCGGCACATCAGGTTTGTCATCGCGTTCAGCGACAGCCTGCGCGTCTCTTCACTGATTTCGCCTGATACGGCTGGCGCGAACATTTGCGCTTCGTCGACCACGACCAGAGCCGGGAACCAGTGTTCGCGCGGGGCATCGAACAGCGCCGCGATGAACTGGGCAGCACACCGTATCTGCTGTTCGACATCGAGCCCTTCGAGAGCCAGAACAACCGAGGCACGGTGTTCGCGGACGCGGCGTGCCAGCGCCTCGATCTCGCCCACCGAATGCGCCGAGCCGTCGATCACGATATGCGGGAACAGGTCCGCCAGCGACGTGAAGTCACCTTCCGGATCGATGATCACCTGCTGCACCATGTCGGCGCTTTCTTCCAGCAGCCGCCGCAGCAAATGCGATTTGCCCGAGCCGCTATTGCCCTGCACCAACAAACGGGTGGCAAGCAGCTCTTCCATGTCGATGCGAATCGGCTTGCCGGTGCGGTCTTCGCCGATAATGATTTCGGTGTTCACACTGGCTGGATAGCGTGCGCAGCATCAACGCCCAAGGCGTGCGCGCCAGCTTTCCCCACTCCGTTTCACGAGAAAGTCGTTTCCATTGAAACCGGAATTTGCAAAAGGCGGTGGATGGACCGCGCCCAGATAGTTCACGAGAATTTCCTTCGCCGTGTAGCCGCAGGCGATCTTCCGCAAGGCCATGCGCCTTCGGGACCGCTAAGCCCCGAGCTTGCCGTATCGATCTACCGGTCAGGTTGCCTGACCCGCGCGCTGGACCGCACTAGCCGGGCGATGCAGAGCAAGGGCCAAGGCTTCTACACGATCGGATCATCCGGGCATGAAGGGATGGCCGCGATTGCCGCAGCGCTGCGCCCGACCGACATGGCATTCCTGCATTACCGCGACGCTGCATTCCAGATCCAGCGGGCCGAACAGGTGCCAGGGCAGACGATTACGTGGGATATGCTGCTGAGCTTTGCGTGTTCCAGTGAAGACCCGATTTCGGGCGGCCGTCACAAGGTGCTGGGATCAAAGGCGCTGACGATTCCGCCGCAAACATCGACCATCGCCAGCCATCTGCCCAAGGCGGTCGGAGCGGCGTATTCGATCGGCCTCGCAAAACGGCAGCCGCCCGAACACAAGCAATTGCCCGACGACGCGATCGTCTTGTGCAGTTTCGGCGATGCATCGGCCAATCATTCGACCGCTCAGGGTGCGATCAACACGGCAAGCTGGACTGCCTATCAGAACATCCCGATGCCGCTGTTGTGGGTCTGCGAAGACAACGGCATCGGCATTTCTACCAAAACCCCGACAGGCTGGATCGCAGCCAATTTCAGCAGCCGCCCGGGCCTCAAATATTTCAGCTGCGACGGTCTGGATATCTACGAAACATTCCGCGCCGCGCAGGAAGCGGCGGAATATGTTCGAAAACGCCGCAAGCCGGCTTTCCTGCATATCCGCACCATCCGGCTGTACGGTCACGCCGGGGCAGATGTGCCGACAACCTATATGGCCAAGGCAGAGGTCGAGGCTGAAGAGGCAAATGATCCGCTGCTGCATGCGGTCAGGCTGCTGGAAACGGCGGGCGCGCTTTCACCCTCACAGGCGCTCGATATCTACAACAGGACAGGCGAACGGGTGGACCGGATCGCGCACGAGGCCTGTTCGCGCCCCCGGCTGGACAATGCCCGCGACGTAATGGCCAGCCTGATCCCGCCAAAACGGGAATGCGCGCCCTCCAATGGGCCGACGGCGGAAGAACGCGCCGCTGCCTTTGGCGGCGACATGAAACAGATGGATCAGCCGCAGATCATGTCGCGCTTGATCAACTGGACACTGACCGACCTGATGCTCGAACACCGCGAGATCGCGATGATGGGCGAGGATATCGGGCGTAAGGGCGGCGTTTACGGGGTGACGCAGAAACTCGCCAACCGGTTTGGACGGGCGCGTGTGATCGATACCTTGCTGGATGAACAATCCATCCTCGGCCTTGGTCTGGGAATGGCCCAAAACGGATTCCTGCCGATCCCGGAAATCCAGTTCCTCGCCTATTACCATAATGCGGAAGACCAAATCCGCGGCGAAGGCGCGACCCTGCCGTTCTTTTCCAATGGCCAATACACCAATCCGATGGTGCTGCGGATTGCGGGCCTTGGCTACCAGAAGGGTTTTGGCGGACATTTTCATAACGATAACAGCTTCGCCGCGATACGCGATGTGCCGGGCGTGATCCTGGCCTGTCCCTCAAACGGTGCCAACGCGGCGATGATGCTGCGCGAGGCCGTAAGGCTGGCTCGCGAGGAGCAGCGGCTTGTCATCTTCCTCGAACCGATCGCGCTGTATCCGATGCGCGACCTGCACGAGCAGGGTGACGGTTTGTGGATGCAGCGATATCCAGACCCGTCACAGCGCCTCGAATTCGGTCAGGTATCGGTCCACGGAGACGGGACTGACCTGGCTATCGTGACTTTCGGCAACGGCACATACCTTTCGCGGCAGGCGCAGGCGAAGCTCGCTGGAGACGGTATCAATGCGCGGGTGATCGACCTGAACTGGCTGTCCCCATTACCCGAGGAATCCCTGCTCGAAGCGGCCGCGGGCTGCGCCAATGTTCTGATCGTGGACGAGACACGCAGAACCGGCGGGCTTGCGGAGGCATTGATGGCCCTGTTCACTGAAAGATCGGACGTCCCCCACGCGCGGCTGGTGGCAGAAGACAGCTTCATCCCAACCGGTCCGGCCTACGCCGTGACAATGCCATCGGCAGACAGCATAATCGCCGCCGCCCGCAGCCTTGTGGGAGAGACACGGTGACCAATCCGCGCAAGACCGCTGTCGTCATCTGCCCCGGCCGGGGGACCTATAACAAGACCGAGCTTGGTTATCTTGCCGCGCATTTTCCCGATCAGGGGCTGCTTCAGGAATTCGACGAGCAGCGCTCGGCTATGGGGCAGGACACCCTGTCCGACCTTGATGGGGCCGACAGGTTCAGCCTTGCGCGCCACACACGCGGTGACAATGCATCGGGCCTGATCTTTGCGGCCACTGTGGGCGATTTTCTGTCGCTCGACCGTGACGCGGTCGACATCGTTGCAGTGACCGGCAATTCGATGGGCTGGTATTCTGCGCTCGCCTGCG
Source organism: Pontixanthobacter luteolus (assembly GCF_009828095.1). Classification (GTDB taxonomy): domain Bacteria; phylum Pseudomonadota; class Alphaproteobacteria; order Sphingomonadales; family Sphingomonadaceae; genus Pontixanthobacter; species Pontixanthobacter luteolus. Next base: position 1,074,539 of record NZ_WTYP01000002.1, on the reverse strand, counting down.
CCGGTGCCACCAGCCCGGAAAGCGGCTTCACCGTCGCCAACACCATGGGCACCCTGATGCAAGAAGCACTGATCGGCGGACAGTTGGTATATCCGTTCCTGGGCGACGGTTGGGAACCTGATTACACACGGCGAGAGTACCTGCTTGATATCGTTTCGGATATTGACAGCAGGCCAGAGCATATCCTCCTGCCTTCGATCCATCTTGGCGGTATGCTGGTGCTGGCGGGCAATGAAGCCGGCCTCAAGGCATTCGAGAACACGGTCGAGCCGATAGACGGCCGCTTCCCCATGCGGTTAGGCAACCATGCGGCGTTCCATACGCCCATGCAGGAACCGGTGGCTGCGAAAGGGCGCCAGCAGTTGGGGCTTGACCTCTTCCGTCAGCCGGAACTGCCGATGATCGATGGACGCGGCGCGATCTGGTGGCCGCAAGCCAGCGATGTGGCGGCACTGCGCGAATACACACTGGGGCATCAGGTCACCCAGACGTATGATTTCACCCGCGCCATCGGGACCGCTGCCCGTGAATTTGCCCCTGATCTGTTCATCGTCACTGGCCCCGGCACCACACTGGGCGGAGCGGTCGCCCAATCGTTGATTCTGTCCGGATGGAAGGGAATGGGTAGCAAGGCCGACTTCAAGGCGGTGCAGGAGAGCGAACCGCTGCTCGTGTCAATGGGCCTGAAAGACCAGCGTTCTCTGGTGGTTTAACCGCCGGGCCAAGCTCCGTCCGACGCCAATATCAGTACTCATTCGCAACCTGACTCGCATTTCCTCTTCGGCTGTGCTTATCTGCGGTCAGGAGAGACAAAGATGCTGGCAACACCACCCGATTTCGATGTTCTGATTGTAGGTGCCGGAATTTCCGGCATTGGCATGGCAGCCCATATGGAAATGCACTGCCCCACCCGCTCCTATGCGATCGTGGAGATGCGTGAAAACCTTGGCGGCACGTGGGATCTGTTCAAATACCCCGGCATCCGTTCGGACAGCGACATGCATACCCTGGGTTTCGTATTCGAACCGTGGAAGCATGAAAAAAGCATCGCTGATGCGCCGTCGATCATGGATTACCTCAACACCATCGTCGACGAACGCGGCATCCGCGAACATATCCGCTATCAGCACCGGGTAATCGCCGCTGATTGGCGCGGGGACGAGGCGCGCTGGCACGTGACCATCCAGATGCCCGACGGCGAACACAAGCGGATGACCGCGAATTTCGTCTATCTCGGATCCGGATATTACGACTACGACGAGCCTTATGATCCGGGCTTCGATTTCGGCGAATTCAAAGGTCAGGTGATCCACCCGCAATTCTGGCCGGAAGACCTCGATTACGCCGGCAAGAAAATCGTCGTAATCGGTTCGGGCGCGACGGCGGTTACGATCGTCCCGTCGATGGCCGACAAGGCCGCGCATGTTACGATGCTGCAGCGCACGCCAACCTGGATGTTCTCGCGCCCGGCGAAAGACGCGCTGGCGAACTTCCTTCGCAAGATCCTGCCCGAAGAAATGGCGTACAAGATCACGCGCTGGAAAAACATCAAGATGCAGGACTTCTCCTTCAAGATGGCTCGTAACAAGCCAGAGAAAGTGAAGCAGGGACTTCACAAGCGCATCCTCAAATCGATGGGCAAGGATTACGATCTTTCTAATTTCACCCCGCCCTACGATCCGTGGGATCAACGCCTGTGCCTCGTACCCGATGATGACCTGTTCGAAGCGATGAAGTCGGGCAAGGCCAGCGTCGTAACCGGTCGGATTGCCAAATTCGTCGAAGGCGGCGTGGAGCTGGAAAGCGGCGAGAAGCTGGATGCCGACATCATCGTCACCGCGACTGGCCTGAAACTGGCCGTGGCAGGCAAGATCGCTGTGACCCAGGAAGGCGTTCCGGTCGATTTCAGCGAGCGGTTCTATTACAAGGGCTGCATGTTCTCGAACCTGCCCAACCTCGCGGTTGTGTTCGGTTACCTCAACGCCAGCTGGACGCTGCGGGCAGACATCAATTCCGATTTCGTCTGCCGCGTGCTCAACGAAATGGAGCGCAAGGGCAGCGACATCGCCGTGCCTGTGCTGCCGCAGGATCACGGATTGGAAGAGGACGACATTTTCGACTTTTCATCCGGCTACATTCAGCGCGGCAAGCATATCATGCCGAAAAATGCCGTGTCCTATCCATGGCGTCTGAACCAGGAATATATCGCCGACCGCAAGATCATGATGACAGAACCTGTCGATGATGGACTGCTGTCATTCCGCAAGGCTGGTGCAAATGCGCAATTGCCAGGTGAGCAGCTTGAGGCCGCAGAATAGGCAAACGCCGCTTCACCTTGCGGTCGCAATCGCCTAACCCGCTTGCATGAGCGAAAAAATCTATACGGCAGGTCTCGTTATCATTGGTGACGAAATCCTGTCTGGCCGCACCCATGACAAGAACATTGCGCAAGTTGCCAGCTGGCTACAGGTGCAGGGTATCCGGCTTGACGAAGTGCGCGTGGTTGCGGATGTGCAGGAACGCATCGTCGAAGCGGTGAACGCACTTCGTGCCCGCAATGATTACCTGTTCACAACCGGCGGGATCGGCCCCACGCATGACGACATCACTGTCGATGCCATTGCGGCTGCACTTGGTGTCGATGTTGTAATTCATCCAACCGCTCGGGCAATCCTGGAAAAATACTACGCCGACAAAGGCGGCCTGACAGAAGGCCGATTGCGGATGGCGCGCGTGCCAGATGGGGCAGAATTGATCCCCAATCAGAAATCCGGGGCGCCCGGCATCAAGATCGACAATCTCTATCTGATGGCTGGGGTCCCGCACATCACCGCAGGTATGCTGGATGCGCTAACCGGCACGCTGGAAGGCGGCGCGCAGCTGCTGACAGAGACTGTTGGCGGCTGGATTCCCGAGAGTGAGGTTTCGGACCTGTTGCGGGAAACAGAGCAAGCGCACGAAAATTGCCAGATCGGCAGCTATCCATTCTTCCGCGAAGGCAAGGTCGGATCGAATTTCGTGGTCCGCTCAACCGATGCGGACGATCTGAAGAGCTGCGTCGATACACTTTGCGATGGCTTGAGTGTGGCCGGTTTCGACTTCACCCCCGGCGGCATCTGATCGCAGGCCTTCCGCCCCGGGGGCTGAATACGCTGTTTTAACCTGTCGCGGCTAAGGTCGGTGGCATGACGGCGGTCTACATCACGATCGACACCGAATATTCTGCTGGCTTTGCCAAGGCAGAGGGCGTCCACCTGCGCGAAGAAAATTTTGCCCGGTCCATTGCCTGCGACACGCCGACGGGATCGGTGGGAACAACCTACCAGATGGACGTATTCGATGCTCACGGGCTCAGAGGCGTGTTCTTCGTCGACCCGATGCCAGCCCTGGTCTGGGGGATCGAATCGATTACCGACATCGTCGAGCCAATCCTCATGCGCGGCCATGATGTGCAGTTGCATGTCCATACCGAATGGCTGGAACTTGCAGGAGACGCAAACCCGGTTGGCAGCCGGACCGGCGACAATATCGCCGATTTCGAATTTGAAGACCAACTCGCTATCCTCGATTACGCGAGAGACGTTTTGGTGGCAGCGGGCGCCCCGCCGCCTACCGCCTTCAGAGCCGGTAATTACGGGGCCAATGATGTGACCCTCCGGGCGCTTAGCGAATTGGGAATTGGCTACGATACCAGCCATCCACCGGGTATACCGGACGGCGCTTGCGAGATTTCGCTTTCAAGCAATGACAGGCAGCCGCTGGAGCATGAAGGCGTGATCGCTGTTCCGATCGGATGTGTCGCAAATTTCGGCCAGGACTACCGCCATGCGCAGATCACCGCGCTTTCCGCCTGGGAGCTGCTCGCTGCAATTCGGCATGCAAAAGCCAATGGATTTCCGTCTTACACTGTCGTTTCGCACAGTTTCGAATTGCTGAGCCGGGACAGGTCGCAGATCAATCATATTATCCAGAAACGGTTTGAACGGTTCTGTGCCGGGTTGGAGGCGATGCCCGGCGTCTATTCTGCGACATTCACAGGAACGCCGCCGCAACCTGCGACGACCATTGATCCGGACGCCATCCTGCCACTGAGCGAAGTGCGCTCGGGCTTGCGCCTGGCAGAACAGGCACTAGCCAACTTGATGTACGGGACGAATTGATGAGCGGTGCTGTCCCTGTAAAATTCGTTGCTGGCTCCAAGGTTCTCTTCTCGGTCCCGAAAACGCTCCAAACCGTGTCGATGTCCCTGCCCGAAGCTGTGAGCGGTGCCGTCCTGAATCTGCCGGAACTCTCCGCAGGAGACGATGGCTACCGCATTTTGTCGGCGCCCGCGGGCAGTGTGGCGGGCCTGCTCGCACAGCATCCGGAGATGATGATTGGCGGGGCGCAGGAGTACCGCCGGCACTATATCGACATGGCCGGAACCTTTGATGACTATATGGCCCGGTTCTCAGGAAAGACGCGTTCGACCCTGCGCCGCAAATATCGAAAGCTGCTGAAAGATATCGGCAGTACAGCCGAATTCCGCGAATTCCGCACACCAGCCGAGATGGATGAGTTTCGCGATTTGGCGCTGCCCCTCTCGCGCCGCACCTATCAGGCCAAATCGCTCGATGCGGGGTTGCCGGAAGATGAAGCATCGCATGCCGAGCGGCGCCGCCTCGCGCAGAGCGGCAATGTTCGCGCTTACCTGCTGTGTGCCGATGGAGATCCGGTCAGCTACCTCTACCTGCCCATAGATCAGCAAACGATCAGCTACGCTTTTCTAGGCTATGATCCCGCATATTCGCGGCTGTCGCCAGGCACCGTTCTCCAACTGGAAGCACTCGAGCGTCTGTTTGCGGAGCAACGCTATCGCTATTTCGATTTCACCGAAGGCGAAGGCGCGCACAAGGCGATGTTCGGCACCGACAGCGTCGAATGTTGCAGTTTCCTGTTCCTGAAACGCGATACATCCAACCGCTTGCTGCTCGGCTCGCTTGCTGCATTCGATAGCAGCGTCGCCGCCGCACGTACGCTGGCCGAGAAAACCGGTGCGTTGGCCGCTGCGCGCCGCGCCCTTAGGGCCTAACGACCCCAGCCTCAGACACCACAATCCACCCGGGCCGGCTGACAAAGAAAAAGGGCCGGAGGATTTCTCCCCCGGCCCCAATTTCAGTTCCTACCGAATGGAAAGCGCGAATTATGCGCCTTCGATTTCAGCGAGATCGATCTTCAGGCCCGGGCCCATCGAAGAGGTCAGCGAGACCTTCTTGACGTATTTGCCCTTCGAGCCCGACGGCTTCGCTTTCACGATTGCCTGAGTGAGCGATTCGAAGTTCTTCTTCAGGTCGGCATCGTTGAACGACATCTTGCCGATGCCGCTGTGGATGATCCCCATCTTCTCGACGCGGAATTCAACCTGGCCGCCCTTGGCGTCCTTGACTGCCTGTTCCACGTTCGGCGTGACAGTGCCCAGCTTGGGGTTAGGCATCAGGCCCTTAGGACCCAGAACCTTACCAAGACGGCCAACAACGCCCATCATGTCAGGGGTTGCGATCACGCGATCGTAATCGAGATTGCCGGCCTGCATGTCTTCCATCAGGTCTTCAGCGCCAACCTTGTCGGCACCGGCAGCGGTGGCTTTTTCTGCGTTGTCGCCGCGTGCGAACACAGCAACCTTCACGTCCTTGCCCGTGCCTGCTGGCAGGGAAACCATGCCGCGGACCATCTGGTCTGCGTGGCGCGGATCGACACCGAGGTTGATGGCGATCTCGACGGTTTCGTCGAACTTCTTGCTGGCGTGCTCGCGCAGCGTAGCGATTGCTTCGTCTACGCCGTAGATCTTTTCGCGATCCATTTCAGCGCGAACTTTTTGCGTTTTGGTCAGTTTAGCCATTGGATCAGCCCTCCACCACTTCGAGGCCCATCGAACGCACGGAGCCTTCGATGATTTTCATTGCCTGATCGATATCGTTTGCGTTGAGATCAGCCATTTTGGCTTCTGCGATCTCTTTAACCTGGCTCTGCTTGATCGAACCGGCGACAACCTTGCCCGGCTCGCTCGAGCCCGACTTCAGCTTGGCAGCTTTCTTGATGTAGTAGCTGGCAGGCGGCGTCTTGGTGATGAAACTGAACGAACGGTCCGCATAAACGGTGATGATCGTCGGGATCGGTGCACTCTTTTCAAGGTCCTGCGTGGCAGCGTTGAACGCCTTGCAGAATTCCATGATGTTTACGCCGCGCTGACCCAGCGCAGGGCCGATCGGCGGTGATGGGTTCGCAGTGCCTGCTGGCACCTGCAGCTTGATATAGCCGTCAATTTTCTTGGCCACGATGGCCTCCTTTCACACTATCGCCCCGGCATCACGGAATACCGCAAATGCCGAAGTTCATGTTAAGCGGTCGAGCAGCGAGTACGCCCGCCTCCCGCATGGTTTTTCCAAAGCTGTTGCTTGGGAAGCGCGCAGATAGCGGATTACGGCTCAAATGCAAGGTTTGTTGGCAAGTGCGCGCGACAAAATCGCCGCCCTTGGCTTGCACTTACCGCCCATTAACGTAATCACAGGCAAAAGTGACCGGAATTCGGTGCGTTAGGCCGTGTAGGGGGGGAATATTCATGCAGATTGTCATTCGAGTGCGCGAGCTGGTTTCCAACAATGTTTCTTCGATGGTTGCATCCGCTTCGAGCCCTGCAAAGATGCTGCGTCACTTGCGCCGCGAAATCGAAGAGGCGGACATTGCCCTGCACGGTGAGATCAGCAAGCTCGAACGCCAGCAGGAACGCACGGAAGGTGCCTCCGCCAAGGCGCAGTCCGATGCCAAAGACTGGTCGGACAAGGCGAAGATCGCCATGGACCACGGGCGGGAAGATCTGGCCCGTTCAGCATTGCTCGCCCGTGAAGACTGCAAGATCAACGCCGAGCAGCACAAGGCCGACGCCGAAAGCCTCGGTGCGAAGATTGACGAGGCACGCGAAGCGCTCCAGCAGCTTGCCGGAAAACTGGCTGAAACCGATGACAAGCTGCGCGAAGTCGAGGCCGCAACTGAAACGGCACCGTCTGCCAAGCAGGGTGCCGGCAGCGACAGCCAGAACGACAAACGTTTGGACCGAATTTCTGAACTGGAACGCCGTGTAGCACTGGCCAATGACCAGCAAGGCGGAAGCTCGCCTTCACACACTCAGATCGAGCAGGAAATCGCCGCCATGCAGCGAGAAACCTCGATCGATGCCGAGTTGGAAAAGCTGCGCAAATCAGCCAAACCAGCCGCCAAAAAGCGCAAGGCTGGATAAGCTCCTAGTAAAAAACAAAGGGTCCGCGCCTCAGCAGACGGTCCAGACATCAATGGTCCGGGAACGAGCTATCCGCTCGCACTCTGCCGGCGCGGCACTGGTGCGCCATTTGCCCGAGATAAACGGCGACTGGATCTGATTTCTAGTGGTAAGTCCCCGAGGGGAGCAGCTTACTTGACCAGTTCGACCTGTTCGAATTCCAGCTCGACCGGCGTTGCACGGCCAAAGATGGACACCGAAACCTTGACCTTCGCCTTGTCGAAATCGAGCTCTTCGACCACGCCGTTGAAGCTCGCGAACGGACCGTCGAGAACCTTGACCTGATCGCCGATTTCGTAATCGACCTGGATTTGCTTCTTCGGGGCCAGCTTCGCTTCTTCCACGCCGCCGAAATACCGTGCAGCTTCCTTTTCGGAAATCGCCTGCGGCTTGTTGCCCGAACCGAGGAAGCCGGTGACTTTCGGCGTGTTCTTCACAAGGTGATAGATGTCGTCGGTCATGTTCAGCTTTGCCAGAACGTAGCCGGGCATGAACTTGCGTTCGACCTGAACCTTCTTGCCGCGCTTCACTTCGGTCACGGTTTCTGTCGGAACTTCGACTTCCTCAACGCCCTCGGAAAGGCCAAGACGCTCTGCCTCGGCGATGATCGCGTCGCGAACCTTGTTCTCGAAACCCGAATAAGCGTGGATGATGTACCAGCGAGCCATCTGCAATCCCTGTAAGATAAACTTTAATGTGCCGCCCGCCATGCGGGCCGCGTTACGGTCAGGCCAGCGAAAGCAGCCAGTTCACGATCGAGCCGAATACCGAATCGACGCCGAGGAAGAACATCGACAGGATCACCATCATGATACCCACGAAAATCGCGGTCGTGATCGTTTCCTGACGTGTTGGCCACACGACTTTCTTGGTTTCGTTCTGAACCTGTCGGAGGAATTCCGCCGGTGAAGTCCTGCTGCTTTTCTCGGCCATAATATCCAGCTCTCGCTGCCCGTGTTAAATTTCGTCTCTTCCGGGATGGGGTCATCGCCGCCCCGATTCAAGATCGGGAGGGGCTTTTATAACTCCGATGTCGGAAGAGGAAATCCATCTAGGCCCGCAAGCCAGTAAAAGCAAGGCGGTGATTGCGACCTCATTTGCGCTGGCCTTGACCCGCGCATCACTCTAGCGTGCGCGCCAGCAATTTCCGCATGAGGGGGAGCCAAATAATGGCCGCAAATGCAACCGGGTCGACCAGTCTGATCGACCAAGTAACAAACGTTTCCGATTTCATCTGGGGCGGCACGTGGAATGGGGAGCCGCTGCCGTGGCTTTCCATTGGCGACCAGCCGATCCCGCCCATGACCCTGATCCTGCTGGGCATTGGCATGTGGATCATGATCGGTCTGAAATTCTATCCAATCCGCAAACTGGGCAGTGCATTTGCCGGGCTGTTCAAAAGCCGCAAAGGCGAAGGTGCCGGTGAGATTTCGCCATTTGCCGCGCTTTCGACCGCACTTTCCGGTCAGGTCGGCACAGGCAACCTTGCCGGTGTCGCAACAGCTATCGCGCTCGGCGGACCGGGTGCGATTTTCTGGATGTGGGTTACCGCGTTGATCGGCATGGCACTGGCCTTTGCAGAAGGTTCGCTGGCCATCCGTTACCGCGAAAAAACATCGGACGGCGTCTATCGCGGCGGCCCGATGACTTACATCATGCTGGGCCTGGGCAAGAAATGGACCTGGCTCGCCATCGTGTTCTGTATCGGCACCTTGTTCTCCGCACTGGTGACCGGCAACTCGATACAGGCCAACGCGATTGCTGACGGCATGAGCGAATTGTTCGGGATTGAGGAATGGATCGGCGGCGCAGTTACTGCGATCCTCGTGTTCATCGTCATTATCGGCGGCATCAAATCCATCGGCAGCGTGGCTGAGAAGATCATCCCGTTCATGGCCGGTGCCTACATCGTGATGGCGATTATCGCGCTGATCCTGAATTTCGGTGATCTGCCCGAAACCTTCGCCCTGATTTTCGACGGAGCGTTTAACCCGCAGGCCGCCACGGGCGGATTTGCTGGGGCAGCGATCATGTTGGCGATCCGGGCCGGTGTTGCACGCGGGCTGTTTTCCAACGAAGCGGGTCAGGGTTCCACCCCGATTGCGCACGCTGTGGCGCAGACGAGCGACCCTGAACAGCAGGGCCGGATGGCAATGCTCGGCACGTTCATTGATACCATCGTGATCTGCACCATGACGGCGCTGGTAATGCTGACGGTCGAAGGCAACTTTACCGCCGGCGATCAGGTCGTGCGCCATGCATGGAATTCCGATCTGCAAGGCTTTGCCATGACCAGCGGTGCCTTCGCTGCGGCCTTCCCGTTCGAAATCTTCAATGTGCCGATCGGCACCTTGATCGCTTCGATTGCATTGATCCTGTTCGTGTTCACCACGCTTCTGACATGGAGCTATTACGGGGAACGGGCGATCACCTTCATCTATGACCGGGTGCCCGGTTCGACCCGTGCGGGCGAGAAGGTCCTCCACATGATCTGGCGCGTGCTGTGGTGCGTGGTGATCTATCTCGGCTCCACACTGGATCTGACGCTCGTCTGGCGCATGGGCGATATTTCCAACGCCGCGATGGCGCTGCCTAACTTGCTGGCACTGGCGCTGTTGTCGGGCGTGGTCTTCAAACTGGCGCAAGGCGACCGCAAGGCCGGACCCGATCATCACGTCGACACGCCGGAAGAGCCGAACGAATACTGACCGGTTCTCTGCCAACGCCGATCCAAACGGCAAAACAAAAGGGCCGGTCATCGCGACCGGCCCTTTTCGTTTTACGGACCCAGCGGGCCCGCGATCTGATTCGCAAGGCGCGTCAGCGCATGCCGAACAACCGCGCGAGAAAGCCCGGCTCTTCCATCGGAAGAATTCTGCCATGCTTCATCATACGCTGCGAAGGATCGCTGTAGGCACGCGGCTGGACCCAGTTGTCAGGGCGGCTGCTGCGATAGGTCAAGTTTGACATAATCGTTTCTCCAACTTCAATCCCCTCGTCCCACCGCTGATAATGCACGGATGGGCAGCATGGTTCCTGAACTGCAATGTTGACTTCGGTTCAGATAGGACAAGTTCGAGCGCGAACGCAGGCACACATCCGGTGCGGCAAGTCGGCGATTTGGGAAATTTGCCTGGCAGGGGCACAGAGACTCGAACTCTGGACCTTCGGTTTTGGAGACCGACGCTCTACCAACTGAGCTACGCCCCTCCAGGCAGCAGCGCCTCTAATGCGATGCCGCGCCCTTGGCAAGCGGGCACAGCGTATCCCGGCGAAGTTTTGGCACCTTTCATCATGGCCGCAGGATGACTAGGTTGGCGGTGATGCACGCACCCATTCCGCCGTTGATACCATCCGACATGCTCCTGCTTGCTTATCGCAGTGGCATATTCCCCATGGCCGACAGCCGCGACGATCCGGAGATTTTCTGGGTCGAACCAAAAGAGCGTGCAATTTTCCCGCTCGGCGAATTCCGGATGGGCCGATCATTGGGGAAAGTGGTCAAAAAAGACCGCTTCACGGTGACTTGCGATCAGGCGTTTTCGGATGTGGTTGATGCCTGCGCGGCGCCGCGTCCAGGCCACCCAGAAAGCTGGATCAGCCGCCGGATTGCAGCAAGCTATGCCGCGCTGCACGATCTGGGCCATGCGCATTCGATCGAATGTTGGGACGGCGGCAAACTTGTCGGCGGTCTTTACGGAGTGTCATTCGACCGCGTGTTTTGCGGCGAAAGCATGTTCAGCCTGGCGGACAACGCATCGAAAGTGGCGCTTGTCTGGCTAGTCGCATTGTTGCGCGAGGCCGGATACGAGGTTCTGGACTGCCAGTTCATGACCGATCATCTTGCTTCGCTGGGTGCAGTCGAGCTCGAGCAGGATGGCTATGTAAAAATGGTCGAAGGGGCGAAAGGCCCCGCCCGGATGACCTTGGCGGAAGCTTATTCTTCGCTAGTCGGGGATTCAGCCGGTTCAGGCGCAGGAGCCGCGGCGGCCGCAGGCGAAGCCGGTGCGCTGCCTTCCCCCGGAAAACTCATCGCGCAATCCTTGACCCAGACATCGTAGATCGGATGTTCGACCACGTTGACCGATGGGGCATTCTTGAACAGCCAGCCTGAGAAAATCCGGTTCCACGAATCGTCGTCTGTCTTCGAGCGGACCAGCACCTGAACAAAGGCACCGGTTTCACGCTGCAATTCCCACGGAGCGGTGCGCTCACACGCTGAAAGCCGGACAATGATGTCCCCGACCCGGCGCGATTCGCCTGGCGACATCTCCAGGTCCTGAGACAAATTGTTGCGTTTGTTCAGCAGCCCGATGGTGGCGACGCGATCGGCCATCGGCGTGCCGATACCGGCCTCGCCCGCAGGCTGCGCAGGAACCAGATCCGCTTCCTGCAGATCTTCGGGAATTTCAGTTTCGACTGCTTCGGGCTTGGTCGGGCCGCTTTGCCCGCACGATGTCAGCAGCAGAGCGCAGCCGATTGCGGCCGGTCCCGCCGCAGCGGTGCGAAAGGCCCTGCGCATGATCAGCTATCCGGCGTCCAGGCTTCGTAATCACCAGAAGCACTGGCACGTTGCCCGCCGCGCTCCAGCGCGCCAGCAGGGCGATAAGCCTGAGCCGTTCCGGTGACATTCGGCGTGTAGTCCACTTCCCAGATCTTTGCCGGAGGCAGGAAGCTTTCAGGAACGTCGCCGAACGACCCGTGCAGCCAGCCGTGCCATTCGGACGGAACCCGGCTCGAATCATTTGCGCCGTTATAGATTACCCAGCGGCGTTCCCGCTGACCGTCTTTCTGTTTCTTCGATCGGTAATATTTGTTGCCCTGAGCGTCAGTTCCGACCTGTTCGAAGCCGCGCGCGGTGGCCAGCATCGTGCCGATCGTGGCACCATCCCACCAGGTGAAGATTTTTCCAAGAAAGCTCATGGCGCGCGCCTAGCCGATTACGCCGCGCTGGCCAAGCGGGAATGGTACCACAACCATCTCGTTATTGATCCCGCCAATCAACAGCGTCCCCCGGGCCGATCCCCAGTTCTTCCGCGCGGCCGCCGGGGATCTCCAGAACCAGCGATGTCTGACCTGCCGCGCTGACCGATTCGAGCGAATACGGCACCGTGTTAGCCGCGATATTCATGATTTTCCCGTCCACACCGACGAAAATAATATCCAGAGGAAGCGGCGTATTGCGCATCCAGAAGCTGGCGATGTCAGGTGGATTGCGAGGAAAGATCATCCCTTCGTTCGGGCCCAGCTCCGTCCGGAACATCAGACCCTGCGCCTGTTCTGCCGATGTCCGCGCAACTTCGACGCTGAATTGGAACGTCTCCCCGTCGGATTTCACGGCAAGCGACACCACTTCGAGGCCCGACACAGGGTGCACAGATGGCGCTTCCGCCGCGACCGGCTCTGCCGCCTCTTGCGGCGCGCAGGCGGCAAGCAAAATGGCGCTGCACATCAGGATGTTTCTGGAAATCATCGCTTAATCCTTAACCGTCTGGCCGTCGCTAGGGGCATCGGCCATGTTTGTCGCGCGCTTCTTCAGCCCATTCCTCAGCCGCATTTTCATCCGGTGCATCCATTACCGCACGCACACAATCAAAGCCATGCCCTGCGCGCAGCAACGCGGCGATCTGTTTCTCGCGCCGGTCCTTTTCCAAATCTCCCTGGAAAAACGGCCCGAAACGGCGTTTGCGAGCCATTGCCAGAACTGCCTGGCGGCGCGCCGCCTCGTCCGGGGCAACGTCGCTGCGGATGCCCTCGCCGACTCCCGCGGCATACAGAGCCTGATCGACGCGGCGCGACCCGTAACCTCGGCCCAAAAGGCTGCTGGCCTTCGATTTGGCATAAAGCGCATCGTCGATATAACCGAGTTCGACATAACGAGATGACAAGGCCGAAAGGTCCGGCCAATCCTCTTCATCCCAGCCGCGTTCGCGCAATTTTCGCTGCAAATACGCTTCCAGCTTCGCCTGAGTGGTGGAAAATCGTGCCACATATGCGAGCGCCAATTCCTGCAAACGCGCAGAATCGAGCGGTTTTGGCGGCTTTTTGTGCCGTTTCTGGGGGTAGTCGCGTTCGCTCATTGGCCATATTCGTGCCACAGTCTATCTGAAATGGGAAAGGTTACAGCATTGCGACAGGATCAATCGTATAGCTGGGACTGCTTGGAAGCGCCGACAGGCGCGCAATTGACGGGTTTTTGCATATTCTATGACCGATGCTGCATCGACGCCAACGGCCTTGATTCCAACGCCGAATGACTGCCCCTTGCCCCGGCGCAGGTCGAATTTTTCGACTTTCACCGACGCGGTCGATTATGCCGCCAAGAGCGAAAAGGGCCTGAACTTTCACGATATGCGCGGCAATTTGCAGCGTGTGTACACCTATGTCGAAATGCGCGAGGATTCGCTGGCAATGGCGCGGCGCTTTGCAGCGTCCGGCATCGGCAAGGGCGACCGCGTCGCCTTGATCGCGGAAACCTGCGCAGAATTTGCCGCCCTGTTCTGCGGCGCTGTCTATGCAGGCGCGTGGCCTGTCCCCCTGCCCCTGCCGACAGGCTTTGGCGGCAAGGAAGGCTATATCGACCAGCTGGCAGTACAGCTCGATAGTTCCGATCCAAAGATGCTGATTTACCCGGCTGAAATTGCGGAGATGGGCGCAGCGGCTGCGGCCCGGCAGGGCTGCGAGGGGATTGACTGGGAAAGCTTCGCCACCCGCGAAGCGCCCGATTGCGAGCTGACCCCGCCAGAACCCGACGATATTTGCTATCTGCAATATTCCAGCGGCTCGACCCGCTTCCCGACCGGCGTTGCCGTTACCCACCGTGCTTTGCTCGACAACTTGGCCGGTCACGCCATTTCCATGGATATCGGGACCAATGACCGCGTCGTCAGCTGGCTCCCGTGGTATCACGATATGGGACTGGTCGGCTGCTTCCTGTCGCTGATCGCGAATCAGGTGTCCGTCGATTACCTGAAAACCGAACATTTCGCCCGCCGCCCGCTGGCCTGGCTGGACCTGATCAGCCGCAATCAGGGCACCACCCTCAGCTATTCACCGACATTCGGCTACGACATCTGTGCCCGGCGCATTTCCAGCCAGAGCCATGTTGCCGACAGGTTCGACCTGTCTCGCTGGCGTACGGCCGGTAACGGAGCCGACATGATCCGGCCCGACGTGATGCAGAATTTCGTGAATGCCTTTTCCGAGGCTGGGTTCAGGGCCAACGCCTTTACCCCGAGCTACGGCCTGGCGGAGGCGACTCTGGCGGTTACCGTCATGCCCCCGCACGAGGGAATTCGCGTGGAACTGGTTGAGGAAGAGCGTCTGTCAGGCACACGCGGCGACCTTTCGCGCCCAGCCCGCTACCGCGCGATTGTCAATTGCGGCAAACCAATCCCCGGAATGGAAGTCGAAATTCGCGGTGAAGGCGGCGCGGCCAAGGATGATCACCAGATCGGCAAGGTCTGGTGCCGCGGAACCAGCGTCATGCATTCCTATTTCCGTAACGAGGAAGCGACCAGCGAATGTCTGGTCGATGGCTGGCTCGACACCGGCGACATGGGTTACATGGCAGACGGTTATCTGTTCATCGTCGGCCGTGCGAAAGACATGATCATCATCAACGGCAAGAACCATTGGCCGCAGGATATCGAATGGGCGGTCGAACAATTGCCCGGCTTCAACCACGGCGATGTAGCAGCATTTTCGATGGAGACATCCGGCGGCGAGGAAGCGCCCGCCGTGCTGGTCCATTGCCGAGTGTCCGATCCGGAAGAACGCAGCAAGCTGCACGAACAGATCCGCGACAAGGTCCGCTCGATCACCGGCATGAACTGTGTTGTGGAACTGGTGCCCCCGCGCACTCTTCCTCGCACCAGTTCGGGCAAGCTTTCACGGGCGAAGGCGAAGCGGCTG
The DNA here is from genome assembly GCF_009828095.1 of Pontixanthobacter luteolus. GTDB lineage: Bacteria > Pseudomonadota > Alphaproteobacteria > Sphingomonadales > Sphingomonadaceae > Pontixanthobacter > Pontixanthobacter luteolus. Next base: position 1,059,313 of record NZ_WTYP01000002.1, on the reverse strand, counting down.
TACCTGAACGGCGAAATTCAGCCGTTCGAAATCCTCGAAGCTGCTTGAAACTGCTTAGCCGATCCGCCCCCAGCGGGCGGTGACGCCGCCATTGGCAGAATCCGAACTATCGACTTCGATATTTTTGGCACCCAGTTCGACTAGCAACTGCCTGGCGCGCTCTGCATTTTCCGGCGATCCGCTAAGGTTGATCGGCGCGCCCACGCGCTGCGAAGCCCATGCGATCAGTTCCAGAGCGGCGAGCCCGGCTTCCGTCGGTTCGCCTTCTTCGAAAGATACGCTGGGCAGTGCGCGTGTTGGCGGGACCAGTTCGACCTTCCATTCCGGTTCGGTCGCGGAAATACGGCGTTCCAGTTCTGCATAGGCAGACAGCGTTGCGCCCTCCAGCTCGGTCGATTTGACCAGCGCGCGGCGGCGCTGCCGGTCGACAATGACATCTTCCATACTGACGCCCGCTACCAGGGCCAGCCGTTTTGCCAGATCGTCTGCCCGCTCTGCTGCCGCAGCTTCTGCCTGCACGCGTGCCGCGCTCAGCTGCGCCTGTTCTGCGGCGGAAGAGCTGGTACCTACTTGGTACTGCGTGATCACCAGATTGACCGGCCTGCGCAGCTGCCGCGCCAGCGCACGGGCACCATCCGCCTCGGCATCGGGCTGCAGGGCGGGCGTCATGACAGTCGCATCGATAGTAATCGGGTCCGCATCCCAGTTGATCTGAACGTCTGACAGCCGCGACCGGTCACCGAACTGGTCCAGCAATTCGCCGCGCACCTGCCGTGCAGCGTTTGCCTCCCACGCGATCTGGCGCAGCGAATAGGCAAGCGGCACCGCCAGTGCCACGAAGACGACAACGATAACAATGTTCTGCAGCTGGGTTTGCCGATCGGACAGTGCAGTGCGAAAACCGTAGAGCCGCGCCATCAGCGCCGCCGTGAGGGCGATCGTCATCAGGTTGGTAATATATAGCAGCAGCGCGCCGGAAAAGACGGTCCAGTTCCACGTGGCCAATCCGTATCCGACCACCGCCAGCGGCGGCATCAAGGCGGTCGCGATCGCCACGCCGACAATCGTACCCTCGCGCCCGCGGATCATCGCATATGCACCGGCCAGCGCGGAAAACAGCGCCACCAGCAGATCGAACAGGTTGGGCCGAGTGCGCGAAGCGATTTCGGAAGTCAGCTCCTGAAGCGGGGACAGAAACACCACCGTCGCACACAGGCCGACGGCCATCAGCGTGCCCCAAGCCAGCGAACGGGCCGACTTGCGCAGCCATTGGTAATCGCCAATCGCCAATGCAAATCCCAGCCCCATGATCGGGTCCATCAGGGGGGACAGCAGCATGGCGCCGATTACGACCGCAGGCGATGACAGCAGCAGGCCAAGTATCGCAATTCCGCCCGACATCGCTGTCATGAACAGATAGCGCGCGGACATTTCCCCTTCGACGCGGCGCTTGTCGATCACCGCCTGCTGGTCGACTGAGCCGATGACCGATTCCCGCCACCATTGACGAAAACCGAATACAGCGCGTGCGAAAGCTAGATCGTTGCGTTCGACAGGTTCCTGGCTTGCCAAATGTATTTCCTCAACTGGTAATCCGCGGTCCTTATACCGCACCGGATGGCAACGAAAGCATAGACGTGCACGGCGCAATATTGCACAAATCTTGAACTTCGTGTCTTATGCCCTTAATACAGTAGTGAAACAGGAAATCCGCCGGCCTTGCCCGGCACAGTACAGGAGCCGGCCCCCAGCCATGAGTTCGACCGAGACAAAGACCGCAACCCAGAACAGCACTGGCCTCGATCTCGAGCTCACTGCACCCGATCCGGTGCCCGAGGTAAAGCCAGCCAACGCGGCCGGGCTGGTGCCGGTGTCCGAAGAAGTGCAGTCCAAACTTGCGACCAAGGTCGAATCCTTCGTCATGGACCTGGTAAACCAGGACGCTAACTCCCCTGAATTCGGCAAGAAAGTCGATCAGCTGACCAATATGGGCCGCAAGGAAATCATGGCTGCTGCCCAGATGTCCAATCGCTTTCTGGACCGCCCTATCCGCGCGATGGACAAGGACGAAGGCGTCGGTGCCAATTTGCAGGAATTGCGCAATGTGGTTGAGGATCTCGACCCCGGCAAACGCGGCAAGCTGACCGGCACACGCAAGATTTTCGGCATCATCCCGTTCGGCAACAAGCTGACCAATTATTTCCGCAGCTATCAGAGCGCGCAGACCCACATTCAGGAAATTCTGTCCAAGCTGTCGAACGGCAAGGACGAACTGCTGATGGATAACGCCGCGATCGATGTCGAACGGCAGAAGCTGTGGGAAGCGATGGGCGATCTGGAACAGATGATCCATATCTCCAAAACGCTGGACGAGCGACTGGAAGAGAAAGCAGCCGAGCTGGACGCAACCGATCCGGCGAAGGCGAAGGCCGTGCGCGAAACCGCGCTATTCTATGTCCGCCAGCGGACGCAGGACTTGCTGACCCAGATGGCCGTGAGCGTTCAGGGCTATCTTGCCCTGGATCTGGTGAAGAAGAACAATGTCGAGCTGGTCAAAGGTGTCGACCGTGCCAGTACCACGACAGTCGGCGCGCTGCGCACTGCCGTGACGGTGTCGGAAGCGATGACCAATCAGCGCCTCGTGCTGGGCCAGATCACCGCGCTCAACGAAACCACCGCCGGTATCATCGACAGCACCTCAACCCTGCTGCGCGACCAGACTGGCAAGATCCACGAACAGGCAGCCGCCAGTACAATCCCGCTGGAAACGCTGCAACGCGCATTTCAGAACATCTACGACACGATGGATGAAGTGGACCAGTTCAAGGTACGCGCACTCGATTCCATGAAGCAGACGGTGAATGTGCTCTCCAACGAGGTCGAGAAGTCAAAAGGCTACATCGCCCGAGCCGAAGGACAGAACCAGGCGTCCAGCAAGGTCGCAGAATCCAACCTTCTCACCGTTGAAGACTGATGAACGATCTTACAAACCAGAGCGACGATATCGTGCGCGCTGCTGGACAATCCCTGTCACAACAGCGCGCTGGTGGAGTTCATCGCCGCGCCAGTTCGATCGGTCGAGGTTCAGCCAAGCTCAAGCTGGGTCACTGGATGAAAAAAGCGCGAAATATCGTGCTTGCTGTTGGCGCACTATGGGTCGCGGGCCTCACGATTGGCGCGGTGATAGGCGGCATCGGATTTGCGGGCGTCATGGCTCTCGGTATTGGAACAGTCGTCGCTCTGGCTATTCTCGGTAAATATCCAAAAATGAAGGTGCCTGAGCGGGCAGACCTGAACACCGAAAACGTACGCGAGCTCGTTGCAAAGACAGAACTGTGGCTTGAAATGCAGCGATCGAGGCTGCCCGTTCCGATCGCCAAGAGCCTGACTATCATCGGCAGCCAACTGGACGAGTTGCAACCCCAGCTCGAAGAGACTGATCAGAAGCACCCTACCGCAACGGAAATTCGAAAACTTGTCGGCACAGACCTCCCTGACATGATCGAGGGCTTTCTGAAAATTCCTGAAAGTCTTCGGTATGAAGAGCGCAACGGCACCACACCGGTAAGCACTCTCGAGAACGGCCTCGACGTCATTAGCCGAGAGATTGACTCGATCAACCGTCAGCTTGCCCAAGGGTCAATCGACAATCTCGCAATCCGCCACCGCTATCTGGATTACAAATATAGCGATGGATTGGATGAAGGCGGCGGAGTGCCGCTGCCAGATTTTGAACAAAACAAAACGAAAGTTATCTGATGCGGGTTGCAATTCCACACGAATTACCGCGCGAAGAAGTGCGCAAGCGGCTGCGGGAGCGCAGCCACGAAATTGCGGACCATATCCCTGGCGGGGTGGCTGACGTCACCACTGACTGGGCCAGCGAAGACCGGATGAACATCAGTGTCAGCGCCATGGGGCAAGACCTGCGCGGCGCGGTCGATATTGAAGATGGCCAGCTCGTCTTCGTCATCGACCTGCCGATGGCGCTAAGCTTTTTCGAACCGATCATTTCCGGCGCGATCAAGCAACAGGGCCAGAAAATGTTGGCCCCGCCCGCCGGTTCCGACGCCTAGATTTTGCGGTCCAGCTCCAGATAGGTCTGCGGTATCCGCAAGGATGCCGATGCTTCGCGCGTTTCCAGCATGAAGATGATCAGTCCGATCAGCAGGAAAGCAATTGCAAGGATGAAGGTGCCGGCTGCAATCTGATCCAGATCGGCACCGGTCAGCCCGTTCAGAAACAGGATCACGACCGTCGATCCGATCGTCAGCGCGCTCAGCACCAGCATCAGGATAGCGCGGCCAACCAACTCGATACGCTTCGCCGTGGAGCGTATTTCGAACACGATCATGTCATGTTCCGCCCCGGTCGTTTCACCATGCTGCTGCTTTAGCAGGCGCGAGCGGTCAACCACCCTGCCCAGCCTGGTGGTGAGGAAGTTCAGAATGCTGGATATCGCGACCAGCACGAAGACCGGCGTCAGCGAGACCTGAATGGTTTCTGCAATCATGATTGCCGGGAGATAGGGTCAGCCAACCGGCTGTGCAATCAGCGTGGCTCCCTGATCGGCAAACAATGCATCGGAAATCGTATGCAGCACCCCGCACTCGCCTGCGCCAATCCGGGTATTTCCGATCAGCACGTCGCCAATCAGTGGCATGGCCATGACCGGACCGGGAAACCGCAGCGCCAGATCGGGAGCAGGCCTGCCAACCAGATAGTCCAGTCTGAAATAGGGGCCCTCAACCAGGCTCGCCGACTTGTCGAAGTCGATTGTTCGGCGGAAGCGAGGTTCATGCGGTTCGCCATTTGCAACCGCCAGTGCCTCCTCGAGGTGAAGTTGCCGCGGGCGGCCATAGTCGAACAGGCGATATGTCACATCGCTGTTCTGCTGTATCTCGACCAGGCTGATGCCCGGACCGATGGCGTGGACGGTCCCTGCTGGAAGGTAGAAAAAATCACCGCGCTGCGCCGGATACCATTCAAGCAGGTCCTCGATCGACCCGTCCACGGCAGCCGCGCGGATTTCATCCCTGCTCAACGACTGTTTAAATCCGATCGCGAGCCGCGCATCGGCTTCTGCGTCGAGCACGAGCCAGCATTCTTCCTTGCCGCGCTGTCCATCCGGCGCGTTGTGATCCGAGGGATGCACCTGGACCGACAATTTCTCGCTGGTGAAGAGGTATTTTGCCAGCAGCCTGTCAAAACCGGGCTGCGGTTCGAACCAGATTTCGCCAATCTGCTTCCCGTCGGGGCCGGCAAACGGCGATGGCAGCGTACTGCGCCCCCACACTTTTTCGACCAAACGGGTCGGCAAGACTGGCTGAATACTCACTGCGAAGCTGCCCCGCCCAGCTTACCCACCAATTGCGCGCCGTCTGCGGTGGTAATCAGAACCTCGTCGCCGTCGACCACAACGATCAGATCCTTGATACCGATCGCCGAAACCCGCGGACCGTCAGTCTGGACCAGGGTGTTTTCACAATCGACAAGCTCGGTCCGGCCGGAAACCGAATTACCTGCCTCATCCTTTTCACGCGCATCGTGCAGCGCCTGCCAATTGCCGATATCGGACCAGCCCATGGAAGCCGGAACCATGGCTGCCTTGTCGGTTTTTTCCATCACTGCATAATCGACGGAGATGCCTTCGATGGCGGCGAATTCCTCCGCTTGCGGGCGGAAATGCAGGCCCTCAGCGGTGCCAGCAGCGACCGCAGCGCGGAGATGCCCGATCATTTGCGGGTGGAATTTTTCCAGTTCTTCGAGGAAAACTCCCGCTTGGAAACAGAAGATGCCGCCATTCCAGCTGAATCCGCCTTCATCGAGGAAGCGCCTCGCGTCTGGCAGGTCCGGCTTTTCGACAAATCGTTCAACGGAATAGCCGCCGCCGATTTGTTCGCCCTGCAGGATATAACCATATCCGGTTTCAGGATGGGTCGCCTCGATACCGAACGCGACGAGCCAATTCTGGTCCGCGAGAGAAGCTGCCATTTCCGCAGCCGCAATGAAGGCAGCGGCATCTTTGATATGGTGGTCGCTGGGGCAAACCAGCATCACAGCATCGGCAGGAAGGCGCATTGCCGCCAGCGCGATCGCGGGGGCCGTGTTGCGCGCGGCGGGTTCGACAATGATCTCTATATTCGCCCGGTCACGGATCTGCTCTTCTATCAGTTCGATATGGGCTTCACCGGCGACGATCACTGGCGGAGCGAACATCTGCCCGTTTGTGCAGCGTTCCAGCGTTTGTTCGAACAGGCTGTGCGAACCCACCAGCGGCAGGAACGGTTTGGGCCGGTCGCGGCGGCTCAGCGGCCAAAGCCGCGTTCCGCTTCCTCCACACAGGATGACCGGGTGAATCATCGCTTACACAAATCCTTTCCAAACTTCATGGCAGCGCCATAGCGGCGACGCCTTGCGATCAGGTTACCAAGTGCAAATCTCCATCATCATCTAGAACCAGCGCTGGCGCCAGAAGAACGGGGCAGCCACCGGGTTGCCGTTACGGTCCATCGCCGGTTTGAAGCGCAGCCGATCTTCCACGAGGCGGCATGTTATCTGGTCCGCCTGACTGTCGGGGCTTGCGCGGTAGACAGTGCAATTTCGGGCCCTGCCATCCTTGCCTACGACCACCCGCACTATCACTTCGTTCCCTATCCGCGCCTTCCTGCCCCCCTCTGGAACCGGGTAATCGCGAGCGTTGTCGATGGCGCCAGATATGTGAACAGGTTTGGTAACCGCGACCCCGCCCATGCCGCCTCCGGCCAGGCCGCTGCCAGTGCCCGTGCCTTCACCAGCTGCGCCGGTTCCTTCGCCCTCATCCTTCGCACCTGAGGTGTTGGCTGCACCGGTGGAAGAAGCCTTGGGCATGGGTTGGTCACGCTCGATCGGCACTTTCGGTGCTGTGACCGGTTTGGGTGTGGCTTTTTTGCCTGCGCTGCCGGCGGCTCCTTCGTCCGGTACGGGCTCGTTTTCTTCAGGCGGAGGATCGCGGGTAGTCACCGTGACAGTGAAGGCAGCAACCACGCTCTGTTCAACCGTTTGGGTCATGTCCGGGGCAAACGCACGTGCAAGTCCGTAGATCGCAAGCAAATGCAGCAGCACGATTACCAGCAGCGTGGCTGGTTTTGGCCGCCTGCTCGTGGTCGAAAATTTCCCGCCTTCAGTCATTTAACTCCATCCGTACAATCCACTAGCAGGCGCTTGACGGTTTTCACTCAGCTACGCCGCTAGGGCACCACCCACCACGTTAGGAGGGTGTGAACGTGTCTGACATGCAGTCAATACCGGAAAATCGGGCAAGATCCCAAATTGCCGACGCATTCCTGATCCCGCTTGCCGGCGCGATACTGTTCGGTTTGCTCGCGTATTTCAGCATCGAGCTTTCCCGCGGGGATGGCCGGATCGCTGCAGTGTGGGTGCCGAACGGGGTTGCAGTGGCCTATCTGATGCGCGTCCGCGTACGTTACGAGGCCGTCTTTCTCGCCGCGCTTTACTGCGGGAATGTCTCAGCCAATCTGGCAGTGGGTGATAGCGCGATCCAGGCCGCGTCCCTGTCGCTTTGCAACACTGTGGAAATCGTCCTCGCGGCCATTCTGGTGCGCAGGTTTTGCGGCCGCAAACCGGACATGGTGCGGGTTTCGCACCTTATGATTTTCGTCGCATCTGCCGGGATTGCGGCACCGATCGCGTCCGCCTGCCTAGCAGTAGTGGTGATCGACATGAGTTCAGGAGCGCTGCTGGAGACCTGGCTCAAGTGGGCGACAACCGACGCGCTGGGGATGATCCTTGTCGCCCCGACCCTCATGATTATCGTGGATGCGGCCGAACATCCGCGCTGGCCTGAACCGTCCGAGGTTGCCGAATGGAGCCTGCTGACCATTGCCGGGACCATTACGACCTATCTTGTTTTCAGGCAGACAGAATTCCCCCTGCTGTTTCTGGTCGCGCCGGTCGTCGTCAGCCACGCTTTCCGTCTGGGCAGTCTGGGCACCGCGTTCTCGATCATCAAAGTGGCCGTAGTCGCCACCATCATGACCACGAGGGGCCACGGCCCGATAAACCTGATTGAACATTCCCAGACGGCGGAGTTGCTGGTCCTCCAGACCTTCCTTGCATCCGCGTTTGTGATGGGCCTGCCCGTGGCAGCGGTACTGAATGGAGAACGGCGCGCCGTTCGCAAGCTCGCGAGGCGGCAATCGCATCTCAAGCTTCTGACCGACAATATCACCGATGCAATCGTGCGGTACGACATCAATGGAATCTGCACCTACTGCTCCCCCTCGGTTGAGAGCGTGCTCGGCGCAAACCCCAAGGAATTCCTCGGCAAGCGGGCCTCGGAAAGAATGCATCCGGAAGCGAAGAAAGCCATCTCGCAGGCCGAAGCCCGCCTGTTGAGCGGGGAAAGCACCAGCGAACGCTTCACATACCGGCGATATCTCGACGATGGCCAGGGCCGGCCCGTGTTTATCGAAGCTGACGCGGCGATTGCGATCGGCTCTTCGACCAAGAAACCCGAGGGGATCATCGTTTCCGCCCGCGATGTGACGCACCGGGTCACGCTTGAGCATCAATTGAAGAGAGCGCGAAAACACGCGGAAAACGCAGCGGTCTCCAAATCACAATTTCTGGCAAACATGAGCCATGAGATCCGCACCCCCATGAACGGCGTTCTGGGCTTTGTGGATCTGCTTCTGCGCGCCGACTTGCCGAAAGAACAGCAGCGTCATGCCGAACTGATCAAGGAATCGGGCGACAGTATGATGGCATTGCTCAACGATATTCTGGACATATCCAAAATTGATGCCGGCGAAGTCATGATCAACCATGAACCGGTCGATGTTGGCCACGTGGTAAAGAACTGCCTGAAACTGCATTCCGCCAATGCAGAAAGCAAAGGCATCACCCTGACCAGCGATTTGCCCGGCGATTTCCCTCAAGCCGTGGATTGCGATCCGTTGAGGCTGCGGCAGATAATTCTGAACCTGCTGGGCAATTCGATCAAATTCACCGAGAGCGGGACAATCTGTGTCCAAGTGTCACGCGCGGGCGGCGAGTTTACCGTCGCTGTCGAAGACACCGGGATCGGCATCACACCAGACAGGTTGCACGCAATATTCAACCCGTTCGAACAGGCAGATAATGCCACGTCACGCCGTTATGGAGGCACTGGCCTTGGCCTGTCGATCAGCCGCAAGCTCGCCACTTTGCTGGGCGGCACGCTGTCGGCCACGAGCGAATTCGGGACTGGGTCGCGTTTCACCCTCACGCTGCCGCTGGTCCAGAGCAAGTTGGTGGCGAAACAGGCCAAGCGGTGCGACACCTCCGACCTTCGCTGTCAAACTATCGCGAGGTCCCGCATCTTGCTCGCCGAAGACCATGACATCAACCGTATCCTGGTGACGACCATGCTCGAACAATGCGGGCAGAGCGTCGAAACGGCTGTGGACGGGCAGGAAGCAGTCAGCTCCATCATGGCGGCGAAGGCAAACAGTGCGCCATTCGATCTGGTGCTTATGGATGTGCAAATGCCCGAGGTGGATGGATATCTGGCGACGCAAACCGTCCGCAATCTCGGTGTCTCTCCCGAAGAACTTCCAATCATCGCGCTTACCGCCAACGCTTTTGAGGAGGATATCAGCGCGGCTATCTCAGCGGGTATGCAAGCCCATCTTGCCAAGCCGCTTCAGTACGAAAAGCTGGTTACGATGCTGCAGCAATGGCTGCCGACAATATCGGATATGCCGGAAACCGGCGCGCGCCTGCCCTCGCCAGACGCTGGCGCAGCGAAGGCGGCAGCGGCAGCGGCAAATGAGGCTACAGCCACCACGCCGGATTCAAATGTTTCGATCGCTGATCGCTGGAAACTCCGCCGACAGGAAGCGCTGGACGCCGTGTCGGAGGCTTTGCGCGCTGGCGCGTTCGACGGTCAGGCTTCGGAGGACCTTGCACGCACCTGTCACAAGCTAGCCGGGACTGCCGGAATGTTTGGAGAGGAAGAGCTTGGAAAGCGAGCTAGCGCGCTGGAGCGTGCGCTGAAGTCCGCTGATCAGGCCGCTGAACGTTCAAGGCTGGCCGAGGACTTGCTCAGAGCCGCGTGAGGCCGTTCCGCCATCATCGCCGGAACAAGCCACAAAAACAAACGGCGGCCCCCGAAGGGACCGCCGCAAGTTTTAGTCGGCTGAAAGTGAACTTAGTAGCCGAAGATCAGCGAAAGGCTTGCCGCACGCGGCGCACCGATCTGCGCAAATCCGAAGCCATCAAGCGAACCACCGAAGAAGCCGATGTAATATTCGTCGAAGATGTTGGTCATGTTGAGCTGGACAGCAACGTCACCGCCGGTTGGCGATTGAGCAATTGTCCAACGAGCGTCCATGTCGACCAGGGTGTAGCCCGGTGCACGGTCAGCGTTGATGTCATTGATCCAACGCTTGCCGGTGTGCTTGACCTGCGCGCCCAGTTCGAACGAACCGAAAGCGACCTGCCCGCGCGCACCAACCGAGAAGTTTGGTGCGCCCGATTCAGTCTTGCCACCGGTCGGCAGGAACGAAGTGATGCCGTCCTGCACGTCATCCTTGATTTCCGATTCGTTGATCGAACCGAAGACATAAAGAAGCGTGTTGGAAGTCGGGCGGTAAGCGATCGAGCCGTCAATGCCCCACTTGTCTACGCGGCCGAGGTTACGGAATACGGTAGCGCCTTCGCCGTCATTCGCATCAGGATCGAATGCCGATGCAAGACGATCATTGTAGCGAGTGAACCAAGCAGCTGCCTGCGCAGTGATACGGCCCTGGTTGAAGCGAACACCAAGATCAAAGCTGTCGGTTGTTTCAGGAACCGGACGAGCAAAGTCGGTGTCAGCCAGATAGAGCGAGTCATACAGCGGGTCGGTGCCCGGGACCGACAGGCCCTTCGCGTAGTTTGCGAAAGCCGAGAAGCCGTTGTCGAAGTCGTAAGTGAAACCGACGTTCGGGAGCAGCTTGTCATACTTGTACTTGCGCGACTGCGGAGCAGCATAGTCCGGGTTTGCCGCAATGTACTGGGTCAGGTCCTGGCCCGGGTTCGGACAGTCCACGAAACCGTTGATCGAAGTGGTAAAGCAGTTCTGGTTCAGTTCACGTGTGAAGAACGGTGCACGAAGGCCGAGAACCGCATTCAAACCACCGAACTGACCACGATACTCAGCCGAAACCTGGTGCAGGATCGCAAGCGACAGACGGTCACGCTTGTTAACTTCCAGTCCGTTCACGTCCAGCAGCGGGTTGTCGATGGCGAAAACGTTGCTGATTTCACCGTCCGGCAACATGTTCGTGATCTGGCCGGTCTGACGGTGACGTGCACGATCCCATGTGTACGCAATGCGGACACGCTGATCATCGTTGATGTCATAGATCAGGTTGGCAACAACGCCGTAACGGTTGGTTTGCGTCTGGCTCGGATCGTTACCGGCAACTTCGTCGTCGAGGTCGCCGTCATTGTTGAGATCGCGGCCGAAGTAGTAACCACCGTTGAACGCACCAGTCAGCTGCGAAGTGGTTCCACGCGGGTTGAAGAAGCCTTCACGCAGATCGTCCGGTCCGCCGCCATTTGCTTTGACGTACTGGAAGCTCGGATCGACAGTCAGTGTCAGCGAGTCTGAAATGGTGAAACGCGATGCGCCGCGAATGTTACCGGTGTCGGATGGGTTGTAACGGCGGAAGAATGCCGAACCACAGCCGCCACGATCGCTATAGTCGACCGATGCGCCCGGGCTACCCGAACCGCCGATGACGGTGCGCGGATCAACGATGCACGGATACTCTTCGGTTTCAGCATAGATGCTGAAGCGATCTTTCTTCGTGAAATCGCCATCGTAGTAACCGAGCAGGTCAGAAAGGCGTTCCGAACCAGCGAAGTTGTTGCGGTTCTTGTTGAAGTGTCCCGAAACCGCGATGAAATCGCCGTTCGAACCGAGGTCCTGCCAAATACGGCCATTGAACTGAGTCTTATCGACTTGGCCATACGGGTTGTACGGAACGCCGTAGCGGGTTGTGCTGACGGAGACGAAAGCCTTGGTGCCAGCACCGGTGATGTCACCGGTATCGATCATGCCGAATGCGCGCGAGTATAGAGTGTCCGATGCGCCGGAGGCGAATACGTCGCCAACGCTGATTGTCGCGGTGAGGCCGAAGACATCGCCAGGCTCACGTGTACGGATGTTGATGGTGCCGCCAGCTGCCGATGCGGTGGGGCTGTCGACGTCGGTGGTACCGAGGTTCACGTTGACTTGCGACAGCACTTCGGAATCGACCTGCTGGTTGGTGTACAGCGCATAGTTACCGGAATCGTTCAGCGGCAGACCATCAAGTGTCTGCGACACGCGATCCGCGCCGAAACCACGAATGGTGAAACCACCACCCGACGAACCCCAAGGGTCATTGTTCTGGAAGCTGACACCCGGGACCAGGTTAACGATGTCGTTAACGGTCTGACCGGGGCGCTGGCGACGGATCACTTCTTCACCGAGAACCTGCTTGGCTTTCGTTGTTTCAGGAATCTCGACGCCGCCAACACCGCTGTCGCGGCTGCCGGTTACGATGATTTCAGATTCTTCAAAATCGACCGAACCGGTCGACTGCGCTGATGCAGGCGCCGCGAACATAGCCGAAGCGGTGATGCTGACAGCGCTGGCAGTCAGGAGATATTTAAGTTTCATGAACGACAGTCCTTGCGTGACGAACGGGAGTTGGTTCGAAAAATTATTATGCTCCGCCTCAGGAGCGATGAGCGCCCGATAGGTGCGATAGGTGACGCGCAAAAGGAGTTTTTGTGACCATATGATGACCATTGGCCGGAAACTTATTCACAGCCATGTCAGTTAGGCAAAATCAGTGCAATTACAGTGACCTATCAATGTTGCTGCAATGCAACACGATTTTACAAAGTTGTACAGCGGCATCGCAGGGCGCGATTCCGGTGATGGTCAGGCAAGGTTAATCTCGCGGAGTCGCTGCAACAGATAGTCATGGCTGGAGATCGGCTCGGGTGAATTTTCGTCCGCGCACGAAGGTAGCGTCTCGATCATATAGTCAGGCCTGAAGTGCAGGAAAAACGGCATGGAATAGCGCGCCCGATAGGCTGCCTCGCCGCTCGGGTTGACGACCCGGTGCGTGGTCGAACGCAGCCGTCCATTGGTAAGCCGGTCGAGCATGTCGCCAATGTTCACCACCAATGCGCCTCCCGGCGGATCGATGGCCAGCCATTCGCCGTCAGCCTTCAACAGTTCAAGGCCAGCTTCCTCAGCGCCGAGCAACAGCGTGATCGTGTTAATATCGCCATGAGCGGCCGCGCGGATTGCGCCCTCTGCCTCCGCCCCCTCCAGAGGGGGATAGCGCAGCAGGCGCATTACGGAATTTCCGTCCTTTACCGTCGGAACGAAAAAGTCTTCCTCAAGCCCCAGATGAATTGCGATTGCGCGCAGGACCTTGTCGCCGGCTTCTTCGAATGCGGCGTACAATTGCTCGAACGTTTCACGAAATCCGTCTACTTCTGCAGGCCAGATATTGGGCGCCATATATTCAGCAAGCTCGTGCCCTTCGGGCAGGTCACGCCCGACGTGCCAGAACTCTTTCAGGTCATGGACCTTGGCATCTTTCGCCTTTTCCGTGCCGAAAGGAGTGTAACCACGGGCACCGCCCCCGCCTTCCAGAATGTAGGCGCGCTTCACCTCTTCAGGCAGCGCAAAGAAAGCTTTCGACTTTTCCTCAGCGCGCTCGATCAATTCCCTGGGGATGCCATGGTCGCGGATCACCGCGAAACCATATTCGGCAAAGCTGCGGCCAAGTTCATCCGCCACTTCGTTCAACGGGCGGGCAATCGATACGGATGCAATGTCAGTCATGAGAGCTTCTTTAATAGGGAAGGAACAGCCCCGCCAGCGCTGCACTCATCAAATTGGCGAGCGAACCTGCGGCCAGAGCGCGCAGGCCCAGCTTGGCAATGACAGGCCGCTGGTTCGGGGCGAGGCCGCCTGTAACGGCCATCTGGATAGCAATCGAGGAAAAATTGGCAAATCCGCACAAGGCAAACGTTACAATTGCCCGGCTGCGTTCCGTCAGCGCGTCCGTACCGATCTGGCCAAGTTCGATGAAGGCGACAAATTCGTTGAGGACAATCTTGGTGCCGAACAGCCCGCCTGCGGTCTGCGCCTGGCTCCAGTCGCTGATGCCGAGCAGGAACATGATCGGTGCGAACACCCAGCCCAATATCTGCTGGAAGGACAGGTCGGGATAGCCAAGCAGCCCTCCGACCGATCCGAGCAAACCGTTGGCCAGTGCAACCAGCGCGACAAAGGCCAGCACCATCGCGCCCACCGCAACCGCCAGCTTTACGCCGGTTTGCGCGCCCTGCGCGGCCGCCTCGATCACGTTGGCCGGCTGCTGCCCTTCTTCGAAGGTTTCTGCAATTTCGACCTCATGAGCCTTACCGCCCTCGGTCAAGGCAGCCGGGCCTTCAGAGCTGATCCTGCTTTTGGGCAAGGCAATATCGCCGACGATGTCCGAATGATCCGCATCATCGGGCATGATAATTTTCGCCATCAGAATGCCGCCCGGCGCGGACATAAATGCCGCTGCCAGCAGGAATGGCAGGTATTCACTGCCAAGCAGCCCAGCATAGGCGGCGAGAATTGTACCGGCCACACCCGCCATGCCGACGCTCATCAACGTGAACAGCCGCGACGGGGAAAGCGAGGCGAGATAGGGCCTTACAACCAGCGGACTTTCCGACTGGCCGACAAAGATATTGGCCGCAGCGCCCAGCGCCTCGACCTTGCTGACGCCTGTGACCCAGCCAATCGCACCGCCGACCCAGCGTACGACGCGCTGCATGATGCCAAGGTAGTAGAGGATTGAAACCAGCGATGCGAAGAACACGATCACCGGCAATGCGCCCAGCGCAAAGGTGTTTTTGAGCGGATTGTCGACCCCGAACAGGAAAGCCGTGCCGGCATCGGCATAGGATAGCAGCGCGGCCACTCCGTCTGACATCCCCTGGATCGCGGCCCTGCCCCATGGCGTGCGTAAAACCAGAAATGCGAGCACCGCCTGCAGCGCGAAAGCAGAGGCAACGATCCGCAAATTGATCCGCGTCTTGCCGACGGAAAGGATAAACGCGATGAGCAAAATCGCAGCAATGCCGAGTAGGCTGGCCAAAATCGGGTGCATGATATCTTTCGGTTCCGAGTCTAGAAGCTGCCGCCTTCGCCTTTTGCGGGCGATCAGTCAAACGCTCTACCCACAGAGACTGTGCGGTGGGCGGCTTCCCTTTTTGCACGCGAGCCAATAGTCAGCTGGAATGACAACCGACAATCAGCCTGCCACCATTACCCGATCCCTGCTGTTCATGCTGCTTCTGTATGGCGGCATGACCGTGGTTGCGGGGGTTCTGGCTTACAAGCAAATCCAGCTGTGGCCGACCAATCTGGCAGTCGAGGCAGGCATCCTCGCATTTCTGATTCTGGTCGTAATTTCCAGCACCATCACGCAGCTGTTCGGGCAAAAACTGGCCAACAAGGTGGTCTGGTGGGGTTTCGTACCGCTCGGGGTTTCCTCAATCCTGATGCAGATCGTTCTGCAATTGCCAGCGTCTGTAGAAATGCTGGAATTCCGGCCTGATGACCTGGTCGCTTTCGAACGTGTCCATCAGCAACTGTGGAGGGTCTGGCTGGCGGGCCCGGCCGCATATCTCGTTTCGCTGCTGCTGAATGTGTGGATTTTCTCGAAGCTTCGGGGAAGCGGCGATCAAGGCACGCTTGGGCTGATGGCCCGAGGGGCAATCGCCTCTGCGCTCAGTCAGGCAATCGATTCGGTGATCTTCATCACCCTTGCATTCTACGGCGTGTTTGAAATCAAGGAGCTGCTGATTGGCCAGATGCTGGCCAAGATCGTGCTTTCCTTTGTGCTGGTGCCATTCCTTATTACGGGCTTCATCCAATTGGCCCGGTGGCTGGATCGCAAACCGCTTTAGACAGTCCGCAGAACCGCGATCCCTGCTGCGGGAAGCAAGCGATCGCCCAACACCATTTGCCCCTGCAACGCCTCTGGTATCGCTTGCGATTCAGCGCGGTAATTGAACAGGAAGCTTAGCTTTCCTGCCTTGCGCAGCCGCATACCTTCCGGAAGCGGCACAGCGGCAAGGCCGGCATCGTGCGCAGCGCGGGCAGCGATTACGGCCATCACCTCGCCTTCGGGCCAGGTCGCGCAGTAACGCACATTCGCGGACTTCCAGCACGCAACCATCCCGTCATCGCTGACAAGTTCCCGTTCGGCATCGCTTTCCAAATGGTCCAGCCAGCGCGTGATTGCCCAGCCATCGCCCTGATGCGTGACCCCGGCACGCAGCGATTCGCTGCGGCTGACCTGCGCAGGGAAAATCGCCTGAAGCGGCCCCAGCGCGAGGTTGTCAGGGATGGAGAATTCAGCGGTCTTGCTTCCGCTGCGCGGCCCGATGATGATCTGGCCTGAAAAAGATGCAAGCTGCTCTGCCAGACCGTCCGCCACGATTGGCAGGCATGGCAGAACGACCATGGCATACCCGCTCAAGTCAGTGCCCGGGGCGACGATGTCGACATTCAGCCCCAGCTTGCGCAGCTGCGTATAGGCAGTGAAATTGGCCCATAGCGCTGACAGATCTTCTCCTTGCGGTTGGGTGGCTGTGACCCATTCGGATTCGTAGCTGAAGATAATCGCCGCTTCCTTGACCGGCTCAGCATTTGGCAGCTCACCCGACCCCTGAATTGCTGCGATATCGGCCGACGCCTGCGCAGCTTCGCCCAGTCCCGGCGCAGCCTTTCCATCCGGGCGCAGCAACCCTGCGTGCATCTGTTCCTGCGCGAAGAGGGCCTGGCGCCAGCGGAAATAGCTGACCAGTTCAGCCCCGTGCGCCATCGCCTCCAGCGTCCACAATCTGACCATTCCCGGCAGCGGTGCGGGGTTGTTGCGCGCCCAGTTCACCGGCCCCGGTTGCTGTTCGATCACGCCCCACCGGCCATCGGCGGCGCAGCCACGATACAGGTCATGGTGGAAGGCAGCGATGTCAGGATGGCCTTGCCTCACATAATCCCGTTTGTCGGCATCGCTGAAACGGAACATTTCCAGGAAACCGAGCGGGTAGCTGTCCCACATCACGCAATCGAGCTGGCGGCCCAGATCGTGGTGATCGTAGTCGGTATAGAAACCCATCGCGTTGTGCATGACATCACGGCCCGGCGAAAGCTGGCGAAGGATGTCGACCTGCGCGCGGTCAAATGCGACGACCTGATCGGAAGAAAACCGCCGGAATGCCAGCCAATGTGCTGGGTTTGCTTCGGTAACCGCCAGATTGGGCAGATCGACCTCGTCGAAACTGCGATATTCCATGCTCCAGAACACATTACCCCATGCACTGTTCAGAGCATCAATCGTTTTGTAACGATCGGACAGCCAATCGCGGAACGCCAGCCGCGCCGCATCGGAATAGCTGATTACGGTATCGTGGCAGCCGTATTCGTTGTCGGTCTGCCACATGATAACCGCCGGATGATTGCCGTATCGCTCTGCATAGGCGCGAGTGATCCGCCCCGCCTGTTCGCGGTAGCCAGGATGGCTGAAACAATAATGCCTGCGCGATCCGAAACCGCGCTTGCGGCCCTGCTCGTCCACCGCCACCATATCGGGCATTTGGTCAACCAGCCATTTGGGCGGCGTCGCAGTTGGCGTACCCAGGATCACGCCCAATCCGGCGTCATGCAAAACTTCGATAGCTTTATCGAGCCAGCCCCAGTCGAAGCGCCCCGGCTCAGGCTCTACCCTGCTCCATGCAAACTCGCCGATCCTTACGCGGGTAATTCCGGTTTCGGCCATATGGCGGGCATCAGCGGCCCAGTTCGCCTGCGGCCAGTGTTCCGGATAATAACAAACCCCAAGCCGCATATGCGCACCCTCCCGATCCAGCTTCCCACAGCAGAACCGCCCAGCCTGCGCAATGCCAAGCTATGATTGAAGCTAAAGCTGAGAAACTGCCGACAAAAGATTCTCTGGGAAAGCGAAGCCTTGCGCAACCGGGCCAAACAGGCAATCGAGTATGGAATAGAGGGAGGCACTTTTGGACAACGAAACTTTTTCCATTCTGCTCGACACGGTTGCGCGGTTTGTCGATGAACGGCTGATTCCCAACGAGGACCGGGTCGAGGAAGAAGACGCGGTGCCAGAGGAAATCCTCGACGAAATGCGCGAAATGGGCCTGTTCGGCCTGACAATACCAGAAGAGTATGGCGGACTGGGTCTTTCCGCGAGCGAGGAAGCGCGGGTCATTTTCGAAATGGGCCGCACATCCTTCGCCTATCGATCGGCAATTGGCACCACTGTCGGGATCGGCAGCCAGGGCATCGTGATGGATGGCACCGAAGAACAGAAGCGCGAATGGCTGCCCAGGCTTGCCGCAGGAATGATGGCCAGCTTTGCGCTGACCGAACCGGATGCCGGATCCGATGCCGCATCGATCAAGACCAGCGCTGATCTGGAAGGCGACGTCTACCGGATCAACGGAACGAAGCGCTACATCACCAACGCACCGCGCGCGGGAATGCTGACCGTAATGGCCCGAACCGACAGGAACGAGCCGGGGGCCAGGGGCATCTCGGCATTCATCGTTCCTGCAGATGCAAAAGGTATCAGTTTCGGCAAGCCCGACAAAAAGATGGGCCAGAAAGGCACTGTAACCAGCGACGTCATTTTCGATGATGTCGAAGTACCGGCGGCAAACATAATAGGCGGTGAGCCGGGCCGCGGGTTCAAGACTGCCATGAAAGTGCTCGATCGCGGCCGTGTTCATCTCTCCGCCCTCGCCAGCGGCATGTGCCACAGGCTGGTTCAGGAAAGCGTGCAATACGCGGTGCAGCGCAAACAGTTTGGCCAGCAGATCGCAGCCTTCCAGCTGGTTCAGGGATTGATTGCCGATAGTCAGACCGATGCGTACGCCTGCTGGTGCCTGACACAGGATGTCGCCAGGCGATTTGATGAAGGGCAACGCATCAGCCGTGATGTGGCGTCGGCGAAATACTTCACCAGCGAAGCACTTGGCAGGTGCGCCGACCGCGCTGTGCAGGTGCATGGCGGCGCAGGATACATGGCTGAATACAAGGTTGAGCGCTTCTACCGCGATGTGCGCCTGATGCGAATTTACGAGGGAACCAGCCAGATCCAGCAGACAATCATCGCCAAGGCATTGCTGCGCGAAGCCGGCATGAAGATTTGACACGGCAGGGCGGAAGGTGAGCGAACAGGGCGCAGAGGTGATTGGCCAATGGCAGTCGGCCATTGGCCGCGAACTGGTCCAGTCACAGGTGCTGGATGAGCAATCCTTGTACCGATATGCGCTTGCGCTCGGACTTGCGGCAGATTGCAAGGATCCTCCGCTTGGTCATTGGGCCTATTTCACGCCTGCCGTGCCCGATTCCGAAATCGGGACGGACGGGCACCCCAGGCGCGGAGATTTCCTGCCAGCGATTACCTTGCCGCGCCGGATGTTCGCCGGATCTTCGATGGAATTCAGGGGCGCTATGGAGCTTGGAGCCAAGGCCGCGCTTACCAGCACGATTGCGGATGTGAGCCATAAGGCGGGGCAATCAGGGGACCTTGTTTTTGTAAAGGTTGAGCGGCGGCTGGAGCAGCGCGGCAGTGTCAAACTTCGGGAACAGCAAACCTACGTTTATCGCGGCGATGGCCCGGCTGTGTCGATGCCCATACCGGCTGATCCGCATCCCCATGGCGAGGTCTGGTGCCCGGATGAAGTGAACCTGTTCCGTTTTTCAGCAGCAACCTTCAACAGTCACCGAATTCACTACGATCTCCCCTATACGGTGGAGACTGAAGGCTACCCGGCGCTGGTCGTCCACGGCCCCTTCACCGCTGCAAAGCTGGCAGGTCTGGCCAGCCGCGACGGCAAACTCTCCAGCTTTTCGTTCCGCGCGATGGCACCGCTGTTTCTTGGCCAGCCAATCTTCTTGCAAAAAGGGCTCGAGGCCGGAGAGTACAGTGCGGTGCGCGCCGATGGAACAATCGCAATGACCGCAAAGGTGAGTTTTCAATGACTGACTGGATCACCCTCGCCCGCGATGCGGCAGAAGCCGCGCGAAAATATTCGGCCAAGGTCGGGGCATCGACTGCATCGGTGATTGCAGCAGGCGGAAAAGTCGATCCGGCACTGGCTGATCAACACCAGCGCATTGTCCATGGATTCGCCTGGATTGCGACCACGTCAGAAACGCTTGCATCGACCGCAGGATGGGCAGATCGGGCGCACTCATCCGGTCATTTCGGCGAGCTTGAGGAACTGGTTCTTCGGATTGGCTTCGGCGAATATTGCGCGCAATTGGCCAGCGGAGTTCCGATGAGCCAGAACGAGATCGTTCGCCCGGGCGAACTTGGCTTGCTCGAAGAAGCCCGCGCTTTTCAGAACCACGAAAGCGTCGCCAAATTCCGCGACAACGGCAACACATGGCAAACGCGTGCGTCCTGCGCTGCGCTGCTGGCAAACGGTCAGCGGCCATTCGAGGGTTTTGGCGATGAAACGCTGGACATGATCCGTGACCAGTTCCGGGCATTCACCGCCGACCGTATCGCGCCAAATGCGCATCAATGGCACCTTGATGACGCTTTGATCCCGATCGAGGTGGTCGACGAGATGGCCCGGCTCGGCGTGTTCGGCGTTTGCATCGGCGAACAATATGGCGGCCTCGGTCTCGGCAAGACAGCAATGTGCCTCGTCTCCGAGGAGCTTTCGCGCGGGTGGATTTGTGCAGGGTCGCTCGGCACCAGATCGGAAATCGCGGGCGAACTGATCGGGGAGAACGGGACCGAAGCACAAAAGGCCGAATTCCTGCCCAGACTGGCTGACGGCTCCGTTCTGCCAACCGCAGTCTTCACAGAACCCGATACAGGATCCGACCTCGCCTCTGTCCGCACACGCGCCAGCCAGAACAGCAATGGCAATTGGCAGATCGACGGCGCGAAGACCTGGATCACCCACGCAGCGCGCGCCGATTTGATGACAGTGCTGTGCCGGACGGACCCTGACATTCCCGGCTATGGCGGCCTGTCGATGCTGCTGGCGCAAAAGACGCGCGGAACCGATGCCGATCCGTTTCCCGATAATGGCATCGCCGGTGACGAGATCGAGGTGCTGGGATACCGGGGCATGAAGGAATACACGCTCGGCTTTGACGGTTTCGAGGTTTCACAGGACGCTTTGCTCGGCGGTGCGGAGGGTCAAGGCTTCAAACAGTTGATGCGCACATTCGAGGGGGCTCGCATCCAGACAGCCGCCCGTGCGATTGGGGTTGGCTGGAACGCCTTCGATCTGGCCATCCGGTACGCGCTTGATCGCAAGCAATTCGCCAAACCGCTGATCGACTTTCCGCGAGTGGCTGACAAGCTGGCACTGATGGTTGCAGAACTGGTTATGGCGCGCGAGCTTACCTATGATGCGGCCCGGCACAAGGATCAGGGCAAACGCTGCGATATCGAGGCTGGCATGGCGAAACTGATTGCAGCACGCACCGCGTGGAGCAATGCCGACCTCAACGTGCAGATCCATGGCGGCAACGGTTATGCTCTGGAATACGAGGCAAGCCGGATCCTGTGTGACGCACGCATCCTCAACATCTTCGAAGGCGCGGCTGAAATTCAGGCCCATGTCATCGGGCGCGGTCTGGCCGCTGCCCACACCAAGGCCGACGACTGAACGCCAAAACAATCATCCGGTCCCGCCAGGGCCAAGACAATTCAGGAGTATCCGATGCCCGATCTTAGCGACATTGTAATCTGCGAACCTGTGCGCACAGCGGTTGGCGGATTTGGCGGAATGTACCGGTCCAAACAGGCGCATGAACTGGGTGTCGCAGCGGTCGCCGGTTTGCTGGAACGCACAAAGCTGCCCGGCGATGCAGTCGACGATGTGATTTTCGCGCAGTGCTATCCTACGATGGAAGCGCCCGCACTCGGGCGTGTTGTCGCACTCGATTCCGGCCTGCCGATCACCACCCCGGGCATGCAGATTGACCGCCGGTGCGGTTCCGGACTGCAGGCGATCATTTTCGGGGTGATGACCGTGGCCACGGGCGGCGGCGACCTGGTGATAGTGGGCGGCGCTGAATCGATGAGCAATGCGCAGTTTTACACTCACGACATTCGCTGGGGTCAGCAGGGCAATTTCGAAATGAAAGACGGCCTCCAGCGCGGCAGGCTGACCGCCGGGGGCAAAAACTTCCCTGTTCCTGGCGGGATGCTGGAAACTGCGGAAAACCTGCGGGTCAAACACTCCATCCCGCGTGAGCTGCAGGACGAATTCGCCTTCAATTCGCATCAGAAAGCGCTTGCTGCACAAGAAAACGGAATCTTCGATGATGAGATTGTTCCGGTCACCGTTCACGACCGCAAGAAGGGCGAACTGACGCTCGACCGCGATGAACATCCGCGCGCCGACATCAGCATGGACAAGCTTGGCGCACTGAAGCCGATACTCGCCCGGTCGATGGACGGTGCGACGGTGACGGCAGGGAATGCGAGCGGTCAGAACGATGGCGGTTCGGCTGCCATCGTTTGCACCCGCGCGATGGCTGACAGGCACGGATTGAAACCATTCGCCTCGTTGAAAAGCTGGGCAGTCGCCGGCGTCGGGCCGGAAGTGATGGGCATCGGCCCGGTCCCTGCAACTGAAAAGGCGCTGGACCGCGCCGGCCTCGGCTGGTCCGATATCGACCTGATCGAGCTGAACGAAGCATTTTCGGCGCAGGTTCTGGCGGTGCTGAAAGAATGGGGCGTTGCGCCCGATGATGACCGTCTGAACCCCCACGGATCAGGCATTTCACTGGGGCATCCGGTTGGCGCAACCGGTGGACGAATTCTCGCGACCCTGCTGCGAGAAATGGAACGCCGCACTGCCCGGTACGGTGTCGAAACAATGTGCATCGGCGGCGGACAGGGTCTGTCGGCAATTTTTGAACGCCACAGCTGACATGCTGAGCGTGCTGCACTGGACCTGGAACTGAATCGATGCGGCGGCTGATTGTCGGCGGCGCGGTATTGCTTGCGGCTGCGCTTGGCGTGGCAGCATACTTCCTGTTTATCAAAGTGCCGATCACCGACTATCCGGTGCCGGTTCGCGAAGGTGCAGCACCGCCAAATGTGCATGAGGAATCGGTTCTCGTCACCTCTGTCGGCATTCCGCTCAGGACTATCCAGCGCGGCCTCGAACAGGACATCCCCAGGCAGCTTTGGTCGATAGACCGCAAACTGGATGAATGCGTCCCCCGAAAACAGATCAGCATCCTTGGTCAGGATATTACCAAAACACCAAAAATCGGGTGCACCTTGCGAGGGTCGGTAAAGCGGGGACAGGTATCGGTGACGGGGCGCGGTGACCGGATAGTGGCCCGGTTCCCGGTCGATGCCATCGTCCGTGCCGAGGATGTGGGCGGGATCATCAAGCGGGAGACCGCGACTGGCCGGGCGTTCATCGAAGTGAGCGCGCGCTTCCTGGTAAGTGAAAACTGGCAGGCGGGTTCGGATGTCGAGATGTCCTATCGCTGGTCGAAAGAGCCTGGCATCGATTTCCTCGGCCAGCGGATCCGTTTCACCAGCGAAGCGGACAAGGAACTGAAACCGATCATCGAACGGATCGAGCGCAACCTCGAGCGTCAGATTGAAGCGCTGGATATAAAATCACAGGTCGCGCGTCTCTGGAAGCAGGGATTTATGGTCGAATCGCTCAATCAGGAAAATCCGCCAGTCTGGCTGCGACTGGAACCGCAGCAAGTCGGGGTTGGCGCATTCCGCGTGCAGGGCGGCCGCATGTCGACACGGGTAATGCTGCAGGCTGACACGCAAATTCTGGTGGGGGAAAAGCCGGACACGCCCACCCCAACCCCGCTCGGCAAGAATGCAGCGATCAAACTCGGATCCGGCTTTCGGGCCAACATCCCTGTCTTCGCCGATTATGCCGAATTGGAACCTGTGATCCTGCGCGCGCTGCAAAATCTCGCGAAAGACGGGCTCAAAAGAGACGGACTGGGGAGCATCGAAGCAAAGTTTCGCAAGGTCACTCTGTATCCCACCAGCGGTGGGCGCATCGCTGTCGGCATCGAGGCGGAGGTCCAGCCGATTGGCGAAAGGACGGGCGAACTGTGGAAACGCGGCAAGGGCGAAATCTGGCTTACCGCCAAGCCTATCACCCGGAAAGGAAGCGAAGTGCTCTCCTTCGACAAGCTGGAAGTCTACGGCAATATGGATAGCCTTTCAGGCGACCTGCTGCTGCGGGTTATGAGCACTGAAGAAGTGACATCGGAAATCGAGCGCGCTCTGGTCGAGGATTTTCAGTCGGATTACGAAGATGTTCTGGCCAAGGCGAAAAAGGGCCTGGAATCAGTCGCCATTGGCAAATCCCGGTTGAGCCTTGCCGTTAACGCGGTCGAACACGGCCAGATCATACCGACAAGCAAAGGCCTGTTTATGCCGCTTGCGGCATCGGGTGAAGCCCGCTTCGCCATGAACGAACTCTAGAGCCGCAGCCGGGCTTACAAGCGCACAGCCCCCCAAAGGGGTTGCAATCGAATTTGGGGATAGGTGGTGAGCCCTGCTGGGTTCGAACCAGCGACCTACTGATTAAAAGTCAGTTGCTCTACCGACTGAGCTAAGGGCCCACACTTTGTGGCGTCGATACCGGAGGCGTCACCTAGTGGTGGGGCGCGGCTTGGTCAAGCGGGCATTGAGTTGTCTGAGCGATAAAGATGAAATCGGGTCTCGCCACAGGGGGGCGATGGCCGATGCCGGGCCCAATACGAAGGCTCGCTGCCGGAAATGCGGGTGCGGTATGGCCAGAGTCGATGACGCCCAGATACCGCCGCTCCACATGATGATATCGAGATCCAGCACCCGTGCCTGCCAGCGGCCTCCGCGGCGCACACCGAATGCGCGTTCGATCTTTTTGAGCTGTCTCAACAATGATGAGGGTGCCTCGCTGCTCTCGATCATCGCAGCGGCATTTGCATAGCGCCGCCGTGACGGACCAAGCGGAGCGCTGCCAATAACTGGCGATGCCATCTCCAGACTGCCCAATTTATCAATCTCTCCGAACGCCGCACGGACAACCTGCGCGGGCTTTCCATAGACGGGATGAGGGATGTTCGACCCAAGGCCGATAAGATACCGATGGGTCAAAGGTATTGTCCCGCCCCGCCTGAAATCAGATGTCTTCGCAAAGCCTGCCGTAGAGCTGCGGCCGGCGATCCCTGAAAAAACCCATTCCAGCGCGGTGACGCGCCGCAAGGGCGAGGTCCAGAGTGGCCACCAACACGCCTTCCTCAGCCGCTCCGAATTCAGCGATCAGGTCACCCCATTCATTTGTGATGAAGCTGTGACCGTAAAAGCTCTGGCCGCCTTCTTTCCCGATTCTGTTTGCGGCGATAACCGGCATGCAATTCGACACCGAATGTCCTTGCATTGCGCGGCGCCACATCCGGCTGGTGTCGAATTCGGCGTCGTAGGGTTCCGATCCGATGGCAGTGGGATAGAAAAGCAGTTCCGCGCCTAGCAATGCCATCGCCCGCGCGCATTCCGGATACCACTGGTCCCAGCATATCCCGACGCCGATTTTGGTGCCGCAAACGTCCCAGACCTTGAAACCGTCATTCCCGGGCCGGAAATAGAATTTTTCTTCATATCCCGGGCCGTCGGGGATGTGGCTTTTGCGATAAGTGCCCATGATTTCACCATCGCTGCCGACCATTGCGATCGTGTTGTAATAATGGTGTCCATCGCGTTCGAAAAAGCTCACCGGTATCGCCACGCCCAGCTTCTTGGCGAGGCGGGTCATCGCAATCACGGAAGGATGTTCCAGCGTAGGCCGCGCGAGCGAAAACAAAGCCTCGTCTTCTTCACGGCAGAAATACGGGCCGGAAAAAAGCTCCGGCGGCAGGATAATCTGCGCGCCCTGCTCTGCTGCGTTTTCAATCAGCTGGCTAACGGCGTCGATATTTTCGCTCTCGTCATCGGAACCGAGCGATAGTTGAAGGGCGGCAACGGTGATTTCAGTCATGCTGCCGCCCTTAAACTCAGTCTGCTTTCTTGAACAGCAGTGTCATGCGGTCAGATTCGCCGACAGCTGTGTATTTAGCCCGGTCCTGATCTCCATAACGCAGGACGGGAGGGAGGGTCCAAACGCCGCCTTCCCAATCTGCCGGGTCAGCCGCGTTCGCGTTCACCTCAGACGTATCGACAAGTTCGAAGCCAAACGCCTTGAACAGCGCGATCACGTCGTCCTGCCGCAGATATCCACGCGTACCCATCGCCATCTCGTACGGCTGATCAGCTTTTGCGCGGTGCTGGACCACACCAACCAACCCGTCATCCGCGAGCATGGCACGGATATTGCGCAGTTCGGAATCGGCGCGGTTACCGTTGAGCAGACCGTGCATGGAGCGGAATATTAGCACGCGGTCGACATTGCCGGCGATGCCTTCCGGCAATTCGTCGCTTTCGAAAGCCATGATTTTTGCTGCATCCACGCCCGTCCATCCTGCGGCGATGCCAGGGAAACGCTGCGGCCAGCTCCTGCTTTGCGCCTCGGCTTCTGCATCGCGGAAACTGCGTTGGTCGGTGTCGCCGTCTACAGCGATATACTGACCGGTTCCTGCAACATAGGGGGCAAGCACGCGGGTATACCAGCCGCCGCCGGGCCCATATTCAACTACTGTGTGCTGCGGCTCTACCTGGAAGAATCCGAGTGTCTCCATGGGATTGCGGTACTGATCCCGGCCAAAGTCTTCGGCCCGTGTTTCGCTTGCCAGGACTTCCATCAGCGGCATGTTCATGGCGTGATCTTTCGCCCCATGATCAGCCGGGTGATCCCCCGATGCGTGGTGATCGGCATTCGCCGGTGCCGCAATGGCAAAGGCAGCGGCTGCAGTGGCAAGCATGATTGAACGCATAATTTCTCTCTCCGGGGATGATAAGTGTATCGCGGTGCCGCACTCTAAACTCGTTTGAGGCGATGACAATGGAACACCCGGTTCCTATCTGTGTTCCAACAATGCCCCCTCACCACTGGACAATGGAAAGACAGCGACATGGCAAACAGCGAGCAGGCAATCATCGCAGGTGGATGCTTCTGGTGCACAGAGGCGGTCTTCCGCGACGTGATCGGCGTCACCGAGGTGGAGAGCGGCTATATCGGCGGTACGGTGGAGAATCCGACCTACAAGCAGGTGTGCAGCGGCACCACCGGCCACGCAGAGGCGATCCGCGTCACGTATGATCCCGATGTGATCTCTCACGCCGAAATCCTCGACGTGTTTCTGGGAACGCATGATCCAACCCAGCTCAACCGTCAGGGCAACGATGTCGGCACCCAGTACCGCAGCGCGATCTTCCCGTTGGACGATGCCCAACGCGCCGAAGCCGAAGCCGCGATTGGACGCGCCAACGACGATCACGGCGGCAAGGTCGTGACGACGATCGAGGGGCCGGCAAAATGGTATCCGGCAGAGGATTACCATCAGGAATACTGGGAAGGTGAAGGGAAGCAGAACCCCTATTGCCTCGCCGTGATCCCGCCCAAGATCATGAAGCTGCGCAAGAGCTTTCAGGACAAGGTAAAGGCCTGAGCGTTATTTCCGCCAGCGCGCGACAAAGAAACCGTCCAGGCCGCCTTCATCGCGCAGCATTCCCGGATCAGTGCGCAGCCAGCCATCTTCGGTCGGCTGCAAATCGGCGGGTAATTCGTCAGCGGTAACTGGCTGCGCGGTCAGGCCGACACTGTCTGCCTGCGCCGCACCCTCCGCGCTTTCCAGAGAGCACACCGCATAGACGAGAGTGCTGCCATCGGGCAGCCAGCCGGCCGCCCGCTCCAATAGCGCATTCTGCAGTTCAGCCATTTCCTCGATCTGCCTGTCCCCGATCCGGTGAACCACATCCGGGTGGCGGCGGCATGTGCCGGTTGCAGTGCAAGGTGCGTCGAGCAGGATGGCATCGAATTGTTTGGCAGGCTGCCACGTCAGCGCGTTCGCCTTTATCACTTCAGCTTCCAGCCCGGTGCGCTTCAGGTTCTGCCTGACTTTTTCCAGGCGGCGTTCGCTGATGTCGAGCGAAGTGACCCGCCAGCCAGCCGCAGCCAGTTGCAGCGTCTTTCCGCCCGGCGCGGAACACAAATCGAGCACCCGCTTGCCTTCACCTCGCCCCAGCAAACGTGCAGGCAGCGAAGCGGCGAAATCCTGTACCCACCAATCACCGTCGCCAAATCCGGGCAATTGATCAATCGGCGTGCCTCTGGGCAGACGGATATGGCCGGGCGCGAGGCTGATCCCGCCCATCGCGGCGGCACGTTCCGCGGTTTCGTCCCAATTTTTCAGCGCCAAGTCGAGCGGCGGCGGGACGATCAGGCCCGATGCAATCGCTGAAGCACGCTCACCCCACCGCTCTGCCACATCGTCCGGCAGGGTGGGTGCATCGGGGAGCGTAATTTCTTGCTTCGTCAGTGTCGAAAACACCCCGTGTGCAAGCCTGCGCGGACCACCCGCAAGCAGGGGAAGTCCCGTCGCGATTACCGCATGAGGGGGCGTATCCAGCCGCAACCACTGCGCCAGCATCAGGCGCAGGACGGAGCGGGGCTTCGCATCATGCGGCAGGTTTTTCTTGGTTGCACTGTCGATGAGGCCGTCGAGATCGACCAGCCAGCGGAGCGTTTCGCCTGCAATCGCGCGCGACAATGCCTTGTCTGCTGGGCCGCGAATACTGCGCGTCGCGTTGCGCTCTGCATTTTCGAGCGTCTCACCGCGATGCAGCACCGCATCGATCATCTGAAGCGCAGCGCGGCGCGCGGGAAGTCCGGGAATGTCAGCCATACGGCTGCCTTAGTCGCGCTTGAAACCAACCGCCACCCCATGCGTTATACAAGTATGACGAAAGAGAAATCCAAAGCCGCCAAGACTTTCGAAAAGCCCAAGCACTGGACCAACGAACCAGTGCCTGAGCCGAAGGCAGTAGACCCGAAGAAAGACGAACCGCGCGAACTTAGCCCTACCCGCTACGGCGATTGGGAAAAAGACGGCATCGCCTGGGATTTCTGATCGCTAGAGCGATTTGAAAGTGACGTTCAGCCCGTCTTTTGGCTGCGGTATGGGCCACGGTTTCCACTCGGGGTCGTAACCTTCCTCGATCTCTATCGAATAGCGCGTCAGCAAATGCGCCATCAGGATCTTCACCTGCATATAGGCGAAGTGCAGGCCGAGGCACATGTGGGCTCCGCCGCCAAACGGTACCCACGCATATTTATGGCGCGCCTTAACCTGTTCAGGGGTGAAGCGCATCGGATCGAACTTTTCCGGTTCGTCCCAATATTCCTCCATCTGGTGGACCATCGCGATATTGATGCCCACCTGCGTGCCGGCAGGGATAGTGTACCCGCCATATTCGAAATCTTTCAGCGCCCTGCGCGGCATTGACGGGACCGGCGGGATCATCCGCAACGCTTCCTTGAACGCCATTTCGGTCAGCTCAAGCTTGCCCAGATCCTCATATGCCAGATCGCGCGGCTTACCATTCGCATCCAGACCGCCGGTTACTGCAAGAATTTCCTGGCGCAACTTGTCCTGCCATTCAGGGTGCCGGGCAAGCAGATATATGAGCGACGTGGCGCTGGAAGTGATGGTGTCATGTGCCGCCATCATCAGGAAATTCATGTGGTCGACAACTTCGTCGACGGGCAACAATTCGCCGTCTTCACGCGTGGCTGTAGCGAACTGACTGAACATATCCTGCCCGCCGCCTTCTTTCCGGCGGCGCAGCGTTTCCTTGGTGAAATAATCGACCAGGAATTCGCGCCCCTTCACGCCCTTGCGCATCAAGGTAAAGGGCAGAGGCTTGCGGATCGGCGCAACCGACGCCTGAACCATATAGACGAACGCCTCGTTGATCTTGTCTGCTTCCGGGCCCCATTCGATACCGATGAAACTGTCAGCGGCCAGATCCAGTGTCAGCTTCTTGATCGCCGGATAGAACTTCATCGGCTGGTCTGCCCAGCTGTCCACTTCCTGCGCAATCCCGCGATTGAGTGAACCTGAGTAATGCCGCATCGGGCCCGGCTTGAACGCAATCGACAATGCCCGCCGGTCAGCCCGGTGGTGATCGAAATCAATCAGCATGAGCCCGCGGGGAAACAGCTTGTCGAGGACTGGGCCCCATCCCTGTTCGGACGAAAATACCTTGTTGCGGTCGAACAGCATCAGCTCGTTTGCTTCCGCGCCGACCAGTGCAACCTGCCAGCCGCCAAACGCCTTGTTCTTGTAAACTCGCCCAAACCGCTCGATCATTTCGCGAGCGAACTTTGGCGGGTCGGCCAACATCTTGAAAGTGTTGCCAACCATCGGCCAGCCCGCATCGCCCGGGATATGATCCAGTGCGCCATCTGGCAGGCGATCGGTCCAGTGCCGCGGCGCAAAAGATGCATCGTGCGGTGCGGAAACGGTCTCGGTTTTTTCTGCCAGTGTAGCCATGGGGGTCTCCTTACTGACAAAAGTGTAAGTAAAACCCTACTTCAAGTCCAGCCCGACAATTCACGGCGGATGATATGTTCCAGCATGTCCATCCCGGCATCGCTCGTGTTGAGGCAGGCAAGCGCGGCTAAATGCTCACCGCCGGCCTCCTCGAATTGTTCCTTGCCCTGGATCGCCAGCTCTTCCAGCGTCTCGAGGCAATCTGCGGAAAATCCCGGCGCCGCGATCGCGACGCGCTTTACGCCTTCGCCAGCGAGCCGTTCCAGCGTGTCGTCTGTCGCCGGCTCCAGCCACTTGGCCGGTCCGAAGCGGGACTGAAAACTGGTTTCGAAACGCAGGCCTTGCCGCTGCGGGCCCATCGCTTCTTCCAGCAGCCGTGCGGTCTTGCGGCAATGGCAGTGATAGGGATCACCTAGCTCAAGCGTGCGCTGCGGCATCCCGTGAAAGCTGAGCAGGAGCACTTCAGGATCGAAATCCAGCGTGTCGATCTGTCTGCCGATATCGCTCGCCAACGCGGTGATATAGGCCGGATCGTCATGGTAAGGGGGCAAGGTGCGCAGCGATGTTTGCCAGCGCATTGCCTTCAGCTTGTCCGCCGCCTTGTCGACCACCGTCGCGGTCGTCGCCCCGGAATATTGCGGGTAAAGCGGCGCAAGCAGAATGCGATCGCAGCCAGCATCCATCAAATGTTGCAATTGGTCGGCGATAGTCGGCTTGCCATAGCGCATGGCCCAGGCAACTTTCACCCCGCTGCCCAGCCGGAGCTGCAACCCTTCGGCCTGCGCCTTCGTTATGTTCGCCAGAGGAGAGCCGTCTTCGGTCCAGACCTGGCTGTAGGCATGGGCCGATTTCTTGGGCCGTGTATTCAGGATGATACCCCGCAGGATCGGCTGCCACGCGATTGGCGGAATTTCGACAACGCGCCGGTCGGACAGGAATTCTGCGAGATATTTCTTCACCGCTTTGGGCGTGGGCGCTTCTGGTGTTCCCAAATTGACCACCAGCACCCCTACATTTCCGCTGTGCACTGCTGGGTGATCGGCGGGTAGATGTTGCGGTTGCCAGGTCATTGAAAATCAGAATCCTTCGGAAAACAGAGGCAGGTTGCGGAACCGCAGCCCGGTGGCAGAAAAAAGAGCATTCGCCACAGCAGGAGCGCATACGGCGGCCCCAAGTTCCCCGGGATCGAACGGTTCCGCCGAACTGGGGACGAATTCGACTTCGATTTCAGGACATTCGGCAAGCCTTGGCAGGTTCAGATCGCGCAGTCCCTGAGTGGTCGGCAATCCCCGCGCATATTCTGTACTTGCGCCCAGCGCCATGGAAAGACCGAAGATCAATCCGCCTTCTATCTGCTGACGCGCGATGTCGAGATTGACGATCCGGCCAATATCAACCGCCGCGCTCAGCTTCGAAACCCTGACCCCGCCTGTATCGAGCCGGGCGGTCGCAATGCAAGCAATCCGGCCGCCGGTTTCTTTCGAACCCATCCGGTGGCAGGCCAGCCCCTGCCCGCTCTGGTCGCGCCCGCCGTCCCATTCGGCCAGCCGCGCCGCCGCCTGAAGGCAGGTAACAAGCCGCACGTCGTCGCCCAGCATTTCAATCCGGTAAGACAGCGGCTCGCGCCCGAACATTGCGGCCGCTTCGTCGATGAAGCTCTCGGTAAAGAAAGCAGTATATCCGTGGGCATTGCCCCGCATGCGCGCAGTGGAAATGCCAATATCGGTGGGTACGTGCTCGACCACCACACTGGGTATGCCATAGGGCGGCATCGCCCCTTCCACGGTCAGCGGATCAGCTTTGCCCGACACCGCCTCACGCGCAGCCCACCGGGTCTTGTTTTCAAACAACCGCTGGCCGAATTCGAGAGCGGAAGGCGGCGCTGCGATACGGCTGTGCAGCGCGCTCAACTGCCCGCTGGAGCCGTCTTTGAAATCCGCCCACAGCAGGCCGACTGCCGGTGTTCTGGGGATGCCGGCCAGATGTTCCTGCCAGCGCGACCATACCAATTGCACCGGGCGGGGCCGTTCGAGCGACACCTCGCGGGCGATCAGCGCGATTTCCACCGCATGATCATGCTCCAGCCGGCGGTCGAAACTGCCCCCGGCAGGCATAGGGTAAAGGATCACGTCCTCCAGCGACAGGCCGATCGCCTGCGCGGCGGCCCTGCGCGCCCTTTCGGGAGCCTGGCTGGCGATCCAGATTTCCAGACGGCCATCGGCATAGCGGGCCGTGGCGCTGGCGGTTTCCAGCGCCGCATGCAGCGCTGGCGCCACGTGATAGCGCCGGGCGAAGTCCGGATCGTCGATTGAAACCCCGTCACCGCGCACTGCGATCCGGAAGCCCGCGCCGCTCCGCGCGGCATCGTTCAGCGCTTCCTGCCCGCGATAACTTTCGGCGATACCCTCCACCGAAAAGCGTGGCTGCATAGCTTCGACCACCTTGTCCGCAGTCCACCAGTCGGTTGCAACGGCGGCCAGCCACCGCTTCCCTTTCACGACATTCACGACCCGCGGATTGGCCTCCGCCGGTCCAATGTCGAATTCGGTAAGTTCCGCACGGTCGAGCGGCCCGTGCTTGATTGCGGCATAAACCATGTCTGGCAGGCGCACATCCGCTGCGAACAGATGTGTTCCGTCGACCTTCGACGGCAGATCAAGCCGGGGATACTCCGGCTCCGCCAATTCGGAACCGGGCAATGGCTGCTCAGCAATAACACCGGGGCGCAGCACGGGAATATCGGGGGCGTCTCGCTGTGCCGCTCCATCGGCCAGTTCGCCAAAGGAAAGCCGCCGATCACCGGCGATGACAAAGCCGGCTGCTGTATCGCATTCCTCGACACCAATCCCCCAGCGCTCTGCCGCCTCCTCTATGAAAACAGTCCGCGCCGAAGCTGCTGCATTGCGGCAGGCCATTTCGTAAGCGGCTAGAGAAGTCCCGTCTGCAGTCGCCGAAAACCGGGTGATCTGGGCGTAGCGTTCAGCCAGCATGTCGCCCGGCTCATCCGCAAGATCGGCGAACGTCGGCGTCCACAATGCAGCCCATTTGGCGGCAAGCGGGATGTTGGCATAGGCACCGCTTACCGGGGCGGGTTCAACTGCGATCTGGCGCCAGTCGGCACCTAGCTCGATGGCGATGATCTGCGGCAAAATGGTGGTAACACCTTGCCCCATCTCAGTCTGTGGAACAGCGACGGTAACGACCCCGTCCCGGGCTACTTTCAGCCACGCACCGAAAACCTGTTCGCCCCGCCCCGGGCTAAGCGGGGTCGGGAAGGTGCGCGGACGAAGACCCCATGCAACCAGCAAGCCGCCGCCGACTGCGGCGCCGACAAGCACCCCCCGGCGGCTGATTGCCATGGTCAGACAGCCTCCCTGTCGATCCAGCTCGCGAGCTTTGCCGCGATCGCCGAGAAAGCTTCAGCCTCTTCGCCGTCACCTGATGTATTCGGCGCACCGGCATCGCTCGCCTTGCGAATTTCAAGGGCCAGAGGAATGCGGCCTAGGAAAGGAATGCCCGTTCCCTCCGCAGCGGTTTCCACCCCGCCGCGCCCGAACGGGTCGCTTACTTCACCACAATGCGGGCACGCATATCCGGACATGTTTTCTACCAGCCCGATTATCGGCACCTTGCCCGAATCGAACAGATTGGCCGCACGCTGTGCATCGATCAGCGCCAGATCCTGCGGCGTCGAAACGATGACAGCGCCTTCCGGTTTGAATTTCTGCAGCATGGTCAGCTGTACATCCCCGGTTCCCGGCGGAAGATCGATCAGCAACAATTCGGTATCGCCCCAGTGCGCATCGACCAGCTGCGCCATCGCATTTCCGGCCATCGGCCCGCGCCAGGCAAGCGCCTTTCCAGGTTCAACCAGGTGCCCCATCGACAATAGCGGCACGCCGTGGCGACTCTGAACCGGCACGAGCTTGTCATCGCGGGCTTCCGGCTTGCCGCCTTTGGTATCGAGGATTGTGGGCTGCGAGGGGCCATAAACGTCAGCGTCGACCACGCCGACCTTGCGCCCCATGCGCGCAAGAGCAACCGCAAGATTGGCCGTCAGCGTCGACTTGCCGACCCCACCCTTGCCCGAACCGATCGCAATGATGCGCGGTTTCGGCGGGGGCGGAGCCCGGTCCGCGACCATCGCAACGCGCACTTCGGAAACGCCGTCGGCTGCGCCCAGCACATCCTTGGCTGCAGCTTCCAGCCCCGCACGTCCGGCCGCATCGAGACCTGAAGCCTCCAGCACCAGAGTGACCTTGCCATCTGCAAGTTTGAGTGTCTGCACCCGGGCTGCAATCGAGCCGGGCAGTCTTGCCTTCAATGCCTGTTCGTCCATCGGGTGCTGCCCTAGCATCAAATTCGCGCGCGCAACCCCTGTTTTTCCTACAATCGACACCTATAAAGGAAAGCATGGACACAATTGGCACGTTTGCAAAAAACATCGGGCTGGCGATGGCTGGCAAGAATCCTTGGGGCGGGACATCCGGAGGCGGTTCAGACGACAGCTCCGGCGGCGGCAACAGTTCCGGTTCGGAAAAACCGAAAGGTCCGCGGAACCCCTGGTTGCCGGGCGGCGGTGGTGAACCGCGCCGCAGTGCCAATGTAGAAGACATTTTTAAACGTCGCGGCGGCGGCCAAGGTGGCGGCGGCGGCCCGGGAGGCGGAGGCTTCAAATTACCCGAGCGGCCCGGCGGCAAGAGCTGGGTACCGATCATCATCGGGCTAGTAGTCATCGCATGGGTCGGAACAACCTCGCTCCATTTCATTCAGCCTAAAGAGCAGGCCGTCGTAACCACTCTGGGCAAGTTTTCGCGCACATTCAGTCCGGGAACGAACTGGACTTTGCCTTGGCCGTTCGAACAGGTGCAGGTCGAGAACATCAGTGAGGTCCGCGCAGTCCGCATCCCAGGCGGAGAGGCGGAAAAGCTGATCCTGACTGGTGATCAGAACCTGGTCGACCTGTCTTACCTCATTCGCTGGAACATCAAGGACCTGACCCAGTTCAAGTTCCGCCTGGCGGAACCGATCGTGACGGTAGAAGAAGTTGCTGAAGCAGCGATGCGCGCATCGGTCGCAGAAAAAACGCTGGACGAGACTTTCTCCGGTCAGGGCCGCGCCGAAATTGAAGAGCGGGTAAAGAACCGGATGCAGGCCATCCTCGATACCTACAAGGCGGGTATCGCCGTGCAGGGTGTTGAAATCGATAAAACCGACCCGCCAAGCAAGGTGGTGGAGGCGTTCAAGGACGTTTCCGCAGCCGAGCAGGACGCCGACGCCGCGCGCAACCGCGCCCGCGCCGCTGCCCAGCAGATCCTTGCCCGCGCGGAAGGTGAGACAACCGCTTTCGACAAGGTTTACGAGGAATACCGCCTCGCACCCGAAGTGACGCGTCAGCGGCTCTATTACGAGACAATGGAGCGTGTGCTCAGTGAAACAGACACGACCGTCGTCGAAACGCAGGGCGTGACCACTTACCTGCCGCTTCCGGAAATCAAACGCCGGGCGCAGCAGCGATCGGCCGCGCCGACCGTATCGGCGGAAGGACAGTAAAATGCAGACTATCTGGGAAAATCACCGCTTATCCATCATCGCAGTCGCGGTTCTGATTGCAGCTGTCCTCTCCACCCTGTTCGTGGTGCCAGAGGACAAGCAGGTCGTTATCGTGCGGGCCGGTGAACCGATTACCGTAGTCAACCGCTTCCGCCCCGATCAGAACTTTGGCGAGACCGGTGCCGGCGTCTGGTACCGTATTCCGCTGGTCGATAATGTGGTCGAAGTCGACAAGCGCATTCTCGATCTCGACATGACCGATCAGCAGGTTCTGTCCAGCGATCAGCAGCGCCTGCTCGTCAACGCCTACGCCCGTTTCCGGATCATCGATCCGGTGCGCATGGTCGAACGAGCTGGGTCGACCGACGGGGTTCGTACGCAGCTTGAGCCGATCCTGAACTCGGTCCTGCGTCAGGAACTTGGCCGGAGGACGTTTGCCTCCATGCTGACCGCCGAGCGCGGCACCGCGATGTCCAACATTCGTGACAATCTGGACCAACAGGCGCGCAATTACGGCGCGCAGGTGATCGATGTGCGGATCAAACGGACCGACCTGCCCGAAGGCACTCCGCTGGAATCTGCCTTCACCCGCATGGAAACCGACCGTGAACGCGAAGCGGCAACGATCCGCGCACAGGGCCAGCGCGACGCGCGTATTATCCGGGCAGAGGCAGATGCCACTGCGGCACGCCAATATGCCGAAAGCTTCGGCAAGGATCCGCGCTTTTACGATTTCTACCGCGCCATGCAGAGCTATGATGCGACCTTCGCCAAGGGCACCGACGGTGAAAGCAGCATTATCCTGTCGCCGGACAATGAATACCTGCGTCAATTCCGGGGCAGGCGTTAAGCGCCCCGTATTGACCGTTTGTCGATGACTACAGCTGTCGTTCAAACGACGTTCAGCGCATTTCACGACAAACCAGCAGGAACAAAGGCGTCAATGGATGCCTGTAATGATGAAGAGGATGATAAGGACGTGAAGCCTGTGCGATATGCCTATGGAGTTACATCCGCGCTGCTGGTGAGCGGCGCAGCCATTTCCCTGCTTGGTGGTTTCCCCGCTGGTGCCCAAGTGGCCCAGAACGAGGGCCTGCAGCTTGAGCGCGCCGTTCCTAGTGCCGGCGCGCCCGCGAGCTTTGCCGACCTGACCGAGCAGCTTCAGCCTGCTGTGGTCAACATTTCCACCCGTCAACGGATTGAAGTGAATAACAATCCGTTCGCCGGAACACCGCTGGCCGATCTGTTTGGCCGCCGCAACGGCCAGCAACGCCAGCCGCAAACCCGCGAGGCGCAATCGCTTGGCTCGGGCTTCTTCGTTTCAGCTGATGGCTATGTCGTCACCAACAACCACGTGGTGAGCCCAAACGGGCGCGGAACGGTGGAAGAAATCACCGTCACGCTGCCGGATGGCAAGGAATATCAGGCCGAATTGGTCGGCAATGATGCCGCATCCGACCTCGCAGTGCTGAAGGTACAGCGCAGCGAACCGTTCCCGTTCGTCAAGTTCGGCGATTCTGCACGGGCCCGCACCGGCGACTGGGTGATCGCGATCGGCAACCCGTTCGGCCTTGGCGGAACTGTTACCAGCGGCATCGTCTCCTCAGTCCTCCGAAACACCGGCGGCGGCGCATATGACCGTTACATCCAGACCGATGCCAGCATCAATCGGGGTAACTCGGGCGGCCCGCTGTTCGATATGAAAGGCAATGTGATCGGCATTAACAATGCCATCTATTCGCCATCGGGCGGCAGCGTGGGCATCGGCTTTGCCATCCCTGCAGAAATTGCCGCGCCAATTGTCGAGCAGCTCAAGCAAGGCCAGACCATCGAACGCGGGTATCTGGGTGTCAGTATCCAGCCGGTCGATGACGATCTGGCAGATTCGCTCGGGATTGAACGCAATCGCGGCGAGATCGTGCAACTGGTTCAGCCTGATCAACCAGCCGATTCGGCAGGCATCAAGGCCGGCGACATCGTTGTCGAAGTGAACAACCAGCCTGTCACAAACGAACAGACCTTGTCATTCCTTGTCGCGAACATCGCGCCCGGCACAACAATTCCGATTGAACTGTATCGGGATGGCCGCCGCCGCACGGTTCAGGCGACCATCGGCAAACGGCCGAGTGAGGAAGAACTTCGCAGCCAGCAAATGTTCGATCCGGATAGCGAGAGCGAAATGCCCGATGCTGGCGATTCCGGCGTGATCGAGGAACGCCTCGGTCTTCAGGTTATCCCGCTGACCGAACAGATCGCGCGCCAGCTTGGCGTCGGTGCCGACACCGAAGGTCTCGTGATCGCTGCCGTCGATCCGAACTCGGACGCAGCCCGCAAGGGCCTGCAGCGCGGCGACATCGTGCTGACTGCAAATTACAACGCAGTCAGCACCGCCAATGATCTAGAGGGTATCGTCAATCAGGCCCGGACAGAGAACCGCGATGCGGTATTGCTGCGCATTCAGCGGCGCGGCCGCCCGGCACAGTATGTCGCAGTTCGTATGAAATGATTGATCCGCGATTAGCGTAAAAAGCAAAAGGCCCCGTCCGATCTGTCGGACGGGGCCTTTTCTTTTCATGTGTCCGCTGAAGGTAAAGCGTGCAGGCCTATTGCTGCGGCGCCGGCTGCCTTGATGGCTGCGGTGCCGGGATTGGCCGCGTTGCTGGCTGCGGCGGCGGCGTGGCCGGGGTTTTTCGCCGCCCGCCGCCAGTCGCCCGGTCAAGGAAGTCCTCGCTTACCGCTGGCGGTACGTTCTGGACCGGCCTTTGCTGGCGCTCTGTCAAATCCTGCGGCGGAGGAGGCGGTGCCTGTTCACCTTCGATCGAAAACGCCGGTTCACCCGGTTCCTGCGGACGCCCAGGCTCGATCAGATTGCCTTGTTCATCGATGTAGTAATAGTCATCCGGATCGCCGAAGTAATATTCGTCATCAGGCTCCAGCTGCCATTCGGGAAGCTTCAGCTCCGTGTTGAATTCTTCGACAGGACGGTCCTTAACAGCATAGCGCATGAATGCGGCAAAAGCCTGTGCCGGTGCGCGGCCGCCCTGCAATCCGCCCACCCGCTTCGCATCATCGCGGCCCATCCAGACACCAGTGGTAACCCCGCTGGAAAACCCGATGAACCAGCCATCCTTGTTGGAGGATGTCGTGCCGGTTTTACCTGCGACGGGCCGGCCGATTTGCGCGGCCTTGCCGGTACCGGTGTTCACCGCTGTTTGCAGCAGATCGGTAATTCCTGCGGCAACGTAATCCGGCACAAGCCGCGTCTCGCGCGCCTTTTCATGTTCGTACAAAGTCTCGCCGTCAGCAGTGGTCACTTTTACCACGCCGTAAGGTTCAACTGACATCCCGCCTGCAGACACCGCGGCGAAGGCCCGCGTCATGTCGATCACCCGCGTCTCCGAACTGCCCAGAACCATCGCCGGGAAAGTGGAAATCGGAGTAGTGATCCCGAAACGGCGGGCCATGCTGGCCACCGTGCCGAAACCGACTTCATTGCCCAGCTGCGCAGCCACAGTGTTCTTCGAATAGGCGAAAGCCGTACGCACGTTGATTTCACCGGCATAGCTTCCACCGGAATTGCGCGGGCTCCAGTCATCAATCGTGACCGGCGCATCGACCACGCGGTCTTCGGGGGTGTACCCGGCCTCCAGCGCGGCAAGATAGACAAACAGTTTCCAGGCCGAACCCGGCTGGCGCACGGCATCGGTTGCCCGGTTGTAGTTTGTTTCGACGTAATCGGTGCCGCCGATCATCGCCAGAATTGCACCATCGCGGTCCAGCGAAACCAGCGCGCCTTGCGCACCGCCCGGAGTGTTCGATTTGATGGAGGCGGCGGCTGTGCGCTGCATTCCGACATCCAGCGTGGTCCAGACCTCAATCGGTTCAAATGTTTCGGGCAGCAGGATATCAAGCTGCGGCAGCACCCAGTCGGTGAAA
This sequence comes from Pontixanthobacter luteolus, assembly GCF_009828095.1. Classification (GTDB taxonomy): domain Bacteria; phylum Pseudomonadota; class Alphaproteobacteria; order Sphingomonadales; family Sphingomonadaceae; genus Pontixanthobacter; species Pontixanthobacter luteolus. The sequence goes on along the minus strand of NZ_WTYP01000002.1, from coordinate 1,019,262 downwards.
TAGCGCACCGAATTCTGCCCGCGATCCTGCTTCAGTTTGACAGCCGACGGGTCGACGCTGGCGCTTTGCGGGATGCGTCCCTGTTCCTTCATCAACCGCAACACAACCTGTGCGCGGTCGACAGCCGCATCGACATCGGCGGTGGGGGAATAACGCGACGGGGCTTTTACCAGACCCGCAATAATCGCCGCCTCTGCCGTGCTGAGATTGGTCGCCGGATGGCTGAAAAATTTGCGGCTTGCGCTGTCGATCCCGTATGCGCCGCCGCCAAAATAGACCTTGTTCAGATACAGCTCGAGGATCTGCTCCTTTGAAAACTTGCTTTCAAGCGCAAGCGCCAGAACCGCCTCACGCATCTTGCGGTCAAGTGTCCGGTTCGAGTTCAAAAACACGTTGCGCGCAAGCTGCTGAGTGATGGTCGATGTCGCGGATATGCGCCCGTCACCGGCTGCCGCGTCGTACAGCGCACGGGCAAGGCCAAGCGGGTCGACACCGAAATGGCTGTTGTAGCGGCGATCCTCGACGGAGATCATCGCATCTTTCATCACCTGCGGAATTTCTTCGCTCGAAAGCCACTTTCCGAAACTGGGGCCGAGCTCCACGATTTCCGTGCCATCGCGAGCGCGCACAATGATAGTCTGCGCGTTCTGCGTCGCTTTCAGTTCGTTGTAGGACGGAAGCGACCGGGCCGCGAAAAAGACGGCCAGCCCAAGGAATGCAACACCAAGCAGCGCGAGCGCGGCGCCCCATAGGAAAGTACGGCGGAGCCAAAGCTTCCACCCGGTCAGGGGCTGTTTGCCTGGCTTCCGCGCCGTTGTCTTGCGGTTAGCGCTGGCGGCGCGCCGACTGCCCCGTTTGGCCATTCTTCCTAAACCACCTCTGCAAGGGCCCGTCTATTCATAGCGAGCGCCATCAATCATACCGTAAATGCCTGCATTGGCCAGTTGTAACGCGGCGTGAACGGGGGAAGATTCGGCCTGTTTAACAGGGGAAGCTTAATCGCCGTCCTTGTCCCCGCCTGCGAAATCAAGCGATGCGCTGTTGATGCAGTAACGCAGGCCGCCCGCTTCTGGCGGCCCATCAGGGAAAACATGACCCAGATGGCCGTCGCATTTGGCACAGGTAACCTCTGTACGGATCATGCCGTGCGACACGTCGCGGTGTTCAGCCACCGCCTCGCCCTCGGCAGGTTTGGTGAATGCCGGCCAGCCGCAACCGCTGTTATACTTTGCATCGCTTTCAAACAGCTTCGTCCCGCAACCTGCGCAGTAATATTCGCCTTCAGAGAAATGCTTGTCATATTCGCCGGTAAAGGCCCGTTCGGTACCTTTCTCGCGCAGGACATGGAATTGTTCAGGCGTCAGCTTTTCACGCCATTCGCTGTCAGTGGTCGATTTGGGATCGGTCATAGATGCTCCTTTTCATTCCATATGGCCATTTCGCGCCATATGAGAAGCCCGCAGCCGGCAGTCAGCCTATCCATCGACCTGCGAGTAATGGGCTGGAGGGGTGATTACTTCCATCCGCTCGCTCAGCAAGGGCCGGAAGCTTGGCCGGCTCTTGAATACAGAATACCAGCCTTTCGACTGTTCATGGCCCGACCAATCGATCCCGCCAAGATAATCGGCAACGCTGATCTGCGCCGCAGCTGTCAGATCGGCCAGACTCATCCGGGAACCAGCGAGCCAGGGCCGCGTGTCGATCAGATAGTCGATATAGTCCAAATGGCCATGCGCCATCTTCATCGCTTCGCGCAGGCGGCGCGAATCCGGCGGCTGACGCAGCACGATGCGTTTCTTCATCCGTTCCTGCAGCAGCGGCCCGGTCACATCGGTGAAGAAGTTTTCATCGAACAGCGCCACCAGACGGCGAATTTCAGCCCGCTCTTTTACCGTCCCGTTGATCATCGGCGACTGGTCGACGGTCTCTTCGAAATATTCGCAGATCGCCCGGCTGTCGCACAGGGTCGTCTTCTTTTCCGGATCGTGCAGGACCGGGGTTCGCCCGGCCGGGTTCAGCGCCCAGAACTCGTCGCTGGCATCCCACGGATTTTCGCGCCAAAGTTCATATCCCACGCCCTTTTCACTCAGTAGCAAGCGGACCTTGCGGCTGAATGGGCACAGGGGAAATTGATAGAGACGCCACATTGCATCCTAATGCCGCAAGCGCGCGTCAGCGTCCATACGCCGAATGATCAGCGAACGAATTAAATTCCCGAAGTTTCAAGCAACAACAGGCACGATGGCATGACTTGCTGCGTTTCGCCACTGTCCCACAGATCCTGCGCTTCGCGCTGGATCAACGCTGCGACCTGACCACGCTCCAGGCCAACCTCGTCCATCATTTGCGCGCTTACCCTGACAAAGAACTCTCGCCCTCTTTCGCCCAGTGCGGGCCAGTTCGAAGCCTCGGCATTTCCGCGTGATTGCCCATCGGCGACAATGGCGAAGGCAGCAGCGCAGCGTAGCGCCGTCTTCTGCTCAAGCGACACGAGCGGCAGCGAACCATCATCCCCGTTCGTTTGCGCAGTTAACGATCCCGCCGTGACGAGAGAAACAAGGGCGAATGCGTGAACAAATTTCGTGGTCATGCATTGGCCTTAAACTGCGGAGGATGAATATTCACCAACGCAATTAGGGCCCAGATGCGATTACCGCTCGCAACGCGGCACCTTGCGCCCCATGTGAGGCTGCAGAAATGTCTATTAGCGCGCAAAGAGGATCCACCAGATGAGCAACTATCCAGCCCTTCACCTTCTTGTTGGCGGAGAACAGATCTCCGGCGATGGCCGCGACAGCGAAGACGTGATCAATCCCGCAACCGGGGAAATCCTGGGCCGGCTTGTGCATGCGAACGCCGCCGATCTCGACCGGGCATTGGAAGGCGCGGAAAAGGGTTTTCGCGAATGGCGCAAGACACCCGCGGACAAGCGTGCCGCGATCCTGACCAAAGCTGCCGGCCTGATCAAGGAGCGCGCCGGCGAGATTGCCCATCACCTGACACTGGAACAGGGCAAACCCCTAGGCGAAGCGAAAGGCGAGACGATTTACGCGGCCATGCTGCTCGAATTCTACGCCGGTGAATGCAAGCGCCTCTACGGCAGGACGCTGGTGCGCCCGGAAGGAAGCCGGGTCGAGGTGCAATACCATCCTGTGGGTCCGGTTGCCGGTTTCGCGCCGTGGAATTTTCCCACTCTCAACGTGATGCGCAAGATCGGCGGCGCGCTGGCAGCGGGCTGTTCCGTGATCGTAAAGCCGAGCGAAGAGACCCCCGCATCCGGGATCGCAATTGTACAGGCACTGCTTGATGCAGGCGTACCGGGTGATGCGGTCCAATGCGTATTCGGCGTGCCCGATCAAGTGAGCCGTCATCTGCTGGGCTCGCAGATCATCCGCAAATTGACCTTCACCGGCTCCACCGCAGTAGGCAAGCATCTGGCAAAGCTTGCGGCCGAAGATCTGAAGATCAACACGATGGAGCTTGGCGGGCACGGACCGGTGCTCGTGTTCAACGATTCGGATGTGGACCAGGCGCTGGATACGATGGCCGCCACCAAATACCGAAATGCCGGTCAGGTGTGTGTCAGCCCTACCCGCTTCCTGATCGAAGAAGGCGTGTTCGAAAAATTCCGTGACGGGTTCGTAGAACGGGCCAAGGCCCTGAAGGTTGGCAACGGAATGGAAGATGGGACCCAAATGGGTCCGATGGCCAATTCACGCGGCGTCGACGGCATTCAGGAAAAGATCGGCGACGCGGTGGAGAAAGGGGCAAAACTGATGACCGGCGGTGAACGCATTGGCAATCAGGGATTCTTCCACCAGCCAACCGTGCTGAGCGAAGTTCCAACCGACGCGCAAATCATGAACGAAGAGCCTTTTGGCCCGGTCGCGATATTGAACCCGATGAGCAGCGAAGACGCGATGATCGAAGAAGCAAACCGCCTTCCCTACGGTCTGGCAGCCTACGCATGGACGAGTGATCCGACGCGGCGCCGCCGTCTTGCTGCGGAGGTCGAAGCCGGCATGCTTGCGATCAATACCGGGGGCGTATCCGCAGTCGATGCTCCGTTCGGCGGGGTGAAATGGTCGGGGTATGGCAGCGAAGACGGACGGGAAGGCGTAATGGCCTGCATGGTACCCAAGGCCATTCACGAAGGTTGACGCATCTGCGTCCAGTCTCGAAAAGCAACCAAACATCAATCGGAGATTCTCCCCGTCATGAAGACACGTGCCGCCGTAGCATTCGAAGCGAAGAAGCCCCTCGAGATCGTCGAACTCGATCTGGAAGGGCCGAAAGAAGGCGAGGTTCTGGTTGAAATCATGGCAACGGGGATTTGCCACACCGATGCTTACACGCTCGACGGATTGGATAGCGAGGGCCTGTTTCCAAGTGTGCTGGGTCACGAAGGGGCTGGCATCGTAAGGGAAATTGGCGCTGGGGTGACCTCGGTCGCACCGGACGATCACGTGATCCCTCTATACACCCCTGAATGCCGCCAGTGTAAGATGTGCCTGTCAGGCAAGACGAACCTGTGCAGCGCAATCCGCGAAACGCAGGGTAAAGGCCTGATGCCCGACGGGACCTCTCGCTTCAGCTACAAGGGCGAGACCATCTATCACTATATGGGCTGCTCGACCTTCTCGAACTTTACGGTCTTGCCGGAAATCGCGGTTGCCAAGATACGCACCGACGCTCCGTTCGACACCAGCTGCTACATCGGCTGCGGGGTCACCACCGGTGTTGGCGCGGTTGTGAACACCGCTCAGGTTAAGCCGGGCGACAATGTCGTCGTCTTCGGACTTGGCGGGATCGGCCTGAACGTGATTCAGGGCGCAAAGATGGCCGGGGCCGACCGGATCGTTGGTGTCGACATCAACAACGACAAGGAAGAATGGGGCCGCAAATTCGGGATGACCGATTTCGTCAACCCGGCCGAAGTCGGCAGCACGGTCGAGCATCTCGTCAATATGTTGGATGGCGGCGCGGATTACAGTTTCGACTGCACCGGCAACACCGATGTGATGCGCGAAGCGCTGGAATGCTGTCACAAGGGCTGGGGCACGAGTATCATCATCGGCGTGGCAGAGGCGGGCAAGGAAATTTCGACCCGCCCCTTCCAGCTTGTCACCGGACGCAACTGGCGCGGCACCGCGTTTGGCGGGGCGAAGGGCCGGACGGATGTTCCCAAGATCGTCGACTGGTACATGAACGGCAAGATCGAAATCGATCCGATGATCACGCACCGGCTGACGCTCGACGAAATCAACAAGGGTTTCGACCTCATGCATGCGGGCGAAAGCATCCGCAGCGTGGTCGTATTCTGATCGCAGAAAACCAACCATAACCAAGGAGAGAAGAATGTTCAGTCATGTGATGCTCGGGGCCGACGATATCGACGCCTCGAAGAAATTTTACGACGCTTGCTTCAAGGCGCTCGGCGGGCGCGAAGGCATGGTCGATCCTAAGGGCCGCGTAATGTACGTGCATAATGACGGCATTTTCATGCTGACCAAGCCGATCGACGGCCAGCCAGCCAGCTGCGGTAACGGTTCGACGATCGGATTCGCCGTGGAAAGCACCGAACAGGCCGATGCCTGGCATGAGGCAGGCCTCGCTAATGGCGGCACCGCGATCGAAGATCCGCCGGGCGTCCGCGAAGGCGCAGGCATGAAACTGTACCTTGCATACCTGCGCGATCCGGCCGGGAACAAGATCTGCACCATGATGCGTGTCTAAGACCGCGCGCTGATGGAAACAGTCGCTGAAAACCGTGCGTTCGGCGGAGTGCAAGGGGTCTATTCCCATGCCTCCGCCGAAACCGGCACCGAGATGACTTTCTCGGTATTTGTCCCGCCGCATCAGCTGGGCGCGAAATTGCCCGTTCTCTGGTATCTGTCGGGCCTGACCTGCACGCATTCCAACGTCACGGAAAAGGGCGAATTCCGCGCTGCCTGTGCCGAGCGCGGCATCATTTTTGTCGCCCCCGACACGTCACCTCGCGGCGAGGATATCCCCGACGATGACGCGTATGATTTCGGCAAGGGCGCCGGGTTCTATGTCGATGCGATGCAGGCGCCGTGGGCAAAAACCTTTCGCATGCGCAGCTATATCGAGAACGAACTTCCTTCGCTGATCGGGAAGAATTTCCCTGCCGACATGGAACGGCAAGGGATTACCGGCCATTCGATGGGCGGGCACGGGGCGCTGACAATCGCGCTTCGCAATCCGGGGCGGTTCACATCGGTTAGTGCCTTTGCCCCGATCGTCAGTCCGATGAATTGCCCGTGGGGTGAGAAGGCGTTGAGCGGATATCTGGGTAGCAACCGCGACACTTGGCGCGAATATGATGCCTGCGCATTGATCGAAGACGGCGCACGGCTGCCCGATCTGCTGGTGGATCAGGGAACGGCCGATAATTTCCTGAAGGACGAGCTGAAAACCGGTTTGCTGGCTCTCGCCTGCAAGAAAGCCGATATCCCCGCGCAAATCCGGATGCAGGATGGCTACGACCATTCCTATTATTTCATTTCCACATTCATGGCAGACCACATCGGCTGGCACGCAGATCGCCTGAAGGACGGCGACGAGGGCTGAAGGGATGGCTCGCCGCGACCGTGATCTCGTCAGCGAGCATTCTTCGGCAAGCATCCGGAACCGTCTGCGGTACCCGCGCGGCGAAAGCGCCTTGGGCGATTTCATGCTCGGCGGTGTGGACGGAGTCGTCACCACCTTCGCGGTCGTGGCGGGCAGCGCTGGCGGGCAGCTGACTACGGTAATTGTGATCATCCTGGGTATTGCCAATCTGATCGCCGATGGCTTCAGTATGGCGGTGAGCAATTATCTGGGCACGCGCGCGAGCCAGGAAGAAGTGCGCCAGAGCCGATCCGACGAGGAGTGGCAAATCACCGAATTCCCTGAAGGAGAAATGGCGGAAATCCGGCAAATCTTCGAGCAAAAGGGGTTCGAGGGCGCGACCCTGGACGAAATCGTGTCAGTCATAAGCGCGGATCGGAAGGTCTGGGTCGATACGATGATGGCCGAAGAATTGAGGCTCAGCGAAGTTTCCAAGCGACCGGCACGTGCGGCACTAACGACCTTTGTCGCTTTCTCCCTCTGCGGTTCGATCCCGCTGATCCCGTTCCTCGGCAGCTTCGGAACGTTCGACGAAATGTTCCGGATCAGCACGCTCCTCGGCGCGGCGACCTTTTTCATTCTTGGCATCGGTAAAGGCTGGGCGGTCGGCATCTCGCCGCTGCGCTCCGGACTGCAAACACTTGCCGTGGGCGGCGCGGCGGCGGCTCTCGCCTATGCCGCCGGTCATTTCCTACACTCGATGTTTGCGGGCTAGAGGCTTTTGCAACGGCTGAGAAAACACCTCAGCCGGAACGGCGGACTTCGAACAGCGCATATTCGGCGCGCCAGTTTGCCCCGCTGTCCCCGACTTCGCGCCCTTTCGTGAAAAACCACCGGTTCGAAATGGCAATATCCAGATCATCGGCCAGGGCCTCGAAGTCTTTCACCGTAACATGATGGATATTCTGAGTTTCGTACCAAGTCACGGGCAGGTGACGCGTCACAGGCATGCGCCCTTTACTCAGCAGCGCCCAGCGCATCCGCCAATAGGCGAAATTCGGAAAACTGACGAAGGCACGCCGCCCCACCCGCAGCAATTCGCGCAACATCCGATCGGGCCGCTCCGCCGTTTGCAGCGTCTGACTGAGAATTGCATAATCGAACGCCCCATCGGGATAGAAACCCAGATCGCGGTCCGCGTCGCCCTGAACCACGCTTAGGCCGCGCGCGACGCAGCGTTCCACGCAAACCGGATCAATTTCTATGCCGCGCGCATCAACCCCGCGCTGATCGCGCATGGCCGCCATCAAAACCCCGTCACCGCATCCGACGTCTAGCGCCCGGCTGCCCGGTTCGACATGGTCCAGAATTACCGCGAGATCGGGTCGGAGGGATGATCTGTCCGCTTCAGTCATCAAGAAACCCTCTTACAACACGGTCGAGCGCGGGCACATCCAGCAGGAAACTGTCATGGCCAAACGGTGCAGACAGTTCGACAAAGCTGACCGGCGCGCCTGCGGCATTCAGCGCGTGAACCACATGGCGGCTTTCCGCTGTGGGATAGAGCCAATCGCTGTCGAAACTGACCAGGCAGAACCGTGCGGTCGTTCCCGCAAACGCGTCTGCAAGCAGTCCGCCATGCTCCTCCGCGATGTCGAAATAATCCATCGCGCGTGTGATATAGAGATAGGAATTGGCATCGAAGCGGCGGGTGAATCCGCTACCCTGGTAACGCAGATAGGATTCGATCTGGAAATCGGCGTCGAAGCCGAACGTTTTCTCAGACCTGTCTTGTAGGCGCCTGCCGAATTTTTCGGTCAGCCCCTCTTCCGAAAGATAGGTGATGTGCGCCGCCATCCGTGCGACCGCAAGGCCAGCGTCAGGCGTTTTTCCCGATGCGTAATAATCGCCTTCCGCCCAGTTTGGATCGGCCATGATCGATTGCCGCCCGACTTCGTGAAACGCGATATTCTGCGCCGAATGGCGCGCGGTCGTTGCGATGGCGAGAACCCTGCCCGCTCGTTCCGGAAAATTCGCGGCCATGCTCAAGGCCTGCATCCCGCCCATCGATCCGCCCACCACCGCGTGCAGCCGTTCGATCTCCATCTGGTCAAGCAAGCCGGCCAAACCGCGCACCATGTCCCTGATCGTGATGACCGGGAATGACATCGCGTAAGGCTTGCCATCGGGGCCAATGGCCGCTGGACCGGTCGACCCCATGCAGCTGCCGATGACATTGGCACAGATCACGTGAAAACGGTTCGTATCGATCGGCTTGCCCGGACCGACCATGCGTTCCCACCAACCGGGTTTGCCTGTCACCGGATGCTTGCTCGCCACGAATTGATCGCCGGTCAGCGCATGACACAGGAGGATTGCATTGCCTTTGTCCGCCGCCAGTTCACCGTAGGTTTCGTAGGCGATCGACACGCCGTGCAGCACCTCCCCACTGTCGAGCGGAAGCGGATCGGCAAGCGTAGTCGCGTTGAAAACAGGCTGCGGCGTCATCGCGCAGCGGATTGCGGCACCCTAGCTGGGCTGTCAACGCAGCAATTTTTGTAGTCTGTCCTATTGCGCGCAAAGCGTTTAAACGCCGCGCCGTTATGAGCAACAACCCGAACAAAGCCCCGGCGCCTAAACCGTGGATCAACGCGATCCACGCATATGTGCCGGGCAAGGCAAAATCGGATGACGGGCGCGAGCTCGTCAAACTGTCGGCAAACGAAAACCCGTTGGGGTGTTCGGCTGCAGCCATGGCAGCGCTCGCCGTGGCCAAATCGCCTGCAGCCTATCCCGACCCGGATTCCGCATCCCTGCGCGAAGCGATCGGCGGCTTGCACACCATCGATCCTGCGAGAATCGTCTGCGGCACCGGGTCCGACGAATTGCTCAACCTGGCCGCGCAGGCGTATGCCGGACCGGGCGATGAAGTGCTGTTTTCCAACTTCAGTTTCGCAGTTTACGAGATTGCGGCACGTCGCTGCGGCGCAGTACCGATAATCGCACCGGACAAGGATTACGGCACCGATGTCGATGCGCTGATCGAGAACCTGTCCGGAAAAACGCGCGTTGTGTTCGTGGCCAACCCGAACAACCCCACCGGCACCTACTTGCCTGAGGACGAGGTTGCGCGGCTGCACGCTGCGCTGCCTTCCGATGTGCTGCTGGTGGTCGATCAGGCATATGCCGAATACCTTGGCGAAGATGAAGATGACGGCGGGCTGGAGCTGTGTGCAGCCCACGCCAATGTGCTGGTGACGCGGACTTTTTCGAAGATCTATGGCCTAGCCGGCGAACGGATTGGCTGGGCAACCGGGCATCCCGACCTGATCGCCTCGCTCAACCGAATTCGCGGGCCTTTCAACGTAACCAATCACGGACAGGCAGCAGCGCTGGCCGCTGTCGGCGATCAAGCCTTTGTTCACGCATCGCGGGATCACAATACGAAGGAGCTGGAGCGCTTCGTCAGCGTGGTGGAAAGCCTGGGTAATCACGGGCTGCGTCCGGTGCCGAGCAAGGCAAATTTCCTGCTGATCCTGTTCGAGGGATCGCTGACCGCAGAACAAGCATATAACGGTCTGGCCGAACGCGGTTATGCGACCCGGTGGCTGCCCGGTGCGGGCCTGCCGCACGGTTTGCGAATTACCATCGGCACTAGCGAACAGATGGATGAGGTATTGCAAATTTTGCGCGATCTGGCCGAGGGATCGAAGTGAGCATACAGCGCGTCGCTGTGATCGGGCTGGGCCTGCTGGGCGGGTCGATCGGTCTTGCTCTGGCAAAACATTGCCCTGACATCACAACCACCGGCTATGACGCGGATCCTGCCACCCGCGAGGCTGCCAGGGCCCGGCAGCTGGTCGGGACGGTGCACGACAGCGCAGCTGGCAGCGTTGCTCAGGCCGATCTGGTCATTCTGTGCGTCCCCGTAGGGGCAATGGCTTTCGCCGCGGAAGCGATCCGTGATGTTCTGCCTTCAGGCGCAATTATCAGCGATGTCGGCTCGTCCAAGCAGTCCGTCGTCGAAAGCCTGCAAGCAGCCCTGCCCGGCCATACTGTAATCCCCGCGCACCCGGTCGCTGGCACAGAGCAAAGCGGGCCAGAGGCCGGATTTGCGGAACTGTTCGAACACCGCTGGTGCATCCTGACCCCGCCCGAGGGCACACCCGACGACAAGATCGCGGACCTTTCAGCGATGTGGAAACGGCTGGGATCGAAGATTGAAATCATGGATGCGGCACATCACGACCTCGTGCTTGCAGTCACCAGCCACATCCCCCACCTGATCGCTTATACGATCGTTGGCACCGCCTCCGATCTGGAAGATGTGACGCGCAGCGAAGTGATCAAATATTCTGCTGGTGGTTTCCGCGATTTTACCCGGATCGCCGCATCGGACCCGACGATGTGGCGCGACGTGTTCTTGCACAATAAGGACGCCGTGCTGGAAATGCTGGGCCGCTTTACCGAAGATCTAACCGCATTACAGCGGGCGATCCGGCGCGGGGACGGTGATGCGCTGCACGAACTTTTCACGCGCACCCGAGCGATCCGCAGGTCGATTATCGAGCAAGGTCAGGATGATGCACGCCCCGATTTCGGGCGCGCGGATCACTGATCGTTCAGGGCGTTTATTGCGTCCAGCACCCGGGCTTCCACCTCTGCGCGCGGCAGGCCGGGGGGAATCGGTTCTGCAAAGCGATAAGTGATTACGCCGGGCCGCTTCAATCTGTGGTGGTATAACGGCCCGCTGTTCACTGCCACCGGCACAACCGGCAGGCCGATCATCTTGTAAAGCCCGGCAAATCCGGCGCGCAATTCGCCGCGCTCGCCGTGGGGGATGCGGGTTCCCTCAGGAAAGATAACCAGCGGGCGGCCCAGTTTGGACAGATCGCGCGCTGCCTTAACCATCGCCCGGAGGGCTTTAGCCCCTTCGGTCCGGGCAACCGGTACGCAGCCATATTGCTTGGCCACCCAGCCCCATCCGGGGATCAGGAACAATTCGCGTTTGGCAAACGGCGCGGGCCAGTTGAAGTTGGCCGGCGCGTCTATCGCTTCGAAGAAGCTTTCATGTTTGATCGCATAGAAAACCGGGCCGTCGATTTTCTCGCCTTCGATCCTGACCTCGATCCCGACGAATACCCGCAAGCACCAGCGATGATAATTACACCAGCCGCGCACGCATTTGCGCAGCGCGGTTTCGTTCACGAACATGGTCGCCATCGACGCAATCACGTAAACCGGACTGCCCAGATAGAAGATCAGGTAAAAGAAGAAATTTCGGATTAGCAGCATGGTCTGGTCCATTATCCCCACAACCCCGACACCTTGCTGGCAAGGTATTTATGGTATTCGAGGAAAAGAATTCGCAGCGAAGGCTCCGATACTACGGCATCTTCCACGATCACGACATCTTCCGGAATTGCCCTACTGAGTTCAAGCGCCGCCCGGCGCATGTGCCAATCGGTGGTCACAAGCCGGATCGAGCGAATGTTTCTTTCAGCAATCCATTCCGCAGTTTCAGTTGCATTTCCGCGCGTGTCGACCGCATCGAAACCGAGGAACACGCAGCATTGCATCAGTTGCTTGGGCACTTCGAACTGTACCGCGAACTCACTGGGCCGCACTTCGCGGTCGACGCCTGTCACCAGCAGCAGGCCGGCATCGCCGCCTTCCACCACTTCCAGTCCGCGCTCTATCCGCCCTGCTGCGCCGGTCGGAACGATAACCGCCTGCGTAGCGCCGCGATCCATCGGCCCCGGCAGTGCGACCGTGAACCACAGAAAACCCATGAACCAGATAACCGCGATTGCGGCGATTGAGCGCCGGATCATAGCATCCGCCTGAGCGCACCAAGCACGGTGAGCCGAGCAGTCAGCATGGCAATGACAACGCCGATAATCGGAATTGCCGCAATTGCGACCCAGTCGAACCAACGCAGGCCGCCGCCTGCCATCATGCCCGATCCAAGGTCAGCGAACTGCTGCCCCAGAAACAATATCGCAAGTAACCCGAGTGCCAGACCGAAAGCACCGCCAAGGGTTGCGTCGAAGCCGACAGATCGTTCGAAAATGCGCGCGATCTGGACATCGGTTCCGCCAAGCAGGTGCACGATCTCGATTGTGTCTCGATTGGAACCAAGCGCGCTGCGTGCCGCCAGCCAGACCGCCGCAGCGCTGGTCAACCCAAGCAACACCACCAGCGCGGCTGCCAGCCATTGCAGCGATGACAGCGCGGAGAAAACCGGGCCTAGCCATGACGATTGCGCATCGACACGGGCAGATGGCGCAGCATCGACCAGCAAACCTCTGAGCGTGCCTAGCGATTGCTGCGTCACATCACCGCGCAGCCGCACATCGATCAAGGCCGGAACCGGCACTGCCTCGCTGCCTGCACCCGCGCCGAGCCACGGCTCCAGCAATGCGTCCAGTTCTTCATCGGGCACACGCCGGGTCGAGCCGACGAGCGGATGCTCTGCCAGAACGGCTTCTGCAGCGTCTGCCTGCCGGTTTCGTTCGCTGGGCGAAGCTTCTAGTATCTGGACTGTCGCACCGCCCGCCAGTTCGGCGCGCGCATTGGAAACGACATTGCTAAGCGCCAATCCGCCTGCCGCGGCAATCACCGTCAGAGAGATCATAATGGCGATCACCCAGGGCATCGGCCCTGCGAGCCGCGCCTGCGGCACCAGTTGGGCCGCGCGATCACCGCGAAACTTTATCAGGCCGCGCGCAGTCGTCCGGCCAAGGGTTGGCGGCTTCTTCATTCAAAGCCACCTTTCTGTTCTCCAGCGGCGGTGCTGTGCGAATTCTGCCTCGGCGGATAGCGCAAGGCACCGGTTGGGTCCGAAAGACGTCCCTTGTCCAGCCGCATGATCAGCGATGACGGCACTTTCTTCAGCAAATGCACATCGTGAGTCGCGACAACCACGGTGGTGCCCAACCTGTTCAATGCCTCGAACAGGCGCAGCAGCTTCAGTGCCATATCCGGGTCAACGTTGCCGGTCGGCTCGTCAGCGACCAGCAATTCCGGACGTCCGATAACCGCGCGGGCAATCGCGACGCGTTGCTGCTCCCCGCCAGACAGGGTCGCTGGCTGCGCATCCATCCGGTGCGACAATCCAACCCACTCGAGCATATCCGAAACCGGCTTGCGCAAGTCGTTTTCACGGACCCCCGAAACCCGAAGCGGGAGCGCCACGTTGTCAAATGCCGACAGGTGCTGGACCAGGCGGAAATCCTGAAACACGACCCCCAACCGGCGCCGGTATGATGGCAAGCGCTTGCGCGGCAGCGTAATCACGTCGGTGCCGAACATCCGGATTGCACCGCGCGAAGGCCGCTGTGCGAGGTAAAGGAGCTTTAGCAGCGATGTCTTCCCCGCCCCGCTCGCGCCGGTCAGAAAGTAGAAGCTGCCCGGATGCAAAGTGAAGGAAAGATCACTGAGGACTTCCTTTTCAGTGCCGTAACGCAGCCCGACATTATCGAAAGTTATGCCCTCGCCTTCGCTCGAACTCATGTCTCAGCTCTTTTCTGCGCAGGGTTAATCGGGAAAATTTGCATCGTGACGGGCCTATAGCCGCCCTTCGATGTGGAAAAAAGGCACAGCTGGACCTGCCCACAGTCGGTCGCCACTTGTTGCCAATCCTACACAGTCGTAAGACGATTGAATAATGATTATTGCCTGCCCAGCCTGCTCGACGCGTTATGTCGTCCCCGACAGCGCAATCGGTGTGGACGGTCGCACCGTGCGCTGCGCGAAATGTCGGCACAGCTGGCATCAGGATGGCCCGGAGATCGAGACACCCCCTTCGGGCAAGAATGTGGCCGCCACTGCCGGGGATAACGACAAACCTGCACCGAAGCCCGGATTTGACGGGACCCATGTCGCCCCGCCAGCAGAACGGTCGGCTTCAGCGCGCACGGCAATGGCGCCCGAAAAGACCTCGCCTGAACAATCGTCGCCCGCTTCCTCGGCTCCTGTCACTCCGGCACCGGCACCCGCCCCGTCAGACACCGAACGCGCCAATGCGCGGTTGAGCGAGCCGTCCGAAGCGGAAGCGCCCACCCAGCCGAGCGCCAGCGCTGATACGGCCCCGGCAGCAACAGATTCGCACCGAGATGCTGCGCCTGTGGTTCACGAACCCGTTACCGAAGATCCGGTCAACGATGAGATCGAAGACGAAACGCCTCCGCCGCCAACCGTTGTCGAAACCGACACCGATCGCGAACCGGAAACGTTCTATTACGATGAAGGGTCGCAGTTCGATTACGAGCCGCCCTTCCGTTCGCGCCGGAACCCCCTGAAGGTTTGGACCGCGGCCGGCCTAATGTTTGCAGTGCTTGCCTTCGGGACCGTCGCCGCTGTCAGCTATTACGGGCTGCCTGACTGGGTACCCGTGAGCCGTCCGACCTTTGCGATGGAGCAAACCGACCTGGTGCTCGACTTTCCCGCAGACCAGCAGGATCGCCGCGCGTTGCCAAATGGCTCCGAATTTTTCGGCGCGAGCGGGACAGTCACAAATACCGGGCGAGAAACACGGCGCGTGCCGTCGATTCTTATTGTCATGCGCGATGCAAGAGACAGGATTGTCTACAGTTGGGAAGTCGTTCCCCCGCAAAGCACCCTCGCCCCCGGCGAAAGCATGACGATCAATGAAGCGGTGACGGATATCCCGAAGGCCGCAAAATTCGCGGAAATCGGCTGGAAACCTAGCTGATCGGGCAAAATGCGGATTGCCGCTCCAGCTTCAGACCATGACTAATTTCGTTAGTGTGCAAACCGTGCTTGCGCGTCCTGAGGGGCTTTGCTAGTGGGCCGCTCCTACCCTGCGGGGGCGTTAGTTTCGCCCCTTTGACTGTGTGCGGTCGTGGCGGAACTGGTAGACGCGCAACGTTGAGGTCGTTGTGGCCGAAAGGCCGTGGAAGTTCGAGTCTTCTCGACCGCACCAAACAGTCCTGAGTGACCTTCCAAAATATACGGAGAATCGAGGCGGCACCAGTCGCTGTCGATCCCATCGTCCAGGCCGAAAACAGACGTCGCACTATTCATCAACGTCAGAGTGCGCTGTTCTCACACGTCAACGTATTCCAACGGCCATTACGACGCCGGCCAAATGGCCAATGGCCGCTGTTTAGTTGTTCCTTCGCCTGCGCCGGAGAAGGAAGAAAAACAGCACTCCAAGGCCGCCTGCCAAGCCAAGCGCAAGCAACAGCGTTGGCACGCTGATTGCCTGGTCTGCTCCCTCGTTTGTGCCGTTTGGCTGCCCTGCCACAGGGATCTGCGCTGAAGCCAGGCTCGCCTCTCCAAATCGGAGCATGCCCGCGCCAAAGATTTCGTCCGGTCCGTCTTCACCCAGATCGATAGCATCTCTGGACATGGCGATACGCACTGCAGCGGGGTGCCTCGACTCGGCACAGACCGACATGCGAGCCATTGCGCCAGCCACCAGCGGCGCTGCGAACGATGTGCCGCTGACTAGACGTCTGCCCCCGGGCACAGCCGCGCTGATATCGACGCCCCAGGCCGAAACGTCGATTTCACGCCCGCGCGAACCGTGCTGATACGCCGCGCCCGCCGCATCGACAGCGGCAACGGCAATGGTCGATTCCAGATTTGCCGGGAACATCACTGCACCCTGCTTGCCTCCATTCCCGGCCGCGGCAGCGATGCAGACCCCTTGTGCCTGCAACCGCCCGATCATTCGCCGAATGGCTTCATCGTCGCTCGCCTGAGTACCGAACGAGAGGTTCATGACATCAGGATTTGCATCCGCAGCAGAGGCAAAAGCGGCAACAAGCGCTGCGGTGGTCGAAATCGCCGGAGACTGCATGTCTGCGTGTGCGGCGGAAATGAAAGCCGGAACACTTACCAGCTTTGCGCCCTTCGCAGCGCCAGGAAACGCGCCGCTGCCAACCAGCAACTCTGCAATTGCCGTCCCATGCGGTGAAGGTGCCCCGGTCGCCAATGCACCTTTCTGGATGATGTTTGCGTTCGCCAAATCCGGATGGGCGACATCAACCGGACTGTCGATCATCGCGATCGTCACGCCATTTGCGGGCGGCAAATCGCGGCCCAAATACCTGCCCGGACTGTTCAGCCCATGCATCGCCAACCCTTGTTCACGCGAATTTCCCAGCAATTGATAAATGTAGTTGGGCTGCGCCCAGGCTGCTCCCTTGTTCTTGGCCATACGCTCCAAAGCTCGGGCAACGGTATCCCCGCCCCCCAATCGCACATGCGCAAGCGAGAGGCCGAGAAGATCGATGCGGGTGACTGAAATCACGTCAAATCCGTTTGCCTCAGCCAGCCTTTCCGCGGCCCGTTCCGACCCCGGCCCAAACAGAAGCAATTCGTGATGCTGATAGATCGGCAGATCTGCGTTCCGCATTGTCAGCGGATTTTCTTTAGGTGCCGGTGAAGGGGCAGCGATCGCCGGCCTTTTCGGAGGCAAAACAGGATTTTGCATCGTGATCATACCGGGGGACGATCCATCAGCGTCGCGTGCTTCCTGCACCGCCTCCCCAGCGCTGGCATCGGCGTCAATCAGCGGAGCAGTCGTCTGGGTTTTGTCGACAGAGTCGGGTGCTTTCTGCGCAGATGGTTTCTCCACCAATGGCTCTACAAAGCGCCTGACAGGACGCTCGACTTCGGCTGGGGCCTTGATCTTGGCCTGGTTGGGCGGCTGTCCTGCCGCATGGAAGCCTGATGCAAGGAAAAGGCCCGCAGCACATGCGGCCAGAAATGCTATCCTAACGCGCATGGCGGCTACTCCGCTTTCGAAACGCTGGCGGTCAGGTCGGACCGCTCCAGTTTCTCAACCAGCATATCGATGTCCGCTCTTTGGTCCGTAGGACGTAACAAAAGTACGCCTTGCGCTGTGCCGCGCGCTATAATCAAACCTTCATTCGCGAACAGTTGTGCAACCTCGCTCCAGGGCGCATCTTCCACCAGTTCAATCAGAATTGGCGCGTTGTCGGGAATGGCAGAACCGCCCGAGGCGAGTTCATAATTGTCATTCTCCAGCTGCGCTATCTGGACGTCTCGCTTGTCGATAGCGCTAGACTGGCCACCGATAATAACGGCTTGTCCGACCGCCGCAGCAGCCAGAGCAAGCATGAGCGCGGGCTTCCAGTTCGCCGGGTTGAGGAATGCAAGCGCGCTGGCCAACCTTGCATTGCCTGTACTGCCGGCAGGCATTCGCTCGGGCTTTATCAGTGACTGAATGTGCGGAACGCTGCGGTCATCGCGGCTGTCGACCCCGGACTGTACTCCGGCCGCCACCCTCGCCTGAATATCAGTTTCTTCGTCCACCAGCTTTCGAAGATCTGGCGACGTATGCAAGGCTGCTTCAAAAGCTGCCTTGTCATCATCAGACAGCGTTCCGTTGACATAGGCGGGCACCAAATCGCGCATCTTTTCCACCTCTCGCTTGTCAGTCATGGTGAGTGCTCTCCGTTGCCACCGCGAGCTTGTCCGGGGACGCATGGAGCGCTGTCTCGCAAAGCCAACCGAGGGCCGACCGGCTGGGCATGAAAAAATACCCCCCGCCCTTCGGCTCGACAAAGCTTTGCATCCCCTCAAGCCTGACCGGCCCGACCGGCGTGGGAATGGAAAAATGCCTTGTCCGCGGTTCACCGGTTTTCGTGTCAGGCGAATTTGCACCGATCACCGGGTCGGGTTCATTGTCGAGGCCGTGAAATGCAGGGGCATTGGCCCAGAACTGCTGCACAAATTCGAACTGCCGCTCGATATCGGTTCCGATGCAGGCAAATAGCAGGCCTTTTTCCCCGGTGTCCTTACGAACATAGGGCCGGCCCCTCCGCAGCAGCCGGTGGCGATTGGAAATGGCTTGCTCGTTCGGATCACCCGGGTGCTTGCTGTCGCGTGGGTTCGTCCGCCGGATATGGGAAGCAAACGGACAGGCCAGGCCTTGCGGATCGTCGGTCCCGAAGGTGAAATCATTTTCCCGTTCGGCAGGGTCGGCGGATGCCTGCGGGTTATTATTGACCGGATTGCCGATCAACGGACGCCCGTCGCGCCAGCGCCCCATCATCTTGGCCTTTACCCATTCCGCATCGGGGCGCTGCCCGATCACCTTGTACAAATCCGCGAAACCGCCGGTGTTGAGCTTCTTCGCCGCTTCCTCGGCAAAGGCGTCGAACCCTTCAACATCCTGCTTAAGTTCGCGCAGCACGATAAATGTGCCGTTCCGCCCAAGATCGCGCTCCGCATTTGCGAGGCTGTCTCCGCCAAAGTCCGGGAAGCGGGACAGATTGCCGCCAATCGTGACCGGCAAGGCGCAGGAAACATCGGCTTCCGGGGGCAGTTTCGGCGACATCGGAAAATAGCCGGAATTGTTCTTGTACCCGATGATGAATTCGCCCGGTTCAACGATATCGCGTTCGGGCACATCCTTGATGGATTTGCCAGTGGCGCGCATTATGGGCTGCGAGATGCCGTCACGGAAACCAAAGTGCTCGAAATCGACCCGCTCTGTATCGTCCCATGCGGGTGCACAGTCGATCTGGGTCTGAACCGAGCCGCCATGATTGCCGAGCAATGCACGATGAATTGTCGTCATCCTATCAAGCGATGCCTGATCGGAGGCGTATAGCATCAGGACCGCCTCGGCCGGGTTGTCGCTGTCGACATTGTCGTCCCAGTACCACTGGCGATCACCAGGCTCTGGATCCCCCAGAATCTGGCCGCGGCCGCCCATTCCCATTCGAAACGCGAACGGCATCCCCTCTTCAACCGCGTCAGGAGCCGCGCCATCGGCGGTGAACTTCTTCATGCCAGCCGCTGAGATACCGAGAAACGCCGCGTGCCCCATTGCCAATCCGGCGGGATCGCTCATCCCCTTTCTGATGCCGAGAAGCGGGCGGTCTCCAAAGGTTATGGTGAGCGCATGAGCCAGACTGTATTCTGCCGCGTGACCATCGGGTCGCGGCACACGGCCAATAACGCCTTCCTCGATCAGCGCGTTGATCTGCGCTTGCTCGCTTTGACCCAGCAATCCATCGATCTGCATCGGCTTCCCGCGGATCCAGCAAAGCCATTCGCCCAGCTTCGGCCCTGCGGGCGGCAGTGTGATCGCCAGACATGTGGAATAGGGCAGCCGCTTCATTCCCCTGAGGACCAGCGCCTGTACTTCATCCTGTTCGACGAGATTGGCATGCCGCGGGCGCGAACCGAAGCAGCGCAGCCATTCGTCCGCTTCGGTAGAAGTGCGCGCCAGGCCTGCCCCGATATGGATCAGTCCGTTCTGCCGGATCTGCTCGGAAGACAATTCGGGGAAACGCGAATACCAGAAAGGCGAAACGCGCATCACCGTCCGCGTGTAGTTCTTGAACTGGTCAGAATCCTGCGCGCCCTTCATGAAAAGATAGCGGGTTTCGGGAAAGCCTTCCCAATTGCTCCACGCGGCGGACTGGCCCCATGACACCCGCGAGATGAAGTCTTCGAGATAGCTTTCCCAGCTGCCATCGAAATTGGAATAGAACACGGCTCGCCGTGTGCCCGGTATCTTGTACCAGCGGGCGTAATGTATCGTCCCCATCCCGTTGATCATGCCCGGCCTGAACCGATGGACGATCGACATTTTCGCTGCCCACAGGCCAAAGGCATGCAGGAACGTGCGGAACAGGCCCGGCTTCAACATTGCCGATGCGAAGACGTGGTTCTGCGCATAGCCGGGCAGATCTTCTGCAGCGAGAATATCGCGCATTTTGTCCAGCGAAGCCCGCTTTTCGAACCGCTTTTCCTTCTTCTCCTGACGCCGGACCATCGCGAGGAAAATCCCGCCAACAACACCGAAAATGAGAACAGTCGTGGTCAGGCCCGAGAACACGGCGAAGAGCAGATTACTGAAATTCCAACCGCCCAGAACTTCAACCGCCAGAACCGTCATTGCTAAAAGCGTCACGAAAAACGGAATCAGGACCAGCAGGCCATCGCGCGACTTGAGGAAGTTCATGGCCGCCTTGAAATGGCTGCCTGGATCTTTGAATGTAGACAGCGCCAGCCGCATGGACCGCGTCGAAAGATGATAAGCGTCGAAGCGCTCCCGTTCCGCCTCTTTCATCAGGTCCAATTGCACCGGCGTGGCACGTGTCTTCATGACCGGATCCTGCCGCAAGATGCGCCGCATATGGCCGAGTGCCAGCATCGGGTTGCTGCCCCTGGCGGATTCGGTTGCGACAAAATCGCGCATGACGCGGCCCATGAACTCAGCGAATTTCCGCTCGCTTTCGACCTTCGAAACAGGAAACTCGGCGAGGCCGTTGTAATTCAGGCCTGTCGGGCCCCACGGCTTCCCGTGAAGCTCCACAACGTGGGCAAGCAGATACGATTCGAGCGATACAGCCTCATGGCGCGCGGTATGTATCAACAGCCTATCCAGGCGCGGCCCGATCGCATGGCACAGTGCCTTGATCGAACTTTCCTTCGATCCATCGCAATTCATCTCGAAGATGATATCCAGCCCTCGTTCGGACTCGATTGGCGCGATGGAGGCGAAATGGACAATATTGCTTCCATCCAGATCATCACGGATTTCGGGAATGGCGGGGTGCCCCCATGCTGCAATCTCCGCCTCAATATCCTCGCAAGAACTGCCATCGGTGACCGGCGCGATTATCAGGTACATCGATTGCTGCGATGACGGCGTGTCGTATTCGAGAGTCAGGTGACGCGGGAACAGGCCAAGATATTCCAGCTTGCCGGATTTCCCGGGCGCGGGCTTCAATCCATCGCGCGCGAACAGTTCTGCAAAAACACCCGAAATCTGGCCGATTGCCATTTCCTTGCCGATGCAGGTGTGCGGCCCCAGCCCGAACAGCAAGTCCGGCTCCTGCCAGCGGCCATCTGCTTCCTTACGATCGATCCGGAAATCATCGGGATTATCCCAGACCCGTTTGTCACGCATTGCCGAACCAGTGGCGACAATCAGCGTTGATTGCGGCGGTATCTGCTGCGGCCGGCCATTAACCTGCAGGGTCGCCCCGTCAGGACATATGCGAAACTGTCCCGGATAAAGCGTCGGATTAAGTCTGCCCGCCTCCAGCAAAATCCTGCGCAGCGTATCGTGGTCGCGTTCTTTGGCGGCCTTTTCGGCGGCTGCCTTCGCTGAGGGGCGGTCCAGTATTTCGGTCAGCATGTTGCTAGCGGCGATCGAGTTCGTCGGGATAAAACCAGAGGCCATACCCAAAAGTATCGCAGCAATATCCTTGTCGCTTATTTCTGCCCCGTCGCGCTGCAGAATGAGCAAGCGATGGACCAGAGTGTCAGCCTGTTGAACAGTGCATTCAGGAGACAGAACATCCCTGCGTGTTCGCGCGATTGCATCGTCGATATAGGCCGCCAGCTTTCCGCGTGCCTGAAATGCGAGTTCACGCACTTCCGGGTCGCCGAACGGATCACCAAACAGCAGCGCCGAGATGGCAAGCGTCCAGTCGGCCAGCGCGTCAGCATCCTGACAATCGAGACCGAAATACCGGATACATATTTCGGCAGGGACCCTTTTGATCAGGTCATGAATTACATCGATTCTGCCAGCATGATTGTCGAGCAAGGCGGCGGTGAATTCAGCCGCCAGCCTGTGCATCATTTCGACATCACGCGGCAGTACAGCGGAAGTCAGGATGTGCCGCAATCTGGCATGTTCTGCGCCATCGACACCCAGCAGGAAGGTCGCACCCAACCCGAGCTCCGACATTTCCTTTCCAAAAGGAACAGGGAAATCTGAGGTGCGCAAAAGCACATCGCGCACCTGTTCATCCCGGGAAATGTGGATCAGGCCGCCCAGCTTCATCACCGGATTGAAAGACCGCGAAAAAGCGTACAGCCGGGGCAGACTTTTCCGTTTCAGTGAAGCGCCGATCTTCGCGAATCTTCCCGCTGCTGCGAGCCTGTTCAGATCGAACCTGCGCGGTGTATTTTCTTCCCCGTCTTTATCACGGTCAATTTTCGAAAAATACTTGGCCTGAGGCATATCTTGCGATCCCGCTGCTATGTTTGCCCCTTAGTCGGTGTAAGTCGCAGCCTGGTTCAATCCATCTTTCAGCGCGGCGTTGCGCGACACATCGAGGTAGGGAAGCCAGTCGATGAAATGCGGTTTGAATTTGGGCTGGGCTGCCAGCATTTCCGCATAAGCAGCTTTTGCCTCCGTCATTCGGTTCAGGCCGGCGAGAGCATTGATCCGGGCCACATGGGATGACCAATAGGCCGCTCTGCGCGACAGCGAAGCCTCAGCATGGACAATCGATTCTTCCAGATTGCCTTCGGTCAAATGGGCCATCGCCAATTCGCCTTCGGTGAAAAACAGATCGAAATCGTTGGGGCTAAGACGAATAGCCGTCTCGAGCGTTTCGATGGCCTCTTCGGTCTCGCCCTTGTGGTAGAGCGAACTGCCCAGCTGGGCATGCGCCATCACCAGGCTCGGGTTCAATTCCACGGCGCGGCGCAGCAACCCTTCTGCGCGGAGCGGCTGATGCAGCCAGAACTCCGCAATGCCAGCAATCATATGCCCGCGGGCATCGCTGGGATCGGCAAATATCGCTGCCTGGGCGGACTTGCGCAGCGCACGAATTTGTTCCTCTGACCCGCGACTGAGCCAAAGCTTCCTGACAGTCAGCCATGCCCGTTCGATCATGACTTCAGATGAATTGGGTTGCAGCTCTGCCGCCTGATCGAGAAGACCTTCCGCGATTGCGATATCCTCATCGGTCAACCTGACGAGATGCCAGCGCGCCTTCCAGATCAACTGCAGCAAGTCCGGATTGCGGTCCGTCGTTCCGATAGCGCGCAATTGCTCACTGTGGTCGATCCTGTGATCCAGCGCGGCGGTCAGACCATCCAGCGTCGCCTCGATTGCATCGGGGTCTTCAATTGCCTTGAGTACTATTGCCTCGTTCCACAAAGTCTGACCGCTTTCAGCATCAGCCAGACCGATGGACAAGCGAAAGCCGGACCCAGACGAACGCAGGCTCCCTTCCACGATATACCGCGCGCCCAATGCCTGGCCGGCAGCGACGGGGTCGGTCAGTTCCGGTGCCAAGGCAAAACTGGAACTGCGAGCAATAACCGGCAACCAGCGAAGCCGTGACAGGCGATTGATCAATTCTTCGCCAAACCCATACGCTGCGAACTCCAGCTCGGGTTTGGGCGGTTCCATCCGGATCGGCAGCACAGCAATGGCCAGCTTGGTCGGCTTGACTTCAGAGGCATCCAACCCTGCATCTGCCTGAGCCGGCAGGCTGGAACCGTCGGAGGAGCCGCTCAACTCGCTGCGTTTCTCCCGCAGCCAGTCTTCGAATGCCTCCTCCCCAGCAATGTCCATTCCTTCGAGGAATTCTTCGCCAGTGGACCCGGTATTTTGGAAGACATCGATCCAAAGCTGGTCCGTATCCACCCAAACCCGGCTACTGTCAGCCTGCAAAAGTGCCGGCTCCGACCCGTTGACGGCCTTTTTAAGGTTCGAAAGTTCTTTGCGCAGGCTGGCCTTGGCCTGTTCGGACGGCTTCGCACACCACAGCGTGCTTTCCAGCCAACTGCGCGATCTTTCCCCGCGCGGCGATGTCGCAAGGATCGCGAGCAGCGCCTGCCCGCGCTTGCTGGTCACAGCGACACGATTGCCATCGGCACCGTTCAGGCCGAACGGCCCCAACAGCGTCAAACGAAATAGTGCCCCCTGATCAGGAGTTGCCCTCGTACTCCTCATGCAGCCCAAATAGCAGGTAACATGGTTAAAGGGCAACTTTTTCACGCATTTGGAACGCTGCTGGGACGCCGGTCGGATGCCTCACCGATATCCCTGCAGCCATTATGACCCATCAAACCTATCCATTCCGCATTTATGATCAGGTCCTCACGCAGTTCGAGGCCGGCCAGATCAAACAGGGCACAC
This sequence comes from Pontixanthobacter luteolus, assembly GCF_009828095.1. Taxonomy (GTDB): domain Bacteria; phylum Pseudomonadota; class Alphaproteobacteria; order Sphingomonadales; family Sphingomonadaceae; genus Pontixanthobacter; species Pontixanthobacter luteolus. Next base: position 994,784 of record NZ_WTYP01000002.1, on the reverse strand, counting down.
TCATGCTTGCAGGTGTCTTCGACGGAATTCTTGCAAGTGGAGGTGATCTCAAACGCTGGCGCCTCGATCTCAAGCGGCACCCTTTGCGGGACCTGCTCAGCTACAGCCCGCCGGTTGAAGGATCGGAGGCCCCGCCGCCTGCACGGTCGCCAGCAGCGTTCCCGCAAAGCTCGGCGCTGACAAATGCAGTCGATGAATTTTCAGGCAACCGCGCAAGAGCGGCCCGGGCGAAGTTGACCGAGCAGGCGCTAAGACAGGCGATCAAAAGCGGAAAGCTCATCAGTTTTGCAGACGGCACGGAGCAGGACGGTTCATGCGATTTGATCGCGGCACCGCACCTCCCCGACAAATGCACGGAACAAGAATTGATTGCCGAGCTAAGCGCGCTGAAGGCCAAACTCGCATCTGGCGGGACCATCCTGATTTCCAGTCTGGTGCCGGGTTATTTCGGCATTGGATGGCAGTATGTCTGCAATGGCGTTCAGCCATTTTGCCACGATGAAGATACGCTATCGCAGGTGGCGGCAGAAGCCGGGCTGGCTCTCAAACATTTCCGGGACGCGAGTGATTGCCTGATCTGGGGCGTGTTGTCCGTCTCAGAGCGAGACGCGGACGGGCTGGATATCTTCGATGGATAGCGGCGCGCTATTGAGGGCAATCGGCAGAGGGGATCGCGCTGCATTCACCCGGCTCTACCGAGAAGTCAGACCAGCGATGATGGCTCATGCTGCTGCGATCCTGAAGGGTGACTTCAGCACCGCCGAAGACGTGGTGGACGAGGCATTCACCGATATCTGGCGGCTTGCAGGCAAGTTCAAGGACATCAACAATGCGCCTGCGTGGATCAGGCGGATCGTGCGTAACAAGGCGATTGATTACCTGCGCAAACCGGCAAGCCGCGAGACGAGCCAGGAAAGCGCATTCTTTGAACACTATGAGGATCAGGCCCCAAATCCTGAAGAAGCGGCGATGATCGATGATGATAGTCGCTGGCTTCGCAGCGCACTGGCAATTCTGAACTTGGATCAGAGGGAAGCTGTCGTGCTCTGCTATTTCGAGGCGATGCCATTGCAGGAAATCGCGCAAGCGACCGATTGCAGCGTAAACACGGTCAAAACGCGGCTACATTATGCGCGCCGGAAACTGCGCGGCTGGATGGAGGCGCAGAACCAGAGCAGCGCCGCACCGGAGCCCGCGAACAATCGCGACATTCCGCGGTTGAAGTTGGTCAGCTAACCACAGTCACAGGACGGCAAAGCGCAAATCCCTTGCTCGATCAGTGTTCCCTGGCCTGACGTGCGCCGCGCGGTACCCTGATCATTTCGACCAGCTGACCAACTTCTTGCGGTGGAGGCGGGGTAAATTTGGCGACGATGATGGCTACGCTGAAATTGATCAGCATACCGATTATGCCGATCCCCTCCGGAGAGATACCCAGAAGCCAGTTCGCCGCCACATTGGCCTGCGGGGCCCAAAGCTTGAAATAGGCAATATAAAGGAAGGTGAAAGCAAGCCCGCTGACCATCCCCGCGATCGCGCCCTCCCGGTTCATCGATTTTGTGAATATCCCCATGAAGATCGCTGGAAACAGCGATGCTGCCGCCAATCCAAATGCGAATGCAACCACCTGAGCAACCCAGCCGGGAGGGTATATCCCGAGGAAACCGGCAACGATGATTGCCGCGCTGGCGGCGAGGCGGGCTGCACGCAATTCACCCTTTTCCGAAATCTCGGGCCGGAATGTCGATTTCAGAAGATCGTGGCTGACCGCTGCAGAAATTACCAACAGCAGGCCCGCCGCGGTCGATAGCGCCGCAGCCAACCCGCCTGCGGCAACGAGCGCGATGACCCAGCCGGGCAGATTGGCGATCTCGGGATTGGCCAGCACCATGATGTCCCTGTCGACATAGACTTCGTTATCACTGCCCGCGCCAGGCGCATTCGCCAGCAGCCGTTCACCGCTGGGACCTGTTTGTTCGAGATATTCAGGCGCGCCTTCAAACGCGTCACCGCTGGCGACTTGCATCACCCCGTCGCCGTTCTTGTCCTGCCAGGCGATCAGATTGTTCGCCTCCCAATTGGTGAACCAGGCGGGGGCATCCTGATAGGCCGTCTGATGGACGGAATCGTTGAAGTTGATGCGTGCAAAAGCAGCAACTGCGGGCGCGGTCGTATAGAGCAAAGCGATAAAGACCAGCGCCCACCCGGCCGACCGGCGCGCATCCGAGGCCTTGGGAACGGTGAAGAACCTGACAATGACATGCGGCAGTCCCGCTGTGCCCACCATCAGCGCCGCGGTGATGCAGAACACGTCGACCGCCGATTTGCTGCCCTGCGTATATGCTCCGAAGCCCATCATTTGCAGAGATTCGTCAAGCTTCTGCAACACGGTAAGTCCGGATCCGTCATTGACCACGGAGCCAAGCCCGAGCTGCGGCACGGGATTGCCGGTGATCAGCAGCGAAATGAAGATTGCCGGAACCAGATAGGCAAAAATCATAACGCAATATTGCGCTACTTGGGTGTAGGTGATCCCCTTCATCCCGCCCAGCACGGCATAGACGAAAACGATCGCCATCCCGATGACAACGCCGATTTCCACCTCCACATCGAGGAAGCGCGAAAACACGATGCCGACACCGCGCATTTGCCCCGCAATATAGGTGAAACTGATGAATATCAGACAGATTACCGCGACAGTTCGCGCGGCCTTTGAATAGAACCGCGTCCCGATGAAATCAGGCACGGTGAACTCGCCGAATTTGCGCAGATAGGGCGCCAGCAACAGTGCGAGCATGACATATCCGCCCGTCCACCCCATGAGATAGACCGAACCGTCATATCCCAGAAACGCGATCAGACCGGCCATGGAGATAAATGATGCCGCGCTCATCCAGTCGGCAGCCGTCGCCATCCCGTTTACCACCGGGTGGACGCCGCCGCCCGCGACATAGAATTCCCGGGTTGATCCGGCCCGCGACCAGATGGCAATGCCGATATACAGCGCGAAGCTGAGGCCGACGAAAATGTAAATCAGGGTTTGCGTTGTCATGGCCGCGACCTCAATCGTCCAGATCGAATTTGCGTTCGAGGCGCTTCATCCGCCAGCTGTAGAAAAATATCAGGACAATAAAGACGTAGATCGAGCCTTGCTGGGCAAACCAGAACCCGAGCGGCAAACCGCCGATCATGAATTGGTCGAGGAATGGGCGGAACAGGATGCCGGCTCCGAAAGAAACAAGGAACCAGACGGTCATCAGCGCGCACAGGAGACGGATATTCGCTTTCCAATATGCGTCCGCCCTTTTGGAAGCGGCATCTGAATTCTTGTCCATCGCGGTTTCCCCTCCTATGCGACTATGCGTATTCGCACTGTGCATGGCATGCCAGCAATCTGGCGGCCTGAAAATACCGGCATGAAGATCGCGGTGCGTAATTCGCGCTGCAGAGCAAAGCCGCCGCAAGTTCGGGCAGTGCCGACGAAGGACACGAAAACAGACCCATGACCGACAAGACTTGCCGCCCCGAGAGCTTTACCGTTGCGGCCCTTTATCAATTCACATCATTCGATGATCTGGCGGCGGTCCAGGCACCGCTGGCTGAACTGTGCGAGCGAAACGGCGTCAAAGGCACGCTGCTGATCGCGCGGGAGGGCATCAACGGGACGATTGCCGGATCGCAAGCAGGTATCGACGCAGTTCTTGCGCACATCCGAACCCTACCCGGATGCGACACCATCGAAGTGAAGTTTTCCCATGCACCATCGATGCCATTCCGCCGAATGAAGGTCCGGCTGAAACGCGAGATCGTGACCATGGGCCAGCCGGACCTCGACCCCGTGGGCGATGTCGGCACCTATGTTTCACCCGAAGACTGGAACACGCTGATCGACGATCCCGATACGATCGTGATCGACACCCGCAACGATTACGAAGTCGGCATCGGCACATTCGCCGGGGCAATCGACCCGCAGACGGAAAGCTTCCGCCAGTTCCCCGAATGGTTTCGCGAAAAACGCGCGGAATTCGAAAAAGAGGGCAAGCTGCCCAAGATCGCGATGTTTTGCACTGGCGGCATACGCTGCGAAAAATCGACTGCTTTCCTGCGCAGCGAAGGGGTAGACGAGGTTTACCACCTCAAGGGCGGTATCCTGAAATATCTGGAAACAGTGCCGGAAGAAGAAAGCCGCTGGGAAGGTGATTGTTTTGTTTTCGATGAGCGGGTCAGCGTTAGACATGGGCTCGAAGTGGGCGACTATGCGCTGTGCCGGGCGTGCCGAAATCCGCTGTCGTGCGAACAGATGCAATCGGAAAAATACGTCGAAGGCATCAGCTGCCCGAACTGTTTCGATACACGGACCGATGAACAGCGCGCCCGGTACGCCGAACGCCAGCGCCAGACCGAACTCGCCAAACAGCGCGAGGCGGGAAGCGGGGGAATGACGGAAGGGTCCGATGAATAAACCGGTCCTCTACAACTTTCGCCGCTGCCCTTACGCAATGCGCGCCCGCATGGCTCTGGCGGCCAGCGGGATCGAACCCGAATTTCGGGAAGTCAAATTGCGCGAAAAGCCTGCCGAAATGCTGGAAGCCTCGCCTAAGGGTACGGTCCCGGTGCTGGTGCTTGAAAACGGCAAGGTGATCGATGAAAGCATCGACGTGATGCGCTGGGCGCTGGGCCGGAATGACCCGGAAAATTGGCTTCAAGGCGCCGATTTCGATCTGATCGAGATGAATGACGGGCCATTCAAACATCACCTTGATCGCTACAAATATTCGACCCGGCACGGCAGCGATGCCGAGGAACACCGCGCCGCGTGCCTTGCGATCCTGCGGGACCTGGATGAAAGAATCGGCACCGGCCCCTATCTGCATGGGCAGAAGCCGGGATTGACCGACGCGGCGATCATGCCGTTCGTCCGCCAATTTGCCGCGACTGACCGGGAATGGTTCGACACCCAGCCGATCCCGAATGTTCGCCGCTGGCTCGATACAATGCTCGAATCCGAATTGTTCAAGGCGGTCATGGTCAAACGCGACCAGTGGCGGCCAGAGGCAGGATGACAATCGACAGTCTTGAGCTGTTCGCCGCGGAAGACAGCTTTCAGATCCTCCTCGGCAGCAGGGTCCTGCTTAGCCACGATCCGCATCGGCCAGCATTTTTCGCCGGCTCGGGCAGGCCGGACGTTCATTCGGACCGGGGCCATTTCAGTTTCAGTGACGAACTGGCGTGGAAGGGGCCGCTCTCAGTTGTGCGGCAATCCGGCCTCTCTGTAGAATTTGGGCGCAGCGGCGGCACGGAAACGATTCTGACGATGACGCTGGACCGGATGGCAATCCGGCTGGAATGCACTGACCCTGAAGTAAACCGGTTCTGGATCGACTTCGAAGCCAGCGAGAGAGAATACGTGTGGGGCTGCGGGGAACAAATGTCCTACCTGAATCTGCGAGGGCGCAAATTCCCGCTATGGTGCGGTGAACCCGGCGTCGGCCGCGACCCGCATGGCATACCGGCCAGCGCGTTCAACCCAGCACGCATCGGGGATTACTGGACAACCTACTATCCGCAGCCGACATTTCTTTCCTCGCATCGTTATGCGCTGCACGCCGATACCCGCGCCTATGCAGAATTCGATTTCACATCGGACGACCAGCACAGACTGCACTTCTGGGACGTTCCGGCGCGTCTGGAAATTTTCGCGGCCGCTGACCTTTCGGGACTTGTCAGCCAGCTGTCCGACCGTTTCGGAAGACAGCCGCAATTGCCGGAATGGGCAATTTCCGGGTCGATCATCGGCCTGAAGGACGGTGAAAACAGCTTCGCCCGGCTCCAGCGGATAATCGATGTGGGGGCAAAGGTCAGCGCGCTCTGGTGCGAGGATTGGGCGGGCATCCGCCAGACCAGTTTTGGCCGCAGGCTTTTCTGGGACTGGAAGGCAGACCAAACGCGCTATCCCGATTTGGCAGACAAGATTGCAGGGCTGGCCGATCAGGGCATCCGGTTTCTCGGTTATGCGAACCCCTATCTTGCCGCCGACGGGGAATTGTTCGGTGAAGCAGCCGCTGGTGGGCACTTCGTTTTAAACCCTGACGGCGATGCGCCCTATCTGGTCGATTTCGGGGAATTCGAATGCGGCCTGATCGACCTTACAAGCAGTGCGGCGCGCGATTGGTTCGCCGCGCGTATCCTGCGCCGCGAAATGCTGGATTTGGGCATGGCAGGATGGATGGCCGATTTTGGCGAATACCTGCCGGTGGATGCACGGCTGTCCGATAGATCGGACCCCATGCTGACGCATAATGAATGGCCGGTGTTGTGGGCCATGACCAACGCGGCGGCGGGGGATGCGCTGTTCTTCATGCGGTCCGGCCATAGCGAGGTCGGCGGTTTCTGCCCGCTGCTGTGGGCCGGCGATCAATCGGTAGATTTTTCGCGGCATGACGGGATCGGCACCGCGATATGTGCGGCGCTGTCAGCCGGGCTGGTCGGCAATGCCTATCATCACAGCGATATCGGCGGGTACACCAGCCTTGATGGGCGCACGCGGTCGCCCGAATTGTTGATGCGTTGGTCTGAACTGGCCGCGTTCACCCCGGTCATGCGGACCCATGAAGGCAACCGGCCGGAGGACAATCTTCAGATCGACAGTTCTCCTGCAATCCTGACGCATTTTGCGTGGATGTCTCAGGTCCACTCGGGTCTGTCCCCCTATGTCAGGCATCTGTGTGAGGAAGCGGAGCGCACCGGCCTGCCCCTGCAGCGCCCCGTATTCATGCATTATGAAAGCGACCCGAACACGTTCGATTTGCAATGGCATTATCTCTATGGCCGCGACCTGCTCGTTGCCCCGGTGATTGAGGAATTTGCCGATCGCTGGCCAGTCTATCTCCCTGCAGGGGACATTTGGGTCCACATTTGGACCAATCAGACCTTTGAAGGCGGGCAGTGGATCGATATTGACGCGCCATTGGGCAATCCGCCCGTTTTCTACCGGAAGGGAAGCAGCTTTTCCGCGACCTTTCAGGCAATAGCAAAAACCAGGACCTATCAATGACCGAAACACCGCTACCCGCGATCAAGGCCGAACGCGAACTGTATGCCGGAGGTCCGAAAATCTCGGCCGCAGCCTGGGGTATGTGGCGCTTCCACGGTGTGTCAGTCCCGCAGGCGCGCAGCTTGATCGATGCCGCATTCGGGGCCGGCATAACTCTATTCGACACCGCCGACATCTATGGGTTCAACGGTTCGGAAGGCTTCGGCGATGCAGAGACATTGCTGGGCCAGGTGTTCAGCGAAACGCCCGGTCTACGCAGCAAAATGGTACTTGCGACCAAGGGCGGCATCATTCCCGGAGTGCCGTATAATTCGTCTGCCGAATACCTTTCGCAGGCGCTCGATGCCTCCCTGTCGAGGTTACAGGTGGAGCACGTGGATTTGTGGCAAATTCACCGGCCGGATATCCTGACCCATCCAGATGAAATAGCCCGCGCGCTGCAAGACATGGTTACAACGGGCAAAGTCGGCGCGGTCGGCGTATCGAACTTTACGCAGGCGCAGATCGCGGCATTGCGCGCAGCTCTCGATATTCCGCTGGTCAGCAGCCAGCCTGAATTTTCGCCGCTCCATCTGGATCCGGTATTAAACGGGGAATTCGACGATGCCGTCCAGAACGGAATGGCGATCCTTGCCTGGTCGCCGCTTGGAGGCGGGAGGATTGCCTCTCCGTCGAACGAGCGCGAGCAGGCTGTCGCGCAAGCACTCGACCAAGTGGCCAGTCAGTTCGACGTATCGCGCGCCGTCGCCGCCTTCAGCTGGGTAGCCGCGCATCCCGCACGCCCCATTCCGATCGTCGGCAGTCAGACAGCGCAGCGGATTGGCGAGCTTGCCGATCTGGCTAAAGTCGAATGGACACGCAGCGCATGGTATTCGGTTATGCAAGCTTCGATGGGCAAGCCTTTGCCCTGAGCTGGGGCAGCCAGCAATCAGCGAAACAGCGAGGCGAGCACCCTGCGTTTGCCCGCGAACGGCCGCCTGCCGTGCATGACGGTGAAATTGTCGACCAATACGACATCGCCTACCTGCCATTGGTGATCGTAGACCAGATCATATGCCAGTTCGATTGCGCGCATCATGGCAGCGTGATCGATCGGGCTGCCATCGCCCAGGCTGATTGACTGGGATGCTTCATTGCGGCTGTCCGACCACCCGCGATATGCGGCGATCAGCTGATTGAAAAAGCTCCTGTCCCCGCTCGGCAGCACCCACACTGCGTCAAGACGCGGCGTGGTTATGCGGAGCGAGCCGTCTTCCTGCCATTCCCAGCTGTAATTCAGTTCAGCAAGACGCGCTTCTGCGGCGGTCCGGCTTTCCGCCCCCAATGTCGATTTCCAGCTGCGCCCCTGCCCGGAGCCCGGATCGTCTTCGGCCGGCATGGTGTTGGAATAGCGGACGCCCTTCTCTTCGAATGAAGCAATCAGATCCGGCAGTTCGGCGCGCAGTTTTTCCAGCAGCACATCGGACCGGCAAAGCGGTGTTTCGCCCCCTGATTCAGGCGCAATCTCGCAGAAAAACATGAGCGAGGAGGGAAAGATCGGCGTTTGCGCCATCTCATGATGGAGGAAAATTTCGGTCGCTGGCGGGGCCTCGTTGGCCGTAAATACCCGCTCTGTGACGTTTACTCGCACCGCATTGGATAGCGATTTGGCATAGGCGAAGTTCTCCCCTCCCCATGCCTGCACTGCCGCGTCAAAATCCTGACCGTCCGAAACATCGAAGCCGCGAAGGAGCACCGCGCCGCGTTCAACCAGCGCGCGTTCAATCGCCAACCGGTTCTCCCGAATGAACAGGCAAATGTCCGCCACGCCAGCGGCCGCGAACTGCGCCGGGGCGCTGTGGCTTGTATTGCTTTCCATCGCCCGATCTTCTGTCACCTAATGAAGCGCAGTCAACCGCATTCGAACCCATGCAAGACTGTCCAAACAAGTTTTGCAGTGGTAGCTAGTGCGCAATGAGTATTCTGGACCAGATCGTCTTCGGGAAAGTAAGTACTGCGCCCGATATCAGCCTGCGATACGCAGAGATGGGTAGCGGCCCTCTGGTGTTGATGGTGCACGGTTTCCCCGAAAGCTGGTATAGCTGGAGGCATCAATTGCCGGCGATTGCCAAGGCGGGATTCCGCGCAGTGGCGGTTGATGTGCGCGGCTATGGTGGTTCATCGGCCCCGAAAGAGGTGGAGGCATACTCGATGGCTGAACTCGCTGGCGATATGGCATCGCTTGCGCATAGCCTGTCGCCTGATCAGCCCGCTATCATTATCGGTCACGATTGGGGAGCACCGATCGCGTGGACTTCGGCGCTACTCCATCCGGATCGTTTCCGCGCCGTCTCCGGCCTGTCGATACCCCATTCTGCGCCCGGTCCGGTTTCTGCGGATATCCTGCAGGACCAGTTCTTCACCCAAAAGGGTCGGTATTTCTACCAGGTCGATTTCCAGGAAGTCGGCACCGCAGAGGCGGAGCTGGAAGCAGACCCTGCCGAAGTAATCCGCAAGTTCTACTATGCGATTTCGGGCGATGCCCCCGAAGGCACCTGGCCGGCGGACAAAAAACCAGGCGACGGACTGCTAAAGGGGCTGCCCGAACCACCGATGCCGCTGCCTTGGCTCGATCATGATGACGTAGCCTATCTGGCTGGCGAGTTCAGCCGGTCCGGCTTCCATGGACCGCTGAACCGCTATCGCAACCAGCGCCGCGATCACGCGATGTTGACCGCACTCGACAGCAATGTGATCCACCAACCCAGCCTTTTCATCGGCGGAACCAGTGATCTTGCGACCCGGCTTGCCGGCCCGGACAGCCTCGAAAAACTCGCGAAATTGCTACCGGGATTGCAGGGGCTGCACATGCTGGAGGGCTGCGGCCACTGGACGCAGCAGGAACGGTCCGGCGAAGTGAACGCCTTGCTTGTTGATTGGCTGGCAAAGCAATGATCCGGCGATTGTCCGCCATTCTGGCCGCATTGTGCCTACTGATGCAGCATTCGGCGCAGGCGGCACCGGCACAGTTGCGGATAATCCCGCAGACGGAACTGCGCTTCGGCACCTTCGCGGTCCTCGACCAAGGGTACCGGGTCGTCGGGCCAGCGGGGAATGTCCAGAGCGTCGGCGTATTTTCAACCACCCGCGGTGATACCGGACCTGCACGGTTCACGATTTCCTACGATCGGGGTTCCAACAGCCGCCGGGTATTGAACCTGCGCATCCAACTAGTTCTGGCTGCTGCCCCCGTTGTGACCCAAGGCGGGATTACGGCGCGGCTGACATCGTACCAGACGGATTTGCCCGGGTATGCATCTTTGGCCGCAGGGCAGGTCATCGAGATCAACATTCCCAATTGCCGCCAGCGCGTTTGCCAAAGGACATTTCACGTCGGCGGGCGCCTGGATGTTGACCGTAATTTCGGTGGAGGCACGGTGAGCCTGATGATTCCTGCAGATGCCGTTCTGATTTCTGTCCGGTAATGGCCGCCACTGCGGCGACGCACTGAACAATTACGGAACCTTTGGGGAAATACCTAGTTGTATTTAATGAATAATATTTTCAAAGGAGAAATACAGCCCAGATGTTTTATCGCGCGAAACTAGCAATACTTTCTGGTTTAATCGCGATGACGTGCGCTGTAGACTTGAGGGCCGAACCAGGCTCCTCTACCGATCGAGGGGTAGCCAGCGCCTCGATTATCAAGCCCATTTCTGTCTCTGCTCAAAAACGTTTGGAATTTGGCGGTGTCGCAGTGTCAGCCAATCAGGGCGGTAATGTAACCATCGACCCCTCTTCAGGAAACGCGGCCTATAACGGGTCTGCAAAGAAGATGTGCCTCACTGCGGTGCCGTGCGCACCAGGTCCGGCGGTTTATGCAGTGCAGGGAGAAAAAGACCGCGGATACCGTGTAATCTTGCCCACCACGGTCATGGCGAGTGCGCAGCGCGGCCCGGCCCCGGATCTTGTTGTATCACAAATTACATCGGCCAGCGAGAACAGGCCAAATAACGATTCGGCTGGACTATTGAATGCCAACGGCAGGGACACGCTGAGAATCGGCGGACAATTGGAAATTCCGGCTGGAACACCCCCCGGAAGTTATGCCGCAGAGATCACTTTAGTTGTCTCCTATGAATAACGGCAAATTAATTGACTGCTAAGTAGTCTGATTTTGCAGCCTTATTTCCGGTTAGAAATTGTTAAGACCTAAGCACTATCCCTTAGAGCATCACGAAGGGCACCAGCCTTTTGTGCAAAGGTGCGCCCCGAGTGCACCGACCAGGACCAGCCTTTGGGGAAGACCAAAATGAAAAAAATCGTTCTCGCAGCTTTCGCAGCTGCCATCGCAGTTCCGGCCGCAGCAGCACCGGGTGACACAGATACTGAAGCAGGTAGCGCTACTGCAACAATCATTGCACCGATCACTCTTACGCACACACCAAACGCAGCACTTGCTTTCGGTACGATCATTCCTGACACCACAGCCGCTGGTTCGGTAACCGTGACTGCCGCTGGCGCAGGCAGCGACGACGGCACCGCAACTCTGGTTGCTGGTTCGGTCAACACCGCTGACTCGTTCGACGTCACTGGCGATCCTTCGCGCCTGTTCGACATCACCACTACACCTGGTTCGGTTACCAACGGCACGCAGACTATGTCCTTCACGACTGCACCCTCGGTCGGCAGCGCGATCATCTCCGCTGGTGGTACTTCGGCCTTCACCGTTGGCGGCACGCTTTCGGTAGGCGCAGCGCAGGCTGCCGGTGACTACGTCGGCACTTACGACGCAACCGTCACTTACAACTAAGCTTCGGCTTTCGTAGGCGGGCATTCAACAGGAATGCCCGCCTATTTTCCCTCCGGACAGGTTTGCGAAATGGCCTCCACGGCATCACTCAGCTTCGCCTTGCGCGCCGCCGGATCAGCCCTGGCGCTGACCCTGTCGGCACAGGCAGTCGCTGCGCCGGGGGACACGCACACTTTGCAGGGGCAGGCAAGAGTCCGGATCATCGAGCCAATCGGTATCCAGAATGTTGCCGATCTGCGGTTTGGCCGGATCATGCAGCCTGCAACCGCAGGCACCGTGTCCATCGGCACCGATGGAGCTGTAACGGAAACCGGCGGAGCCATCGGTTCGACCACCACCCCGCAACTGGCGGGCGGCCAGGGCGCGGGTTCGTTTGCCGTATTTGGTGATCCTCGCCGCCGCTTCATCGTGACCGTGCCGTTGTTCGCAACCATATCGAACGGCACCAGCACGATGCTTGTCGATCAGTTTCAATGGATGGACAGCTTCGGCTTCGGCTTTGGCCGGATGGATACAAACGGGGTCGCCAATCTCAGCGTTGGAGCGCGCCTGAATGTGGGCGCAAATCAACAGGTCGGGACCTATTCGGGGACTTACGATGTCACCGTGCTTTACCTGTGACTCCCTGATGCTGTAGCGATAGGCCAGAGGCATGCTTCGCTGGTCGCATCACGGAATTCATAATGTCGTTCAATACTATTCATCCTGACTTGTTCGGTAGGACAAAACGCCTGGCACTGGTTGCTTTGGCGGCAATTTCATGCGCCATCTGCGGCAATTCGGCACTGGCGCAGTCAGATGAAACGGATGCCCCTGTCGCGGCTGAAGCGCCAGAGGGTTCGGTCGGCGGTTTCGGCGACATCAACCTGTTCCCGAAACGCGTGATTATCGACGGCCGCCGTCAGATCGCCACGGTCGGTCTTTACAACAAGACCACGAACAGCGGCGATTACGAGATCGAAATCGTCGATATGGGGATGAACGATCAGGGCCGGTTGCTCGTATTCGGTAACGGCTTGACCGATGCCGAACAGGCCCGGGTCAAAACGGCCAGCCCCTTCCTGCGTTATTCCCCGCGCCGCGTACGGCTCAGGGGCAGCGAATCCCAGATCATCAGGTTGATGGCGCGCGCCAGTGCAGACGTGCCGCCGGGTGAATACCGCTCGCACTTCAAAGTGACCGCAATACCTGACGATGAAGGCGGCGGCTTCTCGATCGACGACGCCATCGGCGGGGAGACCTCCGACGGTATCGGGGTGACCATCCAGCCGCGCTTCGGCATTTCGATCCCGGTGATCGTACGCATTGGCGACACCACGCTGGATGTCGGCATCAGGAACCCTGTTTTGCTGACTGCGCGCGACGGAACACAGGCAATCGGCCTGACTGTGACGCGTTCTGGCACCCGGTCCGCATTCGGCGACATCGAAATCACTGCGAGGGGCGCCAATCGTCCGGTCGCCTTCGCCCGCGGTGTGGGCGTTTATCCTGAACTGGCAGAACGCAAGCTGGTCATTCCGATCGACCCGGAAACAGAGCCGGGCACGATCGTATCGGGCAGGACTTTGACGATCACCTACACCGATGACGATGTCGAACCCGGCGCCAGACTTGCTGAGCTTACCTTCGTTATCCCGTGACCAGAAAACCGCTGGCCCGGAACGTAGGAACTGTCTGTTTAGGGACGGTTCTGCTCGGGTTGGGATGCACACCGCGCAACAGCGATGATGATGACGCTGCGGACAAGGGATTACCCTTTCCGGAGAAACCCGCACCCCGCACCGGTCCGGCGCCAACTGCGGCCGACATCCCGAGGCCGCAATTCGGTCCGCTTGCGCGCAAGACCATCGAAGCTCCGCCTCCGTCAGAGGAGGGCGGCGCTGTGCTTGCCCGGCAATCGGCCCAACGGGCGACTGAACGGAAGCCAAAAGAGCGGTTGCTTGCCACAGTCAGTGACCATTCGCTGGTCATCACGGAAAAGCCAGCTGCTTCGAATGGGCACCCGCCCATCACCTCCCCAGCGCCGGCTTCCTCGCCAAGCCTGATTGCGCCGCCTGAACCAGCGAATGAGGTGGCACCGTCAGCGGGTACTGAGACCGAAGCACCATTCGAAACCGAATTCGTTTCGCTGAGCACGGAGCAAACTGAGAAATTTCCGGCTGAGCAGAACGCTCCCCTCGAAGATAAAGTCGAAATTGCGACATCCGACCGCGGCGGCGCGGCAATAGACACCGAAACGCAATCGCTTACTTCGGAACAGACGGCAGACGCGTTCCCCGCACCAGATTTCATCCCGGCTGCAGACCAAGAAGTCGAACCAGCCTTTGGCAAGAAGCAACATCACGCGCTGCCACATGGGCTCGGCAACCGGGATACAGCGCCGGATATTGCGGAAAGCGCCGTACAGCAAACCTTGCCAGATGGCGCGCCAACCGAGACTTCCAAGCTTGTTGCGCAGGTGGCGGCCAAGACGCCGCCGAGCGTTGAGACCGAGCTGGAAGAACCAGCGGCGCTAGCCCGTGCCGATGAAGCACCTGCTGCGCCGCAGCCGGAAGAGCCTGAGGCGCCCGAGCCATTAGATGGCCCGGTTTTCGAACAGCGCGGGCCTGCGCTCGCACTGGCAGACAGCGGCCCAAGCATCCCGCAAGAAGCAGCAGATCAGGCTCAAACTTCCGGGTCGAGGCGAACCATTTCCGCTCGCGCCGCGCCGCAGGGTCCAGCCGAACCGTCAGCTGCCCCCTCTGCTGCGCCCGCCGGCATCAGCGAACAGCCCGGCGCCAGCGTTCCCTCGATAGCGTCCGTGCTGCCTTCGCGTCGCGTGCCGATACCGATGGTCAGCGTCGAGGCGAAAGTGCCGGATTCGAGCACGGTCACGCCGGCCAATGACGAAGGCGATCGGCCTGACCCACAGGCGGAACTGCCGCCGGCAGCTTCTCTCGTCCCTTCTCAGCGCTCTCAGACCTCGCTCGGTCTCTTCAAGCCGCCTGCGTCTGAGCCGGAGAACCCGCAGGCAGCAAAGCTGGGAAATGATCGTCAAACGGCGTTCACGGCATCCGCACAGCCCCCGGTACTCAGCTATCAGGATGAATTGATCCTGGAGATACAGATCAAGGGTATCGATGCCCGCGACACCATTTTCGCGTTCGGCACGCGTGACGGTGTTTACCTGCCGCTTGGCACGCTTGCGCGTATACTCGATCTTGCGATCACGGTCAGCGATGATGGCCACTATGCCAATGGCTGGGCGCTGGACGAGAACCGCACGCTGTCGATCAATATCCGCCAGGGGACGCTCGAGCTGGAAGGGCGGTCGCAGCCACTTCCCTCCGGTTTTGCCGCCGCGTTCGATGGCGAGATGTTCCTGCGTACCGATGCTTTCGAGCAGCTTTTGCCGCTGAAAATCGAGGCCGACTTGCGCTCTCAGGCGATCCTAATCGAGACGCTCCAGCCCTTCCCGTTCGAGGAACGAATGGCGCGCGAAGAGGAGCGCCGCCGGCTTGAAACCCGCGGTGTTAAACGCACCAGCCAAGAATGGCCGCGCAGTGAAACGCCCTGGCTTCTGGCATCGCTTCCGCTGGCGGACGTGGAAGTTCGGGCGCTGTCGGACAGCGTATTCGGTCCGCGGATTGAGGGGGATTTGCAACTGGCCGGCGATCTCGCCTTCATGACTGCCCAGGCCTATCTCAGCGGAGACACCAAAAACGGCCTGACTGCGTCGCTCATCGAGCTGGGCAGGCAGGACCCTGATGCGGACCTTCTGGGGCCGCTGGCTGCAACAGGTTTCGCGGTGGGTGATGTCGCAACCGTGTCGATGCCGGTCGGCTTGCGCAGTGTTTCGGGTCGCGGTGTTACCGTGACGAATACCCCGCAGCAGGCGTTCTCCGTCTTCGAACGTATCGATTTACGCGGCATCTTGCCCGACGGGTACGAAGTCGAATTGTATCGCAATGAAATTCTCGTCGGTTCAACCAGAGAAACCGTCAACGGCCAGTACGAATTCCTCCAGATCCCGGTCGATTTCGGGCTGAACATCTTCCGGCTCGTGTTCTTTGGGCCGCAGGGGCAGCGCAGCGAACAGGTCCGCAAGATCAGCGTCGGCGACGGGCGCCTGCCACCTGGCAAACTGGTTTACCGCGTCGGCGCGGTACAGAAAGACACCAATGTATTAGGGGTTCGCGGCCCGAACTATATCGCGCCTGCCGATGAGGGTAGCTGGCGCGCCACCGCCGAAGTCAGCTACGGCCTCAGTTCCGGACTGACCACGGTCATGAGCGGCGCATGGTATCAGACCGATACCGACGACAGCCGGTGGACAGCATCGGCCGGTGTGCGAACGGGGCTTGGCGGCTTCGCGCTGAAAGCTGATCTTGCGGCTGCTGACGGCGGTGCGATGGCCTTCAGCGGAGGTATTGGCGGCAAGCTCGGCGGGTCGGCGTTCACGCTCAGCCATGCCGAGTATATGGGCGACTTCATCGACGAAACCCGCAGCACAGGCGGAGAATTCCTGCGCCGTTCGACGGAACTTAATTTCAACACCTCGCTCAATCTTGGGAACCCGGTGACCGGCCTGACCATCCCGCTCAGCGCGAGGGCGCGCTATCTGGAAACGGCGAGCGGCCGGAAACAGACGAATGCCTCGCTGCGCGCGTCCACGCGGGTACCGGGCTTCCTTGTTTCAAACACGCTGGAATATTCGCACACAAGCCTCCCGGGGATCGAGGCATTTTCGCAGCTGATCGGCAATTTCGATCTTGCCACTGCGACCCGTTCCAAGGTGCGCGGCCGCGTCTCGGTCGGCTATCAGGTGATGCCGCAGCCCGAACTGGTTTCAGCCGGTCTGGAACTGGATTACGCTGTCGACAAAGACACAGCGATAAGAGGAACGGTCAGCTATGCGTTCCAGTCGGGATCCACATTGGTCGGACTTTCTGCCGTGCGTGATTTCGACAAATTCACCGTCGCGCTGGATGGCAATTATGGATTCACGGACGATACCTATTCGGTAGGATTGCGCGTTGGTCTGAGCTTTGGCCGCGACCCACTCAGCGGCCGCCTGTTCGTCGCACGCCCCGGTCTTGCGTCATCCGGCGGCGCGTCCCTGCGCGCCTTCAGGGACGTTGACGGTGACGGCGTTTTCGGTCCTGCCGATCACCCGCTGCCGGACGTGGATTTCATCGCCTTCAACCAGACCGGCAAAACGGATGATCAGGGTATCGCTCGGCTCAGCGGCCTCGGTGCAGGGCGCGGTGTCAGCCTGCAGGTGGAAGGTTCAAGTCTGCCGGATATCACCCTCGCCCCGGCGCTGGATGGAGTTGAAATTGTCCCTCGCCCTGGCCGTATTCACAAGGCCGAGTTCCCTATCATTGCCTTGAGCGAGCTCGAAGGCACCGTCAGTTTCGACAAGAATGGCAAGAAACGCGGTGTCTCGGGCGTCCGCCTCAGACTGCGTGACGAGAGCGGGAAAATCGTCAGCTATGCCAAGACCGAGGTCGATGGGTATTACTTTTTCGAACGGCTCAAACCCGGAAATTACACGATTTCGCTCGATGCTGATCAAACTGCCAAACTCAACCTGTGCACTGATCAGGAATACACGCTAACGGTCGGCTACGAATCCGACATCCTGACGCGCGACGTCGACATCAGGGTGTGCACCTAGTTACGAACCAAAAGGAATACCGAGTGAAGGCCCTCGTCAAAGCGAAAGCCGAACCAGGCTTGTGGCAGCAGGACGTGCCGATGCCCGAAGTTGGCATCAACGACGCACTGATCAAGATCAAACGCACCGCGATTTGCGGGACCGACATGCATATCTGGAAATGGGATGAATGGGCACAGTCCACAATCCCGGTCCCGATGGTTGTCGGGCACGAATTCGTTGGAGAAATCGTCGAAGTCGGCAGCAATGTCAGTGACTTCCACCCTGGGCAAATCGTTTCGGGCGAAGGCCACGTGGTCTGCGGGCATTGCCGCAACTGCATGGCCGGGCGCCGCCATATGTGCGCCAATGCCAGCGGCATCGGGGTGAACCGTCAGGGCGCATTCGCCGAATACCTGTCCATCCCCGCGGCCAATCTGTGGGTCCACAGCGACGGCATCGATCTGGATGTCGCATCGCTGTTCGACCCGTTCGGCAATGCCGTTCACACCGCGCTGCAATTCGATGTTCTCGGCGAAGATGTGCTGATCGTCGGGGCCGGTCCGATCGGGATCATGGCAGCCGCTGTTTGCCGCCATGCCGGGGCCCGTCATGTTGTCGTCACCGATCTCAATGACGGCCGCCTCGAACGTGCAAAACAGATGGGCGCGACCCGTACTGTCAACGTGACACAGGAAGACCTGAAGGAAGTCCAGAATAGCCTCGGCATGACCGAAGGTTTCGACGTCGGCCTCGAAATGTCGGGATCGGAAAAAGGCTTTGCCCAAATGGTCGACAATATGTGCCATGGCGGCAAGATCGCGATTCTTGGTTTGCCATCAGGTGATGTGAAGATCGACTGGCACAAGGTCATCTTCAACATGCTCACGCTGAAGGGGGTCTACGGACGCGAGATATTCGAAACCTGGTACAAGATGTCGGTCTTCATCGAAAGCGGCCTCGACCTATCGGGCATCATCACCCACCGCCTGCCCGCGGACCGTTTCGAGGAAGGCTTCCAGGCCATGCTCGACGGGTCTGCGTGCAAAGTCGTACTGAACTGGGAAGACTGACAATGTACGGACAATTTCAGGATCACCTCGCCGCGCAGCTGGCAGAGATCGAAGATCAGGGCCTGACCAAGCAGGAACGCGAGATCACGACCCGGCAAGGCCCGCATGTCGGTCTTGGCGCGGATGACGTGATCAATCTGTGCGCCAACGATTATCTCGGCCTGGCGGGTGACCAGCGGCTGGCTGATGCCGCGAAAGAAGCACTCGACACGCATGGCTACGGGATGGCTTCGGTGCGTTTCATCTGCGGCACACAGGACCTGCACAAACAGCTCGAAGCACGCCTTTCACGGTTTTTGGGGATGGAGGATACGATCCTCTACCCGTCATGCTTCGATGCCAATGGCGGCCTGTTCGAAACGCTGCTGACTGATGTAGACGCGGTCATTTCGGATGAGCTGAACCACGCCAGCATCATCGACGGCATCCGCCTCTCGAAAGCCAAGAGGTTCCGGTACAAGAACAACGACATGGCCGATCTGGAAGCCAAGCTGCAGGAAGCGGACGCTGCAGGTGCCCGCTTCAAGCTCATCACCACCGACGGTGTTTTCTCGATGGACGGCTTTATCGCCCGGCTCGATGAGGTATGCGATCTGGCGGAAAAATACGGCGCGCTGGTCCATTTCGACGATTGCCACGCGACCGGCTTCCTCGGCGATACAGGGCGCGGCACGCATGAATATCGCGCCTGTATGGACCGGGTCGACATCACCACCGGCACACTAGGCAAAGCTCTCGGCGGGGGAAGCGGCGGTTACACCAGCGCGAAGAAGGAAGTCGTCGCGCTGCTGCGGCAACGTTCACGGCCCTATCTGTTTTCGAACTCCGTTGCGCCGCCAATCGTGAACGGCGCGCTGAAGGCGCTCGACATCGCGGAAGATGGCGGCGCGCGGGAGCAATTGTTCAGGAACGCGGACTATTTCCGCAACGGCCTGGCAGAAATCGGGCTGGAAACCTTGCCCGGCGAACACCCGATCATTCCGATCATGCTCTACGATGCGAAAGTGGCCAAGGCATTCGCCAACAAAGCGTATGCGCACGGTATTTATGTAACCGCGTTCTCTTTCCCGGTGGTGCCGCGCGGCAAGGCCCGCATCCGCACCCAGATGTCATCCGCGCTGACAATTACGGATCTGGATCACACGCTGGAAAGTTTTGCGAAGGTGAAAAAAGAGCTCGGTATCTAGCAGGGACATCGCCGGCCGGTGCGTCAGGCGCTGGCCGGTTCCCTGTGGCGATATGTCACGTTAATTCGCCGTGACAGGATCAGGATGGGCAGCCAGATACACATGCTGAGCAGCACCTTCTGAACATTCCCGCCAAGCAATGTCACAAGAGCGGAGGCAACCATTTCCGGCGGCGGGACCAGGCTGACAAATTTCGCGATTGCCAGCTGCATCTGAAGGTCGAGCAGCCAGGTGAACACCAGCATTCTGGGGAACAGCGGAACCCCTTTCAGCGCCATGGCAAAACACACCATGTAAAAGAAATTCAGGATCACCAGATCCGCAGTCATCGCCAGCATCAGCCACTGGCCCCATTCCGGTGCCTGTGAATTGAGCGCGGGCACTGCCACCGAAAATTCGGCGGTCCGGATCAGGATGTTGAGCAGCAGACCGACTAGTATCGTCGCGACGATCCCGGACGGGCCATAGGCGCGATCCCGCCGTGCACCGTGCAGGTCGAGAGATTTCCACGTACCAAGCAAAGCTAGCCGCGATTGCGGTTGCTGGGTTTCTGCACCTTTCGGAAAAGTCGCACGGGCCAGAAAATATCCCGCAAGAGGTGCAGCGGCAACCAGCGCGTAGGGAAGTACCAGCTGCGCCAGAGTAATAATCGAATCCGGCGGTGTGGGGCTGGTCATGACCTTGAAACTGCACAGCAAGGCCATCAGCGCCGCCCACCCGGTGAATATTCGCGAAAGGTGAGCCTCAAGCAGGCGCGGAACTGCTGCGCTCTGCAACAGCCACCGGTCAGCATAGGCGCGGACGTGCCGCTCAGCCTGTTTCCCGATGATCTTCAGATCGCTCAACATTGCGTATCCTTGCCGATTTGCCCTTGATCCGGCGCAGCTCTGCGCCAGACCTATCAGGGAATTCTCGTTCCAGTTCCATAACCCACAAGCTCGCCCGGAGTGCCCGGACAGACTGCAAGTTATGAGCATACCCTTGCATCTTTTGGTTAATTTTTTGCGCCCTGAGAACCGCTGGCGAGTGGATACACAATCCTTGGACGAATCTCTGCGTTCCAAGACCATGCAAAATCGGAATTCTACGTACTGACAGATCAAATAGAATAAATTCTACGGGCATTTACGTAGAATATTGCGATTCGCGCCGACCTGTCAGCGTTCGCTTACGATTTTGATACAGATCAAATTCGATTTGCCGCCACTCATGGAAGCGCCAGAAAAATCTTTTCCCTTGTTTTTCCGATAGTTGCAAATTTAGCCGGCGGCCATTCCGTGCCATTCTGAAACGTCCCCGGCTCTACGGGTCATTCCCAATTCTTCCGGAGTGGCAGCCTCCTTAACCTCTTGTTTACCAAATTGATCGGTGCCCGGTCATGAATGGTTTGACGAGAGAAATTGTATCGGCGCGCAAAACAGTGCGCCGGACATGAATAGGGGTAATTGAAATGAAAACTTTCCTGAAAACTTTTGCAACAGACGAATCCGGCGCTTCGGCAGCTGAGTATGCTCTGATCCTCGCCATCGTCGGCGCGGCTATCGCAACAGCAGCTGGCCTGCTCGGCGGCGAAATTCGCGATGCGATCAACAACGCTGAAACAAATGTTGCGAACTCGCAGAATGCTCTGCCTGCTGCAGACTAAGCGAGCTTGAATATTCCCCCCGGCGGTTCGCGCCGGGGGGCTTTCAATTCGGTTTGCGTCTGGGGGGATCGGAAACATGCAGGGCAGGAACCTGATTATACTTGGTTTCGCCGTTTTGCTGGGATTGGTCGCGGTATTTCTCGCGAACACATATTTCAGCGGCGTCGAACAGAGAGAAGAACGGCAGGCTGAGGTAAACAAGCTCGCCCGCGTGGTAGTTGCAACGCAGGACATGGCGTTTGGCACCCCGCTCACCCAGACAAATCTGAGGCTGGTCAACTGGCCAGCAAATTCGGTCCCGCAAGGGGCCTTTTCTGATATTTCAGTCGCCATGCGCGGCGGCCGCGTGGCCCTTCGTCCGATCACGATCGGCGAACCGGTGCTCGCAACGAAAGTCAGCGGTGAAGACGGACGGGCAACGCTCGCCGCGCTGTTGCCGGATGACCAGCGCGCAGTTTCAATTCCGGTGAATGAAGTCGCAGGGGTTGCAGGCTTTGTCCGCGCCGGTGATGTCGTCGATGTCTTGCTGACACGGCAAATCCCGGGCGAAGGTGCCCAGCCAAGCGACAAGATGACCACGGTCGTTCTGGAAAACACACTCGTTCTGGCCGTCGATCAGGTCGCGAGCGAGAACGAAACCGATGCGACCGTGGCCAAGACAGCCACTTTGCAGACCGATATTTACGGCGCGCAGAAACTTGCGCTCGCCCAGCAGATCGGTTCGCTCAGCCTGACGCTGCGCAACATCGAAAACCAGATGACCGGGGCAACGCAAGTCGTTCTGGCCAATGACCTTGGCGGTGCCGGTTACTATATCGGCCCCAAGACGCGCCAAGCCGCGCCGGCCGCTGCATCATACCGCCCGGCTGCGCCGCGTGCCGCATCGGGCAGCAGCGCACCCGCACCAACCCGCCCGCGCGGCCCGACCATGACGGTCGTCCGCGGCGTTGAAGATACCGAATACTCGGTCAACCGTTCGAGGGGGTGGTAAGATGACACACCGCGCAATCGCAATCGCAGCAAGTGCAATCGCCATGGCGCTGAGCCCTGCAGTCCAGGCGCAAGCCGTCAAAAGTGCAGAGGTCTACAGCCAAGGTGGATCGATCGAGATTCCGATCAACAAGAGCCAGGTTGTCACTGCTGACCGGCCAATCGCAAGGGCGATGATCGGCAATGACGAGATCGCTGACATCTTCCCGATTTCCGACCGGTCGGTTTACGTTCTGGGCAAGGAACTCGGCACGACCAGCCTTACCCTTTACGGTTCCGGCAATCAGGTTCTGGCAGTGATGGACATTTCCGTCGGGCCCGACGTGCTCGCCCTGCGCGAACAGATCGGCGCGCTGATGCCGGACGAGAACATCGACGCGCGTATTTCGAACCAGTCGATCGTGCTGAGCGGGATGGCCAAGAGCGCCGGAAGCGCAGACCGCGTGGTCCAGCTGGCCCGCGCATATGCCGGAGATGACGTGGTCAATCTGATGACACTTGGCAGCAGCCAGCAGGTCATGCTGGAAGTCCGCTTTGCCGAGGTTTCGCGAAACATTGGCGAACAACTGGGCGTTGGCGGATTCACTTCGTCCAATGGCGGCGCATTCAGCAGCGCAACTGGAACCGGATCGGGCTTCGTCCCAAATCCCGATACCGGTTTCGGCCAACTTGAACGCAGCGCAGTAACCGGCAGTTTCGGCGTATTCCGCCGCATCTTCAGCGATGTCGCTGGTCTGCGGATCGATGCCGTTCTGGACACACTTGAACAGCGCGGCCTGTCGAAAACACTCGCCGAACCGACTCTGGTATCACTTTCCGGTCAGCGGGCATCCTTCCTCGCGGGCGGCGAATTCCCGATCCCCGTGGTCCAGAATGGCGGCGGTGGCGGATCACCCGGCGGGGCGTCTTCCATCAGTGTCGAGTTTAAATCGTTCGGCGTCAGTCTCGGCTTCACGCCGACAGTGCTTGGCGACAGCACGATCAACCTGCTGGTCGAGCCGGAAGTCAGCGCGATCGACCCGACCGCGTCGATCACGCTCAACGGCATCCAGATCCCCGGCCTGCAAACCCGGCGCGCCAGCACCGTCATTGAGCTGCGCGACGGCGAAAGTTTCGCCATTGCCGGACTGATCCAGGAAGACTTCAAGACAACGGTCGAACAGATCCCGCTGCTCGGGTCAATTCCGATCATCGGCACGCTGTTCCGTTCCACCAGCTTCCAGAAAGGTGAAACCGAATTGCTGATCGTGGTCACGCCGCGGCTGGTCCAGCCGATCAGGCCGGACCAGGTCAGGCTGCCGACCGACCGGGTGAAGGACCCCAACGCATTGGAAACCATCCTTACCGGGGAAGCTTACCGGCCCGTCGAACTGCCACCGGCAGAACCACGCGCCGACCAAGCCGAAAACACAGGCGAAAGCGAGGGAGATGATTATGATTACTGACAAGCGATTGCTCGCTCTCCCGCTCCTCACCATTTTGCTCAGCGGATGCCAGACGGGATCGGCGATCGGGGCTTTCGACGATCCGGGTTTTGGTGAGGCAAACCGCCAGACCATGGCCGCGCAGGTCGTCAATCCTGATCCGGTTTATACTGACGCCAATCCGCCAACCAGCGCCGACAATGCAGTGGACGCGATCGACCGTTTGCGCAGCGACCGGGTGAAGAAGCCCGAACGCATCGACACACGCGAAACAGGCCCGGGTTGAACGGCTGAAAGATGATCCGACCCCGCCATCCCCATACCCATGCGAAATCGCTGCGCGCCTTCTGGGCCGATGAACGCGGCGCAGTGGCAGCAAGCTATGCGCTGGCTCTGCCGGTGCTGGTGGCAGCGGCCGCATTCGGGATGGATTACGCACGCATGGTCGGGATGGATTCCGAATTGCAAAATGGCGCCGATCAGGCTGCCCTTGCGGCAGCAAGCCAGCTCAACAAGAACACCGGCGCGTGCGCACGTGCGGCCAATGCCGCAGTCAGTCTGGTTGCCAACCAGTCCCTCCTCGGCAGCGGAGACAATGCAGTAACCATCCCGCTTGAGGAAGATTGCGACGCGGTCGGCCAAATCCGTTTCTATCAGGACAAGGCGAAGACAACCGCCGCCACAGCAGACGGAAATGCCCGCTTCGTTGAGGTCCAGGTCAACGCCAAGACGGTCGATTACGCGCTGTTCCCGGTCATCGGGCTGGTCACTTCGGGCAATATGGACGCTGCCGCCTATGCCGGTCTGGGATCGGCAATCTGCAAGGTTCCGCCGGTCATGATGTGCAATCCGAACGAAACGTCCGATCCGGAATTCATTACACCCAATTATACAGGCCGGGGTATCCGCCTGGTCGCCAATGTGAACGGCAAAAACGGCAACAATGAAACCGCCGACGAGAGCCCCGGCAGCTACGGCCCCGGCGTGTTCGGTTATCTGGAAACCGACGCGGGAAGCGGGGCCAACGCCACCGCCCAGTCGCTGGGACGGTTACAGCCGCCGGGCGAATGTGTCTCCGTCGAAGGCGCCGATGTGAAACCCGGCCAGCAGGTCAGCGTGCTCGACGCACTAAACACCCGGTTCGGCGTGTTCGACAACGGCCTGAACAATGCTTGCGGTACCGACAACGCGCTGTGCCCGCCATCTGACAACGCCCGGATCGACCTGCTGAAAAAGGCCGGAAACGGCGGAAGCTGCCGCATTCATTCCAGCGGTTTCCAGGTCGGCGACAATCCCTATCGTCCCACATCAGGCGTCAACAATATCGACCCCACCGGCCTCGATCCGATGGGCTATCCGCGCGACAAATGCCACGCTGTCAGTGTCGACGGGATTTGTTCGGGCAATGGCAATGCGCGGGTCGGTAACGGCGACTGGGACCGGGCGGCCTATTACGCCACCAACGGTTACGGATCGGTCCCCACAACCTGGTCCAGCTACGGCTATCCGGAACTGAAGAACCGCACCGCGCCGACGCGTTATCAGCAATACCGCTACGAATACGACAACAAGGCGTCCATGCTGGCGTCGAAAAATGTCGGCAGCCTGCAACAGCAAGGCACGCCGCTGTGCACGCCGCCAGCCGGCATCGCGCCAGCCAGCACGCCAGACCGCCGGGTGCTGAGCGTGGCCGTAATCAATTGCACCGCGGAAGGTCTCAGTTCCAGCACCACCGATGCTGAAATCAAGAAGTTCGTCGACGTGTTCCTGGTTGAGCCGACCGCACGGCGCACGCATGATGGTACGCAATATACCCGCAACAGCGACGTTTACATCGAAGTAATCGGCGAAACGACGCTGGGCGGCGGTGCCACGCAAGGACAGAAGATCCGCAAGGATGTTCCGTATCTTATCGAATGACCCGTCTCCGCCGCCTTGATTTCCGAAGCGACGAACGCGGCGCGGCTGCGGCAGAAATGGCGCTGGTTCTGCCCCTGCTGCTGGCAATCATGTTCGGCGGGTTTGAAGCCGGCCATTTCTTTTACACTGAACAAAAGATCATCAAAGCAGTGCGCGACGGCGCGCGATATGCCGGTCGCCTGCCATTCGATGATTATACTTGCACCGGTACAACAAGGTCGGCCGATATCCAGGAAATCACCCGAACGGGGAAACTGACTGGCGGCACCGCCTTGATTGATGGCTGGGAGAATGCCGACATCACAGTCACCGTGACGTGCGATGCAGGCGCGACCGACGGCATATTCAAGGATCTCGCGGGCGGCGCACGAATAGTCACCGTCGCAGCGACAGCGGAGTATCCATCGCTGTTCGAAACGCTCGGCTTTATCGATTCCGATTCCACCGTAAACGCCAGCGCCCAATCGGTGGTGATGGGCATATGAACGCGTTTCGCGCCTTCATCCGTGACGAGCGCGGCGGACCTGCGGCTGAGTTCGCCCTGGTCCTGCCGATCTTCATTATTTTCTTCATCGGGATCATCGATGTCGGTCTGTATGCCTGGACTATAAACCGGGCGGAGAAAGCAACCCAGATCGGCGCGCGATGGGCCGTGGCAACCGACATGGTTCCTTCGGGACTGGCGAATTACAAATTCGCAACCGATGGCGGCATCCCGCAAGGCACGACCGTTCCGCAAAGCGCATTCCCCGGTATCACCTGCACCGGTGACGGTACCAGTGCGACATGCACCTGCCCTGCTTCGTGCAGCTATCCCACAACCGGCAACGGGGCCGCTTTCGCAGCGATTGTCGGCCGCATGAACGACATTATGAACACGATCGAGGCGGACAACGTCCAGCTTGATTACGAATGGTCCGGCCTCGGCTTTTCGGGCGATCCGAACGGGCCTGACGTCGCGCCCATTGTCACCGTGACCGTCCAGGACCTCACCTTCACCCCGCTCACCTTCCAGCTGTTTGGCGGTGAAGTGGATCTGCCGACCCTGTCCTATTCGCTCACCAGCGAAGACGGCGAAGGCGATTTTTCGAATTGAGAACACCATGGGCCAGATGAACGACATCATAGACCTGACAGCTGACAAGGAGTTCAAATTGACAGCACGCGTTGCGATCTGTGCTGAAGCCGAGCACCTGGGCCCACTGACCGGTCTTTCCAAGAGCCTGGAACTGATCGAGCTTTCAATTGACGAGACACCGCCCGAAACGGCGATCAGCAATGCTCAAGTTTTTATCATGCAGGTCGATCCCGAGAACCCCGGATCGGTCAGCCGGATCGAACAACTGAAAAACGACAACCCGTCGCTGCACCTTATCGCCGCGCTGCCCGATGTGGATCTGCGCATCACGCGCAAGATGATCCGGCTGGGGATCGAGGATTTGGTCCGGATTCCCTTCAACCAGGACGAGGTGATGACCTGCGTTCTGGATGTCGAGACCCGGATCGATGACGACGAAGCCAGGATCAAACTGGCCCCGGTCGTCGCGGTTATGAAAAGCGTCGGCGGCTGCGGTGCGTCGACCATCGCCACCCATTTGGCCGGCGGTCTTGCATCCAGCGCCGATCACCCCTGCTCGGTTTGCGTGGTCGACCTCGACCTGCAATTGGGCAGCGTCGCGCCGATGCTGGGCGGCCAACCCCGTCTAAGCTTGTTGGACCTGATAGAAGCGGACGCCAGGATCGATACCGACCTGCTGCAATCCGTGGTCACAAAGACCGATAGCAATGTCGATGTGATCGCTGCGCCCAGCGATATCATCCCGGTGGAATCGATCGACGGGGCAAAGCTGGACCGGATCATTCGTCTGCTGCGCCAGAATTACGATCTTGTCGTGCTCGACCTGCCGCTGGACCTGACAAATTGGGCGCTCGCCACGGTGATGGACGCGGATGTGACAATCATCGTCGCTCAGCTCGGCCTGGCCAGCCTGAACCAGACGAAACGCCGTCAGCGGCTCCTGACATCCATGGGTTACGACAAAGGCGCAATCGAGATCGTGCTCAACCGGACCAGCCGCAAACTGTTCGGTACGATCGACACCGGCGATGCCGAACGTGCGCTGGGTCAGGACCTTGAACTGACCATCAGCAAGGACGACGACGCATTGGCTGATGCCCAGTCGCAAGGGCTGCTGGTTTGGGACCTGAACAAGCGAGGCAGGCTGGCGAAGGAGTTTCAGGGTCTGGCCGATCACATAGCCGAAAAGGTGTTCCGCGATGAATAAGATCTGGAATCTCAACCTCGGCAATAGCGGCCAACAGGATGCCGAAGCGGGCAAGGATGAAACCGCCCATGCAGAGGCAAAGGCGCTGGCCGATTTGCATACGGAAGAAAAGTCCGATCAACTGCTTGCACTCAAGGTCGCGATCCATGGCGCGTTGCTCCAGAAACTGAACCTCTCGGTTTTAGACAAGCTGCCGGAAGAGCAGATAATTTCAGAGATTTCGGCAATCGTGCCGGAACTGCTGCTGGAATTCGACAAGCCGCTCAACCGCGAAGAACGCGCCAACCTCGTACGCGAGGTGCTCGACGAATTGCTGGGCCTCGGACCGATCGAACCGCTGCTCAAGGACGAAACGATCACGGACATTCTGGTGAACGGCGCGCAGACGGTTTTCGTCGAACGCAATGGTGTTCTCGAGGCAGTCGACACGCGCTTCCAGGATGAGAAGCACCTGCTTCGCATTATCCAGAAGATCGTGAGCGCTGTCGGGCGGCGTATCGACGAATCCTCCCCCTTCGTCGATGCGCGCCTTGCCGACGGGTCGCGCGTCAATGCGATCATCAAGCCGCTGGCGCTCGACGGGTCGCTGCTCTCTATTCGTAAATTCGCAAAGATCCCGATCAGTATCCAGAAGATGATCGATATCGGCAGTGTCCCGGAACAGATGGCGAGTGTGCTGGAAGCGGTCGTGGCATCGCGCCGCAATGTCCTGATTTCCGGCGGAACCGGTTCGGGCAAGACGACGATGCTGAACGCGATGTCATCCTATATCGATGAACGCGAACGCATCGTGACGATCGAAGACAGCGCCGAATTGCAATTGCAGCAGGCGCATGTCGCGCGGCTAGAAACCAGGCCGCCCAATATCGAGGGCAAAGGCGAAGTAACCCAGCGTGACCTGGTGAAAAACGCCCTGCGTATGCGCCCCGACCGGATCATCGTGGGCGAAGTCCGAGCGGGCGAAGCCTTCGACATGTTGCAGGCGATGAATACCGGCCATGACGGGTCGATGACCACGGTCCACGCCAACACCGCGCGCGATGCCTTGTCCAGGGTTGAACAGATGATCGGCATGAGCGGCATCGACATTACCCCCAGGTCAGCCCGCAACCAGATCGCCTCGGCCATTCACGTAGTGCTGCAGGTGGGCAGGCTGTCCGATGGCCGGCGCAAGGTGATGAGCGTGTCAGAACTCACCGGCATGGAAGGTGAGACGATCACCATGCAGGAAATATTCCGCTTCAAGCAGGAAGGTGTCGATGATGACAGGATGGTCGTCGGCCATTTCGAGGCCACCGGCGTCAGGCCCAAATTCCTGGCTGCTGCGGAAGCTTACGGCATCGAACTGCCATCGGAACTGTTCCGCCCGGACCTGAAGATCGGATAGGCGATGAACGAGATTTTCATTCGCGTCTTTATTCTGCTGGTCCTGTTTGCCGCGGTGTTCCTGCTGAGCCAGCTGGCGATCCGCAATTTCGTGTCGAAACGGTCGAAAAGAGCGGCCGTGAACTACCGCCTCAAGATGATCCGCGAAGGCGCCTCTCGCGAGGCGATCATGGGCGAGCTGCGCAAGAATCAGCCACGTTCTTTCGACGGCCTGCCGCCGCTGCTCGCGGGTATGTCGCGCAGCTTTCAACGAACGGTTTTCGCATCGGGCATCACCCTCACTCCGCTGCAGTTTTTCCTCACCATAGCGACTGCGTTCGCCGTCATCTTCACCATCGCTGTCGTGGCGGCCTATGTTTCCGGCTTCACAATTACGTTCGGGGTGATCCAGTTGCTGCTGGTGTTTGCGGCCGCCCTTGCAATCGGGGTTCCGCTGCTGATCCTGAAGTTTCGCGCCGATCGCCAGCGCAAGGCAATCGAAAGACAGTTTCCGGTTGCGCTCGATATATTCGTTCGAGCGCTGCGATCTGGTCATCCCATCGCCTCCGCCATCGAATTGCTGACAAATGAGATGGAAGACCCGATCGGTTCTGAATTTGGGCTGGTGAACGACGAGGTGACGTTTGGTGCCGATCTGACATCGGCACTCGCCGCCATGGCCGACCGCTGGGACCTGGAAGACATGCGGATGTTTGTCGTCTCCCTCTCTGTACAGTCGGAAACAGGGGGCAATCTGGCGGAAATCCTTGAAAACCTGTCGGACGTGATCCGGGCCCGGGCGCAGATGTACATGAAAGTTCGCGCGCTGAGTTCAGAAGGCCGGATGACCGGATGGATGCTTTCCGTCCTGCCCGTCTTTGCATTCGTCTCGGTATTTCTAGGCAGTCCCGGCTTCTATCTCGAGGTCGCCGACGACACGATCTTCATCGTCGGGGCAATCGGCCTGCTTACCCTGTACTTCATCGGGGTCTTTACGATCCGCAAGATGGTTGACCTGAAAGTTTGACATGATTGACCTGATCGCCAGCAGTGCAGCCTTGCGGATGACCATATTATTCGGCGTGTTCCTGATCGTGGTCAGCGCCGCATTCTATGCGATCAACACCGGCGCACGGCGTGCAAATCTGGTGAAAGGCATCCGGTCGATCGAGGGGTCTGGGGACGGTGTCAGCACCGCCTTGTCCGGTGGGCAGCAGGACGGCGCATGGACGAAGCTGGCGGACCGGATCGAGAAATCGGGCCTCAGCCTCAAGGATTCGAATATGGACGAGCTTCAGATGAAGCTTCGCGCTGCAGGCTACACATCCAAGGCCGCCCCCAGAATCTACACTCTGGTCCGGCTCGTTCTCGTGTTCGTGCTGCCTGCTTGGTACCTGCTGATCACATCGTTTTCAGCCGAGCCCGCCTCGGGCCCGATGATTTACCTGATTTGTGCAATTCTGGCCCTGCTGGGCCTGTACATTCCCAACCTGTTTATACGTGCGAAAGCCGACCGGCGGCGGTCTGAAATCATCAACGGGTTCCCCGATTGCCTGGACCTGCTGCTGGTCTGTGTGGAGGCCGGACTGGGCCTCGAGGCGGCGCTGGGCCGGGTCGGCAGGGAAATGATTGGCAGCAGGCCGCTCATCGCTGAATTGCTGGTCGAGACAACCTATCGCTTGCGCGCAGGCGCATCACGCGAAGACGCCCTGCATCACCTGAGCGACAACTCGGGTGTCGACGAAATCCGTTCCTTCGCCACCTTACTGATCCAGTCGGACAAGCTTGGCACCAGCATCTCGCAAACGCTGCGTGTCTATGCCGGCGAAATGCGCGAAGCGCGGCGGCTTCGCGCTGAGGAAAAGGCACACCGCCTGCCAGTGCTGATATCGATACCGCTGGTGGCGTGCATGTTGCCGACAATGATCGGGGTCTTGGCCTTGCCAGCGGTCGTCCGATACGTCCGCGAAGTTTCACCGGCCATGGGGGGATAAGCCATGAAGACCAGTTCGTTCAAATTGATCGCCTGTATAGCAATCGCAAGCAGCCTGTCGGGGTGCCAGTCCTTCCTCAGTTCGCTGAATTTCGGTGAGCGGGGCCAGGCACAGGCGCGGCAGTCGGGTATTTTCGGCGAAATAGAACTGGCTGAAGGGCGCAAAGCGCTGAGCGCAGGCAATGTTACGACTGCGATCGACCAGTTCCGTCTGGCTGCGATCAACGATGCGACCAGAGGCGACGCGCTGAACGGTCTAGGCGTGGCCTATGCCAAGCTGGGCCGCGGCGATCTGGCAGAAAGATATTTCATGCAGGCGCTCGAGTGGCAGCCGTCAAACCCGCGCTATCTGGCCAATCTCGAGAAATTCTACACCTCGTCGCCGGGCAAGTCGTTGCTGGAGCGCAGGGCGAGCAAAGAAGCAGCCGTCAAAGTTGCCAAGGCGGCGCAGCTCCCTGTCCGGGCGCTACCCAATAGGCGTGCGAGAGAGGTTTTCATTCGCACGGGTACAGCCGGGAAATCTCAGGCGCTTGCCGCATCCTCTGCCCCGCACTTGGTGAGAAGCAACCGGAACGAGATTTTCATCGCCAGCCAATCTGACACGGCCGCAAATCGCGCGCCTCAGGCAATGAAGATCGCCAGCCGCAATTCCGCACCAAAAAGCGATAGCGAGGGGCCAGCCGGACTACCCAAGATCGCGGTAAAGTCTGAAAAGGCTGACCAGCAATACCCCATCAGGGTGAACATACCGGACGGCGAGGTGATCGA
Organism: Pontixanthobacter luteolus; assembly: GCF_009828095.1. Taxonomy (GTDB): domain Bacteria; phylum Pseudomonadota; class Alphaproteobacteria; order Sphingomonadales; family Sphingomonadaceae; genus Pontixanthobacter; species Pontixanthobacter luteolus. The sequence continues at coordinate 962,650 of NZ_WTYP01000002.1, read as the reverse complement.
GCAGCCGGAGGAAGCGCCGACCAAACCAGTGCCGGCGCGTAAGACCATCTATCCGGTTCGCATCAACATGACCAAACTGAAATAGGGTTCGCATAGTATGCCCGAGCCCACAGTTATCGCTGGCCTGTCCGTACTGGCATCCATCACCGTGATCGGGTGTTATCTGGACATCAAATATCGGCGCCTGCCGAACTGGTTGTGCTTGGCCGCGGCTGCGGGCGGACTGGCATATGTGCTGCTTTCAGCCGACTTGAACGCCGCAATGCTGGCGGCAGCCCACGGTGCCGCCGCGCTGGTTGTAGGTATGGTCATTTTCAAGTTCGGAATGTTCGGCGGCGGCGACGCGAAATTCTATGGCGGTCTGGCCTGCTGGATTCCCATAACCAAAGGGTTTTTCCTGCTGGCGCTGGCATCCGCGTGCACGCTTGTGTTTGTCCTGGTCTGGTTTGTCGCCTCTGCGGGAAAGCACAAAACAGACGCGGGCGGCGGCGGTAAGAAGGCCATGCTGCCTTTTGGTGTACCTATTTCGATCGCCAGCTGGATAACGGTTTACCTGCTATCCGCAGGATGACGCAAAGCGCATTTCGATTGCGCTTTTGAATAAAGGAAAGGGAGGGGAAAATGCCGATGAGCGGAAATACAATTCACGCCGGTTTGCGTAGAATCCCCACCTTGAATTCACTGGTGCCGCGCGGGCATTCTATAAAAAACAATAATCAGAAAAGGTAGTCGAATGCGCTGGTCCCGCATCACATTAGAACCAAGTGAGGGTGTCTATTCAGACGCCAAATTCGCGTGGTGCAGATATCAGATCAACCTGCCTTTGGTCAGTGACGGCAGAATTGCCTATCACGAGTTGCGCGCTCACCCTGACCTGTCGATTGTTGAACGCTTCCAGCCGGACCATGGCCATTCCCGCGGCAATTTTGCTCTGGTGGAAAACAGGCACACGATTGTCTGGGCGGAAGGATCCGCCCCGCCCCCGCCGCGAACCCGCATGAGTTTTACCAAAATCCGGCGCGGCGCAGCGGTCGTGCTTCGCCCGGGCTTTGGACCGGCGCAATTGTTCGATGTTCAGGCCGTGGAACTGGTGCAACCTTCGAGCCGGCCAATCATTCTGCAGCAGCCGGTCAGGGAAATCATCTAGACGACACCATTCAGGCAGCAGCATCGTCCTGATGGTCCATCATGCCGGCGACAAAGGCAATGTGAAGCATCTCTGACAAATTCTGCACTTCAAGCTTCTTCATCGCATTCGCCCGGTGCACCTCGATCGTCCGCGGGCTGATTCCCAAATCATAGGCGATCGTCTTGTTGGGGTGCCCCTTTACCAGACCTTCCAGAACCTGGTGTTCCCGCTTGGTCAGGTGTTCCAGCTTTTCCTCTGCATCGCGGCGTTCCTTCGACGATGCCTGAGGGTGCGTCATAAGCTCTGACGCGGCGCCGAGTGCCGCCATCAGGTCGGACTTCGAAAACGGCTTCTCCAGGAAATCTACCGCACCTTCCTTCATCGCCCGAACGGCACTGGAAACCTCGCCGTGACCGGTCATCAGGACCACCGGAAAGTCACATTCATGTTCATGCAGATATTTCTGGAGCGCCAGACCGCTCATGCCTGGCAGCCTGAGGTCGACCAGCAGGCATCCCGACTTCATGTTCCTGAAACCTTCCAATAATTGTTCAGCGCTGTGATAGCGGTGAACATTGTAGCCTTCCGCACGCAGCATGAATGCTACGGACTCCAGGATTTCTGCGTCGTCATCGACAATGTGAATGTGCATCAGATCCATCGGATCATGCCCCCTGTGAAGCTGAATTGTCAGCTATTGGTAGTGTGAAGTGGAATTTGGCGCCGCCGAGATCGGTTGAGGAACTGACCCAAATCGCCCCGCCGCACGCCTCGACAATTTGCCTGCAGATCGCGAGCCCCACGCCCATGCCGCCGCCCTTGGTCGTCACGAAATTATCGAACAACGTATCGCTGATTTCGGGATCGATACCGGCCCCGCTGTCTTCCACGATAAATTCGAGCATGCCCTGATCGCTTGGCGCGACTTCTATCCTCAGGCGCTGTCCGGCTTTTTCATCGGCGTGCATGGATTCGAATGCGTTGCGGATCAGGTTGAACAGCACTTGCTGTCCTTGCAGCGGATCGACGGCAACAGACGGAAGTCCAGCAGGAATTCGGCGCTCCAGCGTCACGTTGCGGCGGAACCCGTTGATCATTGCCAGCGTCAGCGAATTGTCGATCAAGTCCTCGACCTCAACCGCTTCCTTGTGGGTTTCGCCGCCGCGAACGAAATCCCTCAAGCGGTGTATCAGCTGCCCAGCGCGCAGCGCCTGCTTGCTGCAGGTATCCAGATTCTTGATCAGATTATCACGGTCAGGGAAATCGACCCCGTTTTTCAGGATGTCGCGGCAACCCTCGGTATAATTGGCAATGGTGGTGAGCGGCTGGTTGAGTTCGTGCGCAATGGCGGTTGCAAACGCGCCCATTGCCGCCACCCTTGAGGCGTGAGCCAATTCGGCGAGCATATCCTGTGCCTGCTTGCGGTCTTCTTCCCGCTGGTCCAGTCCGCGCACAAATCCCACGAAGTAGCGGGTGCCGTTGGAATGGGTTTCGCCGATCGAAATCTCGACCGGGAAAATGTGCCCTTCCTTGTCCCTCGCTTTTTCCACCCGCAAATTGCCGATGATCCGTTTCTCGCCGGTTTCGCGGTAGCGTTTAAGATAGCCGTCATGCCGCTCGGCATGGGGCGGTGCCATAAGGATGTTGACGTTCTGGCCGACAGCCTCGTCTTCGGCATACCCGAACAGGGCCTGCGCAGCCTTGCCAAAAGCAAGGATGGTGCCTTGTTCGTCCATGACAACCAAAGCGGACGGGGAAGTCTCCAGGACCACCCGCAACTGCTCACTTTGTGTCAGAAAGGACAAACGTCCTGTGTTCGAAACGCGCTGATGCAAGCTTCGCCCCCTTTGAAGCATCAAACTCGCGACCGTCTGTTTTCCTTATGACTTTTCTTAACCAAGTCATGGATGTTCCGTGACGCCCTCTGCCCGGAACACGACCAACTAAGTAGCATCGAACAAGCGAATCACAAAACTGCGGGAAATTACGTAGTTCACTCCGAGTCGCATAAGACCTTCATGGTTAATGCAAATCGCTGCTCGCTGAATCCATTGCCGCCATACTCCGCAACAGCTGACACGCTGCATCTTTTCGTATTTTATTACAGCGGTTTACACGTGGTTAATGGGCTCGACCATCCCTCCAACTACGTCGCCATACGTATACGGAGGTTCCCCAATTATGACTCTGTCGCAGTAGCCTTAAGCCTTTGTTTACCAAGTTAACAGGCGATGTCTTAAGGATTGCAAGCGTCGGCGAAAGTGAACTTCGCCAGCGAATCGCAAACCACCGGACACCGCCACGGAAGTGGGGCGGGATGTGCTGAAAGCACTAGGCAAATGGTGGGGCAAGGCCGGGCGATATGCTCTCGGTGCGGCCATTTGTGCGTTGGCGATAAGCCCCGCTCAGGCCCAGGATATCTCTGCGACTGTATACGCACCCGGCGACATTCCGCCCGGCAGCGGCGCAGGAACCAGCATCACTCTGACACCTATTTACGTACGCGCTTCTGTGGGCGGCCGGTGCGGCTTTGCCGACGGTCAATCGCCCAATGGCGCTGTCAGCCAGCCGGATTTCGACGTGACCGGTTTCGACGCCACTTTCAATTTCGTACTTGATTGCAGCGGGCCAGCCCGGGTCGGTGTCGTTTCGGCAAACGGCGGACTGTTCCAGAATGCCGCCCTGACACCGGGCTACACGAGCCTGGCGCCTTACGATGTTGGCCTCAGCCTTGCCGGTGATGCTGGCGCGGTGGCGACAGCCAGCTGCGAGGCGGCGGCGCTGGTAGCGGGTTCGACAGCCTGCAGCACAGCCTACGGCGGCGCAGGCGGCCCACAAGTGAACTTTACCGGACCGGCGGATGAAACCACCGGACTGCTTTTGAACGCCCCGTCGACCGAAGGCACGGTCTCGACAATCCGCGTTCTGGCCGGACCTTACAACGCGCCAGATGTGCTGGTCAGCGGCAATTATCAAGATGTCCTCGTCGTCACTTTGAGCGGGGCCATATGATCCAGTTTCGAACCTATCAATTGATTGAAATGCAAGGAGAATGAATATGAAATACACAGTAGGAGCATTCGCAATCGCTGCAGCTCTGGCAGCAGCTTCAAGCCCGGCTTCAGCGCAAAGCGTCAGCGGCACTGTAACCATCAACGGAACCGTCGGTGAAAAATGCATCGTCACCGACGCCGGTGATGATCCAAACCCCGATTTTGGCGGCATCGTCGATCTCGGCGCGCTGGATGATACAGACGGCACGCTGCGCACTATCGCGGACATCAACGCGTCGAGCGATCTCAACAACCTCGGCTTCCGTGTCGTCTGCACAACCGCAACCCCGACTGTTGCCGTCAGCGCCGCACCGATGGTCAACGCCGCGACTGCACCAGCTGGCTACGCCAATACCGTGCACTTTACCGCAGATGCCAATTTCAGCGTCGTCGGCGGCACTGACACCTATCAGGTCATCACCGACGCGACCGCAACCAATGGCGGCACGCTCAGCAACCGCCTGGCAACAGGTCCGGACAATGTTCAGGTCGACCTCAGCGGTTTCCACACACCTGCCGTCACGGACGTGCTGGTTGCCGGCAACTATACCGGTTCGGTTTCGATCACGATCTCGCCGAACTGATCGACTGATACCCTTCAGGAGTATTTATCATGAGACACATTCTGGTTTTACCGGCAGCAGCGATCGGCTTTGCGCTTTGCGCGCAAGGGGCCGCTGCCCAGACCGCACCTGCCGAAGGTGAGGTGACGATCCTTGGCCAGGTGGCTGATCGTTGTCTCTTCACCCTGCCATCGAAGATCATCGATCTGGGCGAGCTGTCGCTGCCCGGGACCGATGGCAGCGCCGGTCGGCTCGACCCGGCAAAGGTGAACGGTGCAACCGAAACCCTGGAGGGCTGGTGTAACGGAACCGCTGCGACCATGACGGTCGAAGCGCTGCCGATCTCCAACATCACCTTCACCGCTGCGCCGCCAGCCGGCTTCGATTCGACGGTCAATTACACGGCCACTGCAACCGCCAATTCGGTGGATGGCAGCGATGGATCGGCCAGCCCCGGTGCGGGCACACCCGTATCGGTCGGCATGTTTGCCGGCACGATTCCGGTCGTCCTGAGTGCGGCGAGCACGCCGGGTGGCGGGATCATGGTCGCCGGTGACTATCAGGGGCTGGTCAAAGTGACTCTGGCACCCAACGTCACCACAGGCGGAACACAGTAGTGCCATGACGATCCGGACGCCCCATAGATCAACCAGCCGAACAGCATTTCTCCTTGCTGCGCTGTCGGCATGCGTCCTGCCCCACTCTGCCTTTGCGCAGACTGCTGGGGACAGCGACGAAGGCGAAGTTCAGATAATCGGATCGGTCGCACCGATCTGCAGTCTGGGCGAACCTTCCGACGCAGTGGTTGATCTGGGCGTCCTGATCGATCTTTCCGGCCCACGGGTCGGGCGAACCGCCTCGATCACGCCGCGCCAGGTCACGATGCCGGGCAGTTTCTGCAATTATGCCAATACGATGATTTCGATCACCGCGAGCGCCATGACCGAACAGACGGGTGCGCCGCTCAACACCGGATTTTCCCGCGCGGTGAATTACCGTGTCAGCGTCAGCCCATGGTCGGCCACCGAGGCTGACCTGCTAACCAGCGCGGCGAGCGATGGCAGCGGCCTGCCTGGCAATGCCAACAGTTCCAGCCAGCCGCTGCCCAAAATTTCGGACCTGACGATGGAGCTGGCCGATTTTGCCGCGCCGTCCGACGCCTTGCTCGTTGCGGGCGAATATTCCGGTCTGATCACGGTCACGCTTGGCCCGGCAAACGATTTCTGAAGGAGGCAGATATGAAAAAGACAGTTTTAGCAGCCTTGCTCACTGGCATCGCAATGGCCCCTGCACAGCTTGCTGCACAGGAAGCCCCGCCTTCGACCACTGACAGCGAGAATTTTCAGGTGATCGGCACCGTTCCTCCGCTCTGCTCTGTCGGCATTCCCGACAACACCGGCGGGATCTTCGACATGGGCGTGCTGGTGGACACCACCACCGGCCTGCTGCGGACAGACCTTGCCGCGCCCGACAAGATTTTGGCAGGAGCTTTCTGCTCCTCGCGCAGCACCATCGCGGTTGACGCGACACCGATGCAGGCGCTGAATTTCGTCGGCACACCGGCTGCTGGCTTTGCCAGCGCAGTCGACTACGTCGCGACAGCCAGCGGGTGGACCGTTGCCCCGGCCAGCTTCGATACCGCAGCCACCAGCAACCCTGGTGCATCGCAGGACCGCGCGAGCGCGTTCACTGGCAACATTTCTGTCGGGGTATCCGATTTCGCGACCGCTGGCGGCGCTACTCTGCGCCCGGTGGCCGATGACGAATATCTTGGTGAAATCACCGTCACGCTTTCGGCATCGGAGTAAACGCGATGTCTGTCCGCAGCCTTTCGACACTGATCCTCTCCGCCGCGATGCTCACGGCCCCTGCCGCAGTGGCAGCGCAAGAGGTCCCGGTGGAAGATACTGCGGAGTTCCAGGTTGCGGGCAACACGCCGGTGATCTGCACATTGGCGCTGGGCACAGGATCGGAAGACGGGCTGTATAATTTCAGCACCGCCGACCGGAATGTCTACCGCGTTGACCAGATGCTCGATGCAGCCACGCTGTCGACGCGGGCGGCATCGTTCCAGATCACCATGGACGGGGTGTGCAACAGTGCGCACCGGATCAGGGTCGAAAGCCTGAATAACGGACTGTGGCAATTGTCCGAGCTTCCGCCGGAGCGGCCACAGGGTTTTGCAACCGCCGTTCCTTACGACCTGACAGCGCGGTGGACCGATCAGGTCCTGCGTCTTTCGGCAGATGCGGCTGTTCGCGGCACCACCGAACGCAGCGTACCGATCGCAAGCGCGGCCAGCGGCGAATTGACCCTGCGTTTTGAAATCGCCGCGGGCGCCACCAATCTGGCGGCCAATGCCCCGATGATCGCAGGTGCTTATTCGGATACGCTCACCATAGTTCTGGAGCCGCAGCAATGATCTGGACCGGTCCCTCCATTCGCCTTTGCGCAATTGGCGCAGCCCTGTCGGCAATCGCTGCCGCTGGACCTGCCCTCGCGCAGGATTTCTCCGGATCGGGTTTCGATGCCACCGGCCGCCAGCAGATCGAAGTGGTCGCGGTGGCACAGCCGGTGTGCAATGTTTCGCCCGGAAATGCCTCCGCACTCAGCAATGCGACCTTCACCAGCGAAGGCGCGAGCGGCGGGACTGTTTCGATCACCAACCTTTCCAACCCGCAGACCGCACTGGCCCAACCGGTCAACGTGCAGGTCGAAGTGCCGGTTATCTGCAACAGCGCGCACGAGATAACCGTGCGTTCCGCCAATGGCGGATTGCAGCGCGCCGGCGGCACCCGCGACGCAGTCGGCGGATTTGTCCAGTTTCTCCCCTATCAGGTGCGCTTCGACTGGGCCGGACAGGTTCTTTCCGGGCAATCGGACGACGGCGCCGAACTGGCCATGTCCATCCCCAATGCAGGCGAAGGTGCGCTGCTGGTGGATGTTGCGCTTGACGGCTCCGACGCTCCGCTTGTGGCCGGTGCATACGAAGATACGCTGCAAATCGAGATAACCGCAGCCAACTGAATTTAACGGGACGGGAACAACGAATGGGAATTTTCAAGAAAGCACTGGCAGTTGCCGCAGCCTTCGTAATGGCTGTGTTCCCTGTGCTTCAGGCATCTTCCATGACGGTACAACCCGTGGTGGTGAACCTGACCTCCTTTGGCAGCGGGATGTCCCGCGTGGTCACGGTTGAAAACACATTCGCCACCAGATTGCCGGTTGAATTGCGGGTCGAAGAACTGGTTTTCGAAGATGGTCAGCTGGTCAACACCAAGACGGATCCGGGCGACATCCTGGTTTTCCCGCCTCAGGCTATGATCGAGCCGGGTGAAACGCAGAGCTTCCGGATTCAGTATATCGGCGATCCCGAACTGGCGCACAGCAAGCACTATTACGTGACGGTCGCCCAGCTTCCGGTGCAGCTTGCCGAAGGGCAGTCCGCGATCCAGATCCTGTACAATTTCCAGGTCCTTGTCAGCGTCGCCCCAGCGCAGGCAAAACCCGCACTTGAAATTGTCGGCAGCGAAATTGCGACCAATCAGGATGGCAAACCGGTACCCGCAATAACCCTGGCCAATACATCAAACGCACATGGTTACCTTTCCAATGGACGGCTGCGCATCTCGCAGAAAGACGCCAACGGCAAGGAAATCTACAAGCGATCGATATCCGGTCCGGAAATGCTGCAAATCGTCGGTTTCGGTCTGGTCGGTGCGAATACCAATCGAACCATTCAGATACCGGTGGAATTACCGTCGAGCGAGGGGAGTCTTGATGCGAAATTCACGCCTGAATAAGCCAAGCCGCCGCCGTACGGCCGCATCGCTACTGGCCATCGCTGCTGCGACCTGCCTCACCTTCACACCGGTGCAGGCGACCGAGCAAGTCGAAGATTTCGCTGGCGGTTCGCAGCCAACCGAAATTGTCCTGCCCGCGCCGCAGACGTCGATGGGCGATGGGCTGGAACTGAACCCGACAGACCGCCCGATCCGGCTGACAATTTCTGCCAATGATGGCCCCGTCCTGCTGGGCGAAGTGCCGGTCACTGTGATGCCGGATGACCGGCTGCGGATCAGCACCCGGCGCATTCTGGACCTGCTGGCGGAATCGGTTGATGCCGACAGGCTGCAGGCCATTTCCGGTGCCCTGCTCGCGCGGCGGGAAATCTCGCTTGATGAATTCGAGCGTTCCGGCATCGGCCTGCGCTTCGACCCGCGCAGCCTGACGTTGCAGTTCCTGATCCCCAGCGAACTTCGCGCCAGCCGCAACCTGCAGGTCAGCGCGCTGGACCGAGGACGGGTGGGCGATTTCCTCCAGCCCGAAAATTTCAGCGCCTACCTCAACATTCGCGGCGCACTCGATTATGTCAGCGACGGCCCTTCGACCGGCTTTCAGGAACCGACGTTCTTCCTCGACGGGGCTAGCCGCATCGGTGACGTCGTTATCGAAGGCGAAGCGTTCTGGCAGCCCGGCGCGAACGGTGCGGCAGACTTCCAGCGGCAAGGCACGCGGGTCGTCTATGATGATCTGGACAATCTGTTCCGCCTGACAGCGGGTGATTTGCAGCCGGTGGCACGCGCATTCCAGGTGACGCCCAATATTGCGGGCCTTTCACTCGCGCGTTCTTACAGCGAACTACGCCCGCAGCAGATCATCCGGCCGCGCGGCAACCGTTCGTTCCTGCTCGAACGGGCTGCAACCGTTGAAGTGTATGTGAACGGATCGCTCGCCCGCCGGGTGCGGCTGAACCCGGGCAATTACAACCTCAATGATTTCCCCTACACTCAGGGCGCGAATGACATTCGCATCAATATCATCGATGATAGCGGGCGGCAGGAAACGCTGCGCTTCAATATCTTCCTCGACCAGACGCAGCTTGCCAAAGGCTTGACCGAATTCGGTGTTTACGCCGGTGTTCAGGCGCCGCTTGGCCCGACCGGCCCCGATTATTCGAACGATCTGGTCTTTACCGGTTTCGTTCGTCACGGCATTTCCGACCAGCTGACGCTTGGCGGCAACCTGCAACTGGATGAAAATTCCGCCATGGGCGGGGTCGAGGCGGTGTTCGGCACAGCCATCGGCACCTTCTCCAGCAACCTCGCCGCGTCGCATGTCGACAATGTGGGCGAAGGCTGGGCCGGGACGGTTTCCTTCCAGCGCCTGTTCCAGCGCCCACAGGGTTATGCGGATTCGCTCAATCTGTTTGTCGAAACGCGAAGCAAGAAATTCGCCCCGATCTCGTTCTTCCTGCCGGTAAATCCGTACGAGGTTGAATTGGGCGGTGGCTATTCGCACGCGATCAACGAACGCGCCTATGTCGGCGTGGACGGGCGGTTTTCCAAAGGACGCAACGGCTTTGCCGACCAGCACAGCTACCGCCTGTCCAGCGGATACCGCGTAAACGACCGCATCAGCTTCACTGCAGAGGCACGATACGAAAAGAACCTGTTCCGCGACGAGGTCAGCGGCATGGTTTCGCTCAACATCCGCCTCGGCGGGTTCTCCAGCGCCCGCGTCCAGTTCGATAGCCGCGACAACCGTGCGCGTGCCTCGTTCCAGACGCTGACAGGCCAGGGTGTCGGATCGTTCAATCTCAGCGCCGATATCGAACGCAGCGATTTCGGCAGCGGCTTCAACTTCAATGGCAATTACTATTCGAATGTCGGCGAATTCGGTCTTTCGCACTTTGGCGACTTTGCCGGTGATTTCGGCCAGTCGCGGTCACAGCGCTCGACGCTGCGCATGGCATCCTCGATCGCATTTGCCGGAGACAGCCTCGCCATTGGCAGGCCGATCTACGACAGTTTCGCGATCGTAAAACCGCACGAGAAACTGAAGGGCGAAAAGATCCTGATCGACCCGAGCGTTGCAGGTTATGTCGCCGACACCGCCACATTCGGTGCTGGCGTGCACCCCAGTCTCAATTCCTATTCGGAGCGGACAGTGGCAGTTGAAGCACCCGAATCCTCGGCAGGGACAGACCTCGACACGGGGACCTTCCGTGTCCTTCCGCAATATCGCAGCGGCTACAAGATGATCGTCGGGTCGGAATATTCGATGACTGCAATCGGCACGCTTCTAAACCCTGACGGCGAGCCTGTTTCGCTTGCAATCGGCAAGATCACGGAAGTCGATAAAGACAATCCGATGAGTTATGAGATATTCACGAACCGCGAAGGCCGCTTTGGCATTCCCGGCCTGGCACCGGGCAAATGGCGTCTGGAAATGCTGGACGATGATCGCAGCTCGGCAGAGATCACGATCCCTGACAACCCGGAAGTCAACATCGTCAGGCTCGGGCCCATTCGTACAAGTGGAAGGCAGTAAGATGTTCGGATCAATCACTCGAAAAGTCGCGCTGTCCGCCTTGCCCGCTCTGGCTTGGCTCGCAGCGCCCACACCCGCAGCGGCTCAGTCGGTCACTTGCGGCATCACCGGCAGTGCCACCGCACAGGCTGCAATCTATGATCCGTTCAGCCCGGTCGGACTGCCGACGACGCGCATCACACTGACCATGCAGCGGATCAATCCCGGCGGCGGCGCGAAAACGTCGCATGTCGGCTTTTACCTGACCGGACAGGGATCAGAGACGGACAATTCCACCATCGTGCCGGTTTCAGCTGCCGGTTCAGTCAATATTTACGGCACCAACCAGAACATCTTCTACAATTTCGGTTCGCCGGGTCCTCTGATCGATCTGTCGACCAATACGCCGCCGGGATATACGATTGTCGAGTTTACCGGCAACAATACGGCATCTGACTTCGTGACCGTCGATTTCGACGTTACACTGCCGGCAAATCTGGACATCGAAGCTTCGCAAACGCTCGATTTCGATGTGAATTTTGGCTGCAAGGGAACCGGCGGCGGACCGCCATTCGAAGACGCCGGCACAATCCCCAACGCTGTCAGCTTCCCGATCAAGGTGCTGAGCGGTTTGCAGGCCAGCTATTCCGGCCACGTGCTTGATTTTGGCGAGATTGGCGACAAAACCGATACCGATATCGCCGCCGACCAGCTGAACTACACCAAGTCAGGCTGGGTCAACGTGCGCAGTTCCGGCCCCTATACCGTCGATATGGTGTCGCAGAACGGATACCGGATGACCTTCCCCGGCGGCAATCTGGGCGATCCGTCGCAAAGGCTGAATTATTCGGCAACTTTCGCTGGTCAAACCGTCGATAACGCCAGCCCGGCTTTCACCACGGTGGTATGCCAGCGTGCGGGCTTGGCAGTCAGGCAATTGCCGCTATCGGCTGAACTGGCTGAGGGCGGGAGCACAAAGGCGCCGAGCCCGGATTATCAGGATATAATCAGCATCACGCTGGCCCCGCTTGCAGGCGGCACGCCGGGCGGATTGAACTGCCCCGCCCTTTAGGCAAATTCGGGCAGACAGCAAAAAGCGGCGGGCAGCACTCAGGCTCCCGCCGCTTTTTGATTGCGCAAAGGATTGCGCGATTGATTTCCCGCGAAACTTAGCGGGGGCTGATCCGGAAAGAAATCTGCAGATTATCGAGATTTTCTACGCCTGCCAGATCGAGCGACAGGTCGCGCGTCTTGATCGCTGCGTTGGCTTCAGTCGCAAATGCAACCGTCCCGGCGTCGGTAAGGTCGATCTCGCGTCCGCTGACCAACAGCTTTGCGCCGGTCATCGACTGATTGTAGTCGAGGTGGACGGTATAACCTGCGGCATTGTTGCAGAATTCGCGAACCTGGCCGATCTCGACCATGTCGGCGTTCACGTTCACGACCGCATTCTGGGTCGAGACATTGCACGTTACGGGCACGAAGCCCTGAAGTTTGACACCATAGGTGGCAGCGGCGGCAGGCGAAGCCAGAACGCAGGCGGCCGCCCCAAGGGATACGAGTTTGCTATACATCAGACATTCTCACTTTGGCGGAACATCCACTCTGGCTAGACAGGCATGATTGAAATCAGCCTACCGGTTAAGGTTAAGGCTTGGTGCACATGTTCGCTGCTAGACCTGAAAACCGAGGAATTTCAGTGCAATTCAGGCGGTGAAGCAGCGCATATTTTTGCGATTATCGTGATTAAAATAAGCCGTGAAATCCGGTTAACTGCAATTTTTCGCCTGTATTGCCTGCACATCGGTCATCCGCATTCTCCGCTTCAAGACACGCATTACGCATGTCCTGTGCTCTACCCGTCTTTCCCAAGCTGACCGCCGCGTGTAGGCCATCTGCATGACTGATAGCCTCCCAGCCCATGACCTGCCCTCCGGAATCCTCGACCTTCTGGAGAGTTCGAAAATCGCGCTGACAATTGCTGACGCGGCGGTCGATGATTTACCGATCATTGCCGCCAATCAGCCTTTCTACGATTTGTGCGGTTATGAGCCGGATGAAGTGCTCGGGCGCAACTGCCGGTTCCTGCAACCAGCGGGCGGCGGCGGCCCGGTGCGCAAACGCCTGCGGGATCTTCTGACCGATCCAGGCAAGAATGACGGCCGTTTCGCCTTGGCAAATGAACGAAAGGACGGCACCGCTTTCCTGAACCTTGTCTACATTACCAAGCTGCGGGAGAACGGTGCAGTTCGTTATTTTCTTGGCTCACAATTCGACGCCGGACGCTTTGAACCCGACGCGGACCGGTATTACCGGGAAGCTTTGAGCAGCGATTTGCGCAAGTTAGGCCAGATTGGCGGAGAGATGGGACTGGTTATGCTCGGCAATTATGATACCCTCGCTTCCAGTCATGCGTTGATCGCGCAGGCCAAGCTGGACGATTGATCCTGCGGCAAGGGAAGCAGAAGTGAGCGAAATGGAAGAACCGGTGCCTGTCGTGGGGGTAGGCGCATCGGCGGGCGGCCTCGAGGCGTTGCGCGAAATGTTTCAGGGCTTCACTGACCCGACCGGCATGGCATTTGTCGTGGTCCAGCACCTCGATCCTACGCACGAATCGCTGATGGCCCAATTGATCGAGCGTTATACCTTGATGACGGTCAAGCAGGCCGAAGGCGGCGAACCGCTGGAAATGGACCATGTTTATGTCATCCCTCCGGGCCACGGGCTGGCGGTGCATGACAACGTGCTTCAGCTGACCGAATTTACCGACCCCCGCGGAATGCGCCGGCCAATCGATGATTTCTTCGAAAGCCTGGCCGAAGACCGCCAGCGACTGGCCGCCTGCGTAATCCTTTCAGGGACCGGCGCCGATGGCAGCCGCGGGCTGCGCGCCATCAAGGAACATGGCGGCCTGTGTATTGCACAGCAGCCCGACACCGCACGGTATGATGGTATGCCCGTCTCTGCGATCGGCACCGGCTTGGTCGACATTGAATGCCAACCATCTGAAATCATCGATTCCCTGCGCAAGTTCTTCGACCGCAATCCCGATGGCCGCGGTCTGGAAGACGAAGCATCCGAAGTGATCGACAATATCGACGAGCTTTGCGAAATCCTGCGCGAAGAGGTCGGTCATGATTTCTCCGGCTACAAACGCGCGACACTGGTGCGGCGCATCGCCCGCCGGATGCAGGTACTCGGGACCGAGGATGCGCGCGAATACGTCAAGCGGGTTCGGGCCGATCACGAGGAATGCGGCGCGCTGTTCCGCGACCTGCTGATCAATGTGACCAAGTTTTTCCGCGACACGCAGGAGTTCGAAACCCTGAGGCGCGATGTGATCGAGCCGATGGTCGAAAACTCCAGAAATGCCAGTGAGCTGAGGATCTGGATCGCCGGCTGTTCCAGTGGCGAGGAAGCTTACACCATTGCGATGATGTTTGCCGCGGCATCCAAACGGCTCGATGTATTTCCCTATATCCAGATCTTCGCGACCGACATTGATGAAAAGATGCTCAGCATCGCAAGGTCGGGTACCTATCCGCTGTCGGCGCTGGACGACATTCCCCAGGAATACCGTTCCGCCTACACCATCTGTTCCAGCGATTCCTTCACCATCGCGCCCAAGATCAGGGACATGGTCCGCTTCAGTCTCCACAACCTCGTACGCGACCCGCCATTTTCCAACATTGATCTGGTGTCGTGCCGCAACCTGCTGATCTATTTCGATGATGCCCTTCAGCAGCAGGTCCTGCCGCTGTTCCACTTCTCTCTGCGCAACGATGGCTACCTGTTTCTCGGCTCGTCCGAGGCGATCGGACGCTTCGACGATCTGTATGAAATAGTCGATCAGTCTGCCCGGCTGTTCAAAAGGAAAGACGTGAAGAGCCGTTATACGATGCAGGCCAGCAGATCACGGCCCGCCACGTTCACCAAACGGGTTCAAACGGAAACCTCGCAAAGCGTTCCACGGAGCAATCCGACCGAAATCGCCGCGCTCAAACGCATCGCAGACAAATATGCGCCTGTGTCGCTACTGCTAGACGAAGAAGGCATCCTGCTGGAGCGCTGGGGCAGTGCAGGCAAATTTCTGAACTTTCCTGACCGCCTTGAACGCAACATCCACGTACCTTCGCTGGCGCGGCCCGGACTGCGCGAACTGGTTGGCCCAATGCTGCGCGAGGTGCGCGGCACCAATCGGCGGGTCATCAAGCGGGATGTCGAAATCGCGACTGAGTTCGGCCGCCTGCCGACGACAGTAGTCTGCGAACCTGTGAACGAGGTTGCCTACCTGCTAGTCCTTCGCGACACTGGCAGTGTTGAACCATTCGGCGAGGATTTCGGCGAGGATTTCGAGGTTGAAGACGGGCAACTGCGCTTCCTGGAGGAAGAATTGCAATCGACCCGGCACAGGCTTCGGTCGACGGTTGAAGAGCTTGAGACAACCAATGAGGAGCTCAAGAGCAGCAACGAAGAAATGATGTCGATGAACGAGGAGCTTCAATCGACAAACGAAGAGCTCACAACCGTCAATGACGAGCTGAAGAACAAGGTCGACCAGGTTACGGTGGCCCATGCCGACCTGAAAAACTTCTTCGATTCTACCGATATGGTCGTGATGGTGGTCGATGCAGACCTCAAGATCCGCAGCTTTACAGAAGCAGCGGGCAGCATCTTCGCGATTTCCAGTGCCGACATCGACCGTCCGCTGTCGTCGATCGAAACCCAGCTGGATGATCAGCAATATGTGAGCCTCGCCAGCAAGGCTGCCGAGCAGGGTCGTGTGAGCGAGTATCGGTCACAGGTTTCGGCAGATGGCCGCCAATTCATCGGCCGGGTGGTGCCATACCAGAATCTCGACGGCTCGATCGAAGGCGCAACTCTGGTCTTCACCGATGTAACCAAGGCTCTCGCCCTGGAAAGCGATCTGCAGCAGGAACGCGAACGGTTAAGGCTGGCTCTCGAAGTCGCCGGGATCGGTATCTGGGAATACGAACCTTCGACCGACAGGACAGTACTCGACGCCACGGAACGCAGCCTGCTCGGTCTGAACGAAGATGACGAAGGCGCCACGATGGAACCCATTCTGGCCAAGCTTCCGTCAGCCGACCGGGATCGCATCAACTCTTCGCTGCGCAAGGCAATGGACGGCGATGAGGATTTCGATGAGGTGTTTCGCGTGCCGCTCGCCGACGGTTCATACCGCTGGCTGCACGGGTTGGGCCGGCGTCTCAGCCTGACCGATATGAAGAAGTTCATCGGTGTGACCTACGACATCACTTCGGAACGCGAGATCCTTGAACAGCGCGAAATGATGATCAGCGAAATGAACCACCGGGTGAAAAACCTGTTCGCGGTCATTTCGGCGATGATTTCAATCACTTCGGCAGAAGCTGACGAGGTGGGAGAATTCGCGAATGATCTGCGCAAGCGCATCTATGCACTGGGGCAGTCACACGCCCTGACCAACCGGTCGAGCAAAGCCGAGCAGATTTCGCTGGAGGTACTGATCGAAACGGTGGTTTCGCCGACCTTGAGTTCTCAGGACTTCAAGACGTCAGGCGGCGCAATCGAGGTGAAGACCTCCCAACTGACCCCTCTTGCGTTGATATTCCATGAATGGGCCACCAATGCGTCCAAATACGGAGCGCTGTCGATCCCGGACGGGAAGCTGCATGTCGACTGGAAGGTCGAAGGCCAGAGAGTTCTTCTCAAATGGGAAGAAAGCGGTTTCCGTTCCGAAACCGACATCTCAAGCGGGTTCGGAACGCGCTTGATCGAAGC
The DNA here is from genome assembly GCF_009828095.1 of Pontixanthobacter luteolus. Taxonomy (GTDB): domain Bacteria; phylum Pseudomonadota; class Alphaproteobacteria; order Sphingomonadales; family Sphingomonadaceae; genus Pontixanthobacter; species Pontixanthobacter luteolus. The sequence goes on along the minus strand of NZ_WTYP01000002.1, from coordinate 945,809 downwards.
TACCGTCAGACAGCTGAAAGGCACGATAGAAGGCCATCGCAGCGATAACGGCTATATCCGAACGCTGACCTTCGATCTTTTGCCGGAAGGGGCCTAGCCCGCGATTTTGACAGTGCTGAGCGCCTCGCAGATTTCGGTCTGCGATGCTGGCTTGTCGATAAATTGCGCGCCGGAGAATTCGCCGGCAAGCTCGGCGTGGCAGTTCTTCGCACTGATAAACACGATCTGGCAGTCGGTCGTTATCAGACGCCGGGCCAATGGCCACACAAGATCACCGGCGATATTGATATCGAGCAGCGCGACGTCCGGTGTCTGCTCATCAACCAGCGACATTGCCTCGTCCAGCGAAAGTGCCGGACCCATTACATCGTAACCAAGCGACTCCACCGTGGTGCTCAGGTCGTAAGCAATCAGCGCTTCGTCATCTACGACAAGCGCGAGGGTTTTATCAGCGGCGGTCATGGGCAGTAAACGCTGCGGTGTCCTGCAGGTTCCTCGCAGCGCATAACGCCAGTCGATTTCCTGTGTTTGGCAGGCATGCGGTTGGTCTTTTCAGGCGCCGGGCCTGGCATTCTGCGGCGCCCAAACCCGGCCTGCACCACCAGAAATCCTGGTCACACCGGGCCGGAAACTTACGTATAGGCCGCGTTTGGACCTGCGTTCATTCTTCGTATGCAAGCACAAAGCGTGCTTTTTTTGATATGAGGAAAAGGTCCGAAAACGATGACGGTCCATAGCCCGTCCCTTGCCGCAAATTCCGATATTGCCGCTCTAATGCGGCCCCATGCCGGGGCGTTGCCCTCGCCCGATGCGCCCGATTTCGCTGACGCGTTCGAACAATTCAGCGATGCCCGCGTGGTTCTGATGGGCGAGGCAACGCACGGCACACACGAATTCTATGCCGCCCGGGCCGCGATCTCGAAAATGCTCGTGGAAAGACATGGCTTCACAATCATCGCCGTCGAAGGGGATTGGCCCGACATCGCGAGGCTGGATGACTACGTCCGCCACGCCGGTCCGCGGCCGCGGCTTGGCCAGCCCTTTGCCCGGTTCCCGACATGGATGTGGCGCAATCAGGAAATGCTCTCGTTCATCGACTGGCTGCGCGGTTTCAACGCAGACCTGCCCGAAGATCGCCGCGTATCGCTGCGCGGGCTGGACATATACAGCTTGGGCGAATCCATCCATGCGGTGACCCGCTATCTCGACCGGCATGCACCCGCCGAAGCCGAAAAAGCACGTGAGAGGTATGGGTGCCTGACCCCGTGGCAAGATGATCCGCAGCTATACGGCCGCACAACCGCAACCAGCAGATTTGCCCGGTGCGAAGACGCGGTGGTGCAGCAATTGCGCGATTTGCTTGCCCGCAGGATGGACTGGATCGCCGACGATGGTGAGGCGTTCTTCGACGCGGAACGCAATGCCAGGATCGTGCGCGCAGCGGAGCAATATTACCGTTCGATCTACCGCGGCGCGAAAGAAAGCTGGAATCTCCGCGACCGGCACATGTTCGAAACCCTGCAAGCGTTGATGGCGCATCACCGCGATGCCCGGGCGGTGGTATGGGCGCACAATTCCCATGTCGGAAACGCTGCTGCCACTGCCATGGGCTGGCGCGGAGAGTTCAATATCGGCGAGCTTGTCAGAACGGCTTACGGGACTGACGCGGTTCTCATCGGTTTTGGCACGGATCGCGGAACAGTGGCCGCGGCATCGGACTGGGGCGGGGAAATGCAAGTCATGCAGTTGCGTCCGGCACGAGATGACAGTTGGGAGGCCGCGTTCCGCAAGATCGGGTTGAACAGATGCCTGATCGACTGGCGGCACAACCGTGATGGAGACCTGGCCGAGGCGTTGGGACAGGCCATGCTCGAGCGCGCGGTGGGGGTGGTTTACCGTCCCGAAACCGAATTGCTGAGCCATTACTTCGAGGCCGTGCTGGGCGAGCAATTCGATGCCTATATCTGGTTTGAAGAAACCCGCGCGGTCACCCCGCTGGGCAGCGAACGGCCGCACGGCGCACCGGAAATCTGGCCGTTCGGACTGTGAGGCTGATGTGACCGTGGAGCAAACCATCGACGATTGCCGTGAAGTCACGATCGGCACCGCCCCTCAATTGAAGGCGCTGCTCGGTATTCCGCAAAATGCGCGGGGACTTGTCATCTTTGCCCACGGCAGCGGAAGCGGAAGGCTGAGCCCGCGTAACAATTATGTTGCCCATGAGCTGCGCGGCGCTGGGTTCGCCACGCTGCTGGTTGATCTTCTCACCCCGGAGGAGGAACGCGACCGGCGTAATGTTTTCGATATCGCTTTGCTCGCCTCTCGTCTGAATATGGCCGCAGACTGGGCCGAACACAGGCGAGAACTGGCTGGACTTGCGCCTGCTTATTTCGGATCCAGCACCGGGGCGGGCGCCGCATTGCAGGCCGCAGCCGGCGATCCGCGTATCGCGGCAATCGTATCGCGCGGCGGACGCCCCGATCTGGCAGGCGGGTCTGCCCTCGCCCACGTTACAGCACCGACCCTGCTGATCGTCGGAGCGCTCGATGGCGCGGTTGTCGGCCTTAACGAAGCCGCAGCGACTGCGATGAACTGCGAACATACGATGGCGATCGTCCCGGGTGCGGGGCATTTGTTCGAAGAACCGGGGGCGCTGCGCCAGGTGGTTGACCTTGCCATCGACTGGTTCCGCCAACATCCGGGGGTGGCAGCATGACTAACGGCAGCGCCCATTTCCACGATCGCGCGCAGGCCGGACGGGCATTGGCCCAAGTGTTGGCCAAGGCAGATCTGAGCGATGCCGTGGTTCTCGCCCTGCCGCGCGGAGGTGTCCCGGTCGGCTTTGAAGTCGCACAGGAGCTTGGCGCGCCCCTCGACATCGTCATGGTGCGCAAGATTGGTGCGCCTGGCCACAAGGAATACGGTATTGGCGCGCTCGTAGACGGGGCGGCGCCGCATGTTGTCATCGATCACGATGCCGCACGGGCGGTCGGCGCGAGCGACAATTACATCAAGACCACCATTGCAACAGAACTGGCCGAGATAGAGCGGCGCAGAAACGCATACCGCACAGGGCCGCCGGTTCCGCTAGCCAACAGGACGGTAATCGTTGTTGATGACGGTATCGCCACAGGCAACACCGTGCGGGCCGCGCTGGAAGCTTTGGCGGCAGCAGGCGCACACAAGCTGATCCTTGCCGTTCCCGTTGCCCCGCGCACCTCGCTAGCCATGCTGCGCCCCCTGTGTGACGAGATCATCTGCCTGATCGCTCCCGATCCCTTTTACTCGGTGGGGGCGCATTATACGGTGTTTGACCAGACCAGCGATCAGGAGGTTGTATCACTGCTGGCAGAGGCTCGCGGAAATCTGGCGGACAAATCGCCTTTGGGAGCGGAAGGATAGCCGTCCTCAGCTGTTGCGGAGACTTGTGACCAGCGACAACACAGCCGCGACGACCAACGGCCCCAGCACGAAGCCATGCGCACCGAACACGATAATGCCGCCGACAATGGCGATGAACGTCACTGCCGAATGCAGCGCCAGTTGGCGGCCAACCAGCACCGGGTACACGATGTTGTCGATCAGGCCGACGACGAAGGTACCCCACACGATCAGGATCAAAGCTTCGCTCCATTGCCCGTCAAGCATCAGGATAATGGCAACCGGCACCCATACGATAAAGGCGCCCAGGAAGGGGACGATGCCCAGCAATCCCATGACCACACCCCAGAATACCGGCGATGGCAGGTCGAGCCACCAGAATACCAGCCCGCCCAGTAGTCCCTGCAGCGCTGAAACGGCCGCAGTGCCATAAACGGATGCAAATACGGTCTTCTTCAGATCTTGGACGAGCGAGCCGAACTGAACCGCATCAAGCGGCAGGGTCTCGCCTATGGCCTGTACGATACGCACACGGTCGCGCAGCATATAAAACAGGAAATAGAAGGTTAGCAGCAAGGTGATCGTACCGGTGATCGAGCCGACCACGAGGTTCGTCCCCCATTGTTCAAGCCGTTCGCCGAGCGACTGGAAAATCAACGGGAAATCCGCAAATCCCTCGATCCAGGCAAGGGCCGGGGCGATGGCGGGATAGTCCCTCGCCAACCGGGGCAAATCATCCGCCGAACGCAAACCGGCCATTGCCCCTGCGCTGTCCGCAACCGCATCGATCAATGCTGCAGACACGAATATGACCGGTGCGACCACAAGGATGGCGGCAAGAACCATCGTGACTGAAACCGTCAGCGCAGGAAACGGGAAACGCGCCCTGAACAGCGCCTCAACCGGTGCGAAAAGTACTGCCAGAGTGAATGCCCATACCAGAGCGGCAATAAACGGCGCGGTGATAAGATAGCAAAGCACCAGCCCCGCACAAATCAGGGCAATCAGGGCGAAGCGCGAATATGGCTGCGGAATGGCGGGCTCTGTCGGCGTTGCCAACTGCGGACCCGGACCGGCGCTGGCCGGCGTTTGCGCATCCGCTGACATCAGGTGCGTATCGCCACCTTCAGCACACCGTCTCGCTGATTGGCGAACAATTCGTACGCATCCTCGATCGAGTCGAGCGGATAGTGGTGAGTGACCAATTGGCCTGTATCGACCCGGCCGGATTCCACCGTCTCCATCAACCGGCGCATTCTTTCCTTTCCGCCCGGGCAAAGTGTCGAACGGATCGTGTTGTCTCCCAGACCGGCGGAAAACGCATCGAGCGGGATGGTCAGATCGCCCGAATACACGCCCAGTGACGACAGCGTCCCGCCGGGGCGCAGAACCCGCAAGGCACCTTCGAAAGTTTCCTGCGTGCCCAGCGCCTCGATCGCGACATCCACGCCCCTGCCGTCTGTAATCTTCAATATCTCGTCGACCGGATCGACCTTTGAAAAATCCACCACATGGGTTGCCCCCATTTTCTTCGACATTTCCATCCGGGCGGGCACAGATTCCACGCCGATGATCGTGGTGGCGCCCATCATGTGCGCGCCCGCCGCCGCGCACAGACCGATCGGCCCCTGCGCGAACACCGCCACCGTATCTCCGATCCGTATCCGGCCTGCCTCAGCGCCGCCGAAACCGGTCGACATGATATCCGGGCACATCAAAACCTGCTCGTCGGTCAGGCCATCGGGGATCGGGGCCAGATTGGCCATTGCATCGGGCACGAGCAGATATTCCGCCTGTGCGCCGTCGATCGTATTGCCGAACCGCCAACCGCCAATGGCTTTCCAGCCGTGCCCTTCCTGACCGCCGCATTGGGCATGAAATCCGCACAAAGATGCATTGGATGTGCCCGAGGGGGTGATCGCCCCTGCAATGACCCGCTGCCCTTCCTCGAAACCGGTCACCGAAGATCCAAGTTTTTCGATCACGCCGACGGGCTCATGCCCCACTGTCAGGCCTGCCTCGACCGGGTATTCCCCTTTCAAAATGTGCACATCGGTGCCGCAGATCGTGGTGGTGGTGATGCGGATCAGCGCATCGAGCGGCCCGACATCGGGGATCGGCTTTTCGCCCAGGATAATCCGTCCTGGTTCAATGAATATAGCCGCTTTCATCAGTTCCGGCATGATAGCCCTCCACCTGCTCAAATGCGCATCCGAAAATGGCTTGGGAGCAGGTAGAGGTAATTACGCAAATTGCCTTAGCCGGACCGCAGGCCCTTACGCCGCGCAGGGTCAGGACACAGCGTTCGCTTGCTGGAACAGCCGCTCGACATCGTCCGCCCGGCACATGTCGGTACCGGGCGTAAGCACCGCTGCGGCGCCCGCCGCGAGGCCATAGCGAAACGCCCTCTCGGTGCTGTCTCCGTGACCGAGGGCGTAAACCATGGCGGCAACGAAACTGTCCCCTGCGCCGACCGCACTGCGGGTTTCGACCGCAATGGCAGGCAAACGCAGCGTGCCCGCCTTGCTGGCGAGCAAGGCCCCGTCGCTGCCCATCGTGATCGCCAATATCTCTGCCCCGCCGCGTTTGATGATATCCATCGCGGCCTCTTCGATCTCGCGCTCTGTTATCAGGTCACTTCCAACCAGGGCGCGAAATTCCTCGATACTGGGTTTGGCTAGGTAAACACCCCCGCCAGATAGCCCCGCCGCCAGCGCCGCGCCGGACGTGTCGAGGACCAATCGAAAATCACGCTCCTGCGCGATCGCACCAATGCGGGCGTAGAAGTCATCCGGCACACCGACAGGCAGAGATCCGCTCGCCACAAGATAATCGCACCGCGCCTCGGCCAAAAGGTCGAGGCAACTGAGCCATTCGCTTTCCGCAATCGTTGGGCCGCCCGGTACAAACCGGTATTCCAGACCCGTGCTGGTTTCATGGACCGTCGTGCTCACGCGGGTCTGCCCGGCGATTCCGATTTTGGTCCGGACCAGTTGATGCAGGTCCAGCAACCCGTCGAGCGCGACCCCGGTGGCCCCGCCGGACAAGTAATAGCAGCGCGCATTGCCGCCCAGCCTGACGAACACGCGCGCCACGTTGATGCCCCCGCCACCCGGATCATGGCGTTCGCCGGTCGCGCGTAATTTGCGGGTGTCAGTAACCCGCTCGACCTCGCAAGCGGTATCGATGGTCGGGTTAAGCGTGAGCGTGGCGATATTCAGCATCGGCGGGTGTTTGGCATCGGTTGGAACCTCCTTCAGGTATTATCGCCAGATTGTCGCGCCTCTGCCTTTGCAATCTGCCGCTTCACCTTCACGAAACTGTCGGGGGTCACGGATATCGAGTCAATTCCGCAATCGACCAGAAATTGCGCAAATTCGGGGTGGTCACTGGGCGCCTGCCCGCACAGCCCCGTTTTCGTATCCTGTTTGCGGGCCTCTTCGATCACATGGCGGATCATCCATTCCACCGCCGGATCGCGCTCATCGAACTGTTCGGAAAGCAGCTCGGAATCGCGGTCGATGCCAAGGGTCAGCTGGGTGAGATCGTTGCTGCCGATGGAAAACCCGTCAAACCGCTGGGCGAACTGTGCCGCCAGGATCACGTTGGAGGGGATCTCGCACATCATATAGACTTCCAGCCCGTTTTGGCCCCGTGCAAGACCAGCCCCGGCCATCACCTCAAGCACCCGGTCGGCCTCCTCCAGTGTCCGGCAAAACGGGATCATCACCGCTACATTGGCGAAACCGGTTTCTTCGCGCAGGCGCTTGATTGCGCGGCATTCCAGTTCGAACCCATCGCGGTAGAGCGGCGAATAATACCGCGACGCACCGCGGAAGCCGAGCATCGGGTTTTCTTCCGCCGGCTCGAACGCGGCACCGCCGATCAAACCGGCATATTCGTTGGTCTTGAAATCGCTCATCCGGATGATGACCGGTTCGGGATAGGCGACTGCTGCAATCCTCGACAGCCCAAGCGCCAACTGGTCGATGAAGTAGTCGGATTTGTCGGCATATCCCGCCGTCATCGCGGTAATCTGGTCGCGGATGGCAGGATCGTCGAGCTGATCGAAACGCGCCAATGCCAGTGGATGGACCTTGACCGTGTTGGCGATTACGAATTCCATGCGCGTCAGCCCCACACCATCGCTTGGCAGCCGCCACCAACGACTGGCAGCGGCAGGATCGGCAAGGTTCAGCATCAATTTCGTCCGCGTTTCAGGCAGACCGGCAAGATCGATCGCCTCGACCGAAATCTCTGCCGCACCTTGCGTCACAACTCCGATCTCGCCCTTCGTGCAGTCGGCTGTGACCATCTGGCCGCTCTGGACCAGCTGCGTGGCATTCCCGGTGCCGACAATGGCAGGCAGCCCGAATTCGCGGGCGACAATCGCCGCGTGGGATGTTCGCCCGCCATGGTCGGTAATAATCGCCGCTGCGCGCTGCATGATCGGGACCCAGTCGGGATCGGTTGTCGATGTGACAAGCACCGACCCGTCGGTGAACCGTTCGATATCTGCAGCGCTTTCAATCAGGCACACTTGTCCTGCAGCGGCGCCTTCTCCAATGGCGAGGCCGGTGACAATGGGCGGCCCTTCCCCGCGAAGGGAAAAGGCGCGCAGGGTGCCCGCATCCGCTCGCGAATGGACGGTTTCGGGCCGCGCCTGCACCACGAACAGCGCGCCGTCGGCGCCATCCTTCGCCCATTCGATATCCATCGGGCAGCCATAATGTTTCTCGATCAGCACAGCCCAGCGGGCCAGTTTGAGAACTTCGCTATCAGTCAGGACAAACCGGGCGCGCTCTTCTTCCGAGGTTTCAACATTGACCGTCGCATCGCCCCCGCCGTCCGAATGGATCAACTTCAGCGCCTTGGCTCCGCGTGTCTTCGCCACCACGGGCGACAGATCAGGATTGCCCAATAGCGGCTTGAACACTTGCCAGCTATCCGGCTCGACCGCGCCCTGAACGATATTTTCGCCCATTCCCCATGCTGCATCCACCATCACGATGCCGGGAAACCCGGTCTCCGTATCGATCGAGAACATAACGCCTGACCCGCCCGTGTCGGAACGGATCATCTTCTGCACCCCTATCGAAAGCGCGACGCTGGCTTCAGCAAACCCATAGGCAGCACGGTAGGATATCGCCCTGTCGGTATAAAGCGAGGCATAGCACCGCCTGCACGCCGCCAGCAGCGCCTCCTCTCCGCTAATGTTGAGGAAGGTCTCCTGCTGCCCGGCAAAGCTTGCTTCCGGCAGGTCTTCGGCGGTTGCGCTTGACCGAACTGCCACCGCTGTTTCGAGATCGCCCACACGGGCGGACAGGACACGATACGCGTCCACGATTGCACCGTGCAATCGGTCAGGCCATTTTCCAGCGGTGATCGCCTGCCGGATTGCCCTTCCGGTTTCTGCCAATGTTGCCTCGCCGCGCGCGTGCGCTGAGAGATGCTGCGCAATCAGCGGTTCCAGCCGGTTGTGCGACAGGAAAAGCCGGAATGCGTCGGCTGTGGTGGCAAAGCCCGGCGGAACAGCGATACCCTGCGGCACGAGCGCGCCAATCAATTCCCCCAGTGATGCGTTCTTCCCGCCTACGCTTGCAACATCGCCCCGCGATATCTGTTCGAAATCCCTGACCAAAGCGTCCGTCATGTCTGCTCACCCGCAACTACCTTGGCCGGATCGGCCAGCTTGATTTCTACTTGGCGCGTCTCGCCGCTTGGGGGGAAGGCGATGGCTTCCTCCTGCGGGTGATCTTTCCCGTCGACGGTCACTTCTTTAGACGGGCCTGCCCCCTGCCGTTCGACCGAAATGGTGATCGACGCATCATCCCGGCGCAGGGTTGCGCGGTAGCCGGGCCAATCCGCCGGCAGCGAAGGGTTTATGCGCACCTTGCCGCCGATCAGATTGATCCCGAGCAGCCCCTCCACCCCCAATCGCCAGGTCCAAGACGCGGCACCGGTGTACCAGCTCCATCCGCCGCGCCCCCTGTGCGGCGGCGCCGATGCAATATCGCCGGCAGTCACGTATGGCTCCAACCGGTATAGTTTCGCACCAGCCTCGCTTGATGTCCGCCGCACCGGGCAGATCATGTGAAAGATGTCGAGCGCTGCATCGCTTTTGCCCGATCGTGCCAGCGCCAGGCCAAGCCACGCCGCAGCATGGGAATACTGGCCGCCATTTTCACGCAGCCCGGGCGGATAGGCCCTGATATATCCGGGATCGCGCAGCCCCTTGTCGAAGGGCGGCCACAATAGCCGCGCGAGACCGGCTTCTTCGTCGATCAATTCGGCTTGCGCCGATGCCAGCGCCCGCTCGACGCGGTTCGGGTCTGCCCCGGCAAAGGCTGCCCAGCTTTGCGAGATTGAATCGATACGGCATTCGGGTTCCTCCACGGAACCCAGCGCGTGCCCCTCGTCATCATAGGCTCGGCGGTACCAGCCTCCGTCCCACCCGGCTTCCTCCGCATTGCGCAGCAGCATGTCAGCGCGATCGCTCCAGTGGTCGGCATCACGCTGGCGGCCCAGCCTGCGTTCCAGATCGGCCAAATGGCGCGCCGTTACCGATGCGAACCATGCCAGCCACACGCTTTCTCCGTGCCCCTCGTCACCGACACGGTCCATACCGTCATTCCAGTCGCCAGTGCCCATCAGCGGCAATCCGTTGGCGCCTAGCCTTACCCGCTCCATCGCCCGCTCGAGGTGATCGATCAGCGGGGCACCAGGCTCCGTCCGTTCGAACTGCGCGTACCGGTCGTGCTCTTCTGCTGACAGAGGAGGAGCGGAAAGGAACGGCACGGTTTCGCGCAGGATCGATTCATCGCCGGTTGCGCGAACATATGTGCCGGTCGCGTAGGGCAGCCACAGCAGATCGTCGGAAAAGCGCGTACGCACGCCGCGGCCAGATGGCGGATGCCACCAATGGAGCACATCGCCCTCCTCGAACTGATGCGCGGCGCAGGTCAGGATGTGCGCCCGTGCCCGGGCGGGCTCATGATGCAGCAGCGCCAACACATCCTGCAACTGGTCGCGGAAACCGATTGCGCCGCTTGCCTGATAGAACCCCGTCCGCGCAAGAATTCGGGATGAAAGGCTCTGATAGATCAGCCACCGGTTGATCATCAGGTCGAATGCGGGATCCGGCGTTTCCACTGTGACCCGGCCGAGCAGATCGTTCCAGCGCTCGATTTGCGCAGTTTCCGCCATATGCGCGCGTTCGCCGGTGCGCCATTCACGGGCCAGGGCGATCGCTGCATCTTCGTCGGCGGCTTCGCCCAGAATGAAGACGACCTCTGTTGTCTCGCCGGGTTTCAGGTCGATATGGACCTGATAGGCTGCACAAGCATCCTGGCCTGCGATGCCCGGCCCGCCCAGGCCCCACCGGCCAAGCGCCGCGGGCGCGCGCAAGTCGCCTTCACGGCCAAGGAATTCCTCCCTGTCGCAGCTGTGCCCGTGCGCATCGCGGGTTGCGGTGAGAAATGCCGCCCGGCCTGCAAATTCCGCATTCCACGTTGATCGGGCCAGAACCGTTTGCGCGGAATCATCGAAGCGGCAAAAGACATGCCGCCTTTCAACCGAGGGCAATGAACCCAGCAGCCATTCCGCATAATAGGTGGCGGTCAGCCGGCGGTGGCGCGGGCCGGTATTGCTCAGACGTAGACGGACCAGCTTGACCGGGGCATCGGGGGCGACTGACACGGTTTGCTCATGCTCAATCCCGCGGGCGTTTTTCTGCCATTTGGAATAACCGGCACCGTGCCGGATTTCGCAATCTTCACCCTGCCCGCAAGGGGCAGGCGTAACCGACCAGACAGCAACCGTTTCTTCGTCGCGCAGGTAAAGCGCCTCGGTCTGCCGGTCGGTTACAGGATCGTTCGTCCAAGGTGTGAGGCGGTGTTCCCCGCTGTTTATGGCCCATGTGAAACCGCCGCCCGTCTCCGTCACCAATGTGCCGAATTCATCATTGGCTAGGACATTGGCCCACGGCGCAGGGGTCGGTTCTACGCCGTTGTGGTTGATCACATATTCGCGGCCGTCGGCGCTGAAGCCGCCAGCGTGATTTGCGAATAGCAGGTAGTCTTGCTGAGAGCGCGTGGCCGGATCGGCAGCCGATTCGGCAAGGCTGGGGATGATTGGCGGCGGCAGCTTTCCCGGCACATGGGCCCGCGCGATCTGATCTGCGATCGAACCGCCATTATCGTCGATAACGGCCCACGCCATCGCCTCCAGCATACGGACCATGTCCGGTCCGCTCTGGTCGGCAAACAGCAGATGTATGCCGCCCTTTCGCCCCAGCATTTCGCTGGCTCCGGCTTCGCGGAGCAATTCCATCAGATCATCACGGATCGGTTCGACATAGGTCGATCCGCTCGTTTGAAGGATCACCAGATCGACAGGCAGCCCGGCATGGCGCCAATAATTATGCGCGGCAGCAAGCAAGGGAATCAGGCGCTGCCCGATCCCGTCCGACCGCAAAAGCAGGATCGGCAAGTCCCCGGACAGGGCCAGCCCCCACAGCCCGCTTTGACCAAAGCGGTTCCGCTCGATTTTGTCCGGCAGCGCACGCAGCGCAGCGTGCGGATAGACCATCAGGGAACCAAGCGATTGCACCTGCGGCAGCATCGCCGGGGACAGCCGCGTGCGGCCCAGCACGCGGGCGGTTTCCGTCGCAGCGTCGCCAAGCACCCACTCCATCGCCGAAAGGGTGGAATGCCGCGCTGCAACCTCCAGGGCGGTAGACCGGCTCGCTGCTGCCACGGTGACAAAGCACAGCACCGTGCGTTCGCCCGCATCGATGCTGACTTCGCATTGAAGCGCCGAGACTGGATCAAGCGTCAGTCCCGCGCTTCGCTTAAGTTCCCGTGAAGCGCCCAGCGGATCTTTGAGGGTCCGCCCGCGGCCAATGAACATCCCGCGATCCATCTCGTAATTCAGGTCTTCGATCGGGCCGTTCGCATCAATGGCAAATTGCACGAGGACCGCTGGCGCTTCCTTCGGGCTTTTGGGCCTGCGATTGAACATCACCCCGCCGATGCGCGGGATGAATTCTCCGCCGACAAACAGCTTGCTGAAGGCCGGGTGCCGTTCATCCTCCAGCGGCGGCGCAAGGACAATCTCTGCATAGCTGGTCAGCCGCAGCCGCCGGGGACGACCACTTTCATTGACAATCGTCAGCCGGCGAATTTCCAGATCGTCGCCGCTACCCACACCGACTTCCAGCCTGACATCAATTCCATGGTCACGCCGATGAAACTCAGCCAGATGCGGCTGGAAAATGACCCTGTATTCCTGCGGCACTGCGCCGGTCGGCTGGCGGGTGGCGGACCACAATTCGCCGCTGTCCATATCCTGCAGATAAATCCACATTCCGTCCGCGTCTCGGGTGGCATCGGCGACGAAACGGGACAGCGACTGACCTTGCCAGCGGAGCGTGCCGCCCCCGCTTTCCGATATCCAACAAGACAGCCGGCCATTCCCCATGACATGGGCCTGCGGGAACGGTGTCTGAATTGGCTCCCACGGAACGACAGCCTCGACCTGCACGGCTTCCTCCGCCGGTTCCAGCGTTTCGAGCCGCTCGATTTCCGGAGGTATTTCGTGCGGCACACGCTCGCTGAGCAGCAGCGAAACCAGTCGCATTTGCGGGTCGCGCGCAAACCTTTCAACCATCCGGTCATCGGTCAGCAGATTGCCGATCGCGCACAGGATCATTCCCTGGTGATGTGCCATATAGGCAACCACGGGGGCAAAGCGGGCGCTGGCAGGTGCCCGGTCGGGTGTGAAATCGAGCGCTTCCCACATGCCATAGCGCTTTTCAGCGCCCATCGAGGAAAGGCGGCGAAGATTGGCCGTCGCATCGCCGGGCAGAATCGCCAGCGCCAACGCGGAGGCGTAAGGTGCGATCACCTGATCACGTGCCAGCCCGCGCTTCAGGCCCAGCCCCGGTGTCCCGAACGCCTGATAGCGATAGCGATGTTCTGGATCACGCTCTCCATAGGCAGATTCGGACACGCCCCACGGCAGGTCATGTTCTCGCCCGTGGCGCATCTGAATCTCGACTGCGACACGTTCGCTCTCGCCCAGCAGTGTTTCCGGCTCCCCACGCAGCAGCAGGCGCGGCATGAGGTATTCGAACATCGAACCGTTCCATGAGAGGAGCGAAAGCCCGCCGGGGCCGCGCGTCACAGGTCGTTGCAGATGGAACCAGTGTTCGATCGGGACGTCGCCCTTGGCTATCGCGAAAAAGCTTGCCAGCCGGGCCTCCGACGCGAGCAGATCGTAATGGTGGGTGTCGATCCGGCTGGCGCTGATATTGTAACCGATGAAGAACAGCCGCCGTTCTTCGTCATACAGCCATGCAAAATCCATCGACCAGGCAAGCGCGATCGCTTCATCAGCCTGTTGCTTCAGTTCTGCCGCCAGCTCGTCCGCAGAACCCATATCGCGATTCATTTCATTCACATGGTGCAGCAGACGGTCGAGCCATACGAAAAGATCGCGAAGCTCTTCGGGAAGGGTATCGGAGACGTGATCGGCGACGGATTCCGCTTCTGCCTCGATCATGGGAAGCGCTGTCTCGCGCAGCCACCCGATCAAGGCGATTTCATCATCGGCGCCGGCTCCAGCATCGGCATTGGCACCGGCATTGGAACGTGCACCGCATAGTTCACGGCAATCCGCGATGATCGCGCGAAGTTTTGCAGATCCGCTCAGGCTTTCGCATGCCTCGTCCAGCAGAGCGAACAGGTCGCCCAGCCCGGTCCATCGCTGTGCCTCCAGCTCTGCATGGTTCGATGCTTCGCGCAGCGTTTCAGCAAAAGCGATCAGGCTAACCGCGAGATTGCCGCTGTCGACCGTCGAAACATAGCGCGGCTCCAGCGGGCGCAAATGGCGCGTTTCGTACCAATTGTAGAAATGGCCGCGATACCGGTCCAGCCGGGCCATCGCGTCGAACACGTTGCGGCCGCGCGCCGCCAGTTCTGCCCGGCCGACATATCCCATATCCCAGGCAGCCGCAGTCGAGAGCAGCAGCATCCCGATATTGGTTGGCGATGTGCGGTGCCCGATCTCCTCATGCGGGGGGCCCTGATAATTGTCCGGCGGCAGCCAGTTGTCTTCCGGCCCGGCGAAACGTTCGAAGAAATACCAAGTGCGGCGAGCGAGCAGGCGCAAATATTCAACGTCGCCTTCAGCCAGCGGCCTGACTCCGGTTCGCCTCGGACGGCTGGTCCAATAGGCGATTTCCGGTGCGGCAATCCACAGCGCCAGAAGCGGCGTGGCCACGGCAAGCCCAGCGGGCCGTAGCCAGATCAGGACCGCAAATATCGCCAGCGAGAGAGCTGACCCCATCCACATTTCGTGCCAGATAATCGACCGGGGGCTTCCCTGCCTCAGCCGCGCGGCGACATGCGCTGCGGCGGTCCATTGCAGCAAATGCCGGTGGCTGACGAAATTGCGCCACAAGGTAACGCCGATCGCATGAAGTGACAGGAGCGCTTCGTGCGGCAGATACACAATCGCCAGCAGCCACCGGCCCGCCTGATCGGACAGGCGCGCCAGCAGGCCATAGGATGCCCCGACACGCCGGCCCCTTGCCAGGCCGCTGATCACATCGGTGAACAATTGCCAGCCGGGGGCCAGCACGACCAGCGCGGTCCAGAACCACGGACTGCCGGGCAGCGCGAACCATCCGGCAAGGGCCAACACAAGCAAGCCCGGCGCCACCATGCTTCGCCGCAGATTGTCGAGCATTTTCCACCGGTCGATGCCCGAGATTGTGCTGCGTTGCATTTTGCCGTCGCCGCCGGGAACCTTGGGCCACAGCCATGCAAGCAATTGCCAGTCGCCCCTGATCCAGCGGTGCAACCGCCGGGCATATTCCGGATAGCTTGCGGGGAAACCTTCGTAGAGAACGATATCAGTGGCCAGCGCCGCGCGGCCCAGCGCACCTTCGAACAGATCATGGCTGAGTATCCGGTTTTCCGGAACCCGGCCGTCGACGCTCGCATGAAATGCGCGCACATCGTAGATGCCCTTGCCGACGAATATTCCGGCACCAAACAGGTCCTGATAAACGTCGGACACTGCACGGCTGTAAATGTCGATCGCTGTTTCCCCGGTAAACAACCGTGCAAACAGGCTGCGTATGCCAGCATGGGGGGATATTTCCACACGCGGCTGGACCAGCGAGTATCCGCGGATCACCCGCCCAGTCGCCCGGTCAAGATAGGGCCGGTTGAGCGGATGTGCGAGAGTGCCAACCAGCTTGCCGACCGAACCCGACGGCAACAGTGTGTCGGCATCCACGGTTACAACAAATCGCACCTTCCTCAGCGCGGCAGTCGCCCCTTCATGCAGGGAGAAAGCCGACCAGTCATCGTCGACCAGCAGGCGATTGAATTGCTCAAGCTTGCCCCGCTTTCGCTCCCACGCCATCCAGCACCCTTCACCGGCGCTATATTGGCGCGGCCTAAGCAGGAGGTGAAAAGGTTTGGCGCCGTCAGTGCCGTGCCGCCGATTGAGATGACGCACCGCAGACACCAGACCATCCACAATCTCCCGATCAGTTGGCATTTCTTCCTGAGGCGCATCAACAAGATCGGCCAGCAACGCGACGTGCAACTGGGGGTCTGAATTGGCCAGCCAGTGGGTTTCCATCTGCTCCGCAAGGCTGGATATTTCAGCCGTCGAACCGATAACCACCGGCACCACCACAAAGGTTTTCGCCTCAGGCGGCAGCGCCTTTCTGCAGTCCAGCTTGGCAAGGGTGGCCGGGGGCAGACTGCGGGTAATCACCCAATGGACCATCGTGATGGCAAGAACCGAGGCGGGAATAAGGCTTGCCGCCATGGCACCCACCCAGCCCTCAAACGATGCACCGACGAACATCAGGTACAATGCCGGCAGGATCAGCGCACCGACCCCCGCCAGCAATATCCCTGCTGAATAGAAACGCCCGGGCCTTGCCAGAACAAGCCGCCTCGCTCGTTCGCGTGAACTGATAGAAACGCACAGTTCGCGCTCCAGTTCATGGCGCCCGGCATCGACCAGCCAGTATCCGACATGGCGTTCTACATCGCTAGCACCGGCGCGGCTGGCCCGATCTATCGCGGCGAGCGACACTTCGATTTCGTCACAATTTCCTGCTCGCGCCATTTCCTCGACCGCGCCGCGATATCGGTCACGGGTCTCGAAATCCATCGCCTGATAATGGCCTGACGGATCGCCGCCCAGACACTGCTCGACGAGGCTCGTACGGTCGAAGAATTCCTTCCACGGAATTGCTGCAACCACGCCAAGGATCGAAATTGCCCGCGCTACGCGTTCGGTTGGATCGAGCGACTGCGGCTCGCGCGCGGCGCTGGACGGGGTAAAACGCAGCCTGACCGATCCTTCGAGGAGCGGGTCCAGCGCATCCGCCAGGATTTCGATGCAGGCGATCCTGAGCATCGTCGGGAATGCCCACAGTTCACCCATGGTGAGCGGGCGATCTTCCTGATAGGCCGCGACAAACCGAACTGCACCGGCCAGCGAAATCTGGAGATGTCCTGCCCTGAGAAATTCGTGCGTGACGGCAAAAATCCGCGGCTCTCCGCCGCCGTGATCAGCCAGTGCCGGCAGTTGATTATAAAATCCGCCCGGCAGGTCCTGATCGATCTGCCGCAGGGCGCGGTGGACCTGGTAATCATTGTCCAACAACCATTCTGCCGCCTTCCCGGCAGCGGGCGGTGGGGTCACGCAGGCAAGCCGGGCCTCATCAAGCCACTGCCGCGCCTCGGCAATCTTTTGCCACAGGTCAATCCTGCCGGGTGGTGCCCTGCTGATCCGGTGCCGCGCAGCCAGTTCGCGTGCCGCCAGAACCAGCGGCGAGCCTGTGTCCGACGGCGCGTTCACCCGATGAAACGGAAGGCCGAGACGTCGCGGCAGCTGGCAGGTTCCGGCCCGAAGCTGCACCGCAGATTGGGCCGCACGATCAGCAGCGGAGCAGGTGCATGGCCGGCGAGATATTCCGCCACGCTGCCGCAAGCGACATCTTCCAGCGCGGTGTTACCGTGAGACGCCATGACGATCAGATCCGCGTTCTCTTCGATCGCGATGTCGTGCAGCAGGGAACGCGGATCACCCGGGCCGCGCGTTATCGTGCTGACGCTAACGCCATCACCCTCGCTGCGCCGGCGCAATTCTTCCAGATGCGATGATCCGCTCTGCTCGTTATGGCGGTCGATCTTGGCCCGCAGTTTGTCGACCTCGGGAATATGGGGGGATGCCACCACTTCAAGGCGCGGCACGATATGCACCAGAACCAGCTCGGCGGCGTGTGTTCGCGCAATGCGCAAGGCAATCGGCAGCACGCTATCAGCCCTGACAGAGCCATCGATCGGGACCATGATCTTGCGGTAGCCGCGCTGCCGAACCGGGCTTGGCGGAACCAGCAGCAAGGAATGCTCACCCCGTTCCAGTAATGCTTGCGCGGTGCTCCCCAATCCCTTGCCATTGTCGCTGCGCCGCTGCCCCAGTGCCAGTAAGGTCGCCCCGTGTTCCAACGCCCAATCGGACAATTCATCGGCCGGAGCCCCTGCCAGCAGGACACTGTTTGCGAGCACTTCGACCTGATCCTGATTGGCCAGCCGTTTAAGTTTCTCCTGCTGGCTTTTGCGGCGCAATTGCCATTCGATCGGATCGGCAGGAGAAGCAAAATGTTCAGGCGCCTCGATTACCCGTGCGAACGTCACTTCCAGCCCCAAACTGCATGCGACCGCCAGCGCCTGCATTGAAACAGCCTCGGCCTGATCGCCTGCATCGACACAGGCAACGAGCCGCGGTGCAGCCACTTCGCGGCGGACCGCGCTGGCAGGTGAACCGAATTGCTGCGGCGCGGGCCGCGCAGGCGGGGCTGAGTCGACGAAGTTTCTGACTTGGCTGATGTTCATTGCGACTTCCAACGGATGCCGAAAAAGCTGATTCTTTTCCGCGCAATAGAAAGATGAACAGGCGCCCCCAATGGGCCTATACGGAACCATCCGTACTGAGCATTCGCGCGGGCGATGCAGGCGCCCCGAACCCGGCTTTCATTGTGTCAGGCTGTCCAGACATGCGCGTTCACGCGCGATTACGTCTGCGCGGTCCGTCCCAAGCAGGAGGAGGTCGAAGCCACCCCGTTGCAGCCTTCCCGGCGTAAGCAATATCGCCCCGTTCCGATCCCCTCCGGCGCGGAATAAATGCGGGCGGCAGGCTTGCAGAAATTCATCCATCGCTATTGCGCGCCCGTCCGCAATCGTCCGCTCTGTGATCAGCAGGGCGCGGTTTCGCCAGTCACCCACAAGCCTGCTTGCCAGAGTCATGGGAATTGAAACGCCGCCCCAGCGGCCATTGCATTCGACCCAATGCAGGCGGTTTTCCTGACCCTGCCCCATACCGCTGGCGGCGATCAGCACGGCATCGAAACTGCATCTGCCGAAATAGCCCAGTTGCTGAAAAAGCATCCCGAGCCTTAGCGCCTGGCTGGCAATTTCCCGCTGTTCCGCATCAGGCAGTTCACTGGGTATGCCGCCCGCGAAACGCGCATTTTCGTGAACGGTTATCTGGTCGAATATTCCTTCAACCAGCGGAGGACCATCTTCCGGATGGGGGATCCACAATTGGGCTGACGGTGTCGCCGCAAGCGGGCCTTCCCATGCCGTCACCTGAACCGGAAACGGGTTCTGCCAGTCCCGATCTTCGATCATATCGCGCAACTGTGCCGCCAATTGCGGTGGCGAAAGCGATGTGAGCTGATCACTGTCGAGCACGATATTGCCCAGCGATGCGGCACTATGCGTCAGTTTCACTGCCACGCGTCCATGTTCCTGGATGAAACGGCGAAGATATCCGGCCAGCGCCCCCATGCCATAGACGGCTCTGCTGTGCGGAATGGCATCCTCGCCAAGCAGCGACGCAGCCCAGCGCGCAAACCATATCTTGTCGTTCACCGCTCGCATCAACGCTGGCGGCGGGCCTGAGACACGCACAGGCACGCCCGACCGCAGGGCAATTTCGCCCGCCAGACGCCAAATCCCCCCAGTTGCCATGTAAGGTATGACGTTCAGCCCGCCGTGATCCTTCGCACGGCTGACAGTTCGCGTAATCAGATCGTGATCCGCCAGACAAGCCTGCGCGAGCGATTGATGAGGGTCAGCAAGCGGCGGCGCGATCACTTCGACATCACCCAGATCCAGCGTATCGCGGCAATATTCTTCGAACGCCCTGTTTCGCTGACCGTAGACCGCGACTAAGTCTCCATCAGCGGCCAGCAGCATGGCGCGGTAGCTGAGATTGGCGTCGGCCCCGCGGTCATGTGCCAGTTGGATGCCGCTGTGATCCTCTATCAACAGTGCCGGGGCATCGATCTGCCCCGTGGCCAGATCATCGGCCAGCGGCGGCACGCGGGAAATGCGCGGATCTTCTTCGGCGATCATGGCCGCCACGGCGGAGATATGCCGACGCTGGTCCGGTGAAAGGGGAATGTCGAAAACAGGCGTGATGGGCGTGCGGACCGATGCCGGCTGCGTACCGTCCGCCACGTGCGACCCAGGCGCTCGTGTCAACTGCGTGGCGGTAGTCATTCAGCGCTCTTGCTTGGTGCTGCTCTCTTGGCCGGTGCCACTTCG
Organism: Pontixanthobacter luteolus; assembly: GCF_009828095.1. Taxonomy (GTDB): domain Bacteria; phylum Pseudomonadota; class Alphaproteobacteria; order Sphingomonadales; family Sphingomonadaceae; genus Pontixanthobacter; species Pontixanthobacter luteolus. The sequence continues at coordinate 925,782 of NZ_WTYP01000002.1, read as the reverse complement.
CTCCAGCGGATATCAGCCTCTCTCAATTCGGCAAGTTTGGCGAGCATTGTCCGTTGTTCATCAGCAGGAATGCGGCCCATCGCGCCAAACATTTCGCCGCATTCAGTGACATGGTGCTCCATATTCTCTACTTCGGAAAGCATCTGTTCCATGCGTTTGGCGTCTGGCCATGCCTCGTCAGGCATAGACCGAATAAGAGTGAGCACGTCCTTCCCGGCCTCATGTTCTTCATAGAACCGGTCAACCTCTTCATCCCCGATCAACGGGCGGAGAGCGGGATAAAAGCACTGCTCCTCGAACGCGATGTGCGGTCCTGCTTCGCGGTCAAGTTCGTCAGCTATCTTCTTCGCCGACAAGATGTCGCGGTCGCGCAGCGCTGTTCCCAGACGGTACAATCCGCGGCCCAGAACCGCATGGTCGCGATGAAATTCCGCAAGAAGCTCCTTGACCGGATCGCTCATCGCATCGCTCCGTGACATTCCGGATGTTGCGAAACTGACCGACCAGCGAAAAGCGCCGCATGTGTCGACTTTACGGATTTCGGGCGAGCGAGCCGACCAAGGTGGAATGCACTCTGGTGCATGCGCAGAATGCGTTGATGGTTCAGAGCGAAGCCGATCTGTCCGGAAAATCCCACGCCAATGGCTGGGGCCTTGCAACGTTTGAAAACGGCGCGATGCATATCGAGCGGCAGGCCTGGGCGGCATATCATGGCGAACATTTCCGCCGCGCGGCCGCGCGCATCTATTCGCAGCAAGTCCTTGCCCATGTCCGCCGGGCGACGGTGGGCAAGCCGACGCTGGCCAACACCCATCCGTTTGTCGATGGCGGGTGGGCGCTGATCCATAACGGCACCATCCCGCATTTTGATCAGGTTCGCCCGCTGTTGCTGGACAGGCTTCCCGAACACAGGCGTGCTGCGGTTGGCGGGGACACCGATAGCGAACACATCCTGCAATTGCTCAGAACGTTGCAGGAGAGCCAGCCGAGCCGCCCGCTTGCCGAAGTGCTGGCTGAGTTGATGACCATGGTGATTGGCTGGACCCGTTCGATCGACCGGAATGCCCGACCAGGCCTCAATCTGCTGGTTACCAATGGACTGGAGATGGCCGGAACACGCCTCAACCGGCCCTTGCATTTCGTCGCGCGGCGCGGTGTCCATGATTGTGAGATTTGCGGCTTCCCGCACATTCATCACAGCGAGAGGCACCGCTACCGCGCGCTGGTTGTGGCGTCGGAGCGGATCAGCCACGAAAAATGGCAAGAAGTGCCGAACGGGTCGGTTTACCGCGTGAACAGGGATTTCAGATTGGAAGATCGGCCCCTTGCGGAGATCGCCGGGACTGCTTTGCCGTGAACGATAAGCCGGTTCGTATCCCATATTCCATCACCCTTCAGGCATGCGACCGGAAAAGGGTCTCGCCCGGATTTCGGATACGGAAGCTGAAATACTCTATCACTAGGTAATCATCCGGAAACCTAGTCGGGTCAGGTGATTTACGGATGGCAGGTGACGGTGTCCGCGCCGAATGTCGCCAGACCATGTCGCGAAAGGGAAACCGAAAATTCCGCTATTCTGAGCGGCAGGCCGGTCTCTCCCGCCCTCCCCCATGCTAGAAGTTTTCCCTCTCTCGCTGCTGATCATTGCATTCTTGCTCGGCGCGAGCGCAGTTTGGTGGGCAGGAACGCGCCTACCCCGTTATGTCGTCAGCCTTAGCGACAAGACCGGTCTGGGACAGGGTATCGCCGGTATGCTGGTGCTGGGCGGGATCACTTCCCTGCCGGAACTGGCCACTGCCACAACTGCTGCTGCAATCGGATCGCCGCTGATCGCGCTGAATGATGTTCTGGGCAGTGCGGGGTTCAACATCCTGCTGCTCGCGGCTGCCGATATGCTGCTGGGGCCGAAGCCGCTTACCTCAGTCGTCGCCAAGCCGGTTACCGTGATACAGGGCGTCTTGGGAATGATGCTGCTGGCGCTGGTGATTGCTGCAATCACGGCTGGCGACCAGGCTGTGTTTGGCATCGCCGGCCTGTGGTCGGTGCTGCTGGCCGTCGCTGCGTTGGCAGCGATCAGGATAGCCGACCGATCGGAACGTCGGCCCATGTGGTTGGTGATCAGCCAGCCAGACCTGCCGTTTGCGGAAGAAGAAGATCTTGGCGAACTGGATTGGCGGCAGTTGCTGGTCGGCCTCACTGTCTTGGCAGCGATCATCCTCGTCGGCGGGGCCACGCTTGCAGTATCGGCGACATTGATCGCGGCAAATACGGGCATAGGCGGCAGCCTGATGGGGTTTCTGTTCGTAGCAGCCGCGACGTCTCTACCGGAACTGAGCGCGATTACCGGCGCCATCCGCCATCACCGATATGAGCTTGCCGTGGGCGAGATATTCGGATCGAACCTGTTTAATCTGGCACTGATTGTCGTGATCGATATCGTAGCCTCGGGTCCGCCGATCCTCGAATTGGCCGGCCCGTTCGAAGCCACGGCAGCGCTGCTTGCGCTGGTCCTGTCCGGCATCTTCGTGCTGGGATTGGTCGAACGCAGGGACCGGACGATTTTTCGAATGGGAGAAGACTCCATCGCGGTGCTGGTAATCTATGCTGCCGGGCTCAGCCTCCTCCTCACCATAAATTGACAGCGCTTCGGAAAGAGCGGACCCTCATAGGGTATTTGCGTAGTTTTCACGCTTTAATTGCGGACTAGACTGGAAGCATGGCTGTCCACGGCGATTTTTCAGAGAGTGATGTGCGCCGGGCAGCCTTCACCGGAAAATCGCTGCGCAAGACTTATGTCACTGGCGAAACAGAGGTCCACGCGCTGCGCGGTGTCGACCTTGAGATCAATGCCGGTGAAATCCTTGTTCTGCTCGGCCCGTCAGGAAGCGGAAAATCGACGCTTCTTAACATAATCGGGGGGCTGGACCGACCGACATCAGGCGAATTGTGGTACGATGGCAAGGAATTGACAGCGTTGGACGAGGCGGACCTGACCCGTTTCCGGCGCGCGAATATCGGATTCATTTTCCAGTTCTACAACCTGATCCCCAGCCTGACTGCAGAAGAGAATGTTCGCCTGGTGACCGACATTTCGGACCGGCCGATGAACCCGGCCGAGGCCTTGGAACTGGTCGGGTTGCAGGATCGGCGCCACCATTTCCCGGCCCAGCTGTCCGGGGGCGAACAGCAGCGCGTCGCGGTGGCCCGCGCGATTGCCAAGCGCCCCGGCGTGCTATTGTGTGATGAACCCACCGGCGCGCTCGACAGCACCACCGGGGTGAGGGTTCTGGAAACGCTCGCCAATGCAAACCGCGAGCTGGGCACAACCCTGATCCTGATTACCCACAATGCGGGGATCGCCGCGATGGCAGACCGGGTGTTCAACTTTCTCGACGGACAGATCGCGTCAATCGAAGTCAATCAGAACCGCGTCGCGGCATCGGAAATGACCTGGTGAGGTCGCTCGATATCAAGCTGATGCGCGACCTGTGGCGCATGCGCGGACAGGCGCTGGCGATCGGGCTGGTCATCGGTGCGGCGATGGCGACTTTCGTGATGGCGATGGGCGTCCATCACTCGCTGACACAGACACGCGATGCATATTACGACCGCTATCGCTATGCCGATATATTCGTGAACATGACCCGCGCGCCCCGCAGCGTGGTGGAACGGATCGCGGCAATCGGCGGCGTGGCACGGGCAGAGGGGCGGATTGAACAATTCGCCACCCTCGAACTTCCCGGACGGATCAGCCCGATACGGGCGAAGATCAACTCGATCGGCGATGGCGGTGCAAGCTCGCTCAACCGCCTGGTCCTAATCCGCGGCCGCGGCCCCGACATCCAGGCCGCCGGAGAAGTGGTGATCGACAAGGCGTTTGCCGACGCCAATTCGCTGACCGTTGGCGACCGGATAGGCGCCATCATTTACGGCAGCCGCAGCAATCTGGAAGTCGTCGGCATCGGTCTGGCGCCGGATTACATCTGGTCCATTGCCCCCGGCGAACTGGTGCCCGACGCATCGCGTTACGGCATATTCTGGATGGGAGAGAAAGCGTTGGAGGCGGCATCCAACCGCACGGGCGCGATCAATGCATTGTCGCTCACTCTGGAACACGGTGCCAGCGAAGCCGAAGTCATCCGCAGTGTGGATGCAGTGGTTGGCCAGTTCGGCGGTACAGGCGCAGTCGGACGCGAGGACCACCTCTCCAACGCGTTTCTGACCAGCGAACTCGACCAGCTGGAGGCTATGACGAGGGTCATCCCGCCCATCTTCCTGCTGGTTTCAACCTTTCTCGTCTATGTCGTTCTGGGCCGCACGATCCGCACGGAGCGTGAGGAAATCGGCCTAATGAAGGCTTTCGGTTACACCAATTGGGCAGTTGGCTGGCACTATCTCAAATTCGCCTTTGCCATCGCTTTGATCGGCATTGTCATGGGTTCGCTCGCTGGCTGGTGGATGGGGCGGTCCATGACCGGACAATATGCCGAGTATTACCGCTTCCCGTTCCTGATCTTTCAGATTTCGCCTGCGGTATTCGCCGGTGGATCGCTGCTTTCACTTGCCTCGGCAGGAATTGGCGCGCTGGGCGGGGTCCGGTCCGCAGTGCGTCTAACCCCGGCAACCGCGATGTCACCGCCGCCGCCACCAGTTTATCATGCCGGGCTGGTAGAGAGGCTGGGTGACAGAGCCGGGCTGACCGCCGTCGGCAACATGATTGTGCGCCACATTGCACGCTGGCCCGGGCGATCGGCGATCACGTCATCCGGGGTGGCGATGTCGCTTGGCCTGCTGTTCGCAGTGATCCAGTTTATCGATGGTTCGCGGGCCATGCTCGACAATTACTTCTTCCGCGCCCAGCGGCAGGATATCTCGGTCACCTTCATCGAGCCGCGCAATGAGAAAGTCCTCTACGATCTGGCCGCCCTGCCCGGTGTCATCAGGGTTGAACCTGCACGAGCCGTGGCGGTCAGGATGCGGCACGGCGCGGTGGCAGAGCGGGTGGCGATAGAGGCCGCCAACAATGATGACCTGCTAACCGCGCGGGTCGATAGCGACGGTTTCGAAGTCGATCTGCCTGCTGCCGGATTGATGCTCAGCAGGCCGCTTGCTGCCAAGTTACGGGTTTCCGCGGGTGACAATGTCGAGGTTGAATTGCTGGGCGGCAGGCAGACGCAGACGGTGATGACCGTGGCCAGCATCATTGACGAGCTGATCGGAACCCGCGCCTATGCGCAGGAAAGCGCCTTGTCGCGCCTGACCCGCGACGGTGCACCAGTGGGCAGCGCCAACCTCCTGATCGACCCGCTGCAGCGCGACGAAATCATTACCAGATTGGGCGAAATGCCTATCGTGCTAGGGTTGACGGAGAGAGATGCCGCAATGGAATTGTTCGAGCAGATAATCGAGGAGAACATCATGTCGATGATGGGTTTCTATATCGCCTTTGCCAGCGCGATTGCCGTGGGGGTCGTCTATAACAGTGCGCGCATCCTGTTTTCGGAAAGGGCGCACGAACTGGCAACCCTCAGAGTGCTGGGATACCAGCGGCGCGAAGTTGCCATCGTCTTGCTCGGCGAACTTGCGCTGCTGGTTGCCATCGCGGTGCCGCTTGGCTGCATCGCCGGTTACTGGCTGGCGCAGCTGATGATCTCGATGTTCAGTTCTGACCTGTTTCGTTTACCCTTTGCGCCTGATCGGTCGAGCTACGGCTTTGCGATATTGGTTATTCTGGCGGCAGCAGCGGCCACCGCGATGATCGTCGCCCGCCGGGTTACCCGGCTTGACATGGTACGTGTTCTGAAGGCTCGCGACTGATGCTCCAAACACTCAAAAAATGGCGCTGGGCAATCCTGATCACGGGAATTCTTGCTGCAGGATTGTTATACAGTTTCTGGCCTGAGGCCGAAGCGGTCGATCTGGGCGAAGTGACACAGGGCCCCATGTCGGTCGGTGTAACAGATGACGGGGTGACGCGGGTCACGGAACTGTATCAGGTCGCCGCGCCTGTCACCGGATACGTCACCCGTATCGAACTGGAACCGGGTGACCCGGTCACTGCCGGCCAGACCGTCATCGCGCGCATGGCCGGCATTCCGTCACAGCCTCTCGACCAGCGCAGCCGCAGCGAAATCCGCAATGCCATAGACGCCTCGCGCGCGGCAGAGCGCAGCGCGGCTGCCACCTCCCGTCTGGCCGATGCGGAACTCGGTAGGGCAGAAGCGCTGGCTGAACGCGGATTTGTTTCGAAGGCGCAGCTGGAAGCCAAACGGGCCAGTGCCGCCAGCGCCCGCGCGGATATTGCCCGTACCGGCGCAGAAACCCGGCGTCTGCGAAGCCTGCTGAACGAACCGGCAGCGGCGGGCACTCCCTCAGGAGGTTCCATCGCTGTCCGATCACCTGAAAGCGGGGTGGTGCTGCGGCGTCTGAACGAAAGCGAAGGGGTGATCGTACAGGGCACACCGCTGATCGAAATCGGCAATCCAGCACAGATCGAAATCGCTGCCGATCTGCTTTCCCGGGCAGCAGCGCAGATCAAGCCGGGCGATCGTGTCGAAATCACTCGCTGGGGCGGAGACGGCGCTCTACCCGGGCGCGTTCGCTCGGTCGAACCGTCCGGCCAGCTGAAGATCTCCGCGTTGGGTATCGAAGAGCAGAGGGTGAATGTAATCATCGATTTCAGCGATGGCGCACGCCAGCGGATCGCCAGCCTGGGTCATGGATACCAGGTCGACGTGACCGTGATCCTGTGGCGCGAAGAGGATGTGATGCGCGTGCCTGTCGGGGCGCTGTTCCGGGGTACAGAGGGCGGGTGGCAAGTCTTCGTGATTGACGGCGGCCGTGCACGCTTGAGAGACATAGAGATCGGGCACCTCAACGAAGAATTCGGCGAAGTGTTGAGCGGGCTGGAGGCTGGAGAGAAGGTTATCCTCAACCCGTCCGGTGCGATTGGAGACGGTTCAAGGGTCCGTGAGCGCGACTGAACTATCGCGCCGGGAAAATGACAGCCATGCTTTGGCCGCTTCGGTTACCAGCAAAACGATCAACGCCCCTGCAAGGCATTGGCCCAGTGTTGACCATCCGACCGGCGCCACACCCAGCAATCGCTGCGCCGGTCCGAAATTCATCGCCCCCACCTGCAAGGCCAGCGCGCTGAAAATACCGGCAAACATCCAGTAATTTTCCTGCCTCTGCCAGCGCCAGAACGGATGCTGCAAATTACGGACGTTGAGCAGAAACGCGTTCTGGAACAGGACGACCATCAGCAGCACGTCATTGCGCGCCTCCCCGATATCGGCCCCTGCACCCAGCCGCGTGCCCAGCATCCAGACCGCCACGAACGTCATTACGATTGCGCCCGGGACCATCAGGATCAGTGCCTCCCGATCGATCAGCGCGGCAAGCTTTCGCCGGGGCGGGCGCTGCAATTCGTTCCCCTCACCCCGCCCGAATCCCAGCGTCACGTCCTGCACTCCGTTGGTGACGAAATTCAGCCACAACAGCTGAACCGGGGTGAGCGGCATGGGCAATCCCGCTGCGAGAGCGCCCAGGAACATGCCAATCTCCGCCAGCCCGGTTGCAAGCATGAACAGCACGATCTTGCGGACGTTGAGGAATGTAATCCGCCCTTCCTCGATACCGGCCACAATGGTCGAGAAATTATCGTCGGCCAGAACCAGATCGGCGGCACCGCGCGCGACATCGGTTCCTCCGCGGCCCATGGCGACCCCGATGTCGGCGGCCCTTAGTGCAGGTCCGTCATTCACCCCGTCGCCGGTTACTGCCACGATCTCGTCGCCGCCCTGCAATGCCTGCACGATTGCCAGTTTCTGCGCTGGTTCGATCCGCGCATAGATTGGCGCGCTACGTACGGCATCTCGAAAGGGCGCGCTGCCCGGTTCGAGACGCGCCAGCTGCGAGCCGGTAATGACCGAGCCTCGATCGACAGACAGGCCCATTTTGCCCGCAATGGTCAGCGCCGTTGCCGGATGATCGCCGGTTATCATTCGAACCTGAATGCCGGCAGCGCGGCATTTCTCGACCGCTTCGATTACGCCGTATCGCAGGGGGTCTGCCAATCCTACGAACCCGAGCAGACGCAGGCCATTCAGCTGCGCCGCAATGCTTTGCGATGCCTGATGGGCATTGCCTTCCGCCAGCACGATGACGCGGTAACCCTGTGCCGCCATCTTCTCTGCAATCTCGCCGCTGGCCCCGCCGCCGTTTGCCCCGCCGCCGTTGGAGCACATGGGCAAGACGGTTTCAGGGGCACCCTTCACCACCAGCCGCCTGTTGCCGTCGATGCTTGCCTCCACAGCGGCATAACGCAGCGCCGGTTCATAGGGGACGATGGTCAGGCGCTGCGAAGAAAGCAGTGCCGCCGGGTCCTTGCCCGCCTCACGCGCAAGATCGAGCAGCGCGATGTCCACCGCGTCGCCTACCGGGCTGCCGGTGCTGGTAAGATGGGCTTCGTTGCACAGCGCAGCTGCCATCGCGATAGCGGTCAGGCCTTCGGGCTGGTGACCGTCCAGCCATTGCTTGCGGTGCACACTGCGGCCGTCGGGCAGCGCCACCTGTTCGACCGTCAGCCGGTTGAGCGTGAGTGTACCGGTCTTGTCGCTTGCAATCATTGTGCACGCGCCCAACCCTTCCACAGCTGGCAGCGAACGGACGATGACGTTGCGCCGCGCCATGCGGCTGGCCGCCGCCGATAGCGCCACGGTGACCGCAATCGGTAGCCCCTCAGGAATTGCCGCCACTGCCAGCGCTATCGCCAGCAGCACCATTTCGCGCCACCCCTGACCCTGCAAGGCCAGCAGGCCGATCAGCACCAGAATCAGCGCGCAGCTGGCAAGCGCGATCTGCCGGGCAAGTATCCCCATGCGGCGCACCAGCGGGGTATCGACCGCAGTTCGCGATGCCGCCGCCAGCGTGGTGCCGATCTCCCCCAGCAAGGTCGTAGCGCCCGTGGCGACCACGACACCGAATCCGCGTCCTTCAACCACCGTCGTACCGCCGTGCACCATGTTCAAGCGATCACCCGGCGGCGTTTCTGGCGTGGCGTTTGCCGCCGCATCCTTGGCAACTGGCATGGATTCGCCGGTCAGCAACGATTCGTCGACCCGCAGGCCCGATGTCGACAGCAACCTGATATCGGCGGTGACCTTCATACCGCTCTCCAGCTCGACTATATCGCCCGGCACGATCTCTGCCGACGGTATTTCCCTGGCCGCCCCGGACCGCCGCACCCGGGCGGTTTGCGGCACGAGAGTGCGCAGGGCACGCGCGCTCATATCGGCCTTGTATTCCTGATAGCTGCTGATCAGCGCGTTCGTCGTCAGAACGCCGAAAATGAACACCGCATCCCACTTGTCACCGACCAACAGCGACAGAAACCCTGCGCCCAAGAGCAGATAGATCAGCGGATTGCTGAACTGGCGTGCGAAAATCCGGATCGGCCCGGATCGCCCGGGCTCTGGCAGGCGATTGGGCCCGTATTGTGCGAGGCGTGCCTCCGCCTCGGCCTCCTCCAGCCCGGATTTCGACGATGCAAGTGAGACAATCGCGGTGCTTCTACGGAGCGTATGCCAAGCCTGTTCTGCCATCAGGTCACCGCCCCGTTTTGCAAATGGAACCAAGCGGGCATACGATCTGCGGCTGTTTACCCTTTTGCCCTGCGCGCCGGAGGTTTCCTGCGCTCCGAAAAACGCGGTCAGGCTGGCTTTTGAGCCGAGGCCTGCGGACGCATCCATCCGTAGACCTACCTAATGCGCGGGCGGATCACGGCGTGCAGTCTGGACCAAGATCAGGTTTGGACCAGCTGGCTGAATTTTCTGGGTTTCAGCAATGCCTGCATGGCTAGACTCCACCGCTCCTGAGAAAGGGTTTCGAATGCTCCAGACCTTTATCCCAGACGGCCTTGCCGAAACTGCCGGTGCGGGCCGATGAATGATCGGGTGTCGCTGGAATTTCACGGGGCCGCACATACCGTGACTGGCTCCTGCATGCTGTTCGATAATGGAAAGGCCCGGATTCTGGTCGACTGCGGCCTGTTTCAGGGCTCGCGTTCGCTAGAAATGCTCAACACCGGGCCATTCGCGTTCGACCCCCGCACTATCGATGCCGTCGTTCTAACCCATGCGCATATCGACCACAGCGGGCTGCTCCCCAAACTGGTTGCCAGCGGTTTCAAAGGAGACATCTGGTGCACTGCGTCTACCGCCGATCTGCTGGAACACATGCTCGCAGATTCCGGGCGCATTCACGAAGCGGACACGGAACGGCGAAACCGGCGGCGGGACCGTGCGGGCGATCCGCCTTTCGAACCAATATATACCGAAGCGGATGCCATAGAAGCTTGGCATCACTGCCGCGCCACCAACCGGGAAGAATGGTTCGAGCCTGCCGATGGCTTCCATGCGCGGCTGTGGAACGCGGGCCATATACTGGGCTCCGCATCAGTCGAATTGAACGTCAATGGCACGAAAATCATGTGCTCCGGCGACCTTGGGCCGGAAAACAAGGCATTCCATCCTGAACCGGCCGGTCCAGCCGGGTTCGACCATATCATCTGCGAAACAACATATGGCGACCGCCAGCGGGTCCAGGTCACTATGGAAGAACGGCGCAAGACGCTGGAAGCAGAAGTTCGCAGCGCGATCATACGCGGCGGCAACCTGATCATTCCGAGTTTCGCCCTGGAGCGGACACAGGAACTGCTGCTGGACCTGATCATGCTATCCCGGTCAGGCGCGATCCGCGGGGTTCCGATCTTCGTCGATTCCCCTCTTGCCAACAAGGTCACCGGCGTTTTTGCCCGTTATGCGGAAAATCTGGAAGATACCGGCGGCACGAACATTTTCGATTTCCCAACATTTCATGCAGTCAGCGATGTTGCGCAGTCGATCCGCCTCAATTCAGTGTCCGGAGCTGTCATACTTGCCGCGTCGGGCATGTGCGAAGGGGGGCGTATTCGCCATCACCTGAAACACAACCTTCACCGCAAGGATTCCACCATCCTGTTCGTCGGGTTTCAGGCGCAGGGGAGCCTGGGCAGGGTAATTCTGGAGGGTGCGAAGACAGTCAGGATTTCAGGCGACGATGTCAGGGTGCGTGCGCAAATACGGCGTATCGACAGCTATTCAGCCCATGCCGATCAAACCGAATTGCTCGACTGGATCAAAGAACGCCAACCAGTCACAGGAAGCATCTTTCTGACCCACGGGGAGGACCGCGCGCTAGAGGGTATGCGGCGCAAGCTACAACAGCAGTCCCCCCAAACATCGGTCCGCATCCCCGAGATCGGCGAAGCTTATGATCTCAGAGCGGGAGCGCCGGCAAAACGAACTGCCACCGGTTCGCTGGCAGCGCAGCAGGCGATCGGGCAGGACTGGCAGAACAGCTATGCACGTTTCACCACCAGCCTGCGGGAAAAACTGGCCAGAATAGAAAACGAAGCGCAGCGTCAGAAGGCGATTGATGAAATGCAGGAATTGCTCGATTCCTATGCCGAATTCAAAGAATCCCGGAGGCAAGAACGTAAGCGGTGAAGCGCAAGCCTCGAACTGACACCGGACAACCAAGCATTGAACCAGCTGGCGAGCGCGGCGACAGCGCCGCCTTCCAGCCAGAATTCGGCGAATGCGCGAAGACGGGCCGCTGCCTGGAAGTGATCGACCTCCACAAATCGCTCGCTCGCCGCCCCGTTTTAAGCGGTGTCACGCTGACCGTAAGACCCGGTGAAATCGTTGGATTGTTCGGGCCCGACGGTGCCGGAAAAACTGTCAGCTTTTATTGCATCCTCGGCCTGCTAAGGCCCGACACCGGCCGCGTCATGCTGGATGGCGGCGACATCTCCCGCCTGCCGTTCTATCGGCGTGCAATCCTCGGGCTTGGCTACCTGCCGGAACAGCCATCAATCTTTCGCGGGCTGACAGTGGCGCAGAACATCATGGTTATGCTGGAGACAGTTGAACCGGACCCGGTCATTCGTAGCGCACGCCTCGACGATATGCTGGAAAGCCTTGGCATTGCGCATCTGCGCGACGCGGCGGCAACCTCTCTTTCGGGTGGTGAGCGCAGGCGATGCGAAGTTGCAAGGGCGCTGGCGCTCGATCCGATGATCGTGTTGCTGGATGAACCATTTGCGGGGATCGACCCGCTAACCATCGCCAGTATCAAGGAACTGATTCTGGCGATGAAAGCGCGCAATATCGGGGTGCTTCTGACCGATCAGAATGTGCCCGAAATGATCGGCCTGATCGATCGCGCCTATGTGATGGACGAAGGGCGGATCATTTTCGCTGGCAGCCCGCAGGAGATGCTCCACGACCAGTCGGTTATCGCTGAATATCTCGGGATCGAAGACTAGTTGTCTTGCGCTTCCGGCTCCAGCCACAAGCTGCGGATGCCCCGCGGCAATGACCTGTATACCTTGTCGACCTGCCCGGTTGACAGGTGGCGATCCAGTACGCCGAATACCGCATCGACTGCATCACGCGCGCCAACCTTCCTGGAGGCAGCCAGTTGCTCGGCGACCTGATCCAGAAACTGTTCGCCGCTCTGCCATTCGGCAGGCATCTTTGCAGGGTCGAAACCGTCGTAATATGTGCCCCGCACCAGCAGCGGCAATTGCGCGCCCATGTGCGCCGCGAGTTCGACCGGCAGACGGTCGCGAAGCGTGTGCAGCACGGCTGACAACACCTTCCATGCCAGCGCGCGATCAGGGCCAAGATCATCCATGATCTCGTCCAGCCAGATATGCGTCGCCTGCAGCGTCTTGTCGAAAACCTCCAGTCCGGTGGTGCTCATGTCATATCCCTTCGTCAGCTTCTGGTTTCGCTAAAGAATAGTGCGGCACAGCGAAGGCGGCTTTACGGATATGTCCGCATGCGCTGTCGGCCAAGGCCGCCCGTCCGCCCCCGGAACATTCCCTAATTACTGGATTTGGCAGGGCGCGCACTGTCCGGGCAAGTTTCCGTCTGTTCCGCTTTCAGGAGCGCCGCTTGGCATTTGCAAAGATCGAGAAATCCGCACCGGAGCGTAAATCTGCGAATATGGCCGATTATGACCGGGCCTGCGCAGATCTGAATTGGGACGATTTCCGCGACTGGCTGGACTATCTGCCGAGCGGCGGTCTGAACATCGCTTTCGAGGCGGTCGACCGCCATGTTGCACACGGACGCGGCGATCACGAGGCGATCCGCTGGCTGGGCAAGTCGGGCGAGACGCGAAGCTACAGCTACGCAGACCTGAAAAGGGAAACAGACCGTTTCGCGCGGTTCCTCTCGGACCTTGGGCATGGGCCGGGTGTGCGCGTTTTTTCGCTTCTGGGGCGCGTTCCGGAACTCTATTTTGCGGCGCTCGGCACGCTCAAGGCGGGCGGTGTGTTTTGTCCGCTGTTTTCCGCGTTTGGCCCGGAACCGGTCCGATCACGCATGACTATTGGCAAGGCCGATGTGCTTGTTGCGCGCGCGCGCGACTATGCAAAAAAGGTCGCACCATGGCGGGCCCAGATGCCTGACCTGAAGCATGTTCTGATCACCGAAAGCCCAGATGAAAGCGGTGCCGATACAATCGCTCTTGCAGCCGCACTGGCGCGCACTCCGGCGCAATTCGAACTGGTAGAGACACGTGCCGAGGACATGGCCCTGCTTCATTTCACCAGTGGCACCACCGGAAAGCCGAAGGGTGCTATCCACGTGCACGAGGCAGTCGTCGCCCACAATGCCACGGGCCGTATTGCACTCGATCTCAGGCCGGGCGACATCTATTGGTGCACAGCCGATCCCGGCTGGGTCACAGGCACATCTTACGGGATCATAGCGCCCTTGACGAACGGCGTGACGATGTTGGTCGACGAAGCGGAATTCGATGCCAGGAGATGGTACGAAACGCTCGAACGGGAACGGGTCACGGTCTGGTACACTGCCCCCACCGCAATCAGGCTGCTGATGAAGTCCGGCGCCGAAATTGCCAAGGCGCATGACCTGTCGCGATTGCGCTTTCTCGCCAGTGTGGGGGAGCCGCTCAATCCCGAAGCAGTAGTCTGGAGCCAGAAGCTTTTCGGGCGCCCGTTCCACGACAATTGGTGGCAGACCGAAACCGGCGGGATCATGATCGCCAATTACGCTTCGATGGATGTGAAGCCGGGATCGATGGGCAAACCTCTGCCCGCTGTCGAAGCGGCAATTGTCGAGGAGAATGGCGACAGCGTGCGCGTGCTCGACACGGCGAATGCACCGGGGCATCTGGCGCTCCGGCCCGGCTGGCCATCGATGTTCCGCGGCTATCTGGATGAAGAAAAACGCTATGCCGCATGCTTTAAGGGCGGATGGTATCTGTCGGGCGATCTGGCGATGCGCGATGAGGACGGTTATTTCTGGTTCGTTGGCCGTGCCGATGATGTCATCAAATCGGCGGGACACCTGATCGGACCGTTCGAGGTTGAAAGCGCCCTGATCGAACATCCTGCGGTGGCTGAAGCCGCCGTGATCGGCATCCCGGACGAACGGGCTGGCGAGATCGTCAAAGGTTACGTCACCCTGCACCAGGGGTTTCAATCCTCCCCCCAGCTCAACAAGGAACTGCTCGGCCATGTGCGCAGCAGGCTGGGGGCTGCCATTGCGCCGCGCCTGATGGAAATTGTCGATGATCTGCCCCGCACCCGTTCGGGCAAAATCATGCGCCGGTTGCTCAAGGCACGCGAACTTGGCCTGCCCGAAGGCGACATCTCGACGCTCGAGAAACCGGCATGAACGCCCCTTCGCAAAAGGTGCAGCTTAACCGCGCACATTGCCGCCAGTTGATGCACCAGTTGCTGCGGATCAGGCGGTTCGAGGAAAAATGCGCGGAGCTGTACACGCAGGAGAAAATCCGCGGTTTCCTGCACTTGTATATCGGGGAGGAAGCGGTCGCGGTGGGCACAATGCAGGCGCTTGGCCCGGAAGATGCAGTGGTCGCGACTTACCGCGAACACGGCCACGCGCTGATCCGCGGGGTGCCGGCGGGTGCAATTCTGGCGGAAATGTATGGCAAGCAGGAAGGGTGCAGCCGGGGGCGCGGCGGATCGATGCATCTGTTCGATGCGGCGGCGAGATTTTTTGGCGGCAACGCCATCGTCGGGGGCGGCCTGCCGGTCGCCGCGGGCCTCGCGCTCGCCGATAAAATGCAGGGCCGCCCGCACGTAACCGCCTGCTATTTCGGGGAAGGTGCAGCCGCGGAAGGCGAATTTCACGAGACGATGAACCTTGCTGCCCTGTGGCAACTGCCGGTGCTCTTTATCTGCGAGAACAACCTCTATGCGATGGGAACTGCGCTGAACCTGTCGGAATCGCAGACCGATATCAGCGCGAAAGCTGCCAGCTACAATATCGCATCAGAAGCGGTGGACGGGATGAATGTCGTCGATGTCGAAGTTGCTGCGCGCCGCGCGGCGGCGGCAATTCGCGAAACGGGAAGGCCGTATTTTCTGGAATGCCGCACCTACCGGTTTCGCGCCCACTCCATGTTCGATCCCCAGCTCTACCGTGACAAGGACGAAGTGGAACAATGGAAAGATCGCGGGCCGATTGCGAGGTTCCGCGAATGGACCCTGGAAACCGGCGAATTGCGCGAGGAAGATCTGGCAGAGCTGGAAGAGCTGGTCGCACGCGAGATCGCCGATGCGGTGTCATTTGCGGAAGCCGGGACATGGGAGCCGGTGGAGGATCTGACCCGCGATGTCGGTGCGGAGCGGCGGCAATGAGCGAGCCCGCCGAACTCAGTTACCGCGAAGCTGTGCGCAGCGCGATCCGCAATGCGATGCAAGATGATCCGCGCGTCTTCCTGATGGGGGAGGACGTGGGCCATTACGGCGGCTGCTACGCCGTTTCAAAGGGCCTGCTGGACGAATTCGGGCCGGACCGGATTCGTGACACACCCCTGTCGGAAAGCGCGTTTACCGGCGCGGGAATTGGCGCCGCGATGGGCGGTATGCGGCCGATCGTGGAAATCATGACCTGCAATTTCTCGCTTCTCGCGCTCGACCAGATCATGAACAATGCGGCCACCTTGCGCCATATGTCCGGCGGGCAGGTGAGCGTGCCGCTGGTGATCCGCATGGCGACTGGCGGGGGGCGCCAGCTTGGCGCGCAGCATTCGCACAGCCTTGAAGGCTGGTACGCGCACATCCCGGGCATCCGGGTGCTTGCCCCTGCAACCGTCGAAGATGCGGGCGGGATGCTTGCCCCGGCATTGGCCGACCCTGATCCGGTCCTGATTTTCGAAAACGCGCTTCTCTATAACGACACAGCGCGGGTGGATGGGCTGGCCAAGGCCGATATCGACCACGCTGCCGTGCGCCGTGAAGGGACCGATATAAGCCTGATTACCTATGGCGGTTCGCTGGGCAAGACATTGGCGGCGGCTGAGCTGCTTGAACAGGTCGGCATTTCTGCCGAGGTCCTCGACCTGCGTGTCTTGCGGCCTCTCGATGAAGAGGCGATTCTCGGCAGTGTCGCCCGCACCCGCCGCTGCGTGGTGGTGGATGAAGGCTGGCGATCGGGCAGCATCTCTGCCGAGGTCATGGCAAGGATTTCCGAAAGCGGGTTCTGGAACCTTGATGCCCCGCTTGCCCGCGTCTGCTCCGAAGAGGTTCCCATACCCTATGCAAAGCATCTCGAAGACGCTGCGCTCCCGAACACCGACAAGATTGTCCAGGCCGTTCGCAAGCTGCTTGGCCGCTGACAATGGGCACTTTCACCATGCCATCGCTCGGTGCCGACATGGAAGCCGGCATTCTTGTCGAGTGGCTGAAGCAGCCCGGCGAAGAGCTGTCGCACGGCGATATCATCGCGGTTGTCGAAACAGACAAGGGCGCGATCGAAGTCGAAGTTTTCGAGGATGGCCGGTTGGACCGGCTATTGGTCGAGCCGGGCACCAAGGTCCCCGTTGGAACTCCTCTGGCGGAAATCGCCGGTTCCGGAACGCAAGCGCAAGCCAGCCCGCCACCCGAGCCGCATGTCCCGGCTGATGCCCCGGTTGAAACTGCCCCGCCAGCCCCGCCTGTCTCCGCCCGACCAGAAGCGGAACCAGTTTCATCCATCGCACCGATTTTCGGGGCAGGAGAGCGGATTTCGCCAGCCGCACGAAAGCTCGCGTATGACAAGGAGCTGGATCTGAATGCACTCCAGGGAACCGGGCCGGACGGTGCAATTATTCTGGCAGATGTCCAGAAAGCGGCAGGGTTGGCTGCAGGCGGTGCAAACCGCACTCGGCCCCGCAATCTGGCCCCGATGCGCCGGGCAATTGCAGCAGCAATGTCGCGTTCGAAACGTGAAATTCCGCATTATTATCTCTGTCACAGCTTCGATGTGTCAGCGGCGCGGGAATGGCTGGATGCATTTAACGGCGGCAAACCGCCAGCCGAACGACTTGTGTTCAGCGCGCTCACCCTGAAGGCGGTGGCATTGGCTGTCAGCGAGTTTCCCGAATTCAACGGATTTTACGGGCAGAATGGTTTCAGTGCGAGCCGCAGCATTCATGTCGGCATTGCCATTGCCTTGCGCGGCGGCGGTCTGGCAGCACCGGCGATCCACAATACCGACAGGCTATCACTGCCCGAACTGATGCTTGCGATGAACGATCTCGTTAGCCGCACGCGGGCCGGCGGCTTTCGTTCGTCGGAGATCAGCGATCCGACTGTGACAGTCTCCAGCCTCGGGGAACGCGGGGTCGAGGCGCTGCTGCCGATAATCTATCCGCCACAAGTCGCGATTATCGGGTTCGGCAGTGTGGTCCAGCGTGCATGGGCGACCGGCGGGGCAGTACAGGTTCGCCCGGTGATGTGCGCCACGCTGGCCGCCGATCACCGGGCAAGCGACGGGCATCGAGGCGCCCTGCTGCTGCGCCGTATAGAGGAACTGCTAAGCCATCCGGAGGGGTTATGAACCGCGAAGCTATGCGGGCAGTCATCGCAGAAGAAATTAGCGCAATCGCACCGGAGGCGGACCTTTCGGCGATTGGCGAGGCGGAGGATCTGCGCGAGGCGCTGGACCTCGATTCGATGGATATTTTCAACCTTGTCGTGGCGGTCAGCAAACGCCTGCAATTCGATATTCCCGATGCCGATGCAGGACATCTGGTCACGCTGGGCGGAGGAGCCGAATATCTGGAACGGAAACTGCGGGAGGCAGGCGAAGGATAGTGGGAACCGGGAGCGCCGGGCGAACCGGCTTTCCGGACAATTGCGTAATGCCCGCACCCGTTCGCTCGCTCTATCAGCAACTGTGGTCGCAGCCCGGTAACGCAAACTGGCGAGGCGGAGATCATGACAGATAACAAGCGAGAACGCGTGGCTCTGGTCACAGGTGCCAGTTCGGGCATCGGGCGCGCAACTGCGCGGGCATTTGTTCGGGCAGGATACGCTGTTGCGCTGGTCGATCGTGATGCAGACCAAGGCAAAACGGCCTGCGCCGAACTGCAGGCGGATGGGGGCGATTGCACTTTCGTCATCTGCGACGTTGCCGATGAAAGTCAGGTTGCCGCAATGGTCAAGAAGGTGATCACCCATTTCGGGCGGATCGACGCCGCATTCAACAATGCCGGCATAGAGGGCGAAACCGCCGAAACCGATCAGACGACCACGGAAAACTGGGACAGGGTCATGAACGTGAACCTGCGCGGCCTGTGGTTCTGTATGCGGGAAGAACTCTATTTCATGCTGAAGGAAAACGAAGGCGGCACAATCGTGAACTGCGCGTCCGTCGCGGGGCTAGTCGGGATACCGGGCATCCCTGCATACGTCGCCTCGAAGCACGGCGTGGTCGGCCTGACCAAGGCAGCCGCGCTCGAATATGCCGAGCGGAACGTGCGTATCAACGCGGTATGTCCGGGGGCTATCGAAACACCAATGTTGCAGCGGTTCATGTCCAGCACCGAAGGCGGCCGCGAACAGATGGTGGCAACCGAACCCATGGGTCGCATCGGCACGCCCGGCGAAATTGCCGATGCGGTAGTGTGGCTATGCAGCAGCGGGGCCAGTTTCATGACCGGTCAGGCCGTGGCGGTCGACGGGGGATGGACCGCCAAATAAGCGGGCGGGCGCTTCTTCGCTCACGCAGCATGATCCGTCAGTCGGCTGATCTCAGCTAGGTTCGTACGCTATAACCAGCCGGGCAATTTCATCGACCGGGTGGTTGGCAAAATCCTTGGCAATCTCACCTGCCAATCTGTCTTTGACTGCAGCATCGTATTTCCGCCGGAGCACGCCGAGCGCAGCGGGCGGAGCCGCTATGATGAGGTCGCCTTTCTGATCCGCGGCATGGCCTGCAAAGGCCTCCGCAGCCTTTATGACAAAACGATCCTCGGCTTCTTGATGGGGGTCGGCCCGGCTCTTTGTATCGCGTCCGAAGCCTGCGCTGGAAAAGCCCAGGCCGGGCGCATCGGCCATGATATCGGCATTCTTTTCGCTCTCCGCGCGGCGCTCCTCAATCACCGTGAGTTCGGGTTCCACTGTGTCGCCATCATTGCGCAGCACCATCATTTGCGATCCGTCTACGACCAGCAACAATGTTCCTCGTGCGATTTTCATATTGATCCGCCCATGCCTGTATCTTGATCCAACCAGTTAGCCTGCACCCGCCCAGTGCAGACATACGGACATGTCCGGATGGGGCCGGTCAGCCATTGCGGTTTCTGAATACCGATTTGAGCAGCACCGTGGTGACTTTGGCTACTCATATAAAAACACCCCGATCACGATGGATCGGGGTGTAAATTGCCGACGTCGGGTCGCAAGTGGCGCCGGCAAACTGGGACTTCAGGCCTGTTTTGGCGCTTCGGTCTTGATCTGGATGTGGCGCCGCTCCGAACCTGCTTCGTGGCTGCGCGGGATAGTGATGCGAAGAACACCGTTTGAGGTTTCCGCCTCAATCTTGTCGGTCATCCCGTCAGCGGGGATCGCAATGCGCCGTTCGAAACTGCCGTAGCTACGTTCCGAAATCACGTAATCCTGTTTGCTTTCCTCGCGCTCTTCCTTTTTCTCGCCCTTGAGGATGAGCATGTCCCGGTCGATCTGCAGATCGACATCCTCAGGCTTTATTCCCGGAATCTCGGCCGCGACTACATAGGCTTCATCGCTCTCGGTCATTTCGACAGCCGGTGAGCCATTGAAATGGAACGCAGGCCAGCGCGCGGGAAAATCATCGAACAGATGATCCATACTGCTGCGCATCCGGGCGAATGGTTCCAGAAAACGATCCGCAATCTTGCTTTCCTGAAGCGGTCTTGGAGAGGTAACTATCTGATTGACCATTATCCATACCTTGATTGATTGGTTGTTCCGACAATCAAGAAATATGCTGCCCGCTTATTGGCCGCGATACGGAAATCTCCCTAAAATCGGTGCCGTGAAGCGGACCGGACACGCACAATTAGCTAGGCATCATCCGAGCGAGCATTCGGCTTCGATCCCCGCCTGGCGGGCCGCAGGAAGGCCGTCTCTCCGGTAGACATCGGTGAGATAGCGCACGCCTGAATAGCCATCCGGTTCAGCCGTGAAATAGGCGATATAAACCGGGATCGGCTGATCGAGCATGACCTTGACCGTGTCCCCCGCGGCGATCACAGCATCGATGTCGTAATCGCCCTGCCCGCCCGCAGCGAGCAATGTTCCGACGAATTCAAGCGCGCGATCAACGCGAACGCATCCATGGCTCAAGGTGCGGCTTTCTCCGTCGAACAATGATCTGTTCGATGTGTCGTGCAGGAACACACTGAACCGGTTCGGCATCACCAGCTTCATCCGGCCAAGTGCGTTGTTGTCGCCCGGCCTCTGCCGGTATCTGCCATTCTGATAGACGTAGCCACGCGCCCGCGCCGCCGCAGGGTTTCGCCAGACCATCGCTGCAATTCCCTCTGCAGCGATGCTGGAGGGAATTTCCCACCACGGGTTTAAGATCACGCCGGTAACCTGCGTGGTGAATACCGGAGTGGGGCTGGCCGGTTTGCCGACGATGGTGCGCCAGCGGCCCACTGGCTGGGCATTCGACCACAAGGTGACTTCCTGGCTTGCAGCGTTGGCGAGCAGGTAGCGAGGCCCAAGGTCGCGCGGCATCCACCGCCAACGGGCCAGGTTCCTCGCCAATATCAGCTTTCGGTTCTCGTCCGTTTCCCGCGCATAGGCCGCCGATAGTTTGCGGTAATACGGATGCTGCGGCCGCATACTTCTAAGGTAGAGGTCGAGCGTGTTGTCACTCAGCGCGGTTTCAAGACCGCTGCGCCATTCCTGTTCGCTGGCCGGGTCAACTATATGCCAACGCGCCGGTCGCTCCGGCCCGCAGCACCGGCCATGGTAAGCCCGCAGCAGCCGCATGGCGGCAGCGTGTGATACCCGGTCGAGCACCTCTTCATCGGCGGCATCAATCGCCCGGCGGATGGCAGCCGCTTCGTCTGGTGGAAGCGCAATCGCTTCATCTTCTGCGCGGTCGATCCAGCGGGCAAGATTTTCGGATTGCGGCGGCTGCCAATCGCGCGCCTGAGCTGCATTATTTGTTAGCCCCACCTGCAGCAGGATCAGAAAGATCGGGGCAAAAAACTTCATGTTTCAGTTCCACTATTGATGGGTATCAAACCGCCAATAGGTAATATCCCGTATGGTCCGCACCGCACCTGCTTGTACCTCGACAGGACGAAGAAATGACACATCCTGGCCGATCGTATAACTTATTTGGATGTACCGTATCCTGAAAGAACTGTTTCCTTGAACAAGAAGAGTAATCAACCCGCATCGACCAGCAAACAGGTGCGATATGTGGACACCATGCATGCGCTGATCGACACGGTCCCGGATGCGATGATTGTCATCAACTCGACCGGCGAAATCATATCCTTCAGCCAGGGGGCGGAAAAGATGTTCGGGTATCAGGAAGCCGAACTGGTCGGCAAAAACGTCAGCCTGCTCATGCCATCGCCCGACCGGGAGGCGCATGACGGCTATTTGCGCCACTACATCACTACCGGAGAGCGGCGCATCATCGGGACCGGGCGCATCATTTCGGCAATTCGGCACACTGGAGAAGTTTTCCCGGCGAAGCTTTCCGTGGGCGAAATGTTTGTCGGAGAGATCCGTATGTTTACCGGATTTATCCGGGATCTGAGCGAGCAGCGCGAAACAGAACAACGGATTTACAGTTTGCAGGCCGAACTGGCGCACGTGTCCAGAATCACGTCGCTGGGCACCTTCGCCAGTTCGCTCGCCCATGAATTGAACCAGCCGCTGACTTCGGTTGCCAATTATATCGACGCGGCAAAGGATCTTCTTGCCGACCCGACCACAGAGAATATCGATATGGTGCGCGGCGCGCTGGTCGAATGTTCGACCGAAGCAATCCGCGCGGGCAGAATCATCCACCGGCTGCGGGAATTCATCGTCCGCGGCAATGCAAGGCCCGAAATAGCCAGCCTGTCCAAAATCGTCCGCGAGGCGACAGCACTGGCGCTGGTGAATGGCGACGGAAAAGGAGTCGATTTCTCCACCCGTCTCGACCCGGCGTGCGACACGGTTCTGGCGGTGCCGGTGCAAATTCAGCAGGTTCTGGTCAACCTTCTCCGCAACGCTCTGGAAGCGATGGAAGATTCCGAATTCAAACGCATCGTCATCGCGTCAGAGCCCTCGGGACTGAAAAAGGTCACCGTCTCCGTCAGCGACAGCGGCCCAGGTCTGGAGCCGCAAGTTGCCGAACGGTTGTTCCACCCATTCATAAGCACGAAGCCAACCGGAATGGGCCTTGGTCTGTCCATTTGCCATACAATTGTCACTGCTCATGGCGGCAGGATCGGGGCCGAACCTTCCGAATTGGGCGGCACCATTTTCAGGTTCACTCTCGACCGAGCCTCAGTGGAGGAATCCGATGAATGAATTTCCAGTGTATGTAATCGATGATGACGATTCAGTCCGCCGATCTGTCAGCTTCATGCTGAAAACATCGGGCCGCAACGTCACTACCTATGAAAGCGGCAAGGCGTTGCTGAAAGATATCGGGAAACTGTCACCCGGCAGCATTCTGCTCGACATCCGGATGCCGGAGATGGACGGGCTCGACGTTCAGGAAGAAATCACGGCACGCGGCATTCCCTATCCGGTCACCATAATGACGGGCCACGGCGATGTGGAACTGGCGGTGCGGGCGATGAAAGCCGGGGCGATCGATTTCATTGAAAAGCCGTTTGAAAAAACCACCCTGCTCGAGGCAATCGAGGAAGCCGACCACAGGTTAAGCGATGCCAGCAACCGTCATTCCCGGCGTGATGAAGCGCGGCTCTTGCTCAACGGACTGACGCCGCGCGAACGCGATGTTCTGGAAGGGCTTGTCCAGGGCCACCCGAACAAAACCATTGGTTATGATCTGGGCATCAGCGCAAGGACGGTCGAAATTCACCGTGCCAACCTGATGAACAAGCTGGAAGTTCGCAACTTGTCCGATCTGCTGCGGATCGCCTTTGCCGCCGGGGTCGGCGACACGGATTAGCGCGCGGGTTCAGGCCCGATCTTCGGGCGGGACCTCGTCCGGGCTGCGGTCAGGTTCGTCAAAATCGGGGGCCGGCGGATCAAGCTCTGGCACGCTGGGCGGGGCCGGTTGATCCGGCACGAATGGCGTTTCCGGCGGGGATTGCGGATCGATCCTGTCGGGTTGATCTGGCGGCGTAGTGGCCATTGTTTCTGTTCCTTTTCAAACACCGGGACCGGGCTGCGCCATTGTGCCTCAAGCGCGGTGCAAAGCAAGTGGCTGCATAACACCATGACGCGCCGCCCCATCCATACGTAACACACCAGAGGGAAGCGGCGCTGCCACGGTCCGGCAGGCGTTCGGCCAGCAGGCGTTCGGCCAGCAGGCGCGCTGCGGCTGCCTGCCGGCGTTAGGTACCATCACCTAACGACCCAACCTCCGGAAATGGGAATGCTTTTCGCGCGCCGATGGTCCGATGCGACCGAACCATATGCCTCCGAGCCGGCTAGTGCCTTCGGATCGGATTGTCGGCGCGAAGACACACGAAGGGCTTTTCATCATGACCTCCCTTGCACAAGCGCTGATCAAACTGATCGCAGCCACTCTTATCATAATCCTGATCCTGTTCGCGGCGACACGCGGAGGATCGCAGACACCGCCCGAAACCGGGGAAAATGCCGAGACCGGACTAGTCATGCCGGACATGACATTTTTCTCTGCCGAGGACGTAACTGTCAGGGTCAATTCCACCGACGATGTGTTTGCCGCAGGCGGTACTGTGCGCGTGGATCAAACCTCTGCCGATCATCTGGTCCTTGCAGGGGGCGAGATTTCAGTGGCTGATGTATCGATCCAGGACCTGTTCGCAGCTGGCGGTACGATCAAGCTGGTAAGCGGAGCCGCATCTGACGACATAGTGGCAGCTGGCGGTGAAATTGATGTGGAGCCAGGCTTCAGCATTGGTAGCTCAGCCGTCCTGACCGGCGGCGAAGTCAGGGTTGAAACGCCGGTTCCGGCGGACCTTCGTGTCGGCGCGGCCAATGCCTACGTGAATTCGCCGGTTGGCGGCGATGCCCGGCTAAGCGGGGAATTGGTGACTTTGGGCCCGAAAGCCCGGATCGAAGGAGACCTGTTTTACCGCACGGAAAATCTCGTCCTCGAGCCGGGGGCCGTTGTTACAGGCAGACAGGTCCCGATGCCCGAAACCGACCGCTCTGCGATGGAAGAATGGGGTCAGGGCGCAGGCAGGCTCTTCGCGACGTTCGCGCTTTCGGTTCTGGTCGGCTTCACTGTGCTGGTCATGGTGATTGCGGTGGCAGTCCCCGCCCTGATGCGTTCTGCGTCCGATATGATCAGGCAGCGTCCGCTACAGAGCCTCGGGATCGGCGCACTGATCGCAGTGGGCGCACCGTTTCTGATTTTTCTGCTGTTTGCCAGCGTGGTCGGCGCGCCGCTGGCGATGCTGGTGGCCGCAATCTGTATATCGCTAACGCCTATCGCGATCGCGGCGACAGCCTATTTCGTCGGGATGGAGGCGCGGCGCATAGCGACCAAGCAGACAGAGCCGCCCGCCGGCATTCTGGGTCGCCTGCTTTGGCCCGGCCTGGGCGCTGCAATTGTCCTGATCCTTGGCCTGATACCGCTGGCGGGGCTGCTGGTGTGGATCCTCGCGCTGCTTTTCGGACTTGGTGCAATCGCTACGCGCGGGGGGAAAGCCCTGGCAGTGGCGACCTAGCAACCGGAACCGCCCCACCGCTCGGACGGAGCGCCACCCGTTGGCCGCTGGCCGGTCACGCGATCCTAAAACCGGAACGGCACGCGGATGTTTACCGCCATGTCAGGGCTGTCATCGGTTAGCCCGATCCCGACATTGGTGATCAGCGTGACCGTATCGCTGAGCGAAAATGTCGCCCCCAGATTGACGAGGGCCACGTTCGCCTGACTGCCCACAATCGGCCGCCAGTCCTGGTCCTCCAGCCGGATGCGCGTGCGTTTGACGAGGCGCTGGCTGTAGGACATCGAAATGCTGGACCGCTCGTTCAGGGCGAACGCCAACCCTCCGCCAAATTGAAATGCATTGCCGACATTGACCCGGCCCGGCTGGTCATCGGGGTTCTCGTCGATATCCGCAAAGCTGCGCGGGAAATTGTGAAAATAGGTGACATTTCCGAACACAATCATCGGGTCCAGCGTCTTCAGCACGGATAGCCCGGCAGAGGCGCCGTAGACCCCGCTGCCGGTCGCCAGCGTTGCGGGGACTTGCAGGTTACCTTCGCTATTGGGGACTTCGATGAACTCGACACCGAAGGGGTCCCTGCCAGTGGGGAATTTGGCCCGCGCGCTGAGCACCAGATCGGGCCGCCCGGCGCTCTCCTGCATCAACCGGAAACTGCCGCCGACACTGACATCGCCCAGCCCGTCTGCTGAAACCGTTTCCTCGATCAGCTCGCCCGCAGCGCCGCCTGCGCCGCCCGACTGGAAATTCGAAGTCCGGTAGAGGTAGGGCACGCTGGCATCCAGCGACAGCCTGTCACTCACACCGTAACGGATGGTTGGATCGACGGTAAAAATGTCCGCCTTCACCTGGTCGATGCTGATCGTGCCAAGGAAAATAGCATCAAGCGCAAGGAATCCGTCCAGATTGATGCGCGCATCATCAAAATGGGTATAGCCCAGACCCAGCTCCAGACTGAGGCGATCGCCAAAACGGCCCTGCTGTTGTTCGGTCACGTCGGTCACGGCCTGCGTCTTCGCAGGTTCCTTGAGCGTTGGCTCGTCATCTGCGCCTTCAACCGGAGACTGACCGAGAACCGAACCCGACACCGATTGCGCAGGCTGGTCCTGCTGACGGACAAAAGCCCAGGATGGATCGCTGGGCCGGGCTACGTTCGGGTTCGAGGCAAACATTCCGCGCATGACAACCAGATCGTCAGCCTCAACCGGCTCAGCATCTATCCAGGCGCGGCGATCGGAAATGTCGGCCAGTTCGGCGATACGCGCTTCGAGATTGTCGATCCGCGATTGCGACGCTGCATCGCGTCGTTCCAGTTCCGCGATCTTGTCTTGCAGAATTTCGACCTGCGATGCGGTTTCCGGCCCTGTCTCCCGGGCCTGAAGTGTCGCTGGAGTTCCGGCCAAGGCTGCAACAGCACACCCGGCCATCAACGAATGCAAAATACGAGATTTGGTCATTTCCCCCACCTTTCATGATTAACTGGCCATGTTCCGTGGCCATTACGGATTCAGCAGCGTCCACAGCGTTGCCGGGTCCGGCACACCGGTTTCGACAAGCTGTTTGTCACGTTGGAATTTCAGGAAACCTTCCCGCAGGTCGGTCGTATATTTCGCGTCTTCGGGGCCTGCGTAATAACCGAGCTGCCCCAGCGCGGCCTGGGCCCGCTTCAGAATCGTTTCATAGACAATCGCGCGGTATTCACCGCTGCCGACTTCCACCATCGGCGAAAATTCGGCGATCCTCAGCGGGCGGAAACTGGACACCATCCGCTGCAGCACATTGGCCAGTTTTTCCTCGCCATGCGTTTCACAGTGGTTGCTCAATATCAGGTCGAAAGCCGCAGCATTATGCCACGGCGAAAGATCGAAAGTTGCAGGCTCATACAGGTTGGCGGCGCTGAGGTAGCCTTCCGCAAAACCGATAAATCGCTGGTATTCCGGCGACCCTCGATCCTTGCGGGAATCGAGAAACGAGGCGCAATCCAGATTGCCCGCACCTTCGACTGCAAAGCGCCTGTCTCCGCCCGATGATCCGGCCTGCGCCTGGACAGGGCTGAAGAGAATGACTGCCGCTGCTGCCAGCGAGCAAGCTGTTTTCAATGCTGCGTTTTTCATTGCTGTCCCCCCATCGTGTTAAAATCCGAAGCCGCGCATCACTGTGATCGCTTCGGACATGCGTGCGGCAGTGCCCGTGTCGCCAAGCCCGGTCCCGACTATGATTTCGGTGCTGTTGCGAACCATGTTCGAATGCGTGTTCAGCATTGTTTGCTGGAGTACGCCGGCAGCATCGCCGCCGATTGCCTGGATCGAACTGTCGAGCCCTTCCCCGCCGGTCAGCATCACTCCGATCTGATTGTCGGCGACCCTGAATTCCAGCGTGTCGCCATCCGCGAACGGCACAACGGAGCCTTGCTCGGCTGGTGAAAGGCCGCTCATCTGCAGGTCTGCGAGCTGCGACGAGGGAACGATCGCGATGCGCATATTGTTGGCTGCGTTGTTATCGGCCCCGGCGATGATGTTGGCCTGCGCAACCCCGTCCTGCGTGCCCAAGCCGCCAATGCCGCTGATATTGGCCGGCACGATATAGGGTGAGTACCCGTCATGCACCGTGTTCACATCCATCGCCGGATCACCGTCGCGAACCCAGCCGACCAACAGTTGCGGCGCAGATCCGCCGCCGCCAGCCGCAAAATCGATGGAGAACAGCAGGCGTGCAGTCGTCGTGATCCCGGCGCTGTCCTGCCAGCTGGTGACCATGGAAATGCCAAAATAATTGATCTGTCCCTGCTGGATGAACTTGCCGCGAATATCGCCCAGCTCCGTGTCATCCACCGGATCGCCGAGGCCTTCGAGCTGGGCCAGGCTCGCCAGCGAAGTTGGTGATGCCAGCGCCATTTGCGGCACGGCCGACCCGGCAATGGCTGCAGCAACACATGCTATCGCTGAAACCCCGGCCAGCCGGGTGCCGCGAATTGTCGATCTTGAAGCAAACATTTTCAGAGCCCTTTTCTAAAGTGAGAAATCAAACCCCTGATTGATGCCGAATTCCGCAGCTGCGGCGGCAGGCAGGTCAGCATGGGTGGCGAGAAGCCGCTTTGCCGACAGCGGCGAAACGGGATTGAACAGTTCGGAATCCGGATCAAACCGGTCATCGAGCACAATGAAGATCACGTTGTTCCACGCGTCTTCGAATGCCTTGCGGGTCATGGTGCGGTTTCCCAGCGCCGGATCGGCAATCGATATCCGGTCATCGAACGCTGTCCGCAGAACCACGAAATGTTTGTATCCGCGAATGTCGAGCAGAGCGATCATCGGGACCTTGAGGTCGCGCAGCTTGTCGTATTCGACCTCGTACCCCTCGGCCTGCATGCCCAGTGTTTGGGCATAGGATTTCATATCGAGCAGCGAGAAACCTTTTTCCCGCACGATGTCGGGATCGGCGATCTTGAGCATATTGACCAAGACCTGCTGTTCGGTGGTTTCATAACCGAACCCGTAGTTGAAAACCGTGGCGAGCACTGCCGCACCGCAACTGAAATCGGACCTCTGACGGACGACATTGTCAAACTTGCGTTCGGTCCAGCTGCGCACCGGCACCCGAACCATTTCGGGGCCTTGCGAGAACTGCCCCAGCCATACCGGGGTTGGTCCAGCAGGCGCGGTCGCACAACCGGATATCATCGCCATCGCGGCTGCCGCGGCGGAAATGACGCCAATTCTGGATTTTTGCCTGTCAGTGGACACAGAAGACCTCACGCCAAAAGAAAAAATGGGGAGAGACGCGGTGCATCTCTCCCCAGGGGGGGGGTAGCGTTAGTCCGGATCGCCGTTACCGCCGCCGCCGTTTCCGTTGCCATTGCTGGCACCTTGCGACGATGCGATGGTCAGCGAATTGAGCTGTTGGTTGCCGACACCCGATGCGAAGTTCACACCGATATTGCCGGATGCACCTGCCACCGTTGGTCCGGCGACATAGTTGATGCTGTCCTGCTGCTCGACACTGCTGAGGAACGCGGACTGGACGAGACCGGCATTCGCCTCTGCCAGAACGGCATCGGTGGCAACCGCCAGCGTCATCAGGTTAGCCTGCTGGTTGAACGAGCCGGCAGCTGCGTTGACGCCGATATTGCCCGAACCGGTGACCGAACCACCCAGGACCGTATTACGGTCGCGGAAGTTGTTGTTGTCACCGCCCTGTTCAGGATTGTCTCCGGGCGATGTGAAGCCGGGCGTTGCCGCCTGACGAACACCGAGCAGCGATTGCAGCGAGGTGGTCGATGCTTCGGCCCAGCCGCCTTCTGCTTCATCATTGGCATCCGAAGACACGGCCAGCGTGGCAGCGTTCATCTGCATGTTGAAGTAGCCTGCAGCGAGGTTAACCCCGAGGTTGCCGCTGGAATCGAGATCGAATGTATCGACCGTATTGATGATCGGTGCGAAATAGCCCGCCCGGATCTGCCCTTCGAGAGTGCCGTCCGTCAGGAAATCATTCGGGTCGTTGCCAGCTTCGCTCCAACCTGGTCCGAAAACCGGATCGACATAGCCGTTCTCGCCGTTCAGCTCGTTTTCTTCACGGTAATTGACGACATTGCCGGTAAGCAATTGCTTGGCATCGGTCACCGCGACAGCCGAGCTGTCGATGTCGATATCGCCGGCAATTTCGACGGTACCGATCAGGGCGACGTCTTTCGTATACGTCACATCTGTCGTCACGCTGGTGTCGATGTTGTTTGCATAGCGCAGATCGACTTCAAGGCTGCTGCCTTCGCCATTTTGCGCGATCGCCGGGGATGCCGCCAATGCCGCAACCCCCGCAGTTGCTAGAAGAAACTTCTTCATTTTTCACTCCTTTGGTTGATCAATTGCCATTCCCCGAAACGGAAAGGACAAACGTATTGGCAGAGGAATTCCTCTCGCCTCCGACGAGGTTGACCTGAAGCAGTCCACTGCCGCCGAGAAACGCGTCGCTTGAAATATCGATCGAGTCGTTCCCGGCCTGGAGGTCTGCGTCAGGCGCACCTTTCGGTCCTGTCGGAGCGCTTGATTGGGACAGAGCAATATCTGTCAGCGCGCCCCCTGTTCCGATCGCCAATCCTGCAAGATTGGCGGACTGATTGTTCTGGCCAGCCGTGATGTTCACGCTTGCTAGGCCCTGAATTCCTGCAAATGCCCGCGGCCCGATGGCGATGCGTGTGGCCCGGTCTCCCGCGCCTGCCGCAATGCTCATCTGGTCGAGCGAAATTCCCGCAAGCGCGGCGTCGCCGATCGCGATTGCCGCAGCGCCGGCCTGTTGATTGCCATTCCCGGCAGCAAGATTGATCGCCACCCTGCCGGATGCATTCTCAGCCGCACCAGCAGCGACGATCACGCTGTCCTGCGCGTCAGGCTCGGCACTGTCCTGTGCCGAAAGCGATGCAGGCACCGCAGCCGATGCCGCGAGCAAGAGTATCCCGAAGCCTTGCCAGGTCATTGTCCGTCACCCAGCGCGCCGCGCAGAATCCCGCCAACCGACGGCATCTGCGATAGTGCACTCCCTACGGCTCCTCCGCCTCCCTCTCCATGCTGAAGCGACAGGCCAGATCCGACTGCATTTTCGATGTGGCCCAGAGCGCCGATGCCTGACTGTGTCTGGCCCGCGACCTGCCCGAGATTGCTGCCGAATACGGATGCTTGCTGCGCATCGGTAAGGGGTTTGAGGCCTTGAGCCAGAGCAGACAGGACCGTTTCTTCCGGACCGGTCTTAACGTCTAGCGTTTGCCCGCTGGAATATCTGTGCAGCGCTGTACCGTAGGGAACATCGCGCAAAACCGTGACCGATCCGGACGCCGGAGCATCCTGTTCAGCGCCATCCTGTCCTACAGCAGGCGACGACAGGCTGACGAGCATGAGCGCAATTAGCGAGCAAGCCTTACCCAAATCGTTACAGCACTGTAAAATTGGTCGATCCATTTGAAATTCCCTCACGAAAAAAGACAAGCTTCTTCGTCCCGCAAATGCATCTATTCAGCATCCGCACGATATTTCTAAACGCGACCTGTTTGTTGTTGATTCGGTAAATAGTGGAGCTTGTTATAGATGATTCGTTTATCGGCGCATCATCACAATCGAGTAATTCACTTTGCTTATCAGTATATCTACATACTATATAAGGAAATACGGATGTATCTTGCGCCACAATTGCTCGCGGCTCGATACGCCCAATTTCTCGTAACAATGGCGCAAATGCACCCGGACGGTGTTGATCGACAAATTGCGATCCTCCGCAATTTCAGCGGCGGAATAGCCATTAACCATCGCATGAACGACATTAGCCTCGGCCGGTGTCAGACCAAACGCCTCTTCCAGACTGGCAAATTCTGCATCCGCCTTATTCTCTGAATCGTATGCGAGCACGCCTACCGTCGTGTCATTATACGCGGACGATCGGAGGATGACGTGCCCCTCCCAATCCTTTTTCGGCATCACGATGGTGACGGGTTCGCGGCCTGCTTTCAAAAGCCGGTCGAACCGCTTCGCCATCTTGCCGTTCGCCCTCAACCGGCCTTGGTCCAGGGAAAGCCCTGCAATATTGTCCACCAGAACCGCCTCGGCCTGCTCGTCCGATGCCAGCCAATCACCGTCGCGGGTCAGGAAGATACGCGACTTGCCATCGATACAATGCCAGGTCTGGCAACTGGCTCTCAGCGCTTCTGCCAGCATGTCGGCGGCGCGCTGTTCCGGGCCGGTTCTCACGGCATCGCCGCCACTGGCCTGCGCACCATCCGGGACGGCCAAAGCGGGTGCATCCAATTCCAAAAAAGAAAATACGCTAGGCGAGTTTGGGCTGCGATCATGTCGATCACCGCTGCGACTTCGCCGGCCCTCGCCATCGCTGTTTTCCATCCGACGCGCGCGTGACGTTTCATGTGCTGGTGAATGGAATGTGCTGCTGTCCTGAGTCATGGTAAACCATACATCCCCTTCGTGATTCGCCTGCTAGGTCATTCAAATTAAACGACGTTTCATGCCATCGAGCGAATTCGGCGGACATTTCTATGGTGCACAAAGGGTATCGTAATTAGGTAAATCGCCTGAATCGCGACCAGTTGATTGCTGGATGCGGCCAGCAACCCGCAGCGCTATCAGAAGCGGGATGAGCGCTCCGCTATTCCGCTTTGGACCGGGCCAGCAATTTGTGAATCGCCGCGATCAATTCACGTCCATCAACCGGCTTGATCATTATGTCGAAATCCTGACTTCTCAGGTCTTCGACACTATCGGATGTATCACCGGTCATCAAAATGGCCGGAATGTTGCGGCCGCTCATCTTGCGAATTTCAGCGATTATCCTGTCGCCAGTCGCCGACGCATCCTTCCCAAGGTGATAGTCCGCGACAATCACGTCGGGGACAGTCTTTCCGGCAAGTTGATAGGCGCGCTCGGGAGATTTCGCGCTGAGCACCGTGAAGGTTTTCTCTGAAGACAACAGCATCTTGGTTGATTTGCGCACGCCCTTGTCATCATCGATATGCAGAACGACCCCCGCCTGCGGTTCGACGGCAATGCCAGCCGGAGCAGGTACCAGCGGGAGCGAAGTCGCTCTCGGGAGGACCAGCGAAAACGCCGCGCCCTTGCCCGGCTGCGATGCAACCTGGACCTGCGTGCCAAGCAGCGTCGCAATACGCTTCACGATCGACAGTCCAAGCCCCAGGCCGAGCGTCCCGTCGCGCTCCGTCTGTTCCATATCAACCCTGAAGAACTCTTCGAAAATCTCGACCAGCTGATCCTGCGAGATGCCCGGGCCGCTGTCTTCGACGGTGATCTTCACACCGTCTTCCACAACTTCGGCAGATAGTCGTACGAACCCACTGATCGTGTATCGCACCGCGTTATCGACCAGATTGCGCAACAACTGGCCCAGCAAAGCCCGATCAGTTTTGACCGCAAGACCGTTGCCCGACGCTTCGAGCGACAGACCTTTGCGTGCCGCGATCGTTCCGAAGTCGGAAGACACTTCCGCGAACACGGTGTTGAGGTCGATGCTTTCCAGTTTAACTTCGATTACCCCGGAATCGAGCCGGCTTACATGAAGCAAGGAATGCAGCATGGAGCGCATTTCAAGCGTAGAGCGTTGCTGTTCTTCCAGCAGCTTCACCTGTTCCGGGTCTTCAATTTTTTTCAGTAGCACAGCATTGCGCATGGCCATCGCCTGCAATGGCTGGCGAAGATCATGGCTGGCCGTTGCGAGGAACCGGGCTTTGGTTGCTGCGGCATTGATGGAGCGTTCAACCGCGTCGTGCAGTTCAATATCGACCAGCTTGCGGTCGGTGATGTCGTGAATCACTGCGCTTATCAGGTGATGCTGATCTATCGACACGATGCTCAGGCCGACGATGACCGGCGTTTTACGCCCTGTTTTTGTCTCAGCGATCAGTTCGCAATCTTCTTCGAAATGGCGAACCCCCTCTGCTCTTGTCAGGCCGCTGAAGCCCCCTTCACCAACAGCATCGGACAGACCGGGCACCAAATCTGCGATATTCTTCGAGCGCAATTCTTCGCGCGACCACCCGAAGAGCTTTTCCGCCTCCAGATTGGCCAGCGTCAACTTTCCATCATCGTCGATGATCAACATCGGGTCCGGTGCGTTTTCGACAACGCTACGGAACCGTTCCTCACTCTGACGCAGGCTTTTTTCCTGCTCGATTCGCTCGGTTATGTCGACAAATGTGATCACGACCCCGCCGATACCGCTGGCACCCGTTCGGTACGGCTGGATGCGGCGCAGATACATCTGGCCGTCTTCAGTGCTGATTTCGCGGGAAATCGGCTGGAGGGTTTCCGTAACGCGATCGACATCGGAAAGCAGCTGTTCGTCGGAAAACTTGGGACGGATGTCGGCAATTGGCCGGCCTATGTCGGTTGCGATCAGGTTGAACAATTGCTTCGTTGCCGGTGTGAAACGTCCAATCCTGTTGCCGCTGTCCAGAAAAACTGTCGCGATGCCGGTGCTAGCCACGAAGTTGGACAGGTCATCATTGACCGCCGCCAGTTCCTCGACCTTCTCCTTGAGCTGAGAGTTAACCGTCGTCAGCTCCTCGTTCATTGATTGCAGTTCTTCCTTCGAGGTTTCCATTTCCTCGTTAGTGGACTGGAGCTCCTCGTTGACCGACATCACCTCTTCATTGGCGGCCTGAAGTTCTTCGTTGGCCGCCTCGAGTTCCTCGATATTGCTTTGCAGTTCCTCCCGCGTGGCATTCAATTCGAACTCGAGATCGCGCAGCGCCTCGGCTTCCGACCCGGGCGCACTGGGCGATGCCTGCACCTGAACCGGTTTTTCCGCCCGGTCTTCAAAAGTTATCAGGAACAGCGGATCGGATTTTCCAGCGGTCGCCAGCCGGCGCACGCTTATGCGCACGACCGATCGTTCACCGTCGCGTTTTACATGCGCATCTTCGATCACCAGAGCATCGCCATCTGATCTGGCACTTTTCAACGCCGACCTGAGGCTCGCGCGCAGTTCGAAATGGGCAAGTGTCATCAGGTCCTGGCTGGGCATGCCGGATGGCTGTTCCAGATACTGGCCGGTTGGGCCCACGTAATAGAGGATCGAATTGCGCGCATCGACAAGGACCGCGGCAGGCGAATATTTCTCCAGCAGCTGCTGCTGGATCAATTCCTTGAACCGCGAATACTCGGCCGGGCGTGACGGTTTGTGAACCTCGATTGCGCTCGGCCGCGTCAATTGACCGACCGAGAACCTGGGCACACCCTGTTGGGCGAGAGGCAAACGCTGGTAAATACGCCAGCGTTTATCCAGAGGGGTAAAGAGCGTTTCGTTCTGACTGACCGTTTCGGACTGACCCAGAAACAGATAGCCGCCGTCGCGCAAGGCGAAATGGAAATTGCCCAGAACGCTGCGCTGCATATCGGATTTGAGGTAGATCAGCAGGTTTCTGCAGCTGACCAGATCCAGCCGGGAGAATGGCGGATCGGATATGATGTTCTGCACCGCAAACGTGATGATTTCGCGTATTTGCTTGCTGACACGGTAGAGGCCATCCTCTTTCACAAAGAACCGCCGCAGCTTGTCCGCTGGCACATCGGCCACCAGACTTTCAGGGTAAACTCCGGTGCGCGCGATCGACAGCGCGGTTTCGTCCAGATCAGAAGCGAAGATTTGCACGGTGTTATGCTTGTGTGCTTTCTCCAGATGTTCAGTCAGCAGCATCGCGATGGAAAATGCTTCCTCGCCAGTTGCGCAGCCGGGTACCCAGATACGGATCGGCTCGCCTTCGGGCTTCTCCTCGACCAGCTTGCTCAGCACGGTCTTGTCCAGCGCCTCGAATGCCTCTGGGTCGCGGAAGAAGGCCGTTACGCTGATCAGAAGATCGCGGTAGAGTTCTTTTATTTCGTCGGGATGCTCTCGCAGATAATCGGCGTAATCGCTGGTAGTCTCACAATGGCGCAAGCCCATCCGACGGGATATCCGACGGGTGATCGTGCCCCGTTTGTAATTGCGGAAATCGCAGCCGATCCTCGACTGAAGCAGCGCCAGGATAGAACGCAAACTTGCCTCGTCGCTTTCGCTAAGCTTTTCGCCGTCTTCGTCAGCATCTTTTTCGACATACGGGTGCGAAAGATAACGAACCAGGTGGGCAGGTATCTCCTCTATCGGGCACACCACATCGACCAATTGAGTGGCGATCGCAGACCGCGGCATCCCGTCATATTGCGCTGTATCGGGATCTTGAACCAGTACGATCCCGCCCGCACCCTTGACGTCCCGCAAGCCCTGAGAGCCGTCACTTCCCGCGCCCGATGCAATGATCGCCACACCCAGTTCGGCATGCTGGTTCGCCAGTGACCTGAAGAATTCGTCGATCGGCATGCGCAGACCGTTTTGGAGCACCGCCTTGCCAAGCACGCAGCGATGGCCATCCAGCGTCAGATAGGCATTGGGCGGGATCACATAGACGTGATCGGGCTCTATCATCATATCTTGCGCGGCCTGGACGACCGGCATTTCCGTGTGCCGGTCGAGAATTTCGGCAGTCAGGCTTTGGTGATCTGGGTCGAGATGCTGGATAACCACATATGCAGCGCCGGTATCGGCAGGCAATTGGTCCAGCAAAGCTTCCAATGCCCGCAGGCCGCCAGCCGATGCGCCGATGGCCACTATAGGAAAGCTTGCCACCTTGCCTTTCGATTTGCGATCCCTGGTCATTCCTTCAGTCGGCCCTATGGTTCATTTGAGATTAAGATATATTGCAAATCAAGGCAATACAATTGTGGCTTTGGGCCGCAGCTTCGCGACATATTCAATCACTGTACTGCAAATCACTTTCGCGTCGCCCTGTCATCCGCGAGCGCCCCGGATATACACCGCGTGATCCCCGGAACATTGCGTAAAGCCTGAAAACACCCCCCGACCTAGCCTGTGCAGCTATCATCAAGCGTCGGCGAGGTGTCGGGACATTGATCACACAGCAACTATTGCGCCCGGGGCACCGGCCCAGCATGGCTGAAACTCGGCACCCCCCGCAGAACGTGCCGGGATGTTTGGACGAAACGGTCTCGTTTCTCTCCTGCCCCGGCAGCTACGATCCGGTGCCCGACAAGGTCGATGTGGTGGAAACCCATATGTCGCTGCTCTTCTTTGCTGGCGATCTGATCTACAAGCTGAAGCTACCCGTACGCCTCCCATTCCTCGATTGGCGCACGCTCGAACGGCGCCAACTGGACTGCGAGCGTGAAGTGGCAGTGAACCACGACCTTGCGCCGGGGGTCTATCTGGGCGCGGAACCACTTGTGCGGAGCGGCGATGGCCGTTTGCACATCGGGGGACGCGGCGAAACCGTTGATTGGCTTGTCATCATGCGGCGGCTCGACAGCTCCCTTTCTCTCGACCGTCTGGTTAGTTCGCAGCGTGTCACCGAGGATGATCTTGACCGGATATGCGACCGGCTGGCCGGGTTTTACCGCAAGCAGCAACCGCTGGACCTGTCACCTCAGCAAATGCTTGATCGGTGGCAGGCGCAGATCGAGATTGTCGATGCCTGCCTTAGCGATAGCAAGTTTGAACTTCCGCACGATCTGACGGAGCCGGTTCTGACCGCCCTGTGGAGGTATATCGACCGCGACAGGGAACAGATAGAAAGTCGTGTTTCCCAAGGGAAGATCGTGGATGGCCACGGCGACCTGAAGCCGGAACACATCTATCTTGGAACCCGCGTGATCATCATCGATCGGTTGGAATTTGACGAACAGTTGAGGTGGTCCGATCCGTTCGACGAGATCGCTTTCCTTGGCACGGAATGCAGCCGGCTGGGGATGCCGTCGATCCTGCCCGGTCTGGTGGACAGGATGGCCGATCGGCTTGATGATCGGCCGCCCGATTGCCTGCTGCGCTTTTACCGATGCTATCGCGCCTGCCTGAGAGCACGCCTTTCGATAGAGCATCTGCTTGATGAAAATCCGCGCACGCCTGAACTATGGCCGCGTCAGGCCCGTGCCTATCTCAGGCTCGCTGCGGAGACCTTGCCCTTCGATGGTCAATCATAGGGGATCAACTCGCTGACCGGCTCTCCCGATGTCAGCCGCGCCAGAACATCCGCCACCAGAGGTGCAGCATCGACGATATGCAGCCGGGTTCCACCGGGCCTCGGTAAATCCTTTTGCAGAGGGACTGTGTCCGATACGAAAATCGCTTCCGGCCCGCCGCTTTCAAACAATACGCTCTCGCTGCCGAACATCGCGTGGCCGGCAACTGCGATGACCGATTGCGCGCCTGCCCGCCTGCACGCGCGGCACGCCCGCATAATCGTGCCCCCGCTGCTGATCAGGTCATCAACAATGATGGCGGTTTTGCCAGCAACATCGCCTGCGAACATTTCGCCCGACACCACCCCGCTGCTGCGGTGCTTTTCCATGATCCCCTTGCTGACGGGCTGGCCGGAAATACGTTCTACTTCATGCCGGAACAGCTCGGCGCGCTTGTTGCCGCCTGCATCAGGCGACACGACTGCGAGATCTTGCCCGGCAAGATGGTCAGCAAGCTTTGCTGCAAAGACCCTGGCCAGCGGCAGGTGTATCGCAGTGGCCTGGCGGAAGGCATTTTCGAAGGCGCTGACATTGTGAACATCGAGCGTGATTATCCGGTCCGTTCCCACAGCCTCGAACAACGATGCGACGTAGCGCGAGCCGACAGGGTCGCGGGGCTTGGTGCGGCGATCCTTCCGGCTATAGGCCAGATAGGGCGCAACGGCAGTTACCCGGTCAGCCCCTGCGTCTTTCAACGCGCCGATGAAGAACAACAGCCTTACCAGCTTGTCATTGGCGCTCGCACCGGCATCTCCGTGCAGGCTGTTGATCACGAAGACTTCCCTGCGCGCAACTTCGCACAATGGCCGCGCCTTGTGCTCGCCCCATTCGAACTCCCGCTCTTCGTGCGGGGCAAGGCCAATCCCCATCGCAAGGGCCACCTTTTCTCCAAAGGCTTTGCTCGCGTCGAGTGCGAACAGCACCGAATCCTGAGCCATGTTCCAACCGTCCTTGAATTGCCTTGGCAGTGTATAGGGGCGGTCTATGGCCGAAGCGCTGCCGCCGGGCATATCGGGATATATACGCAAGCGAATTTGCCAGCACCGGCCCATCACCGGCGTGAAAGACCCACGGGGGATTGCGTAATGCCGGGCGACTTGCCGCCACACACAATGGACCGGCAGCAACTCCGGAGTCGGCAATGCCCCACGCACTCATCATAGACGACAGCAGCATCGTCCAAGGCATTATGACAGAACGCCTCGCGTCGTTGGGCTTTCGCAGTTTTGATCGCGCCGAAACTGAGGAACAAGCGATCGCAGCAGCACATCGGCGGCAGCCCGACCTAGTCGTACTGGGCGATCATGTCGCCGAAGGATCGGGATGCGAAGCAGCGCGGGCAATCTCGGAAGCCTACGGCACACCGGTTATCTTGGTGACGAACAATTCGCAAAATGCTCGGAAGGTTCTGAGGAACCGTGCTTCACTGGAAGGTCCTTTCGCGCTCGATCAGATCAGCACGGCAGTGGACCGATCGCATATGGCGCCGCTCGCGGCAATCGACACAGTAAGCAGCAGGGCGTGACCACAGTGCCGCCCCAAACGAAACGCACCGCTTCGCAAAAGCGCTCTTGCGAAACGGCCAAAAACCCCGGTCAACGCCAACCGTCATCAAAAGCAACACCACCCCGCGTCTGCGCGGTCTTTGCTATCATTCATGAACCGTAGAATCGTGTTGGTGAAGAAGAGGCATCGCATTGACCGCGTAAGCTACTGAACTAGCCAATGATTATCTCGCGGGCTTAACAGAAAGCCCACAATTGGGACCAAAGCGCTATTTATCTATATGATAATGTGGTATTTTTTACGATAATCAATCTCAATAATGTGCTAGGCGCAACCTCTCTAGATGTCTTCTTTGGGGCCCAATCTCCGGCGTTCGGCCCCATGCCGGGAACGTCAGAAAGCAGCCATTCGACTGCACTTGCCAAATGTCTGGGATTGGGAACGGAAGCGGAATTCAGCGAGCAATTTCAACCCACTGCCTGATCTTAGATTGTACTCGATCCAGATCAGGACCACTCGTGCCTGTAGAACTTGCGGGTTCATCATAATCTATGATGATACCTTTCAGTGCCGGTAGATAATGCTTTATCCATTTCTTTGACAATCCGTATGCGTTTGCGCCTTTCTCACATTTTCTGACAATTGCAAATAAGGTCGCTCGCCTCGACCAGCCCTTTGTCTTCCAACTCTATCAGTGCATCAAAATATCGATCACAGTCCTTTTTTATGGATTTGAATTTGGGTTCAAAATCGTCAATTATTCCGTCTCGTAACATGATCTCTTGTGCCTAGACTGAGACTTTTGGCTGCAACTTAAAATGCGCAGTGTCGACGATCGCGAGCTGACTGTGAGAACACAATCGTCGATCTACGGCTTTTCGGCCAGCTACGGAATGGCGGCTTTTCGCTTTCGGGACATTTGACGAAGGCGTTCCGCTTCCGGCGCATGTTTTGCCGTTCAACGTAACCGAAGGTATCCGAAGAAGTATCGCACACGAGGCGCAAGGCGTTGTTGCTGAAAGCTAACTTACGGGGACACACTGTAGGGCCCACAATCATGCCCGCACAATCAATAGACGGACGCCATACCTTCCTGGTTCTGAGTAAAATTTCCTAGATCCATCCTCACTGGTATCGCTATCATATCACTGTCCGCCCGTCTCTTGGACTTCGGTCAGGCCCCCTCATCCTCTGCCCCGGAGATAAGAGGATCCAACGCGATTGACACTCAGCTGGCTATTTCCTAGCTTTATGATAGCGCTCACATAAGGCGTTTGGGGAGGAGTGGTTTCATGGCCCGTTTGTGCGGATGGATAACTATATCGTTTGCAGGAGCTTTACTCGCGGGGTGCGCGTCATCCCAGCAACCTGATCTCGCGGTGACGCAATCCGCGGATGCGACGATTGAGCAGCCAGCCGTAGCGCTCGCCTCAGCACAAGGTATGGCCAACCCGGACATCTGGCCCGCATACGATTATCCCGTGCCGCTCCAACCTGACGACGAGGCGCGCATTGCCGGTCTGCTGGCGGCTATGACCATCGAGGAAAAGGTCGGCCAGCTGGTTCAGGCCGATCTGTGCTGCGTCACGCCGGAGGATGTGAAGACATACAATCTCGGCTCCATTCTGGTCGGCGGGAACAGTGGCCCCAATGGCAACGATTTGTCGCCTGCGCCGGACTGGCTGGCAGCCGCTGACGAATTCTATCTTTCCTCCGTCGATACATCGGATGGCGGTGTTGGCATCCCGCTCGTGTGGGGCACCGACGCTGTTCACGGGCATTCCAATATCATCGGCGCCACCCTGTTTCCGCACAATATCGGCCTTGGCGCGATGCGCGATGTTGCGCTGATCGAGAAAATCGGCGCGATCACGGCGAAGGAAATCCGCGTAACCGGCCAGGAATGGACGTTTGCCCCGACGGTGGCTGTGCCCCAGGATTTCCGGTGGGGCCGGGCCTACGAAGGATATTCATCCGATCCCGACTTGGTCGCTTCCTATGTCGGCGCAATGGTTCGCGGTCTGCAGGGTCCGCCAGGCAATGACGATCTGCTCTCCGGCCCCTACGTAATCGCATCGACCAAGCACTTCCTCGCCGATGGCGGGACCGATAACGGGGTCGATCAGGGCGATAGCTCGATCAGCGAAGAAGACCTGCGAGACATTCACGGCAAACCTTATGGCCCGGCGATTGCCGAGGGCGTATCGACCGTCATGATCAGCTTTTCCAGCTGGCACGGCAAGAAGATGACCGGCAACAAATCGCTGGTCACCGGCGTGCTGAAGGACCGGATGGATTTCGGCGGCTTCG
The DNA here is from genome assembly GCF_009828095.1 of Pontixanthobacter luteolus. Taxonomy (GTDB): domain Bacteria; phylum Pseudomonadota; class Alphaproteobacteria; order Sphingomonadales; family Sphingomonadaceae; genus Pontixanthobacter; species Pontixanthobacter luteolus. Next base: position 884,167 of record NZ_WTYP01000002.1, on the reverse strand, counting down.
TCGTTTCCGACTGGAATGCCCACGGCCAGGTCGCCGGCTGCACCAATGAAAGCTGCCCGCAGGCTCTGATGGCCGGGATCGACATGTATATGGCTCCCGACACCTGGAAGCCTGTTTACGAAGATCTTCTTGCACGCGCGAAGGCCGGTACCATCCCGATGGCCCGGATCGACGATGCGGTGACCAAGATCTTGCGGGTCAAGGGCAGGCTGGGCCTGTTTGACGCAGGCAAGCCATCAGACCGGCCGCTGTCCGGCCAGTACGAATTACTCGGCGCGCCGGAACATCGCGCGGTCGCGCGCGAGGCGGTACGAAAATCGCTGGTTCTGCTGAAGAACGAAGGCATCCTGCCGATTGCACCGGGCGGGCGGTTGCTTGTCGCAGGCGACGGCGCGGATGATATCGCACGCCAGTCCGGCGGATGGACGCTGACGTGGCAGGGTACGGGTGTCGACAATAGCCATTTCCCCGGCGCAACGTCGATCTGGGACGGCTTGAAGCAAGCAGTGGAAGCGGGCGGGGGCAGCGCGGTGCACTCCCCTGACGGCAGCTTTACCCAGCGGCCCGATGCCGCAGTCGTCGTGTTCGGCGAAACGCCTTACGCAGAGTTTCAGGGCGACCGCGCTGCACTTGCGCTCGATCCGGAATTGACCAAGCCGTACGACACCATTCGCGAGTTGAAAGCGAAGGGCATTCCGGTCGTCGCGCTGATGGTCACCGGGCGCCCGCTTTATACAAACCCCGCCCTTAATGCCGCCGATGCGTTTGCGGTGGCATGGCTTCCCGGAAGCGAAGGCGGCGGGATCGCCGATGTTCTGATCGGCGATACCTCAGGCAATGCGCGCTACGACTTCGCTGGTAAACTGCCAGCCGACTGGCCCCGTACGACATTGCTGAGCGAAGGCGTTCTGTATCCGTACGGCTACGGTCTGGATTATTCCTCCCCTGCGCAGGGCTGGGCCGCCCTGCCCGAACTCGACACCGAAGCTCTCGCAGGAGACAGCCGGCTCTGGTTCAGTGCCGGTGCACCGGCGGCGCGATGGTCTTTGCTGGTGACGGGCGAAACCACAGGCGAGCAGACCCGCATCACGACCGTTCCGGCCGAAGCGCTTGGCGGGCGGGCACGGATCACGGCTGAAAACTATCTCGTGCAGGAAGGCGCGCGGCGCTTCACCATCGCCAGCGGGAACGCCAGCGTGCAGCTGCGCAATTTCGAGCCGGTCAATATCGACCGGGAAACGAATGCGGATATCATGTTGCTGGTGACGGCCAAGGTCTGGGAATCGCCCACCAGTGCGCGTCTCGGTGCAATCGGCGAGGGAAGCCGTGGCTTCACTGCTTTCGATATGCCGCAAAACGATGAGTTCGTGCGCTATGGTATCCCGCTCAAATGCCTCCGCTCAAACGGGGCAGACGTCACCAGCCTGACCCAGCCATTTGTACTGGAGACGAGCGGACCCACGGATTTCGCCCTCGGAGAAGTCCGTCTGGGAACCGACGCGCAGCAAATCCTGCCATGCAGTTGAGATAGCGCGAAATGAATCCAGTCGACGAAATTCCGGTTTGCAATGCGGACGTTTTCGAGGCTGAATTTCGTCCGGCTTTCAGGCCATTCGTCATCCGCGGGCTGGCGAGCGACTGGCCGATCGCCCAGGCCGGCAAGGACGATCCCGCAGCCGCACTAACGATGATCGAACGCTTCGATACGGGCGCACCTGCGGACATCATGGTAGCGCCGCAAAGCGCAAAGGGGCGTTTTTTCTACGGCGAAGACATGCGCGGCTTCAACTTTCGCCGCGAGAAGGCCAGCCTCGCCGATCTGGCCCGGCATTTGCGGCAGATTGCGGAGGACGAAAATTCGATCGGCATCTATGCGGGTGCCAGCGATATAGCTGCCCACGTTCCGGCACTGGCGCAGGAAAATCCCCTCCCGCTGGTCAAAGCCATGGGAGCAGTCCCGCGGATATGGCTCGGCAACGCTACACAGGTTGCGACCCATTTCGACCTGTCGGACAATTTCGCCGTGGTCGCCGTGGGCAAGCGGCGCTTCACCCTGTTTCCGCCCGATGCCACGCCCGACCTCTATGTCGGGCCGCTCAACATCACGCTGGCCGGGCAGCCGGTGAGCCTCGTCGATCCATTGGCCCCGGACCACGATCGATTTCCGAAATATCGCGATGCCGAGGAAAAGGCGCTTTTCGCCGATCTGGAACCGGGCGATGCGATCTATGTCCCTACCTTGTGGTGGCATCATGTCGCGGCCAGTGCGCCGATCAATCTGCTAATCAATTATTGGCATAACGACGCGCAGCGCGGCGGCGGATTCCTGGCGCTCGTGCATGCCATGCTGGCCATCCGGGACCAGCCCGCCCCCCAGCGCAAAGCATGGCGCACATGGTTCGATCATTTCGTGTTCGGCGAAGAGGCAGCTGGTGCGGCAGACCACATTCCCACGCATGCACGGGGCGTCAACGGCCCGGCATCGCCGGAGCGGGACGAACAGATGCGCCGCTTTATCTTGCAGGTGCTTTCATCACCATAAAAGGAGGTTTCGATGACTGGATTTTCACGGATTGCAGGGAAGACCACAGTGTCTATGATCGCGGCGACAGCTTTGGCCGCTGTGACCATGTCCACTGCAGTATCCGCAACTACCCATGACGCGGCGGCCACGCCGAAGAAACAGCCCCCCTTGCCGGTCGGTACCTGCGTCAATCTGGGCAACACGCTGGAGCCTGAGCAAGAAGGAAGCTGGGGCGGAGCGCCTGCGACTAAGCAGGATATGGAGCGCATTGCGGCAGCCGGTTTCGATACGATCCGCATTCCCGTGCGCTGGCACAACAAATCGCAAAGCACCCCGCCTTACACGGTCGATCCCGGCTGGATGAACCGGGTGCAGCAGATCGTCGACTGGGCGCTGAAGGCAGATCTCAATGTTATCCTAAACAGCCACCACTTCGACCCGATCCACGACGATCCGCTCGGCGTGGCCGACTGGCACGGCGGCGTGTGGCAGCAGATCGCGCAGCGCTTCGCCGGGTATCCCGAAGACTCATTGTGGTTCGAGCTGGAAAACGAGCCGCACAATGTGTTCGATCATTCCAACCTGATTTCCACGCTGACGCCCGCGCTGGAGGCCGTTCGCGCCCTGCATCCCACGCGCGCGGTCATCATCGGCGGCGAAAACTGGAGCGGGATCGCATCGCTCGAAACCCTGCCGCTGCCGGACGATGCCAATATCCATGCCACCTTCCATTATTACGACCCGTTCCAGTACACCCATCAGGGAGCAAGCTGGACCGCACCCGACATGCCGCCGGCGGGGCGCACCTTCCCCACCCACGCAGACGCTGCCAAGCTGGCCAACGATGTTCTGGCGGTGGAAGCCTTTATCGACCGCACTGGCAAGACGCCCTTCATGGGGGAAGTCGGAGCATACGACTTGCATATCCCGTTGGAAGACCGGGCCGCATATCACCGAACGATCACCGATGCTTTCGCGCCGACCGGCATCGGCATGTGTGTCTGGGCCTATTCAAACACCTTCCCGTTCTTCGACCGCAAGTCCGGCGAATGGCTGCCGGGGATGCGGGAGTCCCTGGGCCTGGAGGTAGAGGATTAGATCCGGCTAGTCCGGCGCATATGCGTATGGGCCGACGACGAGCCCGGTAAAGAGCCCGGCATGGATGGACGCAAGCGGTTCGACATTGATCTGGCCCCCCAGCATCTGCCACCGGTCAGTGTCCGCCTCGCGCCACGACAGCTGGGCCGATCCCGCCCGCAGCGCAATCCGCAGTTCGACCGGGCCGTTCGTCCGCAGTGAGTGCACGGCAACCACCTCACCTGTCTCAGGCTGGGCGGCGTCCGTTCGCAGGCGGGCGACGAGCTTGCCCTGCTCCTTACCCACGGCCAGAAAATGGTTTTCGTCCATGAAGGCCAGCAGGCCGGCGAATTCTTCGGGGCGCGACGGATCGAAATCGACCCGCGTGACGATGTCTGCCGAATGATGCCGCAATCGGCGCCCGGTAAATGCCGGTTTGCCCAGGCTTCCCGCGGCGGCGGATCCCGCTACCAATTGCAGCACGCCCTCCCCCGTAGCAACTGCCAGCTGCTGGTCCGTTCCCGGTGTGCGCAGCCCGATCCATTCGTCCGAAAGCGGGGCCTCGAAATCCTCTCTCCATGACGAGTGATCGACAGGCTGATCACGCGGCAAATTCGGACGGGCCAACTGCATCGGAACGGCTTCCCCCCGATCCAGAAAACGCGGCCAGCCATCCTGCCATTCCAGCGGCAGGAGAAATGTCTCGCGCCCCAGCAAGGTCGATTGTCCCGCAAAAGGCCGGGTCGCAAGGAATACGCCCCACCAGCTGCCATCATCCAGCTGCACGATGTCGGCGTGACCTGTCGCCTCCACCCTGTCCGGCCGGTCAGCCGGCAAGTCGCGCTGGGTCAGGATAGGGTTGAAGGGGCCCGGCTCATACGGTCCCTGAAGGTCCCTCGATCGGTATATCGTCTGCGAATGCTGGTCTGCCGTTCCGCCTTCGGCAGTCAGCAGGTAATACCAGCCAGCCACTTTGTAGATGTGCGGCCCCTCGGCCCAGATCGGATTTTCGGAAGGATTCACCCCGCCATCCACCAGCAGGGTCCGCTCTGCCATCACCTGCATAGTGCCCGGGTCGAATTGCTGCATCCAGATGGCCCGGTGCCCTTCGTATCGCGGAGGCCCGGGAGGCGCATCGTTATAGGTAATCCACGCTGTGCCATCTTCGGCGAAATAGAGCGAAGGATCGATTCCGCCAAAGTCGAGCCACACCGGATCGCTCCACGGGCCAGCCGGATCGGTTGCCGTGATGACGAAATTGTCACCGCATTCGATGCAGGTATTCAGGATCCAGAATATGCCGTCCTGGTAGGTAATTGCAGGAGCAAACAGCCCGCGATTGGTACCGAGACCGGAAAAGTCGACTTGACCGGGACGGTCTATCGCATTGCCGATCATAAGCCAATTAACGAGGTCTTTGCTGTGCAGAATCGGCAGGCCGGGAAACCAGCTGAAGGTGGACGTTACAGTGTAGAAATCATCGCCAACCCGCACGATCGACGGGTCGGGATGGAAGCCGGGCAGCGCCGGGTTGCGAAACGTGTCGCGAGCCAGCATCGCGGCAGCATCCGCGCCGCCCCCGGCGTGCGAGGTAGTGTCTGTTGGCGCATCGACTGCAGCGTATTCGACATAATCGATCGTGGCAGTCGAACCGGCAAGCACAGCTTGCGAAAAGGACGCGAGAGCCAAAGCCCCGCCCGTTGCAATTGATTTCAGCATGCCATCCCCGTCATAACTTTTTGTAGTAGCACCGCTTCCAATTCGGGCTTGTTCCGCCCGTTCATGATGCCTATGGTAGCGCTATCAGTGGAGAGGGCAAGAGCGCAGATATGGCCGATGAGATTCTGGACAGCCTGCCGGCGGATTATCTGCGCGGCACATTCATCGGCCGCGTCCAGTCGCCGGGCGGCCCATGCGTGGTCACGATCGAAAACGGCATATTGCACGACCTGACCCCCGTGGCGGCAACAGTGTCCGGTGCGATAGAACGCGGGATGCTCAGCGGCGGGAACGCCATCGGTCCGGCTGCGGACGGTTTGCCCACCGGGTGGCGGCTGCTTTCCCCGATCGACCTGCAATGCATCAAGGCAAGCGGCGTTACTTTTGCGCTTTCCGCCATCGAACGCGTGATCGAGGAGCGGGCGATGGGCGATGCGGCCAAGGCATCGGAGATACGCGGCCTGCTGGAGGAAAAGATCGGCTCCGGAATTCGCTCCGTCGTGCCGGGCAGCGATGCCGCCGCCGGGCTGAAGTCCGCCCTCATCGAACAGGGCATGTGGTCGCAATATCTCGAAGTCGCGATCGGTCCGGATGCGGAAATTTTCTCCAAATCGCCTGTCCTGTCCTCCGTAGGGCACGGCGCCCAGATCGGGGTGCGATCGGACTCCAGCTGGAACAATCCTGAACCGGAAGTGGTGCTTGTTTGCAATTCCGATGGCGATGTTCTGGGGGCAACGCTTGGCAACGACGTCAATCTGCGCGATTTCGAAGGGCGCTCAGCCCTTCTGCTGTCAAAGGCGAAAGACAATACGGCCAGCTGCGCCATCGGACCATTCATCCGCCTGTTCGACGACGAGTTCACGCTGGACGATGTGCGCGCGGCCAATGTCGGCCTGACGATCGAAGGGCCGGAGGGGTACCTGCTCGAAGGCCGCAACGACATGACCCAGATTAGCCGCGATCCACTGGGTCTGGTCGGTCAGTGCCTGTCGGAACATCATTATCCCGACGGGTTCGTGCTGTTTTGCGGCACCCTTTTTGCTCCTACGCAAGACAGAGATGAGCCCGGCGCGGGCTTCACGCACAAGATCGGCGATGTCGTGACGATCCACTCGGATCGGATCGGCACCCTCAGAAACACCGTGACCACGTCGCGCGATGCCCCGGCATGGGAAATGGGCTTCGGAGAATTTGCAAGAAACCTGATAGGCCGAGGTCTGATCGACAAGATTTGACGGATACAATAACGGCGCATCCAGCGCACAATACGAATGGGATGGGGGAAAATTCGATGCCGCAAGATGGCGAAGCAGCCGCGCACGGCGCGCTCTACCCGAGCCTGTCGGGCCGGAAAGTCATTATCAGCGGCGGAGGCTCCGGGATAGGAGAGGCGTTCGTCGAGGCTTTCGCCCTGCAGGGGGCCGCTGTCGCCTTTGTCGATATCCAGGCTGAACCGGGCGAGGAACTGGCAGCGCGATTGGCTGATGCGGCCATCGCACCCATCTTCCACACTTGCGATGTGACGGACTGCGACGACTACGGCGAGAAAATCGCCCTGATGATCGAGCAGCTGGGCGGCTGCGACGTGCTGATCAACAACGCTGCGAGCGATGATCGCCATTCGCTGGAGGACACCACTCCCGAATATTGGGATTCCCGCATGGCGGTGAATTTGAAACACCAGTTCTTCGCTGCGAAAGCCGTGCTCGGCGCGATGCGCGGTGCCGGTGGAGGCTCGATCATCAATATGGGGTCGATCAGCTGGCATCTCGGCCTCGAAGATCTGGTTGTCTACCAGACCGCAAAGGCTGCCATCGAAGGCCTGACGCGCAGCATGGCGCGCGAACTGGGCCGCCAGAAGATCCGCGTCAACACGATCATCCCCGGCAACGTGAAAACCCCCCGCCAGATGCAGTGGTATTCCCCGGACGAGGAGGCAAAAATTGTCGCCGCCCAGTGTCTGGATGGGAGGATACAGCCTGCCGATATCGCCGCCATGGCCTTGTTCCTCGCATCCGATGATGCGCGTTTTTGCACCGCCCACAATTACTGGGTCGACGCTGGCTGGAGATAAAGATGCAGGTCCGACAGGTATTATCCGCCGATACAAAGCTGGGCGAAGGCGTGTTGTGGGATACGGCACGCCAGATCGTCTGGTTCGTCGATATCAAGCGCAACAGATTGTGGCATTATGACCCGGCCACGGGCAGCAATACCCACAGCGAGGCCCCTGCCCAGATCGGCTGGGCAATCCCTGCGGAAAACGGCCTCCTGCTATGCGGCCTGAAAGACGGGCTCTACACGTTCGATCCGGAAACAGAGGTTTTTGATAAGATTGGCCCGGTCCCGGGTGAACCTGCCACCAACCGCCTCAACGATGCCTGCACCGACCCGTGGGGCCGGGTCTGGTTCGGCTCGATGGACGATTCAGAACAGAACGCATCCGGCAAATTTTACGTCTACGACCAAGGGGACATCCGCGCGGCCGGGCCATCCGGTATCACCATCACCAATGGCCCCGCCGTCAATGCGCAAGGCGACCGGATCTATTTCACCGACACGACAGCCCAGAAAATCATGGTGGCTGACCTGACGGCTGCCGGCGTGGGCGAAGCCAGACCTTTTGCCGATACAGGGGCGCTGTTCCCCGATGCCTATCCCGACGGTCCGGTCGTCGATGCCGAAGACCATGTGTGGACCGGGCTGTATCTGGGAAGCCAGGTCGCACGCTTCACGCCCGACGGAAAGCTGGACCAGACGATTGAAATGCCTGCACGGGATATCACCAAGATGGCCTTTGGCGGCGTCGACCTACGCACGGCCTATGTGACCAGCGCAATCAAGAACATGGGGGCGGCGGACATGGCAGAGTATCCGCAAGCAGGCAGCCTGTTCGCCTTCGATGCGCCAGTCGCCGGTTTCGACCAGGCGCGGGCAAAGCTGTGATGCGCCGGGCAATGGCCTTTGCGGGGATCGCCTTTTTCGCACCGGTGGTGGCGATGGCCGCACCAACGCTCGGCCCCGCATACGGGGATGGCATGGTGCTGCAGCGCGATGTGCCCGTGGTTCTGGAAGGCAGCGCAGAGGCAGGCGAGACCGTCACCGCGCGCATGGGCGATGCGACAGGCCAGACAACGGCCAATCCCGACGGCACATTCAGGCTGACCCTGCCCGCACGTCCAGCTTCTACACAAGCGAAGACGCTCTTTCTGAGTGACCCCGCAGGCAGCACCGAGCTGCGCAATATTCTGGTGGGCGACGTCTTCCTGTGTTCCGGGCAATCGAACATGGAATTGCCGGTCAATCGGGCTCTGGATACGTCGAACCAGCTGCGGATGGCGGCCGATGACGGGATCCGCCTGTTCAAGGTCGGTCAGACTACGGCATCCGTGCCGCAGACACACTTTACAGAGCCCGTCCAATGGAACGCTGCCAGCCGTGACACAGTCGGCGAGTTTTCAGCGGCGTGTTTCTACATGGCGAAGCAGTTGCGGTTGGATAATCCCGCCGTGCCCGTCGGACTGATACATTCGAACTGGGGTGGCAGCGCTGCGCGTGCCTGGCTCGCGCCCGAAGGTGTAAAGGCTCTGTATGGCGCGGAGGCGCTAGAACAATTGCGCGCGTATTCAAACGATCCGCTCGCAGCGACGCAGCGGTTTGTGCCGCAGTGGTATGACTGGTGGCGGGAAAAGGATGAAGGGCGTGAACCGTGGGCCGACTCCTCGATCCTTGACTGGCAGCCGATCCCGAAATTCTCTTTCTGGAACGATTGGACGGGCACGGGGCTGGATACCGAGGCCCGGGCAAATGTGTGGCTGCGCCAGACCATCACGCTGACAGCCAAACAGGCGGCGTCGCAGGGCAAGCTGTCGATCGGCGCGATCGACGACATGGACCTTACCTTCGTCAATGGCCAGCCGGTCGGCTATACCTTTGGTTGGGGCGTGGAGCGGACGTATGACGTGCCGGCCGAATATCTGCGCAAGGGCGACAACGAGATCCTGATTGCGGCCAATAATATGTGGGACACCGGCGGGTTTTTCGCAGGGCCTGATCGGCTCTTCTTCACATCGGACCGCGGCGAAAAGGTGCCGCTGGGGCCCGCTTGGGAATACTCGGTTTCAGGGGTAACCGGCGTCCCCCCGCGCGCGCCATGGGATGCCAATGCCGGGCTTGGCGTGATGCATAATGCCATGATTGCCCCCCTTGGCCCGATGCGTCTGGCAGGCGCGGCCTGGTATCAGGGCGAAGCCGATGTCGGGCAGCCGGACTATGACGAGAAATTGCGAGAGCTGTTCGCTGGCTGGCGCGATCAGTTCGGGCCGCAGATGAAGATGATGGTCGTGCAACTGGCCGATTTCGGAGAGCGCCGCGCGCAGCCTGCAGAATCGGCCTGGGCGCAACTGCGGCAGGACCAGTTGGACGGTGTCGAAGCCGATGCCGATGCCATTCTTGTAACAGCTATCGACATCGGCGAGCCGACCGACATCCACCCGGCCAACAAGAACGTTCTCGGCAAGCGTCTGGCCCATGCCTTCGCCGGAGCAGCGATGCCCATGCCAGCGGCGGCTGTGCGTCGGGGCGAAGCGGTAGAGGTTACCTTTACCGGCCTCAGCGGCGATCTCGCCGCACTGGGCGGACCCTACCCGCTGGGCATAGAGCTTTGCGGCGCTGAACGGGACACGTGCCGCTGGGCCAGCCCGGTGTTGAGTGGGCAGACGATGTCAATCCCTGTCCCCGCCGGTTTTCAGGCGCAGCGCGTGCGCCATGCGTGGGCCGATGCGCCGGTCGTCAATCTTTACGATGCGCGCGGTATGCCGGTACCCGGCTTCGAACTCGCCATAACCCAAGGCGACTGATTGCTACGAAGCCGCAGTCGCCGGTCGCCGGTTGCTTGCTATGCTGCGATCCGCTCAGTGGTTGTGACGCGGCAACTTCCGGCTGGTGCCGCGATATTTGAGCGCGAAATCCATCACGCCTCCTTCGCCCAACTGCCCGGTCTTCTCGCGGAACAGCTCTTCCCAGGGGGTGTTGCTTTCGGGATATTCTGGCGCAGGCTCCTCGGATTGGCGCCGGTCGATTTCGGCCTGCTCGACCACTGCGTTGCAAGTGCCCTCATTCAGATTGACCCGGATGGTGTCGCCGGTGCGCAGCCAAGACAGGCCCCCGCCCACTGCGCTTTCGGGCGAGACATTCAGGATGGACGGGCTGTCGCTCGTCCCCGATTGCCGCCCGTCGCCGAGCGTGGGCAGCCACTGCGTCCCTTCGCGGATCAGCGCATCTGGCGGCTGCATATTGACGACTTCGGCGCTCCCCGGCCAGCCGATCACGCCGGAGCTGCGGATCACCAATATGCAGTCCTCGTCGATCTGCAGCGACGGATCATTGATGCGGTGATGGTAGTCGTCAGACCCGTCGAAAACGATCGCACGCGCCTCGAACACGCCTTCTTCGTCCGGACGCGAAAGGTAGCGGGCGCGAAATTCTTCGCTGATGACTGACGTCTTCAGGATGCCGAAATCGAACAGATTGCCGGACAGCACCATGAAACCCGCGTTGGTCATCAGAGGATCATCGAAGGTCCTGATCATTTCCCGGTCGCGACTTTCGCGGCCGTCCAGGTTTTCAGCCATCGTCTTGCCTGTGCACGTCAAGCAATCACCGTGTAGCTTGCCGCTCGATAGCAATTCCCACATCGCCGACGGAACCCCGCCTGCACGGTGGAATCGCTCGCCGAGATACTCGCCCGCCGGCTGCATATTGACGAGCAGTGGCAGGTCATAGCCGTGGGTCTGCCAAACGCCCGTTTCCAGTTCGACGCCCGCGTGTGCGGCCATCGCCTGAATATGCGGCTGAGCGTTGGAGGAACCGCCGATCACGCTGACCACCGATACGGCATTTTCAAAGGCTTCGCGCGTCAGGATGTCGGATGGTTTCACATCGTCGCGCACCATTTCGACGATCCGTTGCCCCGTGCGAAAGGCCATCTGGCCCCGCTCGCGATACGGTGCGGGAATGGCCGCACAGCCGGTCAGCGACAGGCCGAGCGCTTCTGCGACGGCGTTCATCGTGCTGGCCGTGCCCATCGAATTGCAATGGCCCGCGCTCGGCGCGCTGCCGGTCGCACGCTCCAGAAACTCTTCCTCGTCTATCTCGCCAGCGGCCAGTTTACGCCTGCTGCGCCAGATGACCGTGCCCGATCCGACCAGTTCGCCTTCGTGCCAGCCGTCCAGCATCGGGCCGCCGGAAAGAACGATGGCCGGAATGTCGACCGTGCTGGCGGCCATGATCTGGCTGGGCGTAGTCTTGTCGCAACCGGTGGTCAGAACGACGCCGTCAATCGGATAGCCGTTCAGCAATTCTACCAGCCCGAGATAGAGCAGGTTGCGGTCCAGCGCAGCCGTCGGCCGCCGGCAGTTTTCGAAGATCGGATGGACCGGGAATTCTATGGGAATGCCGCCCGCATCGCGGATGCCGTCGCGGGTCCGCTTGGCAAGCTCGATGTGGATCCGGTTGCAGGGCGACAGGTCGCTGCCCGATTGCGCGATGCCAATGATCGGCTTGCCGCTGCGCAATTCTTCCGGTGTGATGCCATAATTCATGAATCGCTCCAGATAGAGCGCAGTCATGTCCATCCTGTCCGGATTGTCGAACCAGTCGCGGGAACGGAGCCGGCGCCCGCCAAAGCTTTGCGTCATTTTTCTGGTGCCAGTTTCTTGAAAGATGAAATGAGGCTAGGCCCTGCATCGGAATTGCGCCGGATCAGCTTGTAAGGCAGCGTCATTTTCTCTGCCGGCATGCGTTTCGTTCGCGGGCGCAGCTTGTAGACCTTGGCGATCATGGACACGGCCTGCGCGGTCATTTCGCGGATTGGCTGGCGAATGGTGGTCAATTCCGGCCAGATGGAACTGGCAAGTTCAGTATCGTCGAACCCGCACACCGTGATGTCGTTGGGCACGTCCAGGTGCCGCCGGTGCGCCATCGCCACCGCAGCCGCCGCCATATCGTCGTTCGATGCAAAGATGGCCGTCGGCCTGTTCTCCAGGCCAAGCAATTTCTCCGCTGCCACCATGCCCGAACGGTACGTGAACTGCCCTTGCGCGATCAGGTCGTCGCTGATCTCGAGCTGAGCATCCTCCATCGCCGAACGGAACCCTTGCAAACGCTGCCCGCTAGCCACTTGTTCGGGGTTTCCGACGATAAAGCCGATCCGTTCGTGACCAAGGCCGATGATGTGCCGCGTCATGTCGAAGGCAGCCTGGTATTCATCGATCAGGACCGCCCCGTGCGACCCTTCGGCACGGCCCGGTCCTACGGCGACGGCAATCCCGCCCGACGCGCTGATCTGGTCCAGCACAGCCTGATCGTCGCACAGCGGCGGGGGAAGGATGAATCCCTCGATACCGCCATCGACCAGATTGCGGATCATCTCCTCGCTCTCCCGTGAAATCTCGCAGCTCTGCACGAGCAGGTGGATGTCGCGCCGGCTAGCTTCTTCCAGCGCGCCCATCAGGAACTCGCTGAGATAGGACGCCGATGGGTTGTCGAACAGGAGCGCAATCCTGAGCTGTGCGCCGCCGGCAAGCGAGCGGGCTGCACGGTTGGGTATGTATTTCAGTTTCTCGATCGCGGTGAGGACTTGCAGGCGTGTACCGTCGCGCACATTGGTTTCGCCATTGATCACGCGGCTGACCGTCATGGGGGAACACTTCGCCTCGTGCGCCACATCGGCAATCGTGGGGGCTGCGTTCTTGCGGCGGGCAGCGCGCTTGCGCTCGGCCTTTACGGTCTCTTCGGGTGCACTCATGATCACGGCCATAACGCCATGGTTGCGTTATCAGCAAGTACCATCATTGGCCCGGAGCCTCTGGAAAGCGTCGTGCGCGATATTCGCCTAGCGTGTCGGGCACGGGTTGCGCTCCCTCAGGCAGGGGTAGGTTGTTCAGCGATTGCCAATAGGCAAGAGAGGTGCCGCGCCACCAACGCGCCTCGGCCTGCTGGATCGCAAGGTTCTGGCTCACGTCGCGAAACCGGCCCGGATCGATGACATCCTCCAGCAACGCCCAAGAGGCGGTCATCGCGTCAACCTCCGCGATGCCTCTGTCGTACCGCCCGACCAGTTCTTCCCACAGCGTACGTCCGGATGGCAGGCGCTCGTTCCAGTCCACGCGGTGGAACCAGAGCAGGAAGCGGGGATCGATTTGCGCTGGATCGGCCCATTGACTGGCTACGGACGGATGGTACTGGGAAAGCGCGTCGGAGCCTGACACTGTCCTGTCGAAGCCAATGCCCTGCTCGTCTGCCCGGTGATAATAGCATGGGTTCCATTCAGGCCGTGGCAGATCGCAAACCCATGGGGCAGGCCCGTAATGGTGGCCGGTATCCATCAGGTGTGCGAGACCCATCGGCGTCATGTACCGCGCCACGGTTTCGCGGCTGCCAAGCATGATATTGGCGATCCGGTCGATACTGGCCGGGTGACGCGTGAATGTCTGTGCCGCCCATTCCCGGGCGATCGTCTCGCTATCCAGCGACGGATTCCACGCAAGACGGCCAAAGGCATACCAGTTTGCCTGGTCAAAATGCGAACCCGTCCAGTTCCTGTCCGATCCGGTGTTTGCCACCCCTGCCAATCCGGCAGGTGCCACTACCTGCGCCACACTGCCCATCCGGCCCGTTTCTGCGTCCAGCACTTCCTTCCACATGGGTGCGAGGAAGGCGAGATGGCTGGCGAAACCCAGATACTCCTTGGTAATCTGCGCTTCGAGCATCAGGCGCGTGTTCGGCATCGCGCCGAAAATAGGGTGGAAGGGTTCGCGCGGCTGGAAATCAATCGGACCGTTCTTGACCTGCACGATCACATTGTCGGCAAACTGCCCGTCGAGCGGCACGAATTCAGCATAGGCCTGCTTGGCCCGGTCGGTCTCGTCTTCAGCCGAATAGACAAAGGCCCGCCAGATCACGGTCCCGCGCGGGCCAAGAGCCTCTGCAAGCATATTGGCGCCATCGGCATGGGTTCGCCCGTAATCCTGCGGGCCGGGCTGACCCTCGCTGTTGGCTTTGACCAGAAAGCCGCCAAAATCAGGGATAGCGGCGTAAATCTCGTCCGCCTTCGCCTGCCACCAGGCGCGCACGGCGGGATCGAGCGGGTCTGCAGTATCCAGCCCGCCAATGTCCCGAGGGGCGCTGAAACGCGCGGAGAGATACACCCTGATCCCGTAAGGCCGCCACGCATCGGCCAGCCGCTTGAGCTTCGCGATATAGCGCGGCTCCAGCATGAACGAACGCGCATTGACGTTATTCACGACGGCCCCATTGATGCCGATGGACGCATTGGCGCGGGCGTAATCGATCATTCGCTGGTCGAGCTTTTCGGGCAGGTGCCACCAGTCGAAGATCGAGCGCCCGGCATAGCCGCGCTCGACATGCCCATCGGGATTATCCCAGTGATTGAGCATCCGCAGCGGCATGGCGGGGGCCGAAAATCGCTCGACGCCCTCGTTCGAGCCTGTGGCTTGCACGTGGCGCAGCAGAGCGAATGTACCGTAAAGCAAGCCGATATCGTCATTGGCCGTGATCGCGATCCTGCCATTGCGAGCTGTCCGGATCGAAAAGGCACCTTCGGGCGCTCCGACCAGTCGGATTTCGGCGAGATAACTGCCCGATTCCACGCGGTCAGCTCGGGCCAGAACGAGTTGCGGATGCGGCGAAATCTTGAGCCCGGTCATAGCCGCGCCAGCCTCCCCAAGCTCGGAAATAGCCCTGTTAATCGTCTCCGAGCGATCAGCCAGCAACTGAACCGAACCACCGACAAACGGGCGTGCAGCGTTGGCCTCTTCCCCCGATAGCAGGGTGTAGCGCAGCCACAGGTCATAGCCATCCTCGGCATACGCTGGGACAGTCATCCAGACGCAGGTCAGGATCGTTACGACCAATGTCGCAAGCTGGTTGACAAGCCCTCTTCCTCTCATCATGGTAGCGCTACCACAAAAGGCGGGGCAGTCAAGCCGCGCGCAGGGGAGAGGATTTTGGCTATGGGTCGTGTTAAGCGGAGCGCACTCGCGTTCGGGGTGTGCCTGGCGGCACTTCAGGTCACGGCTATCGCGCCCGCGTTGGCACAGGAAATCGCGGTAGAGCGAGCGATGCAGGATGCCCCCTACTGGAACGCGAACCTGCCGGTAGAGCAGCGCGTGGACGACCTTCTTGCGCGCATGACGCTGCAAGAGAAAGTCGCGCAGATCATCACCGTCTGGGACAGCAAAAGCGACATTCAGGGCGAAGACGACGTATTCGATCCGGCCAAGGCCGCAGCCAAATATCCCGACGGGATCGGCCAAATCGCCCGCCCCTCCGACAGGATCGGCCCCTCAAGCCCGCGCGAAGTGCCGCGCCGCAGCATCGAAGACAGTATCCAGTATGTGCTCGATGCCCAGAAATGGGCGATGGAGGAAACGCGTCTCGGCATTCCCGTTTTGTTTCACGAAGAATCGCTTCACGGTTTCGCGGCGAAGGATGCAACCGCCTTCCCTCAATCCATCGGCCTTGCCAGCACTTGGGACCCCGATCTCGTCCGCGAGATCAACGACCTGATTGCCGGTGAGGTGCGTGCGCGCGGCGTCCATCTGGTTCTCTCCCCAGTCGTGGATGTCGCGCGTGATGCGCGCTGGGGCCGGATCGAGGAAACTTTCGGCGAAGACCCATATCTGGTTGGTGAAATGGGCGTGGCATCGGTCGAAGGTCTGACCGGCAAAGGCACCGAGCGCACCCTGAAAGACGGCCAAGTGATGGCCACGCTGAAGCATATGACGGGCCACGGACAACCGGAAAGCGGCACTAATGTCGGCCCCGCCCAGATCAGCGAGCGCACCTTGCGCGAAATGTTCTTCCCGCCCTTCGAGCAGGTCGTGACCCGCACCGCCATCGACGCGGTGATGGCCAGCTACAACGAGATCGACGGCATCCCGTCCCATTCCAACAGCTGGCTGCTAAACGACGTGCTGCGCGGCGAGTGGGGTTTCCGGGGCGCGGTGGTATCGGATTACTATGCCATCGAAGATCTGGCCCGGTTGCACCGGATCGTGCCCGACTACACGGCGGCGGCAGAACTGGCTCTGAATTCGGGAGTGGATGTCGATCTGCCCGAGGGCGCCGGCTTCGTGAACCTCGTGGAAAGCGCAAAGGCTGGCCGTGTCTCGATGGATGCCATCGACACCGCCACACGCCGTTTCCTGACGATGAAATTCAATGCGGGCCTGTTCGACAATCCGTGGCCAGACCTCGCTCTCGCCAAGACCTCGAACGGCCCGGAAGGCGTGGCGCTGGCCCGCAAAGCCGCGGCCAAATCGCTCGTCCTGCTCAAGAATGACGGCGTCCTCCCGCTCGCCTTTCCCGATGCTGGTGCGGAGAAACCCACCATCGCGGTGATCGGTCCGAACGCCGACGTTGCGCGGCTGGGCGGATATTACGGCGAGCCGCGGGCCAGTGTGACACCCCTGGAGGGCATTCGCGCTCTGGTCGGGGACCGCGCCAATATCGTGACCTCGCTTGGTGTGGAAATCACCAAGGGCGACGATGACTGGTGGGACGACACGGTAGAATTGGGCGATCCGGCCGAAAATCGTCGCCGCATTGCCGAAGCGGTGGAAGTGGCACGGGATGCCGACACGATCGTTCTTTTCATCGGCGACACGGAAAAGACCAGCCGTGAGGGCTGGGCTCCGGGCCATCTGGGCGACCGGACCAGTCTCGACCTGGTTGGCGAGCAGAACGAACTGTTTGCCGCGATGAAGGCCTTGGGCAAACCCGTCGTCGTGGTTCTCGTGAATGGCCGCCCGCCGAGCTATCCGGCAGTGGCAGAGCAGGCCGATGCGATTCTGGAAACCTGGTATGCCGGCGAGCAGCAGGGAACCGCGATTGCCGATGCGCTGTTCGGACGCGTTAACCCCGGCGGGAAAATGCCGGTCACGACGGCGCGCAATGTCGGTCAGTTGCCCAATTTCTACAATTACAAACCGAGCGCGCGGCGCGGATATCTCTTTACCGAGGTCACGCCGCTCTTTCCGTTCGGACACGGCCTGTCTTACACCAGCTTCGATATCGGGGCGCCTACCCTGTCCTCCTCCAGCATCAGCGCAGGCTCGGGCGTGACTGTCCGCGTTCCCGTCACCAATACAGGCGGCATGGCCGGTGACGAAGTGGTGCAGGTGTATTTGCGCGACGATATCAGCTCGGTCACGCGGCCGGTCAAAGAACTGGCTGGTTTCCAGCGCGTGACCCTGCAACCGGGCGAATCTCGGCAAGTCGATATCGCAATCGAGCCGCGCTCCTTCATGATGTGGAACCGCGACATGGAAAGGGTCATCGAACCGGGTGACTTCACGATCATGGTCGGCCCCAATTCGGAGGACCTGCAGGAAGCCAAGCTTACGGTGACCCCGTGACGCTCCACCGCCGCGACGCGCTCAAGCTGCTGGCAAGCGGCAGCCTGTCGGCGCTCGCGGTGGCGCAGGCTCCGGCAGCTTTCGCGCAAGGCGGCGTGCTGTATAAAAACGCCTCCGCTCCGATCGCGGCGCGGGTTGCCGATCTTATGGCCCGCATGACGCTGGAGGAGAAAGTCGCGCAAATCCGCACTGCCTGGGCGGCAAAAGGCGACATGATCGATGATCTGGCGTTCAATCCGGCCAAGGCCAGCGCGGCCTTTCCCGACGGCATCGGCCATGTCACCCGCCCCAGCGATAAGCGCGGCGTGCCGGGTATCTCCGGCGCAGCTGGCGGCACGGCAGCCCGCTGGCGAACGCCGGAACAAACAGTCGATTTCATCAATGCGCTGCAACGCTGGGCGCTGGAAGACACACGTCTGGGTATCCCGGTGCTGCTTCACGAAGAATCCCTGCACGGCTATATGGCGACAGAGGCGACCATGTTCCCGCAGGCCATCGCATTGGCAGGCAGCTTCGATCTAGACCTGATGCGCCGCGTCCAGTCGCTGACAGCGCGCGAGGTGCGGGCGCGCGGCGTCCCGCTGGTTCTCAGCCCAGTGGTCGACATCGTCCGCGATCCCCGCTGGGGCCGGATCGAGGAGACCTGGGGGGAGGATCCCTATCTGGTCGGAGAAATGGGCGTAGCCGCCGTCGAGGGACTGCAAGGCCCCGGCAAGTTCGAGACGCTACGCGAGGGCAAGGTCTTTGCCACGCTGAAACACATGACCGGCCACGGCCAGCCCGAGGCCGGCAACAACATCTCACCCGCCCAATTGTCGGAGCGCGAGCTGCGCGAGAATTTCTTCCCGCCGTTCCGCGAAATCGTGCAGCGCACGTCGGTCGGCGCGGTCATGCCCAGCTATAACGAGATCGACGGTATGCCCAGCCATGCCAGCACTTGGCTGCTGGGCAGTATTTTGCGCGGCGAGTGGGGCTTCGACGGCGTTATCGTCAGCGATTATGGCGGGGTCCACGAGCTGGCGACATTGCACAAGGTGGCAAACGATCTGGAGGACGCCGCGCTGCAATCGCTGCAGGCCGGTGTCGACAGCGAATTGCCGGAAGGCATGGCCTACGCAACCGTGACGCAGGCAGTACGCGCGGGCCGAATTCCCGAAGCGCTGGTCGATACCGCGTGCGCCCGCATGCTCGCACTGAAGTTCCGCGCTGGACTGTTCGAAAACCCGTTCGGCGACAACGCTCTGACTGCCCGGATTACCGGCAATGCAGAAGCGCGCACTCTAGCGTTGGAGGCTGCGCGCAAGGGCGTCTGCCTGTTGACGAACCGGGACGCTACCTTGCCGCTCGACCGGTCTAGCATGGGCCGCGTGGTAGTAATCGGACCCAACCACGCCATCGCGCGCCTCGGCGGGTATTCCAGCGTGCCGAAGCAGGCGATCAGCCTGATCGAGGGCTTGCGGCAGGTCGCACCGGATGCCGACTTCGTCACCGCTCAGGGCGTCTTCATCACCACTAGCGAAGACCGCTCCCAGGACCTGATCTATCTGGCCGACCGGGCGAAGAACCTGCAATTGATCGAGGAAGCTGTCGAAATCGCGCAAACCGCCGATACGATCATCCTGGCGATCGGCGATACCGAGCAAACCAGCCGCGAAGGCTTCGCCACGAACCACCTGGGTGATCGGACCGATATCGATCTGGTTGGTGAGCAGAACGAACTGGTCGATGCCCTGGCCGCGCTGGGCAAACCCCTGATCGTTGCCGCCTATAACGGCCGCCCGCCAAGCTGGCCCAACGTCGTGGACAAGGCCGATGCCATCCTCGAATGCTGGTATCCGGGTCAGGAAGGCGGCATCGCCGTTGCCGAGGCGTTGCTGGGCGACATCAATCCGGGTGCCAAACTGCCGGTGACGGTGGTGCGGAACGAGGGGCAGATCCCCTATTTCTACAATCACAAGCCAAGCGCGCGGCGCGGCTATCTGTTCGATGACAAGGGACCGCTTTTCCCGTTCGGGCACGGGCTGTCCTACACCACATTCGACATATCGGCACCGCGACCCGCACAGCGCCGTTACGGCGTGAACGAAACCATCCTCGCAGAAGTAGACGTACGCAATACCGGCACGCGCGCGGGCGACGAGGTCGTCCAGCTTTACATCACGCGCACCGATGTTTCGGTGACGCGGCCCGTCCTGGAGCTGAAAGGCTTCGAGCGAGTCACCCTGCAACCCGGCGAGACGCGGACGGTCAGCTTCGCCATCCCGCCGGAACAGCTGACAATCTGGAATCGCCAAATGCGGGAAGTGAACGAGCCGGGGCCGGTGATCCTCTCTGCCGGCGGCAGTTCCGCCAATTTGCAAAAAACCGACGTGGAGATCGTTTAGAATGGACAGTCGTTTTGAAATGTCACGCCGCGCTGCGCTGGCCGGTCTCGCATCGGTTCCGCTGGCATCGTGTATGGGCGGGGCGGCCAACATTTTGGCTCCGGCTGACAGCACAATGACAGGCGGGGTCTTCCCGCAGCCGGGGCTGGACACCATCGCGCAACGCGGCGGCCGCCGCTTCGGCAGCGCAATCGCCTCCACTCCGGGCCGGACCGATGCGGGCAGTATCCAGAACCCGGCCTATGCGCGCCTGATCAAGGCGGAATGCGGCATGGTGGTGCCTGAAAACGAGATGAAGTGGCAGGCCCTTCGGCCCGACGCCGAAACGTACGATTTCAGCCGGATGGATTCCATCGCTCAGTGGGCGCAGCAAAACGACCTTGCCCTGCGCGGCCACACCTTGCTGTGGCACCGCCCGCAATGGTTTCCCGACTGGCTGAATACTTACGATTTCGGATCTGCTCCGGTCGCCGAGGCCGAACGGCTGGTGACCGAACACATCCGCGCAGTCACGCGCCGCTACAAGGGCCAGATTACCAGTTACGATGTGGTCAATGAAGCTATCGACCATGATCGCAATGCACCGATCGAGACCAGCCTGAGCCGCGCGATGGGCAGCCCGGAGGCAGTCCTCGACCTTGCATTCCAGACCGCGCGCGAAGAGCTTCCCGAGGGCCAGCTTGTCTATAACGACTACATGAGCTGGGAGCCTGCCCACCGTAAACATTGCGATGATGTGCTGCGCCTGCTGGAGGGGTTCCGCAAGCGCGGGACGCCGGTCGATGCGCTGGGTATCCAGTCGCATATCGAGATGTTCTCGATCGACCCAGCAACCGGCGTCGGGCCTTATGCCGAACGCGAATGGCGGCGTTTCCTCGACGAGGTGACCGGCATGGGATACCGGCTGCTGATCACCGAGTTCGACGTGAAGGACAAGGCGCTACCAGCCGATGTGACCTTCCGCGATGCGAAGGTCGCCGATTTCGCGCGGCGGTATATGGATCTGATGATGGAATACGGCGACCATCTAGACGATGTCCTGGCCTGGGGGATGGCCGACAAATACAACTGGCTGCAATATTTCGGCCCGGCGGAGCGCGAGGACGGTCTGGAAGTGCGCGGCACGCCGTACACTTCAGATTTCGAGGCGAAGCCGCTGCGGACAGCCTTGGCGAAATCGCTCGCCGGCTGAACGGGAGCCAAAGCCAGACGGGCCACTCGCGCAGGGCCCACCTTTCCAGAGGGCCCGTCCACCGCAAGGTCGGCGGGCCTTTTTTATGTTGCGTGGAGAATCTGTGCGGGAACATCCTCATAGCAGCCTGCCGGCCCGCTTTCCGCTTTCGCTGCGTGCAAAGAATAAGGCCGTCTCGCCCTAGAGCAAGACGGCCATTCTTATCCTCGGGAGGAATTGAGGGTCAGAAGTTTCCGCGAACGATGAAGGAGAACCGGCGGTCGTTCATAAAGAACGAACGCGGTGCCAGCACATCTGGATCGCCCGTGTAAGCCTGCGAAGTCTTGGTCACTTCGTTGAGCAGGTTCACACCCTGCACACCTACCCTGAGGCGATCGTTCACGTTGAAGAAGATCGACGCATCAAGCTGGCCGGTCGGCTCGTTGAAGATTGAATAATACGGAAAGATCACGTCCGAGGCCGTCAAGAGGAAGCGGGACCTCCAGTTGTACGCAGCCCTCAGCGAGATCGGCCCCTTCTCGTAGAAACCGGCAACGTTGTAGTTGTGCTTGGACAATTGTTCGAGCGGCAGGTTACCGGGCGGTATCGTCGATTCATTGACCGGTGCACCAGTGTTCAGGAAGGTGTTGGGCAGACCTTCGCTGTCGATGTAGGTATAGTTCGCCTGCACCCCGAACCCGTCGAGCGGACTCGGCAAGAAGTCGAAGGTTTGCTGGTAGGCAACCTCGAACCCCTTGATCTTGCCGGTTCCATTGAAGTTCGCCGGACCGCGCACCGTCACATTGCGCGTTTCGCCGCTGGCATTGCTAATCGTTTCTTCGCGGATCGACTGGAAGAAGAAGTTGTCGATTTCCTTGTAGAACCCGTTCAGCGTCAGCGAACCAACCCGCGCGAAATACCACTCTAGGGAGGCATCGAACTGCCATGCCGTGGCGGGCAGAAGCGTGGGATCACCGGCATTGCCAGTGAAGTTGCCCGACGTATCGATGCTCGATGTGAAGTAATTCCGGATGTAGCTGTTTTCCGGACGGGTCAGGACCTTCGAACCGGCGAATCGCAGGATCAGATCGTCTGACAGGCCGAATTTCAGGTTCATGCTCGGCAGGAAGTAATCGTAGCTGTTCTTCACAGAATTGAACTGGAAGCTGCCATCGGCAAAGTTTTGCAGCGCCTCGTAGGCGTCCTGACCCAGCGTACAGATCCCGCCCGGACGCACCTGCCCACCGCCCAGTTCGGCCGGCCGATCACGCGGCTGGCAGCGAACGCTGAACGGATCGGCAATGTTCAGCGATGCCGCCGATCCCGGACCGCGCGAGCTCTGCGAACGGACGGTGGTGGAGACATAGCGCAAACCGGCATTGCCCGAAAAGCGGACGCCGCCAAAAATGTCGTCGCTGCCGAAGCGCACCATGGCATAGATTGCGGTGTCATCCTGCTGCACGCGCTGGATGTCCGACGGAAGGAATGGAGATCCGCCAACCGTGCCGCCGCGGCCTGCCAGCGGAGCCCAGGTCGGGCCGCCACCCAGTTCACGTGCGCGGTCCTGGATCGACTGGAAGTAGGCGACCGATTCGTCGTACCCACCAGTCAGATCGCCATCGTAGTAGAAAGCACCCGGAGGGGCAGGGACTTCACCGCGGAAGAAATTCGGAAATTCATACCGTGCCTGGTTTCCGTCACCGGCCGTGTCGTCGAAATTGACCGGGCGGGATCCGGACCACGTCTCGCTGAGCATGCCCCAATTGTAGGTGGTGTACCGAACCGTCTGGTCGCGGGTCTGGAAGCGCGCACCGACTTTCACTTCGCGAAGGAAGGCATATTCGTCGATGTCGTATGTCGTGTCGATTTGGAAGGCGAACTGGTCGCCCTTGCTTTCCTCAATATGATCCATCGCGGCGCGCCAGAACTGGAAGCGTGGATCGTTAAAATATTCCTCGTCCGTCGCATTGGCGAGCGCTTCGCCCGGAGCGGACCAAACATATCCCAGATATTGCGGCTTGCGCGGGATGATGTTGGGATATTCACCGGAAATGTCGAGTTCCTGGTCGGCGAAGTTCGAACCGAATACGCTGAAGTCGACATTCTCTTTCTTGGATGTGGCATACTGGGCATCGAGCTCGATACCAAATTTCTCTGTCAGCTGATGCTGCAGATTGAGGCTGTAATCCTGGTTGGTGACCTCGTCATCGACCTGTCGGCGGGCCAGCGAGTATTGCGAACCGCCAATCGGCACGAAGGGCGATGCGCCGGGATCGCCGCGCCAGCCATTGCTGACATCGGTGATGTATCCCGACTGGAAGAGGCCGGATTCATCATACTGGTAATCTGTAAACCCGCCGACCGGACATTGCGCGCGCGGCGGTGTTTCGTCGTCCGGATTGACGGCTCCGTTGCTGTCACGAACGGGCGGGCCATCGGCGTTCTGCAGGCAGCCGACCGGGAAGGTGGAATATTCCGACAGATCCGGAGCGGCTTCGTAGGTATATTCGCCCCATTTGTTCGTCGTGTGCGAACGAATGAATTCCGCAGTCAGCAGGGTCCGCTCGTCTGTGCTTTCCCACTGGCCGGAAATGGCGAAACCGTCACGCTTGCGGTTGAATTCCTGCGTCCGGAACTGTCCGCCTACGGGTGCAACCCGCGAATCAGCATAGTCTGCAAAACCGTCCGCGCCGGGGCTTCCCAAAGCATCGCAGGCAGCGCCTCCGCCGGGTAACGTCAGGCTGTCCGATCCGGAAGGCAAGCGCGTCCGGCAAATCAGGCGGTCGGCGGTGTTGGCGGCGGCGACCAACTGGCCATCGCGCGTCTGGTAATTGGCGATCTGAATGCCGTCGGCGCGGCTCTTGACCTGCGACAAAGAACCGCTCACCAACAGGCCGAAACGGCCGGCACCGGTGTCCCAGGTATTGCTGATCAGTAGCGAGCCGGTCGGGCTCCACTCTTCGGCAAAATCGGAATAGTTTGCCTCGGCCCCGAAACCGATATGGAAACCATCGCGATCGAATGGCTTGCGGGTATTGAGGTTGACGGTGCCCGCAAGCCCGCCTTCAATCATGTCGGCGGTAGAGTTCTTGCTGATGATCACAGAGCCGAGCAATTCGGAGGGAACATCGGCGAAATTCAGCGCCTGCCCACCGACGCCTGCGGCGAAAGCGGTACGGCCGTTGAATTCGGAACGCACGAAATTGAGGCCGCGCACGACTACGCCGGAGCCCTCGACCGAGAAGTGATCGGGATCGTTCGATCCGGCAAAACGGTTGATCGCGATTCCGGGAACGCGCTGCAGCGCCTCGGTCACAGAACGGTCAGGCAAGGCACCGATATCTTCTGCAGTGATCGCGTCGACCACAGTGTCGGAGTCGCGCTTGATATTCTGTGCATTGGCCAGCGACTGACGGATACCGCTGACCACAATGACGCTCTCATCGGCTTGGCCGACGACCACCGGATCGGAATCCTGATCGTCGGGATCAGCATCCTGAGCGAAGGCAGGCGCGCTGCACATGACGCTTCCCACGACAAACGCAGATGCACCCGTCTTGAGGATGCTTTTCAGCAGATTCCCCTGCACGGCATTATGCCCGTAATTCTTGGCCATATGACCTCCCCTCCCATGTTAGCGCTACCATCTTTGGATGCGCTGCTTGATTTCCCTTATCGATCGGGTTTATCGGGCAGTTTCGGGCTTGGCAAGTCACTTAGTGCGAAAACAGCCCGCACCTGTGGTAAATTGCCAACAAATGGCCGATCGACTAGGGTCATAAAGTGTCGGTGAGGGGAAATGGTATCGGTAACGCAAATCGTCTCAAGCGGGTTGTCATCGTTGGCGGCGGAACGGCCGGATGGATGGCAGCGGCCGCGCTTTCGCGGTTCTTCGCCGATGGCCAGCGCACCATCACGCTGATCGAATCGGATGCGATCGGAACGGTCGGCGTCGGCGAGGCGACCATTCCGCCGATCTGCAATTTCAACGCGATGCTGGACATCAAGGAAAGCGATTTCCTGCGCGAAACACGCGGGACGTTCAAACTCGGCATAGAATTCGTGAACTGGGGCCGTGTGGGCGACAGATATTTCCATCCCTTCGGCGAGTATGGCCAGGATTTTCATGGGATCCAGTTCCACCATCTCTATCTGCGCGAATGCGCGCGCAGCGGTCAGGCCGGCGGGATCAGCGAATATTCGATGAGCACGATGGCCGCGTGCAGTGCGCGATTCGGCAGGCCTGCCCAGGGCGCACAGTCCCTCGTCAACCAGATCGCCTATGCCTATCATTTCGATGCCAGCCTTTACGCAGGGTTCCTGCGGCGTCTGGCGGAGCGGCAGGGCACCCAGCGCCGCGAGGGCCGCATCACCGATGTGCAGCGCAATAGTGAAACCGGCGACGTGATGTCAGTGAAACTGGAGAACGGCGAGAAAATTGCCGGCGACCTGTTCATAGATTGCTCCGGTTTTCGCGGGCTTTTGATCGAAGAGGCACTGCAAACGGGCTATGAAGACTGGAGCCATTGGCTGCCGATGGACCGGGCCATCGCCGTGCCAACTGCAAACCAGGGCTCGCCCGACCCCTTCACGCGCTCCACCGCACATTCGGCAGGCTGGCAATGGCGCATCCCGTTGCAGCACCGCACCGGCAACGGTCATGTATTCTCCAGCGCGTATATGGATGAGGACGAGGCCCGTTCCATCCTGCTCGACAATTTCGAAGGCGAACCACTGGCAGAGCCGCGCACCCTGCAGTTCAAGACCGGGATGCGGCGCAAGGCATGGAACCACAATGTCGTTTCGCTGGGCCTCTCGGGCGGGTTTATCGAACCGCTGGAATCGACCAGCATTCATCTGATCCAGAATGGTATCCAGCGTCTGTTCGCGCTCTTTCCCGACAACCCGATCAGCCCGCTGGAGCGCGATGAATACAATCGCGGGATGGCCGAGTTGTTCGAGGATGTGCGCGACTTCATCATCCTGCATTACAAGGCAACGCAGCGCGGCGATTCGGAATTCTGGCGCTATGTCCGGGACATGGATGTCCCGGATAGCCTGGCGCGCAAGATGGAGCTTTGGCGGCTGCATGGCCGGGTCTTCCGCGAGAACGCCGAACTGTTCACCACGCCAAGCTGGGTCGCAGTCATGTTGGGGCAGAATATCGAACCTTCGTCCTATGATCCGATTGCCGACACGCTGGACGAGAGCAAGGTTGCAGCGGCGATGGAGCAGATGCGCCGTGCATACGCCGAAACCGCGAAAAAACTGCCCGGCCATGAGGCATTTATCCGCCAGTCAGGCGGGTGGCACGAAGATATGCCACGCCCATTTGCTGCCGCGGGGATCGGCTGATGAGCGCAGCGCCGGTCAGAAAAGTGGTTATCGTCGGCGGGGGCACTGCTGGCTGGATGGCAGCAGCCGCCCTGACCCGCATCATGGGCGATTTGCCGGGCTTTTCAGTCACTCTGGTGGAAAGCGAAGCCATCGGCACGGTCGGTGTGGGCGAGGCTACGATCCCGCAGATCATCGGGTTCAACCGGATGCTGGGTATCGACGAGATGCACTTCATGCGCGAAACCCGCGCCACCTACAAACTGGGCATCGAATTCGTCGACTGGCTGCGGCCCGGACACGCCTACGTGCATCCGTTTGGCTCGTTCGGTCTGGATATGCTGGGCATAGAATTCCAGCATTTCTACCTGCGCGGCAGGGAGTTGGGCGAAACAGACCCGATCGATGCGTATTCGATTGCGGCGATGGCCGGAAAGGCTGGACGGTTTTTCTGGCCGCAGGCGGAAAATCCTAAGTCGCCGATGTCCAAACTCTCCTATGCCTTCCAGTTCGATGCAGGCCGATATGCGCGGTTCTTGCGCACCATGTCCGAAGCTGCCGGGGCGCGGCGGATAGAGGGCAAAATTGTCGATGTCGGGCAGGACAGCGAAACCGGGTTCGTCAGCCATGTGGAACTGGAGGGCGGCCGCACTGTCGAAGGCGAGCTGTTCATCGATTGTTCGGGCTTCCGCTCGATGCTGCTTGGCCAGACGATGGACGTGGCTTTCAACGACTGGAGCAAATGGCTGCCCTGCGACAGTGCAGTGGCGATCCCGTGTGAACTGGGTGGACGGAATGAACCGCTGACCCGCGCAACGGCACGGCCCGCCGGGTGGCAATGGCGCATCCCGCTGCAACACCGGCTGGGCAATGGGCACGTGTTTTCCTCCGCGCATATCGAGCGTGATGCGGCGACGGATGTGCTGCTCGCCAATCTCGACGGAAAGCCCTTGTCAGACCCGAACCAGCTCAGCTTTACGGCAGGGCATCGGTCGCGCTTCTGGGAGAAGAACGTCGTAGCATTGGGGCTTGCGGCGGGTTTTCTCGAACCGCTGGAATCGACCTCTATACATCTGGTCCAGTCGAGCATTGCGCGGCTGTTGGCGCTCTTCCCCGACACCCGGTTCAACGAGGTCGAGATTGCTCGGTTCAACATGGAAACGCTCCGGGAATATAGCGACATTCGCGATTTTCTGGTGCTGCATTATCGCGCCAGCGAGCGGGACGATTCGGAGTTCTGGCGCTATTGCCGCAACCTCGACGCACCCGGCGGACTGTCCGAAAAGATCGACATGTTCCGCAGCTCGGGCCGGATATTCCGGGAAAACAACGAACTGTTTACAGAGGCAAGCTGGCTGTCAGTTCTGCTCAGCCAGGGCATCCACCCGGAGAACTACCATCCCGCCGCCTGCATGCTGGACACGGACGAGACCCGCACTCGCCTGCGCCATATCCGCGACGTGATTGCGCAAACGGCCGGGCAGTTGCCCACGCAGGACGATTTCCTGCGCGAACAGGGCGGAGCGATCGCGCCTGCCGATCTGCTGCAGGCATGACATCGCTGCCAGCCCCGCAAGCGATTGATCAACACATCGGCGGGGCGATCGATCAGGCCGCGTTCGATGCGCTGAGGTCGGCTGTCCGCCCCGCAGTCTTGCGCGGGATTGCTGCGGATTGGCCGGCCGTACAAGCGGCAAACACCGGCAACCGGGCAATGGTGGACTATCTGACGGCGAGGGCGGCCGCCCGGCCGATTGGCGCAATCGCCGCCGCGCCTTCGGAACTTGGGCGGTTCTTTTACACAGCCGATCTCTCGCGGCTTAATTTTATCAAGGGCACAGGCGCACTGGACGCGTTTCTGGAGGATTTGCTGCGCGCTGCGGAACTACCGGATGCGCCGGCGATGGCTGTGCAGTCAGAAGAAATTGCGGCGCTGATCCCTGCGTTCACCCAGTCCAACCGGCTAGACATATTGCCCGGCGTTTCGCCCCGTATCTGGATCGGCAACCGCATCCGCGTCGCTCCGCATTACGATGCAAAGGAAAATGTCGCTGTTTGCGTGGCCGGGCGTCGCCGTTTCACCCTGTTCCCACCGGACCAGATCGCCAATCTTTATCCCGGTCCGTTCGAACGGACCCCGGCAGGAACGCCGGTCAGCATGGTGGATCTGGCGAATCCCGATCTCGGCAAATATCCGCGTTTTGCAGAAGCCGCGCAGCACGCGGTGCAGGCCACACTGGAGCCGGGCGATGCAATCTACATTCCCTATGGCTGGTGGCATGGCGTTGAATCGCTGGAGGCGGTCAGTGTCCTCGTCAATTACTGGTGGGCGCCGGGCCTGCCAGACGGGATCGGCAGTCCTTATGACGCGCTGCTGCAGGCCCTGTTGTCTTTCAAGCATCTGCCCGAAGACCAGCGCGAGGTGTGGCGCACTATGCTCGACTACTACGTGTTCGAAAAAGGCGGCGATCCGGCAGAACATCTACCGCCGCACGCACAGGGCGTTCTTGGCCCGGCCAGCACCCAATTGTTCGACACAATGCGCTCTCTAATCCGGCAGTAACGTTCGCTAGCCTGGGGATTACCCTGCCTGAAGAGCGGATATCAGCCATTGCTGGTAAGGCGGCGCGAATTCCAATGCGGCCTGTGAAGCAGCTGCAAACTGCGCCCTCGCCTGTTCTTCCTCCGCTCCGTCCGAATGGCGCGCAACGGGCGGCAGGCCGGGTTTGAAACCCAAGGCAACCAGGAGGGCAAATTGCTCCTGCGACAAATGCGGTGACTCTTCGCGGAAAGGCAAGCGTCCGCGCCGCTGGAACTGGTCGATGACTTCGCCTGTCCTGCCCGGCATGGTCTGTTCCCCGAACATCTCGCGCGCGGATTGGCTCGCGAAATGCAGGGCGAGGATGTCACGCACGCCTTCCATCATCAGCACGGACCGGCGGTTGTATTCCGCCCGCTCCAGCGGCTCTATACTGCATCCGGGCAACATTTCGAGCAGCAGGTCGAGCTGCCGGTGCGCCAGATCGAGGTGGTAGGGACCCAAGGGTTCAAACCGGGCAGCCGCGTCCCCCAGGGCCACGACATTCCCGATCCACGGGCGCGCGGCGCATCCCGGGCTCATAGTGATGGCCGCTGCCGCCGGAACGCCCAGTGTTGCAAGCGCGATTTCCCGCGAGACGCCCTCACCAACACCCAGCGCTGTATACAGGCCGTCGCGTCCCGCGACCTGCGTAGTCCAGCCCGTCTTGCCGAGCAGGACGCGGTCTTCCAGCGCGATAACCGGCGCGCCCGTTTCGCCCAGATAGACGGTACGGGTCGGCAAGCTGTCCGACCAGTCGGAGTTTTCGAAGCCAGGCTGGGAGGCCAGCAGAGTGGCTGCCGGACCGCTGCAATCGACGAACAGGTCGCCCTCGATCTGCCCCTGCCCGGCGATGGAAATGGCGCGGACCATGTCGCCTTCTCCGGGCACGACAGCGTCGACGCGCCCCTCGACATACTGGACTTGAAGCGCCTGCGCGTGGCCGATCAGCAGATCGCGATAGGCCGTCGGATTCCATCGCAGCGCGTAATCTATATCGGAGATGGGCGTTGCCGCGTCGGGCGGCGGGGGCGCGAAACGTCCTGCATCGGCCAGCACCTCGGCAAGCGATCCTGCTTGCCGCAAACCAGTGGGGTTCCGCCGGTATCCGCCCCATTCGCGGGCGAATGCGGTCTTCAGTGAAGGGTCCAGCGTTTCGCCATAGGACAGCACACCGCCCTGCTCGGCTGCGCCCCAACCGGCAAACCGGCTGACCAGCCTGTAGCTGCCACCTGCCTTCAGGATCAGCTCGCTTTCGACAATGCCCAGCCGGTCATGCAACTTGTTCGTGAAAGGGAGCGCGGTGGGCGACCAGTCGGCAAAGGAAGCGGGCGACGGTTGCTGGCCGACCAGTACGACCTCGCACACCGGCAAGGCGCGGCGAAACGCTATCGCCGCCAAGACGGACAATTGTCCGCCGCCGACAATGGCAATGCGGCGAAGTGGTTCGCGCGGAATGCTCATGCTGCGGCGGCGAGGCGTGCAGCTTCGGCCTGCAAATATTCCCTGTGGCCGGGCATGGCCGCAACCTCGCGTTTCACCGCCTCATGCAGCTTCTCGGCCGCACCTGCCAATTGCTGCGGATTGCCAAGGGCCGGGCGCACATCGTGTTGCTGGGGCAACAGCCCCTGCCCGACATACACCGCGATCCAGCTGGCATCGTAGAACAGCCCGTCGGAATATTTCTCTATACGCCCTGCCCGTCGCCACAATTCCAGCTTGTCCGCCAGGCTATCGGGCACGGTCATCGTGCGCACGTGGTTCCAGAATTCGGAATCGTCGCGGGTCGTGGCGTTGTAATGCAGGATCAGGAAATCGCGAACACGGTCGTATTCCATATCGACCAGCCGGTTGAATTCGTCGCGGTCGCGCGGGTCGATCCGGCCATCTTCGGGAAACAGTTCGATCAGGTAGGTAATCGCCATCTGCGCCAGGTAGATGGAGGTCGATTCCAGCGGTTCGAGGAACCCGCTGGCGAGGCCCACGCCGATGACATTGTGGCTCCACGAACGGCTGCGTCTGCCGGGGCGAAAGCGCAGGATGCGCGGGTCGGCGAGCGGCTCCCCCTCGGCTGCCTCGCGGATCATCTCGCAGGCCTCGTCCTCCGAGATGTGGGCGCTGGAGAAAACGTAGCCATTGCCCATCCGGTGCTGCAGCGGGATCTGCCAGCGCCATCCGGCGGGCATGGCCGTGGCCGTGGTATAGGGGCGGATGTCATCGGTGGCATGGGTGCAAGGCATGGCCGCAGCCCGGTCGCAGGGCAGCCAATGCGTCCAGTCTTCCCATTCCACATCCAGTTCCTGCCCCAGCAGCAACGATCGGAAGCCGGAGCAGTCGATGAACAGATCGCCTTCGATCCGCCGCCCGTCCTCCAGTTTCAGCGCCAGAACATCACCGCTCTCGCCATCGCGATCGACAGAGGTAACTTTACCCTCGTGGCGTTCCACCCCGATGGACATGCCGAATTCGCGCATGAAGGGGCCGAACAGCGTGGCATCGAACTGGTAGGCATAGCCGTATGTCGATGAGAGGCTGTCGTCCTGCGATGGCGGCGTAAATCTGTTTGCCAATGCGGCGGTGACTGCGAGGGAATACTCCCCGAGCGGGCGCGCCAGCCCCTGCCGCTCCAATTCCAGCCAGTAATGGTGGAAACCGACGCCGTTCAATTCCTCCCCGAACGAACCGAACGGATGGATATAGCTTTCGCCGATCCGCCCGAAATCGCGGAAATCGATGCCCAGCTTGTAGGTCGCATGGGTCGCCTTCATGAAGGCAGCCTCGTCGATGCCGAGCTTCTCGACGAAGCCCCGGATATGCGGCAGCGTCGCCTCTCCGACACCGACGATGCCAATGTCTTCGCTTTCCACCAGTTGCACCTGCGCCGTTTCGGGCAGCAGGCGGGCAATGCCGGCGGCGGTCATCCAGCCGGCCGTGCCGCCGCCCAGAACGACGACGCGAACCGGCTGATCGGACCCGTCTTTCACGCCGCCCACGCTAGCCCTGCATGTCTTCCAGTTCCATGCCCTTCGTCTCGCGCACCATAAGCCACACGAATACGACAGAGATCGCCGCACTTACGGCGTAGAAGCCATAAGCGCCGCTGAGGCCGATGGAGGCCAGCATGATTGGGAAAGTCATCGTGATCCCGAAGTTCGAAATCCACTGGGCAAATCCGCTGACCGCTAGGCCCGACCCTCGTATCTGGTTCGGGAACATCTCACCCAGCATGACCCACATTACCGGGCCCCAGCTGAAATTGAAAAACGCGACATAGACATTCGCCGCAATCAGCGCTGCGAGGCCGGCCCCGTCGGAAAGCTCCAGCGTGCCGTCCACCAGCGATCCGCTCATGAAGGCAACCGACATGATTGCCAGCGTCACGGCCATGCCCGCCGAGCCTATCAGCAGCAACGGTTTGCGCCCGATCCGGTCGATCAGGGCAATCGCAGCAACACAGGACGCAATCGATATCGTGCCGCTGAGAATGTTGATCTTTAGCGCATCGGACTCGCTGAAGCCGACAGCCTGCCACAGGACTGCGCCGTAATAGAAAACGACGTTAATCCCGACGAGCTGCTGGAAAGTCGCCAACCCGATACCGACCCAGACAATTGTCCGGATCTTGCCGTTCGATTTGTCGATCAGGTCCGACAGGCGCGGCGCGTGATCGTTGGAGACAGATCGTTCGATCTCGCCAACCTTGCGCTCCCCGGCGCCGCCGCCGAACAGCCGGTCGAGGACGGAGCGGGCAGCATCAGTGCGGCCCTTGGTCACCAAAAAGCGCGGGCTTTCCGGTATGAAGAACAGGGCGATCAGGAAGATGGTGGCCGGTATCAGCTCGATCCAGAACATCCACCGCCACGCCTCGAAGCCGAGCCAGTATTGCGACGTCGAAGATCCGGCTGTCTCTGCCAGCAGATAATTCGACAGGAATGCCGCCGTCAGGCCGACGATGATCATGATCTGCTGAATACTGGACAGTCTGCCACGCATGTCTGCTGGCGTGACTTCGCTAATATACGCGGGCGCAAGAACGCTGGCGGCCCCCACCGCGAACCCGCCGATGATCCGGTATATGATGAATTCGGCGGAAGACCCGGCAATGCCCGACCCGTAGGCGCTGACGATGAAGAACATCGCTGCGATCATCAGCGTGTTCTTGCGGCCAAGCATGTCGGCCAGCCGGCCCGCGACAAACGCCCCGACAGCGCAGCCCAGCAGCATCGATGCAACGTTGAATCCGGTGCCCACATCATCCGAATCGAAAGCGATCCGCAGCCCGTCGACCGTGCCGTTGATTACCCCGCTATCGAAGCCGAACAGAAATCCGCCCAAAGTGGCGACCGCGACAATTGCCGTGATCAGCCCCAGATTGGTGCCATTTTGCGAAGTGTCCAAGTTTCCCCCTCCCACAAGCCGGTCTATTGCAACGCCGGCCATTTATGTTAGCGCTACCTTTCACTGAATTTCGCAGCGTTGCAAGCTGCGTTTTCGAAACAATGACACTGATCGGGTAAGAGGTACATCAATGCTGACTGGCAAAAATCTGGTTGCGGGCCATTGGCGCTCCGGCGAAACGACTTTCAACGCGGTTGAAGCCGCCAGCGGCAAACCGATCGAGCCCGCCTTTGCCGAGGCCAGTTCAGCAGATGTCGGTGATGCTTGCGAGGCTGCTGCACAGGCGCAATCCACCTTCGGCGCCCTTGCGCTGAAAGATCGCGCGGCCTTCCTTCGTCTTGCAGCCGACAAGATCGACGCCTTGGGAGATATCCTCACCCAGCGGGCAATGCTCGAAAGCGGTCTTCCCGAAGCGCGGCTGAATGGGGAACGGGGCCGCACTGTCGGCCAGCTTCGCCTGTTCGCCGATGAAGTGG
This sequence comes from Pontixanthobacter luteolus, assembly GCF_009828095.1. GTDB lineage: Bacteria > Pseudomonadota > Alphaproteobacteria > Sphingomonadales > Sphingomonadaceae > Pontixanthobacter > Pontixanthobacter luteolus. The sequence continues at coordinate 850,066 of NZ_WTYP01000002.1, read as the reverse complement.
AAGACGGCGCATGGCAGGGCCTGCGGATCGACCATGCCGATGCAGGGCGCACGCCGCCAAAACCCGATTTGCGGATGCGCAAGATTCCGCTCGGACCTGTCGCAGTTTTCGGTGCGAGCAACTTCCCGCTCGCCTTTTCCGTCGCCGGAGGTGACACCGCCTCGGCCCTGACGGCGGGCTGCTGCGTCGTGGTGAAGGGGCACCCTGCACATCCCGGCACATCCGAACTGGTTGCCGGAGCGATCTCTGCAGCGCTGAAAGAATGCGGCCTGCCGCAAGGCGTCTTCTCTCTTCTCAACGGCACCGATTACGCGCTTGGCGAGGCACTGGTCAAAGACCCGCGCATCGCCGCTGTCGGCTTCACCGGATCGCGCGCAGGAGGCCTTGCCCTGATGGAGCATGCCGCCAGCCGCGACGTGCCCATTCCCGTCTATGCCGAGATGAGCAGCGTCAATCCGGTCGTCCTGATGCCGGGCCGAATGGCAGAAGCCGCCGCCGATCTGGCGCAGGCCTATGTCGCATCGCTGTCGATGGGTGCAGGCCAGTTCTGCACCAACCCGGGCATCGTGCTGGCAGTGGACGGCGAACATACCGCGCAATTCATCGGCGCGGCGCGAGCTGCATTGGAAGGCGTCCCCGCCCAGACCATGCTGACCGGCGGTATCCGCGATGCCTACGAATCCGGCATCGATACGCTCGGCGCACAAACCGGCGCGGAGCTGGTCGGGACCGGCGCAGAAGGGACCGGCCCCTGCGGGCGCTCTTATGTCTACACCGTGTCGGCCGCAGATTTCCGCAGCAATCCGGCATTCGAGCAGGAAGTGTTCGGCCCAAGCTCGATCATCGTGCGCTGCACCGATCTGGACGAGGTCGCGGACATCCTTTCCGGGATGGAGGGCCAACTGACCGCAACGCTCCACATGGCGCAAACCGACCACGAGGCTGCTTGCGCGCTTCTGCCGATCTTGGAACAACGCGCTGGCCGGATCATCGCCAATGCATGGCCCACAGGCGTGGATGTGACCCATGCCATGGTGCACGGCGGACCGTTCCCCGCAACCTCCGATGGCCGGAGCACCTCTGTCGGCACACTCGCCATCGACCGCTTCCTGCGGCCGGTATCCTATCAGGATATGCCCGCGAGTCTCCTGCCAGCGGGCTTGCGCGAAGGCACATCTGGCACTCTGGTCCGCGTCAACGGCACGTGGCGTTTGCCCTGATACGCTTTTGACCACTGCCACGTGGGAGCCCGATGTGCCAGCCATGACCGCCCTGCCTCAAGCCGAGCTATCGATCCGAAGCATCGGCCACGAAAAGGAGCCGCTGGTGATACTCGACGGATTCAGTGCGATGGCAAAGGCATTGCTGGCGACGGGACGCGCGGCGCATTTCCAGCAGGCCGGGGCATTTTACCCCGGCCTGCGAGCCGCAGTCAGACCCGACCTGATCGAGCAACGCCGCGATCTGGTCACCGGCATCCTCGAACAGGTCTTCGCTCTGCGGCAGGAAATCGTGCTCGAAATGCTGGCCTATGCGCTGGTCAGCACGCCGCGCGCGCGGTTGCAGCCGATGCAGTGCATTCCGCATTACGACCAGGCAGGCGCCCACGTGGTCGCGGGGATGTTCTATATGCTCGGCAAGGAAACAGGCGGCACGGCATTCTATCGCCACCGCCGAACCGGCTTCGAAACGATTTCAGCGGCGCGCGAGGCCGATTATCACGCAGCCGTGTCCGAGGAATTCCGCACACTCGGCCCTCCGCCGCGCGATTACCATTATGGCGACAGCGACCGGTACGAAATGATCGGTGAAGTGGAGGCGCAGCCCGACCGGCTGGTGCTCTATCGTGGCCGGTTGCTGCATTCCGGCGTGATACCCGCGCATATGCCGTTGTCATCCGATCCCGGCTCGGCGCGAATGACGATGAACATGTTTTTCGCGGGCCAGAGATGACGACCGGTTGCGTGGACCATCCTGACCGGCAAGCCGATAAAGCAGGAGCATGACATGACTTCAAACGGACCGAGATGGCACCCCACACGGCGCGAGACGCTGATCGGTGCCGCTGGTGCAGCCGCTCTCACAGCATCCGGCAAACTTGTCGCCCAAACTGCCGAGGGACAGCCGCTGATCGGCGACCCCGTCCTGCCCGACGTTCCTGCCAAGCGCCTCGGATGGGCCATCGTAGGGTTGGGAACGTTCGCCATCGGGCAGGTCATTCCCGGATTTGCGGGTGCCCGTCACTCGCACATCTCGGCCTTCGTTTCGGGCAATCCGGACAAGGCAAAGTTGCTCGCGGCCCGTTACGGTGTGGAGCGAATCTACAGCTACGCGAATTTCGACGCGATTGCCGAAGACCCATCGATCGACTGCGTCTATATCGTGCTGCCGGTCGGCCTGCACGCTGAGTACACGATCCGTGCGCTTAAGGCTGGCAAGCACGTGTTATGCGAAAAACCCATGGCATCGAGCCCCGCCGAAGCGGAGGCCATGATCGCCGCAGCCGAGGCGGCCGACCGCAAGCTCGGTGTTGCATACCGCGTGCATTTCGAGCCGAACAATGTGCATGTCCTGGGCCGGGTGAACAGCGGCGCGCTGGGAGAGATGCGGTATATTTCAGCAGATCACGGTTTCTCTGCCAACCCTGACTACCCCCCGCACAAATGGCGGCTGGAGAAGGAACTAGGCGGCGGCGGTTCCTTATGGGACATCGGCATTTACGGCATCAACACCTCTCTCATGATGCTGCCCGGCGACCACGTGACGTCGGCGTCGGCTGCATACGCCACGCCAGACGGTGATCCCCGGTTCTCGCAGGTCGAGGGCGCAATCGACTACCGATTGAGGATGGCGAGCGGGATCAACGTCCAGGGTTCCTCGTCCTATTGCTACAGCCCCTATGTCTCGCGCCAGCGTTATTTCGGCAGCGATGCCAGCATCGAAATGCAGCCCGCGACGACCTATTACGACAACGAGATCAGGTTCGAGGGCGCCGGGCATGCGCCGCGGACCTATCGCGCGGGCAACGCAGAGAGCCAGTTCGCGGCGCAAGTGGACGGCTTCTCCCGCGCCGCGCGGGGCGAGGACACGGTTCGCACACCGGGCGAAATGGGCCTGCGCGACCTGCGCATCATGGAAGCCTGCTATGCCAGCGCCAACAGGGGCGGGGCTGTGGTGGAGATCGATATTCCCGTCTAGACAAGCAGATGCGTCAGCGTCGAAGAATGCCCGCATCGGTTTGATCGAACGGCAGGATCGATCCGGCCTCGCCGAACTGCAGCATACCGTTTGTATGCTTCGCCGAGGGTGATCGCATCCACTTGAATGGGAGCAATCTCGAACGGATTACGGGAAACAGTCGAGGACCCTATTTCCTTCTCGCCGCAAGACGGTCTGCCGAGATTGTTCAGAATGTCGGCGTTGAATGCCTGACCAGCGTCGCGTCCGGTGATCTCAATGTTCGCTTCAATAGCACTAATGGTCGCCGCCAACCTTCGGGGGGCGATCCTCTTGCTATCGGTGCGAAGTGACCGCCAAACCTCTTTGCGACCAATCAATCTCTGCGCGTCGAGCGGAACCAATTGCCGATAGTAGTATCGGCGGCCACGTATGAACACGCCTTTGGGCAAATTTCGTAGCAATTGATGGGATGCACCCCTTCAGGAGGGCGGGTAACGCATGAGAATGAAGACGAGAAAGAACGTAAAAACGATGGAGTAGAAGCTCATCGCTCGGAAATACCCGTATCTTAACTTGGCCTCAGCAACCAACTCACTCTCATAGTCAGATTGAGATTCAGACCCCGCTTTTGAAACGGCGCTAATACAACGTATTAGAATCGCTGTCATCACCAGATAGGCAATGATTTCGATGCGGATTAGATAGGCACCAATTCCTTTGTCAGAGTAGCTGGTGTAGGCAAAAATTAGAACTGCGAGCATGATCGATACATGACCAATTAATATCGAGACTCTGCTTTGAACCGTATCGATAAGTTCTCTGAAGTAGGAGATCCTATTATCCTCAGTTTGCGAGATGCTCTCGATACGATTGGAAATCTTGTCAAAGTTCACCACAAGCGCGCAAATCAACCGCGCGATGGAGTCAAAAATTTTAAAAAACACCTCAATCACGCTCAATCTCCATCTCCCAGGTGAGAGCCTCGTGGCCATAGTGCTCCTGATCGAGTCCGGTTTGCCTAAAGCCTAAACGCTCAACCATCCGGTGCGCACGCGCGTTGTCTGGCCGAGTCGTGGCAAATATCGAGGATTGGTCTGTCATGTCCGTGATCCGTGCAGTCGCCCATGACAGCACCTCGCTCGCCAGGCCCTGCCCCCATTGGTCTTTTGAGATATATGCCAAGAGCTCAACAGACTGCCGTTCTCGGTCAAATACCTGAGCGCCTGCCATGCCTACAAATCTATCATCCAGCATCACTGCATATGGGCCAAACCCGTACAACGAATAGTGACTAAGCCTATGGTCCAATAAGTGGCGAATGTTGCTGGGCCCCCAAGGCTTTCGCGACCAAGACATATCTGGGTCACCCGCTAACAGTTCCACCATGCCCGCGAAGTCTTGATCCTCGAGCGGTCGAACGCACAGACCATCCCTAATTTGAATTCTTTCAAGCGGGAACGCTTGCTGCAATTTAGCGAGTGGTTCTTCCATTCTCATTCAAAGTCGATGAAATCGACCCCTATTCCGTCGAGCTCCATAGCATCGATCACTCTCGCGGCTTCCTTGTGCACTTCATCCGCCCGATATGCCGCAATCGCCTCTTCGGTTCGCCCTAAAACGACAACAGCATGAGAAAAGCCCTGCCCCCACTTCGAAGTATTCTCACCACAGAGAATATCTACGATATCTGGGACACGGCTTCTCACCTGTTTTACAAGTACAAGAGCATCATTTATCTGCTCCGTAGTAGTACCAGTCTTCCACTTAAAAATCGCAACGTGTACATGCATGTTTCTAACCTTCTAAACGCTTGTAGTATAGCACAGTCTCGCCAAATGACACTGGAGCAAGCTCATAGTTACGGCTGGCGGCGACACTCAGCGAATGCACCTCAATCTTGTCCCACTCCATTCGGCCTTCCCTCACGATTGGAACACCATTCCAAGGCAAGCAACTGCCAACCGAGGGTAAGCCGATCTGCCCCTCCTTTGGGTGTACCGTCGCTCTCACAGCAGTCGGCAGAACTTGGCCGATAACGTCATGCCATTTCAAAGCGAGATTCAAGGCAGCATATCTTGCACAACGAGAAACTATCTCATCCCTTGAAGGGAAGCCCCCACCAACAATGTCGGATTTTGGGTCGGATATCCAAAGAGCCAAGTCGTCTGGCGACGCCGAGAAGTCTTTAGAGTTCAAGTTTCGGCGAAACCCAATTGCTAACGATTGAAAGGTTGCATAATTTTCATCGTCCGGGTGCGCAAACTTGTAAATTTCCCGTTCAATCATCTCTACAGTTTTTTCGAATGCACCCGTTCCTGCGTCCCAAATCTCGACTATCCGTCTCAATTCGACAATCTGGATCGTTCCAGTGAGATTAAGGGAATTCCGTATCCTCCTTATGCCATCAAGATACTGGCGTACTGGCTCCTCCGGGACGCCAAGTGGCTCTGCGAAGAAAGAACCATCTGATAGAATTAGGATATCCGCCCCGGTAGGCAAGACTTGGTAGATCGCCAAAGCTGTGCAGTGCAAGCGGACCAAATAATAGACCTCTGCAAGAGTTACGAGCTCAGGGCCACCCTCAGCGCGTAGAGGGTTTTGATCTCGAAACGGTAGTCCCGGGAATGTTAGGCGAACTCCAACATCCATCCTTGAAAATAGAAATTTCAGATCACCATCTCGGAGATAGCCTCGATTCTTCTGGTTCCCGATCGTGGGATTTTCGAGCAGGTCCCTGAGCCTACCTTCCAAATCCTTCGGATCTCTCTTTGCGAGGATCGCAGCGAATTTTTCATTATAAATCAGCTCCTGCTCGGCATTGTCCCTGATAACCTCGCCAAGTGACACCAGATCTAGATCCGACACTTCCGTGGTTGCCATTGGTGGTGGTGCGGATGAAATTGAGACAGCGTCCCCATCCTGGAATTCCTCTCGGACCATCCCATGAAAACTGTTGCGAACCCACTCCACCGTCGGTGCACGCGTTCGGTCCACAACGATTGGGGTTGGTTCGTAATGAATCGGCGCGAAGAAAAGACCATGGTTCCTATCAAATTTCTCCTCGCGAACGGCAGAAATTGTATGTCCTACAGGCCAGCCATCAATTGCCCTCTCAAATCTACTCATTGGCCATGTTATCCCGCCCCTGTGAGATGGTTAGATCCGGTATCCGCCGGATCTCGGCATCGTCAAAAAGCAAATTGAAGACACGGTCCACATTGATGCTTGCCACCGAAAAAGCTGGATCGGATGAGTCACCTATCCCAAAGCCTTCGGCCAGGACGTATTCGCTGAAGTGCCCCACCTCCTCAACCTTGCTTGGCCAACATAATCTCCCGATCTCGCCCGGAGCATCATCCTGTTCTGTGAAAAGCTGGATTTCGGGCTCTGTGACCGCCTTCTCCGCCTCGCTTAGATCCTGAAACCGCTTGGGCGCTGGTGGGATATTGAACCGCTCGGGAAGTTCATTGGGAGCATGAATTGCCAATACAGCACAGATTCTCTGATTTATTCGATACAGAAGGTCTTCGAGAGAAGCACTGCGTTCGAACACGCTAATGATAACGGATTCGACACTGGCGACAGGGTCGCGATAGGTCTGCGTGAAAGATCTGGAAATCGCAAATAGCCGGCCGAATGATGTGCGGGATGCAAAGCGTATGAGCTGCGGCACGGGCGTCGACGCAATGTGAAATCTTCCACCATAGCCATCGTAGTGAACCTTCAATGGGTAGACACTGCCCTCAGGCGGCGGCGCACTTGAAATCAAGCGCGTGTCAATTTCGGTGAAATCATCTTCCCGCAGTGACTTCGCCAATTCGGCCTTGATCCGAGCGACGTAAAGCTGTGTTGCCGAAGAGACTGCGTCCTTGAGTGCGGGCCCCATGTTGGAGGCAGTAACCTTTCGAACGGTCTGCCCTAGAATGTCGGAGCCCTTGGTTTTGTAATCCACGAACCCCTTCAATCTAATTGGATCACCGGCGCGGATCGATACAACTTGCTCCCAGTCAATAGGTTGACATTGGTTTTCTCGGAAAACAGCAACGCCATCACCAGTCTCATCCGTTACTTCAAGCCTCACGCTAGTGACGTTGTTTCGACGATATTTGTCTCTCTTCGTGGCAATACAGGATAGATCAACGGATAGATTATTGCGCAAGTCGGAGCGGATGGCATTCTTCACTTCAGACACGAGGTTTAAAGTCCGCGACATTCAGCCCCCCCCCTTGCATCACCCTGCAAGGCTAGCAATTGACCTTCGAAACTTAGCATCTTTCTATGTACAAAATGAAAGACTTCAGCAACACTTGGAACTGTCCATGTGTCAAGAATGGTAGCGATGGTCGCGGAAGCTCGCTAGATGGCATTCCGCCTCGTAGCTCATAGGACTTGGGATTTCACCGCATTCTCCATTAAACATTTTGAAGATCATTCTTAGGGTTCGATCTCTGTCTCGAGATGGCTCATCACAGGGTGTGCCCATGTGGTTCTTTGAGATTCGAAGTAACGAACTTTCGAGATATTTTTTCAAGCGCCGAAATCTGCGCTGAACAAAACACCTCGGAAATATTGTTGTAGTTAGCCCCACCGGTTCGACCTGCACCCCGATGTGGTCCACCAAACAGGACAACAGCGTTATGACGCAGGTCCATGAGCCATTTTGACGGCTCTAACACTACGTTTTTTCCATTCACGGTCCGGTTCGAAGTCGTCATTTCGACAATCGTACGTCTTTCAGGCGGAGCAGCCATTTCGTAGGTTGAAACAAGGCTTTTTGTCAGTTCGAGGAATTCCATGAACCCTTGCGGATTTGCACAGTTTCGCGCCCATTCTTGGGCCTGGTCGATCAATCCGGCATCATCGAAAAGTAGACTTTTCTTACGCTCCTGAAAGGTCTCTTGGTCGATCAAGCGATCGATAAGCGCATCGGTTAGTCTGTCCAATTTTCCCGCAATCTCTTGCCGCCGAGCCTGGATCATCGGGGTCGGGTCACTGCCTGCCGTTTGCCGGAACCAATCGTCAAACTTCTTCTTGATGTTTGCGGCCTCGTCTTCACTGAGTTGCGCAGCCTGAAGGCATTCGGTGACCGCTGCTTCAATTGCTTCCTCCCGCACGGACTTCGTTCGGCAGTCCTTTGAATGACAGCGATAGTAGGCATGACCCTTTTGGCGCTCAGGCACCATCGGGCCTGCACAGAGCTTGCATCGAAAAAGGAGACGGTAGGTATGATTGTGCCGGGTGACTTTCTTGAGGGCTTTCCCAGCTTTCACGTCTTGAACACGCTCGAAAATGGAGACGGGAATTAGTGGCTCATGACAGCCGCGATAGGTGCTGCCGGTCTTCTTGATGCGGATCATGCCGCAATAGAACGGATTGCCGAGGATCAGTTCGAGATTTTGCGGCCTGAACAGTGATCCGTCACCTTTGCGGAGCCCCCGGGCCGTCACGTCCGCCAGGACTGCGCGCTGAGAGTATTGGCCGGTTGCATAGCGCTCGAATGCACGACGAATCAGAGGCGCGCGTTCTGGATCGGGCGTTTTGGGCTTGCCGCCTCCGTTGTCGAGATATCCGATGGGTGCCTTGAATGGGTAGAGGCCCTGCTTCAGCCGACCGTTGATGCCCTTGATGCATTCTTCCCTAAGGTTACGGACGTAATCCGCCGCCACCACCGCTTGAACATCAGCAGCCAAACGACCGCCGCGAGAACGGAAGTCCAGGCTTTCAGTTGCAAAATGGATGTCGATGCCAAGATCCGCCAGTTCACCGATGCGAGCCCAGTCGGCGAGGTTTCTGGCGGAGCGGTCGATTTTGTAAATGACAAGGCCATCGGCTTTGCGTTTGCGAAGCTGGGCAATCATTCGATTGAAGACTGGACGCCCCTTTTTCGCGGCAGTGATCTTCTCCTCGAACCACTCGCTTATGGCTATGTCATTCTGACACGCAAAAAGCTCGATTGCTTCCTTCTGAGCTTCGAGCGAAACGCCGTCGCCTTGCTTGACGGTCGAGACGCGAATGTAGGCGTAGCACCTTTTCATATTTCATCGGGTTTACTCCCCGAATCTACCATATCCTCATGATCCGTCGAATCGTCTGTCCACGGCCAAGTGCCATCGCGCATTCGCTGCTCGTAAATACGCTTACAAAGCTGGAAGTACTCTTCGAGGTGATCTCGCTCATTCATACTCGTATTTTACGGCGTGTATGAGTGCGGCCTAGTTGCCGGATTATCGCTGAGCCGATTTGCTTAGAGGGAAAGTGGCTGCCGAAAAGGCTGACGACTTCCGGCCATCAATCATCAGCTGAACCCACAGATGGTGGTTAGGCAAGCGAATGAGGTTCTGCGGCTCCAGGTCGCCCAACTGGCGGCAGAATGCAGGGGCGTCCATCGCTCCCATTCGAAAGGCCAGCACGCTTCCGATATTTCCGAAGATCGCTTCCATCACGTGCGGATCAAGCTGCAATAGGTGTTGGTGCGCCAGCGTGAGCGAGAGACCGTACTTGCGCGATTCAGGCAGCATGTCAGCGAAGCTCTGGCTGGTGAAATTGTGGAATTCATCGACCGCCAAGAAGAAGGGGCGGCGCTCGTTCTCGGGTATCGTGCTGCGTGAGAAGGCGGCATTCATGATGCTGGAGACGATCAAACCGCCCATGACGTTGGCATTGTCTGTCCCCAGGCGGCCCTTGGCGAGATTGATTATAAGAATGCCGCCTTCGTCCATCAGCGCGCGGAAACGGAGGGGCTCTTTTGGCTCGCACAGCGCCCGGCGAAATTGCGGGCTGGCGAGCAAAGCGCCGAGTTTGTTCGCGATCGGCGCGACACCGTCGAATGCTGTTCGGTAATTCATGCGGGCATATTCGCGGGTCCAGAACTGATTGACCTGGGGATCGCGGACATTGGCCACCACACCTTTGCGAAAATCACTATCGATATAGAGCCGGATGATGTCCGAAAGGTCCGCGCGATCCTGTTCAAGCAAGGCCAGGATTGCATGACGTAGCAAATGCTCCATTCGCGGCCCCCAGGCATCGGACCATTGCTTTTTGAGCGCGTCGATAAGGCCAGAGGCGATCAAGGGTCGCAGTGGCGCAGAGACACGCGTGAGCGGGTTGTATCCGTAAGGCGAGATAGGGTCTGCGATATCCCAATAGATGTGCTTTTGGCCGAGTTGCCGAGAGAGCGATGACGCAAGATCTCCATGCGGATCGATCAGGCAAAACCCATGTCCCGCCTTTGCGTCCTGGAGAGCGATATTGAGTAGCAAAGTCGATTTGCCGGTCCCGGTCTGCCCGACAAGGTAGAGCGAGTGCATTCGGTCGCCTGTCTTGATGGCAAAAGGCCTGTCGCCATGGCGATGATAGGCATTGCCGAGCCTGAGATATGCGGGTGACTGGTCCATGCGTTCAGTCTGCGATGCCTGCAGGCTGGAGCCTAGTTGCCGGAATATCGGGGGCGCAAATTTGGCGGCAACTAGGCAGGATATCGCGGTGCGCGATATCCTGTTCTCGCAAGAGACACGGTTGGTAATGTCACCAGCGCGCTATGAGCAGCTTGCGGAAAGGTTTCACCTTTCCGCTCGCTAGTTTGGTCATAGCGCGCTGGGGTCAATTATCGGAAATCCCGATAATCCGGCAACTAGTGGCTGCGATCCTCTCAGGTAAAATGGAGAGGAATTAGCAATTTAACATATACATATCATGTCAAAACAGTTTGGATTCGACTTGCGTTTGGCACGTCGAAAATCGGGCTTCACCCAATGTGATGTGGCCCACCTAATTGAAAGCCATCAATCCAATATCGTCGCCCTTGAGAAGGGTGAGCACTTACCAACCCTGGAGCAAATCTGCGCCCTCTCGCTGGTGTTCGGGAGGAGCTTTGAAGGCCTGTTTGCAGAAGTCATCGAAGACGCCCGCGAACGTGTGCGCAGCAATCTGCCTAGTCTGCCCGACAAATGCGCGGAGACGGCTCTTGCTACCAATCGCAAAGCAAATCTGCAGCGTCTGGAACGCCGCTTACTGGCCAATAATGGAACGGGCCATGACAGCTAAGGTGTTGTCGCTGGCAGCGATCTCTGACCGGATCGGGATGGTGTTCCTGATCGAGGGACAGCTAAAGGACTGGGTGGCCTCCGAAACCGGCGCCTTAAGCACCGTGGCGGCAGCTGGCTATACGCAAGAGTTGATCAATCGCTATCGGCCCGATGTCGTTCTGACCGAGCAGATCGCGCCGAGCTGCCAGAAGGCACCGGCAACGATTGGCTTGATCAGGGCCATGGCGCGCACCGCCGAGCGCAATGAGGTGCTCGATGTCGTGGTGCCGCGCGTGCAGCGTTATGCCAACAAGTACGAAGAGGCTGCTGCCTTGGCCGAGATCTATCCGGCCCTGGCACCGCGCGTGCCAGCCAAGCGCAAGTATTATGATCACCAGCCCAGAAGCCTCGTCATCTTTGAAGCTCTGGCACTAGCACATTCAATCCGCAGCGAGGCCGCGTAGGTCTGGCCGATTGCGAGCTCGCAAGACGCGGCTCAACTGTCCTTCCCTAAGCAGCGCAATGAGGCGCTGCTTTCTTATTTGATCAGGCCGATGTGAACATCGGCCCTGCCCTTCGGCGAGAACGGGATGGGGAAAGGAAAGCGTGAAATGCCTCGGGGTGGTGCGGACGCAGCCCGAGGAACTCGGGCGAGTCACGGCCCGGTGCATTTCATGCTTTGGAAAACGAAAGGGCAGCGCCCTTGGTGTTTTCCATCAATTAAACAAAGGCGCGTCCATGGTATCATGGACGCACAGCTCACCTGCACTGCTCCGGCCGCAATTCCTGTGTTGCCGGATTTCTGCAGGAGAGCATATCATGGACAAAGAGAAGACGGCGCGCATCCGGCGTCTCAATGATCGGTTCCGCCGGTCTGGAGTTGGCGGCGACATCTTCGTCACGCCGGGCATCCAACAGCTTGGCGAAGAAGGGATGAATGCGGTCGCTGCGAAGGTGGCTGGTTTCGATCAATTCGATCACGACAATGACCCGCATGGCGAACACGACTTCGGCGCGTTCGACCATGATGGGCAGCGAATCTTCTGGAAGATCGACTATTACAGCCCCGATATGATGTCGGGCAGTGAAGATCCATCCGATCCGGGAATTACAAAACGCGCTCTCACAATCATGCTGGCTTCAGAATACTAAGGTGCGGCCTTTTCAGCCTAGGGCCAAGCTACAAGCTTGGCCCTTTTTTCTGCCCCAATCTCAATATTTCGGCGCAAGATCAGGCGGTCAATGCAATTAAAGGGACTTCATGTACTCAACCAAATCCCATCGCTGCTGATCGGTCAGAGCTGCATTTCCATAGTCGTGGCCACCATTGAAGTTCCCCCATCGCACAGAACCATCTGGCATGAACGTGTCGAACCTGAAGCTGTTTGTCTCACTTTCAGTGGTTACGTAACCCACTCTAACGGGATCGAATTGATAGGAGCCGGTGTAGAAGACGGGCATCCTTTGCTCGGGTGGAAGGAGCAACTCATAGAGATTTGGCACTGATCCGTTGTGCAGGAAGGGCGCAGTAGCCCATATACCATTCAGAGGTCTGGCCTTGTAAGATTTCAGCCATGAGGGGTTTGTGGTCATGCACTCTTGGAAGGGCCCCCAATCGCTAACGTCCGCCCCAAATGGTAGGGTTAGTTGAGTGCGCTCTGCGGTCGCAAATACCGGCTCTGCCACGCCAGCAATTATAGAATCTCTCGTACTTTCTCTACTAGCGGAAGCCGCGCCTGCCTGCGTCGATGCGCCGGTGGTGTTATAATTACCGGGATTTTGCACAATGAGGCCATCGCTCCCTAAACCGATGAAATCGACTAGCTCTCCGGCTTGATCAAACAGAGCCGACTTGACCATCACTGTAAGCAAAGCGGACAATTGCTCTCTTTCTTGGAGCTCACGCTCTTGTCCGTTCTCAGTTTCGATAGTGAAACCGTCATATAGCGAGCCGCGCAGGGCCTGTCGTTCAACAGAGCGACAGGCCATAGCTGGATCTGTCCCTGGGGCTCCATGCGTATTCTCATTCTCTTCGTCGGACAGACCTTCAATCGGCAAGAATAAGCTCATCTGCGCAGTTACTGACCGCTCTGGGTCATCGCGATCGATTGGATTGTGACAAGACTGGCATTCCTGGACAAAAAGCTCCCGTCCCCGTTCAACGCTCTCCATATCAAGTTGGCCGAGTATGTTGTGAGGCCATTGCGGTGAAACCAATCGTTCAGCGTGCCTTTCCAGCTCGATCAGATTGTTGATGCTCACACTCGAAACGGCTCGGGGCCTTAACAACAAATCCGAGCCTGTTCTCTTATCAACATTTACCTCGCCAAAGACACCAATCACTTCGCCAGCGTTACGGCCGAGCGCACCAACATCAATGCCGAGAATGCTCGGCCCGTTGCTGGCGATTCCATTCCATTGCACTTTGTCGTGTTGAGGTGTGTCCCAAAGGAAGGGAAAGGAAACTGGAGCGTCCGCCCCTTCAAAAAACTGTCCTTCAACGTCTGAGAAGAGCGCGACTTGATTATATATATGCCCGAACGCGTCCAATCTCGCGAAGCCTGATCTCAAATCAGTCGCGTTGATTGAAACGACGCGCTCGCGCCAAACGGTTAGCTCCTCGAGTGCGGATCGAAGTCTATCGATTCTGGTTTGTGGGTCTTCAGAAACCACCCGGGCAGCAAAGCGTGAAAACTTCTCATCGTCATCAAGAGTTGCGCGAAGGGCCTGAGCGACCTCCTCTTCAAAGGTTTGAAAGTCGATGATCGATGGACCGCCGTCGATACGGATTCTTGCGCCTTCAAAATGGACTTCTGCCGTGTGGCATGCTGCACAATTCAGGCCGATCCACTCTTCGTATTTACTTTGACCTCCAAACAAGCCCCTATCGAGCCATCGAAGTTGAGTCTCGTCGAATACGCTGTCCGACTGTCGATCCTCAGCGAAACCAATCGGGTACGGATTGGCGGGGTTGTCTTCGTCGTAAATAAAACGGTATCGGCTCATGTTCGATGGTGAGTTGAATAGCGTCGTCCCCTGAGGAATTTCGAGCGAACGGAACCAACTGGCAGGCATCAACCTGGAGCCCTGAGTTGCTGTGTACCAAGCGCCTCGTTCGTTCGAACTCCAACCCTGCTCCAGATATATTGCAGGGTTTGGCTCACTAATCTGTGCGACTGCATCGTTGCGCGAGAAAGCCACGCTAGCTGTGAGGGCTGCCAATGATGACAGCAATATGGTCTTCTTCATTATGCCCTCCAATTCTAATCCATTTTCACTTAGGAAATCACTTCAGCGTGTCACTCCTTGTGGAAGAGACAGGTTATTGCGCCTCAATGAAGTGCGGGCGGCTTCGCGTTCCCAAGAAGCTATTTGAGTGAGGCAAATCGCCAGACTCCTCGCTGAATGCTGAGAAAACGGGCCACCACGAGTGCAGCCGATCGAAGTGTAAAGCTGTGTTGGCTCGCGGCCAAAGAGCCGAAGCAGTTTTAGTGGATCGCCGTGCTCAACAATTGAATACCGGTCGTTCTCCAGATCCCCGCTCAGCCTTCTGAATCTCGGAGAGGTGTTGAAGAAATAGCCAGTGACATTTTCGCGATTGAGCGTGACATGGGTAGCAATTGCACCACCTTGGGAATGGCCGGTAACGATAATTCGCTCTTCCAAAAATTCACTCCTAATTCGGTCAAACAACTCAAGTCCAGCAGCGCCCTGCGCATTTGTCAAAGTGCCCGACCAAACATCCCTTGCGGTGTCTGTTCCTCGAAAAGCGATGATGATTTCGCTTGGTCCGACGTCCATCTCTCTTGAGAAAATCGCATATGCGAAGTCGATGCTGTTGTTCTCTTGCCTTTCAACTTCAGAGACCTTTGAATCGATCTGAAATTCCGGAGGCCCTTGGTAGCTAACAAATGAGAGCTGCGCATACAGAAATGAACTGTTCGCGGTAGTTCGAATCTGGTCTGACCAACCGGAAGGGTGGTCTAGTCCAGTCAGTCGAACCTTTGAGGTGCTCACACAAGACGTTAACAATGCGGCCAGCACGGCAAGATATAAAGCGCGTAACAATGGAAGCCCCCTCCCTTTGACTAAGCAACGTCAACATTGTCGTCATGACGGCGCGCGTTTAAACCCTAAAGATCATTGTCGAATTGGCAAGACTTCAATGGATTAGACAATTAATCTCGTTCAGAAGAGCGAGCACCTCAAATTGTTGAAAGTGAAAAATGACGACGAGTTGGCCTGTCGCCAGATAGCGTTTGAAACTTATGCGATGTCCAACGGGATAATTTGCACCGCCGACTGCCAAGGGGCCACAAGCATCTGGCCTTTTGGATGTGGCGGCGAAAGCGCTCTCCCAAACGCATCCCAGACCTGAAACAGCTGATACGAATTGCCCTCAGGGAATAGTTCCTGCGTCAACCCGAGCATTCGCTGAGTCCTCTCCTCGCTGGTAGTGACATTCAGCACCATCATCGGTGCGGTCAGGTTGAGATGGTCCTGATAACCGGCACCTTCTATGTAAGCCTCGTATTGCAGCAAGTGCCGCAGGAAGCTCTTGCGGTGGATCTCAGCAGAACGCAGGGGTTCGGTCGCGCGGTCGGCCTCTAGAGCATAGAAACGGTAGCGTTTCCCTTCTGACGTCAGATACTCCAGTCCAAATACGGCATCCGGGATCAAATCCTTTTCATAGGTCGCGACGGTATCGGGATCGCAGATTTCGGTTGGCCAACGCAGACACGTTTCAGCACGCTCCAAGATTTTTGATTGCGGGATGTAATTGAGATCATCGCGCTCCAGACAAGCAAGCTCGATCGATGCGGTGATGCAGCTAACCATCAGGCTATGTTGCCACGGCCCGGAGCGTGCGGGTCGGATTGCGCAGCCGCTCTTTCTAAGGGCGGCAACTGACGCTGGCGAAAGATCATAAACAAGCTGATTGTAGCGCGCATCAAGCGTACGGAACTGCTGTACTGGACGCGATAGGTATGCACCTTTGTGCGGTGTGCGGTCCTCGTTGAAGAGATCAGCCAGACGTTCCTTCGCTCTTTTCTCAGACCGATGCGTGTCCTTGGCGAAAGCTAGAAGAAACGAAGACGGCAGGGGTCCATGCTCAGCTAACTTCTCGAACCAGAGCAGATCGCGTGGTTGCGGTGTGACACGCTTGCCAGTTGGCGTTGGCCTCGTGCGACAGCGCCGCCCTAACACGTCGAATTTCGGCTTTGGAGACATGGCGTGGTCCTCTGTGAGTTTCGGAGGACCGCTCTTATATGCACGTAATGCTGGCCTGTAACCGTGCAGCAAATTCAAAAGTGTGAGGCTAATTTCAGGCTTGGGCCGCCATGGTCGGCGGCAAGAAATCACCAGTCCTCGCCCGGGGTTGGGTCGATATGCCCACGCCTAGTCTTGCCCCCATTTGACGGGCTCTGCTCATCCGACTGTTTCACTGCTTCCGCGTGAGTGTCGGAACCCCCTGGGCCTTTATCCTGCGGACCAGGCTCCTTGAGTTTCGGACCGGTTGGATTGGGCTTGTCGGGCGACGGATCATCGCCGCCTGAGCCATCGTCTTTGCCATCCTTCGGCCCATCACCATCAGCCTCTTCTTTCCCAATCTGGGAGTGATGGACTGCATAGCGGGCACGCATGTCCTCACGCTGCGCATCGCGATCTACCTCGGTCATTTCCGGAAGGTCTTCCAAATAGCCGAACGGGAATGACAGCGGCACAGCGTGCTTGGTGACTCCGCGAATATGCGCCGCAAAGCTGCCCTTGCCTTGTGCCTCAATGAAAGCGGGATCGGTGTAAAGCATCGGGGCTAGCGAACGTGCATCCTTGGCTGATACGCCGCCCGCAAACTTGATCGCCGTATTGGCTGCAAAGGCTTCCTGAAGCTTAGGCTCAAGCTGCCCGAGATATTGGTGCGCCAGCACCATGCCGACATTGTATTTGCGCGCCTGGGCCAGGATCAGGCCGATGTTACGATCAAAGTAGTCCTGCGCCTCGTCTATATAAACCATGGTCGGCACGCGCTCCGAGCCATGCAAGGTGGCGCGCTCCTGGGCCGCCTGCGCGATCATGGCGATAAAGAACCGTCCGAAAATTTCGGTGCCTTGCTCCTTCAGAAGATCTTTGGCGGTGTTGATCAGGATGACCTTGCCCGCGTTCATCTCAGTAAAGAGATCGAGCTTGGAACGCGGGTGCGAGAACATGCGCTCAAAGGTCTGGTTTTCGAGAATGCCCCAAAGTCGGCGCAGCACTTGCTTCTTGGTCTGCTCAAACTCACGCGATGCAAACTCGGTTTCGAAGAAGTGCTTTGCCGTGCCTTCGAGCCTGGCGATGTGCTCGGCAAACTTCACCTCGCTGCCGGGCTCCATCAGCTCGCGCAGCGTGTGGATCGTCGCATCCGGAATATGGAGCATCAGCCGCGTGACATAGCGGAAGATGACATTCTGCTTCTGCGTCATCTGCGCATCGAGCAAAGTGCCGAGCACAAAGTCGTAGAGCTCGAGGATCGAGTTGGTGAGCCGCTCTCGCTCCAAGGGCGCGTAACCATCGAGCCGCTTCTGCCCGACATCAAAAAGGTTGAGCGAGACGGGATACTCGACATCGGTGGGATCGATCAGCGCAAGCCGATCATGCAGCGCGCCGCCCGGACCAAAGACATCCAGCTTGGCGATGTTGCTGATGAGATCGCCCTGGCTATCGAGCACGATGACGGTGCGTTTCTCATCTTCCATCGCTGCCAGGTCTTGCGCGATCAGATATTGCAGGGTCTGCGTCTTGCCGTGACCTGAGCCAGCCACGATGTGCTGGTGCTCAAAACGAGATTTGGTCGGAATGGTGAAGGTCAGTTCCTGATCGAACAGGGCCGCCAGTGGCGTCCCTCCGAGATAGGCCTCAACCATCTCTTCAGGAGCTTTTGCATCATACTGGCTTGGTTTTTTAAAGACGCGTTTGAAGCTGGCAGGATCAGTGGGGTTTCCTCCTGATGCCGCAATGAGATTGTATTCGAGACGGGATTGCAGCCTTGGCAGTAAGGGCGCTTCAATCAGCTCATCAGCTAGGCCAACGCCAAGCACCTGCTCGGTGATCTCACCGACATCGCCTAAGCTTCGAAGAAGGTCGGTTGGAACCGATATGCCATCGGCCTCATCTGTATCCTGCATCAGGGCCGGACAAGCTTCATAGATCGGCCTCAGCATTGCCGCAGTTGCCATCTGGATGAGCTCACAATTGCGATCGAAGTCGTCGACCAATTTCTGCTGGCGGGTCAGCTCCTCGCGGATTTCCCAAAGTTCAGCGATTGTGCGTGTCCGATCCCAATCGACGTCTGGGAGCACGAAGAGCTGGTCGTAATTGAATAGCTGCAGGACGAGGTTGAGGATGACACCATCCTGATCGTTCATTGGGCTATCGCCGAACAGCTGGAAACGCACTTCTGTCGCTATAGAAGCGATTAAGCGCTCGCGCTCTTCGATCGTTCGAAGCTCACGCGCTTCAAACTGGGCTGCAACTTCTTCCCATTGGCGACGAACAAGATCTGTCTCGCTGGGCCTAATCAACCCATGCAAGAAACTGTGGAGCTTGGCGCCAATGTCTGAAGCCATGTCAGCCGAGCCTTAAGACCACTTCCTTGGCCTCCTCTGGCGGCAGGACCGGCACAGGCCGGGTCTCAACACCATCCCAGTGTTTGGCTGTCTCGACCACCTGCCGGAGCGCGATGCAGGCGTTGTCCAGCATGGCTTCCTTTTGCGCCAATTCGATAATGCTGTCGCATTTGAACCGGCGACCATAAAGCAGATCGCGCATCCAAATGGTCTCGCGCTTTTCGTTGAGCCACCAATAACCCGCTGCGACGCCTGCGATGACACCAAACGCCAGGCCGCCGATAATCTCACCAGAATAAGCACCGGCAAGAACGCCGCCGATCAGGAAGGCGACAAAGCCGAATATGGCTGCGCCTTTGAGATGCTCGAAGTCATCGGCAGCGATCAGACAAGACTCGCCCATGTCATAGCGATCGATCAATGCGCGTTCGTCATCGGACATCTCCGCTTTGGCCCAAAGACGGAAAATCACTCGTCCTCGCCAATTTCGATTCTGTTCTCTTTTTAGAAGCAAATCCATGGATACCCCCATCCCATGTGTTTTAAGCCCTTACGATGGAGAATAGAGGCTCTCAGGGTCAAGCCTAATCTGGACTGCGTGCGCGATCTTGGGTGCGCGCAAGTTCTAGAAATTTCTCTCTATTTGAATGAGAAAGATCTTGAAGTCATTCTGCATCCCCATCGTCCTTGTCGCAGCCATGTGTTGTTATGCGCAGTTATGGATGGGGATCGGTATCGAAGGTTATGGGGATAGAGGAAGCCAGTCTCGTATCCCCACCGCTTTCGCTCTACTGATTTAGGTATTCCGCCCTCTGGGCGCATGAGATCCCTTGAGGATAAAAGGGGAACTCCCGCAGATCCATGGCGCCTGGAAAGCTCACATAGAGAAGTTCGTCGGTTTCAGTCTTCACCACAGCAATCTGCGATCTTCTTCTAGGATCAGGGTCATTCGTCGAAAATGTGAAACGATTGCCATCAGGTGCGCCATCAATGTTATAACGCTCACCGTTCATGAATAGGCCGTCGAATGTGACTTCAAATTCGATATCTCGGAATTCGCCATAGCATGTGGCGCGATCACTCCACTGCCCGAAGAGATCATGGAGACCGAGAGCATCAGACTCACTGGTTGCGCTGGCACCCGCTTCATGAGCGATCTGTGAGAGGCTTTCCAGATTACCGCCCCAAACGTATCCGCCGCTAGTCAGTTTGAACCATTGGGACAAAGGATCGAATGCTTTGACTTCACGAGCAAAAACCGTCTCACCGCCCGAAAATGTCTGCGTGACAGTTGTTCCTTGGCTTGTCGGAAAGTCTCGCACGTTCGCCGCTCCCATGATGATGAATTCCTCTTCCTCGCCCATGAAGACGTCTTCGTAGCTCGCAAAATCAGGCAGGCCGTCATCGGTAAGCTGCGGGCTGTTTTCATCGCCGGAGAATAGGCTTGAAACGCCAGTGGTGATGGGATTGTCAGTCAGAACCACGGACAAGAGGGCTATGGTCGCACCGCCAGCGATGACCTGCTTGCGATGCGCCTCATCGCTCACATAATCGATGATCCAACGTACAAGCTTGCCAAACTCTGAACTGAGTGCGCCTACAGCCGAACCGATTTTCTGAGCAAGGGGCTGGGCTCGTTCGGTAAGTTCACCGCATTTCGCACAAAATGCGTCTCTGCGATGAATCGTTGCCCCGCAAGATTTGCAATGCATCAGCACCCCCAAGCCGAATGATATGCAACGAAATAGAAAATAGCCGCAGTTGAAATTGCGTGGTCCCTAGCCCGAACCTTTTCAAGGGCGAACAGGTAAACTGCAGTATTCGACGAAGCTGAGTAGGCTAAGACACAAGGGCTTCGATTTCGTCGCAGATGTAGTCCAGTGAGGTGTCATCGCCACGTTGATCTAACATCGAAAATACCAATGGAAGACCAGCATGTGCGTAGCAGCTCGCGATCCGCATCATCTCATTTGGAGAGTCTACAATTTCTGCTTTCCCCGTCTCTGAAATCGCAAGCAGGGTGAGCGCCGTTGGCCTCCAAGAATCGGACCCAAGCACGACGCCTTCTGCAGCCTTGTAAGTCTTTCCTTTGGGTGGGGTCGGTTTTAGGCCTTTCTTGACCGCTAACATTATCGCAAAAAACCAAATATCGACGTTCCGCCTGAATGGCTGATGCAACGCAGAGGCGGACTTCCCCTCCCTTAACTGAACAAGACCCTCTACTCGCTCTCGGAAGTCCTCATCGATATTGATATCTAACCCTGCAAACGCGTTATCCATCATGCACCCTCCAACTGAGCTTGGGCCGAGGATTCATATCGGTCGCATACCTTGCAGTGTGAACGATGGTCGCAGTCGCACTGAAGGGTCATTGCGTCCTGGGTTCCTGGGTCATTCTTCAAAATTCGAGGATAATGAGCTGGATTGGTGATTGTGCCTGCAACTACTGCTCGTTGATCGAGGATGTCTTCGCATCCTTTGATTTCGTCATGCGTAAGGAAGAGAATCAGCTGACTGCTATTTTCTGAAGCAGTGCGCACGACCTCTGTTTTGACGAATCCAGACATCATGCCGAGAGGGGTATCGATCACGTTTGGAGCCTCAACACCGCTGACCTCCGTCAGCGCGAGAACGAATGATATTGTTAGGGCTCGCCGAGATGCGCCATTTAGGTCAATGGATGGGTCCATCACGAGTTCGTTTCTACCGTAAACGACAATACTAAACTCAGGGGTTATCTCAGCTCTCGTGATGAGCGCACTTTCCTTGTCCGCACCGATCATATCGAGAAAAAGTTCGTTCATTCTGGCAGAAACAGAACGGACCTCTACTGTCTTCATCCTGTCCAGAGCATTCTCTACCATTCCGCGAATGTCGGTGGCGACATCTAGATCACGCGCAATCTTTACGCCCTTACTCACTTTCGCAGAAAGCGTTCTGAACTCCTTCTCGAGTTCTACCTTCTTAGCTCGCAGACGCTTGATGTCGCCTTCCGTTTCCGCACCTCTAACTATCTCGTCACGAAGCTGTTTGTCATAGGTCTGCTTAATCTCTCGAAGCCTCTGCACGTTAATATCGGGAATCTTGTCTAACTTGGCTTCAAGCTCAGCTTCCTTTTCACCGATATCACGATAGACAGAATCAATTTGCTGACGTTCTTGAAAAGCATCAGAATAAAGGTCAGACCAGCTAGGCGGCTTGCCTGAGAAAAGGTTTCGCCCATCGTAGTAAAGGTCTGAAACCTTTGCGCGTATATCATCAGCTTCACGGCTGTCATCAATGAGCTTTTGGATGTTCGAGCGGCGTTCCGCACCGTCAGAAGTGCTTTCGTCCAAACTTCCGCCGCAAATACAATCCAAGTGATTATCTAGCCGATCTTCTAAAATTGGCACTGTCTTATTTGGAATCTGACCCTTCTTCCTCAGTTCATCGAGGAGCTTTCCGGCTCTTGCAAATGGATCAGCCATCATATGGCGCGTGAGTATCTCGGAAGAAATTAATTCAGATTGTCTCTTCTCTGTGCGTTTGCGCTGTTCCTCAAGCTGCGTTCTGTTGCGGCGAACATCGACGAGCTCTTTGGAAAGCTCGTCTCGGTTTCCAGCGCTGAGAGCGTCCTGAAGCTCTCTATCCGCCTTCTCTTTGAGATCGTTTAGATTGGCGATCTTGTCTTTAATATCGTCGAACTTATTGGTCAGGATCGGAAGCTGCTTCTCGGCATGTTCGAGGTCTTCCTCGACCTTACGGGTTTCGGCATTGCCAGCCTCTTTATCGAACTTGTTCCTGAGCTGTCGCTCGATGGTCCGAATATGTTCGGTTGTGGTTTCCAGCAACGAAAGCCCCATCATACGTTCGATGGCATTCCGAACCTTGTGTTGCTGCTCGGATTTCGCCCCTTCAATAAAGCTGAGCGCCCGATCCCCGTCTGTGAAGAATACCTCTCGCAACTCTGCGGGAAAATGCTGTTGAATGTGGTTCGTTGGACTGTCGAGCTCCTCGGGCCCAGCCGCAGTCACGTGATACAGCTCAACGAGCGAACGGGGTCGCTTATCTTCGATCGTTTCACTCGTGACGCGACGAACGATCCTATAGTGCTTTGGCCCCATCCTCCCCTCAATCTCATAGTCGATCTCAACGCGAGTTGAGGCAGGTTTATTGGGAGGCAAGTCCATGCGTCGGAGCGAATATCCCTTTGGAAGGGCCTCGTCGCCGATTAGGCCCCACTGCAACGCAGTGAGCATAGTCGTTTTTCCGCTTTCATTGGCAGCGCGGATGACTGTGATGTTCTTCTTTGGATCGACGGAAAACTTTAGATCGATGCCGGAAAGGAGGCGGAAGCCATCGAAGCGTGCGCTCAGAAGCTTCATTTCGAATCTTCCTTCAGTTGTATGAAAGTCCCTACGCGACTAACGATATCACTAATCTCAACGACGATATTTGTCCGCTGGAACAGATGGGCGCGTTCTTTTTGGACGATTTCTGCCATCGCTTCCGTGAGTTCCTCACGATAGCCTTCGCAGCGCTCTTCTACGGCTGATGCTTCATCAAGCAGAACACGGACAATCTTTTCGTCTTTGTACGCCATTCATCCCCCAACCAGAGCTCGCATTCGCTCTACTGCTTCAAAAGGCCCGCCCGTTTGGGCAGCATTTTGACTTAAGCGCGCAAACTCCCAAACTCTATCTAGCTCAGAATTGACGATTTTTTTTGCATCCTTGTCAACCAGATTCCTCAGCTCTACCTCAGGAGGTAGCGCGACCAAGTCGTGAATCACTGCTGATTCCTTCCCAATAGCCTTACATGTCCTTAGGAGCCTTCCTCGGCGCTGGACCCACTGCCGCTTCACGGTCGTGCTAGCGAGAATATAGGCTGACATAATCTGCGGTACGTTCACACCCTCATCCAGGACGCGCTTTGCAGTCAAGACCTGAAGCTTTCCTTCTTGGAAGCCATCCAATATTTGCTTTGATTTTTTTGGATTTCCAGTTTCTTCGGACGTGAGCTGATGAAAAAACACTCCTTCGGAATTCAGTAGGTCGTTCACTGCCTGCAATTGGTCAGGGTCTTTGTCGGTCGCATAGATTAAGCTGTATCGAAGATTTCTTGGGCCAATTTCTGCTAGCAGGCTCTCAAGTGCGTCGATTTTCGAAGCGGCAGTTTCGAGCACTCGTCGCCTCTTCAAAAATAATGAATCAAGGTAGGGATCTTTCTCCCCAGCCTGTATTTTCCAAGACAATTGCGCGATCTTATCGCTGATTTCACGCCATTGCGCCATCTCGTCACTGTTTAGTTCAACGAATGTCACGTGGTAGTCGTATGGCGTAAGGCAGACGCCGATTGCTTGCTCTAGCGTATATTGGAAACAAGTGTCGCCAGACGTAGGCTCGCCAAAGAAAGCGAAAAGCTCATCGGTTCCTTCATCATCGTATTGCCGGACCGGGGTTGCGGATAGTCCCAATCGATAGTCGAAAAACGCGGGTGGATTGCTAATGAAATTTGCAGCCCCAAGATTGTGGCACTCGTCGGCTATGAGGAGTTTTGGGCCAGGAAATTTGGCTATCTCTTCCTGAAATTCCTTTGTGCAAAGAGTGTCGTTTGAGACGACTACCGCTTCACTATCGGACACCGACTTTCTCAATCGCCTTCGCGCTGCCGCGAGCTCACGAGAACGAGAAGCCGCACCGCCAGCCTCTGACATATTGATTGCTCTTAGACCGAAGAGCCTGATCTCATTGCACCATTGCCTCACCAAAACGTTGTAAGGGGCACTCACAACGATAAGCAGAGGTCCGACGCGATCGAAAAGCAACTTCGCGCCAACAAGCGCAGTTAGCGTCTTTCCGGACCCTGTGCACATTTCGAGAATGCCGCGATTGCCTTGGGCTTCCCATTTGTCGATTGCCTCACCCTGGTGAGCGTAGGCTCCCTCTCTATATTTGAGCCAATCTGGAATGCTGAACCCACGAGCCTCCTCTCCCGCGAGGAGGCTCGAAATATCGATTGGCTCCTCCGAAAGATTGTGGGCCGTTCTCCAAAGCCGATTGAAGTCTTCCTCATCTGGTTCTTTTGAACCTTTGAACTCTCGCAAGACTTTGTCGGCGATGGCCTTGGAGAGATCGACGGTAACACAATCATCATCGCCACCGGTCCAAAGCACTTCGAATTCTTGTGCTAGATCGTTGCAGGTTTGAAGGGCTTCCTCGCTTCGCCAACTACGTGCGAGGCTCAATTGCTCTCGGTTTTTCCGCAATCCCTTACCTGTCATATTCGCTGATCCATGCAAGGCAGCAATCTTGTGATCGTCGTGAAATAGCCAGACCTTGGGATGGAAGAGGGCGTCTCGCATCAGCGCGATTTTAACCTGGAGCCTACCGCTAGAAATGAGCCAAGCGAGACAGGACAATGTATGTGCGGATAGCTCATCAGCCTCGGGAATGAGTCTCATTACAGCGCCCTCTCCCAAAGCCTCAGCATCTCTGAGGCCATTTTGGAAAGCCTCACGATCCTCTGCGGACAGATACGGACTGATTATGAGGCGGAGCGGGCGCGTTGACCTTTGCAAGAAAGTCGCGAGTCCAGGAGCGATCTCTGCAAACGACGCACTGGAAAAGAAGCCCATCATGATAGCCACGTCTTCAGAGGCTTTCATAGCGGGCGATATTACATCAGTTGCGACATCGTCTTTCGGCAGAAGAAAGAGAGGTTTCGCGTCTGCGACCGCATCTTCCAAGCCTGGGGTGGCGCTAAAGTGATGTGGTTCCTTCAAGCGCGCCTCTCATTCCGTCACTTGTGACATGCGATACAGCCCTTTGCTTGTCCGTAAAGATCGTCAACATCAAGAGGTTCGTCGTCCGGCCGCAACGGGTTGGCCATCATCTTCGCTTTTTGCCGTTCCACGCGCTTTTTATGATCAGCTTTGATCTGCTCAATGCGCTCTGGTTGCTCGAGTTCTATTAGGGACTCACCATGGCTCCATGTGAATGGCGAACCATGTTCGACAGCGCTCTTCTCGTATCGCTTCGCTTCCTCAAATGACTCTGGGTGGCGTTCACGGAGGCGAACCCACTCAATCTTCTGCTGGAAAAAGCAGAATGTGCAGCCGCTTCTGGTCCTCCATTCGTAATAGCGAGGAAGGCCTAATCCCGAAGAGTCCAAAATTTCCATCACGCCTGCTTTATCGACACCCACCTCCTTGAGAGGCAACGTAACAACCAGGTTTTCATGCTTGGACGTGTAGCCTTCCCGATATTCCTCGTCCGCGCGAATGGCGACGTAAGAAGTCACATGCTGACCTTCGTCGAGCATTGGCTTTATCCATTGCTCGAAAGGTCGCAATTTGAGTTGTCGCGTGCACCAGCGGGTCTGTGCGGACGGCAAAAACGTATTGTATTGCTTTAGCCAGAAATCAAAGTCCCGGTCGGGATTGAGACGGAGCACTGGCTTGCCCAACACGCCTTCAAGGCGGCCTAAAAATTCGTAAACCTCTGGCAATTCCTTGCCCGTGTCGGTGAAGAAATATTCAACTTCTATTTCAGGATGATGATGCCTCATATAGACCGCCAGCGCGGCACTGTCGCGCCCGCCCGACAATCCTAAAACATGTCTATGCTGGGTGCTCAAAGTGCCGACTCCTTCGCCGAGGTCGCCTTACCGCGTTTCTCTATTGAGGCTCTCATGTAGTGGGAGGACAATTCTGCGAGCGCAGCTAGCTTGATCTTGTTGTCTAGTACGCCCTCTTCGCTCAAACGTTCTTCCAAGGCCTTTGCGATTTCTCGTGCTTTCGCAAGTTCGGCATCACTGATGTCAAACTCGCTCATTTGTGGTGCGGGACGACCATCAATGCCAAGCACGACGGCCATCGCATGGCGTTTGTCGGTGCGGCCCTTCACTCGTGCTACGGTTTCACTCTTGTTAAACTGCTGAGCGAGTTCTGTGAGAGCAATGGCCGCATCATCAAGGTCTGCATCAATCCAGTCTCGAGATGGCTTGTTCGTAGCAAGGCCAGCCAACCCTTCAATATCCTCCATCGAACCCTCATACCGCGACAATCTGTTTACGAAGGCGTTGAGCCTAAAATCTCCGCCAAGATCCTTGATGTTTTCAGATCTCGCACGAAGTTCAGACAGGGCCTGGGCCGAAGCGTTCGGAACCTGCAATTCCGCCAGCATGTTATCGGCCAGCCTCATCAACATTTGCGGATATGCATTTGCCAATTCGCTGAGCGCGTTCCGAACGCTCTTAATCACTGCGTCAAATTCAATGGTGCTTTCGAGGTCGTTGCCGCCTGCGAGCTGCGGCAGGTCGTTGAAGATGAGCTGGTTGGGATCATTTGCCTTCTTTAGAAGGCTGCGGATATGAATGGTGCCCTCCGACAAGCGCATTGTTCGCTTCCCCCACGGAGGAAGCGATACGTATATAGAGATCAAGCCGCGCCCCACATCAATGGGCTCAAGATTGCTCAATTCGTTTGCACTATCGACATCACGCACAACCGCCGCAAGACCGGAAAGCAAACGGCGACCAATGTCATTGAGGTTCATCCAGCGAAGCTGAATGTCCGTCGGATCTTTTGAGAGATAATCCACATCGAGGTCTGTAAATCGGGCTTGAAAAATGCGCTGCCGGTAGAAAGCCACCTCCGTACGTTTGGAGAGAATGTAGGCTACGGCCAGGATCGGGCGCAGGCCAGGTTTCAATCCGAATGGCTCACTGCCCCAAAGAGCATAAATTTCCGATAACAAAACAGAGCGGTCGCTGTTCTCGGATAAAAAGCTGTCAGCTGCCTCCCAAAGCGGCCCAAGCCTAGCCGGGTCAGCAGTCGTTGGCGCGCGGAACCGCAACTCTTTTTTATGTTTGCGATAGAGGCCTGTCGCTTCGAGAAGTGATGCGAGCAAGCCGCCTTCAGCAGGAAATCCCTTAATACCTAAACGCTCCGAACCCTCGTCGATCACCATACGCCTCAAGAGTGCGTTCTGAGCGGCGACGGCATTTGCCGAGGGCTTTTCTCTATTGAGAAGCTCATTCTTGATCATCGGGGAGCGCTGGAACCGATTGTCCGCCAAGTCTGACGCTAGACTACTGAGCTGGTATTGAGCGAATGATTGAGGTTTTTCATAGCGCAGATGCCAAAGCGCGGAATTGAAAGTCCTCTGAACCTGAGTTCCAAGGCGAGTCTGAAGATCGGCGAGCCTGGCAGCAACCTCACGTCGCGCAACAGGATCGCCCTGGAGCTCGGCGCGGTCGTGGCTTACAGACTCAACTGCGAGCAATTCCCTTGCCAGCGAAGCAACTGTCCAAGAGCGCGGCGATATGCCTATTACGGCGTCAAAGCCATCTGCTGAACCAACGGCCGCGCGAGCAATGTCATCGGCCTCATCTTCCGCTTCGTTTTCGGTAGGAACGCAGAGCAGAAAAAGACCGATGGAATCAGCTCGAGGTTCGAAACACTTAATGCGCTCTTGCGCACCCAGAAGAGGTCCAATTTCAATATCGAACCACCTGAAAGCTCCCGTCTCATGATAGTGACGCTTGGCAAGAATCGGCTGTAGCCCTGCGAGCTCATTAAGCCGCTTGAAGTCAACCTCACCAAGCGCAGACAACGCCTCATCAATCGCGCCATCGATGTCGAAGTCACTACCGGCAAAAACTGCGTAAGCGCCGACGTGACGCCGAAAAACGATGAGCGACCACTGCGAAAGTTGCCCCAAGACCTCGTCAACGGCCTTCATGGACATCTTTTGGGGCAACGCGTGCTGGAGAAGCCTTGGCGACGCCAAAACGTTCGAGCGATCCTTGAACAAGTCAATGACCGCAATGGTTTTTAGCAACTGAAGGTGCTCTTCGTCGCCACCGAGCGACTCGCATCGCGCTATCGCTTCCGCTGCAATAGCCCAGCGATGACCATCGGGCGAAGCCATGATCGAGGGCTCCAAATTTACTTGGAGGTAGTCCCAAAGATGGCAAGGATAGTAGAGGTCATCGTCGCAACCTCGTTGGAGAAAATCTTGAAACCCCTGCGGCTCGGCAGAGTTCAAAAACCCAAAGAGGCTACGCTGGTTCTGACCGAATCGGCGGCGGGAAATTGGACCCAGCAGCATTGCAACTACAGGATGCAAAGGCCAACACTCGGTCAACAGAGCGTTGAAAGACTTGCGGGTCGAAGCAGACGGAAGCGCGAGCTCCTTCGTAACACCCTCTACCTTGGTGCCAAAATTATCGGGAATACGCCTTGTCTCAATGGCGCGCGAAAGCAGATCAATCTGCTCTTCGCCAGCAGTGTTGACTATTAGGTCGACATAGCGCCCCTGAATTTTCGACCACTCATCGCGAACGTCGCGCGCCATTCGGTTCGCATATTCATCGAACGCTTGGTGCAAGATACCGACGAATATCAGGCGGCCGCCGCTCCGGGATGCCAACTCGGCGACCTGTTGCAATAGGTGGAGATCTCCACCTTCTTGCGCCACAGACTCAAGCACCTTTCCAAGTTCGTCGAGGAATAAAATAATTCTGTGCTGCTTTGGGCTATCCAACAGCGCTTGGAGCACTGACAGCAACGTCTCGTCCGTCCAGCGCTTCGGCTCGCGAACATCGAGCTTGGCCTCAAGGATAGCAGCGCCGAGTATGCCAGGCAGCGCGGACCTTCTCCCAACAGCGGCAACTGTGACCCACCCGCTACCGCCGATGGGGAAGCCTTGTCTAAATTTGTCAATTGTGGCCTCGCCAACAAGGGCTTCAGCCTTGGCGCGGAGCCCCTTATCTGTGCTGAGCAATGCACTCAGAATAAGAATAAGGCTCGATTTTCCACTGCCGTATGGCCCCGTCCAGGTGAACGCCCCATGCTTATTTTCGGCAACATGCGTGGCCATCGAGGTAAGAACTTCAGCGGATGATTGAGGGCAGATGTAGCCTTCAAGCGCCTCCGCCTTTTCCAAATCTGCATCAATACGAATCGCCTTTTGAAACCGGCGCCCGATCGAAACTTGCTCAGCGAGGTTTTTCACGCCGCCCTCCGCAGGATGTGACGCCCGTAGTCACGCAAAATAAACGCGCGCACTTCTTCATCAACGAGCTCTCGTCGGCGAACCAGCTGCTTTAAACCAGCGGTCTCAGACCACGCGATCGCACCGTCCGTATAGCCCTCGATGTCAGCGAGGCGACGTGCCAGCTCCTGCTCTTCTAGACAGAAAACGCGACCAGGCGAACCCGGCTCATGCGCTATCGCCTCGAAAGACAGTGATTTAGCAGAAGGCGAGAAATCGCTCCAAAATTGAGTTGCGGCATAGGCAAAGACGCCGTCACCGAGGGTCGATCGCTCGCCTGCGACAAAACGGAAACCATCCTTCTTCGCGGTCGCCTTCAATAGCCCAAGCTCGGCCAAAGGAGATTCTAACGCCTCCTCGTGCAACCCGCGCCCTGACGGCATCCGGACCGCGTATGTGCGAACGAAGCACTCTACATCACGTTTCACTGTGGTTGGAGAAACTCGCGGCCACTCTCGGTTTGCAGCGAGGCGCATCAAATCTTTGACGAGGAGCTCTCGCTCGAATGATTGAGCCAGGAAATGATTGAACGCCCAATACCAAGTAGTGCGATCAGCCTTGCTGCAAAGATGCCAATGGACAAGCCAGAGAGTGGCCGCATTTTCCATGAACGGATCGAGCCCATCAATCCCGAAGATGTCCTCGCCGAGCTGCGTCGGAGCGAAGCCATTTTGACCGCTTTCCTTGATGATATTGCAAGCCTGAGCCCAAAATCTGATTGAGGACACCATGTTCTTGCCGACTCCTAGCGTTGCAATTGCCTCGTCGTCGGTGAACTTTGACTTGTTCTTAGGGTCATTTTTTGTCTCTGAAACAAGGTCATAGGCCTTTTTCAACCAACCGTATCGGAGCGGGAAGGTCTCATGGCCGGAAAACTGTGGGCGATATTCAACTGTGTATAGGTGGCCGCGCGACATACATTGATCCTGGATGTTCTCTCCAGGTCGACAATAACAGTTGGTGTCTGATAGGGTCAATTCCAAACTGGAGCAAAGCCCCAGATTATGGAATTGATTTGTAGCTTATCTCTTCGCACCCAAAAAAACGCCTATAATAGACTGAATTATCATGACAAATGCTCAGAAAATCTACCTTGATTATCAGGCAACCTGCCCGCTCGACGAGCGAGTGTTTGCAGTCATGAGCAAGCATTTCAAAGGGCCTGCTGCCAACCCACATTCCGCTGAGCATAGTTTCGGTTGGCAAGCGGCAAAGACGGTCCTGGATGCGCAAGAGCAAGTCGGCGCGCTGATTGGCGCTGACGCCGATGAAATTATTTTTACCTCAGGCGCGACAGAGGCAAACAATCTGGCGTTGCGCGGGCGCGATTACGCTAATTGCTCCAAGCTTGTTGTAAGTTCGATAGATCACAAATGTGTGCTCGAAACGGCGCGTTCGATCGAGCTTGAAAGGGGTGTAGAAATTGCCAGACTCGATGTCGATGAGATCGGTGTCGTCCGTCTCGATCAATTGAAAGAGTTTGTTGATAAGGAAACTGCGCTTGTCTCTGTGATTGGCGTCAACAATGAGATCGGCACGATTCAGCCCCTTGAGAAGATTTCCGAAATAGTGCGAGCAGCGGGCGCCAAGCTCCATCTGGACCTTGCTCAAGCGCCGATGGCAATTGACTTGTCTGGTCTGGCGGATCTAGCCGACTCGATCAGCCTGTCAGCCCATAAGTTTTATGGTCCAATGGGAATCGGATGCCTGTATATCGCGCGCAACGATCAGCTCAATTTTCGACCTCAAATTACAGGTGGCGGACAGCAGGGAGGCCTTCGATCCGGTACTGTTCCTGTTGCCCTTGCAGCTGGTATGGGGAAAGCTGCAGAGCTAATCTTAAGTCAGCCGCAAGAGCGCGGAATAATTCGTCGCTTGAACAAAGAACTGTGGGCCAAGCTACAGGCATTGCCTTTCCATGTCGAACTCAACGGTCCCAGCTTGGAGGCCAGGCATCCAAGCAACTTGAACGTGAGTTTCTTGGGATACGATGGCAGAGACATCATCGGCTCTGTCCAGCCAGCCCTTGCAATTTCGAGCGGTGCAGCTTGCACTACGGGGGTCCCCGAGTCTTCATACGTTCTATCAAGAATAGGACTATCAGAAGAGCGTCTGCGCGGAGCAATTCGCATTAGTATCGGTCGCTACACAACCCAGAGCGAAATCGAGATCGCAGCAAACTACCTATGTGGCGCACTTAAGAGGCTCAAAGCAGATTAGTGAATTGGCAAGAGGCGAGGCAAAGCAGTCTTTCTCAATCGTTTCGTCCTCGCCCACCTCGGTCAAAGAGGTAACCTTCGTCAACAATCTCACTGGGCAATCAAGACATTGTTTGCAATGCACCTAGGTTGCGGAATAGAATGCAAGCATGGTCCATTGGAATTTAAGCCCGCACCCCATCTCTGACATTCGCGATTGGAGCGATGCCGGACGGCTTGAATTGCAGCCAGACTTTCAGCGCCGAGAAGTGTGGGCGATGACAGCTAAGGTAATGCTGATCGACTCGATCCTTTCAGACATTCCTCTCCCCAAGGTATTTCTCTCGAAAGTCATGCGAGATGGGAGCACTTATCGAATTGTCATTGATGGTCAGCAGAGAATTTCGACGATTCTAGACTATCTTCGAGATAGTTTCGCTCTCGATGCCCCTTACTCAGGGCCAAACGAGGGTAAAAAATTCAGCCAATTAGATGAAGAAACACAGGCCAAAATCCTACAATATCGTATTGATTTCAACGAGGCCACAAACCCGACTGATCGGGAAACGCGTGACGTCTACATGCGGGTAAATAAGTACACTACGCCACTCACAAAGCAGGAACTACGAAGGGCCGATTTTCCTGGAGATTTCCTCAATTTTGTTGAGGAAACATCTGTCAATGATTTTTTTGATCAGGCGGCAATCTTTACCCCCACAGATCGGCGTCGATACGGAGACGCAGAATATCTATCTGAGATCGTCGCCGCACTCATTGATGGAGTGCAAGATAAGAAGGCTACCTTAGACTCGTTCTACATCAAATATGCAGAGTGGGACCAGGATCATAAAGGGAATATCTCTGATAGATTGAGCTTGGCGTTGGCTGATATAGGTGAGATATTTTCCACCTTTCCAGAGGGCCTTAAGAAAACTCGTTTTAGGCAGAAAGCAGACTTCTATAGCTTAGTCTTAGCGGTAGACGCGTTGCGACTAAGAGAAGGATCAATTCAAGGGAAGGATTTATCAGATCTTAGCGATGATTTGGGACTGCTCGACGCCGAAATTGCACCTGAATCGATGGGGGCAATTTTCAGTGAGTACGCGATCAAATGTGTCTCACAGGCAAACTCAGCATCGAGCAGAAGATGGAGAATGAACTTCTTAGAAGCGATCTTGGCCGGGACCTATCTGAGTTGCCCCCCTTCAGCTCCGGCCGCTGGAATATTGAAAATGGTGAAGCAAGATTCTGAGGCCCATTGCGACATGTCGTACACGAGCCCGAAGTGTCCAATCTGCGATTCCAAGTTTAGTGAGGCAGACCAGTACGAGGATGTCGCAATTGGATGGCCACCAAGCGCGAAAGTCTTTCAAGTATCTAACTCGCGTTGGGTGCATCAAGCTTGTGCTGATGGGGCTTCGGACTGGTCGATTGCGTAAACCAAGGAAGAGCTCTCCTTTGAAGACCCAAATCTACTTCAGCCCTGAAGATCTGCGCAAAGGCAGCCGAGGCAAGAGCTATACCATCGGCGGCCCGATTATTGGGGATGATGGTCGTTCGTATGAGCTTGGCGAGTGGATCGCGCGCGGGGGCAATGCAACCGTTTTTCAATGTAAAGAACGAAGCAGCGGAAACGAACTTGCGATAAAGTTTCTATTGCTGCCCGGGCGTCGATTAGCAGAACGCTTTGCCCGAGAAGGGGAATTGCTCGCCAAGCTGAGCCACAACCACATTGTAAAATATCGCACCGCCGGAAAAGTTCGACCGCAGTCCGATAGAAGGCGGGTGATCCCATTCATCATAATGGAAATCGCAGAACGTAACTTACTGACTGAGATGCAAGAATCGGGATGTTCAATTCCGACTGAGGTGTTTCTGGGTCAGTTTCGTGGGCTGGCTCAGGGCTTGGAACTCTTGCATCAGCATGCAGTTCACAGAGACATCAAGCCGGAGAATATTTTGGTATCAGGTGATCGCTGGTTGTTAAGCGACTATGGGCTCTGCAAATTTTCCGGCTCGCGGGGCCCAGACCTAACTCCCGAAGATCAAGCTCCGGGACCGAAATTTTGGATGTCGCCTGAAGGTCAAAATCGTCGGCTCGGCGTTGGGGATGCCATTTGCAAAGCTTCCGATGTCTATCAGTTAGCTGCGGTATTTTGGTTCATCGCCACATCTCGGCACCCATCCGGTATCATCTCAAGAGATGATTGGACCGGGCCAGACCGGCTCTTCCAGCCGCTCTATGATGCTTTGCAGCACAATCATAAGCGGAGGCCTCGGGATGGGGCAGCGTTTTTAGCTGCTCTCGAAGATGCATTGATATCTTAAGTCCTCTTAGGGCTAGGCAGCACCGAGCGGGTACTAAATCCAAAGCATTCATTTTGTCCCGTTTAACAAGTTGGGTGGCCGGGCTTGCAATCCCGACCACCCGCTCCTTTTCAGGAGTGCCGGACAGGTTCGTCACGGGCTTCCAGGCGCTTCTGCAGCCAGTCCAGCGCTTCGTCCTCAACCCATCCGACCCGGCTCGGGCCAAGCTGTACCCTCTTGGGGAATTGGCCGGCCTTTTCCAGGCGTGCGATGTGCTGAGGCGAATACAGTACTAACTCCTTGACCTGACGCTTCGACAAAATCCTCATCACGATGTCTCCTAATTGAAGAGCATCGCGATGCTCGAGGTTGGCAAAAGCCCCCGAGGCACCTCAAATGCTATCAGTGACGAGATCTTACGCAAGGACAATTGGATAGGTGCTGAGGCGCTATGGCGAGTGGACTAGCTCCTGGCGCTTGATGTTTTCGTGGGACGTAAAGTACAAAGCATGAAGCTCGAAGCCTCTGCCGACCCCTGCTCTATAATCGACAATGACGTGAGACACCCTGCCAGACGAAATCATGTCCGGGAGAGACCAGAATGGCTGGGGCGGTAGGTATCCCAACGCTTTGAACGCGCCTTGAGAATGGCTCGCTGTCATGAGCATCGGCATGGGCGCCTCTGATGTATCTGGAGCAGCATGGTATGACTGAGAGCAGACCAGTGACATCTCTGCGGGCGCGCCGACCAAAGGCCGGTGGTCGCTGGTTCGCACGATCTTGCCGCGAATTTCGATTATTGCTTCGTCGTCCACGCGGCCAATCTCAGCCCGGTGATCGGCGATGTGATACGATTGCTCGAAGCTATCGATCTCGATCAGCAGCTCTATAGAGCCGCCCTTGGTTCTATCCGCTTTGGCCATCCGTTCTCTCCAACCTGCGTAATTGGATGGAACATAGGAGCACATGCAAACCCACTACATCGCAAAAATTGAGGTGGGCGAAAAGGTGGACCAGATTTCGAAAACCCAGATAAAATATTATTTTTATTGCATTTTTTGAAGTAATTTTATTGCATTTTTTGAAGTAAATGGTGCCCAGAAGAGGACTCGAACCTCCACATCCTTGCGAATACTAGCACCTGAAGCTAGCGCGTCTACCAATTCCGCCATCTGGGCACACATGCGAGTCGGTCATCGGATGCCGTCTCGCCGTAGGAGCGGGCCGATAGCGGGCGCGCCTGCGGTCTGTCAACGAAAATGGATCATCTGCGGGAGATTAGCTGTGAATGGATGTTCACACCGTGATCCGCACAGGAACAGTTGCGGCCAAAGGCGCGTTGAGGCATGGCGCGGTGCAATTCGAACGACACACTTCTAAGGGCCTTCTCCATGGCGAAATCCGATCCACTCAATGGCAAGCTAGTCGTCCTGATGGGCGGAACCGGCTTCCTCGGCAATTACGTTGCTCAGGCCTTGCTGGAGCGGGGCGCACGTTTGCGGGTTGCCGGGCGTCACCCCGAAAAGGCAATGAACCTGAAGCCGCTCGCAAACCTTGGTCAGATCCAGTTTGTCCGCTGCGATGTTCTGAATGAGGCCAGTGTCGCTGCGGTCGTCGAAGGCGCCGATGCAGTCGTAAACCTGGTCGGTTCGTTCGATGGCAATTTGATGGAATTGATGGGCGAGGCGTCAGGCCGCATTGCCCGGCTGGCCAAAGAAACCGGGGCGCAGGCATTCGTTCAGATCAGCGCCATCGGTGCGGACGGCGGCAGTGAAACCGAATACGCGCAGGCCAAGGCCCTCGGCGAACAGCTGGTGAAAGACCATTTCCCGAAAGCGACAATCCTGCGGCCCTCAATCGTGTTCGGCAAGGATGACAATTTCATCAACATGTTTGCCGGGCTCATTCAGGCACTGCCGATATTGCCGGTGTTTGCGCCGGAATCGAAACTGCAGCTTGTTTACGTGGATGATGTTGCGGAAGCGGCCGTCGTCGCACTGTCCGATCCGGCAAAACACGGCGGAAAGACATATGAGCTGGGCGGACCCGAACAGCTGACCATGATGGAAATCAATGAGCGGATTGCTGCCGCGCAGCAGCGTTCACGCACTTTCCTGCCCATGCCGGACGCAGTATCGGGCATTTTTGCAGCGCTACCGCTGACCCCGATGGACAGCGATCAATGGACGCTGCTGAAAAAGGGCAGCGTCGTATCGAAAGGCGCGGCAGGGTTTTCCAAGCTGGGGATCGAGCCGAAACCCCTGAGCCTGTATCTCGACCGATGGATGACACCCTATCGCAAGCATGGGCGGTTCACCATTCCATCGAAAGGCTGATTTACGTTTCGGTCAGCGTTCCGGAAGACGCATCTGAATTTGCGCCTGCCGTGATCGGTTCGACCGCAAGGATCGGTCCCTTGGCGGCAGTAATTCGCACTCGGGTGCCAGCGCCACAATCGGGACCGCGCGCGATCCATTCGCTGTCGCCGAACTTCACGCGCCCCTCCCCGCCATCGATCGGCGCCACGACAACTGCTGTTTCGCCGACCATCCTGCCCCCGCGATTGTTCAGCAACGGGTCGGAGCTTTCGATTGGACGGTCGCGAAGCCAACGCTTCGCCGAATAGACCATGATCAAGGCCAGAAAGACGAAATTGATCACCTGGAACAAAACGCCGAGGTCCAAGACAAAGGCGAGTGCGCCGGTGATGATGGCGGCGGCTGCGAGCCAGATCAGGTAGACCCCGGGGACCACCATTTCGAGCGCGGCAAGCGCAAGTCCGGCTGCCAGCCAGATCCAAACCGGGTCGAAATTGTCGAACAAATCCATCAGCTTTTGCCCGAACTGCGCGGAACACTTGTGCGCACCGGTCGCTTGCCTGTGTTTTGTGGAGCGGTGTCGCGCGTGATCGGAGCGCCGCTGCCCTCACCCCCAACGACATCTTTCATCAATTCGCCGATACCGCCGAGCGACCCGATCAACTGCGTGGCTTCGATCGGGAACAGGATGGTCTTGGCATTCGGGCTATCCGCGAACTTGCCGACCGCCTTGGTGTATTCCTGCGCCACGAAATAGTTGATCGCCTGGCTGCCGGAGCTGGCGATGGCATCCGACACCATCTGGGTTGCCCTCGCCTCTGCCTCTGCCGCACGTTCGCGCGCCTCTGCGTCGCGGAAGGCGGCCTCGCGCTGGCCTTCGGCTTTCAGTATGGCGGATTGCTTGCTTCCTTCAGCACGCAGGATCGCGCTGCTCTTGTCGCCTTCGGCTTCGAGGATTTCAGCACGTTTGAGGCGCTCTGCCTTCATTTGCCGGGCCATCGCCTCCGAAATGTCGATCGGAGGGCGGATGTCCTTGATCTCGACCCGGGTAATCTTGATTCCCCATGGAGACGTTGCATGATCGACTACGCTCAGCAGGCGGGCGTTGATCTCGTCACGCTTGGAAAGTGTTTCGTCCAGATCCATGCTGCCCATCACAGTCCGCAGATTTGTGGTGGTGAGCGCCATGATCGCGCCATAAAGATTGCTGACTTCGTAAGCCGCCTTGCCCGCCTCGAGGACCTGGAAGAAGACCACCGCATCAACGCCGACCATGGCGTTATCCTTGGTGATGATTTCTTGGCCGGGGATGTCCAGCACCTGTTCCATCATGTTTATCTTGTGACCAATGCGGTCGACGAACGGGATAAGGATATGCAGCCCCGGATCAGCAGGTTTTGTGAATTTGCCCAGCCTTTCAATCGTATAGACAAATCCCTGTTTCACGACACGAACGGTTGAGAACAAAACAGCGACGATCAGCAACAACAACAATATCAGGATAAGAATATCCATGGGCTTTCTCCCAAGTAACGTGGTCAGACACTAGACCAACCGGACGCGGGTGGAAAGCAGGCAGCAAAACAGGCAACACGGTTATCAAGTCCTTTACCAGCCCCGGTCATAAGGCTGCGGATGGATGCGCTTCGCACATTCTACGCGCGACTTCCGATCGCAGCGATTACCGCCGGCCTTGCGTATTACGCACTGGCGGCCCTTTCGCTGTACCTGACAGAAGGCGTAAGCGGCCTGGCGACAATCTGGCCCTCAAGCGGGGTGTTCGTGGCCGCTTTGCTGCTATCTTCAAAACCGCAGCGCCCGGCCATTGTGATCTGCATCGCGCTCGCCAGCTTTGTTGCCAATGGCCAGGCGAACGCCACATGGTCCGATGCAGCCCTGTTCACGATCGCCAACGTCTGCGAGGCGCTGATGATCACATGGCTTTGCCTCTACGGCCGGGCCAGCGGGCAGGTCGGCAATTTTTCCAACCTCAGGAGCGTTGGCCGGTTTTGCGGCAGCGCCATTATCGGCACGCTCTCTGCTGCATTGATTGCCGGCTTCCTGAGCGGGAAGCTGTCAGTACCATTCGTCGAATCCTGGGCCACGACCACTTTGCTGGGGACGCTGATCGTCACCCCGCTGATCGTCACCGTTGTCCGGATAATTACCTCTGACAAGGTTCGTGTAACGACGGGAAATCTGGTTGAATCGTTCGGAATTGCAGTCATTCTCATCGCGCTGAGTGCCGGCGTATTCGGCCAGACTGCGTATCCGCTGCTGTTCCTGCCGCTGATCGGGGTTCTAATTGCGACCTACCGCCTGGGCGGCGTGGGTACGGCGGTAGGCGTGTTCAGTGTTGCGATGGCAGGCACCCTCACGCTTGCCGGCGGCGCAGGCGCAGTCCCGCTGATCGAGGGCGGCCGGAATGCAGGCACGCTCTTTTTCCAATTCTACCTTCTTAGCCTGTTGATAGCGGCCTGGCCGCTTTCCGCCCTGTTGGAGCAAAAGCGGCGCCTGATCGCAAACTATGCAGAATCGAACTACTTTCTTGAGCTTGCCGAAAGCGCTGCCAAACTTGGCCATTGGCACGTGGGTAGCGACGGCGCAGAGCTTGGCTGGTCGAACGAAGTCTATCAGATTCACGGGCTGGATGCGGATCATTTCAGGCCGGAAAAAACCGGCGCGATCAAGCAGGGCACCTCGCTGGACCTTTACCATGAAGACGACCGCGAGAATGTGCGCACGACCTTGCTTCGGGCGCTGCAACAGCAAGATGGATTTACGTACAACGCCCGGGTCGTTCGGCCAGATGGCGAGGTTCGGTTCATCACCAGCATCGGTGAAGCGCGATTTGACGACCGCGGCAATTTCGCCGGCTTGTTCGGAACCCTGCAGGACATAACCGCACAGACCGAAATACTCGAAGAACTGCGCCAGGCCCGCGAAAGCGCTTTGCGCGAAGCCGAAAATTCTATGCGCTTGGCGGAAACCGACCAGCTTACCGGTATCGCCAATCGCCGGAAGGTGATGATGGTGCTCGCCGATGCGATCAAGGTGGCAGAGGCTGGAGGTTCCCAACTGGCCGTCGGAATTCTGGATGTCGACCACTTCAAATCGATCAATGACCGGTTTGGGCACGCAGTCGGCGACCATGTTCTGCAACAGGTTGCCTCACTGTGCTCCAGCGCCCTGCGCGAGGAAGATTTCGTTGGCCGCCTTGGCGGGGAAGAGTTCCTGATTGTCATGCCCGGCGCCGCACCTGAAATTGCAAAACTGATCTGCGAACGTGTCCGTATCGCAATCCAGTTGGCCGACTGGACGGGCGAGGAACTGGATCTTGTCACTGTCAGTATCGGCATCGCGTCCCACCGCGACGGTGCAGACGACACGTGGCTTATGCAGGCCGCCGATGCGGCGCTTTACCAAGCCAAGAGCGATGGCCGGAACCTGCTACGCCTGGCTAGCTGACGGACCAGTTAGACAGCACCTCCCGCTCCGCCCGCGCCCGGAACCCAGTGGCTATAAACCCGCGAACAGCGCCAGCATCCGCGCCTTGGCCCGCTCAGCCTCCAACTCGTCATAAACCGGCGAATCGATGGTGCACCAACCGTGGTCGGCGTTGTAGACCTCGATCTCTGCGGGGCGACCCGAGCTTTCCGATGCCGCCCTCAACGCTGTCTTGTCACCGGGCGCTTTTGCATCGTCGTTCTGGGCAATGGCGAACAGGTAGCTCGCCTGTGTTTTCTGCATCAGCTTGTGAGGGCTTTCAGCATCGTCACGCACCAATCCGCCGCCATGGAAACTGGCAGCGGCCTTGACCCGCCCCGGGACCGCCGCGGTGCTGTAAACGGTGAACGGCCCGCCCATGCAATAGCCACATGATCCGATACCGCGCGACGTATCGACTGCGTCCTGCGCGTCAAGAAACTCGACAGCCGCCTGCGCATCTCGGCGAATTGCAAAACTGTCGAGATTATCAATCATCGGACGCAGCTTCGCGCGGCCCGCGTCAGTCCGCCATTCCATGAAGCTCCCCAACACGGGCGCTTTGGCATTGCGGTAGTACTGGTTCATCGCAAGCACTGCGTAACCCTGCTCTGCAAGCCGAGTGGCCATGATCTGATAGGCTTCGCGCAGGCCAGCGATGTCGGGCCACATGATGACTGCGGGGCTTTTCTTGCGCGTTGTGCCCGGGTGCGGGTGGACGAAATACGCGTCCATGGTGCCGTCCGGGGTCGCGAAAGAGACTTCACTCGCCTTGGTCAGCAGCAGGGGTTCGCGCGAAGAGGATGTACCTGGACCCGGGTCCGATCCTGAAACCGCATCGACTTCGTTCGGCGCGCAGGCAGCGATCGCCGCCGTACCGGAGAGCGCGGCAAACTGGCGGCGGCTCAGCTTCATCCGCCGGATTGCTTCGTCTTCCTGCTCTTTGGTGAAATCATCACACATCCTGCATCTCCGTTTTCATTCTGCTGCCCTACCCTTGCCGATCATGCAGGCAATGGACTCGCGCTGCAAGATACGGCAGAACAGTTGCAAAGGACGACTGAATACAGGGTCCGCAAAATCCTTGGGAGAGGGAAACCAAATGAGGAAGATCGCGTTCGCTGCGTTTGCAGCGCTTGCCGTTACAGGGGCACTTGCCGGTTGCGGCGAGAAAATGAGCGAGGCCGGCATCAGTGCAGAACGCCTGCTGGGCGCACAGGCGGATGATGCCAACTGGATCACCTACGGCCGCAATTACGAAGAGCAGCGGTTCTCTCCTCTCGATAAGATCAACACCGAGAATGTCGGCGAACTTGGCCTCGCATGGTCGGCCGATATGGACACCGCGCGCGGTCAGGAATCGACACCGCTGGTGATCGACGGCGTGATGTATTTCACCACCGCATGGAGCAAGGTGAAAGCCTACAACGCTGCAACGGGTGAAGAGATCTGGACCTACGATCCCGAAGTACCCGGCGAAACCGGGGTCAAGGCATGCTGCGATGTCGTGAACCGCGGGCTTGCAGCATGGGGCGATGCGCTGTTTCTCGGCACGCTCGACGGCAGGCTGGTCAAGCTGGACCGTGAAACCGGCAAGGTCGAATGGGAAAAGGTAACCGTCGACCAGGCCAAGAGCTACACAATCACCGGCGCGCCCAGGGTTATCGATGGCAAGGTGCTAATCGGCAGCGGGGGCGCTGAATTCGGCGTGCGCGGCTATTTCGGCGCGTATGACGCAGATAGCGGCGAGGAATTATGGCGGTTCTACACCGTCCCCGGCGGCGATGAAGATGAGAATTCGCCCGAATATCTGCGCAAGGCGGCGGAAACCTGGTCGGGCGATGTGCTGGGTAGCGAAAGCGGCATTGGCGGCGGCGGCACGGTGTGGGATGCAATGGCCTACGATCCGGAGCTCGACCTGCTCTATGTCGGGGTTGGCAATGGCAGCCCGTGGAACCGCGCTTATCGTTCGCCCGGTGAAGACGGCACCGGCGAAGGCGACAACCTCTATCTTTCCAGCATCGTCGCAGTTCGGCCTGAGACAGGCGAATATGTCTGGCATTACCAGACGACGCCGGGCGAGACATGGGATTACACGGCCACGCAGCACATCATGCTGGCCGATCTCGAGATTGAGGGTGAGCAGCGAAAGGTGCTGATGCAGGCGCCGAAAAACGGTTTCTTCTACGTGCTCGACCGCGAAACAGGCGAATTCATTTCCGGCGATCCCTACGTCACGCTCAACTGGGCCACCGGCATCGACGAAAACGGCAGACCGATAGAGAACCCGGAAACCCGTATCGACAAGACCGGCAAGCCTGCGATGGTGACACCCGGCGCACTGGGCGGTCATAACTGGCACCCAATGGCGTTTCACCCGGGCGAAGGTCTGGTCTACATTCCAGCTTTTGAAGCGGCGATGATGTACGCGCCTGAAGCGGATTGGAAACCCGATGTGAACCGCGGCTTCAATGTCGGCTTTGATCTGGCCGCAGGAGACCTTCCGCCTGACGAGGGTTTCCGCCGCGAAGTCGCAGGGACGCTGCGCGGAATGCTGGTCGCCTGGGACCCTGTAAAGGGTGAGCCGCGCTGGACCGTCGAACATCCGGGCCCGTGGAACGGCGGCCTGCTGGCGACTGCTGGCGGCCTTGTGTTTCAGGGTACGGCTGGCAGCGAATTCAACGCCTACAATGCCGCAACCGGCGACAAGCTGTGGAGCTTCCCTGCGCAAACCGGCGTGGTCGCACCGCCCATCACCTACACCGTTGACGGCGAGCAATATGTTGCTGTGCTGGCTGGCTGGGGCGGTGCCTACGCATTGTCAGTCGACGGTGAATTGATGAAGCGCAAGGCACCTGTGCGCAACGTCAGCCGAATGCTGGTGTTCAAACTGGGCGGCACATCTGCGCTACCGGAAGCGCAGGATATGGCGACCGCACCGCTTGATCCGCCCCCCAGCCGCGCCTCGGCAGACATTATCGCAGCTGGCGGCAAGAGTTATGCCCGCTACTGCGCGGTATGCCATGCGCCAGGCGCAGTCGGTTCGACCGTGCTGCCCGATCTTCGGCGCAGCGGCACGCTGGAAAACAAGGCAGCCTGGCTCAGCATCGTACATGACGGCGCACTGCAGGATAACGGAATGGCCAGCTTCAAAGGCTCGCTGTCGAAGGAGCAGATCGACGCGATCCGCGAGTGGATCATATTCCGCGCCAATCAAGATAAGGTGATGTCCACCGAACAATAGGTTCGCGCCAAATCACTTAGGTTTCAGCCTGCCGCGTGTTAGGTTTGCGGCATAGCGAATCAACGCCGCGTAGCCGCGCGGCCAGACGGATTATTGGGAGATTACGATGACCAAGACTTACCAGAACCTGATCGGCGGCGAGCTCGTCAGCACAGCAGACACGATGGAAGTTCTTAATCCAGCGAATGAAGAGGTTATTGGCCTGGTCCCGTCCTGCGGGAAGGACGAACTTGACCGTGCTGTCGCCGCCGCGCGCACCGCGTTCAAGACTTGGTCAAAGACCCCGATCGACGATCGCCGCGCAGTGATCCAGGCCATGGCCGGCGCAATCAAGGAAAACGCCGACGAGCTTTTCCGCCTTCTGACGAGTGAGCAGGGGAAGCCTCACGATCAAGCCAAGGGCGAAATTTACGGCGCTGCTGGCATGATGTCTGCGCAGTCCACGCTCAGCCTCGATGACGAAATCAACGAAGACAGCGACCAGCGCCTCAGCCGTACTCGCCGCGTACCGGTTGGTGTTGTCGGCGGAATCGTGCCGTGGAACTTCCCGGTTATGATGGCGATGCAGAAAATCGCCCCCGCCCTGCTGTCGGGCTGCACCATCGTGCTGAAACCTTCGCCGTTCACCCCGCTGGCTACGCTGCGGATTGCCGAACTGATCAAGGACATCGCGCCAGCAGGTGTCGTCAACATCATCACTGGCGAAGATACGCTTGGCCCGCTGATCACCGAGCATCCGGATATCGACAAGATCACCTTCACCGGCTCCACCGCGACCGGCAAGAAGATCATGGAAGGCGCATCGAAGGACCTTAAGCGTATCACGCTGGAACTGGGCGGAAACGACGCGTCGATCGTTCTTCCAGATGCCGATGTGCAGAAGGTTGCCGAACAGCTGTTCTGGTCCAGCTTCAGCAATGCAGGGCAGATCTGCGTCGCTGCAAAACGCATTTACATCCACGAAGACATCTATGACGAGCTGAGCGCTGCAATTGCTGAAGTCGCCAAGAATGTTGTTGTCGGCGATGGCGCGCAGCAGGGAACTGGTGTCGGTCCGATCCAGAACAAGAAGCAGTTCGACCGCGTTTGCGAACTGATTCAGGATGCCAAAGACAATGGCTACAAATTCCTGACAGGCGGCAATGTCGACCCGTCGGGTACAGGCTATTACGTGCCGATCACGATCATG
The DNA here is from genome assembly GCF_009828095.1 of Pontixanthobacter luteolus. GTDB lineage: Bacteria > Pseudomonadota > Alphaproteobacteria > Sphingomonadales > Sphingomonadaceae > Pontixanthobacter > Pontixanthobacter luteolus. Next base: position 805,471 of record NZ_WTYP01000002.1, on the reverse strand, counting down.
GACAATCCGCCGGAAGATGCGCGGATCGTGGCAGAAGAACAATTCGGGCCGGTAATGCCGCTGATGAAATTCTCGACCACCGACGAAGTGATCGAGCGTGCCAACAATTCCGAATACGGGCTTGCCGGTGCTGTCTGGACCAAGGACACCGACAAGGGTGTCGAAATTGCGGAACAGCTTGAGACCGGCACAGTCTGGATCAACGAATTCCTCCACCTCTCGCCCTTCGCGCCATTTGGCGGACACAAGCAGTCCGGCTTCGGCGCTGAGTACGGCAAGGAAGGGCTGAGCGAATTTACCTATCCGCAGGTGATCACGATCAAGAAAGATGCCGCGGTCTGAAGATCCGATAACGACCCCATCCGACCGGCCGACCGAACAGATCGGCGTCTTGGTCGGATGGGATTCGTCTGAGATCGAGGGACGAATACATCTGAAGCTCGAATATTTCCCGCCCGGCAAGACGCCGCGCGGGCGCCCGCAAATCATGCGGCTGCTGCTCGACCGGAACGAGGCGAGCGTTCTTGGCAACTATCTTTACCAGATTACCGGGGAAGCAGGCCCTGCACGCAAACCACGCAGATGGCCGTGGAGCAAATCGGCGGGTTAGCGCCCGTAGCTCAACCCATCCGCATCCGCGCGCTTTGCCCGTCATCAACCTTGATCACTGCGCCGGTCACGCATTCGCTGGCCGCGCTGCACAGATACAGCAGGGTAGAGTCCAGCTGGGCAGGCACGGGCACGCGCTTGCGGGCGACCCATTCGCGCGGGTCGCCAATTCTTTCGAACATGCCGTCGGTCATTTCGCTGACGAACATTCCCGGCGCGATCGCGTTGACGTTGATATTTGCATAGGCCCATTCAGTGCTGAGCGTTTCCGTCATCCGCGCAACAGCGGTCTTGCTGACCGAATAGAGCGCTGCCCCGCCGCCATCATAACGGTAATGCGCGGTCGAGCTGATGTTGACGATGTTGCCGGGTTTCTTTGCCTCTATCAGGCGCCGTGCGACCTCGGTTGAAAGCAGCCACGGCGCGCGAACATTGATGCCCAGCACGCGGTCCACCAGATCGACCGACATCTTGTGAGCGCGCTGCGCGTCGGGGATGCCAGCATTGTTGATGAGAATGTCGACCGTGCCGAAAGCCGCCTCGGCCGCGTCCACCGCAGCGACTAGCGCATCGGCATCCATAGCGTCCATCTGGACCGCCACAGCCTTGCCGCCCGCTTCCGTAATCTCCCCTGCTAGCGATTCCAGCCGGTCTATACGGCGTGCACAAAGTGCGACTGATGCACCTTGCGAGGCCAGTACCCGGGCGAACCGTTCCCCGAGGCCGGATGATGCGCCGGTGACCAGCGCGACCCGTCCGGTCAGATCGTTAGAAACATTCGGCAATGGAAATTCGGACATTTAAACTACCCCTTGAACACCACAGTGCGCTGACCATTCAGCAGCACCCTCTCCTCGAGATGCAATCGCACCGCTTCTGCCAGCACGCGGTTTTCGATATCACGGCCCTTGCGTACCAGATCATCGGGACTGTCCGCATGACTGATGCTTTCGGCATCCTGATGGATGATCGGCCCTTCGTCGAGGTCGGTGGTTACGTAATGCGCCGTCGCCCCGATCATCTTCACGCCGCGTGCGTGCGCCTGATGATACGGTTTCGCGCCTTTGAAGCCCGGCAGAAAGCTGTGATGGATGTTTATGCAGCGCCCCGAAAAATACGCAGCCTGCCGGTCCGACAAAATCTGCATATACCGCGCCAAAACGATCAGCTCCGCGTCTGTTTCATCTGCGATGGCGCGAACCTGCGCTTCCTGTTCATCCTTCGTATCTCGCGTGATTGGCAGATGATGGAACGGGACGTCGCCGATATCGGTATGGCTGATGGCTTCGCGGGGGTGATTGGAAACGATTGCCACAGGATCCATCGCCAGCTCCCCGATCCGCCAGCGGTAGAGCAGACTTGCCAGGCAATGGTCGAACTTGCTCACCATCAACATGACCCGGCGCGGGCGCGAACGGCTCGCGATTTTCCAGTCCATCTCTTGCCGCAAAGCGAAAGCGGCAAACCCCGCGCGCAAGGCCTCTGCCGACGCACCTGCGGGATTGAAAGCGATACGCATGAAGAACGCGTCGCTTTCACGGTCGTTGAATTGCTGCGCCTCCAGAATGTTGCAGCCATGTTCGAACAAGAAGCCGGTGACATTGGCGGTAATGCCCGGCCGGTCCGGGCATGACAGGGTGAGGATCAGCGCATCGGACATTTTACCGCCGCGTCAGCGCCTCTTCACTTTGCGTCATCAGCTTTTGCATGATGTCGACGACAGGCTCTTCAGCCTTGAGCATCCCGACGGACTGTCCGGCCATGATGGACCCGTTTTCGACATCGCCGTCGATCACCGCACGGCGCAGGGCGCCTGCCCAGTAATGTTCGATCTGCAGCTGCGCCTCGGCCATTTCGACCGTGCCTTCATCCAGCAATTTCGCGACTTCGATCTGTTTGGCGGTGAACTCTTCGGTTCCCTTGTTCTTCAGCGCACGCACCGGGATTACCGGCAGTCGCGGATCGACCTGCACACTGGTGATCGCGTCGCGGGCGTTTGCCCGGAAAAAGGCCTTCTTGAAGTTTTCATGCGCGATGCTTTCTGTCGCACAGGCGAACCGGGTGCCCAGCTGCACACCGACCGCGCCCATTTCGAGATAGCCCGCAATCGCCTGCCCTCGCCCGATACCTCCGGCGACAAATACGAGGTGGTCTTCCGACAGTTCGGGCAGAAATTCCTGCGCGAGCACGCTGGTTGAAACCGGCCCGATGTGGCCGCCAGCCTCCATCCCTTCGATAACCAACGCATCGCCGCCGCTACGAAGCAGCTTTTTCGCCAAAGCCAGGGTCGGCGCAAACACGATAACTTTCGCGCCGAACGCCTTGATCGCTTCGACGCTGCCTTTCGGAGGAATGCCGCCAGCCAGAACAACATGGCCAACACCGTGCTTGCCGCAAACTTCGATCAAATCGAATAGCTGGGGGTGCATGGTGATCAGGTTCACGCCGAAGGGCTTGCCGGTCAGCTTTTTCGTTTCGGCTATTTCAGTGTCGAGCAGGGCCGGCGTCATTGCGCCGCAGGCAATTACGCCAAACCCCCCTGCATTGCTGATCGCCGAAACGAGATTGCGCTCACTCACCCAGCTCATCGCGCCGCACATGATTGCGTATTCGCTGCCAAGGAAATCTGTGCCGCGCTTCATCAGGCGCATCGTCTTTGGAAAATCGCTCATCCGCCGCGCTTAGATGCCGCTGCGGCACCCGGCAAGAGGGGGATGCGCCGCAGTCGGCGCACGGACCGGCTTGTGTCGGCGGAACCTTGTCTCTCGCCCGCCATTGAGAAACCATAGAACAAAATAAAAGGCTGGGGTCGAAGCATGATCGCATGATCGCTTTTTACGATCATGGTGACAGGACTTAACAGCTTCCCTCGATTGAACAGGAAGCGTAGTCTGAAAACATAAATGCCAGATAACGGAGGATGTACGATGGATATCAAGACTGGACAAATGAGCGGCGGCTGTCCCTTTACAGGCGACAACAGTGTTCGGAGCCTGCTTGGCCGCACCAACAAGGATTGGTGGCCAGATGCACTGCAGCTGGAGATTCTGGCGCAGGGCGGCAAATCTGCCGATCCGATGGGCGATGATTTCAATTACGCCGAAGCTTTCAACGCACTCGACTACAACGCGCTGAAAGCCGACCTGACTGCATTGATGACAGACAGCCAGGATTGGTGGCCGGCGGATTACGGCCACTACGGCCCTTTCTTTATCCGCATGGCGTGGCACGCAGCCGGCACATATCGCACAGGCGACGGCCGCGGCGGCTCCTCCAGCGGGCAGCAGCGTTTTGCCCCGCTGAACAGCTGGCCGGATAACGGCAACCTCGACAAGGCCCGCCGCCTGCTGTGGCCGGTCAAACAGAAATACGGCAAGCACATCAGCTGGGCCGACCTGTTCATTCTGACCGGCAACGTCGCGATTGAAAGCATGGGCGGACCGGTATTCGGTTTCGGCGGAGGCCGCGAAGACGTGTTCGAGCCGGAAACGGTCTACTGGGGCACCGAAGAACTGTGGGTCGATCAGGGCGCTGAAACACGCATCCTGCCCGATGAAGGCAAGGCGCTGGATAACCCGCTTGCCGCGATCCAGATGGGTCTGATCTACGTCAATCCAGAAGGTCCGGGCGGAAATCCGCACGATGCCGAGGGTATGGCGCGCGACATGCGCGAAACATTCTCGCGCATGGCGATGAATGATGAGGAAACCGTCGCGCTGACAGCGGGCGGCCACGCCTTCGGCAAATGCCACGGTGCTGTTCCGCCTGATCAGCTTTCCGGCAGCCCCGAAGGCGGCGCGCTGGAAATGCAGGGCTTCGGCTGGGCAACAGACAAGGCGCAGATCGCCGAAGGGCACATCACCACTTCGGGTATCGAAGGTGCATGGACACCCAACCCAACGCAGTGGGGCGGCGATTATTTCCGCCTGCTGTTCAAGTATGATTACGAGCTGACCAAGAGCCCGGCGGGTGCCCATCAGTGGACTCCGATCAACCCAGAAGAAGCAGACATGGCACCTGATGCCCGCGACCCGAACAAAAAGGTCCCGACCATCATGACCACCGCCGATATGGCGCTGAAGCGCGATCCGGAATATCGCAAGATTTCCGAACGTTTCCTCAACGACCAGGCTGCTCTCGACGATGCGTTTGCCCGCGCATGGTTCAAGCTGTGTCACCGCGATATGGGGCCGAAAACCCGCTATCTCGGACCGGAAGTACCGGAAGAAACGCTGATCTGGCAGGACCCTGTACCGGCCGGTAGCAAGCCTGCGGACGCCGCAGTCTCGGACTTCCAGTCCGCCATACTGAACAGCGGCCTTTCGGTTAGCGAGCTCGTCAAAGCAGCATGGGCATCGGCATCGACATACCGCAATTCCGACCACCGCGGTGGATCGAATGGTGCGCGCGTCCGTCTGGCGCCGCAAAACGGCTGGGCTGCAAACGATCCGGAAGAACTTTCCAAAGTTCTCTCGAAAATCGACGAGCTTCGCGGCGACCTTTCCATGGCTGACGCAATCGTCGCTGCAGGTAACGCTGCGGTCGAAAAAGCTGCCAAGGATGCCGGGTTCAACGTGAGTGTGCCATTCACCGGCGGCCGCGGCGATGCGGGTGACGAGCACACCGATGCGGAAAGCTTCGAGCCGCTTGAACCGTTCGCCGATGGTTTCCGCAACTATCTGCGAACCAAAGCGACAGTGAAGACTGAGGATATGCTGGTAGACAAAGCAAATCTGCTGGGTCTGAGCATGCCGGAAATGACGGTTCTGCTTGGCGGGATGCGCGCTCTGGGTGCCAATAGCGGCAACACCAAGCACGGCGTTCTTACAGAGCGTGCCGGCCAGCTGACCAATGACTTCTTTGTCAATCTGCTCGACATGGCCACCGAATGGAAAGTGGTCGACACGAGCGGAGACGAAGAGTTCATCGGCAGCGATCGCAAATCGGGCGAAGAGAAATGGCGTGCGACCCGCACCGACCTGGTCTTCGGATCGAATTCGCAGCTGCGCGCCGTGGCTGAAGTCTACGCAGAAAACGGCAACGAGCAGAAGTTCGTCAACGACTTTGTCTCTGCATGGACGAAGATCATGAACAACGGGCTGTTCGGCATCGCCTGATCACGGCCCCCTCTGACCCCAGAGGGTCGCAAGGAGCCTCCCCTCACGATGTGCGGGGAGGCTTTTTTGTGCACTTGCGTGATAAAATTAGAACCAGCCGCCATCCTTGAGCGGAGCGACGTTAGCGCGGGACACCGGGGCTTCCAGTCCCCCGCAAAGAATCAGACGGACATTGCGCCCGTCCCGCTGCACATTTTCCACCGCACCGCGCGCCACCCACCAGCTTCTGTGGACCTGCTCGCCCTCCAGGCCATCCAGTTCGGAAACCGCGTCCCGCATCCGCATCAGAATCAGGTCAGACCCCAGCGCAGTATGCGCGCGGACATAGTGATCTTCCATTTCCAGAGCGATCAACTGAGTCCCCAGTTCTGGCGGCAACCGGTCCAGAAAGCGCGGGGCAGTGCCTTGCTCCAATGTATCGAAGCCATGTGCCGGAGAACCTGATCGCTGCGCAGAACCACGAGTCAATGTTTCTGCCGAATTGCGATTGCCGCGCTCGATCAGCTGAAACAGCACGGTAATTGCAGCACCGATAATCAGAACATTGAAATAGGCAGACAGCGCCTGTTCGCCGGTCGGGAAAGGCACGGGGTCCGGCCAGAAACCGATGCACCAGATAATCGCGGCCAGCGGGATCGTGGCGATCAGCGTTCCGGCGATCCACAATCCGGTCCGAGGCAATTGCAGCTTTCGCTCTAACACGTTCACGAACCATCCGATGGGCGCGTATGCGGCATAGCCGACATAGGCGAACAGCAACCAGCTGCCGAGACGAACCGCCAATGGTGCGCTGGCGCTGCCAAAGGGCCCGATCAGGGCCCAGCACCACGCCGATCACGGTCATGATCGACAGGTCGATCAGCAATCTCCGCGTCATCCGCGCGCTCAAGCCAGGGTTCACTTGCGTCATCAATTGCAATTCCTAGCGTCCATTCGCGCTTCGTAAAGTGGCAAGCGCCGCTGCAAACGCACTGTTCACGAACAAACCGGCCCGGCCGCGCAGCATCGATTGCGGCCACCATGCATGCAGTCACAATGGCCTCCGAACTCATGAATACGGAGGATTAAATGACTACCGCAGCCGTTCCGCTATCCAAGCGCCCGCCCGCATCGGGTTTCGATATTGGGCCTGCTCTTCGCGCGCTTGTCCTGCTAGCCGGCGGGACGCTGAGCCTGCTTGCCATTATCGCTTTGGCCCGCAGCTTTTCCGGGGTCGCTCCGGACCATTCGCATATGCGGGATTTGGCGATCCTGATCCATGTGGGGAGCGTTGTGCCGGCGATACCTCTGGGCGCCTACCTGCTGCTCGCCCGCAAAGGCGGTGCGCGTCACAAACGGCTTGGCAAAATCTGGCTTGCACTGATGGTTACCACTGCATGCGCCGCGATATTCATCAAGACCAGCGGTAGCTTCAGCCCCATTCACATCTTCATTCCGATGACCCTGTTCGCGTCCTACAAGGTGATTTCCAGTGCCCGCAAAGGAGACTTCAGGTCACACCGGATCCACATTCTCTCGCTTTATCTCGGCGCGCTGATGATCCCCGGAATTGTAGCATTCGCGGTACCGGGCCGGATGATGAACGTGCTTCTGCTGTGGTGAGCGCTGCAAAACAGCAGTCAGTCACCATAGTGGATTTGGACCTTGCTCGCTGCATCGCGTGCAATGCGGCGGGCATCGTCAGCCGACCCCGCGCACGCAAGCGCGACGCCCATCCTTCGGTAGGGGCGCGAAGTAGGCTTGCCGAACAATCGGATATCGCCGCCGCCCGCCATCGCTGCATCCAGCCCGCTATAGGAAATGCGGTCACTCTCTCGGTCCGCCAGAATAACCGCCGATGCCGATGGGCGCGCGCGGATCGTTTCCGGCACCGGCAGGCCCATGATTGCCCGTGCGTGCAGGTCGAATTCGGTCAGGTTCTGGCTAAGCAGTGTCACCATGCCGGTGTCGTGCGGGCGCGGTGACAGTTCGGAAAAGATGACCTCTTCCCCTTTGACGAAGAATTCGACGCCGAACAGGCCCCATCCCCTGCCCCCGCCAGCAAGATCCTCAACAACCTTGGCGGCCATTTCCTGCGCAGCGGCAATCGCAGCGTCAGACATTTCGGCAGGCTGCCAACTTTCCTGATAGTCGCCGCGTTCCTGACGGTGGCCAATCGGCGGGCAGAACGAAATGCCACCCTTGTGGCGCACGGTCAGCAAGGTGATTTCGTAGTCGAAATCGATGAATTGCTCCACGATAACGCGCTGACGATCGCCGCGCATATTGGCCACGGCATAGTCCCAGGCATCTGCCAGACCGGCTTGGCCATCGACTTTGCTCTGCCCTTTGCCTGATGACGACATCACCGGCTTGATTACGCATGGGAAACCCGTGATCGCAGCGGCCGCCTCCACCTCTTCAAAATTCTTGGCATATCGATAGGTGCTGGTTTTGAGGCCCAGTTCCTGTGCTGCGACATCGCGGATCGCGTCGCGGTTCATCGTCAGCTGGGTGGCCCGGGCAGAGGGCACGATATTGACCCCGTCCTCTTCCAGCCGGGCGAGCACTTCGGTGCGGATTGCCTCAATTTCCGGCACCACATAATCGGGCCGGTGTCTTTCGACAGCCTCGCCCAGCTTTTCACCGTCGAGCATGGAGAAGACCTCCCTTGCATCGGAAACCTGCATCGCCGGCGCGTCGTCATACGCGTCGCAGGCAATGACATAGGCGCCCAGCCGTTTTGCAGAGATTGCGAATTCGCGGCCGAGCTCGCCTGAGCCGAGAAGCATGATTTTTGCAGTGAAGGTCATGCAGATTGTCTAACCAAGATATTGCGCAACCGCGAGTCCCTTGAAGGCCCTGCTTTACCCCAAGGCAAGCCCGAGCTGTACAGGGTGCGGCGCCCGCGCCTTGGCCAGAAACAGCGCCAGTTCCGCTTCGCGTATGGTCGTATCGACGCATCCCCCGATACCGACAACGCCGGACCGCGCCGAGACGGGGAAACCGTGCCAATCTATTTCTTTCGACAGCCGCCCCAGCTGGTACTCGACATCCTCCGCTATCCGCTTTGCCCGTTCCTCCATGTCGTGCGGCATCAGAACCACGAAGGTGCCGCCGCCGCTTCGCGCCAGAATATGGTCTTGCCGCAAAATCTTCCGCAGGAATTTCGCGACGGCGGACAGCACGACATCTCCCGCTCGCTGGCCGTGGGTGATGTTGATCGACTTGAAGTGATCGATTGCCAGCATCGCCATTGAGCCACCCGATTGGCGTTGAACCAGATGTTGCAACATCGAAACGAATGCGCCGCGGTTCGCCAGGCCGGTCAACGGATCTGTCATCGATTTGACGAACAGGCGGTCCTCAAGCTCGCGCCGATCAGTGATGCAGCGAAGCACGCCAAGAGCGCCGTAGACCCATCCCGTCCGATCGAAAGCGGGTGTCAGCTTGAGCGAGAACCACTGCCGCTCACCGAAATTATCGCGCAGGCGGAATTCAACCGGTTTGTCGGGCGTGATCCCGCCCAATGCGAGAGCGAGGCTGCGGCGAACCTCCTTCTCGTGGCGCGGCTCCACCAGATCGGTCAGATGCGGTCCGATGAGCATCGCCCCCGGATCAACCCCAACCCGCATCATCCCCGGCGAACAGTGAAGTATGAAACCATCGCCGTCTGTTTTGAAGAAAATATCCTGTGTTGAATGAGAAAGTAGATCATATAGCTGCGACCCCTCTTTGAGGGTGAAGTTACTTGCCATCGCCCGATTGCCCCCGAACAATAATTACGATGAAAGCTTTGATATGTCGCGTGCTTGATATCAGAAAATAAACAAACTCGCGACGATTTCGCAATTAGGAAAGTAAACTTTGTAAACTTACTAACTTTACTTACGAATCGCTTTCCAATTTGTTTACCATAATTTCATGAATTGGGACTCGGAATCTCGAACCGGTCAAAGCTCGATCATTATCCGAACTTTGTCGGCACTGGTTCCGAAGGCTTCCGCAATCTCTTCGCGGCTTCGGGCCAAAATGTCCGGCAATCCAGAGCGATCCTTCTCGGCGCTCAGTTTTTCAAGCGGCGCGTCGAACAGTTCAGCAAGCTGACCTATGCGCCGCCCCCGGGGACGCGCACGGCCATGCTCCCACGACCATATCGTGGCCTTGGTAACCTCAAGCTCTTTCGCGACCTGCTCCATGGTCAAACGGTTTTCCAGGCGCAGGCGCTTCAGACGCGCCCCGAAGGATTCGCCAACACTTTCGGGGGCTTCGTCTTCTGCGCGATCCGGTTCGCTACGGAGCTGCGCAGCGCTTAGCGCCGCTTCCGAAATGGGTTCCTTGAAGCGACAGCCGTAGAACTGGTCACTTTCCCAGACGATTTCGGCCTGAACGGGCACGCCCTCCGGCAAGGCGACCGCGATTACTTCGCCGATTTCGAGCGCCGTTTCGCTCTCGATCAACAGCCCGGTGCGCGATGCATTGTGGATCGTAACGCTCGCATCCGCCCCATCCGATCGTTCACCGCCGGCCTGCAGGCGCAAGGTACGGCGCGGCTCGCCTCGCCTACTTGCACCGCTGCGCTGTTCGTCGAAATGGGCAGCAATCGCCATTATGGTCCTCTCGATTGAAAGGACCAGATCGCCGGTTGACGGTTAAGTTTCAGTTAGCGCGCAGGCCGCGCGTCGACGGGCCGTGCTGGTTTGCCGTCAGAAAGGGTCAGACCGTCAGGCGGCCTCGTCTTCTGCATCAAGGCCGTAGGCAGTGTGCAGGACGCGAACCGCCAGCTCGGTTTCATCTTCATCGATCAAAACGCTGACCTTGATCTCCGATGTGGTGATCGCTTGGATATTGATGCCGCGGTCAGCCAGCGCCTTGAACATCGTGCTGGCGACGCCCGCGTGGCTTTTCATCCCGACACCGACAACGCTGATCTTGGCGATGTGGTCGTCGGTGATGATGCGGTTGAAACCGATGTCGCTGCGCTTGTCCTCCAGCAGTGCCTGCGCCCTCGGGAGATCGGCTTGCGGCACGGTGAAGGTCACGTCGGTCTCTCCCTTGTCGCGGCCGACGTTCTGAATGATCATGTCGACATTGATCGATGCCTGCGCCAACGGCTGGAAAATGTGCGCCACCGCACCGGGCTTGTCGGGCACGCGTGTCAGGATGATCTTCGCTTCATTCTTGTCATGTGCGATGCCGGTTACATGCTGGCGTTCCATATCGCTGTCCTTCAAGATTTCTTCCATCTCCTCGTCGGAGACTATCAATGTGCCGGGCAATTCGTCTGCCGGTGTCGCATCGTCATCGATAAAGCTGGAGAGCACCTGAACGCGCACGCCTTCTTTCATCGCCAGACCGACCGAGCGGGTCTGCAACACCTTCGCACCAACCGATGCGAGTTCTAGCATTTCCTCGTAGGTCACCGCCTTCTGCTTGCGCGCCTTGGCAACGATGCGCGGGTCGGTCGTGTAAACTCCGTCGACATCGGTGTAGATATCGCAGCGATCGGCCTTCAGCGCAGCGGCAACTGCTACTGCCGATGTATCGGACCCGCCTCTGCCGAGCGTGGTGATACGGCCATCTTCGGAAATACCCTGAAACCCGGGGATCACGGCGATTTCCCCGCGCTGCATGGACGCGACCACCTCTGGCGCATCAATGCAGTCGATTCGCGCCTTCGCATGCGCTTCGATCGTCTGGATCGGCATCTGCCAGCCAAGCCAGCTTCGCGCCTTGCAGCCAAGTGATTGCAGTGTCAGCGCCAGGAGACCCGACGTGACCTGTTCACCGCTGGCGACGACTACGTCATATTCCGCCGGATCATATAGCGGGTTGGCTTCGCGGCAGAAATTGACCAGCCGGTCAGTCTCGCCCGCCATCGCCGAAACCACCACCGCGACCTCGTGCCCGGCGGCCTGCTGGCGGCGCACGATATTGGCCACGCGGCGAATGCGTTCGGTGCCGGCCATCGAAGTGCCGCCGAATTTCATCACTATGCGTGCCAAGCGATTGGTCTCCCTGGTTCTGGCGCTAGCCTCTGCGCGCTGTTACGGAGGCTGCATGAGTGATGCAACAGCAACCGACCAAACGAATTCTTCAGCCGCCTCAAATTCGGGCGTAACCATCCGGCCGGAAGAAGCGGAACATTTCGGCAAACTGGCGAAGGATTGGTGGGACCCGCATGGTTCATCGGCAATGCTGCACAGGCTCAATCCGGTGCGGCTCAAATTCATCCGCGAGGCGATCGACGTGCATTGGGGCGGCGATATCGAAAGCGTGAAGCCGCTGTCCGGCAAGACCGCGCTCGATGTCGGCTGCGGCGCGGGCCTTTTGTGCGAACCGCTTGCCCGCCTCGGCGCGCAGGTGACCGGGGTGGATGCCGCCCCGGAAAATGCGCTGGCGGCGGCCGCCCATGCCGAAGGGGCGGGTCTCGACATTCGCTATATCGCCGGTGAAATCGGCGATCAGGATATCGGCCAGTTTGATCTGGTGACCTGCCTGGAAGTGATCGAACACGTTGCCGACAAGGCCGCGTTTATTGCCCAGCTGCAATCGCGGCTGAAACCCGGCGGGCTCATTGTCCTGTCGACACCGAACCGCACGGCTGCATCGCGGATCCTGCTGGTGCAAGGGGCCGAGGCGATTGGCGCGGTCCCGCGCGGAACGCATCACTGGGACGATTTCATCACGCCGGACGAACTTGGCGCCCTGCTTGAACCGATCGGCCTGGCGATGGGCGAGCCAACCGGAATCGCCTTCAGCCCCGCGCAGGGCCTCCACCTGTCGGGCGATCTTGGCCTCAACTACATCGCCGCCGTTACTCACCGCGAGGTTACTGAGAGCGACTAGACAACGCGCTTGGCCTGATCGGCATCGGGCACCCAGCAAGCATCGCGTTTGCCGAACATGCGGTAGCGATTGCGCGCGACGATCCCGTACAGCCGGTCACGGACCATGCGCGGTATCAATCTGCCGATCGCCGCGATCTTCCACGGCCACCCCAGACGGCACCAGATATGGATCATCGCATCGCTGTTCATCAGCACCTGTCCGCGGTCGAACACCACGAAACTATCCGGGTCGGCAGGATCAAGTCCGGCGCGCCGCATCAATGCAGCACCGGTTTCGCCCTGCATGGCTGCAAGGCGGAACACACCCTTCCGGTCATGCCTCAGCATGAACTGCGCATTGGCAGAGCACAGCACGCACACCCCGTCGAAAACGATCACCGGATGCCGCGCCAGCAATGCGTCGATATCGCTCATCGCTTCACCGCCGGGATTCCATCGCCGGCGGTTTCAGAAATGCCGTTTCAGCGCCAATCCGCGCGCTCAGGAAAAGACTGCTGACCATTCGTCTTCCTTGAAACCGACCAGCAGCCCGGCCCCGCCATTGGTGTCCGCATCATATTCGGCCACGGGGCGTTTGATCATGCTGGGATGCTCAGCCATCAGTTCGACAGCCTTGGTCAGGTCAATATCCTGTTTGTCTGCATCATCCAGCTTGCGAAAGGTGGTGCCGCGCTTGTTCAATAGCACTTCCCATCCGGCCTGATCGGCCCAGCGTGCCAGCCTGTCCGGATCGGCGCCCTCTTTCTTGTAGTCGTGAAACGCATAGTCGACATTATTCGCCTCCAGCCATTTGCGCGCTTTCTTGACAGTGTCGCAGTTGGGGATGCCATACATTTTTATCATAACTTTCTGGATTTCCTGGTTATTGCTATTTTGACACGATTCATCGCGCAAGTCCGTATGCTGTAGAACAACGGCGGTTGTGCAAGCTAATTGAAAAAAAGACGGACGGACAGCTAACGACCCGATTGCGGACGTCCCATCTCTCTGCCTAGAGTCTCACCATGAAGAAGCGGATTGTATTCACGGCATTCATTTCGGTCCTGATCGGTGGATGGGCCGGTTGGTCTCTGAGTCAGCTTTCAGCCGTCGATGCGTGTCTTGATGCTGGTGGGCGATGGGAAGAACGAGGTTCCTTTTGTTTCGGATCGCGTCCCGCAGGGGACTAGCGGAATGTCCGCTTCCCACCCCATAATCGGACATTCGCGGGTTCATAAAAGTTCGCCAAAAGCGGCTGTTTAGCGCGCTTCTCAGTCTATAGCCCCTGCTACTTGCTCGCAATTGGGGATGCCGTGGGGCTGGATGGTCACAGGAAAACTCCTACAGGATGGAACACATGGAACACGGTCCATGAGGGCTAAATAACGCCGCCTTTGAATAGCTTGATTGCGGCGCGCTTACAAAAATGCCGCGTCCGCCAGACCTCCTGCCAGACGCCTAGCCCGAACAGCAAATGTAGGACAGCCTATCGCGGCGCGAGATGTGCATCTGCAATCGCCACCGCGAGGGCATCGGCGGCATCGGCGCCTGCAATCTGCGCGCCGGGCAGCAGCACCCTCAGCATCGCCTGCACCTGCGACTTTTCTGCCGAGCCGGTGCCGACAACTGCCTTCTTCACCTTGCGCGCAGCGTGTTCGTTTACGCCCAGTCCGGCCGCGCCGCAGGATGCCAGTATCGCGCCGCGCGCCTGCGCCAGCTTGAGGGTGGATTGCGGGTTCTTGTTGACGAACACTTCTTCGGCGGCAGCGCGGTCGGGCGCGAATTCGGCAATCACCGCCGCGAGGCCGGAGTGCAAATCCGCCAGACGCTGCGCCATCGGCGTGTTGACGCCGGTTTTGATCTGGCCGTTTGCAATATGGCTGATGCGCGACCCCTCGGTCCGGATCACGCCCCAGCCGGTACAGCTGAGCGAGGGATCGAGACCGAGGATGATCATGCGCGGCAGACCCGGGATCAAGCCTGGTCGAGCTTCTCCATCACCTCGTCAGAGATTTCGTAATTGCCCCAAACCGTCTGGACATCGTCATCATCGTCCAGAGTGTCGATCAGCTTGAGCAGGGTGCTGGCGCCCTTTTCGTCCATATCGACGGTGAGGTTCGGCTTCCACGCAAGTTTGACTTCCTTCGCTTCGCCGAGCGCCTTTTCAAGGCTGGCGGCTACTTCGTGGAGGTCTTCGGCGGCGGTCCAGATTTCATGTCCGTCTTCGGAGGACTGAATATCGTCTGCACCCGCTTCCAGCGCGGCTTCGAGTACCTTTTCCTCATCGCCGGCATCAGCCGAATATTCGATGTAGCCAAGCCGTTCGAAACCATGTGCAACCGAACCTTCGGTGCCCAAATTCCCGCCATTCTTGGAGAATGCCGTACGCACTGCGGTTGCGGTGCGGTTGCGATTGTCGGTCAGCGCCTCGACAATGATTGCACTGCCGCCCGGGCCGTACCCTTCGTACCGCACTTCTTCGTAATTCTCGTCATCGCCAGCGGTCGCCTTGTCGATTGCACGCTGGATATTGTCCTTCGGCATCGACTGCGCTTTCGCAGTGTTCACCGCCAGCCGCAGGCGCGGGTTCATGTCAGGATCGGGCGTGCCCATCTTGGCCGCAACCGTGATTTCACGGCTCAGCTTTGAAAACAGGTTGGACCGTTTCTTGTCCTGCGCACCTTTGCGGTGCATGATATTCTTGAATTTGGAATGGCCTGCCATGGGTACGCCTAAAAATTAATGGAATCTATGGCACGGGCATTAGCCGTATGAACAGCGAAACCACAAGCCTTGTTGAGGCAAAATCCGCGCGCGAAGAATGGAGCGCCTGCCTCGCATTCCTGAAGCGACCAGTCCTTCCCGCACGCGCTGCCGGCTTTTGCCGCTCGTCGCTGACCGCGACGCTGCGGCTGCTCGCGCTCGACCTGTCGATAATGGGCACGCTGATCCTGCTTGCCATCATCGCGATCAGCGGCGGATTTGTCCCGCCGTCGAATGCGCTGGCGGAACTCGACTGGACCATGCTGACGATCATCGGGGTCGTGGTGCTGGCGCCTGTGCTGGAGGAATTGGGGTTTCGCAGCTGGCTTTCCGGCAGGCCGGGCGCGCTTATCAGCCTGCCGCTGGCGATTGCAGGGATCGCTGCCTTCCAGGCTTTGAACGGGCAATCGTCATTGCTGGCCGCCAGCCTGTTGCTCGGGGCTGTGCTGGGCGCGGTGTTACTCGCCGTGCTGCTTCGCAAAAAACCCGCCTATCGCTGGTTCGGCACTCTGTTCCCTGCACTGTTCTGGCTGAGCACGGCAGCCTTCGCGCTGGTCCACCTGCTGAACTACACGGAAGGCACGCTGGCCATGCTGCTGCCGCTGGTCATCCCGCAATTCATCAGCGGTTCGATATTCGGTTTTGCCCGCGTTCAATACGGCCTGTGGTCCAGCATCCTGTTGCATATGCTGCATAATGGCGCGCTGGTTCTGGTGGTGGTCACCGCAGGCAAGCTGGGTGGCTGACGGCAGACATCAGGCGGCAGGCGTCAGACCTTTACCGCAGTCCCGCTCGCACTGACCATCAACATCGATCCAGTGTCGCCGATCACCTCGTAATCGAGGTCCACACCGACCACGGCATTGCCGCCCAATGCGCCGCATTCGGCCTGCAATTCCTCGATCGCCTGCTTGCGCGCATCGCTGAGGATGCGTTCATAGCTACCCGAACGGCCGCCCACGATATCGCGGATATTGGCAAACAGATCGCGAAACAGGTTCGCGCCGACGATAACCTCGCCGGTCACGATCCCGAGATATTGCTGGATCGGCTGCCCCTCCAGCGTCGGTGTGGTTGACACGGTTATTCCGCGCGCATCTTTCCAGGGGCCTGCCATCGCTGTTTCCTCTTTGCCTTTTCAGTGTGTTATATGCATAACACGCCAGAGGAATTATTCAAGGCCAAGCGCAGCCTTGTAGGTATCGAGGACCATTTCCATTTCGCTGCGATCATTGGGTTCCATTTTACGCAGGCGAACCACCTGGCGCATGATCTTCGGATCGTAACCGACAGCCTTCGCCTCGGCATAAACATCACGGATATCGTCGGCGATGCCCTTCTTTTCTTCTTCGAGGCGCTCGATACGCTCGATCAGCAGGCGCAGGCGGTCGTCGGTGGCATCAGCCATAATCAAAACTCCAGTATGAAATGAGAATCAGTTGGCCATGCTGATAGCGGCGCGGCACGCGGGGGTGAAGGCCGGGCGGGATCAATTCACGGCTTAATTTCAGATCAGGTTTTTCGCCACGCTTGCTTGCATGGCGGCGATCTGCTGATCGGTTGCAGGTGTCTGGTGCGCAGCCTTCCATTCGTCCATCGGCATACCGTGGATCAGCTCGCGCGCGGCAGACTTGTCCCCTTCGAAACCGGCATCCATGATCCAGTCGGCCAGGCAGTTGCGGCAAAATCCGGATAGGCCCATCAGGTCGATATTCTGCGCGTCGTGGCGGTGCTGCAGATGCTGCACCAGCCGCCGGAACGCCTGCGCCGCAACCGCGTCGGGCAATTGATCCAGTTTTGCAGATGCATCGGCGGGCGAATTCGTATCCATTGAGTGGTCCCTCACGTTTCGACCTTGAGTTGCAACACGGCTCTGGCATAGCCGTATGCCATGAACAAGATCGACCCGAAATGGCTCAACCCGCGAGGCCGCAAGGTCAAGATCCTGGCAACCGTCGGCCCCGCCAGCCGCGATCCGGAAATGCTGGAACGTCTGGTGCGCGCGGGGGTCGATGCCTTCCGCGTCAATATGAGCCACGGCGAACATGCCGACCACGGCGAAACAATCGACGAAATCCGCAAGCTTGAAAAACAGCTGGGCCGCCCGATTGCGATTTTCTGCGACCTGCAAGGGCCCAAGCTGCGCGTCGGCAAGTTCAAGGACGGCAAGGCCGTGATCCGCCATTCGGGCCATTTCACGCTCGACCGGAATCCGGAACCGGGCGATGAAACCCGCGTCCAGCTGCCGCATCCCGAATTGTTCGGCCTGCTGGATAAAGGCCAGCGGCTGCTGATCAATGACGGCAAGATACGCCTGAGAGTCATCCGCGCCGACGAGGACGAGATACTGTGTTCGGCAGAGGTCGGCGGGGTCATTTCCGATCGCAAGGGCGTGAATGTGCCCGACGCAGAAATTCCCATTCCCGCGCTGACGGAGAAAGACCGCAAGGATCTTGCCTTTGCAGTTCAGAAGGGGGCCGACTGGATCGGCCTGTCGTTCGTGCAGCGCCCGGAAGATCTGGCCGAAGCGCGCAAGCTGATGGGCGGATACGGCGCGCTGTGTGCCAAGATCGAAAAACCGATGGCCGTGCGCCGCCTCGACGAAATCATCGAAATGTCGGACGGGGTGATGGTCGCCCGCGGCGATCTGGGGGTCGAACTCAACCCCGAAGAAGTTCCTCCGCTGCAAAAGCAGATCGTCAACAAGACCCGTATCGCGGGCAAACCGGTGATCGTGGCAACGCAAATGCTGGAAAGCATGATCGAAAGCCCTGCGCCAACCCGCGCCGAAGTGTCAGACGTGGCCAATGCAGTGTATGACGGGGCCGATGCAGTCATGCTGAGCGCGGAAACCGCCGCCGGCGAATGGCCTGAAGAAGCGGTTGCGATCATGGACCGGATTTCCGCGCAGGTCGAAAATGACGAGGCGTATCTCGACCGGGTGCGCTTCCTCGACACTCCGCCCGATCGCACCACGGCAGACGCGCTGAGCCATGCATGCATGACTATTGCGGACACGGTGAACATTGCTGCAATCACAGTGTTTACGGGCAGCGGCAGCACCGCACGCCGCGTTGCACGCGAACGCCCCAGTGTGCCCATGCTGGTGCTGACCCCGTCGCAGCGCACCGCACGCCGTCTGGCGCTGCTATGGGGCGCGCATGCGGTCGCGACGAAGGATATCGGCAGCTTTGAAGAGATGATCGCCAAGGGCAAACGCATGGCGCTGCGCCATGGTTTCGGCGAGGCGGGCAGCAAGCTGATCGCTCTCGCCGGGGTTCCGTTCGGCACACCGGGCAGCACCAATTTGCTGCATATCGTGACGCTGGCGGGTGACGAGCTGGACAATCACGAAGGCTAGTCGAAAGGCGCTTCGGCAAACGCGCACCGCGAGCCTTTCGTTGCCCGCGGCCTCAGCTGCCAATTGACTCCGGCCCAAGATAGTCGTCCATTGCGACAGGGGCGCTATGGGGGGCGGCACATCGCATATGACAGGAAACCGCCGCTTGTAGTCGGCCTTGCCGGCGCACTGATCGTCAGCGTCAACGGCGTGATAGGGTCGGGCATATTTGCGCTGCCTGCGCTGCTGTTTGCCAGCGCAGGCACGTTTTCGCCGTTCGCGATCCTGATTTTCGCATGTCTTTACGGAAGCGTTCTGGCCGTGATTGCCAAGCTTTCGACCGTATTCCGGCAATCTGGCGGGCCGCAATTATACGCTGAACATGCCTTTGGTCAGATGATCGGCTTCCAGATCGGCTGGTTCAGCCTGGCGACCAACATGGCCGGCGCAGCTGCGAACTTTCATGTGCTGGTATCCTATCTGGCAGCCATTTTTCCATTTTTTGAAGACCCGTCCGTGCGGCTGGCCACGATCGCAATGTTGGTCGGCTTCTTCACTGCCCTCAGCATCAGCGGAACTGCCCGATCGATTGGGGCGATCGCAGTCGGCACATTCTTCAAACTTGTTCCGATCATTCTTTTGACGGTTATCGGCTTTATCCAAAGCGGAGTTCCAACCGACGTAATCCTTCCGAGATTTTCCGAATTTGAATCCATTGCACTGCTGCTCGCATTTGCGTTCTCCGGTGCGGATGTCGCGGTCGCGGCGGCTGGAGAGGCCAAGGAACCGCGCAAGATGCTGATGCGCGCGCTGTTCATCAACCTGGCCGGCGTGGCGATATTCTATGCCCTGATCCAGATGGCATACAGCGCTGTCGCACCCGACCCCAATGCCATTGACAGCCCGCTTGCCGCGATGGGCGACAAATTGCTCGGCCCCTCGGGCAGTCTGATGATCAGCCTCGCGGCAATCTTTTCCGTCGCGACATACCAGTTGAACGTTTTCGTGGTCATCCCGCGCATCGCTTACGGCATGGCACGGCGCGGATTGCTGCCCCATGTCTTTGCCTATGTCTCGCCAAGGTTTCAGACTCCGGCTGCCGCGATTGGCGCATACGGAGCGATCATTGCGGTACTGGCACTGTCCGGAAGCTTCACCTTGCTCGCCGTGCTCGTGGTGAGTGTGGAGCAGCTCATCAATATCGCTGTTATCGGCGCTCTATTCGTGATGTGGAAACGCAATGATGCAGGCCTGAGAGAGGCCATGGACCTGCGATGGGCGATCATTGTCGCTGTCGCAATTGGATATATCGCCTGGCTGCTGTCGCTTTTGTCGCTGGAATCCGCGCTTCACATGATGGGCATGGTGGCGATCGGGCTTGGCCTCTATGCCCTGTCCCGGCGCGCCGGGGTGCGTCAGGACGGGATTGATCTGCCGGAAGGGCGTGCCTAGCGGCCGATGCGATCCCTCAGCCCGGGTTGAGAGCGGCCCCCAACGCCGCAGCGGCGGCTGTGTCGAAATATTCGCGCAGCGCGGTAATCTTGCCGTCTTCAACATCGGCGACCACGCAGACCATCAGGTCAAGCTGTGCCCCGCCGCCGAATGTTGCCAAGACGCGGTGTTCTTCGACAAAGCCGGTTTCGGTTGCAGAGCGAACCGCATCTTCATAGCGGAAATCCGGCGCAGCATTTTTCACTGCCAGCGCGAAATGCAGGATCGCTTCCAAATCCATTTCCGGCCCGCCATTCTGGCTGCCGGTCATATCTTCGGCGCAAAGCTGCCGTGCGGCCTCAGCATCACCTGCGGCGAAGGCTTCAAACAGGGCCTTTGCGATATCCGCGTTGTTCATCCCGCCGCCCGTTCCAGCCGGCGCCGGGCTACATCCTCGCCCAGAACCGGCAACAGCTCACCCATGTCGGGGCCGGAATTCTGCCCGGTCAGTGCCTGGCGCAAAGGCAGGAACAGTGCCTTGCCCTTGCGCCCGGTCTTTTCCTTCAGTGCGCCGGTCAGCGCGTGCCATGGATCATCGCCGGAAAAGTCGAGCACTTGCGCAGCCTGCGCCAGATATTCGCGATCTTCGTCTGAAAATTCTGGCAGCTCAATCGGTCCGGTCACGATTTTCCAGTAATCCTGCGCCCCGCCGACAGTTTCCAGATTGGGGCGGATCGCATGCCATGCATCTTCGCCCATCCCTTCGGGAAGCCGGTCCTTCACTTCCGAATAATCCATCTGGTGAACCATTGCGGTGTTGATCCGGTCAAGTTCGGTATCGTCGAATTTGGCCGGCGCGCGGCCAAAGGTTTCCAGGTCGAAGCTGTTGAGCAGTTCCTGCCGGTCGCGGATCGGTTCCACGGGCAGTGAGGTACCCAGGCGCGCAAGCAGCGCGATGATCGCATCGGGTTCTATCCCACGTTCGCGAAACGCATCGCAGCCCAGCGAGCCGAGCCGTTTGGACAGCTTGCCCTCACGCCCCACCAGCAGCGCCTCGTGCGCGAAATGGGGGCACGCATCGTGAACCGGGCAGGTATCGTGATCCAGACCAACTGCGTGCAGGGCATCGAACATCTGCTTCTGAACCGCAGTGTTGGATACGTGGTCTTCCCCGCGCAGAACATCTGTGATGCCCATTTCGATGTCATCCACCGCGCTGGGCAGCATATAAAGCCAGCTTCCGTCGGCGCGCCGGATCACCGGATCGGACAGCTGCGCCGCATCGAATTTCTGCGGCCCGCGAACGCCGTCTTCCCAATCGATGATCTCTTCATGGTCGAGTTTGAAGCGCCAATGGGGGCTGATCCCCTCTGCTTCCTTCGCAGCGCGGTCTTCATCGGTAAGCTTCAGCGCGGCGCGGTCGTAAATTGGCGGCTTGCCGCGCCCCAGCTGGATCTTGCGCTTCAGCTCGAGTTCCTGCGCCGTTTCATACGCCGGATAGACATGGCCGGCTGCTTTCAGTTTCTCGAACGCCGCCTCGTAGCGGTCCAGCCGCAGCGACTGGCGCTCCTCACCGTCCGGCTCGATACCCAGCCATGCCAGATCGGCGCGGATCGCATCGACATATTCCTCTTTCGATCGCTCCGCATCGGTATCATCGATCCGCAGCAGGAACTTGCCGAAATTCTTCCTCGCCAGCATCCAGTTATGCAGCGCGGTGCGGATGTTTCCGACGTGAAGGCGGCCCGTAGGCGAAGGGGCAAAGCGGGTGATCGTGGTCATGTAGGCGCGGTTAGCCTGTGCAGGTCATGGCGACAAGCATGACGCGCTTCCCAAGAACAGGATGCGCCGCTAGCTTCCCCGACATGACAAACGAAGCACAGCTTACGCAAGCCATCGAAAACGCCGACCTGCCCGGCGCTACAGCCATTATCGTTGACCGAGAGGGTGTGCGGTTCAGCGGCGCATGGGGACATGCTGACGCAAAGGCCGGCACGCCGATGAAGCTGGACACGATCTGCCAGATTGCATCGATGACGAAGGCTCTGGTCTCGGTTGCCGCCATGCAATTGGCCGAACAGGGCAAGCTTAGCCTGGACGGCCCGATCGGCGATGTGCTGCCTGAACTGGCAGACCCGCAAGTGCTGGAAGGGTTCGATGATGATGGCGCGCCAATCCTGCGCCCGGCGGTTCGCCAGATCACCTTGCGCCATTTGCTGTCGCACACGTCCGGCCTCGGATACTTTTTCGTCCACCCGCAAATCCTGAAATATTTCTCGGCCACGGGCGCGCCTGTGCCCGGTACAAAAGCGGCCATCACCATGCCGCTGATGTTCGATCCGGGCGACAAGTGGGAATACAGCGTTGCGACCGATTGGGTCGGACTGGCGGTAGAAGCCGTGACCGGCGGCGATCTGCAAAGCTATCTGACCGAGTATATCCTGAAGCCGCTGGGCATGACCCACACGGCATTCCGGCCCGAACCGGTAGAGGGCTCTGCCAAAGTGCATGTCCGCGGACCGGGCGGCGACTGGGCCTATTCCCCGATGTATCTTGGCGGCGGCGAGTTCCAGAGCGGCGGCGGCGGATTGTCTTCCACCGCGCCGGACTATGCCCGGTTCCTGCAAATGGTGCTGCGCGGCGGTGAGCTGGACGGCAAACGCATCCTCAGCGAAGAAAGCATCGCGGAAATGTCGCGCAACCAGATCGGCGATCTGCGCGCAGGCTATATGGGATCGGCCATGCCTGATCTGGCGCCGCCGTTTGACAATTTCCCCGACCAGCACACCGGCTGGGGTTTAGGCTTCCTGATCAACCCGGAACCTGTCGAGGGCGGCCGCAGCGCCAACAGCCTGGCATGGGCAGGCATTTTCAATTCCTATTACTGGATTGATCCGGCGGCGGGAATTGCTGGCGTGTTTATCAGCCAGCTTTCACCCTTCGGCGATCCCGGCGCCATGTCCGGGTTCCAGGCGCTGGAGCGGCTGGCGTACAGTTCCTGACGCGGATTTGGCCCGGCAGGCCAGGCCAATTCTGTCAGTCGTCCGTCAGACACACAAACAGCATCGTGACGGATGATGCCATGGCATACATGAACGCGCCTTCCATCGATCCTGCGCCAACCTGCGTTTGCCACATCTGGAAAAACGCAGCGCCAAAGCTCATGAAAAAGCCGAACCAGACCAGCAGTGCCACGCCTGCAGCGATAATGCCGTTGCGCTTTGCGGCATGGAATTCCTCTGGCGGCCCGCTTCGTGCCCTGAACAAATCCCATCCGCCCCGGATGCCGAAATAGGCCACGGCAAATTCACCGGCCAGGACCACCAGTAATGCAGCCCAGGCAAGCGCCGGATTGCTTGACTGCGGAAATGCGCTGGCAGCGTAAACCTCATGATCTGCGCCGCCCAAAACATACAGCAGCGCGCCATGTGCCGCCTCCAGATTCGCGATATTCTGCACCGCGTAAAATAGCGCGTGCAAGCCAATAATCGTCACCAATGCTGATTTGAGAAGTCTAACCATAATGTCACCCCCTGAAGCGGGTATAACTCAATCTGCGAAACTCAGCCAATTTGCCGAAAACTATCAAACGCGCATCGGCCAGCGCAAGATTGCAGTGTCGGATCATCGCTCACAAAAAACCCCGCCGGAGCCGTAGCTCCAGCGGGGTCTTTTTATCCGGTTACCGGAAGCTTATTCGGCTTCTGGAGTTTCCGGTGTTTCATCCGCAGCAGGCGCTGCACCGCCCATGGCAGCGGCCATTGCGGCCTCGTCCATAGGTGCATCGGCTGGCACTTCGGTTTCAGGCTCTTCGACAACCTGACCGGCAGCTTCTGCTGCGGCCAGCGCGTCCTGCTGCTTCTTCCACGAAGCGCGCAGAGCGGCGTCGCGGCTGGAAGCGGTGACGCGCATGCGGTTCATACCAGCGCCGGTACCGGCGGGGATGAGACGGCCCACGATCACGTTTTCCTTCAGACCGATCAGCGTGTCCTTCTTCCCTTCGACCGCCGCCTGCGTCAGCACGCGGGTGGTTTCCTGGAACGAAGCAGCCGAAATGAACGAACGGGTCTGCAGCGAAGCCTTGGTGATTCCGAGAAGGATGGGCGTGCCCTCTGCCTTCTTCTTCTTCTTGTCCAGCTTCGCATTGATCTCGTTCATTTCTTCGAGATCGACCTGCTCGCCCGGCAGCAGCGTGGTGTCGCCGCCATCGGTAATTTCGACTTTCTGCAGCATCTGGCGAACAATCGTTTCGATGTGCTTGTCGTTGATCTTCACGCCCTGCAACCGGTAGACTTCCTGAATCTCGTTGACGAGATATTCGGCCAGCGGCTCGATCCCCAGAACATCAAGGATGTCGTGCGGGTTCGGGCTACCGGAAATCAGGGTGTCGCCCTTCTTCACGAAGTCGCCTTCCTGAACGTCGAGGACTTTCGTCTTCGCGATCAGATACTCGACGCGATCACCCTCTTCCGGAACGATCGCGATCTTGCGCTTGGCCTTGTATTCACGAACGAATTCGATCTTGCCGGAAATCTTGGCGATGATCGCATTGTCTTTCGGGATACGGGCTTCGAACAGTTCGGCAACACGCGGCAGACCGCCGGTGATGTCGCGGGTCTTGGCAGCTTCACGCGAAGCACGGGCAAGAATGTCACCTGCCTGTACTTCCTGGCCGTCGTCGACCGACAGCGATGTACCCGGTGCCAGCATGTAGCGTGCGGCATCGGCTTCTTCGCCCTTGGCTGCTTCCGCATCGTTGAAGAGAGTCAGGCGCGGACGCAGATCTTCCTTCTTCTTGCGGCCGGTAGCCCGGTTTTCGGTGACAACACGCTGGGCGATACCGGTGGCATCGTCGACGCGTTCTTCCATGGTAGTGCCGTCGATGAGGTCCTGGAACTTCACAACGCCCGAAGTCTCGGTGATGATCGGCAGGGTGAACGGATCCCATTCAGCCAGACGGTCGCCTTCCTTGATCTTCGCGCCATCCTTGTTGAGCAGCACGGTACCGTAAGGAACCTTGTGCATTTCGCGCTCACGGCCTTCCGCATCGATGACCACGATTTCACCGCTACGCGCCAAGGAGAGCGTGCGGCCCTTCTTGTCGGTAATGGTCGGCATGTCGCGGTAAACGACCTTGCCATCCGAAATCGCTTCGAGATGCGAGGTTTCGTTAACCTGCGCAGCACCGCCGATGTGGAAGGTACGCATGGTCAGCTGGGTGCCCGGCTCACCGATCGACTGCGCGGCGATAACGCCAACAGCTTCACCGATGTTAACCGGAGTACCGCGAGCAAGGTCACGGCCGTAGCACTTGCCGCAAACACCCTGCTGGGCTTCGCAAACAAGCGGGCTGCGGATCTTGGCGGACTGAACTTCAGCCGCTTCGATTTCCTTGACCATGGCTTCGTCGAGCAGCGTGCCCGACTTCACGATGACTTCTTCGGTCTTCGCGTTGACGAGGTCTTCTGCAGTCGTACGGCCCAGGATACGCTCACCGAGCGAGGCGATAACGCTACCGCCCTGAACGATGGCGCGCATTTCCAGCGCGTTCGACGTCTTACAGTCTTCCTCGACGATCACGCAGTCCTGCGAAACGTCGACCAGACGGCGGGTAAGATAACCCGAGTTTGCCGTCTTGAGCGCCGTATCCGCGAGGCCCTTACGAGCGCCGTGGGTGGAGTTGAAGTATTCAAGAACGGTCAGACCTTCCTTGAAGTTCGAGATGATCGGCGTCTCGATGATCTCGCCCGAAGGCTTGGCCATCAGACCGCGCATACCCGCAAGCTGCTTCATCTGCGCTGGCGAACCACGCGCACCGGAGTGTGCCATCATGTAGATCGAGTTGATCTGGGCCTGCTTGCCATCGTCGCCGATTGGCTGCGCCTTAATCTCGTCCATCATCGCGTCAGCAACAGTGTCACCGCAACGTGACCATGCGTCGATCACCTTGTTGTACTTTTCCTGCTGCGTGATCAGGCCGTCCTGATACTGCTGCTCGTAATCGGCAACCAGCGCCTTGGTCTGTTCGATCTGTGCATCCTTGGAATCAGGGATGATCATATCGTCCTTACCGAAGGAGATACCGGCCTTGAACGCGTGGCGGAAGCCAAGGCCCATGATCGCGTCAGCGAACAGAACCGTGTCCTTCTGGCCGGTGTGACGGTAAACCTGGTCGATCACATCGCCGATTTCCTTCTTGGTGAGAAGGCGGTTGATGATGTCGAAAGGAACCTTGTGGTTCTTCGGCAGGCATTCACCGATCAGCAGACGGCCCGGCGTGGTCGTGAAGCGCTTGAGAACAATGTTCCCGTCTTCATCGGCCTGCGGAACGCGGGTGATGACCTTGGAGTGATAGGTTACGGCGCCCACTTCGAGAGCCTGATGCACTTCGGCCATGTCGGCAAAGCGCGGCAGTTTCTCGATCTTCTCACCATTTTCCTCGACGTATTCAGGGGTCTTTTCCTGACGGTCCATCGACAGGTAATAGATCCCGAGAACCATGTCCTGCGAAGGAACGATGATCGGCTTGCCGTTTGCTGGCGAGAGGATGTTGTTGGTCGACATCATCAGCACGCGCGCTTCGAGCTGGGCTTCCAGCGAAAGCGGTACGTGGACCGCCATCTGGTCACCATCAAAGTCGGCGTTGAAGGCGGAACATACCAGCGGGTGAAGCTGGATTGCCTTGCCTTCGATCAGCACGGGCTCGAACGCCTGGATGCCAAGACGGTGAAGCGTCGGCGCACGGTTCAGCAGAACCGGGTGCTCGCGGATCACTTCGTCGAGGATGTCCCAGACTTCCTTGCGTTCTTTTTCGACCCACTTCTTCGCTTGCTTCAGGGTCATGGAGAGACCCTTTGCATCGAGGCGGGCGTAAATGAACGGCTTGAACAGTTCGAGCGCCATCTTCTTCGGCAGACCGCACTGGTGCAGTTTCAGTTCCGGACCGGTCACGATGACCGAACGGCCGGAATAGTCGACGCGCTTACCCAGAAGGTTCTGACGGAAGCGGCCCTGCTTGCCCTTGAGCATGTCGCTCAAAGATTTCAGCGGACGCTTGTTGGCACCGGTGATCACGCGACCGCGGCGGCCGTTGTCGAACAGTGCGTCGACAGCTTCCTGCAGCATGCGCTTTTCGTTGCGGACGATGATGTCCGGAGCGCGCAGTTCGATCAGGCGCTTCAGGCGGTTGTTACGGTTGATGACGCGGCGGTACAGATCGTTGAGATCCGAAGTCGCGAAACGGCCGCCATCCAGCGGCACAAGCGGACGCAGTTCCGGCGGAATGACCGGAACGACTTCGAGGATCATCCATTCGGGGCGGTTGCCCGAATCGATGAAGCTTTCGACGACTTTCAGGCGCTTGATGATCTTGGCAGGCTTCAGCTTCGACTTGGTCGTCGCCAGCTCTTCCAGAAGATCGTCGCGTTCCTGCTCCAGATCGAGATCCATCAGCATGAACTTGACGGCTTCCGCGCCGATCCCGGCGGAGAACGCGTCTTCCCCGTATTCGTCCTGCGCTTCGAGAAGCTCGTCTTCAGTCAGCAGCTGGAATTTCTCCATCGGAGTAAGGCCAGGCTCGGTGACGATGTAGCTTTCGAAATACAGCACGCGCTCAAGCTGCTTGAGCTGCATGTCCAGCAGCAAGCCGATGCGCGAAGGCAGCGACTTGAGGAACCAGATGTGTGCAACCGGCGCAGCCAGTTCGATGTGGCCCATCCGCTCGCGGCGGACCTTGGTCACGGTTACTTCGACGCCGCACTTCTCGCAGACGACGCCCTTGTACTTCATGCGCTTGTACTTGCCGCACAGGCATTCGTAGTCCTTTACCGGACCAAAGATGCGGGCGCAGAACAGGCCGTCACGCTCAGGCTTGAACGTACGATAGTTGATGGTTTCCGGCTTCTTGATTTCGCCGAAGGACCAGCTGCGGATTCGCTCGGGCGATGCCAGACCGATCTGAATCTGGTCGAAGGTTTCCGGCTTGGCCAGCTGGTTGGTGAATTTTGTAAGGTCGTTCATAACTTCGCTCCATATCCCCCGCTAGAGGGGGTCAGGGTCAATTTCCTATCGGCTTATTCTGCGGCGATCTTCATGCCGTCGTCATCCTCGTCACCTTCGGTGAGCGAAGACAATTCGACATTGAGACCCAGGCTGCGCATTTCCTTGACGAGAACGTTGAAGCTCTCCGGAATACCCGCTTCGAAGGTGTCGTCACCCTTGACGATCGCTTCGTAAACCTTGGTCCGTCCGATCACGTCATCCGACTTGACGGTGAGCATTTCCTGCAGCGTGTAAGCCGCGCCGTAGGCCTGGAGTGCCCAGACCTCCATCTCACCGAAGCGCTGACCACCGAACTGCGCCTTACCACCCAGCGGCTGCTGGGTAACAAGCGAGTACGGGCCGATCGAACGTGCGTGGATCTTGTCGTCAACAAGGTGATGCAGTTTGAGCATGTAGATGTAGCCCACAGTCACCTTACGGTCGAACGCGTCACCGGTGCGGCCATCGAACAGCGTGACCTGACCCGAACCGGGCAGACCCGCTTTCTCAAGCATTGCGGTGACATCGGCTTCGCGCGCACCATCGAACACCGGCGTACCCATCGGAACGCCATTGGTCAGATTACCCGCGAGCTCGACGATTTCCGCGGTTGAGCGGGCTTCGATCTCGTCAGCGTAGTCTTCGCCGTAAGCTTCCTTCAGCCGCTCGACCACTGCGTCAGGCGGGGTCGCCTTGGCGTAGTCTTCTGCAGCATTCGGGTTGGCCATCTTCCAATCTTCCAGAGCCCGCGTAACCTGCTGGCCAAGACCGCGTGCGGCCATGCCCAGGTGGGTTTCGAAGATCTGGCCGACGTTCATACGCGACGGCACGCCGAGCGGGTTGAGCACGAGGTCGACAGGGGTACCGTCTTCGAGGAACGGCATGTCTTCCTGCGGAAGGATCCGCGAAATAACACCCTTGTTCCCGTGGCGGCCTGCCATCTTGTCGCCCGGCTGAAGCTTGCGCTTCACGGCAACGAAGACCTTGACCATCTTGAGCACGCCCGGAGCGAGTTCGTCACCGCGCTCAAGCTTTTCCTTCCGGTCATCGAACTTCTCTTCGATGCGCTTGATCGCTTCGTCGTATTGCGACTTGATCGCTTCGAGCTGCTGCTGACGGGTATCATCGGCCACCGCGAACTTAAACCATTCGTGGCGCTCGATCCCGTCGAGCATTTCGCCGGTGATCTCGCTGCCCTTCTTGACGCCTTTCGGCGCTGCGGACGCGGTGCCGCCAACCAGCATGTCGTGCAGACGGTTGTAGGTTGCCCGGTTGAGGATCGCGCGTTCGTCTTCGCTATCCTTGCGCAGACGCTCGATTTCCTCGTTCTGGATCGCACGCGTACGGTCATCGATTTCGATACCGTGGCGGTTGAACACGCGGACTTCGACAACAGTACCGGCAACACCAGGCGGCAGACGCAGCGAGGTATCGCGAACGTCAGAAGCCTTTTCACCGAAGATGGCGCGGAGGAGTTTTTCTTCCGGCGTCATCGGGCTTTCGCCCTTCGGCGTGATCTTGCCTGCAAGAATGTCACCCGGGTGCACTTCTGCACCGATGTAAACGATACCGGCTTCGTCGAGGTTGCGCAGGGCTTCCTCGCCGACATTCGGAATATCGCGGGTGATGTCTTCAGGGCCAAGCTTCGTATCGCGGGCCATGACTTCGAATTCCTCGATATGGATCGAGGTGAACACGTCATCCTTCACGATACGTTCGCTGATCAGGATACTATCTTCGTAGTTGTAACCATTCCACGGCATGAACGCGACGAGGCTGTTCTTGCCCAGCGCCAGCTCACCAATGTCGGTCGATGGACCATCAGCGATAATGTCGCCGGCTTCGATCACTTCACCAACCTTAACCAGCGGACGCTGGTTGATGCAGGTGTTCTGGTTCGAGCGCTGGAATTTCTGCAGCGTGTAGATGTCGACGCCCGACTGGCCGGGTTCGACATCGCCGATTGCACGGATCACGATACGGGTCGCATCGACCTGGTCGACGATACCGCCGCGCGTTGCGGAAATCGCAGCGCCGGAATCGCGGGCCACGGTTTCTTCCATGCCGGTGCCGACGAAAGGCGCTTCGGCCTTCACCAGCGGCACAGCCTGACGCTGCATGTTCGATCCCATCAATGCGCGGTTGGCGTCATCGTTTTCCAGGAACGGGATGAGCGAGGCGGCAACCGAAACAAGCTGCTTGGGCGAAACGTCCATCAGCGTGATCTGGTCGTTCGGCAGCATCACGAATTCGCCAGCCTGACGGGCCGAAACGAGTTCTTCGACAAATGTGCCGTCTTCGTTCAGTTCTGCCGAAGCCTGCGCAACCGCGTGCTTCTGCTCTTCCATGGCCGACAGGTAGTTTACTTCACCGGTAACCTTGCCGTCCTTGACCGCACGGTAAGGCGTTTCAATGAAGCCGTATTTGTTGACGCGGCTGAACGAGGCGAGGCTGTTGATCAGACCGATGTTCGGGCCTTCCGGCGTTTCAATCGGGCAGATACGGCCATAGTGCGTCGGGTGAACGTCGCGGACTTCGAAGCCTGCGCGCTCACGGGTAAGACCGCCCGGCCCAAGCGCCGACACACGGCGTTTGTGGGTGACTTCCGAC
This sequence comes from Pontixanthobacter luteolus, assembly GCF_009828095.1. GTDB lineage: Bacteria > Pseudomonadota > Alphaproteobacteria > Sphingomonadales > Sphingomonadaceae > Pontixanthobacter > Pontixanthobacter luteolus. The sequence continues at coordinate 774,752 of NZ_WTYP01000002.1, read as the reverse complement.
AGCGGGTTGGTCTGGTCCATGAACTGCGACAGCTGCGAGGAGCCGAAGAATTCGCGTACCGCTGCAACAGCCGGCTTCGCGTTGATCAGGTCGTTCGGCATTACAGTCGACACATCGACGCTGCTCATGCGTTCCTTCACTGCGCGTTCCATGCGCAGCAGGCCGACGCGGTACTGGTTTTCCAGCAGCTCGCCAACCGAACGGACACGGCGGTTGCCGAGGTTATCGATATCATCGACCTCGCCCTTGCCGTCTTTCAGGTTCACCATCTCCTTGACCACGGCGAGGATGTCTTCCTTGCGCAGGGTGGTCACGGTGTCTTCCGCGTCCAGTTCAAGACGCATGTTGAGCTTTACGCGGCCAACGGCGGAAAGGTCGTAGCGTTCGCTGTCAAAGAACAGGCCTTCGAACAGGGCTTCTGCGGTTTCCTTGGTTGGCGGTTCGCCCGGACGCATGACCTTGTAGATCGCTTCCAGACCTTCGTCGCGGTTCTCGGCCTTGTCGACGGCTAGAGTATTGCGGATCCACGGACCAGTATTGATCTCGTCGATGTCGAGCAGTTCGAGGCGGTCGATGCCAGCAGCGTCGAGCACTTCGAGGTTTTCTGCCGAAAATTCGTCGCCAGCCTCGATATAGATACGGCCGGTTTTCTCGTCGATCAGGTCACGTGCGGAATAGCGCGCGAAGACTTCTTCAGTCGGGATCAACAGTTCGGTCAGGCCGTCCTTGGCAGCTTTGTTGGCTGCGCGCGGGCTGATCTTCTGGTTGGCTGCGAACACTTCTTCGCCGGTCTTTGCGTCGACCAGGGCGAAGGCAGGCTTCGCATTGCGCCACTGTTCCGGAACGAACGGCATTTTCCAGCCATCGCCCTTCTTGCCCGAGACGCGTTCCCAGGTGACGGTGTCGTAGAAGTGATCGAGGATACCTTCGCTGTCGAGGCCGAGTGCATAAAGCAGCGACGTGACAGGCAGCTTGCGCTTGCGGTCGATACGAACGTTGACGATGTCCTTGGCGTCGAATTCGAAATCGAGCCACGAACCGCGATATGGAATGACGCGGGCAGCAAACAGCAACTTGCCCGAAGAATGGGTCTTGCCGCGGTCATGGTCGAACAGAACACCCGGCGAACGGTGCATCTGCGACACGATAACGCGCTCGGTGCCATTGATGATGAACGTGCCGTTCCCGGTCATGAGCGGCATGTCGCCCATATACACGTCCTGCTCCTTGATATCGAGCACGGAGCGGGTTTCGGTTTCCTGGTCGACTTCGAATACGATCAGGCGCAGCGTGACCTTCATCGGGGCCGCATAAGTGATACCGCGCTGGCGGCATTCGGTTGTGTCGTATTTCGGCGGCTCAAGTTCGTAATGCACGAAATCAAGCTCGGCAGTGCCGGCAAAGTCACGGATCGGAAATACGCTGCGCAGGGTCTTCTCAAGACCCGAAACGTAATCGATCGAAGGATCGGAGCGGAGGAACTGTTCGTAGCTCTCACGCTGCACTTCGATCAGGTTAGGCATCTTCACGACTTCGTGAATGTCGCCGAAAATCTTGCGGATGCGCCGCTTTGCAGTGCCGGTGTTGGCACCTGTTTTCCTGAGCCGTTTTTTCGCTCCGGTGCTGCTTGCCTTGGTCGCCATGGAGGGTGCTTGCCTCTTATAAAGTGATCCCGCCTACGCGTTGGCGGGTGATCTGTTTGTGTCTGCGCGGATGGACACTTCCAATCAGGACGCGGAAAAGCCGCAGCGAATCGTACCGTTCCCGGTACAGCTGCAGCTCAATAAAAGCGTCGCGAATATGGAATCGCCGCTTCCGTTCTTGGACTGGCCTCCGCGCAAAGGCCCGTCGCGCTCGAAGCGTGCGGTTGCCAGCCATATAGGAATGGCTCGCCGCACTGTCAAACCGAGTCTGGCCGACCGATTCTGGGAGCCCGGGGCTGGCAAGCCGAATGGATCAGGCCGGGACCAGTTTATGGTGCGCACAGTCTGGCTGGTTTGCGGCAAAAACCATTAAAAACACCAGGACGGCTTGCAATCGCAGCCGGTTTTACCGGAAAAGGGGCAATGGACGGCAAGAAATCCGCACACCCGCTGCACGACCCGGCTGGCTATGTTGCGCTCGGTCAGAAACTGGCTTCGAGCGAACAGGGGGAACTGGCACTCTCCCTGATAGCAAGGGCCATGAACGCCGATCCGGGCGATTCGCGTGTTCGCGCGCTCTCCAGAATGATTAGCAGCCACAAAGTTGATGGCTTTCATCGCGGGATGCTGGCGGACGAACCGCGAAATGCAGCCTATCGTGCGGCTATCGAACGGCTCGCGCCCGGCAAGAATGTACTCGATGTCGGCACAGGGTCTGGATTGCTCGCAATGATGGCCGCCCGTGCGGGCGCGAAATCGGTGGTCGCCTGCGAAATGAACCCGATGCTGGCCGCAACCGCGCGCGAAATTGTCGCTGCGAACGGCTTATCCGATCAAATCACGATTATCGGTCGCAATTCGGCGGAACTCGACAAGGACGCTGATCTGGCAGGAGGCGCGGATCTGGTGATCTCGGAGATAGTGTCAGACGATCTGATCGGAGAAGGCATGCTTCCCGCACTGGAGGATGTCCGGACGCGGCTGTGCCGGCCCGGCGCGGTGTTCTTGCCGGAGGGCGCCGACATCAGGGTGTCTCTGTGCGAATTGACCGGCAAGCGCACACCGATAGGCGAAGTGGAGGGGTTCGACCTGTCGCTGTTCAACCGGCATGTCGCACCAACACGCCCGGTGCATAACGCCCACCCGAAACTGAAACAGATTGGCGAGACCGGGAACCTGTTCACATTCGAATTTTACTCAGATGCCGAAATTCCCCAGACCGGCGAGGCGGCGCTTGCGCTAGCCAGCGGTGGCGAACAGGCAAACGGTATCGCGCAATGGATACGCCTCAGGCTGACGGACGGGATATCGTACGAGAACGCGCCCGGCCCCGCCCGTGCGCTTCACTGGCCGGTGCGCTTCAGCCCGCTTGCCGGAACAGAGGATGGGCCGGAAATAGACAGGTCTGAGATAGAGGCAAAAATCGAAGTCGGGGGCTGGTTTGGCGGGCACCAATTGACGGTTTGGCACCGGAACTAGCGCCAGTCGCATATTGCAAAGCGGAACGGGGCATATTGTTTTTCGATATTATTGATTGACAATAAATCTGATTGCCCTTATTGATTTTCGATATCGAGCATATTGGAGATCGACAAATGACGCAATTCACTCAACATGCCACCGCCGCAATCGCTGCGCTGGTGATCGTCGCAATCACCTGGATACCGGTTATTTCCGTTCCCAGTGCACAGGCCGCCGCGCTGATGGCACCTATACTCGCCTGACGTTCGAAGAAAGGAACCGCCCATGGCCGCCCGCCCGAATGACCCGCTGCTCGCAGCTGGCAAGATTGTCACCACCCTCGTCAGCGCGCTGCTGCTGCTTGTTGCGGTGGTGCTGGTACTTACGATTCCTGCATTCCTCTTCAGCTACAAACACGTGGCAGAAGCGCTGGATGGGAACGCCGCCAACCTGCCACTTGTCCTGGCCACCATCACCGGCCTTCTGACGCTCGGCGCAGCAGTAATGGCTGCCGCCTTCATGTTCTTCCGCTATCTCGGCAAGATCATCGACACGGTCGGCCAAGGCGACCCGTTCGTGGACGAAAACGCTGACCGGCTTGAGAAAATGGGCTGGATCGCCGCTGTATTCCAGGTGGCCGCAATTCCCATGATGATGGCCGTCGCCTATCTGCAAACACAGTTCCCGGAGCAAGAAATCCAGCTGGATATCGAACTGTCGGCAACCGGCGTCTTGCTGGCAATCGTCCTGTTCATCCTTGCACGGGTATTCCGTCAGGGCTCGGCCATGCGCGAAGAACTGGAAGGAACCGTCTGATGCCCCCCGCAAACAACGCAGCCGGCGAAGGCGGCATGATCTTGGTCAAACTGGATGACCTGCTCCACGAACGCCGCATGACGCTGACCGAACTGGCGGAGCGAGTCGGCCTGACCCTCGCAAACCTGTCGATCCTGAAAACCGGCAAGGCAAAAGCCATCCGTTTTTCCACGCTTGAGGCGATCTGCCGCGAATTGGGCTGCCAGCCGGGCGATCTGCTGGCTTATCAAGCCGGGGTTGAGCCAGCCGCCTGAGGTACTGGCCCGAGGTCTTGGCCCCACCACCCCCTTAATTCAGGTACTCGCGAGCCATCTTGCCACATTTTCGCCAATCTTCTGGAACCGATGCGCTGGCGGGTGGTTGGTAGCCTGATCCGAAAGGAAAATGGACGGCGAATACTCAAGTCGCGCGGCCGTTTACCAATTGGCGCTTTGGATATTTTTCACTGGCCATTGACTCTCGGCCCGTTAACGGGATGTTGCGCCGACCGGTGAGTCAAATGACTGGGTTTTGAAGGGGAATTATTATGAAGAAACTTGCACTTGTCGCTATGCCATTGGCTTTCGCACTGACCGCTTGTGGCGGTACCGCTGAAGAAGAAGCAGAAGACGTAGCGGAAGCAAAAGTTGAAGCCGCTGGCGACGTAATCGACGAACAGGCTGAAGCTCTCGAAGCTCAGGCTGACGAAATGGAAGACGCTGGCGACGAAGCTGGTGCCGAAGCTGTTGAAGCTGAAGCTGAAGCTCTGGAAGACCAGGCTGACGAAATGTAATTGCATTGCCGGACTGGTTTGACCGGTCCGGCACAAAACTGCAGGCCTGCCGGGAAACCTGGCGGGCCTGTATGTTTCCAGATTACAAGGTTTTGGGCACTGTGGTTTCGATAGCCCGTGTCCCGAGTATTTCTATCGAGGGGAATAAACATGAAAAAGATTCTACTGGTTGCAGCTCCGCTTGCATTCGCCCTGACCGCTTGTGACGGCCCGGCTGAAGAAGTTGGCGAAGAAATGGACGATGTCGTTGAAGCTCAGGCTGAAGTCATCGACGAAAAAGCTGAAGCTCTCGAAGCTCAGGCTGAAGTGGCTGAAGACGCTGGCAACGCCGGCGAAGCTGCTGCTCTCGAAGCAGAAGCAGAAGCTCTCGAGGACAAAGCCGACGACATGTAATTGCGTCTGCATATCTTCTGAAAAGGCCTGCCGTGCGAACGGCGGGCCTTTTCTTTATGGGCCGGACTCTTTCTCGATGGGCCAGCCTCTTTCTACGCGCAATTCGGTTGACTCCTGATGCAACTGCGCTAGATGCCGGCCCGTTCGCTGGGCTGACGGGTCCAGTGAACATCCGTCCGAGACAGTTGGTGAAGGCAATCTGGCCTTCTTAATTTCCAGCCTAGACGGGGACAGAGAATTTTTATGTGGCCATGCGCCGCATTCGCGCCTCACTCCGATATTTGGATATTGGCGCACCCTCCTTCCCCATCAACGGACCTTTAACCCATGTCGGTTTGCGGCATGGGCAAATGTGAGCCGGTCGCTCGCGCGCTTTCGGGTGTACGTGCGGCCATAGTGAAGGAGTAAGGCATGGATCGTTCGCAGAAATCCGACGCGGTCGCCGAGCTGAATGCAGTTTTCAACGAGGTTGGCGTGGTTGTTGTAACCCGCAATCTCGGCCTGTCGGTGGCACAGTCCACTGATCTGCGCGGAAAAATGCGTGATGCAGGGGCGTCCTACAAGGTTGCGAAGAACCGTCTTGCCGCGCTTGCCCTGAAAGACACCCAGTACGAAGGCCTGGAGGAATTGCTCTCCGGTCCGACCGCTCTCGGATATTCCGAAGATCCGGTCGCGGCGGCCAAGGCTGCGGTGGAATTCGCCAAGTCGAACGACAAACTTGAAATTGTCGGCGGCTCGATGGGCGGACAAATGCTCGACGAAGCTGGAATCAAGGCACTCGCCTCGATGCCAAGCCTCGACGAACTGCGTGGTACGATTATTGGTCTGGTTAACGCACCGGCGACGAAAATCGCTCAGGTTGTTAACGCACCGGCCAACAAGCTTGCTCGCGTCTTCGGTGCCTACGGCGCCAAAGAAGCAGCGTAAGCGGTTATTCAAGCGAAACAATTTTGGGGCGCTTTTTGCCCCGCCAAGTCATCTAATTGGAGTAAAGCATCATGGCCGATATCGCCAAGCTTGTTGAAGAACTTTCGAAACTGACTGTCCTCGAGGCAGCTGACCTCGCCAAGGCACTGGAAGAAGAGTGGGGCGTTAGCGCCGCTGCTGCAGTTGCTGTTGCTGGCCCAGCTGCTGGCGGCGACGCACCTGCTGCTGAAGAGAAAGACGAATTCGACGTCATTCTCACCGGCGACGGTGGCAAGAAAATCCAGGTCATCAAAGAAGTTCGCGCCATCACTGGCCTGGGCCTGACCGAAGCAAAGGGCCTCGTCGAAGGCGCGCCTAAGCCACTCAAGGAAGGCGTGAACAAGGCAGAAGCCGAAGAAATCAAGGGCAAGATCGAAGCAGCCGGCGGTACCGTCGAACTCAAGTAAGCCAACGCTTACGCTTCGATCCGCTCAGGATCACCGAGGAAGGGCGGTGCCGTACTGGCGCCGCCCTTTTTCTATGAGCAGTCTTCCTATTGCTGCAAACTGCACTTGGCATGCCTGCTAATCTGGGCCAGCACTGCGAACAGTCAAATCAGGGGACTATCGCACATGCTCGCCAAATGCCGTTTCTACACTGCCGTCGCTGCCGCCGCCATGATTGCCGGGACCGCTGCCACCGCGCAGGATGCACCGATCGTGAAGCCGGGCGCGCCCGGCCAGCCGACCCAGCGCCTGACCGCTGAGCAGGCGACCGCCCTTGCTTCCACCGCATACGCCCCTGCCGACGTGATGTTCATGCAGGGCATGATCGTACACCACCAGCAAGCCGTTGAAATGGCGGCGCTGATCGCAGAGCGCACCAGCAAGGAAGAAATTGTCGCACTGGGCGGGCGCATTGATGCCAGCCAGAAAGACGAAATGAAATTCATGACCGACTGGCTCGCTGAAAAGGACGAACCGCTGCGTATGGAGGGCATGGGCCACGCCGCGCATATGGGCATGATGGGCATGGCGACGCCTGAACAGATGAAGCAACTGGCTGCATCCACCGGCACCAATTTCGATCGCCTGTTCCTCGAGCTGATGATAGCCCACCACAAGGGTGCGGTTGAAATGGTGGATGACCTGATCGAACAGCCGGGCACCGCGTCGGATCCGGTGTTCCTGGAATTCACCGATGATGTGAAGAACGACCAGAACACCGAGATCGAGCGGATGAACGCAATTCTCGCCAGCCTGTCCGATGATCCGCGTGCGACGCTGGCTGCAGGACTGACCGATGCTGGTGAGGCAATTCTGAACCTGCGGAAAGTGGCGACCCTGCCCAAACCTGTCGGCTTCTTCGACCCGGCCAATCCGGGCGAACTGCGTCCGGAAATCAAGAAGGACGAAACTGAGGGAGACGCCGGCACCGAAGTTGCAGAGAGCGACGCAGAAGCGGCCTCTGCCGATCCGCGCGACAGTGAGGATGACAAACCGCAATTTGCGAAACGCGGGCCTCTGCTCGATTTTGCCAACACCGACATGGCGTTCAGCGGGGATCTGCTGGTTGCCGGCAGCTATCACGGGTTCAACATCTACAAGCTTGGCGAAGATGGAACGCCCGGCCTCGTCAGCTCGGTCGTCTGCCCGGGCGGGCAGGGTGACGTTTCCATTGTCGGCGATCTGTTGCTGATGAGTGTGCAGGACACCCGCGCCCGCGTTGATTGCGGGCTTCAGGGAGTTACCGAAAAGGTCAGCGAAGAACGCTTTCGCGGCCTGCGCGTGTTCGACATTTCTGACCTGACCAATCCGGTTCAGGTGGGCCAGGTCCAGACCTGCCGCGGATCGCACACCCATTCGGTTGTGTCGCAAACCGATGATGCGCTGATCGTCTACAATTCCGGCACCTCGCGTATTCGCGACGAGAAGGAACTGGCCGGCTGCATCGGCGATGTGCCCGGCGATGACCGGACCGCATTGTTCCGTATCGATGTGATCGAAATCCCGTTGGCCGATCCTTCGCGGTCACGCATCGTCGATAGTCCCGCCGTGTTCGCCGATCCGGAAACCGGCCGCCTCGCCGGACTGTGGCAGGGCGGCGATCACGGCGAAGACACGCAGGAAACCAATTCAACCAACCATTGCCACGACATCACCGTTTTCCCTTCGCTCAACCTCGCGGCGGGCGCGTGTTCGGGTAACGGCATCATTTTCGACATCACCGATCCGCGCGCGCCGAAGCGGATCGACGAAGTGACCGACAAGGGCTTTGCCTATTGGCATTCGGCCACGTTCAACAATGACGGGACAAAGGTGCTGTTCACCGATGAATGGGGCGGCGGCGGACGCCCGCGGTGCCAGGCAACCGACCCGCGCAACTGGGGCGCGAACGCGATTTACGAGATAGTCGACGGGCAGCTTGAATTCCGCAGCCTTTACAAGCTGCCGGCACCGCAAGGGGACAAGGAAAACTGCGTCGCGCACAACGGTTCCATCATCCCGGTGCCGGGCCGCGATATCTTCGTGCAGGCCTGGTATCAGGGCGGCATCAGCGTGATCGATTTCACCGATGCGCAAAATCCGTTTGAAATCGCCTATTTCGACCGCGGGCCCATCGACGAAGATCAGCTTGTGACCGGCGGATACTGGTCAGCCTATTGGTACAAGGGCCGCATTTACGGCACCGAAATCACCCGCGGGCTCGACGTCTTTGCGCTGGAACCGAGCGAATTTCTGAGCGCAGAGGAAATCGCCGCCGCAGAAGCCGCCGATCAGGGTGAAACCTTCAACCCGCAAACACAGCTGCCGGTGACATGGCCGGATGATATCGCCCGAAGGGTCGAAGACAGCCGCAAGGGCGGCTGACTGCCCGCGGGGACTGCTGTTGCGTGATAGCCGCGCCGCTTGCTGAAAGCGGCGCGGCTTTTCGCATCAGCCTTTCAACTGCCACTCCCCGGGCCTATCCGGACCGGCTTTATGACGCAGGCCTACGTCCATTCCGCAGGGGCAACCCCTTGGCGTACAGAGCTGGCAGCCACCCTTCGGCTTAGCTGGCCGCTCGCGCTCGCCAATCTGCTTCAGATGCTAACCTACGCAATCGATGTGATCTTCATTGCCCGGCTCGGAGAAGCACCTTTGGCAGCTTCGGCGCTGGCGATTGCGCTGTTCGGTCTGGTCCTATGGGCACTATCCGGCCTGACGGGTGCGGTCGCCCCGGTCATCGCCGCCGATCTGGGCGAACGCGCCCCGGCCCTGCGCCCGGTGCGGCGTGCGACCCGCATGGCGCTGTGGCTGTCGGTGATAAGCGGCGCGGCGGGTATGATCATTTGCCTCGGCATTGGTCCGCTCTCCCGCATTACCGGCCAGCAGAGCGAGATTATCGCGATGTCGAGCGCCTATATGACCGTCATCATCTGGTCGATGATCCCGATGGTGCTGAACAATGTGCTGCGCAATTTTGTATCCGCGCTTGGCCGTCCGATCTTTGCGACGCTCATCACCGCTGGCGGCATCGGGGTGAACGCGCTGGCAAACTATGCCTTTATCTTCGGCAATTTCGGCGCGCCGGAAATGGGGCTGACGGGCGCTGCGGTGGCAACGATCATCACGTCGCTGGTGACGCTTGCCGCCTATGTCATCGCGATCCGCCTGGACCCGCTGATGCACCGGTATCATATCTTTGGCCGCTGGTGGGTGCCCGACTGGGAACGGTTCCGGGCGATTGTGAAAATCGGCACGCCGATTGCGCTGACGATCACGGCCGAGGCGGGAATCTTCGGGGCAGCGGCGTTTCTGATGGGCAATATCGGCACTGCGCAATTGGCAGCGCATACGGTCGCCTTGCAGATTGCGGCACTGGCGTTCCAGGTGCCGTTCGGTGTCGGGCAGGCGGCGACCATTCGGGTCGGCTATTTCTATGGCGCACGCGACCGCGAAGGCATGGGCCGCGCCGGATGGTCCGCGATTTTCGTCGGAACCGGTTTCATGGCGTTTTCGTGTTCTGCGATGATCTTCATGCCGCGCACGCTGCTGCATATCTATATCGATCCCGAAGCGGCCAAGAACGCGGTGCTGGTCGGGTTTGCGCTGCGATACCTGGTCATCGCCGCTGCTTTTCAGTTGGTGGACGGCCTGCAGGCGGTCGCCGCCGGGGCGTTGCGCGGATTGCAGGATACCCGCATCCCGATGTGGATCGCGATTTTTTCATACTGGGTGCCGGGGATCGGCGTGTCGCTATATCTCGGCTTCCTCACCCCGCTTGGCGGAACAGGGGTCTGGATCGGGCTTGCCACCGGTCTTGCAGTTGCTGCGCTGTTTCTGATCTGGCGCTGGCTGCTGCGCGACCGGATCGGTCTGACCACGCGCCCAGCAAAAGCCGAGTAAGCCAAGCAATCAGAACCGGGCGTGCTGCTACAGGCTGGCTGACACAGGCCACACCGCAGCGAAAAACGCGAAACTTTTTCATCGCCGGGCCTGTTGACTCTCCATAGGCGCATCCCCATTTGCACCTCGCTGGCACTCTCATGGTGAGAGTGCCAACCCAACTTTTCAACCACTCTAACGAAGAGGTCATCACTATGGCATTTCGTCCGCTACACGACCGCGTACTCGTACGCCGGATCGAAGCCGATCAGAAGACTGCAGGCGGGATCATCATCCCCGACAGCGCACAGGAAAAGCCCAGCGAAGGCGAAATCGTTGCCGTTGGCGACGGCGCGCGTGACGACGATGGCGATCGCATCGCACTCGACGTCAAGGCTGGCGACCGCGTGTTGTTCGGCAAATGGTCGGGCACCGAAGTCAAGGTCGACGGCGAAGATCTGATCATCATGAAAGAAAGCGACATCATGGGGATCATTTCCTGATCCGCCACTGCGCACGCTTGTTTTCAATTCACACCTAATCAGGAGAAACACCAATGGCAGCCAAGGACGTAAAGTTCGGCCGCGATGCCCGCGAAGGCATCCTCAAGGGCGTAGATACGCTCGCAAACGCCGTTAAAGTAACGCTCGGCCCGAAAGGCCGTAACGTTGTAATCGACAAGAGCTTCGGCGCACCCCGTATCACCAAGGACGGCGTCACCGTCGCCAAGGAAATCGAACTGAAAGACAAGTTCGAGAACATGGGCGCGCAGATGCTGAAGGAAGTTGCGTCGAAGACCAACGACCTCGCCGGTGACGGCACCACCACTGCAACAGTTCTGGGCCAGGCGATTATCCGCGAAGGCATGACCGCAGTTGCTGCGGGCATGAACCCGATGGATCTGAAGCGCGGCATCGACACCGCGGTAGCCCGCGTAACCGAAAGCCTTCAGAGCCGTTCGAAAGACGTTTCGGGCAGCGAAGAGATCGCTCAGGTTGGCGTCATTTCTGCCAACGGCGACCGTGAAGTCGGCGAGAAAATCGCTGAAGCCATGGAAAAGGTCGGCAAGGAAGGCGTAATCACCGTCGAAGAAGCCAAGGGCCTCGAGTTTGAACTCGACGTTGTCGAAGGCATGCAGTTCGACCGCGGTTACCTGTCGCCTTACTTCATCACCAACCCTGACAAGATGTCGGTTGAACTCGAAAACCCTTACATTCTCATCCACGAGAAAAAGCTTTCGAGCCTCAAGGACATGCTGCCGGTTCTCGAAGCTGCCATGCAGTCGGGCCGTCCTCTGCTGATCATCGCAGAAGACATCGAAGGCGAAGCGCTGGCGACCCTCGTGGTCAACAAGCTGCGCGGCGGCCTGAAAGTTGCTGCGGTCAAGGCACCAGGTTTCGGCGATCGCCGGAAAGCCATGCTGCAGGACATCGCGATCCTGTCGAAGGGCGAAATGATCAGCGAAGATCTCGGCATCAAGCTCGAGAACGTCACGCTGGGCATGCTCGGTGAAGCCAAGCGCGTCACCATCGACAAGGATAACACCACCATCGTCGACGGTGCTGGTTCGGCTGAAGAGATTCAGGCCCGTGTCGGTGAAATCAAGGCGCAGATGGAAGCCACCACTTCCGACTACGACAAGGAAAAGCTGCAGGAACGTCTGGCGAAACTCGCTGGCGGTGTTGCCGTGATCAAGGTCGGCGGCGCTTCCGAAGTCGAAGTGAAGGAACGCAAGGATCGTGTCGATGACGCGCTCCACGCTACCCGCGCTGCTGTTGAAGAAGGCATCGTCCCGGGCGGCGGTACTGCACTGCTTTACGCGACCAAGGCGCTGGACGGCCTGAAAGGCGAAAACGACGACCAGACCCGCGGTATCGACATCATCCGCAAGGCGATCCTCGCACCGATCCGCCAGATCGCATCGAACGCTGGCCATGACGGCGCGGTTGTTTCGGGCAATCTGCTGCGCGAAAACGACGAGACGCAGGGCTTCAACGCTGCAACCGACACCTATGAAGACCTGGTGAAAGCCGGTGTAATCGACCCGACCAAGGTTGTTCGCACTGCGCTGCAGGACGCAGCTTCGGTTGCCGGCCTGCTGATCACCACCGAAGCGGCGATCACCGACGCTCCGGAAGACAAGGACGCCGGACCTGGCATGCCCGATATGGGCGGCATGGGCGGCATGGGCGGTATGGGCGGCTTCTAAGCCTCCAAAACCATCCGGTCTTACCGAAAAGAAAGGCCCGGCGGAGCGATCCGCCGGGCCTTTTCTGTCAAGGCAGCATTATATCAGCGCCGCTTCTCGATCAGATCCACCAGTTCGATAAATTTCTGGCGCTGCTCTTGTTCATCACCGCTCGCGATTGCCTCAGCCACGCAGCAGGCAGCGTGCTGTTTCAGCACCGCGCTTTCGACTTTCCCCAGCGCCGCCTTGACCGCTGCGATCTGGGTAAGCACGTCGATACAGTACCGATCATCTTCGATCATCCGGCCGATGCCCTTAACCTGGCCGGCAATGCGGTTTAGCCGGTTGACGTTCGATTTCGCGTCTGCAGACTGAGAATCTGGCATTGAATTCTGACCCTTTCAAATACCCTATAGGGGTATATATAGACCTGCATGTCGCAAGTCTTCAAGCCTGCCACCCCCCTGCTTTCGAGAAGAGGGCTGATCACCAGCACCGCCGCATTGGCCGCGGCTTCCGCGCTGCCCTGCCCGGTATGGGCAAAGGGCGGCTCCATACGCGAAGCCAGGAAAGGGTTCGGCACCTATTCGGGCGAGGATATCAACCTCTCGATCGGCAACGCGCATTTCGCCACCGGGGGTCGCAGCGGCCATGCGGTTGCCGTGGACGGAATGATCCCGGGCCCGCTGATCCGCCTTCGCGAAGGGCAGGATTTGCGCCTGCACGTGACCAACAATCTGGATGAGTACAGCTCGATCCACTGGCACGGCCTGCTGCTGCCGTTTCAGTTCGACGGCGTGCCCGGCGTTAGCTTTCCCGGGATCAAACCGGGCGAAACATTCACCTATGAGTTTCCCATCCGTCAGGCTGGCACATACTGGTGGCACAGCCATTCCGGTCTGCAGGAACAGATGGGACATTACGGCCCGATCGTGATCGAGGCAAAGGACGGTTCAGACAGCGCATACGACCGCGACTATGTCGTCCTGCTTAGCGAATTCACCCCGATGCATCCGCATGAAATCATGCGCAAGCTGAAGGTTGGCGAACATTACTTCAACCGTTCGATGATGACCGCGTCGGAAGGCGACCTCTCGGGCGAGCAGCGCCGAATGTGGGGCAAAATGCGAATGAACCCGCGCGATATCGCCGACGTCACGGCATCGACCTACACCTATCTGATCAACGGTCACGGTCCGGCCGACAATCTGGAATACCTGTTCCAGCCGGGCGAAAAAGTCCGCCTGCGCATCATCAATGGCAGCGCGATGACGTTCTTCAATATGCGCATCCCCGGCGTCCCGATGACGGTCATTCAGGCCGATGGGCAGGACGTGGCCGATGTGATGGTCGATGAATTGCAGATCGGCGTTGCGGAAACTTACGATGTCGTGGTCACTCCGCCCGCCGGCAGCCATGCCATTGTGGCAGAATCGATGGATCGCAGCGGAATGGGCGTTGCCAGCCTGACTTCACATCCCGGTCGCCGCGCCAGCCCCCCGCCGCTGCGCGAAGTGCCCACGCTGACCATGGCCGATATGGGCATGGGAATGGATATGGGCTCGATGGATCATTCGGGCATGGATCATGGCAGCTTGAACCATTCGATGCGCGACAAGAGGCTGGTGCCACCAGATGTAAAGGGCGGCCCGGGAGTCGACATGATCAGCCCGATGCCGGTGGACCGGATGGATTACCCCGGCCTCGGCCTCGACAATGTGCCGCACCGGGTGCTGCGCTACACCGATCTGAAGTCGAAGAAGATGAACCCGCACCGGATGCCGGAGCGTGAGATGGAAATCCATCTTACCGGCAATATGGAACGCTATATGTGGTCATTCGACGGGAAGAAATTCACCTCCGTGTCAGAGGACCCGATCCGCTTCGGTTATGACGAACGGGTCCGGGTGAAGCTCGTCAACGATACGATGATGGCGCATCCGATCCATCTCCACGGGCATTTCTTTGAATTGGTGAATGGCGGCGAGCACAACATGCACCAGCCGCGCAAACACACGGTGATCGTTCAGCCAGGCAGCAGCGCGACATTCGATCTGACTGCGGATGAGCCGGGCGACTGGGCGTTCCATTGCCATTTATTATACCACATGCACGCCGGCATGATGCAGGTTGTCACCGTTCGCCCGTTCCCGGGGGACGCATGATGCGGATCGCCGCTGCCGCCATCCTGCTGAGCGGGGCCGCCCCTCTGGCTGCGCAGGATCATCAAAGTCACGGCGCACGTCAGAGCAATGGCGCTGCGCAACCATCGACCACGGACGAAAAAAGCACGCCGGATCAAGGTTCAATGGATCACAGATCGATGGATCATCGACAAAATGCCGAGCAGAAACCGGCAGAAACCCACGGCGTTATGAAGCACGGCCAGATGAACCATGATGCTGCTCCCGCGCCGTCCGCGCCGCCGCCCGCCCGCGCGTTCGACGGGCCGCGCCATGCGGCCGATGCGATCTGGGGCGAACGGGCCATGGCAGGGTCGCGCACGCAGCTGGCACGCGAAAATGGCGGGATGACCACCGGTGTGCTGATGGTCGAACGGCTGGAAGCCCGCATCGTCAGCGGCGAAGGTGCAATGTTGTGGGATATCCAGGGCTGGTACGGCGGCGATCTGAACCGCGTTTTCATCAAGTCGGAAGGTGAAGGCGAGCTTGGCGTATCTGTCGAAGATGCCGAAATCCAGCTGCTTTACAGCCGGGCGATCGGCCCTTTCTTCGATCTTCAAACGGGCGCGAAGCTTGATTTGGAACCTGAAACCCGCAGCCATCTGGTTCTCGGCGTCCAGGGCCTTGCCCCTTACATGTGGCACGTCGATGCGGCTCTGTTCCTGTCCGACCGCGGCGATCTGACGGCACGGGGCGAAGGGGAATACGATCAGAAGATAACACAGCAGCTGATCCTGCAACCGCGCGCCGAACTGGAACTGGCAGCGCAGGATATTCCCGAGCGTGATCTGGGCGCGGGACTGACGAAACTCGAAACCGGGCTCCGCTTGCGCTATGAAATCACGCGGGAATTCGCGCCCTATATCGGCGTGGGCTATGAAACGTCGCTGGGCGAAACCGCCGACATTGCCCGCGCCCAAGGCCGCGGCACGGACGGGCTGGCTTTCCTTGCCGGCATCCGCGCCTGGTTCTGATTTCGCGGAGCCGTCTGGCCGCCGCCTCTGTTCTTTTTAGCCCGGCTGCCCCATGCTGCTGCGGAGAGCGAATCCAATTCCCGAGAGGACCAAGCCGATGACCCGTATTCTAGCCGTATTGCTGGCATCCACCGCCGTTGTGAGCTGCGGGCAGCTGAACGCTGCGCCCGCGCCATTCGAATGTTCAGCCGCGAGCGAAACGGAATGCATCAACCTATGGTTCGACACCAAATTCGAGGAAGAACTCGCCTTCAGCCCGCTGCGCCAGACATCGCTTGGGCTGAAAACCGACTATGACAAGATCGACGATCTGAGCGTCGAGGCGGAACAGCGGCAGCTCGATTGGTGGCAAGACACCACCGCCGAAATGGAAGCGAATTTCGATTACGACGAACTGTCCGATGACGCTAAGCTTTCGTGGGATATGTGGCAATTCCGCAAGGATCAGGTCGAGCAGGCGGCAGATTTCCGCAATCAGGCCTACATTCTCCACCAGATGAACGGCGCGCATTCCGCCCTGCCCAGCTTCCTGATCAGCCAGCACCGGGTCGATAGCGAAGCCGACATGACCGCGTTCATTTCCCGGATTTCCGGTATCGGCACAGCGATCGACCAATTGCTGGTCAGGGCGCAAAGCAATGCCGCAGCAGGCACGCGCCCGCCGCAGTTCTCCTACGACGCGGTGATTGCCGAATCCCGCAAGATCACCAGCGGCGCGCCGTTTGGCAATGGCGAGGCATCCGCGCTCTGGACTGCCAGCGAAGGCCACCTCGCCAAGCTGGTCGAGGACGGTACCATCACCGAAACCCGCGCGGACGAACTGCGTGAACAGGCCCGCACTGCACTGACGCAGGACTTGCAGCCTGCCTATCAGCGGGTGATCGACTGGTTCACCGAAGACAAAGAGAACGCCGATGCAGAAGCGAAAGGCGTAAGCGAACTGGCAGACGGCGCGGAATTCTACAATTTCCGCCTGAACCAGATGACCACGACATCGCTGACTGCAGACGAGATTCACGAGATCGGCCTGTCGGAAGTAGCCCGCATTCGCGGCGAAATGGAAACGATCAAGAACGCGGTCGGCTTCGATGGGGACTTGCAGGCATTCTTCACATTCATGCGGGAAGACGACCAGTTCTATTTCTCCGACGATGACAAAGGCGCGCAGGATTACATCGACGCTGCTGAGGAACACCTTGCCTTCATCAAGACCCGGCTGCCCGATTATTTCGGCATTCTGCCTAAGGCACCGCTTGAGGTCCGGCGTGTGGAGCCGTTCCGCGAACAGGATGGTGCCGCCCAGCATTACCGCCCGGGCACACCAGATGGCTCGCGCCCCGGCATTTATTACGCGCACCTTTCAGATATGCGCGCCATGTCGATCCCCAGCCTCGAAGTGATCGCCTATCACGAAGGCAATCCCGGACATCATATGCAACTGTCGATCGCACAGGAACTGACTGGCGTGCCGAAATTCCGTGCGCAGGGCGGGTATATTCCGGCCTTCGGAGAGGGCTGGGGTCTCTATTCGGAGAAACTGGCCAAGGAGATGGGCGCCTATAAGGACCCGTATTCTGACTTTGGCCGCCTGACGACGGAAATGTGGCGCGCGATCAGGCTGGTGGTGGACACCGGCATCCACTCCAAAGGTTGGAGCGAACAGCAGTCGGTCGATTATTTCCTCGCCAATTCGCCCATCCCGGAAGCGGCGGTGAAATCCGAAGTGCGCCGCTATATCGTCATGCCCGGACAGGCGACCGCCTATAAGATCGGCATGATCAAGATACAGGAACTGCGCGCAGAGGCGGAACAGGCGCTGGGCGACAAATTCGACATTCGCGGTTTCCACGATACGGTTTTGGGCGGCGGCCCGGTGCCGCTGGACCTGCTGGAAAAGCGGGTCGACCAATGGGTTGCGAAAATGCAGGCGGGCTAAACCTGAATCCATCAGCCCGCGTCCATTAAACAGCAATATTTCAGGCACTAATGCTGATCTGGAGCGTAGTGTTCTGACAGGGTCGAGGATTTGTGCGTATCGGGTTGCTAGCTGAGGTTGATGGTGGACCAAAGGTTGACGGAGAGAAATCTCGGTCGGCCCGCTTTGCCTTGCGCGAAGCAACTTCGGCCGAACATGAACTGACCGAACTGGCATTTGAGAAGTTCGATCTGGCCAACCCCGCCGATTACACAGCCTTCCTGACGGTCCACCGCGCCGCCCTGGCCGAGCTGGAACCAGGGCTTCAACATGCCGGATGGAGCGAGTGGAAGCCGCGCCTGCCGATGGCCGCAGACGATCTACTAACCTTGTCAGGCGAAATCCATGTCTCGCCTTGCAGCGCTGATAGACAGTATGATGATGCCGCCGCATGGGGGGTCCAATATGTGCTGGAAGGGTCACGCTTGGGCGGCCAGATACTTTGTCAGCGCATACCCACAGGCTCGCCGCGTTCCTATCTTGCGTCAACTCCGGAAACAGGCAGAAACTGGCGCGCTTTTTGCGATGCGCTGGACGAACAGGCACAGCAGCATCCAACCGCATGGCTGGACCGGGCGCTGACGGGCGCCAAGTCTGCTTTCCGGACATTTCAAACTCTTGCTCACAAGTCGGAATCTTCTGAATGAATAATCTTTTACCCGCCGACGAGAAGATCGGACTTACAAATTGCGATCGTGAACCGATCCACACCCCGGGCGGCATTCAGCCAATCGGATTCCTGATCGCCACCAGCGCAGACTGGATTGTCCAGCGCGCAGCCAATACGCTGGATCATCTTGGGGTCGCAGCCGCTGACCTGCCAGGAAAACCGCTGAGCGGTCTCCTCCAGAAATCGGCAATCGACAAAATTCGTTCGCGCATTGCTCTGCTCCGTTCAAAAGACGCGGTTGAACGGATGTTCGACGTGCCGCTGGTGGACGGGGGCAAACCCTACGACATCGCCGTGCATTTTTCCGACAACGCAGTGATCGTGGAGTGCGAACCGGCGCAGGGTGATCAGGTCGAAGTGTCATCTCTGGTGCGCAGTTCGCTCACCCGGCTCGGCAGTTGCAAGGATGTTTCGGCACTGCTGAAAGAGGGCGCGCGCCAATTTCGTTCGCTGATGAGTTACGACCGTGTAATGATGTACCGCTTCGCAGAAGACGGCAGCGGCGAAGTGGTCTCGCAATCGCTTGCACCGGACATCGATAGTTATATCGGGCTCAATTTTCCCGCCACCGACATTCCGCAGCAGGCACGCGCTCTCTATCTGCGAAACACCTTTCGGATCATCGCCGATGTGCAGGGCGAAGCTGTGCCTATCGAACCCGCGGGCGAAGGAAAACCGCTCGACCTGTCGCTCGCTTTGTTCAGGGCAGTGTCGCCGATCCACCTTGAATATTTGCGCAACATGGGGGTTGGTGCGTCGCTGTCTGTCTCAATCGTGGTCGATGGCAAATTATGGGGCATGATCGTGTGCCACCATGACAGCCCGAGGCTTCCCAGCTTTGCCGAACGCAGCGCGGCAGAACTGTTCGGGCAGATTTTCTCGCTTCAGATCGAAAGCAAGCTTCGCGAGCAGATCTCGGAAAGTGAACGCAGGGCGCGCCATGTGTCGAACCGGCTGATGAGTGCAGCAGCGCAGGACAAGGATCGGCTCGCAGATGCCGACTGGCTGAGCGAACTGTTGCCCCGGGCTATCGAATGCGATGGCGTAGGCGTCCATGTTGAAGGCACGACCGCGCTTAGCGGGCTGGCCCCGACCAAGGCGCAGTTCATGAAACTGGTCGATGCGCTGAACCGCCGCGATGCCCAGACGATCCAGCACACCAGCCGGATTGCCGAATTCTTGCCCGAGCTCGCCAGTTCCAACTCGCCACTCGGCGGGATGCTGTCGATCCCCATTTCACGACGCCCACGCGATTATCTGATCCTGTTCCGCGAGGAAAAACTACGTTCCGTGCGCTGGGCCGGCGATCAGGCCAAATCTGTCGAACAAGGCGAGGACGGCCCTCGCCTGACCCCGCGCAAGAGCTTCGAGGAATGGTCCGAACTGGTCCGCGGAACCTCGGAACCGTTCTCTCCATCTGACGTCCGCACAGCTGAATCGCTGCGTACAACGCTGCTCGAAGTGGTTCTGCATCTTAGTGAAGAAGCGAACGAAGACCGCAAGCGTGCGGCCGAGCAACAGCAATTGCTGATCGCGGAACTCAATCACCGGGTCCGCAATATCCTTGCGCTCATCCGGGCACTTATGGCGCAAACGAAGCGCGAAGGCGGGACCATCGACGAAGTGGTCGATACACTGGAAAGCAGGGTCAAGGCTTTGGCCAACGCGCACGACCTGCTGACTGCAGAAAACTGGGTCCCCGCAAGCTTCAAAGAGATTCTGAAAGTCGAATTTTCGGCCTATCTATCCAAGGGTAGCGACCGCGTTCGTCTGTCGGGCCCGGCAGTTTCGATCAAGCCACAGGCCGTGCCTATCGTTGCGCTGGTTATCCATGAAATGGCCACCAATGCGGCCAAGTACGGCGCACTGAGCGACAGCGGATCGGTCAATATCGATTGGTCGGTGGACACTGACGGGCATTTGCACTTCACATGGAAGGAAGCCGGCGGCCCGATGGTCGAACCTCCATCGCGCAAGGGGTTCGGAACGACCGTAATATCAAGCTCCATCCCGCACGAGCTGGGCGGAGAGGCCGATGTCAATTACAAGCCCTCCGGCTTGCAGGCACAATTCTGCATTCCCGAAAGGCATATTGTCGCGCAGGAACCGGTTGCCAGCGCTGCAATGCCGCAATCTCCCGCATCAGGCTCGGCAGATGTGCTCAAGGGCAAGACTGTCCTGCTGGTCGAAGATAGCATGATCATCGCACTCGATGCGGAAGACAAATTGCGCGAGCTGGGGGCAGACAATGTACTGCTGGCAGCGAGCATTGACCGGGCCGCCGAAATGATGCGATCCGAGAAAATCGATGTGGCCATGCTTGACTTCAACCTTGGGCAGGAAACCAGCCTGCCGATTGCCGAACAGCTCACGAAAACGAATGTGCCATTCTTTTTCGCTTCGGGTTATGGCGGCGACGATGTCGTACCGCCGGAATTTTCGGCGATACCGCTGGTAGTCAAACCCTACACACTCGAACAAATCGCAGTCGCAGCTGCCAACGCGCTCGCTTAGGCAATCGCTGGCGGCGTCGCGTTTTTCCAAGGCTGGCGCCTGCAAGCCTGATAGCATTGCGGCATGTACCAGCCGCCTCGCCAGAGGGGGGTCGCGCCCGATCCGCAACATGCGGAGCATTACGTTCGCCCTAGGCAAAAGCCGCTGGTCAGGATCGGAAAACGGCTTCGCGATCCGGTGAACCGGTTTCTGGCGGGACAATCCTTGATTGGCGACACCCCGGTGATCGACGCCCGGCTGATCCCCGGATTAAACGAAGTTGCCAGGGAATGGAGCGCGATGCGGGACGAGATCATCCCGCTGATGCGTGAAAGAGAGATAATCCCCCCGCTCGGCAAGATTTCGCCAGACCATAGGCGCATTGCGTCCTCGCCAGCATGGAAGAGCTTCTTTTTTCAGGGATACGGGTATCACGCGGCAGACAATCAGGCGCGCTGCCCGCTGATTGCCGACGCGATCAGCCGGATCCCCGGCGTCGTTGTCGCATTCCTATCGATCATGGAACCGGGGACGCATGTTCCCCGGCACCGTGGATTGACCAAATCATGGCTCAATTGCCACTTGCCCCTGATGTTGCCGAAAGATGGGAAACGTTGCGAAATCGCTGTCGATGGCACAACGCATCAATGGCGCGAAGGCGAATGGTTTGTGTTCGATGAAACCTATCCGCATGAGGTTTGGAACATGTCGGATGAACCCCGCGTCATGTTGCTGTTGCAGGTCCAGCGGGACATGAAGCTGCCCGGCAGAATTGCAACCCGGATGCTATACCACGCGATCAGACGCTCCAGCTTTGTCGGCGATGTGAAGAATGCGGTTGGCGCTTAGAGATCAGCGCTGGCGCGGCACCTCGCGAAACGGTGCCCCAAGCGACTGATCAATCGGGACATCGTTACCTGAAAACTGTTCGTACACACCGATATCGATCTCGTCCTGCGGCGGCGAGCTGCGATAGGTCCCGTGCAGCCTGTCCCAGAAACTGAGCCCGCTGGTATAATTGCTGTCCCGCTCTGCCTTGATGCTGGAGTGGTGGATGCCGTGCATTTCCGGTGTGGTCAGCACCTTTGCCAGCGTCTCGTCCGTGCGGCCGGGCAGCTTCATGTTCGAATGATGGAACAGGATCGAAAAGTTGAAGAAATTGCGCCACCAGCGCAGCGATTTGGGGCTCGCGCCCGATAGCCGCACCTGAACCAGCCGCCACGGAAGCGAAACCAGCATATCAAGCGGGTGAAAGCGGACCGCCGTGCTCGCGTCCATGTCCGGATCGATATGATGCACCCTGTGAAAGCGCCACAGGAACGGAACCTTGTGGGTGGCAACGTGCCACCAGTAAAATCCGTAATCCATCGCCGCGATCCCGCCGATAAGGCGCAAGGGGCGCGGCAGTTTCTGCGCGAAACCGCGCTTCCCGGCCAGATTGCCGCGCGCGATGGCTTGGGTTAGCGGTTCCTCAACTGCAGCCACGAATACCGCGCACCCGGCACCCAGCGCTGCGTTGCGCAGGTTCCGCGGAATAGCCGGCTTGTCCTGATGCCGTAGCGGACGCTTGCGCTCTGCCAGCAAAATTCCGCCAACTACTGCGCCTGCAGCAACCATCATCGCTAGCTTACCAGATTTCATGGTCCCACATTGCCTTATGGCGCGCCCGCAGTCGAGCAGTTAGAGAATGGGTCATGCTTAACCCCGAAGCGATGCCGCTAATCCGAATTTTCTGCCGCTGGCCTGAACCGGGCAAGGCCAAAACCCGCCTGATCCCCGGGTTCGGAGCGGCTGGTGCTGCGGCAATCTATACCAAACTGCTGGCGCATACAGTGGAAGTCGCAAGGGCGAGCGGCGTTCCGTTCGAACTGCGCGTCACCGGCGCTCCGATCGATCAGTTCAAGCGCGGCCTGGGCGAAGATTTGCGCGTGGTCGATCAAGGGGGCGGTGACCTGACCGACAAATTGGCCCGCGTGCCCGCGCCTGCGATCCTGATTGGCAGCGACTGCCCCGGCCTCACCCCCGCCGTGTTGCAGGCCGCCCGCGACACCTTGCAAAGCGAAGACATGGTAATCGGCCCGGCCAGCGACGGCGGATATTACCTGCTCGGCTACAATGAACCTGCAGAGTTCGCCTTCACCGACATGGCTTGGAGCACGCAAAGTGTCTTTGCCGATACGGTCAGCCGCTTTGTAAAGCAGGGGATCAGGCCCGCCGTTCTGCCCGAGCTGAGCGACATCGATACTGCAGCCGATCTTGAAAACTGGCCGGATTTCCTGCCGTGATAGCAGCAGACCAGCAAGTTGGCATCGTGCTTCCAGTGCTGAACGAGCAGCAGGCCCTCCCGGACATGTTCGATGTTCTGCGCGGCCTGAACCCCGCGCCTGCGGAAGTTCTGTTTGTCGATGGCGGCAGCACCGATGCCAGCTGCGACCTGATCCGCGAGGCGGGTTTTCGTGTGCTGGAAACCGCGACCGGGCGGGCGGTCCAGATAAATGCAGGGGTTGCCGCGGTGCAGGCAGAACTTGTCTGCATCCTGCACGCCGACACCGCCCCACCTGGCGACATGGTGCAGGTGATCCGCGACACCATGGCCGATCGCAGGATCGCTCTCGCCAGCTTTACCCCGCTAATCAAGGGGCCTGACAAGACCCGCTGGGTCACCACGTTCCACAACTGGATCAAGACATGGTACGCGCCGCTGATCACCCGGCCGCACCTGTTTATCCGCGGTGTCCGGCTGCTGTTCGGGGATCACGCAATGTTTTTTCGCCGCCGTCAGTTTCTGGAAATCGGTGGCTGCACCCCCAGCGATGCAGTGATGGAAGAGGCGGATTTGTGCGTGAAATTCGCCCGCCTCGGGAAGATCAGGATGGTGCGACGCTGGGTCCAGACATCTGACCGGCGGATCGCGGCATGGGGCCCGCTCAAAGCCAACTGGATCTATTTCAAGGTCGGCATCCTGTGGGCCGTTGGTGCACGCTCGCGCATGGCGAAAGATTACCCCGATATCCGCTAGGTGTTATTCGGCAGCGATTTCTGCCCCGGCAAGAAACCCCACATCCACGCAATATTGAATCAGCTGGTGCAGATATTCCGGCCCGGTCGCAGGACAAACCAGACCGGTCATTTCCTGCGCGGCGCGGTCATCGAATTGCGGATTGCGCTGAAAATAGCTGGCATAGAGACCCGCCACCCGCTTGTAGAGGCGCCGTTCGAGCGGCGGCAGAACTGACGGGTCGAAATCGTCCGGTTCGACCAATTGGGGCCGGTGAAACTGAGGGAAAGCCGCGATCCCGTCGGTAAAAGCCTGCACCGGGATCGGCGTGCCAGACACCAGGTGATAGGCCCCGCCCTGCGCCCGGCGCATATTGCCGGCCAGTGCGGTTATGCCCGCCGCGACATGATCGAGCGGCACGAAATCGAGCGTTGCGCCGCTGCGTGCAGGCATGTGACGCACGCGCCCTTCCGCGATCAGTTTGAAGGCCGCATAGGTGGTGTCGAATTGCCGAATGCGTCCTGTGCCGCTTTCACCCACTACGATGCTGGGCCGGGCAATCGCGAACGGCACACCGCTGGCGCGGACCAGTTTCTCGGCAGAGGCCTTGCTTGCCTCGTATCCATTGGCGAACCCGCGATCGGGCACACGGTCTTCTTCCAGAATGCGGCCATCGCGCGTGCCGCAGACATAGGCTGTGCTGACGTGCAGGATCGGCATTTCGCCCGATCGGGCAAATTCCAGCGCATTGGCAGCGCCGCCGGTGTTCACGGCACGGTATGTTTCTTCATCCAGATCGAACCTGACCGTGGCCGCGCAGTGGATCAGCAGATCGTGGCCGCCCGTCAGCCGGTCCCACTCGCTCTTGTCCCAGCCGAACAGAGGCTTTGACACATCGCCTGTGACGACCTCATCAGGCTGAACCTCGCTGCCATCATTGGCGCGAATATCGCGGTTGTTGTGCACCATTGCGGTCACGCTGTGACCTTGGGCCAACAGGCGCGCAGCAACTTCGCCGCCGATCAGGCCGGCGGCTCCGGTCAGGAAAATTTTCAACAGCAGGCTGCCGGGGCTGCAGAACCGGCATCACCAGCGTCGGTGAACGGCATGGCGACCCCGCAATCGGGGAACACCCCGCAATGCTTGCTGAAATCGCCGATGAAGGTGAAGTGTTCTGCAAACCGCGTATCGGCGAGCATTTTCCAGCTGTTCCCGCAGATCGGGAAAATCCGCCCGGCTTCGATATGGTGATGATCGTCCAGCTCGAAAATGCGTTCCTGCCCCTTGACCGTGCCTTTGTAGATTACCGCCTGGCCGTAATCCTCGCACTGCATTTCAAGTTCAGGCAGTTTGAACAGCCGAAAGGTCGCGGAATGGAATTCGATACCGTCCAGTTTCGCCGCAACTTCGGCATCCCCGATGGCCAGCGGCCTGCTGAACACCAGCCGCGGATCGAGGAAACCGGCTTTCTTGGCGTGGTCGATGAAATCGCCCCAATACAGCGCGCCGGACAGGCATTCGCCGTGCAGCACGGGATCGTTCTGCAGGTCAGCCGGCACCCGGCGATCCGAATACACGTCGGAAAAATACAGCTCACCGCCCGGTTTCAGCAGGCGGTAGGCGGCGGAAAATACAGCCTGTTTGTCAGCCACCAGATTGATCACGCAGTTCGATACGATCACGTCATAATGATTTTCCGGCAGGCCCAGTTCGTCGAGCTTCTCGATATCGCCTTCCACGAACATCACGTTGGATTTCTGGTACCCGAACCGGGCCCGGTGCCATTCGAGATGTTCGTTGGCCACGGCCAGTTGCTCGGGTGTTGTATCGACGCCGGTTACCGTGCCGTGTTCGCCGACAATCTGCGCGAGGATGTAGGCATCTTGTCCGCTGCCCGAGCCAAGGTCGAGGATATGCGCCCCTTCGATGGCCTGCGGGCTGACCAGGCCGCACCCGTAATACCGCGCCCTTACTTCGTCGTGCACATTCCGCATCGCGTCCATGACGGCTGGCGGCGGTGCTTCGGTGGTGCAGCAGGCATCGGTTTTAAGATCGTCCGACCCGCCAAGCACCTTGCCGTAATAATCACGGCTGTTTTCGATATTCATGTAACCAAGTTTCTCCGGACCACGAAGTGCAGGCCACTACCAATGCGGCCGCCGACACAAAAGGTTTCGTTTGCAGGCCATAGTTGGTTACGGAGAGGGCACAATGAAATTTACCCATGATGTGATCGTAATCGGCGGCGGTGCCGCCGGCCTTACCGCGGCTGGCGGATGTGCGCTGTTCGGACTGAAGGTCGCCTTGATCGAAGGCAACAAGATGGGCGGCGAATGCCTCAACAATGGCTGCGTGCCCAGCAAGGCGCTGATCACCGCAGCGAAGCGCGCGCAGGAAGCGCGTGAGGAAAAGCGTTACGGCGTGCAGCTGGCCGCCCCGACCGTCCACTGGTCCGGGGTGCACAAGCACATCCACGATGCGATCGCGCATATCGAACCGCACGATTCAAAAGAAACGTTCGAAGAGATGGGCTGCGAGGTAATCCTGGACCGGGCGATGATCACCGGCAGGCAATCTGTCGAAGTGGGCGGGCGCACGCTAACCGCCCCGCGCATTGTTATCGCCACCGGGTCCGAACCGTTCGTACCGCCGATAGAGGGGCTGGATAGCACACCCTATTTGACCAATGAAAACCTGTTCGACCTGAACGAGCAGCCGGGCCACCTGGTCATAATCGGCGGCGGAGTGATCGGCATGGAAATGGCGCAAAGCTTCCGCAGGCTGGGCAGCGAAGTGACCGTGATCGAACCGGGCGCGCCAATGGGCCGCGACGACAGGGAATCGGTCCAAGTGGTGATCGATACCATGACGGATGAAGGCGTCCGTTTCGTGAAGGGCAAGGCGCAGAGGGTCAGCGGCACTGCGGGGAACATCACCGTCAGCACCGACAGCGACGAGACAATTACGGGCACACATCTGCTGATCGCGGTTGGCCGCAAGGCGCGCGTTTCAGGCTACGGGTTGGAAGCGCTGGACATGGAACTGGCGAAAAACGGGATCAAGGTCGATGACCGCCGCCGCACTTCGGTCAAAGGCATCTATGCCATTGGCGATTGCCGCGACGGGCCGCGCCTTACCCATGTTTCGGGCTATGAAGGGTCGAACGTGGCGCTGGAAATCGTCACCGGCCTGCCGACCAAGGTCGACTGGAAAGCGCTGCCGTGGTGCACCTATACCGAGCCGGAGGTCGCCCAGATCGGCATGACCGAAAGCGACGCCCGCAAACAGTTCGGCGACAAGATCACCGTGGTGAAGGAAGCCTTTGCCGACAACGAACGCGCCATCGCCGAAGACGCGACGAAGGGGCATTTGAAAGTCGTGCTCAAAGGCAAGAAAGTGCTGGGCGCCAGCATCGTCGGCAAGAATGCCGGTGAATTGCTGCTGCCCTTCACGCAGACGATCACCGGCAAAAGCAGCACGTTTGCACTGGGCAGCGCGATCATCAGCTATCCTACCCGCAGCGAGATTTCCAAGGCCGCAGCCTTCGCCGCATGGGAACCGACCGTGTTTGGCAGCCTGCCCAAGAAATACGCGGCCTTTGTCGCGAAAATGCGCCGGACGTTCAATTGACCGAGACACGCACGCAAACGCGCGCCCAATCGCGCACGCAGTCTCGCAACGCGCCGCAAGGCCCGTCTCCATTCCGGGTTGAAGCAGAGGCGCTGCCGAGCGAGAAATTCTCCGACCCGCAATTGACCGCCAAGGGGGAGCGGCGCGCGTCGGTGCCGCTGAAAACGCTCGAAACGCTGTGGTTCAACACCGGCACGCTGTGCAATCTGGCCTGCGCGACCTGCTATATCGAAAGCAGCCCGACCAATGACGCGCTCATCTATATCGGCGCGGAAGATGTTTCGCGCTTCCTCGATGAAGCGCAGAATATGGGGACGCGGGAAATCGGCTTTACCGGCGGCGAGCCGTTCATGAACCCGCATTTCCTCGCCATGCTGGACGACACGCTGGCACGCGGTTTGGAGGCGCTGGTGCTGAGCAATGCGATGAAACCGATGCGCCGGCATGAAGCGGCGCTGCTGGAACTTCGCGAACGCTACGGCGACAGGCTGACGATCCGCGTAAGCCTGGATCATCATACGCAAGCCGGGCACGAAGGCGAGCGTGGCCCGCGCAGCTGGGAGCCGGGGCTGGCGGGCCTAAAATGGCTGTCGGAAAATGGTTTCAGCATCGCAGTCGCGGGCCGTTTGCTGCCCGGCGAGGGCATGGGCGATGCCCGCGAAGGCTATGCCCGCCTGTTCGCCGCCGAGAACATCCGCGTGGACGCACACGACCCCATGCGTCTGGTGCTGTTCCCCGAGATGGACGAGACCAAGGACATCGCCGAAATCACCACCGATTGCTGGGGCATCCTCGGCAAGTCACCGGCGGATATCATGTGCGCCACCAGCCGCATGGTCGTCCACCGCAAGGGCGAGCCCGCCCCCCGCGTCGCCACCTGCACGCTGATCCCCTACGACAAGGGTTTCGACATGGGCGAGACGCTGGCCGAGGCAAGCAGCGAGGTCGCGCTCAACCACCCGCATTGCGCACGGTTCTGCGTGCTGGGCGGGGCGAGCTGTTCGGCTTGAGAATTCTGCTTTTGGGTTGGAAGGCAAACGCTCTCACAAACGACTGAATGCGATGGTTTCGCTTTCAGCAAACGGCGGCTGGGAGACCGCCGCAAACCAGTCAGCCTGGAAGCTAGGCAGTCCTTGAAGATAGTCGATCAGCAAATCCCAGCCCTTAAGTTCCTCATGAAACGTCCAGACCCGATCGCCGACCACGACTTCGCAGCAAATTAGGTCAGTCGTAACTTCGTCGCGCTTATAGAATGTGACTTTGACCACATTCGCGAGCGGAAATTGAGAAAGAATATCTGCATCGATACCCATGTAAGCGGGTTTGCCATTCTTCCCATATGACCGCAATCGCATCGCCAGCAGACCTTCCCCGCCAGCCCTAAAGCACCCGCCCCGCCACCGCATCCAGCTTTGCCAGCATCGCGGGATCGCGTGCATCGGGCGCGGTGATCATCGCATGGTCCAGCACCGTGTCGAGCGGCGAGGCTTCGCGCGTTTCGGGAAGTGCGGCGATGAATTCTTCAACCGTTTTGCGCGCCAGATCGCCGTTCTTGTTCATCTGCGCAATCACTTCGCTGACCTCCACGAATGCGGCGTTTTCGCGCCAGCAATCATAGTCGGTGACCATGCCGACCAGCGCATAGGGCATCTCCGCCTCGCGGCACAGTTTCGCCTCGGGCATGGCGGTCATGCCGATCACGTCGGCGCCCCACTGGCGGTAGAGGTGGCTTTCGGCGCGGGTCGAGAATTGCGGGCCTTCCATCGCGAGATAGGTGCCGCCATGCGCGACAGCCCCGCCCGCACGGTCCACCGCCGCTGCGGCGAAGGCGCTGATCCGTTCGCACACAGGTTCCGCCATGCTGACATGTGCGACCATGCCGGTGCCGAAGAAACTGCCGGGGCGGCCTTTGGTCCGGTCGATGAACTGGTCGACGACCACGAATTGCCCCGGGTCCAGTTCTTCCTGCAGCGAACCGACCGACGAGATTGCGAGTATATCGGTGCAGCCGGCGCGTTTCAGCGCGTCGATATTGGCGCGGGCGTTGACTTCGCTCGGCGGGATCACGTGGCCGCGGCCATGGCGCGGCAGGAACCGGACCTGCACATCACCGATCCGGCCGCACAGGATTTCGTCAGACGCTTCGCCAAAAGGCGAATTGACTCTGATCCACTGCGCGTCTTCCAGCGCGTCGATCTGGTAGAGGCCGCTGCCTCCGATGATGCCGATAGTCCATTTGCTCATCTTGTCATGTCTAGCGGCTCAATCGCTAATCGAAAGCAAAAAACCCCCTGTCGCCTCGGCCTTTGCTTGGAGGTCGATCGACTGATTGTCCGGCGCACAAAACGTTTTCCTACACAATCTGCAGTCCATCGGCTTCGTCCTGCTCTTTCCCATCGCGGGCCTGCTGAACATCACTAAAATTCAGATCGCGCGAAAGTGTGTCACTCTGATGGGCTTGCAAAAGGCCGGAAAACACAGGGTCTCGCGAAACGAAACCGGGTGACATCTGCCGCCTTGGTCCTACACATCGCCGTCAGGATCAGGGGTGCAGTCGTCCCGGAGAAACCAATGAACGCCGCGCGAATGCGAGATAATCGTGTCGAGCTGCCAGTACCGGTTGTCGAAGCGGGCTTCGACTTGCCGCGCACCTCTCTCCTCCCCCGGCAGTGCGAGGCCGAAGCTGCAATTCGCTTCGTTCTCCTCCGCACTGGTGAAACGGCATTGCAGGTCACTCACTAGGTACTCGGGCGGCGGTGGCGCACTGCGGATATAGCCGAGTTCGTCATAGGTTGGGTTGTAGGATGGATCGCGAACCTGGTCATGAATGGCACAGGCTTGCGCGATCGTTTCTGCCGTCGGGAGAGCGCAGGCCGGCGGGCGCTCACGGTCTATCGATTGATTGCGCAGACCTTCATGGACTGCAGACAGATCGCACACTTTGGGAAGCTCAAACATGAAGTTCGATGGCAACTGCGAGTGCTCCGGCTGCGAATGGCAGCCTCCCAACAGCACGAAGGCTGCAGCAGTCGCTGTAGACCTCAATTATATTTGCCCTTTTTCGGGCCGAGATAGCCGAACAGATACGCACCGATCTTGCGCATCTGGATTTCTTCCGCGCCCTCTGTGATGCGGTAACGCCGGTGGTGGCGATAGATGTGTTCGAACGGCTTGTGCCGCGAGTAACCGATACCGCCATGCACCTGCATCGCACGGTCAGCGGCCTCGCATACCAAGCGGTTCGCCCAGTAATTGCACATGCTGACCTTGTCGGAGATCGTCCGCTCGATCTCCTTGTGCGGCATATTGTCCATATCCCATGCGGTCTTGTAGATCAGCATCCGCAGCATTTCGCACTGCGTGGCCAGTTCGACCAGGGGGAACTGGATCGCCTGATTGCGCGCCAGTTCCTGTCCGAAAGGCTTGCGTTCACGGGCATAACGCACGCTTTCCTCGACACAGAAACTCGCCGCGCCGAGCGATGAAGCAGCCTGGCGGATGCGGTTCTGGTGAACGAAGCTCTGCGCCAGAGCGAGGCCCTTGCCCTCCTCGCCCAGCATCACGCTGTCGGGCACCCAGATGTCGGTCAGGCTGAGGCGCGGATGGTCGGTCGGCATGTTGAAGGTCCACATCCATTCCTCGATCTTCAGCCCCTCTGTCGGGTTCGGCACGAGGAAACAGGTGATGCCGCGCGCATCGCCATTGTCGCCGCTGGTGCGGGCGAACACCGCGCAATGCGTGGCGACATGCATCCCGGTGATCCACATCTTCTCGCCATTGATCAGCCAGCCATCGACGCCGTCACGCGTTTCGCGCACCGCACGGGTTTCCATGTGCGTCGCATCGCTGCCGTGATTGGCCTCCGTCAGGCCAAAGGCGACCCGCCGCGTCCCTTCGAACCCGCCGAGGATGAATTCCTGCTTCTGTTCCTCCGTCCCGAAATGCTCGAACATGGCGACGAACGGGAAATTGCCGACGATGCTGTGTTCGTTCTGCAAATCATTGTGCAGCCCCAGCCCGCGCGCAGCGAACCGGTCGCGGATCACCGCCATCCACAGGTTCGAACCATCCTTGCCGCCATATTCCTTCGGTGCGGAAAAGCGCCAGTGCCCTGCCTTGTCGGCGGCCTTGCGCGCAGCGCGGAGCAGTTCCTCCCATTCATGGTTGGGCAGGCCCTCACGGTCCCAATCGGTCCGTGCATTCTCACGGCGATGGTCGAAGAAACGGATATTGTCGTCTGCGGCCACCAGCGGTTCGATCTCCGCATCGATGAACTTCTCCAGCTCTGCGTAATAATCTTCCAGTTCCTGCGGGATGGTAAAATCCATTGCTATTCCTCTCCGGTCCAACTCTTACGCGCAGCAGCGAGCGCGGGGTATTTCGGTACATCGACGCTGAGCTTTTCCAGCGCACTGTGGCGCAGCCAGCCAAGCATCCCCGGTGTCTGCAAGCTGCGCTCACCGCTTGTGATTTCGCGGGCAACGGATTTCGATTCGAAGTGGCCGGGCAGCTCTGCCTCCTCACGGATCGCCATGCCCAGTGCATTGCGGGCGACTGCGAGCTGGAACTTGTCGTGCCCCTCGACCTTGCCCTTCATCGACCCCAGCCATTCGTTGATCGCTTGCAGCAACTCGGAAAGTGTCGCTTCGCCCTTGCCGTGATGAAATTCGCTTGGCTCGAAGCGCACCGGCTTGGCGCGCTCTTCCTCCGGCGCATCTTCTTCCAGCAGCATGAGCAGGTCGAGTTCCTGCTCGCTGGTCCGGCGCGAGATCACCACGCGTTCTAGCATCCGGTCTTCGCCCCGGCGCCAGAAGTCGGCCATGCGGATACAGCCGAGCGCCCACCAGACCGTGCGATATACCGACCAGAAGCGGAAGCGCGCCGGGTCGACCTTGCGGCCGCTTTCCGCCTCATAGGCCGCGAAATAATCCTCTAGGCTCCCCAGCCCCAGCGCGGGCCGGTCGTACCGGGCGAAGCGCCACACCGGCATGCAGCCGAACGCAAGGTCTTCATGCGGATCACCGAAATGCGCCAGTTCCCAGTCCAGCACGCCGGTCAGGTGGCTGTCTTCGCACAGGATATTTCCCAGCCGGTAGTCGCCGTGGTTGAGCACCGGCTCGACCGCTGCGGGCACATTGTCCGCCAGCCAGCGCAGCCCCAGTGCGATGATCGGACGGTCTCCGCCCGCTTCCTCGAATTGCAGGCGCAGACTCTCTACGCCCTCCGCATAATCCATGACAGGCACGTCCGCTGGCAGATCCGCCCGGCCGATCGAGTGGATCCGCGCCAGATCGCGGGCGACTTCGCCCAGAATGCGGTCGGGCTGCTCCATCGCAAGAATTGCGCGCGGGTCAGGTGTACCGGGCAGCGCACGCATGATGAAGCCGCTGCCTATGCCGTCCTTAGCCTCCAGCACTGTCAGCACTTCGGGTGCAGTTACACCGGCGGCGTGAGCGCTCCGGATGATCGCCGCTTCGCTTTCATGGCCGAACGGCCGCCCATCCATGAAAGCCAGGCTTGGCGCGCGGCGCAGGACAAATGCCTCACCCTCGGCCTCGAACCGCCAACTCTCCATGGTGGCGCCGCCCGTCAGGCGCTTCAGATTGTCCGATTGACCGCGCCCGGTCCGGGCCAATGCCCGCTCGATCCCGGCTTTGAGCTCTTCTTGCGAGATTGTTTTATCGTTCACTTGGCTAACCTTGCAGGACTGATGCGATCAGACAACCGCAACGATTCCCGAAGTCAGACGTTGAGACAATAACAAACCAATCAGGAGAGCTTATGAAACTGGCCCACAAAGCACACGTCGCCGTCGTCGATGGAGAGAACTTCGTCATCATGCAGAACGAAGGACAAATCTTCGAACCGAAGCTCAAGACAGTGGCGCAGCCAGACCTGACCGCCTCCAATTTCAGCGCGGGCGTGAAGCATCAGGATGACGCCGGGCAGCGCACCGGAAGCACCCAGCTTGACGAACTTGCCCATGCGGCTGCTGCATCAGAATGGCTCAACAAGCAGGCTATCAGCGGCGAGATTGACGATCTGGTCGTCATTGCGGACCCTAAAACACTGGGCGAAATGCGCCGCCATTATCATTCCGAACTGGAAAAGCGCGTGAGCGGTGAAATCGCGAAAACCATGACGGGCGAAACAGGCGAGAAGATTGCGGCCGCCATTTCCAGCTCCTGATTTCGAAAGATAACCCGATTGCGTTAGTTTTGGTCGCTACAGCGACACTTTTCGTCGCTATCTTGCTTGCCTAGCGGAATCTTCAGCCGTTAAGGATATGAAAAGCATACTAAGGGTAGCTAGATATACATGCGATCAGGACTCGGCATTTTGGGACGATTTGGTTTTGCAGCAGCCCTCGGGCTGACAGCACTGGCACCAGCGCAGGCTCAAACGGCCAATTTCGAGTCTGCTTTCGACCGAACCTTCGGAACCGAACCGCGAGCGCCGCAGACTTTTGACGCAGTATACGAATCCAGCTTTGAACGGCAGCTCGCGAAAGTTGCCGATGGCGATCAGGGCCGGATCGGGGTTTCCGCAATCGATCTTACTACCGGCTATCAGGTATCGGTCCTGGGGGATCAGCGCTTCCCGATGGCCAGCACGAGCAAGGTCGCGATTGCAGCAACGTTTCTTGCCGGTGTTGATCAGGGCCGTTGGAGCCTGACGAGCGAATTTCCGCTTCTGATTCCGGTGAAGTCGGGCAAGTATTCTTCACCCCGTGCCCCGGTACGCGAAGGCACCTATTTGCCAGCCGAACAACTGCTGAACCTGATGATCAGCAAGAGCAGCAATGCATCAACCGATGCGCTGCTGCGCGTGGTCGGCGGGCCGCAGGCGGTCAACGCCTGGATGCGCCGTGCCGGCATTGATGATTTTGAACTGTCCCGGGATATTGCGACGCTGGTCAGGGATGATGGCGAGGTCGACCCCGCAACGCGGATCGATAACCGCGACAGCGCAACCCCCAATGCCATGGCAAAGCTGCTGGCAGGTTTGTACCAGGGCAAATGGCTCAGCCGCTCCAGCCGTGATGTTCTGATCGGCGCGATGGAGAACACTACGACAGGCAAGCGCCGGATACGTTCAGCACTGCCCATGAGCGCCAATGTCGCGCACAAAACCGGCACCTTGAACCGGATGGCAAGCGACATCGGGATATTTGAAACGCCCGATGGCCGTGCAATCGCAATCGCGATCTATGTGACTGGTCAAAGCCTGTCGAGCGATCACGAAGCGATGAACAAGCGCGAAGCCCGCCGCAAACGTGACGAGCGGATCGCGAATATTGCCCGCGCTCTGTATAACGGGTTTTCATCGCAGAGCGCCCGCAACTGGGTAAACGCTGAATACAAGACCGGCGGCTGACGCCGCTTTGACGGCTTTGACGCCCACCCCGCATCGATAGACATCGCCCAGGGCCAGTGACGGTCCCCGGTGATGTCAGCCAGACATAAGAAAAGGGCGGCACCTTCCGGTACCGCCCTTTCTTTTATCAGCTGAAAGCCGAAGATTAGTCAGCCTGAGCTTCTTCTTCGGTTTCGTTCTGCATAGCAGCTTCAGCGTCTGCAGCAGCTTCGTCAGCAGCAGCTTCAACTTCTGCGCCAGCTTCAGCAACAGCGTCGGTAGCAGCTTCAGCGTTAGCTTCAGCGTCTGCAGCCATCGAATCAGCGGTTTCCGAAGCAGCGTCTTCGGTTGCTTCCGAACAAGCAGCGAGGGTCAGGGCGGCGCCGGCAGCTGCGGCAGCAAGAACGATCTTACGCATGTATAAATTCCTTAAAACAGCGAGTGAATATCGCACGGCCCGATGGGGCCACACGCGAAATCTCCCCCCAAGGACAGACTTCGTGAGTGCTAAATAAAGGCCGAAATGTGGCAGCGCAAGCGGATTCACACGTTTCCTGCCTTTTTTTGGCCTTATTTGCCTCAAAATGGCCGAAATGCGCGGTTTTGCAGCCGAGAAAAATTACCGGCGATTGTTCGCCAAAGTAAGCTGACCGGGCCCGAATGCACTGCTAGATGCAAAACATGGCCGATAAGCAGCACCTCTATCTCGTCGATGGCTCCGCCTATATCTTCCGCGCCTATCACAGGCTACCCCCGCTGACCGATCCCGAAGGGACACCGGTCGGCGCGGTTTACGGTTACACCACCATGTTGTGGAAACTGGCAGAGGACCTCGACAAGGCGGAAGGCCCGACACATCTGGCTGTCATCCTCGACAAGTCGAGCCATTCATTCCGCAACGATATTTATCCCGAATACAAGGCGAACCGTCCGCCCCCGCCCGAAGACCTGGTGCCCCAATTTCCGCTGATCCGCGACGCCACGCGCGCGTTCAGCCTCGAATGCATCGAGGAAGAAGGGCTGGAAGCAGACGACCTGATCGCATCCTATGCGCGCGCCGCAGCGGCCAAGGGGTGGGATGTTACAATTGTATCGTCGGACAAGGATCTCATGCAGCTGATCGACAGCGGCAGCGATTCGAGCGGCCGCATCGACATGCTTGATACGATGAAGAACCAGCGCATCTCGATCCCCGAGGTCGAGGAAAAATTTGGCGTGGCGCCCGACCTGGTCGGCGACGTGTTGGCGCTGATGGGCGATTCGGTCGATAACATCCCCGGCATCTTCGGCGTTGGTCCGAAGACCGCGACCAAGCTGATCCAGGAACATGGCAATCTGACCGCGGCGCTCGATGCAGCTGCCGACATGAAGAAATCGAAGCTGAAAGAGCGTCTGCTGGAACACCGCGAAGATGCGGAGATGAGCCGGATTTTGGTGACGCTGAAGGAAGATTGCGATCTGCCCGTTCCACTGGAAGACTTTGCGCTCGACGGTGTGCCGAGCGAACCGCTCGCCGATTTCCTTCACAAGCACGGTTTCACCAGCCTGCTGCGGCGATTGGACGCGGGAACCGGAAGTCCGGACCGGGCCAATGATCTGAACCCGGCCAAGGCTGAAACCGCCGGCGCCGCCGCATCTGCAAAGGGCAACAGCCAGCCCCTGCCTGATATGCCTGCCGTGGACCGCACCAGCTATGAATGTGTCCAGACACGCGATGCGCTGGACCGGTGGATCGAGAAATGCCTCGCCGCGCGCGTTATCGCCGTAGACACGGAAACCAGCGCGCTCGACGCTATGCAGGCTGATCTTGTCGGCATCAGTCTGGCAACCGGCCCTAACGAGGCCTGCTATATCCCGTTGCAGCATGGCGGCAGCGACATGTTCGACGAGAAGCCAGAGCAGATCGCTCTCGACGAAGCACTGGCAGCGCTGCGCCCGC
Source organism: Pontixanthobacter luteolus (assembly GCF_009828095.1). GTDB lineage: Bacteria > Pseudomonadota > Alphaproteobacteria > Sphingomonadales > Sphingomonadaceae > Pontixanthobacter > Pontixanthobacter luteolus. The sequence goes on along the minus strand of NZ_WTYP01000002.1, from coordinate 737,988 downwards.
TACTGGCGAGCGACGCGGTTCTTAAAATCGGACAGAACATAAAATACGATCTGAATGTGCTGGCCCGTTATGACGTCGAAGTCGCGCCGATCGACGACACGATGATCATCAGCTTTGCGTTGGATGCCGGGCGCGGCGAAAGCGGCATTGGCGGCGGTCACGGCATGGACGAACTCAGTTCCCGCCATCTCGGGCACCAACCGCTATCGTTCAAGGAAGTGTGCGGGACCGGCAAGAAGCAGATCCCGTTCGGCGAGGTCCCGCTGGACCGGGCGACCGAATATGCGGCTGAAGATGCGGATGTCACCTGGCGCCTTCACAAGCACCTTAAACCCCGCCTCTCGATCGAAGGCGGGACCACAATTTACGAGCGCGTCGACCGGCCGCTGGTACCCGTGGTGGCAATGATGGAGCGGAACGGGATCAAGGTTGACCGCACGCAGCTGGCCCGTTTGTCCGAAGAATTCGCAACCGAAATGGGCAAACTGGAAAAGCAGATCCACGAAGACGCAGGGCAGGAATTCACCATTGGCAGCCCCAAGCAGCTGGGCGACATCCTGTTCGACAAGCTGGGATACAAGGGTGGACGCAAAGGCAAGAGCGGCCAGTATTCGACCGATCAGGCAGTGCTGGAAAAACTGGCAGGCGAAGGCGCCGAAATTGCCAACAAGGTGCTGGAATGGCGCCAGCTGTCGAAACTGAAATCGACCTATACCGATGCGTTGCAGGCGGCGATCAATCCCAAGACCGGACGTGTCCACACCAGCTACAGCCTGGTCGGGGCGCAGACCGGGCGGCTTTCGTCGACCGATCCGAACTTGCAGAATATCCCGATCCGCACGGCTATCGGCCGTCAGATTCGTGAGGCATTCGTGGCTGAGCCCGGCAATGTTCTGCTGGCTGCCGACTATTCGCAGATCGAGCTGCGGCTTGCAGCACACATGGCCGACGTCCCCTCGCTGAAGGAAGCGTTCGAGCAGGGCGAGGATATTCACAACCGTACGGCCCGCGAAATGTACGGCGAAGTGAACCGCGATACGCGCGCGCAGGCAAAGACCATAAACTTTGCAATCCTGTACGGCATTTCGCGCTGGGGTCTGGCTGGCAGACTTGGGGTGGAAGCAGACGAAGCGCAGGCGATGATCGACCGCTACTTCGAACGTTTCCCGGGCATCCAGCGGTACATCGCAGAAACACTCGAGACCGTGCGCGAGCGTGGATATTCGGAAACGCTGTTCGGCCGCAAGACATGGTTCCCGCGGATTAATTCCAAGAACCAGGCAGAGCGGCAGGGCAGCGAACGCGCAGCCATCAACGCTCCGATCCAGGGTACGAGCGCAGATATCATCAAGCGCGCAATGGCTAGGATGATGCCAGCGCTGCACGATGCCGGGCTGGATAAGGTCAGGATGCTGTTGCAGGTCCACGATGAACTCGTGTTCGAACTGCCCGAAGGCGACGTGGACAAGGCAAAGCCGGTAATCGAAAAGATCATGGCCGAGGCTGCCCGTCCTGCGGTGCAGCTCGATGTTCCGCTTGGTATAGAGATCGGAACGGGAACCAGTTGGGACGAGGCGCACTGATAGGATGCGGATTGCCCCGTCGGGGTTGTAAGTGTTCCGCCTCATCCATAGGTGGCGCCCATGTTAGAACAGCTTAATCCGCAGAACTGGACCATTGCCTGGGGCGAGATTCTCCCCGCTGCACTGGGCCTCCTTGCCGCGATTGTGGCCGCATATTTTGCCTACAGGGTCGTTTTCGCGATCTTGCGGCGGGTCACCGCAGCTTCTGAAAACACTTCCGATGACCTGATCATCGAAAGCATTCGGCGCCCCATCAAATGGTCGATGATCGCCATTGCCGTCACTCTGGTGGCGCAGGCCGATTCCACGCTGGCCTTTGTGTGGGAACCGGTGGCGCAATTCGTACGCCCTGCCCTGCTTGGCTGGATCGCATACACTCTGGTCAAAGCATTCACCGCGGCGATGGAAATCCGGCTGGAGGCATCGAAAGATCCCGTCGCCGTTCGCAGCCGCCGTACGCGGCTGTCCATTCTCTCGCGCACGGCAACCTTCGCGATCGTGTTCATAACTGTTGGCCTGATGCTGTTTGCCATTCCCAGCGTGCAGTCGATCGGGACGACATTGCTGGCATCCGCTGGTCTGGCTGCTCTGGCGGTCGGTGCTGCAGCACAGCCAGCGCTGAAATCGCTGATTGGCGGCATCCAGATGGCGCTAACCGAACCGCTTCGTATCGGCGACCTGGTCGTGATCGACGGCCATACGGGGCGTGTCGAGGAAATCCGCATGAGCTTCGTCACGGTCCGGACATGGGACGAACGAGCGATCATCGTTCCGACGACCAGCGTCCTCGATCACAGCTTCGAAAACTGGTCCCGCAAGAGTGAAAAACTGACCGGGCCGGTATACCTGCACCTTGACCCCGCAGCCGAAGTCGACCCCATCCGGGCTGAATTCGAACGCTTCGTCGAACAGCACGAATTGTGGGACAAGCGCACGGTAGGCCTGCTGATGACCGAGGCGCATCCGGAGAGCATCGAATTGCGCCTGTCGATGAGCGCCAACACCATTGCCGACCTGTTCGCTCTGCGCTGCGCAGTGCGCGAACACATGATAGCCTGGCTGCGGCGGGAAATGCCGGACGCGCTGATCCGCCACCGTCTCGAGGTCGAGGCAGCGAACGAGCGCGTCAAAGGCAAATAAGCGGAAAACCGAGACCGGCTGGCAATCAGCCGGTCTCGTCTCCGTGCTTCTTGTCCCGTACCGATTCGACCATCCCCTCGCTGAGGAAGCCGATTGACGGTTTCACTTCGGCTGCGCGCTTCTTCAGCTCGCCGCGCATCTTCTTGTATTCGTCTTCCATCTTGGATGTGACGGTCGCGCGCGAATCCTTCAGCGCTTCTGCAAAATCAGCGGCATTCACTTCCTTGACGTCGGCCCCTGCACGCCGCAGCGCATTGAGACCTGCGCGGCGGACGACATCCTCCAGATCGGCGCCGGTGAAGCGTTCCGTCTTTTTGGCGATCGACGCCATATCGACATCTTTCGCCAGCGGCATTGCCGCCGCGTGGATGCCCAATATCTGCTCGCGGCCCTTTTCATCGGGTGTGCCGACATAGACCAGTTCGTCGAACCGGCCCGGACGCAGCAAAGCGGGGTCGACCAGCGTTGGCCGGTTGGTCGCGCCAATCACGATTACGGATTGAAGTTCCTCGAGACCGTCCATCTCGGCGAGGATGGTGTTGACCACCCTGCCGGTGACCTGCGGTTCGCCCTGACCGCTTCCGCGAGCAGGCACGAGGCTGTCGATTTCGTCGATGAACACGACGCATGGCGCGACTGCACGGGCGCGCTGGAACATACGGGCGATCTGCTGTTCGCTTTCGCCGTACCATTTGCTGAGCAGGTCGGAGCTTTTCATCGAAATGAAGTTTGCCTCGGCCTCCTTCGCGACCGCTTTTGCCAGCAACGTCTTGCCCGTTCCCGGGGGGCCATAGAGCAGGAAGCCCTTGGCAGCGCGAATGCCGAGACGGGCAAACGCCTCTTCATTTTTTAGCGGCAGTTCGATCCCTTCGCGCAGGCTTTCGATGGCGTCATCGACCCCGCCGATGTCATCCCAGCCCACGTTAGGCATCTGGACCATCACTTCACGCATGGCGGATGGCTGGACGCGTTTGAGTGCCGAGAGAAAATCCTCCCGCGTTACACACAGTTCATCGAGGACGTCCTGCGGTACGGTCCGTTCATCCAGATCGAGCTTGGGCATGATCCGGCGCACCGCATCGATTGCAGCTTCGCGTGCAAGCGCAGCCAGATCGGCACCGACAAAACCATGCGTAGTCTTGGCGAGTTCGGTCAGGTTGACCTTTTCACCCAGCGGCATCCCGCGTGTATGGATCGCCAGGATTTCGCGGCGACCCTTCTCGTCAGGGACACCGATCACGATTTCGCGGTCGAAACGGCCCGGCCGGCGCAGCGCCTCGTCCAGAGCATCGGGCCGGTTTGTTGCGGCGATGACCACCAGATTGGAGCGCGCCTCAAGCCCGTCCATCAGGGTGAGCAATTGTGCGACCAGCCGTTTTTCGGTTTCGCCGTGAACCTGCGTCCGCTTGGGTGCAATGGAGTCGATCTCGTCGATAAAGATGATCGACGGGGAAACCCGCGAGGCTTCTTCAAACACTTCGCGCAGCTTCTTCTCGCTTTCGCCATACCCCGAGCCCATGATTTCCGGACCGTTGATGGTGAAAAATTCAGCGTCGCTTTCGTTTGCGACAGCTTGCGCCAAGCGGGTCTTGCCGGTTCCGGGAGGGCCATGGAGAAGCACTCCCTTGGGCGGATCGACGCCCAGGCGGGTAAACAATTCGGGATAGCGCAGCGGCAATTCGACCATCTCGCGCAATTGCTGGATGGTATCGCCAATACCGCCGACATCGTCGTAATTCACACCGGCACGGGGATCGCGCGGCTCTTCGAACTCGGCGCGAAGCTCAACTTCGGTATCCTCGTCGATATGGACGATGCCTTTTGGTGTCGTCGACACGACACTCAGACGGATCTGGGTAAGAGCATATGCCGGCGCATTGAACATCCGCTGCACCTGCGGCGGCATGTTCTGGACGGGTTGCTGGCCCGCGGTTGCGACCAGATCGCCTGCGACGATTGGCTTGCGAAAGAAATTGCGCTTCAGCGCCTGTGTCGGACCCTGCAGCCGCATTTCGCGCTGCGCCGGTGCAAACACCACTCGAGTCGCGGGCTGTGATTCGGCGCTCTTGATAACGACATGTTCGCCTGAACCGGCCTCGGCATTGCCCCGCTGCAGGCCGTCCAGCCGCACAACTTCCAAAGACTGGTCTTCATCATAGGCCGCCATAGCGATCGCAACGGTGGTGCGTTTGCCGCTGATTTCGACAACATCGCCCTCGGTGATGCCAAGAGCCTGAAAGGCGGAGCGCGGCATTCGGGCAATGCCCTGTCCGCTTTCTTCCTGCCTGGCAGCCGCAACCTGCAACCGTACTGTTTGTTCTTTTACTGCCGTGTCGGTTTCGGCCATCTGGCACCTGCTTCCTGAAGTTTGTCCGCAATCTCTCTTGCCTAGCTAGGAAGAGGACCCTCAGGATGCAAATGAACGAAACCCAATTCGGTGCCGATCAGGAAAGTAACGCAGTTTCTAAGCCGCAAAGAAAAAAGGCCCAGTCGTTGCCGACCGGGCCTATGAAAGTTTGGGAGAGGATGCCTAAAAGGCCCCTCTCAAATGGGCCAGAGTGCTTTTTTGTGCAAGTGCGAAAAGGACATAGGGGGTTGAATTTTTTGCAACACTCGGCGCAAGCACCTGATTAACGGCGGAATTTCATCACGAAACGGTCGGTCTTACCGCGAATTTCGGGATCGAAAACGTTTTTTGCCCCATCGTCTTCGCTGCGCTGCAGCATATCGCTGCGTTTTTCGAGCGTGAAACCTGCTCGACTCATCGCAGCGATCACTGTCTCCGGGTCGATACGGTGCAGGCTCTGCGTTATTTTTCGCGGATCGCCTGCCGGCCCGACATGATCGACCACGATCACGCTCCCGCCAGGTTTGACCGCCGCAAACCAGTTCGCAAGGACAAAATCGACATCAAGCCTGGGGAACTTATACTGCTCTGATTCCCAGTACAGATCATGAAACACCAGATGCGTGAATATCGTGTCGACGCTGCCCGGCGCGATCAGCATAGCCTGCGGGGCGACCGGCATGACCCGGATGTTGGCATTGTCGCGCAGCACCGGCGCCCAGACCTTCGGGTCATGAAATCCTGCCGGGTTCACCGCGTACACGCGGCCGTCCGGCCCGACCTGCCGCGCCAGCAGCGCCGTGTAATATCCGCCGCCAGCCATGAAATCGGCAACGACCGCGCCCTCTTCAATACCTGAAAACGCGATGACCTCTGCCGGCATCCGGCTTTCATCCAGCGCCCTTTCAGCCTCGCTTCGCTCAGGGTTCGCCAAAGCCTCCTGGACGTCTGCGGTTCCTGCCTGCAACGGCGCCGCGAGCAATGCCGCGACGATTGCTGCTGCCGTGATGCCTGCTCTTGGGTATCCTATCATCTATCCCTCCCTTGATTTTCTCAGGGTTGAAGATGCGCCGTGCACCGCCCGGCAATCGAGCCTTGTTCGACAAAGCCGCGCGCAATCTCGACCAACCGCCCCATGCGGGCGCAGCTCAGATAGCTTGCCGGGCAATTCGACTGGCATGATGACAGCCGCGCCAGCAATCGCTATTCGCCCAAACTCAGCCGGCCCAGACCAAGGTACAATATGCAGAAACTCTATCCCGATGCCGCTTCCGCTCTCGATGGAATCCTGACCGACAACATGCTGATCGCCTCTGGCGGGTTCGGCCTTTGCGGCATTCCTGAAAGGCTGCTCGACGCCATTCGCGACAGCGGTGTGACGGGGCTGACCTTCGCGAGCAACAATGCCGGTATCGATAACGAAGGTATCGGCAAGCTTCTGCGCACGAAGCAGGTCGCAAAGATGATCTCTTCCTATGTGGGGGAGAACAAGGAGTTTGAACGGCAATTCCTGTCCGGCGAACTGGAAGTCGAATTTTGCCCGCAGGGAACCCTCGCGGAACGGATGCGCGCTGGCGGAGCTGGCATTCCCGGCTTTTATACGAAGACGGGTGTCGGCACGCAGGTTGCCGAAGGCAAGGAAGTGAAATCCTTCGATGGAGAGGATTACATTCTCGAGCGCGGCATTTTCGCAGATCTTGCGATCGTGAAAGCGTGGAAAGCCGATGAAACCGGGAATCTCGTGTTCCGCAAAACGGCGCGCAATTTCAACATGCCTGCGGCTACCTGCGGCAAGGTTTGCGTGGTCGAGGTTGAAGAAATCGTGCCCAAGGGATCGCTTGATCCTGACTGCATCCACCTGCCCGGCGTTTATGTGCAGCGGATGATCGTGGGCGCGCCGTACGACAAGAAGATCGAGTTCCGTACCGTGCGCGAGCGCGAAAGCGCCTGATCAGGAACACTCCGCTGTGACCCGCCCTCTTCGGTCCATTCTGCTTTTGGCCTCTGCGCTGCCACTGCTGGGCGGCTGCGTGGCAGCTGCGATCCCGGTTGTCGCGGGCGGAGTGATGCTGGGAAAAGGCGACAAGGATAAAGAGGCACCGGCCCGCGAAGAAGTCGCAGTTTCCGAACCGCAGCCGATGCCTGATCCGATGCCCGAGCCAGAACCGATGCCGGAACCGGACACGCTCGCTCCAGCCGACCCTGTGGTGACTGTCGGGCCGGTGGATGAACTGGAAGATGAAGAACCTGAGCCAGCCGATGAAATGGCGTCCGTCAGTTCGTGGACCGACGATTTCATGGAACAGCCTCCCGAACAGGGCAGCTCCGACAACGTAGCAGCCGAGCTGCCAGCCAAGTCGCCGGATACCGGCGATAAAAGTGACGCCAGCGAACCTGTAGTTTATCAGCCAGCTCCCGAGACAGAGCCAAATGGCGAAGTCCAGGCTGCGATGGAACGGTCTGTGATGGAACGGTTTGTGACGGCGCAACCTGACGCAATCGACTTCCGCGCCTATGACGTCTTTTACAGCTATGTCGAGCAGCAGGCACGGCGCGATCCGGTCGACGACGAACGGCAATCCGCGCTGCTCGCCTCGCCTGGCAATCTCAGCCCGCGCCGGACCGATTGCAGCATCCGTCCGCCTGCTGTGCTGCTGGATCTCGACCCGTCAGGCGGAACCTTCAGCCTGTCCGAGGCGCAGCGGCCCAACGATGCGCTGGCGCAGATCCTGCTCTCGCTCAGGATGCAGCAGATCGATGTTTTCTGGATTTCACAGCGTTCCGCCATCGATGCCGCCGCCATCCGCAAGGCTTTGAGCGAAAGCGGGCTGGACCCGCAGGGCCGCGATAGCTTGCTGCTGATGCGCCGCAAGGACGACCGCAAGCAGACCCGCCGCAGGGAAGTGGGCGAAACGCACTGCCTGCTCGCAATTGCTGGCGATGACCGCTCCGATTTTGACGAGCTGTATTCATATCTGAAAGACAAGTCAGCTGCGCAGCCACTTGAACAATTGATCGGGGCCGGATGGTTCCTTGCCCCTCTACCGCTTACCGAAGGACGATAGAACAATGCCCTGGACCCGTGACGAAATGGCCGCCCGCGCTGCTCAGGAATTGCAGGACGGTTACTATGTGAACCTCGGCATCGGGATACCGACGCTGGTCGCGAACCATATCCCCGATGGGATGCAGGTCACCTTGCAGTCTGAGAACGGGATGCTGGGTATCGGGCCTTTCCCCTATGAAGAAGAAGTCGATGCCGACCTGATCAATGCTGGCAAGCAGACGATCAGCGAGCTGGAACATTCCGCCTATTTCGACAGCGCCGCCAGTTTCGCGATGATCCGCGGCGGACATATCGATCTGACAGTGCTTGGCGCGATGGAAGTCGCGGAAAACGGAGACATTGCCAACTGGATGATCCCCGGCAAAATGATCAAGGGCATGGGCGGCGCGATGGATCTGGTTGCCGGGGTCAAGAAAATCATCGTGGTGATGGAACATTGCAGCAAATCGGGCAGCCCGAAATTCATCCCCGAATGCACCCTGCCGCTGACCGGCCAGAATGTCGTGGACATGATCATCACCGACCTCGCTGTGTTTCGCCGCGATACACACGATACCCCCTTCAGGTTGATCGAGATGGCAGACGGGGTGACGGCCGAAGAAATCGCCGAGAAGACCACCGCTCATTACATCACCTGATCGGCGGATGACGGATAAGGACACCCCGCTGGCCGGACTGCGCGTGGTTGAACTCGCGCGGGTTCTGGCCGGACCGTGGGTTGGGCAATTGCTGGCCGATCTCGGGGCCGACGTGATCAAGGTGGAAAGCCCCGAAGGCGACGGAACGCGGCAGTGGGGTCCGCCGTGGATAGAGCGTGCGGACGGCACCAGGGAAGCGGCCTATTACCACGCCTGCAATCGCGGGAAGCGTTCGATTGTCGCAGACTTTACCGACCGAGATGATCTCGTGCAGGTGGCCGATTTGTGCAGCCGCGCCGATGTGGTGATCGAGAACTTCAAGCCCGGAACGCTGGACCGCTTTGGGCTCGACTATGAAACCATCTCGCTCGGGAATGCGGGCGTCGTCTATTGCTCTGTCACCGGGTTTGGACAGGATGGTCCGCGCCGCAATGAACCGGGTTATGACTTCGTGATCCAGGCGATGAGCGGGATGATGTCAATCACCGGTGAACCGGAAGGCGAGCCGATGAAAATGGGCATCTCCATCTCCGATCTTACCTGCGGTCTTTATTCCACCATCGCCGTGCAATCCGCGCTGCTGATGCGGGAGCGGACCGGCCGCGGACAGCATATCGACATGGCCTTGCTCGATTGTTCCGTATCGCTGCTGGCCAATCAGGCGCTGAGCTTTTTTGCGACCAGTGAAAACCCCGCCCGCAAGGGCAATTCACACGCGCAGGTCGTCCCATACGGCGTATTCGAAGTGGCTGATGGAGAGGTTGTCCTGGCACCCGCCAACGACCGCCTGTTCAGGGCCCTGATGCGCGTGTTGCGCCGCGATGATCTGGCAGATGATCCGAGGCTCCAGGACAATGCCGGTCGCATCGCCAACCGCGACTGGATGGAGCGCGAGCTGGCCGATGAAGTGCGCAAATGGAAGCGCGATACATTGCTGGCGCATTGCCGCGACGCGGGTGTCCCTGCCGGGCCGATCAATGCAATCGACCAGGTCTTCGAAGACCCGCAGGTGAAGGCCCGCGGAATGCGAATGGAATTGGACGGCGTGCCATCGCTGCGCAGCCCGTTCCGGTTTTCAGATGCCGATCTTGTGTTCGACAAGCCATCGCCCCGGCACGGCGAGCATGACGGGGAAATCGATTTCCTCGATTGAGCAGCGCTGATTCAACCGACCGGGCCGAACTGCTCCGTCCGGCCCATCAGTTCAGGCGAGTGCAGCCTTCAGCTTCTCCACCAGATCGGTCCGCTCCCACGGGAAGTATTCACCTTCCGATGGACGGCCGAAGTGGCCGTAAGCGGCAGTCTTGCGGTAAATCGGCTTGTTCAGACCCAGATGCGTACGAATGCCCTGCGGCGTCAGACGGACCAGGGTCGGCAGAACGGCTTCGATCCGCCCTTCATCCACCGTGCCGGTCCCGTGCAGGTCGACATAGATCGACAGCGGCTCGGCCACCCCAATAGCATAGCTGAGCTGGATCGTGCAGCGGCGCGCAAGCCCCGCGGCGACGATATTCTTGGCGAGATAACGTGTGACATAGGCGGCCGAACGATCGACTTTCGTCGGATCCTTGCCGCTGAATGCGCCGCCGCCATGCGGTGCAGCCCCGCCATAGGTGTCGACGATAATCTTGCGACCTGTGAGGCCCGCATCACCGTCGGGCCCGCCGATTTCGAACTTGCCGGTCGGATTGATGTGGTAAACCGTGTTTTCGGTCAGCAGTTCGGCGGGCAGCACGTCGGCCACCACGCCCTTCACATAATTGCGCAGTTCGGCGTATTTCGCTTCGTTGCCTTCGCCCTTGTGAAAATAATATCCCGGCGCGTGCTGGGTGGACACGACGATTGCAGTGGCTTCGACGGGGCGTTCATTCGCATAACGCAGTGTCACCTGGCTCTTTGCATCAGGTTCAAGGAAAGGCGCCTTGCCCGATTTGCGATCCAGCGCCATCTGCTCAAGGATCTTGTGGCTGTAATCGAGAGTGGCAGGCATCAGGTCAGGCGTTTCATCCGAGGCATAGCCGAACATGATACCCTGATCGCCCGCGCCTTCGTCCTTGTCTTCTGCAGCATCGACGCCTTGCGCGATATCGACAGACTGGCCGTGAAGGTTGTTTTCGAACACAAGCGTTTCCCAGTGAAAACCGTCCTGCTCATATCCGATTTCGCGGACAGTCCGGCGCACGGTTTCTTCCACCTTCTCAGGAATGCCTTCAGCCCATTCGCCGTTCTCGTAAATTCCGCGGCCGCGAATCTCGCCGGCAAGAATGACCAGCTGGGTCGTCGTCATGGTTTCGCAGGCGATGCGTGCTTCGGGGTCAATCCCAAGGAAAAGGTCCACGATCGCATCGGAAATCTGGTCGGACACCTTGTCCGGATGGCCTTCGGAAACGCTTTCGGATGTGAAGATGTAGGAGTTACGCATGATGCCTCATATAAAGAAAGCTTTATGTCTTGTTTGAGTGTTAGCTTTCTCGCCAGCGCGTGGCAACCAGCGAAACAAGAATTGCCAAGATTGCCCAAGCCATTGGCAGCCAGTTACCCAGCGCTGAAAACAGTGTCGGCGCTTTTGCCGGGGGCACATGGCCATCGATCCGGGCTGCGCGCAGCATCCCGATCCGCTGTCTGACAACGCCATCCGCATCTATTACTGCGCTGATACCGGTTGTGGTCGATCGCAGAACCGGCAACCCTTCCTCGATCGCGCGCATCCGCGCCTGCGCCAGATGCTGCGGCGGCCCCCATGCCCCGAACCAGCCATCGTTGGACGGATTGAAGATATAGTCGGGGCGTTTTTCCGGATCGGTCACCTGCCCCGAAAAGACGATCTCGTAACAGATCTGAATGCCAGCCTGCCCCCATTCGCCAAGGTCCAGCGTGCGCGGCCCGGGACCGGGAATAAAGTCGATTGATCCGGCAACAAGCCGTGTAGCGCCGAGCGGTTCGAGCAACCAACGCAGCGCGAGGTACTCGCCATAAGGTACCAGGTGCGTCTTGTCGTAACCGGCAATAATCTCGCCATCGCTGTTAATCGCGGTCACCGCATTGCGCGCGCCATATGCGCGGCCATCCTCGATCTCCAAATCAACCGCGCCGGTGAGCAGCAGGCTGCCCTCGCCAATCGCGCGCCCGATCCTGAACCGGGCAAAGGCGGGATCGCCGCCTGCTGTCATCTGGTTGTAGTAGCGCTGCGGATACCCATCCCGAAGATAATCTGGCACGCCCGATTCCGGCCACAGCACCAGGCGATTGTCCGCGCCTTGCAAATTGCGCGACAGCATCGCCGTGCGCATGAATTGCTCTTCAAAATTGCCAGGATCATCGAGTACGTCCTGCCTGACGTCAGGCTGGACCAGAGTGAAGGGTAAACTGCCTTCCGCGCGCTCTCCTGCAGGCCAATACATTCCGGCAGTGATGGCAATCAAAAGGGGCACCGCAATCACGGCGCGCCGGGCAGCTATCAGGCTGAACAAACCAACCCCGATCAGCACGGCCAGACCTGACAGCGCATATGTGCCCAACCACGGCAGGACCACGGCGAGGCCGGGCCTGTCGGATGGACCAAGCAGGATCAGGCCAAGCGGGTCCCATGCAAAACCGGTGAACACCCAGCTCCTTAGCCATTCGGAAATGGCCCAGCAGCCAGCAAAAAGAAGCGCGAATTTTCCATTCGTGCTGCCCTCGCCGAGAACCCGCGCGAGAATCGCAGCAAGCGCCGGATACACAGCAAGATACACCGACAGCAGCGGAACTGCTGCCCAGCCAAGCGAGGCAGGCATTTCCGCCTGATAGGTGAACGCAGTGGCAATCCAGTTGTTGGCAAGGGTGAAGTGCGCCAGCCCGAACAACCAGCCGCGAATCCCCGCTTCACGCCAGCCCGGTGCGGTAAACACAAGCCAGCCGAGAATTCCGACGGCGACAAGCGCCGCCGGCCACAACGCTAGCGGCGGAAAGCCGGTTGCCGCCACAGCGCCGCAAACAAGCGCGAGCCAGCGCGGATGCGCACCAACCGTGCGAATAAATGTTCCTAAAGCTTCCATGACCCGCCCCTCACTTCACGGAAGTTACCGGATCAATACGCTTGCCTCAGCCTGCCGCGCTAGCGGCTTCGCCGTCATCGGCCACCTTGCGGCGGCGCGGTGCGCGCTTGGGTTTCTCCGGCTGCTCGGAAGCATCGCCAATTGCTGGCGGAAGCACGGCCATGTCGATCTCGCCGTTGTCCTTGGCGACTTTCGGAGCGCGCGGTTTGCGCGGACGTTTGGCTTCGCGGGAAAACGGATTGTCGCCCTGCTCGACTTCGGCGCCTTCGCTGCCCTCTTCGAACTGGTCGTCATCACGCTTCGCGCGTTTCTTGCCGCGGCCGTTTTGGCTGCTTTTGCTGTCTTCGCGGTTATCGTCGCGAGTGTCGCGGTGGTCGCTGCGTCCATCGCTATCGTCCTGGTCGCTGCGGCGGCCACGCGAACGGCGGTTGCCGCGGCGATCATCGCCGTCATCTTCGTCTTCGTCGCTGCTATCGCCGCGCTCGTCCTGACGCTTGGCGCGCGCTTCGTCCTGACGCGCTTTGTTGTCGGCGATCACACGGAAATAGTGGTCGGCAAACTGAAGATAGTATTCAGCCTGCACGCGGTCACCATTGTGCTGCGCGTCCTGGGCAAGCTTCTTGTACTTGTCGAGCAATTGCGGCGCGTTTCCGCGCGCACGGCTATCGATGCGATTGGCCTGATTGCCTCCGCCCTGGCTGCGGTTCGGACTGCGGCCGCGACCACGACGATTATTGTTTCGATTGTTATTCAAGGAATTCTCTTCCTGTAGCGACCGGTGGCGGCATTCAGATGTACACGCCTGGCCAAATGACCCCTCGCCGCGATCGTCTCTTCACGATACGCGGTGCCCCATTTGCAGTTCGCCTGTTTGCTCTATGCACTAGCGCAAGCACGCAAGTGTTCTGCAAATGTTGGAGCTAGACCGGGATTTGAGCGTAAACGCCGTAAACCGCTGGTCTTGAGTTAGAGGTAATGTGTGTTTTGCCCTTTGCCAAGCCTTTATCGCAACAATAGTGCGCGAGGCCTGTGGGCAAGATCACGAAATAATTCTGCCGAGTACCCTGAAAGCCCGGCAATCTGAGACACTTGATCCGCCTGAGCGTATCCGATCTCCAGCAATATTATACCGTTTGGCGTAAGCATATTGCTCAGCTGCGGAATCAATGAACGGTAATCATCAAGGCCATCGGCCCCCGCAAACAGAGCGCTCGCGGGTTCGAACTGGCGCACCGATGGGGCAAGCTCAGCCCCGGTTTCGACATATGGCGGATTGGCGATGATCAAATCGAACCGGTCGAGATTTTCCGACCAGCCTTCCGCATTCCAGTCTGCGTGCAGGATGTGCGCCCGGTCGGCAACGCCCAACCTAGCGGCATTGGCTGCTGCGACCGAAACCGCGCCGAGCGATGCGTCGATACCGGTGCCCGATGCCTTGGGCAATTCGGCAAGCAGGGTCAGCAGCAAAGCGCCCGATCCCGTGCCGAGATCCAGTATCCGGGCAGCGGGCGGACTGTTGCGCAGCGCTGCATCGACCAGCGTTTCGCTGTCCCCGCGCGGGATCAGAACTTGCGGATTGACCAGAAATTCACGCCCGTAAAATTCCTGCCGGCCGAGAATATAGGCGACCGGTTCGTGCTGCTTGCGGCGGTCCAGGAGCCGGGCAAATTCCGGCGGCACTCCCCTGTCGCGACCGGTCAGGAGCATCTCTGAACGCGACATTCCCAGCGCCTCTGCCATCAGCAATTCGGCATCGAGCCGGGCGGTATCGGATGCCCCTTCAAGCGCAGAGGCGGCCTCGCGCAGAGCAGCGGAGACCGTGGTCATCGGCGCAGCCTCATGAATCGAGCGCGGCGAGCCTTTTCGCCTCGTCTTCCGCGATCAAAGCGTCGATCATTTCTGTCAGACCGGTTCCCTCGAGAATCTCGGGCAATTTGTGCAACGTCAGGCCGATCCGGTGATCGGTGACGCGGCCCTGCGGGAAATTGTAGGTGCGGATACGCTCGCTGCGATCACCGCTGCCAACCATCGCTTTGCGCGCCTCCGCCTCGGCGCCGTGCGCTTCGGCCCGCTTCAGATCATACAGCCGGGTGCGTAGCACCTGCATCGCCTTGTCGCGGTTCTTGTGCTGGCTGCGCTGGTCCTGCTGGATCACGACAAGCCCGGTGGGCAAGTGGGTCAGGCGGACCGCGGAATCGGTTGTGTTGACGTGCTGGCCGCCCGCACCCGATGCGCGGTAGATATCGATCTTAAGATCGCTGGGATCGATATGGACATCGACTTCGTCCGGTTCGGGCAGGACCGCGACGGTCGCGGCAGATGTATGGATGCGCCCGCCACTTTCCGTCACCGGTACACGCTGCACGCGGTGAACGCCGCTTTCGAACTTCATCTTGGCGAAAACGCCGGTTCCTTTGACGTTGGCGACGATCTCCTTGAAGCCGCCGACATCGGCCGCGTTCATGCTGACTGGTTCGACTTTCCAGCCTTGCTCGGCAGCGAATTTTTCATACATGCGGTACAGATCGCCTGCGAACAGCGCGGCTTCGTCACCACCGGTTCCGGCACGAATTTCGAGCATGGCGGGCCGGCTGTCGGCACTGTCGCGGGGCAGCATGGCAAGCGCCAACGCGCGCTCTTTCTCAGGCAGGCTGGCGCGCAGTTCGGCCAGCTCTTCCTCCGCCATTGCCTTCATTTCGGGGTCGGAGAGCATGGCTTCCAGCCCGGCGATTTCTTCCCGTATCGAGGAAACTTCGGCCACGATTTTCGCGACCGGCTCCAGCTCCGCGTAATCACGACTGGCTTGGACGAATTCCTCGCCCTCGAGCGTGCCGGACGCCATCCGCGCCTCCAGCTCGGCGAAGCGATGGGTAATCTGCTGGAGGCGTTCGGCGGGGATTTTCATCGCAAGAACGGCAGGGCTTCGAAGATTGCCGGATCGATATCGTCATCGCCGCTGATGCCGTGCCCGGTTTCGTGGAATGTGATGATCGAGGCGGCACCTTTCTTGACCGCCTTGTCACGGCGCTTGCGCGGGGACCCTGTCGCGATCATTTCAGCAGGCAGGTTGTGGTTGCGCAGCGCCGTGAGCGCCTCCATGCCCTGGCGAAGTGCCGCCTGCGAATTATCTTCAACCACGATTATTGCAGCAGCGGCCGGTTCAGCACGTTCGCCCACCAACATCGCCAGTCGTTCGATGCCCGCAGCCCAGCCGACCGCTGGCGTTGCCGGCCCGCCGAGGTTCTCGATTAGTCCGTCATAACGGCCGCCGCCCAGCACGGTGCTCTGGCTGCCCAGCGCATCGGCAGACGCACTGCCTTCATCGGGAATGAATTCGAACGCGGTGTGGCGGTAATAGTCGAGACCGCGAACCAGTGCCTCTGCCCGTTTCCATTTCACGCCTGCTGCATCGAGGCCGCTGGTTACGACAGCGAAGAATTCGCGTGCTTCGTCCGACAGGAAATCGTCGATCTTGGGTGCATCCGGCAGAAAAGGTTGGTCGCGGCGATCCTTGCTGTCGAGAATTCGCAGCGGGTTTTTTTCAAGTCGTTCCTGCGAATCTTCCGAAAGCTGGTCTTTCACGGCGCGAAAATACTCGACCAGCGCCGCGCGCCATGCCTCGCGGCTTTCCCCGTCGCCCAGCGTGTTGAGATGCAGGGTCACATCGCGGATGCCCAGCTCTTTCAGCAGGTGATCGGCCATCGCCAGCAGTTCGACATCGGCTTGCGGCTCGGCAGCGCCGATGATTTCCGCGTCAATCTGGTGGAACTGGCGGTAGCGGCCCTTTTGCGGCCGTTCATAGCGAAACAGCGGGCCGTGCGTCGCCAGCTTCAGCGGCGCGTGCTGCTGCCAGCCATTGGTCAGGAAAGCGCGTGCGATACCGGCGGTGAATTCAGGCCGCAGCGTCAGCGATTCCCCTCCGCGATCGTCGAACGAATACATTTCCTTCGACACGACGTCGGTTGTCTCGCCGAGCGAGCGCGCGAACACTTCGGTCTTTTCGAATACCGGCATCTCTGCACGGCGAAAGCGATACAGTTTACGCACGCGTTCGAAGGTTTCGACCACGAAAGCGAAAGCTTCCGCCTCTGCGCCGAAAATATCCTGTGTGCCGCGAATGGCCTGTGGTGTCTTTTTACCCATGCGGCGCGCTTAGGCGAGAGCGGCCACGCGGGCAATATGGACCCGCCGAATCCGGCAGCTGTATTTCCGAATAAATCGCGCACCTTGCCGCATTGCAGCATTTTCTTGCTTGGCGTGACGCGTTGCCGGCCCTATTGGCCCGCGCATGGATATCAGCAAAATCAGCATCGGCGATAATCCGCCGGAAAGCCTCAACGTTATCATCGAAGTGCCCACAGGCGGCGAACCGGTGAAGTATGAATTCGACAAGGCCTCTGGCGCGTTGTTCGTCGACCGCATCCTGCATACGCCGATGCGCTATCCGGCGAATTACGGCTTTGTGCCGCACACGCTTTCGCCCGACGGCGATCCGCTGGATGCGCTGGTCATCGCTCGCAGCCCGTTCATTGCCGGCTGCGTTGTCCGCGCCCGCCCGATCGGCGTTCTGAATCTGGAAGACGAGCACGGCGGTGACGAGAAGCTGATCTGCGTCCCGGTCGACACGACATTCCCGTATTATTCCGACGTGGGCGAGACGAAGGACCTTCCCTCGATCATTTTCCAGCAGATCGAACACTTCTTCACCCACTACAAGGATCTGGAAGATGAAAAGTGGGTCCGGATCGGCAATTGGGGCGACGCCGCCGAAGCACGCCAGATCGTGCTGGAATCAATCGAGCGCGCAGGCAAGTAAGCCTATTCGGTAGGCCGGTCGGGATCGAGCAGATCGTTTTCGACCGGCTCCGCCGCCCGTTCGGCTTCTACCATTTTCGTGATCTCGTCTTCTGGCGAGACATCGTGGGCTTCGGCTGCCGGTTCGACTGCGGCAGGTGCCTTCTTCGGTTTGGCAAGCTGCGCCTTGCCTTCGATATTCTCGAACGGAAGCGGCATAGTCCGCTCGTCGAAACGCAAACGATAGATTGGTTCGGGAAGCCCGAATCCGGCTTTCTCGAGAGCGCGCTTCACCGCTGCGATTGACCGGCTTCTGGCCTTGTACCAATCCGCCTCTGTCTGATCGATCCAGCCAAGAAACTGGATGACGATGTTCGAATCGCCGACATTCGTCACCCGCGCTTCCGGTGCCGGATCGCTGAGCACATAGCCGAGCGATTTGAGCGTCTCGCGCCCCAGATGCCGTGCGGCATTGGGATCGTCATCCGCATCAATACCAAGCTCGAAATCGAACCGCCGGTGCGGGTTGGTCGTGTAATTGAGGATCACTGCCTTGAACACGGTCGAATTGGGAATTCGCAGGTGATTTCCATCCAGCGTCATCATGATGGTGGCGCGGCTGGTCAGACGAATGATGCGGCCTTCCAGATCTCCGATCAGAACCAGGTCGTTCGCACGAAACGGCTGCCTGAGGCTGAGCATCAGCGATGCAACGTAATTCTCGATCGTGTCGCGCATCGCAAAACCCAGCGCGATGCCGATCACGCCTGCACCGCCTAGAACCGCGCCCAGCAGCGCCCCGGCCCCCAGCATGTCGAGCGCGATCACCAGACCGACCACGACAAACACGAACCGGATGGCGCTAGCCACCAGTTCGGCCAGGAACGGATTGGGGGTCACTTTTCGCCAGAACTTGCCGAAGCCGGCGATCAGGTAACCGATTGCGCCAATCGCCAGCGCGACCAGCAAAGCGACCCCGATCAGGGGCAACATCTTGGCAAAGCCAGCAAATCTTTCGCCCAGCGTTTCGATCGCGCCCACCGATGACCCTACCGACACATCCCGCTCGATGGTGTTTTCGACGGTTGCGATATCGAACCGGGCAGCAATGTTTTCCGCACGGGTAATCGCCGCCTCATCCGGGGCTGTGCCCGACAGTGTAACGACACTTTCCGCGACGTTTACCTCGACCGCAGAAAGAGAGGGGATTTCCGCGAAGATTTCTCGCAAGCGAGTGGCGATCCGGTCATCCGCGCCTGCATCACGTTCAGCTTCGAGCGGCTGCGCCGGTTCAGCGCTTGCCGGGGCGGTTTCCGGCGGGGCCGATGGCAGGATTGCCATGGCAGGGCCGGCGCTGGCCAATGCGAGCGCAAATATGCCCAATATTCTGCCAAGCGCCTGCATCCGTTTCACTCCCCTGCTATCGTCATTCCATCGACGCGTAGTGTGGGCACATTGATCGCCCGGTACATTTCCAAATCATCTGCTGGTATCAAAGCGGCGAACATATCGATCAGGTTCCCGGCAATCGTAAATTCGGATACCGGTTCGGCCAGTTTTCCGCCGCTTATCCTGAAGCCTGATGCACCCCGGCTGTAGTCGCCTGTGATACCGTTCACGCCCTGTCCGATCAGTTCGGTGACCAGCACGCCATCCTGTATATCGCCGATCAAATCGTCCCGGCTGCAGGTGCCGGCGCACATATGCACATTGCTGGCGGAAATTCCGGGCGACCCGCTGCCGGAACGCGCGGCATGGCCGGTGGGTGCAAGACCAAGCTGCCGGGCCGACGCGCTGTTCAGCAGCCACCCGGTTACGCGCCCTACGGCAACGATATCGCGGGCGGACGTGGGAAGCCCCTCTGCGTCAAAAGGTTTGGAGCGCAAACCGCGCTGCCGGTGCGGTTCGTCGCAGATACGGATATTCTCGCCAAAGATGGCGTCTTCCAGCCGGCCAATCATGAAACTGGATTTCCGCGCCACCGCCGCGCCGCTGATCGCGCCCAGCAGATGACCGATCAACGATCCGCCGACACGCGGATCGAACACCACCGGCATCGTGCCGCTCGGCAAACCTGCCGGATTGAGCCGCGCAACGGCCCGTTCGCCCGCTGTCTGGCCAACGGTGTCCGCCTGCGGCAAGTCCGCGGCATGCCGCGCTGTGCGGAAATCATAGTCGCGCTGCATCGTCTCGCCTTCACCCGCGATCAGGCTGGCGCTGAGCGAGCTATGAGTTGCTTCATAGCCGCCGGAAAAGCCGTGACTTGTGGCGAGCGCCACAACCGATCGGCCGAAGCTCGCACTGCCCCCGCCGCTATTGGTAACCCCGCCTACAGCGCGGCCTGCATCTTCCGTCTCCAGTGCGAGATCCTTCAATTGGGACGGCGTTGGTTCGGATGCATCGGAAAGGTCAAGGTCCGGCGCGGCGCCGGTAAGCAGGCGGTCCTGCGGCGCAAGTCCGGAATATTCGTCTTCAGGGGCGAGCCGTGCCATCGCGATCGCCCGTTCGGCCATTTCCTGAAGCGAGGCTTTGGAAAAATCGCTCGTGCTGACACTCGCAGATCGCTGGCCAACGAACAGGCGAAGGCCGATTTCCTCGCCTTCGGAACGCTCAACCTCTTCCAGCTTGCCCAGCCGGACAGAGACGTTTTCGGATGAGCTCGCAGACGCAACTGCATCAGCCGCATCGGCGCCAGCTTGTATGGCGAGGTCGATAATCTGGGCGCAGCGATCCTGCGCCTCTGAAGAAGTGATCATTGTGAGGGCGTAGTGCCCAGCCGTGCCGCGATCAATGCCGCAGCGCGTTTATGCCATTGCGGCGATACCTTTGAACAGCGCTGTCAGCGCGAATGGCAAGCCGATCGCGAGGATCCACAGGGCAATCTGGTCCCGCCGGTATGCATCGGCGAATCGGGGAGAGGCGGCCTCTTCGTCGGTCAGGTCGCGCCAGCGGCGTTCGAACCTGCGGCATGCGGGAATGATACCGGCGACGAGGACGACAAGCGCCAGCAGCGCCAGCGACTTCATGCCGGTTTCCTTCATCGCGCCGACCGTGGCAACGATATGGAGGGCAGTATAGACAATCAGGGCCCAGGCCACATTGTCGCTCATGCCTTTGCGCCAGTCGCGGGTGCTTGCGCCCCGTTCCTTCGCGGCTGTCTTCTCGTGCAGCGCCTTGTTCACACTTGCTCTCCCATGTCCTCTTCCGACTCGGAGTATCTCAAAGAGAGGCAAGACAATCAAGCGCGGTAACCAAAGCGTCGTTTTCGCTGCATTTCGTCGGACGGTATGCACCCCATGCAGGAATCTTGCCAATCAGCGGCCAGCGGGGGTTTTCATGACGTTTGCGAGTGCTACAAGTCGCCATATGAGCACTCAGGACCTTATGGAAACGGCGCCCACTGTCGACGCCAACGCACCGCTCCCCGATGGCGGGCTGGAAGTCATTTCGATCGCGAAAAGTTATGACAAGCGGGCCGTCCTGACCGATATTTCACTCACCGTCGGCAAAGGGGAAGTGCTCGGCCTGCTGGGCCCCAACGGCGCTGGCAAGACAACCTGTTTCTATTCGATCATGGGCCTCGTTCGCCCGGACGCTGGCCGCATCCTGATGGACGGGGAAGATGTAACCAAGCTGCCCATGTACCGGCGTGCGATCCTGGGCCTCGGCTATTTGCCGCAGGAAACCAGCATTTTTCGCGGCATGACGGTTGAGCAGAACATCAACTGTGTTCTCGAAATGGTCGAACCGGACGCGGAGACCCGCGAAGCGGAGCTGGAGCGGTTGCTGGAAGAGTTCGGCCTTAAGCGCCTGCGTGCTTCACCTGCCATGGCGCTGTCGGGCGGTGAACGGCGCCGCTGCGAGATTGCCCGCGCGCTGGCCGCGAAGCCCTCGATCATGCTGCTCGACGAACCCTTTGCCGGGATCGATCCGCTGTCGATCAGCGACATTCGCGATCTGGTGAAAGACCTGAAAACCCGGGGAATCGGCGTCTTGATCACCGATCACAATGTCCGCGAGACCTTGGAAATCGTCGACCGCGCCTGCATCATTTACGGCGGGCAAGTGCTGTTCGCTGGCACACCGCAAGCTTTGGTTGCCGACGAGAACGTGAAGCGGCTCTATTTGGGCGAAGGTTTCACCTTGTGATGAGACACTCGGCGGGACACTGAAATCATGGCCCTGGGCCCTCGCCTCGACTTAAGACAGTCTCAATCGCTGGTAATGACGCCGCAATTGCAGCAGGCGATCAAACTGCTGGCGCTGTCCAATCTCGAAATCGAGACTTTTATCGGCGACGCACTGGAGGCCAACCCGCTGCTGGAAGCGGGCGAATTGCGCAGCGAGACCCCAGAAACCGAAAGCATCGAAGCCGTACCCGAACCGGCCGCCGATGCGCCCGCATCAGGTGACGGGGCGTTGGACATCGACAAGTCAGCGATCGACGTCGACCGCGACACTGGCGACGGCGAACGGGGCGACGGTGAATGGGGCGCCGCCGGTTCGGGTTCCGGTCAGGGTGCCGATGACTTGCCCGGCATAGAAGAGCGCAGTTCCGCAACCCTTTCGCTGGCGGATCACCTGGGCGAACAGGTAGGCGCGGCCGCAGGCGATGCCAGAGAAGAATTCACCGCACGCTACATAATAGGTCTGCTCGACGAGGCAGGTTATCTGCCCGAAGACATTCGCCGGATCGCCCTGGATCTCGACATCGGTACTGCAGAGGCAGAGCGCGCATTGTTCGTGGTTCAGTCGCTGGAGCCTACAGGTGTGGGCGCACGAAGCCTGAGTGAATGTCTGACCCTGCAAGCGAAAGAGGCGGACCGTTACGATCCCTGTATGGCGCGGTTAATCGACAATCTCGACCTGGTCGCCAAGGGAGATTTCGCCCGCCTGAAACGGATGTGCGATGTCGATGATGAAGATTTCGCCGACATGTTGGGGGAACTGCGCGAATACGATCCCAAGCCGGGCCTTGCCTATGGCAGCGAAGCCGAAATGGCGGTCGTTCCGGATATCCTGATTACCCCGGGCAGCGCGGATGGCTGGAACATCAAGCTGAACGAGGAAACTCTTCCCAAGCTGATCGTGAACCGGAGTTACTTCGTCGAACTGCGCGAAAGCTGCTCCGACAAGGAAGCGCAGGGCTGGCTCAATGAAAAGCTCGCCGATGCGAACTGGCTGATCAAGGCCCTGGACCAGCGACAGAAGACGATTCTGAAAACGGCTGCGGAAATCGTGAAGAAGCAGGCAGGCTTCTTCCGCAAGGGCGTGTCGGAGCTAAGGCCCCTGACGCTGCGCGAGGTCGCGGACGAAATCGACATGCATGAAAGCACGGTAAGCCGGGTGACGTCGAACAAGTACCTGCACTGCGACCGCGGGACGTTCGAACTCAAATACTTTTTCACCAGCGGAGTCGGCGGCGGTGCCGATGGTGAGGGCGGCGCGTCTTCGGAAGCGGTCAAATCGCGGATAAAGGCGCTGACCGATGCCGAGGACCCGAAGAAAATCCTGTCAGACGACAAACTTGTCGACCTGCTCAAAGCGGAGGGCTTCGATCTCGCCCGGCGGACAGTCGCAAAATATCGCGAGGCAATGGGAATCGGCAGCAGCGTACAGAGGAGACGGGCCAAAAAACTGGCGGGCATTTGATATGATCGCAGCCGGCCAAAGCAGACTGTAAGGATGAAAATCCCTGACCCGGCGGCAAATTAACTGTGACTCAAATACCGCGCGACTCGCGGAGTCAGCTGGGTTTACCGGTTATTAACCTTTTTTGTTCAGAAGTTTTGTGGTTAATCCACGGCAACACCTCTTAGCGGAGTGTTACCAGATGAATTTGGGGCAAAGGGGGACCAACCCATGCGTGTACTGCTGATCGAAGACGAGCCGACAACAGCCAAGGCAATCGAGCTCATGCTCACGACCGAGGGCTTCAATGTCTACTCGACCGATTTGGGCGAGGAAGGGCTCGATCTGGGCAAGCTGTATGATTACGATATCATCCTGCTCGATCTCAACCTTCCTGACATGCACGGCTATGACGTGCTCAAGAAACTGCGTGTCGCCAAGGTGCAAACTCCTGTGCTCATCCTTTCGGGTATTGCCGAAATGGACAGCAAGATTCGCAGCTTTGGCTTCGGCGCTGACGATTACGTCACCAAGCCGTTCCACCGCGAAGAGCTGGTTGCCCGTATCCACGCAGTTGTGCGCCGTTCGAAAGGCCACAGCCAGTCGATCATCCGCACTGGCAAGCTGGCAGTAAACCTCGACGCCAAGACAGTGGAAGTCGATGGCGCACGTGTTCACCTGACCGGTAAAGAATACGCCATGCTGGAGCTGCTTTCGCTCCGCAAAGGCACAACGTTGACCAAAGAAATGTTCCTCAACCACCTGTATGGCGGGATGGACGAACCGGAACTCAAGATCATCGACGTGTTCATCTGCAAGCTGCGCAAGAAACTCAGCCATGCGTGCGGCGGTGAAAACTACATCGAGACAGTCTGGGGCCGCGGTTACGTGCTGCGCGATCCGGAAAGTGCCGCTGAAGCGGCCTGATCTTTCAGTCTTCAAGATAGCGAGTGGCACCCGGGATGGCAGCATCCCGGGTGTTCTCGTTTGTCCGGTACGAATTCATCTCGCAAACCGGTGAAGGAAAAGCCGGGTCACGGATTTCGCCGCTTCCGATTTCTCGGCGCTCGTCCCCTTCAATCCGATCGGTTTTGCAGCCCAGATGGTGGACGGGGCGATGGACATGGGGCTCACGCTGACTACCAATACATTGCTGGTCGGTCTGTTGGTCGTGCCCCCTGCTGCTGCGTCCCAGCGGATGCACGTGGTGTAATGCTTCACGACGGCCGCCTGGCGGCTCAGTCACCTGATAAGCGGAAATATCGACAAGCCGCTGTTCTTCCGCCCGCTGATACCCGGCGCAATCGGCGGCGCAGCAAGCGCATATGGCATCTGGACCGCTTGGGGTTGATGCCGCTAATGCGCCCGGCATGACTGCACACAAAGAAGGCGATCCGACCACCCTCAACCGGCTTTACGGCCGATCGATTGGCAAGCCCCTGCGCGCCTACCAGCAAAGTCTGGTGGACGATTTCCTGCCGCAAATCGCCGTGCCAACAGAAGGCCCGGTCACAGCCGAGCGCCTGTTTGGCAGCGAACGGCCATTGCATTTCGAGATCGGGTTCGGTTCCGGAGAACATCTGGCCGACCGCGCCAATATGCTGCCTGACCACGGCCTTATCGGTGCAGAGCCGTTCCTGAATGGTGTCGCAGGCGCGCTGGCTCACGCCAAGGAGCAGCGATTGGCAAACATCCGGCTGCATCATGGTGATGCGCTGGAGGTGCTATCCCGAATTCCCGACGCAAGCCTGAGCTTCATCTATCTCCTCCATCCCGACCCGTGGCCGAAAGCGCGCCATGCGAAGCGGCGCATGATGAATGACGGGCCGGTGCAGATGTTTGCCGACAAGTTGAAACCCGGCGGAGAGTTCCGCTTCGGCACGGATCACGACATCTATCTGCGTCACGCCTTGATGGTGATGCAGCGGCATACCGACAGTTTCGAATGGCTCGCAGAAGGGCCTGCCGATTGGCAAAACCGCCCTAGCGGCTGGTGCGAGACGCGGTACGAAAAGAAGGCCCGCGAGGTGTTTGGCCACGAGGTCTGGTATTTCCGCTATCGCCGCAAAGACTAACCGGCCAAGCGCCGCGCGGCTCAAATGGCCGCAGCGACTGCCGGTGCCAGCGTATAATTCCTGATACCAAGCTGTTTTTACGCGCCATACCGCAGGGCGATGGATGTTGCCGCTGCATTTGATCAGACGATATTTGGAATTCGCCTCGCCGATCTATGGCAATTCATCGCCATCGGCTTCGCGGCTCAGGTGGTCGATGGCGCATTGGGCATGGCATTCGGCGCAATCGCCAACACCTTGCTGATCGGCGTCGTGGGGATGCCGCCTGCCCAGGCTTCATACCGCGTGCATATCATCAAATGCTTCACTGCAGCTGCATCCGGGATCAGCCATTTTCTCAGCGGCAATGTCGACAATCGGATGTTCCTGCGACTGCTGCTGCCGGGCGTGATCGGCGGGGCGATCGGTGCCTATGGGCTTAGCAATGTCGACGCGGCTGTGATCAAACCACTCGTGCTCGGCTATCTTGCTCTGCTCGGCGTTATCCTTCTGCTGCGCGGTATGCGTGACACTTACGAGAAAGGCACCGCCCGCCATGTCGGACCGCTTGGCTTCCTTGGTGGCTTGCTGGACGCGATTGGAGGGGGCGGCTGGGGTCCGGTGGTCAGTTCCAGCCTCATGCTTCAGGGGACCGAGCCGAGAAAAGTAGTCGGCACCGTCAACAGCGCGGAGTTTTTCATTGCGGTCATCATCGCCGGAACTTTTCTCGGCCAGTTAGGGGGTGAGGCATTGCTCGCCCCGACCATTGGCCTGCTGGTGGGCGGTGTGGCTGCGGCCCCGTTCGGAGCCATGGCCGCAAAATACCTGCCCACCAATTTCATGCTCGTGCTGGTGGGAAGCGTGCTCAGCGCCTCCAGCACGATCGGCCTGTATATGCTGCTGGAAACTTAGCCGACGACCCCGGCTGCGGCCAGCACGGCCAGTGTCAGGACATCGGGCGCGATGGCAGTCATCGGCGCGATCTGGACCGGTTTTTCCATCCCGATCAGCATCGGGCCGATTGTGTCATCGCCGCCCAGTTCACGCAGGATCTTTGCCGAAAGGTTGGCCGATTGCAGCCCCGGCATGATCAGAACGTTGGCCGGGCCGGACAGCCGGCTGAACGGGTACTGCGCCATGACCTTGGGGTTGAGCGCGGCATCGGGCGCCATTTCGCCTTCATATTCGAAGCCGGGATCTTCCTGATCGAGGATCGAAACAGCCTCACGGATATTTTCCAGCCATTTCCCGCTCGGATTGCCGAATGTGGAATAGGACAGGAATGCAACGCGCGGTTCATGGCCCATGCGGCGGGCAACGGCCGCAGTTTCACGGGCGATATGCGCCAATTCTTTCGAACTCGGGCGTTCGTTGATCGTGGTATCGGCAAGGAAAGTCGTGTGGTTCTTGCCGATCATCATGTGTATGCCGAAGGGCAGCGCGCCCTCTTTCGCATCCAGTACCAAATTCACTTCGCGGGCGGTCTGGGCAAACGTGCGGGTCAGACCCGAAATCATCGCGTCGCCGTGGCCGAGAGCAACCAGCAGCGCGGCGAACACATTGCGTTCCTGGTTCACCATCCGCTGCACGTCGCGCTGGGTGTAACCGCGGCGCTGCAGGCGCTTGTAGAGGAAATCCACCATCGCCGGCACGTATTCGCAATCAGCCGAGTTCTGGATTTCGAAATCACCCGGATTGTCGACCCCCAGCATATGCATCTTGTCGGCCACGGCTTTCGTCCGGCCAACCAGGACCGGCGTGCCATAACCGAAATCGCGGAACTGGATCGCGGCGCGCAGCACAACGTCTTCTTCCGCCTCTGCGAAGACCACACGCTTCGGATTGGCTTTCGCAATCTCATAAGTGTTTGTGAGGACCGAAGTCGTCGGGTTCAGGCGCGCTTTCAGCGACAGGGCATAGGCTTCAAAATCGGCGATCGGAGCCTTGGCCACGCCCGAATCCATTGCCGCCTTCGCCACTGCGGACGAAACGACTTCCATCAGGCGCGGGTCGAACGGGGCGGGAATGATGTAATCAGTGCCGAATTTGTGATTTCTGCCGTAAGCGGCAGCGACTTCTTCCGGCACCCGTTGGCGAGCGAGATCGGCGATTGCGTGAGCCGCCGCGACCTTCATTTCTTCATTGATCGCGGTTGCCTGAACATCCAGCGCACCGCGGAAGATGAACGGGAAGCCGAGCACATTGTTGACCTGGTTGGGGAAGTCCGACCGGCCGGTGGCGATTACGGCATCCGGGCGCACCTTCTTCGCTTCGTCAGGCATGATTTCAGGCGTCGGATTTGCCATCGCGAAAATGATCGGCTGGTCAGCCATCTTTTTCACCCATTCAGGCTTGAGCGCCCCTGCAGCGGACAGGCCAAGGAAGATATCCGCGCCTTCCAGCGCCTCTTCAAGGCTGCGCGCTTCTGTCGGTACAGCGTGCGCGCTTTTCCATTGATCGACATTTTCGCGGCCCGGATAAATCGGCCCGGTGCGGTCGCACACGATCACGTTTTCGTGCGGCACGCCGATCGCCTTGATCAGCGCGGTACAGGCCAGCGCAGAGGCACCGGCGCCGTTCACAACCATCTTCACATCGGCAAAATCGCGTCCGGTCAGGTGGCAGGCATTGATCAGACCGGCAGCGGCGATGATCGCGGTGCCGTGCTGGTCATCATGCATGACCGGGATATTCATCCGCTCGCGCAGTGCCTGCTCGATGATGAAACATTCAGGCGCGGCGATGTCTTCCAGATTGATGCCGCCGAAAGTCGGTTCCATCAGGGCCACGGCCTCGATGAACTTTTCCGGGTCTTCGGTGTCGAGTTCGATATCGATGGAATCAACATCGGCGAAACGTTTAAAGAGAACGGCCTTGCCTTCCATCACCGGTTTGGAAGCGAGCGCGCCCAGGTTGCCGAGGCCCAGAATTGCAGTGCCGTTTGAAATCACCGCGACCAGATTGGAACGCGCAGTATATTTGGCGGCGTTTGCGGGATCTTTCGCAATCTCTTCAACCGGCACAGCCACACCAGGGGAATAAGCGAGCGAGAGGTCGCGCTGCGTTGCCATCGGCTTGGAGGCGATGATCTCGATTTTCCCGGGACGGATCGTTTCATGGTAGAAAAGTGCCTCACGAGCGGTGAAACTGTTGGTCTTGTCTTCTGCCACGTTCGGATACCTCTGTTGCTTGCCCCTGGGTCTTGCCGCTGCCGCTTAGCCCACGGCAAAGCGATGCGATAGGGGAAAGACGACAGCCCTCAAGTGTATGGTGGATAGGGCCAGAGCATGCCCTTCCCGAATCGCAGGCGGCCCGAGTAGTCCGTGGCGATGTCGGGCAAAACCACCCCTATGATGGAACAGTACCATGCGCTGAAGCAGCAGGCCGAAGGATGCCTGTTGTTCTACCGCATGGGGGATTTCTTCGAATTGTTCTTTGACGATGCAAAACAGGCGGCATCGATCCTCGACATCGCGCTGACCGCACGGGGCAAGGATAGCGGGGATCCGGTCCCGATGTGCGGGGTGCCGGTCCACGCCGCCGAAGGCTATCTGGCCCGCCTGATCAAGGCCGGATGCCGGGTCGCCATCGCTGAGCAGGTGGAAACACCGGAACAGGCGAAACAGCGCGCAAAACGGGAAGGCACTCCCTCATCGAAGGCGCTGGTGAAGCGCGACATCGTCCGCTTCGTCACGGCTGGCACCCTGACCGAGGAAGCCCTGCTGGAACCGCGCCGCGCAAATATGCTTGCGGCTGTGTGCGAGGTGCGCGGGTCCATCGGAATTGCCAGTTGCGATATCTCCACCGGGCGGATGGTGCTGGAAAGCTGCGATCCCGGCAATCTGCACGCTGCCCTCGCCCGCGTCGGTGCCAGCGAAATCATCACCCCCGATGACTGGGCCGGAAGGCTTGAAGATACGATCAGCCGGCCAAAATCAGATTTCGGCAGTGACGACGGCGAAAGGCGGCTGAAGACCCTGCACGAGGTAAAGACGCTGGATGGCTTTGGCGATTTCGACCGGGCAATGCTGGCTGCCGCAGGCGGACTGATCAGCTATCTTGAACATGTCGGCCGCGGCGATCTGCCACTGCTGCTGCCGCCCCGTGTGCGTGCAGGCGAAAGCCAGCTCTCCATGGACGAGGCGACACGGGCGAGCCTTGAGATACTGACTTCGCAGCAAGGGGGCCGCCAGGGCAGCCTGATCGCCGCCATCGACCGCTGCGTTACCGGAGCCGGCGCCCGCCAACTGGCTGACGACCTGTCCGCGCCCCTGTGCGACATGGCCGCAATTTCGGGCCGGCTCGCACTGGTTCACTACTTGCACCAGGACCCGCTGCTCCGCGCTGATTTGCGCGATGTCCTCCGCTTGCTGCCAGATATCGGCCGCGCGCTTGGACGTGTGGTGGCGGGCCGCGGCAGTCCGCGGGACCTGGGCCAAATTCGTGACGGGCTGGCAGAAGCTCGCAGGGTTCGTGATTTCCTGTCGCACAAGCCAGACCGCCCCGTGCTGCTCGAAAGCTTGCTGCCGCTGATGGGCGGGCATGGAGCGCTGGTCGACCTGATGCAGCGCGCACTGGTCGCAGCCCCGCCTACCGAACGGCAAAACGGCGGATTTATCGCCGAAGGTTATGACGCATCGCTGGACGAATTGCGCCAGGTTTCGGGCAATGCGCGCCGGGCAATCGCGGCTCTCGAAGCGCGCTACCGCGACGATACCGGCATCGCTTCGCTGAAGATCAAGCACAATGGTGTGCTCGGCTATTTCATAGAAGTCCCGGCGCGCCATGCCGACACGTTGATGGCACCTGACAGCGGCTTTACCCACCGGCAGACGATGAAAGGTGCAGTGCGATTCAACTCGCTGTCGCTGCATGAAGAAGCTGGCCGGATCAGCGAAGCGGGCGGGCACGCGCTGGCCGCTGAAGAGGAACACTTCGAAATGCTTGCCGCGCAGGTTGTGGCCGCGCGCCAAGAGATTGCAGCGACAGCAGATGCCTTGTCGCGGATCGATGTGAGCGCCGGGCAGGCTGAGCGCGCAGCCGAAGGCGATTGGTGCCGCCCGCAAATCAGCGAAGACACCGTTCTGGCCATCGTCGGCGGCAGGCATCCGGTGGTCGAAGCTGCTCTGGCGCAAGCGGGGGACCGGTTTGTCGCCAATGATTGCACATTGGTGCCGGAAGACCGGCTGTGGTTGATCGGCGGGCCGAACATGGGCGGTAAATCGACATTCCTGCGCCAGAATGCCCTGATCGTGTTGTTGGCGCAGGCTGGCGGCTATGTCCCTGCAGAGAGCGCACAGATCGGGCTGGTGGATCGGTTGTTCAGCCGGGTGGGCGCATCGGACAATCTTGCCCGCGGCCGCTCGACATTTATGGTCGAGATGGTCGAAACCGCCGCGATCCTTTCCCAAGCGACAGATCGCAGCTTCGTGATCCTCGATGAGGTAGGGCGCGGCACCTCGACATATGACGGGCTGGCACTGGCGTGGGCGGTGGTCGAAGCGGTGCACGAAAACAATCGATGCCGGTGCCTGTTCGCGACACATTACCACGAGCTGTCCCGCCTTGCAGACAGATGCGATGCACTGTCCTTGCATCACGTGCGCGCCCGCGAATGGAAGGGCGATCTGGTATTGCTGCACGAACTGGCAAACGGCCCCGCTGACCGCAGTTATGGACTGGCCGTCGCAAGGTTGGCGGGAATTTCGAAGCAAGTCGTAGCGCGCGCCAAGTCGGTGCTCGACAAGCTGGAGAAAGGCCGCGCAAAAACTGGTGGACTGGCGGCCGGACTGGGCGATTTGCCACTATTTGCTGCCGTTCAGGCCGACGATGATGAACCCGGCGACCCCGTGCGCGAAAAATTGTCGGAACTCGACATAGATGCTCTCTCTCCGCGCGAAGCCCTCGAAATCCTGTATGAAATCAAGCGCGCTGCGGAATCTACCTGATATTAAGAATTTGCCCTTATGTCAGGGACACTATGTCGCAAAATCTATCTCGATTTAAGTTCGGCACACTCGCCTTCGTAGGCGCGGTAGCCTTTGTCGCAGCCAATCTGGTCGGTACAGAAGACCAGGAAGGTGTCGTCGCTCAATTCGTCGACGAAGATGATAGCAGCAACAGAACGCGCGCTGCCGCCCCGCCCCCTCCCGTCGCCATGCAATCTGAAATTGCTCCGCCGCGCGAGGAGTACCAACCGTCTGAATTCTATGCTGACGATGAACTGGTTGAAATGGCAGAGGGATTCGATCCTACGCCGGACGGCCTCGATGAAAATAATTTTCAAGAAGATAACGCTGCGACTCCGCGCGTTCAGGCACAGGTTCCGCGGAGCGCGGCAAACGACAGCATGGTTGCCGAACCCGAGGAAGGTGATATCGTCATGATCGATGGCAGAGCCGGACCCTTCTTCTAACGATCTCGCTGAACAGCGCACCGACTGGGCGGAGGACCGCACGGTCCAAGCGACCGAGCGGACATATGCCGGTTGGCTGCGGACGGCATTTGCCGCAATCGGCATCGGCCTGGCGTTTCGTGCCCTGTTTGGGGAATTGCAGCCGCCCTATCTGGCGAAATCGATTGCGACGATTTTCATCTTGATCGGCGGACTTGTCTCATGGTCGGCTCAGCGCAATGCATGTCGGACCCTGTCACGGCTGAATTCCCATGATATCGACGCCCCGCGCGCGTTACATATGCGCTGGCTCAGCTACATTGTTAGCGCGGGGGCGGTGATATTGGCCGTAGCCCTGTGGATGCTTAACGCAGACGACATCTAGTCAGTCCTGCATCCTGAAGGCGCGGCTAGCCTGAAATCAGGTGCCGTCGCCGCGCAATCCGTCCAATTTCTTGTCCTTGCCGTATTTGTCGACATTGTCGTCGTGGTTCGGCTCGTTTGCGTAGGCATCCATGTCGATGCGGCCCGAACTTTCCATGTCGCGCATGTGATCGATCGTATCCTGTTCCGACGAACCGAGCGGCGTCTGCCCGCGCGCATCCTTCACGCTTTCGGTCGGACTCTCGGTTTCTTCGGTCAGGGCCTGCGCTTGCTGCGCCACTTCCTGAGCCTGGTTGCGATGATCGTCTTGCTCGTCATTGTGAGTTTCCGGCGCGAGGCCGGACTGGCGTTCTTCCTGCGAAAGTGTCTTGCGGTCAGTCATTGAGAAATCTCCTTTGCCTGACCAACGGTTGAGCACCGCGCTGTGTTCCGCCCATTGAACCGGGAAAGGCGGCGCATGCGGCAAACCGTCAGCGGGTTGGCACCGGTGCCTCGCCTGAATAATCGTAGAAACCACGGCCTGTCTTGCGGCCAAGCCAGCCTGCTTCGACATATTTTACGAGCAGCGGCGCCGGGCGGTATTTGCTGTCGCCGGTGGTATCGTAGAGGACCTTGATAATCTCGAAACAGGTGTCGAGCCCAACAAAATCAGCGAGCTGCAATGGGCCCATCGGGTGGTTGAGGCCCAGTCGGCAGCCCTTGTCGATGTCTTCGATATTGGCCGTGCTCTGACCGAGTACGAAAATCGCTTCATTAATCATCGGCAGCAGGATGCGGTTCACGACGAAGCCGGGTTCGTCTTGCGACAGGACGACTTCCTTGCCCAGGCTTTCGGCAAAGGCGGTGATCCGGTCGGTGGTGTTCTGGGCCGTGGCCAGGCCCGGGATGACTTCGATCAGGCCCATCACCGGCACCGGATTAAAGAAATGCAGCCCGATGAAGCGTTCGGGATCGGGCGCGTAATTGGCCATCCGCGTAATCGGGATCGAACTGGTGTTGCTGGCCATGATCGCATCAGCCGACAGAACCTTGCCGGCGGCTTCGAAGATCTTACGTTTGATCGCTTCCTGCTCGGTCGCCGCTTCGATGATCAAATCCGCATCGGCCATGGCTGCATTATCGGCGATCGGTGTAATCCGGGACAGAGCCGCTTCGGCATCTGCGACCTCGATCTTGCCGCGGCCAACCAGCTTGCCAAGCGCCTTCTCAATGCCGCCCTTGGCCTTTTCTGCCACTGCCAGCTCGATGTCGGAGAGCATCACATTGATGCCATTCTGGGCCACTGTCTGGGCAATGCCCGAGCCCATTTGACCAGCACCGATGATTGCGACTTTACGCATCTGAAATCCCTTCGCACATGCAGCAAAAGGGCCTGTTAGCGGCTGATGGCTGGCCTGACTAGCGCTTAGCGCCTCTGCTCGCGCCGGGCACCCATTTCACGTCGCGTGTGCCGTTATCGTTGAGCACACGGGCCAGAACAAACAGATAGTCCGACAGGCGGTTGATATAGGCAAGCGCCTGCGGATTTGTGGGTTCTTCCGCCGCCATGGCGGTCAGCGCGCGTTCTGCCCGGCGAACCGATGCACGGGCGATGTGAGTTCGCGCGGCAGCTTCTGATCCGCCTGGAAGAATGAAACTGGTCAACGGCTGCAAATCGGCATTCAGCGCATCGATTGCAGTCTCCAGCCAATCGACCTGCGGCGCGACGATCCGCAGCACCATTTCCGAGGGTTCAAAATCCGACCCGCCGAATTCGCCCAGCGGGGTGGCAATATCCGCGCCCAGATCAAACAGGTCGTTCTGTATTCGCTCGACATCGGGGGCATGGGCACCGCCTTGCAGCGACACGGCGGCAAGGCCCAGCGCACTGTTGGCCTCGTCTACAGCCCCGATGGCATCCATCCGCGCGGCATGCTTCGCAACGCGCGAACCATCTACGAGCCCCGTTGAACCATCGTCACCCGTGCGGGTGTATATCTTGTTGAGTTTGACCAATTAACCCGCGCGGCTGATGCCGAGGATGATCACCACGACAAGAATGGCCAGCCCCTGATACTTGATCCGGGCGAACATGGCCTTGTTTTGCCTAAGCTGCATTTCGGTTGCGTCCTGGCTTTCGCCAGTTTCAAGATCGATTTTCGTGCTTTGCAGGAAAGCCACGATGCCACGAACCAGCGACACGACCACCAGAATGCAGAGAATTGCGAGAACGATAATCAGAAATGTTGTCATGACACCTACCTAGTTACCGACCAAGCGAAATACCAGCAGGAAGGTTCCCGCTGCGCAGCGCTTTGGCCAGCGCGAGTCCGTCCTCGCCAGCCAACCGTCGATCCTGAAGCGATGCGGAATCGCGCCGCTTGGCCAATTTCTGCCCGCTCTCGTCCAGCAGCAAATCGTGGTGATGCCATACCGGCACCGGCAGTCCGAGCAGTTCCTGAAGCAGCCGGTGGATATGGGTCGCCGCGAACAGGTCCGCCCCGCGCGTCACCAGCGTTATTCCGTCGCTCGCATCGTCGAGCGTGACCGCCAGATGATAGCTGGCCGGGGCATCCTTGCGGATAAGCACGACATCGCCGAACAGATCGGGCCGTCCGGCTTGTTCCCCTACAAGGGCATCGCGCCAGGTCAGCGGCCCCGCAATCTCCATCGCTTTTGCCATGTCGATGCGGAATGCGGCATCGGGCCGGTTCGGATCGATGCTGCGGCCTTTGCAGGTTCCGGGGTAAATCGGGCCGTCCGGGCCACTCTGTGTCGCCGATGCGGCAATTTCTGCACGGGTGCAGGTGCAGGGATAAAGCACGCCGTGCTGGCCGATCAGTACGTCGCGCGCCGCTTGCTCGTACCGTACAAGGCGGGTGGACTGGGCCGGCACTTCCTCCCATTCAAGCCCCAGCCATTGCAGATCGCGGCGGAATGCTTCCGCCAGTTCGGGCTTGCTGCGCGGGCCGTCGATATCCTCGATCCGCAGCAGAAAACGGCCCCCACCCTCCCGCGCAAGATCATGCGCGACTATCGCGGAATAGGCATGGCCCAGATGCAGCATCCCGTTGGGGCTTGGAGCAAAGCGGGTAACGATCATTCAGGCTTCCTGCTTTGACGAACACCGCACGGCCGGGCGAACAAGCTTGTGGATTGACACCTTGTAACAGGCTTGACGCTTTCTGGCGCAAATGATCTTCTTGTGTCCATCAGGAAGGAGCATTTGCGTGTTCAAAGCTGAACTGATCGAAACTGCGGCGCAATTCAGGCGCGCTGAAGAGGATGGAGGCCGCAATCTTTCGGCGTGCCCCGCGCTCGTCCTCAATGCGGACTACACGCCGCTGTCCTATTATCCGCTGAGCTTGTGGCCGTGGCAGACTGCCATCAAGGCGGTGTTCCTTGACCGGGTCGACATTATCGAGAGTTATGACCGCGAGGTTCATTCGCCCAATCTCGACATGAAGATCCCCTCAGTCATCGCGCTGCGCCAATATGTGAAGCAGAGCGAATTTCCCGCCTTCACCCGTTTCAACCTGTTCCTGCGCGACAAGTTTACCTGCCAATATTGCGGCAGCGGCCAGGATCTGACGTTCGACCACGTGATTCCGCGCCGACTGGGCGGCAAGACCACGTGGGAAAACATCGCCAGCGCCTGCGCCCCCTGCAACATGAAGAAAGGCGGCCGCACACCCGAACAGGCGCATATGAAACCGGTCAATCCGATCCGGCCGACCAGCTGGCAATTGCAGCACATCGGCAAGGGGTTCCCGCCGAACCACCTGCACGAAACATGGCGGGACTGGCTGTACTGGGATATCGAGCTGGAAGGGTGATCAGGCTTCGCTAGTTAAATTATCCGCATCATTTGGGTCCAAGAATGAAATCCCAAAAATACTCGAAAATACCAACGCAAGAAGATTTGCAGAATTTCTCAGGCATGCACTGCGCGAGGCTGTATCGCGGTGCCGTTGAAAGTCGTTGGAAGTGTCCTTCTTCTGGGCGGACCGCTCAACAACTCGTCCGATGGACCGAAATCAAGGGGCCGTCCTTTCGCGCACGCTTTGGAGATGAGCATGGAATGGGCTTCTCTGTATCATTGACCCGTCATCATTGTCATGGGCATGGCCGATTTTTGGAAACACTCATCTGTGGCGACTGCAACTCGGCCGACGGAGCAGCAAAAAGAAAGCTCAAGCTCCCGAAAGATTGGTCTTTCTCTGCTGAAGAGATCAGACAATTCGTCTCAGTAAAACCGTACAGTGGCGCGACCTACATCGACTATGAGACTGCTATGTCGATTTATCGCTTAAACTCTTAGTGATAGCGCGGCTGCCTACGTAACCGCCGCGCGCTTTTTGAACTGCGGCGCGTCCCACTCGTCATTTTCCAGAATTTCCGCGAGCGCGTTTACCGCCTTCGCTGCATCCTCGTAGCTGACATAGGCGGGGGCGAAGCCAAACCTCAGAATATCGGGATCGCGGAAGTCACCGATCACACCGCGTGCGATCAGCACCTGGCACAGTGCATAGGCGTCCTTATGGCGGTAGGATAGCTGACTGCCGCGCATCGGCGCGTCGGCAGGGCTGACGCATTCCAGCTGCGGGCAATGTTCAGCCATCGCAGCGCGGAAGAATTCGGACAGCGCGCGTGATTTGGCAACCAGCGGTTCGATGCCGATTTCTGCCATCAGGTCGACCCCGCACTCCAATGCCGCCATCGCCAGCACAGGCGGCGTGCCTGCGAGCAGGCGTGAGACGCCGGCGGCTGGCTCGTATTCATCTGAAAAAGCGAAGGGCGCGGCGTGGCCCATCCAGCCGCTGATCGGGTTATGCAGCGCATCGTGATGCCGCTCGGCCACAAAGGCATAGGCAGGCGCACCGGGTCCGCCGTTCAAATATTTGTAGCCGCAGCCAACCGCCAAGTCGGCATTGCAAGCGTTGAGGTCCACCGGGACCGCGCCGCCGCTATGCGACAGATCCCATAGCACCAGCGCGCCTGCATCATGCGCCGCCTTGGTCAGCGCGGCCATATCGAACATCTCGCCGGTCTTGTAATGCACATGCGTCAGCATCAGCAGCGCAACATCATCATCCAGCGCATCGACAATTTTATCCCGCGCGGCCAGACGCTGAGCCGCCGGGCTGCCTTGCACCATGTAAAGATCAGTCGGGAAATTGCCGGGTTCGCTGAGCACCACATTTCGCCCGGGGCGCATTTGCAGCGCGGCACCGATCAACTTGGACAGGTTCACCGAAACACTGTCGCAAGCGATCACTTCATGTGGCTGAGCGCCGATGAGCGGGGCAATTTTGGCGCCGATACGCTGCGGCATCCCGATCCAGTCTGCGCTGTTCCAGCTGCGGATCAGGTCGCGGCCCCATTCTGCATCGACAACCTGCGACACACGCTCTCGCGTGGCCCTGGGCAGCGCGCCGAGCGAGTTGCCATCGAGATAGACCACGCCTTCCGGCAAGTCGAACCGGCCGCGAAATTCCGCCAGCGGATCGCCGGCATCCAATGCCCGGGCTGTGTCTATCAGGCTCATGTCAGTTCCCTCAGGATCGCGCGGATCGGCGATGCGTCAGCGCCCGCCAAAGGCAGCGGCAGCGCAATCAGTTCATACCGCCCCTCCGGCACATCATCGAGGACGAGTCCCTCCAATATGCGCATATCTGCAGCGAGCACTGCCTTGTGCGCATCCATCGTCTTTGAATCCTGCGGGTCTATCGACGGCGTATCGATTCCCACCAACCTGACCCCCTGCAGCGCGAGCCATTTGATCGTTTCTGCGGCAATAGCGGTAAAGCCGGTTTCCCACGCTTCATGCGGGAAGGTTTCGTAAGTGCGGAACAGGATGCGGTCTGCGGAATGCAAGTGCGGCAAATCGCCGACCTCGATCGCCGCACCGACGCCGCGCGCATCCACCACGAGGCATTCGCCGATATAGGGCTCTAGCGCGGAGGACGCGCTGTCGAGACCTGCCTCGTCATAGTGCAGCGGCGCATCGGCATGGGTCCCTGAATGGGTAGACATTGTCAGGCGCGAGACATTGACCGGCGATCCATCCGCCATCTTCCAGGTCCGTTCATGGGCGAATTCGGTATCGCCCGGCCAGACCGGCAATCCGGGGCGCAGACGCTGCGAAATATCCCATATCCGTGCGCTCATATCGCGGTCCGCACCGACAGCAATTCAGGGAAGAATGTCTGCTTGAGCACCGCTTCCAGATAGGGGACCCCGGCGGTCCCGCCAGTGCCTTTCTTGAAGCCGATAATCCGTTCGACAGTTTTGAGATGTCCAAAACGCCAGCGCTGGAAATGATATTCGAGATCGACCAGTTTTTCAGCCAGTTCGTAAAGGTCCCAGTGCTTGTTCGGGTGGCGGTAGATCTCCGCCCACGCTGCTTCGACAGCATCCGACGCAGACCATGGTGCCTGCGGGTCACGTTCCAGTACATCCTGCGGAATTGCGAACCCGCGCCGCGCAAGCAACCGGACAACTTCATCATACAGGCTCGCGCGGCGCAGTTCGTCTTTCAGCAGAAGCGCGATGTCGGGCGTTGCCTCGTGCATGGTGACCATGTCGGGATTGCGGCCGCCCAGCAGGAATTCCATCAGACGGTACTGCGCCGACTGAAATCCTGAGCTCGTACCCAGATGCGGCCTGACCAGCGAATAGTCATGCGGGGTCATGGTGGACAGAACGTCCCAGCTGGAAATCAGCTGCCCCTGCGCGCGGGCGACGCGGGCAAGCATCTTGAATGCAGGGCGCAGAGTGTCGGCGGCAATGTGCTCTCGCGCCTCGGTCAGTTCATGCAGGCAAAGTTTGAGCCACAGCTCACTCGCCTGGTGAACGATGATGAACAGCATCTCGTCATGCGCATCGGATGCAGGGTGCTGGGCGGACAAAATCCGGTCCAGATCGAGATAGCTTGAATAGGTAACGCCCTTGGTCATGCAGGCGCTATAGAGGCAAACCGGTATAGTTTGAAACTATCTTCGCAGCGGCTTCGCCTGCTCAGCTATCGATCACACGGGATGAAGGGTGATGCTTGTCGAGGTGCTTCTTCACGATCCGCAGATTGCGAGTGTTCGATCGGAACAGGAAATCGGCCGCGTCGCCAACCAGCGGGACAACACCCAGCACAGCGTCAAAACCGACATTGCCCATCATGCGCCATATCTTCCACCGCGGCAGGCCCAGATTGCGGGCCTCCCAAACGATATAAGCGCCCATGGCGGTGGTCACGATATCGCCCAGCACCGGAACCAGACCGATCAGTGAATCCAGTCCGATCGGATAATTCACACCCGGAATTTTGAAGCTGCGTTCCAGCAGCATCTCCATGGCTTCGATACGCTTGCGGATCGAAACGGGATCTGTGCCGGTCGGCAATTCGAACCCCATGGGCCTCGCTCGGCCGCTTTCGCCAGGTTCCGAGGTATAAGGTTCCGGTTTATAAGGTTCCAGCTGGACCATGAATACTCCTTTGGCTCCTAGATGGGGCGTCTGGCCATCGGGAACAAGGGATGGAGGCCCCACCGATTTTCGGAGAAGCCGTCTACATTGCCACGGATCAGCGACCAGCGGATGGGCGCGCCCAGCGGAATATAAACATTGGAATCCAGCAGGGCCTGTTCTGCGCTGCGCATCAATGCCGCGCGCTGAGCCGTGTCGGTTTCGGCGATTGCCCGGCCCACAAACGCATCGGCCTCTTTTGAACACAGGCCGCGCTTCAGGTCGCAATTGAACTGGTTGAGGAACCAGCGATCATCGGAGTACCGGGCCAACCGGTCCACCAGGCGCAGGTCAGGTCTCTGGTTTGGCTGAACCCGGACAAGCGTGATCCCTACTTCCGCAAGATTTGCAGCCAGGCTGGCAAACAGCGTGTCGGAACCCGGGCCTTCAGGGAGGGCCATGGTCAATTCAAGCGAGTCCCCTGACGCGAGCCTTGCTCTAGCAGCTGAGCGCCGTTCTTCGATGGACATCTGCGTCCACCTTTCCTGCGGCTCGAAACTTCTGCCGGGAAGATTGGCAGGGGCAATCCGCGTCGAAGGAGTCCAGCCGCCGATATTGAAGGGTTGCAACAACGCCGACCGGTCGATCGCCATTGCAATCGCTTCGCGGCGTGAAGGCTCCGTCAGCAGACCATTCGCGTTGGTGATTTGCAGCCCGAACAGTCCGAAAACCGCATCAAGGCGGACTGTCCCGCTCGACAACGGCCCGGTATCGGCCATCGGCAGGCTCGCCAACCGACCATTGAAGACCGCATCGGCATTTCCCTGTTCGAATGCTTCGGTCGCCTGCCGGGCGCTCATGCTTGAAACATCCACCACGCGGAACTGCTCGCGCCACTCGTCGATATCGGTGTCTTCTGGAAGATCAGGTGGCATAACCGTCAACCGGACGCCTTCATCGGTCGCCTCGGAAACCATTGGCCCCGCGCCCGCGCCGCCGCGCCTCAGCCCGAGTTCCGGCTGTGCCATCAATTGCAGGAATTGCGGCATCTGGCTTTTCAGCCTGATTTCCACCACCCTGCCCGTCATCGCGCGGATTTCATCGATAATTGACAGATCGATGCCCAGCGAGGTCCCCTTCAGATCGCGAATGTTCTGTCGCAGTGCAGCCTGCACGTTTTCGCCGGTCATCGCCGTGCCATCAGGCCAGTCAGTGTTCTGAAGCCGGAAAATGTAGCTGAGTCCGTCTTCTGTAACGATCCAGCGTTCCGCCAGGGCAGGCACAACGTCGCCTTCGTCGTTGAGGGAAACGAGGCCTGCAGACGTCGCTGCCCGCAGGTGCTGTCCCGCTGGCGAGAGGCGCAGCCCGTTTGCCTGCAAATCCGATGGTGAACCTATAAAGACGATTTTGGTGGTATCGTCGCCAGCACCAAGACCGCAACTGGCGAGGCCCAGCAGGCCAAGAATTGCCAGAATCGTTTGAGGTGCCCGCGCCATTGCAGGCGAGATAGCAGGAAGCCGGGCGATCGTCAGGTCGGAATTGCTCCGGCCCAAAATATCCTAGAGCTTGCGCAGCTTGCTCTTGTCCAGAATTGCTTCCGGCGGAAGCAATGAAGACGGGCGCGTAAAGCGAGGGGATTCGTAGTTCAGGCTTTCGACCGGCGCGCGGGCCAGCTTGGGGTCGATCTCTTCCGAGAAAGCTATCCCGAAGCGCGCATCCTGAACCCAGGCAACGATCCCGTCGATCCAGCCGATATTCCTGAGATTGATCGCCAGTTTCGCCCCTCGCGAAACAAGTGCGCCACCTTCGGCCATCATGCCACCGGGCGAAAGATTACGGACCTTGACACGCGAAACGGTATCGTCCCCTTCGGGACGAATTTCAGCCATAAGAAACAGGCTGTCACGGTGAATATCGCGAGTATCGACGCTGGACATTTTGCGCGCTGGCCCCTTTCGTTTACGTCGTTGGACTGCCTTGTTCAGGCCCCAGCGATATAGGGGTTCAGTGGCTAATGAAGGTTTAAATCCGGTGCAGAAAAAACTGTGTGAATTCAGTCGTCACGTGAAATTTTTTCACGTCTTTCATGCGCCTGTTGCGCTTCGACCGTCATCGTGGCGACGGGCCGGGCGATCAACCGCTTGAGACCGATCGGATCACCAGTGACTTCACAATATCCGTATTCACCCTCGTCGATGCGGCGCAGTGCGGAGTCGATTTTGGAGATGAGCTTGCGCTGCCGGTCACGGGTGCGCAGTTCGATGCTCCAATCGGTTTCGCTGGATGCGCGGTCGTTCAAATCCGCTTCTCGGATCGGGCCGTCCTGCAACGATTGCAGCGTCGCAGAAGAAGCATCATGGATGGATTTTTTCCACTCCAGCAACAGCATTCTGAAATAGTCCAGCTGCTTGCCACTCATGTAGGATTCGTCATCGCTCGGAACATAATCCGGCTCAAGCGAATGCTTCACCTTTTCAAGGATCTTGGTGTCGTCGGCAGACGCGCTAGGCATAAAGTCCTCGGCTCCCAAATCTGTCCTGTTGCCGCTCCAGAACCTTTCGGCCTCTCTCCCGGTCGGCAACTTCGAGTGATCGAATGGCCGCGCCTATAGGCGGGCGCATCTGAGCGCACAAGACGCAATCCACGAAGCGGCATCATCTGGCCCAAAATAAACCTCCGCAATGCTGTGCTTGGTGACTCTCCATTAATTTTATCGGCACCGCGTTAACCATTTGTTGACCATGTTCGGGCGAACCAGTGTTCACCGGCAGGGGGAATTGCCGGAAACAGGGGACTAAAAAATGAAACTGACCTCAATTGACGGCGGGAACGCTCAGCAACTGAACACCAAAGCCGCAGACCAACTGGTCGCAGAATGCCTCGCATCTGCAGCGCAGGGCGATGGGACCGCATATTTCGATCTGGGCGTGGCTTTTTCTACCGGCAGTCACGGCGCACCGTGCGATCTGGTGGAAGCGCACAAATGGTTCAACCTTGCTGCCGTCGAAGGCCACGAGGAAGCAGCCTGGTGCCGGGCCGATGTTTCAGATGAAATGACAGCGCGCGAAATTGCCGAGGCACAGCGCCGCGCCCGGGAATGGCTCCGCGCAAGTGACCGCAAAGTCGCCTGAACCCGGACGCTTACCCTTTCTTGAAGGGCGTTCGATCGCCCAGATACATCTGATCAATCTGAATACCTTCGCGTTCCCGTTCGAGGAACTCGGCGACTGCAGCACGAAATCCGGGATCGGCGATCCAGTGGGCTGACCATGTTGTGACCGGTTCATAACCGCGGGCCAGTTTGTGGCCGCCTTGCGCGCCCGCCTCAACCCGGTTCAATCCGCGTTCGATGGCGGCATCGATTGCCTGATAGTAGCACAGCTCGAAATGGAGGAAGCGGCGGTCTTCGCTGCACCCCCAATAGCGGCCGTAAATCGCGTCGCCGCCAATGAAATTCAGTGCTCCGGCGATCGGCACGCCATTTTTCAGGGCAAGGATCATCAGGATTGCATCGCCCATGCGTTCACCCAGCAGCGTGAACGCCTCGCGCGTAAGATACGGCGTGCCCCATTTCCGCGCGCCGGTGTCCTGATAGAAATTCCAGAACGCGTCCCATTGGCTTTCGCCGATTTCTGCGCCGGTCAGGTGCAGGATTTCCAGCCCCTCTATAGCTGCCGCACGCTCTTTCCGCACGGCCTTGCGCTTGCGCGAAGCAAGCTGGTCCAGAAAATCGTCGAAGGTCGCATAGTCGCGGTTTTCCCAGTGGAACTGGATGTCGCTGCGCAGCATCCATCCGGCCTGTTCGAAGATCGGCAGTTGGCCCGGTTCGATGAAGGTTGCATGCGCCGACGAAAATCCGTTTCCCTGACAAAGCTGCTCCGCTGCCCGCAAAAGCGGCACCGCATATTCAGGGTTTTTGAACAGCAACCGCGGGCCCGTTGCGGGCGTGAAAGGCGCCGCAATCTGCAATTTTGGGTAATATTCGCCGCCGGCCCGCTGATACGCGTCCGCCCAGCCATGATCGAATACATATTCGCCCTGGCTATGCCCCTTCAGGAATGCAGGCATCGCGGCCAGCAACTCTCCGCCTTCCCCTTCGATCACAATGGGCGCGCTTTGCCAGCCGGTGCCCGGCCCGATGCTGCCGGAATCTTCCAGCGCGGTCAGGAAATCATGGCGGACAAACGGGTTATCGCCGCCTGCCAATGCATCCCACTCAGACTTGGCAATCGCGCCGACAGAACCGGCGACTTTCGCGACCAGGGCATTGTCGCTCAAACCAGCCCCTCGCCTTCGGATATCAGCGCATCGACATTCTCCAAGGCCACCGTGTG
Source organism: Pontixanthobacter luteolus (assembly GCF_009828095.1). GTDB lineage: Bacteria > Pseudomonadota > Alphaproteobacteria > Sphingomonadales > Sphingomonadaceae > Pontixanthobacter > Pontixanthobacter luteolus. Next base: position 694,145 of record NZ_WTYP01000002.1, on the reverse strand, counting down.
CAGCTCTGCGGTTTTCACTGTCCAGCTGGCAACCGGAACGCCGCGCCCGCGCTGCGCAGCGATGAAGGCGCTGGGCAGATCGCGGACGTCGCAAGCGAGGAAATCTGGCCTGGCATGCCACATCGCCAGCCGCCGCTTGGCCGGGCCGAGAGGACCGCGAAAATCACGATCCTTCAGCACCAGCCCGCGAACCGTGCGCGGTGCATGGGCGGAGAACCACCGGGAAACGCGCGGATCGAAACTCATCACACCATATTTGCCCTGATATCCCTCAAGAGCGCGGTGGACCTCCATGCAGAGCGAGTTGATCCGCCGGTCATACGCCGATTTCAATTCGATCAGCACCGGCACCTGCCCGCCCACCTGATCGAGGAAACGCGGCAGGGACTGGATTGCATCATTGCTGCCCGACAGCCGGACTTCTTCCAGCTGCGCGGCATCCAGTTTTGCAACCGGGCCGGACAAGTCGGTCAGGCGGTCAAGGCCCCAGTCGTGAAACACCATCGCGCGGCCATCACGCGACCGCTGGATGTCGCATTCGATGCCCATCCCGCGGCGGATCGCATCGGCAAATGCACCGGATGAATTCTCCGGCACGCCCGGCGCATGCAGTCCGCGATGGGCGAATTCCCATTCTTTGATCCAGGCAATCTTACCTGCATCCGGCGCGGGTGCGCGCCAATTATCAAGCAGACGAAACAGCAATGATCGCATCCACCTCTACCGCCGCATTCAGCGGCAACACTGGCACCCCGACCGCACTGCGCGCGTGACGGCCAATGTCACCGAAAACTTCCGCCATCAGATCCGATGTGCCGTTGGCGACCTTCGGCTGATCGGTAAAATTGGGGACGGAGTTGACGAATGCACCAAGCTTCACGATCCGCTGCACCCGGTCGAGCGAGATTTGCGCTTCGACCAATTGCGCCAGGATCATCAGCCCGCAGGCCCGCGCTGCCGCGATGCCGCGATCGAGATTGACGTCTTCGCCCAACCGACCGGTCACCAGATTTCCGTCAACAAACGGCAATTGGCCGGACACATAGGCTAGATCGCCGTGCACCACGACCGGCATATAGCTTGCGACCGGCGCCGCCGCTTTCGGAAGTGTAATGCCTAGTTCGTTCAGTCTCGCATTGATGCTCATCGCGTGTCCCCTGCTCCTGCCTACTCACTGTCGCCATGCAGCTGGTCCAGCAACCATGGCAGCGCGTCATTCCAGTTGTCTATCCGGGCGTGCGCGTGTCCGGCCTCGAATGCACAGTCGATTTTCGACGCTAGCATCGGTTCACCGCAAAGATGCAGGCGCTTCACATGCGGAACATCGACAGACACCGATTCGTGATGCTGCGGCAGGTCATCAATGAAGATTGCCCTGCTCGGCTGGTATTCTTCCATGATCCGCGACAGGGCAGGCCCCTTCGGCCCCTGATTGGTGAACACTTTCGCGTGCAGATCGAACTTGGCCAGTTGCTCTGTCCGTTTTTGCTGCCGTTCGTCGTTGAGATTGGTCAGGATCACCACCTCGGCATTTTCAGCAATCGCGTTGATACCTTCGATGGCGCCTTCGATCGGGGTTTGCCGGTGCATCTCCGTGTCAAAAAATCCGCCAAGCAGCCGCCAGATATCCTTCTCGCCGACCAGCTCGCCGCTTTCCTTCCAGCGCATGGCGTTGGCGAAATTGTTTCCTTCCATACGGAATTCCACCCCTTCGCTTTCGGCCAGCCAGTCGCGAAACGGGGCGACCATATACAGCAGCACTTCGTCACAGTCGGATATCAATAGAGGGCGGTTCATCGGGTCAGGCTTTCATGCGCGGCGACGATATCCTGCGGTTTGACCTGCAGCGTATCGGCAGCCTCGATAAGATCGGGTTCGTGATTGATCAGGAATTCTAGCACTGCGGCCAGAACGCCCCGATCGGATAATCGGTCCCGCAGGATATCGGGCGTCAGCCCGGTAAGTGCAAGCAATCGCGCGGCGCGGTCATCATCGCTGAGCACCCAGCCCAGCGCTGCCAGGGCCAGGCTTTCGGCGCCAATCGCGCTCTGGTCGGGGGATTTGCTGCCGTGCAGAATTGTCAGACTCCCGCTTGAGTCATAAGGAATGGTTGAAGGTCCAGAAGGGCCATCGATCCAACGACCCCGGGTGAACCACGCAATGACAAAGAGAATCCTCGTTGTCGAGGATAACGACCTCAACAGGAAACTGTTCTGCGATGTACTGAAAGCCAATGGCTTTGAAGTGGAGCCTGTGGCCGACGGGGAACTTGCGCTGAATGCCGCACGCGCATTCGCACCGGACCTCGTGATCATGGACATCCAGCTGCCCAACATCTCCGGGCTCGACCTGATCGAGGCGTTCAGCAAAGACGCCACCATCAGCGATGTGCCGATCCTGGCCGTGACAGCCTATGCCGGGAAAGGTGACGAAGACCGTATTCGCGATGCAGGCGCCAAGGGGTATCTGTCAAAGCCGGTATCGATCGGCCCGTTCATGAATGCGGTTAAGGGCTTGCTGCCAGCCTAAAGTGCGAATGATTCCACTGCGAACGCGATCAGCGTCAGGAACAGGCCGCAGATAAATATCCGGTATGCAAGGCCGAGAAAGCGGTATTTGCGCCGCGCCAGCACCTGCCCGTTCTGGTAGACATCATGCATCATCGCCCGGAACACCGTTTCGTCCGCCTGCATTTCCTGCAGGATCGAAGCAGTCCACTCTTCTTCGTCCAGCTCGGCAAAATGGCCGAAGAACAATTTGTTCGGCCGTGCCCCTGTTTCATTCGGCTTCCGCACCGATGGCAACACCGCCATCACCGCGCACAGTGAACTGAGAAACGAAAACAACGCCAGCAGCATCAGCGACACGGGGTTGTCACCGGCAAGGGTCCGGCTGATCGACAGTGAAAACACCAGGAACGTCGCCCCCATCAGGATCGACGCTTTCTGATCTGCCATTTGCGAAAGCGTGAGCGTGTTTATCTGCGCCGTTCGCATCATGTGGATGGCGTGCGCCGAATAGGCCGGCGTGGGCGGAGTGGTGTTGATCCTCGTCGCTTCGCTCGACACTGGCGTTTCGTGTTCCGTCTCAGCCATGTGGTTCCCCGCCCGGCGAATATGAATCCCTTGGCGACAAGGCTTGCCATTGGCGCTAGCGCTTGACAAGCAGACGTTCTGGCCGCTTTTCGGCCCCATTCACATGGCAAGCGCGCCAAGCAGCGCGAAAATGCGACCTTTTCTAGATAGGAATTACCCAAATGGACCGTGCCGAAGTCGACAGCAAGATCCGCACACTGATCGAACCCTTCAACAAAAAAGGGGTGGAGCTGAAAGACGAAACGACATTCGCGGGCGATCTTGAATTCGACAGCCTGACGGTGATGGATTTCGTCGCTGAGATCGAAGACGAATTCGACATCATCATCACGATGAACCAGCAGGCCGATATCGAAAATTACGGCCAGCTCGTCGATGCCGTAAACAAGCTGCAGGACTGAACATGACCGAAGGCATTTCGCAGCCGGACCAGCCGGAAACTCTCGAAGGCGGATCGAAAGATCTGTTCAGCAAATTCGACGACATCATCCAGATGCGCGAAGGATTGCTGGCCAGCGGAATAGAAGACCCGTTCAACCTGGTGATGGAGAAAGTGCTCTCCCCCACCCGCGCAATCTGCAACGGACGCGACACGATCCTGCTCGGCACCTACAACTATATGGGCATGACGTTCGATCCCGATGTGATCGATGCCGGCAAGCAGGCATTGGCCGATTTCGGCACGGGTACGACCGGCAGCCGGGTTCTCAACGGGACCTATCAGGGCCACCGCGAATGCGAGGAAGCGCTGAAGGAATTTTACGCCATGGATCATGCCATGGTGTTTTCGACCGGCTATCTCGCCAATCTCGGGATCATCTCCACCATCGCCGGAAAGGGCGATTACATCATCCTCGACATCGATAGCCACGCCAGCATCTGGGATGGCTGCGCGATGGGCAATGCCGAAGTCGTTCCGTTCAAGCATAATGACGTGGAAGCGATGGAGAAACGCCTGCGCCGCCTGCCCGAGGATGCCGGCAAGCTGGTGATCCTCGAGGGCGTCTATTCAATGCTCGGCGATGTCGCGCCGCTCAAGGAAATGGTCGCAGTCGCCAAGAAATACGGCGCAATGGTTCTGGTCGACGAAGCGCATTCGATGGGCTTCATCGGTGAAAATGGCCGCGGCGTGGTGGAAGATGCCGGTGTAATCGACGATGTCGACTTCATCATCGGCACGTTTTCCAAAAGCGTCGGGACCGTGGGCGGTTTCTGCGTTTCCAACCATCCGAAATTCGAGATCTTGCGGCTGGTTTGCCGGCCCTATGTGTTCACCGCATCATTGCCCCCCAGCGTGGTTGCCACCGCTGAAACAAGCATTCGCAAGCTGATGCACGGCCACAACAAGCGCGCGCATTTGTGGGAAAATTCGAAGCGCCTCCACAAGGGGCTTACCCAAATGGGCTTCGAATTGGGCACGAAAGAACCGCAAAGCGCAATCGTGGCCGTCATCATGCCCGACCTCGAAAAAGGTGCGATGATGTGGGAAGCGCTGCTGAAAGAAGGCCTTTACGTCAATCTCGCCCGGCCGCCTGCAACACCAGCGAACATGACACTGCTCCGCTGTTCGCTGTGTGCAGAACACAGCGATGAAGAAGTTGGCACTATTCTGGGGATGTTCGAACGCGCAGGAAAGGCAACCGGCATCCTGGGCCAAACCTCCGATCAGTCAGAAGGTTCGTAAGGCGAGAATCCCCGGTGCAGGGCCTTACCGCTCGTTAGACGCAGGCTGCTTGAAGTCCGCCAGGAAACCGAGCAGCCGCAGTCTTGCTGACAGCTGCCATCGCCTGAGCTTGTCTGGGCAAATACATGTTTGTTAGGCGGCCGGGCGCTTGCGCCCCCGGCCGCCACCCCGAAGGGTTCACGCAGCCTTGTTGGCTGCGCCCTCTCCAACCGATGTTTCGATTTCGGTGCCTTCCCTGAACAGCGGCCAGGCCAATTGCTGGCCCAGCGTCGCCTTGGGCAGGTTTTCAACGCCGTAGCTTTCGGGATAGCTGCGGGTGATCTTTGCGGTGCCGAACAGCACATCCCAAAAGAACAGCAGGTTTCCGTAATTACCCTTGTAATGGGTGGCCTGATCGTCCGCATGGCGCCCGTGGTGTGCGTGGTGCGTCGCCGGGGTCGAGATGGTGCGTTCAACCACCCACATCAGCGGGCTGAGCCATTTGATCGCATAAAGCGGCTTGTCCCATGCAACGTCGCTGTGGGCACCGGTGATAACCAGCAGTTTCACCACGATGTATCCGGCATAGACCCAGCCGAGCCCCATGTAGATCAATACGCCGCTCATCCAGATGCCCGGCATCATCGCGTAGTAAAACAGGTTGTTCCGGTACACGAGGCGGATGCTCATATACCGCGCATTATGATGCGCACGGTGCAGGTTATACAGCCAGCTGAAACTGTGGCTGGCGCGGTGCCACCAATACTGCGTCATATCGTCGAGAATGAGAAAGAGCGCGATCGCGGCAAACACGTTGATGCCTGCGAGCGCGCCCTCCCATTGCGGTGCGATGACCCCCATCAATGCACCAGCGGTAAACAGGACAGCCGGCTGGGTCAGGCCCAGCAGGGTAAAGGTGGAGACTATTTCTACGATGCCATCATCGCGCGTCTGCTCTTCCTTGCGGAGCAGGTTGGAACGCCAGAGTTCCAGTATCGCATAGCCGAAATAGATAGCGAGAATGGCAATGGTCGATGATGGCATGACAGGCTCCTCCACTTGCGAAGCAGCCGGATAGAGCATAATGCCGCTGATGAATGTCAAATATTATACATTTTACCGAAGAACCGGCCATGCGGTCACTGGTTGCACCGACACTGTTCGGGGTGCTGGATACCAATCTGCGCACCGGCCTGCTGGCAAATGCGCCGGTGCTGAGGTTTTCGGACACTCAGATCATCCAGCACAAGGGTGACGAGCCGGACGGTTTCTGGGTTATCAAATCTGGAGCCGTCAAAGTCGGGCAGTTCAGGCCGGACGGTGAGTTCAGAGTGATCGCCATCCTGTCGGCCGGCGATTCCTACGGCGAACTCGCGATGTTCGCGGATTCGAGCCGGGCAGTCGATTCCGTCGCGGAAGGCGAAGTCACTTTGAACTGGATAGAACGTGCCGCGTTCGAACAGGCCATCATGAATGATGGTGCTGCGATGCGCAGCCTGATCGGCGCTCTCGCTGCGCAGCTGCAGGAAATGATCAACCTTGTCGCAGGGCTTGGAAACGGAACCAGCAGTGCGCGGGTCTCGGCAGTGCTCGCGAACCTCTCAGGCGGGGCGCAGGGCCAATCCACGATCCGTTTGGGGCAGCAGGATCTCGCGGAACTAACCGGGCTGACCCGTGCAACGGTCAACAAATGCCTGAGCAGCCTGGAGAGCCGCGGCGTTTTAACCCGCCATTACGGCAGGATCGTCATTCACAATCAGAAGGCACTGAGAAATCTGGCCTTCGGCTGACGCTCAGCGGCCCTGAAGCTCGGTCGCCGCCTCGCACTTGTCCTTCACCTCTTCATTGCCGCCGCTGAGATAGCTGATGGCGAAGAACCCGCCGACAACCAGCAAGACGAAGGCCGCCGTTACGGTGCCGAGATACTGGTCGATCACCCGCTTGATCGGGGCACCGAACAGACGGAAAAGAATGCCGACCGTCATGAAAATCATCGCCCGTGCGGCCAGACTGGCGAGAATGAACGGCACCAGCGCCATTTCGATGAAACCCGCTGTGATCGTCAGCAGTTTGAACGGCACCGGGGTCGCGCCTGCGATCAGGATCGCCTCGACATCGTATTCGCGCAGGTAACACGCCGCGACGGGGAAGCTCTTGCTCAGCCCCAGCAGGTCGATCAGCTGTTTCCCGACGGTATCATACAACCCCCAACCGATCGCATATCCCAGTAGCGCACCGGCGACCGAGGCAAGCGTGGCAACCACCGCGAAACGGATCGCTTTCGAAGGTTCGGCCAGACACATCAGCCCGAGCAGCGGATGCGGCGGGATCGGGAAAAAGCTGGCTTCCACAAAACAGAAAAACGCCAGCCAGCCCACCGCATGGGGGTGCGCCGCCTTTTCCATCGTCCAGTCGTAAAGACCGCGCAGCAATTTCATCATGTCGGCGAGATATCCCGTAAGTTTGCCACCATTTAAGCGAGGCCGTGAACCAGGGCAACGGATAAGAAATAACCTATCTGGCACTTTTATATTGACATCGTAACGCTCTTTGGTTAGACAAGAAGAACATCGCGATAGACCGATTCGAAAACGGGCGGCCCTCCACACCACGGCGGGACCGCCCGTTTTCGCGTCTGCACTGCGCAAGAGGACAGGTGCATGCCGAAACCCAAGAACACCAAGATCAAGCCGGAACTGAAAACCGGCGAGAAGGAGAAGCTCAACCGGCACTGGCGCGGTTTGTTTCTCGATTGTCTGGCGGAAACATCCAATGTCACCAGGGCTGCGGAGATTGCCGGCATCAATCCCAGCCGGGCTTACAAGGTGCGGCGCGAGGAACAGGAATTTGCCCGCGCGTGGCACGCCGCGCTGGTCGAGGGATATGAACATCTGGAGCTGGAATTGCTTGCCCGGCTGCGCTCCGGCGAAGCGAAAGATGGCCCCCGGCATGACAATGGTGCCGCGCTGCGCCTGCTATCCCTGCACCGCGACACGATGGCGCAAGAACACGCTCGCCGCCGCAATATGGATGCGGCGCGGGCCCGCCAGATCATCGATGCGAAGCTGGAAGAATTGCGGCAGAAAATCATCACCCGGCGCGAAGCCGAAGGGCAGACGATACAGTGACCGGCAAGCAGTGCCCCGATCCTGAAGGATATGACTTCCTTGCCGAGGCCGACGCGGCCAAGCGTGCCGATGTTCTGTCTGTAATGAACGAACGCGATGCGCTGGATGCAGCCACCTATTTCGACCACTACTTCGCCCCCCATGCCCATCCCGGTCAGACACCGCCACCTGGCGACTGGCAGGTTTGGATGGTCATGGGCGGGCGCGGTTTCGGCAAGACGCGGGCCGGCGCGGAATATGTCCGCAGCATCGCGGAAAGCGACGCCTATGCCCGGATTGCGCTGGTCGGCACATCGCTGGGCGAGGCGCGCAGCGTGATGGTGGAAGGTGAAAGCGGGCTGATCGCCTGTTCCCCACCTTCGGACCGCCCGACTTTCGAACCCTCGCTCCACCGGCTGCGGTGGCCCAACGGCGCGCAGGCGTTTCTGTATTCGGCGGCAGAGCCGGAAAGCCTGCGCGGACCGCAGCACAGCCACGCCTGGTGTGATGAAATCGGCAAATGGCCGCAAGCCCATGACCGGGCTTCGCGTTGCTGGGACAACCTGTTGCTCGGCTTGAGGCTGGGCAGGGATCAGCGGATCGTGGCCACGACCACGCCGCGCAACACCGCGTTGGTGCGGCGATTGTCCGCCAGCGAAGGCACAGTGGTAACCGGCGGCGCCACCAGCGCCAACGCTGCAAACCTGCCGCGAACCTTCATGATCGCGATGGAGCGGGAATTCGGGCAAACGCTGCTCGGCAGGCAGGAACTTGGCGGGGAACTGATCGACGATATCGAAGGCGCGCTGTGGAGCCGTGCGCTGATCGAAAACTGCCGTGTGCGCAGCGATCCTGCCGAACATCTTCGGGTGGTCGTGGCAGTCGATCCGCCAGCTTCCGCCAATGGCGATGCCTGCGGGATCATTGCCGCCGCTGTGGCGCAGGACGGGAGTGCGCACGTGCTCGCCGATTGCTCGGTGGAAAATGCCAGCCCGGAACGCTGGGCACGCGCAGTTGCAGAAGCCGCCAGCATCTGGTCGGCTGACCGCGTTGTAGCCGAAGCCAATCAGGGCGGCGCGATGGTCGCCAGCGTGCTGCGCGCCGCCGATGTCTCGCTGCCGCTGAAACTGGTTCACGCCAGCCGCGGCAAGACCGCCCGCGCGGAGCCCGTCGCTGCGCTCTACGAAGCGGGGCGCGTGCGGCATTGCGGCCATTTCGCAGCGCTGGAAGACCAGATGTGCGGATTGATGGCTGGCGGCACTTACGAAGGTCCGGGCCGCAGCCCCGACCGCGCCGACGCGCTCGTCTGGGCACTGACGGAATTGCTTCTGGGGCGTCAAATGCGCCCGCGAATTACCAACATCTGAAACAGGAAAACTCTATGTCGTTCCTTTCAAGTCTCGCCTCTGCCTTCAAGGGCGGTGACGGTTCCCGTGTGCCTCTGGCCCGCGGCTTTGCATCCCCCTGGGCCGCCACATTCGATGGCGGCAGCGCCCGCGCTCCGTTCGATTATGGCCGCGCGGTCAAAAACAGCTTCGTCGAAAATCCTGTCGCCCAGCGCGCCGTGCGGATCGTATCCGAAGGGGTCGGCAGCGCGCCGCTGGCAGACACTGACAGTGCACTTGCCAGCCTTGTCGGAACCTCCAGCGCAGGCCAGTCGCTGATCGAAACGCTGGCCATGCATCTGCTGCTTCACGGAAACGGGTTTGTTCAGATCATGAAAGACGGTGCCGGAAATCCCGTCGAACTGTTTGCCCTGCGGCCCGAACGCATATCGGTTGTTCCGGGCGAAGACGGCTGGCCCGCTGCTTACCGTTACCGCCTGGCCGACCAGACCCTGACGATACCGCTGGATGACGATGCGGGATGGCCCAACATCATCCACCTGCGCAGCGTCCATCCCGGCGATGACCATTACGGCGCCGGCAGTCTGGCAGCGGCAGAACAGGCGGTGGCGATCCACAACGCAGCGAGCGAATGGAACCGTTCGCTGCTGGAAAATGCCGCCAGACCGTCTGGCGCACTGGTGTTCGAAAGCGGCGATGCCGGCGGTCTCACCACGGAACAATTTGACCGATTGAAATCCGAACTGACCGCCGCCTATGCCGGGCAGGCGAATGCCGGGCGGCCGATGCTGCTAGAAGGCGGGCTGGACTGGAAATCGATGTCGATGAGCCCGGCGGATATGGATTTCGCGACCCTGAAAGCCGCCGCCGCCCGCGACATCGCGCTGGCATTCGGCGTCCCGCCTATGCTGCTTGGCCTGCCCGGCGACAACACCTATTCGAACTACCGCGAGGCCAACCGCGCGCTGTGGCGGCTGACCCTGTTGCCGCTGGCCAGCAAGATATTGGGCGGGTTGCAGCAGGGCCTTTCAGCATGGTTTGAAAATGCAGCGCTCGCCATCGATCTCGACCGCGTGCCCGCCCTTTCGGAGGATCGCGAACGCCTGTGGTCGCAGGTGTCCGCCGCAGACTTTCTGACCAATGCCGAAAAACGGTCCCTGCTCGGCCTTGCCCCCGCAGGAGACGTATCGTGAACCGGCAGGATATGCTGGCTGGTCTGCTCGCACAGGCCGCCAGCGAAGGCGGCGAGCTGGTTACCCTGCGCGCCATTATCGAGGAAGCGAGCGAAATGGGCGCAGACCGGGCAATGCACCGGCTTGGGCTCAGCGATGACAACGCGCAGGACGATATCGATGAACTGCGCGAGCTGCTTCAGGCATGGCGGGACGCCAAGGCTAGCGCATCGAAAGCCGCAATCGCGTGGATTGTGCGCGGAATACTGGCCATGTTGCTGATCGGCATTGCAGTGCGGATCGGCGTTCCGGACATGCTGCGATGAAATTCGCCGGATATGCCGCGCTGTTCGATACAGCCGATGCGGCAGGCGACATCATCAGACGCGGCGCTTTCGCAGCGACGCTGAGCCGACGAAACGGTCCGGTTCCGCTGTTCTGGCAGCACCGCCCCGACCAGCGGATCGGCTGGGTCCGCGAAGCAAGAGAGGATCGCCGCGGCCTGCAGGTGATCGCCCAGATCGACAATCCGCGGGGCCGTGCTGCCGCCATGCTTGCCGCGCGCACGGTAGACGGATTGAGCTTCGGCTACCGCGCGCGCCGCCATCACCGCAAGGGCAAGAACCGGCTGCTCGATGAAGTCGAACTGTTCGAAGTCAGCCTGGTTTCGCACCCGCTCCAACACGGCGCGCGCGTGCACATGATCGGCATACCGGAATAACCGGATAACGGCCCGATCCAGACGTGCGTTGGCTGCCTTCGGGCGGCTTTTTTTATGCCTCCGCACCAGCCTGAAACCGAAACACACCACCAACCACCCAACCCCCAGCAATGACAAGGTGAATACCCCTATGGAAAATTCCGCCCCTCAAACCACTCCGGATCAACTCGAAGCCAGTTTCGATATCGTCGCCCGCCAAGACAAGACGGAAGCCGATGTGTCGGCGCTGCGCAGCGATGTCGACGAGGTCAAGCAGCGCCTGGACAAGGTTGCCAAGGCCGCTGGCCGCCCCGCTCTTTCCGCCGCATCGGGCGGAGCCGAGGTCAAAGGCTTCGTTGATGGATATCTGCGCCGCGGCAGCGACACTGAACTCAAATCGATCAGCGGTCAGGTGCCTGCCGATGGCGGATTTGCGGTGCCGCGCGAAATCGATGCGGCAATCGCCCGCGAACTGACCGAAATCAGCCCGATCCGCGCCCTCGCCCAGATCGTCCAGACCGGTAGCGCAGGCTACCGCAAGCTGGTGTCGACCGGCGGCACCGCCAGTGGCTGGGTCAGCGAAACCGCAGGCCGGCCAGCTACAGACACGCCGCAATTTGCGGAAATCGCACCGCCGACCGGTGAGCTATACGCCAACCCTGCTGCCAGCCAGACCATGCTGGACGATGCCGGTTTCGACCTCGAAAGCTGGCTTGCCAGCGAGATCGCGATGGAGTTCGCCCGCGCAGAAGGAGCAGCTTTCGTCAGCGGTAACGGAATTGATCAGCCCGAAGGGTTCCTGTCTGCGCCGGTTTCCACCGCAGAAGACGGCGTGCGCGCTTTCGGCTCGCTGCAATATGTCGGCACCGGCGATGCAGCCGGGTTCGGCACTTCTCCCGAGGCACGCCTGATCGACCTGGTGCACACGATGAAGTCTGGCCACCGGCAGGGTGCAAGTTTCGTGATGAATTCCGCAACCCTGGCAGAAGTCCGCAAACTCAAGACAGCCGATGGCGCATTCTTGTGGCAGCCGGGCTTGGTCGAGGGCCAGCCTGATCGCCTGCTCGGCTATCCGGTGGTCGAGGCGGAAGACATGCCCGATGTCGCAACCGGCACCTTCCCGATTGCATTCGGCAATTTCCGCCACGGCTATCTGATCGCCGAACGATCGGCCACGCAGATCCTGCGTGATCCGTTCACCAACAAGCCGTTCGTGCATTTCTACGCGACCAAGCGGGTTGGCGGGCAGGTGCTCGACAGCGCGGCGATCAAGCTCCTCAAGATCGAGGAATAACCCCCTCCCGGCGGGGTGAGTTTCCCCCTTTCTCCCCCGCCGGTTTCCGCACCCGCGCCGCCGCACGCCCTCTCCCCCTGGTGCTGGCTGGCGCGGGTGCACCTTTTTCGAATTTGACCGGAGACCGCCATGAAACGGGCCATAATCGCCCCTGCCGAGTTTGGCGGGGCCGCATTGGACGAGCTGAAGCATTGGCTCGCAATCACCACAACGCAGGATGACGCCGCCCTCACCGCTCTGCTGTCTGCCAGCGCCGATATGTGCGAGGCATTTTGCGGCCTGATGCCGCTGGCCGCGACGTGCGAGGAAATCTGGCCTGCGCGCGGCGAATGGCAGCAACTGACCGTGCGCCCGGTTCATGCGATTACCGCGGTGGAAGGAATACCTGCGGAAGGGCCGCGTTTCATCATGCCCGCCGACGCGTTCGAGCTTGATCTGGGCGAAGGGCAAACCGGCAGCTTCCGCATCCTTCGCAAAGGTGCAGCCGGCAGGGTCGCTGTCCGCTTTGCCGCCGGATTTGCGCCGGGCTGGGGCTCTCTGCCCGAGGGTCTTCGCCAAGGGATCATCCGCTATGCCGGGCACCTTTACCGCGAACGTGACGCTGCACCCGACGGTTCGCCGCCAGCGGCAGTAACTGCCCTGTGGCGCCCGTGGCGAGAGATGCGGATCGCATGATCAAGGCAAAGCTCGCGAATTCATCCGGCAGGCTGGCCAATCGCCTGACTGCCGCCGCAGCCGCTGCGGCAAGGTCGGTCGCCGAAAACCGCCTGCGCGCGCGCCGCCGCGATCCCCGGCGCTGGCGCGATGCCCGGCTCCTCTGGCCGCTATTTGCAAGGACAGATTAAATGGAAAACCTGTTGCGCGCCGCGCTGCTGGACTGGCTTCGCGCTGGTCCCGCTGTCGGGCCAAACCTGAATGCGGTGGAAGAAGAAAGCCCGGTTCGCGCCAGCCCGCCATGGCTGGGGATCGCGGCTAGCGCCTCGACCGACTGGAGCACCAAGGAACGTGCGGGGCGCGAAATCCGCGTCGCTCTGGAATTGCAGACACGCGGCGATGATCCGAGGGCCGATGCCGCACTGATCACTGCAATCGAACGCAGGGTTTCGGCCCTGCCTGCCGCGCATACCGGGTTCCAGCTTGCCAGCGTACAGTTCCTTCGGGCGCGCGCCGAACGGCGTGATCGCGGCCTGCGATCCTTCCTCCTCGAATACCGCTTTCGCATTCTCGAAAATCAATCGGAGTAAATCATCATGACAGCCCAGAAAGGCTCTGCCTTCCTTCTAAAGATCGGGGACGGCGCGCAGCCTCCTGCCTATCAGACCGTCGCCGGCCTCAGGACCACGCAGCTATCAATTAACGGCGACACAGTGGTCGTCACGCACAAGCAATCGGGCGGCTGGCGCGATCTGCTTTCAGGCGCCGGAGTGCGTTCGGTGTCCGTCAGCGCCAGCGGGATTTTCCTGGGCAGCAGCGCCGAGGCAGCCATCCGGGCTCACGCGCTGGCCGGCACCGTCGATGATTACGAGCTGTCGTTCGAAGACGGCGAAAAACTGCGCGGGCGGTTTCTGGTCCAGCGGCTCGACTATTCGGGCGATTTCAACGGAGAGCGCAACTACACGCTCCAGCTTGAAAGTTCAGGCGCGGTGCTGCCCGCATGACCGGCCCTGCCAACCCCCTGCGCGGTGAAGCGGCAATCATGATCGGCGGTGCGCCGCACATCCTGCGGCCAAGCTTTGCTGCGCTGGTTACTGCCGAAGAAGAACTGGGGCCGCTATTCGCCTTGGTCGAACGCGCGGGCGATGGACAACTGCGCCTGTCCGAATTGACGGCATTGTTCTGGCATTGCCTGCGCTGCCGCGAATCCGTTAGCCGAGAGGATGTGGAGCGCACAGTGGTCGAAGCCGGACTGGCAGGATGCGCAAAGCCGCTACGCGCGCTGCTGGGCCAGATCCTGCAAGGCACCGGATGAACGGATCAGAGCCTGCACCTATGCCCGTGTCGGTGCCTGCGCAAACCGGCCTGTTTAGCCAAAGCGCGTCTGCGTTGGCGGGAATTGCGGCGCGGGCTCTGGGCTGGCGGCCGGATGAATTCTGGAACGCCACACCGGCGGACCTCGTCCTCGCACTCAGCGACCCGCAATCCTCAAGCGAAACCATCACCCGCACCGAATTGAACCATTTGCTGGAGCAAGAACGCAATGGATGATCCAATAGACGAGATGCTGATCGAAGTGCGCGCCAGCACTCAAGGTTTCTCCAATGATATTGCCGCGATGCGCGGCAGCGTGGACGGCGTGCTTGCGACCGGCTTCAGCAAGGCCGGAGATATCCTCGAAAAGGGGCTGCTTAGCGCGATCCGCAAAGGCAGCATCGGTTTCGAAGATCTCAAGCGAATGGCAATCCAGACGCTCGACCAGATCGCCGCGCAAGCGCTGCAGCTTGGCCTCGACAAGATACTTGGCGGTCTGGGCAGCGGTTCCGGCGGCGGCGGTATCGGGGGGATTTTGGGCGGCGGCATCGGCGCGATCCTCGGCCTGCCCGGGCGCGCGACAGGCGGCCCGGTTTCGCCAGGGCGCGGCTATCTGGTCGGTGAACGCGGCCCGGAACTTTTCGTGCCGACCAGCTCCGGCAGAGTGGAAACCGGCGGGCAGGCGGGCGCAGCCTCTCGCGATGTGAGGGTCTCCATCCAGCTTAACCAGCCGCGCGGAGCAAGCGCCCCGGCCACGCTCCAGCGTTCGTCACGCCAGATCGCCAGCGCCGTGCGCCGCGCGCTCGCTGCAAACTGAGGAATTCGACATGGCATTTTGGCTCGCCCGTCAGCGGCACGGACAGGAAACCGAATACATCCAGCGCTTCGATCCGCGCTTCTGGACCGTGAATTTTCCGCGCCCGATGATGGCCGCTGCCGTCGCTGAACAGGCTGGCACATTGCGGGTTGATTGCGAATTCCATCATCGCGGCGAATTGTGCGGACTGATCTGGGAAAGCGAAGACCGGCACGACCATCCCTTGCTCGCCTACAGCTGTGACCGCGACTATTCGCGAACTACCTTGCGATTTTCCTGGCGGTCGAGCGGGTTGATGCCGCTCGATCAACCGCACGGCCCGACCCTGACGATCGAGGGGCGGGATGAAAACGGCGATAATCGCGTATGGTATGTCCGCCTGTGGAATTACGCCCAAGGCACACCGGAAAATGCGGAGATCGTCTTGCCGTTCTCGCAGCTGGAAAGCGGCTATGGCTTACCCGGCGAACCGGTCCATCCCGCCGATGTCGATCGCATGTTCATTTCGCTGGTGCCTCCAGCTTACGAACCTGAAAGCGACGAACGCTTCAGCGGACCGGCCAATGGGTACGTTACACTGTCCGACATTGTCTGCGAGGGTGATCGGCCCATGCTCGAAATCGGCGATGTCATGCTGCCTCCCCATGGTGAGCAGATGGCTACCGCCTACGATGATTCCTACAATTTGACACCCGAACGCATCCTGCGCAGCATTCGCGGCCTCGGCTATCGTGGACGGATCCTGCACTATGTCGGCATGAGCCATTTCTTCCGATTGGAGGATGATGGAGGCCGGCTCGTGGCGGCGGCGGACGGCATCCTCAACTTACCCGCGTTCCGCTGGCACCGGGCTTTTTTTCGGGCCTGTGCGGCCATGGATTATGCGCCGATCTGCTCGCTTTCCTACGAATTGCTAGCGGACCATTGCCCGGATGATTGGCAGCAAAGAACGTATAGCGGCGAAGCCGGGCGCACCGGGTGGGAACCGCCGTCGGCGCTGCTTTCGCCGGCGAACGAAACTGCGATGGGCTGGTTGCGATCGACCGCAGGGTATCTGGTGGGGCTGATGCGCGGAGCCGGCCTGCCGATCCTGTTCCAGATCGGCGAGCCTTGGTGGTGGGTGACAAGCGACGGGAAGCCCTGCCTGTACGATGCTGCCGCAGTCGCCGCGTTTGGCGGGAACCCGCCCATCATCACATCCATGCACGGCAATTTGCCGCCCGATCAGACCGCGCTGCTGGACGCAGCCGGGGCGCTGCTGGCCCAATCGACCCACGATTTGGCCGCCGCTGTCAGAACGGCTGCAAAAGGTCCGGCGGAAATATTGCTGCTCGCATTCACGCCCACGATCCTCGACCCGGAAATGCCTGAACTGAAACGAGCCAATGTGCCTGTCGGATGGGCCTACCCCGCATTCGATCGGCTTCAACTGGAAGATTACGACTGGCTGACCGAAGGTGCGGATGCGCGCCGCCGGATGGCATATGCCGAATTCGATCGCCGCCTGAATTATCCGGCAGACCGCCAGGACTATCTTTCGGGCTTCGTTCTGGATGCCGCCGATGCGGAAGAATTCTGGGTCCGGATCGACGCCGGGCTCGACGAAGCCGCAGCGCGCGGCATCTCCCAGCGGTTTGTCTGGGCATTCCCGCAGATCAACCGCGATGGCTACACCCGCCTCGCCCCAAATCAGGATAATCCCGTGCAGGCATTCGACGATATCATGTACCCGCTCCCCTTGGGCCGCGACACTCGGGTCAGCCCCGAATTCTCCACCACAGTGGCAGTCACCGCGTCCGGACATGAACGGCGCAATTCGCTGTGGTCTGATGCGCGGCTACGGTTCGATGTGGGGCCGGGCATACGTTCAGAGGCGGAGCTTGGCACGCTTATCTCGTTCTTTCGGGCGCGCCGCGGTGCCGCCCGCGGGTTCCGCCTGCAAGACCCGTTCGACTTCAGTTCAAACGGGATGACCGGCAATCCCCGCTCTGATGACCAGTTGCTGGGGATCGGCGACGGGGTCACATCCGGGTTCGAAATGGCCAAATTCTATGGCGACGGGGAAGAACCGCAGCGGCGGCGGATTACCCGGCCCCGCGCTGAAACGATCATGGTCAACGTTGGGAGCGCCCCG
Organism: Pontixanthobacter luteolus; assembly: GCF_009828095.1. Classification (GTDB taxonomy): domain Bacteria; phylum Pseudomonadota; class Alphaproteobacteria; order Sphingomonadales; family Sphingomonadaceae; genus Pontixanthobacter; species Pontixanthobacter luteolus. The sequence goes on along the minus strand of NZ_WTYP01000002.1, from coordinate 676,849 downwards.
GCGCAGAACTGGTCGCTCCAGCCAGGCGGGATCTTGTCGTTTGATGAGGCGCCTCCGGAAGGTGCAGAGGTCCGTGCGGGCTTTCTATTCGATGTTCCGGTGCGCTTTGCAGAGGATCAGATCGATATAAGCAGCGCCAGTTTTGCGGCAGGTGAGGCACCCTCCGTACCGATGGTCGAAATTCGCGAGGCCGTATGACACACGTTTTCTTCCGCGAGGAACTGGAAGGCGTGGCAACATTCTGGCGAATCTATCGTAAGGATGGCCGCGCGCTTGGTTTCACCAGTCACGACCGCAATCTGGTGTTTGGCGGGCTTACTCATCTGGCCGCGCCTGGCATGATCCCCAGTTCGATCCGCCGCACCTCCGACCTGTCTCCGGACAGCGCCGAGGTGCAGGGCGTATTGTCACACGACTCCATATCTGTGCCGGACCTCTCCAAAGGTCGCTTCGACGATGCCGCAATCCAGGTGGGGGCGGTGGATTGGGAAACGCTGGATCATACCGTGCTCTATCACGGTTCGATCGGCGCGATCGCCGAACAGGGCGGCGAATTCACAGCGGAGCTTCGATCTGCCAAATTCCTGCTCGACGAAGATCCGGTGCCGCGCACCAGCCCGACCTGCCGCGCGGAATTCTGCGGTCCGGGCTGCAATCTCGCTGCACCGGCCTTCACTGTAGAAGCGGCGGTGGAGGAGGTGGATTTCGAAGCAAATTCGGCCATCTTCACCGGCATTGACCCGACACCCTACCTGTTCGGCTGGGCCCGCTGGATCGACGGAGCAGACTCAGGGATCCGGTCTTCAATCATCGCTTCTGACGGACCTGCTTTGGTGTTCGGCGGGGCATTGCCCGGCGGTTTGCAAGCAGGTGACCAGGCGCTTCTGCGGGAGGGATGCGATCATACCTTCGCCGCCTGCAACAGCCGGTTTGCCAACTCGGCAAACTTTCGCGGCGAGCCCTTTCTGCCCGGAAACGATCTGCTTGCCCGATATCCGCTGCCCGAATGACGGCAGATCAAGAACGGCTTGCCGCCGCCGCCGAAGGGCTGGTCGGCGTCCCGTTCCAGCTTCATGGCCGCGATATTCTCTACGGAGTGGACTGCGTTGGCCTTGTCCTGCTCGCGCTTTCGGCGGTCGGTCGCAAGGTTCCGTCCCTATCCGGCTACGGCCTGCGCAATGCTGACTACTCATTTGTTCCGGATATTGCTTCGTCCGCCGGCCTGGGCCCGGCTGCCGGGGTTATCGAGCGCGGCGATATCCTCGTTGTCCGCCCCGGTCCTGGCCAGCGGCATCTGCTGATCGCAGCTGGCCCGCTTCGATTCATCCATGCCCATGTCGGTCTGGGCCGCGTGGTTTCCGCAGCCGGCCCCTTGCAATGGCCGGTCATTAACAAATTCCGCCTCAATGAAAGACGCTAGATCATGGCAACACTGGTTCTCGGTGCCCTTGGCACTGTTTTCGGCGGCCCTATCGGCGGGGCCATCGGTGCACTCGCTGGAAGGCAAATCGATGCAAAGATATTGGGCAGCGGCACTCGCGAAGGACCGCGCCTGAAAGAGCTGGATGTCACGACCTCCAGTTATGGCAGCCCTTTGTCGCGCCACTTCGGGACGATGCGCGTTTCCGGTACGATAATCTGGGCCACCGATCTGGTGGAAAGCAAGGAAAAATCGGGCGGCGGGAAAGGCAGGCCAAAGACCACCAGCTACAGTTATTCAAGTTCCTTCGCAGTGGCTCTTTCCAGCCGCCCGATCAAGCGCATCGGCAGAATTTGGGCCGATGGAAACTTGCTCCGCGGAACGGCAGGCGATCTAAAAGCTGGCGGAACGCTTCGCATCTATACTGGTGCTGGAGATCAGCCATCCGATCCGCTCATGGCCGCGGCGGCTGGCGGTAACTGCCCCGCCTATCGTGGCTGCGCATATGTTGTCTTCGAAGACCTGCAATTGGCAGATTTCGGCAACCGCATTCCTGCCCTGACTTTCGAAGTGATCGCCGATGATGATGAAGTATCGAGCGAAGAATTCTTCCGCAGCGAAGAGAATACTCCTGCCGCGCCGATGCGCTTTTCGGGCCTCACGGGTATCAGTCACGAGGGGGGATCCTATGCCGGCATACTGAGCACGCTAGACCTCCTCTACCCCATGCAGACCTCAATCGCCGACGGCAGTTTGATGGTCGAGGCGGAGAGCGAGGCCAACGGGCAGGCGCCTTTGCTGCCTGCCGCGTCAGCCTGGGAGGATGGCGAATTCGGGAAGCGCACCGGTGTCGCACGCGAGAGGGCGAATGCTGAAAGCGCACTCCTCACCGGGCTCAGATATTATGACGTCTCCCGGGATTACCAGCCCGGCATCCAGCGCGCTATCGGCCGTTCCAGACCCGCGCAGGATTCGGTTCTACAATTCCCCGGCGCATTGGAGCCAGCGAATGCCCGCAGCCTTATCAACCAAGCGGCGCAAAGGGCCGAGGATTCGCGTGAAATCATGCAATGGCGGCTCATCGAGCTCGATGAGAGATTTCGTCCGGGGACGACCGTCCGCGTCCCCGGCTCACCCGGTTTGTGGACCATCACCGGATGGGAATGGCGGGAAAAAGGCGTCGAGCTGGAGCTGAAACGTGCCGCGCGCCAGCAACGCCACAGTGTTCCCGCAGACGGCGGTACGGCACCCCAAGCTGCGGACTGGGTTCCATCTGAAACCTATCTCAGAGCGTTCGAACTGCCCGGCCAATTGGTCAGTTCAGGCGACCAACCGAAAATCTATGCCGCGGTCGGCTCATCCGATGCAAGCTGGCGCGGCGCGGCGCTCTACGCAAATGCTGGTGGAATCCTCGACCCTCTTGGTCCTTCGGGCCGCGGCCAGGCAACAATGGCAAAGCTTGTCGAACCCCTTCCTCCTTCACCATCGCTGCGATTCGAAGCCTTGAGCAGGATGGATGTGGAAACGGTTTCAGAGGACCATCTCTTCAGCGACTGCTCGATCGATGCCCTCGCCTCTGGTCGAAACAGATTGATCCTGAACGATGAGATCATTCAATTCACAACCGCAGATCGCCTTTCATCAACACGTTGGCAATTGAGCGGTCTACTCAGAGGGCGCGGGGGCACCGAGCATTTGGCGCAGACTGCGCATGCACCGGGCAGCGCGGTCACGGCGATCGATGCGAATTTGATCGAGCTTGCACTGACGCGGTTTGGAGGAGGCAGTGTTTCGAGCATCGCTGCAATCGGTGCAGGTGATGATGACCCTGTGCTCAGCGAAATCTCGAACTTGGGCCGTGGGTCGTTGCCGCTCACACCGGTTCACCCACGCGTAACGCACCTGCCCAATGGCGATCTCCGATTGCAATGGACCCGCAGGGCGAGGGGAAGCTGGATTTGGAATTCCAGCACCGAAGTTCCTCTCGTCGAAGAAGCCGAGCTTTATCGCGTTGGCATCGGCAGCCCCGAGAACCAGGCAATGTGGGAAGTCGGGGAAACCCATGTGAACATCCCAGCCAGTGTCGCAAGCTCGTTCGCCGGACAGAGTGCCTGGGTACGGCAGGTCGGTCGATTCGGAGAATCGGAAGCGCTTGAGCTGATTCTTCTGCAATAATTCCGACCAGAATTTCCGAAAAACACCTTCAAACGAGGTAAAATATGTCTGACCCCATTCAATTCACCGAAGCTTCGCCACGGTTCGCCCTTCCATTCCTGTTTGCAGCACAATCGCAAAAAGAATTCTTCGTGAACGAGGCTCTGGCCAGAACAGACATCCTCCTACACCCAGCAATCCAAGCAGAGATTCCCGTTCCGCCTGCCAATCCTGCCGATGGCCATTGCTGGCTGGTGGCCGACGGCGGCACCGGCGAATGGACAGGCCGCGACGGACTTATTGCCGGCTATTCGAGCGGGTCCTGGATCTTCGCGATACCGACTACGGGCATGAGGATTTACGACTTGTCGAAGGGCCAATATAGATTGTTCAGGGATGGCTGGATCGGCCCTGACGCTCCCGCTCAGCCAACCGGGGGCACAGCTCCCGACACAGAGCTCAGGGCGGCATTCGCCGACTTAATCGAAGCCCTTACAAACGCAGGAATATTTCCGGTAACATAATTGGAACACTTCCGGTCCAATGACGTTTCACTCCCACAGGGATAGGTAAACCGGTCATATTTCGGCTCTTGAGAGCCAAAGAGAGACATTCTTGCAACAGTTTGCTTCGATTGACCGCTTGCCTCTCCCATGAGGAAAAGTTAGAAAACCACAACTCGGTGGCTCAATTTCGCTAATAAAGGGGAAATACATAATGCGGAAACTCGTCATAGGAATGGCGATGGCCTCTACGGCCCTTGCATCGCCTGCCCTCGCCCGCGACGGACAATGGTACGTCGAGGTCGGAGGTGGTCCGATGATCGTTGAAGACGTCAATCTTGACCTGAACAATGGTACGGACAACATCAAGGTCGATACCGACACTGGTTACGACTTTGGCGGTATCGTCGGTTACGACTTCGGTGGTTTCCGTCTGGAGACTGAAGTAAGCTATCGCGAAGCTGACATTACCAACCTTTCGGTCGGTAGCGCCGGACTTCCGCGTGTTAACGCTCCAAACGTAACACCTGGTGGCACCTATCCTGCCGGTGGCGACATCAACTCCCTCAGCTTCATGCTGAACGGTCTTTTCGACTTCGGTGATGATGACGGCATCCAAGGCTTCGCTGGTGCCGGTATCGGCGTCGCACGCACTGAACTGCAGGCAGCTACGAACCCACTTGCGGCGGACGTCTTTGACGATTCCGACAGCGGGCTCGCATGGCAGCTTCTCGCAGGCGTTCGTGCACCGCTAACAGATAACTGGGACGTTGGTCTGCGTTATCGCATGTTCAACGCAGAGAACGTCGGCATCGTCGATCGTTACGGCCGCAATCTCGAAGGCGACGTTCGTTCGCACTCGATTCTCGGTACGCTGACTTACAACTTCGGTGGTGAACCGGACGCTCCGCCTCCGCCACCACCGCCACCACCGCCACCGCCACCGCCTCCTCCGCCACCGCCGCCGCCGCCACCGGCACCGACGGTTTGCAACAAGGGCCCGTACATCGTATTCTTCGAATGGGATCAGTCGGACATCACGCCTGAAGCTGCGACCATTCTCGACAATGCGGTATCGCAGTACGCAAACTGCGGCATGGCATCGGTGATGCTTGCTGGACACGCGGATACTTCGGGTTCGAAGGTTTACAACGTCGGTCTTTCCGAGCGTCGTAACTCATCGGTCATGGATTATCTCACCGGTCGCGGAATTCCGGCTGGTCGGATCGCTAGCGAAGCATTTGGTGAAACCCAGCTTCGTGTGCCAACGGCTGACGGAGTTCGCGAACTCCAGAACCGCCGTGTTGAAGTTACCTACGGCCCTAACGCCGGTATGTAATTTCGCGGAAGCGAATAAAAATCGGAGAGGGGTCGGAGCAATCCGGCCCCTTTTTCGTTATAGTCTCTGACACACGTTAACGGAGGCTAGAATGCATTTTCTGAAACTGCCCGCTGCACTGACGGCAACGCTTGCTATTACGGGTTGCTCGGGCCCAGCCGATAGCGCATCTGATTCCGATACCCCGGCGAATCAGCCGCAACTGATTGGCACTGGTATCCTGCAGCTTGCTGACGGCGCATCAGCCGGCACCATTGAGCTCCTCAGATCAGGAAACGCCATCACAGCGCAAATCACCGCCAACGGCCTCAGCGAAGGCAAGCACGGTTTCCATCTCCACACGACAGGGGCCTGCGACGCACCAGATTTCAAGTCCGCCGGCGGGCATTTGAATCCGGGCGGTGCCACACACGGAAAGCTTTCAGAAGGCGGCAGCCATCTTGGCGACCTCCCCAATCTGGAAGTCGCAGCAGATGGCACGGCTACCGCAACAATCGCACTTGAAGGTGAGGCGGACCAGATTGTGCCATCGATCTTTGACGCCGATGGCACGGCAACCGTCATCCACGCAGGCCCGGACGACTACAGATCCGATCCTGCGGGGGACGCTGGCGCACGAGTTGCATGTGCCGTCATAAGCGCGTCCTGACCCTAGCCTAAACTAAAGCGGTCAGGCGGCGAAGACTTCGCCTGCATCCTTTGCGCGTTCGATTACCGTCTCCTCAGCTCGCGGAACGAGGCGATAGGCAGCGACCAAGAGGATCATGCCGATAGGTGCGGCAATCAACAGCGAAAGCACGCCGGTCGAAAGACTACCGGTGGCGGTCGAAACCTGGCCCGCCAGATAGGGGCCGAGCGCAAGGCCAACCAGCGTGGTCGCAAGGAAGAATGTTGCCGTAGCCGTGCCGCGCATCCTTGGCAGGACAAGGTCCTGCGATGTCGCTGCAGCGGCACCAAGCGCCGAGCTTGCGAACAGGCTGATAAGGAAGTTCAGGAAGTAGAACAACAACGAGCTAGACGTCGTGAAGGCAACGATCAGCGGGATGACAGGAGCCACGACTCCGAACATGACCACCAGCAATCGTCCAGAGGGATGGCGTTCACGTAGATAATCCGCGACACGGCCACCAGCGATGACGCCGAGGAATCCGCCAACTGCCCCCGGTCCGCCAATCCACCAGCCAACAATACTTGGCGATTCGCCCAGAACACGAATTGCATAAGGCGAAGCCCAGAAGGTCACAGCGTATGACGCAAAAGCGACCATGCCATAGCCAAGAATGGTGCAGAGAAACGCTGGCGATCCCCAAATCAGCGCGAAGGTCGGCGGATCACGGCGGCGAAGAGAGGTGGCCCATGAAAACACCGCGTAATATCCCACGCCAAGCGCGATCCATTGCGGGATGTTGCCGGTGATCAGGATCAGGCCATAGGCGGTCCCTGCGATCACGGCTGCACCGACTATGTTCACCAGAAAGGCCTTTGCGCCATGTCTTGCGGCCTGAATGAACGTAAATGGCGGGATCACGGCGAAAAGCTCGTTCAGGAACCCGCGGAATGGATCTCTAACGGGTTCTGAAATGATCCCATCAGCTTGGCCGCGCACCGGCTCCTTCAGGGTGATTACAAGCATCGCCAGAAGCAAGCCGGGGAAACCAACCGCGAGAAACGCAGCCTGCCAGCCAGCCAGCCCCATCGGTCCGCCGCCGGGATAAATGCTGTTCCAGCGTTCGACGATAAGCCCGCCGATAAACAGCGATATACCGCCGCCGAGGTATAGACCCGAGGAATATATCGCCAACGCAGTCGCGCGCATCCGTTTGGGGAACCAGTCGGAAATTAGCGAATAAGCGGCCGGGCTGGCCGTCGCCTCACCGACACCAACACCGATCCGCGCGAAGCTGAGCGCAGTGAAACTTTTCGCGAAGCCGGACAGCGCAGTCATGGCAGACCATAGCGCCAGACCGATCGTCATAAGGCGGATGCGGTGCCAACTGTCGGCCAGCTTACCCAGCGGAATACCGAACAGAGCGTAAAATACACCGAAAGCGGTGCCGTAGAGGAAGCCGAGATCATCGTCCCCGATCCCGAGATCGGCTTTAATATCCTCCGCCAGGATCGACATTATGTTCCGGTCGACGAAGTTCAGGATGTAGATCACTACGAGAACGCCGAGAGCATACCAGCTGTATGCGGGCACCTTTTGCGCGTCGGTATCCGCCGGAGCTACGCCGGTATCCTGGTTTTCATTATTCATAGATGATCCCGTCCTGAAGGCCTGCTTCGGCAAAGCCCTTTTGCCGCAAACGACAGCTATCGCAAACCCCGCACGCCAATCCGTCATCAGTTGGATCGTAGCATGACCAGCTAAGGCCTGTATCGAGACCCAAACGGCTTGCTTCGCGTGCGATGTCTGCCTTGCTCATGTGTTGCAGCGGTGTGTGGATTTTGAATGGGTGCCCCTCTACCCCCGCCTTCGTTCCCAGCCGCGCCGTTTCGGTGAAACTGGCAATAAATTCAGGGCGACAATCGGGATAGCCCGAATAGTCGAGCGCATTCACTCCAATGAAGATATCACTCGCGCCAACCGCCTCTGCCCAAGCTGATGTGAGCGATAGAAAGACGAGATTGCGGGCTGGCACGTAGGTCACCGGGATATCGTCCCCGACCCCGTCTTTCGGCACATCGATATCGTCGGTCAAAGCAGATCCGCCGAACGCCCGCAGGTCGAGCGGCAAGATCACATGCCTGACGCAGCCTAGCTCTTTTGCGATCGACCGAGCCGATTCGATCTCGATCCTGTGACGCTGGCCATAATCGATGGTAAGAGCATTCAGCGCAAAACCGCTTTCGCGTGCAATCGCACCCGAGACCATGGAGTCGAGCCCGCCCGACAACAGAACCACAGCCTGTCTGCCTGAATTATCTTTCTGAGAAGTCATCCATTCGGGGCTAGTCCGAAATGGATAGTTCGGCAATCCCGCGATTCAATCGCCGGATATTACCTGCAGGCACCCGTGCGTCGTGCTTCTGCGGTGAATTCAAACGGCAGGCTTCCGTCGATGCCCTGCCCCTGAATTTGTACCAGAGACGCTGTTTCGCGCCTGATATTGGTCCGTCCGTACCCGTCACCCTTGCAAGTGTATTGAACCGTCACTTCGTTGGCGGAATCTTCCACTACAAAGCGGCTGCAATTGGGTTTTGCATGGCGGAGCTGGATCAATTCCCTACCGGTTCTGACGCAAATTTTGCGGCTGGCACTGCCATCACGAAAACGGATTTCCCACTGACCCTTGGTAAGACCATCAAGCATGGCGAGGGCTGGCGCCTGTGCAGCGGTAGGTGCGGCGGCCACGCCGAGCGCAAATGCGCCAAGTGCCAGACGCAGCGCGCCAGCGCGCAACACGGGCCCTTTGCCGATCTGATATTTTGCGATCTTCATATTCACCTCTTACCACAAGTGGCCGTTGGACCAAATCGTTCCAAAGTATGGAAAGTTCCTAAACCGAAATCGGAAATACCTTCGAACAGAAGGCGCAATCGACGAGGATCAAGCCATCGTCATTGCGCATTTCTGCCCTCTCGGCTTCCGGAAAGCGGCCCAGCACATCTTGATAATGAGCCACCGTGCAGCGGCAGCCGCGCGTCAGGTGTGATCCTGTTTCGACCCGAATTTCGTCCTCTTCATGGAACAAGCGCCAGACGATGCCTTCCATCGACAGCGAACGATCGAGCAATTCGTCGTGCTTGATGCTGCCAGCCAGAATCGAAACATGCTCCCATTCTGGATGATCGAGGCGGACATGAAGCCGTTCGCGCCCCTCTTCCCCATCGGGAAGGTGCTGGATCAACAGGCCAGATGCGAGTGCGCCTGACTGTTCGCCCTTGATCGCGACCCGTATCAGCGTCGGTATCTGCTCCGATTGCACGAAGTAGGTTTCACAGGCCTGGGCAAGCGAATCGCCCTCCAGCGGGACAATCCCCTGATAGCGACCTTCCTTGCCTGCACCGTCGATCGTGATTGCTAGATAACCCTTGCCGAACAGAGCGAACAGCGACGGGTTCGCCCCGAGGTCGGACAGCCGATCTGCATCGAAATCGACATACCCGCGCAGTTCCCCGCCGCGAAAATCACACACAAGCAGGTTTACAACGCCTTGCTCGGTCTGGGCCTGCATGGTCATCTGCCCGCCTGCATCTTTCTGCAGGCCGCCGATCAGCGCGGTCAACGTTAGCGCCTCTGCCAGCAAATGCGTGATTGCAGGAGGGTATTCATGCGCGGAAAGAACTTCATCCAGAACACCGTCAAGCCGCACGCTCCGCCCGCGGGCATTTTGCCCGGGCAGCGTGAATGACAGCAGCTGGTCGCTGAATGTTTCGATTTGTTTGGTCATTGCGTGAATATGGGTAGCAAGACCAGGAAAGCTAGGAGCGCCGGCGTCAGAGCTTGTTATGTGCCCACAGCAGGACCGATTTCTGGGCGTGGATGCGGTTCTCAGCCTCGTCAAAGACCACCGATTGCGGGCCCTCGAACACGCTTTCGTTCACCTCATCACCGACATGCGCGGGCAAGCAGTGCAAGAAGATGGCACCGGGTTTCGCCTTGGCCATCAGTGCATCGTTGACCTGGTACGGCGCCATCGCGGCGAGCTTCTCAGCTGCATTTTCCTGACCCATGGAAATCCAGGTATCGGTGACAAGCACATCCGCACCTTCGGCAGCAGCACCGGCATGCTGCGTCAGATCCACTCGCGAGCCGGCATTACGCGCCATCTGCACGAATTCCTCCTCGGGCTCGTATCCGGCCGGGGTTGCAACCCGAACATTGAATTTCATCAGGCTGGCCGCTTCGAGGATGGAATGCAGGACATTATTGCCATCACCAAGCCATGCGATCTCAAGACCCGGCAGCGCCTTGCCATGCTCAATTACAGTGAGCAGGTCGGCCACGATCTGGCATGGGTGCGAGCGATCAGTCAGGCCATTGATCACGGGGACTGTGGCGTATCTGGCCATCTCCTCGATCTTGGCGTGATCGTCTGTGCGCAGCATGATCGCATCTGCCATGCGGCTAAGTACCCGCGCAGTGTCGGCGATGCTTTCCCCGCGCCCGAGCTGGCTGGTTCCCGAATCAAGGACAAAGGCACTTCCGCCGAGTTGGCGCATAGCCATGTCGAAACTCACCCGTGTACGGGTCGAGTTCTTCTCGAAGATCATCGCCAGCACATGCCCATCAAGCGGGCGATCTGCATCTGCACGGCCTTTCGGCCAGTCTGCCCTCGCCGCCTTTCGCTCCTGCGCATCAGTAATCATGGCGGCAATGGCATCGCCGCCTGCATCGGAAAGGTCGAGAAAGTGCCGAGGGCTTTGCATGGTCAGTCCTAGCTTGCTTCGGGAATTACATAGTCGGCGGCGCCGGCCGACAGTTTGTCGAAGAATTCGTCAATCTCTTCATCTCCGATCACCAGCGGCGGAAGAAGCCGCAGGGTGTTGTCGCCGGCAGCAACCATCATCAACTGGTGGTTATCGCGCAGGTGAACGAAGAACGGGCGACTCTCCACCTTCATCTTCAACCCGAGCATCAGGCCCTTGCCGCGAACCAGTTCGAACAGATCCGGGTAATTGCCGATGAACTGTTCCAGACGGGTGCGGATGCGTTCGCCTTTGTCGCGCACGGAGGCGAGAAATTCCTCGTTGGCAACAGCTTCCATGACCGCAGTACCAGCAGCCATGGCCAGCGGGTTGCCGCCATAGGTGGAACCATGCGTGCCAAAGGTCATGCCGCGCGCGGCTTTTTCCGTTGCGAGGCAAGCGCCAAGAGGAAAACCGCCACCGATGCCCTTTGCAGTCGCGACGATGTCAGGGACGATCCCGTATTGTTCATAGGCATAGAGCGTGCCGGTACGAGCAACGCCGCACTGCACTTCGTCCAGAACCAGCATCAAATCGTGTTCGTCGGCAAGCGCGCGCAGGCCCTGCATGAATTCGTCGGATGCAGGGCGAATACCGCCTTCGCCCTGAATTGGTTCTACCAGAAAGCCGGCTGTTTTGGGGCCGATCAGCGATTTCGCCATCTCCAGATCATCGAATTCGCAATATTTGAACCCTTCGAGCAGGGGCATGAAGCCCTTGTGCATCTTCTCCTGATTGGAGGCACTGATGGTGGCCATGGTCCGGCCATGGAAGGCATTGGTGAAGGTGATGAGTTCGTATCGATCTTCGTTGCCGATGGACTGGTGATACGCGCGGGCCGTCTTGATCGCCGTTTCAACCGCCTCTGCGCCGGAATTGGTGAAGAACACGGTGTCGGCAAAAGTGTTGTCTACCAGCATTTGCGCCAGCTTCTCACCCTGCGGGCTGCCGTAAAGGTTGCTCACATGCATCAGCGTTCCCGCTTGTTTCTGGATCGCTCCGATCAGGCCGGGGTGCGAATGGCCGAGCAGGTTCACCGCGATGCCGCTGGCGAAATCGAGATAGCGCGTGCCGTCTTCGTCAATCAGGTGGCAGTGGTCACCGCGCACCGGACGGACTCCGCAGCGAGGGTAGACGGGCATGAGCGGGGTGATGGCCATTGCGAAAATTCCTGTTTCCAAAGCGTCAAATGCGAATGGCGACCCCATAGGAGCCGCCATTCAAAATATCTATTCACTTGAAACCAGTTTGGTCAATTGGTTGGCCGAATATTCGGTTGGCAACCAGACCCCGGATCAAGTGCAGCTGTGAACTGTTCGGCTTATTCGGCCGGAACGAGGTTCACCGCTGAATGTTTACCGCGTCGGTCCACTTCAAGGTCGAACTGATAGCGTTCGCCTTCGTTGAGAGCCGAGAGGCCCGAACGCTCGACCGCGCTGATATGCACGAATGCGTCTGGTTGACCATCGTCCCGTACGAGGAAGCCAAAACCCTTCATCGAATTGAAGAATTTGACGGTCCCGGTAGCTTTTTCACCGGTCAGTTCACGCTGCGGGGCTCCGCCGCGATCGCCGCCGCGATCAGCATTGCCGCCGCCGGCACTCTGTTCAACAGGAATGACATCGCCGACAATCTGGATGTCCTGCGCCGACACTTTGCCGCCGCGATCGACCAGATTGAATTCAAGACCCTGACCTTCCGCCAGACCTTCAAGGCCGGCGCGCTCAACAGCACTGATGTGAACGAAAACGTCTTCGCCGCCGCCCTCTTGCTGGATGAAGCCGAAGCCCTTCTGGCCGTTGAAGAATTTTACGACGCCCTTGCCGGTGCCGACAACCTGAGCGGGCATGCGGTTGAAACCGCCGCCACCACCGCCGCCGCCGCCGCCTTGGCCGCCGCGGAATCCTCCGCCGCCACCACCGGGACCACGACCGCCGCCGCCGCCGCCGAAGCGATCACCGCCACCGCCGCCGCCGAACCGGTCATTGCCGCCACCAAAACGGTCGCCGCCGCCATAGCTGTCACCGCCGAAATTGCTGCCGCCACCGAACGGATCGAAGCTCTCTTCACCGAAACCATCGCGCTTATCACGGCCCCGACCACGGCGCCCTTTATCATAACCCATAACTTAAAACGTACCTTCGTATCTCCGCCCGATATTCAATTTGCCGGCAACGCGAGCGGAAGCGCGCCAAACAGTTCAGGAGAAAAGACTCGCAGTCTGCAACCTCCCATCAATCTTTACACATAGCGCAGAATCGTCAGTTGCGCGAATGATTTAACTTTGTGCCCCTGTCTGGCGCATGATTGTGACATTTTCGCATGGCGATATGGTTGCAGCGCGTCCACCCATCAGGCACATGGCGAGCGTAAACAGGAGACGACATGAGTGATTTCCGGCAGTTGAGTGAGCAGGTGATGGCCAGCCCGCAAATCAGCCCATCCGATATCCGGGATGCTGCGGCACTGGGCGTGACGCTGATCGTCAACAATCGGCCCGATGGCGAGGCACCTGACCAGACCCCCGGCTCGGAAATCGAACAAGCCGCGCGGGACGCGGGAATCGAATACGTGGCGATCCCTGTGTCATCGGCCGGCTTCAGCTTGCCCCAAGTCGATGCGATGCGCCAAGCACTGGACCAAACCGAGGGCAACGTGCTTGCCTATTGCCGCTCTGGCACGCGTTCCACCTTCCTGTGGTCGCTCGCGCAAGCGGATGCAGGGGCGGACGTCAGCAAAATCGCCGAATCCGCACGTCAGGCAGGATATGACATCAGCCCGATTGGCCAGACCTTGCAAATGCTGGCCAGCAAATCCGGCGGCTGATTTTCCGCTTACTTGCGATAGTCGAGCGGTGGATCCCGGTCCCCAAGAAGCGATTCGTAGACATAATCCGGCCCGCGTGACGCATCGAATTCTGCCCGCGCCGCTGCCCGCAGTTCAGGATTGAGATAGAGCTCAGCCGCCATCACGGCCATTGCCTTGGCTGCGAATTGCGCGCCCTTTACGCCAATTGAATGGCCGCTGGCGGCGGCGGATTGCCAGCTGTGTGAACTGGTGCCCGGCACCCATGTCGCAGCACGCAGGCTGACAGTCGGAGTTGCCCAGGACACATCACCCACATCGGTCGAGCCGTAGCCCAGCGTGATGTCATAGGGCTGAATCTCGCCCACCTGATCCAGCGGCTTGGCCGAATCGCCAAGGCTGGCGCTGATCTCGCTGGCCCATTCCTTTTCCGCATCGGTGTACGTGAACCCGCCCAGTTCCCTCAGTTTGGTATCGAGCGCTTGTTGAAGCGTCTCGTTCACGAGCTTGGGATTGTTACCGTGAATGATTTCCCAATCCACGGTCGTACCGGTGCCCATCGCCGCGCCTCGGGCGGTGCTTTCCAGCCTTTCCCATAATGCACGAACCTCGTCCGCGTCCGAGTGGCGGACATAATAAAACACTTCCGCAAAATCGGGCACCACGTTTGGCGCGGCGCCGCCTTCGGTAATGACGTAGTGGATGCGGGTATCCATGCTGGTGTGCTCGCGCATCATGTTCACCATCATGTTCATCGCCTCCACCCCATCCAGCGCAGAACGGGCGCGCTCAGGCGCACCGGCGGCATGGGCCGAAACGCCGCGGAAACGGAATTTGGCCGAACGATTGGCAAGCGTGGTGCGCGCTGCGGCCGAGTTTTCGTCATCAGGATGCCAATCGACCGTGAAGTCGACATCGTCGAACAGTCCGGCGCGGACCATGTAAACCTTGCCCGATCCGCCTTCTTCCGCCGGGGTGCCATACAGCCGGACTCGGCCAGGGGTGCCGGTTGCTTCGAGCCATTCCTTGATCGCGATTGCAGCCGTCAGCGAACCGGCACCAAACAGATTGTGCCCGCAAGCATGCGCCGCACCCTTGCCTTCGACAGGTTCGCGCACCGGGGCCGCCGACTGGTTTATGCCCGGCAAGGCATCGAATTCAGCGAGCAGCGCAATCACCGGCCCGCCTTCACCCCATTCCGCGATGAACGCAGTCGGGATGCCTGCGACGCCTTCGCGCAGTGCGAAACCTTCCGAACGCAATTCGCTGCGCAGTAGTCCGCTGGACCTGAGTTCGAGATAGCCCAGTTCTGCCCAGTCCCATATCTGCTGCGCCACACGCTCGGTCCGATCCTGTTGCGCCTCCACTGCGGCGACAGGGCTGGGCGTCTGGGCCGCCACCGGCAGGCTGTAGACTGCAGCGGCACACAGTGTCGCAGTGATTGCTTTGCGGATCGGTGTCATTTCATTCCCCTTTGCCCAGAGCCTAGTGCGTCGATCGGATCAGGCAAGTCTCGACGCAAACTGACATTTGTGTCAGTAACGACCACATGGACCAGCTTCTGCAGATAGGCGGATCTCTTCTGGCGATTCTTGCTCTCGCATGGCTTGCGGGAAAGATGCAGCTTGGCGGCGACCGGCGCATCCGGAGCGAGGCCGAAGCGCGCGAACTGGCTGACGAGATCATGACCGGCTTCGACCCGATTGAAATCGCTATCGACCGCGCCGGTTACGGCGCTCTGCTGCGCGACGGGGATGGCCGTGTCATGGTGCTGCGCCGGCACGGTGCACACTTTGCTGGCCGCTTGCTTGATCGGCGGCCTACAGCGCGGCTGGACCAGAATCTTCTCACAATCGAGGCCGAGGATCGCCCGTTCGGCGCGGTGACCCTCGATCTGGGCCGCCAGGCACAAGTCTGGGCGGCGAGCTTGCGGCGGCTGGAGGCGCGCTGAAATGCCCGATTTCTCACCTACCGAATATGCCGTTCCCGGGTTTATCCTGCTGGTGATCATAGAGATGATCTGGGCCCGCAAGCACCGGCCGGAAGCGTATGAGCCGCGCGACACCCTGACCTCGCTCGCATTCGGCCTCGGCAGCACCGTCGCCGGGCTGCTGCTTGGCGGCATGGCGCTGTTTCTGTTCCTGCTCGCCTATGAATACCGGGTCATCGATTTTGGACCGGAATGGTGGTCGATCTGGTGGCTGTGGCCGGTTGTTTTCGTGCTCGATGATCTTGCCTATTACTGGATTCACCGGTTCGGGCACCGCGTCAGGTGGTTCTGGGCAAGCCATGTGAACCATCATTCCAGTCAGCACTACAATCTGAGCACGGCGCTGCGCCAGACATGGACCGGGGCATTCACGCTGGGATTTGCTTTCAAATTGCCGCTCGTCTTCCTTGGCGTTCATCCGGTGATGATCGCGGTCGCCGGCGGGTTCAACCTGATCTATCAATTCTGGATTCACACCGAGGCTATCGGCAAGATGCCGCGCTGGTTCGAAGCGGTTATGAACACGCCCAGCCACCACCGCGTGCACCATGCAACCAATCCGCTGTATCTCGACCGGAACTATGCCGGAGTCTTCATCATCTGGGACAAGCTGTTCGGCACGTTCCAGCCCGAGGTCGACAGCGAACGCATCCGCTACGGGATCGTGAAGCAATTGGGCAGTTTCAACCTGCTGTGGGCCGTCTTCCATGAATGGATCGGCATGCTGGCCGATATCTGGAAGGCACCGTGGAGGCACAAGCTCGCCTATCTGCTGCGCGAACCCGGCTGGACCCACGACGGCAGCCGAGAAACGTCCGACATGATCCGGGAACGCTGGCAAGCTCGCCAGGCGCAGCAGCCCGAAAATCAGGGCCAAAATCGCATTGCAGATAACAACGCAATTGCCCCGGGCGAGGAAGCCGCTTAACCTTTCCGTAAAGGAGAGGTCATGGATCAGTTCGACTACATCGTAATCGGCGGAGGCAGCGCGGGCAGCGCTGTTGCCGGCAGGCTCGCAGAATATGGCAAGCACAGCGTCTGCCTGCTCGAGGCAGGTGGGCGTAACGACAACATGCTGGTCAAAACGCCCGGCTTCATGCCGTTCCTCCTAAAGAACACCAATTACCGGTATGACACGGTCCCGCAAAAGGGGTTGAACGGCCGCATAGGCTATCAACCGAGGGGCAAAGGTCTGGGCGGATCATCGGCCATCAATGCGATGGTCTACATTCGCGGTAACAAGTGGGATTACGATAATTGGGCTGAGCTCGGCTGCGATGGCTGGAGCTATGATGATGTCCTGCCGTTTTTCAAATACGCGGAAAGCAACGAACGCGGCGCGGACGATTTCCATGGCGGTGAAGGTCCGCTGTTCGTTTCCGACCAGAAATGGGTGAACCCGACCAGCAAGGCTTTTGTATCGAGTGCGGAGTCGCTCCAACTGCGGCTGAATGAGGATTTCAACGGCCAGCGTCAGGATGGCTTCGGTGTCTACCAAGTGACGCAGCGCAATGGTGAACGCTGGTCAGCCGCGCGTGCGTATATCGAACCGCTGCGGGATATGCCCAATCTTGAAATCCGCACGAAGACGCTGGTCGACAAGCTGATCATCGAAGGCGGCAAGGTTACGGGCGTCGCGATCAGGCAGGGCCGGCGGCGCAAGATCCTGACCGCGCGCGGCGGCGTGATCCTGTCTGCCGGTGCATTCAATTCACCTCAGATCATGATGGTTTCCGGCATCGGTCCGGCGGCCCACCTGAAGGAGCACGGGATTAACGTGGTTCGCGACGCGCCAGCAGTTGGCAGCGACCTGCAGGACCATATCGATTACGTGTCGAGCTGGGAAACCGAATCCAAGGACCCGATAGGCGACAGCGCCGCCGGGACTGCCCGCATGGCCAAGGCGATCATCGAACACCGGCGCAAACGCACCGGCATCATGACCACCCCCTATGCAGAGGCCGGCGGTTTCTGGAGCGTGATGCCCGATGCCCCCGCCCCCGACATCCAGTGGCATTTCGTTCCGGCGATGCTGGAAGATCACGGACGCGAAAAGGTAAAAGGGCACGGCTTTTCGCTCCACGCCTGCGTCCTTCGGCCCGAAAGCCGGGGGACAGTGCGCCTGAATTCGGCTGACACGAAAGATGCGCCGCGTATCGACCCCAATTTCCTCGATGATGAACGCGACATCGCGGTGCTGCGCGCAGGCGTGCGCTTGTCTCACCGGATTGCCGAGGCTTCGCCGCTGGCGGATTACGAACCGAAGGACCGCCACGAGATCAATCTGAACGACGACGATGCTCTCGATCAGCTGATCCGCAACCGTGCAGACACCGTCTATCACCCTGTCGGCACGTGCCGGATGGGGGCCGACGAGAACAGCGTTGTCGATACCAAGCTGAAGGCGCGCGGCGTTGACGGCCTGTGGATCGCCGATGCCAGCGTTATGCCCAAGATCGTCAGCGGCAACACCAATGCCCCGTCGATCATGATCGGCGAACGCTGCGCCGACTTCATCATGAACGGCGGCTAGGGCCGGAACCACACTACTGCTTGGGGATATCCGGGCGAGGTTCTCGCCAGCACAAATGCGCCCACACAAAAAAGGGGCCGGAGCTTTGCAGCGCCGGCCCGTTGAGTGTTGTTCGCAGGAGGAACGTTGTGCGGCGGGAACGGGAGGGGAGAGGATCTCCCGGCCCCGCCGTACCTGGTGAATTAGTTGTAGGCGCGTTCGCCGTGTTCGCTGATGTCGAGGCCGTCGACTTCGGCTTCTTCCGAAACCCGGAGGCCGAGAAGTGCCTTGACGATAAGCCCGGCGATCAGAGTGCCGACACCGGCCCAGACGATCGTGACGAGAACGCCTTCGGTCTGGATCCACAGCTGTGCTGCCACGCCGGTCGAGCCATCGCCCGGTCCGCCGAGGAACGGCTGGTAGACAATGCCTGTACCGATCGCACCGACGATGCCGCCAATGCCGTGGATGCCGAACGCATCAAGGCTGTCATCATAGCCGAACTTGGCTTTGAGCTTGGCAACCGCGAAGTAGCAGACTGCAGATGATACGATGCCGAGCAGGATCGCACCGAACGGACCGGAGTTGCCGGCAGCCGGGGTCACCGCAACCAGACCGGCGATAACACCGGAACAGAAGCCGAGGGCTGATCCCTTGTGACCAGCGAGACGTTCGATGACCATCCAGGACAGGGCACCGGCTGCTGTCGCAACGAAGGTGTTGATCATGGCAAGTCCGGCAGACCCGTCCGCTTCAAGAGCGGAACCGGCGTTGAACCCGAACCAACCGACCCACAGCAGGCCTGTGCCGACCATGGTCAGCGTCAGGCTGTGCGGAGGCATCGGCTCAGCCGGATAGCCGCGGCGTTTGCCGAGAAGGAATGCGAGGACCAGGCCCGAAACACCTGCGTTGATGTGCACCACGGTGCCGCCGGCGAAATCGAGCGCACCAGCTTCGAACAGAAGCCCGCCGCCTGCCCAGACCATGTGGGCAATCGGGAAATAGACGATGGTCAGCCAGATCGGCACGAATGCCATCACTGCGCTGAACTTCATCCGTTCAGCCGTCGCACCAAGGATCAGCGCTGCGGTAATCGCGGCGAAGGTCATCTGGAAGCTTACAAACACATATTCGCTGATGACTTCGTCGGTGAACGTCGCAGCAGTCGTGCTGGCGTCCATGCCCGAGAGGAAGTAGCTGCCCCCGCTGACAAACAGGCCGAGCGCGCCTTCATAGGTTTCCGAACCGAAGGCGAGGCTGAAGCCCCACATCACCCATACGAGCATCGCGAGCGACGCCGTCGCACCGATTTGGGTCATGGTCGACAGCATGTTTTTCGAGCGGGTGAGGCCGCCATAGAACAGCGTCAGGCCGGGAATGATCATCAGCAGGACCAGAATGGTCGATGTCATCATCCAGGCGTTGTTTCCGGGATTGGCCACTGCTGGCGCAGCTTCGGCAGCGTCCTGTGCCCATGCGGGTGCGGCGGCGGCAAACGACGCGCCAAGCGCGCCAGCCCCGCCAAGAATTTTGCGGATCATGGAAGTTTCCTTCATGTCTGGAAGAGCGGTCATAGCGCTGTGTCCCCGGTTTCGCCGGTGCGGATGCGCGTCGCGTCGGCGAGGTCGAAAACGAAGATCTTTCCGTCGCCGATCGACTCGGTGCTTGCGGTATCCTTGATGGTTTCAACCACCTGAGCGGCGATGTCGTCGCCAGCTGCAATTTCCAGCTTCACCTTGGGAAGCATGTTGGTGGAATATTCAGCACCCCGATAAATCTCGGTTTGCCCTTTTTGACGTCCGAAGCCTTTGACCTCGGAAACGGTCATGCCCGCCACGCCAATGGCGCCGAGTGCTTCGCGCACCTCGTCGAGCTTGAATGGTTTGATTACGGCGATGATGAACTTCATCTCTGGCCCCTGCTTGTCCGCCGACCCGTCGTCGACTTCGCACATGCAGCAAAAGCCGTGCCAGTTTTGAAATATCCCGGATTCCGCAGGGGTTAGTGCGCAACAAACCTTCCCCACGAAGGAACAAATTGCCTGATTATTAGGCGATGCCTATAAATTAGGCAATTCTAGGTGGGCGACGATCGGCAAATGGTCCGATGCCTGTGCCGCCATGCCGCTGTGGTGAACGTGTTGTTCAAGGCAGCCCCACTCGGGCGAAGTCACAATTCTGTCGAGCCGGGCAATCGGCTGGCGCGAGGGGAAGCTGCGGCCTGTGTCGAGGATGTGCCAGCCCGCATTGAATTCCTGCATCGCCCCGGTCTGGTTACCCCATTGGTTGAAATCGCCCATCAGCACTGTCGGACAGGCTGGCCCGCAATCCTCGACATGACCCAGCACGGCCTTGATCTGATCGCGCCTGCGCAGACCGGACAGGTCGAGGTGCATTCCCACAACGCGGACCCTGATTCCGTCAATGTGGAGGTCCGCGCGCGCCGCTCCGCGCGGCTCAAGCGTCGGCAGATCGAGCGGTTCGGCGTTGATGATCTTGAATTTTCGCCGCACGAGCAGGGCATTGCCGTGCCAACCCAGGCTGCGCGGCCGCTTGGCCACATCCACCGGTTTCCACGGCGTGTCGTCCAGCGCGGCACGTTCCAGAACGCTGGCCCTCTGGCCGACCCGCAAATCCGCCTCCTGCAAGGCGATGATATCCGCATCCAGCTCGCGCAGGACCGTGATGATCCGGTCTGCATCGCGGCGCCCGTCGGTGCCCACGGCCTTGTGGATGTTATAGCTGGCGAATTTTAGCCTCACGAAAGGTGCCTATTCCTCTGGCTCGCCCGGAATGTACCGGTCGGTCGGCCGCGCAGGCAAACCGTCAATACTCGACAGCTGCATTCCGTATTTCGCCGCCCATTCGGACGGATTGGCGCGGGCATGGTGCTTGGTCAGTGTGTCCCGCTCACGCTCGAATTCCATGAATGGAACGCCGTAACCGCAGCTGGTCTGAACGCTTTCCACCTTGATGTCGAAGATCTGCCGCGTTCCTGGCAGCAGGGTGAAATGCTGCGCCAATGCGTCCCACTGTGCATCCTGGGGCAGCACCGGAACGCCCTGACCATAAATTCTGAGGATCAAGGCTGGCTGTTCGAAATTGCAGAACATGACCGTGATCCGGCCATTCGCCACCAGATGGGCATGGGTTTCGTTGCCCGACCCGCCAAGGTCGAGATATGCAACCCGCCCCGGCTCCAGAACGCGGAAAGCGTCATAGCCCTTTGGGCTGAGATTGACGCGCGACCCCTCCGCCGCAGTGGCCACGAAGAACACCGGCTGCCTGCCAATCATCGCAATATGATCATCCTGCAGCGTGTCGAAAAATTCGGCCATTTCACAATGCTACGCTCGCAAGCGCGGCTTGTCACCGCTCCTTGGTAGCGGAAAATTTCAGATCTGGATTTTTCTCTTCCTGATAGCTCACATCCCACGGGGACTTGGCCAGAAACACAAGGTCGCCATCGCGGTCCTTGGCGAGATGAGGGCGATTGAATTCCTCGAAATCCTTCATCGCCTGACCTTCGCCCTTTACCCAGCGGGCCGTCGCAAACGGGGCCGCCTCCAGCGCAGCTTCGACCTTGTATTCCGCCGACAACCGCGAGATCAGCACTTCCAGCTGCAACTGGCCGACTACGCCCACGATATGGTTCGCACCCAGTTCGGGATAAAATACCTGGATCACGCCCTCTTCGGAAAGGTCGTCCAGCGCCTTGCGCAGCTGCTTGGTCTTGGTCGGGTCTTTCAGCTGGACCCGGCGGAGAATCTCCGGCGCGAAATTGGGCAGTCCGGTAAATCGCAGCTTGTTGTTTTCGCTCAGCGTGTCGCCAACCCGCAAAGTCCCGTGATTGGGGATGCCGATGATATCACCCGCCTCGGCGGTGTCGGCAATTTCGCGGTCCTGCGCAAAGAACAGGATCGGAGAATGGATCGCGATCGGCTTGCCAAGACCCGACGGAATCAATTTCATCCCGCGTTTAAACGTGCCCGAAACCTGCCGCATGAAGGCGATCCGGTCGCGGTGGTTCGGGTCCATATTGGCCTGAACCTTGAAGATGAAACCGGTAACCTCGTCGTCATCGGGCTGCACCTGAGTTTCACCGGCCGGCTGCGGCCGGGGCGGCGGAGCATATTTGGCAATCGCATCGATCAACTCGGTAACGCCGAAATTCTTCAGCGCAGAACCGAAATAGACCGGCGTCAGATCGCCATTGCGATAGGCTTCCAGATCGAACTCGGGATAACCGATCTGCGCCAGTTCGGCATTTTCTGCGACTTCGTCAGGCAAAACCGGATCTGCGTCCCGCTTACCCAGAAATTCTTTCGACGGACCTTCAGGGCGCGCGACAGTGCCGCCTTCGAATTCCAGAATGCCTTCAAACTGGCCACCCATTCCGACCGGAAACATTTGCGGGCTGACGTCGAGCGCCAGCATGTCGGCAATTTCATCGAGCAATTCGAAAACCGGGCGCCCTTCGCGGTCGACCTTGTTGACGAAGGTAATGATCGGCACGCTGCGCAGCCGGCAAACCTCGAACAGCTTGCGCGTCTGCGGTTCGATACCCTTGGCGGCATCGATCACCATGATCGCCGAATCGACCGCCGTTAGCGTGCGGTAGGTGTCTTCGGAGAAATCCTCGTGCCCCGGCGTGTCGAGCAGGTTGAAGGTAATCCCGTCCCGCTCGAATGTCATCACGCTGGATGTGACCGAAATTCCGCGCTGCTGTTCGATCTTCATCCAATCGGACCGTGCGCGCCGCGCCTGCCCGCGCGCCTTGACCTCGCCCGCAAGGTGGATCGCGCCGCCTTGCAGCAGCAGTTTTTCTGTCAGCGTGGTCTTACCAGCATCGGGATGCGAAATGATCGCAAATGTTCGCCTGTCGGATGTCATGATCAGCCGCGCAGTTCCGCGCCGAGTTTTGCCGCGGCGGCGACGACCTTGTCCGAAATCGCTTTCAGGTCTTCTTCCTTGTAGCTCTTATCGGCAGGTTGAAGCGTCACTTCGATCGCGACCGATTTCTTGCCCTCTGGCACGCCCTGACCGGCAAAGACATCGAAGATGCGCGCATCCACGATGTTCGCCTTGTCCGCACCCTTGACCATGCGCTGCAAGTCGCCTGCCGGCAGTTGAGCCGGAACGAGAAACGCGAAATCGCGCATGACGGATTGCAATGCGGGCGGCGAATAATTGCTTCTGGCGAAACTTGCCGCGCCCTTCTTTCCAGGGATCGCGTCGAGGAAAATCTCCACCGCGACGACCGGCACTTCAATGTCGAAAGCCTCAAGCGTCTTGGGATGCAGCGCGCCGAAGCGGGCCAGTACGTTCTTTGGTCCCAGACGCAAGGTGCCGGACTGACCAGGGTGGAATTGACCGCCGGCCTCGCCCATCACCTGCAATTTGTCAGCCGGGGCGCCGGCCTCTGCCAGCAGCGCCATAGCCTCTGCCTTGGCGTCGAAAGCATCGAAATGTACCGCCTTGCCCGATGCCCAACCGCGCGGGGTTTTCTCGCCCGCCAGCACCACACCGACAGTCGGCTTCTCGTTGCTGGACCCGTCATCATTGCGGAAATACCGCCGGCCGATCTCGAACAGCCGCAGCGCACCGGCGCCGCGATCGACATTGCGTTTGGCAGCCATCAGCAAGCCGGGAATCATGGACGGGCGCATCGCCTTCATGTCTTCGCTGATCGGGTTGTCGAGCGCCCAGAGCTTGTGACCGTCGGCAAAATGTTCTGCCTCCGGCACCGGCAGGAATGACCAGGTAACCGCCTCATTCAGCCCGCGGCCCGCAGCAGCACGGCGAACGCGCCGCTCCTGCTTCTGTTCGCTCGACGCGGTCGGCACGGCAACACCCTCCGCACGCGGCAAAGCAACACTGGCGATATCGTCGATGCCGTAAATGCGCACGACTTCCTCGACCAGATCTGCCGGACCTTCCACATCGTGGCGGCGCAGAGGCGCGGTTACCGCCCACGGAACAGCCGACGCATCGACGGCGAAGCCAAGCGATTCGAGAATCCGCTGCTGCTCGTCAGAGGCAACATCCACCCCTCCTAGCCGCTGCGTCAGAGCTGGATCGAAGGACACCGACCGGGCCTCGGCAGGCGGGGTTCCGGCGCGGACCTTTTGTGTCGCTGCGCCCCCTGCGAGTTCGGCGATCAGACCGGTCAGCAGGTCCAGTCCATCATCGAGAAACGCGGGATCGACGCCGCGCTCGAACCGGGTCCGCGCGTCGGACGACAGGCCCAGCTTGCGGCCCGTCTGGCCAATCCGGTGAGGATCGAAATAGGCGATTTCGAGCAGCACGTCGGTGGTTGAATCCGAACAGCCCGAATTCTCGCCGCCCATAATACCGGCGATGTCGTGCACGCCGTTATCGTCCGCGATGACGGTCATCTCGCTATTAAGCGTATAGGTCTTTTCGTTAAGCGCCAGTACCTGTTCGCCATCCTTGGCGCGGCGGGCAGTGACGGCACCGTTCAGCTTCGCCAGATCGTAAGCGTGCGCCGGGCGGCCATAGGCCAGCATCAGGTAATTGGTCAGATCGACCAACAGCGAGATGGGCCGCTGCCCTGCACTTTGCAGGCGCTGCTGCAGCCAATCAGGCGACGGTCCATTGCGGACGCCGGTAATCACGCGGCCATAGAATGCTGGGCAACCTTCCGGATCATCCGTGCGGATTTCAACCGGACATGCGCCCGCTTCCTCGAAAGGCGGCATGGCAATCGGCTTCAGCGTGCCCATACCAGCAGCCGCAAGATCGCGCGCGATGCCGTGCACGCCCATACAGTCCGGGCGGTTGGGGGTAATCGCCACATCGAACACTGGCGAGGTGCCGTGATAGCTGGCGAAGCTTTCGCCGACGGGCGCGTCATCGGGCAGCTCGATGATGCCGTCATGCTCGTCGCCCAGCTCCAGTTCGCGCACTGAGCACATCATGCCGTTCGATTCGACGCCGCGGATCGCGCTCTTGCGCAGCTCCATTCCGTTGGAAGGCACGACAGCGCCGGGCTGGCCCAGCACACCCTTCATCCCCGAGCGCGCATTGGGCGCCCCGCAAACCACCTGCAGGGGATCGCCCGCGCCGGTGTCCACGGTTAGCACCTGCAGCTTGTCGGCATCGGGGTGCTTGGCCGCAGTGAGAACTTTTGCCACGGTGAAACCGGCGAGCTTTTCCGCCGGGTCCTCGATACCTTCGACCTCCAGACCGATACGGTTCATCGCCGCCGCCAGTTCCGCAACACTCGCCTCGGTTTCGAGGTGATCCTTGAGCCAGGTCAGGGAGAACTTCATGCCGGTGCTCCTACGCCTGCGGAAAGGGTCGGCTGGTCATAGGGGCTGAACCCGTAATGCTGCAGCCAGCGAATGTCGCCGTCGAAGAAAGCGCGCAAATCGTCCATTCCGTATTTCAGCATCGCGAGGCGGTCCACGCCCACGCCGAAGGCAAAGCCCTGCCATTCGTCAGGATCGAGACCGGCGAATTCGATCACCCGGCGGTTGACCATGCCACTGCCCAGCAATTCCATCCACGCATGACCGGGGGCATCACCCGATCCGCCCAGTACGCGGCGGCCCTTGACGATCTCGAAGCCGACATCGACCTCAACGCTCGGCTCGGTGAAGGGGAAGTATGACGGGCGCAGGCGCAGGACGATATCGTCGCGCTCGAAAAATGCCTTGAGGAAGGTTTCCAGCGTCCATTTCAGATGGCCAAGGTGGATGTCCCGGTCGATCACCAGGCCTTCCACCTGATGGAACATCGGCGTGTGTGTGGCATCGCTGTCGCTGCGGTAAACGCGGCCCGGCGCGATAATCCGCACTGGCGCACCCTCGTTCACCATCGTGCGGATCTGCACGGGCGAGGTGTGCGTGCGCAGCAGCATCGCACGGTCTTCCTTGTCCCTGTCAGGGAAATAGAATGTGTCATGCATCGCGCGCGCCGGATGGTGCTCATCCATGTTGAGCGCGGTGAAATTGTGCCAGTCATCCTCGACTTCGGGACCGGTCTTCACCGCGAAACCGAGATCGGCGAAAATCTCTGCCAGTTCGTCCATCACCTGGCTGACCGGATGGACCGTTCCCCTCGCCTCGTCCGGAGCGGGCAGAGACAGGTCGAGCGTTTCGGTTGCCAGTCGTCGGTCAAGCTCGGCATTTTCCAGCGCGTCCTTGCGGGCGGCGATGGCATCGGCCACTTCGGCCCGCGCCTGCTGGATCGCTGGGGCTTTTTCCTGGCGTTCTTCCGGGGTCATCTTGCCCAGGGTTTTGAGCAGCTGGCTGATCCAGCCCTGCTTGCCCAGCGCATCGACGCGCAGCGCCTCTACAGCGTCAAGCGAGCCTGCGGCTTCAATCGCCTCGAGGGCGGTGTTTTTCTGTGTCTTCAATTCTTCCATGGCGAAGGCGCGCTAGCGCCAATTTGCGCGCAAGGCAAAGGTGCAGATTGGCAGGCCGAATTTCGTTTCAGTCAGGTGCGCGTTCGGGCGGGTCCAAAGTCGGCACTGCCGAGCCGTAGGCACGCATCCTTTCCTTCAGAAATGCGCCCATTACCGGGTGATCCATTTCCGCATATTCGGTGGGCGTCATGCCGAGGAATTCCTTGCAGTCGCGCACGAAGTGGGACTGGTCAAAATAGAGCGAGTCTATCGCGCCGATCCAGCCGAGCGTCGGATCGAGCATGAACTGCGCGAGGCTGCGCATGAAGCGCTGCCGGCGCAGCAGGAGCTTGGGCGAGAACCCGAAATGCTTGCGGCACAGCCGCTCAAGGGTCCGCTGATTCAATCCGCACTGGTCGGCGAGATCGGAAACATGCGGCAGCTCTGGTTCGACCAGCTTGGTATGGATGGCCGTGATCCTCGGGTCTTCCTTGCCAAACCGCGGCGCGGCCTCGCGGAAAAAATGCGTGATCCAGTCCAGTTGGCTGTGCTCTGCACCCTCACGCGACTGCAAGCCATCTGCGAGCTCTGCAAACTGGGTGAAAGCCGGCGAGATGCGCGCATCGTTGATCGTATTGGCAAAATCGTCTGCCGGCCTGCCCACAAATGTGGACCAGCCCAGCGGCATCAGGCCGATGCCCCAGATACTGGTCGCGCCCATGGTAAAGTTCAGCGGGCTACGGCTGGGCCCGGTTACGGTCACGTCGCAATCGTCGAGCACATTCCCGGCGATTTCGTTGTGAGGCCGTGCACCGGAGAAAACCCGAAAGTTCGCCCATTCGGGATGCAGCGAATCGCTGACGGTTTCCGACGGGCCGGGATCGATGTCGACATGATAGAAGGTCGTAAAATATCGTTCGAGATCTGGAGGCGGCTCATGAAAGCTCACCGCGATCCGGCATTGTCCGGACATTTTGGCGTTCCCCGACTTGTCGTATTTCTACAAGCGGTATTCATACGCATGCGGCCCGGAAAGGAAAGGGTGCCGCGTTAATCAGCCTTGGGGCCGCCGAGCCTGAGGGTCTGGATCATGGCAGCGAATCTATGTCAGACATAGAAAAGGGCGCGGAAGGTCATGCCGTCCGCGCCCTTTCATGATCCGGTTTTGAAACCGGCGAAGTGCTTAAGCCGGAAGGGCTTTCTTCGCCTGTTCGATCACGCTCTTGAAGGCAGCGCCTTCGTTCATCGCGAGATCGGCCATTACCTTGCGGTCCAGTTCGATACCGGCGAGCTTAACGCCGTGCATGAACTGCGAATAGGTCAGGCCTTCTGCGCGGACGGCAGCGTTGATACGCTGGATCCACAGAGCGCGGAAATTGCGCTTCTTAACCTTACGGTCGCGATACGCGTACTGGCCTGCCTTTTCGACAGCCTGGCGCGCGACGCGGATGGTGTTCTTGCGGCGACCGCGATAGCCCTTGGCCTGGTCCAGTAACCGCTTATGCTTTTGGCGCGTGGTGACGCCGCGTTTAATGCGTGGCATTTTTCAAGTACTCCTAAATTCCGAACCGGCTCAATCGAGGCCGTAAGGGGCCCATTTCTTGATTGTCTTGACGTTGTCGTCAGACAGTACGGACGTGCCGCGGTTGGTACGGATGTACTTGGCGTTGTGGTGCGTAAGACGGTGGCGCTTACCAGCGACGCCGTGCTTCACTTTGCCAGTTGCGGTGATCTTGAAGCGTTTCTTCACACCACTTTTGGTCTTCAGCTTGGGCATTTCTTGTCTCCTGAAAGGATGTCGGGTCAGAGACACGTCCAACCAGCCCTGGCAGCCCTAACGGCCAGACCGGCAGATGAATCACGTGTCGGTGAAGGGGGCGCATTTAGACGAACCACGCGCGAATGCAAGGGGATTCGCAGGCGCTGGACGGGCGCATCAACCGGCGTAAATCATCTTCCGCGTCATCCCGCCATCGACCACGATCTGCTGCCCGGTGACAAAGCCTGCTCCCTCGCCAACAAGCCATTCGACAGTGCGCGCAATATCGGACACTTCGCCGACACGCCCGACAGGATGCTGTTCCTTGTCAATTTCGCGGTGATCGGGGAAGCTGCGATCCGCCTTTTTCTGCCACGGACCCGTCTCTATCCAGCCGGGCAGCACCGCGTTCACGCGAATATCCGGCCCCAGCGATACCGCCATCGAATGGGTCAGCGCGCTGACCCCGCCCTTGGATGCAGCATAGGCGAATGTATCCGGCTCCGATTGCACTGCGCGGGTGGATGACATGTTGATGATGCTGCCCTGCTTGCCGCGGCGCAGCAGGGGAATTGCCGCCCGGCTGCACAGGAAGGTTGATGTCAGGCTAGCGTCGATCCAGCCCTGCCACTTCTCCAGCGTGAGCTCTTCCATCGGGCCGCAGTAAGGATCAGCTATGGCGGCATTGTTGACCAGAACAGTCAGCGGCGACTGTCCAAGCCATTCCGAGATCTGCCCGAATGCCGCCGCAACGGCGTGCTCGTGCCCGACATCGCATTCGATCGCCAGCAGTTCATCGCCCGCAAATTGATCGCGCAGTTCAGCCAGAGCGTCATCATCCTTGTCGAGGGTGCACACCCGCCAGCCTAGGTCCAGAAAATGCACCGCCGTACCCCGGCCGATGCCGGCGCCGCCGCCGGTTATGACGATAGTGTTGTTTGTCGTGCTCATGGCGCGAAAACGATCCGCACGCGGATCGGTGCCTTGATCTTTGCCAATCAGCCCATCGCTTCGAGGACATCCTCGAGCCGCGCCGGATCGCCCAGTGCAAGCACATGGCCGTCACTGTTCGCGTCGAGCGGATTGCCTTGCCAGTCGGACATGGTGCCGCCCGCACCCTCCACCACCGGAACAAGCGCGGCATAATCATAAATCTCCAGGCCAGCCTCGCACACGATATCGAGGTGACCCGATGCCAGCAGTCCGTAATTGTAGCAGTCGCCGCCATAGACGATCATGCCCTGACGTTTGTTTCCGCCGACTGCCTGGGCCACTTTCATATAGGCATCCGCCTGTCCCGCATCGAAGTAGTGCGGACTGCTGGTTGCCAGCTTCGCTTCGGTCAGTTCGCGGCAGCCGGAGGTTTGAACGGGTTTGCCGTTGAAGGTGGTTCCGCCGCCGATCTGACCAACCCAGCGTTCGCCCGCTATCGGCTGGTCGATCACACCCAGCATCGGCCAGCCATCCTGCATCAGTGCGATCAATGTGCCGAAGATCGGACGCCCCGCCATGAAACTGATCGTCCCGTCGATCGGATCGAGGACCCACTGCCGCCCGGCCGATTCGCGGCTGGTGCCGTATTCCTCGCCGATAATGCCGTCATCGGGATATTCCGATTCGATCAAGCGGCGCATCTCTGCCTCGGCCGCTTTGTCGGCTTCTGTAACAGGGCTGCGGTCGGCTTTGCGCTCGTCGGAAAAGCTCGATCGGAAAAGCGGCCCGATTACCGAACCGGCGGCATCCGCCAAGCGGTTGGCGAAGGCGATATCTCTGGAATTGATCATGCACTGCACATCGTGGCAGAGCGCGATTTGGTCAAGGCATAGGCCTTGCGTAAGCTGCGGTTTTGCATAAGGGTCTTGGCACAGGGCTTGGCGCCGGAAGACAATTGTCCGCCCCGGTTGCCGCTCATAAAAAACCGGGCACGTTTCGGGTCCAGAATAATAAGAGCTGAGGTCAGACAGTCGGATAATGGGCGCTGGGAATTCCCACGAGGTTGAAAACGGCAAACAGGGCGGGAGCGATTCTGCCCGGCTGCAGCCGCGGACCGGCGCGACCAGAGACGGCGTGCCGCTTTCGTTCAACCGCCCTCCCGCTGCCGATCTTGAACCATGGCTTGGCCGGGTCATGGTCGCCGTGGCGCAGGCACCCGACGATTATGTGGTCAACGGTCTGTTGTGCAATGATGCCAGCTATATCCGCACCGCGATCGGCGTCGACTGGACCGTGGGAACGGCAGATGGTGAGCTGCGCATTCGCGACGAAACCTTTGTTTGCGGCCAGCATTCGAAAGCGATGCCGCTCGAATATGTAGGCGGGATCAAGGTCGCCGGAATGATGTTCCGCCCCGGTGCGTTCCGGGCGATATGGGGCAAGGACGACGGCCCGCTGATCGACCGGATCAAACCGACCGAATTCATTGGCGTACCCGATGCGGAACTCACCGGCCTCTACGACGCCGACAAGGACCCGCTCGACTGGCTGATCGCGATGGAAGACTGGCTGCGGCATTACATCGCGCGCCACGGCATCCAGCCGCCGGAAAGAGTTTCACAAAAATTCGAAGCTGCGGCGTTTGCCGACCCCAACCAGTCGATTAACGATTTCGCTGAGGATAACGGGGTTACTCCGCGAACCTTGCAGCGGATCATCAAACGTGATTTCGGGATGACGCCGAAGCAGGTGATGCGCCGGGCAAGAACGCTCGACCTCGCGGCGCGCCTGTGCGGTGTGGCAGACGAGGAAGAAGAGGAGATCTATCTCCGCTTCTTCGATCAATCGCACCAGATACGGGAATTCACGACCTTCTTCAGCATGACGCCCAAGCAGTTCGTGTCAGAGCGGCAGGGCCTGCTCACGCTCAGCCTTGAAATCAGGCAGGCCCGCCGGCTGGAAGTTCTGCACCGGCTGGAGCCCGATTCGATACGCCCGTGGATGCGCGAACCGTTCGTGCCAGTGGTCAGTCAAACAGCGAGCTGACCGAGCTTTCATCGGCAATCCGGCGAACGGCTTCGCCGATCAGCGGCGCAATGGTGAGTATCCGGATACGGTCCGAATCCTTCGCAGCATCGGACGCCATGATGGTGTCTGAAATGACCAGTTCGGTCAGCGCCGAATCGTTGACCCGGGCCACCGCCCCGCCAGAAAGCACACCATGCGTGATATAGGCCGCGACGCTGCTCGCGCCCTGATCCAGCAGCGCCTGCGCTGCGTTGCACAGCGTGCCGCCCGAATCGACAATGTCATCGATCAGGATGCAGTGCCGCCCCTGAACATCGCCGATGATGTTCATGACTTCAGATTCGCCCGGACGGTCGCGGCGTTTGTCGACGATGGCAAGCGGGGCATTGTCGAGGCGTTTTGCCAATGCGCGGGCACGAACCACGCCGCCCACATCGGGCGAAACAACCATCAGTGACTGGTCGCCGTAACGCGCCTGGATATCCGCTGCCATGACCGGCGCGGCATACAGATTGTCGGTCGGGATATCGAAGAAGCCCTGTATCTGTCCGGCGTGAAGAT
Organism: Pontixanthobacter luteolus; assembly: GCF_009828095.1. Lineage (GTDB taxonomy): Bacteria > Pseudomonadota > Alphaproteobacteria > Sphingomonadales > Sphingomonadaceae > Pontixanthobacter > Pontixanthobacter luteolus. The sequence goes on along the minus strand of NZ_WTYP01000002.1, from coordinate 645,063 downwards.
CGACCGAGAGGACACGGTCCGCCCCGGCTTCGGTGATCAGATTGGCCACCAGCTTTGCCGAAATCGGCGTGCGCGGTCCGGGCTTTCTGTCCTGACGCGCATATCCGAAATAGGGGACCACGGCGGTGATCCTGCGGGCCGAGGCACGGCGCAGCGCGTCGATTCCGATCAGCAATTCCATCAGATTGTCATTCGCCGGAAAGCTGGTCGACTGAACGATGAAAACGTCTTCGCCGCGCACGTTCTCGTGGATCTCGATGAAAATTTCTTCATCCGCAAAGCGGCGCACGCTGGCGTCGGTCAGTGGAATTTCGAGATAGGCTGCAATGGCCCGCGCAAGCGGCAGGTTCGAATTGGCGGCCATGATTTTCATGCGATGTATCCCCGAAAGCGCAACGATTCGTGCTGGCGGAGGCTTAGCCGAGCGGCCCTGCATTGCAACAGAGCAGCACCCAGCTTTTCCCAATCCTGTGCCCCGGCACGTGAAGGTAATCTGCGGAGCGTGTGCGCCCCGACAGGCTTAAGAGCTTCGGTGTTCGCCCCTGATCCAGCGGACGGTGCCGCTGCTGGCGCGCATGACAACGCTTTCAGTGGTCATCTTCCCGCCGCGCAGGCGTTTGACACCATCGAGCAGCGAACCGTCGGTGACGCCGGTTGCAGCAAAGATGCAGTCACCCTTGGCGAGGTCTTCCAGCTTATAGATGCGGTCGAGTTCCTCGATGCCCCATTTGCGGGCACGGGCGCGTTCGTCATCGTTGCGGAACACCAGCCGGCCATTGAACTGGCCGCCGACACAGCGAAGCGCAGCGGCAGCAAGCACGCCCTCTGGCGCGCCGCCCTGCCCCATATACATGTCGATGGTGGTTTCCGGATCGGTCGTCGCGATCACGCCGGCAACGTCACCGTCACCGATCAGCACCACGCCGCAGCCGAGGCCGCGCAGTTCCGCGATAATATCGGCGTGACGCGGACGGTCGAGGACACAGACGATGATCTCGTTCGGTTCCACACCCTTGGCTGCTGCAACAGCCTGGACATTTTCAGTGACAGTTTTTTCGAGGCTGATGACGTCGTCAGGATAGCCCGGACCAACCGCGATCTTGTCCATATACGTATCGGGCGCGTTGAGCAGGCAGCCTTCTTCGGCAGCGGCGAGCACCGCGAGAGCGTTGGGACCAGCCTTTGCAGTAATAGTGGTGCCTTCCAGCGGGTCGAGGGCGATATCGATCTTGGGGCCTCTGCCCGGTGCACCGCCAACTTTTTCGCCGATGTAGAGCATGGGCGCTTCGTCGCGCTCGCCCTCACCGATCACCACTGTTCCATCCATGTACAGCTCGTCGAACGCCTTGCGCATTGCTTCGACTGCGGCGTGGTCTGCCGCCTTCTCGTCGCCGCGACCGATCAGCTTGGACGCAGCGATTGCCGCAGCCTCCGTCACGCGGACCATTTCAAGGACGAGAACCCGGTCGAGGACCTGGCTGGCGGCAAGCTTCTTGGTGTTCATGGTGAATTCAGTCCCTCTGGGCTGCTGTGGCATCCAGCATCTCGGCAATTGTTGCTTGGCCGCTTAGACAGGGAGTGTTGCATTGTCGAGAAGGCTTGGGTCCGCAATTGCTGGCCCGCAATGTATGAAGGCATTGTATCTGGCAGTGATGGCCCTGCTCGCCATCGGCTGGTCAGTATCCACTCAGCCGGCCGCCGCACAGGGGCGCACGGCATCCACCGCCGAAGACGTGTTCGCAAATGCGCAGTCAGCTTACGGCCCGCCCCCTCCGGAGCCGAAATGCGATCAGGGTAACGGGGATGAGATCGTGGTTTGCGCGGAGCAGCAGGAACAGTCTCAGTTCCGGGTCAAATCCACCAGCGAACTGGACCCGGAATCGGATGAGGCACTGGATGACGGGCTGCCCCGTGCACCCGATTTCGCCGAATCATGCAAAAAAAACCCGGAAAAGGGGGCTTGCATCAGTTTCGGTTCGGTCCCGCCGCCAGCCTATCTGATCGATTTTTCCAAATTGCCTGAAACACCCAAAGGGTCGGATGCGGACAGGATTGCAAACGGGTTGGCCCCGCGCGGAAACGACACCGGGGCCCAGTCTCGCCTGCCCAATGAATTGCCGGGCGAAACGGCGCGTGAGCCCGCAAGCGAAGAAGGCCCGGCCCTTAACGAGACGGAACGCCAACCCTGACTCCGGCCCAGGCTTCGGCCCAGGCTTCGGCCCAGGCTTCGGCCCGCAACCTAATCTTCTAGGATTTTCATGACCAGCGGCGGCGCAGTGAGACTGTCCGAATCGGCCAGCAATTGCAGCGCGTAGGTGACACAGCTTTCCGGGCCATCATGCGTCACCATCGCCACCAGAACTTCCCCGCCATCATTGGCGCGGCCCTGTTGTATCAGGCTTTCTATCGACACATCGGCGTCGCGCATCGCAGCGGTAATCTCTGCCAGGACACCCGGCCGGTCGGACACGGTAAAGCGCAGATAGGTCTGACCGATCCGTGCGCCCGATTCAGCGGGGGCCATCGCCTGCAATGCCGCTGCCGGCACGGAAAACGGCGCCCCGGCCTCGCCGCGCGCAATATCGATCAGGTCTGCAACAACCGCACTTGCCGTCGGCCCTTCACCGGCGCCGGCACCCTGAAACAGCAAGCGGCCCGAATAATTGCCCTCTGCCACGACGGCATTGGTGGGGCCTGTGACATGAGCCAGCGGATGCCCCTTGGGGACCAGGCACGGTTTGACCTGCTGCAACAGAACCGGCGCACCGGAACTGTCCGTTGAAATATCGGCCATTCCGATCAGGCGGATAACGTAGCCCAGCGCATCGGCCTGTGCGATATCGGCGGCACGGACCCGCGAAATCCCCTCGCAAGCGACGGCTTCGAAATCGACCCGCGCGCCAAAACTGATCGCGGCGAGAATGGCCAGCTTGTGGGCCGCGTCGATCCCTTCGATGTCGAAAGTCGGGTCAGCTTCCGCATAGCCCAGTTCCTGTGCATCCTTCAGCGTGGTGGCGAAATCCGCGCCGGAGCTTTCCATGGTCGACAGGATATAGTTCGCGGTGCCGTTGAGGATGCCGTAAATATGCTCGATCGAATTGGCCGCTGCGCCTTCGCGAAGACCCTTCACAATCGGGATGCCGCCTGCAACCGCCGCCTCGAATTTAAGGGCGGTGCCTTGCGCTTCGGCCGATTCGGCCAGTGCCAGTCCGTGATGCGCGATCATCGCCTTGTTGGCGGTGACCAGGCCCTTGCCCGCAGCGATGGTATCGCGCGCCAGCGTCAGCGCCGGACCGTCCGCCCCGCCGACCAATTCAACAACCACATCGACATCGCCGCGCGATGCCATCTGTGTCATGTCGCCTTCCCAGGCGAAGCCAGACAGATCGACACCGCGATCTCGGTTCCGGTCGCGCGCGCTGACTGCCACGACTTCCAGCGGGCGCCCGGCACGCGCGGTTACCAAGTCAGCGTTCGCATCCAGCAGGCGGATAACCCCGGCGCCAACGGTGCCAAGGCCGGCCAATGCAATCCTGAGCGGCGCGGAAGATGTTGTGTCTGGCAATCTCAAGTCCTTTGTTCGGTGTCTTCGGCAAGCAAGGCGTCTCTTGCACTTTGCGGGATCGGCATGGATTTGCCGGTTTCCAGATCGACATGGACGTTCACCAGTTCGATCTCTGCGCGCAGATCATCTGCAGGCGCGCCGTCCCCGCGTACTTCATCATGCCCGTGCAATTCGATCCGAGTGGTCATGCTGCTCGATCCGATCCGGGTGGTCCAGGCGCGTCCTTCGATGAACTCGTTTGCGCGGATCGGTTTGCGGAAATTCACTTCTGCCTTGGCCACGTGAAATTCCAGCGCGCCCTCGCCGCTCAGACGCAATTCCCGCGCATCCCAGTATTCGGTGACGATCAGGTCGGCATATTCAAGATAACGCGCATTGAAAACGACCCCTTGAGGATCAAGTTCGGCGTAACGGACACGGAAGACGTGGCGGAATGGCTGTGACATGAGCGGCTCTGTAGCCGCCATGACTGCCGCATAGGAACCAGTATTTCTAAGCTGGCCGCTAGCTGCGGTTGCGCGGACAAGGGCCAAGCTGATTGCGGATGTAACCGTAATCTTCGGCTGCACGCTGCTGTGACACGCGGTCCTGCGACAGGATGACTGATCTGGGCAGTGCGTCAGGCAGGAAACACGCCAGCCTGTACCATGCCAGCGTCTCTGCTTGCGGCGGGCGGGCGGCCTGATCAACGATTTCGCTCCACGAAACGCCCCACATCGGGCGTTGCCCCGGCCTGCGAATGACTGTCAGCGATACCGGACCGTCCGCCTTGGTCGAAACGAAAATCTGCGTTTCCGATTCGCCAGCCAGATTGCCGGCAATCGACAATGCGTCGCGGATGCCGGAAATCGCAGGCGGCGCATCTGCCGCGAGCAATTCGGTCAGCACACCCCTTAGCCTCTGCTCCGTCTCCGGTGACCAGGCCAGCTGTGACGACGGAGCAGCCAGCTGAATTTCACCGGGACGGCCGGCAACCGGCCTCGCAAACAGGATGACTTCCTGTTTCTTCAGCTTGGGCACCTTGCCCTTGGCTGTAAGCGGAACATCCACCAGGTATTTGAGGGATTCGCCCACCGGCGTGCTGCCTGAAAGCAGCGCAATTGTCCGCGCTTCAATATAAAGTCTGACCATGCCGGGCGGGACATCCGGGGCACGTTCCGGCTTCAGCGCAATCTGCTTGCGAATCTCTGCCCGCAGGACCAGCGGCGTGCCATCTGCCAGGTCGGCAAGATCCGCATATGTCAGCTGCATCTGGGCAGGGCCGGTCTGCGCGGTTGCTGCTGAGCCCAATGCCGCAGTGCCGAGTGCCAAAGCCACGATTGCGAGTGATGTTTTCATGTTTGTCAATTTACCCAAGGGTTTATTTCGCTCCGTCATTAACCGACAAAGACCAGTAACTTGCCGGTGTCCTAGCATGGCTGTGAATTGGGCGTTAACCGATAAAGCGTTTGCGCGCCCCCTTTATGCCAGCTAAAGGGCGATGAGTGCGGAGATAAATATAATAGAACAGTCTCATGCAGGCCCACGCCTCTTTGCCGGGTTGAAAAGGGCCAAGTCCCAATTCGATCTGCCAGATCGGCGGGGGTAGACAAGCAGGATAACACTCTGGCAGGGCGGACAGCCCTTCCAATGGGATGAGTAGCCGGATTCGTCCGGCGTTAATGACGATGGAGTGATGCGACTGAATGGCCTACGCTGACCAAGAGATGAGCGGTAATCGCATTATCGCCCTTATCATCGTGGCGTTGATTCATATCGCTGTCGGATACGTTCTCGTGACCGGACTTGCCTATGAGGCAGTCAAGAAAGCGGTAGAGCGCGTTACCACGGTTGATATTGATGAGCCCGAACCCGAACCCGAGGAGCCACCACCACCGGAGGAAATCCCCGAATCGTCGCCGCCGCCTATCGTAGCGCCGCCGCCGCCGATTAACATTGCGCCGGCTCCGCCTCCTGTGCGGACTCAGCCAACAATTCCGCCACCAGCGCCGATTGCTGTCCGGGTGCCGCCACCGGCTCCGCCAGCACCGCCGCCGCCGCCGCCTCCGGCTTTCCAGCCGAAGGATCCGACACCGCGCGGTAATCCTGGCAGCTGGGCAAGCCCTCGTGACTATCCTTCGCGTGCACTTCGCGAAGAACGCGAAGGTGTTACCCGCTTCCGGGTTACGGTGAACGCCGATGGCCGTGTGACGAACTGTCAGATCACGGGCTCTAGCGGGCATTCGGACCTCGACGAAACGACGTGTAAGCTGATTACCCGCCGTGGTCGTTTCCGTCCGGCAACCGATGGCAACGGACAGGAGACGACGGGAACGTGGTCGAACGCCGTTCGCTGGCAGATACCTGAATAAACGGGAGGGTCGCCGAAAGCGGCGGCCTAACCGGGACTAAGTTTTTTTAGATACGCTTCTTTCTGAGAGGAAACTCGCAATGATTACCCAAATTCTAGCAAACGCCGGTGGCGAAGAAATCAAGAACCAGTTCGGCTTCTGGGAAGCCATGAATCAGGGCGGTGTTATCGCCTGGTCGATTTTTGGCGTCCTTGTTATCATGTCCGTCGGTTCGTTCTACATTCTCATCACCAAGCTGCTCGAGCAGCGCAAGATCATGAATCAGTACAAGGAAGTTCGTTCGAACTTCTGGCGTGCAAACTCGCTCCGCGAAGGCGCCAACAAGCTCGACAAGAACAGCGCATGGCGCCAGCTGGTCGACGATGGTCTTGCTGCTGAAGAAACCCACAGCAAGATGACTGACAGCCTCGAAGCGCATGATTGGCTTCACGGTTCGCTGGCCCGTTCGGAAGCTTCGATCAATGCGAAGCTTGCTGGCGGCCTGCCGTTCCTCGCAACCACGGGTGCGACTGCACCGTTCGTTGGTCTGCTCGGTACGGTTATCGGTATCTACCGCGCACTGATCAACATCGGCCTCGCCGGTTCGGCATCGATCGACAAGGTCGCTGGCCCGGTTGGTGAAGCACTGATCATGACCGCGATTGGTCTGCTCGTGGCTGTTCCGGCTGTTCTTGCCTACAACTGGCTGCAGAGCCGCAACAAGCGCATCGCCGAGCTGCTCAACGGCTTCTCGACCGATCTGCTTGCAAACATCAACTCCAAGGGCACCGTTAAGCCTGCAGTTGCAACCGCAGCAGCAGCACGCGGCGCAGCCAAGCCGGCTCCGAAGGCAGCCGCAGCACCAGCTGCAAAGCCGAAAGCCTGAACGGGTAACGGGGCGGGTGGCAGTGCCATCCCGCCCCTTTCCACCCGAAGTTAAACCAATTCAGGATAGGAATTAGCAATGGCTATTTCAGCGGGCGGCGGAGGCCAAGAGCGGCCGATGTCAGACATCAACACCACTCCCCTTGTGGACGTGATGCTGGTGCTTCTGATCATCTTCCTTATCGCGGTTCCGGTCGCCATCCAGACGATCGACAAGCTCGAAATTCCAATTATGGAATCGATCGAGTCGAAGGATAAGGTCGAGAACCTGCTCCTGACCGTCAGCACTTCCGACGCGGCAGGCCGCAGCGCGGGCGAGCCAGGCTTCGAAGGCGCAACACGCGACGGCGAATGCCGGATCTACTTCAACAACGTAGCCCCGGTCGACTCGCAAGAGCTTTATGACCAAGCGTTCGAACGTCTGGACAAAATCGTTCAGGCCGCAGGCGGACCGGATGCAATCATGCAGAACCCGGAACTGATCCCGCAGGTTCACATACGCGGTGACGTAAACGCACCGTGGCGCTGTGTTGCCGGAACGATCTACAACGTCCAGGCAGCCGGCTATCCGACTGTCGGCTTCATCTCCAACCCGGTCGACCCTAACGGTTGATCGGCGCGGATCGAACGAGAATTCAGGAGTAACCCACTATGGCAATGTCAGGCGGCAAGGACGATGGCGAGCCGATGATGGAAATGAACACGACGCCGCTTATCGACGTCATGCTCGTTCTTCTCATCATGTTCATCATCACCATCCCAGTGGCAACACACTCGGTTGATATCGATCTCCCGGCGCCTAATAACGAGCCGCCGCCACCTGATCAGATCGACCCGATCAAGAACAAGATTGTTCTTACTCAGGCGAACGAGATCCTGTGGAACGGAACGCCTATCGACCAGGGTGAGCTTGTCCGGAACCTCGAAATCACCAAGGATATCGATCCGGAGCCGGAGCTTCAGTTCGAACCGGAAGCGTCGGCCAGCTATGATCTGTCGGCCCGCGTTCTGAACATCATCAAGATTTCGGGCGTTACCAAGTTCGGTTTCGTCGGGAACGAAAAATACCGGTCCTTCGGTACGCAAGCCGAGTAATCGGCTCTTACAGATGACCCTTTGAAAAGGGGCGGAGCAATCCGCCCCTTTTTCTTTGCCCGCAATCCTGTGAACAGCAGCGCCGTGATTCGCTGAATCTGTCTTGCGCGCTGCAATGTGCAGCCCCCGACCCGCTTCCGCACGCGCGCAAGGGAACACTCCGGAGCATCTCCTTCATCTCTCCATTCACCACTCTTGTCTTGCCGCAGCTTTATGTTATGTTATCACATTCATAAAGGAGGAAGGTTATGCCATTCACTACCGCTCCATCCCACGAGGGCCCGATGAAGGACCTCAACATCACGCCGTTTATTGACGTGCTGCTGGTTCTTCTCGTCCTGCTGATCATGACCATCCCGATCATGACAAATGTGACCGAGGTCGAATTACCCAATGGTGATGGCGGCCTGGAACCCGACCCGGTTATCAATGTCGTCGGGCTGACCGCTGGCGACCAGATGCTCTGGAATGGAGAACCTGTCGACAAGCCTACTCTCGAATCGTCGATTGCCCGCGCATTGGCCTTGCCAACAGAACCTGTGCTGCGGTTCTCTCCCGACCCGGCAGCATCCTACAATGCGTCAGCGAAAACCATTCTCGTAATCAAGGATTCCGGTTCAAAGAAGTTCGCTTTTGACCGGCTTCACGAACACAAGACTTTCGCCCGCGCTGAGTAGCTCTCAGCCATCAAGCGCAGGCTCCACCCGCATCGCCGCATCGGCCAGGCTTTCCGCCTCGAGCAGCAACTCGTCGTCGATCTGGCCTTGCGGGACGCTTTCCCGCCCGATCATCACCATGACCGGCACCGCGAGCGGGCTGACCCGGTCAAGAGTGACATGGCGCAGCCTCTCGGCAGAACTTTCAAGCAGGTCCGCCAGGCGGCCGACGTCTGTCATTCGTTCCCGCGCGTCAGCCCAGGCCGCTTCCAGCAGAACATGATCGGGCTCGTGCTTGCGCAGCACGTCATAGATGAGATCGGTCGAGAAGGTGACCTGTTTGCCGGTCTTCCGCTTCCCGGGATGCTGCCGTTCGACCAGCCCCGAGATAACCGCCACCTCGCGAAAGGCGCGCCGCAGGAGATGCGAATCCTGCACCCAGTCGACAAATTCTTCGGTCAGAATATCAGGCGAAAGCAGCGGGGCGGGATCTTCCACCGGTTTCAGACCCCAAACCGCCAACGAATAATCGTTCGCGACAAACCCGCCGGGCTGCAGCCCGCGGTCTTCCATCCGGCGCGTTATCAGCATTCCCAGCGACTGGTTCGCGTTCCACCCTTCGAACGTATAATAGACCGAATAGTACCGCTTCGCATGGGGGAAGCTTTCGACCAGCAATTGCCCCGGTGCGGGCATCTCGCTGCGCCAATCCTGCACCTCCAGCCATTCTCGGACATCGTCTGGGAACCGCGCCCATCCGGCGCGGTCATCCAGCATTGCCCGAACCCTGTCTGCCAGATGCGTGGTCAGCGGCATCCGCGCGCCGCCATAGGAGGGAATCATCGCCGCCTTTGACGAAGCACGCACGATCACGTCCATGTCCTTTACGCCCTCAACCTCAAGGCTGGTCCCGGCGAAGGCAAAAGTGTCTCCGGGCGAGAGCGCCGCAGCAAAGCGTTCCTCGACCTTGCCCAGCGAACGGCCGTTCTTGAACCGCACCGTCAACATCTCACCATCAATGATAATGCCAGCATTCAGCCGGTGCCGGGCGGCATGTTCAGGGTGAGTCAGCCGCCAGGTGCCCCCGCGGTCACGCGTGATACGCTTGAATTTGTCATAGGCTCGCAGCGCATAACCGCCAGTCTCTACAAATCGTAAAACCCGGCCCCAGATTTCAGCATCGATCCACGCATAGGCGAGCGATGATCGCACTTCCGCCAGCAATTCGTCTTCACCAAATGGCCCCGCACACGCGCATGCCATTACATGCTGGGCCAGCACATCCAGACCGCCGCGCCGGAAGTCCTCACCATCACGCTGGCCTTCTTCCACTGCGTCCTTTGCCGCTGTTGCCTCAAGGAACTCAAACCGGTTGCCAGGCACAAGCAGCGCGCGGCTGGGCTGGTCAAGCCGGTGGTTCGCGCGCCCGACACGCTGCAAGAGGCGCGATGAACCCTTTGGCGCGCCCATCTGCACCACGCAGTCAATGTCGCCCCAATCGACCCCCAGATCGAGACTGGCGGTCGCCACTAGCGCACGCAATTCGCCGCGAGCCATGGCCCCTTCGACCTTGCGCCTGGCCTCGCGGCTAAGCGAACCGTGATGAATCCCGATCGGCAGCCGATCTTCGTTCACGTCCCACAAGTTCTGGAATATGAATTCCGCCAGAAAACGCGTGTTGGTGAAGATCAGTGTGGTCTTGTTGGCCTTTATCTGTCCGTAAAGTTGCGGAATTGCCCATGTCGCCGCGTGGCCGCCCCACGGCACCCGTTCTTCCACAGGCAGCAGGATTTCAACCACTGGTTCCGCCCCCGGTTCGCCAATTATCAGTTCGACCTGGTCCAGATCTCCCCACGGCGCGAGCCATTCCCGGTACGATTCGGGATTGGCAACTGTGGCCGACAGGGCAGCACGCTGGAGCTGAGGGGCAATGGCCTGCAAACGCGACAGCGCCAGCGCAAGCAAGTCGCCTCGCTTGCCCGTCGCAAATGCATGAACCTCGTCGATGATGATCCGTTTCATTCCGCGAAACATTTCGAAACTGTCGGGATAGGAAAGCAGCAGCGAAAGCGATTCCGGTGTCGTCAGCAGGATGTTGGGCGGTTTGCTCCGCTGCCGCCGCTTCCGGTCGGACGGGGTGTCACCGCTGCGCGTTTCGATCTTCAGCGGCAGTCCCATCTCCTCCACCGGAGTGACCAGATTGCGCTGCACGTCATGCGCGAGCGCCTTCAGCGGAGAAACATAGAGCGTGTGGAGCCCTTCAGGCGGTCCATCATCGCCAAACTTGCTGGGGCAGAAATCCGCCAGCGTGGGGAGGAAGCCGGCCAGCGTCTTGCCCGCGCCGGTATCGGCCACCAGCATGGTGTGGCGTCCCGCATGGGCAGCCGCGTACATGCCTTTCTGGTGGCTGCGGATGCGCCAGTCGCGCCCGGAAAACCATGCCTCGATCTCTGGCGGGATCGCCGCAGCTTTCATGATCGGCCCCGCCCGCATATCTTGCATGAAGTCCGCGCTAAGCTGCGAAGGCAGGAAACCCCGGCGGTCAGAACACCGGCGGGGTGCAATGCCCCGCCTGCGATCAGCAGATCAATAGCCGCCTTCTTCCGCATTGCCGGCCGTTTCCTCGATCTCGGGTTCTGCGGCAGCGAGTTTGTCCTGATCCATACCAAGAATGCCCGACAGTGCCGCCTTTTCTTCCTCCGTCAGCTCCGAATACTGGCGCGGAGCAGCGAGTTCAGCGGTTACTTCGCCGATGGCCTCGATCATCTGAGGCATCATCTCCATTACCGCAGGCATGACCTCGTTCATGGCCGACATCACTTGCGGATCGGCATAGATCAGCATCGATTCAGCTGCGTAGTGGCTGCCGGTCGGGGTGGTGAAAAACGCGTTCAGTTCTTTGAGCTCGGCCACACTGAAACGCACGGCATATGCACGGGCCAAACCGTCGCGATAGCCTGGTTCGATCTCGGTCATGACATCGGTCATCATCTTCACCGAAGTTTCCGCAATCCGCCTGGTCCGCTCCTGATAGGCAGGATCCATTATCGCCATCGCATCGTTGATCGCGGTTTCGCCCATGTTCTCCAGCTCACTGACCGGCAGCCCTGTCAGCTCCGCCAGCTCTCCGGTTGGCATCTGGACCATGGCATCCATGATGCTGCCCATCATAGGCTCCATCGTATCGCCCATCATCTTGGCATAGGTGCCTTCAGGAAAGATGCTGGCAACCACAAGCTGCGCCTCTGGCAGCCGAGCTTCCTGCTCGGCGGTCAGCGGCTGGGCCTTGCCGAACATTTCGCCCATAGCCTCCATCATCCGTGCATCGGTGGTGGTTTGTTCCTGCGCGGCGAGCGGTGAACCAATAGCAGCGCCAGCCAGTGCGAGAGCAAACAGGGAATTCTTCAGCATTTTCGGGCCTTTCGCATAATTCTTCGTATTGTCAGTGCCCTACACTCTCGCCGCGTTCAAGGCCCGACAGACGCAGCTGTTCGTCGATTTGCGCCATCAGGCGGGCAAGCCCTTCTTCGCTATCGCTTTCGGCCCGCGCGACCAGCACATCCTGGGTGTTCGAAGCGCGCAGCAGCCACCAGCCGTCATCGGTGGTGACCCGGACCCCGTCGGTCCCGTCAACTTGCGCGGGGCTGTCCGCCAACCGCGCCTTCACTTCGTCGATCGCCGCGAACTTGCGACTTTCATCGACCTGGAAACGCATTTCAGGCGTGTTGATCATCGCGGGCATATCGCCGCGGAGCTGGGTCACGGATTTACCCAGCCGGACAGAGGCGAGGATCAGGCGCACGCCGGCATAAAGCGCATCGTCGAAACCGTAATATTCGTCCGCAAAAAACACGTGACCACTCATTTCGCCAGCCAATGGCGAACCAGTTTCCTTCATTTTGGACTTAATCAGGCTGTGTCCGGTCTTCCACATCACCGGCTTTCCGCCGTGTTTTGCCACATGGTCGAACAATGCGCGGCTCGCCTTTACATCGGCGATAATCGTGGAGTTAGGTAGTCTGACGAGGAGGTCTTCAGCGTATATCATCAACAACTGATCCCCCCATATAACCCGGCCTTCGCCGTCGATCGCGCCGATCCGGTCGCCATCCCCGTCGAATGCAACTCCGAAGTCGAGTTTCTTCTCGGCGACGAGCGAGCGCAGGTCCTCCAGATTGGCCTCAACAGTGGGATCAGGATGATGATTGGGAAACGTACCGTCGACGTCAGTGTAAAGCGCGAAATGCGTGCCCGGCAGCCGATCAAGCAAGGCCTCGAGGACGGGGCCGGCTGCACCGTTACCATTGTCCCAGCCGACCCGCATGGCGGAGAGATCGGCCGGATCAAGCCCATCCAGCGGCGCGAGGAGACGGTCGACATACTCGTCCATGATTTCGCGGGTTTCGCTGGTGCCGACCCCGTCATCCCACTCGCCGGCAGCAGCCATTCGGCCGATGGTCTGGATGTCTTCCCCGAAAAACGGGCGCCCCTGAAATACCATTTTGAAGCCATTGTAATTGGCGGGATTGTGGCTGCCAGTTATCTGAATGCCGCCATCTACATCTTCGGCTGACGCCTCTGCATAATACAGCATCGGCGTTGGCCCCATGCCCACCCGGACCACGTCGCAGCCGCTCGCATTGAGCCCTTCGACCAGCGCATGTTCCAGCATCGGCGAACTGGTGCGTCCGTCGTAACCAACCGCCACTCTCGAACCGCCTGCCCGCTTTAGCAGTGTCGCGAAACCGCGCCCGATCGCACGCGCATCATCCGGCCCCAATGTCTCTCCGATAATTCCGCGGATATCGTATTCGCGAAGGACGGTGGGGTCGAATGCATGGGTCATCAGGGGCCTCTGGTGTCTTTTGCCGTTGGATAGGGCAATTCATTTATCAGTATATCACGCGCAGCGTTCGCTTCATGCACCTGTTCATTGGTGCCGCCGCGGTCCGGATGAACCAAGGCCAGCAATTGCTTGTGCGCCTGCATTACCTCTTCGCGTGTTGCGTTTTCACGAACACCCAGAAGCTTTCTTGCGCGGAACAGCGCCTGGCTGCGCGTGCTCTTCGTCTGCATGAACTGCCACGGCCATTTCCCGAACAGCAGCTTGCAAGCAGCGCTTGCAAGAAAGGTGAAGAACAGCAGCTTCCACATCGGTTAGGCCAGTTCCAGCTGCGCTTGCGGTTTGGCGATTTCAGGGAGGTGCAAACCGGCCAGCAAGGCGCGCATTTCCTGCCGTGCGACAAGGTGGCTGGTGCCCAGTTCGCCCAGATGCCCCTTGTCGAGCAAGGTAAAGCCCGAGGGGAACAGCTCGCGGTAGATCACGCGTTCCGAAAGGCCTTTGACCACGCGGAAACCTGCGCGCTTCGACAGTTCGTTCAGAGCCTTTTCAATGCGCTGCATATTACGCGCCTCGGTGTGGCCGCTTCGGTTGCGCACCACGACCCAGTCGATTTCCTTGCGCTGTTGCAGCGCGCGGGCCTTGCGGGTTTCCCAGATCAGTTCGGCGTAGAATGACAGGCGGCGAACCTTGAAGGTTTCCGCATCAACTTGCCCGATCAGATCGAAATCGACGAAGCTGTCATTCATCGGCGTCACCAGCGTATCCGCCTCTGTCGCGGCGTGGCGGGCGAATTCATCATCGCGGCCGGGTGTGTCGACGATCAGGAAATCCGCGCCTTCGCTCATTTCTGCCGCCAGATCATCGAAATCGCCGACCGTTTCGCCGCGGAACACCTGACACCGCGCGGTTGGCAGATCGATTTCGCGGCGCTTTGCGGTCTCGGCCCGGTTTTCGAAATAGCGGTCCATCGTGCGCTGGCGCGGATCGAGGTCGATCGCCGCCACCCGCGCACCCTGATAGGCAAGCGCCACCGCGACATGCACCGCAGTCGTGGACTTGCCGGTTCCGCCCTTCTCATTCGCAAATGTGATCCGGTGGGGGGCGCTGTGGGACAAGGGGCAAATCCTGTATTGTGGTTGTTTTGGCCCTGCCTACGCGGCTAGGACCAGCAAGCTTACTTCTACCGGAGGCCCCGCAACCGTGCAAACTATCACCCAGCTGGAAATGTTGAGAAAAGCCGTGGCGCAATTGCGCGCGAAGGGCGGAACCGTGGCGCTGGTGCCGACGATGGGCGCGCTGCATGAAGGGCATCTGACGCTGGTGCGCGAAGCTGCGAGCCGCGCCGATCACGTTGCCGCCTCCATTTTCGTCAATCCGACCCAGTTCGGTCCGAATGAAGACCTCGACGCCTATCCCCGCCAGCTGCAGGAAGACGCGGAGATGCTGGAGCAGGAAGGGACAGCGCTGCTTTGGGCACCCTCTGTCGGCGAAATGTATCCCGACGGCTTCGCCAGCAGTATTTCCGTTAGCGGCGTGAGCAGCGGCTTTTGCGGTGCCGACCGGCCCGGTCATTTCGACGGCGTTGCCACGGTTGTGTGCAAGCTGTTCCATCAGGTGCTGCCCGATATCGCCTGTTTCGGTGAAAAGGATTGGCAGCAACTGGCGGTGATTCGCACAATGGCGCGCGATCTCGATCTGACACGTCCCTATGCCCGCGATATCATCGGCATTCCGACGGTTCGCGAGGCAGACGGGCTCGCGATGAGCAGCCGCAACCGGTATCTGAGCGAGCACGATCGGTCTGCCGCGGCAAGCCTGCCGCGTGAAATGCGCGAAGCCATCGCCCGCATCGAAGACGGACAACATGTCGGCCGCACGCTAGCCGCGCTGGAAGATGCGCTGCTGGGCGCAGGGTTCAGCTCGGTCGATTATGCCGACCTTGCCGATGCAGCGAGCCTAGAAGTCTTGTCCGAGTTGGGCGATCGGCCCGGGCGCTTGCTGGTCGCCGCGCGAATCGGCGGGACCAGGCTCATCGACAATATGGCGGTTGGGAAGCCCTAGCCCTCAGTCAGCGGATTTCGGTGCACCCTTGCGGTGCTTGAATTTGCCTTTTTCAACCCGCGGTCCGCGCTGTTTTAGCGGCTTGCGGCCTTCACCTGCGGGGCCGCCTTCTTTGTTGCGGTCCCATTTCCCAGGGCGAACATTGCCGCCACTGCCGGATTTGTCCTGGCCGGATTTCGCGGCGTAGGGCTTGTTGCCATGCGGTTTCTTGCCGAATGGCTTGCGGCCCGGCTTGCGATTTTCACGGGCTTGCATCCGCGGGCCATCGGCGCTGCGTTCGATGAATACCGGACGATCCTGATCCTCCGATGCAGCTGTGCGCTGGATCGCATCCTCAACCTTCGCTGCGATGGCAGTGGGTATCTGGAAAAAGGTCTCGTCGCCGCCAATCCGGATCGCACCGATTTCGGTGCGGGTTACGTGACCGCGGCGGCAGATCAGCGGCAGTATCCAGCGCGGATCGGCATTGTGGCGGCGGCCAATATCCATGCGGAACCATGCCACGTCTTCGAAACCGGGACGGTGGCGGTCCTGCTGCGCAGCCTTGCGCGCCTCAGGCGTGTTTTCCATCAGCTCTTCGGGCTGCGGCATTTTGGATCGGTGCGCCTGAACCAGCATCGCAGCGATGTCTTCAGGAGATTTTTCAGCGATCAGCCGCTGGGCAAGGCTGCGGTCCTCGTCTTCGATCTCGACCGGTGCCAGAAGCGTTTCGAGCAAACGCTCGCGGTCTTGCTGGCGAATATCCTTGGGCGATGGGGCATCGACCCACTGCGCCTGGATCTTCGCCCCGCGGAGCATGGATTCGACCCGGCGGCGGCGCGGAAACGGTACCAGAATAACCGCGGTACCCTTCTTGCCGGCGCGGCCGGTGCGGCCGGAACGGTGCTGCAATGTCTCTGCATCGCGCGGCACCTCCACATGGATCACAAGGCTCAGCGACGGAAGGTCGATCCCGCGTGCGGCGACGTCGGTCGCGACGCACACACGGGCGCGGCGATCGCGAAGCGCCTGCATGGCCTGGTTGCGTTCCGACTGCGAGTGTTCGCCCGACAGTGCGACCACTGCGAACCCGCGTTCCTGCAGGGTTGCATGCAGCCGGCGCACTGCATCGCGCGTGGCGCAAAACAGGATGGCGGTCTCGGCCTCATGGAAACGCAGCAGATTGACCACCGCATTTTCGATTTCCGAGGGAGAGATGGTGACTGCCTGATAGGAGATATCGCCGTGCCCGCGATCGTCACCAACGGTCGAAATGCGAAGGGCGTTATCCTGATACCGCTTCGCCAAGGCCACGATCGGCTTGGGCATGGTGGCAGAAAACAGCAACGTGCGGCGGCCTTCTGGCGTCGCATCGAGAATTTCCTCAAGATCTTCGCGGAAGCCCATGTCTAGCATTTCGTCCGCTTCATCGAGCACTGCGACTTTCAGCGCGGAAAGGTCCAGCGCGCCGCGTTCCAGATGGTCGCGGAGGCGGCCGGGAGTGCCGACCACGATTTGCGCGCCGCCGCGAAGGCTGCGGCGTTCTTTCGATGCATCCATGCCGCCGACACAGGTGGCAATGCGCGCACCCGCCTTGCCATACAGCCAGATCAATTCGCGGCTGACCTGCAGTGCCAGTTCGCGGGTAGGCGCGATGATCAGCGCTAGCGGGGCGATGCCGTATGGCACCTTACCATCTTCGCCCAGCAGTTGCTCGGCCATGGCGAGGCCGAAGGCGACAGTCTTGCCGGAGCCGGTCTGGGCGGAAACGACCAGATCACGGCCAATGGCTTCCGCTTCGATTACCGCCGACTGGACGGAGGTGGGTTGTTCATAGCCGCGTTCGGTCAATGCTTCGCCAAGGACTGGCGGCAGTTCGGAAAAATTCATGTGTCTCGCAATTTCTGAGACCTGCCATGTGGCAGGTGGGTCTGATGCCTGCCGGGTTGGCAGGGGGAAAATCTCGTGCACGCACGATCTATGCCGTCCGCATACACGAAAAGAGGCGCTTTGGCTTGTTCTTTTTTGTGCAGGTGCGAAGAGGGGCAGCTCTGGCCGGGTCAAATCCCGGCTGGCTGCCCCAGATATTGCGCCAAATCAGGCGTTTGCCGCACGTTCGCGAATGTCGGCGAAGTCGTGCCGGACCAGCAGTTCACCGTCTTTCCAAACGGGCATCAGCAAGTTTGCGTCATCACCCACCGCATCCAGCCGCTTCGCGACCATCCTGCCCTGTTCCAGCACAACCGCTTGCCGGCCCGCCTTGCTGGCCTTGCTCGGATCAGTCGCCGGTTTCTTGGACACATCGTGCCATCGGCCAGCATCATCCTGCATCGCGTTTGCCTTCATGGCGAACCGCAATGTATCGCGGTTGACCGATTGCAGCAGGCCGCCGCCCATGCCGAACGCGATATTGTCGATCGCGAAGCCATCCTCAATCAGGCGGTCGATCAGCTTGCCGATACTGTTGATGTTCATTCCGTCGCCCTGGATCACGCGAACTTTGTCATCCAGCACACGGAAACCTTTAGAATTCACCGTGCCGCCGAAAATCTCCCACAATTTCGCCAGAGTGCGCGCGGGTGTTTCAACCGGATCGCCGCTGTCGGGACGCACCACCAGTGTGCCCTTGCGGGCCAGGACTTTCTCTTTCAGCGAACCGCCCCAGATGTTCTCGACCGCGTTGTCGAGATCCCAGCTATCGGACACCACGGCAACCAATGCACCCTCCCCGTCGAATGCGTCGAGCATATTGGCATAGGCCGCTTCTTCGCCTGCCTTGCCCCAACTGGTCATGGTGCTGTGTTCCGCCGCAGGGATGGAAAAGCCCGGCATGTCCGCACCGTAGTAACGGCGCGCGGCCATGATCCCTTCAAGCGTGTCGGTGCCGCTGAAATTCACCAGATGAGCCATGCCGCCCAGCGCCGCGCTTTCTCCGGAACTGACCCCGCGGGCGCCAAAATCGTGCAGCTTGAAGGGTAACTGGCCGGCTGCATCGTCGGAGGTTTGCGCAAGGCCGGCGGCGATGATCTGGCGGCATTTCCAGCTCAGCGTGGCAACGGTTGTGGGATACCATACCGCCCGCAGCAAGGCGGTTTCGATGAAGGTGGTCAGCCACGGCATGCGCGGATCGGTGTTGCGCACCTGATACATCGGCACGCCGCTGGGCACGATCGTCCCCTCGGGCAAGGCGCTGATTTCCAGCGGCAGATATCCGCCGTGATCGGTCAGGATCGCCAGCCAGCCGTCCCGATTGAAGGGAACGCCGTGGGCGCCGCAAATCAGCGCGGCTTCATCGATATCCGCCTGCGAAATCGGGGTGCCGAGATAATCGATCAGGAAGGGCTGGAGCCCAAGGAACAGGATTTCATCGGAGAAATCGTTGTGCCGGCTTTCGCCATAGGCACTGATCATACGCGCTTGAGGCGGGTATTGCAGAAAGTGGCTCTGTTTATAGCTGTCGGTAGCCAGGATGATATTGGTCATGATGTGAACTCCTCACATAGTGTCTTGTATGCAGGGCTCCCCCGCATACGGGGTCAAAGATCGGCCATCTGTTCGATGATCGACCAGTGATCTTCAAAAAGCATTTCCGGTTTCAGTTCGCCGAGCCGGTACCAGCGGGCGTGTGCCGCATCGTCCCCGCCCTTCACCTTGAACAGCTTGCGCCGTTCGGGCAGCCGGAAAAGGAAGGCGTGAGTGATGATCCGCCCGCGCAGCGAACGGCCGGGCGCATCGAAAATGCGGCTTCTGCTATCTTCGATAAAACTGGCGAGCATCGCGGGCGGTATCTGCCCCTTGCTGTCGCCGATCTCGGTTTCCTCGCGCAACTCGCGGATTGCCGCGTCGCGGACACGTTCATCGCGGTTTACGAACCCGCCCGGCAGCGCGAGCAATCCCTTGCCCGGCAATCTGCCGCGTTCGACCAGCAGGATATGGCCGGACTGAATCACGACTGCATCGGCAGTGACGAACGGGCCTTCCCCCCATTCGGCGGGATACGCGTCGAGGTATTCGCGTTCCGCCAGCAGCGCCTTGAACGCATCGCTCATCTTGAAGTCGTGCAATTGCTCGGCAACGCCTTTGGACAGGATGGAATCCGGCACTTCCGGAATGCGGGCGAAGAACCGTTCGCGAATGTCGGCTGAACTGAAGGTGCCATACTGGCTGTCGATCTGGATGTTTCCCCATGCCGGGAACATCTTCAGATAATAGCTCGACTGGTCCTTGCCGAACCCGCTGAGCGAAATGGAAAAATCGTCCAACCCGTTCGCCTGAAAGCCGCTATTGCCCTCTGCCAGAACGATCTCATGCACTCTGCGCTGAACCTCGGCAGTCCAGGCATTGTCCGAATAAAGATGGTCGTCCAGCGGTTCCACTACCACTTGCCCCTGAGCCATTTCATAGGCGAAGGCGGAACGGATCATGTGCTCGCGTTCCTCGTAAGTGAACGGGTTGCGCGGATCGCGGGCGACATTCGCCGAACCGACCAGCACGATCAGCCGGTCGACCTGTTCCAGTGATTTGCGGATTACATATTCGTGGCCGATATGCAGCGGCTGAAAGCGTCCGATAAAGACGCCAAAAGAGGCTTTGTTTGCCATGATCGAGACTCCCTCGATTGATGTTAGCGGCAACGGACTCCCCGATGCCTGAGATCAAACTGGACCCGCAATGCTGCGTGGTCAAATGCGAATATCGCTGTGCTAGATTGCAAAAAAGTAAACAGGCCGGAGCGTCCAACCACGCCCCGGCCTGCTGCGTGTCAGTCGACCAGATAGATCGATTTCACGTTCACGAATTCCTTGATCCCAAAACCGCCATGTTCGCGGCCATATCCCGAATCTTTCACCCCGCCGAAGGGCATGTTGGGTTGCGCAATCTTGTATCCGTTGATCGAAATCATGCCGGTGTCGAAATACTTGGTCGCCAGCTCGCGGGCGCGCTTTTCATCCTTGCAAAAGATACCGCCGCCCAGGCCGTATCGGCTGTCATTGGCGATGCGCATGGCGTCTTCGTCATCCTTGGCCCTTATCACCGATGCGGCAGGGCCGAACAGTTCATCGTCATAGGCTGGCTGGCCCGGGGCAACATCTACCAGCACTGTCGCGGGATAATAGGCACCAGTGCGATCGGGCACGGATCCGCCGCACGCAATCTTCGCGCCTTTTTCGACGCTTTCCTCGACCTGCTTTGCCAGTTTGTCGCGCAAATCATTGCGCGCCATCGGGCCAAGTCCGGTCGAACTTTCGTTGGGATCGCCCAGCTCAACCGCGCTCATCGCTTCGACGAAACGTTCGAGGAAGGCATCGTAGTGTTTTTCCGTCACAACGAAACGCTTGGCGGCGACGCATGTCTGGCCGTTGTTATAGAGCCGCCCGGCGACGCTGCACTGCACCGCAGTTTCGAGATCGGCATCGTCCAGCACCATATACGCGTCATTCGAGCCCAGCTCGAGCACGGTTTTCTTCAGGTTTTCCGCTGCTTTCGCGCCGATCTTGCGCCCCGCACCGTCGCTGCCGGTCATGGTGACGCCGCGAACAAGTTTGTGTGCAATGATCTCGTCGGAAACATCATGACTGATCAGCAGAACGGAAAACAGGTTCTTGGGCAGCCCGGCGCGTTCCATCACATCGCGCAGCATCAGTCCGCTGCCGGTGCAATTTTCCGCGTGTTTCAGCAGCACACCGTTGCCCGCCATCAGATTGACGATTGAATAACGGACCGCCTGATAACAGGGGAAATTCCACGGTTGAATGCCGTAGATCACGCCGATGGGCGAATAGGCGATGACACCCTTGCCGCCCTGAATCTCGCGCTCTTCGTCGGCGAGTTCGGCGGCACCGTTATCGGCCGTGTAATCGCAGATTGCTGCGCACAACTCGATTTCGTCGCGGCTATGGCCAATCAGTTTCCCGACTTCATCGGTCATCAACTGGGCGAATTCTTCTTTCGAGGCGCGCAGTTCCTTGCCGATGGCGCGGATGATTTCGGCGCGCTCTTCAACGGGCCGAAACCGCCAGTCGAGAAATGCCTCGTGGCAAGCCTCGACAACGGATTTCGCATCCCCTTCGCTCATGAGCGAATAGGTTTCGAGTTCTTCATTTGTGGCGGGGTTAATGGTGGTCAGTGTGTCGGGCATGGGGCCTCTTTGCGTTTGTTCGGGATATGACAACGCAACGGTCCGGCGCACGGCACAGTTCCGCGACAACACAAAAAGAGCGGAAAAATTAGGAGGATCTCTGGAGCGGGTAAGGGGAATCGAACCCCTCTAGCTAGCTTGGAAGGCTAGAGCATTACCACTATGCTATACCCGCCCGCTTCCGAGAGAAGCGCGCTTGCCACCAAAGCCGGGGATTCGTCAACCAGCAGTTTCAATCGCCGCGCAAAAAGGCCGCTCCTGCCGCCCGCCTCAGCATCGCCTTACCTGCTAGAAGCAAATCTGGCCTTGCCATGAGGGCTGTATGGGGTAGCGAGCGGCGATATCGCTCTGACCCAGTATCGAAAGAACTATGCGCCGCCTTACCCATCTCGAACGGCTCGAAGCCGAAAGCATCCACATAATGCGCGAAGTCGCCGCCGAGGCGGTGAAGCCGGTAATGCTGTATTCCATCGGCAAGGACAGCGCCGTCATGCTGCATCTGGCGAAGAAGGCGTTTTATCCATCGCCGCCGCCATTCCCGCTGATGCATGTCGATACGACCTGGAAATTCCAGGACATGTACAAGCTGCGCGAAAAATCGGCGCAGGATGCAGGGATGGAATTGCTGGTCTGGCAAAATCCCGAAGCGGAAGAGCGCGGTATCAATCCGTTCGATCACGGTGCGCTGCATACCGACATGTGGAAGACGCAGGGTCTGAAACAGGCGCTTGATCACTACGGGTTCGACGCCGCATTCGGCGGGGCGCGGCGTGATGAGGAAAAGAGCCGCGCAAAAGAACGCATTTTCAGCTTCCGCAGCGCCAACCACGGATGGGACCCGAAGAAGCAGCGACCGGAATTGTGGAACCTCTACAACGCCCGCAAGGCGAAGGGTGAAAGCATCCGCGTATTCCCGCTGAGCAATTGGACCGAGCTGGATATCTGGCAGTATATCATGGCGGAAAACATCGAGATCGTGCCGCTCTATTTCGCCGCCAAACGCCCGACCTTCGAATATGAAGGCGGGCTGTTCATGGCGGACGACATCGACCGGCTCGAACAGGTGATGGGCAAGCGCCCTGAAATTACCGAGCGATCAGTCCGGTTCCGGACGCTGGGCTGTTTCCCGCTGACAGGCGCGGTTGAAAGCGAAGCTGCCACCTTGGCGGACGTGGTCCAGGAAATGCTCCTCACCACCACAAGCGAGCGCCAGGGCCGGGTCATCGACCAGGATGAAGGCGGTGCTGGAATGGAGAAGAAGAAGCAGGAGGGCTACTTCTGATGACCCATTCCGCAGACAACAATTCCGCCTACGAAACCGACGCGCTGATCGCCGAGGATATCGGTGCGTACCTCGATCAACATCAGAACAAGTCGCTGCTGCGGTTCATTACCTGTGGCAGCGTGGATGACGGCAAAAGCACGCTGATCGGGCGCTTGCTCTACGATTCCAAGATGATCTTCGAGGACCAGCTGGCCGCGCTGGAAGCTGACAGCAAGAAAGTCGGCACGCAGGGGCAGGAAATCGATTTCGCCCTGCTGGTGGACGGGCTGGCCGCAGAGCGCGAACAGGGAATCACGATTGACGTTGCATACCGCTTCTTCGCGACCGAAAAACGCAAATTCATTGTCGCAGACACGCCCGGCCATGAACAATACACCCGCAACATGGTCACCGGCGCTTCTACTGCTGATCTGGCAGTGATCCTGGTCGATGCGCGCAAGGGCGTACTGGTTCAGACCCGGCGGCATTCCTATCTCGCGCATCTTCTGGGGATCAAACATCTGGTTCTGGCGGTGAACAAGATGGATCTGGTCGGTTATGATCAGCAGACCTTCGACGACATCGTGGCAGAATATTCCGCCTTCGCCGAAGAGATTGGCATTGAAGCGTTCACCGCGATCCCGATCTCGGGTTTCAAGGGCGACAACATTACCGATGCCCCATCCCCGCAGACCGAATGGTACGATGGGCCTGCGCTGATTGACCATCTTGAAAGCGTCGAGATTGCCAATATCGCGGCACAGGAACGCGCCTTCCGTATGCCGGTTCAATGGGTCAATCGCCCCAATCTGGACTTCCGCGGATTTTCCGGCCTGATCGGCAGCGGCACTGTCGCGCCGGGTGATGCGGTGCGGATTGTCCCATCGGGCAAGACCAGCACAGTCAAATCCATCGTCACCTATGATGGTGAGTTGAAAGAAGCGGTCGCAGGCCAGTCTGTAACGCTGACGCTCGAAGACGAAGTCGATTGCAGCCGCGGCGACGTGATCAGCACCGCTGATAACCCGCCAGAAGCCAGCGACCAGTTCGAAGCGACCATCGTGTGGATGGACGAAGAGGCGCTGAAGCCCGGGCGCGGTTATTGGCTGAAACTCGCCAGCCAGATGGTCACCGCGACGATCGCGGAGCCGAAATACGAAATCAACGTAAACACGATGGATCATCTCGCTGCGAAGACGTTGCAGCTCAATTCCATCGGCGTTGCCGAAGTTCACACCGAACGGCCGATCACTTTCGAACCTTATAGCGATAGCCGCTCGCTCGGGGGATTCATTCTGGTCGACAAGATCACCAATGCCACCGTGGGCGCAGGGATGCTGCACTTCAGCCTGCGGCGCGCGCAGAACGTCCACTGGCAGGCGACGACCATCACCCGCGATGATCATGCCGGGATGAAGAACCAGAAACCGCGCGTGCTGTGGTTCACCGGCCTGTCCGGTTCCGGCAAGTCGACTATTGCCAACGCGGTCGAACAGCGGCTGAACCTGATGAACCGGCACACGTTCCTGCTGGACGGCGACAATGTGCGGCACGGCCTCAACAAGGATCTGGGCTTTACCGAAGCCGACCGGATCGAGAATATCCGCCGCGTGGGCGAAGTAGCCAAACTGATGACGGATGCGGGGCTGATTGTGCTGACGGCATTTATCAGCCCGTTCCGTGCAGAGCGCGACATGGTCAGGTCGATGATGGACGAATGCGAGTTCATCGAAATCTTCGTCGACACCCCGCTCGAGGTGGCCGAGGAACGCGATGTGAAAGGCCTCTATAAAAAGGCGCGCAGCGGTGAACTGAAGAACTTCACGGGTATCGACAGCCCCTATGAAGCGCCTGCAGAACCGGAAATCAGGGTCAACACGGTCGAGATGACTGTGGATGAGGCTGCCGACCACATCGTCAGCCAGATCATGCCGCTGAAATGAGCGAGATTGCCGATATGACCGACGCCCAGCTTGCGGCCCATCTGGCGGAAACTGCAGGGCAAATCCTGCTGCAGGTCCGGGATAGTGCGATGTTCACGGGCAAGGCGCTGGGCAAGGCAGGGGACGAGACAGCCAACCAGTTTCTCGTTCACGCACTTCGTGCCCAAAGGCCGGAAGACGGCCTTCTTTCCGAAGAAAGCAAGGACACCAAGGAACGGCTCGGCAAATCGCGGGTGTGGATCGTCGATCCGGTCGATGGAACACGCGAATACGGAGAAGAACGATCGGATTGGGCCGTCCATGTCGGGCTGGCGATCGACGGCCGGGCCAGTGTGGGCGCGGTCGCCCTGCCGGGTCTCGGAGACGGTGCCGTGCTGCGCACCGACCGGCCCGCAATCACTTCGGAATATAACGGTGCGCCGCGGCTGGTGGTCAGCCGCACCCGCCCGGCAAGGGAAGCACTCGCTGTCGCCAAGGCCATCGGAGGCGAGCTTGTCGAAATGGGATCAGCCGGCGCCAAGGCAATGGCCGTCGTGCGCGGAGATGCGGAAATCTATCTCCACTCTGGCGGACAGTACGAATGGGACAGCTGCGCCCCGGTGGCCGTCGCATTGGCGCACGGGCTTCATTGTTCGCGGATCGATGGTTCACCGCTTGTCTACAATCAAGAAGACACCTGGCTGCCGGACCTGCTGATCTGCAAGCCGGAATTTGCCGACGAAATCTTGCGCCTCGTGCGCGAGCTTGGGCCGGACACGTCTGCCGAGAATTAGTCTGCCGTGACTTTCTCGACCAGCGTCGGTGTATCGGGGGTTTCTTCCACCACCAATTCTTCCGGCACGGCGATATGCACCATGACACGGCGGTTATAGGCCCGATTTTCGTCGTTCGGAGTACCGTCCGGATTGGCGTTCGGACGCGCAGGATTTTGTTCTCCCAGCCCGACAACGGTGATGCGGTCTTCCGCCGTTCCATTTTCGACAAACCAGTCTTTCACGGCTTCCGCACGGCGTTCTGACGCGCGCAGATTGGCATTATCGTTACCGCCCGCGTCTGTATGGCCGCGCAGGACAATGTCACCGCCTTCAGTGTATTGGCGCGATTCGAGGACCGCCTTAAGCTCCGCAATCGCGGTTTCGCTCAGCGAATAACCGCCCTCATCAAACGAAATGCGCGATTCCAATGGTTCGAGGGGCATGATCTCGCGTTCCATCTCAACGTCAGCGCGGATGATTGAGGTGCCTTCTCCCAACACCTGTTTCCCGCTCTCCTCCGGCTCGGGCGCCGGGGTGTCATCGGTTGGCGAATTGTTGCAAGCCGCCAGTGTCAGTGCAGCCGCGGCGGCGGCGCTCAGACGCAGATTCATCGTAATCCTCTTGATCATGTCGGTTGTGCCTTGGGGCCTTCGCGGCCAGCCTTCTTTGCCGCGACCTCTTCGGGGGTTTTCGCGCGCGGCGGTGAATAGGAAATCACCGTATCGCCGGGTCTGGGTTCCGGCCTGACGACATGGGTGAAGAAACGCATCGTGCCGCTTTTCCGGAGGATCAGCAGGAGATGCGCGGATTCGGGTAGTTTTTCCTGAGCGTCATCGAAGTCGAATTCTTCAGACAGGGTGGTCTTGCGGAAGACCCACCCCTGCTTTTGCCGCTCATTGACGTCGGTCACGCCGAAACCGCTTTCGAATAGCGCGCGCCCCCTGATGGAGGGCGGCAAAGCGTGACGATCATCTTCGCTGGTGGACTCGCCCAGCTGATAGACCGAGTCCCGGCCGATTTCGTGGGCGAATTCATTGCACACCAGTGCGTTGTACGCTTCGTTGCCGGTCGCGGCCACCAGCACCTGAAACGGAGCAAGGTCGAGATTATGCTCGGTCGCTTCGTTGAGGATTTCGCCGTGATAGAATGGAAGTCCGCTTTTCCGCGCCGCACCGAGTGCCTGCCAGCTGGAATCGACGACCATCACCGGAGTGCCGAGCTGCTTCATCTGTTCGGCAAGCGAAATGGTCCACGGTGTACTGCCTACTACCAGCAGGCCTGGACGGGTATCGCCCTTCACCTTGAGCCATTTGGCCACCGTGTTGACGGTGAAACCATGCGCAACAATAGTTGCCACGACCACTGCGAAACTCAGCCCGATGAGCAGGTTGCCATCGGCATAACCAAGTTCATTGAGCCGCAGCGCAAACAGGCCCGAGATCGCAACCAGAACAATACCGCGCGGTGCAATCCAGGCGAGGAACAGGCGTTCGTTCCAAGGCACGCTGCTGAACGCAAGGCTGATGAGAATGGTCGCCGGGCGAACCACGAACAAGAGCGCAAGCAAGAACAACACAAAGGCGAATCCGGTATCCGTCTGCGGGTTGAGATAGCGCATGTCGTCCACACTGAGCGAGGCAGACAAAAGGATGAATATCCCCGACACGAGCAGGACGGCGATATTCTGCTTGAAGGGATGGATGCTGCGCAAGCTGGACACGTGCATGTTCGCCAGCGCCACGCCCATCACCGTAACCGCGACAAGACCGGCCTCGTGTTCAATCTGGTTGGACAATACGAACACAGCAATGACTGTGGTCAGCAATACCGGCACCTTGAGGTATTCAGGAATTGCGCCGCGCGGAAATGCCCAGGCGATCGCTTTCGCCGCTGCATAGCCGATCAGACCGGCCACGAGTGCTGCGATGACCATTGGCGGCACGACCTGCCAGACGGTTGCGTCCGGGGACTCGCTCGAAATGCGGAAATATTCGTAGGCGATCACGGCGCAAAGTGCGCCCGTCGGATCGTTGACGATGGCTTCCCATTTCAGGATTGATGCGGGGCGTGTTTGCACAGAGCTTTGGCGCAGTAGCGGGATAACGACGGTAGGGCCCGTCACCACCAGAATACCGCCAAACAATACCGCAACCGGCCACGCCAGGTTGGCGATCTCGTGAGCGGCAAGTGCGCCCAGCGCCCAGCCCACGGCCACGCCTATCGTCGCCAGCCGCAGGACCGCAGAACCTGAGTGTCGCAGTTCGCGGAAGTCGAGACTGAGCCCGCCTTCGAACAGGATAATGGCCACGCCGATGGCGACCATCGGCTCCAACAGTTCACCAAAGGCGTGTTCGGGGTTGAAGACGCCGAGGATCGGACCGGCAAGGAAGCCTGCCGCCAGCATCAACACGATGGCCGGCCAACCGGTCCGCCAGGCAACCCATTGGGCGCCGATACCGAGCACGCCCACGAGCGCTATTACGAGTGCCTGTTCTTCCATGTCGTATGTTCTACGTGAGCTCCCTGTCGGACATACAATGCCCGAAGTTCCAATTCTTTCCCTGAAATCAAACTTCCTTGAGTTCAGATTTGATCGAAATCAGAATAGGGCTAGTCGCCTGCGAACTCCAGCAGCGATGATACGTTTACCTTGGACCCGCGCAAAAGCTCTGATCCGCCAAGGTCGGGCAGATCGATCACGAACAGCGCATCCTCCACCAAGGCACCCGCACTGCGTATCAGCTTGACCGCCGCTTCGGCCGTGCCGCCGGTCGCGATCAGATCATCGACGACTACCACGCGTTGGCCGTCGCTGACGGCCGCAGGGTCCATTTCCAGCCGGTCGGTTCCGTATTCCAACGCGTAATCGACACCGATCGTTTCAATCGGCAGCTTGCCTGGCTTGCGGACCGGAATGAACGGCAGCCCGAGACGCACTGATACAGCAGCGCCAAAAATAAAGCCGCGCGCTTCCATACCGGCAACCGCCTCCGCCCCGGTGTCAGCGGCCCGTTGCGAAAGATGCTCGACAGTCGCGGCGAGCCCGGGCCCGTGGCCGATCAGGGTCGTGATATCGCGGAACTGGATCCCCGGCTTGGGAAAATCAGGCACGGTTCGGATCAGTTGCTTGATTTCGTCTGGCGTCATCGGTGGATCTCCCTGTCGGCAGTATCTGGATAGCGGAGTCGGCCTGGCTGGCGAGAGAATTCGCCAGTCAGAAACGAAAGCGCCCCTCGCATCACAGGGATGGAGGGGCGCTTGAATTGGGCAAGAAAGCTAATCGCTGGTCGATCAGTCTTCTGTTTTTGGCTTCACCGACGACCAGACGTACTTCTTGGACATGAACGCCAGAATAGTCGCGAACAGAAGGAAGCCGAGAACCGGCCAGCCGGTCTGCTTGCGCTTCACCAGGGTCGGTTCCGCGGTCCAGGTCAGGAACGCAGAAACGTCCTTTGCCATCTGGTCGACAGTCGCCTCGGTCCCGTCGGCATAGGTCACCTGCCCTGCGCTTGTCAGTGGCGGTGCCATCGCGAGGTTGAGGTTCGGGAAGTACTGGTTGAAATACAGCCCGGTCGGGGTGGTGAATTCAGGGAATTCTTCCGACAGTTCTTCCGGGATCGGGCCATAGCCGGTCAGCAGCGAGTAGACATACTCGGTGCCGTGGCCGCGAGCCTTCGTCATCAGCGAAAGATCTGGCGGGATCGCATTGTTGTTAGCCGCAGCGGCAGCAACCTTGTTAGGGTATGGCGACGGGAAGTAGTCGGTCGGGACGCCGGCGCGCATCGTGGCTTCACCAGTGTTCGGATCGATGCCCGGAACCTGAACCTCGGCTGCGAGAGCTTTGACCTCTTCTTCCGTGTAATCGATTTCCGCAAAGTCACGGAAAGCGACAAACTTCATCGAGTGACAGACAGCGCAAACTTCCTTGTACACCTGATAGCCGCGCTGAACCTGCGCGAGATCCCAGGTGCCGAAGGCGCCTTCATGCTGGAAATCCACGTCTTTCGGCGAAAGGTAGAATTCGTGCTCGGCGGTTGCGGCAACATCCTCGGTCATGGCGCTGTATGCGCCGTTACCGAAGGCCCACAGGACTACGACGGTAAATCCAAGACCGATAAGGGCACCAAGAATACGGATCATGATCTTATCTTTCTCTCGTGCTCAGACAGCTGGCGTCGTGTTTTCGCCGAGAACGGCTTTCTTGTCGGAACCCAGCACAGCTTCGGTAATCGAATAGGGCAGCGGCTCTGGCTTCTCTAGCGAGGAGATGAGCGGCAGGATCACCAGGAAGTGCAGGAAGTAGTACGCAGTCGCGATCTGGCTGGCCATCACGTATGGCTCTTCAGCCGGTGCACCGCCGCAGATGAACAGAACGATCATTGCGGGGATCAGGCCGAACCAGAAGAACTTGCGGAACATCGGGCGGTAATGACCCGAACGAACCGGCGACTTGTCGAGCCATGGCAGGAAGAACCATACCAGGATCGATGCAAACATCGCGATAACGCCCCACAGCTTTGCCGACAGAATGAAGTCGGCAGTGAACGCACGCAGGATCGCGTAGAACGGCCAGAAGTACCATTCGGGCACGATGTGCGCAGGCGTGGCCAGCGGGTTGGCTTCGATGTAGTTGTCCGGGTGGCCCAAAGCGTTCGGAAGGAAGAACACCATCGCCATGAAGAACAGCAGCACGACGCCCAGTCCGAAACCGTCTTTCGCGGTGTAGTAAGGGTGGAACGGGAGCGTATCGCTCTCGCTTTTCACTTCGACACCGGTCGGGTTGGAAGAACCGGGGATGTGCAGCGCCCAGATGTGCAGGATAACAACGCCGGCAATCACGAATGGCAGCAGGAAGTGCAGGCTGAAGAAACGGTTCAGCGCGGCGTTATCCGGCGCAAATCCGCCAAGCAGCCATACCTGGAGCGGTTCACCCACCAGCGGGATTGCCCCGAACAGGCCGGTAATAACCTTCGCGCCCCAGAAGCTCATCTGGCCCCATGGCAGAACGTAACCCATGAAAGCGGTGGCCATCATCAACAGGAAGATGACAACGCCCAGAAGCCAGATCATTTCGCGCGGTGCCTTGTAGGAACTGTAGAACAGCCCGCGGAAGATGTGGATGTAGACGACAATGAAGAAGAAGCTGGCGCCGTTGGCGTGCGCATAACGCATCAGCCAGCCCCAGTTTACGTCGCGCATGATGTGCTCGGTCGTCGCGAACGCGACTTCGGCGTTTGCGGCGTAATGCATTGCCAGCACGATGCCGGTGACAATCTGCACGACCAGGAAGAACCCGGCGAGAACGCCGAAATTCCACATATAGCTGAGGTTGCGCGGGACCGGGTATCCGGCACCGACCGCGTTGTAGACGAGACGCGGAAGAGGCAGTTTCTCATCGAGAAACTTCGTCAGACCGGTCTTCGGCTCATATTCACGTGCCCAAGGGTAACTCATAACGCTTCTCTTCTCTCTTACCCGGCCTGAATGACGGTGTCGGAGGTGAATACATATTCCGGCACTTCAAGATTGGTCGGTGCAGGACCTTTGCGGATGCGGCCAGCGGTGTCGTAATGCGAACCGTGGCACGGGCAGAAGTAACCGCCGAACTCACCCTTAACTTCACCTTCGGCAGCACCCAGCGGCACGCAGCCGAGGTGGGTGCAAACACCCATGGTGACGAGGATATCGCGGTGACCTTCCTTGGTCCGCTCTTCCAGGGTCTGCGGATCACGAAGCGAACCTGCATTAACTGCACCCGCTTCGGCAATTTCCTTTTCCGTTAGGCGGCGCACGAACAGCGGCTGCTTGCGGAAAATCGCCTTGATCGCCTGTCCAGGCTCGATCGCGCTAATGTCAACTTCGGTGCTGCTCTCTGCGAGAACATCTTCCGAAGGCGCCATCTGGCTGATGAGCGGCAGCAAGACACTTGCCCCGCCGACGCCAGCAGCGCCAATTGCCGCGATGTTGATGAAGTCGCGCCGACGAACCCCGTCTTCGCCGTGCTCTACGGCCGCTTCGGGTGTCGCGGTGCCAGTCGTATCAGCCATTAGCCTGCCTTGCCCTGCAACTGCCCCGCAACAATCGCGAGGCTTAACAATACCAATCAACCTTTCCGGTCCACTGGACAATCCATTTGAAGAGCCCCGCGTCTCGGTTCAATGGAAGGTGCGCGCACGCATCCCGCCAATGCCGGTTTGGGCGCGCTGATAGACGCGATTGCCCGCGCTGCCAACCGCCTTTTTGGCACTATCGGTTCGGTTTGTTGCAAGGTTTGCACACATGCATGCGGTGCGAACCGGGCAAGCTGGGTCCGTGCGAGCCGGTATCCGGGGTCAACCCGTGGATGGCATTCCGATCAGGCTGAACTGCCTGCCGTAATTCGCCTCCCCACGATGTGTCGCCCTGCGAAAGGAGAAAAACCGGTCTGGTTCGGCATATGTGTCGAGGCCAACTGCTTCGATTTCACCGATGCCGGCCGACTGAAGCCTGCCGTGGACGTAGCCTGAAAGATCGAACTGCCAGCGCCCCGCCCTGCCTGCGGCGAAGAATTGCGAATCGCCGGGTTCGAATTGCGTGCGGAAATCGCCGTCCACTTCGTAGCTGGGTTGAACGATGCAGGGGCCAATTGCCGCACGGATGCGCTTTCTGTCCCCGCCAATGCGCTCCATCGCCTCTACCGCCGCCTCTACCACGCCGCCATGCGCGCCGCGCCAACCGGCGTGAGCAGCACCAATAACGCCGGCCTCGGTATCGGCAAAGAGGACCGGCGCGCAGTCTGCAGTGACGATGCCGAGCAGCAGCCCGGCCCGGTCTGTGACCAGCGCATCCGCCTGCTGGCGCTGCGCAGAAGAAACCGGGCCATCGACGATCACAGCCTTGGCGGAATGAATTTGCTCCACCATGGCAAGATCAGCGCCCGGCAGAACCGCATCTATGGCGATCTGACGATTGCGCGCTGCAGCCTCCCCATCGTCCGGACCACCGAAGCCGACATCAAGCCCGGACGCCGTTCCTTCGGATACGCCCCCGCCGCGGCCGAGAAAACCGTGGGCGACACCGTTCAGGCACTTCGCGCTTATGACTTCGACGTCGGGCATGAGGTTCAGCCGAGCGAGCGAGACACTTGTTCGAACGTATCGCGGGACAGGCTCTTTGCCTCGGCAATGCGCTCCAGCTCTCCGCGCATCAATGCGGCGCGTCCGGGTTCAACCCGGCGCCAGCGACCCAGTGACGGGACAAACCGAGCCGCTGTCTGCGGGTTGATCGGGTCGAGCTTGAGAATCAGGTCGGCGATGATCCGGTAACCTTCGCCGCTCTCGACATGGAAGGCGTGCGGATTGCCCGCGAACGCCATGTAAAGCGAACGCACCCGGTTCGGGTTGCGGATATTGAAATCGGGATGATCCGCCAGCGCTTTCACATGTTCAATTGCAGAGGGGTGGAGCGAAGAGGCCTGCAGCGCGAACCACTTGTCGACCACCAGTTCATTGTCCGCATAACGGCGATGGAAATCGATCAGCCGATCGGTTCGAGCAGCCGTTCGCAGGCCGGTGAGGGCCATCAGCGCGCCCTGCCTGTCGGTCATGTTGTCCGCTGCATCATATTGCGTTGCAGCCATTTCCGAAGCGAGCTCGGGATTGCCGGCAGCCAGATAGACCAGCGCCTGCGTTTTCACCTTGCGTGCGCCGCGCGCTTCCTGCCCGAGATCGAAGGCGATTGCGGATGTGCGGCCATGCAATTGCACCAGCTCATCTTCGAAACGCTTGCCCAGCCACGCCTTCAGTCCTTCGCGTTCCTCGTGGATTCGAGACGGATCGGCGATAAGCTGCTGCTCCGCCAGATACGTCTGACTGGGCAGCATCACCAGTTCGCCGCGCATCGAATCGTCAAGCGCCTCATCGCGCAAGATGGCGCCAAACGCTGTCGCAATTGCCTCGCGCCCGCTTTCGCGATCTGCATCATCGAGGCCGCCACCCGATGCTGCGGTAAGGTGGCGTACGACCAGATCCTGCATCGCTTCGTAACGGGCGAAGGAATCGTCATCCTTGGCTGCAAGAAACACCAGTTCCCCGCCCTCGATGTCGCGTTCGATCGTGACCGGTGCGGAGAAACCGCGATTGATCGACAAAACCGGCTTGGAAGCGAACCCGCCGAACTCGAAACTTTGTTCCGCATGGCTGAAGATCACCAGCTGCTCGCCCGAATGGGTGCCGCTGTCGCGATCAAACAGAGCGATCTTCAGCGGGATCGGCATGGGTTTCTTGCCCGGCTGATCCGGGGTGGCCGGTGTATTCTGTTTCAATGTCAGCGTCGCGGTGTCGCCCGAATGGGACAGCGCGACGTCGACTTTCGGTGTGCCTGCCTGCGAATACCACAGCCGGAACTGGGTCAGGTCCAGCCCAGCACCATCCTCCATCGCGGTGATGAAATCCTCGCACGTGGCGGCTTCACCATCATGCCGTTCGAAATACAGATCGGTCGCTTTCCGGAATGCCTCGGGGCCGCACATGGTGCGCATCATCCGGATGACTTCGGCGCCCTTGTTATAGATGGTCGAGGTGTAGAAATTAGAAATTTCGCGGAAGCTGTCCGGGCGGATCGGATGGGCAAGCGGACCGGAATCTTCCGGAAACTGCACGCTGCGCAAGATCCGTACGTCTTCGATCCGCTTCACCGCTTCGCCCTGCATGTCCTGGCTGAACAGCTGGTCGCGCAGCACGGTAAAACCTTCTTTCAGGCTGAGCTGGAACCAGTCACGGCACGTGATCCGGTTGCCCGACCAGTTGTGGAAGTATTCGTGCGCAATCACCCCTTCAACGCCGTCGAAATCGGCATCGGTTGCGGTGTCGGGATCGGCCAGAACGTATTTGGTGTTGAAGACGTTCAAGCCCTTGTTTTCCATCGCGCCCATGTTGAAGTCGCTGACCGCGACGATATTGAACACGTCGAGATCGTATTCGCGGCCGAATGTCTCCTCGTCCCACCTCATCGATTTGATGAGCGAGCGCATTGCGTGACCGGTACGATCGAGATCGCCTTCGCGGACATAGATCGCCAATTCGACGTCGCGGCCGGACATGGTGGTGAAACTGTCGTGATTGGCGACAAGGTCGCCCGCCACAAGCGCGAACAGGTAAGATGGTTTTGGCCATGGATCGTGCCATTCGGCCCAGTGCGTACCATTTTCACCGCCGCCCTCTGCGACCTTGTTGCCGTTGGAAAGCAGCACCGGAAACGCAGCCTTCGAGCCGGTCATTCGCACCGTATAGGTCGAAAGGACATCGGGCCGGTCAGGGAAGAAAGTGATCCGGCGGAAACCCTCTGCCTCGCACTGGGTGCACAGCATCCCGCCGGATGCATAAAGCCCCATCAATTGCGAATTGGACGACGGATCAATTTCCGTCGCGATCTCGACCTCGTGCGCTTCACCCGAAAGCGGCAGCATCAAATCGTCGCCGTCCATGGACCAGTCGGTTACCGGCTGCCCGTCAACCTTAACCGACTGCAATTGCAGTCCGTCACCATTGAGCCGGATTGTCGGCGACGCGTCGGCACGGGCATTGCGGACAACCGTCAGCTTCGAAACAACCCGTGTCGCCGAAAGCCCCAGATCGAAATCAAGCGCGATTTCCGGAATGAGCCATGGAAACGGTTTGTAATCCTCCCGCCTGATTACCGGCGGTTCGTGCGGGGTCGGGGCGGCATCCGCCATCTCTGGGTTGGTTACAATGTCCATAATATGGGTATCTAGGTGCTTTCTTTTGAGGGTCCAATCCCTACAACGCCGCTATGGCGCAAATGTTCATATTCGGTCTTGGTTACACCGCCACCCGCATTGCCGACGCGTTGCGGCAACGCGGATGGACTGTCGATGCAACCGGCAGTGCGGGGAATATAGATTTCGCCGATGCAAACCTGGTGCGCGTGGGTCTTGCCCGCGCGACGCATGTCCTTTCCTCGGTTCCGCCATCAGAGGGTAGCGACCCGGTTCTCGATGCCTACGGCAAAGCGGTCGATGGGCGCTGGCTCGGCTATCTTTCCTCGACCGGGGTATACGGCGATGCACAGGGCGCGTGGGTCGATGAAAGCGCGCAGACAGGCACAGGCCGCCGGGCGGCGCGCGCTGAATGCGACCAGCGCTGGCTCGAAATGGGCTCACGCTTATTCAGGCTGCCCGGCATTTACGGTCCCGGCAGAAGCGCATTCGACAGGGTGCGCGAGGGTAAGGCAAACCGCATCGACCTGCCCGGGCAGGTGTTCAGCCGCATCCATGTCGATGATATCGTCTCCGGCGTGATCGCAGGGCTTGATGCGCCAGCGGGGGCATACAATCTTTCTGACGACCTGCCCTGCGCACAGAATGCCGTGATAGAGGAGGCTTGCCGCTTGCTCGGTGCCCAGCTGCCGCCGCTTCAGACGCTTGACGAAGCCGGGCTGTCACAGATGGCGCGCGGATTTTACGCGGAAAACCGCCGGGTCGCGAATGGCAAGGCCAAGCGGGTGCTCGGCTGGAAACCGCGCCATGCGACCTACCGTCAGGGGCTGCGCGCAATTTTCGACGCGGAATGACCCGCTAGGGTTCTGACATCGGCTCCAGCGGAGGGGGCGGCGCACGCCGCGCCCTAAGCGCCAGCACCATCCCGCAGATTGCCAGCACCCCGCCCGATGCCGACAGCCATGACCATTGATAGCCCTCGACAAAGGTCGAGATCAGCATGGCGACGATGATAACGGCGATGCTGTTATACGCCGCGCGTCCTGCGCCTATCTGGCGGACGATGGTGTAATATAGCGGGAAGGTAACAACCGATCCGGCAAGGCCCAGCCATGCCACCCCGGCCCAGTATTCCCACCGAATCGGGATAACCGGCGGCCCGGCGGTTATCCATGCCAGCGCGAAGTCGATGACCGTGCCGTACAGCATCGACCATGCGAGCAAGGGTGGCATTGAAAGCTTTTGGCCTGTTTCATTCGCCTGAACTACGTTGGCGATGGATGCCGCCAGAATACCCCCGATGGCCAGCAGGATGCCGATGCCGACATTGCCGCCAAGCGGGGAAACACGCGCTTCATGCAGCAGCAGCATGGATATGCCCGCAATCGCGACGAGACTGCCCAGCAGGAACCGCAAGGTCACCGGCTGCCCCAGAATTGCCCTCCCAAAAAGCGCATTGGGCACCATCAGCAGGCCGAACATCACCGCCACCACGCCCGAGGTCAGATGCAGTTCCGCCCGGTAGACAAAATTGAAATTCAGACAAAACTGCGTGAGGCCGATGAACATGGCGAGCAGGTGTCCCGCGCGGCCGATGGCAAGGCTTTTCCGCATGATAACCGCAACCAGAAACATGGCCGGGGTTGCAAGGGCAAACCGCCACGCAATCGACCAGCTGGCCGGCACTTCGCCGATCTGGCCGGTAATGACATACCACGTGCTGCCCCAGATCAGCGCGACAAGCGCAAACGGAAGCGCGATCTGCGGTCTGAGCAGAGTGTGCGGATTGGCGTCGGTCATAGTCTGGCGATGGACTGCGCGAGCGCCAGCGCATCTTCCTGCGGGGTGTTCCAGGCCGTCACCAGCCGCGCGGCATCGGAGCCCCAATCGTAGAATTCAAACCCTTCTGCGCGAAGTGCCCCGCGTTCTTCGGCGGTGCAGCGCAGGAATATCTCGTTTGCTTCGACTGGATGTATCAACCGGTCTGCGGCAGCCTTGGCGATTTCCTGCGCCGCGGCGTTGGCACTGCGCGCATTGTCGAGCCAAAGATCGCCTTCCAGCATGGCGAGGATCTGCGCTGCAAGATAGCGGCCCTTGCTTTGCAGATGCCCGGCCCGCTTGCGGCGATAGCGGGCGACATCCGCCAGGCCGGCGTCAAAAAATACAATCGCCTCTGCGCTGAGGCCGCCATTCTTGACGAAGCCAAAGCTCAGCGCATCGACCGCGCCCGCTGCATCGGAAGCCGATCCGCCGAGGAATGCGCAAGCATTGCCGAACCGTGCCCCATCCATATGCAGCCCCAGGCCGCGCTTCTTGGCCAATTCCGCGATCGCAGCAATTTCGTCTGCGCGATAGGAACAGCCATATTCGCTCGCCTGCGTGATAGAGATCGCATGCGGCTGGACCTGGTGCACATCATCGCGGATCGGACCGATAACGTCGGTAATCGTGTCCGGCGTGATCTTCGCACTTTCCCCTTCAGCCAGCAGCAGCTTGGCGCCGTGCAGGTAAAAGCCCGGCGCGCCCCCTTCGTCCATTTCGATATGCGCTTCCCGGTGGCACACCACCCCGCCATGCGGCTGGACCATGCTGGCCAGCGCAAGGCAATTGGCCGCAGTGCCGGTGGCGACCCACAGCGCCGTACACTCGCGGCCGAACAGATCGGTGAACGCCTCATCCATCTGCTGTGAAACACGGTCACCATCATAGGGAGAATCAGGCCCGTCTGCGGCCTTCATCGCATCCCACAAGCGCGGGTGAACCGAGGCGGCATTGTCCGAAAGGAATTGCTTTGCGCGTGTCATCAGGAACGCCTGTAGTGAACCGGGCGTTGAGCGCAAGAAGGAGACATCATTTGAACAATGCAGCCGAATTGCAGGTTACCATCTCACGCCACGATGAAGGAACCGAGGGCGAGTATCACGCGCATGTCGACGGGCATGAGGAAATCGGGCGGCTGACGTGGATCGAACGCGGCGAGGCACGGGTGGCGGAACACACGCTGGTTCCCAAACCGATTGGCGGCCGCGGGGTGGCCGCGCAACTGGTCGACGCACTCGTTTCAGACGCGCGCGAGCATGGCTTCAAGATCGATCCGCAATGTTCCTTTGTCGCACGCAAATTCGATGAAAACCCGGCGTGGTCGGATTTGCGCGCCTAGCGGCCGAGTTCGGAGAAATCGGTTGCCCCGATACTGGTGACGATCGCGGTGCGCAGTTCTCGCGCGCGATCAATCGGCAGACCTTCCAGTTGCAGCGTCCCCCCGGCCAGGCCCAGCCTGAGCGTTGCATAACCGCGCCATTTCGCAATCGGTCCCCGGGCAATCTCGACCGATTGCAGCTTCACCCTGGATGCAACCTCCAGCTTTGGCGCAAGCCAACCGCGCTTGATGAACAGGAAGTTTGGGTCGAGCGCGTTGTAATCGAAACGCCACAGGAACATTTGCCTCGAAGCCAGAACCAATCCCAATGCAGCGATGATGAGAGCATAGAAGGGTGAGCCCTTGCCCGATATCGCAAGCGCTGTAGCGACAACCGCAGCGATCAGGCAGAGGAACAGCAACTCGATCACCGCACTGTCAAACCTGAATTTTCTGCTGCCCCTGTGCCAGTGGGTGCCGTCTGCCGGGTGGATGGCAAAGCCCGCCGCCCGCGCGATCGGCGCGATTTCCACCGGTTTAGCGAAAGGCGCAACATCGTGGCTGGCAGAACCGCTATCCTGCGCAAGACTGACGAATTTCAGGCCGTGCCAGCCAAAGCGGCGGCGAATGAAGCCCGTGGTCATGGTAATTGCCTGGACCCGCCGTTCCGGCATGACGACATCGGTTTTGGTCAGCAACCCCCGGCGGCGGCGGAAGCCCTTGGGTGTGCGCTCGAGGACAAAACCCCAATCCCTTAGAACTGTCCGTACCAGCCCGGTGGCAGAGCCGACGATGGCCAGCGTTACCAGTCCGCTTATCAGGCCCAGAATCTGCGCTGCTGGCCCGAGGGTCGACAGCCAACTTCCCGGTCCGGCGAGCCATGATTCCCAGAATTCAGGATCCCACAATTCAACCGAGGCGAAGGTTTCGGCATATTGGAACAAGCCGGCCAGCACCGCGAATACGGCCAGCGAAAATTCGAACAGCCCGAATGTAACCAGCCGTTTCTCATCCATCGAGAACAGGACTTCTGCGGGTTCGGGCGCAGCTCGCTCTGCCATCGCGTCTTGTATGTCCTGCCCGGCACCAGCGGAGATTACCCCTGCGTCGGCATCGTCCTTGCGCGCCTTGATGACTTCGCGCAGCCGTTCGCCTTCGCCTTCGGAAAGAAAACTCAGCGCGAGATCATCCTTGCCGCCTGCCCCGGTTTCGAACTTGACCTGGACCAGCCCGAACATCCGCGGGATCAGACCTTGCTCAATGCTGACATCCTGGATCCGTTCATAGGGAACGGAGCGGGCGGCGCGTGACAATATGCCGCTTTCGACCCGGATATCCTCTGCTCCGACCGTGTAGGTCAGTCGCCGCCAGCCGAGATAGCTCATCCCCGCAGACAGCAGTCCAATCAATGCGCCGATGCCCAGCGCGGCAAAAATGGCCCATGGCTGATCGCTCATGGAGAAATACGCAGCCGCCATCGGGACGATAGCGTTCTGCATACCCTGCACCGCCTTGACCGCGAAACCCAGCACATGGGTGTGCTGGGGCGTGCCGGATTGCATGGATGCGGCCTGATCCACGCTCAGATCGTTTCCCGCCGGATATGGGCCCGGATGGTCTCGCGCATCGCAGCAGCGTCTTCGTTCGCGAGGCCCGGGAGATGGACCGATGCGTTGTGCGTGCCCGCCGTGTGAACGGTCAGCGTCGCAAGCCCGTAAAACCGTTGCAGCGGCCCCTGGTCCACATCGATATGCTGGATCCGCCCGAACGGGACCACGGTATCTGAATGAAACAATATGCCGCGCACGACGCGCAGACGGTCCCCCCCCATGTCATACCCGCGTGCGTGATAACGCCTCAGCGGCACCCGGATCACGAGAAAGGCTGCGACCAGAACCACCGGCACCACAAAGAACCCCACGGGCAGCACACGCGACACTTCCAGCACCAGCGAAGCGATCACGAACGGTACCGCGACCAACAACGCGATAACCCGCATGAGTTTTACATGATTTGGGTGCAGCGGGGTGAGCGTGTCTTCGGTGTCGTCCATAGTGCATTACATGGCTAATACGGCTGTCAAACACAAGAGACGATACCGGGCGGCCGCAGCGATCAGCTACGCTGGTTGAACCGCCTTCCGATCATGGCCGCCGTGATGTTGGTTTTCTGGACATCGGTGGTGCCGCCGGCAATTCCCCAGGCGAACCCGTCACGCAGACGCTGTTCCATCGGGTACTCCTTGGAATAGCCGTATCCGCCCATCACCTGCACGCCCAGCTGCGTAACCTCGCGCACGATTTCGTTGCTGAAGCATTTGGCGAGGCTGCTTTCATACACGGTCGGAAGCCCGCCGTTTTCCTCGCTCATCGCATTGGCTGCAGCGCGCCATATCAGCAGGCGCGCGGCATCGACCTTCATCGCCATTTCAGCGAGCTTCATCTGCACCGCCTGAAAATCGACGATCGGTTTGCCGAAAGCTTTGCGTTCCTGCGTATAGGCGAGCGCATCTTCCAGCGAAGCCGCAGCCACGCCCAGCCCCATGGTCGCGTTGCCGCACCTCTCCAGCCCGAATGCACTCATCAGCTTGCCAAAGCCGCCCGCCCCGATGATCAGATTGCCCGCTGGCACGCGGACATCGTCGAGGAAAATATCGGCCGAAGGGATCCCGCGAAAACCCATCAATTCCTCGCGCTTTCCAAAGCTGACACCGGCATCGTCCTTGTGGCACAGCACAGCACCGATGCCCTTGGCGCCCTCGATCCCGTCGAACCGGCAATACGTTATGTAATAGTCCGAATGGCTGGCGCCCGAGCTCCAGCGTTTGCGGCCATTCAGCACAATCGTGTCGCCATCGATCCGGGCGGTGGTGGTCAGATCGGTCAGCGCGGTTCCGGCATCGGGTTCGGACATCGCAACGGCGACGATCTTTTCGCCGCGAATAACCTCGGGCAGGATTTTCGCCTTGAGAGCGTCAGAGCCGAATTGTTCAATTGTCCTGACCGGGCCTGTCAGGGCTTCGAACACAGGAAACGCGACCGCGACGGAAACCTGCGCGAATTCTTCCAGCACCAGCAGCGCATCGAGATGGCCCAGCCCCAACCCGCCATATTGCTCAGGCAGGTTCACCCCGAGAAAGCCCAGCTCGCCATACCGGAGGAGCATGTCATGCGGGACCGGTTTGTCTTCTTTCTCAAGCTCTCGCGCCAGATCGGGCAGTTCTGCCCGGGCGAATTTTCGCGCGGCCTCCTGCAATTCGCGTTGCTGGTCGCTGAGGGCAAAATCCATGGCATTCTCTCCAGTCGGGCAATTCTTTTGCCGTGCTATTGCCCGTGCGGCCAAAGCTGGCAAGGTCCGGCGGGGGAGAGGGCAACTGAACAACACCGACCTGATGCTGACGCTTTCAAGCTGCCTTGCGTTTATGGCGCTCGTGGCTTTCATATCATGGCGGATGACACGCGGCACCGCCGGATCAAGCGACGGTTATTTCCTCGCCGGGCGGGGCCTTGGCGGAGTTTTCATCGCCGGTTCGCTGCTGCTGACCAACCTGTCTGCCGAACAATTGATCGGCCTCAACGGGTCTGCCTATGGCTACAATATGTCGTCGATGGCGTGGGAAGTAACGGCCGCCGTTTCGACCATAATCATGGCGCTGGTGTTTCTGCCCCGATACCTCGCTGGTGCGTTTACGACCCTGCCCGAATTTCTCAAAAGCCGCTTCGATACGCAGGTCCAGCAGATGTCGGCGGTGCTGTTCCTGCTTGGCTACGGTCTCGTGACCATCCCCTCGGTGCTGTATTCCGGATCGCTCGCGGTGATGAAGATTTTCGACGTGCCGGCATTGTTCGGGATCGGCGAATTCCCTGCGCTCGTGATCATGGTTCTGGTGATCGGGATCACCGGCGCCATCTATGCGGTGTTTGGCGGGCTGAAGGCCGTTGCGGTGTCGGACACGATCAACGGTATCGGCCTGCTCGTGGTTGGAACGCTGGTGCTGGCGCTGGGCATTTTTGCCATCGGCGGGGGCGCATTTGTTGACGGGCTGACCCGGCTTGCCAGCGACCATCCGGAGAAACTGAATGCCATTGGCGGCGCTGATGACCCGACGCCGTTCGGCACGATCTTCACCGGGATGATTATCGCCAATTTGTTCTACTGGTGCACCAACCAGTATGTGATCCAGCGGACGCTGGCTGCACGGTCGCTGGCCGAAGGGCAGAAAGGCGTGCTGCTGTCCGGCTTCTTCAAGGTGCTCGTGCCGTTCCTGATGATGATCCCCGGCATCATCGCCTATCACCTCTACGGGCCGGGCCTCGCCACCATCGACCTCGCCTATCCGCAACTGGTTCGCGACCTTCTTCCGATCTGGCTGATGGGTCTGTTTCTGGCGGTCCTGCTTGGCGCGGTTTTCTCCTCCTTCAACTCGCTGGTGAACAGCGCCGCCACCCTGTTCTGCCTCGATATCCTTCCGGCCATGCGCGGCGGCAGGGCGTTGTCGGAAGAGGCAGTTGTGCCGATTGCCAAATGGGCCAGCGTTGCGGTCGCGCTGTTTTCGTTTGCTGCGGCACCCATGCTGTATTTCGCGCCCGAGGGGCTGTGGCAGATCATCCGCATCTTTACCGGGTTCTACAACATTCCGATCATCGCAATCGTGCTGGCCGGGCTGTTCACTCGCCGCGTCCCCGCCATCGGTGCCAAGCTGGTGATCATATTCCACGTGACTGCTTACGGGCTGATCCGGTTCGCGCTGGATGATGTGATCACACTGCATTTCATCCATCTCTATGCCGTCTTGTTCGCGGCAGAGATCGCGATCATGTTCGTATGCAGCTGGATATGGCCGCGCAGCGCGCCGGCCAACGATCGGACGCCAAAGGCAAAGGTAGACCTGACACCGTGGACGGGGGCTGTGCCGACCGCAATTCTGCTGCTGTCTGCGGTGGCCGCTTGCTACCTGCTGTTTTCGCCGGTCGGACTTGTCGGCGGGCAGCTGGGCACGGTGTTCTGGACCGCAATTGCCGCATTGGCTGCGATCAACATCGCCGCCGCCTTTTGGCATCATCGATTTTCACGGATTGGCGCTGCCAGAGAGAATTGAACTCTCGGCCCATCAGGTTTGAGCAATCGACCTGCGTCATCCCTGCAGAAACGGCAGGCTGTAGCGAGCGGCTTTCATGGAATAAATCGATGACTTCCGTGACGCAGCCGGACAGGTGCATACCAGATGGTCCGCGAACAGGCCGGTTCCTGCTGCGTTCAAGCCCCGTCAAATAGGGTGCAATCGCGGTGCCTGCGATCATCGCATATTTGCCCAGAAGCACGCGATCGACTAGCTAAGGCGTGAGAGGATTTGGGGCATGAGATATTGGTTTTTGGTCGTAATGGTCGCGTGTCTCGCGGCCGTCAGCCCGGTTCATGCGAAGAGTGAGCCAATCGTCTCAACCTATGACGACATCGTCGTTTACGAGGCCGCCAAAATCATCACGATGGAGCCCGGTTATCCGCAAGCCAAATATGTTGCTGTTTCCGATGGCATCGTCGTCGCGGTCGCACAGAACCTTGAGGAGCTCGCGCCGTGGACCGATGGTCGGCGCGTAACGGTCGACCGCCAATTTGCATCGCAAGTCCTCATGCCAGGCTTCGTCGAGCCTCATATCCATCCGATGCAGACGATCATGATGCTGCCGCTTCCATTTATCAGTCCGGAGGCGTGGGATTTGCCGGGGCGTCATTATCCCGGCGTCACAGGCGAGGAGGAATACGAAGCGCGGCTGCGTGAAGCGCTTGCCGAAAGCGAGGAAGAGCTGTTCATCACCTGGGGGCATCACCGCCTGTTTCATGGCGAGATGACCCGGCAGAAGCTTGATGCAATCGCGCCTGATCGTGCGGTTGTTATCTGGCAGCGCAGTTTCCATGAAATCATTGCCAACACTAAAGCGCTCGAATTGCTCGACATCGGGACGCAGGAGGCTTTCGTAGCCGAATTTGATCGCCCCGGCATCGACCCGTCGCATGCCGACTTTGCGACCGGCGTTATCCATGAAACCGCCCTGTTCAATGGTGTCGAGAAGT
The DNA here is from genome assembly GCF_009828095.1 of Pontixanthobacter luteolus. GTDB lineage: Bacteria > Pseudomonadota > Alphaproteobacteria > Sphingomonadales > Sphingomonadaceae > Pontixanthobacter > Pontixanthobacter luteolus. Next base: position 600,622 of record NZ_WTYP01000002.1, on the reverse strand, counting down.
TGCGCCCTTACCTCTTCTCTCCGCAGAAAATGCAGCAGGGCCTGGTCGAGATGCGCCAGATGATGCTGGAGAACGGCGTCACAACAAGCGCCGATCTTGCTTTTGGCGGTTTCGGCGGGATCGAAGCGGAAGCGCCGCTATTCAAGAGCTTTTATGACCAGGATGACACGCCTTCACGCATCCTCGCGATACCGGTCGCTCCATCGGTCGAAGGCGACCCGAATGACTGGCTAGCAAGGACGAGCGGTAAATATGGGAGCGAGAAATTCTTCTTCTCGGACCGCGTAAAGCTGTTCGCTGACGGGGCATTCTTTGCCCAGTTCATGCAGATGAACCCGCCCGGCTACAGCGATGGCCACGAAGGCAAATGGATTACCGAACCGGACGTTCTTGAAGAACAGGCAAAGCGTTTCTGGGACGCGGGCTGGAGCCTGCACACGCATGTCAACGGGGACAAAGGCGCTGATGTCTTGCTTGGCATTCTCGAACGCCTCCCGGAACGCGAAGCGCAGGACCGCGTGCTCGAACATCTGGGCTATTCAACCGAAGCGCAGAACCGGCGCATTGGCGAAATGGGATTGATGGTGTCCGCTCAGCCGAATTACATCCGCATCCTTGGTGATGCCTATGCGCGAAGCGGCCTTGGGCCTGATCGTGCGGCCCAGATGAACCGGCTCGGCTCCCTTGAGCGCAAAGGGGTGCCGCTTGGTCTTCACAGCGATTTCAATATGGCCCCGATTGACCCGCTCTATCTGGCGTGGGTCGCCAGCACCCGGATTACCCTTGAAGGCAATGAGAAGGCTCCTCAGGAGCGGCTTAGCCTGGAGAAGGCGCTTCGTGCGATAACGATCGAGGCGGCGCAGGTCATCGGGCTCGATGATCAGGTCGGCAGTATTGCTTCTGGGAAAAAAGCGGACTTTGTTGTGCTGGACCGCGACCCTTTTGAGAGCGGCGCAAAAGCGCTGAACGATGTGCAGATACACGGCGTTATATTTGAGGGCAGATGGTTCTCTGCGCAATGAAATCGCCGCCGCTCCAGACAAATGCAGGTCCGGCAAAGCTGAGCATCTGCTAGCGGCCGCATGTTACTGAACAACAGCTGGTCCAAGCCCTGGCGGGTCAGTCCTCTCGATTGTCTCCGCCCCAACGGAACGGGGTGTGCCAGCGCGGTGCCACTATCTCTCCACGCGAAAGCCTGAGGGCAAGTCCGATCATCGTCCCGACCGCAATGGCGACGGTGAGGTCTACCAGCACCGTCATTGCAGCGGTCCCTAGAAGCAAAGCCAGGTCAGCCTTGGGCAACCGCAATCGATCCGGCCAGCGGTGCGGTTCGCTCATCGTCCAGGCAGTAACGACCAGCAAGGCTGCGAGTGCAGGTAATGCGAGTGCGCCTGCAATTGGTGCTGCCAAGAGCAAAACAAGCAGAACGAAAAGGGCATGGATCATGCCAGCAACTGGTGTGCGTCCGCCGGCATTCGCATTGGTTGCCGTGCGGGCAATCGCGCCGGTCGCTGGCAGGCCTCCAAAGAGCGGCGAGGCAATGTTGGCGGCCCCTTGTGCGATGAGCTCCGCATTCGAACGGTGAGCGCCGCCGATCATCCGGTCTGCTACGATTGCGGAGAGGAGGGATTCTATCCCCGCAAGAAAAGCAATAGTGAGTGCTGACGGAAGCAGCGCTACCAGTTGGTCAGCACTGATTTTCGGAAGCGACGGCATCGGGAAGGTATCTGCCAGCGCGCCATATCTCGCGCTCACCGTCTCTACCGGAGCAAAGCCAAGCGCCGTCGCAACACTGGCGAGCACCACCACCAGCACCAGCCACGGTACTCGTGGTGCCAGACGGCGCAGGATCAAGATTGCCGCCACTGCGCCAACGCCCATTGCGATGCTTGCAGGATCGATGGACTGCCGCATCGCCCAGAGGGCTTCAAATTTTGGCACAAAGTCGGCAGGCAATGCGGGGCCGGTCATCCCAGCAAGATCCTTGAGCTGGCTGATCGCGATCACCACCGCGATGCCAATCGTAAATCCTTCGATGACCGCTTCGGGAACGTGGCGAATAAGGCGCCCGGCACGCAGGAGGCCCGCCAGCAAAAGGATCAACCCTGCCATCACCGAGGCAATCAGCAAGCCGTCAAAGCCATGCTCGTGGATGATAGCGTAGACCACCACGATGAACGCTCCGGTCGGGCCGCCGATCTGCACCCGGCTGCCGCCAAGAGCCGAAATTAGAAACCCGGCCACAATCGCTGTTACCAAGCCGGCAGCAGGTGGCGCGCCTGATGCAATTGCGATGGCAATACTGAGCGGGAGTGCGACGAGCGCAACGGTCACACCGGCAAGAGTGTCGGCCCCGAACTGACTCCACGAGTAGTCACGTATGGTTGTGAGTATCTTGGGTTTCACACCCACTCAATACATGGTTGGCCGGAATATGGCATGCACCAACTCGGCCGCTACTCTCAAACGCAGTCCAGCAATAGACTGTCCGTAATCGGGTCATTGGCTGCCCGTCCGCTCCTGGCGCGTCGCGAGCTCGGCAAATTAGTCTCGAACTGAGGGTGGGAGCGGACATAGGCCTAGCCGCTGAACCGTTGACTATTCGGGAGGCGAATTGATCATCACATGTGACCAGAGATCGCCGCTCGCCATGACATATGGCATCAACGCCTCATCCCCCGTGACAAGCCCCAGATCTTCCTCTGTGACAAATCCTAGATCTTCCGCCGTTGCATTGGGGATGTGTATTGACTGCCACCGCCACATCTCGTCGGTCCAGGCGGTACCGTCCTCCGTGAGCGCCGTGATTGGGCCTAGCATGCGATAACCGGCGGTCGGTCTCATGGTCATGTGGAACGTGCCCGCTTCCATCTCCTGCTCGATGCGTGCGTCGATGTCTGCCCGGGAAATGCCTTCAGCGGAAAGCCGCCTAACGCGATACAAATAGGGGATGAAGTCGCGATGGTAGCAGCGGACATCGAAAGTTACGTCGTCTGGCCGGTCAGCGATACAGACCATCTTGCCATCTCCGCTTCGCAGAGCGGTGACATTGCCTTCGCTGTCGAGCGAGACGATCGAGGCACTTTCGCGAAGCTCGGGTGGCAGCGGGAGAGTGGCGCTCGCGAACGGAGCCGAAGACGCAAGCGCGGCGATGAATGCAAGTGCCGACAAGGAAACCTCCTTTTGCAAGCCGAGATGCGACCGCCTGCCCGCCCTTTAGAACAGAGTTCGCCCATGTCCGCAAATCAAGGGGGGAAAGTGGAAGTCCTGACAGGCTCGATTTCCAACCGCCATTGGGCCGCTTCACGGATGACAGCCCCTGAGCCGAGAATTGCTTGATGCGACCCTGATAATTTATCCGGACCTACGAGCCGGGGGCAGCGGCCCTGCGGGCTGTTTCCAGACCTTGTCTTGCCAAGAGGCGACCAGGCGAAAATGCCAGCGCCTCCTCGAATGCCTGGGCAGCCTCTTTGTAACGACCGAGCGCGAGGAGTTCCTCGCCAAGCAATTCCCAACTTGGCTTCTCGATTGCAGGCGGCCCGAAGACAACGGGCAATTCGGCTTCCGCCTCGGCGGCAGCCCTGAGCAGGGCAAGACCCTGTTCGATGTCGCCGCCTTCCAGCGTCATGATGGCTTGCCCTTGCGCGATGGTACGTTCAGCCCAGGCCGGAAGGGTTTTCTCATCAGGCATCTCGCTTGGGAGAGCATCCATAAGAGAAGCGTATAGCCTTTCCATTTCGGATTGCGCTGCCACGACCGCGTCGGAATCTCCGCGTGACTTTAGCAACTCCGCATATGCCATGTTGAATTGCGCCTTAAGAAAGTTATCGTGAGGCCAGGAAACAGGGGTAGGCCACTCTCCGCTGGCGATGCCCCAATGCAGCGCAATGTTAGCGTAGCTGCTGCTCGCTGATCTCCATCCTCCAGTTCGGCCGAATTCGTCTGCCCTGCCAAATTCGGCGACAGCTTCCGCGCGACAGCCCTCGACAATCGGACTTGCATCCTTGCCTTGCTGCGCAAGAGAATAGGCGAGCCACTCGTTGTAATGACCGCAATCGGTTGGCTCCCTGCCCATAGCAATTCGCTGTCGATCCACCACTGCGTCGGCGTTGATGTTGGCCGTCTCGGATGCTTCCCAATTTCCCAAGGCGTGAAAGATATGACTGACCATGTGTTGTGCATGACCAGCGTCGGGTGCGATTGCGGCGTAGCGGGCGGCTGCACGCTCCCCAAGCGGCGCATGCACCGGGTCATCGTAGGAATGGATTAGATAGTGAAGAATTCCTGGGTGAGACGGATGGGTCATGAACCCTTCCTCCAGTATCCCAGCGGCCTTCATGTAAAGTGGTATTTGCCGACCGCCATGCGATGATCCCAGGATTGCCAACGCGTAAAACGCCCGCGCATCGATATCTTTCTTTTCGTTCGCGTACATGTCCCGCATCTTTTCCAGATAGGCGAGGTCACGTTCTTGCTTGGATCCTTCTCCATACAGCGCTTCAACGGCAGCAAGCCATTGTCGTTCCTTTGCCGAGCGAGCACTTTTCGCTCGCTGCTCGGGCGTGGACCCCAACTTTGACAACGCCGCAAGCGCTGCATCACGATCCTGTTGTTCCCACAGCGGATGATTATGCGTCATAGCCTCGCCCCAATAGGCCATCACGAATTGAGGGTCGGCCATTTGAGCCGCTTTGAAAGCGGAAGCCGCCCGGGCATATTCAAAATTATGCAGCAGCGCGAGGCCTTCGAGGAAATGAGCTTCGGCAGTAGGCTCGGCTGTCGTCGTCATGACCATTTCCGCCGTGCCCACACCATCGTCCTCTTGGGCAAGGAGAGGCAATGGCAAAAGCATAAGACCTGGAGCGATCACACCCACTGCGAAATTTCTCATGAAGTGCCCCTATTTTTCAAAGATCATATCCGACGAGAACATAGACTCCACTCTTGTGCAAGCGTGGGCCTGTGGTCTTGGTCAGAAATGTCGCGGGCGGGAATGCGGGAGCCAACAGGCTGTCATGCGAAGGCCGAGGACGTCCGATACACAGGTCCGCAATCGGGCCGTTAGCGGAAATTCGGCTGGCGCAAACGTCCTCAGCAAAGCGGACAATCTGCTAGAGACCCGTTAGAGGTTCCCCCTATCCGAGTATGCGCTGATGCGGAATTGTCGCAGGGACAGGACCTGGTTGCGTCACAAGCATCACCCACCCGATACCCACACAGGCACTAAGCTTTACGCACTCCCCGTAGGAAACCGTTCTAACACTAAGCGGAAGTGATGGTGCTGCTAGAGAGAATTGAACTCTCGACCTCGTCATTACCAATGACGCGCTCTACCACTGAGCTACAGCAGCGCTCCAATCAAGGCGCGCCCTATTGTCGCGCAGCCTCCTAAAGTCAACCCGCTTGATAGCGAAAAGCTTGAGCACCCGCAGCAATATTGGCAAGGGATGTCCAAATGTCTGACCAAACCGCCAAATCGACCGAGAATCTGTCCCGCGAGGAACGGCTCGCTGCAAAATTGCGCGAAAATTTGCGCCGCAGAAAGTCGCAAGCGCGGCAAATGGGCGAATCAGACCAAGAAATGCTTCCCAAAACGGACGCTGAAAGCTAACCGCAACTGCTCCCGAAACGCTTAGGAGCGCCATCCCTTGCCTACCCTGATCCTAGTTCGCCATGGCCAGAGCCAATGGAACCTCGAGAACCGTTTCACCGGATGGTGGGATGTCGACCTGACGGAAAAGGGCGTGGAAGAGGCGATAGCCGCAGGAAAGCTCCTTGCCGACAAGGGCGTTTTCCCGACCGTTTCCTTCACATCGGTGCAGACCCGGGCGATCAAGACGCTGAACTTGGCGCTGGAGGCGGCAGATCGCCTGTGGATCCCCACCACCAAGGACTGGCGCCTGAACGAACGGCACTATGGCGGACTAACCGGCCTCAACAAGCAGGAAACTCGTGACAAGCACGGCGATGAACAGGTCCACATCTGGCGCCGCAGCTTCGACGTGCCGCCCCCGCCGATGGAGCCGGGCAGCGAATACGATCTGACGCAGGACCCGCGCTATGCAGGGATCGACATTCCCAACACCGAAAGCCTGAAACTAACGATCGAACGCGTTCTGCCCTATTGGGAAAGTGCGATCCTGCCGGTGCTGACCAGCGGTGAGACAGTCATCATTTCGGCGCACGGAAATTCGCTGCGGGCTTTGGTCAAGCATCTGTCGAACATTTCCGATGACGAAATCACCGGGCTGGAAATCCCCACCGGGCAGCCGATCATTTACGAATTCGACGCCGACATGAAGCCAGGTGAGCGGCGCTATCTGAAGGATATGTGATGAGCACGGGGGAAACAGCAAACGGGGCGGCCAAGGTTGCTATCGTCATGGGCAGTCAGTCAGACTGGCCGACGATGGAATGTGCAGCGAAAGTTCTGGGCGAACTGGGGGTGGAAAGCGACGTCCGTATCGTTTCCGCCCACCGCACTCCCGACCGGATGGTGGAGTTTGCGAAAGGCGCATCGGCCGAAGGGATCCGCGTTATTATCGCTGGTGCCGGCGGTGCGGCGCATTTGCCGGGCATGATCGCGGCGATGACCCATCTTCCCGTGCTGGGCGTGCCAGTCCAGTCGAAAGCGCTGTCCGGCATGGATAGCCTGCTGTCGATCGTGCAGATGCCAGCGGGCGTGCCGACCGGCACTCTGGCAATTGGCGAAGCGGGCGCGACCAATGCCGGACTGCTCGCCGCATCGATACTCGCCACCAGCGATCCGGCGCTGACCAGCCGGCTTATCGCCTGGCGCGATGCGCGCAGCAATGCGGTCGCAGATCGGCCGGACCGATAATGGTACCGGCAGGGGGAACGATCGGGATCCTGGGCGGCGGCCAGCTTGGCCGCATGATGGCAATGTCCGCCGCGCAGCTAGGCTATCGCTGCATCACCTTCTCTCCGGAAAAGGACGGTGTCGCGGGTCAGGTTTCCAACGATTATTTTGCCAACAAATGGGCCGATGGCCCGGCGCTGGCCGCTTTTGCCCAGCAATGCGACGTGATCACGTGGGAATTCGAGAATGTCCCGGTCGAGCCTCTGAGGGCAATCGACGGGCAGCTGTTCCCGAACCTGCGGGCTCTTGAAACAGCGCAGGACCGGCTCAACGAAAAACGCTTCGTACAGGATCTGGGCGGGCAGCCCGCGGCGTATTCGGTCATCGATTCGCACGCCGACCTCATGTCCGCCGTCGACCGTATCGGCGCACCCGGCATCCTGAAGACCCGCCGCGACGGGTATGACGGGAAAGGTCAGTGGCGCATCGATTCGGCGCGCGATGCAGAGGGTATCCGCCTGCCTGATACCGCGACGATCTATGAAGGTTTCGTGGAATTCTTCGCCGAGTTTTCCGTCATCCTTGTTCGCGGCCAAGACGGAGAAATCCGGTTCTGGGACAGCGCCGAGAATGTCCATAAGGACGGGATTCTCGCTACCTCCACCCTGCCCGCCAGCGCCCGGGTTCGTGAACAGGTGGAAAGCGCGCGAACGCTCGCGTCCAATATCGCAGGCGCGCTTGGCTATGTAGGTGTCCTGACCTGCGAATTTTTCGCCACCAATGCAGGCCCGGTTTTCAACGAAATGGCCCCGCGGGTCCACAATTCGGGCCATTGGTCGATCGAAGGCGCAGTAACCAGCCAGTTCGAAAACCATATCCGCGCAGTGTGCGGCCTTCCGCTGGGCGAAACCGCAACGATTGCCCCCGGCGTCGTTATGGAAAACCTGATCGGCAAGGATGCGAAGACCGCGCTTGACCGGCTGTCCGAAGCTGACACCCATGTGCATCTGTACGGCAAGGCAAAAGCGCGCGAAGGGCGCAAGATGGGCCATCTTACGCGAATAGAGCGCACTTGATGGCGCAGGCCAAAGAGAACCCGGACCAGACCGTCGTGCTGATCTATGCGCGGGCCGAAAATGGCGCGATCGGCAAGGACGGGCAACTCCCCTGGCACCTGCCCGCCGACCTCAAAAGGTTCAAGGCGCTGACCATGGGCACGCCGATGATCATGGGCCGCAAGACATTCGAGAGCCTGCCCGGCCTCCTTCCCGGGCGCCGCCACATCGTGCTGACGCGCCGCGAGCGGTGGGACAGTGAAGGCGCCGAAATCGCCCACTCTGTCGAAGAAGCGCTCTCGATGGCTGGCGAAGGCACCGTTTCGGTGATCGGCGGCGCTGCGATCTACGACGTGTTCCTGCCCCGTGCCGACCGCGTGGAACTGACGCAGTTGCACGCGGAGTTCAGCGGCGACACATTCATGCCGCCGCTGGGGGCCACATGGGAAGTCACTGCGCGCGAAGATCATGCGGCCGAGAATGATCGCCCGGCCTATTCATTCCTGACGCTGGAGCGGTGCGCATGATCCGCAAGGTCATCATCGGACTGCTGGTGCTCGTCGGCATCTGCGCCGCGGCATTTTTCATCTTCGTGCCGGGCTATGTCGAACGCGATATGAACCGGATCGATGGCAAGCCATTGCCGGAAATTCGCGCCGACGCGCAGGCGCTGCACGGCACCCTGACCATCATCGACCTGCATTCCGACACGCTGATGTGGCAGCGCGATGTCCTGTCTGACCGCGTGCGCGGCCAGATGGACCTGCCCCGCCTTCAGGACGGGAATGTAGCGCTGCAAATATTCTCCAGCGTGACAAAGACCCCGACCGACCAGAATTACGATTCAAACAGCGCTGACGGCGATAACATCACTGCGCTGGTGATCGGGCAATTGCAGCCGGTTCGCACTTGGGGATCGCTGCTGGAACGGTCGCTGTATCACGCGGCAAAACTCGGCGCCGCAGTGCCGGAATCGGATGGCGCTCTGACCAGGATTTCCGCACCGGCCGAGCTTGAAAATCTGCTGACGACCCGCGGCATTGGCGATGCCAGGCCAGTCGGTGCGATGCTGAGCATCGAGGGGCTACACAATCTTGAAGGCGATCCCGGCAATCTCGACCGGCTTTACGACGCCGGATTCCGCATGGCCGGCCTGACGCATTTCTTCGACAACGACCTCGCCGGATCGATGCATGGCGAACAAAAGGGCGGGCTGACCGTGATGGGCCGCGATGTCATCCGGCGCATGGAGGCGCGCGGCATGATCGTCGACATCGCCCATCTTAGCCATGACGGAGTCGCCGAATTGCTGCAATTCGCGCGGCGCCCGGTCGTCTCCAGCCACGGCGGAGTGCAGGCAACTTGCAAGGTGAACCGCAATCTGACCGACGATGAAATACGCGGCGTTGCGGCAACTGGCGGGATCATCGGCATCGGTTATTGGGAAGGCGCGGTTTGCGACACATCACCGCAGGCGATTGCCCGGGCGATGAAGCATGTTCGCGATCTGGTCGGCATCGAACATGTCGCGCTGGGCAGCGATTATGACGGGGCGGTGACCGTACGGTTCGACACCGCTGGCCTGGTGCATGTGACGCAGGCATTGATGGATGCGGGATTCACCGAAGACGAGATCCGCGCGGTAATGGGCGGCAATGCGCTGCGGGTCATTTCCGCAGGGCTGGAACCGGGCAGCCCGCAATGAGGTGGCTCGATCACCGCGAACCGGTGCCCGATTCGCTGCGCGGTGCGATCGTTGCACTGGGTAATTTCGACGGCTTTCACAAAGGCCACCAGGCAGTTGCCGGCGAAGCAATCCGGTGGGCGCGCGAAGAAGGCCGCCCGTCAATTGTCGCGACATTCGATCCGCATCCGGTCCGCTTCTTCAAGCCCGATGTAGAACCGTTTCGTCTGACGACGCTGGAACAGCGGCAGGAATTGTATCTCGCCGCTGGGGCAACAGCGATGCTGGTATTCCACTTCGATGCCGAGCTCGCCGGAACCAGCGCGGAAGATTACATCGAAGACATTCTCGCGGACCGGATGGGTGCCGCCGGCGTGGTTACGGGCGAAGACTTCACCTTCGGCAAGGCGCGCGGCGGCAATGTCCAGGTGCTGGCCGATGTCGGAGCCGCGCATGGTATTCGCGCGCGCACTGTCGGGCCGGTTGGCGACAATGACGAGGTCATCTCGTCCAGCCGGATTCGCGATTCGCTGCGCCGCGGTGATCCGCAGGAAGCCGCACGGCTGCTGACCCGGCCATTTGCCATTCGCGGGATCGTGGAGCACGGCGACAAGAGAGGCCGGGAAATCGGGTATCCCACCGCCAATCTTTCAATCGAAAACTACCTGCGCCCCAAATTCGGAATCTACGCCGTGACCGGCCGGATCCTTGCCACTGGCGAGGAGCTGAAAGGTGCTGCAAATATCGGCATCCGGCCCCAGTTCGAACCGCCGAAAGAATTGCTGGAGCCTTATTTCTTCGATTTCTCCGGCGATCTTTATGGTCAGGAAATCGAAGTCGCTTTCCATCATTTCCTCCGCCCAGAGGCGAAATTCGATTCGCTGGACGGTTTGATGAAACAGATGGAGCGTGACTGCGACAAGGCGCGGAGCCTGCTTGCATGAAACGCTGGCTGAAGCGCGTCGGCTTTGCGCTCGCACTGATGTTTGTCGGCCTGACGGTTTACAATGCCAGTTGGCTGGCCGCTGCGCCGCAGGGCGGGGTCAAGCTGGTCGCGCATCGCGGGGTGTATCAGGCGTATGACCAGTCCGATCTGGGCCGGGACGATTGCACCGCCACGCGCATTGAACAACCAGTGCATGAATTTTTGGAAAACACCGTCCCCTCTATCCGCGAGGCGGGCCGCACCGGTGCGGTGATGATCGAGGTGGACATTGCCCCGACTTCCGACGGCGAAATTGTCCTGTTCCATGACTGGACGGCCGACTGCCGCACGAATGCCAGCGGCGATACGCGCGGTTTCACTCTTGCCGAGCTGAAGCAACTGGACGCAGGCCATGGCTACACCGCAGATGGCGGAAAGACATTTCCGTTTCGCGGCAAACATATCGGTGCAATCCCCACCTTGGCCGAAGGGATTGCCGCTGCGCCGCGCGGTCGGTTCATCTTCAATTTCAAGAGCAAGGACGCGGCCGAGGCAGACTTGCTCGCAGCCAAGCTCGAAGAAGCTGGCCGGCGGATCGATTACAACAAGGACGCATTTTACGGCGCTGACGCCCCCGTCCGCCGGATCAAGGAACTGTACCCCGATGCCTGGGCCTTTTCCCAGCAGGGCGCGAAACAGTGTTCGAAGGATTACGCGCTCGTGGGCTGGTTCGGGGTCGTGCCCGACAGCTGCCGCGCCAGCGGGACCATCTTCGTCGCGCTCGATTATCAATGGGTCATGCCCGGCTGGCCCAACCGGATGATCCAGCGGATGCAGGATGCCGGGGTCGAGATCATCATGCTCGGCCCGGTCGGATCAGACGACGCGCCGCGCGGGATCGATCTGCCCGAACAATTGGGCGATGTTCCCAGCACCTTCAACGGCTGGCTGTGGGTGGATGACATGTATGCCGTCGGCCCCGCGCTGCGCCCCGATTTCAACACCCGGACCGAGCTGGAGGAAGAACAGCTGGCACAGGCGCTGGAACGCCGGCGGCAGGCACGCGACTGACCGCGATCAATAGATGTTCCCTTAGGGGGCGGTTTCCGTTAACGGCACTGCCCTATGTCTGACGAACCTACGCAGCGCGATTATCGCCCCACGGTCTTCCTGCCGAAGACCGACTTCCCCATGAAAGCCGGCCTCCCGCACAAGGAGCCGGGCATTCAGGCGAAATGGGAAGAAATCGGCCTGTATGAAAAACTGCGCGAGGCGCGCAGCGGCCGCGAGAAGTTCATCCTCCATGATGGCCCGCCTTACGCCAATGGCGATATGCATATCGGCCACGCGCTCAACCATGTGCTGAAAGACACAGTGGTGCGCACGCAAAGCCTGCTGGGCAAGGACGCGCCTTACGTTCCCGGCTGGGACTGCCACGGGCTGCCGATCGAATGGAAGGTGGAGGAACTCTACCGCAAGAAGAAGCTGGACAAGAAGGAAGTCCCCGCCAAGGAATTCCGCGCCGAATGCCGCGAATACGCTCAGAAATGGGTCGATGTTCAGCGCGAACAGCTCAAACGGCTGGGCATCAATGGCCGGTGGGACAAACCCTATCTGACCATGCGCCCAAAAGCGGAAGGCGCGATTGTCGCCGAACTGCACAAATTCGCCGAGACCGGCCAGCTCTATCGCGGCGCGAAGCCGGTGATGTGGTCGCCGGTTGAGGAAACCGCACTGGCCGATGCCGAGGTCGAATATCAGGACCTGACCGACAGCCCGCAGATCGATGTGGCGTTCGAGATTGTCGAGAGCGCGATCCCCGAACTGGTCGGCGCATATGCGGTGATCTGGACTACGACGCCTTGGACGATTCCGGTCAATCAGGCGCTCGCATATGGGCCGAGTATAAACTACGATATTATTGACTGGAACGGTAAGCGCTTTCTCATCGCGAACGAAGGTGGGTTACAAGCGGAAGCAATGAATAGGTGGGGCTTTGACCCGAAGTCCGGCGACGGCTCGCTGGTAAAAATGATCAAAGGCTCCGACCTAGCCGGAACCATCGTCCGTCACCCGATGCACCATCTCGGCGGGTTCTACGCCAAGCCGCGGCCCATGCTTGCCGGCGATTTCGTCACAACCGACAGCGGCACCGGCATCGTCCATATGTCGCCCGATCACGGCGAGGACGATTTCGACCTGTGCAAGGCGAACGGCATCGATCCGGTCTTCGCTGTCATGGGCGACGGGCGTTACCGCGACGACTGGCTGTGGCTGGGCGCGAACGATCTGGATGCAGAGGGCAAGGAACGCCGCCGCAGCGTGATCAACAAGCCGTTCAATGCGCCCGAAGGCCCGATCTGCTCGGATCTGCGCGAAGCGGGTGCGTTGCTGTCCGCCAGCGCCGACTACCAGCACAGCTACCCGCATTCCTGGCGCTCCAAAGCCAAGGTCGTGTATCGCTGCACCCCGCAATGGTTCATCGCGATCGACGAGCATCTGGGCCACTTGCCCGCGATCTCCCCCGCGGAACAGAGTTGGGAAGGTGAAGGCGGCGATTCGACTATCGATGAAGAAGTCACGGCAGGGTCCCCCACGCTGCGAGAAATTGCGCTGGGCGAGATTGCCTCGACCCGCTTCGTGCCTGAAAAGGGCCGCAACCGCCTGCGCTCCATGGTCGAGGGCCGGCCCGACTGGCTGATCAGTCGCCAGCGCGCATGGGGCGTGCCTATCGCCCTTTTCGTACACCGGGAGAGCGGGGAATTGCTGGTCGATCCTGACGTCAACCGCCGCATCCAGACCGCCATTGCCAACGACACCGTCGACGCATGGGAGGAAAGCCGCGCTGCCGAATATCTCGGCCCTGATCGCAACCCCGACGATTACGAAATGATCGGCGACATTCTCGACGTCTGGTTTGACAGCGGCAGCACTCACGCCTTCGTTCTGGAATCGGACGAATGGCCGGAACTGCAATCGCCCGCTGATCTCTATCTGGAAGGCAGCGACCAGCATCGGGGCTGGTTCCAGTCGTCCTTGCTGGAAAGCTGCGGCACACGCGGCCGCGCGCCGTACAAGGCTGTGCTGACTCACGGTTTCACCATGGACCCCAAGGGCATGAAAATGTCCAAGAGCCTGGGCAACACGGTCGATCCGCTGAAGGTGATGGAACAATACGGCGCGGACATCATCCGCCTGTGGGCGCTTTCGGTCGATTACACCGAAGATCACCGCATTGGCGATGAAATCCTGAAAGGCGTCGGCGACACCTATCGGAAGCTGCGCAACACGTTCCGCTATCTGCTCGGCGCGCTCAGCGATTTCGATTACGAAAGCGAGGGTGTTGAGACCGCGCAAATGCCCGAGCTAGAGCGGTATATGCTGCACCGGCTGGCGAAGCTCGACGCCAATCTGCGCACCGCAATCGATGATTTCGATTTCAACGAATACGTCCGTGCGCTGGCAGAGTTTACCAATGAAGACCTGTCGGCGTTCTTCTTCGATATCCGCAAGGACCGGCTGTATTGCGATGCCCCCGACGGGCTGGAGCGCCGCGCATACCGCACGATGCTCGACATCCTGTTCCAGGCGCTTATCCGCTACACCGCGCCGGTGCTGGTCTATACCGCCGAGGAAGTGTGGAGCACACGCTTCCCCGACCGCGCCAGCATCCATCTGGAAGAATTGCACGCGCTGCCTGCCGACTGGATCGACGATGCACTCGCCGGACGTTTCGACGCGATGCGCGAACTGCGCGAAGACGTGATGGAAGCAATCGAGCCGCTGCGCCGCGAGAAAACCATCCGGTCGGGTCTGGAGGCGGACGTTAGCGTGCCCTCCTCCGCCATACCCGATGGGTTCAGCGATGCTGATCTGGCAGAACTGTTCATCGCCGCGACAGTCGTGCGCGGCCAAGGCAGCACCGTGGAAGTTACGCGCACATCCGATAACAAATGCGGCCGCTGCTGGCGCCTGCTGCCTGACGTCGCCGAAGACGGCGCATTGTGCAGCCGGTGCGACGAGGTCGTGACTGAAATGGATGCAGCGGCATGAGCTTCCTGACCAAACCCCGCGCCATCGGCCTCGCCATCGCGCTGGCTATCTTTGCGGTCGACCAGTGGGTGAAACACCTGATGGTCGGCCCGCTCGACCTGCGCAACCAGCCGGGCGGCGTGATCGACCTGTTGCCGTTTTTCGACCTGCGCTGGACGCAGAATTTCGGCGTGTCGCTGGGCATGTTCGAGGCGACATCGCCGGAAATGCGCTGGGGCCTGGTGCTGGCGACCGCCGGTATCGCGCTGGTGGTGACCATCTGGATGATGCGCGAAAAGGCATTTGGCGACATTATCGGCCTGGCGATGATCCTGGGCGGTGCGCTGGGCAATATCCGTGACCGGTTCGAATACGGCTATGTCATCGACTATGCCGATCTCCATTTCGGGGATTTTCGCCCCTTCCTGATTTTTAACGTCGCCGATGCGGCTATCACCATCGGTGTGGTCATCATCCTTGCCCGATCCTTCTTCGTGCGCGATAAGGACGAAACAGATACGAACGAGACGGCACCTGCCGTGGAGAGCTAAGAATTATGCGTAAGACAGCCACCATCATCCTTCTCGGCGCAGCCAGCACCGTTCTTGCCGCATGCGGCAGCAGCGGCGGCATTCTGGGCCGTGAGCGTCCTGATGAGTTTGCCGTACAGCGTCAGGCTCCGCTCGTCGTTCCGCCAGATTTCAATCTGGTTCCGCCGGCACCGGGCGCCCCGCGTCCGTCGGAAGGCACTGCGAGCGAGCAAGCTCTCGAGGCTCTGTTCGGCGGCCCTGCCCCGCGTAGCGGCGTTGAAACCAGCGCGCTCGACCGTGCCGGCGTTGCCGCACCGGGCATCCGCTCATCGGTTGGTGATCCCCAGACCAATACGGTCGCGAAGGGCCGCGTTACCCGCGACATCATCGCTGCACCCGAAGGTGACGGTCAGAACAGCCAGGCAATCATTCCCGGCTAAGCGTCTTTCGTGCCCGCAGCGACGCGGGCACTCAGGCTTCCGCAGTATCGCTTGCGCCGGACTGATCTGCCCGGCTGATTATCAGCTTGTCGATCTTGCGGCCATCCATGTCGATGACCTCGAATTTCCAGCCTTGTTCAATGAAACTCTCGCCTTCCAGCGGGAGCTTCTTGATGATCGACAGGACATACCCTGCGGCGGTCGCAAATTCGCGCTCGTCGCCGTAATCAAGCCCGAGACGGTCAGCCAGATCGTCGGCGGACAGGCTACCAGACACGATCAGCGAACCGTCGGTCCGCTCCACGATGGATGGCGTATCGCCTTCATCCTGATCGCTAACGAATTGGCCCACCAGCGCGGTCAGCAGATCGACAGGCGTCACGATCCCGTCGAGGTGGCCGTATTCGTCATGCACCATCGCCATCGCGATTTCGGCCTGCTGCAAGCTGCGCAGCGCGTCCATCGCATCGAGCTGGTCCGGGACAATTTCAGCTTTTTTCATCAGCCGCTTGAGATTGATTTTCCGGCCCCGCACCATGAGCGCGAGGACTTCGCGCACCTTGATCACGCCCAGTATCTTGTCGGGTGAGCCATCGGCCACCGGCAGCAAGGAGTGCGGGCTGTCGTCGATTGCCTTGCGGATCTGTTTTTCGTCCGCCGAAATGTCGATCCAGTCGATTTCCGTCCTGGGCGTCATCACCTCACGCACCGGACGTTCGGCCAGCCGTACAGCACCGGTCAGAATCTGCCGCTGATCGCTTTCGATCACGCCCGAGCGCGTTGCATCGGCGAAAATCATGTGCAGTTCTTCCGCGGTGACGGAGGATTGCCCGCCCGGGCGAATACCGAACAGACGAATCAAAAGCCCGGAAGACGTATCGAGCACCCACACAAGCGGCGCTGCGACCCTGGCGAGTATTGCCATCGGGCGCGCCATTACCAGGGAGATCGGAACTGCTGCGCGCAGGGCCAGCTGTTTCGGCACCAGTTCACCAACCACGAGGCTGAAATACGTTGTCAGGGCGATGACCAGCGCAAATCCAGCATCGTCAGCCATCTCGCCCGGCACGCCGAGCAGTTCCAGCCGTTCACCGACCGGGCGGCCCAAGCTGGCGCCTGAATACGCACCGGCGATGATCCCTATCAGAGTAATGCCGATCTGGACCGTCGACAGGAATTTACCCGGATTGGCTGCCAGATTCATGGCAACATTGGCCGAATGGCTGCCCTTGTCCGCAGCGCTGCGCAACTGGCCCGTGCGCGCGGATACGATGGCGAGCTCGGACATGGCGAACACGCCATTGATCACAATGAGAGTGCCGATGATGAGCAGGTCTGGCCATGGAAAAGGTGTCACCCTTTTCCGCTAGCACAATTGTCTACGCGTGCCAGCATTCCTTAGCAGATGTTGCCGGTAAGCGCCCGAGCAGCTGCATCGTGCGTCCTGCGGGAACATGCGGCCCTGTTCAGAGTTTAGGTAATGCGGCGCAGGTGGGTGCGGCCCGCTCAGGACTGCCGAATACATTTTTACAGGAGGGGAAAACCCCATGGCCAAATCAAGAATTTTCATGTCGAGCCTCGCAGCTCTCTCGCTCGTTACAGTTTCGGGCTGCGTTACCGACCCGAACACCGGTGAGAAGAAAGTATCGCGCACTGCAATCGGCGGTGTCGGCGGTGCGGTTCTCGGCGGCCTTCTGGGCGGTGTAATCGGCGGAAAGACCGGACGCATCATCGGTGCGGGCGTTGGCGGCGTTGCTGGCGGCGTGGTCGGCTACAAAATGGACCAGCAGATCAAGGAACTGAAAGAACAGACCGCCGGTTCCGGCGTCGATGTTACTGAAGTCGATGGCGGCGAAGCCATCCTTGTGAACCTGCCGGATGGCGTGACTTTCGACGTTGGCAGCTACACCATCAAGCCGGCATTCCGTGACACGCTGGACACGGTTGCAGGCAGCCTGCAGCAATATCCAGACAGCCTGATCGACGTTTACGGTCACACCGATTCAACCGGTTCCGATTCGTTCAACCAGCGCCTGTCCGAACAGCGCGCCCAGGCCGTTGCAAACTACCTGGCATCGCGCGGCGTCAGCGCTGCACGTATCCGTTCGCAGGGTTTCGGCGAGACTGCTCCGATTGCGACGAATGCAACCGAAGAAGGCCGCGCGCTCAACCGCCGGGTCGAAATCAAGATCATTCCGATCACGCAGGAAGACGTGGAAGCTGCCCAGCAATCGCAAGGTTACTAAGGCAGCCTGCGACAATATGAACAAAGGGGCGGCCGCAGGGCTGCCCCTTTTTCGTTGGGCTCTACCTTACGGGCCACTTTCGCGGCATCACTTGATCAGGAACTGGTTGGCCCGTTCCGCCAAATGATCCACCGCAGCGCTGTGAATGTCCGGCGCGCTCACCAGCATCCCGAAAGCCCGCGGATCACGTTTATTGTATTCAAACGGGCGCCCGAAAGCATCGGTAACCGTCGCGCCGGCCTCCCTCGCGATCAAGGTTGCTGCGCCGATATCCCATTCGAATCCCCACCGCAGCGTCGCGACCAGATCAGCCTCGTCGGCGCCGACCATGGCGACCCGCAATGCGATCGAATTGGGCTGATCGACCATCGAAAGAATCTGATCGACCTTGGCCAGCGAGGTGGTGGGCACGCGTGCGCCTTGCAATTCCGACCGGGTCGAGGCTTTCAACCTCTGGCCATTGCGCCACGCACCCTGCCCCGCCACGGCGATCCATTTCTCGCCTCGCGCCGGCGCATCCAGAATGCCCAGAAGCGGGCGGCCCTCGCTGATCAGCGCAACCGATATGCACCAACCGCTCCTTCCGCGGATGAAATCGCGGGTCCCGTCGATCGGATCAACCAGCCAAATCAGGCCCTTGTCCAGCCGCTGCGGATCGTCTGCGGTTTCTTCCGACAGCCAGCCAGCCGATGGCAGCAATTCACCCAGATGCCGGCGAAGATAGCCGTCGACCTCGATATCACCTTCGCAAACCGGGCTTCCGGGCTCTTTCTCCCAGCTGTTTACTGCGTGCCCCGCACCGGGCCAGAAACCATGCGCAATGCGGCCTGCTTCATCGACAATGGCTTCAAGGCGGGAACGATCAATCATACTCATACGCTGTTGGATGGACACGCAGCACTTTTCAAGCGTGCTTATCCATGCTTAGGCGCGCAGCAGATTCTTTCGCATTTCACAAAGACGGACACTCCATGAACATTCACGAATACCAGGCCAAGGAACTCCTCGCGAAATACGGCATCGGCATTCCTGCGGGCCACGCAGCGCTGACAGTCGAAGAAGCCGTTGAAGGCGCCAAGAAACTGCCCGGACCGCTCTATGTGGTAAAAGCGCAGATTCACGCTGGCGGACGCGGCAAGGGCAAGTTCAAGGAACTGGGCGCGGATGCGAAGGGCGGCGTGCGGCTGGCCAAGAGCATCGAGGATGTCGAAGCAGACGCCAAGGAAATGCTCGGCAACACGCTGGTCACAATCCAGACCGGTGAAGAAGGCAAGCAGGTGAACCGCCTGTATGTGACCGACGGCGTCGATATCGAAAGCGAATATTACCTCGCCATGTTGGTCGACCGCGCAAGCGGCCAGGTCGCAATGGTCGCCTCGACCGAAGGCGGGATGGACATCGAAGACGTGGCGCACAACACGCCCGAACTGATCACCACGATCACGATCGATCCGGCGCAGGGCTTCATGCCGCATCATGGCCGCGCGGTTGCGTTCGCCCTGAAGCTGAGCGGCGATCTTAACAAGCAGTGCCAGAAGCTGGCTGCCAAGCTTTACGAAGCCTTCATGGACCTCGATTGCGAAATGCTTGAAATCAACCCGCTGGTTGAAACCAAGGACGGGCAGCTGCTGGTTCTCGACACCAAGATGAGCTTCGACGGCAATGCGCTCTATCGTCACAAGGACGTGGAAGCGATGCGCGACGAGACCGAGGAAGACCCGGCCGAAGTCGAAGCCAGCGAATACGATCTCGCCTACATCAAGCTGGACGGCAATATCGGTTGCATGGTCAACGGGGCCGGCCTCGCCATGGCAACGATGGACATCATCAAGCTGAACGGCGCCTTCCCGGCAAACTTCCTCGACGTGGGCGGCGGTGCCACCACGGAGAAAGTGACTGCTGCATTCAAGATCATCCTGAAGGACCCGGCTGTCGAAGGCATCCTCGTCAACATCTTCGGCGGGATCATGAAATGCGACGTGATCGCCGACGGTATCGTTCAGGCGGCGAAAGACGTGAACCTGTCGGTTCCGCTGGTCGTCCGCCTCGAAGGTACCAATGTTGAAGAGGGCAAGGCCATCCTCAACAACTCCGGCCTGCCGATCGTCAGTGCTGACGATCTCGGCGATGCCGCCAAGAAGATCGTGGCCGAGGTCAAGCAGGCGGCGTAATCCCTACTGCTGGCCCAATGCGGGCTTGAAAAATGATAGGCGGGTAAAGCGGACAATCGCTTTGCCCGCCTTTTCAGTTCAAGGCACCGGCTGCGGCTCTGGCAAAATTGACGGAATGACCTCCGTGCCGGCCAGCCAATTGCGCCAGATGATGTAGGTCCGATCCTCGGTCAGCCTGATCGCACAGGTGAGTGATTTTGACAGAGGCGTGGCCGCGCCTTTCACCTTCGCAAAAACCGCACCGCATTCTGCGTCGCGATAGGCCGTGAATGCTGCTTCGCTTGCGGCGATACCCTCAACCACCGAAAGGTCAGGCCGATCCAGCGGATCGGGTTCTTTGAGATAGCGCCGTTCGGCTATCGTGTTCGCGACCCAGGTTTGATTCTCGATTGCTGCGGCCAAATATCGAGCTTTCTGCGCGTCAGCCTGCCTCAGCACATCGGCATAGCACGCCTCTTGTCCGGAGATGTCCCACGGGTCGGCGCACTGCGCGGCCACAGCCATATCGGTGCGGCGCAAACGAAACCCGAGTTCATCCCCCTCTTTCATCTTTACCGTTATCATCAGACCAAGACTGGGATTGTCCATGGCAATACAGCGGAAGGTCACTCCGCCAAATTTGGCCACGCACTGATCGATCCAGGAAAGCGGGAAGGTAAGCATTTCAGCCTTCTCTTCCCATCCGGTCAAATCGGAGTTGAAATGCTTGAGCTTGAGGACGAGGCTATCGTCCTGCTCGGTGATGTACATATGCTCGGTAAATGCGATGTCGCCGTCCGCAGTCTGCTGCACAAATGTGCCGACGAGAGTGCTATCTGAACCGCGCAACCAGTTTTCATGGGCAGGCGCGTCGCCAATGCCGGTGCCGCTCCATGTGCCGATCAGCCAGTTCATCTGCGCTATGGTTGCCGGGGGCGGCGGAGCCTCCCTCTCCGGCGCAGAGGTGCTCCTGAGAACGGGCGGAGCCGATGCGCCCAAAAACCCCGCAGCCATCAGCAATAGTATCGATCGTAGCATGGTTCAGCCCTCCACTTTCGACGCTAAGTGCGCCGCGCCCCGAGGTAAAGTTCAGGCTTGACCAAAGTTCCTCGGAACGCGAGGGCGGTGATGCTCGTTCTGTTGGCATTGCGGCGCGCGGGCCAACGAGCTGGACAGAGCAGTTTCAGGCTTGGCTCAACTTGACGTTTACGTAAACGCAAGCTAGGCCGCGTTCAGAGATTCTTGAGAGGAAAGGTATCCTATGAAAATCCTCGTACCCGTTAAACGGGTTATCGATTACAATGTGAAACCCCGCGTGAAAGCGGACGGTTCAGGCGTCGATCTTGCCAACGTCAAGATGAGCATGAACCCGTTCGATGAAATCGCCGTCGAAGAAGCCATCCGCCTGAAAGAAGCAGGCAAGGCTGAAGAAATCGTCGCCGTTTCGGTCGGCCCGGCAAAGGCGCAGGAAACGCTGCGTACCGCGCTTGCCATGGGCGCAGACCGCGCGATCCTGGTCGAAACCGACGAAGAAGTTGAGCCGCTTGCCGTTGCAAAAATTCTCAAGGCAATTGCCGCTGATGAGAACCCCGGCCTGATCATGCTCGGCAAACAGTCGATTTCCGACGACAGCAACCAGACCGGCCAGATGCTCGCCGCACTTATGGAACGCCCGCAGGGCACCTTCGCCAACACCGTCGAAGTCGATGGTGACAGCGTTGTCGTAAAGCGCGAAATCGATGGCGGTCTCGAAACCGTGAAGCTGACGCTTCCGGCCATCGTCACCACCGACCTTCGTCTGAACGAGCCGCGCTATGCCTCGCTTCCGAATATCATGAAGGCCAAGAAAAAGCCGCTCGATACCAAGACACCGGCCGATCTGGGTGTCGATATCGCGCCCCGCCTGACCACCACCAATGTCAGCGAGCCTCCGGTTCGCCAGGCCGGTGAAAAGGTCGCAGACGTGGATGCGCTGGTCGCCAAGCTCAAAGCAATGGGAGTCGCCTGATGAAAACCCTCGTACTGGTCGAACACGACAACTCCTCAGTCAAAGACGCAACGCTTAGCGTCGTCACCGCTGCCGCGAAGCTGGGCGAAGTGCACCTGCTGGTTGCTGGCTCGGGCTGTGCCGCAGTTGCTGACGAAGCCGCCAAGATCGACGGCGTCGGCAAGGTCCACCTGGCAGATGACGCCGCTTACGAACATCAGCTGGCTGAAAACGTCGCGCCGCTCGTCGCTGCGCTGATGGCAGACCACGACGCGCTGCTCGCGCCTGCCACCACCACTGGCAAGAACATCGCCCCGCGCGTTGCTGCGCTGCTCGATGTCATGCAGATTTCGGACATCCTTTCGGTCGAAGGCGAAAAATCCTTCACCCGTCCGATCTATGCCGGCAACGCCATCGCAACCGTTGAATCATCCGACCCGAAGCTGGTGATCACCGTTCGCGGCACCGCTTTCGACAAGGCATCGCCGGAAGGCGGCAGCGGCACGGTGGAAGCTGTTTCGGGCCCCGGCGACGCTGGCCTGTCCAGCTTTGTCAGTGCAGAAATCGCCAAGAGCGAGCGCCCTGAACTTACCAGCGCGAAAATCATCGTATCCGGCGGCCGTGCGCTGAAGGATGCGGAAACTTTCGAGCAGGTCATCACTCCGCTGGCAGACAAGCTCGGCGCCGGTATCGGCGCATCGCGCGCCGCAGTGGACGCAGGCTATGTGCCCAACGATTACCAGGTCGGCCAGACCGGTAAGATCGTGGCACCGGAAGTCTACATCGCCATCGGCATCTCGGGCGCAATCCAGCACCTTGCCGGGATGAAGGATTCCAAAACGATCATCGCGATCAACAAGGATGAAGACGCCCCGATCTTCCAGGTCGCGGATATCGGCCTGGTTGCTGACCTGTTCAAGGCAGTGCCGGAGCTGACCGAAAAGCTGTAAGCTCCTAAATTCTAACAAAAAACGGCGGCTTGGTTGATTGACCAGGCCGCCTTTTTTTGTTTATTTTGCGCGAAGCATCCTTTGACCGATTTGAGTGGAGTTCACCGTAATGAGCCGTACCATCGTTTTGGCCGTATCGGCCCTTGCTGTTTCGACGCCTCTTCAGGCCGCCCCAATTGCGCTTGAACCCAGTTCCAAATGGAACCTGAGCTATGACAAGGAAGCATGCCGACTGGTCCGCATCTTCGGCGAAGGCGAAAATCAGGTGGCTGCGCAGTTCGTCCGCTATGTTCCGGGACCTGGTTTCGACATGTACGTATCGGGCAAATCGCTGGATCCGCAAGGCAAGCAGTTCGAATACCGTTTTGCACCCGGTGACGAGCCCGGCGAAGCATCGAATCTGCTGTATGGCCAGAACGACGAAGGCATGACGACATGGCAATTCAGCACGGGTCTGGTTCCGCACGCCGAATACAAGGCCTTGGAAATGGAAAAACCCGAAGACCGCAAAGCGGCAATCTTGCGCGAAAGTGACAGGGCCCCAACCATTACAAGTTTCGAGATATCCAAAGGGGTCTCACAGCCGGTCGCGCTGCAGACAGGTTCCCTGTTGAAGCCGCTTGAGGCGATGGGCGCTTGTATGGACGACCTCATGCGGAGCTGGGGGTTCGATCCGCAGGTTCAGCGAAATCTCATTTCTTCGCCAGAACCCAAATCCGAACCTGGTCGATGGGTCACACCGAGGGACTACCCCGCCGGAGCTCTAAGGAAAAACCTGTCCGGCTCAGTGCGTGTCCGGCTTGATATCGATGAGGCCGGCGAAGTTACGGATTGCACCATTCAACAGGCTTTCTCGGACCCGGCTTTCCGCCTGTCGGTCTGCAACCTGATCAAGAAACGCGGAAGATTTAAGCCTGCGATCAACGCAGGGGGGGACCCCGTCAAATCGTTCTGGGGCACATCGGTCGTTTTCATTACGTCGGGTTCGTAACAGGTCGCGGCGGCTTAGCCTGGGGCTTTGTCAAATCCATTGGTCCGCGAAATGGATAGTCATCCCAACCAGGCCGCCGACCACCGTCCCGTTTATACGAATGAATTGCAGGTCGCGGCCGACGGCGTTTTCAACCCGGTCGGTCAGCGTCCGTGCGTCCCATCGGCGCACGGTTTCTGAAACCAGCCGGACGATCTGATCGCCGTAACGCGTCGCCACGCCCACTGCCGTGCGGCGGGCAAAACGGTTGACCTGCGTCTGCAGGCGGGCATCATCGCGCAGTGCCTTGCCAAGTTCTGCCAGGCTGTCGCCGATCTGGCCGCCTAGCGTGGTTTCCGGATCGCGGGCCATGCGGATCATACCCGCACGCATCCGTTCCCACACGTCTTCCCACCAACGGGCCACGGCCTCGTTTTCGAGGACTTCGTTCTTCATCCGCTCGACCTTGGCCTGCATATCGGGATTGTTGACCAGATCGTCGGCGAGCTGTTCCAGCCCCTCCTGGATCTTGTCACGCAGCGGATGTTCGGGATCGACCAGAACCTCGGCAAGCAGCTTGTACAGGCCGTCGAGAACCGATTTGGACAGGCGTCCGTCGAGACCGGTCCAGCGGATGATCCCATTGGCCCGTTCGCTGATCATGTCGCGAACCAGATCCTCGTTATCTTCCAGCGTCAGCCCGGACCAGCGAACCAGTGCATCGATCAGCGGCAGGTGCCGCTTGTCAGCCATGGCCGTCTGCAGCATTTGCCCAAGCAGCGGCGCGATCTCGATCTTGCGCGCCTGCGATTTCAGGCCCGCCTTGACCTGTCCGCCCAGCCGGTCAGGGTCGAGCGATTCAAGAATGCCCGCAATCAGTTCGGATGCGCCGGCACCGATGCGCGATTGGCTGCCCTTTGTCGGCTGGACCAGGAATTCACCGGCGGCCTTGGCGATATTCATCGCCTGCATACGCCGCGCCACCACCGCAGGGGTCAGGAAATTGGTGCGCAGGAAATCCGCCATCGTGTCGGCGATACGATCCTTGTTTTCAGGAATGATCGCGGTGTGGGGAATCGGAATGCCAAGCGGATGACGGAACAGCGCGGTGACCGCAAACCAGTCTGCCAGCCCGCCGACCATCGCCGCTTCGGAAAACGCGTGCACATATCCCCATGCCGGATGCAGATCGAGCACCTGCTTGGTGCCGATAAACACACCGGCCATGATGACCAGCATTATGGTGGCGGTCCAGCGCATACGGCGCGCCGTATCAGGCGGCAGCGGTGCGCCGACGCTCAGTCTGTTTTGCTGTACGTCTGCAGTCACTCGGCCGGATAGCCGCCCGGCGCAGTGCCGGCAGCGCCGCCAGCGACCGGTTCATCCGCATCGCCAGGACGGTAGGTGAGGAACTTGTTCCGCATCCACGGACCCATACGCTTCTCGAGGCCGTCTGCAAGGCTGAAGCCCGCCGGAACAATCAGCAGCGTCAGCACAGTCGACAGGATCAGGCCGCCAATAACCACCGTGCCCATCGGCGCACGCCACGCACCGTCACCCGATAGCGATAGCGCCGTTGGCACCATGCCCGCGGTCATCGCAACGGTCGTCATCACGATTGGCTGTGCACGCTTGTGCCCTGCCTCGACGATTGCCTTCAGCTTGTTGGTGCCGGTCTGCATTTCCTCGATCGCAAAATCGATCAGCAGGATGGAGTTTTTCGACACGATCCCCAGCAGCATCAGCACGCCAATCATCACCGGCATGGAAACCGGCTGCCCGACGAGGAACACCAGGAAGATACCGCCGAGAGGTGCCAGCGCCAGCGAACACATATTCACCAGCGGCGACATCAGACGCTTATACAGCAGCACCAGAACAGCGAACACGAGCAGCACACCGGCGAACACCGCGATCACGAAGTTCTGCGCCAGTTCCTGCTGCCATTCTTCTTCGCCCACAACATCGCGGATAACGCCCTGCGGCAGATTCTGGAGGATCGGGAGCGCGTCGATCTGTTGCTGAGCCTCACCCTTCACAATGTTCTGCGCGAGATCAGCCCCAACCAGTACGCGGCGGTTCTGGTTGTAGCGCTGGATTGTCGTTGGGCCAGAGCCGAAAGAAATTTCCGCAACCCGCTCCAATGGCACACTTCCGCCGCTTCCGGTCTGGACCGGGAGCTTCGCAATCGTGCTCAAATCCTGACGGGACGCCTTGGGCAATTTCACCCGGATCGGAATTTGGCGATCTGACAGGGAGAATTTCGCAGCATTCTGCTCGATCTCGCCCATCGTCGCGATACGGATTGTCTGGCTGAGCGCGGCGGTGGTCACACCCAGTTCCGAAGCGATGTCGGCGCGCGGCTTGATGATCAGTTCGGGCCGGTTGATGTCGGCATTGACGCGCGGGGCGACCAGCGTGTCGAGGCCTTTCATCTGTTCGACCAGAGTGGCAGCGGTTTCTTCGAGCAGATCGGGATCCGATCCGGCAAGCATTACCGTCATGTCGCGGCCGGAACCGAACCCGCCCGATTGCGACTGGAAACGAACACGCGCATCGGGGATCTTGGCCAGCACCGGCGCGAGATCACGCTCGAATTCAATCGACGTTTTTTCTCGATCTTCTTTGAGCGAAATATAGAGCGTCGCATTGCCTTCACGCACACGTTCCAGCGCACGCTCAACCTCGGGCTGTTCGTAAAGCAATTCGGCCACGCGGTCGGCGACCCGTTCGGTGCCTTCAAGCGTGGTGCCCGGGACCATGTCGATCTGCACGCGGCTGTTGTCATCGTTGATGGTCGGCTGGAACTGAGCCGGCGTGTTCATGAACAGCAGGATTGTCAGCAGGAATGCGAAATATCCGATCCCGACCATCCACACACGGTGATCGAGAAAGCGCGATTCGAGCCAGAGGTAGGATTGGCGTATCCGCTTGCCGAACAGGTATGAGATTGCGCCAAAGAGCTTGATCACCAGGAACACCGCCACGATGCCGAAGATCGTTGCGATGATCAGCTGGATTATCTTCAACGGCTTGTCGACGAGGTTCCACAGGAAGCTGCCCTGCTCGCTCGATGCGGCACTGGCCAAGGTGCCAGGAACGTCGATGCTGTCGATCAAACCGTAAACGGTGAAGACAATGAAACCGGGTACCGCGATCAGCGCAAGCAGCAAGACAATAGCTGTCGTTACATAGAGGAACCGGCTGCGCACACCTGGAAGGTTTTCACGCGCGGCCTTCATCTTCGAGCGGTCGAGCGACCAGTTGAGGATCCGCATATAGCGATCCATCCATGGGCCTTCGCCGTGCTCTGCATGGCCTTTCGACTGCAGGAAGTAGGCGGCAAGCATCGGGGTGATCATACGCGCAACCGCGAGGCTCATCAGAACCGAAATTACCACGGTAATACCGAAGTTCTTGAAGAACTGGCCCGAAATACCCGGCATCAGGCCGACCGGCAGGAACACCGCGACGATACAGAAAGACGTCGCCACAACAGCCAGGCCGATTTCATCGGCGGCATCGATCGACGCCTGATACGCCGTTTTGCCCATGCGCATATGGCGCACGATATTCTCGATCTCGACGATCGCATCATCGACCAGAACGCCCGCGACAAGTCCCAGCGCGAGCAATGACAGGAAGTTCAGATTGAACCCGAGCAGGTCCATGAACCAGAATGTCGGAATTGCGGATAGCGGGATGGCGATTGCCGAAATGACCGTCGCGCGCCAATCGCGCAGGAAGAAGAACACGACCACAACCGCCAGAATGGCGCCCTCGACCATGGCATAGATCGAGCTTTCGTATTGGCTGATCGTGTATTTGACCGAGTTGGAAAGCTGGATGAACCGGATCCCGGGATTGTCCGCTTCGATTTTCTTGATTTCTTCCTGAGCCAGTTCGAACACCGTTACGTCGGATGCGCCCTTGGCTCGGCTCATCGCGAAGTTCACGACTTCCTTGTCGCGCACCTTGCTGATCGAGGTCCGCTCGCTGTAGCCATCGCGAACAGTCGCGACGTCGCTTAACCTGATGGTGCGGCCATTGCCCAGCCGGATCTGTTTCTGCGACAGGTCGAAAGCGGTTGCAGTGTTGCCGAGCACGCGGACCGACTGGCGCGTACCGCCAACTTCCGCCATGCCGCCTGCAGCGTCGATATTATCGAACCTCAGGACCTGATTGATCTGGCTGGCCGTAACGCCGAGCGCCTGCATCTTCCCCGGGTCGAGCGTTACCTCGATCTCGCGGTCCACACCGCCAAACCGGTCGACTTCGGCCATGCCTTCGATGGACAGCAGCCGTTTCGCAATCGAATCGTCGATGAACCAGCTCAACTGCTCGATCGTCATGTCGTCTGCTTCGACGGCATAGATACCGAGGAAGCCGCCACTGATTTCGATTTTGTTGATCCGCGGCTCGAGGATGCCGTCGGGCAAACTGCCGCGAACGGTGTCGACTGCGTTCTTCACCTCGGCCACGGCGTCATTCACGTCGGTGCCGATTTCAAATTCAACCGTGGTGTTCGAACTGCCTTCGCGTGCCGATGACGAAATCGAGCTGACGCCATTGATTGACCGGACGGCGGATTCCACCCGCTGGGTAATCTGGTTTTCGATCTCGGTCGGTGCGGCGCCGGGCTGCGAAATGCTGACATTAACCGCAGGAAATTCGACATCCGGATTGTTGACCACATCCATTCGGAAGAAGCTGAGCATCCCCGCAAGCAAGATCGCAGTGAAAAAGACCAGCGGTATGACCGGGTTTCTGATCGACCATGCAGATATGTTGCGGAAGTTCATGAGGCTTAGCCTTCGCTTGCGTTGATCGGCCGTGGATCGACGGTTTCACCAGGGGTCAGGAAGCCGCCTGCGCGCAGGACAACCTTTTCCGCCCCATCGAGGCCATCGATAATCGCGATACCGTCATTCGTGACGAGGCCGGTCGTGACTGCGCGGCGTACGACCTTGTTGTCGCCGTCGACGATGTACACGTAATTGCCTTGGGCATCGGTAAGGATCGCGGATTCAGGGAGCATCGGTGCAACGATGGTTCCGCTGGCGATTGTCGCGGAAGCAAAGCCGCCAGGACGCAGTTCAGGTGCATAGGGCAGCGCAATCCGGGCTGTCCCCTGGCGATCCTGAGCATCGATAGTGGGCGAAACCTGCCAGATCTGGCCGGAGAATTTCTTTTCCGATCCCGTCGGGACGACAGTCGCGCTGACCCCGGTCGAAATCTTTGCAAGGTCCATTTCGCTGAGGCGGGCCATCATTTCCATTTCGCCGCCCTTGGCAATCCGGAACAACGCGCCCGAACCGGCGCTGACGACCTGTCCTGGCTCCACGCTGCGCTCCAGGACGAGACCCGAAGCCGGCGCGACGATGCTGAGGCGTGCGTTGCGGGCGCTAAGTTCGCGCGCCTGAGCCTGCGACACCTTGACCCGTGCAGCAGCGGCATCACGGGTCGCAGTCAGCCGGTCGACATCTGCCTTGGAGATGAAACCGCGCTCAACCAGTTGCAGCGCACGGTCGAGATTGGCCTGCGCGAGATTGGCATCCGCCTGCGCCACGGCGATCGACGCCTGCGCACTGGCAACCTGCTGGTTCTGGACAGAACGATCGACCACGGCGAGCACCTGTCCGGCGCGCACCCAGTCACCGGCGTCAACCGGCACGGAAACCACACGGCCGCCCTCACCAGCAACGCCAACAGGCAATTCACGGCGAGCAGCCAAAGTACCATTGGCGACAATTTCGCCATCGATCGTTGCCTGGCCTGGGGAAATAACGGTGATCGCAGCCGCTTGCTCTTCCCGATCGTCGGCGCTTTCAGCACCGCTGGAAACCAGCATGTACGCAACGGCAATCGCAACAATGAGGCCGAGGAGCACGAGGCCGGCAATGATCCACTTGCGCTTGCTCTGCGTTTCGCCAGCTGTTTCGATTGAATCGCCGACGTATTCAGCCTGCTCCGATCGCACGGTTGTTTCGTAATTCATTGTCGTTCCCGATCATCCATCCCACCCGGATTGGGTCGTCTGATAGCGCAGGTGTATTACACGCATACATCACCAGATGCAATATGTGTCGTTGCACTTGTTCTCGCCTTAGGCTCGCGGCACACAGCAAGCAAACGTTCGCTCGACGGATGACGTTTCTGCCCGACGAACCGCCAGAAACCGGCTGCTCAAACAAAAAAGGCGGCAAAGCCGAAGCTCGCCGCCCTTTTTAAAGAAGTTCAGGTATTACCGAACCTTGCCGCGCTGAACGACATTTACAATGCCGAGCAGAACAACTGCGCCGATCACTGCGGTGATCAGATACATGATCCAGCCAGCATCGGTGCTGAGGAAGCCGGTGACGTTGCCAATGGCGCTGCCGATCAGGCCGCCGATTACGCCGACGACGATGTTCCAGAAAATGCCCATCGATGCGTCACGGTTCATGACCATGCTTGCAAGCCAGCCAGCGATACCGCCGAGAATAATTGTTGCAATCCAACCCATTTTATTTCCTCCTGTTTTTCCGATAGTTTCTGGCCCTTTAACGCTGGGCTAAAACAACGGTTCCCTGCGGTAATTCGCAGTGGCGAAAAAACATTACGAAAATTTTCGGGAAATGCCTAATCCGCTGACGCAGAGCGCGTCAGATCGGGGCCGATCAATATTTCAGCTGACGTTCGTAAAGGTCACGATAATGCTGGATACGCGTTACGCGCAGACCCTGCATGCCCGAACGATCAACGGCACGCTGCCAGGAAGCGAACTCTTCCAGCGTAAGACTGTATCGCTCCAGCACTTCGTCAATGGTCAGCAAGCCTCCATTTACGGCCGCGACCACTTCAGCCTTGCGGCGAACCACCCACCGCTTGGTCGTCGGGGGCGGCAGGTCAGCAAGCGACAATGGCTCGCCGAGCGGGCCGATTACCTGTGCAGGACGGATTTTCTGGTTTTCAATCATCAAAGCTCTCTGTCGCCGGTTGTCACGTCGCTTGCGGTGTCCGGCATGATGGACCCATTGTCTTTATGTTCGCCTAAAGCATCAAGGTTAACAGACGGCCTGTTTTCGTTAAGACCTGCCGCTGTATCGCTGTGAAAGCTGGCGAAATTGCCGGCGGACTGGCCGCCGCGCGCCGAAAAAACCCGCCGCAGATCATGCGCAGCTGCGAAACGGGCGGAGAGCTCTGCCCAGGAAAGCGGGCGCAATCCGTCCGTCTCCAGGGCACTTTCAAAGCCGGTTTCAATGATGGTTTTTTCAAACATGACCCTTCCAATAGGGGCCGCATGTCAAGAACAGGTAAACCCGAGCTTTACTGCTGGTTAGGAAAGCCGAACGAGGAGTAAATCCCGGCACTGGCAGCAGGCGGCTGTCCCGTGTATGTGCGCGCCCATGACCACAGAAACGTTGTTCGATTCCTCGCTGGATACCGCCAGCCTGTTCGACCTTGCCCGCCCTGCGAGCGAGAGCCGCATCGTCGTGGCGATGTCGGGCGGGGTCGATTCTTCCGTCGTCGCCGCGCTGGCCGCATCAACCGGCGCTGAAGTGATCGGCATTACACTGCAACTTTATGATTATGGCGCAGCCACCGGGCGCAAAGGTGCATGCTGTGCCGGTGACGACATCAGCGATGCTCGAGCTGTGGCCGACAGGCTCGGCATCGCGCATTACGTGTTCGATCACGAGAGCGCGTTCCGCGAAGAAGTGGTCAAACAATTCGCCGACGATTACCTTTCAGGGCGGACCCCGGTGCCATGCATCCGCTGCAATATGGGGCCGAAATTCACCGATCTCCTGCGCATGGCAAAGGAGCTTGGCGCCGACTGTCTGGCAACGGGGCACTATGTCCGCCGGGTTAATGGGTCAGCCGGGCCGGAATTGCATCGCGCGCTGGATCCGGCCCGGGACCAGTCGTATTTCCTGTATGCAACAACCGAGGAACAGCTGGATTTCCTGCGCTATCCCTTGGGCGGATTGCCGAAATCGCAGGTCCGCGAGCTGGCGGAGCAGGCCGGATTGCGCAACGCGGCCAAGCCCGACAGCCAGGATATCTGCTTCGTGCCTGATGGCGATTATGCAAAAATCGTCCGGTCGATCAGGCCGGAAGGCGGCCAGCCCGGCGCAATCGTTCATGCGCAAACCGGCGAAGAACTGGGCACACACAAGGGCGTGATCCATTACACTGTCGGGCAGCGCCGCGGGCTGGAAATCGGCGGGCTTGCCGAACCACTTTATGTGGTCGGGATCGACGCCGCGAAAGCTCAGGTATTGGTCGGCCCAAAACGGATGTTGGCGGTGAGCGCCGCGACGGTGATCGAAACCAATCGTATCGGCCCGCTTCCCGACGGCCCGCTGACTGCCAAGGTGCGATCGCTTTCCAAGCCTGTGCCAATCGTGCTGGACGGCCCCCTGGGCGGCGGCGCGACGACGACGATCCGCTTTGAACAACCTGAATTTGGCGTGGCCCCGGGGCAGGCAGC
The DNA here is from genome assembly GCF_009828095.1 of Pontixanthobacter luteolus. Lineage (GTDB taxonomy): Bacteria > Pseudomonadota > Alphaproteobacteria > Sphingomonadales > Sphingomonadaceae > Pontixanthobacter > Pontixanthobacter luteolus. The sequence goes on along the minus strand of NZ_WTYP01000002.1, from coordinate 568,357 downwards.
CGTAATCTATGCCGGAGAGCGGGTGGTCGGCGGGGGCTGGATCGATTCGACGGAAACCTGACGGTCCGCCGCCCGCATCAGTCTTCCCATTTCCGTAAAACGCACCCGTAACCTTCGCGGTAAATGGCGGTTTCGGACGCGATCAACGGAAACCGTGCCGTCACGCTTTTTTCCTCGGCGTCTTCCTTCAGCGTGACAAATTCCATGCCAGCCAGTTTGTCTTTCCGGCAATCTTCCAGATCGCGGTTGCCAACGAAGCGGCATGAGCAGGCCACACGGGCGCTATAAGCTGTTCCGGCACCGGCATACCCGGTGATCGGAGCCCGATAGAACCATAGCACCGCCGCTGCAGCGAGCAGGGCAAACAACAGAACCCATGGCCATTTCCGCGCTTTCTGCGGGCCTGATCCACCTGTGCTTCGTGTCGATGCGTTTGCCGCCGATTTTACCATTGCCAAGCCAATTCCCGTGCGCGAGTGAAGCGTTCATGACCGAACGCCGTTTGTCCCTTATCGCCAGCCTTGCGCTCCTGCCAGCCCTTGCAGCGTGTTCAAACACTGCTCCTGTAGATGCCCCTCTAACAGAGGCCGCACTGGATGCAGTGGAGGAAGACGCAGGTGCACCGCGTGACCAGCTTGCCCGCCAGATCGACGACCTTTTCACGCAGGAAGGTCTGGGCGAAACGCGCGCGCTGGTGGTCATGCATGGCGGCACGGTTGCTGCTGAAAGATACGCCGAGGGATATGACGCGGAAACCCGCTTCGTCAGCTGGTCGATGGCGAAAACAGTCACTGCCGTAATGATCGGCATGCTGGTTTCGGATGGGCGGCTGAGGCTGGATGAAAGCGTGCCGGAACCGCGCTGGAACAGGCCCGGCGACCCGCGCGGCGAAATCACCTTGCGCCAATTGCTGCAGATGCGGTCGGGGCTGCGGCATACGGAGGCCGGCAACCCGCCCTACGATTCGTCCGAAGTCCGGATGCTGTTCATGGACGGGCGCGACGATATGGCCGATTTCGCCACCGCCCAGCCGTTGGAGGCAGAGCCGGGGGCAAAGTTCGAATATTCCAGCAACACCACCGTGATCCTGGCGGATATCGCGGCGCGGGTGCTGACCGACAGCACGGACCCCGACACCCGGCGCAGGGCAGTGGATGATTACCTGCGGACCCGGCTGTTCGCGCCGCTGGCAATGGATTCGATGGTGGCGGAATACGATGCCAACGGAACGCTGATCGGCGGCAGCCTGATGCACGCAACCGCGCGCGACTGGGGCCGGTTCGGTGAATTTCTGCGCAACAAGGGTTCGTATCGCGGTTCGCAGCTGATCCCGCGCAAATGGATCGAATTCATGACCTCACCCAGCCCGCGCTCCGGTTTTTACGGAGGCCAGACCTGGCTCAACCGCGATTCGGGCATAGACCGTGACGAGACGCTGGCCGATCGCGGGCCGGAAACCATGTTCGCGGCAATCGGGCACATGGGGCAATACGTGCTGGTTTCCCCCGCCCAGCGCCTCACCGTGGTCCGGTTGGGCCATTCCGATGGTGAGCAGCGCCCCCGAATGCTTCAGCAATTGCTCGACATCGTGGAACTGTATCCCGAAACCTAGGCTTCGGCATACCAGGAGGCGGCATACTAGACTGCGGTGTAAAAGGTCCCTTCGACCACTGTTACACAGGGGCCGCCAAGCCATGCCCGCGCAGCTTCGCCGCCGCCTTCGAGCCGGCAAACCAGATCGCCGCCGCGGGCCGAGGCCTGATGCGCGGTAAATTCGCGTCTTCCCAGCCGATCTGCCCAGAACGGCGCGAGCGCCGCATGGGCTGAACCGGTCACGCTGTCTTCGTCAACGCCCCATGCCGGCACGAACACCCGGCTGACAACATCGGGGCCAGCACCTGCACCTTCGCCCGCGCCATTCCCGGGCGCGGTGCAGATCGCCATCAGATCGATCTGGCCCAGTCTGCGCATATCCGGGTCGAGCGACCGCAGTGCCGCCTCGCTCTCTAGCAGAATGATCGCGGTCGCTTCGGCGCCGGAAACCGAATGGAACACTTCGCCTTCAGCGCCCAGAGCATCCAGCAGCGCGGTATCCTCGCGAGGTTCCACCAATGTAACAGGGAGCGACAATTCATATCCGCCGCCTGCACGCTTCACCTCGAGGATGCCGGCCTTGCGCGTGCGGAAAGTGACCCTTTCGCCTCCGTCACGCTCCAGCAGGGCATGGCCGCTGGCAAGCGTCGCATGGCCGCACATTGCGACCTCGTCCGTCGGGGTGAACCAGCGCAATTCGTAATCCGCTTCGCCGGTTTCATCGGGAACAACAAAGGCAGTTTCGGCGAAATTGTTTTCTTCGCCGATTGCCTGCAGCACATTGTCGGGCAGCCATTCGTCCAGCGGCATGACCGCGGCCTGATTCCCGGCAAAGGGCCGGTCGGCGAAGGCATCGATATGCCAATACGGAATGGCGCGGCGTGTGCTGGTCATGTTCCTCTCTCCAGTTTTTCAAACTCGTTTTCTTCCACCAGAGGATTGCCTGGTTCGTCCACATGCCCCTCCGGATCGATATGGATCAGAAGTTCCATATGCGGAAAATGGCTGCAGAGATCGGACTCGACCCGCTCGATAATGTCATGCGCCTGTTCGACCGTCATGTCGGCAGGCATATCGACATGGAACTGGACGAAATCGTGGGTGCCGCTGGTGCGCGTGCGCAAATCGTGGAGGTTGCTGAGTTCAGGGTGTTTGGCCGCAATTTCGACAAACCGTTGACGCTTCTCCTCGGGCCATTCGCGGTCCATCAGGTGATCGATCGCCTCTGACGCGGCGCGCCATGCGCCCCACAACAGCCAGGCCGCGATGCCAAGCCCGAAAATCGGGTCAGCTTGCGCGAAACCGGCATATTGATCGAGCACCAGCGCAGCGATGACCGCAACATTGAGCAACAAATCCGACTGGTAGTGGACGTGATCGGCCGAAATCGCGACCGATCGGGTGCGGCGGATCACATATCGCTGCCAGGCAAGCAGTGCGATGGTAGCGATGATCGCGATGACCGATACCGAGATACCCTCTACCGCCGCCTCGGTCCGGCCGCCTTCGATCAGCTTGGCGACAGCGCGAAAGCCGATACCCGCCGCCGACAGCGCGATAAGCATCACCTGGAACATGGCCGATAGCGATTCGGCCTTGCCGTGGCCGAACCGGTGATTGTCATCAGCCGGCTGCGCGGCAATCCACACACCGATCAGCGTCGCGATGCTGGCAATCAGATCGAGCGCGCTATCGGCCAGACTGCCCAGCATGGCGGTGGAACTGGTCTGGACGCTGGCCCAGAATTTCAGGACGACGAGGAACACCGCCACTGCAATAGACGCAATCGCTGCGCTTCGGGCCAGACCGGCGCGGTGTTCAAACGGTTCGGTCACGGATAGAGCAGCCTGTCTTCCCAGCTCAGGGCATCGCCGGCACCGGCAAGCTCGAACCGGCGGCGATCATGCATCCGGCCCGGCCTGTCGAGCCAGAATTCCATCGCCCGGGGGCGCAGGCGAAACCCCGTCCAGTGCGCAGGGCGCGGAACGTTACTGCCTTCCGGATACTCTTCTTCCAGCTTGGCGACGCGGTCATAATATTCGCTGCGATCAGCCAGCGGCCGGGACTGGTCGGATGCCGCCGATGCGATTTGCGAGACATGCGGGCGTGAGTGGAAATAATCGTCGGCCATCGCCGCGCTGACTTCTTCCAGCGGCCCTTCGATCCGGATTTGCCGGCGCAGGCTTTTCCAGTGAAACAGCAGGGCGGCCTGCATATTGGCGCGTATTTCCTGACCTTTGCGGCTTTGTGCATTGGTATAGAACACATACCCGTCTGCCCCGTGGCCCTTGAGCAGGACCATCCGCACCGAAGGGGCACCGCCGGGCGTTGCCGTCGCCAAAGCCATTGCATTGGGATCGTTCGGCTCGCTTTCGCGCGCCTGCGCAAACCATTCTTCGAACAGTCCGAAAGGGTCCGACGAAGGGATGGCGCTTTGTTCAGCTTTCACGGCAATTTCCTGTCGAATGGAACGGGTGGAACACTGTCTTGCGGCCTATCGGCCCTACGTTCGAGGCCTGGCTTCAAACCTGCTTTGCTGCCTCCTGCACTGGTCATGAGCCAAAGCCGATTTTCTGCCTGCCGGTGCAGTCCTAGCCAAGCTGCAAGCGGTAGGGAAGTCTATCCGCTTGCAAGCAGCGACTGTAGCACCTAGCTAACACGCCATGGCCGACCCTTATTCCATCCTTGGCGTTGCACGCGGAGCTTCCGAGAGCGAGATCAAGAGCGCGTACCGTAAACTCGCCAAGGAACTCCACCCGGACCGAAACAAGGACAACCCGAAAGCTTCCGAGCGGTTCAGCGAAGCGACGCAGGCCTATGATCTGCTGTCCGACAAGGACAAACGCGCCCAGTTCGATCGCGGCGAAATCGACGCTGACGGCAATCCCACGCACCCTTTCGGTGCCGGATTCGGCGGCGGAATGGGATCGGGTATGGGCGGCGGTCGCCGCGGCGGACCGCAAGGCGGCTTCAGCGCACAGGATTTCGAGGGATTTTCTCAAGACGGCGTCGATCTCGGCGATATCTTCGAAGGGCTGTTTGGCGGAGCCGCACGAGGCGGCCCGAGGACCGGACCCGGCGGTCCGCAGGGCTTTGGGCGCCGCCCTCCTCCCCCTCCGCAAAAGGGTGCCGATATCCAGTATCGGCTGAAGGTTCCGTTTGTCGATGCAGCCAGCCTCAAAAAACAGCGCATCACTCTGTCTGACGGCAAAACCATTGATTTGAGCCTGCCGGTCGGGGTCGAAGATGGCACGCAAATGCGCCTCAAGGGCAAAGGCGAACAGGGGCCGGGTGGACCTGGCGACGGGCTCGTGACAATCGCGGTCCAGAGCCACCCCTTCTTTCGTCGTGACGGAAGCGAGGTCCGCATGGACTTGCCGATTACGCTGGACGAAGCGGTCAACGGCGCGAAGGTAAAAGTCCCAACGGTTGACGGGCCAGTGATGATGACGCTCAAACCGGGCACCAATGGCGGGACCGTGCTGCGCCTCAAAGGCAAGGGTTTCTCCAGGAAAAGCGGAGGACGCGGCGATCAGCTGGTGACGCTCGAGATTATCCTGCCGAAAGATTTGCCGGAACTGGCCAAGCGGCTCGACGGTTGGCAGGATGATGGCAATCCGCGAGCCGATATGGGGGTCTGACCCTTAGGCGCATTGAACAGGGGCAGACACATTTCCGAAATCCCCCATGCAAAGGACAGACCCGTTGCATCGCTTTCCCCGGAGGCACGGCGGCGCAAGCGGGACCGGCTGCGCGAAGGTCTCGGCAACCATGTCGGGCCTGGCAGCCGGGCATTCGAAGTGCTCAAACGCACTGCCTCGGGCACATACAATGACGGCTTCATCCATGCGGGCAACCTCGCCTACATGGCGATGCTGGCGCTGTTTCCGTTCTTCATCCTTGCCGCGGCAATCTTTTCTGCAATCGGCGAGGAAGCGGAACGCGCCGCGACTATCGACACCATCCTGTACGCCTTGCCGCCCGTGGTCGGCAATGTAATCGAGCCGGTGGCGCGCAACGTCATCGATGCTCGATCGGGCTGGCTGCTGTGGGTCGGTGCGGCGGTTGGACTGTGGACCGTTTCCAGCCTGATCGAAACCATTCGCGACATATTGCGGCGCGCCTATGGGACCGCGCCGACACTCGCGTTCTGGCGGTACCGTCTGCTTTCAATTGGCGTGATCGTCGCCGCGGTGATCCTGTTAATGTTGTCCTTGTTTGCGCAGGTGCTGATCGGTGCCGCGCAAGAAGTTATTTCCGCTTACCTGCCATGGCTGAATGATGCGCTGGCGGAATTGTCGCTGTCGCGCATTGTCCCGGCGGTGGGCTTGTTCGGATCGATCTTCATGCTGTTCGTGACGCTGACCCCGGAAACCTACCGCGGCAAAAGCTATCCGAAATGGCCCGGCGCCCTGCTGGTCACCGGTTGGTGGGTGGCGGTCACAATCGCTCTGCCACCGGTCCTCAAACGGTTTTTCTCATACGATCTCACCTATGGAAGCCTGGCCGGAATCATGATCGCACTTTTCTTTTTCTGGCTAGTCGGCTTAGGGATGGTCGCCGGAGCAGAATTGAACGCAGCCCTCGCCGAACCGCCGCTGGACGATCCAGAGAACGGCGCGGACGGAGACGGGGGTGCAGATAAAGAATTGCAGCAAGGATAAAGCTGATGACCGGATTGATGGCAGGTAAGCGCGGGCTGATTATGGGCCTTGCGAACGACAAATCGCTCGCTTGGGGTATTGCCAAGAAACTGAGCGAACACGGCGCGGAGCTGGCTTTTACCTATCAGGGCGATGCGCTGGCAAAGCGGGTAAAGCCCTTGGCTGAACAGCTTGGATCCGATTTCACTTTCGAATGCGACGTTTCCGAAATGTCTGCACTCGACCGGGCGTTTGAAACGCTCAAATCACGCTGGGAAACGATCGATTTCGTGGTCCACGCCATTGGTTTTTCGGACAAGAGCGAGCTGCGCGGCAAATATGTCGACACCAGCCTCGACAACTTCCTCATGACGATGAATATTTCAGCCTACTCGCTGGTCGCGGTTGCCAAGCGCGCCTCTGAAATGATGCCCGATGGTGGTTCGATCATCACCCTGACCTATTACGGGGCGGAGAAAGTCATTCCGCACTACAACGTGATGGGGGTTGCCAAGGCGGCACTGGAATCCAGCGTAAAATATCTTGCCAATGATCTTGGTCCGCAGAACATCCGCGTCAACGCAATTTCGGCAGGTCCGGTCAAAACACTCGCCGCGAGCGGGATCGGCGATTTCCGTTACATCCTCAAATGGAACGAGCTCAATTCACCGATGCGCCGGAATATCACAATAGACGATGTTGGCGGGTCGGGGCTCTATTTCCTGTCCGACCTGTCGTCCGGCGTTACGGGCGAAACCCACCATGTCGACGGCGGCTATCACGTTGTCGGCATGAAACAGGAAGACGCGCCCGATATCGCGCTGGATTGATGCAGCAGCCCGTCTTTAAGGGCGGGTACCGCCGCAAACGCCCGGCCTAGTTACCGAGTATCTCGATCCGGTTGATGGTGCCGCGAATTGCGCTGCTGCCGGTCCATGCCCGCGCGCGGATCGCAATGGTGACAAAATCGCAGGCCGCCGGTTTTCGGCCAATCCGGTAATCGCGCGACCCAAACCTGAGCGGCTCATCATAGAACGTCTGCTCCGCCCCCGGACAGCTCAGTTGCAGGCGCACGTCCTCAACCTGACCAGGCGGGGTGAGGTCGTGGTTGATCCGCAGGGCAATCGGCCCGTTCCGCAGCCTGATATTCCGGCTGGCGAGGAGGCCGCCTTTGCCGCCGCGGACGAACACTTCAAGCTGGTCCGGGGTAGCCGAGGGCTGCGCACGAAAGCCTGCTTCATCCGCCAGTTCCCAGTCGAAGGGCGAGAAACGCGCACGCCAATCGATGATCATCCGGTTGCCAGATGACGGCGCAGGCTCTTCGTTGGCCGCACGGTACACTTCGTAGGCCTTGTCCAGCTGGCCCGCACTGGCGAGACCCGAGATCAGGCGCTGGTCAACATCTGGCGAAACCGACGCGCGCTGCAAGCGCAATTCGGCGAGGTTGGTCAAAACCTCAGGCTTGCGCACGGCGAACTTGAAGAAATCTTCCTGCCATTCAGACTCCTGATCAAGGATGCCCGACAGCGCCGGCAGCGCGTCTTTCTCTGACAATGCCTGAAGCAGGATTGGGAAGAAGTTTGCTTTTTGCTCGGGGTGAACGCTCAGGATCATGTCGAGCGTGGCAAGCGTCGCAGCGTAGTCTTTCTGCGCAACGCTTTCTTCCAGTACGAGGCCCTGCAGCAGCAAATCCCGCCGGTTGAGCTTGCTGGCTGCATCCAGCAGGGCACGCTTCCGCTCCGGATTCTGCTCAGCCACTGCGAGGACGGCATAGGATTTCGGGCTGAGGGGATCACGGGCAATGGCGCTCAGGGCCACAGGGGATGCTGCCTGCGCCGATGGCACGAGGTCATCGCGTTCCTTCACAGCCGACATGAATTGGCGCGTTGCCTGCTGTTCCAGCGCGAGGCCGTTCACAGAAAGCAGGCGCGACGAAAGTCCGGGCTGTTTCCGTGTCAGGACGCTACTGCCCGCCTGAACCGCGAGAAGCGCAGCAAGAACTACCGCCCCGGCGCTCGCAGCAAGTATCCGTGGCATACGCCCGCCCATATCAGGCGCCGCGTTCTACCAATTCGCTGTCACGATCGCCATAGCCATAGCCGTAGCCGTATCCATAGCCGTAACCATAAGCGGAATTGCGCTGGTCCAGCTTGGTCACGACCGCACCGAAGATGCGCGCATTGGCGGTCTTCAGGCGTGTGAGAGCATTTTCAATCGCACGGACATTCACGCCGTTGGATTCAACCACGTAGACCACGCCTTCAACCGCCTTGGAAACTTCCAGAGCGTCAGCCAGGCCAAGAACCGGCGCACCATCGACGATCACCTGGTCATATTCTTCCAGCGCTGTGTCGATGACGTGTTTGAGGTTAGGTCCGGCCAGCAGTTCGACGGGATTGGGCGGCTTGTGGCCGGTTGGCAGCAGGTCGAAGCCGTGCGGTTCTACCGGGAACACGACACCAGCAAGTGGTCCGTTACCCGCCAGCATACCGCTGAGCCCTTTTCCGGCTTCCGCATTCACACCGATGAAATCGCTCAGACCGGAGTGACGCAAATCGGCGTCGATCAGAAGTACCTTCTTGCCCAGCTGCACGAAGCTGCGGGCGAGAGCGACCGACGAGATACTCTTGCCTTCGTTCGGGCGGGTCGAGGTGAGCATGATTGCACGCGGCGCACCGTTCGGCGTGAGGAACGCCATGTTGGTACGCGCAGCAGCATACGCCTCGCTGATTTCCGAACTCCGCCGCTCCAGCTCTTCCACGATATCGTCGGATTCGACGCGCGGGATGAGGCCAAGCGGCGACAGGCCGAGCTTGCGTGAGACATCCGAAGGATCGCGGATCGTCTGATCCATGGTTTCGCGGAGATAGACCAGCGCGGCAGCGACCAGCAGCGCAGCGATCAGGCCGATCAACAGGTTGCGGATCAGCGACGGCGCGTAGGGCGCGCCCGGAGGCGCAGCGGCGTCGATCAGGTTCATGTTGTTCTTGCCGGCACCCGCCGCTTCCAGTTCTTTGTAACGCTGCAAAAGCGCATCATAGAGCTGGCGGTTGGTATCAACTTCGCGTTTCAGGATGCCGTACTGGATGCCGGTACCCTGCTGGCCAAGGAAAGAGTTTTTGGTCTGCTGGAACTTCGCCCGCAGCTGCTGTTCTTGCAGCGATGCCTTGCGAAACGCTGCCTGCAAATCCTGGTTGTCGATGCTGCTTTCACCGGTCAGCGCCTGGCGAAGTGAAGCGATCTCTGCCTTCTTCGCCTGGATTTCCGGATAACCGGGGCCGAAGCGCGATTGCAGATCTGCCAGCTGTGCCTGCGCTTCTGCCAGTCGGCTGCGAAGCCCGGCTGCGGCAGCCGCGCCAGCTTCGTTACGAGCACCTGCACGCAGGGCGCTTTCCGCCTGAATACGCTGGGTGGTTGCCTCTGCCAGCGCAGCATTCAGCGCAGCGAGTTCCGACCCGACCAGAGACTGGCCTGCGGAATCGGAGCCTTCGCCTGCCGCATCGGAATTCAGAATGATGATTTCATTCGCATTCGCATAATCGATAAGCTCGCGTTCGGACAAAGCGAGCCGTTCGCGCAGTTCCTCGATCTGGTCTTCAAGAAATTCGCGCGCCTCGATGTTCGCACCAAAACGCTTTTCATAGTTGGCTTGCAGGAATTCCTGCGCCCACAGATTGGCGATCCGCGCCGACACGTCGGCATTCTGGCTCGAGAAACGAATGTCCACCAGGCTCGAAGTCGGCACGGGATCAATCGTCACGTTGTTGCGCAGGATGCTTTCGAGACGCTTAGCCGAGATAGTGCCGGCATCGCGCAGGTCGAACGCATTGAGGAATTCTTCGTCGCGCGTCAGATTACCCGCTTCGATCACGCGCTGGGCGAGGAATTTGGATTCCAGAAGCTCATACTGCGTCGTGTAATACTGGAAATCACCGGACCGGCTCTGGATTTCGATTGGCTCGGCTGAAGTGATGTTCTGCTGGACCATCGAAATCTCGATCCGCGACGTCGCACGGTAGAGCTTCGGCGACAGCAAAGTAATTGCCAAACCAGCCAGCAGGCCGAGGGCAATGATGCCGAGCAGCCAGTATTTGAGATTAAGCGCCTGGATCCAGAACCGTTCAAGGTCGATCCGGAACGAATCCTCGGAGCCGCCCTCTTCAGAGGAAGCTGCGGCGCCGGGGTATTCGTTCGCGACTGATGGGGTGTTGGTCATCTTTACTCGCGATCAGTTGAAAGTGCGATCAATCAGGATCGCGCTTGTCGACAGCAGCGGAATAAACTGCAGAATGTTTTCCAGATTTCGGCGGCCGGGGGAATCGCCAACCATGACGATATCGCCGGGATAAAGCATCGGATCATCATAATTGCCGCGCTGGATCGCTTCGATATTGTAGACGCCGATATACTTCTGATCGGCAACTGTGCGCATAACGAGCACGTCGTCTTTCTTGGCATAATCGTCCAGCCCGCCGGCGTTGTTCACCGCGCGCAGCAACGTCCGCGATGTGCCAGCCGGATAGGTGCCCGGCTGGGTGACTTCGCCGCCAACTGAAATCGACGGTACCGTCATGTTCGTCGGGCGAACGCGGACCTGCGGGTTGACGATATATTCGCCGCGAAGCCGATCGGCGATCATGCGCGCGACCTGATTGGGCGTCTTGCCGGACACGAACAGGTCGCCGACCAGCGGAAATGCGATGTAGCCTTCAGCGTCTGTCAGGTACGTACCACTGAGACGCTCTGCATCGGCGACGTTGATTTCAAGCTGTTCCTGAGCACCAACGGTGTAAATCTGTGATTTGGACGGAGCCGGAAGCTCCGCAAGTGAGGCAACCTCGACCGACGAGGCGAGCCCTACGGAGCGGTCTTTCGCACATCCAGCCAGCGTTAGGGCCATGGCGAAAACAGCAAGCGCCGGTTTGAAAATTCCTGTCATGACATCCTTCAGATCCCGAAGCCCGAGGCCTTAACCATGGCCAGAGCATAAGCAAAGTGGTTTTTGCCCGCAACCGTGGCCGCGGGCGCAATACACTAGCCTGAAATAGCGGGATTTCTGCGGTCGATGGAAAACAGCCCGACCAGCCATATCGCAGCCATCTGGAATAACGGCGTCCGCAGAGGATAATCTGCCAGGCTGGCAAACACGATTATCGCTGCAACGGTCAGCCAGAATACCGGGCGGGCCAGGCTGCTGTTCCTCCGCCACATGGCCAGGATGCCGCGCCCCACCCAGACGGTGAAGATTGCCAGAATGGCCAATGCCGGTACCCCGCCTTCGATCAGCAGCTGGGCCCAGTCATTATGCGCCTGATTGACGTATGACGGAAGCATCAGTGAGGCCGGTTCGTGAATATGATAAACCTCCTCAAACGACCCGAAACCGGCACCTGTCAGCCAATAGGCAGCGATCATCTCACCCAGAATGGGCAGCAGGCTCCAACGCAGATCATCGAACGTTCCGCTTTCGGTAACCCGGTTGAGCGCCGGAATGCGGTCGAACATCAGGAAAATCGCGATCACGCCGGCAATCGAAGCCGCCAGAACCGCAAGGGCCCAGACCGGCTTGATCGAGGGTTGCCCACCGCCCTGCCCGCGGCGGCGATGCCCCTTCGCCCAACCAATCCGGAACAGCAATGCACTGGCTCCCAAGGCGAGGACCGTCGTCAGCAGTCCGGCGCGGGAAAGACCCACCAACGCTGCCAGCAAGACCAGCAGGAACAGCGCGGCGAGCAATGTCTTCTGCCACGCACGATCGAACCTGAATTCGGGTTGGGTGGCAAGAAACGCGATGATTACGAGCGTCAGCGACGAAAACACTGCGCTGTGATTGTGATTGGCGAAAAAACCCACCGCGGAGCCGAAATTAGTGATTTCGTAGAAGAAAAGCGCCTGCGAACTGCCGCCGATCACCTGCAATATTCCAAGCAGCGCATTGAGCGAGCCGAGTGCCGCCAAAACCATGAGGATGGCGCGGCGAGAGGCACCTGCTGCTGCCAAGACCAGCAATGCTGCGAGCGGGACAATCAGGCTGGCCAAAGCGTTCAGCGTGCGCGTTGGCACCAGCGAAATTGGCCGCCAGATATCGGCTAGGCCGATCTGCGCGCCTATTTCAGCGACGGGTTCACGGCCCGGCAAGGCTTGCCACAGGCCCGCCGGCAGGGGGATCAGTTGCAACAACATCCACAGGCCCAGCGCCCCGATGAACATCAACGGTGCGCGGATTGCGGACAAATCCTGCCTGCCAAGAAAAATGAAGATCGGGATCAGATAAAGAGCCGCCATCGGGCGCAGCAAGACAATTTGCGCTGCATCGGGGCGCGAACTGCCTCCCAAAAGGGCAACGAAGGCAGCGAACAATCCCAGCAAAACCCAGCTGGATGGCGCAATAGAATTGTTCTGATCGCGGGTCATTTTCATTTCGGTTTTTGGCATCCAAACATTGGGTTGCTTATTGCAGGGTGCTCTTCAAGCCGAAAAGGTCGCTGTCAAGCCATTGCGGCCTTGACTGTGGGCGGCGCTTCCGCAACGCAGCGGCGCGAAACAGGCAGGCAGCCTTCCGCTGCGTCCGGAAGCCGCAAGCAGTAGGGCCGGGGCCGTGAACAGGATCGAAAATTGATGAATTTGTCGGACAAGAAAATCGCCGTGATCGGGCTCGGTTATGTCGGCCTTCCCGTGGCTGTGGAATTTGGCCGGACCCGTCCCGTACTGGGTTTCGATATTCGCGCACGCCGCGTTGCCGAACTGCAGGATGGACATGACGAAACACTCGAAGTCGACGGCGACGAGCTTGCCGCAGCAAAGCACCTTGAATTCAGCTGCGAACCGGCTGATCTCGCTGATTGCGACGTGTTCATCATTACCGTTCCCACACCGATTGACGAGGCCAATCGCCCCGACCTGACGCCGCTGGAAAAATCCTCTGAAACCGTGGGCAAGGCGCTGAAGAAAGGCGCCGTGGTGGTGTACGAATCCACCGTCTATCCAGGCTGTACGCAGAATTTCTGCGTTCCGGTTCTGGAGCGTGTTTCCGGCCTGACCCACAATGTCGATTTCTTCACCGGATACAGTCCTGAACGGATCAATCCGGGCGACAAGGAACGCCGCCTTCCGCTGATCACCAAGATTACCAGCGGGTCGACGCCCGAAGTCGCCGATGCGGTGGACGCGCTGTACGCGGAAATAATCACCGCCGGTACGCACAAGGCGGCTTCGATCGAGGTTGCCGAAGCAGCCAAGGTTATCGAGAACACCCAGCGTGACGTGAACATCGCGCTGATCAACGAATTGGCGATCCTGTTTGAAAAACTGGGCCTGGACACGCGCGAAGTGCTGGCGGCGGCCGGCACCAAGTGGAATTTCCTCCCGTTCACACCGGGCCTGGTTGGCGGGCACTGTATCGGCGTTGATCCCTATTACCTGACCCACCGCGCGGCACAGGTTGGCTATCATCCGGAAATGATCCTGGCGGGCCGCCGGGTGAATGACGGGATGAGCGCCTATGTCGCGGACCGGGTTGTCCACCTGATGCTGGGCAACCGGGTGCCGGTGGTGGATGCAAAGGTTCTTGTTCTTGGCCTGACGTTCAAGGAGAACTGCCCGGATCTTCGGAACTCGAAAGTGGCCGGTGTCATCCAGCGCCTGCAAAGCTTCAACACCTCGGTCGACGTATATGATCCGTGGATCGATGCGGACGAAGCCGAGGAAGAATTCGGTATCCGCCCGCTTTCGCAGCAACCGGCCAAAGGTGCGTATGACGCGGTCATCCTCGCCGTGGGCCATCACCAGTTTGCCGATATGGGCGCCGCCGACATCCGCGCATTCGGCAAGGAAAACTCGGTATTCTTCGACGCGAAGGGTCTGTTCCCCAAGGAAGACAGCGACGGCCGCCTTTAAGGCGTCATGTCGCGAGAACCACGATGGTAAGGGCCGTTCTTCTCAACGATACCCGGATCGACAGGCACCATGGCTGCACCACGGTGGTCGAGACAATCGGCACGCTGAGCGCCAGGAACGGCATCGAAATTATCGCCAGCAGCCCGGCACATCACGACTGGCACGCCGACGCGGAAATCGCGGGCGCTATCAAGTCGGCCGACCTGGTGATCGTGAACGGTGAAGGGACCGTCCATCATGACCGCCCGGCAGGGCTGAAGCTGCTGGACGTTGGCCGGTTCGCGCGTGAGCACGGGACGAAAGCGGCGCTGATCAATTCGACCTGGCAGGCCAACGGCGCAGACGCGCTGCGTGCGCTGGAAGCATTCGACATCGTGACGGTGCGTGAAAGTGCGAGCGAGGCCGAACTGGCCGTGCACGGACACCATGCGCGGCGCATTCCGGACCTCGCCCTCTACCATCAGCCGGAAATATCTGCACTGCGCAGCGGCGTGGGTTACTGCGACAGTGTGCAGGGTCCGAAAGCATTGGCGCTGTATGAACAAATGTGGGCGATCGGCGCGCAGCCCCTGCCACTGGTGCAGCTCGATATGCAGCCCATGACGGTGCTGCGATGGCTGCTTCGTTTCGGCCCCACCAAAGCCGCGATCTTCAACCCCGCTCACGCGCTGAAAGCGCTGCGCGGAACGGTGCAGGATTACCGGGAACAGGAACCGAGCCGAGACGTGACCACCGGCAAGGTCGGCACGAAACAGCTGGTTGTGACCGGGCGGTTCCACATGATGATCTTTTGCCTCGGGGCGCACACTCCGATGCTCGCGCTCTCGTCGAACACCCACAAGATCGAGGCGACGCTGGCCGATGCCGGTCTGCAGCCGTGGCGTGTTGTGGCGAAGCCAGGCGACATCGATGCCGGCCTGATCGAACGGGCATCGCAGTGGCACGGTGACGAGAGCAGCAATCTGGAGAGATTCCGCAGCGAAGGCCGCGCCGCCATGGAAACCCTGTTCGCTGACTTGGCAAGTTTGTGAGGAGTTGAGCGGCCAATGCACGCAATTGAGAACGCGACTGGACGGATCAGCTCGATGGTTGCGGACGTGTCGGATGAAGTGTGGCGCTTGGAATTGGCCGCATTGGCTGCGCAAAATGTCGGGGAGGTACCCTCTCCCAAAAATCCATTGGTGAATTTTGCAGCTCAGTTTTTGGCTTCGCTATTTGCTATCGCCACTTTGGGTTGGTTGATCGTGCGACACTGCGGCACCTCATCTGGATCCGCGGCAGCAAAGCTTTCAGGTGGCACGATCGTCGCGGCAGTGCATGGCGAGGTCAGCACACGGACCCGTCACATCCATGGGTCGCTCGTCAACCACCGCCGAGATGAGCCGCAAGCTATTATACCTTTGCTCCTTCTCGGACGGCCGTCATGTAGCACTGCAGAGGCATTCAGGCGTTTTGACGTAAGCAACGAACTAGCCGGTTGGCCGGCAATTCGCCCACTTTCCCTCGGCAGTTTTTGTAAGGCACTCCCAGCAATAGTTGCAAACTTGCTAGCGGGTATCCGGGAGACAGCAAATTACAGCGGCCGGATCGATTTCAGGAGCCGTGTGGCAATCGCCTACAGGTTTGCGCAAGGCGAAGTCCATGCTTGCTGGTGGCATACTGCAGCTTCAGGAGAAGTTGTTGACCATGCCCTTTTCGGGCACACTGGTACAGCTGATAGCTCACTGCTCGAAAAAGCCATGCAGGCCAGCGGGGCCTACACAACTCATGTTGTTCACGGCAGTCATACTGGCTGGTCATTTGCTGGAGTCTCGGACCTCGCTCTATTTCCAAGCGGCGCCGATGCGCGCCTTGCGCAATTGCTTCCTGGTTACATACAGACTGCAGCACTGCCCTTGTCGCAACCAGAGGTTTGCCCTGGGGACGGCCACTGGGCTCTTTTGACCTCCTATACGCATCTGCAAAATTTGGCCTATCAAGAGAATGGCGCAGAGGCCGATATTGCTCTCGTCAGGCTTGTGAGGGAATTGGCCGATGCTTTCGATCAAGATCCCAGCAAGATTATATGGCGCCCTCACCCGCAAATCGACGTCGTGGCATCGCAAGAGAAGGCTAAACTTGAACGAGCGGTCTCTAGAGCAGGCTTTTCCCGCTGGCCAAGTGAACTGCCCTATGGACGGCTTTGCGAATTTTCTGTCGTGGTCACCTCCCCTTCAACGGTGCTCACTGATGCACTCCGAATGGGTCAACCTGCTATTGTTGCAAGCATGGCGCCAATGCAACGCGATCTGATCTACAATACGTATCCCTTGCGAATTGATGATGTCGCGGGGCTTCACATGGCAATCAGTCGGGTATTAGACCCTGAACAACGCCGCACTGCGTTCAAAGAAGCCTGGGCCGCAATCGAACCGGGTGGCGACTATGATCTCAAAGCCATCATGGACATTTGCAAATCGCTTAAGAAAAGTAGTCGCCCAAACTCAGAAAAATGATTGGAAGAGAAATTCAATCAGCGCAAAACTGACATCCTGGCATCCATGAAGATGAGGTTCTTATATGGGATATAGGCTTGCGCTGAATTCGCGTATGTCAGCCAAACGATCATCGTCAGTCCGTAAACGAGGCAAATTCCGATACGCAGTAGCGGCCTCATTTTGAAATCTACGATTTGGGGCAGCGCACCTGCAACAAACATCGACATGGGGAACCAGTAAAAATTCATCCGGCTTGCCAAGGTCGAGAATGCCAGCGCCAGAGGAACTGTCAGAAGGCATGCAAACGCCAGATTTCTGAGCAACCTGTTTGGGAAGAGAATGGATCTCGCTCGAGGCAGGAAAAAATACAAGGAAGCCAGTATGGCATTTAGCGCCAAATGATAAAGTGCGCCCTCGGACCGGAAGGCTTCGCTGGTCTGATTTCCGTATGCGTCTACATAATATTCGCTCTGACCAGTTTGAAGAAGTATCCCAAACATAAGCGCGAGGCAGCCGATTGTTAACACCGCCCTTATTTCCCATCTCACTTTCAGGTCGAGGGCGACGAACACCAGGAAAATTAGCGCGCTGTAATGAAAAGATGCGCACGCCAATATCGCCGCGATCCGGCCGACAAGCGAGAGTCGATACCAAAGACCAATCACGACCATTATTGCCGCTGCGGCCAACGCCTGCCTATTCGCACTCATTGAAAAAACTACGATGAACATCGGAAAGGCACTGACCAGCGCCAGCCAAGGCTCTGCAGACTTTCGAGCCCAGTAGAATAGTCCGGAAACAATTATTCCAGCAGTGATCAAATTGGCACCGTAAATTCCTAATCCTGACAAGGCGCCGAGCTCAAGGATTAGCACGTATCCAGGCTCCGTTCGGCCCAGAAGAGCGGTCAGACCAATTTGTTCAGTCACTCGGTGAAATATGATCAGATAGTTGTTCCAATCCATCCCGATGTTATGTCTGAGCCCGATAAAGCCGATCAGAACGATGAACATGAAAAAGAGGAAAACTGATCGTTCTTTCGGCTGTGTGCCAGCCCTCAGTGGTTGCCACACGGCACCTAGGGCAAAGAGCCCTCCAACGAGAAGATATGGCCACATGAAATCTGATCCCTTGCTAAAGCAACACCGCAGGACTTAAGGGCGCACCGTTATCTGCTGGGCATTCGCAAGTCGCTCAATTGACACCGCCTCCGTCGAATTGCCAGAGGAAAGAGACGCTCGCTCCTTGGCATAACTCGCTTGGGTTTCAATCCTCAACTTACCTGAATCTCTAAGGTTTGACGCGTGCCTCAGGATACTGCGCAAGACCGTCTCTGCTTGGGGATCTGAAATAAGATTGTGTGGATGAAACCAGAGATGTGCACAGCCGCCCCGCTCGGCCGCGTCGTCCAAGATCGAGCGCCAGCGCCTCACCGTAACAAATCTGGGAACCAGTTTCCGCAAGCCGATATGGAAATTCAGAATGCGGCCAGCCGGTATTGCGACCGTGCCGAACCTTTCACGTTCGTGGGATCCAGAGAAAGGTTCCGCAGTATCCATCAAACTAAATTCAGACGCAAAATTGCTCAACCTTCCCCTTGATAGGCGAGCGCTCCTGAAACCAAGAAAGCCGCTTTCGCCAACTGCTTGAACATTCGCGATTTCGTTTCTAGCATAGATGTAGGTAGTCGCCTCATGGCCGAGCCGAGCCAAAGCCTTTTTCGACATTGATATTTCCGTGCGTGCCATCTGGGGGCTTACGCCATCGGAGTTCAGCGGCAAATGAGAGAAACCGTGCGCGGCTATTTCATGCACTCCGCTTTCCGAAACAATGTCGGCCAGACATGGCAGATGCCACCCGTTTAAATCGCCCTGCTGCCTCTGAGCAAAATATGCTGCAAGCCAGATCGAAACTGCGCGTTCTTTCCCATACCCCAATTTATCGAGCTGCTTCGCCGCTTCGTGCGGGGTCATCAAAAAAGTGGCAACGAATGCAAAAGTAGCAGGTGCATCAAAATCGCTAAATATTTTACATAAACGGCGATATACAGCGATAAGCGCTTCGTCGCTGAACAGAGAATTCGTTTGCGGAGTCAGGCAGTCAGCCAGTCCCCACTTACCTTCGCAGTCGAGCGAAATGACAAGCGATCCGCCTGCTGGATCCGGAGCTAGTGTGGAGTGTTTCGCGTTCATTCGATTTCCATAGCTTTGAAGCACTGACAGTTCAGCTAAAACTTGTCATTCAACATTGCGATAACGCGATTAAATGGCCTGTTGGCATCGCGCCGCCACATCGGCTACACGAGCTCGCGCGCATACGAGGAGACCGAAAGCCTGTGACAATAATGTATGACGTAGAGGCATATAGCCCAGAAATTTCCAAGGCTTACGGGCGTCTGTTTGTTGGGCCTGACGAAGACAAGAGCTCCGAACTTTTGGATTGGCGTTTCCTCAATAACCCTCACGGAAAAGGCTTTTTTGCGACTGCGCGTGATGAAGGTGAAATAGTTGGCCTGATCGGACTTGTGCCTTCATCTTTCATTGCGCCCCGCGGGCGAACCGTCGGTCTCCACGCCATCGATACAATCGTTTCGCCCGACTATCGGGGGAGAGGCCTTTTCACCGGAATGGGCAATGCAATCTACACACACGCGGACAAACATGGTGCCGACTACGTTTGGGGATTTCCAAATGACAAGGCTGCCGGTGGCTGGTTCGGAAAACTAGGTTGGAAGAAGTTCGGGACTGTACCTTTTCTGATCAAGCCCCTCAAATCAGCGTTAATTTTTCGCAGAATCAGTGAAAAGCTCGGGTTCATTAACTTCCCTTTGGCGTTCGGCAAAGCCCAAGAGCCCGAAGGTTTCCGCGAACTTAGCGAGCTTAACTCGCAGGTTTCTGATTTATTTGAAGAATTTTGCGAAGAAAGCCATTTTATCCGCGACCGAAGCGCGTCGTGGCTTACTTGGCGATTGTTTGAAGCGCCGCTCAACGATTATCGCTGCGTTGGGATATTCAGAAACGGCCGCTGCGCGGCATTTGTTGCTACAGCCACGCTTGATAAACACGACACCAAAGTTTGCTACATCATGGAAGCCGCGGCACGAAACGAAGACAACAAAGCGTTAGAAGCTTTGCTCACTTACGAGCTTCGCCTGGCACGCAACCGAGGGGCGGAAGTTTCGCTGGCTTGGTGCACCGATCAAGCAGTCAATCGCTCTGTATTTCGGCGTTCGGGTTTTCGCTTTTTTCCTGATCGCTGGCGACCCGTGGATTTGTTTTTCGGAGGGCGCGACATATCCGAATGCGGGAATTTTTCCGCAAGACTCGAAGATTGGTACATCAGCTATCTTGACAGTGACACCGTTTGAACAGTGATGCGCGCGTGCCCAAAAAATCAGTAGTCCCGATCATATGAAAATCGCATTTTGCATTAAATCTCTTGAGGGAAATGGTGGCGGAGCGGAACGTGTGCTTACCGCCATCATGTCCGCACTCGCCAAACTTGGGCATGATGTCACAGTTTTTACATTTGATCGTGCCGGTTTCGAAACTTTCTATGAGCTGGATCACAGAGTGTTGCGCGTCGGTCTCTCAAGGAGCGCGAGCCTGACAGCCATGACTCCAAACGACTTCGTATACACGTTGCGCGCGTTTCGACGTCACATCGCAGGCCAGTTCGATGTGGCAGTGGGCTTTATGCATTCAACATATGTTCCGCTCTCGCTAGCGCTGATTGGTAGCCGAACCAGTGTGATCTCTAGCGAACATACGACAGCATCTCACTTCAAAGATCGCCGGCTCGAAAGCATTCTGGCTATGCTCGCCCAAAAGCTATCTTTCGCAAAGACGGTTGTATCAACAGCAGTCCGGGACGAACACAATGCGTCCGGGCAAAAGAATCTGGTCGTTTTGCCGAATCCGGTCGACATCGAGAGATATGCGCCAGCAAAAGACATTGCGCCTGAGAAGGTGATCCTGTGCGTGGGAGGCTTTCGTACCGAAAAAAACCAGAGCATGTTGGTAGCAGCTTTTGAACGGATTGCAGCCCGTCTTCCCGACTGGCGCTTGCGTCTTGTGGGCGACGGCCCGACGTGGGCAACAATCAAAGAACAGGTTGAAAAATCAAACTTCGTTGATCGTATCGAAATGCCAGGAGCCCTTCGGAATGTACCTGCTGAATACAGCAGGGCCGCTCTAGTTGTAATCCCATCGCACTATGAATCGCTTTCGATGGTTGCCGTTGAGGCAATGGCCAGCGGACGCCCAGTTCTCGCATTTTCCGACTGCGCAGGACCGAGCGCACTGATTGAAAGCGGCAAAAACGGGGTGTTAGTTGCACCGGGAGACGATCGCGAGGCTTCGCTTGCAAAGGCCATTGAGCGCATATTAAATGATCCTGAAGCGCGAGCGCAGATAGCCTCAAACGCCCCAGCGATGGTCTCCGATTATTCCATCGAGCGGATTGCCGTTCAATGGGAAGCACTGCTCAAATCTGCGACGCGGGAGAAATCGGTCGCATAAGGTGACTGGGCCAGATAGTGCGCCCAGTGAAGTTTTTCCGTTCCACTGCTCCGTTCAACTCGCTGTGGACACGAGGGCCCACTTTCCTGCGCCGCCTTTTCGGCTATGCGGGCTGCGTTGAACATTTCGTCTGGAGTTAATTGACGCACATGTGCGGTTTGGCAGGAATATTTGGCCCGGTAGACGGGTTGGGCGGGCAAGCGATGGAGCCGCTTGTGCGTCTGATGACCGGCGCGATCACCCATCGCGGCCCGGATGCTGATGGCCTGTGGACCGACCCAGAGGCAGGCATTGGGCTTGGCCACCGGCGGCTGTCGATCCTCGACCTGTCACCTGCAGGCGCACAGCCCATGCAATCGCAAGGTGGCCGGTTCGCGATTGCCTATAACGGCGAAATCTACAATTTCCCGGCATTGCGGCAGCAATTGGAGCAGCGCCACGGCGCGATCGAATGGCGCGGCCATTCCGATACGGAAATCCTGGTCGAATGCTTTGCGCGCGAAGGCATTCAAGCGACGCTGGACAAGGTCGACGGGATGTTCGCCATCGCGCTGTTCGACCGCCAGAAACGCGAACTGACCCTGATCCGCGATGCATTCGGCGAGAAGCCAATGCACTACGGATTCTGGAAAGGCGCGCTGCTGTTCGGGTCCGAACTGCACAGTTTCGAGGCTATTCCCGGTTTCCGGCCTTCGATGAACCTCGATGCGCTGGGCAGTTTTTTCAAATATTCCTACATCCCCGGCCCCGCCTCTATCTGGCAGGGCGTTCTGAAGCTGCCGCCAGCGCACCTCGTGACATTTTCCCAGCAGGATATCGCCGCGCAGCAGATGCCCAAGCCGCAAGCATGGTGGGACATGACCGGCGATGCATTGCAATCAATCGGCCGGCAATTCGGCGGCTCGCTCGATCAGGCGGTGATTGAAGCGGAACGGCTGGTGCTCGCAGGCACTTCGCGGCGGATGGTATCCGATGTTCCGCTGGGCGCGTTTCTGTCCGGAGGGATCGACAGCTCACTGACCGTCGCAATGATGCAGGCCAGTACGGACAGGCCGGTACGGACTTTCTCGATCGGCATGGCAGAAGACGGGTTCGACGAATCTCCCGCCGCCGCTGCCGTGGCCCAGCATCTGGGGACGGATCATACCGAGCTGGTTCTGACCCCGGAGCAGGTTCAGGACGCCATACCCGGCATTTCGGGCGTACATGACGAACCGTTCGCAGATTCGAGCCAGGTGCCTACCTACCTCGTTTCGCAAATGGCCCGGCGCGATGTCACCGTGGCGCTTTCAGGCGATGGCGGTGACGAAATTTTCGGCGGCTATAACCGCTATTTCCAGGGCCCTCGGGTCTGGAATAGAGCCGCCAGCCTGCCCGCTCCGCTCCGCCGTGCGGTGGGCGCGGCGATCGGCAGTATCCCCGGTGGCTTGGTGAACGGCGTGGTTCGCACGCTTGGCCCATTGGCGCCCAGGGAACTGTCAGCGGGCCGTGCGGCTGAAAAATTGCAGAAGCTCGCCCGCGTCATGTCGATGCCCAACGAGGCTGCTTTTCACGATCGCTTGCTAGCGACTTCCGACCACCCGGAAAGCATTTTATCATGCGGAACGGATATGGCCCGCCTGCCAGACAGGCTTGATCCGCGCGCCGCAGGGCTGACATTTGCCGAACGCGCCATGCTGGTCGATACCGCCAATTACATGCCGGACGATGTGCTGGTGAAAGTCGACCGGGCCGCGATGGCTGTTTCTCTCGAAACGCGCACACCTTATCTCGACCGAGACCTGTTCCGCTTTGCATGGAGCCTTCCGGCCGCGATGCGGGCCGGTAACGGAGAGGGTAAGACCATCTTGCGCGAACTGCTCTATCGGCACGTGCCGCGCGAATTGGTTGATCGGCCCAAAGCAGGCTTTGCGATCCCCGTCGGGCGCTGGCTTCGGACCGGGCTGCGCGACTGGGCAGAAAGCGAACTGTCGTCGGATGCGCTCGGCGATAGCGGCCTGCTGAACACCGCAGTCATCCGCGAACGGTGGGAAGAACATCTCACTGGGAAGCGCGACCATGAAACCATGCTCTGGAACGTCCTGATGTTTCAGGCGTGGCACAGGCGGCAGACAGAGCGGGCGCCCGACTGATGCTGCGCACCTTGATCAAACAGGCGGCGTCCGTCGCAGGCATGCGGGTGTTCGGAACGGGACTGTCAGTGCTGGTGTCGGTCGCGATAGCGCGGCTCTATGGTGCAGATGCCCTGGGAGTTTACGCCTATTGCGTCGCCCTGTTGGCAATTGCAGCGGTTCCGGTTTCAAACGGTTGGTCGACCATGTTGCTGCGCGCCGTCTCGCGGGTGCATAAACTGGGCAGCGAAGCGCGTGCCATGGCGCGCCTTGGCGCCCGGCTTGCAATTGGCTTCGCCGCATTGGCCGCTGCAATTGCAACTGCGGCGGTTCATTTTGCCAGTTCGGAAATCGCCGCTGCGCTGGAGCCCGTGGCATTCACTGCTATCGGCTTGCTCTTCCTAACGCTTCTTTGCGATCAAATATCCGCCATGCGAATGGCATCGATGCGGGGGTTGGACCGGCCCGCCCTTGCGCAGCTTCCGGAAAGTCTTGTCCGTCCATCGCTGCTCCTGATGGGCGTGGCGATAGGCTGGTGGGCTTTTGGTTCTTCCACGCTATCATCCAACCTGCCGATCCTGTTTGCTTCCCTGGCAATTGCTGCGGTTGTTTCCGCAATCATCGGCCAGTTGATCATTACCCGCCTGACCGGCCGCGCCGAATCCCGCCGCCCGGATCCAGCCGAGCGCAAAGCCTGGTTCGCCAGTGCCGCAGCGCTTGCCGGTAGCGCGGGTCTGGTCCAGCTCAACGGATATGTCGATATGCTCATTCTGGGCAGCTATGTCGCGCCCGCCGAGGTTGGACTATACCGGGCAGCACTACAGATCGCGATGCTGGCCAGTTTCGGTTATATCGCCCTAAACATGCTGGCCGGGCAACGATTTGCGAAATTCACCGGAAGCGGCGATCACGAAAGCCTTTCCAGAACCGCGACCCATCTGGCGCGGCTCGCCCTGCTCACTGCTATTCCGCTGCCACTCATTCTGCTGATAGCCGGAGAAGACATATTCGCATTACTGTTCGGCGCAGCTTTCGAAGGTGCTGCGCTGCCGGCGCTGCTGATCGCCGCAGGTTTCACATTCAGCGCAGCAATCGGCATGGCGCGTACGTTACTCGTCATGCAAGGCAACGAGTTTCTCGTCATGCGTACGACCTTCGCCGTGCTGGTCCTGAACGTGGTGCTGTGCATCTTGCTGATCCCGCGATACGGTATTATCGGGGCCGCCATCGCAAACCTGTCAGCGAATATCGGGTGGAATATGCTTCTGTGGGTCTTGGCGCGAAGCAGAACGGGTATGGACACCAGTGTTGCAGGCCTAGCTCGGCGCACACTCCCCGAGTAGGGGACCGACGATTGTGAACTAATTTACGAAGGCATTATGAGCGCATTCCACGAACAATTCAGTCCATCGAGCGATCTTGCCAATCCGGTTCCCATCAAGCGCGCAGTAATCATTGCATCGACCCAGCGATCAGGAAGCAGCCTGTTGGGGCACACGTTGCGCGACACTGGCGGCTTTGGCGTTCCGTTGGAATATTTCAATGTTCAGAACCTTGACTACTGGCGACAGAGGTTCAGCTTTTCGAGCATCAACGAGCTGCTTGATCATATTGAGCGTGTCAGAACCAGCTCGAACGGAATTTTCGCGATCAAGTCGCACTATTTTCAGCTGCGGAACTTCGGCAGTATAAGCGATTTACGACTGCGTTATGAGGATTGCCGATTTATCCGGATTGTACGACGCGACATGTTGGCGCAGGCAATTTCGCGAACCGTCGCGCAGCAGACCGGCGTGTGGATTGCTGGCCAAGCAAGATCCGGCGAGCCCCACTATGACTTCAAGCAAATCGTAGATAATTTGCAGACGTTGAGTCGGCAGCATGAGCAATGGTCGCTTGCGCTTGCGGCCACCGGCACGCCGTTTCTGGAGGTTGCACATGAAGATCTTATTGCCGACCCCACTGCTCAGGTTCTACGCATTTCAGAGTTTTGTAGCGTGGATCCGCAGTCGATCTTGATGCCGTCGACCCCGCCCATCGAAGCTCAGGAAAACCCTCGAAAAAGTGAATGGACAGAGCGGTTCGTCGACGAATTCGACGAAAAGGCCAACGCCCCATTGAACGGATTTTTGCCTGCCAAGGACTCCCTCAAAGACTTGGCGCGATGGTCGAAATCGATCCTTAAGCGCAAAGGCCCCGGAGAAGCGTGGTACAGGTCCCCCAATCTCGCTTCTTGATCGCGTAACGGCTACCACACGATTGCGCTTTGCAAAGATGTTCTCGAAACGTAAAGGCGGCATGGAAGCGCCTAAAAATGGCCGAAATCGCAGCTGACTGACTGCAAAATGAGCGGAAATATGTCGTACAATATTCTTCAGAATGCTGACAAAGCTGAAATTCGGAACGAACCGTTTCCGCATATCGTGATCGATGATGTGCTGCCCAAGGATATATTCGAACGGCTATCGCAGTCCTATCCAGATCCTAACAGGATGTCGAAAGACCGGCGCACGATGAATAATCAGCGCTACAACCTTTTGTCCCGTTGGGGAGCTACCGAATTTCCGTTCGAAGAGGCGTCTGAAGAATGGGGAAAATTCATTGAAGCCAATGAATCCGCGGCCTTTGTTGAGCAGGCATTTTCGCTGTTTCCAGAATATACGAGCGAGGAAAATGGCGAGACCAAGATAAACCTGGAACCATACGGACCGAGCCTTGCGCAGAAGATAGACACTGACCCGCTTGTATCTTTCGACGAGGTTAAACCGCGCGTAACCTTGGCAGTGAACACCCCGGTTAAGAAAAGCACCAGTGTTCGCGGCCCTCATACCGATCACGTACGCAAGGCATATGTAGGCCTCCTGTATTTTCGCCTTCCAGAAGACGATTCAACCGGTGGGGATCTGGAAATTTTCCAATGGAAAGACGGGCGGCCAAAGAGCCATTGGCCGGTCGCGGTCGACGGAGATGATGTAGAACAGGTCAAGACGATTGAATACCGTCCGAACCGCCTCATTCTCTTTCTCACAAATGACCGCGCGCTGCACGGCGTGTCACCCCGGTCAATTACCCCGCACTGGCGCCGTCTGGTAGTGATTTCCGGCTGGTTTCCGGGTGTGAATTATTCCGACACCGACACCATGCACGGTCGGCTTTCCGGAGTAGCAGCGAGGATCAAAGGTGCACTTCGCCGAGCCTTAGGCAAATAGCGCATAACGGCAAAGTGACCCGCTCCTGAATTGTAGTGGGTTCCGCACCTCAGCGGGCAGAAGCACTGCTTTGAGCAGACTGCTCGAGGATCCGGCGAACGAGAGGAATCGAGCCCCACTCATTCAGATGGTTTGAATCGGCATATGCGAATTTACCATCGTAAAGGTATGAACACTTGCCATTCCGGCAATAGAGTTCGGCAGGATCAATAACTGTTACGCCGGCCAGACCAGCGACCGCGTCCGTCAGCATACCATTCGCTTTGGCACTCGCGGCATTGTGCGTGCGCTCTGCCACCGCAATTTCGGAAATGGCTGAAATTTCACCGTTCGTAAGAAAACCAAGATTGTCGGCATGTACCTTCTGGTTTGGCACTGTCCCCACCAAAACCACCCGATGTCCGGCCTGGGTCAAGGCGCTGATGACCGAGCCCAGAGATGCAGTTGCCTGCTCGGTCGCATCTTCCCGCCATGCTTTCTGCGCAGATGGGAAAATACTCCGGCTAGCCAATGTCCACGGATGGCCGAATTCGTCCAGTTCGTCAGGCGCACGAAGATAGTTAGGCCAACGCGAAGCGAGAACCACCAGCAGGCCGGGTTTCATTTCCAGCAAGCGATTCAACGCTTCCTGATTGAATTCCGAACAGACTGGTCCGGTTGAGTTTCGCCAGTCATTGTCAAACCCGACTATGGGCGGGCAGCCACCATTGTCGAAAAGGCGCACTTCGCCCTTTGTTTGCTTCATCCATTTTTGGGCTGCCGGGTAAAGCATTCTTGCGTGGCTATCTCCCCAAAGAACCAGGCGGCTTCCTTGGGGAAGTCCGGACGCATCCAATTGGTCCAGCTCAATCGGTGCAGGCCTGACCAGTGCCCTGGTTTCTTCCGAATATCTGCTCGGCAAACCTTGGGAAACATGAAGCGCAAGACCCGCCAGCGAACCGATGGCAATGATCGCAGCGCACCCAGCGAAAGTTTGCTTCAAGCTAAAGCGGTCATAATTGCGGAATGGTTGTTCAACGAAGCGCCAGATCAAGTATGCCAAAATGATCGAAACTATCAGCAAGGCCGAGAGCAATTCAGTGGACGGATCGCCAAAGGTGACAGTCCGTGCAAGCGCGAGCAATGGCTGATGTACCAAATAGAGCGAGTAGGAAATCAGACCGACGAAAACCAATGGCCGTAGGGCGAGCAATCTATGAACGACTGAATTTGATGTATGCAGAGCAAGAAGGACTCCGGTAGCGCAAACCGGAATCAATGTAATCAGTCCCGGGTGATGGCTCCAGGAACCGAATGTAAAGAAACACCAGAACAAGGCGGCAATGGCTGCAGCCGACAATAGATTGCTTGCGATGGCTGGTAGGCGATCGACCCGATATGTCAGTTCACCCATCTGCCTAGAATGGAAGGCGCACCCTACTAGACAGCCGACAATAAGTTCGAAAATGCGGTTCAGAGTGAAAAAGAAATAGGTTGATGGAACAACATTGTTGGTTGCTTCAGCAAAAGCGAGTGAGCCCAAGCCGACAAAAGCAAGGACAACGTAAAACGCCTTGCGACTCTTTGCGACCAAAAAGGCCATCAGCGGAGCGACGACATAAAACTGTTCTTCCACCGCCAGGCTCCACGTATGAACCAAGGGGTTGGCTTCGGCGGCAGCGTCGAAATATCCCGACTTCAGCCAGAATAGTATGTTGGACGAAAAAATCGAAGAGCCAAACAGGGCCTGACCAAATTCGCGCAATTGATATGGTGGCAACAAAATAAAGGCGGAAATGGTTGTTATGAATAGAACCATTGCCAGCGCAGGCATTATGCGCAAGATTCTGCGCTTGTAAAAATCAGTAGTGCTGAAACTGTCTCGCAATGATTTGTCTGCAATCATCGAGGCGATCAGAAATCCGGATATCACGAAGAATATGTCGACTCCGACGAAGCCGCCCGGCAAGATTTTCGGAAAGGCGTGACCGATCAGCACAGGCAGCACTGCTACTGAACGCAACCCGTCGATGCTGGCCGAGTGAGATTGATGTGCAGGCGCTTGCATCTATGCGAGAGGTCCCTCTTCCCTGACCAGCTCCGAAAATACACATATGAGCCTCAGGTATGGCCGCCGCTAAATTGCCTGGCTTAGGCTGTCAACGCGCTTAAACGGCTGCCGTGGGCCAGGCGCCTCGCTCGCAATATGCTTTACAGTCTTCAAGATTTCAGTTTAGCCTATCGCATGTCGACAAAGCGGCTTTTGAAGGCTTGTGCGCGTTCTATCCTTTGCAACCCTGTGGTTGGGACCTTTGCCCTGCCTGTTGCCAAGGCGTTGCCTGGAGAAGACTGGAAAAAGCGGCTTCCGGTGGCAAAGCCCCTTTCGAAGCTCAATCTGGACGGCGCCGGCGAAGTTGTCTTGGCGCGGCCTGACCGCTGCCATGTCGCACAGGAAGTTTACTGGGGCGGCGGGAAGCTGGACACTGGGCAAGACCGGCTCGCGCTTCAGGCAGCGCTGGCTTTCGCGCGGCAGACATCTGTCTTTCTTGACATAGGTTCTTACACAGGCCTGTTCGCGCTCGCCGCAGCGCGTGCCAATCCGGAAATTCAGGCCTATGCCTATGAAATTGTGGGTGAAAACTACCTTCTTCTGTGGGAAAACGTACTTCACAACGATCTGGGCGCACGGGTTGAGCCGCGTCTTGTTGCTGTCGGCGGCGAAAATGGCGAGATCAGGATACCTTACGCCCAATCGTCCGGGCAGCTGGCATCTTCGGTGGACATCAGCTGGAGCACCGATCACGGTGTGACGGTTCCGATGCGCCGCCTGGACGACCTCCATCTGGATCACGAGGGCGAAGTATCGCTGAAAATCGATGTCGAAGGTTTCGAGATGGAAGTGTTCGACGGTGCGCAGCAATTCCTCGCGAAATACAAGCCCGATATGGTTTGCGAGGTGCTCCGCCGCGCCAAGCGCGTCCCGGAAATGATGGAAATGCTCAAGTCGCACGGATATCGATGGTTTCATATTCGGGAAGACGGATTTGCCCGCCGCGACATCATTACAGCCGACAAATTCCGGCGCGACTGGATGTTCAGTTGCAAAAGCGATGAAGAGTTGGCCAAAATGGGCCTGACACTTATCGGCTGAAGCTGCTACCGGGCGCCCAAACTAAAGAACAAATTGGAAATTATCGTGTCTGAATTGAGTCAGAACTCAAACGCTGCCGCCGAACACGGTGCGCAGGTCATTCGCACTGAAGTGAACGCGCTCACCCAGATGGCAGACAGCCTTGGTGACGATTTCGCCCACGCGGCACGGCTGATGTGCGAGACCCAAGGCCGGGTCATCATCTCCGGCATGGGCAAGTCCGGTCATATCGGAAACAAGATTGCCGCGACGCTGGCATCGACCGGGACTCCGTCTTTCTTCGTCCACCCAAGCGAGGCCAGCCATGGCGATCTGGGAATGATCACCAAGGACGACGTGTGCATCGTGATTTCAAATTCGGGCGAAACAGCCGAATTGCACGGATTGCTCGCCTACCTGACGCGCTTCGCGATACCGTTCATCGCGATGACAAAGAACGCCGACAGCACACTTGCAAGACAAAGCACCGTGGCACTTTTGCTGCCCGACGCGCCTGAGGCTTGCAGCGTTGGCATGGCACCGACCACTTCCACCACCTGCACCCTCGCCATGGGCGATGCGCTGGCGGTTGCAGTGATGCGGATGAAAGGTTTCGCCAAGGAAGACTTTCATGTTTTCCATCCCGGCGGAAAACTGGGCGCTCAGTTCGTGCGAGTCCGTGATGTGATGCACACCGGCGATGAATTGCCTGCGGTTGCTGCGGATCTGGCCATGGGCGATGTGCTGGTCGAAATGAGCGCAAAGGGTTTTGGCGTTGCAGGCGTCGTCGACGGTCAGGGAAAGCTTTACGGCGTGATTACCGACGGTGACCTGCGCCGCAATCTGGACGGCTTGATGGACCGCAATGCGGGCCAGACTGCCACCACCTCCCCGCAAATTGCCGAACCGGACATGCTGATGACCGAAGCCATGGCGATCATGAACAGCCGCAACATCAGCGCACTGCCGGTGCTTGATGATGCTGGCAGCTTTGTCGGGCTGATCCATATTCACGACTGCCTGCGCGCCGGCGCGGCCTGACATTTCAGGCTGCATGCCATGCATATCGTTCTGACCGTCAACGCCAGCTGGAACATCTGGAACTTCCGCAAGCCCCTGGTCGAGGCGCTGGTTGCAGATGGCCACGAGGTTACGATCCTGGCCCCGCGCGATGACACGGTGACCCGGCTTGAAAGCCTGGGTGCGAAACACGTCCCTCTGGAAATGGATGTGCGCGGCTTGGGCGTGCTGAACAACCTTGGTCTGGTCGGCCATTTCCGGCGGCACTTCGAGGCACTGCAGCCGGATATTGTCCTGAGCTATACGATCAAGAACAACATTTTCGGCGCGATGGCAGCACGCGGCATGGGAATACCGTTCCTTCCGAACGTGACCGGGTTGGGTACGATTTTCCTCGGCTCCCGCCCGATGTTCATGGCTGGGAAGCTGCTGTACCGCCATGCAATGGGCCGATTGCCCACCGTGTTCGTCCAGAACGAAGATGATCGCGACTTCCTGACGCAAAACAACCTGCTCAAACCGGCCCAGCTTCGCCTGCTGCCCGGTTCCGGTATCGATCTGGACGGCTTCGCTGCCTCGCCCTTGCCTGCGGCAGAAGGCAAGACGGTGTTCCTGATGATTTCGCGGCTGATCCGCGACAAGGGTGTGGGCGAATATCTGGAGGCTGCCCGGCGTGTCCGTCAGGAAAACCCCGATTGTATTTTCCAGCTGCTCGGCCCGCTCGGATCGGAAAACCGCACGGCAATCTCACAAGACGAACTGACCCCTTACACAGACGATGGATCGGTCGAATACCTTGGCGCGACGGATGACGTCCGGCCATATGTCGAGGCGGCGCACTGCGTGGTCCTGCCTTCCTACCGCGAAGGAGCGCCGCGTTCGCTGATCGAAGCGGCAGCCATGGGCCGCCCTGTTATCACAACCGATGTCCCCGGCTGCCGGGCAGTGGTCGACGATGGTGTGTCAGGGCTTCTGTGCGAGGTGCGTAGCGCCGCCAGTCTGGCTGGGGCCTGCACGGCGTTTGCAAGTCTGCCACAAGAACAGAAACAAGCGATGGGCGATGCGGGCCGGGCAAAAATGGCCCGCGAATACGACGTGTCGATCGTGATTGAGCGTTACAAGGCAGCGATGGCCGAACTTGTCGGCGCAGGGTGACGACCCTAAAGACGCCGCTGGATCATCAAATCACCGAAAGCATTGCAATGTCCCGCGACACCCTGATCGTAATTCCCGCCCGCTATGCGTCGCAGCGCTATCCGGGCAAACCGCTTGCCGAATTGCGCGGATCGACTGGAAAAGCGAAATCGCTGATCGAGCGCAGCTGGGAAGCGGCGAAACGCGTGCCATCGGGTGACCGAGTGGTGGTGGCATCGGACAGCGATGAAATTCTGGAGGCCGCGCGCGCGTTCGGTGCCGAGGCAATTTTCACCTCCAGCGAATGCCGCAACGGAACCGAGCGCTGCGCCGCATTGCTTGGCGCGCTGGACGAAGAACCGGAGATCGTGGTCAATTTGCAAGGCGACGCGCCGCTGATCCCGGAATATTTCGTCGAGAGCCTGATCGATGCCATGCGCGCAGACCCATCGGTAGAGGTCGCAACGCCGGTCGTGCGCTGCACCCGCGCGCTGTATGACAAGCTGGTCGCGGACGAGAAAAAGAACATCGTGGGCGGTACGTTTGGAGCGATTTCATCGGCCGGAAACGCGCATTATTTCTCCAAACGGATCATTCCGCATTTCGATGCCAGCAAGGCGGATGACGACAATCTGCCGGTGCTGCTGCATATCGGGCTGTATGCCTATCGCCCGGCGGCGCTGCGCAAATATGTCGCTGGCGAGCCATCCCAGCTCGAGCAGCTGGAAGGGCTGGAGCAGCTGCGTTTCCTTGATCTGGATGTGCCGATCCGCACGATCGAGGTGAAATCGCCCGAATGGGAAATCTGGGAGCTCAACAATCCCAGCGACATCCCTCATATCGAGGCATCGCTGGAAATTATGGGTCTGGAATAGCTCGGCAAATTCCCAGCAGCGGTAACCATTTTCTTTTTCGTGCGTTTCGCCTAGAGGGCCAAGCCAACATGACGCCAGTCACATGGCTTACATTTTAGAGCTTTAGCGGCCCCTCTTCGCTCTGCGCACACCGACACATTCAATACTGGACACTGAAATATGAAACTCTGCGGCAAAGATATCGGACTCGATCAGCCATTTTTCCTGATTGCCGGCCCGTGCGTCATCGAATCCGAAGATATGGCCATGCGCACATCCGAAGCGATCAAGAAGATTGCCGACGATCTGGGCATCCACTTCATCTACAAGAGCTCGTTCGACAAAGCGAACCGCACTTCCGGCACCAGCTTCCGCGGTCCAGGCCTCGATGAAGGGCTGGAAATCCTTGCCAAGGTGAAACGCGAGATCGGCGTTCCAGTGCTGACCGACGTGCATGAAAAAGAACAGGTTGCCCCGGTATCGCAAGTTGTCGACGTGATGCAGACCCCGGCGTTCCTTGCCCGGCAGACCGATTTCATCACCACCGTCGCTGCCGCCGGTATTCCGGTCAACATCAAGAAAGCGCAGTTCATGGCGCCCGGCGACATGGTCAATGTGGTCGAAAAAGCCGTCACCGCGTCCAAGGACGCAGGTCATGACGGGGACAACATCATGGTTTGCGAACGCGGCGCTTCCTTCGGATACCAGAACCTGGTTTCGGACATGCGCAGCCTTGCCATCATGCGCGAGACCGGCCGGCCAGTGGTGTTCGATGCAACACATTCTGTCCAGCTTCCGGGCGGACAAGGCAAAAGCTCCGGCGGACAGCGCGAATTCGTGCCGGTTCTGGCCCGTGCAGCGACCGCTGTGGGCATTTCCGGCCTGTTTATGGAAACGCACCCCGATCCCGCCAATGCAATGTCGGATGGCCCGAACGCAGTTCCGCTCGACTACCTCTCGCGCCTGCTCACTAGCCTGGTTGAAATCGACAAGGTGGTCAAAGGCAGCCCCTTCCTCGAAGACGAACTCGCCACTTACGGCTAACCGCCGCCAGGGCTTTCTTGTCTGGGTCACCCGTGCCGTTTAGGTAGGGATTTCGCCTGAAGGGGGGCATTCTATGTTGATGCAACATGCAGGACTGGATGCTGTACGGGAAAGCCATCCGCTTACCCGCCAGAGCGTGCAGCTGGCCTGCTATGTTCTGTTCGGGGTGATCGTGCCGCTGCTGATCTGGTTTGCCGCGCGCGCGCCAAGCCTGACCTCGCCAATTTTACAAAGCTCGGTCCCGGCGGTCATCATCGCCTGTATCGCAAGTTGGTACATTCTTGCGAAGCTGCGCCTATACGCCAAGGCGCGGCGGCTTTCCTACGTGTTGCCGGTGAACTTCCTGACTTTCACCATTGCCATGGCAGCCATTTTCGTCAGCCGGACACCCTATACGATCTCCCTGATCGGTTCGTGTTTCGTGGCGACGCTGGTGACCAGCTATGTCCTCACCGCTTTGACGCGGCTGGGCAGCAAGCCGCAATATGTTGTCGCCGGCGGCCGCGTGTCCGAACTGAAGCCACGGCCCGGCCGGCAATTGGTAGACAACGCTGAAACAGTCACGGCCATGATCGAACAGGGTGAACTGCATGGTTCGCTGGTTGGTGACCTGCATTACGATCACGAAGATCACTGGGAGCGCCTCTTTGCCAAGGCCGCGCTCTGCGGAATCCCGGTTTATCATTACCGCCAAATTCTCGAGCTGGAGACTGGTCAGGTGCGGATTGACCATCTTAGCGAGAACACGCTGGGCTCTTTGATCCCAAACCTGCCCTACATGGCGCTGAAACGCGCGGTCGATATCGTGTCGGTGCTGGTCCTCAGCCCGTTGCTGCTGGTTCTCATGCTGGCAATCGCCGCAGTCATCAGGCTGGATTCAAAGGGTTCGGTTCTGTTCATCCAGGAACGGATGGGCTTTCGCGGCGAAGTGTTCCGCATGGTGAAGTTCCGCACAATGCGCGAACGCAAGGTCGAAGAAGACGAGCTGGCGAAGCGCGAGGATTCCATGACCCGCGACGAAGACGACCGGATTACCCGGGTCGGCCGGTTCCTTCGCAAGGTACGCCTGGATGAATTGCCGCAGGCGTGGAATATCCTCAAAGGCGACATGAGCTGGATCGGCCCAAGGCCGGAAGCGATCAGCCTGTCCGAGTGGTACGAGAAGGAAATCCCGTTCTATTCCTATCGCCATATCGTTCGGCCAGGCCTGACTGGCTGGGCACAGGTCAATCAGGGCCACGTAACCGATCTTGGCGATGTGAATGCAAAGCTGCGCTACGATTTCTACTACGTGAAAAATATCTCGCACTGGCTGGATATGCTGATCGCACTGAAAACGATCCGCGTCGTGCTCGGCGGGCTCGGAGCCAAGTAACAAAGATCCAGAGGGTATCACTGCAATGCGCAAGGTCTTCATCACCGGCACCGCCGGCTTTATCGGTTTCCATCTCGCCCAGCTGCTGCTGAAAGAGGGGTTCAAGGTCGTCGGTTTCGACGGAATGACCGATTATTACGACGTTCGCATCAAGGAACGCCGCCACCAGATGCTGCTCCAGAACGAGCATTTTTCCGCCCATATCGGGATGCTGGAAGATTTCGATGCCTTGCGCGAATTGATGCTGGCGGAACAGCCCGACGTGATCGTGCATCTCGCTGCGCAGGCGGGCGTACGCTACAGTCTGGAAAACCCGCGCGCCTATCTCGATGCCAATATCGTTGGCACTTTCAACGTGATGGAATGTGCACGCGAGCTGGGTGTCGACCATTTGCTGATGGCCAGCACCAGCAGCGTTTACGGCGCCAATGAAGACATGCCGTTTGACGAGCTGGAGCGGGTTGAAACCCCGATGACGTTCTACGCCGCGACGAAGAAAGCCAACGAATCGATGGCGCACAGCTATGCCCATCTGTGGAACCTGCCGACCACCATGTTCCGGTTCTTTACCGTCTACGGGCCATGGGGACGGCCGGACATGGCGCTGTTCAAGTTCACCAAGGGTATCCTCGAAGGCACACCGATCGATATCTACAATCACGGCGAGATGTACCGCGATTTCACCTTCGTCACCGATCTGGTGCGCGGTATCCGCCTGTTGATCGATGCCGTGCCTGAGCGGCCGGAAAGCAAGGACGACATTGCCGAGGGTGACAGCCTGTCACCGGTTGCACCGTTCCGCGTGGTCAACATTGGCAACAGCGACAAGGTCAAGCTGACCGACTTCATCGACGAAATCGAGAAGCAATGCGGCGTCGAGGCGAAGCGAAACTACATGGAAATGCAGAAGGGCGATGTTCCGGCAACTTGGGCCAATGCCGATTTGCTGAAATCACTGACCGGGTACCAGCCGCAGACTGATTACCGTGACGGAATCCGGCAATTCGTCAGCTGGTACCGCGAATATTACGGCGTATGACAGCCGGGCCAAACCGGCCCTGCCTCAAACGGTTCAGCTGGCAAGACGCAATCCCGGCTTCCCGCTCGGCTTGATCGAGGCATCGGGCCATATCCCGCGCGTGTCGTAAACCAGCGCGCTGCAGCGTTCCTCAGCCGGGATCACGCGGAAGATGTCATGATCCACCAGCACGATCAGAATTCCGCAGTTTTCGAGCGCAAAATCGATATCGACCAGTTCTGCCCCGGTCCCGCTGAATTCGAGCGGGAGCTCGGCTGCATAGGGCTCCACGATTTTCACCCTGTCGCCAAACTGGCGGGCAATATTTGCGGCCACGAACCGAGCAGGGCTCTCGCGGAAATCGTCGATATTGGCTTTGAACGCGAGACCGAGGCAGGCCACTGGGACGCCCGGATTCTCTTCCACCAGCCTGCTCGCCTGCTCGACAACGTGGTGCATCTTGGCGTCATTGACCTCGCGGCCAGTGCGGATGAGCGGTGACTGTTCCGGCGCGCCGTGAATGATGAAATAGGGATCCACCGCGATGCAGTGCCCGCCCACGCCCGGGCCAGGTTGCAGGATATTGACCCGTGGATGGCGGTTAGCCAGCTTGATCACTTCCCACACATCGAGGCCCATCTCGTCCGAGATCATCGACAGTTCATTGGCAAAGGCGATGTTCACGTCGCGATAGGCGTTTTCGACCAGCTTGGTCATCTCTGCACTGCGCGCATCGGTGGTAACACAGGTGCCGCGAACGAACCGTTTGTAGAATGCCAGCGCCTTGCGCGCGCAGCGCGGCGTGATGCCTCCGATCGAACGGTCGTTATGCGTCAATTCTTCCAAAATCTTCCCGGGCAGAACGCGCTCGGGACAATAGGCGAGTGAAATGTCGGGTATTTCGTCCGTCAGGCCCGGCATTTTCAAGTCGGGACGCAGCCCGGCAATCAGATCGCGCATCGCCTCTGTCGTTCCAACCGGCGAGGTCGATTCCAGAATGATACAGTCGCCCTTCTTGAGCACTCCGGCCACCTCGGTGGCGGCTGACATGACATAGGAAACGTCAGGGGTGTGATTGCCGTCCTTCTCGAACGGGGTTGGCACTGCGATCACGAATACATCGGCAGGGGCAATCTCAGTCGATGCCTTGAGCATTCCACGCTGCACGACACCGCGAACCAGACCGTCCAGATCGACTTCCTCGATATGGATTTCGCCGCGATTGATCGTTTCGACCACGTTTTCGGACACGTCGATGCCGGTTACCGGACAATTCGCCCGCGCTATGATCGCTGCCGTCGGCAGACCGATATATCCTAGACCGATGACACAGACTTGAGGTTTTTCTTCGCCGCGCATGATTATCCCGCTGCTG
This sequence comes from Pontixanthobacter luteolus, assembly GCF_009828095.1. Classification (GTDB taxonomy): domain Bacteria; phylum Pseudomonadota; class Alphaproteobacteria; order Sphingomonadales; family Sphingomonadaceae; genus Pontixanthobacter; species Pontixanthobacter luteolus. The sequence goes on along the minus strand of NZ_WTYP01000002.1, from coordinate 530,979 downwards.
GTTTCATTTGCAGCGTCCCTACGCGAGTTGGGTAAACATACCGGTAACGATAGGTGCCCGGGTTTTAGCCTTTGGCGAGAGCTTCGACGATGCGGCCAACCGCCTGGCCATCGCCAAACGGGTTGTGCGCGCGCGACATCGCCGCATAGGCATCCGGATCGTCCAAAAGGCGATTGGCCTCGGCCACTATGCGATCGGCGTCGGTCCCGACCAACTGCGCCGTGCCAGCCTCCACCCCTTCGGGCCGTTCTGTAGTCTCACGCATTACCAGCACCGGTTTGCCAAGCGCGGGAGCCTCCTCCTGAACACCGCCGCTGTCGGTCAGCATCAGAGTGCAAATATCCAGCAACCGGGCAAAATGGGGATAGTCCAGCGGTTCAATCAGCGCGACATTGTCCAGCCCATCGAGCTGCGCATTCATGACTTTCCGGACATTGGGATTGAGGTGAACGGGAAAAATCATCGCGACGTCGCCGCGCTCTGCCAGCCGGCGCACAGCATCGGCGATCGCTTCCATACCGCCGCCAAAATTCTCGCGCCGGTGGCTGGTTACGCCGATGATCCGCTTCCCTGCGAAACGCCGCTCCAGATCGGCAAGGCCGGCGGCGAGTTCGGGCTTCTGTTCGATTTCGCCGGTAATCCAGTGCAGCGCGTCGATAACCGTGTTGCCGGTCACATGGATCGCCGCAGGATCGACAGCCTCACGCTTCAATGCCGATGCAGCCGTTTCGGTCGGCGCAAAATGAAGCGCGGCGAAGCTTCCGACTATCTTGCGATTGACCTCTTCGGGCCAGGGATGATGGATGTTGCCGCTGCGCAAACCAGCCTCGACATGGGCGACGGGGATCTTGCGATAATACGCCGCCAGCGCGCCCGCCATTGCGGTTGCTGTATCGCCCTGAACAACAACCCAGTCTGGTTTTTCCTGATCGAGCACATGGCCGATGCCGGTCAGCAGATTTGCAGTCAGGCTATCCAACGTCTGGTCAGGCTGCATCAGGTCCAGATCGTGGTCGGGGGTGATCCCCGCGATTTGAAGCACCTGATCGAGCATTCCCCGGTGTTGTCCCGACACGCACACGCGTGAATCGAACCGCGAATCGGCATTCAACGCGTGAACCAGCGGAAAGAATTTTATCGCTTCAGGCCGGGTGCCGAAGACGGAGAGGATTTTGATGGGCGTGCTCATGCCGCGCGGCTTAACGCAGGAAGGTTAATTCTGCCTATGCGCCGGAAATTTCCGAGCCGAATTATTCCGGAGAGGGCAGTGGCTCAGCCTCTGCTTCTTCCTGTCCATCAGGCAGTTCGGCCGCGCGTTCACGCTCGAGCCGCTCCATATATTCACGCTCGATCGCCTCGACCCGCTCCTGTTCGGCGGCGGCGTCGGCATCAATTTCCGATAGCCGTTCAGCGCGGGCTTCTTCGATCAGCTGGCCAAACCGAATTCCGGCGTCTTCACTGCGTTCGCCATAGGCGGCATCGATCATTTTCTGAGTGCAGCCGGTAATCCCGCCTGCCCCTGCCGGGGAACAGGACAAAGTGCCGAAGCTGCCAACGGTTTCGAACTTCTCAACCCGCCTAGCCCAGGAGACGTTTTCGCCGCTTTCGCTTTCACGCAGCGTTTCAGGAATACGAAAACGCTCGCTCTCTGCCTTGCGAGCGCAAACGGTGATTTCCTCCGCAGTGGAAGGGGGGCATTCATCATCCCCGTAAACGACGACCATGTTGACCTTGTCGCCTGCCTCATCCTGCGCGGAAGCGGGGGCTGCAAAAAGAGCAGCACTGGCGAAAAGGGCGGAGGCAAGAATGCGGTTCATCGTCATAATCCAGTTCTGGGCAAATTCGTTCGCAGCATTAAATGCCGCGGGCAGTGAACACTATATGAAGCGTGCCAGCGGGGGAAGTCGTTCCCGCAAGCCGGCGATGCCTCAGACCCGCTCAGCCAATTTGATGGCAACGCGGCATCCAAGGCGAATCGCGCCCGAAAGGAGCGGATAGGCCGGGGCCTTTTCTGCGCCGGCTGCCAAGGCGGCATCACGATGTTCGCGTTCATCCTCGCGGAATTCCTCGATCATCGCGGCAAGTTCAGGGTCGGTATTGTTCTCCTCCAGCTCGTCCAGCTGGTCAGAGTAATGCTTGTCGATCTCGGTCTCGACCGCAGCGGTACACGCCATTGCAGCTTCAGGCCCGATCAGGGCGGTTCCCGCGCCCAGCGCGTAACCGGCGGCGGACCAGAACGGGTGCAGGATTGTCGGTCGCACTCCGCGCCGCGCCATTAGTGCGTTGAACTTTTCATGATGGCCGTCTTCTTGCGCGGCCATCGCTGTTATTTCTGCAGAGAGAGGATGACGGTCGCCCATAACCGCGAGCTGCCCGGCATAGATACGGGTCGCGCCGAATTCACCTGCCTGATCGACGCGGATCATCCGTTCCGTATTCGCCTGTCCCTTGGCCGGAATGCCGGCCCTGTCTGCGCTCATCGCACTGATCCTTGCTTGGTTTCCTGTTTCATCAGGCCCGTTTCATCAACAATGCCAGAATTGTCAGTCCCGCGCCAACCGAAATCAGGAAATTCCAGCCAGCCAAGCTGATGCCGAAAAGGTCCCACGGGGCGGTATCGCAGCGGATCATCGGTGCGTTCAGGATGGCATCGAGAGCGTCTGCACCGTCGGCCACGGCGGTTGTCGCGCAGCCTGTGATGCCTTCCCACCAGCCGTACTCGACCCCGGCATGAAATCCGCCGATCGCGCCCGAGGCGATGATCGCCAGTGCCGCAAGCGCGACCCACAGTTTCCGCGGTTCAATTACAGTCGACAAAAGGGCAAGGCCCAGCGCCGCAAAGTGCGGCCAGCGCTGCCACCAGCACATCTCGCACGGATAAAGGTCAAAGCCATATTGCGAGATATAGGCACCGCCCAGCAGCAGAGCAGGAATGGCCAGCGCCAATCCCTGGGCCAGACGGGCGCGAGGTGTATCAATCATGGCAGCAGGAAGTCCTTGATAAGTCGGCCTTGTTCGCGCCCCGCATTACTTGCGGCTGGCGACCGCATTGGGCGAGGTACGGCGAAGCGTTTGCAGCGCATAATGCAGCTGAAAATCCTCGACCCCCTGCGCTTCCAGTTCTGCCGCAGTCAGTTTGAAACGCGGATCATCCGCCTTGTCGGTTTCGAGGGCTTCATCCTCGAGTTCCAGTTCGTTGACCAGATGCCCGCGCAGATCCGATTCGCGCAGCTGGAATTTCGCGCGTTTTTCCAGGTCGGGATCGGACAGCTGCGGCACCTTGATATCTGGCGTGATACCGCCTTCCTGAACCGATTTGCCCGCAGGTGTGAAATAGCGCGCCGTTGTAAGCTTCAGGGCGGTATCCCGCGTCAACGGCAGCAGCGTTTGCACACTGCCCTTGCCGAAGCTACGCTCTCCCATGATCACGGCGCGGCGATGATCCTGCAGCGCACCGGCCACAATTTCAGAGGCAGACGCCGATCCGGCGTCGATCAGAACGATCAGCGGGATGTCCCGCGCAATCTCGCCGCGGAACACGCTTTCCGCATCATACAGCAAAGTCTCACCGCGGGCGCGGCCGCGCTGCGAGACAATCCGCCCCTTGTCGAGGAACAGGTCTGAAAGCGCCACGGCTTCGTCCAGCGAACCGCCGGGGTTGGAGCGCAAATCAAGCACTAGGCCGTTCATCCGGCCGGTCGCCTCCTTACGCAGACCTTGCCAGGCGGAGAACACGTCAGCGCCCACATCGCGGGAAAATTCGTTCACCGTGATCACGCCGATATTCCCGCTTTCCAGCTTGTGCGTAACAGGCTCAAGCTCAATCACGCCGCGCGTCACGGTCACGTCAAATGGTTCGTCGCGTCCTGCGCGGAACACAGTCAGGCGGATCGAAGTCCCCTCTGGCCCGCGCATACGGCTGACTGCTTCATCGAGATCGCCGCCATAGATCAGGTCGCCATCGAGATGAGTGATGTAATCGCCAGCCTTGATCCCGGCCTTTTCGGCAGGGCTGCCGCGAAATGGCGAAATGATCTTCACTGCGCCATCTTCCATGATCACCGACAGGCCGAGACCGGAATAATTGCCGTCGATCATGGTGGTGAGGCGCTCCAGATCAGACCCGTCGAGATAGGCCGAATGCGGATCAAGCGATGCCAGCATTCCGTCAATCGCACCGCGAATCAGCTTTTCGTCGTCGACATCCTCGACGTAATTGGCCTTGATTTGCTGATAGGTCGCGAAAAGTTTGGCGAACTCGGGCCCGGCGCGGCCATCAACCTGCGCCATTCCGGCAGTAGTCGCCGGGATCAGAGCGACGGCAGTCACCAGAGCGGCGGAACGAGCTAATGCGGCAAACTTCATGCAATCTGGCCTTTCGATTCAGTCGTAACTTATCGCGCAAGGTGCCTGAACACCAGATGAGGATTCTCCGCAGTCCCATCATGGGATGTTGTCAGCGCAAATATTCCAACGGGTTCACCGGCTTACCGCCGCGGCGAAGCTCCAATGTCACAACGGGAGAGCCGGTTCCTGCCACGCCCAGAGGTGATCCCGCCACCAGATCATCGCCAACCGCCACATCGGTCCGGGCGAGACCTGTGACCAGGCTGGTCCATCCGCCTTCATGTTCGAGGATCACGATCCGGTCATACCCGCGGTAAGGGCCGGCGAAAGCGACCCGCCCTTCTGCGGGAGCAACAATCTGGGCACCATCGCGGGGAGAAAGGGTGATGCCATTATTGCGCACGCCGCCTTCACCCGCTTCGCCGAATCCGGCAATGGTCCGTCCGGTTACCGGCAATTGAAAACCCGATCTGGGCCTGCTGGCGGTTGGCGTCGGGGATGGGTCAGCGACGACCGCCTGCGCACTACCGGGCTGCGCAGGCCGCATGATCGGCCCGGATAGCGACGCCAACTCTGCGCGCAGCGATCCCGCTTCGTCCAGCTGCTCGACCAGCGCATCAAGATCGCGCGCTTCCTCCGCCAAGGCCAAGGCGCGTTCGTTCTCACGGTCCGCTTCGCCGCCGGTTTGCCGCGACACCAGCCGCTGCTGCGTCTCGACCGAAGCCAGCCGGGTTCGCCGCTGGGCCAGTTCCGATTCGCTTTTCTCCAAAACGACCAAGGCCTGCTGCGCTTCTTCTTCCAAGGCGCGACCGCGATCGATTTCTGCACGCAGGGCCGCCGTCCGCTGCCGGATCTGCGGGATCGTACTCTCAAGCACGGCGCGCAAATACACCGTCTCGCGCACGCTGCCCGGTTTGAGTGCAGAAAGCGCCAAGGGGCGGCGGGCAAGCTTTTGCAGAGCGCCGGTCAGGCGCACGAGTGGCTCCCGGCGGGCAGACAGCCGCCGGTTCAGTTGCTGGCGCTGTTCATCGATCAGCCCGATCCGTGCCTCTGCGGCGGCAATTCCGGCCTCGGCCTGCTGGATGCGGGCAGCAAGGGCAGCCGCCTCGCGGGCGGTCTTCTCTGCAGCTTCGGTTGCAAGCGCGGCCTCGGCCTCCAGCTTCTTGCCGCGCGCCTCCGCTTCACGGGCGTCCTGCAGCGCCTTGTTCAAGGCTGCACGGGTCGCGGCGGAATCGCCTGATATGTCGGCTCGCTGAGCAATCGCCGCTATGCCCGCCCCTATCGGCAGCAAGGCCAGCAGTAAAACGGGGATGCGGCTGCGGATCATGCCTGTCATCCTGCCCGATGATACGGGTGTCCGGCAAGGATCGCGGTTGCCCGATAGAGCTGTTCCAGCAGCATCGCCCGAGCCATCATATGCGGCCATGTTGCCTTGCCGAAAGCGAACAGCAGATCAGCATCGCGCCTCTCGTCTGCAGAATGGCCATCGGCCGCGCCGATAACAAACCGCGTTTCACGCACGCCTTCATCGCGCCACTTGCCCAGCAGCGCAGCAAATTCTTCAGACGAAAGCTGCTTCCCGCGTTCGTCCAGCAAGACGGTGCGGCACGGAGTTTGCGGATCGCCGACCTTACCGCCGGTTTCAGGCAGTTCGGTCAGCCTGATTGGCCAGTTGATGCGTTTTTCGTATCGCGAAACCAGTTCCGCCTCGGGTGAGCGCCCGATTTTACCGCGGGCGATGACATGAAGCTGCATCGCGATTGGCTCCCTTCCGGGGAAAGTTCAGTTGCAGCCAGCTGGTCAGGTCTGGCTGCTCAGAAAGTTAGCTCAGGCGTTACCGGCGGCAACCGGCGGTGCATCGCCAAACGCCCACATACGTTCCAGATTGTAGAAGCTGCGCACTTCCGGACGGAACAGATGGACGACAACGTCACCGGCATCGATCAGCACCCAGTCGGCCGCAGGCAGCCCTTCGAGCCGCACGGGACCATGTCCCTCGCGCTTGATACGTTCGGCCAGCTTTTGCGCCATCGACGCGACCTGGCGGGTCGACCGCCCGGAAGCGATAACCATGTGATCGGCGATGCTCGATTTGCCGGCAAGCGGGATAGTGACCAGATCCTGCGCCTGATCGTCATCGAGTTGTTCGAGTACGACAGCGAGCGCCGAACCGGGTTCAGCTTCGATTTCAGTCATTGCAGCTCCGGCATTGTTTGCGGATGGGCCATTTTCGGCCAAATGTGTGTGCGCCTGAGTCATAGGCGTAAGCGATACTCCTGAATTCTTGAATTTCCGACAGGCAAGCGGACCAGCTTTTCATGCTGTCTGCGCCGCCCCCGCATCGTGTTGCGGCTCGGTCGGATAAATGGGTCGGTGGGTCACCTGGTCACGAAGCGGTCCATCTGGCATTCGCGAAAACCATTCCGGGTCGGATCGACGGATTGACGTCGCCGATCGCGGGTCGGGATCAAATCGCAATATAACCAGTGCTGGTGCGCTCCATCTGCCCCGTTTCGACAAGGTCGCCGGGGAAACACGATATTTCCCTAGCCAAGCCATCGCGGGGCTCGCGATAGCCTGCCTATCATAGCCCGGGCGGGCAATCACCGCAATCGGCATTGTTCGTGCGATTTTTCGCCATTGCCGCCAGCGGTGAAACTGGCCCAGATTGTCCGACCCCATCAGCCATACGAATTCGTTCTTGGAATATCGCCGCACGACTGCATCGAGGGTGTCGGCCGTGTATCTGGTGCCCAGCTGCTGTTCGATTGCAGTGACCTTTATCGGGGCGCGCCTGGCCTGCCGCATCGCCGAGCGGACCCTTGCGGTCAGCGGGGCCATCCCGCGCTTCGGTTTCAGCGGGTTGCCCGGCGATACCATCCACCAGACTTCATCAAGCCCGAGTGCCTTTGCGGCAAACAGGGAAATGCGCCGATGGCCGCCATGGGCTGGATTGAAACTGCCCCCGAGCAGACCGATTCTCCGGCCCTTGCTCATCGCACGCTTGCCCTGCGAATGACGCAGCGCGCCTGACTGCCCGGTTTTTCAATCATCAACTGTCGATTAGCATTCTTCGGGTATTGCGCCACCACAATGTTAGGCGCCAGCAAACCCGTGAATTATCGATTCGTTCCCGCGCGAAGTCGAAAATTTCACAATTCGCATTCAATTCATCGCGGGACTCGCTCAATTGATCCCTTCGGTGGGCACCCGGATTCGACCAGTTTGGATTCGCATGCTAGCGAGCCGCACAATAAAAAATCACGTATTGGGGTCGCTTTGGACAAGAACGTTACTGCCGACGGATGGAAATCCCGTTTGGCTGACTGGTTTCCGGATCGCGAATTTTTCATGCGATCGCAGGGGCAGGTCCGCTTCATCAAGATTTCGTCGCGCATGCAGAAAATCGCTGCTGCTGCGACCGTGTCCGCCTTGCTGGTGTGGGCCATCTCCATGGCAATCATGGCGTGGTCTCAATACCGCGCCGAGGCTGACCGCGTATCTCTGCTTGAACGCGAAGCGAAGGTTGCCACTGCGGAAGACCGGGTTGCCGAGTATGCCGACGATCTGACCAAGGTGACCAGCGATCTGGCCGCTCGTCAGGAATTTCTCGAAGCAGCCACTGCCGCCATTCCCAACGACGTAAAGTTGTCCGAAGGCGAAACGGTTACTGACTCCACCAGCGAAGCCAACGACACCGTATCGAAAGTCAGCGCGCTGATCCCGGAAGCCGGTGAACTGGCCAAAATCGAAGCCCGCCAGCTTGCTCTGGTGGAAAAGCTGACCCGATTCGCCGACCGCCGCGCAGCACGCGCCGCGCAGGCCATCCGCCAGCTGGGACTTGATCCCAAGACCATGCAGGCCCGGCTTGATACGTCGGCAATGGGTGGTCCGCTGGAATTGCTGTCTTCGGGTTCGAGCGGCGGTCTCGACCCGCGCTTCGAACGCCTCGGCCTCAGTCTGGCCCGGATGAACGCACTTGAGCGCGGCCTCGACAGCATTCCGCAGGTTGCGCCTGCGCACGTTAAAATGGTCACTTCCAGCTATGGCTATCGCCGCGATCCGTTCACCGGCGCCGCCGCGATGCACAGCGGGCTGGACTTCAAGGGCCCCCGCGGGGCTCCAATCTACGCCGCCGCGAAAGGGCGTGTCACCTATGTCGGCGGCAAATCCGGTTACGGCAAAACTGTAGAAATCAGCCACGGCAACGGGCTGATGACCCGCTATGCCCATATGTCGAACTACGCTGCCAAGGTGGGGCAAACCGTCGAAGCCGGCGATGTGATCGGCGCAATCGGCAGCACCGGTCGTTCGACCGGACCGCACCTCCACTTCGAAGTGCGCATCAACGAGCGCGCGGTTAACCCGCGACCTTTCCTGGAGAAAGCCCCCAATGTTCTCAAAGAAGCCCGATCAGGCACCCGAAGCACCCCGCAGCAGAAGAGCGACCGATAAGACAATGGCTGGCAACAACTCCACCTTTTCAGTGATCGGTTCCGACGTAAGAATCACCGGTGATGTATCCGCATCGACCGAACTGCATGTCGACGGGCGCATCGAAGGCGACATCACCTGTGCCTCCCTCGTACAGGGTGCTGACAGCGTCATCGACGGGGCAATCACCGCTGAAAGTGCACGCATGTCGGGAACGGTCAGTGGTTCGATCACAGCGCGTGAGCTCGTCATCTTGAAAAGCGCGCGGATCAAGGGTGATGTGCACTACAATGCGTTGACGATCGAACAGGGCGCGCAGGTTGAAGGCCGCTTCGCACCGCAGAATGCAGCGGGCGGCGGAATGATCTCTGCGATGGAAACCAAGAGCGGCGGCAAAGGCTCTGCCGGCGATGAAGAGCCGAAACTGACACTCGCAACCTAAGCTCTGCGGCAGGCTCGACTGCCTTTTGCCCGGGCTACGTAAATCCGGTCAGACACTAATCACAGCAGGCTGCGGCTGATCTTTCAGCCCTCTGATGCAATCTCGGCACGCAAGGCCTTGCGATCGAGTTTGCCGATCATGGTCTTGGGCAGCTCATCCCGAAATACCAGTTTCGTGACCCGCTCGTGTTTGCCGACGCGGGAGTTGAGCCACGCAGAGAGGTCGCTTTCCGAAATTTCGTGACCTTCATTGAGGGTCACGAAGGCATGCGGGGTCTCGCCAAGATAATCGTCGGGCATTCCCAGAACGAGCGTTTCCTTCACAGCCGGATGTGCGACCAGCACATTTTCGACCTGGCTCGGGAAAACCTTGAAACCGCCGACAGCGATCATGTCTTTACTGCGGTCGACAATCTTGATGAAGCCATCCTCATCCTGGACCGCAATGTCACCGGTCCGGAGCCAGCGGTCCCCATCCAGCTCGACAAATGCCGTTGCCGCTTCCTCTGGCCGGTTCCAGTAACCCTGCATGACTTGTGGCCCGTAGATGACGAGTTCGCCCGGCTCACCATCAGCCGCTGGTTTCGCCGCGTCTTCCTTGTCAACGAAGCGGACATGCGTACCGGGGACGACCTGGCCGATGGTGCCGGGTTTGCGGACCCCGTCATATGGGTTGACGGACACCACCCCGGAACTCTCCGTAAGGCCATAACCTTCGACTACCCGAACTCCGGTCTCTGCCTCGAACCGTTCGCGGACCGGCGCCGGCAGCGGTGCCCCGCCCGAGATGCAGACCTTGAGCGATGACATTTCGGTGCTTGCCAGCTTTGGGCTGTCGAGCAAGGCCTGAAACATCGTCGGTACACCGGGGAAACCTGTTGTCCGGTAGGTGCCGATGACATCCAGCACCTGCGCGGAGTCAAACCGCGGCACCATCGCGATCGACGCGCCGGTCACCACGGCATGGTTGAGCAACGCCGTGTTGGCGAACACATGGAACATCGGCAGCGCGCCCATGAAAACTTCGTTCTGGGCATTGCCAAATGGATTGATAGCCGCAACCTGCTGCGCGTTCATCGAAAGGTTGGCGTGGCTGAGCATGGCGCCCTTCGGTGCCCCAGTCGTGCCCCCCGTATATTGCAGCAAGGCCAGATCGGACGGGTCGGCTTGCGGAAGATCTTCGCATTTTGCGGTGCCGCTGCTACCGCTGCTACCGCACAGATCATGCCAGCGCAGGACCTCTTGCGAATAGGCAACCTTGGCAATTTTGCTTCGAGCGACCAGCCGCATGGCCAGCCCCTTCAGCTTCGGAATCATCGACGAAAGTTGCCCGACAACCAGTTTTTCCAGGCGAGAGCCATGCAGCACCCTTTCAGCGGTGCCATAAAGTTCGGGGACATCGACCGTAACCAGCATCCGGGTGCCGGAATCAGCGACCTGTTCAGCCAGCTCATCAACCGAATAGAGAGGGGAGAAATTGACCACCACTGCACCGGCCATCATCGCCCCGTAATAGGCGGCAACGTAGATGGGCACATTGGGCAGAAACAAACCGACGCGGTCGCCCTGCTTGATCCCGCTATTCAGCAATGCCTGCGCGAAGCACTGCGCCTCATCATAGAGTTCGCGGTAAGAGAAGGTGCGCCCCATGAAGTGCACCAGTGGAGCATCGGGCGCCCGCTGCGTACTCGCGGCGAACATATCGGGCAAAGCCATCGGAGTTAGCGGCATGTCCCACGCCGATGGGTGATGATAGGCGATGCTGGCAAACGGGTTGGGGGCACTACTTACATTCATGTAAGTTTGATGGCGCATGGAGCGGCAGCGGACAAGGGGAAATCCCCTTATCCTGCTGCAACAAGTCGAAATTATTCAAACATGCGGTGCGTCAGCCAGCAGCCGCGCACCGATCAGCAGACCGGCCGTATGGGCCGGTCCATGCAATCAGCCTTGGCCGGTTTCGCCGCCATCTTCGGAATTCTCTTCCGCACGCTTGGCTTCCAGCCATGCAGCCGCTTCCGCTTCCTGAGCCGCTTCCGAAGCAGCTTTCTGCGCTTCGTCACGTTCGGCGCGCAGTTCCGCGATCAATTTCTCGCGGTCGCTCGGGCCCTTTTCCAAGATGATATCTTCGGCTGCTTCTTCGCCTTCGACAGGCTTGATGTTCTTGGCCGCCTTGGCAACCACTGCATCGAGTTCGCGCTGCGAACACAGGCCCAGCGTAACCGGATCCTTGGGCTGGATGTTCTGGATGTTCCAGTGGCTCCGCTCGCGGATCGCGCCGATTGTATTGCGGGTCGTACCGATCAGTTTGGATATCTGCGCATCCGAAACTTCGGGGTGATTGCGCAGGATCCAGGCGATGCCATCTGGCTTGTCCTGACGCTTCGACACCGGCGTATAACGCGGGCCTTTAGTCCGGGTCACTTCAACCGGGGCTTTCTGCATGACCAGGCTATAGGACGAATCGGCCTGGCCGCGTTCGATTTCTTCCTGCGTCAGTTCGCCGGAATGCACCGGGTCGCGGCCGGTATACTTGCTACCCGCAAGGTCATCGGCCATTGCCTGCACTTCAAGAATGTGCAGCCCGCAGAACTCGGCAATCTGCTCAAAACCAAGCGAAGTGTTATCGATCAGCCAGGTCGCAGTCGCATGCGGCATCAGCGGTTTTGGTTGGTCAGCCATGATGTTCTCCGCCCAATCGGGCTCTGGATTTTCCTGAATCAATACCAACAGGAAAAACGTCTGAAAATAGAAGGGCCGCCCCTTTCGGAGCGGCCGCTTGCCTGGTGATTTAGTGCATGGCCCCGCTTTGGGCAAGCACTTCCGCTGATTGGCCGGATTCGTGCGAAGAATTCGGTCACACGATCAAGGAATTGTGCGTGCGGATATTCCGCTCCCGGCTCCGCCCTCACCGGATCCTCGCCAACAATGATTACGCTGCAGAACCGGGCGAGACAGTCAGGGAAAGCCAATGCCAGGCGCCTGTCCGGAAGGTCGGGCACGATAGGGAACTGAACTGTCGCAGGGAGACAACACGGACGTCATGGCGCCACTGGCGCAAAATCTCGCATGTCGTCGTCAATATGTGGACCAATGCGTTTGTCTGCGGCGACCATGTATCGATGACGTTCGCAATGGGCTGCGGAAAGGGTTGGCGCATGCGATCGCCGGGAATGCCGCGCTCCGCTGCCGCGCGGACGGCGCAAAGGAAGGGGAAGCCGCCGGGCGGTCAGTCCATCGGAATAAACCCGGCGGTCATCTCGACCCGTTTGATCCAGCCGCAGATATTGCCAAAGTCTTCGAGTGCGAAGCCGCCAGCTTCGGCAACATGGGTGTAAGGATAGAGCACGATATCCGCGAGGCTGATCGCGCCGCCAGCCATCCACTGGCGCGATGCGAGGTGTTCATCCATCAATTGCAGCGCATCCTGCCCGGCAATCCGCTTCAACGTTATCTGTCCACGCTGCTGCTGGGTAAGGTTGGCCTCGCCGACATACTGGAACCAGAATCGCAGTGTCGCGATATTCGGTTCGTGGCTGTATTGTTCGAAGAACATCCAGCGCAGCATTTCAGCACGGGCAAAGCGGTCTTCGGGGACAAGGCGCGAGCCTTCGGCAAGATACCAGCACGCGGCGTTGCTTTCAGGCAGGAACCGTTCGCCCACCTGCAACACAGGGATACGGCCATGCGCATTGATGTGCGCGGTAAATTCCGGAGTGCGGGTTTCGCCCTTCAGAATATCGTATTGCCGTATCTCCAGCGTCAGGCCGAGCAGAGCCGCAGTCAGCTTGATCTTGTAGCAATTCCCGCTTCGTGGGTCTTCATGCAGAATCAGTGCATCAGTCATGCGCCACTTTTAGCACGATTTTCCCGATGTGACCGCCAGCTTCCATATGCGCATGTGCATCCCCGGCCTGTTCAAGCGGAAAAGCCCGGTCCATCTCGGGACGCAGTTTGCCTTCTTCTACTGCCGGCCACACCGTCTGGGCGATCTCGTCGCACAGCAGTGCCTTGAACTCATCGGGCCGTGCGCGAAGCGTCGAACCGGTCAATGTCAGGCGGCGGGCCATGATTTGCGCCATGTTGAGCTCTGCCGTCATGCCGCCGAGCACCGCGATAGTTACATGGCGGCCATCTTCCGCCAGGCAGGCGAGGTTACGCGGCACGTAGTCGCCCGACACCATGTCGAGTACCAGTTCCAAGCCACTACCTTCTGTAATGCGTTTCACTTCCTCGACAAAATCGGATGTCTTGTAATTGATCGCATGATCAGCACCGATACGCAGCGCGGCGGCGCATTTTTCATCGCTTCCGCACGTGACGATCGTTGTCAGGCCAAACAATCCGGCCAGCTTGATAGCCATGGTGCCGATGCCGCTGGTACCGCCGTGAACAAGCAGGGTTTCCCCGTCACGGGCCCAGCCGCGTTCGAACACATTGTGCCAGACCGTGAACAGTGTTTCTGGTAGGGCAGCGGCCTCCGCCAGGTCCAGCCCCTCGGGCACAGTCAGGCAATGATCGATCTTCGCGACGCAGTATTCGGCATAGCCACCGCCTGTCACCAAGGCGCAGACTTCCTGTCCGATCCGCTCTCCGGAAAGGTCCGGGCCAGCAGCGACCACCGTCCCGGCAATTTCCAGCCCGGGTATCGGCGATGCGCCGGGCGGCGGCGGATAATGGCCCTTGCGCTGGATAACATCGGGACGATTGACCCCGGCATAAGCAATCTTGATCAGGACTTCGCCCGGCCCCGGCTGCGGAACTGGCAAGGTTTCGGGCCGAAAGACCTCCGGCCCGCCCGGCTCGTCAAAGCCCATGGCTTTCATACTTGTCGGTAATTTAGTCAATTCAGGAACTCCCCAATGCTCCTTTTCAGGGGTGAATTCCTGTTGCCGAGCGGCGACAGGCCCCTTGTTTGCACCGCAACTAGCCCTACCTTCTATTGACAGCAAGCACCGACACTTGCGAAGTTGGGATTTGATGGAAGACGATGATCGTCCCCGCCCGAAAGGCGACGCAGCGAGCAAGCTCTCAGCAGAAGATCTCGCACCCTATTCGCAAGATGAATTGACCGTACGTATTGCTTTGCTCGAGGCGGAAATCGCCCGTGTCGAAGCGCACCGGGACAAGGCGGCAGCACATATGGCCGCCGCAGATGCCCTGTTCGGGAAAAAAGGTAATTGATGCCACGGGAAAGCAATCCTGCGATCCCAAGCCGTTTATCCCCGGTTAACCAGGGACACTCATACTCCCTCGAAAGAGGATGTTTCTCAAATCCCTCGAAAGAGAGCTGAATGCCAAGTTTTGCCCAAAACCTCGAGAAAAGTCTCCACTCCGCCCTCGCCCATGCGTCAGACCGGCGGCACGAATATGCCACGCTGGAGCATCTGCTTCTCGCGCTGATCGACGATGAGGATGCCGCACAGGTGATGACATCGTGCGGGGTCAACCTGGCCGAGCTGACCGAGGTGGTGAAGACATATCTCGATCAGGAATACCAGTCGCTAAAGACCGATGAGGAATCGGACCCGCAGCCGACCGCCGGGTTCCAACGCGTGATCCAGCGTGCAATCCTGCATGTCCAGTCGAGCGGTAAAGACACGGTCACCGGCGCGAATGTGCTGGTCGCGCTGTTTTCTGAACGTGACAGCTACGCGGTCTATTTCCTGCAGCAGCAGGACATGAGCCGCCTCGATGCGGTAAGCTTTATCAGCCACGGCATCGGCAAAGGCGGAAAACAGCTTGATGCCGGCCCGCCGCAAGGTGCGGACGATGCGCAGGAAGAAGAAAAATCTGCCGAAGGCGGCGGAAAGAAAGAGACTGCGCTCGATCAGTTTACGGTCAACCTCAACGCCAAGGCGGAAAGCGGCAAGATCGACCCGCTGATCGGCCGCGGGCCAGAAGTTGACCGGACCATCCAGATCCTGTGCCGGCGCAGCAAGAACAACCCGCTTTACGTCGGTGATCCCGGCGTAGGGAAGACCGCAATTGCAGAGGGCCTTGCGCGCAAGATCGTCGAAGGCGACGTGCCTGAAGTGCTGGCAGAAGCTGTTATCTATTCGCTCGATATGGGCGCATTGCTGGCTGGCACCCGGTACCGCGGTGATTTCGAAGAACGGCTGAAGCAAGTCGTGAACGAGCTGGAGCAGATGCCCAATGCGGTGCTGTTCATCGACGAAATCCACACCGTTATCGGCGCAGGCGCGACCAGTGGCGGAGCGATGGATGCATCCAACCTCCTGAAGCCCGCGCTCAGCAACGGATCAATCCGCTGCGTGGGTTCGACCACGTACAAGGAATTCCGCAACCACTTCGAAAAGGATCGCGCGCTGCTGCGCCGGTTCCAGAAAATCGATGTGAACGAACCGACGATCGACGATACTGTGAAGATTCTGAAAGGGCTGCGCAGCGCGTTCGAGGAGCATCACAAGGTGAAATACACCCCCGATGCCCTGAAAACCGCCGTGGAACTGTCGGCGCGCTATATCAACGACCGCAAATTGCCCGACAAGGCGATCGACGTGATCGACGAAGTCGGCGCAATGCAGATGCTGGTTCCGCCCAGCCGCCGTAAAAAGAAAATCACCGCGCGCGAGATCGAACAGGTCATCGCAACGATGGCCCGCATCCCCCCGAAATCGGTGTCCAAGGATGACAAGAAAGCGCTGGAAAACCTCAGCCGTGACCTGAAGCATGTCGTGTTTGGCCAGGATGAGGCGATCAACCGTCTGTCCACCGCCATGAAACTGAGCCGGGCCGGACTGCGCGACCCGGACAAGCCGATCGGCAGCTTCCTGTTCAGCGGCCCGACCGGTGTCGGCAAGACCGAAGTCGCGCGCCAGCTGGCCAGCATAATGGGCATCGAGCTGAAGCGGTTCGATATGTCCGAATATATGGAACGGCACAGCGTATCGCGCCTGATCGGCGCCCCTCCGGGCTATGTCGGTTATGATCAGGGCGGCCTGCTGACCGATGCGATCGACCAGAATCCGCATTGTGTTTTGCTGCTCGACGAAATCGAAAAAGCGCATCCAGACCTGTTCAACATCCTGCTGCAGGTGATGGATAATGGCCGGCTGACCGACCATCACGGCAAGACGGTGGATTTCCGCAATGTCGTGCTGATCATGACGACCAACGCCGGCGCGTCCGACATGGCGCGTCAGGGCATCGGCTTTGGCGATGTGTCGAAGGCTGATGCCGGAAGCGAAGCGGTGAAGAAGATGTTCACTCCTGAGTTCCGCAACCGCCTCGATGCGATCGTGCCCTTCGCCTATCTCGGGAAGGAAACCGTCAGCCGCGTCGTCGACAAGTTCATTCTGCAGCTGGAATTGCAGCTTGCAGACCAGAACGTGCACATCCAGTTCGACAGCGATGCGCGCGATTGGCTGGCCGACAAGGGTTATGACAAGCTCTACGGGGCGCGGCCGATGAGCCGCCTGATCCAGGACAAGATCAAGCAGCCGCTGGCTGAAGAATTGCTGTTCGGCAAACTTACCGATGGCGGCGAAGTCCATGTCAGCGTGAAGGATGGCAAGCCCAGCTTCGAACTGACACCTGCCCCGCCCAAGGCAGCACCGAAGCGCAAGCCAAAGAAGAAACCGGCCGCGAAGAAGGCTGCTCCGGATAAGCCGGAGAGCAAAAAGCCAGATGCAGAGGCGGGTGACAACACCAGCGGCGATGACCAGGGCTGAGGCCCGAAACAGGCTTTAACTGAAAACGGGGCGCGGATCGGGAACGGTTCGCGCCCCGTTCTTGTTTCAGAGGCATGGCCGCAGACTTTTCCTGGATACAGCCCCACCCCCACGGCATCTATGTCGCGCCCGCAGACTGCTGGATCGACCCTTCTCGTGCGGTGGACAATGCGCTGGTCACACACGGCCATGCAGATCATGCGCGCGGCGGTCACGGCAAGACCGTCGCCACTCCGGAAACGCTGGCAATCATGAAGTTGCGCTACGCAACTGCTGATGGTGCAACCCCCGTTGCATATGGCGAGACGCTGAGTTTGAAGGGCGGGGTAGATGCGACATACATTCCCGCAGGTCACGTGCTGGGAAGCGCGCAAATCTTGCTCGAACACGCAGGCGAGCGGGTGATAGTAACCGGCGATTACAAACGGCGGCCCGATCCAACCTGCCCGCCCTTCGAAGTAACCCCCTGTGACATCCTGATTACAGAGGCGACGTTCGGCCTGCCGGTGTTCAGCCACCCTCCGATCAGACAAGAGATTGCGAAGATCACCGACCGGCTTGCCGCCTACCCGGACGCATGTGTGCTGGTGGGCGCCTATGCGCTGGGCAAGGCGCAAAGGGTTATCGCCGAACTTCGCGCAGCCGGGCATCACGATCCGATCTATCTGCATGGCGCGATGGAGAAGATGTGCCGGCTCTATGAGGAACACGGTGTAGACTTGGGCGAGCTGAGGCTGGTTGCGGATCACGACAAAGACGCAATGCGCGGCTCGGTGGTGGTCTGCCCCCCATCCGCGCTGAATGACCGGTGGAGCCGCCGCCTGCCCGATCCGATAACCGCGATGGCCAGCGGCTGGATGCGCGTTCGGCAGCGGGCGCGGCAGCGCAATGTAGAATTGCCCCTGATCATTTCCGACCACGCCGACTGGGATGAATTGACGCAGACAATCCGCGAGGTTGATCCTTCGGAAAGCTGGATCACCCACGGCCGCGAAGAGGCGCTTCTTCGCTGGTGCCAGCTGAATCAGCGCCGTGCCCGGGCCCTTGCGCTTGTCGGACGCGAAGAAGAAGACGAATAGGGTGGAAGAATTTGCCGCCCTTATCGACGCGCTGGTCTACACCCGAAGCCGCAACGAGAAACTTCGCCTGATTGCGGAGTTTTTGCGCACCGTGGCCGATCCCGACCGCGGCTGGGCCCTTGCCGCGCTGACCGACGGGCTAGATTTTCCGGCGGTCAAATCCTCCGCGATACGCAATGCGATGAAAGAACGGGTTGATCCTGTGCTGTGGGCCCTCAGCCGCGATTTCGTTGGCGATACTGCGGAAACCGCTAGCCTCCTGTGGCCGGAGCCGATCGGCGACGTCGAAACGCCACCCGGTGTTGCGGAGGCAGTCGATTTGCTTGGCACAATGACCCGTTCATCGGTGGCGACAGAATTGCCCCGGCTGCTCGATCGGCTCGACAGTTCGGGCCGCTATGCCCTGCTGAAGCTTGCCACAGGTGCAATGCGGATTGGCATCTCGGCACGGTTGGGGAAGACAGCGTTTGCACAGGCGTTCGATGTGTCGGTCGACGATGTCGAGGAATATTGGCACGCACTAGCGCCGCCATACTCCGAACTCTTCGCCTGGGCAGCAGACGGCGCTGAGCCGCCAGACACCGAGAATGTCCCGCTGTTTCGCCCCTTCATGCTGGCCCATCCCTTGGAAGAAGCAGTGGTCTCGATGGAGGACTATGCGGCAGAGTGGAAATGGGACGGCATCCGGGTGCAGCTGGTGCATGTTGCGGGCGAGACGCGTCTCTATTCCCGATCCGGCGATGATATTTCCGCCACGTTCCCCGAACTGCTTGATGCGTTGCAGATACCCGCCGTTCTCGACGGTGAACTGCTTGTTCGCGGCAACGTGCAAGGCGGCGAGGCAGGCGGCGCAGCCAGCTTTAACGCGCTGCAACAGCGGCTCGGCCGAAAGACCGTCAGCAAGAAGATGCTGGCAGAGGCGCCGGCATTCGTACGGCTATACGATTCTCTGCTGATCGAAGGGCAGGATTTGCGTGAGCTGGGATGGCAGGAACGCCGCGCACGGCTTGAGCAATTCGTGCCGCGTCTGCCAGAGAGCCATTTTGATATTTCGCAGATTGTCCATGCCGAAAGCTTTGAAGAATTGGCAGAGATTCGGGAAAGCGCGCGGGATGATGCGATCGAAGGCTTGATGCTCAAACGCCGCGATGCCCCGTACATTGCCGGGCGCAAGACCGGGCTATGGTACAAATGGAAACGCGACCCCCTGCTGGTGGACTGCGTAATGATGTATGCGCAGCGCGGCAGCGGAAAGCGTTCGAGCTTCTATTCGGACTACACGTTTGGCTGCTGGGACGGTGACCCCGACGCAGGGGCAGACCTCCTGCCAGTAGGCAAAGCCTATTCCGGATTCACCGATGCAGAGCTTAAGAAGCTCGACCGGTTTGTGCGGCAAAACACACTCAACCGGTTCGGCCCGGTGCGCGAAGTTGAACGTGCCATGGTTCTGGAAGTGGCTTTCGACAGTGTCCATCAGAGCAAGCGGCACAAGTCCGGACTGGCGATGCGGTTCCCCCGGATACACCGGATCCGCTGGGACAAACCCGCGCATGAGGCCGACCGTATCGAAACGTTGCGCAACCTCATCTCTAATTAAGTTGCCATAAGAAACCTAATTGGATATCTCCTCCGGCAAAGGAGAATTCGTGATGACCCTCTACCAACAATCGATCGAAGTGTACCGCCAGGGACTGACCATGCTTTCCGGTCTGTTGACCAAGGCCGAAGCACATCCGAAGGGTAACGATCTGCTCGGCGCGAAGCTGGCAGATGATATGCACCCACTTGCTGTGCAGATCAGGTTCCTGTCCAACCAGCCCGGTGAAGCGGCAGAGAGACTGACAGGCCGCAAGTTCACCTCGCGCGACGAGGACGACGCATCGTTTGCCGATGCCAAGGCGGTGTTGGCAAATATGCAGGACTACCTTGGTTCCATCGACGAAAGCGAACTGGTCCCGGCGGAGGAGAGCCTGGTTATCGACCTACCCAACGGGATGGAGTTCACCATGACCGCCGAGCAATATGTACGCGACTGGTCGATGCCGAATTTCTATTTCCACCTGACCACGGCCTACGCGATCCTTCGGTCAGAAGGACTGGATATCGGCAAGGCGGATTTCTTGCCGCACATGTACAAATACGCGACCAAGATGCCCGGCAGCTGATCGCCGGCTTTACTCGTTCGGAATCCGGAGCAGCTTGTCTCTGCCAGTTGCGCCGCGCAACAAGTCCACTTCGGACGGCGCGCAGCCGATCGCTTTGGCGACGATCCTGATCAGAGCTGTGTTTGCAGCCCCATCCTGAGGTTTGGCCCGCAGTTTAACGGCCAGCACGCCTTCGCCGACTTCGATCTGCTCGGTCCGGGCGCCGGGCGTGACACGCACCGGCAGCCTGCCCTGCGCGTCTACCAGGGCTTTAATTGCGGCGCTGTCAGGTAAATTGGCCTTAGGCCTGGCCATCGACCGCGCCGGCCCCCATCGCGCCAATGGCAGAGCTGTGATCGCGCGCGTTCTGCGCATAATGCGCGACGCCGATGCGCATCCCAGCAATGGCCGCGTCGTTCAGTTCCTTCAGAAACTTTGCCGGACGACCGGCCCACAGCTGCCGCGGCTCCATCACTTTGCCTTCGGTCAGCATTGCCCCGGCGGCCAACATCGCGTCGGAGCCGATCCGCGCCTTGTTCATGGCAATCGCACCCAGGCCGACAAAGCCGCGATCCTCGATCGTGCAGCCGTGGACCATGGCCATGTGGCCGACCAGAACATCGTCACCAATCACTGTCGGGGATCCATCCGGGTCGCCGGGGCGCGGCGGATCGCAATGGACCACACTGCCATCCTGTATGTTCGACCTTTCGCCAATCACGATACGGCTGACATCGGCGCGCAGCACGCAATTGTACCAGACAGAACTGTCAGCACCGATCTCGACATCACCCACAATGACACAGCCAGGCGCAACGAACGCGCTGTCGTGAATCTTCGGGGTTTTCCCGTGGATGGGAATAATCGTCACGCCGGGGCGGGTGGTGCTCATAATTTACATTCCTGCCATTGCTGTCTGGTCAGACTATACTGGATTACCAACTGGTCTTCGGGCGGATAAGACGGATCCTCGAAATCGAGATTCTCACGCCGGACCATGCCGAGCTTTTCCATCAGTTTCCAGCTTCCCACATTCGGTTTGCTGGTTAGCGCCACGACATAGGGCGCATCTACAGGTCCGAATGCCCAATTCAGTACGGCGCGCATTGCCTCTTCCGCATAGCCGCGCCGCCAGCGATCTTCGCGGACAAGCCAACCAATTTCATGGTCGCCGACATTATTTGCCAGCGGGTTGTCGACGCGCTTGATCCCGCAATGACCGACCATTTCGCCGGTCTCCTTCTCGATCATGAAAAGGAAGCTGAATCGCTCGCGCGCATACAGCGCCATGCTCTTGGCATGCTTGGCCTCGATTTCATGCAATTCCTTGACCCCGCCGAGCCGCGCCATAACGGTAGGCGTGTTGAGCAGGCGGTCCTGCGTTTCTGCATCACCTTCGTCGATCGTTCTGAGAATCAAGCGCTCGGTTTCCGCGATAATGTCAGGCACGCACGCCGCTCCATTCCTTGCGGTCGATGGAATAAACGATGATTGTTCCTGTCTCGGCATCGAAATCTGAATTCGCAAAATCCAGGTCGGCACGCCTGCGCATGCCCAGCCGCTTCATCAGGCCCCAGCTGGGCGCGTTACCTTCAACAGTCAGCGCGATAACTTCGTCGGCGCGGAAACGCTCGAACGCAAGGTCCAGCGATGCAAGTGCGGCCTCTCTGGCATAGCCTTTGCCCCATGCGTCTTCGCGCAGGCGCCAGCCGATCTCCATCATCCCGACGGGCCCGCCTTGCTGGTTACAGCGTTTCAGGCCGCAAAAGCCCATGATCGACCGATCGGATTTGCGCTCCACCACCCAGAACGTATGGCCGTGTTCCTTACGGTAGCTTTCCAGCCTATGCCGCGCCCCTGTCCGCTTCTCCGCATCGCATACGCCGCCGAGCCAGCGCATAACCGCCTGAGTGTTGGTCGCCTCCCAGAAAGGCTCCCAATCCTCCTCGCGCCAGTCGCGCAGGACCAGCCGCTCCGTCTCGTGGCGGAAATCAGCCATTTAAAAGCCGCGCAGCGACAGGCGCATGATAAGTGAGCACGCCGCTACAACCGGCCCGCTTGAAACTGGTCAGTGTCTCCATCACCAGCGCGTTGCGGTCGCCAGCGCCGGCGGCGGCGGCGGCCTCGATCATCGCGTATTCCCCGCTCACCTGGTAGGCAAACACAGGCACTTCGAACCGGTCTTTCACTCGGCGCACAATGTCCAGATACGGCAGACCCGGCTTGACCATGACACTGTCAGCCCCCTCGGAAAGGTCCAGCGCAACCTCGCGCAACGCCTCTTCCCCGTTGGCCGGATCCATCTGGTAACTTTTCTTGTCGCCCTTCAGCAATCCGCCGGACCCCACGGCGTCACGAAACGGGCCGTAAAATGCCGATGCGTATTTGGCTGCATAGGACATGATCTGAACATTGACATGGCCGCCGCTTTCAAGAGCCTCGCGGATTGCCCCCACGCGCCCGTCCATCATGTCCGAAGGGGCGATAATGTCCGCGCCCGCCGCGGCCTGATTGATCGATTGTCCGACCAGCACATCCACAGTTGCGTCATTCGTAACATAGCCGCGGTCATCCAGCAGGCCATCCTGCCCATGCGCCGTATACGGGTCGAGCGCGACGTCGGTCAGAATGCCGATATCGTCGCCGCAAGCGTCGCGAATGGCGCGGATCGCGCGGCACATCAAATTGTCGGGGTTTAGCGCCTCTGTCCCATCGTCCGACCGGCGGTCGGCCTGGGTATTGGGGAACAGCGCAATGCAGGGGATGCCCAGCGCAATCGCCTCTTTCGCTCGCTGGGCTATGCCATCGATGGACCAACGGGAAACCCCCGGCAACGACGTAATCGGCTCTTCGACCTCGGCACCCTCGGTCACGAAAAGGGGCCAGATAAAATCTGCTGGCGTCAGCACGATTTCTCGGTGCAGTGCCCTGCTCCATCCAGAGGCTCGGGTGCGGCGCAGGCGTGTATCAGGGTAAAGTCCGGTCATAGCCAAACCATGTGCCGGATTTAATCGCCCGGTTCAATCTTCCGGTGTCATCGCCGGGTTCGGTCGCCGATTACTCGCCGCCGGTAGCGTTCCGGCTTCAGCTGATTTTCTTCGGCTGCGTCAGTTTGTCGATCTCGCGGACCGGCTCTTCCTCTACCGGCGTGTCTGCCTTCAGATCGGTCAGCGCGGCACCCGCTTCCACCGTCTTGAGCGCAGCCAGCGCTTCGCGGAACTTGCGCAGATCGGCACCCGACAGCTGTGCCCGCGTCACGAATTTGACCGATGCGGGGTTCACTGCGCGGCCATTGCGGTACATTTCGTAATGGAGGTGCGGACCAGTCGAGAGACCGGTTGAGCCGACATACCCGATAACTTGCCCGCGGCGCACCGATTGACCAGCGCGAACAGCCACGCGGCTCATATGGCAATAACGCGTCGACAGTCCGCCGCCGTGGTCGAGACGTACGGCATTGCCGCACCCGCCCATCCGGCCTGCGCCGGAAACGCGGGCATCGGTAACGGCCACGATCGGGGTTCCGCTGCCAGCACGAAAATCGAGTCCGGAATGCATGCGGCGATAACCAAGGATCGGATGGCGACGCATGCCGAAACGCGAACTGATCGGGCCGGGCACAGGGGCAATCAGCCCGTTGCGCTGCTCGCCAACGCCCGATGCCTCGTAAAAACGTCCGTCATCGCCCCAGCGCATCAATTGTGTCTTGGCCTGACCCCCGCGGTCGACACCGGCATACAGCAGCTTGCCTGCCTGACGTTCGCCAGTCGCCGCTCGGCGGTGAGCAATGATGATGTCGAATGTGTCGGTCGAGCGGACTGAACGATCAAGGTCGATCTGGTCACCCAGTGCGGAAAGATATTGCTGAACCGCGCTTGCAGGCGCACCCGCAGCACGCGCCGAGCGGTACAGGCTGGCACCCACTTTGCCGCGAATACGCAGCGGGGTATCGTCGACCTGGATGGGGATGCGTTTCAGGGAAAGGTTTCCGTCCACCCGGTCGATCTGCAGCGCAAGGTCGAAACGCGCGCGGAAATTGATGGCGTCAAGCGGCCTCGCCTCGCCCGGTGCGGGTCTGCGGCCCAACGTTATGTCTACCTGAGTGCCGGATTCGATATCACTGAGCGGGATGGAACGAGCGATCAATTCGCTGACGCGCTGCGCATCGGACGAACCGACGCCCGCGCGCTGCAGCATGCGGCCGAAACTATCGCCCCGCGCCAGCGTCGCCACGAAGTCCAGACTTGGCCGTTCGGGTGCACTCGCCAGTTCCACCACGGCGGGGGTCGCACCCATATGGCGGCCTGAATCCGCGCCAAGCGCCAAGGGCATTATCATCTGGCTGCGGAATTCGTCGCGCACGGTCTCATCGATTTCCATTGCCGGTGCCGCTTCGAGCGGAGAGACGTCGGGCCACATCGCCAGAGCCACTGCAGACAAGGCGATCATTGTCCCAAGTCCGCGGAACCAGCGGCCACTGCCAATCGATTCCGCAAGGTCAGGCGCAAGATCGAGTTTTTCGAGCTTTTCCGAAGCGGAGAAACGCCATTCGTCGAACCGTTCCGCAAGGCTACCCGCACGCTGGATTATTTGCGGCCGCTCGTCATCGACAATCTGCGCATGGGTAAGCGCGACGGTGCGCCACTGCCCATCGTCGAAACTTGCAGCGGCATCATCGCTGCCGGCCGCATCGGCCTGTCCATTTTTGCGCGGATTGAACAACGCGCTCTCCTGCTGCGGGCGCACGAAAATTCGAATACCCCGACCCGTGCACGCCTGATTGCCGATTTTCCTGCCAATTTAAAGTTAATACCGATTTAAGATGCGGTAATCGGGCGTATCTTCGCGGCAGGCTGTTGATCCGGGCAGGTCGGTGGTTGTCGCAGAGGCGCTTGGGTGCCACATTCGGACGGTGAATTCCCGAAACCCTCGCCATTCCAATATCAAGGCCGTGCTCGGCCCGACCAACACGGGCAAAACGCATCTGGCGATTGAGCGCATGTGCGCGCACTCAAGCGGCGCTATGGGCTTCCCTCTGCGTCTGCTCGCGCGGGAAGTTTATGACCGGGTCGTCGCCATCAAAGGCGAAAAACAGGTTGCGCTAATCACCGGAGAGGAGCGGATCGAACCGCCAAATGCCCGGTATTTCCTGTGCACGGCGGAGGCCATGCCCAAGACACAGGGCGGGCCCAATGGCGAATTGGCTTTTGTCGCGCTGGACGAGGCGCAATTGGCTGCGAACCGGGAGCGCGGACATATCTTTACCGACCATTTGCTCCACACCCGTGGTCGCGAGGAAACCATGCTGCTGGGCGCTGCAACGCTGGAGCCGCTGGTGCGGACCTTGCTGCCCGGTGCGGAAATCGTCGAGCGGCCGCGCTTTTCCACCCTGACGCATATCGGCCCGCGCAAATTGTCCCGCCTGCCCCCCAGAAGCGCCATTGTCGCCTTTTCTGCCGAGCAGGTTTACGCCGTCGCTGAAATGCTTCGCCGGTTTCGTGGGGGTTCGGCAGTCGTCATGGGAGCGCTCAGCCCGGAGACCCGCAACCGCCAGGTCGAACTGTTCCAGTCCGGAGAGGTCGATTACATCGTCGCCACCGATGCGATCGGAATGGGCCTTAACCTCGACATCAATCACGTTGCTTTCGCTTCGCTGCGCAAATTCGACGGAGTGCGGCAGCGGCGACTGTTCCCCGCTGAAATGGCCCAGATCGCCGGGCGCGCAGGCCGGCACCAGCGCGACGGCACATTTGGCACGCTTTCGGGTACCGGCGGCACTCGAGATAAAGGCATCGAACCGGCAGAGTTCAGCGAGGAGGAGATCTACGCGATCGAGGAGCACCGCTTTGCTCCGTTAACCCATTTGCTGTGGCGCGATTCTCAGCCCCGGTTCGACACGTTGGGAACGCTGATCGCAGATCTGGAGCGCAACCCCCACGAACCAGAACTGAGGGCGATGCCGGAAACCATCGATCTCGCGGTTCTGAAGCGTCTGGCGGACGATGCCATCGGCAGGGACGTCAAGGGGCCAGCGCAAATCCGCAGATTTTGGGAAGTTTGTTCGCTGCCTGACTTCCGCCAGCAAGGTGCGGAGACGCATTCCCGTTTCGTGGCGCGCCTGTGGCAGGATTTGCGTGACGGATATCTCGGCGCTGATTACGCAGCCGCGCGGATTGCGGAACTGGACAATATGCAGGGCGACATTCACACCCTGCAAGGCAGGATCGCAGCGATCCGAAGCTGGGCCTATATCTGCCAGAGGCCGGATTGGGTATTGGCACGCGATGAAATGGCTGCTCGCGCACGGGCGGTGGAAGCCAAGCTGTCCGATGCGCTACATGGCCGCCTGACCGAGAGATTTGTAAACAGAAGGACTGCATTGTTGATGAAAAGCCTGGGCCAGGATGCCTCGATCTTGCCGGTAACGCTGGCCGAAGACGGAAATCTGCTGGTGGAGGACGAATCCATCGGCACCGTCACCGGTTTTCGCTTCACCGTGGACCCTTCTGCTGACCACACTGACCGCAAGATGCTGTTGGCAGCTGGCGAAAAGGCCTTGCCGCGCATCCTTGGAGAGCGGGCACGCAC
The DNA here is from genome assembly GCF_009828095.1 of Pontixanthobacter luteolus. GTDB lineage: Bacteria > Pseudomonadota > Alphaproteobacteria > Sphingomonadales > Sphingomonadaceae > Pontixanthobacter > Pontixanthobacter luteolus. The sequence goes on along the minus strand of NZ_WTYP01000002.1, from coordinate 504,252 downwards.
CCTGGCTGCGGGCACCATGGACGAACTCGTTCTGGAAAAAGGAGCGATCCGGTGGCTGGGCCAGACCCTCGCCTCGATCGAATTCGGCGGAGGTGCCGCACGTCCGGTACTCACGCCAGCACGCGAACTCGCGATCCTGAACGATCCTGACAAGGGCGCGCTGATTGAGGCGCTGGAGCGGTGGCTGACGGCGAAGCTTGAGCCAATCGCCCCGCTGGCGAAAATGGAACAGGCGACGCGCGACGCCGGCGCAGGTTCCGAGGCCCGCGCTTTGTTGCTGACCCTGATTGCTGGGCACGGGTATGTTTCACGTGAAAAAGCCGGGCTTCAACATTTGCCGAAGGAAATGAGACCGTTCCTGCGCCGTCTTGGTGTCACGTTCGGCGCGCTCGACATTTTTGCGCCTGCACTGCTTAAACCCGCGCCGCGGCAATTGCTCAAGGCGGGCGGGCTTGATCGAAGGCCGCTTCAGCCGGCCATGATTCCCGTCATTGCGGGCGAAGGGAAGCTGCCTTCCGGATACCGCCCGGCGGGCAAACAATTCGTCCGGATCGATGTCGCCGAGAAAATTCTCAAGGCCGCGCATGAAGTACGCGCCAAATCCGGCAAGAAACGATTTGCGATTGATCCCTCGCTCGCAATCTCGACTGGCCTAACCGCCGACAGCTTCAAACGGCTGCTGGGCGCAGCAGGTTTTCGCATCCATCCGGCAAAGCAGCTCGGCGAAGGGCAGTTTGGCCCGCCCCGCCCCGATGGCTGGGAATGGCGCCCGTCGCGCAAGAAGGAACAGCGACAGCAGCCGCAGGCTCCGCGCGAAGGCAACGCCTTTGCAGAACTGGCCAAGCTGGTTCGGTAGCGGGCGCGAATGCGGATCGATCGGCTGCTTTGCTGTTTGCGTTTCGTGAAAACGCGCAGTCAGGCACACGCCTTGGTCGATCAGGGGCACATCCGGTGTAACAGCCGCCGCGTGACCCGGGCCAGCCATGCTGTTTCGGTTGGCGATGTCCTGACTTTGCCGATCGGAGACCGCATCGAGATCGCCGAAATTACCTGCCTGCCCACACGGCGAGGGCCACCCGCAGAGGCGCAAGCTTGCTATCACCTGCTTGACCCACGCGGCTAGCGTGCCATAGCAGGGCCAAAGCGTTACAGGATAGAAGGACCGCGCAGATATGACCTATGTCGTCACCGAAGCGTGCATCAAATGCAAATACACCGATTGTGTCGAAGTGTGTCCGGTGGACTGCTTCTACGAAGGTGAAAACATGCTGGTCATCAACCCCAGCGAATGCATCGATTGCGGTGTGTGCGAACCTGAATGCCCGGCCGAAGCGATCTTGCCCGATACCGAAGACGGCCTGGAAAAAACGCTCGAGCTTAACACAAAATATTCCGCTGAATGGCCAAACATCACCAGCCAGAAAGAACCGCCGGCCGACGCCGACGACTACAAGGGCATGGAAGGCAAGCTGGAGAAATTCTTCTCCCCCGAGCCAGGCGAAGGCGACTAGAACAGACCACCTGAACCCGCAAAGTTGCGCCTCGATCCCAGCCGGGTCGGGGCCGTTTGCGTTGCCAATCAATACCGACTCGCAATTTTGTTGCGATTGTGTTATATAATAATGCAACCACCCCGGTTTGGTCCCGGCGGAAGGTGTGAATCTGGAAAGGCTTTCGACCACTTTTGACAGCGCAGCCCGGCACGGGCCGTATCATGCGATACGGCTACAGGGAATTTTGACTGCCAGAAGTTACGAAGGCCGCAGGAAAGGACTTTTTATGGCAGCCAAGGCTCTCGCCTTCGATGTCGGCGATTATGTCGTCTACCCAAAGCACGGTGTCGGCCGTGTTACTGAAATTCAAAATGAAGAAATCGCCGGCATGGCGCTGGAACTGTATGTTCTGCGCTTCGAGAAAGAGCGGATGACGCTGCGCGTTCCGACCAACAAGGTCGAAGCGATCGGCATGCGCAAACTGTCCAGCGACAAGACGCTGAAAGAGGCGATGGAAACGCTCAAGGGCAAGCCCAAGGTCAAGCGCACCATGTGGAGCCGCCGTGCACAGGAATACGAAGCGAAGATCAATTCGGGCGACCTCGTGTCGATCGCCGAAGTGACACGCGACCTGTTCCGTCCGGAAGATCAGCCCGAGCAGAGCTATTCCGAGCGGCAGATTTTCGAAGCAGCCTCGAGCCGTCTGGCCCGGGAACTCGCTGCCATGGAGAAGACCGACGAGCCGACCGCGCTCGAAAAAATTCTCGATGTCCTGCGCGAGCATGCGCCGCAATATTACGATAACGACGACGACGAAAGCTGATCGACCAGCGGTCAATCGCAATCGACAAGGGCCGTCCGAAAGGGCGGCCCTTTTGCGTTCCGGGCTTGCGACATGCCCTCTGCTGTATTATATCACCAACACAGATAAGAGGAGCGGAATATGCTGCAGAAATTGGTGAAGCGACTGGTGCCCGCAGTGGCAGTTGCGATGTCGGTCGGCCTTGCAGGGTGCGATGGCATGAATATTCAGATCAACGATGTCGACGGCGTGCCGTTGGCGGAACTCGACATGTCCGGCGATGCCCCGACCGAAATCGTTCTGGCTGGCCCGGATACCGTTATCATCAGCGAGGGCGACACGCTGGACATCGCGGTGGACGGCGCAGCCGATGCATCTGATGCACTCCGCTTCTCACTTGAAGACGGAACCCTGGGCATCGCACGCGAAAAAGACAGCTGGAAAGATGGCGGAACCGCGACCATCCGGGTGACCATGCCAGCCCCCGAGGCAATCGTCCTTGCCGGTTCGGGCACTCTCGAAGCCAATGCCTTGGCCAAGGATGCCGGCGTGACAATCGCGGGTAGCGGGAAGGCAAGCACAACCGGCATCGCAGCCGACACACTGGATGTAACAGTGGCCGGTTCTGGCACCTATACCGCCGCAGGTACGGTGGACCGTCTCGAAGTCACAATCGCCGGATCGGGCAGCGCCGCAATGTCCGAGTTGAAGGCCGGCCGCGCCGAGATAACGATCGCCGGATCAGGCGATGCAGACTTCGCATCTGACGGTGATGTCGAGGCAAAGATCGTCGGATCGGGCGATGTAACCGTAACCGGCAATGCGACCTGCACAGTCAGTTCAATGGGATCGGGCAAGGTTAAGTGCCAGACCGTGAACAAGGAAAACGAAAACTGATATTGCCGCCACCCGTCATCGACGGGACATGATCACGGGGCTATGCTGCCGGGGAAAGGACCTTCGATGTCTATGATCCCCAGCCGCATGGCCCCTTTTCTTTTGATCCTAGCAGGCACTGCGTTGTCCGGATGCGTGGCGAAGACTGCACTCGATGTGGTCACCGCGCCGGTCAAGGTCGCCGGAAAAGCGGTGGACCTTGCCACCACCAGCCAGTCTGAGGCCGACGAGAAGCGCGGGCGCGAGTTGCGAAAGCGGGAAGAGCGACTTGGTAAGCTGGAGCGGCGCTATGCAGACCAGATCGACGATTGCCGCGGCGGCGACGAAGATGCGTGCGAAAAAGCGCGCGAATCCTATGATGAAATGCAGGCGATAATCCCGACGATCCCTGCCGAGCCGGATCCCCGTACCTAATACATGAGATCACGCGGCCAGGTCAGGCCGAAGCGCGGCGCAGCCGGTCATTGATGGCTTTGCCGATCCCCTTTTCTGCTATCGGAGCGAAGGCAATGTGGGACTTGGCTGACGCAGCAGCCAGATGAAGCGCGGCATAAAGCCCTGCTGCCGCCTCCTCCAGATTACCCGAGGCCGATAAATTCACATCGCACGGCATTTCGCCAAGGCCGATCATGAATTCATCAGGCCGCGGCTGCGTGACATTCAGCCTGATAGGTTTACCCGGGGCGTAATGACTGGTCAGCTGGCCGGGTGCCTCGATCGACCCCTGTCCGGTCCCGCGCCGCATTTCTTCGCCAAACACATCATCATGCAATTGGGCCAGATCGATCGGCCCGGGGCGCAATTCATCCCAACTGCCATCGGGCCGGATAGCCAGAATGGTCGATTCCAGACCGTTCTCGCAAGGAATGCCGCCGTCGAGCACAAGATCGATCTTACCATCCAGCGATTCGAGCACATGCTGCGCGGTGGTCGGGCTGATAAATCCGCTGCGATTGGCGCTTGGCGCGGCGAGCGGGAAATCGAGCAGATCCAGCAATTGCCGCATAACCGGGTGCGCCGGAGCGCGCAGCGCAGCGGTTGGCAAGCCCGCCGTAACCGCAGGCGCAAGGCCGGCATCTTCGCGAAGCGGCAGAACAAGCGTCAAAGGGCCGGGCCAGGCTTTGTCGGCCACGCGGTGTGCAGCTTCCGAGAAATTGACATAGCGCGCCGCCTGTTCGGCATCCCGCACATGGACAATCAGCGGGTTGAAACCGGGTCTTCCCTTCGCCCGGTAAATGCGTTCCACTGCCTCCGCCGAATCCGCGCGCGCGGCAAGGCCGTAAACCGTTTCGGTGGGAACTGCGACCAAGCCGCCTGCACGCAGAGTTTCAGCCGCCAAAGATATTCCCTCGGCGTCAGCGGTAATCAATTGTGTTGCGTTCTTGTCGCGCATCACCAGCCGCTATAGGTGAGGGCACCAGTTTGCCAAGGGGATCGACTCCCCCGCCAATGATCGAAGGACGCAAAAGTGACACCTTTTACACCGCCCACCCAGGACCAGCTGCTCGCGATCAAGGTCAATGCCGGTATCGGCGAGCTGTCGCAGAGCGAACGCTTCGCCGCTGCAGAGCCGGATATGGTGGAAGCGATCGTCGAAGGCGTGGGTGCCTTTGCCGCAGGCGAATTCGCGCCGTTGAACCGCATTGGTGACCTTGAAGGCGCAAAACTGGAAAACGGCGTGGTCCGCCTGCCGGATGGGTTCGAGGCAGCCTATCAGCAATATGTCGAGCAAGGCTGGAATGCGATTGCCTCGCCCGAGGAATTCGGCGGTCAGGGGCTGCCTTTCACCCTCGCCTGCAACGTGATCGAAAATCTCGGCGCGGCGAACATGGCGTTCACGCTGCTCCCGATGTTGTCCGTCGGCGCAATCGAGGCGATCGAGCATCACGGCAGCGATGCCCAGAAATCCAAATACATGCCAAAACTGGTGAGCGGCGAATGGTCGGGCACGATGAACCTGACCGAACCGCAGGCTGGCAGCGATGTCGGCGCCCTTCGCGCCACCGCGACCCCAATCGAGGATGGCGAACACGCCGGGAAATATCTGATCCAGGGCCAGAAGATCTATATCACCTGGGGCGAACACGACCTGTCGAAGAATATCGTCCATCTGGTGCTGGCCCGCCTGCCGGGCGCGCCCGAGGGGAGCCGGGGAATCTCGCTGTTCCTAGTCCCGAAATACCATGTGGGCGAAGACGGCTCGCTTGGCGCGCGCAATGACGTTCGCTGTGTCAGCATCGAACACAAGCTGGGCATCAACGCGTCGCCAACCTGCGTGATGTCCTATGGCGACAATGGCCAATGCATCGGCGAATTGATCGGGGCGGAGAACCGCGGTCTGGCGGCAATGTTCACGATGATGAACAACGCCCGCATCAATGTCGGCAGCCAAGGCGTGCAAATCGCGGAACGAGCGTTGCAGCAAGCGCTGTATTACGCATCCGACCGGGTGCAATCGGCCCGCGCCGGAGCGCCTGACCGCACCCCTGTTGCCATTTCCGAGCACCCGGACGTGCGGCGGATGCTGCTGCGAATGAAATCGCTGACCGAAGCGATGCGGGCGCTGCTCTATTACACCACGGGACAGGTCGATCGCGGCACACTGGGCGATACGGCTGCCGGTGCACGCGGCGATGTACTGGTCCCGATGATCAAGGCGTGGGGCACCGACACCGGGATCGACGTAACCAGCATCGGCATCCAGATTCACGGGGGAATGGGCTTTGTCGAAGAAACCGGCGCCGCCCAGCATTACCGCGACGCGCGTATTGCGCCGATTTACGAAGGCACAAACGGCATTCAGGCTGCCGATCTGGTGACCCGCAAGCTGGGTCTCGAAAACGGCGAAGTATATGCTGCGCTGATGGCCGACATTGCACGGGACGCGGCGGAAGAGCCCGCTCTGTTCGCTCTTGCCGGGGATTGCGCAGCGATCGCCACCTGGATGCGAGACCAAGCATCGCTGGATGACAAACTGGCTGGCAGCGTACCGTTTTGCACAATGTCAGCCGTCGCAGTCGCCGGATGGCAGATGCTGCTGCAGAAACGCGCTGTGGAAGCCGGAGAAGCCGCTGCGCTCGCAGCCGTCAAACCGGTTACGACCCGCTATTTTCTCGATCATGTAGTGCCCGAGGCGGCAGGCTTGAAAGCGGCTGCAACCGCCGGTTCTGCGCTGCTCTATGAACTGACAGCAGAACAGCTGGCGGGGTAATCGCGTTGGACGGGGCCACGGAGGAGCTGAGGCGCATTGCCGATGCGCTTGCCCGGCTGGCAGGTTCCGCATCTGGCCCCCAAACGGACTGGATGGCCAGCCCGGCCTATGTCTGGGACGGTGCGGCTGCACTGGGTGTGGCCGCGATAGAGGCGCCGACGCTGGCTCTGCTCAAAGGGATCGACCAGCAAAAGTCATCCGTGACCCGCAACGTCGAACGGCTCTCGCATGGGCATGCGGCGCACGACATGCTGCTGTGGGGCGCAAGAGGTATGGGTAAATCCGCTCTGATCCGCTCCGCAGTGCGCGAGGCGCAGGCAGCCCGGCCTGGCTCGATTGCGCTGGTTCAGGTTTCCCCTGACGCGGTCGAACACCTGCCCGCTCTTTTCCGCCAGTTGCGCACCGCTGAGCGCAATTTTCTGTTTTTCATCGATGATCTCGGCTTTGCGGAAGGGGACGCTGCCAGCCCGCGCCAAATACGCAGCTGGCTGGAAGGCGGCGTTGATGCCCGGCCCGACAATGTCCGGCTGGCAGTCACATCCAATCACCGCGCAATCGTGCCGCGTAGCTCCAGTGAACAGAACGACCCGCTAAACCCGCGCGATGCCGTTGACGATACGTTGGCGCTTGCCGATCGGTTCGGGCTTTCGCTCGGCTTCCATAATTGCACGCAGGACGTCTATCTCGACATCGTTGGCGGATATGCCGACCGGTTCGGATTGGCATGGGACCGGGCAGAAGCGCTCGAATGGTCGAAACGCCGCGGCACCCGGTCAGGCCGCACCGCCTGGCAATTCATCACCGAACTCGCCGGACGGGCGGGCATACAACTGACCCGCTAGTCCGGCCTGCGGTCAGTTACCGGTCATCGGGACTTCGCGCGCGAAATCTTCCCGGAAGGCCGCGCTGGGATCACCGCGCAATTCTCTTTGAGGGCGAAGCGAACCGGAATTGATCCGCTCGGGAGCAGCGCCCGCTTCCGCGCCTGGTGCAACAACCCGCCAAATGATCCCCGCAGTATCGTCGCTAACCAGCAGCGAACCATCCTGCGCCCATTCGACCCAGGTCGGCCGGCCGCGCGTTGTGCCTTCGCCTGTCAGGAAATTGGTCAGCACCGGAACCGGCTTGCCTTCGGGATTGCCGCGCGCATCGAACGCAACATAGACAACGTCGTAACCGGATGCAGGTTTGCGGTTCCAAGATCCGTGCCGAGCGATGAATGCACCCTGCCCGAAATCGCTGCCCATGCGGTGCCCTTCCTTGGTGAACACCATGCCGAGCGCGGCAACGTGCGGGCCAAGCGCATAGACTGGCCGGCGAGCATATTCCTGCAGGTAGGCAGGCATGGGCGCTTCGACACGATCGTCGAAATTGTCGCGGTAATAGATCCATGGCCAGCCATACTGCACGCCAACAGGCACGTTAGTCAGATAATCCGGGACGAGGTCGCTGCCGAGCATGTCGCGCTCGTTCACTGTGGTCCACAGCTCTCCGCTCCACGGGTTCCAGTCGAGCCCATTGGGATTGCGCAGGCCCGAACCGAAGATCCGCGCGCGTTCCTTGGTAAGATCATATTCCCAGATCGCCGCACGGCCTTCTTCGACCTCCATGCCTTTCTCGCCGATATTGGAAACCGAACCGACCGCGACGTAAATCCGTTTGCCATCGGGGCTCATCTCGATATTGCGCATCCAGTGGCCGCCGCCGGGCGGCAGATCCATCAGCTTTTTCGCCTGGCCGGTTACTGCGGTATCGCCGAGAGCATAGGGAAATGCGAGCAGCGCATTGTGATTGGCGATGTAGAGCGTGTCTTCTGCCCATGCGATGCCCGAAGGGGATTCGAGTGCGTCAGTCAGGACAATGCGTTCATCGGAAACACCGTCCGCGTTGTTATCCCGCAAGAGAACCAGCTCGTCGGCCGATTCGCCCGTCGCACCGGCGCGTGACATAAGCAGGTCAGCGATCCACGCTGTGATACCGCCACCATCGCCGTTCGAAGGCGCACGGGTCAAAGTGACCAGCACATCGCCATTGGGCAGAGTGTGCAGAACCCTCGGATGATCCAGACCTTCGGCAAAGCGTTTGACTTCAAGACCGCTGGCGGCGGCTGGCGTCTCTCCCTCTTTCCAGCCCACTGGCTTGGCAATGTTGACCGTGGGAATGGCCTCAGCCTCAGCCTCCTGAAGGGTAGGGTCGGTCCCGGCGACATCTTCTACCGAAAGGTCGGCCGTGTCGCCGCGTGTCAGCCAGAAAAGTAGCGCCGCAATCGCGGCCAATACGACGATGATCCAGATCAGGACTTTGCGCTTTGTGCTCATGGGATAGAGGAATAGTCCGACTTCCTCCTTGCGGCAATGGCGCATCGGCCTAGATGGGGGCGATGTTCGATTTCACTCCTGATCGCTCCGGCACTGAAACGCTGAGCAAGCCTGAACTTTACCGGCAACTGGCGAGCGCCGCCGACGCGCTGACCAGCGGCGAGCCTGATGGCGTGGCCAATATGGCCAATGTCGCCGCGCTGATGTGGGAATTCATCCCTACGCTCAACTGGGCGGGATTTTACCGGGTGATTGGCGGCGAGTTGGTACTTGGCCCGTTTGTCGGGCGCCCGGCCTGCATCCGGATACCCTTTGGCCAAGGGGTCTGCGGCACCGCTGCAAGCACTGGCGAGACGCAGTTGGTGGAAGATGTTCATGCATTCCCCGGGCACATTGCGTGCGACGCAGCCAGCAAGTCCGAACTGGTGGTGCCGATATTGAAGGACGGCACCGTGGTTGCGGTGATCGATCTCGACAGCCCTGAGACCGGCCGCTTCGACGATGAGGATGCAACGGGAATTGAAGCGCTCGCAAAGCTGCTGTCCTGCGCAATCTAAGCTTTCTTTCGAGAACGGACTAATCGCCCCGAAACGGGACACGCACACGCCGGCCCATGGCTCCGGCGGCTTACGATGGTATATTTTCCCCTAATTTCTCGAGAATCAGCATATTCTCGAGCTACATTTTCCAAGGGGGAAAGCCATGACAACCCGTACCATCGTTTCACTCGGAGCCGCCACCAGCGCACTGTTCGCAGCCGCACCTTTGGCGGCGCAGGACATGACCTATGGCGGCGGGTATGAATATGCCCAGCCGGTACCCGCAGCCGCATCGGCACCCTCCCCTGTCCCGGCGCCTGAGGTGGTTTTTCGTCAGGAACCCGTAGTTCAGCCGATCCCCGTACCTGCCGCGCCGACAGGCTATGCAGAGGCAGATTACGGTGCCGACTACGAAGTGGAAGATATCGAGGTTGAATACAGCGCGCCTGCCATGGCCCCAGGCGGGTATCCGGTCCAATATGCAGGCCCGCATCACGGCGGCCATCGCGCTATCGCGCACCCTGGTCCGCAACATCCGGGAGCATACCCACAGCACGCCCAATTCGATCACGCCGCTTGGCTAGAAGAATGCGAAGCACGTTATGCAGATGCAAATGATGATGGCAACGGCGGGTTGATCGGCGGTATCCTTGGCGCCGCAGCAGGCGGACTGATCGGAAACCGCGTCGCCGATTCAGAACGACTCGCAGGCACTCTCATAGGTGCCGGGGTCGGCGGACTGGCCGGTCTGGCAATCGGATCCGCAATCAGCGCCGCCGGCAAGGACCGGAAGCGCGGCGATGCGGCCGAATATTGCGAAAACTGGCTGAACCGGCACCTCGGCGGTTATTATCCGCAGGGCTATTACCCGCATTATTACCAGCAACAATACATTCTGGTGCCCTACACTGTGGCTGTGCCGCAGCGGGCAGTCGTTCGCGAGTATGTGACAGAGGAATATGTCGACGTACCTGTCACGACGTATGAGCGCGTGCCGGCCAAGCGCCATATCAAGGCACGGCCTGCTCCAAAGCCGGTGAAGCAAGCGCCGGTAAAGCGCGTCAAATCAGTGAAGGGCAAGTAACCGCCCCTCAGCGCTTCGATCAAATCAAAACGCCGCCGGCCCATACAGGCTTGGCGGCGTTTGCTTTTGTACCGATCAAATTTATTGCGGATTTACACGTCCACCCTGAGAAATTGCGCGGCGCAACTTTTCAGGCAATGCTCAATTCACGGGTAAAGCCAGAACCTCCGAATGGCTAAGTGCTTGAGATACTTAAATATCTCCGCCCGTTAGGCGCTGGCATATCAGATCGAGCTGATCCAGTGTTCTGTAGCGGATGGTGACCGTTCCAGAACGCGGATCGGTGTCGGTTTTGATCTTTACCGACAGGCCAAGGAATTCCTCAAGATGGCTTTGCACCGCAGCAATGTCGGCATCTTTCGCCGGGTCGCGCGACGGGCGCGCCTGCCTGCGGGCGGTTTCACTACCCTCGCCGCTATTTTTGGCGAGCTTTTCAACTTCGCGCACTGACAATTTTTTGGAAACGGCGCGCCTTGCCAGGTCGCCCGCGTGCTCATGGCCAATCAATGCCCTCGCATGACCCATTGAGAGGCTGCCTTCCTCCACCAGATCAAGCACATCGCCCGGCAAACCCAGCAAACGCTGAATGTTCGCAACGTGGCTGCGCGACTTGTCGACCAGCTTGGCGATTTCGGCCTGAGTCATGTCCTGGTGTTCGGCCAGTCGCTGGTAAGCCCGCGCCTCTTCAACAGGATTGAGATCTTCGCGTTGCAGGTTTTCGATCAACGCGATCGCCATAACGTCAGCTTCGTCCAGATCGCGGACAATTGCCGGAATTTCGTGCAATTGCGCCTTTTGGGCAGCCCTCCAGCGCCGTTCGCCGGCTACGAGACGGTATTTGTCGTTTCCTAGCGGAGTGACAATGATCGGCTGAATAACACCGCGCACCGCGATAGACGCGGCCAGTTCCGAAAGTGCGTTATCATCGAAACGCGTGCGAGGCTGGCCAGGCAGCGGCTCAATTGCCGCAACAGAGACTGAAGAGAGACCGGAAGCAGGGCTAGCTGCCATCGTCCCGCCTTCCTGCCCGTTATCAGAACTCTCAGTTTCGCCCTTGCGCGCAAGAGGCTCTTCACGGCGCGTTTCACCCATCAGCGCGCCTAACCCGCGGCCGAGCTTCTTTTTCTTGTCCTGAGCGCTGCGAGGAGGAATTGTCAGGCGGATCGGGTCGTTCTCCTTGCTCATGCAGCTTTCCTCTTCTCCGGCAGACGTCCGATCAGTTCTCGCGCCAGCGCAATATAGGCGCGGCTTCCTGTGCAGGAATGGTCGTAGACCAACGCAGGCAAACCGTGGCTGGGCGCCTCAGACAGGCGGACATTGCGCGGAATTACCGATTCGAACACAAGATCGCCCAAGCAATCGCGAACATCGTCGGCAACCTGATCGGTCAGCTTGTTACGGCGGTCGAACATGGTGAGCACAATGCCGATAATGCCCAAGTCGGGATTAAACCGCTGCTGAACCCGCTCCACCGTCAAAAGCAGCTGGCTAAGCCCCTCCAGCGCAAAGAATTCGCATTGAAGCGGGACCATCAACGTGTCTGCGGCGCCGAGCGCGTTGAGGGTCAAAAGACCCAGCGAAGGCGGGCAATCGATGAAACAAATGTCGTGGTCGGTATGATTCTCAAGCGCTGCGCTCAATCGTGCCGTCCTGTCTTCTACCGATACCAGTTCAACCTCGGCACCGCTGAGGTCGACCGTCGCGGGCACCACGTCCAACCCTGGGATATTGCTGGGCATTGTACATTCAGCAAGCGGTAGTTCGTCGACCAGCAGATCGTAGCTGGAACGCGGGCGATCACCGCTTTCGATGCCCATACCGGTAGAAGCATTACCCTGCGGGTCCAGATCGATCAGCAGCGTCTTCCAACCGGTTGCAGCCATTGCTGTGGCGATGTTGATTGCGGTTGTGGTTTTGCCCACCCCACCCTTCTGATTGGCAATGGCGATAGTGATCATATCTTGGTTCGCATCCCTTTCGCGAGTGAGCCAACAAGAATGCCGGCATCATCGTCGGTCAAAGACTGTTCCACGTGAAACAGTTTTCGCGCCTTTTTCGGCAGTGTTTGCAATTCTTGCGCCGCCGACCGCCCTTTGGGCAACACAAATGTGGTTTCGGCTGTGGAGAATCTCGCGGATAAGTCGATCAGCTTGGGCAGCGGAGCGAAGGCCCGGGCCGAGATGACAGATGCTCGGACGCTTTCGACAAGCTCCAGCCTTTTGCCCTCAATCGTGCATTTGGGAAGCGTGAGATCCATCCGCATGCGCTCAAGCCAGTCGATCCGTTTGCGCCGCGACTCTACCAGCACCACTGGTCTCTTCGGACGCATGATAGCGATGATCAGGCCGGGCAACCCCGCTCCGGTCCCAAGGTCAAGCCAGACGCCTGTTTCACGTGAAACATGGCTGAGCAATTGAGCGCTGTCGGCGATATGCCGCTGCCACGCGGTCTCCAAGGTCGGCTTCGCAACCAGGTTCTGGGTCTCGTTCTCGAGCTTGAGTGCAGCCACGAACTGATCAAGCCGCTCCATCGCTTCTGCATCGCACAGATCGCTGACAAACTCGCGAGCTTCCGTTTCGGACGTGATCATGCCGCCAATTGCTCCAATCGGCGCGCCTGCACAAGCAATGCAGAAAGCGCTGCCGGGGTGATGCCGGGAACCCTTCCCGCATCGGCGAGAGACTCAGGCTGCGCCGTGGAAAGCCGTTCGATCATCTCATTGGATAGGCCGGGTACGCTTGAATAAGGGAAGTCACGCGGAAGGCGGACTCTATCACTCGCCCTCAGATCCCGCAGCTCAGCTTCCTGGCGGGCGAGATACGGGGCATAAGCGGCATCTTCAGCAAGCTCCCCAGCGAGCTCGCTCGCCGGATCAAACCCTTCAGGCAGCCAAGGCTCCAGCGACGAAAGGCCGATATCGTTGAACCGAAGCCATTCGGTGAGCGGTTTACGTCCCCCATCCCTCCTTACGGGGAGGTCAGCATCATGAAGCTCGGTGGCCAGAACCTCACGCTCTAGGCCCGTCGTCCACTCCGCGCGCTGCTCTTCACGCCTCGTGAACCAATCGAGCCGTTCGGGCCCGACGCAACCAGCATCTGCCGCCAACCGGGTCAAGCGCGTGGTTGCGTTGTTGGCCCTCAATCTCAGGCGGTACTCAGCTCGTGAGGTCAGCATCCTGTATGGCTCTGTCACGCCGTGCAGCGTCAGATCGTCCACCATCACGGCTATATAGGAGTTCGCGCGGTCCAGCGCCGGTGCTTCTCGGCCCAGAATGTGTGTCGCTGCGTGCATTCCGGCGACCAAACCCTGTGCCGCTGCTTCCTCATAACCTGTCGTGCCATTGATTTGGCCGGCGCAATACAGCCCCGGTATATCGCGCAATTCAAGGCCGCTATTAAGCGCCCGCGGGTCGATATGGTCATATTCCACCGCGTAACCGGGGACCACCATTTCCACGTGAAACAGTCCGTCCATCGCCCTGAGCATGTCGTGCTGCACATCGACGGGCAACGATGTGCTGATCCCGTTGGGATAGACAAGATGTGTGTCGAGACCTTCCGGCTCCAGAAATATCTGGTGGCCATCGCGGTCGCCAAACCGGTGAATCTTGTCTTCGATCGACGGGCAGTATCGCGGCCCTTGCGCATCAATCGCCCCCGAAAACAGCGGCGAGCGATCGAGGTTTGCGCGAATAATATCGTGGCTTTTCTCGTTTGTGCGAGTGATCGCGCAGAATATCTGCGGGTTAATCCGCGTGCCGGTCAGCGGCGACATCGTCCAATGGTCGGCATCTGACGCCTGCTCTGGCAGACCTGCCCAGTCGATCGTTCGGCCGTCCAGGCGGGGCGGCGTACCGGTTTTCAGCCGCGCCATGGGCAGATCCGCACCGCGCATCTGCTCTGCCAGTCGCTGTGCAGAACCCTCCCCGATGCGGCCGCCAGTTAGCCTTTCTTCCCCGCGAAACAACGTTCCGCCAAGGAATGTGCCCGTACAAAGGATAACAGCCTGCGAATGAAGCTTCGTTCCATCGGACATTTCAAGCCCCGAAACCCGCCCGCCGTCAAACAGAAGCCCTGCGGCCTCGCCTTCTATAAGGGATAGATCGCCCTGGTGTGTGATCAAGCGATGGACGCATGCCTTGAACAGCTTCCGATCGGCCTGAACTCGCGGGCCCCAGACAGCGCTGCCTTTTGACCGGTTGAGCATCCGGTAATGGATGGCCGCCGCGTCTGCAGCGCGCCCTATGATCCCGTCAAAAGCGTCAACTTCACGGACCAGATGACCCTTGCCGAGGCCGCCAATCGCGGGGTTGCAACTCATCGCACCAATTGCGTCCAAGTCGAAACTGACCAGCCCAACGCGCGCACCCATGCGTGCAGCCACGGCAGCCGCCTCGACCCCGGCGTGTCCGCCGCCGATCACCAGAATGTCGAAATTGTGCATATTCGCCAATTAGGCTGACAGCTGCACATCGTCAAAGGCTTGTTTGTTTCACGTGGAACGTTGCGAGCGTTTTTAGCCCGAGTGTTTCACGTGGAACACCGTGAGTTCCCCGAAATGCCTATTTACCGATGCAGAACCGGCCAAATAGCGCGTCGAGCATATCTTCCGTCGAAGTTTGGCCAATCAAGCGGTCAAAAGATCGGCGTGCGAGCCGCAATTGTTCACCGATTAACAAAGGGTCGTTCAACCGTGTCGCATCATCGAGCGCGTCATGAGCCTCCGCAATCAGATCCGCTTGTCGCTGGTTGAGCGCAACCGAACCCGGTGCCGGCAAAGCCATCTTTGCATGTTCGACAAGTTTCCGGCGTAAATCGGCGATACCTTCACCGGTTTCGGCAGAAATTCGGAGTTTTGGTGCCTCTTTGCGTACTGATGTGTCGATATCTGCTTTCGCGTCGATTTCCCATGCGCCGTCTGGCCCCTCGCCCTCCGGTCCAAGCCAAAGCGTCAAATCAGCCAATTCTGTCTGGCGCCTGGCACGTTCGATACCGATCATCTCGATCGTATCGTCGCTCTTGAGACGAAGTCCGGCGGTATCGACAAACAGGAACGGTATCCCGGAAAGCGACACAGGTCTTTCGATCACATCCCGCGTAGTCCCTGCTGTCGGGGAAATAATCGCTGCATCGTCATCAAGCAGCGCGTTGAAGAGAGTTGATTTTCCGGCATTCGGCGGGCCGGCGAGCACAACACGAAACCCCTCGCGAAGCTTCTCGGCACGGGGCCTCTCCAGCCAGTCCGAGAGTTCTGTCACGAAGCCGCCCAGTTGCGCCCCGAATTGCTCGGGCAATTCCGAAACATCGTCTTCGTCGGAAAAATCAAGTGCGGCCTCAACCAGCGCCGACAGTTTGAGCACTGTGCCGCGCCATTCCTCCACCTGTCCCGACAAAGCGCCGCCGACCATCGCCATTGCCGATCGCCGCTGGAGCTCGGTTTCCGCGGCGAGCAGATCGGCAAGCCCTTCTGCCTCTGCCAGATCGATCTTTCCATTCGCAAAAGCGCGCCGCGTGAATTCGCCCGGCTGTGCAGGGCGCAGCCCGTCCATTGCTGAAAGCGCGGTCTCCACTCCGGCAATGACCGCCCTGCCCCCGTGCAGATGCAGCTCTGCAATGTCCTCTCCGGTAACGGTGTGCGGGCCAGGAAGCCAAAGCACGAGCGCCTCGTCCAGCGGCAAACCCTTGGCGTCACGCAAGGTCCGGAAACTCGCCCGTCTTTTATCGGGAAGCGCGCCGGCTAGCTGGACGAGCGCTTGCCCGGCCCCTGCCCCGCTCACCCGGATGACAGCGATACCAGCAGGCGGACTGCCACTGGAAAGGGCGTAAATTGTCTCCATTTGCGCCCCGCGCCCGGTCAGATCAGTCTTTCTTTGACGGCTTGGATGATGCGCCACTGGCGGCGCTGGCACCTTCGACAAAGTTCTGGAACAGTTTGAAGCCGATCTGGCCCATCGGCGCGAGTTGCTTGGCAAATTGCTGGAGCTGTTCGGGGTTGCTGACACCCTTCATCGCCTTGGACATGGTGTCGACATAAATGTCGTTTGCCTTCGACACGTCGGGCAATCCCATGAAGGTCCGCGCTTCTTCTGGCGAACAATCGATTTCGATCTGGACCTTCATTGCATTTCCTCCGTTGTATGTGTGCCGCTTCCACTGCGGCTCTCTATTATCTGGGTTTGGCAAGCCACCGCGCAAGGGTTAAGCCCATTTCGAAAAATTCCAAGGAGTCATTCATGAGCGAGACTGTTTCAATTCCCACCCTTTCGGGCAACGCCGACTTTTCGGCCTATTTGGCGAAGCCGGCCGGAAAACCGAAAGCAGCGATTCTCGTGATCCAGGAAATCTTCGGTGTGAACGCCGGCATCCGGCGCAAATGCGACAAATGGGCAGAAGAGGGCTACCTGGCGGTTGCACCTGACCTGTTTTTCCGCATGGAACCAAATCTGGAGCTCGACCCCGATATCGAACCGGAATTCAACAAAGCACTGGAATTGTTCGGTAAATACGACGCAGAGGATGGTGTCCGCGACATTGAGGCGACCATCAAATGGATCCGCAAGGAAGCGGGCGTAGAGAAGGTTGGCTGCGTGGGATACTGCCTCGGCGGCAAACTCGCCTATATGACTGCAACTCGCACCGATGTGGACGCATCCGTTGGCTATTACGGTGTAATGATCGACCAGATGATCGGCGAAGCCAAGGCAATCGCCAATCCGTTGATGCTGCACATCCCGACAGAAGATCACTTTGTCGACAAGGCCGCGCAAAAGGCCATGCATGACGGGCTGGATGCCCACGACAAGGTGACTTTGCACGATTACGCTGGGCTTGATCATGGTTTTGCAACCGAACACGGCAAGCGGCGCGATGAAGAAGGGGCCCAGCTGGCTGATCGGCGCACTTGGGAATTTTTCGCACAGAACCTGGGATAAGCGCAGATCATGCGAATATTGGCCCCGCGCTATTCCGTACCGCTGATACTGGCAGCCCTAGCGGCCGCAGCATGGCTCGTCCAACCGGCGAGGATACTGCTGTGGCTGCTCGTACCGCTGCTCCTGATCGCAATGTGGGACTTCTTCCAGAACAAGCACTCGCTGCGCCGGAATTACCCACTGATCGCCCGTATCCGCTGGATCATGGAAGATTTGCGGCCCTTTGCGCAGGCCTATCTGGTTGAAAGTGACCTAGAAGGGCGCCCCTTCAGCCATCAGGCACGTGCGCTTGTCTATGCGCGCGCCAAGGGCGACCTTGATTCGCATCCTATGGGGACCGAACTCGACGTATATTCCGATGAATATGAATGGCTTAGCCACTCGGTTGTACCCAACGAAAACCAGCCGGAAAACTGGCGCGTTACAGTTGGCAGCCCGGAATGTGCCAACCCCTACTCCTCCTCTCTGCTCAATATTTCCGCGATGAGTTTCGGATCGCTTTCCGCAAGGGCAATTGAGGCGCTTAATCTGGGCGCCAAAATGGGCAATTTCGCGCACAACACCGGCGAAGGCAGTATCAGCCGGTACCACCGCGCGCCCGGCGGCGATCTGATCTGGGAAATCGGCAGCGGGTATTTCGGATGCCGGGCAAAGGATGGCAGCTTCGACCCGGCCCTGTTCGCAGAAAACGCCGCAAGCGATCAGGTGAAAATGATCGAAATCAAGCTCAGCCAAGGCGCAAAGCCAGGCCATGGCGGCGTCTTGCCCGGGCGCAAGGTGACCGAAGAAATCGCTGAGGCCAGAGGCATTCCCGTCGGTGAAGACTGCCTGTCACCGGCTGCACATTCGACTTTTGAAACACCGATCGAGATGCTCGAATGGATTGCCCGACTGCGCGATCTGAGCGGCGGATTGCCAGTGGGTATCAAACTGTGCGTGGGCCAGCCGCACGAAGTTTTCGCCATTGCCAAGGCGATGCTTGAAACCGAAATCACACCCGACTTCATCACCGTGGACGGGGCCGAAGGCGGAACCGGCGCGGCTCCGCTGGAACTGTCCAATTCAGTCGGGATGCCGCTGCGTGAAGGACTTATTTTCGTTCGCAATGCGCTGGTCGGCACTTTGCAGAAAGACAAGGTGAAGATTGCCGCGTCGGGCAAGATCCACTCGGGCGCACAAATGGCAAAGGCATTTGCGCTGGGCGCTGATTGGTGCAACGCCGCACGTCCGTTCATGTTTTCGCTCGGCTGCGTCCAGTCGATGGAATGTCATACGGGCAACTGCCCCACCGGTGTCGCAACCCAGAAAGCATGGCGGCAAAGCGGCCTGATTGTTGAAGACAAGGGGCCAAGGGTGGCCCGTTTCCAGAAACAGACGCTCCATTCACTGCGTGAAATCGTGATCGCTATGGGGCTGGAATCGCCTTGGGAAATCCAGCCGCGCGATATGCGCGAACGGCTCAACGGCGCGCGGTCGAACGCGATCGATGCCATCTACACCTTTGTTGAACCCGGCGAGCTAATCGCCGGTAGCGATAACGCACTGCTGACAGCGCACTGGAAAATGGCGCGGGCAGACAGCTTCAGGAGAGCATTATGAGCGCTGCAGAAAATCTCGATCGCTGGCACAAGATTGCCGAAAACGGCAGCAAGCCAGAGGAGCTCGCCAGCATTCTAGCGCCCGATGCGGTGTTCCATTCGCCGGTCGTCCACACACCGCAAGAAGGGCGCGACAAGGTTGTCGCATACCTCAGCGCTGCCGGACACACTTTTGCCAACACCGGTTTCGAATATGTCCGCGAGATAGCCGATGGCCCGCACGCGGTGCTGGAATTCACTGCCAATCTGGAGGGAATTCACCTCAACGGGATCGATATGATTACCTTCAACGACGAAGGCTTGATCACCGATTTCAAGGTGATGGTCAGGCCGCTGAAAGCCGTGAACAAGATCTGGGAAATGATGGCCGCCCAGCTCGAGCAGCAGGGAAACTAGTTTAGCGCGGCAAAGTTCAGGATCGTGCGTCTGAGCTGCGGGTCAAGAGCATCCGGCAATTCTGCCTCCAACGTGCTTTGGCGCGCGTCAACATCATCGACCAAACGGATATGGCGCATTGTCCAGTCAGGGCAGGCGCGTTCTTCGGTGTAGATGTCTTCCAGCTTTGAAACACCGCTGTGCCGCGTGTCGCTGGCGATCCGCCGCATGACCCACATCAGGTCTTCCTGCTCGCCTTCCAGAAGCTGGAGAAAGTTGCGCCCATTATACAGGAGCATTCCGGTCACGCCGCGTTCGGCATTGTTGCGGGAGCATGATGCCAGGATCAAATCGATTTCAGACCGTGAGAGATCCGGTGCGGTACTGATGTAGATATACTGGCGCATGACCCCTCGCTAATCGCCTACCCGAAACAGATTGCGTGTAACCCACCAGTCAGCAATCCGGTGCCCCTATATTGCGCAAATCACCGCCGGGTCAATTGACGCCGGCGGCGATGCGTTTCTGGGTGGCTTGCCGCAGCAGTGTATCGCCCCGATTACTGGTTCATCGTGTCGAAGAAGTCTTCGTTTGTCTTGGAATCCTTCATCTTGTCGAGCAGGAATTCCATCGCGTCGATCGTGCCCATCTGCATGAGAATACGGCGCAGGACCCACATCTTCGAAAGCTTGTCCTTCTCGACCAGCAGCTCTTCCTTGCGGGTACCGGATTTGCCGACATCCAGCGCTGGGAAGATACGCTTGTCCGCAACCTTGCGGTCGAGCACGATTTCGCTGTTGCCGGTGCCCTTGAACTCTTCGAAGATAACTTCGTCCATGCGGCTGCCGGTATCGATCAGCGCGGTCGCGATGATGGACAGCGATCCGCCTTCCTCGATGTTACGCGCGGCACCGAAGAAACGCTTAGGACGCTGCAATGCGTTGGCATCGACACCGCCGGTCAAGACCTTGCCAGAGCTTGGAACCACGGTGTTGTAAGCGCGGCCAAGACGGGTGATCGAATCCAGCAGGATCACAACATCGCGCTTGTGTTCGACCAGGCGTTTCGCCTTTTCAATAACCATTTCAGCCACTTGAACATGGCGGGTCGCGGGTTCGTCAAAGGTGGAGGAAATAACCTCGCCCTTCACGCTGCGCTGCATGTCGGTAACTTCTTCCGGGCGTTCATCGACCAGCAGCACCAGCAGGAAAACCTCCGGGTGATTGTCGGTGATGGCCTTGGCGATGTTTTGCAGCAGAACGGTCTTACCGGTCCGCGGCGGCGCCACGATCAGGGCGCGCTGGCCCTTGCCCTGCGGCGAGATGATGTCGATTACCCGCGCGGACTTGTCCTTGACCGTTGGGTCGAGAGTATCGAGCGACAGCTTCTCTTCCGGATAAAGCGGGGTGAGATTGTCGAAATTGGTCCGCATCCGAACCTGGTCGGGATCTTCGAAGTTCACGCTGGTCAGCTTGGTCAGCGCGAAATAGCGTTCGCCCTCTTTCGGCGCGCGGATTTCACCTTCTACCGTATCGCCGGTGCGCAGGCCCATCTTGCGGACCTGATTGGGCGATACGTAAATATCGTCCGGACCGGCGAGGTAATTGGCCTCGGGCGAGCGGAGGAAGCCGAAGCCATCCTGCAGCACTTCGATGGTGCCGATGCCCATGATCTTTTCTTCGTATTCTTCGTCTTCAGCCAGTTCGCGCAGGATGCAGAACATCAGGTCCTGCCGGCGCATGGTCGATGCGCCTTCTACGCCCAGCTCTTCGGCCATGCTGACAAGGTCGGCCGGTGCTTTGAGTTTCAAGTCTTTGAGATGCATTTGTAGTACTTTCATTGCCCGGAAACGGGCGATTTCAATGTGGCCGGCAGGTCAATCTGGGCTTGGAGAAAGCAGACCGGTTCGCTGTTCAGCGATCCTCAGCCGGAATTGGGTTTTCAGTTACGCCCGGTGCCGGACGCCGTCAAATGATTTGCAGCGTGCCGCGGCGCAGATGACCGCAAAATCAGAACGGTTTCACGACCACCAGGATCACGATGATTGCCGCAGCGATACCGGGCACTTCGTTAATCAGGCGCAGCGCCTTGCCCTGAAGCGGGCGTTCTCCGCGGGCGAGCTTCTTCGCATATGCCGACATCCAGCCGTGATAGCCCGACAGCAGCAGCACGATCAGCAGTTTCGCGTGGAACCAGCCCTGGGTGTGGGCACCGACAGTGCTCATCAACGCCAGGCCAAGAACCCAGACCACGATGATCGAAGGCAAGAGAATAATCTTGAGCAGCTTTTGCTCACGGTCGATCCACTTCGCTTCCTCGGGCGAGCCGGGGTCTGCCTCCTGGTGATAAACGAAATAACGCGGCAGCATGAACAGCCCCGCCATCCAGAAGATCACGAAAATGATATGACCGGCCTTGAGCCACAGATAAATCATGGCGAGCGTTTCCTGCATGGTTGCGAATTGGGGACGAAGGGCGCGATTGTCACCCCTTCCAGCCTCTGACAGCCGAAATTAACTGCTCGACATGGGCGATTGGCGTGTGCTGGCCAATGCCGTGCCCGAGGTTGAAAACATGCGGCCGATCGCGAAAAGCCTCAAGCACGCGGTGGACTGCATGATCCAGCGCCTCGCCGCCGGAAAGCAGCAGCAAAGGGTCGAGATTGCCCTGTACCGGCAGACCTTCGGGCAGGTTCTGCGCGGCCCACACTGGATCGACGGTTTCATCGATACCGGCTGCGGAAACTTTCGTCTCGCGCATGTAGGCGGGCAGTTTTTCGCCGGCACCCTTGGGAAATCCGATGATCGGCAAATCAGGATAGCGCGCATGCATCGCAGAAACGATTGCGGCGTTCGGTGCAATGACCCAGCGCTCGAATTCAGCCGGAGCAAGGCTGCCCGACCAGCTGTCGAAAATCTGTACCGCTTCCGCCCCGGCATCGACCTGCCCCGACAGATATTCGACGGTCAGATCGACGATTGCATCGATAATCGCGCCGAATGCTGCAGGATCGCGGTAAGCCATGGCGCGCGTTTCATGCTGGTCGCGGCTGCCCTCTCCCGCCACCATGTACGTTGCCACGGTCCACGGAGATCCTGCAAAGCCCAGCAAGGTGGTTTCAGGGCCGAGTCCAGCCTTCACCCTGGACACGGTCTCATAAATCGGATCGAGGCGCTGTGGCACAGCTTCAAGGCTGCTGAGCGCATGATCGACGAGCTTTGGCGAGAGACGAGGTCCTTCGCCGGCAAGAAATTCCAGGTTCTGGCCCATGGCATAGGGAATGATCAGAATATCGGAAAACAGGATCGCACCGTCGAACCCGAACCGCTTGATCGGTTGCAGAGTCACTTCGGTCGCTGCCTCGGCATCATAGACCAGATCGAGGAAACCGCCCTTTTCCGCACGCAGTTCGCGATATTCAGGCAAGTATCTGCCAGCCTGCCGCATGAGCCACATGGGTACTTTGTCAGCGCGCTTTCCGCGCAGGGTTTCGAGGAGAAGACCAGGCATCGAGGGGTCCTAACTAAATAATATTATTTATATATAGAGGATGAAGGAGTCTGTTGGCCCTGTGGAAATCGGGGATAGCGTCTCTCTGCCCGATTTCTCCCGCTTTGAACACCCTTTGGGCCGATGCGAATCTGCAGACTCCCTTGGTCAAGCAAAGCTTATCCACGCTGTCCCCAGCCTGTCGACAAGCTAGCGGACCTGTCCATAAACGGACTCGGTAAGGACTCGCACTGGGCATGGAATCCGGGCCCGAACTTGTCGTCAGCTTTGTCCCGTGTTTTATGCTCAGCATTCTCCACAGACCAAACGGGCCTATTATTCTCTCATGAGCCGCCTCCATCTCCACCTCCTGTCAGATTCAACCGGCGAAACGCTGGAAATGGTTGCGAAGGCCGCGCTGGCCCAGTTCGAAGATGCTGACATCATACGCCATTTCTGGCCGATGGTCCGCTCGAAGCAGCATCTCGACCGGATTGTCCCCGACCTTGCGGCAAATCCCGGCCTGGTGCTGTTCACTCTGGTCAATCCGGAGACGCGCCAAAGACTGGAGGACCATTGCCGCCAGCTCAGCCTGCCTGCGGTCCCGGCGCTAGATGCGGTAACCGCTGCGCTGGAAGACCAGCTCGGGCAGGAGGCGCATGGACGGCCCGGCAGGCAGCACTTGATGGACGACGCGTATTTCAAACGGGTCGATGCAATCCATTATACGATTGCGCATGATGACGGGGTCGGGTGGGAAAACTGGGAGGAGGCGGATATTGTCCTGGCGGGCGTATCGCGCTCGTCCAAGACCCCGACCAGCATTTATCTCGCCAATCGCGGGTACAAGACAGCCAATATTCCGCTGGTGATCGAAAGCCCGCCGCCCGATGCGCTGTATGGCTTGAAGAGACCCCTTGTGGTGGGCCTGACCACCGCGCCCGAACGGCTGGTGCAGATCCGCCGCAACCGGCTGCTCTCGCTCAACGAACAGGCGGAGACATCGTATATCGATGACGAACGCGTGCGCGAGGAAGTGAAGTTCGCCCGCCGCATGTTCGCCGACAACGGCTGGCCGGTGATCGACGTCACCCGCCGATCGATCGAAGAAACGGCAGCGGCGGTTATCAACCTTGTCGGCGAAAGGGAGCGGCGCGAAATTGCACCGCGGGTCGGGACCAAGCCGATATGATCGTCCTCGCGTCGAAAAGTTTCTCTCGCAAGGCAATGCTGGACGCCGCCGGAGTTGACTATGAAAGCGTCCCGGCCTCGATAGACGAGCGAGCCGCAGAACAATCGATGGCCGGTGCATCACCCGCCGAAATCGCCGCCGGTCTTGCGGTCGCGAAGGCCGAGGCTGTCAGCCCCGCCCATCCGGGCGCCATCGTGCTTGGCAGCGACTCGCTGGTCGTTGCTGGCGGCCAGCGCTTCGACAAGCCATCAAACCGCGATGCAGCCGCCGATCATCTGCGCTTCTTTTCAGGCAAGGAAATGCAATTGCACAGCGGTGCAGCGCTGGTCCGCGATGGAGAAATCCTGTGGCAAGATGCCGCCACAGCGTCACTGCAAGTGCGCGAATTGTCAGCCGAATTTATCGAATCCTATCTCGATGCCGAATGGCCGGCTGTCGCTGGCTGTGTCGGTGTATTCCGGATCGAAGCGATGGGTGTGCAGTTGTTCGAAAGCATCACGGGCGATCAGTTCACTGTGCTGGGCATGCCGCTGCTGCCAGTTCTGGGCGCGCTGCGCGATCTGGGCGAGTTGCCGAAGTGACCGCCCCGCGCCCCTATGCGGAGGTGATCGGCGACCCGATCAAGCAGTCCAAGTCGCCCGCGATACATGGCTTCTGGATCGAGAAGCTTGACCTCGATGCGGAATACCGCGCGGCACAAGTCACGCCCGAGGGGCTCGCGGATTACCTCGCGAATGCCCGGTCGGATGAAAATTGGGCAGGTTGCAACGTAACCATGCCGCATAAACAGGCGATAATACCTTTGCTGGATAGTATGGACCCGCTGGCGGAAAAAGTCGGCGCGGTGAATACGGTGGTCCGGCAACCCGACGGTACGCTCAGGGGTTTCAACACCGACGTCGGCGGA
This sequence comes from Pontixanthobacter luteolus, assembly GCF_009828095.1. Classification (GTDB taxonomy): domain Bacteria; phylum Pseudomonadota; class Alphaproteobacteria; order Sphingomonadales; family Sphingomonadaceae; genus Pontixanthobacter; species Pontixanthobacter luteolus. Next base: position 479,416 of record NZ_WTYP01000002.1, on the reverse strand, counting down.
TTTCTGGAACCGCTCGCCGGTCTGCTCGATCAGACCCACTTGTTTCGAATGGCGCGCGTTTTGGGCACTGGCGGTGCCTCGCGCGCGGTCATCACCGCGCTTGATCGGCATAACATTGTATTGGTCCTTGCTGGCAGGAACACTGACAAGGCGGCCGAATTGATCGCGGAACTTACCGGGGCTCGCGATCACCATATCGCGCCGCTCGCGCATTTCGCGGAGCCCACCGATTTCGCCTTCGACGACCGCGAAGGGTGCCTCGATCTTATCGTCAACACCACGCCGCTGGGAATGCGCGGCCAGCCCCCCCTGCCCTTCGATTTCAGCCATGCTCCGCCCCGCAGCGTATGTTATGATATAGTCACCGACCCGCTGGAGACGGAGTTCCTGAAGAACGCCCGCGCGCAGGGTCTGGCAACCATAGATGGGCTTTCCATGCTGATCGGCCAGGCGGCGGAAGCGTTCGAATTGTTCTTCGGCAAAAAACCTCCACGCGGTGACGATGCACAATTGCGTGAAAGGCTGATGCAATGAGCAAACCCGTGATACTCGGCCTCACCGGCTCGATCGGGATGGGCAAATCGACCGTCGCTACGATGTTTGCAGAGGCAGGCGTTCCGGTTTTCGATGCCGATGCCGAAGTGCGAGCGATGCAGGGACCCGGCGGCGAACTGCTCCCGGCGATCGAGGCTGAATTTCCCGGTACGACCGGCGAACGGGGGCTGGACCGCGATGCAGTTGGCAAGCTCGTGTTTGCCCAGCCCGATGCGCTCGCCCGGCTGGAGGCCATCGTCCACCCTGCGGTTGCGCGAAAGCGCGAGGCATTCCTGATCGAACACGCCTCTGCGCCGATGGTGCTGTTCGACATCCCGCTGTTGTTTGAAAAAGGGGGGCATACGGCAGTCGACACCATCATAGTGGTGTCTGCCCCGGCAGAAGCGCAGCGCGAACGTGTGCTCCGGCGGCCAGGTATGACCGAAGAAAAATTCGCTCATATCCTGCAATTGCAGGTGCCCGATGCTGAAAAACGTGAGCGCGCGGATCATGTGATCGACACCGGTTCAACGCTGGACGCAACGCGGGCGCAAGTGCTTGAGCTGATCGAGAAGCTTCGCGCCCGGCCCAGCTAAAAATCATCTGTCTGACCCCTTGCGCAATGCGGGGTTGAGGCGCACATTCCAATTAATGCGTGAAATCGTTTTCGACACTGAAACCACCGGCCTAGACCCCTCAACCGGGGACCGGATGGTTGAAATCGGCTGTGTCGAGATGGTCAACCGAGTTGAAACCGGGGCCAGCTATCACTGCTATTACAATCCGGAACGCGATATGCCCGCTGCAGCAGAGGCGGTTCACGGTCTTTCCAGTTCTTTCCTGTCCGATAAGCCGCTGTTCCGTGATGTGGCGCAGGATCTTCTCGACTTTCTGCAGGATTCACCGCTGGTGGCGCACAATGCCGGGTTCGACTTTGGCTTTCTCAACAACGAGCTCTCGCTGATCGAGCGTGAACCGATCAGCATGGACCGCATGGTCGATACGGTGGCCATCGCTCGCAAAAAGCATCCGGGCGCAAAGAATTCCCTTGATGCGCTGTGTTCGCGTTACGGTGTCGACCGGAGCCACCGGGTGAAGCATGGCGCACTTCTCGATGCGGAGCTGCTCGCCCAGGTTTATGTTGAACTGACGGGCGGCCGGCAGATCGGTCTGGAACTCGCCGCTGAAACCGTCATCGTCGAAACAACCGAGACGGCGAGTATCAGCATTACGACCGGCCCGCGCCGCGAACCGCGCCCGCATAGCGCGACGGCTGAAGAACTGGCGCGTCATCTAGCGTTTATTGAGAATATTAAGTCACCCCTTTGGGGCAAGTAGGTCGGGAACCCTCTTCCCGTCGGGTCCAGTGAATAAGGAGAATAAGACCATGGATATTCGCGTCTCAGGCCATCAGGTGGAAACCGGATCAGCACTCCAGACTCACGTTGCGGACCGACTTAACGGGATCGTCGACAAATATTTCGGCAGTGCGATATCCTCGCACGTCACTTTCGGGAAGGCACCGGCTGGCGCGTTTAGCTGCGACATCGTGACCCACGTGATGCACGGGCTGACGGTCAAAGGACATGCGGAGGCGCATGACGCGCATCAGGCGCTGGATCAGGCTGCACAGAAGATTGATAAGCAGGTGCGCCGTTACAAACGCCGGATCAAGGATCGCCACGAACAGGCTGCGCACGCTTCGAAGGAAGAAGAAGCCGCCTACACTATCTTTGCATCAGCACCTGAACCCGAAGAACAGGAAGAAGAAGCGGGCGGCGATTCGCCGCTGGTTATCGCTGAAACCAAAGTAGACATTCCCGAAGCCAGCGTAGCTGACGCAGTCATGATGCTGGACCTGCGCGATACCAACGCGATGTTCTTCAAAAATGCTGGAACCGGGCGGCATAATATGGTTTATCGCCGCCGTGACGGGTCGATCGGTTGGGTCGAACCACATTAAGAAGTCCTCCTGACGTCTTTCGTCGAGGCTGGACTACCCGGGTTTTTCAGTAACTTGCGGCTTGTAAATTGCCGCTCAGTACGCATGAACCCAGCCTTCGGATCGTGTTAGACAGAATCAGTTTTGCCAATGGACGCCAATTTCAAACTTCTGCCCGAAGCCGTCGCGGCAATTCGCGCCGGCACCAAGGACGCTATTCTCGCCGCTGCAGCTGATCGCTTTGCTGCCGTGTACGGGGTCGACCGCGACACCGTGCTGGAATCGCTTGAGGAAAGAGAAGCTTTGGGAAGCACCGGGTTCGGGCGCGGCGTGGCGATCCCGCATGCGCGTATCGATACGATCAACCGTCCGGTTGCGGTCCTGCTGCGCCTCGAATCTCCGGTTGACTTCGGTGCGGCGGACGGAATGGATGTGGACCTGGTGTTCGGCCTTCTGTCCCCCATCAATGCAGGCGTCAGTCATTTGCACGCGCTGGCGGCTATTTCCCGCATGGTCCGCGATGACGACATGCACCAGGCCCTGAGCGAGGCGCAGGATAGCGAGGCACTCTACGCCTTGCTCACCAACAGTTCGGACCGCGATGTCGCTTGACGGGCAGAACGAAGGCGCGGAGCTGCACCACCGCGCACTGGAACGGCTCTATGCGTCTGCGCCGGTAAACCATCTGTTCGATTCGGCACTGGAAATCACCGGCGAAGGTCGTTCGCGGCTGGTGTTCAATGTTACCCCGCAATCCTATCACGCCGCTGGTGCGGCCCACGGGACGATCTATTTCAAGATGCTCGACGACGCGGCATTCTATGCGGCAAATACGCTCGTCACCGACCGTTTTCTCCTTACGACATCGTTCAACCTGCATTTCACCAAGCCTGTGCGAGAGGGCAAGGTCATTGCCGAAGGTCACTGGGTCAGCGGCAAGCGGCGGGTATTCGTGGCCGAATCGCGTCTGATCGATGAAGAAGGCGACGAAATCGGCCGCGGAACCGGCACCTTCATGCGTTCGCACATCTCCCTGTCGGGACTTCCCGGCTACCGAACGGATTGAGCCGGACGATGGATGCTCGTCTGCCTGCCCATCTGGAAGTTTCTGGGTTGATTCGTGCAGTGCAGGCAGCCGGCGGCTTTGCGACTGTCCTTTCCAAAGGCGAGCGGGACGCAGGGACAATCCTGATCGTGACGCTGGAGCGCGGCGGTCCGGCGCGTCTCTATGAGCGGATGCCGCATCTGGACGACACCCGCAGTTTCGAGCTTACCAGAGAGCAAGACCTCGAAAACCCGCATGCTTTCGATGAATATGTGCACCGCAGGGGTGAGCAGGACCCGGATTGCTGGATCGTTGAGCTGGATGTCGCACATCCGGAACGTTTTGCCGCACTGCAACATAAATAGGTTGACATAATTTCAGTTGAAACTATTTGGCACATCGAACTTCCGATGCGCAGGCGGCGGAATGGCATTCGGTCATTCGGTTAGCACGCAGACGGGGGGCGGCCGGCAGGCCCTTTTTCTGGACCCATCCCTTTTTTGATTAATTCTTTCAGGTCCCAGCCTGCGCCAGTGCTCGTCCACCGCACAATGTAGTGAAAACATGGCTCGCAAGACCCATTTTGCCGGTGTCGCAGCAATTGCTGCAACCATGACAGTTACTTTCGCAAGCGCCGAAATCTCCGGCGCGAATGCTCAACAGGGCATCGAATCCGAGATTGAAAATTCACAGTCTCTCGCGGTTACCGAAGAAACGGTGCCCGTGTTTGTAGCGGAAGAAGTGGTTCAGCCGCTGCCCGCCGAGACCGAGACGGAAGAGCAGGCAGACGCCGCCGCTCCATCAGCTTCGTCACTCAAAGAACTCGTCGCCGCAACCGCCACTCAGGGTGAATTGTCGCGCGAAATGCACTGCCTTGCCGGTGCGGTTTATTTCGAATCGCGCGGAGAGCCGCTCGCAGGCCAGTTGGCGGTTGCTCAGGTTATCATCAACCGCACCGATTCCGACGTCTTTCCTTCCAGCTATTGCAGTGTTGTGCACCAGCGTTCGCAGTTCAGCTTCGTCAAGAACGGTCGCATGCCGCGTGTTCGCGAAGGATCCGGCGCATGGAAGCGTGCGAAGGCAATCGCCCGCATCGCGCATGAAGGTTTGTGGGAAAGCGAAGCACGCGATTCGCTCTATTTCCACGCCAATTATGTTCGTCCCAAATGGAGCCGCCAGAAAACGGCACGCGCTACCATCAAGACGCACATTTTCTACCGTTAAGGCGAAACATATCGCCAGACTGCCCGCAGCCGTGAGGCTGGCCGGGTCGCAATCAAGCCCTCTTTCCTTCGGGAAAGGGGGCTTTTTCGTTCTATGCAGCGGTGATTTCGACCCAGACGGGCGTGTGGTCGCTGGCTTTCTCGCGCCCGCGATATTCCTTGTCCACGCCCACAGCGGTCAGCCGGTCAGCCAGCTCCGGGGTGAGTAAAAGGTGGTCGATACGGAACCCGTGATCGCGCTGCCATGCACCCGCCTGATAATCCCAATAGGTCCACACCCCGCCGCGCGGGTTGCGAGTGCCGATTGCATCGGTCCAGCCATCACCGAGAAGCCGATTATAGGCATCGCGCGATTCCGGCTGCATCAGGGCGTCCGATGCCATTGCCTTGGGCGACCAGACGTCCTTGTCTTCCGGGATGACGTTGTAATCGCCCACGACGGCGCAGGGTATCTCCAGGTCCCACAGATGCTTCATCCGCGCCCGCAGCCGTTCCATCCACGCCAGTTTATAGTCGAATTTCGGCCCGGGCAGCGGGTTTCCATTGGGCAGATAAATGCAGGCGATACGGACACCGTCCACCTCTGCCTCCAGATACCGCGATTGCTCATCCTCGGGGTCACCGGGCAGGCCGCGCTGTGTTTCGACCGGCGCGGTGCCATCAGCGAGTATCGCGACACCGTTGAAGCTTTTCTGGCCGTGCCAGATGCCCTGGTATCCGATCTTCTCGAACTCGGCGATCGGGAAGCCTTCATCCTGGCTCTTGATCTCCTGCAAACACGCCACTTTGGGGCGGGTTTCGTCAAGCCATTCCAAGAGGCGGGGCAGGCGTGCCTTCACCCCGTTGATATTGTATGTGGCGATCCGCATGGCTGCCGCGTCAGATGCCGAAACTGGAACCACAGCCGCACCCGGCAGCCGCGTTGGGGTTTTCGACCCGGAATGCCGCACCGCCCAGCGATTCGACAAAATCAACGACGCTGCCGCTGACGAGATCGAGGCTGACCGGGTCGACTACCAGCTTCACGCCGTCCGTCTCGCTCACCGAATCTTCTCCCTCGGCCGCTTCGGCAAGGTCGAACTTGTACTGGAAGCCGGAACATCCGCCGCCTTCGACAGACAGACGAAGGATTGCCGGTTTGGACTGCTTTTCGGCGATCCATGCCACGCGCTTTGCAGCGGAGGTCGTGAGTTTGAGCGTATCGGCCATGGACCCTATGTAGGTATATCGGGGCAGTGCCTCAAGCGGCGCGGTCACACCGTCTGAATATAGTTGCGCATCGCCTCTGCCTCGTTCTCGACTTCATCGATGCGTGATTTGACCAGATCGCCGATGCTGATGAAGCCGCACATGGCGTTGCCGTCGACCACGGGTAAATGGCGGATGCGGCGGCGCGTCATCAGTGCCAGCGCTTCGATCACCTTGGCCGATTTGTCGACTGTAATGGCCGGCGCGGTCATCACCTCTCCCACCGTCTTGTCGAGACAGGCAGAGCCCTCGTCCGCCATCCGGTAAATCAGGTCCCTTTCGGAAAATATCCCTGCGATCTGGCCGCCCTGCATGACCGGCAGGGCGCCGATCCGCTTGCTCGCCAGCATTGCAACCACATCCTTCACGGGGGTTCCTGCATCGCATGTGATGATATCCGCACCAGCTCTGTCGGCGATAAGCTGTGAAATCTGCATCGGGGCACCTCCTCCTAGAAAGGCACATTGTGCCACGAAGCGGGGGTGATTGCCAAATGCTCCGCGAGCCACCGGTTGCAACACCGGCTTTTGGCGAGCATTAGGGCGTCATGATTCCCAAATCACCTCTCGACGACCCTGAAAATGCCGCCTTTGCATGGGCCCGTTTTCGCCGCCTGATGCGTTTTATGATGCTGGTGACCCTTGGTGTCGTGGGTATTGCCCTGGCGCTCCTGTATGACGGGGAAAGCCCGGCATCGGTGCATTTCTATATCGCAGCTGCACTCGGCATCGGATTCATGATGCTGCTTACATCTGCGCTGATGGGGCTGGTTTTCCTGTCGAGCGGTACCGGGCATGATGAAAGCGTGTCCGATCTGCTGGAAGATGAGGACAAGCGGGACAGGGACTGATCCCTAATCCGCGTCTGATGATGCACCTGTCAGGCGGAATTCCTCAACCACCTCTCCGCCGATCAAGTGCTGCTGGATGATCCGCTCCAGCACAGCCTCGTTGCACGAATGATACCAGACATTTTCCGGCCAGATTACAGCGATCGGCCCGGCAGCGCACACTTGAAGGCAATCGGCCTTGCTGCGCTGCACGCCGCCTGACCCGTCGCTCCGCCTGGGGCCGACCAGGCCGAGTTGCTTGAGGCGTTTCTTGAGATAGTCCCACGCCTCCTTTCCTTCCTTGCGATTGCAGCATTTCTGCTTGTCCGAAACCGAACAGAGGAAAATCTGCCGTTCGACAGATTCGCCGCCGATTTTGGCCAGGGCCTTCTGCGCTTTCTCCAGTTCCGACTTGCGGCTCATTATTCGGCGATCGGTTCGCCGGAAGGTTCGATACCGGCTTCGCCTAGCCACCGGTCCAGCCAGCTGAATACAGTGCCGTGCCACTGGAGCGAGTTCTTCGGCTTCAGCACCCAGTGGTTCTCGTCCGGGAAGACCAGCATCTGCGCCGGAACGCCCTGTTCCTGAAGCGCGGTGAAGGATTGCAGACCCTGGGAATAGGGAACGCGGAAATCCTTTTCGCCGGTGATGACCAACATTGGTGTTTTCCAGTTCGCCACGTGGTTCACCGGGTTCCACTTCTCGTAGAGTTCTTTCTGCTCCTGATAGGTGCCGCCGAAATCCCACCGGGGGAACCACAGTTCTTCCGTCGAATAGTAGAAGCTGCGCATGTCGAACAGGCCGTCATGTTGCACAAGGCAGTCGAACCGGTCGGGCCATTTGCCGGCGATCCAGTTCATCATGTACCCGCCATAGGACGCCCCCATCGCGCAGGTTTTCGTGCCGTCGATCTGGGCATCAAGTTGGAGCGCGGCGGCGAGACCTTTCTGAAGGTCTTCCAGTGGCTTGCCGCCCCAGTCCTGATTGATCGCATCGGTGAATTCCTGCCCGTATCCGGTGCTGCCGTGGAAATCGACCGAGATCACGGCATAACCCTGACTGGCGAGAACACGCGGGTTCCACCGGCTGGACCAGCCATCGTTGAACGATCCTTGCGGTCCACCATGGACGTACAGAATGGCCGGGATCGGGCCTTGCTGACCCTCCAGCTTGGTAATCTGGCCCCAGACCGTGTCGCCGGCCGCGCCTTCGAAGTTGAACCGCGTGGTGACAACCGACGCGCGGTTGCCAAGGATGTTCATTCCAACCTTGGTCAGCGGGCGTGCTTGGCCCCAGCCTTCTGACAGAAACAATTCGCGCGGTCCGCCGATGGAATCGCGTGTGAAAAGCAGGCGATCGCCGTTAAGCGGAGTAACCGCGCCAATATGGGCCTCGTTTCCGGCCATCAGGTCGAGTCGCTCCACGGTGCCTGTTTGCGGATCGATTTTGAACGCTGGTGTATCCAGCACGTCCTGAGCGGTGGCGACAATCCAGCGCGAATCGGGCGTCCAGGCGATTGAGCCGAATGAACGGTCAAATCCCTCTGTCAGAGCGCGGGTGTCCCCGCCCTCCAAGTCACGAAGGTGGATCACGAGCCGGTCTGCCTCGTAGTCGACCCGTTCCATGGCGAGGTAGGCTAGCCATTTGCCGTCGGGCGATGGCACCGGCAGCGTATCCACCGCACGGTTGTTGGCGGTCCAGTTCTGCGGCGCTGCGCCGGTAAGGTCGGACCAGAAGATGTCAGTATTGGTCGTGGTGGGTTCCGCAGCATCCGCTTTCCGTGCAACGAACCACACGCCGGAAGAATCGGCGGCCCAGGCAATTTCTTCACCGCCGCCGAATGGCTTCGTCGGGGTATCGCCGGTCAGGGCGCCATCATCGTCCCCGCCATCCAGAGCGACACCGTCGCCTACAGCCTCGCCGTTCTCCAATCCGAATACGAAGACGCGGCTGTGGGTACCTGGCGTTTCCCACTGATCCCAGTGACGGAAGAAACCGTCTTCTGCATCGTAAAGCCGCCCGCTGCCCGGACCGGTGAGGTGTGCCTCGCCATCGCCTGCGCAGCCGAATGCTTCGCAATCACGCGCGATTTCCGCCCATACTGCGATCCTTTCGCCATCGGGAGAGAGGTGAAAACCGTCTATGCCGTTGTGCAGATCGGCCACCAGACTCGGCGCACTCACCTCTCCGCTGGCGGTCACCAGCAAGCGGTAGACCCGCGAATAGGCTTCGGCTTTGTCGGCGCCGTTGTTTTCTTCGCTACCGCTGGCGAGAGCGCGATCGGACAGAAAATACAGGTTACCATCACTGCCGAACTGGAGATTGAACACGCTTTCGCCCAGATCGATTTCAACCGGATCGACTTGCGGTGCCGCCAGATCCTGAAGGAAATACCGCGTGCTGCGCTCGTAATTTTCAGGATCGGTTTCTGTGACCGAATACAGCGCGGTGCGCCCGTCGTTTGCCACCATTGGATCGCCAAGCCGCGGCATGACCACCAGGTCTTGCGCTGACATGGGCGGCCGCTCAGCGGCGGATGGCTGGGAATGATGGTCTGCCAGCGCGGGCGCGGCAGCGACCATGGCGGCGAGAGAAACGGTGAAAGCAGCGATGCGCCCGGTTTTTGTAATCATGCGGGCGAGAAGTAAACGCTCGTCCGCGCGGTGCAAGTGCAATCGTCGAAGGGATCAGCCCTTCTTGCCGGCAATCCGTGAAATCTCGGCTTTGACCATTTTTTCGACCATGTCCGGCAGGTTGGCATCGAGCCATTCGGCGAGCATCGGGCGGAGCAGGTCGCGCACCATGCCTTCAAGCGAAGTTTCGCCTGTGCGCACTATTTGCGGAGGGACACCGGGCTTTGCCAGCATCGCCAGCGCAGCGAGATTTTCGCGCATGGTATCACGCGCAGTATCGGTCATCAGGGGCGATTCATCCGAATCGCAGTCTTCCGAATCATCTCCATCCAGATCATCGACGCCCGAATCGGCTGCGCTAAAGGTTTCAACCATGTGTTCGGTCGCAAGCTCGAGCACTTCGTCGGCTTCTTCGCGATCTGCTGGTTCCGGTGCCTCTTCTGCGACGCCGGCGGTTTCACGCTTCCGGCGCTCGACAACGGCGCTGGTGCGATTGTCGCGAGCGATGACTTTTTTGATCGATTCGAGGATTTCCTCGACCGATGCTTCGCCTTCTTGACGCATGAGAACTAGACCCCCGATTCGCCCAGCTTAGTTGCCAGGCTGTGATTCAACGGTCTGAATTTCTGCGTTGGACGCTGGAATGTCAACGGTTCTTGTAGAAACCGCGACTGGTTCTGGATCGCTGTCCCAGTCCCAGATACGGCCTTTCACCCGCTCGTAATTGAGCGTTGGGTCGTAAAGCAGCCCCTCATCCTCAAGGCCCAGGTCACGCGCTTCCGCTTTGCCCATAGCAGCCAGCAGAGTGAACCCTGCAACATAGGCGTTGCGCCGTGCAGTCACGAGCTGGACGCGGGCAGAGAGGAGTTCCTGTTCGGCATTCAGCACATCGAGGATCGTCCGGTTGCCGATCGAGTTTTCTGCCCGCACGCCCTCAAGGCTGAGTTCAGCGGCAGAAACTGCAGACAGCGATGATTCGATGATCGCATTGGCCGCTTGCCAGCTGGAATAGGAGGCGCGGACCTGCGCGATAACATCGCGCTCAGCTTCGATCACCTGTTCCAGTGCAGCGGTCGAACGGGCCTGAGCCTGCCGCTTCAGCGCCGCAGGACGGCCGCCCTGAAATATTGGAATGCTGATCTGCACACCGGCATTGGCTGTGGTTTCAGTCTGCGCGAACTGTGCCGAAGTGGGGCCGCCAAGTGTCCCGTAAAAATCCGAATAGTCACCGCCCGCGAACAGCGAAACGGTAGGCATACGGCTCGCTCCGGCGGCTTTCGCATCGAAACGTGCGGCGTCGGCGCGTTCCTTCGCTGCGATCAGATCAGGGTTGTTTTCCAGCGCGATATCGATGGCGGCTGCGACATTGTCGGGCAAGCCGGGGAGGGGCGGCGGGGGCTGGAGATTGTCGGGCGCTTCACCGACCAGCTGAATGTAATTTTCGCGCGCCAGTATCAGGTTGGCCTGCGCCGAACGTAGATCGCTTTGCGCAACGGCCAGGCGCGATTGTGACTGGGCGATATCGGTGCGCGTAAGGTCGCCGATTTCGAAACGGTCCTCGGTCGCCTGCAAATTGACTGAGAGTACCTCGACCTGGTTGGTCGACAGCCCGACGATGGCTTCATTGCGGATCACGTCCATATACGCGGCAACCACAAAGCTGAAAATCGCGGATTCGGTGCCGCGCAAATTGGCCTGACCAGCGGTGACCCGCTGTTTCGCAGCGCGGACCGCGTTTTTCACGGCCCCGCCCGAATAGATCGGAACTCCCAGATCGACGCCGACGCTCAGGTTTCTCTCAGGTGCGGTAAAGCTGTTGGCTGACCGCTTCAGGAATTCGATGTGCGTGGCTGTGGCGCTGACGCCGGGCAGGCCGCTGGCACGTTGGATCGGCACGTTTTCATCTGTGGCGCGCTGGTTCGCCCGCGCGGCCTGTAGAGTAGGATTCGTCTGGTAGGCACCGACCAGCGCTTCGCGCAGGGTATCCGCCTGCGCCGGCGACGCAATTGCAGCAGCCCCGGCAAGCATGGCGAGCCGGAACATCCGTTTTTGCGGCGCCCGTGATTGCATTGTCAGAAACTCCAGCTGGTCGGCTTGTCGAATTCGGAAAGGCGCGGAATGCCGATTTCGATCAGCGGCAACAGCGCAACTTCGCTGGTGGCCTTGCGGCCGACTGCAAGCCGCGTAACGCCATCCTTGGCAAGGCCGGTGACGATGCGGCCGTCATCCGCGATACGCTTGGCAAGTCCGGCGGGAACATGCTCGATCGCGCCATCGACCAGAACCAGCGAATATGTCTTGCGCGAACCGGTCTTGCCCGCTGCATCTTCCGGCGTGATCACTTCGGTCGAAGCGACGAGCGGGCGGATCAATTCGGGCAGATAACCGCTGCCGCTGTCGACCACCAGAACGGTGTCCGTGATTTTCGGCTGCGCTTCGGCCAGGACCATTCCGTAGAACAGCGGGGCAGCAATCTTGCGGCCGTTTTCGAGCGTGATCGCCCGATCAATATAGGCGGTACCGCGAGCGGATGCCGGAACAAATTGTTCGCGCGCAACCGAATTCATGCGTTCCAGCACGAACGGATCATTCACGCCGCTGGTGCGCAGCTGGCTGTCGATCATGGCCCGGCGGGCTGCAGTGAAGTCCATGCTGTCGCTGCGTGTCTTGGTCAGTGTCATATCGTCGTCTTTACTTTGAACCTTGCGGGGATCTCGATAGCTGTATTGCACTAATAACACAGCTGGTCAATTCAAGCTTTAGGCGTATCGCTGCCCCCGACCAAGTCCTTATTGGCTAACTGCTTTGACGCTAGATGGTGCGCGGGCCTATGGGAGCCGCAATCGACCGGCAGGAGTATCGAATCGATGAGTGACATGGTGACAATCCGCGAAGAAGACCTGATTGAAAGCGTCGCCGACGCCCTTCAGTACATTTCCTATTACCACCCGATGGACTACATCCGGGCGCTGGGGGATGCCTATAAAGCGGAACAGGGACCGGCCGCGAAAGACGCGATTGCCCAGATCCTCACCAACAGCCGAATGTGTGCAGAAGGGCACAGGCCGATCTGCCAGGACACCGGCATCGTCAACGTGTTCGTCAAATGGGGCCAGGAATGCCGACTCGATTCGACCCGCAGCCTGCAAGACGTGGTCGATGACGGGGTGCGCAAGGCGTATACCCATCCGGAAAACAAGCTGCGCGCCTCGATCCTTGCCGATCCTGCCTTCACCCGGCGCAACACGCGCGACAACACGCCATGCGTCCTGTCGGTGGAGATGGTCCCCGGCAACACGGTGGAAATCGACGTCGCGGCCAAGGGCGGCGGCAGCGAAAACAAGTCCAAGTTCAAGATGATGAACCCGTCGGACAACATCGTCGACTGGGTCATCGAACAGATACCCAGCATGGGGGCAGGGTGGTGCCCGCCGGGCATGCTGGGCATCGGCATCGGCGGCACCGCCGAACACTGCATGAAGCTCGCCAAACAAAGCCTGATGGACCCGATCGACATGGCCCAGCTGAAACAGCGCGGTGCCAAGACCGATATCGAACAGCTGCGCATCGACATATACGATGCAGTCAACGCCCAAGGTGTGGGCGCGCAGGGCCTTGGCGGCCTGTCGACCGTGCTCGATGTGAAGATATACGACGCGCCCTGCCATGCCGCAGGCAAGCCGGTAGCCATGATCCCCAATTGCGCAGCCACGCGCCATGCACATTTCACGCTGGACGGATCGGGTCCGACCTACCTCGAACAGCCGAAGCTGGATGAATGGCCGGACGTGAACTGGCAGCCGGATTCAGAGGCAAAGCGCGTGAATCTGGACACGCTGACAGCGCAGGAAGTTGCCGGTTGGGAACATGGCGACCGGTTGCTGCTGTCGGGCAAGATGCTGACCGGCCGCGATGCCGCGCACAAACGGATTCAGGACATGCTGGCCAAGGGCGAGGAACTGCCGGTCGATTTCCGCGGCCGCGCCATTTATTATGTTGGCCCGGTAGATCCGGTGATGGGCGAAGCTGTGGGGCCTGCTGGCCCAACCACCGCGACGCGGATGGACAAGTTTACCGAGATGATGCTGGATCAGGGTCTGCTCGCCATGATTGGCAAGGCTGAACGCGGCGCGGATGCCGTGGACGTGATCAGCCGGTTCAAGGTTGCCTACCTGATGGCGACAGGCGGCGCTGCTTATCTGGTTAGCCGCGCAATCAAGGAAGCCAAGGTCGTCGGCTTCGAAGACCTTGGCATGGAAGCCATCTACGAGTTCACAGTCGAGAACATGCCGGTCACGGTCGCTGTCGATAGTCAGGGCAACAATGTGCACACGCTTGCGCCGGCACGCTGGAAAGAGAAGATCGCCAAGGAAGGGCTGCTGACCTGACTTGAGTGGATACGCACGCGCCGAACTGCAATGATCCTCGACGAAAGGCGCCCCTTTCTCGACGACGGCGCTGGCCCCTTTTGCCTGCGGCGCGCTAAAGCACAGTCATAGTCATGGCCACGTATTCAACCTCCAAGACGCCAGCGCGCGTCCCGTTCAAGACCGTCCTGATTTCGATGGTGGTCCTTTGGGCAGCCTATTTCCTGCTCACGACGCTGCGCGGCACAATCGTCGGGATAGACTTCCAGTATGAAACGCTGGGCCGCCGGGGGATTGTGACGATCGCGGGGCTGGGCATCACATTTGTGCTGTGGCTGTTCCTGCGATTGTTCGACGCGCGCGCACTGTGGATGAAGATCACTGCGGCGCTGATCCTGTCGCTCCCCGCCTCGATCCTTATCGCGCAGGTGAACCAGTCCGCCTTCGCCCCGCTGCAGGAACAGATGGCCAAGAAAATGGCCGAGGAACGCGGGGTCGGGATACGCCGTGACGAGGCCGGCAATATCTTCATCGAAGTCCCTCAGGACCGCGATGCAGCCGATTCCATAGAAGAAAATTTGCCCGCGCAGGAGGTGCTGATAGCCAAAGCGCCGGTTGGATGGGAGCGCTGGCGGATGATCGTCGACATCGCCATCGGGCGGTATTTCCTGCTGCTGGCATGGTCGTCGATCTATTTTGCGATGCTTGCCGTAGCCCAGACGAAAGTTGCCGAGCGGCGCGAGGCGGACTTCAGACGGCAGGCGAAAGAAGCAGAGCTGCGTTCGCTGCGCTACCAGGTGAACCCGCATTTCCTGTTCAACGCGCTTAATTCGCTCAGCGCGCTGGTTATGACCGGCAAGGCTGACCGGGCAGAGGAAATGATCCAGACCCTGTCGAATTTCTATCGCCACAGCCTGGCTGACGAGACCACATCGGATGTCGATCTGGCTGACGAGTTCGCCTTGCAGCAGCATTACCTGGAGATCGAGGCGATTCGCTTCCCCGATCGCCTGATCACGCAAATCGACTTGCCCGATGAACTTACCAAGGCGCGCGTTCCAGGCATGATCCTGCAGCCGCTGATCGAAAACTCGGTCAAATATGCTGTCGCTCCGCTAACCCGGCCGGTGACCATTCGCGTCGCTGCGCGCGAAGATTTTGGCCGGTTGGCGATCACTGTCAGCGATGATGGTCCCGGCGCGAATGACATTGCGGAACAGGGCTTTGGCATCGGCCTCGCCAATGTTCGCGACCGTCTGAAGGCGCGGTTCGGCAAAGAAGCGACCATAACCGCCGGGCCGACCGAAGATGGCTATTGTACTGAAATCCGCGTCCCCTTGAGGCTGAGCGCATGACCGACAAGCAGACCGACACCGCATTACGCACACTGATCGTTGATGACGAACCGCTGGCGGTCGAACGGATGCAGGTGATTTGCGCGAAGCTGAAGGATCTGTCGGTGGTCGGCACCGCAAATGACGGATCGGCTGCGCTTCGCCTGATCGAAGCGCTGAAGCCCGATCTGGTGCTCCTCGACATGACGATGCCGGAGATAGACGGGCTGTCGGTTGCCCGGAAACTGGCTGAGCAGGACGCGCGGCCAGCGGTAATTTTTGTGACCGCACATGATCATTTTGCAGTCGAGGCGTTTGATCTTGATGCAGTCGATTACGTTCTCAAGCCCGTTGCGACCGATCGTCTCGAACGGGCTATCGACCGCGCGATGACACGCCGCGGCGAAAGCGACGCGAAAGGCAGCGAGTGGCTGGAGGAGTTGTGGGTTCCGCATCGCAGCGAATTGCTGCGTATCGAGGTGTCCCAGGTCAGCCAGATCGATGCAGAGCGGGACTATGTCCGGCTGCATGTGGGTGATCGCACCTACCTGTTACTGCAGACCATTGCCGGCCTGGAGAAAAGGTTGGATCCGGCAGAATTCATCCGGATTCACCGTTCCACGATCCTGCGCAAGGATGCCATTCGAGGGCTGCGCCATGACGGGCTGGGCGTGTGGTCGGTAGAGCTTGAAGATGGGGAGGCGCTGCGTATCGGAAGAACGTACCTGCCCAAGGTCAAGGCGATGGCTGGCCGCTGATCGCCCTCACCGAAGAACAGCTGTCCGGTTTCAAACCAACGCTTTCAGAGTAACAGATTTCCCAAGATCCGTGTCCGCAGCGATGCGCCAGAACTTGGCTAATCCCTCGCATAAAAGAAGGCCCGAGCCGGGGGACTGGACCGGCCCGGGCCCGAGCCCCGCACCGTATCAGGGGTGTGCGGGGCTGGCTCAGCTGATGGGATAGTTCAGCCGCCGAGCCGCTTGTCATCGACGATTGCGGCGACCTGACTGTTGGCGCCGGCCTTCGCCTTGGCGAGGCAGCTGCGCATGGACGGCGTTACGAACCGGCTGCCGGAGCGAAGTTCGTTATAGCCGCAGACGCGTTTGGCAGCGCGGTCGACACGGCGGTCGAGGGTCTGCTGGCCTTCGATTGTCGTCAGGTTGAGATCATGGTGGTTGACCTGGATTTCTTCTGCAAACGCAGGGGCGGCTGCGGCCATGGTGGTGATTGCGGCAAGGGCAATAAGGGGGCGTTTCATAATATTTCCTCCGTTGCGGGCCTTCCGAAAAAGGGGGGTGAAAGGCACTTCGCAATTGTTGGAATAGGCCAGACTTTCGCCCGGTTCAGCAAAGGGTCGATAATGGCAGCCGAAACTTCGACGGAGGTATCGCCGTCCGGACCGATCGCGCGAAGTGGCTGACGAACAACTCTTGCGCGCCGACGAATGATTTCGCACAATTGCAATATGGCCGTTTTCGTCATCTTCGTTCTCGGCATCGGGAATTTCGCACTTCACAAGGCGACGATCGAGAGTCGCAATTCGCTGGTCCGCGAGGTTCCCTGGCTGCGTTCAAGGCGCGGACGGCAGGTTTCGCTAGCGATTGAGTTCATGGTCCTGCTTGCGGCCATGCTGCTGGCCGGCAATGGCTGGGGCAATATTGCTTGGGCCTATTTCCTGTATTCCGGGCTGAACGGTGTCTCTGCCTGGCTTATCCTGAGCGGGCGGGTCTAGGCGGCGATCAAATATCGCTTGCACCAGCTTCAAAACACTGTTTGCGACACCCCATGATTAAGCCGCACCGATTATTTCACGTCAGCGATCTCCATTTCGGTGTTGAGCACAAAGCCGCAATCCAGTGGTTCTCCGGTGCGGTGGCTGAAGAAAAGCCCGATGCGGTGATCTGCACAGGCGATTTGACGCAGCGCGCCACTCACCGCCAGTTTGCAGAAGTTCGCAATTTCTTCCGTTCGCTAGGCACGCCGGTCGTCATCGAACCCGGCAACCACGACATGCCGTATTTCAACCTGTGGGAGCGTTTCACGCAGCCCTACAAACGATACGGCGCCTTGCGCGACGCGATTGGCGGCGTGCTGGAGCTGGAGCATCTGGTTCTGGTTTCGCTGAAGACCACCGTACGCGCGCAGCCGCGATGGCCGTGGTCCGACGGCTTCGTGACCAAGGATGCTTTGGCAGCCACCCTGGCGGAGCTTGAAAGACTGCGCGGCGATCCGCGGTTCAAAATCTTGACAGCGCATCATCCGCTGCTGCCAGGACCTGACGAGCGCAAAAATCCGACTATCGGCGGCGACGATGCCTTTGCCGCGCTTTCGCAGGCAGGTGTGAATGCGATCCTTACCGGTCACGTGCACGTGCCATTCGATATGGAGCGTGCTTCTGGAAATCATCCGGTGCGTATGATCGGTGCCGGTACATTGTCGACCCGCCTGCGAGGCGCAGAGCCGGGCTATAATGTCATCAGTTTTGCCCCTGACACAGGTCTGGCAATAGAGCAGCGGGTCTACTCAGCCGATTGAAACGATTGAATGCTTGGTCGCACGCCAAGGCGGGCGTGGACCAAGGGCGCGGCGCACAAAAAAGGCGGCCCGTTTCCAGGCCGCCTCTTGTGATTTGGTGCCGTAATAGTTCGGCGAAGTGCGTAAGTTTTAGCGCTTCGAGAACTGGAAGCTACGACGGGCCTTGGCCTTACCGTATTTCTTACGTTCGACGACACGGCTGTCGCGGGTCAGGAAGCCAGCGGCCTTGACCGTGCTGCGCAGTGCCGGCTCGTAACGGGTCAGCGCCTGGCTGATACCGTGCTTAACCGCACCGGCCTGGCCCGAAAGCCCGCCGCCGCGAACGGTTGCGATGATGTCGTACTGGCCTTCACGCTCGGTGATGGTGAAAGGCTGGTTGATCACCAGGCGCAGGGTCGGACGTGCGAAATACACTTCCTGGTCCTTGCCGTTGACGGTGATCTTGCCGGTGCCGGGCTTCAGCCAGACACGAGCGGTCGCGTCTTTACGGCGGCCGGTTGCATAGGCGCGGCCCTGATCGTCGATTTCCTGCTCGCGAAGCGGCATGGTTTCGACAACCACGTTTTCAGCGGTGGAAGCGTCCGCAGCAGGTGCGTCAGCAGCGATGTCTTTCAGATCGGCGAGATCGGAGACGGTGTTCTTTTCGTCAGCCATTATGCGGAAGCCTTGTTCTTGCGGTTCATCGAGGCAACGTCGAGCACTTCAGGCTTCTGGCCGTCATGCGGGTGCTCGGTGCCGGCATAGAGGTGCAGGGCACGCATCTGGTCACGGCCAAGCGGGCCGCGCGGGATCATGCGCTGAATTGCCTTCTCAAGCACGCGCTCAGGGAAGCGGCCTTCCAGCACCTTGGCCGGGGTCGTTTCCTTGATGCCGCCGGGGTGGCCGGTGTGCTTGTAATAGATCTTGCCGGTCATCTTGTTGCCGGTGAACTTCACCTTGCCAGCGTTGATGATGATGACGTGGTCACCGCAATCGACGTGGGGTGTGTAGATGGGCTTGTGCTTGCCGCGCAGGAGGTTGGCGACGATGGCAGCAAGACGGCCAACGACCAGGCCGTCGGCGTCGATGATGTGCCATTTCTTTTCTACCTCGGCCGGTTTTACCGACCGGGTGACTTTGCTGAGAGCCTTCATGGGCTTTTCCGTTCCTAAATCTGTGAGCTGCAATTCGCAGCGCCTGCCCGCGAATCCACATGCGGGAGGTCGCGAAGAACGCGCGATTTGTTCGTTTACGTGCTAGAAGTCAAGCAAATCCGCGCCTCACAGCGGAGGTAAAATAATACCGCCATACTTTTGAGCCGGGTTATCACAGGGCCAGATTGCCGCAAAGATCGCACACTATTCGCCTGGCTGGCCGATGGACCCGAGCCATGCAGCTGTCGCAGCTGCTGCGCTGTCGCATTTCCAGCCGGCGATGGCGGGCGTTTCATAAGGGTGGATTTCTTCCAGTCGGCAAACCGCCTGATCCAGCAGATCGGCGCTGGTCTTGAACAGCGCCCCGCATTCCTGCCCTTGTTCGATTTCACCTTGCCACTGGAACACGGAATCGATGGGCATCATGTTCGCGCAGCCGATCAGATTTTCCCGCAGCAAGGTGGTGGCCGCATCTCCGGCCTGTTCCTTGTTGGCGAAGGGAGACCAGATCAGCGCGGTCATGGTCCGGCCCTACGCCTTGCGCCCGATCAGATGCGCGCCCCAGGCTGTTGCCGCCACCAGCAAGGCGCCGACGCCCTGATGGGCAACCGCCACCCACAGGGCAACCCCGGTCCATACCGTTGCGATGCCGAGGATAATCTGCGTGCCAAACGCAGAATGGATTGCGATCGATGCGCGCCGGTCGAACGCGCGAACCCTGCGGGCCAGCACGATCAGCGCCGCGACCGCGATCCAAGCCCACCAGCGATGCAGGAAATGCAGCAAATAGGGATCGTGCGTCGCCGCCCAGAACAGCCCTTTGCTCTGGTCGAATTCCGGGATGATCCGGCCTTGCATCAGCGGCCAGCTATCCGATGCCAGCCCTGCATTCAGACCAGCGACCCATGCGCCCAGCAGCAGCTGGATAAACAGGATCAAGCTGACAATCAGTGCTAGCCCGGTAAACCGAGCCGGCCGTGCACCGGGTATCTGTGCCAGCCTGCGCAGGTCAAGCGCGGTCCAGATCAGCCCGGCCAAAGTAAACAAGGCAGTCAATAGGTGAATCGAAAGCCAGAAATGGCTCACATCGGTCATCTCCGCCGACAGGCCGGAACGCACCATGTACCATCCGAATGTGCCCTGAAGCGCGCCCAGCGCCAGCAGCGCCAGCAATCGCGGCTTGTAACCAGCGGGAATTGCGCCGCGGACCCAGTACCAGGCAAGCGGCAGGGCGTAGATCAGCCCAATGAAGCGCCCCAGCAAACGGTGGAACCATTCCCAGAAATAGATGAACTTGTAATCGGCTAGCGTCATGCCCGCCGGGCCGCTGACCTGCTGGTATTCACCGATCTGCTTGTATGCGTCGAATTCGGCCTGCCACTGGGCCTCGTTCAAAGGCGGGATCGCACCGGTCACAGGCTTCCATTCGGTAATCGAAAGACCGGATTCGGTCAGCCGGGTGATGCCCCCTACGATCACCATCACGACGATCACTGCTGCAACCGCCAGCAGCCACCGCGCCAGCGCCGCCGGATTTCCGTGTGCAGGCCCGGCCGTTTCCGGTGAGGTTTGCGTGTCGATTTCTCGTTCCATGCTGCCCCAATGCTGTCGCACCGCCGGTTTCGCAAGTCGATTTCATGCAATCAATCTTGCGATTCGCAGCAATGCCCACTTGCAGAATGATACATCGTTACATAAGTAGGCTGCACATGACACGCGCACTTTCATCGATTCGCGCGCGACTTGATCGCGCCGGTGTGGTCCTTTCGGGACTGTGCGCGGCGCATTGTCTGCTCAGCATCCTGATCGTTTCCGCCCTTGGCATCGGCGGTGAATTCTTGCTCGCGCCGGTTATTCACCGGATCGGACTGGCCATTGCGCTGATCATCGCGGCGGTTGCGATCGGCTGGGGCGCTTTGCAGCATCGCCGTGCAGCGCCCTTTGTCATCGCGATGATGGGGCTGACATTCATGGGCGGCGCATTGGCCGTACCGCACGGCGTGCATGAAGTGGTGTTGACGATTATCGGCGTCACGCTGGTGTCGATTGGCCACATACTCAACTTGCGCGCTGCGCATTGAACGCTATCTGGCCAACATGAGCCAGACAAAATCCCTGACCGTAAACGGCGAAAGCCGGCAGACCACCGCATCGACAATCGCCGATCTCGTTCGCGAACTGAACCTTGACCCGGCAAAGGTCGCGGTGGAGCGCAACGGCGACATAGCGCCCCGTTCCACTCTCGCCGATGTTGCACTGGCTGATGGCGATCAACTGGAAATCGTCCATTTCGTGGGCGGCGGCGATCACCTGGATGATGGCGATGATACGTGGGAAGTCGCTGGCCATACGTTCAAATCGCGGCTGATCGTTGGCACCGGCAAATACAAGGATTTCGAACAGAACGCTGCCGCGCTCAAGGCGTCGGGCGCAGAGATCGTGACCGTGGCCGTGCGCCGGGTGAATGTTTCGGACCCCAAGGCTCCAATGCTGACCGATTACATCGACCCGAAGGAAACCGTTTACCTGCCCAACACCGCTGGGTGCTTCACCGCCGAAGACGCGATCCGCACCTTGCGGTTGGCGCGCGAGGCCGGCGGCTGGGACCTTGTGAAGCTGGAAGTGCTCGGCGAGGCGCGCACTCTCTACCCCGATATGCGTGAAACGCTCAAAGCCACCGAAGTGCTGGCCAATGAAGGTTTCAAGCCGATGGTTTACTGCGTCGACGATCCGATCGCGGCGAAGCAGCTGGAAGAAGCCGGCGCGGTTGCGGTCATGCCGCTGGGCGCACCCATCGGTTCCGGCCTCGGCATCCAGAACCGCGTCACGATCCGCCTGATCGTGGAAGGCGCAAGCGTGCCGGTGCTGGTCGACGCCGGGGTTGGTACGGCATCCGACGCAGCGGTTGCGATGGAACTGGGCTGCGACGGCGTGCTCATGAATACCGCGATTGCAGAGGCGAAGGATCCGATCCGGATGGCGCACGCGATGAAGCTGGCGGTGGAAGCTGGGCGTCACGCCTACCTTTCCGGCCGCATGGGAACCCGCAAATATGCCGATCCCAGCTCTCCGCTCGCAGGTCTGATCTGACCCGATTGTCCGCTGCGGATGTGACCGCAATTCAGGCCTAACCATTAATTAACCATACTGGGTGATTGTGATCCTCGAACACAGAGGGGCACGATCATGGCAACCACCACTACTGCATCGCTCACCATCGCAGAAATGCGCGAATTTGCGGGCTTCGACGCGGCAGAGCAGCGCTATATACGGCGCAGCCTAGATATCGGGCTGGGCCGGCAGGATGCGTTCAAGCTGTGGGCGCGCGATGCGGTGGAAAATGCGGCCATCCGCAGCCAGTATGTCGCATATCAGGAACTCAAGATTTTGCGCGACACTGTCCCTTGCGAAACCGGTTTTGAAAGCATCGAAGGGTTCATCGGCAAGTTGACCCGCGTTGCCGCATTCGATCTGGCGCAGGAACGGCTGGGGTGCTTTTCCGCCTTCCGCTTTCTCTACGAACGCCTGCTGGGTGCAGAGTCGCGCCCTTGGCTGCCGTCAGCGTTCTGCGCCGCCGCTGCCCTGCCGCAAATCCGGCCCGAACGCCGCAAGATGTTGCTCCAATCCCTGAGCGAAGCCGCCGCGACCGCGCCCGGTTGGAGCGATGCACGCCCGAGCTTCTATCCGGAGTTTATCGAGAAAGAAGCGGCTTGATTGAGTTGTCATGACTACTGACAACCAGAAAAACATTGCAGAGGTGAACCATTGGCGAGGACAATGCCTCGACAATTTTGCACGGGTCGAGCGGGCCGTTATTTCAGCGATCGAGCACTTCTCCTCAATCAAGGGTGCCGATCAAATAAAGCTTACAGATACAGCCGGGAGCCGAACACGACACCTCAGAGATTGGTTGCGCAAATCCAACGATCCAAATTGCAAAAAGCTGGCAGCGCGCCTGGATCGTTGGTCTCTGCGAGAACGAGAACGTAATGAGTTCGTGCACGGATGTTTTACAATTCGCGCGGTCCCGGAGGGCGAATGGGTGCTGATCAATGAAGTTGTTCAAATAAAGAAAGGTGTCCGGGTTCAGGATTCCAGGCTTTATAGCAAGGCTCAGACTGAGGCATTCCTCCAAACTCTCCGCGCTGAACGGACGCCTTTAATCGAGGAGCTGGAGCTGTTGAAGAAGGCGGTAGCTTAGCCCCGATACAGCCCGTTCAGCTGTTCCTGGTACCGTTCGCGGATCTTGTGGCGGCGGATTTTCATGCTTGGGGTCATTTCTTCGTTCTCGATCGAGAACGCTTCGTCGGCAAAGGTGAACTGGCGCACTTTCTCCACCACGGACAAATCCTTGTTCACCCGTGCAATCGCGTCGCTAACGGCGCTGCGGAATGCCGGAAGCTGCTGCAACTGCACCAGATCGAACTTTTCGTCATTTGCCCGCGCCCATTCCAGCGCCCATTCTGCATCCGGCACGATCAGCCCGACGATATAGGGCCGCTTGTCACCGCTCACCATCGCCTGCGCAATCTCGGGCTGCAGTGTCAGCATTCCTTCGATCTTTTGCGGCGCGACATTGTCGCCCTTGTCGTTGACAATCATGTCTTTCTTGCGGTCGGTAATCTTGATCCGGCCCTTGTCATCCAGATGGCCGATATCGCCCGTGTGCAGCCAGCCATTCTGGATTGCGCGCGCGGTTTCGCCGTCGTTCTGCCAATAACCGTGCATCACCAGTTCGCCGCGAACCAGAATCTCGCCGTCATCGGCAATCTTGACTTCCACGCCCTTCATCGGCGGGCCGACGGTGTCCATCGCGATCCCGGCGGCGGGACGGTTGCAGCTGATAACCGGGCCAGCCTCTGTCTGGCCGTAGCCCTGCAGCATGGTCAGCCCCATCGCTTCGAAAAAAATCCCGACATCGGGGTTCAGCGGCGCGCCGCCCGATACCATCGCTTTTACCCTGCCGCCGAATTTCTGGCGGATCTTGGGGCGTAGTGCTTTCTCGAGGACGAAATTCATCGGCCTGTCGCGCAGGCGCATTTTCCCGCTGGCCTTGTGTTCGCCAATGGAAAGGGCGCGGTCCATCATGAAATTGGCGGCTTTGCCCTGCTTTTCGATCTGCTTCATGATCCGCGTGCGCAGCACTTCGAACAGGCGCGGGACCACGACCATGATTGTCGGCCGGGTTTCCTCAATATTGCTGGCGAGTTTCTCCAGCCCTTCGGAATAATAAATCTGCGCGCCGACAGCGATCGGCAAATACTGCCCGCCGGTGTGCTCATAGGCATGGCTGAGGGGCAGGAAGCTGAGGAAGCGTTCTTCCTCGTCCAGGCCGAAATCGGTTGCGAGGATATCCGCCGCGCCCGCTGCATTGCACAAAATCGCACCGTGGTGCTGCAACACGCCGCGCGGTGCGCCGCCGGTGCCGCTGGTATAAATGATGCAGGCGGTCGTATCTCGCCTGATGCCTTCCAATCGTTTCTCGACTGCGGCGCGCGCTTCGGCGGGGTCGCCTTGCAGCATTGCATCCCAGTCGTGATAATCGAAGCTGCCCGACTGGTGGCGGTGCAGGTCCTCAATCCCGATAACGTGTTCGGCGACGCCCGACGCAAGCAGTGCAGGGTGCAGCGGCTTAAGCAGTTTTTCCGTCGAAACGAACACTGCCCGTGCGCCCGAATTGTCGAGGATATGAACATGGTCGCGTTCGGTATTGGTGGTGTAGGCAGGCACGGTGATGCATCCCGCGGCCATGATCGCCAGATCAGCGATGCACCATTCGGGGCGGTTCTCTGACACCAGCATGACCCGGTCGCCGTCCTTCATACCGATCCGGCGGAGGCTTTCGGCCAGCAGGCTGACCCGTTCAGCGGCTTCGCGCCAGCTTATCGTTCGCCATTCCCCGTCACGCTTCGCGCCGAGGAAAGGCAGCTCGCCTTTCTCGTCTGCGCGGCTGAAGAAAAGTTCGACCAGACTATTGGCCGTATCCACGTCGGCTAGCTGCAAAATGCGCTCCTCACCCAATAAAGTTTCCGCATTCTTGTGCGTTGAAACCGGTTTTTTCGATTTAGGCTGCCAATCGCATCGCGGCAACCCGCGCCGCATTCAAGGCGTGGTTTCCAGCATCCCGTTCAAACGCGGGTCGCGGGCCGAAACCCAGTTCCCATCGTTCCAAAGAATCCCGCCAGCCTTAAGCGGCGGCTTGCGCGCGCCGATCTTGGCGTGCCCCAGCGCCTTGAATTCGTCCACGCGGGTTTCAAACCAGGTGCCTTCCTCGATCAGAACATTGTCGCCGTAAGCCATCAGCAGCGGCAGCCCGAGTGCATCCTCCAGCTCCAGCCCGAAGTCAATTATGCCGATGATGGCGCGCGCGGTTTGCACTGGAATGGTCGATCCGCCGGCGGCACCGATTGCGGCCATTGGCCTACCCTGCGGGTCGTAAATCACACTTGGCGCCATTGAACTGCGCGGACGCTTGCCACCTTCGACGCGGTTGGCCACCGGCTTGCCGTCCACCATTGGCGAGCGGCTGAAATCGGTCAATTCGTTGTTGAGATAGAAACCGCCGTGGAACAGGCCCGAACCAAATGGCCCCTCTACCGTGGAGGTATAGCTGACCATGGTGCCGGCGCTGTCGATCGCGGCCAGATGCGAGGTGCCGTTTTCGGTTGGTTCATCCCCATCGGCGCGGGCAGCTGTGAAGCCTGGCGGAGTTCCCGGCGCGGCGCTGTCCATCGCCTTATCGGCAGAGATCAGCGCGCTGCGCCCGGCAATATAGTCCGCATCCAGCAGCCCGTTCACGGGGACACTGACGAAATCGCTATCGGCGAGGTACAATTCGCGGTCAGCATAGGCGAGGCGCTGGGATTCGAGAAACAGGTGCCATGTCACTGCACTGTCCGGGCCGAGCGCAGAAAGGTCGAAGCGCTCCAGCTGGCCGAGGATCTGCAGCACGGCAACGCCGCCCGATGATGGCGGGCCCATTCCGCAGATCCGGTATTCACGGTACATTCCGCAGACTGCGGTGCGCGCCTTGCTTTCATAACCCATGACGTCGTCGCGGGTCATCGCGCCGGAGCGCGGTGTGTCTACCTTCACCGTCTGTGCGAGCTTCTCTGCTGCGTCTGCACCATAGAACGCCTCCGGTCCTTCAGCCGCGATGGCCCGAAGGGTCTTTGCCATTTCGGGGTTTCTGATCAGCGTTCCGACCGGCTTCGGATTGCCCTGCGCATCGAAAAACAGCGCGCGAGCTTCCGGCGAGCGGCCGGCGCGTTCCAGCGAACCGTCGAGCGAGGCGTTGAGCCGGCGGTTCATGACGAAACCTTCACCGGCCAGTTTGATCGCCGGTTCGAACAGCGCGGACCATGCCAGCTTTCCGTGCTGGCCATGCGCCTTTGCAGCCATGGCAATATTGCCCGGCACGCCGATGCTCAGCCCGCTAAGCACAGACTCGCGGTAACTCAGCAGTTCACCGTTCTCGTCCATGAACCATTCCGGCACTGCGCCCGCCGGGGCGGTTTCGCGGCCGTCGAAACTCATGACCTCGCCATCGCTGGTACCGCGGATCATGAAACCGCCACCGCCAATGCCGGAACTTTGCGGTTCGACCACGCTGAGCGCCAGCATAGTGGCAATCGCGGCATCGGTCGCCGTTCCGCCCTGTGCCAGCATAGCTTCACCAGCGGCCTGCGCGCGCGGATCGGCTGCGCTCACGGCGCCCTGGGCTAGAATTTGAGGGGCAGCTGGGGCAGCACTTTCAACTGCGGTCTGGCCGGTTTGTACAGCGGTACAGGCGCTCAGCAGCGTACCGGTCAGGAACAGGGCCGCCATCCGCGATGCGTTCTTCAACGTTTTCATTCCAGCAGCGCTATTCTGTTCCGACAGCCTCGGCAATGGCCGAGAAGCCATCGCGTTTCATCAAACGCTCCAGCCCGCGGGTGATCTTCCTGGCGAGGCCCGGGCCTTGATAGACCATTGCGCTGTAGAACTGCACCAGACTGGCCCCGGCCCGGATACGTTCCCACGCATCGTCGGCGCTGCCTATGCCGCCGACCCCGACAAGCGGAACTGCACCGCCGGTCGCGGTCCGGAAATCGCGCACACGCTGGAGCGCCAAGGCGCGAAGCGGCGCACCCGAAAGTCCGCCTGTTTCCGCAGACTGATGTGATCGGAGCGAAGACGGGCGCGAAATCGTGGTGTTGGAAACGATCAGCGCACCAAGGTTCTTGTCGAGTGCGATCCGGGTGATTGCATCGACATCGGTGGGTGTGAGATCGGGTGCAACTTTCAGGAAGATTGGCGGGGCGTTCTCAGGGCAGACGCCTGCGCGCGCCTCGATTACCGAATCCAGCAATTCGATCAGCGCCCCTTCATCCTGCAAGGCGCGCAGTCCCGGCGTATTGGGGCTGGAAATGTTCACCGCCAGATAGCTCGCCAGAGGAGCCATGATCCGCGTCATGTGCGCGTAATCGGCAATCCGGTCGGAAGAATCCTTGTTCGCACCGATATTGATGCCGACGATGCCGCCTTTCGTCCGGCGGCTTTTCAGCCGTTCGGCCGCGCTTTGGGCCCCGCCATTGTTGAATCCCATGCGATTGATGACCGCGCGGTCTTCCACCAGCCGGAAAAGCCGCGGCTTCGGGTTTCCTTCCTGCGGGCGCGGCGTGATTGAGCCAACTTCGGTAAATCCGAATCCGAGACCCAGCAGCGCATCTGGAACCTCCGCATCCTTGTCAAAACCGGCGGCCATTCCGACAGGGTTGGGGAATTCGATCCCGGCAACATTGACCGACAGCCGGCCTGGCACAGGCTTTGGCCCGGCAGGCATGGCGCGCAGTCCGGCAACCGTCAGGCGGTGAGCCTTTTCCGGATCGAGGGTGAATATGGCGGGCTTGAGCAGGTGAAACAGCATTGCGAGTCGCTATGGCAAGAGAGCGTTCCCATGTCGATGCCGCACGAATTCTGTCAAATGTTGCAGTTGTATTACCGTTGAATTCGCTAGTTTTTTCGCTTGGGGGTCGATTCTGTCGCTTCCATACAATGCGAATCATGCAGCCATGCGTATTACCACTCCTGCGACCCGAAGGGCTCTGGCAGTAATGCATTTGAGTTCCTCGACTTTAGGGACGGTTTCCGGAAACGGGGCCGTCCCTTTTTTTTCGTTCGTCCTTTCAGCGCGTCTGCAATGTCAACGAACCCTCTGGCCAAACCCGCCTTTTGGCCCCTAGGAGTGCGTCAAAAGCTTTGAGGAGAACATCATGTCGCGCAAATCAATCATCGCATTCGGTATCCTGCCAGCGTTCGCGCTGGCTGGCTGTTCGGCGGCCTATCAGGAACCGGTTTCGGCGCAGGCGGCACCGATGGGAGCTGCCGCGGCTGCCGAAGTCCAGGATCTCGGGACGCTGTTCGAAAACTATGATGCGCAGCAATTGGCGCTGTCGCCCTTGTCGAAAGCCTATCGCGGGATACGTGATGAGGATTATGACGATTGGGGTGATTTCAGCGATGCCTCGTCGGTCGCTGATCAGGAATTGCTGCAATCGACCGCTGCGGCCATGCGCGCCGAATACGACCTTTCCGCGCTCGATGCGCAGGATGCACTTTCTTACCGCCTGTTCGATGCGATGGCCCAGCGCAGCGCGGACCGGTTCGAATATCGCAAGAACGGCTACGTCTTTGACCAGATGAATGGCGCGCAAAGCCAGCTGCCGGCCTTTCTGATCAACATCCACAGGGTCACCGATGCTGGCGATGCAGCCGCATATGTGTCGCGCATCGAGAAGCTTGGCCCGGCACTGGACCAGCTGACAGCAGAATCTCGTGAACGCGCCGATGCGGGCGTGATGCCGCCTGATTGGGTCTATCCCTACGTGATTTCAGACATCGAGAACCTGCTCAATTCGGGCGACGCCAATCCAATCCTGGAAGACTTCTCCAAGAAAGTATCGGCAATTGAACTGACCGCTGCCGACGCAGGCGATTTCGAAGCGCAGGCACAGGCGGCATGGTCTGGTTCGGCGCAGCCTGCGTACGAGCGGCTTCTGGCTGAAATGAAGCGTCAGCAGGCCATCGCCCCGACAGATGACGGTATCTGGAGGTTTGCCGACGGTGCCGACTACTACAAGGCACTGCTCGCGAATTACACGACCACCGATCTCACAGCCGACGAAATCCATGACATCGGACTGCGCGAAGTGGACCGGATCCATGGCGAAATGCGGGGGATCATGAAGCAGGTCGGTTTCGAAGGAACGTTGCAGGAATTTTTCGAATACACCCGCAATGGCGACCAGTTCTTCTACGAAACGCGCGAAGAATATCTGGCGGACGCGCAGGCCGCGATCGCAAAAATGGAGAAAGCTCTGCCGCAATGGTTCGGCGTGCTCCCCACCGATCCGCTGGTGATCAAACCGGTCGAGGCATTTCGTGAAAAGAGCGCGGGCAAGGCGTTTTACCAACGCCCCGCACCCGATGGATCGCGCCCGGGCACCTATTATGTGAACCTCTACAACCTGCGCGACATGTCGAAAAACGAGCTTGAAGCGCTGGCCTATCACGAAGGTTTGCCAGGGCATCACCTGCAATTGTCGATTCAGACCCAGCTCGGCGATGTGCCTCCGTTCCGGCGGTTCGGTGGGGTAACCGCCTATTCCGAAGGGTGGGGACTCTATTCGGAAGAGCTGGGCAAGGACATGGGCTTCTATACCGATCCCTATTCCGATTTCGGCCGCCTGGGGATGGAACTGTGGAGAGCCTGTCGACTGGTTGTGGATACCGGCATCCATCACAAACGCTGGAGCCGCGAAGAAGCGATTGCCTATCTGACCGAGAACACCCCCAATCCTGATGGTGACATCCGTAAGGCGATCGAGCGTTACGTGGTCTATCCCGGTCAGGCGACGGCATACATGATCGGCAAGCTGAAAATCATGGAACTGCGCCAACGGGCGCGGACCGAGCTGGGCGAGAAATTCGATATTCGCGGCTTCCACGATACGATCCTGAAGAGCGGCCCTGTGCCTCTCTCCATCATGGAAGAGAATGTCGAGAGCTGGATAGCTGCACAGCAGTGAACCGGGATGCTGAGCGAGGGACGGCTCGCAAACCGGAAAAATCCAGCTTCGATTTCTCGTTCTTGGCGGGGCCCGAATGTCTGGCAGGCTATTTGAACACGCTCTACTCGTTCGCCAGCGATGAGAGCGTGATCGAAGATATCATGCCTGCCTATTCGCCCCAATTGATGCTGGTGACGAAAGGCAGCGGGCAATTGCGATTCGCCGATGGCCGCGTAGCGCAGTCATCGCCGGCGTTTTTTGTTACCCAGCTTGATCAGGCAGCCCCCTTTCGCATTGATGGCCCGATGGAATTGGTCGGCGCGTCACTCAAAATCCACGGTTGGGCCGCGCTGACCGGTTTGCCGATGGACGAGTGGGGCAACCGGGTGGTCCCCGCAAAGGATGCTCTGCCGCCGGATGTGGTGGCCCGGCTCGACGCGATTTCTTCCGGGCTTTCCGACGGCATGATGGACCCGGCGGCCGCTTGCGCAAAATTGGGCGAGGTATTGGTATCGGCGCTGCGGCCGCTGCCCGCTGCCCACGCCGAATTCATTGATGTGATGCAGGCCTGGCTGACGGAGAACTTTAATCCTCAGCCTGCAGATTTCATGGTGCATACTTCGCTGTCGCAGCGCCAGGTCCAGCGGCTTACCAAGCAGTTCTTCGGCCGCCCTCTGTCGCGCCTCATCAGGCGGTACCGGGCGATACGGTCAGCCACGTTGATGACTCTACCGTCACTGTCTCCTGAAATTGAAGCGGAGGTAATGGAAGGTTTCTATGATCAGGCGCATCTGATCAGGGAAATCCGTCACTTCACAGGCAAAACGCCGCGTTTGCTCAGCGATGCCGAAGGCACAGTCAGTGCGAAGACACTTGGGCCGGAGGGATACAACAAAGCGCCGCTATTCGATGAAGTCGCCCGGTCAAATGAGATCTCGGCCGAATAAATTGAGGCCCTTTCATATCGGTTGAGGTTGTTCTCAAGAATAGACTGCTCGTACTGCTTGTGCGCCGCCATAGTGCGGGATAAGGGCTATCGATGTCGCTCTGGTACAATGGAGATGGGGCAAAGGTGTCTACGCATATTCCCAACAGACATGCGCGAGAAAACCTTCGGGTGTTCGCTGCGCCATGTTCGGGGCGGCATGACACTGGATGGGTCGCAATCATCTAGACATGCCGCTCCGTTTTTCTCTCGAATATGTTGATCCGCCCAAGGAATTGCAGCGCCATGTGCTGGCACTGTTCCATTTCGCCTGTGACGAACCGGTCATCGTTGACAAACAACCTGGCGCATTGGGGCAATTGGCCTTGTTTGCACGGGGCGAGGGGGCCATCGAATTTGACGGTGTAGAACACCCAGTAACTGGCGGTTCGCACATGCTCAGCGGATTTTCCGTGGCGGCTCCGTATACCGTCAATGGCCCGTGGCACGCGATTGGTGCCTCCCTGTCCCCGCTGGGCTGGGCGTCACTGACGGGCAAGCCCGCGAACGAGTACATCGACCGCTTCTTTCCTCCGCAAGAAATACTTGGGCCGGAATGGTCAGATTTCGCGGAGCAAACCAACGCCGCTTACAGAGCCGGAGATATCGATGGGCGGGAGGGCTGCGACAGACTGCTCAACTGGATGACCCCGCGGCTCAAGCCGGTGCCCCCGCGGCATGAAGAGCTGATCGAGAAAACGCTTGGATGGCTGGGCAATTCTCTCAATCCCGATGTCGACCTGCTCTTTGGCAGCATTTCCTATTCGCGCCGCCAGACCGAACGGCTGGTGGAACGGTATTTCGGCCTGCCGCCTGCTGCACTGGCCCGGAAATACCGCGCTATCCGGGCGTCGGCGCTGCTTGCACAGCCGGATCTCAGCGGCCATGCCGAAGCGATTATAGCAGAGGCATTTTTCGACCAGCCGCACATGGTGCGCGAAATTCGGCGATGTTGCGGGCATACGCCCACGCGGCTGGGGGGTCCGACTGATCCGATCCTGCACACGATGTTGCAGATGAAGAACTTCAACCGGCTCAACCTGTTCGACGCTGTAAAATAGCCCTCGATTGCTAACGACTCGCAACAAGGGCTTTGCTCTTGAAGAACCGCTTTTGCGCCCCTAGCTGCAAATCGGAACGAATCAGTCCGAATTAGAGTTTTTGAGCAAATGCGCCTATCGAATCTTGCAGATTACGCCGTCGTCACGATGACGGCAGCCGCACGCCATTGCGGCGGCGGGCGCGTGTCGGCGGCCGAACTGGCGCAAGAAATCCAGCTGCCGGCCCCAACAGTGCAGAAAGTGGTCAGCAAGCTTACCGCAGCAGGACTGCTGCGCTCGGTTCGGGGTGCAAAGGGCGGGCTGCAACTTGCCCGGCCCGCGGCGGCCATCACGCTCGCCGATATCGTGGAGGCAATCGAAGGCCCCATCGCTCTGACCGCATGCGTCGACAGCGGGGCGCATGATTGCGGATTGGAACAAAACTGCGCGGTGCGGCCACATTGGCCGATCGTGAACCAGGCTTTGCGCGGCGCGCTGGCGGATATCCGCCTGACGCAGCTTGCACAAACAGACAACCAGCGGGAACTCGCATGAACGAGCAATCGACACTTACCGGCGATCAGCAAAAAGATGGACGCATCGACACGGCTGACATTCAGGACGCGGAAATTCAGGATAAGGCCGCGCGCGATGCGGCTGCGAAAGCGGCCGATTACGAACACGGCTGGTCTAGCGACATCGAACAGGATTTCGCCCCCAAGGGACTGAATGAAGACACCGTCCGGTTCATCAGCGCCAAGAAGGAAGAGCCCGAGTGGATGCTCGACTGGCGGCTGAAGGCGTTCCGCCTGTGGCAGGACATGGAAGAACCGGACTGGGCAAAGCTCGGCTATCCCAAGATCGACTACCAGGATGCGTATTACTACGCCGAGCCGAAGCTGAAGCCGAAGCTGGAATCGCTCGACGAGCTCGATCCGGAGATCAAGCGCGTTTACGACAAGCTGGGCATTCCGCTGGCAGAGCAGGAAGTGCTCGCCGGGGTCGAAGGCGCGCGCAAGGTCGCGGTCGACGCAGTGTTCGACAGCGTCAGCGTCGCAACCACATTCCGCAAGGAGCTGGAAGCTGCCGGGGTCATTTTCCGCAGTATTTCAGAGGCAATTCGCGAATATCCCGATCTGGTGAGGAAATGGCTCGGCAAGGTCGTGCCGCAGCGCGACAATTACTTCGCCACTCTCAATTGCGCAGTCTTTTCGGATGGTACCTTTGTTTACATCCCCGAGGGGGTGCGCTGCCCGATGGAGCTTTCCACCTATTTCCGCATCAACGCGGAGAATACCGGACAGTTCGAACGTACGCTGATCGTCGCCGAAAAAGGCAGTTACGTATCTTACCTTGAAGGCTGCACCGCGCCAATGCGCGATGAAAACCAGCTTCACGCCGCCGTGGTCGAACTGGTTGCGATGGACGATGCCGAAATCAAATATTCGACCGTCCAGAACTGGTATCCCGGCGATGCGGAGGGCAAGGGCGGGATCTACAACTTCGTGACCAAGCGCGCTCTGTGTCAGGGTGCCCGCAGCAAGGTCAGCTGGACCCAGGTGGAAACCGGCAGCGCGGTGACGTGGAAATACCCCTCCTGTGTGCTCAACGGCGAAGACAGCGTGGGCGAGTTCTACTCGGTCGCGGTGACCAACAATTACCAGCAGGCCGATACCGGCACCAAGATGATCCATAACGGCAAGGGCAGCCGCAGCACGATCATTTCCAAAGGCATCTCTGCGGGCAAATCGGACAACACCTATCGCGGGCTCGTCCGCGTGGGCGCCAATGCAGACAATGTCCGCAATTTCACCCAGTGCGACAGTTTGCTGCTGGGTGACAAATGCGGCGCGCACACGGTCCCCTATATCGAGGTCAAGAACCCGACCGCGCAGATCGAACACGAAGCCACCACCAGCAAGATCAGCGATGATCAGCTGTTCTACGCCATGCAGCGCGGACTGGGCGAAGAAGAAGCCGTGGCGCTGATCGTCAACGGCTTTGCCAAGGAAGTGCTCAAGGAACTGCCAATGGAGTTTGCGGTCGAAGCGCAGAAGCTTCTGGCAATCTCGCTCGAAGGGAGCGTCGGGTGACCAGAGCTTTGAACTTAGCGGCTTTGACATTCTCGATGTTCGGTTTGCAAGCCTGCATGGACGCACCAGACGCAAAGAAGGAGAACGCCTCAGACGCATTCTTGCCGATTGAGCAACAAGGTTTTCCTGAAATGTACCAACGGATAGGGCCAATTGCATTCGGCAGGGCAAATACAAAAGCCGACTCTGCGTTGGCTCTGATTGCGGATCGCCCTTCGTGCGACGGAGTTGAACTCGCAGGGGTTTCCGACACATCAACAAGCGAAGATATTGTCTGGTACGCCTATTGTTTTAACGGATCCAAAGAGACGATCTCAGAGGGCGCCTTTCAGGTTGAGAAGAAATGACCGAACGTAAGAAACTCTCCCTCGGCACGTCCGATGCAGCCAAGTCCGACAAGACCGCCAGCTGGAATGTATCTGAAGCGCGCAAGGACAAATTGCATGACCGTGCGCGTTTCAACAAACGGCACCCGAGCGAGGCGCACAAGCGCATGTGGAGCCTGCTGGACAAAAAGGGCGTTGGCAATTTCAGCTTCCAGCGCGAAGTGGTGATGGGCTCGTCCGTGGTCGATTTTGCCTGCAAGACCCGCTGGCTGGTGGTCGAAATCTCTGGCGAGACGGAGGCGGAGAAAACCATCGAGGAACTGTCCGACCGCAAACTGAAAGAAGTCGGCGTGCGCATCATGCGCTTCACAGCGGAAGAGGTGATGGGCGATCTCGAACCGATCAAGGAAGCGATCCTGGAAGAGTTGAACCAGCCCTTCGAGAAGCCGGGGCGCGCACCCAAACGCCGCGACGACGGCCTACACCACCGCAGCCGGTACTGAGCGCGGCGAACACCAAGAATTTACGAGAAAAAACTGATGCTGAAAATTGAAAACCTCCACGCCAATGTCGGCGATACCGAAATCCTCAAGGGCCTGACGCTAGAAGTCGGCGCGGGTGAAGTGCACGCGATCATGGGGCCCAACGGCGCCGGTAAATCGACGCTGTCGTATATCCTGGGCGGCCGTCCCGGGTATGAAGTGACCGCAGGTTCGGTCAGCTTCAACGGTGTCGATCTGCTGGACTTGGAACCACACGAACGCGCGGCGGCGGGCCTGTTTCTGGGTTTCCAGTATCCGGTCGAAATCCCCGGCGTTTCCAATGTTCAGTTCCTGCGCGAGGCGCTCAACGCGCAGCGCGCCGCGCGCGGTGAAGAGCCCTTGTCGGGTGGTGAGTTCCTG
The DNA here is from genome assembly GCF_009828095.1 of Pontixanthobacter luteolus. Taxonomy (GTDB): domain Bacteria; phylum Pseudomonadota; class Alphaproteobacteria; order Sphingomonadales; family Sphingomonadaceae; genus Pontixanthobacter; species Pontixanthobacter luteolus. The sequence goes on along the minus strand of NZ_WTYP01000002.1, from coordinate 444,196 downwards.
AAGCTGGCAAAAGAAAAAGCCGCGCTGCTCAAGCTTGATATGGAAATGCTCAAGCGGCAGGTGAATGTCGGCTTTTCCGGCGGAGAGAAGAAGCGCGCCGAGATGGTCCAGATGGGCATTCTCGACCCGAAATTCGCGGTCCTCGACGAAACCGATAGCGGTCTCGATATCGATGCGCTGCGCACGGTTGGCGACGGGATCAATGCCATCATGCGTGCGCCCGACAAAGCCGTTCTCTTGATCACGCATTACCAGCGCCTGCTCGACTATGTGAAACCGGACAAGGTGCACGTTCTTGCCAATGGCCGCATCGTTAAAACTGGCGGCCCGGAACTGGCGCTGCAGCTTGAAAACGAAGGTTACGAAGCGGTGGCGGCCTGATGGCGGAAGCAGCAACTCTCCCCACGACGCGCGACGAGGATTGGCGTTATTCGGATGGCGAGTATCTCCGCCATGCGGATGCGGCAGCGATCAATCACTGGCGCACGATCGACGTGCCTGCTGGCGAAACACGTAGCGAATACCAGATCCACAATTCCGGCGATGCCGCGCCAGGAATGGTCGACCGTTTGCGGGTGCACGTTGGTGAAGGCGGACGCTTCGAGGCGTTCCACATGATCGCGGGCGGGAAATTCCAGCGCGTCGAAGTGGAAGTGACGCTCGGCGAAGGCGCGCATTTTGAATTCGGCGGCGTAACCATAGGCGGCGGCGACAAAGTGCAGGAATTCGTCACCCGGACAATCCACGCACACCCCAACGCCACGTCCAATCAGGTGGTGCGTGCGGTGCAGTGGGGCCGGGCAACGGGTAATTTTCTGGGCCGGATCGAGGTTGCACGTGATGCGCAGAAAACCGATGCGGCGCAGAATTTCCGTGCGATCCTGCTCGAAAAAGGGGCCTCGGCCAACACCAAGCCCGAACTCGAAATTTTTGCGGACGATGTTCTGTGCGCACACGGTGCAGCCATCGGCCAGCTCGATGAACAGGCCAGCTATTACATGGCGGCCCGGGGCATCCCGCCGCAAATTGCCCGCAAGCTGCTGATCCAGGCCTTTATCGGCGATGCATTCGAGAATATCGCCGATGACGATATTCGCCAGAAAATGCTCGACGATACGCTTGCAGAACTGGATGGAGATGCAGTGTGAGCGACGCGCAAACACTGACCCGCAAAGCTGATTTTCCCGGCATGATGACCGCGAACGGGAAGCCTTGGCATTATCTGGATACAGCGGCCACCGCGCAGAAACCGCAGGCGGTGATCGACGCGATGAGCAATGCGCTGGGCCGCGATTATGCGACGGTGCACCGCGGCGTGTACTCGCGCTCTGCCGAAATGACGCTGGCTTACGAAGCAGCCCGCCGCCGCACAGCAGGTTTCATCGGTGCGAGAAGCGAAAACGAAATCGTGTTCGTTCGCGGCGCAACCGAAGGCATCAATCTGGTCGCGCAAAGCTGGGGCGGGCAAAATCTTTCAGCCGGCGACCGCATCATGCTCAGCCAGCTGGAACATCATTCCAACATCGTGCCGTGGCAGATGGTCGCGCAGCGCACCGGCGCTGAAATCGATGTTTGCCCGCTGACCGAGGATGGTCTGATCGATCTGGATGCGATGGAGCAGATGCTTACACCGCAGCACAAGATCGTGGCCCTCGCCCATGTCTCGAACGTGCTGGGTTCGATTCTGGCCGCGAAGCGCGCTGCTAGCCTGGCCCATGCGGTTGGTGCAAAGCTGCTGCTGGATGGCTGCCAGGCAGCGCCCCGGATGCGGCTGAATATGCAGGAACTGGGCTGCGATTTCTACGTCCTGTCGGCGCATAAGCTTTACGGACCCACGGGTATCGGCGTGCTGTGGGCGCGCGAGGAAATCCTCGACGCGATGCCCCCGTGGCAAGGCGGCGGCGCGATGATCGACCGCGTGACTTTCGAAAAAACAACCTATGCCCCGCCGCCGCAGCGGTTCGAGGCAGGGACGCCGATGATCACCGAGGCGGTCGCCTTGCATGCAGCGATCGATTACGTCGATGCACTGGGCATGGAAGACCTGTTCGCGCATGAAAGCGCGCTGGCGGCGAAGCTGCAGGCGGAACTGCGATCAATCAATTCAATCCGCCTGTTCGGTCCTGAAAAGACCGCCGGTATCGTCTCGTTCGAGATGGAGGGGGTTCACCCGCACGATCTCGGCACCATATTGGATGAAGAGAATGTCGCGATCCGCGCCGGCCATCACTGCGCGCAGCCGCTGATGGACCATCTGGGCGTTCCGGCCACAGCGCGGGCGAGTTTCGGATTGTATAGTGACGAAAGCGATATCGACGCATTGCTGCGTGGTATCGAGAGAACCAAGAGGATCTTCGGATAATGAACGAAGAGCGCAAGATAGAAGTCGAAGAAGTCGAAGCCGTTTCGGCTCCGCGCCGTGCGCGGGTGGAAGATGCGGTGCCCTCCGCCGATGTCGCCGATGAAAGCATGGGCGAAAAGCTGGAACGCAAGCGTGACTATCTTGAAGGCTTCCTGCAGAAAAAGCCGGAGACGGTTGCTGCGGGCGAACCGGGCGGAGAACTGCACGATGCGGTGATCGCGGCGCTGAAAGAAATCTACGACCCGGAAATTCCGGTGAACATTTACGATCTCGGCCTGATTTACGGCGTGGAAGTGGATGATGAATGCGACGTGGTCGTCAACATGACGCTGACCACCCCGAATTGTCCGGTTGCCGAATCCATGCCGGGCGAAGTGGAATTGCGCGCAGCATCGGTGCCCGGCGTGCGCGATGCAGAGGTCAATCTCGTGTGGGATCCGCCTTGGGACCCGCAGAAAATGAGTGACGAGGCGCGGCTCGAACTGGGGATGCTATGATGGCCGATACGAAAACTCGCCAAATTCCGGCAGCTGTGACCCTGACCGAAGGGGCAGAGGCACGGATCGCCGACCTGATGTCCAAAGCGCCCGCTGATGCTATCGGCGTCAAGCTTTCAACCCCGCGGCGCGGCTGTTCGGGACTTGCCTATTCTGTCGACTACGTGACCGAGGAGGCGAAATTCGATGAGAAGATCGAAACCCCTGGCGGCACATTCTACATTGATGGGGCCAGTGTGTTATATCTGGTCGGGTCCGTGATGGACTGGGTGGAAGACGACTTCACTGCTGGATTCACGTTCGAAAACCCGAATGCCAAGGGTGCCTGCGGCTGCGGCGAAAGCTTTATGGTCTGATCGGCCGAAAAGGCCCCTCAGGCGGGATCAGGCCTCGGCAGTGATCCGTGCCAGAAGCGCTCTTTCGAGATCGTCAACTTCGCCGTCGGCATCGATCATTTTTTCAAGCCATGAATTCTCGTTGTCGGTAACCAGATTGCCGGCAGCTTGCGCTTCGGCATAACGGGTTCCCGCAGCATTCTTGCCGAACACCTTCCCGAAATGGTTTCGTACCTGCGGGAGTTCACGTGCCATGGCGCCCATGAAGCGGCCTACGCTTGCCCTGTTGTCTGCGACGAACGCTTCAAGTTCCTTCATCCGCGCATGGTCAAGCTGGGCGTTTGATAGGTGGAACCCCTTGAGGTAATTTGCGACGCTGTCGATAAACAGCGCATCCCAAGCCGGATCGTTCGCTTCGGCCAACGTCTCGTCTTTGAGGCGGAACAGCATTTCTGCATCATGGCGGCTGACCGCCGCTGGCCCGTGCCCGCCGCTGGCGAAAACGATCCGGCGAATGATACTGCATTCGGCCGCCGAAATGTGCGTATCCGACAATTCGCCACCGCAGCGAGTTGGCCCGGTACCGGTCAGGACAGCTTTCTCGACCTGAGCCAGCGCATAATGCTTGAGCCTGTCGGGTACATTTCCGGCACGCTCCATCACGTGAACCAGCAATTCCAGTTCCGCCATGGATTCCAGCCGCCCGTCCTGATCCAGCGCGCCGATCAGCCATTCGGCTTCGGCTTCATCGACATAGCCGCGCGGCTCGGTGCCATTGAGGACGAATTCGGCCAGCGCTTCGACGAAAAAGTCGGTCCATTCCGTGTTCGGATTTTCCATGACCTGATTGATCGCGAAAATTGCTTCTGCTTCGCCGCGGTGAATCTTCCCGTCGCCCCAGCCGAGCCGGCGCAGCGCGAGCAGTTCTTCCGGTGACACATGACCATCGGCGGATACATTTTTGGCCAGATCGGCGAATTGGACACTCATTGTTTTCGAAACCTCTGTTTTCGGTTCCGAATTGCCTGCCAGAATACCCTTAAATTCGCGTTAGCGAGCCAGTCTCAGCGCTTGAGGGCGGCGGCGCAGGCTGACCTGTCTACATCCAGCCCATCGCTTGCGCGCCTTGCATCGACATAGGTCGCGGTCGGCTCTGCACCGGGGCTGAGCGGATAGAGATAGACGTCGAGCACGCAAGCCTCGCCGCCGAATTGCAGCTTGCGCACGTCGCCTTCTATGACGTTTAGGCGCGCTGGTCCGAACTGCCGCTCCAACCCCGCAGAGTTTGCACCGATCACGCTTTCCAAACCCCGGTTATTCATGACGCGGGGTGCGCGGAAGCTGCCGGTTGATGGGGCCGGTGCAACCTGCGGCGGCGGCGCACTGCGCACACCTGGCCGATTGGCTGAATTGCTGGAGCCCGAGGTTGCGGGCGGAATCGCGGTCGCGGCGCACGCCCCCAGCAGCGGGATGAGGGCGATAGTGAGGCAGGCACGGAAACTACGCGGCATTGTTGGCTCCTGGGGGCAGGGATGCGAGGCGGCTGTGAACTAGGTGGGCTGCACTTGCAGCGCCGATCACTGGCCCGAGAAAATTGACAAAGGGTATGGCCAGGATTGCGGTTACGATCCCTCCAAGCGCAAATCTTTCCATTTTGCCGAGCGGCGGTTTGTCAGATGGCGCATGGCGGTGACGCAGCCACACCATATCCTGCAATTCGCGGCCCAGCAGCCAGCCATTCGCGGCCCAGAACACGATCGCAGGCCCGATAGCGGTGAAGAACAGCGGAATCGCCACCACCAAAGCCGCCAAATTGACTGCAATGGCACGGCCGATAGACCGGAGGCTGTTGCGCAGCTCCTCGCTCCACGCAAGGGTCCTTGCGCGGCCCACGTGCTCCGGGAAATGCTTTTGCTCCACCGCCAGCACGATCTCGTCGGCGAAAAACTGGAGAATTGCGAGTGCCACGATGCGGAAAAGGATCCAGCCGCCGACCGCGGTCAGGACCACCGCCAGCAGCGCACCCAGTTCCGGGCCGAAGCTGATCTTTGCAGCAGCAAGAGATTGCGCGATCGCATACCACAAACCCGCACCGGCCAGCATGAACACGGCCAGGGTCAGCAGCACGGTCTTGAGCAAGACCCGAAGAATCTTCGGATCGCCCAATTGTGAAATGGCTTTTGAAATGGCGCTTGGCACACTGGTCATCACCGCGCACTTGCCCGCATGGATGTGCGCTCGTCAATCGCACAAATCACCGGAAGGCCTTGGCGCGCCCTGTGTGAGCGGCTAGGCGCGCCAGCAACCAACCAAACTCTGTTCTGACTCAGGAAAATCATGCCCAATATCGACAATTCGCCCCGCTATGACGTGATCGCAATCGGCAACGCTGTGGTCGACGTGATTTCACCGTGCCAGGAAGAGCTGATTGAGGAGCTGTCCATGAACCGCGGCGGAATGACGCTGGTGGATGAACAGCGTTCGAGCGAACTTTACGACGCGATGGGGCCAGCAACGGAAACATCGGGCGGTTCGGCTGCCAACACGCTGGCCGGGCTGGCCACGCTGGGGCTCCAGTGCGCCTTTATCGGCCAGGTTGCAGACGACCAGCTGGGCGACGTTTTCAAACATGACATCCGCGCAACCGGGATCGATTTCGATACACCGGTACGCACCGGCGAACCATCGACCGGAAGGGTGTTGATTTTCGTCACGCCTGATGGCGAGCGGACGATGAACACATTTCTTGGCGCTGGGCAGTATCTGCCGGCAGCGGCGCTCGACGAAGAACTGATCGCCGATGCGGCAGTGCTGTATCTGGAAGGGTATCTGTGGGATCCGGAAGAGCCGCGCCGGGCCATGCGCCGCGCGATTCAGGTTGCCCGCGACGCTGGCCGCAAGATTGCCTTCACTGCATCGGAAAGCTTCGTGATTGATCGCCACGGCGACGATTTTCGCGATATGATTGAGGGTGGCGTGATCGACATCCTGTTCGTCAACGAGGCAGAACTTGCCACTCTGACCGGCGAAGACGACTTCGAAGCAGGGCTGGCAATGGTTGCCCCAAAGGTTCCGGTGCTGGTCGCGACACGCAGTGAAAAAGGTGCCGTGGCAATCGCCAATGGCGAACGTGCGGAAGTCGCTGCTGAGCCGATCAATAAGGTCGTAGATACGACCGGTGCCGGCGATCAGTTCGCAGCCGGTTTCCTGTCAGGCCATGTAAAAGGCGCTTCGCTGGCCGATTGTCTTCTGCGCGGAGCAGTGTGCGCAGCAGAGGTAATCTCGCACTACGGACCGCGTCCTATCGTTGATACGAAGGAACTGGTTGCAAAGCGGCTGGGATAATCAGGCTGGCGGGCGCCAGTTGGAATTGTCCAGCTGGGTCCGGATATGTTCGAAAACGGGGCCATAAATTGGCCGCGCGAACTGCACCCCGACGGTATCGCGCTCTATCCAGCGGACGGTCGCATCGAAGGGCCCAAGCGCGCCGATCCTGATGGTCAGCGCAGCATTCATCCGCAGCACAGTGCGGCGGTCGTGGAAGCGGCACCCGCTTTCCGACAGGTCGAGCATCGTGACCTCGCGCTTCAGGCCGCTTCCTGCGCGGTAGTGCCCGAGGATGGTCACGTCGTGTCTGTTGGATGAGCGATCTTGCATGCAGGCCCGATACATCACGGCGATTGCACAAATGCTAAATAGTCATCGTTAATTTGGTAATATATTGCTGCTTGCGGCTTGTTACCGTTCGCGCTCGACTTCTCTCCAGCCGATATCACGGCGGCAGAAGCCGGACGGGAAGTCGATCGCATAGACCGCTTTATAGGCCGCTGCCTGAGCCTCTGTGACGTTCTTGCCGGTGGCTGTGACGTTCAGCACCCGGCCGCCGCTGGCGACAATCGTGCCATCTTCCAACCGCCTGGTTCCGGCATGAAATACCTTGGCCCCACCTTCTTCCGCGCCATCAAGATCGATGGTGCCGCCCTTCTCGGGCGTATCCGGATAACCCTTGGCCGCCATCACTACGGTCAGGGCCACATCGTCGCTCATCTTAACCGGGTCGCATGCGGCAAGCTTGCTGTCGGCGCAGGCGAGCATCAATTCGCCAAGGTCGCTTTGCAGCCGTGTCATCAGCACCTGGCATTCGGGGTCGCCGAACCGGCAATTATATTCGATCAGCTTCGGCCCTTGATCGGTCAGCATCAGCCCTGCGAACAGGACACCTGAATAGGCCATGCCTTCATCGGCCAGCTTTTTGACCGTGGGGGCGATAATTTTTTCCAGAACCTCGCCGCGCAGCATCGGGGTCAGGACCGGGGCCGGGCTGTATGCGCCCATGCCGCCAGTATTGGGGCCGGTGTCGCCTTCGCCAACCCGTTTATGGTCTTGCGCGCAGCCAAACGACAGAATGGTCGCGCCATCGGTCAGGGCAAAGAAGCTGGCTTCCTCGCCGCGCATGAATTCTTCGATCACCACTTCCGCGCCTGCTTCGCCGAACCGGCCGCTGAACATGTCGGTCAGCGCCTCTGTCGCCTCGGCCCGCGTCTCTGCAATGACCACGCCCTTGCCTGCGGCAAGGCCATCGGCCTTGAGCACATAGGGCGCATCGAACTTGTCCAGCGCGGCGGTCGCTTCGGCAAGCGACATTGTGCGGATATAGCCGGCGGTTGGGATTCCGGCCCGTTCGCACAGATCCTTGGTAAAGCCCTTGCTCCCTTCCAGCTGGGCGGCAGCCTTGCTCGGCCCGAATACCGAAATGCCGACCGCTCGCAAGCTGTCGCCAAGGCCGTCGACCAGCGGTGCTTCCGGTCCGATCACGACCAGTCCGATCTGTTTTTCCCCGCAGAATTCCAGAACCGAGGCATGATTGCCGGCATCAAGGTCGATACACATCGCATGATCGGCGATTCCCGGGTTGCCCGGTGCGGCGTAGAATGTATCGTCGTCCCGCTGTAACAGGCTGGATTGCGCCAGCTTCCATGCCAGCGCATGTTCGCGCCCGCCCGACCCCAGCAACAGGATATTCATGCCCGCTTCTTCCTTCGACAATGATGCATCTGGCGGTTTGGTAGCGCGGAGTGCGGAAGGCGACAACGCTGCGCCTCTATCGATCACCGAGATTTCGACCATGCTCAAGCGGGTTGTCGAAGATCGTTTCGGTTTCGTTCGCCTGCGCGGCGAGCTTTCAGGGGTTAAACGCGCTGCGTCAGGCCATCTTTACTGCGCGCTCAAGGATGAAAAAGCGGTCATCGACGGGGTGATGTGGCGCGGCAATGCCGGACGTCTGGGATTTCTGCCCGAGGACGGCATCGAAGTCGTCGCGACGGGCAAGCTGACCACATATGCCGGACGTTCGAAATACCAGATCGTCATCGACAGCATGGAAATTGCGGGCGAGGGCGCTCTGCTGGCGCTGCTGGAGAAAACGCGCCTCAGACTGGAAAAGGAAGGCCTGTTCGCGGGTGAACGGAAACGCGCCCTGCCGTTTCTGCCGCGCACGATCGCAGTTGTCACATCGCCGACCGGAGCGGTGATCCGTGATATCCTGCACCGTCTGGCAGACCGGTTTCCAAGTCATGTCCTGGTGTGGCCAGTATTGGTACAGGGCCAGGGATCGGCTGATCAGGTCGCCGCTGCGATCCGCGGTTTCTCCGACCTTCCGCAGCATATGCCGAGGCCCGATGTCCTGATCGTCGCGCGCGGAGGCGGTTCGATAGAGGATCTGTGGGGCTTCAACGAGGAAGTCGTGGTCCGCGCGATTGCCGATTGCCCGATACCGGTAATCTCGGCGGTGGGGCACGAAACCGACACGACACTGGCCGATTTTGCCGCAGACCGGCGTGCACCAACCCCGACTGCGGCGGCGGAAATGGCGGTTCCGGTCCGGGCGGAGCTTTCTGCCACGATTGAAGATCTCGCCTACCGCAAAAAGCGCGCGATTGGGCGCCCGGTGACGCTGGGCCGGGAACGGCTGGATGCGCGGTTGCAGCGGCTGCCGAAACCGGAAGCATTGCTGCAGCCCCAGGTGCAGAAGCTTGATGATCTGACCGATCGCCTTCGCCGTGGCCTGAAGGATCACGCAGCGAAAGGCCGCGAACGGCTCGGTGCGCTGCGTATGCCAGTGTCTGTTCTGCAGCGCGGGCTTCGGGAAGCGGAAAGCAAGCTCGCGGCCAGCCGTCTGACACCGGCGGTTATCGGGCAGCGCGCCGCACGCGATGCGGAACGGTTCGCCGCGCTTGAACGGCTCTACCAATCGCTCGATCCCAAGGCACCGCTTCAACGCGGATTCGTGCTGGTTAAGGATGTAGATGGCAATCTGGTCCGAACGCGCAAGGGTGCTGAAGACCTGCCGGGTTTCGGCATCGAATTCGTCGATGGTGTGCTGGATGCCGTTCCGGCTGCCGCGTCTTCAGCTTCTGTAAAACCGCGCAAGCGTAAGACAGCGGGCGATGAAACAAAAAACCGGCAAGATGATTTGTTCGGTTAGACGGTAATTGATAAGGCGCGATCATGTTGATGGATTCAGACACTGAGCCAGCCAAGCTGGCATTCGGACCCAATGGTTTCCGCGTGAAATCGCCGGGCAATCATGTGCTGTGCGCAGTCACGGGCGAGGCGATCTCGCTCGATGAACTGCGTTACTGGAGCGTGGATTTGCAGGAAGCATACGCCAGCGCTGAAATCGCCACCAAACGCCTGACCGAAACGGCATGAGCATGCGACCCGGCCAGCGTCTGGCCAGTCTGACGGGTGTTTTGCTTTTGGCCGGATGTAACGGCGCCACTGTCGATGCGGGCGCAGCGGATGCGGGGCAGGCGGAAATAATCCAACCTATTGCGAGCGAGGCTGCCCGCCCTTCGGCGGCACCTTCACCGGCCCCAATGCCCGAACCGGAGCCAGTTGGCCCGTCGACTTTCCTGTATGATGGCGAACTGACGCAGGGCGGCTGGATCCGCGGACAGGCACCGGGCGGAACCGTGACCGCCACTCTGGGCAGTCAGCCGCTGACACTGGATAATGAAGGTCGCTTCTTTGCCGCATTCGACCGCGATGCAGGCCCCACCGCAACTCTGGTGGCGAAGCTGGCAAATGGCCGCATGATCGAAAGCCCCTTCGCGGTCTCACCCCGCAGCTGGAATATCGAACGCGTCAATGTTGCCCGCCGTGCTGGCGGTGCCAGCGAATCGTTCATGGCACGCCGCAGGCCCGAACTTGCGCAGATCAATGCCGCGCGCAAAGTCGGCGCGGATACTCCCGGATGGAGCCAGGATTTCATCTGGCCAGTCACAGGACGCATTTCAGGACGCTTCGGATCCCAGCGGATCTATCGCGGCGAACCGGGCAGCTATCATTCGGGCATCGACATCACGACTGGCCAGAGCGGGACACCCTTTGTGGCTCCTGCGGACGGCGTGGTGACTCTGGCGACGCAGCAGCCTTTCTCGCTGGAGGGATATCTGCTGATCATCGATCACGGGCAGGGTTTGAACAGCGCATTCCTGCACAGTTCGAAGATTGCCGTGTCCGAAGGCGATGTAGTGAAACAGGGCCAGTATATCGGCAATATCGGGTCCAGCGGACGCGCCACCGGGCCGCATCTGCACTGGGGATTGAAGTGGCGCGATGCGAGGCTCGACCCGCTGCTGTTTACCGGGCCGATGCGCTGATCCAGATTGGCAGCTGAACCCATGCGTCGCTGGTTCCTGATTGCTTGCGTTGTGCTGGCATTGGCACCCGGCACATGGGTCCGGTCCCCTCCGCGCACAGACACGCGTTCGCAAGTCGTTACGGCCAACCCGCTCGAACTCGGCGCACGGCGATTCGGGCAATTGCAGCTTGCCGGGGCGTGGGAACTGACCAGCCCGAACAGCAATTTCGGCAGCTATTCCGCGCTTTTGGCGCTGGATGATGGGCGGCTGATGGCTGGAAGCGATACCGGCAAATTGCTCATAATGCCTGCGCCTGGCCAATCCGCTGCGAGGCACGATAGTGAACCTGGCACCGTGCGGATCGAGAATTTCGCGGGCAAGACCGCTTCCAAAAAGAAGCTGGTCGACATCGAATCTCTCACCCGCGATTCTACCACCGGACGTATCTGGGTGGGGTATGAAGGGATCAATTCGCTGGAACGGCTGGACGCCGACCTGACCGGCTCGAAGCTGATACGGCCCGCAGAGATGCGGCGCTGGCCGTCCAATTCCGGACCAGAGGCGATGGTGCGGCTGCGCGGCGGCTCATTCATCGTCTTGTCAGAGGGCATGGCTGCCTGGTGGAGCGGCGATTTCCCCGCATTGCTCTATGGTTCCGACCCTGTCGAAGGGGCTGTGCCGGAGAAATTCGCATTCGCCGCGCCTGAGGGTTTCCGGCCGGTCGATATGGCCCAGCTACCCGATGGCCGCGTGCTGGTGCTGGTTCGCAAGTTGAATATCGGCTTGCCGCCCAGCTTCGATGTCAGCGTGATGCTGGCTGATCCGGCGGAAATCCGAGACGCGATTGCGCAAAGAAAACCGTGGAGCGGAGAGGTTCTGGGCACGATCTCGGGCTCTGATGTTCAGGACAATTACGAAGGTCTGGCAATCGTCCCCCGCGCTGATGGCCAGCGCCATGATAAGGGCGTGACCCTGTGGCTGATTTCGGATGACAACCGCAGCGGGTTTCAGCGCACGCTTCTGCTCAAACTTAACTGGGATCTGGCGTAACGAGCCTGCCTGCGCCGCGGACAACAGAAAAGGCGCGCGAGAATCCCGCGCGCCCTTCTAAATCGTCAAACCGAACACCCCCCCTTGCGGAAGGTGTCAGCAATCAGGCAGCTTCTGCTTCCTTGACGGCTTTCTTCAGTTCGCGCTTTACCTTCTGCGCGTTCTTCGAAAGCTTTTCGTCCTTGGTTTTGAGCAGCCAGTTGTCGAGACCGCCATTGTGCTCGACAGAGCGCAGGCCGTGGGTCGATACGCGGAACTTGAAACCACGATCAAGCTTTTCGCTCAGCAGCGTTACGTTCTGCAGGTTGGGCAGGAAGACACGCTTGGTCTTGTTGTTGGCGTGGCTAACGTTGTTGCCGGTCAGGCGGCCCTTGCCGGTCAGTTCGCAAATGCGCGACATGATGTCTCTCGTTCGAATTTGGGGCCGCCAGCGAATGCCGAAGGCCAGTTAAATCTGTGGGAATATCCCGGAAAGGCGCGCGCTTAACTGCCCCTAGCCGAATCGTCAAGCATTTCACGGCCTGTATTGCAGCCCGCCTCGGCCCCGGCTAGCGCGGCGGGCATGACCCGTTGGCCGCTCCCCGAACCGATGCGACACGCTCTGGACCTGGCTAGAAGCGCCGCCGCTTCGGGCGAAGTGCCGATCGGCGCGGTGATCGTGAAGGATGGCGAGGTCATTGCCGGCGGCCATAACAGCCCCCGCGAGGACCATGATCCCACCGCCCACGCAGAAATTGCCGCGATTCGCGAAGCTGCGCGAAAATTGGGCGGCGAGCGGCTGGAAGGGTGCGAGCTGTGGGTCACGCTGGAACCGTGCGCGATGTGCGCCGGCGCGATTGCCCATGCCCGGATCGCCAGGCTTTATTATGCTGCCCCCGATCCGAAAGGCGGAGCGGTGGAGCACGGGGCGAAGGTGTTCGAACACGAACAATGCCTCCACAAGCCTGAAATTTATTCGGGAATGGGAGAGGCGGAGGCGGCAGAGCTGCTGCGCAGCTTTTTCAGAGACCGGCGCTAAAGCCCGCGCCAGATTTTCAGCTTTGCCCGGTCGTTCGGCCCGTATTGGCGGGCATTGCAGCGCCGGGGCATGAAATCCTTTCCGTAACAAAGCCGTAATTCGCGAAGCCAGCCGCGCGTATTGGCGCTGACCCCCACCGCTTCATGCGGCCAGTCGGGATTGATCCTGACAAAGGCATCGCGCAGCATCCCGGCTGTCAGCTCATCGTTGCGGGATAGCCGGTCGGCGTCCGGCCATTTGATACTGTTCCATAAAATGCGGGTGACCTTGAAATAGGTTTCGGGCCGCCGCGTCATGCAGCTGCCGTGCTTGGTCCATTGGCTGGCAATCAGCGCGGTAGAGGGCATCATGCACATGTTTCGGCGCGCCTCGACCGGGGAAACCTTGCGCTGTGTGGAGCAATATTGCGGCCATGTGCCGCGCCCGTCGGGCCACAGGCCATGCGCGACAAAGCCGAAGCGGCCGTTGCGCCCCGAACATTGCGTGCGGTGGCGTGATTGCATCTCACGTCCCTTGCAGAATTCGGGCGACCAGCTGACGGCAAGGGTATATCCGGTGACGGGCAATGGCCGCGGCCTGCCCGCAGGCGCAATTTCGGGCACGCTGACCGATCCGGGGATGCGGCATTGATAGGCCTGCGCGCTGGCGGCACTGGGGATTGAAAGCAAGATGGCGAGGAGCGCGAGCGGGTTACTCAAATATCGCAGCATTCGTGCGTCCCTTATTGCTGAACCAGTCATTCGCCTTTGGCGTAAACAGCAGAGCTGCCGCAATGAAGGCAAGGGCCATCGATGTGGACTGGAGTGCGAACATGCTGCTGGAATATCCCAACATCGCAAACAATCCAGGAAGATTGATGAGCCTGCCGAATGCGAGCAGCGCGATCATCCACCGGGCGAACCTTGCGGCGAAAAACCATACTAATGCAATCGGGATGAGCGCAACCGACAGCCGCGCAGACACCACGACAATTGTAAGATCCCGTGACCAGACGATTTCCGGGATGGTCCGCGTCAGAAGCGCCTGATGGCCGGAAATATTGGCCATCGAATACCCGAACGAAATCACTGCGGCTGTAAAAAACGCGCCCGCGAACAGGCGAATGGCAATTGGCCTCGGGCCAGCGGCCCTCACAGCGGCGTGAAATCCAGCCCGATATCGGCTGCGGGCGCACTTTGCGTCAGGCGGCCGACTGACACGTAATCTACACCGGTCGCCGCCTTGGCTTTGATCGTTTGCAGATTGATCCCGCCGCTCGCTTCTGTCGGTACGCGTCCGGCCACCATCGCCACCGCTTCGCGCAGCGTGTCCGGCTCCATATTGTCGAGCAGCAGACGGGTTGCACCCGCCTCAAGCGCGGGTTCGATCTGGTCCAGCCGGTCGACCTCGCAAATGATGGTCTCGGTGCCTGCCTCGCGGGCGCGGCGCACGGCCTCTGCCACATTACCGGCGACTAGCACGTGGTTGTCCTTGATCATCGCCGCATCCCACAATCCCATGCGGTGATTATTTCCGCCGCCCATGCGCACGGCGTATTTTTCCAGATGCCGCAGGCCGGGAATGGTCTTGCGCGTATCCAGCAGGGTGCAATCCGGATTGTCCATCGTGTCGACATATTCGCGCACCATGGTCGCGATGCCGGACAGATGCTGCACGGTGTTGAGCGCGCTGCGTTCCGCGGTCAGCATGGCGCGGGCATTTCCCGACAGGCGCATCAGGTCCGAACCGGCGGGTACCGACTGGCCTTCTGCGACCAGAATTTCGATCTCCATGTCAGGATCGAGCGCGCGAAAGAACGCCTCCGCAATCGGCAACCCTGCAACGCTGATCGGATCGCGGCTGTCCATCACGCCGGAAAAGCGGGCATCGGCTGGAATGACGCTTTCCGAAGTTACGTCATGCCCGCCGCCCGGCAGGCCATTGCCCAGATCTTCCGCGAGCGTTTCGCGCACAAATGCGTCGAGGTCGAACCCCTCCAGCGACCACTGCGTCAAATCCCTGTCTCCTTAATGTACGAAACGCGCGACGACATCGCGGTAGCTGCGCGAAACCTTAACTTCCGCCCCGGAATCGAGCACGAGGAAGCATTCGCCGTTCGTGTGCGGTTTCACCTGCCGGACCTGGTCGAGATTGACGATGGTCGAGCGGTGCACGCGCTGGAACTTGCGCGGATCAAGGCGCCGCTCCAGATCCTTCATCGTCTCGCGCAGGATCAGCGAATTGTCGCCGGTGTAGATGCACATATAGTCACCCGCTGCCTCGATATGTTCGATCGATTCGACTTCGACGCGGAAGATTTGCCCGCGGTCTTTCACATTGATCAGTTTTTCGAACCGTTCGCTGCTTTCGCCGTCACCTTCGGTGAATTCCTCGGCTGCGTCAGGTGCCACTTCCGCCAGCACGTTCATCAGCTTTTCCGCCTCTTCGGAAGATTTTTTCTCCGCCAGGCGCACGCGGATGCGTTCGATGGTGTCGGCCAGCTTGTCCTCGTCGACCGGTTTCATCAGGTAATTGACGGCATTGGCCTCGAACGCGCGGATTGCATGTTCCTGGAAAGCGGTGACGAACACGATCAGTGGCGGTTCGATTTCCATCACGCCCTTGACCACGCTGAAGCCGTCAAATCCCGGCATCTGGATGTCGAGAAAGACGACGTCGGGTTTCTGGGTCTTGATCTTGCGGATGGCTTCGCGGCCATTGGCGCAGGTGTCGATCACCTCGACATCTTCAAACGCATCGAGGCGCAGCTGGAGGCCCTGAATGGCCAGTTTTTCGTCATCGACGATTATCGCGCGGATAGTCATGTTTGGGTTCCGATCTGTCGCGAAGTCAGCGCCGGTGCGGGCATTGCGGACTTGGGGGGTGCGACCTGGGGGTTGGTGCCGGACACAGCCCGGGGGGCGGCCTGCTCGGCGTCATCTTCTGCTTTCGTAAAGGGCAATTCGATTATCACGATGAAGCCACCTGTCGGCGGCGTACGAATCTCGAACAGGTGATCATCGCCGTAAGCCTGTGCCAAACGGTCGCGAATATTTGCCAATCCGACGCCCGTTGAAACCGCACGACCCTCTCCTGTCAAAGCATCAGGGAGAATGTGGTGGCCGCCGTCGCTGGGCAAGCCCGGGCCGGTGTCCGAAACGGTGACGCGCAGCCTTTGTCCGACGAGTTGCGCCTCAAGGCTGATCTTCGCCCCTTCTTCCTGCGGCGAGACAGCGTATTTGATGGCATTTTCGACAAGCGGCTGCAGCAGCATAGCCGGCAGGCAGGCAAGGGCCGCATCCGGCTCGATGTTGAATTCGGTGCGCAGCCTTTCCTCAAACCGCATTCTTTCAATGCCGAGATAGAGTTTAAGCGTCTCGATTTCCTGTTCCAGCGTCACCGTTCCGCTGGCCTCGATCATCAGCGTGTGGCGCAGAAACGATGACAGCCGGGTCAGCATGGCGTTGGCTGGCGCAGTCTGTTTCAGCAGCACCAGCGTGCTGATCGAATTGAGCGTGTTGAACAGGAAATGCGGGTTCAGCTGATATCGCAGCATGGCCAGCTGGGCACTGGTCGCCTGCGCTTCCAGCCGTTCCAGCCGGTCGGCCTGTTCTTCCACCTGAAGGAAGAAATTGATCGCGTAATAGAGCGCCGACCACCCGCCAAGCAGGGTCAGTGGCCAGATCAGGAACCCGATGAACAGCGAAACGAAATTGCCGTCGAAACTGGCCCGCGTCAGGCTGATTACCCATGCGATGATGAAGGTGAACAGCCATACGGCAAAAGTCAGCACGACTGCGGTGCTGGCCCATGTGACGAGCGGTTTCTGCGTCATCAGACGCTGGTAGATTACCGACAGGACCAGGCTGATGGAAAAGCCTGTAATCGCCTCGATCGCGACAATGACGAGGAAGCTTGCATCCTGTCCGCCGACCAAGCCGGTGATCGCACGCAACAGGAATGCGCCGCCCCAGCCCGCGAATTGCAGGTTCCAGAACGCGCGGTTCTTGTTCTTGAAAAACGGTGTGGGTTGAAAGGGCAAGACAGCCATTCCCCCTCCTTAGCCGAAAAAGACAGAAAAGGTCACACCAGTTTTGCATCTGCGGTTTTGTATCGGCGCTGCGCACCCGCGCTGACTGGGAAGGTTTTACACTTGGATCGGCATGAGGTATTACTGAGCGCCAAGGAGAGGACTCACCAATGGATATCAAGACGGGCCAGATGCACGCAGTGGCGGAACACGCCAAATTTCGTGAGATGAAAGAGGGGACAGAGGCTGACTGGAAAATCATCCAGAAGCACTACCTCGAATTTGCTGCCGACCTGCCTGACCGGGTTCTGACCCACCTCAAGCTGCTCGAAGGCGATTTTGGCGGGTTCCCCGTGTGCCGGCTCCAGCATTCGCTGCAAACCGCGACCCGCGCGCACCGCGATGGGCGCGGCGAACGTTACGTGGTCATGGCGCTGCTGCACGATATCGGCGACACACTCGGTTCCTACAACCACCCCGATGTGGCCGCTGCCATCATCAAGCCGTTCGTGACCGAGGAAGAGCACTGGATCTGCCAGCACCACGGCGCGTTCCAGGGATATTACTTCTTCCACTTCCTGGGCATGGATCAGAATACACGCGACCAGTTTCGTGACAGCCCGTACTTCGATGCGTGCGCGGAATTCTGCGAGAAATACGACCAGGCTGCATTCGACCCGGATTACGACAGCGAGCCGCTGGAATTTTTCGAACCGATGGTGAAGCGCGTTTTTGCCCGCCCGCTGTCGTCGATGTACGTCTCGGACGACTAATCCAGGGCGATAATCCGCGCGAAATCCGCTTTCCAGTCAGCTGCACCGCGGCGGCTTTGCGACGCCAGTACGCGGGGGATTTCTGCCGCGACTGCTTCTGCCCGTTCGTCCCATCCTGAATGGGTGCGTTTGCGGAACAGGCCGCCGCCGTTTTTCGGCCCCCAGCGTTCGAGAAAGCGCACTGCTGCTGCAGGGTCGTATCCTGCATTGGCGAGTAGCCAAGGCATCAGCCGGTCGGCCTCGTCCTCCGTTTTGCGCACGTTGCGTCTGCCGCGCCCGTTGGTATCCAGCCAGCCAGCATGGCCGAGCAGATTATGCGCCAGTTCATGGGCCAGCGCGGCGGCGAATTCGTCTTCTGCATAGCCGAGGCCGGCGAAGTCGCGCCCCACTGCGATCCGCGTGCCATTGGTGCTGACACTGGACCGGCCCGAAATCAGTTCAAACCGCGAAGCGCATGCGCGTTTGCCGGTGATTGCCGCCGGACCGGGTCTGCCCGCGATCGATAATTCAACCGTGCCATCCTCAGCCAGCGAAGCGGCGATCATCGCCATTATATCGAGTTGGCGTTGCCACAAGCGGTCTTCGTCAAGAGGAAGCGCCGCCAATTCCATGCCATCGATTGCGGTCAATTCTTCAGGCGCATCGATACCGGCAAGCGCTGCCGGGCTGCGCGGAACAACCGCATGGATGAAAATATCGCCGCCAATACCGGTTTCGGCGCGCACTCTTGCCGGATCGCCATAACCGGCCGCATCCTGGATCAGCAGCCCTGTGGCGGGCTTTGTCTGGTCACAAAATGCGGCATTGCCGGTTACCAGCTTCCAGCCAATCGATTGCAGATAACTGTCTTGCTGCTGCAGGCGGCTGAAATCCTTGGAGAAATTATCCTGCGCTGTAAGGGGGGCTGAAAAACATGCGGCCGCAATGAATAATATTGCCGCCCGCCCGCGCATGATCAGGAATCCCGGGCGGCGTCGATTGCTTCCTGCAGCCGTTCTTCGCCCACCGCGCCTTCGATGACTTCGCTGCCAACGATCCAGCTAGGCGTCCCGGTGAAACCGAGATTGCGCGCCATGGTCATGTTTTGCGCCAGTTCGAAATCCGCTTCCTGAGAGGTTACGAATTGCTGCGCCAGCGCCAGATCGATACCGGCGATTGCTGCCGCGCTCATGATATTATCTTCATTGGGCGGGCCGTTGTCGAACATCGCTTCGTGAAATTCGCGGAACTTGCCCTGTTTGGCGGCGGCCAGCGCCATCTTGGCCGCAGCATCGCTGCCCTGAAAAATGGGCCATTCGCGAATGACGACTTTTAGATCAGGATTGGCGGCGGTCAGTGCCTCCACGTTCTCGCGGCTCATCCGGCAGAACGTGCATCCATAGTCGGTGAATTCAACCAGCGTGACCGTGCCGTTGGGATTGCCAAGGATCGCGCCCGGAAACGGCTTTGTGACTTCACCGGCGACGTTGGCCAGTCGCTCGTTCGCTTGCTGTTTTTCCCAGTTTGCCACCAATTCAGGCAGGATTTTCGGGTTTTCGAGCAGGTAGTCCCGCGTCTGGCTGTGACCCAGGCCGGAAATCGACCACAAGGCCGCCCCTCCAAAGCCGAAAATCAGCGACACGAGGGCGACGAGCGCAATGCTACGGGTGGACAGGTTCTGCATCTTTAGATGGCTAGCGGCGCTCTTGCTCGCGTTCAAGCTCGGCGCGGGCTTGCAAGGCGATATCCTGCGCCCTGATCCAGTCGGGCGAGCCAGTGGGCAGGCCAGCTTCCGCGAACTGTGCGCTGCGGATGGCGAGGGCATACTGGCGGCTCATCACTTGCTGTTCCGCGCTAGCGAGCCGTGCCCGGGGCATGTCGCCGCGTGCGGCATAGACCACGCCCAGCTGGTACCAGGCAAACGGGTTCAACCGGTCGCGCCCCACCGCTGCGCGCAGCACCTGCTCCGCTTCCTCGAAATGGGTTTTGTCTTCGGTTGCGATCAATGCATGGCCGAACATGGATGCGATCAGCGGTTCGCTGCGGGTCAGCACCGTCGCCTTGCGCAGCGGTTCCAGCGCCTCCACCGGCCGGCCCGATTCTAGCAGGACCTGGCCCTTCAGTTCGAGAAAATACGGATCTTGCGGATCGAGCTGGAGCAAGCCTTCCGTTTCGGAGAGAGCTTTATCGACCAGCGCGCTCTTGTGATAGGCATAGGCGCGCGCATAGCGGGCGGGAATATCCTGCCGTGTTTCCGGATAATATTGCAGCGTCTTCTTGGGTTCGGCCTGAAATCCGTAAAGCTTGGCTTTTACCCGTTCGAAACGGCGCTGAATGTCCGTGTCGTCTGGAGCATCCCATGCCGGATCGATGACATAGGTTTCGCGCAGGGTGGAAATACGGTCACCTGAAAGCGGATGCGTGCGCGAGAATGTCGCGTCGTCATTCTGCTTGATGCCGTATCGAAATTCCAGGTTCTGCAGCTTCTTGAAGAATTCCAGCGAGCCGCGCCCGGAAATTCCGGCCTTGGACAGATACTCTGCCCCGGCAGCATCGGCGGACGATTCCTGAACCCGCGAAAACGCCAGGAATTTGCCCATCGCGGCCTGCTGTCCAGCGGCCATGATGCCCATTCCGGCCTCGCCTGCCCCCGCAGCAATTGCTGCGGCGGCGATTAGCAGTGACAGGATCGAGATATTAGAGGCAGAGCTCATGCCCTCGCTGATGCGATTGACGTGCCCGCCAGTAATATGACCAAGCTCATGCGCGATTACGCCCTGAACCTCATTTGCCGTGTCCGCGGCGTTGATCAGCCCGCTGTGAATGTAGACCGTCTGCCCGCCAGCTACGAAAGCGTTGATCGATCCGTCATTGATCAGCACCACTTCGACATTGCCCGGCTCCAGCCCGGCAGCCTCGATCAGGGGATCGGCCATATCCTGCAGCAGCGCCTCAGTCTCTGCGTCGCGCAGGATCGACTGGGCTGCAACAGGCTGCGCAGCCATGGTCAGCGCCGCAAGAGCGGCCAGCAGGCGGGACAAGATGCGCATCGCCCGGATTTTAAGGCGCTCCGGCCTGAACGGGAACTGAAGTGCTGCCCTTTGCCTGCATTTCAGCGGCCTCAGCGGCAGTGATACGGTTCATGAAGCCGGTCATCCGCTCGATAATGGAATG
This sequence comes from Pontixanthobacter luteolus, assembly GCF_009828095.1. GTDB lineage: Bacteria > Pseudomonadota > Alphaproteobacteria > Sphingomonadales > Sphingomonadaceae > Pontixanthobacter > Pontixanthobacter luteolus. The sequence goes on along the minus strand of NZ_WTYP01000002.1, from coordinate 423,353 downwards.
GCTTCCGCGCCACGGGCTGGCGGTGGCCATGATAATCAGATTGTGGTCCATTTCATCAATGAAGTGCGTCTCGACCTGGCCGTTCAGCCCTTTCAAGGCCTCAGTCAGGGCCACCGTGTTGCGCGGCTTCACCACGGTATCGTCCTGGCCTGTCAGCAGCAGCATGGGCGGTGCATCACCGCGAACGAAATTGATCGGCTGGGTGGCTTCCGGATCGCTGGTTCCCCCGAAGGCTGCGCGCGTGGAATCGCTGTCGAAAGGATAAAAATCATACGGACCAGCAAGGCCGATCACGCCTTTGATGGTGCCCGGCTCCAACCCTTCGCGGCCCAGCCACTGCCGGTCGAGTCCGACCATCGCCACGTTGTATGCGCCCGCAGAATGTCCGGCGATGAATATCGCATCAGGGTCGCCGCCATGGCGGGAAATGTTCGCCTTCGTCCATGCAACCGCTCGCGCCGTGTCTTCCACCATCCCGGGAAATACACCGGCGTCGCCCAACCTGTATCCGGCCAGCACGACAACGAAACCTTCAGGCGCAAGACCGCGCGCAAAGAACCCGTAATCGTCAGGATTGCCGCTGCGCCAGCTGCCGCCATGCACGAAAATCAGCACCGGTTTTTCGCCAGCAACTTGGCTGAAATCGCGATAGACGGCGACTTTCTGTGCCGGATCACTGCCCAGGACAACTTTCTCGGCCAGTTCCACGCCCCGGTCGCCGGCCGTGATCCGGTCTACAGTGTCGAGCACCGCGGGACCGTTGCGGCCAATCGCGAATTGTAGCGCGGCTGCCGCTGCGAGCAGCAGCACAACGATGATCGCTGCAATCCAGATCATGCGCCGTTTTCCCTTGGTTGTCATTTAGCCTGCGGCCTCTGCTACCTGTTCCACCGTCTCGACAATTCCCGCAGCATCGCGGTCGGCCGATAGCCCCGCTTCGCGCAGAAATGCTTCTCCGGTCTGATAATCGCTGCCGAGCCAGAGCGGAACCCCTGCCTCTGCAATGGCTTGTTTGGCCTCGACTTCTTCGCCCGACAAGGTTTCGCCTGCGGACCGGATGAATATCGCGGCAATACGGTTGGGGAAATCCGCCGCGATTGATGCGTAGGCGGTCAGGTCGCCCTGCGTGTCGTCGCCAATCAGGGCGAAGCGCATGTCTGGAAAGGCACCAAGGATGGTTTCGATCGAGGCCCGCTTGTGTTCGCCGTGCCCGCCGGAACCGAGCGTCTCGCGGCTCAGGCTCCAGTCGCGCAGCATCACGGGGCCGAGCGGCAGCCCGCGCGACTTCTTGAATGCGACAAGATAGCTGAACAGGTTCCAAGGGCTGGAGGAGACATAGAAGAACGGCCGGCGGGTTGCCGACAGGCGAGTTTCCGAAGCCTGCCCTGCACCTCCGCCGAGCGCTTGGTAAAATCCGTCCACCCCGGGCACATGCTCGCGCTGATGCGGCATTTGCGCCAGCACCCGCTTCCAGTTCCGGCGCACCGCCTTAAGGCTGCCGGTGATGCCGGTTTCAATGATTGTATCGTCGATGTCGGATATGACCGCCAGATCGGTATCGGCACCTGGGGCAAGGATATGACATTCGGCCTCTCCTGCGCCGCCTGTCCATTCCAGCTTGCCGACGTGCCACAGCGCGGTCGGCGGCAGCGGCCAGTCATCCACTTCTATCTCGAAATGGACGAAGCCTTCCTCATCTGTTTCCTGCGTGCGGGTTAATTCAGAGCCATCCTCGCGCGTGATGGTCAGCGAAACCTGAAGCCCGGCGACCTCATGCGAGATGAATTGCGACAGCATCGTGCGGACGGAACGCAGCATTCCCTCTGCATTGAAATCGGCGACATTCCCTCGCAGAGCGCGTGCGGAAATGGACAGGATTTCGCTGCTTCGGTAACCGAAGAAGGGCTGAACCCGGGGCGGAGCATTGGTGAAGAATGGCACCGCGCGACGCTAGACATCTTGCGGTGCAATTCAATAGCAGTTCCGGTGATTTATCCGGCGACCTTGCGGGCAACTTTCTCAAGCAGCGGAATATCGTCGGAAACTTCGGCAACGAACACGATTTCGCCGCTGTCCAGCCGGCGTATCAATACTGCACCGAATTCCGCGCCATCTGCCGAAATTTCGCTCAGCGGGCGGTGTTCCAATTCGCGCAGCTTTTCTGCCAGAGCCGGACGAATTTCATCAACCGGATCGACTGTCTTTCCGCTTTCTTCCTTGCGGATGCGGCGTTCGGCCTGAACCACGGCCTTGAGCCCGCCTTCCGCTTCGGACAGGAAGCGTGACAGTCCCCCGCGCTCGATCTCGAGGCGCTGCGCATGCTGCAGAACGGCAGCATATTCGGTTAGGCGTGTCTTGTCGTAATCGGCACCGAAAACCAGCTTGACCACTGGCGTCATTGGCGCACGTTCCTGCACCGTAAGGCCGTTTTCCTCGATCAGTTCTTCGAAGTCTTCGGGCGATTCCTGCGCAGCCAGGCTCACATCATATGCGCGGCCAACTGCGTTATACAGTGCGGTGCGGGTGCGGTCTTCTGACGTGTTGGCGATCTGCGCCAGTTCGCGCGCTTCGGCCAGGCAATCATACAGATCGCCTTCCGCAGCGTCAGAAGCGCCAAGCAGTACGGTTTCCGCAGCCGGAACCTCTTCCTCGATCTCTGTTGCGGGGGCAGCAGGCTCTTCCTGCTCGTCAAACCCTGCGGGAGCATCAGCGAGGCCTGTGTCCGGGACGCCGCTGATGCGGAGATCATCAGTTGTGTCGAAATCTTCCAGCTCTTCGATGTCTTCTTCATCGAGATCATCGTCGAAGTTGTTTTCCGAGGTTTCGAACATCGAACCGAGGCCGTGGCCAAGCGTCTTGGTCTTTTTCTTGAGCAAAGGTGACGCGCCGAGCGGAGCTACGCCGTCTTCGCTGCTGTCTTCGCCGCCATATTCCGCGCCGCCGGATATTTGATCTTCTGCGCGCATGGCGGCCAGGGGATCGTGGAATTGTTCGCCGTCGTCGGCGTCTTCCCAATCGTCCTCGTCGAAGCTTCCCGCTAGCGGGTTCTGCTTGCGCTCGCGCGGCTGGATCAGGGATGAAAGGCGTTGGACAGCCGCTTCATCTGCGTCTTCCAAATCATCGTTTGCAGTGATTTCTGCCGAATAGTCTGCGTTGTCCGCGCCGAATGCCGGGGCAGGGAAGCCCTCTTCCTCTTCCCCTTCGGTCTCGCTGTCTTCGAACTCGCCGAGGTCGAGCATACCGCTCGCATCGATGGTTCCAATCTCGTTTTCGAGGTCTAGCGGTGCGTCGATCGGATCGGCGATGCCATCGGCGTCTGCACCCGATCCCTCGGCTTCCAGCTCACCGCTATCCAGCGCCTGGTCAATTTCCAGCAGCAGTTCATCGGTTGTGATCTGGTCGGCCATTTCCTTCCAGTTGATCACTCCGTAAATGAAATCGATCGTGTCGCCGTCACTTGAGTAAGGCAGCAGGATGCCGCGGTACAGGATCGTCACGCCGCGCTGGTTTACGAATTCGGCTTCGAACCCGATCGGCGCCTGATTCGCGAGAATCTGCATGTAGTGATCGGTAATTCGGCTAAGCAGCGACCGGCTCGGCACGTCCGATAGGCGCTCGATTTCGTCATGCGTACCACACTCGCCCGCAAGTTCGTTGCCAAGGTACTGGATTGCCGGATCTTCAATGCCCGAGGTGAAATCGAGCAGCACGCTGAAAGGCCCAAAATCGTTGATAGTTTCAGGCTCAAGGTCTTCGATTGATGGGAAGCTGCGGTCTTCCAGCAGGCTGGCCCAGTGGTTGTAGGCACGCACTTGCATACGGCGCTCGTCCGTACCGATTGCCGCAGGCGGCAATTCGCGTCCGGTTTCGTCTTCACCATCGTCGAAGTCGCGATCGTCGGCATCGTAATCAGCCGAGCTGAAATTTCCGCGAAACGTGTCCATGGCCCGAAAAGCCCCCTTGGTAAAAGTTCAAGGGACCTTTTGGCGGCGTGTAGTAAATATACTGTTAAGTGCGTTTCTTTGCGCCCGCGATGCAATGGCGTCTGGAAGGGTCATGAAAACCCTTGTGTTACAGCATGTAACGCATGCGGATCGGCTGCGATTGATCTGCTGCTGTGACGTCAAACGCAGCATCGCGGAATTTTGGCGGACCCATCCTGACCTTTGCATCGCGGGAGAAGCCGAAGCCTTCGGTAGGCATCATCATCAGTGCGCGATCAGCCTTTCCGTTGTCATTCTCGTCATGCAGCAGAGCGATTGCGTATCGTCCGGGCTTCACGTTGCGGAAGGTGAAAGACACCGTTTCCGCCGCAGGAACGACCACGCTGTAGGCGTTTGCGTCGCCCCGGCATTTGGGAAACCGGTCTGCGTTGGTCGTCATACAGGCGCGGACCACGCCCTTGGCTGAACGGAGTTCCGTGGCCGTCACTTTGATGGAGGCGCCGACCGGTTCAGGCCGAACCGGGGAATTGCCGGCCAGCAGGGCTGCCGCCGGCACGAACATCGCTATTTTGCAAAAGCGTCCGAAATGCCGCGATCTGTCCCGCAGACCCTGTCCCAGAACCGGAAGTATAGGCCGAAATTGCATGTGTATGCCTCGTGATGACGCTGGTGGTGGCTGGCGGTTATCAGCCAGTTCCCCAACCTTGAATGAATAAGTGCGCGGGGGAACATTTCCCACCCCATGTGATTGGTGACTCCCATGATTGTCATGATTGCCAATACCAGTCCCAGAATGCCGATATGGACCGGGATCAGAAATACCAGCGCCGGGATGACAAATGCCCCACTGATGGCCTCGACCGGATGGAAGCTCATCGCTGCCCAAGCGGTTGGCGGGCGGCTGGCGTGATGTACGGCATGGGCGATCTTGAACAGGCGGGGCTGATGCATCCAGCGATGCGTCCAGTAAAACCACGTATCGTGCAGGAACAGATATGCGAACAGCGATACCGGCAGATACCATAGCGGAAACTCGGACAGGTCAGTGTAAATCCGGGTCCAGCCCAGGTTTTGCCAGCCCCACGCAACCACGCCGGCAGGGATACCATAAATAGCGGCTGAGAGCAGCGACCAGCCGATTTCCGACCGGATCTGCCGCGACAGCTTGCCATACAGGCCTGGCCTAACGCGCTTGGTTGCCCAGGCAAACATTCCGCTGGTCAAAAGATAACGCACCGCGACAATCGCCGTCATGGCAATTGCAGACAGGAGGATCGCGGTCATCATCATTGCTGTATGCCGCAGGCGGGGCCGATGCGACAGGCCCTAATTGCTGAAACAGCCAGGCCGCTTCAGCCCTGTGTGCGGGCCCAAGCTGAGCATTCAGGGTCACTCGCAGTTACCTGCCGCCTCAACGAAGCCCGCGCCAATCGTTCTATTTCGACTTTACGGCGCGCGGCAGCCAGCGGGTGCGAAGGGGCAGGTCTGATGATTTCCGCATCGTAGGAATCGGCAACGATGATCCCACAGCAATCCGGCTGGTATGCCTCTGTTTCCAGGGCGGAGCGGTCGAGACCGGGCGGAACGCCCCAGTAAAAACGGTCGCAGAAATCGAGATAATCGGGCCACTTGTTGTCGCCCAGCAGGTCTGCCCGGCTAACCTTTATTTCAACGATCACGATCCGGCCTTTGGGGTCCATGCCCATCAGGTCCGCCCGGCGCCCGTTGCGCAAGGGCATTTCGGGCAGGCACCAGATATCGTTACGGCCGAACAAGCGCAGGATACCGCGCGAGAGGGCCTTGGCATCTAGCGGCGCAGCGACTTCAGAACCACGCCGCGCGCTGGCCGCGGCATTCGCGGCGGTGTTGGTCTGGTTCGGGTGAATCACTGGTGTCTGAGCCATGCCTCTTGTTGGAACATAGCAAGAACTTGATCAAGATGGTGCAGGCAAACTGGCCCAAAAAATTCATGCGGACCGGCGCGGCCCCATCGCGCCGCTTTCCGGTAGCAGTGCAAGCAAGGCATCGCGCGCCGCGACATATTCATGCCACAGAGTCAGTGCGGCGGACGTGCCGTTTTGTCCGCGTGCCTTGGTCGCAAGCAGGGCGGCGAGGCCCGGCTGCATCATCGCGGCCATGTCCGAAACCTGATTCCGCGCCAGATCCAGCTGCCAGCCATCGACATCCCTGATCAGCGCGGGAAAATTGCGCATTTTCTGCGAAGGTTTTTCAGCAGGCATTCCCGCCAGCATCGCCACCGCTGCTGCGGCATCCTGCACCGCAGCCCATTGGCGGCTCAAATTATTACCCGCGGCGACCTTGTGGTCGGCCCGGTCGGGCGTGAGGAATTTGGTTGGAGAGGCGTCCATAGGATTCGCCTTTTACGCCCGATCGCTTGCCAAATCGCTAACGCGGCTCCCCGGCGATATGCCAGCTCGCTTCACGATAACCGAGTTGCGCCGTGATTCCTCCGGTCAGTTCGCGAACCAGATCGCGGTCAGCCGCGCTCAATCGCATGCGCCATTTGTCCAGAACCGCCTCGCTGTCGCGCCGGATATAAGATGCAGAACCGGAGAAATCGGTGCCTGCTGATTGCAGGTTTTTGGCAAGGAAGGTCTTCACCGATGCACTCTGCCTCGCGCCGGCAAATGCAAACAGGGCATCGACCGTATCCCGCGTTTGGCTCACCAACCGATCTTGCGACAGGAGGAATGTGTGAGGATCAGGCAGGAGGAACTGTGCCGCGAAACCATAGACGATTCGCCACAGATGCGCTGCCTGTTCGGTGAGCGGCGGAGGGGCATTCGCCAACTCGCTTATCGTACCGGCTTCTCCTGGCAAGGCCTCAAGCAAGGCTGGCTGCATCAGATTGTTGAAGTCGAAAGCGCGTCCTGCCCTGACAAAGCTTTCCGCGAAAGCGCAAGGATGCCTGACCGTCAGCACGACTTTCAGACCATCCTCTGCCTGCAAAGTCCGCGCGGAAAACGCCATGAACGGGTCCTTGAGGATGGCCGGCCTGGGGGCAAGTCGCATCGGAAGTTTACGCTGTGCGTACCGCAACACTCGCATCGCATCACGCGGTGATCGTGCGCCTGAGGCTCTTGTTGCGATCTGCTCAGTCAGATCGCCGGCAGCCAGCGCTTGCTCGAGAAACCGGCGCAGCTCACTGTAACGGGCGGCATCGTAATATTCATACCACCGCTGCGGCTGGATCGAATCGTAACTGAGCGTCGGCTGCGGGTTGGTCGGTTCGTGCAGAAGGTGAAATTCATCTGCTGCAGCAAGCAACCGCCCTGCCAACGTCGTCATCGAATAGTGCGTACCCGTGACGACTATAGAAGAGCCGAGCAATCGACTGGATGGAACGCCGGCAGACATGCCCTTCCTTATGCAGCGGTGCCGTTTGCAGCAAGCTGCACGAATAACGCTGGCAAGCCGCAACCCGCTTTGCTAAGCGCGCTCCCCTGACTGATCGGCACCCGTAGCTCAGCTGGATAGAGCGCTGCCCTCCGAAGGCAGAGGCCAGAGGTTCGAATCCTCTCGGGTGCGCCATATTTCTATTTATGCGCGGTTTGCGCATCAGGTGCAGAACCATTGGTCCAGCCATTCCGGAAAACATCAGACGCCAAGGGCCACGCGGCGATTGAGCGCAGCTGTGCAGCATTGCGCCCTATCTTCATCGTTCAGCGTTCGATTGAAGCTGGGTGAAAGCAAACGGTCGCCGCGAGGCCAGAAGGTGTATTGCTGAGATCGAGTGTCAGTCCCAGCGCATCCGCGAGATCCCGGGCAATTGCCAGGCCGAGGCCTGAACCGCTTTTCTGGCGGTCGAACCGCGAGCCGATCTCGAAAGCATGTGAGAGTTCTTTCTCGGTCATTCCGGAACCGTCGTCGATCACACGCGCGGTGAATGACTGGTTCGGCTCGCAAACGAATTGCAGCTTGACCTCGCGCGTCGCCCACTTCCCTGCATTGTCGAGCAGGATCGAGAGCAATTCGGAATAATCGACTTCATCCAGCGGCAGTTGCACGCCGTCGCAATTGTTAGTCTCCAGAACAAAGTGCTTGTCCGGATGCAGCCTTTTCATGGCTCGCAGTATCGGCTCTGCTACTTCCGGCAGGCGCACCCAACGCGCGCTATACGGTTGCCCGGTCGAAGAACGCGCGCGGGCGAGTTGGAAATCGATCTGCTGCTCCATCGCGCGTGCCTGGTCGAGCAACACTTTCGACGGTTCGCGCCCCCCGGCTGTCTCGCCCAGTCGTTCCGCCTCGTCGGTGATTACAGCGAGCGGGGTGCGCAGTGAATGAGCCAGGTTGGCTGCCTGCACCCGGCTCTTGGCAATCATGTCGGCATTCTGGTGCAGGTAAGCGTTCAGGTCTGCGACAAGCGGCGCGATTTCCGCTGGATACCGGCCTTCGAGATCCTGCGCTTCGCCTCGCCGCAATCGACCAATCGCAACCGACAGCCGGTCCAGCGGATGCAGACCGAAGCTGATGATCGCCATCCCGGTTGCCAGCAAAAATACGCCAAGACCGACAAGCCACAGCGAGAGGTCCCGGGTGAAACTGCCGATCAACCTGTCGAGTTCGCTCTGATCGGTGGCGATGACGAAGTGGATATCCTCGTCCGACGGCCCCTTGCGGGTGAAGCCATAGGTTATGGCGGGCCCAGAAGGGCCATTCTCTAGCGTGTGCAGGATCTCGGGCGAATGTGCGATATGTTCGTCCAGCGTCCCGCGGGTCATGGATTCCGATCGCAAGGCCTGCCGGTTCCGAGCAGTGATCTGCCAGTAGAAGCCAGACAATGGCTCCTCGTAGCGCGGGTCGGACAGGGGCCGTGTCAGTCGCAATTGTCCATCCGGCCCAACCTCGGCCAGCCGCCCCAACTCGCGGACATGGACCTCCAGTTCCTCGTGATAGGATTCCTCGACATGCTTGCTGAAGATGCCCACAGCCGAAAACCAGATAGCACCGATACCCAACACGACCCACAGCGTGATCGCCAGGAGGAATCGCAGCCGCAGGCTGCCGGGTACGGGACGGCTGCTCATTTCTCGAAACGATAGCCCATGCCGCGCTGGGTGACGATATGCTCGCGCCCAATCTTGCGGCGTAAGCGGCCGACCAGCACTTCAACCGTGTTGAGCTCGCGATCGGCATCCAGCTCATACAGGTCATCGAGGATATCGGCCTGCGACATGACCTGTCCGGCACGGCGCATAAACAGGTGAAGCAAGCGAAATTCCTGTTTGCTAAGCGCCAGCGGGACGCCAGCGTGTTCGACCGTTCGGGCAATTGGATCAAGCGACAGGTCGCCAATTTCGAGCAAATTGTTGCGTGTCCCTTGCTGACGCCGGAACAGCGCATTGAGCCGCGCCTGTAATTCTTCGAACCGCACCGGTTTGACCACAAAATCGTCTGCTCCGGCGTTGAGCCCTTCGACCTTGTCCTGCCAGCTGCCGCGTGCGGTCAAAATCAGGATCGGGGTTTCGACCCTGGCATTGCGCCAATGTCGCAAGAGATCGATCCCGTCGCCATCAGGCAGGCCGAGATCGAGGATGACCGCTGCCATTGCCCCGACATCGGGCCAATCTTCCGCTTCGTTGCGGCAGGTTGCCAGTTCCACGGCGAAATCTGCCGCGCGCAGGCGATCGCTCAGCCGCCGGCCAAGTTCGGGATCGTCTTCTACCACCAGCAGGCGCATAGCCGGAGCCTTCCTCAACAATTGGCGGCACTATGGTACGTAAAACTGACAATATCCTGCCAAACTGACAAGTTGTTGTCAGCTTCATAAAGCAAAAGGGGCGGCATGAAGCCCCGTCTGTTCGCCTCAATCGCCCTGCTTGCCGCTCTCGCGGCGCTTCCGGCCTGTTCTGACACCGTCGAGACCGAAACCGCTCCCGATGCTGCCGCCGATCCGCTGGCAGGCCTGGCCATAGATGCAGTCAAAGTAAGCGAAGTTGGCGATCTCCCGCTCGGCACGGTGCTTGGAATGGTGACATTGCCGCCAGAGGCGCGGGTCGCAGTTACCACCCCTTTCCCCGGTGCCGCAGTGAGGGTCTATGTCATCGAAGGGCAAGCGGTTCGCCGCGGCCAGCCGCTGGCCTTGGTTCGTTCTGCGGAGCCTGTGCAGATTCGTGGCGACCTGTCGCGTGCCCGGTCTGAAGTCGGCTTGGCAGAAGCGCGTGCCAACCGGCTCACCCAGCTTGCCGAAGAGGGTGTCATCGCTCAAGCGCGCGCCGACGAAGCCAGAGCCGCATTGGCGCAAGCCCGCGCCACCGTCGCCGAACAGCAACGGCTTGCATCACTTGGCGGCGTTGGCCCCGACGGCATGATGACCCTGACCGCGCCGATCTCAGGCCGGGTTGCGCATGTCGGCCCGGAAACGGGCGGGCCAGTAGACGGGATGGAGGCCCCCTTCGTGATAGAGGCCGAGGGCGCCTATCAGGTCGAGCTGCAGCTGCCTGAACGGCTGGCCAAAGCCGTCAGACCCGGCATGCCGGTAGAGATCATGTTGTCTAATGAAGGCGATGAGCGGATCACTGTCGGTGGTCAGATCCTTGCTGTGTCGCCATCGATTGATCCGGCCACCCGTGCCGTGCTTGCGCGCGCCAGTATCGGCGCTGCACCTGGCATTGTTGCCGGACGCAATGTCAGCGTGACGATCAAGGGCAGCGCAGGGACAAAGGGCATGGCTGTTCCCGCCAATGCCGTGACGAGGATCGGCGGAGACGATCACGTTTTCGTGCGCGATGGCAAGGCATACAAACCGCGCAGGGTCACGGTGGTTGCAACCACTTCTGATCAGGCCGTGATTTCCGAGGGGTTGAAGGCGGGCGAGGTCGTCGCCGCGAGCAGCATTGCCGAGCTCAAGGCCATGAGCGCGGAGTAGGGCGGCATGCTGCGCAACCTAGTCGAGAGGGCGCTCAACCTGCGTCTTGCGGTGATTGGCCTGGCGCTGGTGCTGGCAGGCATCGGTGCGTGGTCTTTTGCCAAGCTTCCCATTGATGCCTTCCCCGATATTAGCACCACACAGGTAAAGATCATTCTCAAAGCGCCGGGGATGACGCCGGAAGAGGTCGAAAGCCGGGTTGTCACCCCGATTGAAATGGAAATGCTCGGCATTCCCGAGCAGACGACGCTTCGCTCGGTTGCGAAATATGCGATTGCTGACATCACCATCGATTTCCAGGACAGCACTGACATCTATTGGGCGCGCCAGCAGGTTGCCGAACGGCTTGCTGCGGTGATGGGGGATTTGCCGGCGACGGTTGAGGGCGGGCTGGCTCCGATCTCCACCCCGCTGTCCGAAATGTTCATGTTCACGCTCGAAGGCCCGCAATCGCTTTCCGAAAAGCGCACGGTGCTGGATTGGACCGTGCGCCCTGCTCTGCGCACGGTGCCCGGGGTTGCGGATGTCAACGCGCTGGGCGGCTATGTCGAGACTTTCGAAGTTGCGCCACGGGCTGCGTCTCTTGCTGCCGCGGGCCTCTCTACCGCAGATCTTGCTGAAGCCATCGAGATGAGCAACCGCAACGATGGCGCAGGCCGTCTGACTAGCGGTGAGGAATCCCTCATCGTCCGCTCCACCGGAGCAATCCGCACACTGGAAGACCTCGCCGCTGTGGTCGTCAAATCCGGCAATGGCGCTGTAGTGCGCGTCGGCGACGTCGCCAGTGTACGCACCGGCAGCCTCACCCGCTATGGCGCGGTAACCAAAAATGGCGAGGGTGAAGCGGTGCAGGGGCTCGTTATTGCTCTGCGCGGGGCCGATGCCTCCCAAGTTGTCGAAGGGGTGAAGGAACGGCTGGAAGAGATACAGCCCAGCCTTCCCGAAGGCATGAGCATCAATGTTTTCTATGACCGTTCGGACCTTATTACGCGCGCCGTTGGAACGGTTGAATCCGCGCTGCTCGAAGCGACCGTGCTGGTCGTGATCCTGCTGCTCTTGTTTCTTGGCGATATCCGGGCCTCTGTGATCGTCGCGCTGGCCCTGCCAATGGCAGCGCTGCTGACGTTCATCTTCATGCGGTCAATCGGGCTCAGCGCCAATCTCATGAGTCTTGGCGGGCTTGCCATCGCGGTCGGCATTCTGGTCGATGGCGCGGTTGTTGTGGTCGAGAATGTGGTCGAGCGGCTCTCCGATCCCCAACACGCCAAGAGCAGCAAGTTGCACAATGTCTTTATCGCCTCGGCAGAGGTCGCGAAGCCAGTTGCCTCGGGCCTGGCAATTATCGCGCTGGTGTTCCTGCCGTTGCTCACGCTCGAAGGGCTGGAAGGCAAACTGTTCAGTCCCGTGGCGCTGACCATCGTTCTCGCGCTCGCCTCGGCGCTGGTGTTGTCGCTGACGCTGGTCCCGGTGCTGGCTTTCTACCTGCTCAAAGTGAAGCCCCCGCAAGATGAAAGCCATCACGAACCATGGCTCATGCGCAAGATCTCGCCGCGTTATTCATCACTGCTGGCCGGGTCCTTCGCCCACAAAAGGCGCGTGTTTTCCATAGCGGGTATCGGTCTCGCTCTAACCGTTGGCGCTTACAGCGTCACAGGCAAAACCTTCCTTCCGGTGATGGATGAAGGCTCGATCATCGTTCAGCTGACCAAGCTGCCCTCTATCTCCATCGAACACAGCGTCGAAGGGGATTTGAAGGTGCAGCGCGCGATCCTTGAGCAAGTGCCCGAGGTCGAAGCCGTAATCGCCCGCGTCGGCTCGGACGAGCTGGGCCTTGATCCAATGAGCCCCAATGAAACCGACAGCTTCCTTCAGCTCAAACCGCGCGAAGATTGGCGGGTGCAGGACAAGGACTGGCTGCTGGGCGAACTGCGCAAGGTACTGGAGCAGTTCCCCGGTATCGAGCCGACTTTCACCCAGCCGATCGACATGCGCACCTCCGAAATGCTTACCGGCGCGCGCGGTGATCTGGCGATCAAGCTGTTCGGTCCCGATCTCGATGCATTGTCGCGGCTGGCCGGGGAAATCCAAACCCGGTTGGAAACCATTGAAGGCACCAGCGAGGCCGCGACGGTGGCCAATGACCAGGTTGATTATCTGCTGGTCGATATAGACCGTGTTGCGGCGGGACGCGTTGGAATGCCGGTTGCTGACCTGCAGGATATGATGCGCGCCCAGGTCGAAGGCGTAAACGCCGGTATCGTCGCAGATGGTGTGCGCCGGGTGCCGATCATGATGCGGGGCGAAGGATCGGGAAAGCTAACGGCGCAGAGCTTTGCCGATCTGGCCTATCGCGCACCTTCGGGGCAACTTGTGCGCGCAAGCGACGTCGCGCAGGTCAGCCAGGTCGAAGGGCCGGTCAAGCTCGAACACGAAAATGGCTCGCGCTATGCCATGGTGCAGGCTTTCGTCTCGGGCCGTGATCTGGTCGGCTATGTCGATGATGCAAAGGCTGACATCGCTGCCAATGTCACTTTGCCGCAAGGGTATCGGCTCGAATGGGGCGGGCAGTTCGAAAATCAGCAGCGTGCATCGGCAAGGCTGATGGTCGTCCTGCCGGTTTCGATCCTGCTGATCTTCGCCATCCTGTATTTCACCCTCGGTTCGGTGCGGGCCTCGTTGTTGATCCTTACCAATATCCCCTTCGCGGTGGTTGGCGGGATGATCGCGCTGGCTGTCTCGGGCGAATACCTCTCGGTTCCTGCCTCTGTCGGCTTCATTGCCTTGCTCGGCATCGCGGTTCTGAACGGGCTCGTCATGGTGACCTATTTTCGCCAGCTGCGGGAAGAGGGCATGCCGCTGCCCGAAGCAGTCAGACGAGGAGCCGAACGAAGGCTGCGTCCTGTTTTGATGACCGCTAGCATTGCAGCCTTTGGCCTTGTTCCTTTGTTGTTTGCGACGGGCCCGGGTTCAGAAATTCAGAAGCCGCTCGCCATCGTTGTCATCGGCGGACTTGTCTCCGCAACGCTGCTCACGCTGGTCCTTCTGCCGATTCTTTACGAACGTTTTGGCGAGAGTGCTGCCGAGCGCGAGGCCGGCGATATGCTGCATCCGGTGGAGGACTGATATGCGGTTTCTGACAATCCTGCTGCCCCTGCTTGGTCTTGCAAGCCCGCTCGCCGCCGAACAGGGCCTGCCTGAAGAGACATTGGTGTTGAAGGCGCTTGACGACCACCCCAGCGTCGCAGCTGCGCGTGCGCGGCTCGAAGCGGCGCGCGCGCGGGCGGAGGGGCTGAAAAAGGGCCCCTACGAATTCAGCGTTCAAGGCACGTACCAGCGCCGCAGCGTCAATGGCGGCGGGCAATTTGATGAGTACGATGCGCAATTGAGCCGTGCGTTTCGTTTGCCGGGCAAGGCTCGGCTCGACCGGGAGATCGGCAGGCACGGCTTCGACGTTGCGGAAAACCTTGCCGAAGATGCCCGTCACGAAGCGGCGCTTTTGCTCGCCTCGCATTGGTTTGATTGGCTGTCCGCCGGGGCGCAGGAGCGGGTCGATCGCTTGGCGGTCAGGAATTACGAAAGAGCACTTGCCGCTGTCGAGCGCCGGCGCGACCTGCGTGATGCTGCACAGCTGGAAGTCGATCAGGCACAGGCCGCACTTTCCGAAGCACGGCGTATGCTCGAACAATCGAGAGGTCTGGCTTCGCTGGCTCGCTCACGCCTCGAAGTGCAGTTTGCCGGGCTCCTGCTTCCAACCGAAGTGCCTGAAGTTCCGGTGCCGGAGATCGCAGATGCGCGTCTGTCTCAGCTTGGCGACCTTGTCGTGGTCAACAGCCATCTGATCACCGCTGCTGAAGCGCAAAGCGCGCGCAAGGCAGCCGCAGCAGACCGGGCAGCGGCTGACCGAATGGCTGATCCGACTATCGGCCTCAGGGTTTTTTCCGAATTTGGCGGCCTTGAGCGCGGAGCCGGCGTGGTGGTTTCTGTGCCGCTGGGCGGCGGCCATCGCAAAGCTCTGGCCAGCGAGGCTGGGGCAAGCGCGTCAGCGGCGCGCGCCGAGGAGCAGCTCGCCCGGTACAACGTTCAGGAAACTGCCAGAGCTGATGTGGCCGAGGCGCGTTATCGCCTTGCTGCTTGGGAGCGATCGTCCGAGACGGTGGAGGCCCAGATGACAGCTTTGGCCAAGCTGCGCCGCGGGCACCAACTCGGCGAGATCGACCTGGCCGACCTGCTGCTGGGCGAGCGCATGGTCCACGATGCCTTTCGTATCGAAGCCGAAGCCCGAGCCGAAGCCATGCGCGCCATCACCAAGCTACGTATCGACAGCCACGAGCTGTGGCTCGGCGATTAAGTCAGGTGCCAAATTAGCCTTGGTCACGGCGATGGCAGAGGCCACAGGTTCGAATCCTCTCGGGTGCGCCAGTTTTTCCTAGTTTACCGCCCTCTCTTTGCCTTCCCAGTAGGGTGCGCGCAGTTCGCGGCGGAGGATCTTGCCTGAGGGGTTGCGCGGCAGGGCGTCGATGAAGTCCACTGTCTTGGGGCATTTGAAGCCGGCGATCTGACCCTTGGCATAGGCGATCACGTCCTCCTCTGTCAGATTGCTGCCCGGTTTGGCGACAACCACGGCCTTCACCGCTTCGCCCCACTTGTCGTCGGGGACGCCGATTACCGCGATGTCGGCAATGTCGGGGTGGCCGTAAACGGCGCTTTCGACCTGCGCGGGGTAAACGTTTTCGCCGCCGGTGATGATCATGTCCTTGATCCGGTCCTGGATGTAGAGATAGCCCTCTTCATCCAGCATGCCGGCGTCGCCGGTGCGAAACCAGCCATCGCCGATCATCGCCTTGTCGTTTTCTTCCGGTCGGTTCCAGTAACCGAGCATCACCGCATCGCTGCGGATTGCCACTTCGCCGGTCTGGCCCGCGGGCAGCGCGTTGAGGTCCTCATCCATGATCCGGACTTCGACACCCGGCATCGGTTTGCCGGCAGATTTCATCACGTGTTCGCGGCCCTGGATATTCTCCGGCTTGTGATCGTCAGGCGACAGGCTGATCACCGTGCCGAACGTTTCGGTCAGGCCGTATAGCTGGGCGAAATCGCATTTGAGCCGTTCCACCCCTTCTTTCAGCATGTCGAGAGGGATCGGGCTGGCACCGTAGGTAAGCCCTTTGACAGAGGAGAAGTCGGCGTTCTCCGCATCGGGATGGGCCAGCATGATCCCGAGCGCTGCCGGGACCAGAAACAGCCATTTCACCCGGTATTTCTCGACATCTGCGATCAGCTGTGCGGGGTCGAATTCGCGGTGGATGATCAATTCCTGCCCGCCGAGCACCGCGCCCAATGCTGTCCCGACACCGGCGATATGCCCGTAAGGCATCGCAAAGATCATCGTGTCGCCCGCATCGGCGCAATACCAATAGATGTTGTGCTGTTTCATCAACGGACGGAAATGGGTGCCGTTGTGATGGCTCAGTACCACGCCCTTGGGCAGGCCGGTGGTGCCCGAGGTGTACAGCTGGAGCAGGCCGTCATGCGCATCGACTGCGGTGGTGACGGCCGCGTCCGACTGCGCATCGCGCCACTCGTCGAAACTGTCATCGGTCAGGATTGTGTTGCCATCGAAAGGCAGCTGATCGGCAAATTCCGGCTCTACAAACAGCACACCCGCGCCCGAATCCTGCAGGATGAATTCCACTTCCTTGGGGGCAAGCCGCCAGATGATCGGGATGAAGACCATCCCGGCGCGGGCCGCGCCCATGGCCAGCTCCACCGATCGGTCGCTGTTCTTTCCGAAATATGCCACCCGGTCGCCTTTCTTGAGGCCCATCGCGGCAAGACCGTTGGCGATCTGCGTCGCGTGCCGGTCATAGGTTTTGTAATCGGTAGTCCGTTCGCCATACCGCAGGGCCACCTGATCCGGCGTCTTGGCCGCCCAATCGGTCAGCGCAGCACCATAGGTTGGGTAATAGGGGTTGTCCTCGGACATTATCGGTCTCTCCAGCATCCTCTGGCCGAATCATTCGGCTCGTATGCTGGTAACCATGTAGCGAATGTTGCGCGGCGTAAATGGCCGATCAGTTCGCGGCCCCGCCGAAGCCCTGATCCAGAAAGCGCAGCGCGCACGCGGATAGCACTGCGGTGCCATGCGGCAGCGCCGCTTCATCGACATGCATACGCGAGGAATGGATGCCGCAGCATGAATGCCAGTCATCCCCCTCGGGCGCGACCCCAAGGAAGAACATCGCCCCGGGAACCTTCTCCAGCAGATAGGCGAAATCTTCCGCCCCCATGATCGGGGCGGGCAGGTCGCTCCATGAATGCTGACCTAGAGTATCGTGCACCGCCTGCCGGCCAAGGTCGACCGCGCGCGGATCGCAGATGGTGACGGGAAAGCCGGGTGTTATCTTTACTTCCGCCTCGACACTGTTTGCTTGGGCGATCCCCTGTGCGGTTTCGCGGATCAGGGTGTGCAATTGTTTCCTGTGTCTGGGTGAGAGCGAGCGCATCGTGCCTCTCAGTTCCGCGGTGTCGGGTATCACATTGTGGGTGGTGCCTGCGATCAACTGGGTAACGGTGACGATCACAGCATCCGCTGCGTTGAACCGGCGCGTCACCATGGTCTGAAGCGCTGTCACCAGCGCCGCCGCTGCCGGCACGGGGTCGTGTGTATCATGCGGCATGGACGCGTGGCCGCCTTTGCCGGTGATCCGGATATCGAACTGATCGGCGGCGGCCATCAGCGGGCCGGGCTTGCCGGCAACCACCCCGAACGGGGCATTGGGCATGATGTGCAGTGCAAATGCCGCATCGGGTAGCGGGTCGATCAGCCCGTCCTCCAGCATGAAGCGCGCGCCGTGGTGCCCCTCCTCCCCCGGCTGGAACATGAATTGTATCTCGCCGGAAAATTCGCTGCGCCGCGCAGCCAGCAGCTCCGCCGCACCGGCCAGCATCGCCGTGTGCGTGTCATGGCCGCAGGCGTGCATGCGCCCCTCGATCGTGGAGGCAAATTCAAGCCCCGTTTGCTCGGGCATCGGCAGCGCATCCATGTCGCCGCGCAGCAATACGCGGCGCGTCTGGCCGCTCGCCGGGGCTGTGCCTTTCAGCGTGGCGACCATGCCGGTGGTGGCGCCGCCCTCGCGCCATTCCAGCGGCAGGCCCGCCAACGCTTGCCGAACCTTGGCACTGGTCATGGGCGTCTGAAGGCCCAGCTCGGGCTCTGCATGGATGGCGCGGCGCAGGGCCACAATGCGGTCTGACAGCCCGCGGGCGGCGTCGAAAAGTTCGGCAGTCTGCATTGCGCCGGATTAAAGCAATGCCGGGGCTGCGTCTCGCATATTTTAGACCGCCCTTGCATGTAAGCCGTGGCCGCCCCATTCAAGGGCGGTGAAATCATCCCTCATGGTCTGGCCGAACCGACCTCGCAGGGTTTAAGGCGAGCGAGCAATGACCGGCACAACCGACCAATCGAACTCAGCCTCGCCCGTAAGGCATGCCGATCCGGTTGTCGGTATTATCTACAACCCGCGCAGCCACCGCAATCAGGGGCAAGACCTTGATGTGGCAAGCCTGCCCAATGTGCATGTGCGGCAGCCCGCACAGCGAACGGACATACCCAAGGCGCTGGCCGAGCTTGCGGCTTTCGATATTGATTTCCTGATCATCAATGGCGGCGACGGCACCGTTCGCGACGTGCTGAGCTGCGGACAGGTCGTGTTCGGAGACAGCTGGCCCGATCTGGCGGTGTTGCCCAAGGGCAAGACAAATGCGCTGAACGTCGATCTGGGCGCACCTGCCGGGTGGACACTGGCCGAAGCGATTGCGGCCTATCCCGGCGGACGCAGGATCAGGCGCCGCCCGATCTCGATCACGCCCAAAAACGGGGGCAGCGAAACGATTTCTGGCTGCGGCCCTTCGATGCTCGGCTTCATCATGGGCGGCGGCGCTTTCACCACCGGCATCAGGGCGGGCCAGGACGCACACCGGATGGGCGCGTTCAACAGTCTGGCTGTCGGGGTGACCTCGGTATGGGGGGTGTTGCAGGGCCTGTTCGGCAGCGATTCCAATATCTGGCGCCGGGGCACACCAATGCAGATCCATCTGGGCAGCGAACGCGCGCCGATGCCGCATAGCGGCCACGGTGATCCTGCAACCCGCAGCATCTTCCTTGCTTCCACGCTTGAGAAATTTCCTGCGGGAATAAAGCTCTTCAGCACTGAACATTCCGGGCTGCGGCTGGCGGTGCTCGACAAGCCGCGCCGCCGCACTCTGGCAAAACTGCCTTTGTATTTCTCGGGGATCCTCGGTTCGCCGTCCGGCAAAGGCGGCTTCCACCAAGTGGCCGCCGACGAATTCGAATTGCAGATCGGGGACCAGTATATCCTCGACGGGGAAGCCTATCCGCCGGGCACATATGTCGTGGCGTCCGGCCCGGAATTGAACTTCGTGGTGCCGTAATGGATGCGCTGGAAACGCGGATCAATCACGGCATCGACGTTCAGCCGCACCCTGCGGTCGCCGCATTCGCAGAAAAGCTGGCAGCCGAAGCGGGGGCGGACGCGGCGCTGTTCTATGGCTCCAACAGACGGACGGGTGAGCTTGACGGAGTGCTCGATTTCTACTTGCTGAAACGGGCCGGACCCGATGACCGGATCTGGCCGCGGGTGAGCTATCACGAATGGGAATATGACGGTGTGCCGCTGCGGGCCAAGGTCGCGGCGATGCAGCTGGATGTGTTCACCAAGGCTGCGGCCGGCGAAACGCGCGATACGACGATCTGGGCGCGGTTTGTCCAGCCATGCTCGCTTGTCTGGCACAGGGATGATCAAGCGCGCTCGCAAGTGGTACAGGCACTGCGCGCCGCAGCTGTCACGGCAAGCCGTTTCGCCGCCGCGCTAGGCCCCGAACTGGGGGTTGAGGATGATTTCTGGCGTGCTCTGTTCCGGGAGACTTACAAGGCTGAATTCCGCGTCGAGAAGGCAGGGCGCGAGGATTCCATTCTCGCGTTGAACCGTGCGCATTTCAGCGGACTTTTCGTGGCTGCGCTGCAGGCATCGGGGATCAGGCATCAGGCCGCCGCCGACGGGTCGATACGGATCGAGGAAGGGGCGGACTGGAAGGCAGCGGTGCAGCGGAAATGGCGGCGCCAGCGGCGCTGGGGCAAGCCGCTGAATATCGTGCGCCTGCTGAAGGCGAGCACAACGTTCGAGGGTGCGGGCCGTTATGCGGCGTGGAAGGTGGAACGGCACACCGGCGTGCCGGTAAAGTTGACGCCGTGGCGCGAGAAACATCCGATCCTGGCGGCACCGGGCGTCTTGTTCAGGGTGTGGCGCGCACGGCGAAAGGGCTGAGGGCCCCGCCGCAGATCACATATACTTCATGTTGATGGTGATCGACGTCACGCCGTCACCCACGGTGAAGCGCGTTTTCTTGTAACTCGGCTTGCCCAGGTTGAAGATATTGATGCTGGGATTGTTCGACATTCCGCCGCCATCCTTGGTTATGTCGGTGCTGCCATTGCCGTTCTTGTCGTGCCGCACGGCGATACCGTAAGTGCCCGGTCCGGGCATAGGCACGCAGAACACCATGGTTCCTGCGCTGGCCTGGGCCTCGATGCGGTTCAGCCATTTGCCTTTCTCCAGCCAGTCGGAGGAGATGCCCTTATAACTCTGAACGCGCATCTTGCCTGATGAGGATTCGATACCTTGCACCGTCACCTTGACCGCCGATCTGGAATTGGCGGAGCATTTCGACAAATCATTGCCGATCTTCTGGCGGTACTGGCCCATCGCGGGCGCTGTCACGGCAAGCCCGCCGATTGCCAGCGCCATCGCACCGGTCCTGAAAGTGTTCTTGAGCGTCATCGTAAAGAGTTTCCGATTCTGCGCGGCACAGCGCGCTTCGATTCTGTTGTGGCCCCGGATCATGCCCGGAACGCCTGATTTAAACCGGGTTTTACGTCCGCAGCCCTGAATTGCGGCTGAACTGAAGCCTGCCCGTAATGAAAGCTTGTAACCGGATTTACCGTTCTGGCGGGACGGGCAATCACAGATCATTCCGCCCTTCGATCAGGCCGATGAACTGGGCCGCCAGTACTGCACGCGGGATCGCCAGCATTCTCGGCCAATCGGCATCGATATCGAGCGATGGCTGTTCCGGCCAATCGCGCAGCAGTGTCTCGATCCGGTCGAGATCAAGCGTGCGGGACAGGAACTCATGGTCCCGCATCGCAGCGATCCCTGTCAGCAAAGTGCCCCGGCGGCGGCCAATGCGCGTGTGCCAGTCGGCATTATGCTGGCCATAACGAGGGTTCAGGCGCTGCTCTTCCGGCATTCGCCCCTTTGCCATCTGTTTGGCCAGCTTGCGTTCGGCGCCGTCACAGGCGAAGCTTTCCGTCGGCAATCCGATGCAGAATTCGATCAGCGGGCGGTAAGCTGTCACGTCTCTGCGCCGTACTCCGTAAAGCTGTTCGAATGCCAGATTGACGTCTTCACCGACGCTGTCGGCAGCGAGATAATCATGCCTTGCGGCCTGTTGCCGATTGAGGGGGAACGTCAGGTCCTCCCAATCGGACTGCGAAGCGCGCAGAGTGGCGCGACTTCTCTGGTTTCCAAGTGCCTCAACACTTAACGGGGTCAGCAGCCGCACCATGTCGCGCCGCTGCGGGTGGACCAGCGCGCGCAGGCCGCGCCGCGCCGCAGCAGGCAGGTGCGGCAGGATCGACAGCGCCGCAATCTTGCGCAGGATCGGGCGATCATCGCCGGGGCGGTTTGCGAGCAACCTCAGCAACTCGCCCCATTTCCCCGCCCGTGCATATTCGGCATAGGCCCACCGTCCATCGGCGCTGAAACTCTGATTGGCCAGTTCAGCCGAAAACAACGTGTCGCAGCCGAGCTGCGATGCCTTTGCGTAAATCCCGTGGAATTTGCCGACATTGGCAAGCCCCGGGGCGAAGATCTGCATCGCTGCTGCCATCTCGCGTGTGCGGTGATCGAAATCGCCGATTGCCCGGTCTGCGACATGCATGGAGATGCGCGGATGCATCTTGGCGAATTCGCGGACCAGCGGGATTTCATCACCCATCGTATCGGGTGAAGAAGCGCCAGGCCATTCGGAATCTTGGCCGAAGGAGATGGTCTTTAGCTGCTGCGAAGCTGGCAAGGCTTCTATCAGGCAGCTCGCTGTGATTGACGAATCGAGGCCGCCCGATAGCGCCAATGCCGGACTGTCTGCGATGTTCAGCGCGTGCTCCGAGGCATCCCGCACCAATTCCAGCGCCCGTTCCGCAGCGCCGCGCGGATCGCTGCGGCAAATGTCGTCTACGCGATACCAGCAATCGGTCTGCGTGCTGCCGCGCTTCAGGATGGTGACGCTGCCTTGGGGCACCTTGCTGACGCCGCGATACCAGCAGGCATCGTCGCCATCGCGAAAGTCGTAAGCCAGCTGATCGATCACGTAGTCATAGTCGAGATCGCGCGGAACGCCGGCGGCGAACAGCGCCCGCAGCAGCGGCGAGGCTACCGCTCTCTCGCAGTTATTTGCATAATAGAGTGGCGGCGCGTTCCAAGGGGAGCGGGCCAAGCGCAGCGACCCGTCGGGCATCGCGGAAATCGCGGCGTAATTGCCCACCAGCCTGCAATCTGCGGTCTCGCCCCATCTTGCAACGGCGGCTTGATAAATCACGGCCGGGTCGCAGCTTTGGATTCCAAGGGTCGCTGCAACTTCCCGGGAATTGTCGATCCAGCCGATTATTACGGTGCGGCAATCTGGCGCCAGGTTTTCAGTTTGGCGAACGGTGAAAAGACGGGTTTCGCCTGAAATGAACTGGCGGCACGATCCGCGATAGGCGGTCAACGCGTGCCTGATGGGTTTATCCGAGGGCGGGCGATGTCCCTCCCAGGAATGCCAGGCCGCGATCATCCCCCCGCCTGACCAAGCGGGATCAGGATTTCCGGTTACCCGAGTCTTGGTTGACAGGCACCGGACGCCCGGCGACATCGGAAATGGTGCCAATTCGTTCGAGCACAGGCTTGACCCAATTGGTGGCTCCGGCCTTCTTTAAATTACTGGCGGTCATGTTTCACTTCCGTCTTTTTCTGCGACATTACTGAACTAGTTGTTCTTCGAACTTTTCGCAACGATGCAGGAAATCCGGATACGGTTCAGGCAAGTAATCCGGCGCGGGCGGCATCGGTCAGAAATGCATCGATATCGTATGCAATTTCCGTCTCATCCACGCTGTACGCCGCAGACAGAGCGGTGATCAGTTGCCCCCGATCACGCGATCCGTCGATCAATTTCCAGATTGCCAGGCCGGTTTCCTTGACCGAGAAAAGCTCGCCGCTTGCCAGTGAAACGATGATCGTTTCATCATCGACGTCGGTTTCGATAAATTCGCCACTGGCTTTCCGGATTGCGCTCATATTTGCAGCATATTGTGCCCTGCGGGCAATGCAATGCGCGAAACCTTGATGTCCAGTGTGGAAAAGCGGGCCTGATCCGCTTGTGGCGGCGAGTCGCGCCTTCTAGTCGGGAGACTGGCAACCTGAAAAGTGTACCCATGGCTCAGCCGCTTATTTCCCCGTCTATCCTTTCTGCCGATTTCGCCCGGCTCGGCGAAGAAGTGCGCGCAATCGACGAAGCCGGTTGCGACTGGATCCATGTCGATGTGATGGACGGGCATTACGTCCCCAACATCACCATTGGTCCGGCGGTGGTGAAAGCGCTCCGCCCGCATACCGACAAGCCGTTCGACGTCCATTTGATGATCAGCCCGATCGATCAGTATCTGGAAGAATTCGCCGAGGCAGGCGCGGATATCATCACGGTTCATCCCGAGGGCGGGCCGCATATTCATCGCACGTTGCAGGCTATCCGAGCGCTGGGCAAGAAAGCCGGCATCGTGCTGAACCCCGGCACCCCGGTCGAGACACTCGATTATCTGATCGATCTGGCTGATCTTGTTCTGGTGATGAGCGTGAACCCGGGGTTCGGCGGGCAAAGCTTCATCGACAGCCAACTGCGCAAGGTCGAGGCGATCCGCACGATGATCGACCAGACCGGCCGCGAAATTCACCTAGAGGTGGATGGCGGGGTCAACCCTGAAACCGCCCGCCTGTGCGTCGATGCCGGCGCGGATGTGCTGGTTGCCGGTTCTGCGACATTCAAAGGCGGACCGGGACAGTATGCAGCCAACATCGCTGCCCTGCGAGGTCAGGGCTGATGAACGAGGCGGCCGCCAAAACACGTGCCGCTCCATCCAAAGAGAGCGCGGCTGCGCCCGCTGAAGCGCAGCTGGCAATGCCGCTGGCGAAAGCGGATCGGAACACCATCGGCGATGGTCTGGTAACCGCCACCGCCGAAAGTCATTCGGCCAAGCGCGAAATGCTGCAGCCGGGCCGTTCGCTGGTCATTGCCGATTTTGCACCGCCTTCCACCAGCGCGGGAGAGCGGCTGATCCGGTTGGCGTACCGTCTCGGTGTGCCCGCATCCACGCTGACGTCACCGTTTTCGAAGCCGCCAAAGCCGCGGCTGCTGGGCACGGTGGAAAGCCCCTATGCTGGCGAGCGTGCCGCCGGTGTCGCACTGCGCGCGGGGCATTTTCTGGTGCACGGCGTCAAAGCGCCGATTGCGCAAATGGATTTTTCCGCGACTGCGCGGCTGACGCCGCCGTTCGAGCGCACGGTGCATGGCTTCACATGGCTGCGGCACCTGTCTGCCTCTGCCACGCGCGAGCAATGCGTGCCGACGGCGGAGCGGGTGATGGGTGCATGGCTCGATGCCAATGGCAAGCCAGGCAAGGGCACGCCGTGGAAGGTTGAGCATGCCGGGCACCGGCTGCTGAACTGGCTGGTCAACGCCCCGCTGATCCTGTCGAACGAAGATCCGGCAAAGCGCGGCCTGATCCTCGAAGTAATGGCCGAAACTGCCCGCTGGCTGGACCGCAACGTGACCAAGGCAGACGACCGGCAAGGCGAGGTTGCGGGCTGGTGCGCGATTGTGGCTGCCGGATTGCTGATGCCGGAAGGCAAGCCGCGCAAGTTGTTCGGCGAAGCCGGTCTGGTGCGCGCGCTGGGCGAATTGGTGGCCGATGATGGCGGTGTGCTGTCGCGCAGCCCGCTGGCGCAGATCGATGCAATCGCGCTGCTGGTGGACCTGCGGGCTTGCTATGCTGCGCGCGATCTCGACCCGCCCGAGGCGCTAGAGACCATGCTGAACCTGCTGGTTCCGCCGCTGCATACTGTGACCCATTCCGACGGCGCGCTGGGAAGCTGGCAAGGCGCCGGTGCAGTTCGCGCAGATCGTCTGGCTGCGCTGATCGATGCCAGCGGTGTTCGCGCGCGGCCGCTGAAAGACGTGCGGCAATGGGGTTATCAGCGGATCGCCGGTAACAAGACCACGCTGATCTTTGACGCAGCGCCGCCTGCGCTTTCGCGCAATGCCCGGTCCGGCTGCGCATCGACCCTCGCGTTCGAAATGTGCGCCAAGGGGCAGCGCATTATCGTGAATTGCGGCGGTGCAGCCTTTGCCGGCGGACAGGTTCCCGCCCGCATCGAACAGGGATTGCGGGCAACTGCTGCGCATTCGACCCTGACGCTGGATGACGCCAATTCCACTGCGGTCCATATCAATGGCAAACTTGGCGCTGGCGTCAACGAAGTCGAAGTCGACCGCAAGACCATGCAGGTCAAGAACGGTCTGGCCACCCGGCTTGAGGCGAGCCATGACGGGTATTCGGGCCGTTTCGGCCTGAACCACCGCCGAATTCTGGTGATGCGTGACGATGGCAGCGAACTGCGCGGCGAAGACTTGCTGGTGCCGGTCGGCAAGAAGGGCAAGCGCGGCAAGATCGGTTTCGCAATCCGTTTCCATATCGGACCGGGCATCGAGCTGGGCCTGTCGGACGACAAGAAGGGCGCCGGGCTCGCTTTGCCCGATGGCACCTATTGGCAGTTCCGTGTTGGATCGCTGGATGGCGGCCTGAAAGACGAAACAGCGCAGCTTTCGATCGAGGAAAGCATGTGGGTCGATGGCGGCGGGCGGCCGCATCCGATCCAGCAATTGGTAATTCAGGGCATGACATCGAGGAGCGGAGGGACATTCTCCTGGCTCCTCAAGAAAATGGGATAGTTTCACGCAATGACCGACGTCACGATTAAACGGGCCCTGCTTTCGGTGTCCGACAAAAGCGGTTTGGCAGAATTGGGACAAGCGCTTTCGGCGCGCGGTGTCGAGCTCGTCTCGACCGGCGGCACGGCAAAGGCGCTGCGCGATGCCGGGCTGGAAGTGAAGGACGTTTCCGATCTGACCGGCTTCCCCGAGATGATGGATGGCCGGGTCAAGACGCTGCATCCGATGGTCCATGGCGGACTGCTCGCCGTACGCGACAACCCCGAACATTTCGCGGCGATGGAACAGCACGCGATTGGCGCGATCGATCTGGTGGTGGTGAACCTCTACCCCTTTGAAGCGACCGTCGCGAAAGGTGCCGAGCGCCCCGAAATTATCGAGAACATCGATATTGGCGGGCCGAGCATGGTCCGTTCAGCGGCAAAGAACCACGCTTTCGTCACCATCGTCACAGATCCTTCAGACTACGAGACATTGCTGGGCGAGCTTGAGCAAAGCGGCGGTGCGACGTCACTCGATTTCCGCCGAAGGATGGCAGCTAAGGCATTTGCCGCCACTGCCTCCTACGATTCCATGATCAGCCAATGGTTCGCCTTTGCCGATCAGGGCCAGATGTTCCCCGACATGCTGGCGATAAATGGCAAGGCACCTGTCGAGCTTCGCTATGGCGAAAACCCGCATCAGAAGGCAGCGCTTTACACACCCGTCGGCCCGCACGCGAAGGGTATTGCGCAGGCAGAGCAGCTTCAGGGCAAGGAACTGAGCTACAACAATTACAACGATGCCGATGCGGCGCTGGAACTGTGCGCGGAATTTGCCGGCGGTGATCCGGCGGTGGTCATCGTCAAGCACGCCAACCCTTGCGGTGTGGCCCAGCGCGGCAGCCTGATCGAGGCATGGGAAGAAGCGCTGGCCTGTGACAGCGTTTCCGCATTTGGCGGCATCGTTGCGGTCAACACCGAACTCGACGGCCCCACGGCTGAGGCGATCTGCAAGATCTTCACCGAAGTGGTGATCGCGCCTTCCGTCACGGACGAGGCCCGCGAAGCTTTCGCCAGGAAGAAGAACCTGCGCCTGCTGGTAACTGGCGATCTGCCTGATCCGCGCCGCGCCGGATTGGCGATCAAGCCGATAACCGGCGGCCTGCTGGTGCAATCACGCGACAACGGCGCAATTTCTGCTGCCGACCTGAAAGTCGTGACGGAACGTGAGCCGACACAGCAGGAACTGAAGGATTGCCTGTTTGCGTGGACGGTCGCCCGCCATGTGAAATCGAACGCCATCGTCTATGCCAAGGACGGCGCGACGGCAGGCATCGGCGCAGGCCAGATGAACCGCCGGGATTCATCGCGGATTGCCGCCATGAAGGCGCAGGAAGCCGCTGAAAAATATGGCTGGGATGCCTCGCGCGCGGTGGGCAGTGCTGTTGCCTCGGATGCGTTCTTCCCGTTTGCCGACGGCTTGCTGGCAGCTGCGGAAGCAGGCGCGACGGCAATCATCCAGCCAGGCGGTTCGATGCGCGACGACGAAGTGATCGCCGCCGCCAATGAAGCGGGCCTTGCCATGGTGTTCACCGGGATGCGTCACTTCCGCCACTAAGGTTTCGGCCGGCCAGAGCTTGGTTTAGTAGAGCGCCTGCTCCGCGCGGATACTCGCACCCGCTTGGGGCGCAGGCCTCCGGTGCGAGCAAAATAGTTGCAACCTTTTGCTCGCCCGGCGCGAATATCCTTCAGACAACGCCGCGTTCACCGGTTGGCAAGCGATTGCCTCCTAAGGTCGCGCCTCAAGATTCGAACAAAGAACAAAGATAACCGCCATGAGTTTTTTCAAATCTGACCTAGCGCGCAATTTTGCCATCGGCTTTGCCGTGGGCGCGTTCTTCGTTGCCTTCCAGATCAGCCCCGATCTCGGCAGCCAGCTGATTCCCGATGCCGTGGCCGCGACGGTCCGATGAAGCGCCTCGGCCGCCTCATGCTACCCATGGCCGCAGCGGCAATGACGCTGGCGGGATGCGGGATGCCTGTGCAGGCAGCAGAGAAAGCCGTTCTCGCGCCTGCACCCAAACAGTTTGCCAATGAAGGTATGGGCCTCAAGACCGCCGTCTTTGCAGGCGGCTGTTTCTGGGGAATCGAGGCGGTCTTCAGCCACGTCAAAGGCGTGAAGAGCGCGGTTTCCGGATATCACGGCGGCAACGCTGCTACTGCCACATACGAGCAGACCAACACCGGTGTGACCGGGCACGCAGAGGCGGTCCGTGTTGTCTACGACCCCAAGGTCGTCCGGTATGACGAATTGCTGCGGATATTCTTTTCAGTGGGCGCCGATCCCACCCTGCACAACCGGCAGGGCCCTGATCGCGGCAGCCAATACCGCGCCGCGCTGGTCCCGATGAATGCGGAACAGCGCAAGGTCGCCGCAGCGTATCTGGGGCAGATGGAAGCATCCGGCGTCTGGAACAGCCCGATCGTCACCAAGATCGAAAAATACCGTAAGTTCTACAAAGCCGAGAAATACCACCAGGATTTCATGCTGAAGAACCCCCGCCACGGTTACATTCAGACATGGGACAAGCCAAAAATCGACGCGTTGAAACGGCTTTACCCGTCGCATTACCGGTCAAACTTCGTTCCCGGCTGACGGGGAAGGCCGCGCTGAAAGTGGCATAGCGCGATCTGTGTCGCTATATGGCATTGCATGGGCAATCATAATCACCACCATCACGAACATTCAGGCGCAAGCCTGATCGATGCAGCACGCGATTCTCTCGTCAGCTCGGGCGAGCAGTGGACCAGCATGCGCGCGGATATTTTCGAGGAACTGGCGCGGCACGAACGGCCCGCCTCGGCCTATGACATTGCCGATAACCTGTCGGCCAAACGCGGCAAGCGCGTTGCACCCAACAGCGTGTACCGGATTCTCGACCTGTTCGTGGCTAACAACCTCGCCCTGCGGGTGGAGAGCGCCAATGCTTTTCTCGCAAACAGCCACCCCGGCTGCGAGCACGATTGCATCTTCCTGGTGTGCGACGAATGCGGCGAAGCCACGCATATCGACAATGACGAGATTTCGGAGAAAGTTCGCGGTGTCGCAAAAGCTGCGGATTTCCGCGCCAGACGCCCGATAATCGAGATCCGCGGGACCTGCGCAAGCTGCAGCTGAGCCATCCCGGCAAACTGCTGAAACAAACCGATAGTCAGAATCGACAAGGCATGGCCACACGGCTAGAACGCAGGGCATGACTTCAAGCCCCAAGACGCCGCTGCTGGACACGGTTGAATACCCTTCGGACCTCCGCCAGCTGAAAGCTGACCAGCTGCGGCAGGTTGCCGACGAATTGCGCGCCGAAATGATCGACGCGGTCAGCACCTCCGGCGGCCACCTCGGCTCGGGCCTTGGTGTGGTCGAACTGACCGTGGCCATCCATTACGTGTTCAACACCCCGGACGACAAACTGATCTGGGATGTCGGCCACCAGTGTTACCCGCACAAGATTCTCACCGGACGCCGCGACCGCATCCGCACGCTACGCCAGGGCGGCGGCCTGTCGGGCTTCACCAAGCGTAGCGAGAGCGAATACGATCCGTTCGGCGCGGCGCACAGCTCCACCTCGATTTCGGCCGCGCTCGGTTTCGCGGTGGCGAATAAGCTGAATGGCAAGCCGGGCCGCGGCATCGCGGTAATCGGCGACGGCGCGATGAGCGCGGGCATGGCGTATGAAGCGATGAACAATGCCGAACAGGCCGGCAATCGGCTGGTCGTGATCCTGAACGATAACGACATGTCGATCGCCCCGCCGGTCGGCGGCCTCAGCGGCTATCTCGCGCGGATGGTGTCGAGCAGTGAATATCTCGGCCTGCGCAGTCTTGCGTCGAAAGCCGTGGCGAAAATCTCGCGCCGCGCGCACCGGGCAGTGGGCAAGGCGGAAGAATACACCCGCGGCATGGTCACCGGTGGGACATTGTTCGAAGAACTGGGCTTTTATTATGTCGGCCCGATCGACGGGCACAATCTCGATCACCTGATCCCGGTTCTGGAAAATGTTCGCGATGCAGAAGAAGGCCCGGTTCTGATCCATGTGGTCACCAAAAAGGGCAAGGGATACGAACCGGCTGAAAACAGCGCCGACAAATATCACGGCGTCGCCAAATTCGATGTCATCACCGGCGAACAGAAGAAAAGCTCTGGCGGGCCGCCCGCCTATCAGAACGTGTTCGGCGAAACTCTGGCCAAGCTGGCCGACAGCGATGACCGCATCTGCGCGATCACCGCTGCTATGCCCAGCGGCACCGGAGTGGACAAATTCGCAAAGGCGCATCCGGAACGCTCGTTCGATGTGGGCATCGCCGAACAGCACGGCGTAACATTCGCAGCGGGCCTCGCGGCGCAGGGAATGCGCCCGTTCGCGGCCATCTATTCGACATTCCTGCAGCGCGCCTATGATCAGGTGGTGCATGATGTCGCGATCCAGAACCTGCCGGTTCGCTTCGCCATCGACCGTGCCGGACTTGTCGGTGCAGACGGCGCGACCCATGCTGGCGCGTTCGACATCACCTATCTCGCCACGTTGCCGAATTTCGTGGTCATGGCCGCCGCAGACGAAGCGGAACTGGCGCATATGACGTACACCGCAGCCGAATATGACGACGGGCCGATTGCGCTGCGTTATCCGCGCGGGGCAGGCACCGGCGTTGAAATTCCGGAGCAGCTGGAAAAGCTGGAAATCGGCAAGGGCCGGATCGTGCGTGAAGGGACCAAGGTTGCGCTTCTCTCACTCGGCACGCGCCTGTCGGAAAGCCTGAAAGCTGCTGACGAGCTGGAGGCCAAGGGCCTGTCCACCACCGTTGCCGATCTGCGCTTTGCCAAGCCGCTCGACACCGATCTGATCGAAAAACTGATGCGCACGCATGAGGTTGTCATCACCGTGGAAGAAGGCGCGATCGGCGGCCTCGGCGCGCATGTGCTGACTTTTGCCAGCGATGAAGGTCTTACCGATGCGGGGCTGAAAATCCGCACGATGCGCCTGCCCGACATGTTCCAGGATCAGGACGCCCCTGAAAAGCAGTATGACGAAGCAGGCCTCAACGCACCGCAGATCGTCGAGACTGTGCTCAAAGCACTGCGGCACAACAGCGCCGGGGTGGAAGAGGCGCGAGCATGATCCTTGCCTCACTCAGCCTGGCGCTGGCTGGTGAGGCTTTTGATCCGGGCACCTATTACGACCACCCCTCGCGCCGGGAAATGCGCGCACGGGTTGAGGCGTGCGGCTTCGATCAGGTCGCGGTGGTGAAGAACAAGGCCAAACGCGAAGTTGTAAGGGTCAGGGATACCGAGGCGAGCGACGAGGAGCTGCGGTGCGCGGCCAGCCTGATCGACAAAACCTTCTACGGGGACGAATTCTCTCCCGAACTTGCTCCGCGTTTTGCGAAGTTGCGCGCAGAAATCGCACGCCCGCGACAGGTGGCTACAGCCCGTATCCAGTTTGCCAAGGAGCCCGAAAGAGGTCCTCCTCCGGAGCGCAAGCCTGGAGAGAGCGATATGGAGATCGCAAAGCGCGTCGAAACATTTTGTGGCCCCGAAGCTACAGATATCTTTGTAGAGGAAGCAGGCTTGGTAGAGGTTTCAGCACAATGGCTGGCAGCGCAGCCCGGAACGTTTGAAGGGATCATGCAGATGGGCGACACAATCGGGTGCGTGGCCCAGGCATCCTTCATTGCCGACTTTGAGTTCTCGATGCCGCAATCAGCCGAGAAGCTTGCGCCGCTGTAATTTTGCCAGAAAGATTTGCGATAAATTTATGCCACTTCTCCAGATCGACACCGCCAACCACGTCACCACTCTCACGCTGAATCGGCCCGACACGATGAACCCGCTCGGCGCGGCGGGGGATGGCGATGCGTTTGTTGAAGCGTGCGATGCTGTGAACGCCGATATGGATGTGCGCTGCGTGATCCTGACCGGGGCGGGGCGCGCGTTTTCGGCGGGCGGCGACGTCAAGGCGATGAAGCAAAAGACCGGCAATTTTGGCGGCACCGCCCCTGCAATTGCCGATGGCTATCGCAACAACATCCACAAGATCCTGCGCGCGTTATACGGTTTGCGCGTCCCGCTGATCTCTGCTGTCAACGGCCCGGCGATCGGGCTGGGCTGCGACCTCGCTTGTCTTGGCGATATGCGGATCGCGAGCGAGAAAGCGAAGTTTGGCGTCACATTCCTGAAGCTGGGCATCATCCCGGGCGATGGCGGCACGTGGATCCTGCCGCGCATCATCGGGGAGGCGCGCGCGGCCGAGCTATTCTACACCGGCGATGTGATCGACGCCGCGACCGCGCTAGACTGGGGGCTGGTCAGCCGCGTAGCCCAAGGCGACACGCTGATGGACGAGGCGCAGGCGCTCGCGGCCAAAATTGCCGCCATGCCGCCGCACGCGCTCCGCCAGGCGAAGAACCTGATGCGGCAAGGGCGCCACACCAGTTATGACACCGCGCTGGAAATGGCCGCCAATGCGCAGGCGCTGATGCATTCCACCGCCGATCACATGGAAGGTGTCGACGCGCTGCTGGAAAAACGCGCGCCGGTTTTCAAAGGCGAATAGGCGCAGGGCCGCTGTCCTACAGGCGGGCGATGTTGCTAGGCCGGCGCTGCTATTTCCCATCGTAGAAGCGTGCGTGACCGGCCCCTGGGGTGCGAAGATTTTCCGCTAAGGGACAGTGTTCCATGTGTTCCAGATTGTCAGTATTTGAGGGCCGAAGCTGAACGGTACGCCATCCCAGATGCCGTCAGCAGTACCGTCAAACCCAGCGCCAGATGCCCGCTTCCCATCCGCCCAGCGGAATGTGAATATAGGTCAGCGCCAGCCACAGTGCGGTTCCGCCGACCAGCGGGAATACGCCGACCTGCAAGATCCGCTCCCACCGGGGCCAATAGGTGGTCTTCACCTGCCACTGCGCCCACGCATCGCCCATCAGCACGCGTTTTTTGCGGTCCTGCATATAGGCACCGACCAGTGCGAGAAAGATGATCGCGCTCGCGACAATCAGAGTGCGCGCGGTGGGTACGGCGATCATGTGCGATGCGCCCCACAGCGCAAAACCCCACATCATCGGGTGCCGGGTCACCTTGAACACGCCGCTGACCTCCGCCCTTGCGGCGTCCTCAGCCCCCGGCGCGGGCAGGGCGGGGTTGCCGACCAACGAGCCTGCGAACAGGATCAGTGCGAGCAGGGTCAGGAAGCTTGCGGACATCCATGCAAAATCGCCGAACCCTGACCATAGCGGGGGCGTGCCTGCTCCGGCGGCGACGAAGGCGAAATACATCCACACCATGCAGGCTGCGCTGACGAGTGAATAGATGCCCATGAAGCCGGTGGGGCCAAGCGCCCGGACCAACGGCGCGCGCAGCGGGTGCGACATGGCGAAATGCGTGCCGACAAACGCCGTGCTCGCTGCAATCAGGGAAATGAGTGCCAGGTCCATCTGCTATCCTCCGCCTCAGTGCAGAGAACCACATTGCACCCGAGATGACAATCGGCGCGGCTTGCGCTGTGCCTTAGCTTTCCGCGATGCCAAGCAATTCAATAGTGAACAGCAAGGTCGCGCCGCCGGGTATCGCCCCCTTGCCGAACGGGCCGTAGCCAAGATCTGAAGGCACCGCGATTTCGATCGTATCGCCGACGCCCATTTCGGGGATTGCCAACTGCCACGCCTTGATCAGCCGGCGCAGCGGGAAGGTAGCCGGTTGACCTCGGTCGAACGAACTGTCGAAACTGGTCCCGTCGGTGAACCTGCCTGCGTAATGCACGGTTACCGTATCGGCGACACGCGGCTTTGGGCCTTGACCCGTGCCCTTGACCCGCCGCCACAACAGGCCGCCGTCCAGATAAGACCAGCCATCCTTATAGCTGCGCATGGCAAGCGCAGCCTGCTGTTGATTATGCCAGGCGACATCTTCGGAACGGTCGGCGGGTTGCCCGTCCTGCGCAGCGGCGTGCGAAGACAATGCCGCTGCGCCTGCTGCGGCAAGCAGTGTCACGAATCTCATGCTCATCAGGTCCGTTTACCAGTCGTATGCTTTGGGAAGGTCGCTCTCGTCCAGATCGCGGTAACGATCACGAAGGCGCGTCTGGTGACTGGTGAGCGGTTGCTCGATTCCGTCAATGAAAACACGAACCGGTGCGCTCGATACTTCCAGCGGGTCACCATCCCACACCACCACGTCGCCTGCGGCACCGGGTTTCAGCACGCCAAACTGGCCCCCATATCCCGAAATCTCGGCCGGGATGGAAGTGATGCTGGCGAAGGCTTCGCCCCATGTCAGGCCGGAGGCGCGCGGCACTTTTTGCAGAGCCACCAGATTGCCGGCAAATTGCGGCGCAGTACGCGGCCCGGTGATCCCGCCGCTCAGTCCGCCAAGCGCAACCTTTACGCCAGCATCGACCATTCGGCCCACATTGCTCTGCGTGGCGCCCAGCTGTTCGAAGCTGGAAGGCAAGTCATCGAGCGGGTCGGCGATAACCGGTACGCCGGATGCGGCGATCTGGCGGGCCACAATCCAGCCTTCGCTGACCCCGACAAGCACCAGATCGAGCTGCGGATATGTGCGTTTGAGGCCCAGCACGGCGGTGATGTCGGCCGCACGTTCCACGTGCACATACAATTGCTGCTGGCCGCTGATTACCGCGCCAAGGGCGGCGGCATCGGCGCGGGTTAGCAAATTGTCTTCACCGCTCCAGTTTCCGTTCGCAAGGTCGCGCGCCTCGCGCAAAGCATTGGCGAATTCGGCATAGGCGGCAATCCGGCTGCCGCCAGCAATCCGCGCACCCATTTCGCCAAGCACCACGAGCTGGAATTTCTTGGCTTGCATCACTGCGTCAGGATCTGCGCCCAGATCGATGGCTGCACCCTGGCCCGCAAAGATCGAGTCCGCCGGTGCGGTTGTGATGGTCGCCCGTGTCACTCCGCCAGCGCGGCTGACTGCGATGTGCTGCGATGCGTAATTGACCGCAGTCGAGGCATCCAGCGCTGCGCCAAAACGGGCATCACCGGCGCGCACGTCGTTGCTGTCGTTTACAGCGCCTACGTCCCACAAACCGAGATCGGTCAGCGGCATGAAGATGCCCGGGGTGACCCAATTGCCCTGGCCGTCATACACTTGCAGATCCCCTGGTGCGGCGACGCCGGCCCCGGCCGCGACGATCTTTCCGCCGCGTACAACGACGGTCGCGCCATTCACGGGTTCGCTGCCATCACCGATTGCGACGGTTGCATTGGTGATGGCGAAATCCTGCGCAGCGGCAGAGCCAGCGAAACCCGCGCCTATGGCAAGGGCACTGACGGCGGCGGTGAACTTCATAACGCGGTTCATTTCACGTCTCCTTCACCGGGCTGGCCAAGCTCGAAATCGCTTACCGGGCGCCTTTTCGGATCGTTCGCATCGTACAGCAGCGCACCGTCGACCCACACCTTCTCGGGCCGCGAATAGACGCTCAGCGGATCGCCGTTCCACAGCACGACATCGGCCATTTTGCCGCTTGTCAGGCTGCCGGTCTGATCGCCGATACCCATCGCTTTTGCGGCGTTGAGAGTGATCCAGGAAATTACGTCGGCATCGGAAATTTCGATCCCCATGCGCCGCCCGGCGGCCTGCGCCTTGGCAGCTTCCTGATTCAGACGCTGGATTCCGTTTTCATCGTCGGAATGGATGACCACACAGGCACCGGACTGATGGATCAGCGCAGCGTTTTCAGGAATGCCGTCATAGCTTTCCATCTTGAACCCGTACCAGTCGGCCCAAACTGCGGAGCAAACCTCGTTTTCCTTCAGCAGGTCGCCGATCTTGTAGCTTTCAACCGCATGATGGAACGTGCTCACCTTGTAGCCAAACTCCTTGGCCATATCCATCACCAGCGCCATTTCGTCTGCGCGGTAGCAGTGGTTGTGGATCAGGATTTCGCCGTCCAGCACGCCGGCCAGCGTTTCCTTTGCCAGATTGCGTTTCTTGCGGTCGCCATCGGCATATTCCTGCGCATCGAGCCAGGTCTGGCGATTGACTGCGAAATTGCCCATCCGGGTGGATGGCTTGCGGCCACGGCTGCCATAGACGCGCTTGGGGTTTTCACCGCAGGCCATCTTCATGCCGTAGGGCGCATCAGGGAACTTCATCCCCTGCACCGTCCGGCTGGGCACGTTCTTCAGTGTAATCGTGCGCCCGCCCATCAGGTTGGCGGAACCGGGCAGGACTTGCAGCGCGGTTATGCCGCCATTGGCCATCGCCCGGCTGAAGCCGGGGTCCTGCGGCCAGACAGAATGTTCTGCCCATACATCGGGCGTGGTTGGATCGGTTGCTTCGTTGCCGTCGGAATGCGCCTGGACCGACGGGCTGGGATAATCGCCCAGATGACTATGAATGTCGATAATGCCCGGGGTAACGAATTTGCCGGCGCCATCAATCCGGGTGTAGCCAGCGGGGATTGCCATGTCCGCGCCTCCCGCACCGACGATTTCACCGTCAGCGAACAGGACCACGCCGTTTTCTATCTTGCCGCCGGTCCCGTCATAAATGGTCGCACCGACCAGCGCGGTGGGTGCGCCGGGATATGCGCTGTAGGTGGAGGCGTATGGGGTTTCGGCTGCGGCAGGTGCCTTGTCCGCGGCACTTGCCGGTCGGGATTCCCCGGCACCGGAACAAGCAGCGAGCGCTACCGCGCCCCCCAGAATGGTAAAGGCACGGTAGCGCATCGCTTTAGTCTCCAATTTATTCGAACTCTTATCCGCGGGTCGCAGGATGGATGCCGCCTTCTTGCGATTCAAGACCGGCAGCAGCCTGACCCTCGAGATCGTCACCGACGTTGTCATCCTGCAGCGTGTCAAGGTGCATCAGCTTCTTGATCAGCGGGCTGACGACCATCACGGCGACACCAATGCCGACGGCGTAAAGGCCAACGGTCTGGTAAACGTCGAGCACGACCTGCTTGCCAGCCGTTTCGCCGACACCTTCGGCGCCGGTGGCTGCTGCGATCAGGCCGGCTGCGAAGTTACCGGTTGCCGATGCGAAGAACCAAGTACCCATAACCAATGAAGCAATTTGCCCCGGGCTGAGGCGGTTCATCGCACTGAGGCCAACCGGGCTCAGGCAAAGCTCACCAGTGGTGTGCAGCAGGTAGATCAGGAAGATGAAGATCACCGGCGTCGGCACGTTCACGCCGGCCGATTCTGCACCCCAGACAAGGACGAGGAAGCCAAGACCCACCTGAATTACGGCAAGGCCGAATTTCATCGGGGTCGATGGTTCCGCACCCTTGCGGGCAAGGCTCTGCCACAGCATCGCGAACAGCGGTGCCAGCAGCACGATGTAAATCGCGTTGATCGACTGGAACATCGAGGCGTTGACGCCTTCCGTGTCGACGTGGCGATCCGTGAACAGGTTGAGCGAGGAGCCGGCCTGTTCGAACAATGCCCAGAAGACGATTGACGTCAGGATAAGGAACATTGCTGCAAAGATCCGATCGCGCTCGTGAAAAGTCTTCACGATCGACTGTTGGATTAGCACGGCAACCAAACCTGCGAGTCCGACAAGAGCCACGTAAGCCATCGCTGAGTTGCCAAGAGCGGCCAATACGATGCCAATTATCATGACCGCAGCACTTGCGAGGTAGACCGTGAATGGAACCCGTGGAGCCGCTTCCCATGATCCGTAAGCCATCTGGAAAGTGACAATGGCCAAAACGTAAGCAACCAAGGCGCCGCCAAATGCGCCAAGGACTGTGCCGACCAGTTCCTGATACTGGATTGCAGCCCAGCACAGTGCGACCATCGCAAGGCCGGCACCGTAAATGCCGAATTCCTTGCCGCCAGCCAGCTTGGCCGGGTCTTTCGGTTCGCCTTTGCCCAGGAGCAAGGGCTTGCCGAGGACGAAGAAGATCAGGCCGATCAGCATGCCGATACCGGCGAGGCCGAAGCCGTACTGCCAACCGTAAGTCTGGCCGAGGTAGCCGCAGATAATCGAAGCGGTCGCCGCACCAACGTTAATGCCCATGTAGAAAATCGTATAGGCAGGGTCGCGGCGAATGTCGGTGCGCGAATAGAGCTGGCCGACGATCACGGAAATGTTCGCCTTCAGGAAGCCCGATCCGACGATAATCAGCGCCAAGGCTGCCCAGAACACGTTGATGGTGGGGTCAGCCTGTCCGCCGCTGCCTTCGAAAGCCATGAAGAAGTGGCCGAAAGTCAGCAAAACCGCGCCGAACAGCACCGCTTTGCGCTGCCCCAGATAACGGTCGGCGAGATAGCCGCCTACGACAGGAGTGATGTAGACCAGCGCTGTGTACGCGCCGTAGATTATCGATGCTTCGGAATCCGAGAACATCCAGTGCTGAACGAGGTAGAAAATCAGCAGTGCGCGCATGCCGTAGTAGGAAAAACGCTCCCACATTTCAGCCAGGAACAGCAGGAACAATCCCTTGGGGTGGCCTGCAAATTCCGGTTGCGGACGCGTTACGATATACGTGCCGCCCAGCAGGAAAGCTGCCAGAGCGACCACTGCAGTCCAGAACGCCCACATTTCAAATGCGGAATCGAACGTAAAGATAAGCTCAGTCATGGGCGTGCGGCCCCCTCAATAGATTTTTGTCTACCCCTCTCCCACCGGAGGGTTGAAGCGACGCACACTAACGCCTGAATTTCTCATGTGAAGCGCTAGTTTCAATCGAAACCGCCTTTCCGTGCGGTTTCTAGCGGTTTCGGGGAACTTGACGCGGCGCAGTGTATTATGGCACTGATGCACCTTACCAGAGGACGATACCATGACCCAGCAAGCCCGACCCGTTTACCTGAAGCTGCGCGACCAGATCGCAGCGTCTATCATCGAGGGTGAATACGCGGAAGGGGAAATGCTGCCATCGGTGCGCGCCTTTGCAGCAGAGCAGGGCGCAAACCCGCTGACGGTGGCCAAGGCATATCAGCAATTCCAGTCTGACGGCCTGGTCGAGGTGCAGCGCGGTGTGGGCATGTATGTGGTGCCTGGTGCGGCAGAAAAATTGCGCCGCAGCGAGCGCGATCAGTTCATCCGCGATGAATGGCCCGAGATACGGCAGCGCATGCGCAGGCTTGGCATTCAACCCGCTGAATTGCTCGAATCAGCCTGATCTGGCGGCTCTGGCGCCGAAAATTCGCGCATTTGCTTGATTTGATGTTTGTAATCATTGCGCCGCCACACGCATTCTGGCACCTTCGTTGACAGGGTCGCGATGCCGGTTAACGGCACTTTGCTTTGTTAAGGGGGCTCTTTGCCGGGCGTGTAGTTCGGGGGGGAGCGAGGAGAGAATAATGATACGTTCAGAGCTATTGCAGGCACTCGCCAAGGATAATCCCGACCTCAAGGCGGACGAGATCGAACAGGTCGTCGACATTTTCTTTGACGAGATCGCGAAACGCCTTGCCGAAGGTGGCCGCGTGGAACTGCGCGGATTCGGGGCGTTCTCTACCCGCGAACGTGAAGCACGCATGGGCCGTAACCCTCGCACTGGTGAGGCTGTTCCTGTCGCTGCAAAGCGCGTGCCCTATTTCAAACCGGGCAAGGAAATGCGTGAGCGGCTGAACCCCAGCTGAGGGTTTTGCCGCATGGCTGTGTCGGGGCTGCAGGCCATGCCCGGCCAGCGGTGCTACGTGCATATCAAACGAATAGAATCTTGAGAGCGACCGGGGCACACCCTAAGGGATGCCAGCGTGCGGGTGTGGCGGAATGGTAGACGCCGGGGACTTAAAATCCCCTGATCTTTGATCGTGCTGGTTCGAGTCCAGTCACCCGTACCATCCTGCAATTAGTCGGACCGCCTTTCGCGAGGACTGGTCTCCCAAGATTGCGGCCTAGTAAAAGCCGGGAAAAACTACCGAATAGACTGATAGTATATTGTTAGCCAATTTGGCTTAGCCCCGGAATTGCGTCTGAAGACAGGACAGGCAGCAACGGGGACCGTATAGAATGCAAGGCATACAGGGACTGCCAATTGAGCCGGATCAGCCGGTCGAGCTGGAGGATCGCGCAGCGCCGCGTTTCACCTTGCTGATCCGCACGGCGAAGCTGGTGGTGGAAGACCGTCAGTATTTGTGCGTGGTGCGCGATATCTCGGCCAGCGGTGCGAGCATCCGAAGCTTTCACGAGCTGCCCGAAGGCAAGCGGATGGCAATCGAATTCCAGAACGGGGATATGCACCCGGTCGAACTGATCTGGCAAAAGCCGGGAGAGGCGGGATTCCAGTTCCTGGTGCCGATCGAAGTCGACACCATTGTTGCCGGCTATGGCGAGTTTCCCAAACGCGATCTGCGCTTCGACATCCAGTTGCCGGTAACTCTCAACACGAACGGCCGCCAGATTCAGGCCCAGCTGGTGAATTTGTCGCGGCAGGGCGGAAGCATCGAGACAACGGACAGTCTGATGATCGATCAGCCCATTCGGATGGAAGCACGCGGAGTGCCCGAGATCGAGGCGCGGGTCCGCTGGCGCAAGGATGGATGTTACGGGCTGGTGTTCGATACGACGTTCTCGCTGGCGAACCTCGCGATACTGATCCGCAACCTCCACGGGCGCGGCGAACGCTGCGAGCAATCACCCACAGACCGCCGCGCAGAGCACTCTGCTGCCATTCCGCCGAGCGCGATTTCGCACTCGCGCTAACTTTCTCTTAACCAATTTCCTTCACCTCCGGATCATACAAACACCGGGGGCAAGAATGAGCGCGAGCGCCAACAGGGAATTGAACGTAGACGTAGCCATCATCGGCGCAGGTCCCGCGGGCCTGACCGCCGGGTATCTGCTGACCAAGCAGGGCAAGACCGTCGCGATCATCGAAAAAGACGAAACCTATGTCGGCGGCATCAGCCGTACCGTGGAACATGAAGGTTATCGCTTCGACATTGGCGGCCACCGCTTCTTTTCGAAAAGCCAGCAAGTCGTGGACTTGTGGAACGAGATCCTGCCCGATGATTTCATCCAGCGTCCGCGGATGAGCCGCATCTATTATGAAGGCAAGTTCTACAGCTATCCGCTGCGTGCATTCGAGGCGCTGGGAAATCTTGGCCTGTTGCGATCCACTGCGTGCATGGTCAGCTATCTGCGTTACAAACTGTTTCCGCTGAAAGACGTGAAGAGCTTTGAAGAC
Source organism: Pontixanthobacter luteolus (assembly GCF_009828095.1). Classification (GTDB taxonomy): domain Bacteria; phylum Pseudomonadota; class Alphaproteobacteria; order Sphingomonadales; family Sphingomonadaceae; genus Pontixanthobacter; species Pontixanthobacter luteolus. The sequence continues at coordinate 382,246 of NZ_WTYP01000002.1, read as the reverse complement.
TGGACCACGAACCAGTTCGGCAAGAAGCTCTATTCCATCTTCTTCAAGACCTATACCGAGAAGGTATGGGGCATGCCCTGCGATGAAATGAGCGCCGATTGGGCAGCTCAGCGGATCAAGGGCCTCAGCCTGTGGAGCGCGGTCGTGGACGGCCTCAAGCGCTCGCTCGGGCTCAACAAGAAACCCAATGACGGACAAGCTGCCAAGACTCTGCTGGAGACGTTCCGCTATCCGCGACTTGGCCCCGGAATGATGTGGGACGCCGCGCGCGACAAGATCCTTGCCACGGGCAAGGGACACATCGTGATGGGCCACGGCCTGGAACAGCTCGCTGCCGATGGCGAAGGCGGCTGGCGGATGACCGGACGGGACAAGGACGGCAACAAGGTCGTGGTGAAGGCCGGCGATGCGATCAGTTCGGCACCGATGCGGCAGCTGGCCGCGCGCCTGCACCCGCTGCCGGATACGACACTCAACGCATCCAATCTGAAATACCGCGACTTCCTGACGGTGGCGCTGAAAATCAAATCGGAAGACCTGTTCCCCGACAACTGGATCTATATCCATGACGAAAAGGTCCAAGTGGGCCGGGTTCAGAACTTCCGCAGCTGGTCGCCGGAAATGGTGCCGGATGAAGATGTCGCTTGCGTCGGGCTGGAGTATTTCTGTTTCGAGAATGACGGATTGTGGTCTTCATCCGATGAGGATCTGATCGAACTGGCGAAGAAAGAGATGCAGATTCTGGGCCTGTGCGACCCGCAGGACGTGGTCGGCGGCGCGGTTGTCCGGCAGGAAAAAGCCTATCCCGTCTATGACGAGGATTATGCAGCGAATGTCGAGGCGATGCGCTGCGAACTGGAAGATAAATATCCCACGCTGCACCTTGTTGGCCGCAACGGTATGCACCGTTACAACAACCAGGACCACGCGATGATGACCGCGATGCTCACGACCGAGAACATTCTCGCCGGCGAGCGTGTCTATGACACGTGGTGCGTCAACGAAGACGCTGAATACCACGAAGCCGGTAACGAAGGCGCCGAAAAAGCCATCCCGGCGCGCGAAACGGTTTCGGCTGATCAGGCAGCGGCACTTAATTCGCTGCGCGATGTCCCCGAACGCATCAAACCCGATGCTGACGGCGACCATGCAGGCCGCAAGGTCGCTTGAGGAATGCGGCATGAGCCTGCCTGTGCAAACCTTGACCGGCGCCAGGCGAATGCGCGCCGCCTTGGATAAGCTGCGCGATATCCGGTTGCTGCGCTACCTGTTGGCGAGCGTCGGGGCATTGGCGGTCGATGTCGGCTTGTTCCTTGTCCTGCTGTCTGCGGGTATGCTGGCGGCCATTGCCTCTGCTGCCGGTTACAGCGCGGGCATCCTTGCGCATTGGCTTCTATCCAGCCGCACTGTGTTTACGGACACCGTGGCCGAGCGCGGCCGCGAACGGACAAAGCAGAAGGCACTGTTCGTAATTTCCGCCTTTGCCGGGCTGGCGGTAACCACCGCGATAGTCGGCGCGGCCGATTACATGGCCTTCGACCCGCGTCCGGCCAAGCTGGTCGCGATTGCCTTGAGCTTTAGCGTCACATGGCTGCTGCGAAGCCGCGTAGTTTTCAGGCCTGCCGGGTAACCCAGATGGACATGGCGGGAGGAGACAGGCGGGATCGCCAGCACGAACGGCCCAACCGGCGTATCATGCTGGTTTGGGCGGCGTTGTCTGCGATCTTCATTGCCATCGGTCTGCCGCGGTTGTTGCAGGGTCAATTCCCCGATCCGGACGATGCGCTGCGATTGGTCCAGGTGCGTGACTTGATCGCCGGGCAGGGCTGGTTCGATATACACCAGTACCGGATCGATCCCCCGACAGGCACACAAATGCATTGGTCGCGGCTGGTCGACATCCCGCTGGCCTTGCTGATTTTCGTGCTCAGCCCGGTTTTGGGCCAATCGGGCGCGGAAACGGCAGCGCTGGTCATGGTCCCGCTGCTCACTTTGGGTGCAGTTCTGTTCTTGATCGGACGGCTCGCTTGGCGATTGTTCGATACGCAAGTCGCCGGCTTCGCGTGTCTCTGCATTGGCTTGCTCGCACCGCTTGTTTTTCAGCTTCAGCCCATGCGGGTCGACCACCATGGGTGGCAAATCGTCGCGGTTGCGGCCGCGCTGTGGGCGATGGCGCACCGATCGGCATTGCAGGGCGGTGCGATCGCCGGGCTCGCAATGGCTGCCGGGCTGACGATTTCGATCGAAATCCTGCCGATGGTCGCCCTATTCGGGGCAGTGCTGTTTATCCGCTGGTTCCGCGACCGGGCTGCCCGCTGGTGGCTTGTCGGATATATGCAGGCGCTGGCGCTTGGCCTTTCGGTCATCTTTTTCCTGACGCGCGGCACAGCCGACTTGGCTCAGTACTGCGACGCTGTTTCTCCCGCCCATCTGGGTTTCTTTATCATCACCGCCATCGGTACGGGCGCAATCGCGGCTGCACCTGCAATGCCGCGACCGGCGCTGGTCGCCGTTTTTGGTCTGACCGGGGCCGCGGGCCTTTCTTTCTTCGGGCTGGCCTCGCCGAAATGCCTGATAACGCCGTTCGCATCGCTTGATCCGCTGGTCCACGATTACTGGTATGTGCACATTCTGGAAGGGCGACCCTTTTGGGAACAGGACCTGAGCGAGGCCGTCCCAACGCTCCTGCAATTGCTGGTGGCGTTTTCGGCTACTCTCATTCTCTGGCAGAAGTCGCACGATTGGCTCCGTTCCTGGTGGGGCGAATACGCCTTCCTGATCGCGGGCAGCATCGTGATGTCGCTGCTGGTCTGGCGTTCTGCGGCGTTTGCTTGCGTCATCGCGGCGATCCCGCTTGGCTGGCTGGCCACCAGGCTATTCCGCATCCTCAGAATCGAAGATCGCTTGCTGGCAAAAGTCGGTGCGGTTGCGGCGACGATCCTGTTGTTGCTTCCGGCAACTCCGGTCAGGGTGTGGGATGCGGTAAGCGCACTGGACGAAGATAGCGCCGGGACACCGGCGGGCATCGTTCGCAGCAGCGATTGCCAGTTGCAGCAATCTGCCAGGCAGCTGAAGCGGCTGGAAAATGGTACGATCTTTGCCCCGCTCGACATAGGCCCCGTTATCCTCCTGGACACCGATCACGCTGTGATCGCGACCAGCCATCACCGTGCAGAAATGGCCATGCGCGATGTGATCCTGGCATTTACCAGCGATCCGGTGACAGCACAGAGGATCATCGGCAAACGCGGAGCCGCCTATGTGGCGCTGTGCAGCGATCTGGCGGAGCCGAATCTGTATGCTCAGGCAAATCCCGGCGGATTGGCTGCGCAGCTAATCAGCGGTGAAAACCCTGAATGGCTGGAACCGGTTGAACTGGACACTCCAGACAGCTTCAGGGTCTGGCGCGTGCGCAACTAGGCGCAGGTTTGCGGCGGCTATGCCGCGATGAAATCCATCGCTGCGCCGTTCATGCAATAGCGTTTTCCGGTCGGCTTGGGTCCGTCATTGAACACATGACCCAGATGACCTCCGCAATCCGCGCACAGCACTTCTGTTCGCGGATAACCCAGCTTGTAATCGGTATCTGTCGCGATTGCGCCAGCGATCGGCTTCCAGAAACTGGGCCATCCTGTGCGGCTGTCATATTTGGTCGCAGAAGAATAAAGGCGGTTATTGCAACCTGCGCAGATGAAGGTCCCCTTGCGCTTTTCCTTGTCCAGCGGTGAGCTATAGGGGCGCTCAGTCCCGGCCTCGCGAAGGATGTAATATTCCTGCTTGGTCAATCTCTTGCGCCACTGCGCATCGCTTAGCTTGACCGGAAAATTACGCGCTTCTGCTGGCGCGCTGCCGCAAGCAGCCAATACCGGCAAGGCGGCGCCTGCTGATAGCCAGCCGATGAAGGAACGGCGGGTTGAAACTGCGTGTTCGGGCATGATCAATCCTTTCTGCTCACACCTATATACGGCGCGGGGAGCAGAAAGGTTTCACACGGATCATGCCCGAAAGCGCGGGACTGACCAGTATACCGGAACTGGTCAGAATTCGGTGATCTCGACTTCCAGTTTGCGGAAGCCGTGAACGAAATTCGCCCGGACCCGCTCGACGTCGCCTGCGACATGCACACGCATCCGCCGCTTGTGCATTTCTTCAAGCAGGATACGCAGCTGCAATTCGGCAAGCCGCGCACCGACACAGCGGTGAATGCCGTAGCCAAAGCTCAGATGCCTGCGGGCATTTTCGCGCGTTATGTCGAGCTTTTCGGCATTTTCGAACAGCTCTTCATCGCGGTTGGCCGAAAGATACCACAGGATCAGCTTGTCGCCTTTCTTGATCTGTTCTCCGAACAGTTCGGTATCTTCCGATGCCGTGCGCCGCATATGCGCAAGCGGGGTCTGGTAACGAATGCATTCCTGCACTGCGTTGGGGATCAAATCCGGGTTTTCCTCGAACAGTTTGCGCTGGTCGGGGAATTTGTCGAATGCATGAATGATGCCCGACATGGTGTTGCGGGTGGTGTCGTTTCCGCCCACGATCAGCAGGACCAGATTGCCCATGAATTCGCGCGGGTCCATCTGGTTCATCGCAGGCGAATGGATCATCATTGAGATAAGATCGGGGCCGGGTTCTTCCTGTGCACGCTTCATCCAAAGCTGCTGGAAATACGTTGCCATTTCCTGGAGGACTTCCTCGCGGTCATTGGTCAAATCCTTGACCAGCGCGATCTCGGTGTCGCCTGCCCAGTCGCTCCAGAAAGTCAGCAGATGGCGGTCTTCCCACGGGAAACCGAACAGGATGGCAAGCATGCCGGTCGTCAGTTCGATGGAAACCGTCTCGACCCAATCGAACACTTCACCCTTGGGCAAGGAATCGAGGAGTTCGCCTGTGCGCTTGCGAATCTCGTCATCCATCCGCTTCATTTCTGCGGGAGTGAACGCCGGTGCCACGGTGCGGCGCTGGCCGGTATGTTTGGGCCGGTCCATCGCGATGAACATCGGCAGCTCGCGGCCTTCCTCCGCATCCATATCGCGCTCGAGAATGGTAATCCCGCCATGCTCCCAGCTGGAGGAAAACAGCTCGGGCAGGGCCTCGATATGCTGGATCGCCTTGTGCGAGACGACATTCCAGTACGGGCCGAACGGGCTTTCGGACACATAGTGAAGCGGGCCCTTTGCGCGCATTTCCGCGAAGATCGGCTGCCACCGGTCTTCATAATAAATGTCGCTGCGGCTTACATCGTACTTCTCGGGATGCTTCGGAAGATCTTCCGGATGTGCATCGAGATGTTTCACCAGCGTTTCATACGCTGAAGGCGATGTACGGAACTGGGGCTTCTCTGGTGCCTGCGTGGCCATTGGCATTCTCTCCTCTCCCGCGCTCTTTCCAAGCGTCGGATTACCGGCCCATCCTGAACTTACTTACCCTAATGTCAATAGTGGGTTGCGATTTGCGACTTATCCTTGCGGCGCATTGAAAGGAAACTGCGGCGCTTCGCCGATTTTGCCCCTCGCGGCCCGGACTTCATTACGCGGCGGCGGAACAGGCTGGCCCCGGCTTTCACGAAAACCGCCACGCACAGGATCTGCCAGCCAATCGCCAGCGCATGCTGCCACAGCGAATCGACCTGAGCGGCCCGCGCCAGCATGGCGAAGGGAGAACTGAACGGGAAAATCGTCGCGGCGATTTCCATTGTCGAGCCCGGTGCCGCCATGGCGTAGCTTGCGAAAAAGAAAACCAGCAATTGCAGCATCGTCACCGGCATGGACAGGGTTTGAACCTCGCGCACCGTAGCCGCCATCGATCCGATCGAGAGGAACAGCGAACCGAGGATCAGATATCCCATCGCGAAATAGATCACGCCCAATGTGAAGAACATCGGCCAGCCAACGGCGGGGGCGGCAAAGGTCGCCGATTCGTATCCGGCACCGAAATAGATCAGGCTGCCGACCGATCCCCACACGGCAATGCCGACAAAGGATACGCCCAGCATCGCGAAAAGTTTGCCCAGGAAAACCGCGTCCATCGGAATTGCGGCGGCAAGAACTTCGATGATCTTGTTGCCTTTCTCCTCAACCAGGTTGGACAGCACCATGCCGCCCAGGATCATGGTAAGCAGGAACAGCAGCATCTGCCCGGCCTGTGCGGTGCGGACCCGGTCGCGTTTTACATCGGCACCGCTGGTTGCGACCTCGACACTGGCGATCTCTGGGAAATTGCTGGGCGAGGAGCCGAGGCTGGTCGCCGCAACAAGGGCTACCGGGCCGCGCCAGCGATCGATCTGGTTTCCGGTCGCGGTGATGACGGGTTCCTGACGTGATCCGCTGATAATCGCGGCAAATGGCGCGCGTTGTTCCTGCAGGATCGCCATCGGGTCCTCGCCCGCCAGATCTGCATCCAGTACCACCATACTTGGCACGAAATTGCCCACGTCCTTGCGCAGCGCGGCGGCGGTTTCGACCATTGCGGCGCTGTCGGTCTCGCTCATGGAAACGGCCACTTCGACCGAAGCCGTCTGTTTCTGAACCGAGCTGCCGATCCCGCCAGCCAGCCCGCCGACGATAATCGGAAACAGCGGGCCAAGCAGGAAGAACAGGAACGCGCGGCTGAACAGAATGGCGAGGAAATCGCGCCTGGCGATCACGTAGGCGGCCTGCAGCGTGGTGAGCCGGGCGGTTTCGTGGGTGTGCTGGCTCATCGTGCGGCCTCCGCTGCGTTGTCGGCTTCCAGAGCGCGGGCGGCAGCTTCACCTGCGATATGCACGAACGCATCGTGCAGGCCTGCGCGTTCGATCGACAGGGAAAGAATTCCAGCTTCGCCTTCGATCAATGCGCGAAGCAAAGTCTCGATACCGCTTTCGGGGAGCGAGAAATACCAGAAGTCCCCCTCTCGGCGCGCGTCTTCGGGTAAAGCGCTGCGCCAGCGGCCGTCGCGTTCGCGGGTTTCCAGCCGGACCTGCGCCGGGATGCGGTCGCGCGCAGCCTCGACCGAACCGGCATAGGGCACCTTGCCCCCGGCGATGATCGCAACACCTTCGCACAATCGCTCTGCATGGTGGATCACATGGGTGGAGAATATTACGGTAGTTCCGTTTTCAGCCAGTTCGCGGATCATCCGTTCCAGCTTGCCCTGATTGATCGCATCGAGGCCGGAAAACGGTTCGTCGAGCACGACCAGCTTCGGCCGGTGGACCAGCGTGCCGAGCAATTGCACCGTCTGCGCCATGCCTTTGGACAGCTGCCGGATTTGCCGGTCTGCAGCATGGGCGAGGCCGTGATTTTCCAGCAATTCGCGGCCACGTGCCTTGCCTTCTTCCAAGGGCATTCCTCGCAACGCGCCCATGAAACCGATCGCTTCATAAGCCTTCATTGACGGATAGAGGCCGCGCTCTTCGGGCAGGTAGCCGATCAGCTTGGCAATCTCGTGCGGTTCGTCATGTCCGAAAACGCGGCGCAGGCCTTCATCCGGATCAATAATGCCGAGAAGCATCCTGAGTGTAGTGGTTTTGCCTGCACCATTCGGCCCGAGAATGCCGTAAATTGCACCTTCGGGTACGGAAATGTCGACGCCGTCGACGGCGGTGGTGCCTTCGAACCGCTTGACCAGGCCGCGGGCCTCAATTGCGAGCGGGCGAGAGTCTCCTGCCGGCGCTTCGCTATTGCTGTCGCCTTCGTTGGAGACCGTCACACTGTTGTCCTTATCGAGCGTATCGCTTAGCGGCATATCCATACATGCCGGATAACCGCAGCATGTGAACGGGAGTAACCCCAACCATGGTTAAAAGCGCGGTAATCCTTCAGCTTAAGCAAGACTTGATAGCAGAGGCGCGCCGTCTGGGCTTTGTATCGGTTGGCATCGCTCCGGCGCAAGACAATCCCGAACAGGCAGCCCGTCTCAAACAATGGCTGGATGCCGGGTATCACGGCACAATGGAATGGATGGCGGACCGCGCGGATGTGCGTCAGGGGCCGCAAAGCATGTGGGATGCGGCGCGCAGCGTTATCGCGCTGGGCATGAGTTATGCCCCGCAGCTGGACCCGCTAGCTCTGGAATCGTCCCATGATCGCGCACGAATTTCGGTTTATGCGCAAGGCCGCGATTATCACATCACCGTCAAGAAAGCGCTGAAGGCGCTGGCCCGCTGGCTGGTAGCAGAGGCGCGCAGGGTCGGCCTGGAAGAACCACAGCTGAAAGTTTTCGTCGACACCGCGCCGGTTATGGAAAAACCGCTGGGCGAAGCTGCCGGCATCGGCTGGCAGGGGAAGCACAGCAACATGGTCAGCCGCGAACATGGCAGCTGGCTGTTTCTCGGCGCTATCTACACCACCGTGCCGTTCCCGGCAGACGAGGTGCATGAGGACCGGTGCGGATCATGCAATGCATGCCAGGCGGCCTGCCCGACCGATGCCTTTCCAAAACCCTATGTGGTCGATGCCCGGCGCTGCATTTCCTATCTCACGATCGAGCACAAGGGGCCGATCCCGGATGAGTTCCGCAAGGCGATTGGCAACCGCATCTATGGCTGCGACGATTGCCTGGCGGTTTGCCCATGGAACAAGTTTGCGGACACTGCCGCGCGGCATAAATCCTTTGTCCCGAGAGAAGAACTGGCGGAGCCGCGCCTGGCGGATTTGTTGCAGCTGGATGATGCGGCCTTCAGGGCGCTGTTCTCCGGATCGCCGATCAAGCGGATTGGACGCGACCGGTTTGTCCGCAATTGCCTGATCGCGGCAGGTAACAGCGGCAATTCGGAGCTCGGCGGGATTGTGGCAGAATTGAAATCCGATCCCGACCCGGCTGTGGCCGAAGCAGCGCGGTGGGCCGAAAGCGAGCTTAAAGCAGTTCCTTGAGCGGAACCTCGATATTGGCAAGAACGTCCGGATCGGGGCTGATGCGGGCATCGACCAGTTTACGGCCCTGCGCGTAATCCTTCACATTGTTCACGCAGTCGAGCGCGATGATCCGCCCTTCCTTGAGGTAGACCACGGAAAACTTCCGATTGGCAGGGTCGCCGCGCAGCACGGTCTGATCATGGCCCAGCGACAGGCCGGCGGTCTGCAATTTCAGATCATACTGGTTGGACCAGAACCACGGGAAAGCGTGATAGGGCTGTTTGTCGCCCATGATCGCCTTAGCCGCAGTGGTCGCCATATCGTTGGCATTCTGCACCGATTCCACCCGGATAACCGCCCCATCGGCATAGGGATTGGCATGCGCGGCGCAGTCGCCAATGGCATAAATATCGTCGAGCGTGGTCCGGCAATATTCGTCGACGTCGACCCCGTTCGCACCTGCGGCACCTGCCATCATCAGCGGCCCGACCGATGGAACGATGCCGATACCAACGACTACCAGATCAGCAGGGATGACTTCTCCATCCGCCAGTTTCACGCCGGAAACCTTGCCGTCTTCGCCGATCAGGCTGTCGACCATAGCCTCAAGCCGTAAATCCACGCCATGGGCCCGGTGTTCCTGCTCGTAAAATGCCGACAGTTCTTCACCGGCGACGCGGGCAAGGACGCGCGGCAGTGCCTCCAGCAGCACGACTTCGCGGTCCAGCTTGCGCAGCACGGCCGCCGCCTCAAGGCCGATATAGCCGCCGCCGATCACGACCGCACGGCGTGCGCCAGCATCAAGTTCGGCGATCATCCGGTCGACATCGGCCCGGTGGCGGATGGTGTGGATCCCCTCCAGATTGCCGCCATTGCAATCGAGCCGGCGCGCATCGCCCCCGGTTGCCCAGATCAGCTTGCGATAAGAAATCTTGGTGTCGTCAGACAGCGTCACCGTTTTGCCCAGCGCGTCGATCTCGATCACGCCATTGCCAAGTCGCAGGTCTATGTCCTTATCGGCCCAGAAGTGCGGAGGGCGTATGTACAATCTCTCAAACGGTTTTTCGCCGGCGAGATATTCCTTGGACAGCGGCGGCCGTTCGTAAGGAGGCTCTTTTTCCCGGCCGACCATGATGATCGTTCCGTCATGTCCGTTCTGCCGCAAGGCAATTGCTGCCTGCGCCCCTGCGTGGCCGGTGCCTACAATCAATACGTCTGCGTGATCCATGCCCGCTGACTTGGCGGAAAACCGGCCGCGGTCAAGACCGCTTCGCTGAAACGGCCTTATACGCGGCTGGTTTTGCCTGCGTTTATCTTCCCAGCAGGTTGCGCGCCTGGCTGGCAATCTGGGCGAGCATGGCCGGTGCCACGGCCGCCTGCGATTGCGCGCGGCCAATCATCGCCCGGAATTGGCGGATGGCGGCCTGATGTTCGGCGGCCCAGCTTTCTACTGCCGCCAGCGGATCATCCTTTGCCCCTTTGCGCCGCGACAGTCGACGCAGGAAGTCGAGCCGCATCTGCTGGAAATCGCGGGCAAGCCCGGCGACCAGAAGGCGTTCCCAGACATCGGACGGGTTCATCAACGCAGCAGTTCCCTGGGCCCAGTCGAGGCCAAGCCTTTCGCCCAATTCACTGAACGCTTCTGTCAGCGTGCGCGGTTCCATCTCTGCATTGCGCGCTAGTGAGGCTAGACCGATCGCGCCGTCCATATCGAACAGGTGGGCGACCTCGGCTGCCAGCTTTTCAGGCGCGCCGGCATCGGTGAACTGGGCCCTCAGCTTGGCCGATTGTTGCTGCGATTCCACAGCCAGCAAGCCCGACGTGTCCGACAGCTGCACGACGCGCTCGTTCAGCCGCTCGATCATCTCAGATGGCGGGCTGATGCTCGCGCCGGCCCGCAACAGATCGGCCATCTGGCTGCGCATTACCGCTGCCACATTGTCGAACAGCATCAGGCGCGCCTTTTCAGGCATCGGTGTGGTTTCCAGTTTTTCCCAAAGCTCGCCAATACCGAACAGGTTTTCTGCCGCGACGAAAGATGCTGTCACATCCGCCAGGCCGACGCCCTCTTCTTCGGCCAGTTCGAACGGGTGTACGATGCCGAGCCGGTTGATCACCAGATTGGCCAGTTTCGTCGCCACGATTTCGCGCCGCAACTGATGCCCTTCGATCTGCGTCTTGAACTTCTTGCGCATCGGCGCGGGGAAGTAATTGAGCAGCAATCCGTGGACGCTGGAATCGTCAGGCAGCGACGTTGCTTCGATCGCATCCTGTAGAACCAGCTTGGTGGAGGAAAGCAGCACCGCAAGTTCCGGACGGGTCAGTCCGATGCCGTCTGCAGCGCGGCGGCTGAGCGTTTCATTGTCCGCCAGCCCTTCTGTCTTGCGGTCCAGAGCGCCGCGATCTTCCAGCGATTCCATCAGGCGAAGCTGCGATCCGGCGGCCTTTGCGCCGCCGCGTTCCGCAATAGACAGCGCGAGAGCTTGAAGACGATTGTCCTCAAGCACCAGATCGGAAACTTCGTCGGTCATTTCAGCCAGCAGCGTGTTGCGCTTTTTCTCGGTCAGCTTTCCGGCCCGCGTGGCTGCGGCGAGCGCGATCTTGATGTTGACCTCGTTATCGCTGCAATCGACCCCTGCCGAATTGTCGATGAAGTCGGTGTTAAGCCGTCCGCCTGCCATCGCGAACTCAATCCGGCCCGCTTGTGTCACGCCTAGGTTTGCACCTTCGCCGATAACCTTGGCGCGCACCTGCCCGCCATCGATCCGCAACGCGTCATTCGCCGGATCGCCCACCTGAATGTTATTTTCAGCCGAGCCTTTGATGTAGGTGCCGATACCGCCGAACCAGATCAGGTCGACGGGCGCAGCCATGATCGCCGCGATCAGCGTATCAGGCTCGATCTCCTTGGCGTCGATATCGAGCGCCTTGCGAGCGGCGGCTGAAAGCTTGATCGTTTTCGAAGCGCGGGAATAGACGCCGCCGCCCTTTGAAATCAGGCTTGCGTCGTAATCTTCCCAACTTGAACGCGGCAAATCGAACAATCGTTTGCGTTCTTTCCAACTGGCCGCCGCATCAGGGTCGGGATCAATGAAGATGTGCCGATGATCGAAAGCGGCAACGATCCTGATCGACTTCGACAGCAGCATACCATTGCCGAACACATCGCCCGACATATCGCCGCAGCCAACCACCGTGACCGGGTCTTCCTGAACGTCGACACCCATTTCGAGGAAGTGACGCTGCACGGAAACCCATGCGCCCTTGGCGGTGATGCCCATCGCCTTATGGTCGTACCCATTGGACCCGCCGCTGGCGAAAGCATCGTCGAGCCAGAAATCGCGCGATGTGGCGATTGCATTGGCCACATCGGAAAAGCGCGCAGTGCCCTTGTCAGCTGCGACCACGAAATACGGGTCTTCGCCATCAAGCGGCAGAACCCGGTCGGGATGAACAACCTTGTCGTCCACGATGTTGTCGGTGATCGACAGCAGAGTGCGAATGAACACCTCGTAGCTTGCCTGCCCCTCGGCTGCCCAACCTTCGCGGTCGAGCGCCGGTGACGGCAATTGCTTGGGGTAAAAGCCGCCTTTCGCACCGGTTGGCACGATGACCGCGTTTTTCACCCGCTGGGCTTTCATCAGGCCGAGGATTTCCGTGCGGAAATCGTCACGCCTGTCGGACCAGCGAAGGCCGCCGCGGGCGACCGGGCCGGAACGCAGGTGGATACCTTCGACGCGCCGCGAATAGACGAAAATTTCGCGCCATGGCACCGGCTTGGGGAGGTTGGGGACTAGGTCGGACTGGATCTTGAACGCCAGTGCCTCCGCCGCTGCCGGGGCAAATGCGTTGGTGCGCAGGATCGCCTTGATCAGTGCATGATACAGGCGCAGCAGCCGGTCATCGTTGATCGCCGCCACTTTGGACAGTCCTTGCCGGATTGCGTTTTCAGCGTCAGCGATGGCAGCGGTGCGGTCTTCCGCAAAATCGGGATCATGCGCCGCGGTGAAGCGGGCGATCAGCGCGCGGGTGACTGCGGGCGCGCCGCGCAATGCGTCGACCACGGTGTAGATGGTGAAACCCATCCCGGCCTGCCGCAGATACCTATAGAATGCGCGCAGCCAGTCCGCCTCGTTCGACGACAGCGCAGTTCCGACCACCAGGCGGTTGAACGGATCGTCTTCGGCGGTTTCGTTGAGAACTTCCGCGATCGCCTGCTCGATTGTTTCGGCGCGCTCCACGATCGGGGCTGCCGCGACACCTTCGGGCAGGGCGAGGACGAAGTCATGGATCGTCCCGGTCGTGCCGCCGGCCAGCGGTGTGGGGAATTCGGAAAGAACCTCGAACCCGAAATTCTCGAGCGCAGGGACGGCATCGGACAGCGGCAGCGAACCTTGATGTTCGTACACTTTCAGGCGCAGGCAATTTTCAGGGTCACCATCCAGATGATACAGCCGCGCATCGCGCTGGATGGCGGAAGCGGCACCGCTTTCCTGCTGCAGATTGTGGCGCATGCGCAAGATGTCGCGCGCCGCCTCTGCCGGGCCGTAGGCAACCCGGTATGGAATGGGGAACAGGTCTGCGAAACGCGACGCCATCGCCGCTGCTCGGCCAGCTTCCTCGAATTGCGCCAGCTCGTGCTCGACCGCCTCGGGCCAGCCGCGCAGCATGTTCTGCATCTGCTGTTCCAGCGCGGCTTCGTCATATTCGCACCCGCCTGTGCGGATATCGAGCACGAAGCGCAGCATGGCCAGATTGCCGCCTTCGACTTCCAGGCTCCAGTCGAGCAGCTTGCCATCGCAGCCGTCTTCCAGAAGGTCGCGGATCTGTTCGCGCACCTGCGTGGAAAGCAGGTCGCGCGGCAGCCACACAAATGCGAACAGATGCCGCGCAAGCGGAGCCTCGACAATCGCGAGCCTGGGCCGGGGCCGATCGACAAGCCCCATCATCGCAGTGCTGACGCGGGCAATATCCTCGTCTGCAAACCCGATCAGGATGTCGTGCGGCAATGCCGTTAGCGCGTGGACGAGCGCCTTGCCGGCGTGGCCCGACGGATCGAAATCGAACCGTTCCATCAGCGATGTCAGCTGAGTGCGCAGGCTGGGAATTGCGCTGGGCGGGGTAGCCAGCGCCGCGCTGGTCCAGACACCGCAATGGACCGAAAGCGCAGTAACCTTGCCGCCTTCGATGACTGGAATCAGGAACAGATCCAGCGGAACCCTGCGATGGACATTGGCCAGCCGGTTCGCCTTGATGATCAGCGGCACGCGGCCTTGCTGGTTCTTCGGATCGTCGAACCAGTCGAAAGCGCGGTCCCAGGAATTTTCCGCGAGGATCAAATCGGCGCTCTTGCGGCATATGCCCAGCTTGCCATTCTGCTTGCCATCACGCGTGCGGGTCAGGTGGCCCAGCTGTGTCAGCATCCCGTCTTCCAGCCAGTTCAGCAGCGCGGCGCCTTCGGTTTTGCCGATCCGCGCCGCATCTTCGCGCATCGCCGCGCGCATATTGGCCCAGTCGCTGACTGCGGCGCGAACGTCGCCCAGCGTTTCGCGAAGGACTTTTTCCAGCTCGCGGCGCTGTTTGGCATCGATGCGTGCAGTTTCGATGTAAATCATCGATTCGCGCATCACGCCGTCATTGTTGGTGGCGGATATGGAGGTAAGAACGCCCGTTTCGTCACGGTTGGCTGACATCACCGGATGAACCAGTCGGTCGATCGCAAGTCCTTGGGCTGCGATGGTTGCGGCAACCGAATCGACCAGGAAAGGCATGTCGTCGTTGACGATCGCAATTCGCATGAAGCGCCGCTCTCCGCTGGCGGACGCCAGTGCAATCGCCGATCGTTTCGCGTCGCGCTGTCCTGCTGTTTCCAGCAGGAAGTCGGCGGCTTCGCGGATCTTGTCCGATTCGAACGGAGTGTCCCCGGGCAGGATAGAGCCCGCTATCTGTTTGGCCAGCGCCTTGCTTAGGCTGCTGCCGGCAGCGGCTTTCTGTTTGGAATTGCGAGGCGTCGCGGCGGTTTTCGAACCCATCCGTCATGCTCCGTGAGGCTCTCAGGCCTATTATATTGTTACTGCCCCGTGCAGTAATAGTGCGCAAATAGGCTGATCCTCTCCGCCCTGCAAGCGCATCCCTAGCGCGGCCCGCGGATTGTTGCGAGCCTTGCGCGGAGAAGCCGGTCAGCCGGACAGAACATCCATCGTCAGCTCCAGCGATCGCTGGCGATGTTCCGGCTCGAAAGTTGAACCGGCGACGATGATTTCATCGGCCGTGGTGCGTTCGATAAATCCGGCGATCTTGTCCCGAACCGTTGCTGCCGAACCGATCGCGCTGGCCTGTCCGATATGGGCGAGCATGGCCTGAGCCTGCGCGGGCAGCGAATCGCGGTAATCGCGAATGGGCGGCGGAAGCTTGCCGGGGCTGCCGGTGCGCAATCTGACGAATGCCTGAAGCTGGGAGGAGGCGAAATATTCCGCCTCCGCATCGTCATCCGCTGCGAGCACGGTCATCGCGGCCATCACGTGCGGTTTTTCCAGCGCTTCGGAGGGCTGGAAATCGCGGCGGTAGATTTCGATTGCGGCATCAAGATGATCCGGCGCGAAATGCGATGCAAAGGCGTATGGAAGGCCAAGTTTCGCCGCCAGCCGGGCGCCAAACAGGCTAGATCCCAGCATCCACATCTCGATGTTTGCACCAAAGCCCGGCGTTGCCTTTACCGGCAAATCGATATCGCCGGTGAAGAGCGCGCGCAATTCGACTACATCTTGCGGGAAATACTCGGACGCCGCGTGCAAATCCTTGCGCAGTGCGCGCTGCAATTCAGGCCCTGCTCCGGGCGCCCTTCCCAGGCCAAGGTCGATCCGGCCAGGATACAATGCCTCAAGCGTGCCGAACTGTTCGGCAATCTGGAACGGCGTGTGATTGGGCAGCATGATGCCGCCTGAACCGATCCGAATTGTGGACGTAGCCGCGCCGATATGCGCCAGCACGACTGATGCCGCAGCTCCTCCGATGCCCTCCATCGCGTGATGTTCCGCCACCCAGAAACGCTTGTACCCCGCATCTTCTGCAGTGCGCGCGAGCGCAGCCGATGCGGCGTAGGCTTCTGACAGGCTGCCGCCTTCGCGAACGGGAACCAGATCGAGTACGGAAAAGGGAATCATTACTGTGTCAATTGCTCCAGATAACCTTTGGCAGTCTGGGCCTGCGTGGTTCCGGGCGCAAGGGTAACCACCGATTGCCAACTGCGCCGGGCAGCATCGTCATTCCCTGACAGAACGGCAATGACGCCTGCCTCCAGACCGATATCGGGGTTCGAGGGGTCGAGCAGGCTTGCTTGCTCGATAAAGGATTGGGCGGCGACCAAATCGTCATCCCGCCGGGCAAGTGTGGCGGAAAGCAGCCATGCCCGCGAACTGCCGGGTGCCAGTTGGCGGGCCTTTGCCAAGGAAGCCGCTGCCGCCTCGCTCTGACCCGTTGCGACCAGCGCGCGGGCACGGTCGAGCTCTATTTCAGCGATGAGCGGGCCAAAATCGGCTGCTGCCGCATCGTTTACCGCTTGCTCCAGCACCGTTAGCGCTTCGATATTGTTGCCCGCACTCAGCAGAGCATTCGCGGCAATCGCGCCCAGCCGCGCGCTGTAGGCCGGGTCTTTCCCCGCTGCGAGATCGCGTGCGGCAATGAAATTGCCGGCAGCATCGGTCCACCGGCCCAGAATGGCCTGCGCATAACCAATGCAATGCAATTCGTACGCGCGGTCGAGACCCCTGGCCTTGCCCAGCCGGGACGATGCCTCGGTTGTGGCTGCGACGCTATCCAGCTCTGCCCGTGCCAGGCATTGCTGCAACCGGTCGGGAGTTTTGGTTTCGACCGATAATTCGGTATTCTGCCGCCTGCGCAGTTCCTGCAGTTCCGGCGGAATTGCGGGTATGGCACCAGCAGACGGGTTCGGGCCGGCCTGCATCAGCAGGGCAAGCATTGCGGGAAGCATGGTTCTCTCCGATCAGATCAGTTCAGAAGTCGGCGCAGATGATCGAGCAGCAATTTGATATCCTGATCGCGCGACAAGCGGTGATCGCCGTCCTTTATCAGGGTAACCTGTACATCATCCGAACGCAGCGCCTGCGCCAGACGCATGCTGATATCCCACGGCACGTCCTGATCGCGCTGTCCGTGCAGCAGCCTGACGGGACAATCGATGGCAATTTCGCTGCTTAGCATCCTGTTGTCTTGCCCGTCGGCCCAGAACCCGGCGAACATCGGTGTCGGATCGGGGCCATAGGGGTTTTCATCATAAACGGTTTCGCCATTTTGCAGCCGATCCTTGTCCGCATCCGACCGGCCCCATTCGGTGAAGTCGGGGGCAGAAGCGATGCCGACCATCCCGCAAAGTTTGCCATCAAGAGCGAGGCCGATCATCAACATCAGCCATCCGCCCATGGACGATCCCACCAGTACGACCCGTTCAATCCCGCGTGCAGCGATCAGGTCGAGCACTTCATCGCGCCATTTGCTGAGTGTGCCGCCCGCAAATTCGCCGCCACTTTTGCCGCAGCCGGAATAGTCGAGCAGAAGGCAGCCAGCGCCCTGTTCGTGTGCCCAATCGAAAACGGCGGTCGCCTTGCCCCCGTCCATGTCGGACATGTAACCGGGAAGGAAAACAAAGGTAGGCGATCCGGCTGCCGCCTCGCCGTGGCGATAGGCAATCCGGAGCCCGTTTTTCAGCTCATGGAATTTCGGCGTGTTCATGATGGGGGTCATTCCCGATCATCGGGCCGGGTGCAAGCGCCGAAACCATGAGGCGGCCAAACGCGCCGATCCGCGGACCGGGGCCAGATTGCGGGCAGTGTGGGCCAAAAATGCGCGGGCCGAGTATGCGCGGGTCTAGTACAGGCTCGGAAGCTGCAGCGGCTCGTCGCATTTGCCCTGCTGATCGTCACCGAAGCAGCCGGCCAGCAAGCATGTCAGCAAGAGGATCGCGTATCGCATTCTGTTCCCTCTCATATCAGTCCCGCTCGAAAATCGCTTCGATAGCCATATCAAAAACCTCGGCAATCTTGAAGGCCAAAGGTAGTGAAGGATCGTATTTACCCGTTTCGATCGCGTTTACGCTCTGTCGGGAAACATTCAGCTTGTCGGCCAGATCCTGTTGGCTCCAGCTGCGTTCAGCCCGCAGTACCTTCAGGCGGTTTTTCATACCGCGCCCCAGCTGCCGAACTTGACCCGGTTCATAACCGCACCGATCGCAAGCCCGATGAACCACGCCACCGGCCACCAATAAGCATCCGCGTGCGGCACGACATCGGCCGCTTCGAGAAAGCCCCAGACCGACGCAATGCTTAGCGAAAATCCGGATGCGATAAGCGATTGCCGGATAATCAGCATGCGCACGAATTCATCCTGCTCCTCGATAATCAATCGGCCTACGGCCCAGAAGATACCGATCACAGCCAGCCCCGGGGGAACGGCCAGAACGGTCCGCAATGCCTCGCTCGGTTCACGCTGATCGATGAAGAACACCATCAGCCCGAACGATGCGAGATACAGCGCGGTGCAGATCATTACCCGTTTGGTATAACGCAGCTGCGCCTGACCCTTGCCGCACATTATGCTGCCCCCCTGATCGATCCGCCTGCTGGCCGAGCGGAACAGAGGGACCATCAGGCCTGCGGGGGCTATCATCAGGATGAAATTTAGCGGTGCGTCGATTGCATCGGTGATCGAAAGGCCCGCGATGACAGCGTAGGACAGCATGATCATGCTGCCCCAGAAAAACGGACTCCTGCCCTTCGGCCTTTGCGCCATTTGGTCGTTCACTTGCACGCGCCACCGGTCTTGGCCTGACCTTTGCTGTTCAGCACCCAAGGCAGGAATACCAGCAGTGCTAGCGGCGAAAATTCGGCAAACTGGCCCGGCAGGATGTCGTTTACCGCCAGCAGCGCGACGCCGAGCATTGCGGACGCGAGGATGAGAGCTTTTTGTACCTGTGTCATGTCAATGTTCCCTTTCATTGTGTAAAGGGTGTTTTACATACGAGTCGTGTAATGTCAACCATCCTTTACAAAAAGGGTGGTGTGCTTGTCTTTGGTGCATTGGCTATGCGCGCCATTGAACTGTCACTGGAAAGGCGTAGAAACCGGAATATGAGCAATCCTGAAGCCCCCTTTTCGCCGTCCCTCTCGCGCCGTTCGCTATTTGGTTTTGCGGCACTAGCCGGCGGCCTCGCAGCCGCGCCTTTGGCCGCCCAGTCGCGCGGCGGATTCACCCACGGCGTCGCGAGCGGGGAGCCTGGGCCGGACCGTATCCTACTATGGACGCGCTATCGGGCAACGCAGGACACGGCGCTGCGCTATGAACTTTCAAGCGACGGGAATTTCGCAAACATCGTTGCCGGCGGAGAAACGACCGCATCCGCAGATCGCGACTGGTGTGCCAAAGCCAAGGTCGAAGGGCTGGCCCCCGGCCAATGGTATTATTTTCGTTTTATCGCTCCCGATGGGGAAGCATCGTGCATCGGGCGGACCCGGACCTTGCCGGTCGGCCCGACAGCGAGTTTCCGACTGGCAGTAGTCGGCTGTTCGAATATCGGCTTCGGCTGGTTCAATGCCTATGCCCATCTTGCAGAGTCTGACGATACCGACCTTGTGCTGCACACTGGCGATTATCTTTATGAATACGGCCTCGGTACGTACCCGTCGAAAGAGCAGCTTTTGCCGGGCCGGACATTGATGCCGGCGACGGAAATCGTTGCGCTGGCCGATTACCGCGCCCGCTACGCTACCTACCGCGCGGACCCCGATTTGCAGCGGGTGCACCAGTTGTTCCCGATGATCCACGTGCCCGACGATCACGAAAGCGCCAATGACAGCTACCGCGACGGGGCGGAGAATCACCAGCCCGAGACAGAGGGTTCGTGGGAAGACCGCAAGCGCGCCGCCGTCAGGGCGATGCGCGACTGGATGCCGGTATCCGATGAACCGTGGGCGGCGTACGAGATTGGTGACCTGGCGACCTTATTCCGGCTTGAAACCCGGTTGCAGGCGCGCAGCAAACCATTCGACCTTGGCGATATCGTGGCGCGCGGCGGCACCGATCCTTCGCGCATCTTCGCGGCCCTGAAAAGCTTTGAAGCCGGCGAATGGCGCGATCCTTCACGCACTCTGATGGGCGATATTCAGGAAGAATGGCTGGCCAACGGGCTTAAATCCTCTCGCACCAGCGGTAAGACCTGGCAGGTTCTGCTGCAACAGGTCGTGATGACCAGCCTGCAGACATCGGCCGATATTGCGCAGGGCATGACCGATGCGGTGCCGGATTATATTCGCAAGCGTATCCTGGCCGGTGTCCTCACCAGTCAGGCCGGGCTGCCGTTCAACATGGATGCATGGGATGGCTATCCGGCCGCGCGCGAACGCCTGCTGAAATCCGCGCAGGAGGCGGACGCAAACCTGATCGTCCTGGCGGGCGACAGCCACAATGGCTGGGCTTCTGAACTGACCAATCTGGGGGCGAAGGCGGGCGTGGAATTTGCCGGTCATTCGGTAACATCCCCGGGTGCAGAGGGGTATCTGCCGTGGATCAAGCCGTCCGATTTCGCCGCGCAGGCGGTGCGTACGAACGCGCAGCTTAAATGGGCCGACACCGGGCAGCGCGGCTATATGTCGGTCACGCTCACCCCGGACAGAGCGACATCGGAATACCGCTTCCTCAACACGGTACGGTCGCGGTCTACGGCTCTGGCGTCCACGACGAGCCTGTCGACACTGGCGGGAAGCCACGCTCTGACCATCGGCTGATTCGTGGGCGGTTGAATTGCCATTAGTTGATTTGAAAGCCTTGCGGGCCTATCTCGCTGGCATGAGCAATCGGCTTGAAACGACCACCACCACTACCACCCGGATTGTCGGGGGGCGGTTGGCTGCGCGTTAGGCAAGTCACCGCCGCCCGGTTTCGGGCGGTCCGGTGTTACCTCCCGAAATCGCGAATTTGATCAACACCGGCACTTTCGGTGCGTGCACAGTTCTGCCATGGCCGCGGATACGGTTACGCCAAACGGATACGGATAAATTCGATGAGTGAAATGTTCAAAATCAGCCTTCCCGATGGATCGGTGCGCGAAATGCCCGAAGGCTCGACCCCTGCTGACGTCGCTGCGGCGATCGGGCCGGGTCTTGCAAAGGCTGCTCTGGCGGCACGCATTGATGGCGAACTGCGCGATCTGGGCCGCCCGTTTGACGGCGACGCCGAACTGGCGCTGGTGACGTCGCGGGACGAGGAAGATGCGCTGGAACTGGCGCGCCACGACTTCGCCCATATTCTGGCAGAGGCGGTGCAGGCATTATGGCCGGGCACGCAGATTACCTTTGGCCCCGCGACAGATGACGGCTTTTATTATGACGTCATGGCACCTGAGGGCCGTGACCCATTCGGCATGGACGACCTCCCCGCGATCGAGGAAAAGATGCGCGAGATCATCAAGGCCGACAAGCCGCTGCGCCGTGAAGCGTGGAGCCGGCAGGATCTGATCGACAAATGGAACGCCGACGGTGAGACGTTCAAGGCCGAATGGGCCGCCGAACTGCCCGAGGGCGAGGAACTGACGGTCTATTGGTCGGGCGAAGACTGGATGGATATGTGCCGCGGCCCGCATTTGCCCAGCACGGGAAAACTTGATCCGCAGGCTTTCAAGCTGATGCGGGTCGCCGGTGCCTATTGGCGCGGCGACCAGAAGAATGCGCAGCTGACACGGATTTACGGCACGGGCTGGCTGAACAAGAAACAGCTGAACCAGCATCTGATGCGGCTGGAAGAAGCAGCCAAGCGCGACCACCGCAAGCTGGGCCGCGAGATGGATTTGTTCCACCTGCAGGAAGAGGCGCATGGCAGCGTGTTCTGGCATCCGCAGGGCTACAAGATCTGGCGCGAGCTGGAAGGCTATATGCGGCGCAAGATGGATGGCGGCGGATACCGCGAAATCAAGACGCCGCAGGTCATGGACGCTCGCCAGTGGGAACAGTCCGGTCACTGGGGCAAATACCGCGAAAACATGTTCGTGATTCCCGACGAAGTGCCGAATACGGAAGATGAAGGCCCGGTGATCAGCGGCAAGGCCGACTGGATGGCGCTGAAACCGATGAATTGCCCGGCGCACGTGCTGGTGTTCAAGCAGGGGATCACGTCCTACCGCGACCTGCCGGTCCGGCTGGGCGAAATGGGCTGCTGCCACCGCAATGAACCGCATGGCGCGCTGCACGGGCTGATGCGCGTGCGCCAGTTCACGCAGGACGACGCCCATATCTTCTGCACCGAAGATCAGGTGGTGGAAGAAACGCGCAAATTCTGCGAGCTCGCCGACAGCGTCTACAAGGACTTTGGCTTCAAATACGAAATCAAGCTGGCGCTGCGCCCTGAACAGCGTTTTGGCAGCGATGCCGATTGGGACAAGGCGGAAGAAGAACTGCGTCAGGCAGTGATCGATGCCGGCATGGCAACCGAGGAATATGGTTGGGAAGAACTGCCCGGCGAAGGCGCGTTTTATGCGCCCAAGCTGGAATGGCACCTGACCGACGCAATCGGCCGCACATGGCAGGTGGGCACGATCCAGTCAGACCGTGTGCTTCCCGAACGCCTCGATGCAACCTATATCGGCGAAGATGGCGGCAAGCACCGCCCGGTCATGCTGCACCGCGCGATCTTCGGTTCATACGAGCGGTTTATCGGCATTCTGATCGAACACTTTGCGGGCAAGGTGCCCGTATGGCTCGCGCCGACGCAGGCGGTGGTTGCGCCGATCGTGTCGGATATCGATGGCTATGCCAGTGAAGTGCTGCAGCAGCTCGAGGCCGCCGGCATCCGTGCGACTGCCGATCTCCGGAACGAGAAAATCAACTACAAGGTTCGCGAACATTCGCTGAAGAAGGTTCCGCACATCCTGGTGGTTGGCAAGCGCGAGGAAGAGGACCGCACGGTTGCCATCCGCACTTTGGGCGAGAAGGATCAGAACCTTCTGTCGCTGGAAGATGCGATTGCGATGCTGAAAGATCAGGCGACCGCGCCGGATCTTAAATAGGCCGGACTTTAAGCAGGCCAGATCAGAACGGCAGCGCGTTTCCGGCCAGAATCAGGGCCAGCGCGCAGCCGGTGACGATCACGCTGCGCAGCGGCGCGGTGATGTCCGTTTCCGGCTTGCGGATATAGGCGATAGCTTTGGCCATGCCGATATTATCGGCGTGCAAAGCTAACAATTTGTTAACCCGAGGGCGCGGGCATCTGCTGGCTGGCGCAGTGGAACCCACCGCCGCCTGCCAGCACCGCATCACCGGCCAGACCGATTGTCGCGCGATCCGGGAACAGCTGTGCAATTGCCTCTACCCCCTCCCGGTCATGGACAGACCCGAAAGTGGGCACGACCACCAGATGGCTGGTTATCGCGAAATTGGCATAGCTGGCGGGTTCGATATGGTCTGCCCGCGTGATCAGGCCGGGGGACGGGATGTCGGCAACTGCCACCCCGGCATCCTGCGCCCGTTGCCGCACATCGGCATAGATTGCCGCATTCGGGTCTTTTGATCCGGTTGCAACCGGCACGACGAGTGTGTTTGCCGCGACGAACCGCGCGAGATTGTCGACATGGCCGTCGGTATGATCGTTGATCAGGCCGTCGCCCAGCCACAAAACCCGATCAAAGCCGAGATCGGATTTCAACCTGTTCTCGATATCCGCGCGGGACAGCTGCGGGTTGCGGTTTGGGTTCAGCAGGCATTGTTCGGTCGTTACGACCAGACCAGTCCCGTCACCGTCGATCGCCCCGCCTTCGAGAATCCAGTCATGGGTTTCCACCGGCAAACCTGCGTCGCGCGCGATTTCCGTGCCGATCGTCTGGTCGCCCGGCATTTCGTATTTCCCGCCCCAGCCATTGAATCCGAAGCGCTTGGCCTGCCGGTCTGTCCCATTGGTCAAAACAAGCGGGCCGGTGTCACGCAGCCAGATATCGCCATAGGTGCGTCGTTCCAGCGTCACGGCGGCGCTGGTCAGTTCGCGCGCGCGGGCTTCGTTGGCTGCATCGCGCACCAACAGGCGTACCTGCTGGCCGCTTTCGGCAACGGCATTGGCAAAGGCGGCTATCTGTTCCTGCGCGCGGGCCAGATAGCCGGGCCATTCGTCGCCATCATGGGGAAAGCCGATCCACAGCCAATCCTGCGGTGCCCATTCGGGCGGCATGCGATAGGTCATGAACCGGCTGTCCTGATTGTGTCCTGCTCGTTCAGCAGCCACCCTCTGCGGCGCAGCTTTCGTCGCGGGTGGCCTTGAACTCGTCGCCCTCGTTCCAGTTGGGCCAGCTCGTGCTCATGCCCATCATTCGGCCAAGGCGGTAGAACAGCTGCAGATCCTGCATCACGCCCGACCAGTCCCAGTTCTCGTCAAACTCGTCCTTCGGACCGTGATAGCGGTTGTCCCGGTAATCCATGGCAATGGCTGCGCCTGCTTCGGTGCCGCCTTCGGCGAGGTCTTCGCCGCCATCGACATACAGCATCGGCACGCCGCGCTTCGCAAAGGCGAAATGGTCGGAGCGGTAGTAATAGCCGGCTTCCGGATTGGGGTTTGGCGTGGGCGTGCGCCCAGTCGCCTCAAGCGCGGCGTTGAGGAATTCGTCGAGCTGCGACTTGCCCGGGCCAACAACGGTCACGTCCTTGGAAGGGCCGGCGATCAGGAATGCATCCATGTTGATGCCGCCGACAGTCTGGCTAAGCGGGAAGACCGGGTTTGCAGCGTAATAATCTGCACCAAGCAGCCCTGATTCTTCCGCGGTCACGGCCAGAAAGACCAGGCTGCGCGGGGTGGCACCAGCTTTCGCGTGCGCTTCTGCCAGAGCGACCAAAGCCGCTGTGCCGGTGGCATTGTCGACTGCACCATTGCAGATGTCATCGCCATCGCTGGCAGGTGTGCAGCGGCCCAGATGATCCCAGTGCGCGGTGTGCATGATGTATTCGTCAGGCCGTTCCGTGCCCGGCAGGATGCCGATCACGTTCTGGGATTCGAACTTGCGGATGTCGTTGGAAAAACTGGTCGCGGCAGTCAGGCCCAGCGGAACAGGTTTGAACCCCTTTTCCTTTGCAGCCGATGCCAGCGCGCTGAAATCCTGTCCGGCAGCGGCAAGGATCGCCTTGCCCGCATCCATCTGGACCCAGCCGTTCATCTGCGTCAGCGGCGGTGCGTTTTCGCCGCGCTGAGCATAGGCCTGCGGACCGGACCAGCTGCTTTCAACCACATTCCAGCCATAGGATGCCGGTTCCGTGTCGTGAATGATGATCGCGCCAGCGGCACCCTGCCGTGCGGCTTCTTCGTATTTGTAGGTCCAGCGGCCATAATAGGTCATTGCCTTGCCGTTGAAATCGCCTTCCAGCGTTTCCGCCCCGAAATCGGGATCGTTGACGAGGATGACCGCAGTCTTGCCGGTCATGTCGATGCCTTCGTAATCGTTCCAGCCGCGTTCAGGGGCATTGATGCCGTACCCGACAAATACCAGCTCGCTGTCTGCCAGCGAAGTAGCCGCATCTTCGCGGTAGGTTACGCCGACCCAGTCCTTCGAATATTCCAGGCTGATATCTTCATCGCCGCCCGAAATCGTCAGCGGGGCGAAATCCTTGCCAGTGATTTCCACCAGCGGAACCTTCTGCACCCAGCTTTCGCCATTGCCCGGCTTCAGACCTGCCGCTGCGAACTTCTCGATCAGCAGGGCGACGGTTTTCTCCTCGCCCGCGCTGCCCGGCATGCGTCCTTCGAATTCGTCGGATGACAAAGTGCGAGTGACATCGATCATGGTCTGCTCGTTCAGCTCGCCCGGTTCCACTTCGGGAATGTCGAGCTCTGCGCTGGAGGCGCTGCAAGCAGCAAGCGAAAGGGCAGCCGTGGCGGCAAGGAGTGTGCGTATCATTGAGGTTCCTCTTCCCTGCGAAGGGCTTTCAGATTTTTTCGATGCGCTTCCATTGCAAAGCAATCGAAAGGGGGCAAGGGCTATGCGGATGAGCGAGGCCAACGATCAAGCCAGATGGACTTCCGCGATTGATCGTGCGCGCGGGCATTCACCATTCCTGGGCAATGCTCTGGGCCGGATGCCGGACATCGAAGCGATGCTGGCTGCGGGTCAATACGAGGATGCCATCGCGGCGGCGAAGGCCGCCGGCAGCGATATAGAAGACACCGGCCTCAGCCTGCGGCGCGAACGGCTGGCCTTGTCAGCGGTGCTGGCGCTGGGGGACCTTGCCGGCGCCCTTCCGGTCGGCCGCGTTATGGCGGAACTGTCCAGCCTTGCCGACCGCGCGCTCGACCGTGCGATTGGCGCTGTCATTCGCAAGCGCGTGCCAGATGCGGAACCTGCGGGATTGATTGCGCTGGCACTGGGCAAGCATGGCGCGGGTGAACTGAATTACAGTTCCGACATCGATCCGATCCTGCTGTATGATCCTGACACCCTGCCCCGCCGCGAGCGCGACGAACCTGGCGAGGCGGCGCAGCGCTATGCGCGCGAAATTGTCCAGATGCTGTCGAGCAATACGGCGGAAGGATATGTTTTTCGCGTCGATTTGCGCCTGCGCCCTGCGTCGGAAGTAAGCCCCCTGGCGATTCCGGTTGGCGCTGCACTTTCGCACTATGAATCCTCGGCCCTGACGTGGGAACGGGCCGCCTTTATTCGCGCCCGCTCAGCCGCAGGGGACATCGCGGCTGGCGAACAGTTTCTCGAATCGATCCGTCCCTTCGTCTGGCGGCGCAGTCTGGATTTTGGCGCGATCGAGGAAATCGGCCGGCTAACGGCACGGATTCGCACGGCGCATAAAGGAGCGTCGCAGCCCGGCCCCGGTTTCAATGTCAAACAGGGGCGCGGCGGGATTCGGGAGATCGAATTTTTCGCCCAGACGCACCAACTGATCCATGGCGGACGCAATCCGTCGCTGCGCCTGCGCGGCACCCGCCCCGCGCTCGACGCGCTGGCTGCGGCGGAGATCATCAGTGCAGATGATGCGGCGATGCTGGGCGAATCGTATGACAGGCTGCGGGTGATCGAACACCGCCTGCAAATGGTGCATGACCGGCAGACACATTCGCTGCCGGAGGGCGAGGCGTTGGACAATGTCGCGCGGCTAGGCGGCTATCAGGATGCGTCCGCTTTGGTCGATGACCTCGCGGCGCTGACCGTCCGGGTCGCCGCGCGCTACGACAGGCTGATCGATGTCGAGGACATCGGATCGGATGGAACACCGGATGGTGATACCTTGGTGGACAATCTGGAACAGCTCGGTTTCGCCGACCCGGCTGCTCTTGCAACTCGGATCAGATCGTGGAGCGAGGGGCACATCCGTGCGCTGCGCAGTCCTGCGGCCATCTCTGCCTTCGATGCGATCCTGCCTGCCCTGCTTGAGGCACTGTCAGAGGCACCCGATCCGGACCATGCGCTGCTGAGGTGGGAGAATTTCCTGACCAAGGCGCCGAGCGCGATCAATCTGTTCCGTCTGCTCGAAGCGCGTCCGGGTCTGTTCGAACAATTGGTCCGCATCCTGACGCTGGCAGGTCCGCTGGCCGATGAGCTGGGGCGCCGGCCCGATTTGCTCGACAGTCTGATCGATCGCAGCGCGTTTGATCTTCCCGGCGATGTGGTCGAATTGATCCAGCAAATGGCGCCCATCGAAGCGGGTGCCGATTACGAACGCGCACTCGACCGCATCCGCATTGTCACCGGCGAAAAGCGTTTTGCGCTGGGCACGCAGTTGATGGAAGGGGCGCATGACCCGCTCGATATCGCTGCGGGCCTGTCGCGGCTGGCAGAGGCGGGGCTAAATGTCGCGGTCACCGCAGCCGTGCAGGAATTCGAAAAGACCCACGGCACGGTAAGCGGCAGCGAACTGGTGGTGCTGGGCCTCGGGCGTCTGGGCGGCGGCGCGTTAACGCATGCCTCCGATCTCGACATGGTCTACGTTTTTACAGGCTCTCACGAACAGGAATCGGACGGCGCTCGTCCGCTGGGCGCAACGCTGTATTATAACCGGCTCGCCCAGCGGGTGAGCGCGGCGCTCAGCGTTCCGACCGCTCACGGTGCACTTTATGAAATCGACACGAGGCTCCGCCCCCAGGGAGCGCAAGGCCCGCTTGCCGTTAGCCTCGACAGTTTCGTGCGGTATCAGGCGCAAGACGCATGGACGTGGGAACACATGGCGCTCACCCGCGCCCGTCCGATCGTTGGATCGGATCAGGCCCGCAGTGTCCTCGCCGGTGCAATCGCAGACGTGCTTTCTGCACCACGGGACGCAGATGTGCTGCGCAGTGATGTCCTGAAAATGCGCGCTGAAATGGCGCAGCACAAACCGGCCAAAGGGGTGCTGGACGCGAAATTGGTGCGCGGCGGTCTCGTCGATCTGGAATTCCTGGTGCACTTCCTCCAGCTGCGTGACGGCGCGGCATTGGTTCCGGATTTGCGCGCCGCGATCAGCGAGCTTGCGCGGATGGATATGCTTCCGTCTGACATGATGGGCGCGCATGATCACCTGACACGTCTGTTGATCGCCGGACGTTTGCTGGCGCCCGATCTGGCCGAACCGGCTGGCGCTGCGGCCACTGCGCTTGCCAAAGCGTGCCAGTGCCGGAATTACGCTGACCTGATGGAGCAATTCGATTCGGCCCGCAGGCAGGTTGCGGATTGCTGGCACAATATTTTTGAACACAGGCTGGAGCTGAACTGATGCCAGAAGCAGGAACCACGATTCCCGATACCGTGATGGAAACCCCGGATGGCGGCACCGTCAAACCTTCCGATTTCAAGGGCCAGAAACTGGTCATCTTCTTCTATCCCAAGGACAACACGCCAGGGTGTACGACCGAGGCGAAGGATTTTTCCGAGCTGAAGGCCGAATTCGAAAAAGCTGGCACCGCGATTCTCGGCGTCAGCAAGGATTCGCCGAAGAAGCACCAGAACTTCATTGCCAAGCATGACCTGACTGTGGCGCTGGCCACCGATGCCGAAGAGGGCGGCCTCTCCGACGAGCTTGGCGTCTGGACCGAAAAGAAGATGTATGGCCGCACGTTCATGGGCATGGTCCGCACGACTCTGCTGGTGGATGAAACCGGTAAGATCGCGCAAGCCTGGAACAAGGTGAAGGTAAAGGGGCATGCCGAAGAGGTGCTTGCGGCGGCCAAATCCATCTGAAGCCTGCGTCACCGTTTAATGCCAGCCTCCCGCAATTCACTCGCCGCGTCGATTCGTGCCGCGCTATTAACTGCCGACCCGCGAGCCAAGGCAATGGCGGCACGCGACACTGCGCGCCAATGGCGTCACGGCAGGCTGGAATTTGATTTGGCAGATGGGGCAGCAGCAATGCCGCGCTGCCCTGCATGGCCCGAAAAGCCCGAACTGATGGACCCGCGCCACATGCCGCGCCGGGGCAAGGGCGGATCGGAAAAAGGGCGCATCGCACTGTGGCATGCACTGGCGCATATCGAATTCGTCGCAATCGATCTGGCGCTGGACATGGCAGGGCGCTTTGGCGGGGCGATGGGGGAGGAGTTTGTCGCCGATTTCCTGGCAGTCGCTGCCGACGAGGCGATGCATTTTGCACTTCTCGACCGAAAGCTCAGATCTCTGAGAAGCCGCTACGGCGCGCTACCCGCGCATGCAGGGCTGTGGGAGACGGCAGAGCGCACTGCGCATGACGTCAGCGCACGACTGGCGATTGTGCCCATGGTGCTGGAGGCTCGCGGGCTCGACGTCACTCCGTCGACGCTTGAGCGGGTCAGGTCACAGGGCGATTCGGGCGGAGCAAAAATTCTCTCGCGAATCCTTGACGACGAAATCCGGCATGTAGCGATCGGGACAAAGCACTTTATCGCAATTTGTCGCGAAAACGGGGAATCGCCCGAAAAACGTTGGAAATCCTTGGTTCGCGAACATTTCAGAGGAGGTTTGAAGGCGCCATTTAACGACTCGGCGCGTCTTGCAGCCGGTTTGTCGCGAGACTTCTACAGCGGCCTTGCTTCGTAAAGAACTCTCGGCTTACCCCAACAATCAACGAAGCGGAGGAAAGTTCCAAAGCCGTTTCAAAAAATTTCGAGCAGCAGGTCTTTAGGGGGTCAGCCAGCTCAAAAAACGGGATCCTCGGGTGTTTCGGCACCCCATAAAAAGGACGATAAGTGGTCGCATTTTCATTCAAGCGCAGTTTTGCTGCCCTCGCTCTTGCCGTTGCCGGCATTGCAGCGAGCCCGGCTCACGCAAACAGCAGCGCAGCCAGCGCGGACATTTCCGCTCCGGTTCGCGATGCCCAGTCAACCACGCTTGGCGGCGGTGATCAGCAATTCAAGAAACTCTTTGCCAGTTGGGAATCGCTTGATGGCGATACCGCGACAGCACCGGCACCGGCAGCAACCGTTTCCATCCCATCGCGGATGCCGCTCGCGAAAGCGAACCTGACCAGCAATTACGGCATGCGCACGCATCCGGTGATTGGCGGGCGCCGAGCACACAAGGGCGTCGATCTCGCTGCCCCCACTGGCACTCCGATCTACGCAACAGCTGACGGCATCGTCAGCAAGGCCGAACGTTTCAGCAGTTACGGCCTGTTTGTTTCAATTGAACACGGCGCGAAATTGCAGACCCGTTTCGCTCACATGTCGCGGATCGCAGTCGCCGATGGCGAGCGTGTCAGCAAAGGTGACATCATTGGTTATGTCGGTTCGACCGGACGCTCGACCGGTCCGCACCTTCACTATGAAGTCCGCATCGCAGGCCAGGCTGTGAACCCGATTCCCTATATGGTCGAAACGGAAGCGCAGCAGGCCTACGCACTCGCAATGGGCGAAGGCGGACGCGGCGGAGAATAACGCTACATCAAATTCCCGGGAGAGCGGGGTTAGACATCGGAGAGGGTGTCTTGGAAAGAGGGCAGCGGAGCGATCCGCTGCCCTTTGTCATTTGCGGTCCCTTTTTGCTTGCCGGGTGCCAGCGCTTGAATAGTATGGGTTTCGGAAGAGGACCGATATGCACCCAATACAACACGCGCAGACCAGACCGGATCACGCAGCCGTTATCATGGCTGGCAGCGGAGAGACCGTCACTTACAAACAGCTGGATGAAGCGGCGAACCGGATAGCTCACTGGCTTCGTGAGCAAGGATTGCAGGCGGGCGATGCCTTCGGCCTGCTGATGGAAAACAGCGCGCGTTATTACGAGATTTACTGGGCATCGCAGCGGTCAGGACTGGTTCTGGTGCCGATTTCTACGCACCTGACCGCAGCTGAAATCGCTTATATCCTGAACGACAGCGATGCACGCCTGCTGATCACGTCGCGCAAGTTCGATGGGATCGTTGCCGATCTGCCGGAACATGACGCGAAATTGCCGACACTTGTTTTCGGCGGAGGCGCCGAAGATGTGCTGGCAAGAATGCCTGCCACGCCAATCGGCGATCAGTCTGCCGGGCGCGTTATGCTGTACAGCTCAGGCACCACTGGGCGCCCCAAGGGAATTCTTCCCGCCGCGCCGGAAGACCCCTCTGTCCAGGCACCGACGCCGCTGATGGGCCTCGCTACCATGGGTTTCCAGATCAAGGATGACGGCAGCAGCGTGTATCTTTCGCCAGCGCCGCTTTACCACGCAGCGCCGATCGGCTGGTCGACCACGATCCACCGTCTCGGCGGTACGGTTGTGGTGATGGAAAAATTCGATCCGGAAGCCGCACTGGAAGCGATCGAGAAATACCGCGTTACAGACAGCCAATGGGTGCCGACGCATTTCGTACGCATGCTCAAACTGCCGGAAGAAATCAGGACGCGTTACGACCTGTCGACCCACCAGCACGCAATTCATGCTGCAGCGCCTTGCCCTGCCGATATCAAGGAAGCGATGATCGATTGGTGGGGGCCGATCATCTTCGAATATTATGCCGGCAGCGAAGGCAATGGCATGACCATGATCGGCAGCGCGGACTGGACGAGCCACCGTGGTTCGGTAGGCCGAGCGATCCTCGGCACGATCCATATCTGCGGCGATGACGGCGAAGAACTGCCCGTGGGCGAGGAAGGCGCGATCTTCTTCGAAAGCCCGTATCCGTTCCAGTACCACAAGGACCAGGGCAAAACGAAAGAGGCGACCCACCACAAGGGTTGGACCACGCTGGGCGATATCGGGAAACTGGACGAAGAAGGATTCCTGTATCTGACTGACAGGCGATCCAATATGATCATCTCCGGCGGGGTGAATATCTATCCGCAAGAGGTGGAAAATCTGCTGGTTACGCATGACAAGGTGATGGACGCTGCGGTGATCGGTGCGCCGTGCCCAGAAATGGGAGAGCGCGTCGTCGCAGTGGTGCAGCCGGTGTCGATGGATCTCGCGAATGAAGCGCTGGAAGCGGAGCTGATCGAGCATCTTTCGGCAGAGCTGGCCCGCATCAAGATGCCCCGCCAGTTCGATTTCCGCGCCGAATTGCCGCGCGAGGCGAACGGCAAACTCTACAAACGCAAGCTGAAGGAAGAATACAAGGCAGCAGCTGCAAGGGAGGCATAGGATGGCAAACGACGTTCCGACAATTCAGGGCGACATGGCGCGCGCCGTGATCGACCCTGCCTCCTATGCCGACTGGGACAATCTGCTCAATACCTTCGATGACATCCGCAGCACTTCACCCGTTACGAAGGTGCTGCCCGACGACG
Source organism: Pontixanthobacter luteolus (assembly GCF_009828095.1). Taxonomy (GTDB): domain Bacteria; phylum Pseudomonadota; class Alphaproteobacteria; order Sphingomonadales; family Sphingomonadaceae; genus Pontixanthobacter; species Pontixanthobacter luteolus. The sequence continues at coordinate 349,727 of NZ_WTYP01000002.1, read as the reverse complement.
AAGGCATCTTCGATCCGTTCTGGCTGGTCACCGGCTATGACGAGGTGATGCAAATATCGAAAGACAATGCCACCTTCCTCAACAACCCGCGAACGGTGGTATTCTCTCTCACCGAGGGCATCGAATTTGCGAAAGCGATGACCGGCGGCAGCCCCCATATGGTCGCGAGCCTCGTTACGTTCGATGCTCCGATCCATATGAAATACCGCAAGCTGACGCAGGAATGGTTCATGCCAAAGAACCTGCGCGGGATCGAAGATGAAATCCGGGCAATCGCGCAAGATACCGTTCAGCGCCTGATCGACGCAGGGCCCGAAACCGATTTCGTGCCTCTGGTTTCGGCCCCGTATCCGCTGCACGTCGTGATGCAGATTCTCGGCGTGCCGGAAGAAGATGAACCGCGGATGCTGATGCTGACCCAGCAATTGTTCGGCGGTCAGGATGAAGACCTGAACCATTCCGGCATGAAAGACATGACGGCCGAACAGATCACCCAGCTGGTTGCCGGGGCGGTCAAGGATTTCGAATCCTATTTCGCCAAGCTGACCGCGGAAAAGCGCGCCAATCCGACCGGAGACGTTGCCAGCACCATCGCCAATGCCGCGGTTGACGGCGAGCCGCTGAATGACCGGGACATGATGGGCTATTACATCATCGTCGCAGCGGCGGGGCATGACACAACCTCGGCTTCGACCGCAGGGGCTATGCTGGCATTGGCGCGCGATCCCGAACAATTCGCCAGGGTCAAGGCGGACCGCTCCTTGTTGGCGGGTATCGTCGAAGAAGCAATCCGCTGGACCAGCCCGGTGCAGCATTTCATGCGTACAGCCGCTGAAGATGTGGAGATTGGTGGCCAGAAAATCGCCAAGGGTGACTGGCTGATGATCAACTATGTCGCGGCCAATCACGACCCGGCACAATTCGATGATCCGCGACGCTTTGACGCAGCCCGCAGCCCCAACCGCCATCTCGCTTTCGGAGCGGGCGCGCATCAATGCCTCGGCCTGCATCTGGCGCGGCTGGAAATGCGGATATTGTTCGAGACCTTGCTGGACCGTGTCGAAGCTGTGGAGCTGGCAGGCGAACCTGCCCGCTCCAAATCGACCTTTGTTGGAGGGCTGAAGACCCTGCCGCTCAGGATTACAACTGTATGAGCGAGACTTCACCGAAGCTTGATGCTCGTAGTCTGTCCAAAGCTTTGGGCTGGGCTTTGGTAGAGATCCGGGCAGCGCAGGACCTGAAAGTTGCTCAGGGACTCGCGGACGTTTTTCATAATGTGCCAAGCGCTTTGAATGCTGGCCGGCCTATAAGTGAGACTGTCGAGCGTATGCTCGAATGCGCTGACCGAAACGGTAACCGCGAATATGTGTTGAGAATTCTCAAGGCGGCGACATGACAAATCCACTCGATTTCACCGGTAAGAGCGTGCTGATTGTCGGCGGGTCCAGCGGCATCGGCAATGGCATGGCGCAGTCCTTCCGGGCGCGCGGGGCAGAGGTGCATGTCTGGGGCACGCGGCCAAGCGCGGACGATTACGCGAAGGACGAAGGCTGCGACCTTACCGGCCTGCACTACACATCCGTCGACGTGTCCGATCCGGCTGCCGTGGATGCAGCGCCCGATATGGACCGGCTGGATGTGCTCGTTCTCTGTCAGGGTGCCGTGCGCTACAACCGCGCCGAGTTCGAGCGTGAGGCATGGCATCAGGTGCTCGATGTCAATCTGAACTCGGTGATGGATTGTGCGCGCAAATTTCATGACGCGCTGCGGGAGGCGGAAGGTTCGCTGATCGTCGTCAGCTCCACCGCCGCGTTCCACGCAACCGTCGGCAACCCGGCCTATGGCGCGTCAAAGGCGGGAGCGGTGGCGCTGGTGCGCACGCTCGCCTCGGCCTGGGCGCGTGATGGCATAAGGGTAAACGGGATCGCCCCCGGATACGTCAGAACGAAGATGACCGCAGTGACCTTCGATGATGAAAAGCGCACCGAGCAGGTCGTTCGGTCTATTCCCCTGCGGCGCACCGGTGAGCCATCCGAACTTGCCGGCGCTGTACTGTTCCTCGCCTCCCCATTGTCCTCCTACATTCTGGGGCAAACCATCATTGTCGACGGTGGGCTGACGCTTACGTAAAGCCTTGAAGTCGGTCCGGAAACCGTACTCGGTTCGCCCGATTATCCTGTCATTTCATCGCCATTCATGGTAGATAATGAGGCATGATAAAGAACTATAAGAAGAGAGGGCCTGAACTTGGAAACGAGTTCTTGGGCGGCAATTCGTGAGCCTGTTTTCCGACTACAATATGCCTTTCGCAATTGCGCTGGGAATCATGGCCCTGCTGGGCGTTTTGCAGGTTGTCGGCATCGGCAGTTTCGATGCCGACGTCGATCTTGATCTCGATGCGGGTCCCGATGCGAGTGCGGTCAGCGGCAGCGCGGGCATCGGCGGTGCGATTACAACGTTGCTGGGGCTGGGGCGCGTGCCTTTGCTAGTATGGCTGATCGTATTCCTGCTGCTGTTCGCGCTGATCGGATTGAGTATCCAGGCCTTTGCTGCCGATCTTACCGGTTCGCCGCTCTACAGCTGGCTTGCCGCGCTGTTTTCATTCGGAGCGAGTGTGCCGGCAACTTCGCTGATCGTTCGTCCTTTGGCGCGGATCATCCCGCAGGATGAAACGACTGCGGTTAGTCTCGACAGCCTCGTGGGGCGCCGGGCGAAAATTACCAATGGCCGATCGGCTGCAGGATATCCGGCGCGCGCAAGCGTGCGTGATCGGCACGGGCATGTCCACTACGTGATGGTGGAGCCGCATGAAGGCAGCAGCGAGATGCACGAGGGCGACGAATTGCTGATCGTCCGCCGCGACGGACAGACATTTTACGGGGTGGCGCAGGCTGAGCGAAATCTGTCGCCGGTCACCTGAAACACATTCAACAACAGGGAGAATATATGGAAAACTTGTTAGATATCGGGGTCATTGGGGTGGTGGCGGCGATCATCGCCTTCCTCACCATCGTCATTTTTCTGACCAAGCTTTACCGCCGGGCATCGAAAGAAACCGCCTTTGTAAGGACAGGTTTCGGCGGAGAGCGCGTGGTCATGAATGGCGGTGCGCTGGTGTTCCCGATCTTCCACGAAACCATGCCGGTAAACATGAACACGCTGGTGCTCAGCGTTGTGCGCCGTGATGGAGAGGCGCTGATCACGCTCGACCGCTTGCGGATCGATGTGAAGGCAGAATTCTATGTCCGCGTAAAACCGGATGCGGATGCTATTGCGATGGCCGCGCAGACGCTGGGTCAGCGCACCATGCAGCCGGAAATGCTGAAGGATCTCGTGGAAGGCAAGTTTGTCGACGCGCTGCGTTCTGTCGCCGCCGGGATGACCATGAACGAACTGCACGAACAACGCGCCGACTTCGTCCAGAAGGTGCAGCAGGTTTCATCGAGCGATCTCGCCATGAACGGGCTCGAACTGGAATCGGTTTCGCTAACCGGGCTGGACCAGACATCGATCGAACATTTCAACGCCAACAACGCCTTCGACGCAGAGGGCCTGACGAAGCTGACCGAACAGATCGAGGCGCGCAAGAAACTGCGCAACGACATCGAGCAGGACACGCGCGTCCAAATGGAATCGAAGAACCTCGAAGCGGACACCAAATCGTACGAGATTGGCCGCGACAAGGAATACGCACGTCTTGCGCAGGAACGCGAAGTCGAGGTGCGCCGCGCCGCTCAGGCATCGGAAATTGCCCGCGAGCAGGCCGAACGCACCCGCGAGGCCGACGCTGCGAGGATCGAGGCCAAGAAACAGGTCGATGCACAGCAGATCGAAGCCGACCGGATGGTGGAAGAAGCGCGAATTGATCAGGTGCGAGCGCTCGAAATCGCGCGTCAGGAACAGCAGATTGCCGTCCAGAACAAATCGCGCGAGGAAAGCCAGGCCAAGGCCGAAGCAGACGAGGCGCGGGCCAAGGCTGTTGCAGCGGAAGAACAGGTTTCAACCGCCCGCGAAAGCGAAATCGCGGAACGCCAGAAGAAGATCGAACTGATCGAAGCCGCCAAGCAGGCGGAACGTGAGGCGATCGGTGTCAAGGTCGAGGCGGAAGCCGAAAGGGATGCTGCGTCGAACCGTGCCGAAGCGCTGAGGCTGGAAGCCCAAGGTGAGGCCGAGGCCGAGAAGCTTCGCGCAGAAGCCGCACGCGTGCGCTTCGAAGTGGAGGCCGCCGGTCAGCAGGCAATCAACGAAGCTGCCAACATCCTTTCGATGGATCAGATCAGCCTTCAGACCAAGCTCGCCCTGCTCAAAGTCTTGCCGGAGGTTATCCGCGAAAGCGCCAAGCCGATGGAAGCCATCGACTCGATCAAGATCGTGCAGGTCGACGGCCTTACCCAGAATGGCGGCGGAAAGAGTGCCGCGGCGGGTTCCGGAACAGGTGGCGGATCGGGCAATCTTGCATCCGATGCCGTGTCTGCTGCGCTGTCCTACCGTGCCCAGGCACCCGTTCTGGATGGGCTGATGAAAGAGTTGGGACTCGATGGGTCTTCGCTCAACGGCCTTGTGAAGGGTCCGGCAGAAGGCGAGGCAGGCAAGCCTGCGTCATTGACGGAAATCCTCTCCGACGTGGCGGACCAGGTGAACGAAGCCAAGCCGAACCCTGACAGCGCGGGCAAGAAGGACAAATCCGGCCCCGCCAGTTAGCATCGGTAATAATTTCAGTGCTATGACCCCTTCTGCCTGGCCTTGGGCTGCGGCAGGAGGGGTCTTTCTATGGGTGCTTGGGGTTCAGGTTCGTTTGAAAATGACAGCGCGCTCGATTTCGTTTTCGAGATCGAGAGCGTCGCCGATGTGGAGCGCGCATTTGTGGCAGCGGGATCGGAATTTATCGAGCTCGACGAAGGTTGCAGCGTGATCGTGGCCGCTGAATGCATCGCCGCAATGCGTGGCCATCCTTCACAGGATTTGCCAGATGATTTGGCCGGCAAAATCAGCACTTTCGGCAAATGCCCGATTGCGCTGTACAACAAGGCGCGAGAAAATCTGTCAGCCGTGATGAGCCGGGGCGAACTGGTGGAACTTTGGGCGGAAGAGGGGTCAGGCGATTGGAACCGCGCGGTTACCGAACTGATGGAGAGGCTGAACAAACCGGTTGGCGGCGCCAAGAAAACGCCCAAACTGAAGAAAGGCCCCGCACCCAACCCTTCACCATGCATTTTCTGCGACAAGCCGATGGGCGATGGCGCATTTCATATGCTCGACATCACCATCCACGAAGACGACATCTCGTCATCGAAACAGGGTGGCTGGGTACATCTGCAATGCCTCAACGCGGCGCTTCATCCGAAACACATGTTCCAGACCTGGGACTTCGACGATGAATTGCTTGATTTCGTGATGAAGAAACTAAGGGCGGAAGACGCCCCAGACGACTGATCAGCAGCCAAGTAGCCGCTTGGCCATCGCGCGAATTTCCTCGCCCATATCATCCCGTTCCAATGCGAGCGCCAAGGTTGCTTCTACGAAGCCGACCTTGCTGCCGCAGTCGAAACGGCGGCCTTCGAAGGTCACGGCATTGAAGGGCTGCGTGCCGATCATTTTCGCCATCGCATCGGTCAGCTGGATCTCGCCGCCGGCCCCTTTGCCCTGATTTTCGAGTGTGCGCATGACTTCGGGCTGAAGGATGTAGCGGCCTGACACGATCTTGTTCGACGGAGCTTCGGCGACCGCCGGCTTTTCGACCAGCCCCTTCACTTCGGTCAGCGCGCCGTTTTCCGCACCCGGGTCGATGACGCCGTAGCTCGACACTTCATCTTGCGGAACCTCCAGCACGCTGATCAAATTGCCGCCAACCTGATTATACGCCTCGACCATCTGCTTCATGCAGCCTGTTCCGCCGCCCTTTTTCGCGACCATCAGCTCGTCGGGCAAAAGGATCGCAAAGGGTTCATCGCCGACAATCGCGCGGGCGCACCAGATCGCATGGCCAAGGCCCAGCGGAACCTGCTGGCGCACGGTGATGATATCGCCCGGAGTCGCGCGCGTCGCCTCAAGCACGGACATGTCCTTGCCGCGTTCTTCCATCGTGGTTTCCAGCTCGAACGCGACGTCGAAATGTTCGACGATCGCGGTCTTGCCCCTGCCGGTTACGAAAATGATCTGCTCGATACCGGCTTCGCGCGCTTCATCCACCGCATACTGGATCAGCGGCCGGTCCACGATGGGGAGCAATTCCTTCGGGATGGCTTTGGTCGCGGGCAAAAACCGTGTGCCAAGTCCTGCGACGGGGAAAACGGCTTTCTTGATCGGTTTGTGCTGGTTCATATCCGCAGACCTATCTTGGCCTCGCTTGGGCGGTCAACCGCGCCATGATGAAATCGGCCTGATTTAGCGTTGACCTGACGCTTGCTCTCCCGGTCATTCCGGCTAAACCGCTGCGATGGACAAGATTATTATTCGAGGCGGAAACCGCCTTTCCGGCACGATTCCGATTTCTGGCGCGAAGAATGCTGCGTTGACGCTGATTCCCTGCGCTCTGCTGACAGAGGAACCGGTCACTCTGCGCAATCTTCCGCGGCTGGCCGATATCGATGGATTCCAGCATCTCATGGGCCAGTTCGGCACCTCGATCGGTATTCGCGGGAAACGGCCTGAGGAATTTGGCCGCGTGGTTACTTTCGAAGCGTCGCGCCTTACCTCGACCGTCGCGCCGTATGATCTGGTCCGCAAGATGCGCGCTTCGATCCTCGTGCTCGGCCCGATGCTGGCACGGGCAGGCGAGGCAACGGTTTCGCTTCCTGGCGGGTGTGCCATCGGCAACCGTCCGATCGACCTGCACTTGAAAGCGATGGAAGCACTGGGTGCGGAAATTGAACTGGCGCAGGGCTACGTTCGCGCGCACGCACCCGATGGCGGGCTGCCCGGCGGGGATTATGATTTTCCCGTTGTATCTGTCGGCGCTACCGAAAATGCCTTGATGGCGGCGGTTCTGTGCACCGGAACCTCGCGGCTGACCAACGCTGCACGCGAGCCGGAGATTGTTGACCTGTGCAATCTGCTGGTCGCCATGGGTGCCGAGATTGAGGGGATCGGATCCTCCAACCTTACGATCAACGGCGTCAAACGGCTTAACGGCGCGACTTACAAGGTAATGCCCGACCGGATCGAGGCCGGCTCCTATGCCTGCGCGGCTGCGATCACCGGCGGCGAAGTCCGGCTGGAAGGCGCAGAGGCGAACGACATGATTTCCAGCCTGCAGGCACTGCGGAATATCGGCGTCGAGGTGGAAAGCGACAAGCACGGCGTGACAGTCGCAGCGAACGCACCGCTAAAGGCGGTGGATCTGACCACCGCACCGTTCCCGGGTCTGGCAACCGACATGCAGGCACAATTGATGGCGCTGCTGTGCAAGGCAGAAGGCACCAGCGTGCTGACCGAAACAATTTTCGAAAACCGGTTCATGCACGTGCCGGAATTGAACCGCATGGGTGCCAACATTGAAACCAATGGCCGCACCGCTGTTGTTCGCGGCGTTGAAAAGCTGACCGGGGCCGAAGTGATGGCAACCGATCTTCGCGCTTCGATGAGTCTGGTGATTGCCGGTCTTGCGGCAGAAGGTGAAACGCAGGTGCGCCGCCTCTATCATCTTGATCGCGGGTATGAGCGGCTGGAGGAGAAGCTGCAGCTGGTCGGTGCCGATATCGAGCGCGTCGGCGACGATTAAGGGGAATTCGTCACCAGCCAGACGCGAATTGCGCTGGCGAGCCCAGGCGGTGTCTCTGACCTGATCCGTTCCGCATCGATCCGTGCGACCAGCGCATTGATCGCCGCGCCTTCGCGTGCGGCGGCGTCTTTCAGCATATCCCAGAACAGCGGCTCGAGGCTGATCGAGGTCTTGTGCCGTTCGATCTGGATCGATCGTTTCACCGGCGGATGGTAGGGCGCGTCACTCATTTGTCGGCCCTAGCACTTCCGCACGGTCAATACATATGCTGCCCGCCATTGATGCTCATCGTCGAACCGGTGACAAATCCGGCGTCTTCCGCGCACAGAAATGCGACACCGCGGGCGATTTCTTCTGCATGGCCGAGCCGACCCACGGGGATCTTTGCGACGATTTTCTCTAGTACCGGCTCGGGTACGGCGGCGACCATGTCGGTATCGATGTAACCCGGCGCAATCGCATTGACCGTTACGCCGAATTTTGCGCCTTCCTGGGCCAGCGCCTTGGTGAAGCCATGGATGCCTGATTTCGCAGCGGCGTAATTCACCTGGCCGTATTGCCCGGCCTGCCCGTTGATCGAACCGATATTGACGATCCGGCCCCAGCCGCGTTCGCGCATCCCGGGGAAGCATGCCTTTGCCATGTTGAAGCACCCGCCAAGGTTGATCCGCATAACCTCGTTCCAGTCGTCGAAGCTCATCCGGTGCAGCGTGCCATCGCGCGTGATCCCGGCATTGTTGACGACAACATCGACCGGACCAACCTCTTGTTCGACCTTGGCGCACCCTTCGAGGCACGCCTGGTGGTCGCCGACATCCCATTTGTAAGTCACGATCCCGGTTTCCGCAGTGAAGTTCCTGGCAGCTTCATCATTGCCGCCGTAATTGGCGACAACCGTCATGCCGCCCTGCTTCAGTTCTTCGCATATCGCGCGGCCGATGCCGCGGGTCCCGCCAGTTACAATTGCTACGCGTGCCATGCATTTCACCCCTTACAAACTCTCCGCAGCGCTATCTTTACGCTACGGCAGCGAGAGTAGGCAAAGAAAAACCCCGCCGAAGCGGGGTCTTGCATACCAATTTCTGGTTCAGAGCTGCGCGATCAGAAGCGGAACTGGGTCCCGACATACACAGCCTGGCTGTCCTGAACATTATCGGTCAGCGGATCGAGGCGGTCACGTTCCTGTGACAGACGAACACCTGCGGTCACGTCCAGGTTCTTGGCAACACGGTAAGCACCGCCAAGGTCGAGCGATTGTTCACCAAGCCCTTCGAGTGTGCGAGGCGCGCGTCCAAGCTTGCCTTCCTGCTCCAACGCGATCCGCGGCTGGAACCGGCTCGGCTTGTCAGCCGTGCCTTCGGACGGTTTGAACGCCGCCAGATCGGGCATCTTCACGTTGCGGAAGCCAGAAGCCGTAATACCGGTGGCAATGCCCTGTTCGGTTTTGGCGAAGCTTTGATAACCGCGTGCAACACCCAGATTGTAACGGGTCGGCGCGATTGTCACGCTGCGCGAACTGGCCTGCTGCGTCTGCGCGCCCGAAATGGCGGAGCGGACCGAAATTGCACGGGCGGTTTCATCGTCAACGCGAACGGCGACGGTAATAGTCTTGTCACGGGCTGCAGTGTTGCTGGCCGGTGTGAAACTGAAATCGAGACCTTTGGCCCGAACGCTTGCCGCCACACGCTGTGCCAGCGCAGGATCGACCGTGGCCGGGGTGAATGTGGCGAAATCGTTTGCCGAGAAAGAGGCCGCGTCGTCAGTGCCGCCGAGCGCGAAACCGGCGGACGGAACAGCCAAGGCAATGCCGGCCGTGACGACGAGCGCCAGAGCCACTTTGCCAAATCCAGTGCTGTTATCCGGCTTCGCCATGATACCTGCTCGGTTACCTCTACCTCTATAGACCCATATGGGCCTTAACTGTTCCTGACCAAAAAGGACTCGTGAGTCGCTGAGGTCATTCAAAACGATAGGATTGTGACGAAAGCATTGCCAGCTTTTCCACAGGCCGAAGCTGTTCTGCGGAGTCACTGTTGCAGGAGTCACACAGATTCGCAGCGGATTAAGCAAGGGTTCACGGGCGAATCGTCCACAAGCGCCAAACAGTCAGTACGACCGCACAATCGCTCACGCGCTATCTTTCGCTAGGCCGCAGCCCCTTGCTGCAATGCTGTGGCGGGTTATAGAGGCGCAAAGGCCAAAGACAGGATTATCCGGAAATCACCATGATCACGCGCACAAACACGACCCGCATCGTTCTAGCCACAGCCGCGATCGCAAGCCTTGCTGCTTGCGGCGGCCGAGAACGCCCGACAGCCGATCTGGCTGCATCGCAGGTCACCACTATCGGTGTTAACAGCTATCTCTGGCGTGCTGCGCTGGAAACGGTCAGCTTCGCACCGCTGCTGCAGGCAGACAGCGCGGGCGGCGTTATCGTGACCGACTGGCACACGAACCCCGGCAATGCCGGTGAACGCGTGAAGATGACGATCACCATCCTCGATCAGGATCTGCGTGCCGATGCCCTTCGTGTCGCAGCCAGCCGGCAGGTCGCGCAAGGCGGCGCATGGGTCGACGCACCGGTTCAGGCAGCGACGGTTCAGAAGCTGGAAGACATCATCCTGACCAAGGCCCGCGAACTGCGCCGACAGTCGCTTTAAGGATTAATCAGGCGCGTTCCTGCCGGCGAATAGTGGCCCGGGAACGGCCGACCAGACGGACCCAGATTTTATGACCGATAGCCGTTTCGAAGCCCGCTTTGACCCGGGGCAGGCTGATGAACGCTGGCAGCGCGCGTGGGATGATGCCCGCTGCTTCGAAGCCGATAGCAACAGCACCAAGCCGAAAAGCTACGTGCTCGAGATGTTCCCCTATCCCAGCGGCCGTATCCATATCGGGCATGTCCGCAATTACACGATGGGCGACGTGCTCGCGCGTTATAAGAAGATGCGCGGGCACGAGGTGCTGCATCCGATGGGCTGGGACGCTTTCGGGATGCCCGCCGAAAACGCGGCGATGGAAAAGGGCGTGCATCCTGGCGGCTGGACGCGCGACAATATCGCCAACATGAAAGCGCAGCTGAAGCGTATCGGATTTGCGCTCGACTGGAACCGTGAATTCGCGACCTGTGATCCGGAATATTACGGCCACGAACAGGCTCTGTTTATCGATCTGTTCAATGCCGGGCTGGTTTACCGCAAGGAAAGCACCGTCAACTGGGATCCGGTCGACAACACCGTGCTCGCCAACGAACAGGTCATCGACGGCAAGGGCTGGCGCAGCGGCGCAGAGGTCGAGAAGCGCAAGCTTAACCAGTGGTTCCTCAAGATAACCGATTTCGCCGAGGAACTGCTCGACGGCTTGGGCGATCTTGAAAACTGGCCCGACAAGGTGCGGCTGATGCAGGAAAACTGGATCGGCAAGTCGCAGGGGCTGGAATTCAGCTTCGACCTGTCGAATGGCGAGAAATTGCCGGTCTATACCACCAGGCCCGATACGATTTTTGGCGCCAGCTTCGTTGCGGTTGCGGCAGACCATCCGGTGGCGCAGGGCACTGCTGCGGGCAATGGTGATGCGCAGGCGTTCATCGAACTGTGCAAGCGCGGCGGAACCACGGCGGCGGAACTCGAAACCGCAGAAAAGTTGGGTTACGACACCGGCATCACCGCGAAACATCCGTTCACCGGGGCCGACCTGCCGGTCTATATCGCCAATTTCGTACTGATGGATTACGGCACCGGCGCAATCATGGCGGTCCCCGGCCACGACCAGCGCGATTTCGAATTTGCGACCAAATACGGCTTGCCAATTCCGCGCGTCGTTGCCGCAAGTGCCGATGATGCAGCGAAACCTTTCGCGGGCGAAGCAGAAGCCGGTGAAGGTGTGCTGGTGAACTCCGGCTTCCTCGACGGTATGGATGTCGATACGGCCAAGCGCGAAGTCATCTCCCGGATCGAGGCGCAGGGCAGCGGCGCGGGCAAGACCGTCTGGCGGCTGCGCGACTGGGGCGTTTCGCGCCAGCGGTATTGGGGCACGCCGATTCCGTTCATCCACTGCGACAAATGCGGCGTTGTGCCAGCGCCAAAGGACAGCCTGCCGATCACGCTGCCTGAAGATGTCGATTTCAAGACGCCGGGCAACCCGCTGGTGCGGCACCCGACCTGGAAACACACCAAATGCCCCGAATGCGGCGGGAAGGCGGAGCGCGAGACGGACACGCTCGACACATTTGTCGACAGTTCGTGGTATTTCCTGCGTTTTGCCAGCCAGCCCGGTGACAAGCCGTTCGACCGGGACGAAATCGCCAAATGGCTGCCGGTTGAACAATATATCGGCGGGATCGAGCACGCGATCCTGCATCTGCTCTATGCCCGGTTCTGGACCCGCGCGCTTGCCCATATCGGCCTGATCGATGTGAAGGAACCGTTCGCCTCGCTGTTTACGCAGGGCATGGTCACGCACGAGACTTACAGTCGCAAGACAGGCGGGCGGGAGGTTTTCTACAGCCCGGCAGAGGTTGACCGGGGCGGCGAAAGCGCGGTTCTGAAAGACGGCGGCGAACCTGTCGAAATCGGCCGCGTGATCAAGATGTCCAAGTCGAAGAAGAACGTTGTCGACCCGGACGAAATCATCGCCAGGTACGGCGCCGACGCGGTGCGCTGGTTCATGCTGTCCGACAGCCCGCCCGAACGCGATCTGCCATGGTCGGAAGCGGGCATCGAAGGTTGCTGGCGTTTCGTCCAGCGTCTGTGGCGTCTGTTCGGCCAGTATGAAGAAGGGGCCACCGGCGAAGACAAGGCACTGGCGCGCAAGTCGCACCAGACCGTTGACGCTGTTGCCAGCGATATCGAGGCGTTGTCTTTCAACAAGGCTGTCGCGCGCCTCTATGAACTGACCGGCGCGATTGAAAAGGCGCAGCCATCCGCCAGCCGCAATGACGCGATCCGTTCGGTCCTGCTGATGGCATCGCCAATGATGCCGCATCTGGCGGAAGAGGCCTGGCAGTCGCTCGGCTCCGGCGGGCTGATTTCAGAAGCCGCATGGCCCGAAGTGGACGAGGCGCTGCTCGTCGACGACGAAGTCACCATTGCAGTCCAGCACAAAGGCAAACTGCGCGACACGCTGACTGTCGCCAAGGGTCTGCCCAAAGACGAACTGGAAGCGCTTGCGCTTGCCAGCGACAAGGTCCAGCGTTCAATCGATGGAGCAGAAGTTCGCAAGGTGATCGTGGTGCCCGACAGGTTGGTGAATATCGTCACATGATGCGCGCTCTCGCCCTTCTCGCGGGTCTTCTCGCGCTTTCTGCCTGCGGTCTGCAGCCGATGTATGCCGGTGGCAGCAGCGGTGCGGTCGCGCGCGGATTGAGCGCCATCGAAGTGGCGCCGATCGAAGGGCAGGCGGGCTGGCTGGTGCGCAATGCCGTGCGCGACCGGATCGGGATCGCGGGCCAATCGGCGGCGCAATACCGGCTGGTTGTTCGCCTGGACGATGCACTGGAGGGACTCGGCGTTCTGAGCGATGACACGATCAGCCGCGAACGGCGGATCTTGCGCGCGCGCTATCAGCTCGTTGATCTTGCCAGCGGCGACATCGTGCTGGATGCGACCGCCGGTTCTGACGCCGGTATCGACGTTGTGTCGAGCGAATATGCGACGATTGCGGCGGAACAGACCGCGCTTGAAAACCTGTCGCGTGAAATCGCTGACCAGATTGTGCGGCAGGTCTCGCTGACACTGCGCGAGACGCCGTGAAGGCGACGCAAAGCAATTTTGGCGGGATTGCGCAGCGCGCCGCCAAATCCTGCAACGTATTTTTCTTTTGCGGCCCGGACGAGGCCGGCGCTTCTGCTGCCTGCAACAAGATCGTTTCCCTGCTCGATGAACCGGGCGAGCGGGTCGATATGTCCGGCTCAGACCTCAAGAAAGACCCTGTTCTGCTCGGCGACGAAGCTCGGTCCTCCTCTCTATTCGGCAGTTCGCGGCATATCATCGTGCGGGCAAGCGGTGATGAAGCTCTCGATTCGGTCGGCAATTTGTTGCTCGGTGAAGGGGAGGCGTGCCCGGTGCTGATCGTTGCCACTTCGGCAACCGACAAATCGCGCACGGCCAAGCTGCTGGAAAAGCGCGACGATGCGCTGGTCGCCATGTTCTGGCCGCCGGATCTGAAGTCTGTCTCAGCCTCGGTTCGCACGATGGCCGATGCTGCTGGTTTGCAGCTCAATGGTGACATTGCAGAGCGGATCGCGCGTGCAGCCAGTCTGGATGTGCGGCTCGCCCAATCCGAAGTCGAAAAGCTGTCGCTGTATCTCGATGCATCCGCTCAGTCCCCGCGCAGCGTGGATGTTGCCACGCTTGAGCTGATCGGGGCCAAGACCGAAGATGACGGTTTCATGCCGCTGGTCAATGCAGTGCTGTCGGGCGAAACAGGGAAGCTGCAGGCAGAACTGCTGCGGATGAAGGAATTATCGATCAACCCGGTCGGCTTGCTGCTCGCGATGGAAAGGCGCGCTGCCCAGCTGGCCCAGCTGTCGGCCAAAATCGGCCCGCGCGGCGATATCACGGCGACCATCGATGCCGAAAAGCGGGCGCGCCGGATTTTCTGGAAAGACGAGCGAGATCTGTCAGTTCAGATAAGGCGGTGGCGCGGACAGCGGCTGGACCGGCTGATCGGGAAGCTGGTGGAAATGCACCGTGCGCTGCTTTCAAACAGCCAGTCGGCAGAGCTGCTGCTGGCGCAGGGGCTGACCGAAATTGCCCGTGCGGCCGCGCCCAAGCGCTGAACCGCGGCTTGACACCCGCGAGGCGATACGGGATTCTGCGTAACGGCTAGTGCGCGGTGATTTCCAATCATCCAGCCAGTCCGGGTTCGCGAGGTCACATGAATGCACCCTCATTCCTATCGGAGGCGCAAGCGCGGCACGTACCCGTCGCGGTGCCTTCACTCGAGCGTAAACGGCTCAGGGCATACATCGCGCTACTCGTTGCAGACGTAATCTCCATACTTGCCGGGTTCGCCATCGGGGGGCTGATCTATCGCGGTGACCTGCCCGATACGCAGGCGTTGATGGAGGCGCAGTTGTTCCTGCCGCTATTCCTCACGATTGCCTTGTATCAGCGGGTCTATTCAATCAGGTCGCTGACCGATGCGCAGCATGCGGCACTGCGGATTTGCATGGCGGTAGTGGTCGCAGCGGCGCTGCTCAACTTTCTGGCATTTTACGCGAAATTCAACACATCGTTTTCACGCGTGACCTTCACCTTGGGCCTGGTGCTATCTACCCTGTTCATGGTTGCTGTCAGGTCGGTTTCAGCCAGAGTTCTGCGGCGCCGATGGGGGCCTGTCGCGCGCAACATCCTCGTTCTGCATGACGGCGGACCCGCGCTGGAAATGAAATGGGCGGCCCATCTGGACGCGAGCGAATACGGGATAAGGCCTGATCCGTCCGATCCGCATATGCGTGACCATCTCGCACGGGTTCTGGAAAATCAGGAGGAAGTGATTGTTTCCTGCCCTGCGGAAAGGCGGGAAAAATGGGCGCTGATCCTGAAGGCGTCCGGGGTTCACGGCGAAGTGATCAGCGACACGGCACAGCACCTTGGTGCATTGGGTATCAAACATTACGAGGGACAGGGCTGTGCCGGCCTGATTGTTTCTGTCGGGCCGCTGGGCCTGCGCGCGCGGGTTGCCAAGCGGCTGTTCGATCTGGCTGCGGCCGGCAGCGCGCTCGTCATACTTTCGCCCGTTCTGATTATTGCAGCAGCAGCGATCAAGCTATCCGACGGGGGCCGGGTGATGTTCGTGCAGCGCAGACTGGGGCGCGGAAACCGCCTGTTCACTGTGCTCAAATTCCGGACCATGCGAGAATCCGGCGGCGACCGCGAAGGAGCCGTATCCACTAGCAGGGAGGACGCCCGCGTAACCCGCATCGGCGCATTCCTGAGGAAAACCAGTATCGATGAGCTGCCGCAACTGATCAATGTCTTGCGCGGCGAAATGTCGATAGTCGGGCCGCGGCCTCATGCGCTCGGCTCTCAGGCAGGGGACAAGCTTTTCTGGGAGGTGGATGGCCGGTACTGGCATCGCCATGCGCTGAAACCCGGCATGACCGGACTGGCCCAGGTGCGCGGTTTGCGTGGCAACACCGAACAGGAAGATGACCTGTCGGCCAGGCTGCGGTCGGATCTCGAATATATCTCGGACTGGAGCCTGATGCACGACGTGGCCATCATGATCAGGACTTTGACAGTCCTGTCTCATGATCGAGCATACTAAATCCGTCAGATTTTAACGAGGGCTGTTGGGCTCGCTGTCTGACAACAGGACTAGAAAACCCAAGCCCAGCAAGATACCGGCACCGACCCAGAACCAGCCTGGTTCCTCCAGGCCGACTTCGTCATCATTGCTCACTATCGCAAAGCTTGCTGCCTCCGGGCGCAGCTCCGCCGTTGCCGGAGACACGGCGAACAGCATGGAAAGTGCAACAACTGAAGACAAGCCAGTTCTCATACCAACTTCCTATAGCCTAGATTTGAACCAGTCATGAACTAATCTTTGCAGGTGACATAAACCGTCAGTGTTGGCTTGGATTATGGCCTTTTCGCGCGGTGTCGGGTAATAATGCAGCTTGAAGCCGGAGATCGGGTGCAAGTTTGTGAACATTCTGATTTTCGGTTTGAATTATGCGCCGGAAGAGATCGGCATCGGGCCGTACACCTCCAATCTGGCCGAGTTTATGCTCAGTCGTGGGCATGAAGTTTCGGTCATAGCGGGCAACCCTTATTACCCGGAATGGCGGCTCGGCGCTGGGTACAAGCAAGAATTAAGCGAGGAAATGGTGAATGGCGTGCGCGTGTGCCGCGTGCCGCATTTCATACCCGTAAAGCCGACCGGGTCGATGCGTGTCGCCCACCACCTCAGTTTTGCCCGCAATGCGCTGCGGCAAGCTCGGATGGTCAGCGCTGCCGATCTGGTGCTGGCAATTGCGCCTTCGCTTATTGCGGCGCCAATCGCCTTGCGGACGGCAAAGCGGTTTGATGCTGTAAGCTGGCTGCACATTCAGGATTTCGAGGTGGAAGCAGCACTCGCCACCGGCCTGCTGTCCAAGGGCCCGCTCGCGAAACTGGCGAAGAGCTTCGAACGATCAGTTGTATCGCGTTTTGACCGCGTCAGTTCCATCTCGGCAGCCATGACCCGCAAGGCGTGTGACAAAGGTGCGGATCCAGCGTCCACGATCGAATTGCGAAACTGGTCTGAACCCGGCCTGAAAATCGACCAGAAGGCTGGCGCTGAACTGCGTGCACGGCTGCGAATTCCGGAGGGCCGAATTGCGCTATATTCAGGCAATCTCTCGCTGAAACAGGGGAGCGGATTGATTGCCGAAGCTGCGCAATCGTTGGCACGAAGGCAGGACATACAATTCGTGATTCGCGGTGCGGGGAGCGCCCGGCCTGACTTGGAGCGAGCGGCCAGAACGCTTCCGAATTTGCATGTTCATGATCTCGTGCTGCGGTCTGAACTTGGCGCGCTCCTGTCGATGGCGGACATCCATCTTCTGACCCAAATCGCCAGCGCAGCAGACCTCGTTTTGCCATCAAAGCTGACCAATATGCTTGCTTCCGGACGTCCGGTTATCGCGACTGCGGCCTCTGGTACTGCACTTGCCGAAGAGATCGAAGGCTGCGGCATAGCGGTTCCGCCGGGGAACGGCGGCGCATTTGCCGCAGCTATCGAGCAGCTGGTGGATAGTCCGGAAGAACTGGAGCGTCTTGGACGGGCTGCGCTGCGCCGCGCGCAAGAAAGATGGGCACCAACTGTATTGCTGGATCAATTCGCGGTAGAGCTTGAGAAAGCTCACGCGGAACGGGGGAGCAATTGAGCGTCATCAATCCACCTTCACCCTCAATACGGGCTGCCGGACAAACCCGGTTTGATCCGTGGGTGGTAATCGCGTTTCTCTATCCGCTCAGTCAGTTGATCGTGTTCGAACTGGTCGGTCAGCTTTATCTGACCGATTTGCTGGGTCTGGCACTTCTTGCTTTCATGGCCAAGTCGCCCGACTTTATCGAGCGTCTATCCCAGCTCAAATTGCTGTTTGCGTTGATGGGCCTGTGGCTCGCGAGCCTGATCGTCACGGATCTGATCCGGCAGACACCGCCAGAGGATTTCCTGCGCGGCTGGGCCAAGATCATATTCTTCGGAACGCAAATCGCTGCGCTGTGGCTGTTCCTGCCTCGGCGCCGCGCATACCTCATCGCGTTCGCTTTCGGTGCAGCCATCGCATGGGGTTTCGGCATTCCTGAACGGTTTGCGGGCTATGAATGGAAGTTCGGGTATGACCGTGCCGCCGCGTTCAGCCTCATTGGTGTGACCTGTCTGCTGGCGCCGCGCTTTCCCGCTCTGCGGACCGCCAGTCCGGTCCTGCTCGGTCTTCTCGCATTTGTCGTCATGTTCCAGAATGCACGATCTTCCTTCATCACCATTGTGCTCGCTGCCGGGATTTGCGGCGCGGTGATCGCAGTCGAGCGCTGGCCTGCGCTGCAGCGAAGTATTCGTGCACCGTTATTCGGCCTCCTCCTTATCTTCGGTGCAGTGGGTGCAGGCCTGGTCAGTGCCGGTTACGGCTCACTTGCCGGGTCAGGAGCGCTGGGTGACGACGCAAAATATAAGTATGACATTCAGACTGCGGGCAATGTGCCGCTTCTTCTGGGCGGTCGTTCCGAGAGCCTGATTTCCGCACGAGCCATCAGCGATTCTCCGGTAATTGGCCACGGCAGCTGGGCCAAAGACCGGCGCTATGTGGAATTGTATCGTTCACTCAGGCTGCGGCTGGGGATGCCCGTTCACGACAATTACTTTCTCACCCGCGAACTGATCCCCACTCACAGCTATATTCTGGGCGCATGGGTGGAGGCAGGCGTCATCGGCGCGATATTCTGGCTCTATGTCCTGTGTTTGCCAGCGGTCGCAGTCTACCGGCTATTGCGGCGTAAAGAGAGGATGCTCCCTCTCGTCGTATATCTTGCCATGGGGCTTATATGGGCCATCCCATTCTCCCCATTCGGGGCGACGGAACGCTTTATCGTCGCCTTCCAGCTGGTCGCATTGTTCTGGGTAATCCGCAGCCCGGACACGGTTGCCCAATTTCTACCCGTTCAAACTGGCCGGAATGATCCAAGTGCCATGCTGGCGCGATGAATATCCTGCACGTCATCGCCAGCTGTGACAGGACCGAAGGCGGACCTGTGGAGGGCGTTTTTCGTCTTGGCGATGCGTTTCGGGAAATGGGCCATGAGCAGGAATTACTGACGCTCGATCATTCCGATGATGCGGCTGTTCGTGATGCGCCCAGCGTCGTTCATGCACTTGGCCGCAAGAAATCAGTCAGCGCAGGAATAGCGAGCAGAGCACTGAACTGGTCCCGCTATTCGCCCGCGGCCGTCGACTGGCTTCGCGAGCATGCCGATGAATATGACGGTGTGATCGTTGATGGTTTGTGGAATTTCTCGACCAGAGTCGCGCGCCTTGGGTTACAGCGTTCGCGTACGCCTTACATCGTGTTCAGCCATGGCATGCTCGATCCGTGGTTTCGCTCCCGCTATCCGCTCAAGCATTTGGCAAAGTCTGTCTTGTGGCAGTTCAACGAAGGCCCATTGATGCGGGGGGCTGCTGCGGCAGCATTCACAACCGAGCGAGAACGCGATCTAGCCAAGGCCTTGTGGCGACCGTGGGGCATTACCGAGCAAGTCGTCGGATACGGCACGGCGGCCCCGCCTGCCGAGAGCCCATCTATGAAGGACGCCTTTCAGGGCCGTGTGTCCGGGCTGCAAGCTGCGCCGTATCTGCTGTTCTTGGGCCGCATTCACGAGAAGAAAGGGGGCGACATCCTTGTCAACGCATTTGGCGATTTCTGGGAAGGCAGTGACGCCCATTTGGTTATTGCAGGGCCGGGTGATGCTTCATTCATAGCCACCCTCAGAGAGCTTGCCGCAAAATCCGGATGCGCGGAAAGGATACATTGGCCGGGGATGTTGGAAGGTGACGAAAAGTGGGGTGCCTTGTACGGGTGTGACGCGATGATCCTGCCATCACATCAGGAAAATTTCGGTGTCGTTGTGGCTGAGGCACTGGGCTGCGGCCGCCCCGTTATAATTTCCGACCAGGTCAATATTTCCGGAGACGTCCAACGCGCGCAGGCCGGAATTATTTGCCATGATACGCGTGCTTCTGTGGCCGAGGCAATGACCAGATTTTTCCGATTGGATGCTGGAGCGCGCGAAGCAATGGGTGAACGCGGAAAGCGGCTTTTTCAGACACAGTTTAATATCGCGCGGACAGCTGAGGAGCTCGTTGAAATATTGAGTCACGCCAAGAGATAAGCCGAAACGGAAAATATCTTTCCTACAAATAACCAAAAAGGTTAACTCGCGGGCGAAAGGAAACTTCATGCCCGAATCAACTCCCTATATCCGACATCCTGCCAAGTTTGTTCCGCTGACAGCGATCGCCACCGGCGAAAGCGGCTCTGCCGCAGTGCCCATTTCGAATGCGAACCCATTACCTTGCGCAGAGAAGCCGCTGGCTGCGGTTCGTGCTCTCATCCCCGGCACCAATGTGGCGCCTGGCAGCGTGGTGCTCATCGACTGCAGTATCGATGGAACAGTCGTGCTCGAACTTGTCGACGGCTCGCAGTTGCCACTGAGTTTCTCTGCCGGCGTCACGATGCTGCCGCTTGCCGTGCGCAGTATTGCGGAAGCCGGCACAACCGCCAGTTTCAATGCCTGGGTGCTTGACTGATGCGCGCGCTTCATATGCCGCGTACTGCCAGCGCACCTGCGCGTTGGACGGTCAATTCGGATCACGATGCGCCGCGCATCATGGCTTCTCCTCCGCAGATTACGGTGGCAACCTCGCCGTCCCTGCCAAAGGTATGGAATGCTGGCAGCGGGTCCAATTCCTATCAACTCGCGTCTCACGCTGTTGGCGGCCACTTTACTTTTTGCCGGGGAATTGGCGACACTGACGGGCCAACTCTGGGGTTTCGGCCAGCCCCTGTCGTTACCACAAGCGTTGGGGGTGAGAGGGTGCCTTCCGGCCAGCAGTTCTCCTTCCTTCACGAAGGTGACCGGCTCGAACTTCATTTCCAGAATAACGAACGCGGCTATCTGCTGAAGATCGACGGTGAATACCTGTCGCTCACGCCCGAGGTTACATCAGGCCAGACCTACAGCCTGATCAATCTCGGGCCCCGCAAGCTAAGAAGGCTCGACCTGATTACCTATAAATCGGCATTTGCCGGTGTCCGTACCGGCGCTGGAGATACCATTTACGCCGCGCCCATTCGTGGGCCGCGAGTGATCTGCGTCGGCGACAGTTTCACAGTCGCGGACGCAGATGGCTGGACCAACTGGTTCGCAGAATCTCTTGGCTGGGATGACGTCTGGACATCCGGAATCGGCGGAACCGGATACGCCAAAGATGCAGGCGGCCTCGCCCTGAACTGGCGCGACCGGGTTGCGGCGGATGTCATCGCATATGAACCCGATGTCGTCTTCCTCCACGGCAGCGTCAACGATCTGTCTGAGGAACCCGGCACAGTCTACGAAGCTGTGTGCGATACTCTTGCGCAAATTCGATCTGCGTTGCCGGGTTGCGTCATCGCTGGCGGTATGAATACCCCGTACGGTGCTGAATTCTGGGGGGCGGACAAGCTCGACATTTACAACGCGTCAAAGTCAGCCTTCCAGCGATACGGTGCCGCGTGGCTTAGCACACTGGAATTGCCGTACGGGGTCAGCGCAGCCCAGATCGGGCAGGGTGCAAGCCTGATGGATTCCGTATCGGCTGGCCGGCCGGGTAACGGCGGCACTCCGGACATAATTGCCGGTCAATGCGGCTTTCGCGTCAACACGTCGAGCACGACGCCCAACACAAATCTTCGCGTTGGAGCCACGGTGGAAATCGGAACCGGTGGGACAAGAGAACGTGCCGTAATTACTGCCAGTGCGATCTCTGGCGGGCGGTTCGTCTATGCCTTCGATGGGGAGTTCCAGTACGCTCACACCGCTGGCGAGCCGGTTCGCGAGGTGGCGCCCTGCTATCTGACCGGCAATGGCAGCACAGCCGCGCCAACCGGCTGGGGTAACGCCGACCTCTATGTCGGCTCTGATGGCTATCACCCTTCGCCCGAAGGCCACCGCGCCCTGGGTCAGGTCAATGCCGCCATGCTCAAACAGCACTTGCGGGAAATCGGGCGCATCTAGCCAGATCAAATCGCCGACTATTCATCGGCGGCGCTCTTCCAATGCGGACCCATGCCTCATACAGTCGAGGCATGGGTCCAGCACACGAAAACGACGAGGTTCTTGATCGAGAACGGCCCAATGCGGACGGCCTATCTTTAACCGTCATCATCCTGACCCAGAACGAAGCCCATCATTTGCGCAGAGCGATCGCTTCTGTCGCCGCAATCGCCGCCCGCATCATTGTCGTCGATTCTGGATCGAGTGACGGAACGCGCGAGCTTGCCGCACAGCTTGGTGCCGAAGTTCACACGCGTGACTGGATCAACTACGCTGCCCAGTTCGAGTGGGCATTGGACAATTGCGCAATCGACACAGACTGGGTCATGCGGCTGGATGCGGACGAGTGGATTGGCGCCGATCTGGGCGAGGCAATTTCACGCCGCCTACCTGAAGCGCCGAACGATCTGGCCGGCTTCAGTCTTGATCGCCGTCATGTTTTCATGGGCAAATGGATCAGGCACGGGGGGCGCTATCCGCTCCGGCTGCTGAGGATCTGGAGAACCGGTGTCGGACACATCGAGCAGCGATGGATGGACGAGCATATCGAGCTGACTGGTGGACGGATCGAGCATTTGCCCGGCCAATTCATCGATGAGAATCTCGGCGATCTCACATTCTTTATCACCAAGCACGCTGGCTATGCCGTACGTGAAGCAGCCGATGTTCTGATCGCGAAATACAATCTGGCCGGGCCGTCGCAGGCCAGTCTGGCTTCAACGCGCCAAGCTGCATCCAAACGATCTGCCAAGCTTGGTTTTTACAATCGCCTGCCCTTGGGGGTCGGGCCGCTTCTCTATTTCATCTATCGCTATTTCATTCAGCTAGGTTTTCTGGATGGCCGCGAAGGGCTGATCTATCACGTGCTGCAGGGCTTCTGGTACCGGTTCCAGGTCGATGCGGCCAAGTTCGAGCTGGAGCGGGCAATGCGCGGTGCGGAGAATGCGGAGGAGCGGCTCGACCGGCTGGAACAGCAAAGCGGTCTCGCTATCCGGGGGTTTCTGGAAGAACGGGTGATGGATGGCTGATCGCAATGGTCCAATCGGCGCCCTCAATCCGTCGGCACGCTTGGCCGCTCACACACCGGCTGGGGAAAATATCTTCTTCGGCTTTCACGACATCTCCCCGTGGTCGCCCGATGGTTCGCGGTTGCTTTGCCTGCGCCTGGATCCCGAATGGCAATCGATGGCCGATACCGCGCAGACTGCCGAAGTCTGCCTATGGGATTCAGATGAAGGCCAGATAACCCCCGTCGGCCAGACCGAGTGCTGGAACTTCCAGCAGGCAGCAAGGCAGCAATGGTTACCTGACGGATCGGGCCGCATCGCATATAATCGGCTGGACAACGCCGGCTCCTGCACTGGTATTATCGCCAATCCGGATGGGGAGGTTACCCGGCACATCAAAGGCGGCATCTATGCGATCTCGCCTTGCGCGACATGGGCGCTGGCACCGGATTTCGAAACCCTCACACGAAATTGGCCAGCCTATGGCTATGCCAGCCTGACAGACCCTGAGAAACCGAGGGGGCAGGGCAATATCGATGCCGGGATTACCCGGATCGATCTTCGAAACGGTGAAGTGAGCACGCTGATTTCTCTCGCCGACGTGATTGAGCGATGGAAGCCCGGCTTGCCGACCGACGGCCATTTCCTGACCCACCCGAGCATCAGCCCAAGTGGACAGCGGATCGTTTTCCTTCACCGCTTCTTTGCTGAAGATGAAGGCTCGTTTACGCGGTTGATAAGCTGCGACCCGCAAGGCCGAAACATGGCGGTGCTTGCTGAAGAAAAGGTCAGTCATTTCGATTGGCTCGATGACGATACACTGCTCGTCTGGGCGCGATATACCGGCGGCGGTCTTGCTGCGATGCGCGCGAGCGGACGGCTGAATTCTCCATGGCTCCGGCCGGTAGTCAACCTGGCGAGGAAATTCAGCGGCCGGTGGAAGAAGCGGGTTCTGGCGGAATCCTATTTCGCGGTTGATGTAGATACCGGTCGCCGTGAAAAGTTCGGCTGGCCTTCGCTCGATGTAGATGGCCACCCGATGGTCGCGCGCTCTCACGATTGGCTGGTCACCGACACCTATCCCGACAAGGGCGGCTGGATGTCGCTGATCCTGTGGAACCGCAGCCGCAATCTGCGCGAAGATATCGCCCGGATTGGTGACGGTGTTTCATCAACTGATAGCGACGCCAAGTGCGACCTGCATCCACGCTGGAACCGCACTGAAAATCAGATTGCGGTCGATCACTGTGTCGCCGGTATCCGCCGTCTCAGCATTTTCGATGTATCGCATATCGTGGGTGCTTCATGAAAATCTCTGTGGTTACCAACGCATTCAATCAGGGGCAGTATCTCGCCGCTGCGGCAGAAAGCGTTCTGTCGCAGGAAGGCCCCGAAATCGAATATTTCATCATGGAGCCGGGTTCGTCCGATAACACGGTGCAGGTGTTGGAAATGCTTCAGCAGCGGTATCCGGGCCGTATCACTGTGATCCGGGATGCCGATTCGGGGCCTGCCGACGGTCTCAACCGGGGGTTTGAACGAGCCAGCGGCGATTGGTTCATATATCTGAATGCGGATGACGTTTTTCTGCCCGGAGCTTTCACTCAGGCCGCTGCAGCAATTGCAAGAAACGGGAACGCGGGCGCGATTGTCGGCAACGGTTACATCGTCGATGAGCACGGGCGCTATATCCGCCGCGCAATTTCGACCCCATTCACCGCGCGCCGGTTTGTCCAGGGAACGGCGTTTGCACTCCAGCAATCGACCTTTTACCGGGCGGAGGCATTTCGCCAGGTCGGGGGCTTCAACCTGGCCAACACGACCAGTTGGGATGCCGAACTGCTTGTCGATCTGGACCGCAGCGGCTGGTCAATCGCCAATGCCGGCGGTTACTGGTCGTTGTTCAGAATGCAGCCGAATTCGATCACCGTCAGCCAGCGTTATGCAGGTGAAAGCGAGAGGACCCATGCCCGCTACTTCCGCGATGAAATGCGCAGGGAACGCGGGCCGCGGGATGCAATCGTCCGTAGATTGAGGCAGAATCTCTACCGTCTTACTCATCCAGCGATGACGATCGCACGGCTGCACGACCGCATCGCGCCGCGCGATCATGTGTTTCATCAGGCATCGCCGCCAGCCTGGGCCCGCGATTGATGGACGCCAGATGCATCGCATTTGTCTGGGACAATTTCGGACCGCTTCACATCGACCGGTGCGAGGCGGTCGCCCGGCATTTTGGCGGCAAGGCGCAGGTGTTGGCGATCGAGCTGTTCGCCAAAAGCGAGCTGTACAGCTGGGAAAAACCGAAACCGCAGAACATAACAAAGATCACTCTGTTTGATGAAGGCGGCTGGGGAACGATCGGCACGCTGAAGCTTGCCAGGTCGATCGCCGCGGCAGTCAGGCAAGCAGGCTGCGAGACCGTGTTCCTCAGTCACTATGACAAGACCGCCATCCTGATCGCCGCGATTCTCCTCAGAGCATCGGGGGTGTCGCTGTTTACCATGGGCTGTTCCAAATACGACGATGCGCCGCGCAGACCCGTTCGGGAAATGATCAAGCGTCAATTCTACCGGCCGTATCACGGCGGGATCGGTTCGGATGACAGATCGACGGACTACATGCGGTATCTGGGCCTGCCGCCAGCCAGGGTTTTCGGCGGTTACAACACTGTCCACCAGCAACGAATTCGCGACCTGGCGGCAGCGAACCAGAACTCGTCACCGGAATTCAGCGAACGCTCGTTCCTCGTCGTTGCACGGCTGATCCATGAGAAGAATTTCCCCACGCTGTTCAGGGCTTACGCTGATTACTGCGGAAAGGCGGAATTGCCGCGCCGCTTGAAGATTGCAGGCGATGGCCCGTTGGAAAGCGAACTCAGGCGGCAGGCATTGGACCTCGGTGTCGCGGACAGGATTGATTGGCTCGGCTTTGTGCAGAGCCGTGAAGTCGCCCCGCTAATGCGTGATGCCCTGTGCCTGATCCTGCCAAGCGTGTCGGAAACATTCGGCAATGTGGTTCCCGAAGCGCTTGCGGTTGATCTGCCGATCATCATCAGCCGCCAGTGCGGCGCTGCTGACAGGCTTGTCGTTCATGGGAAAAGCGGTTTCGTGTTCGACCCGCGCGATACTGGCACGCTGACCGGGCTGTTGCTGAGAATTGGCAGCGACGAGGCGAACTGGCACATGCTGCGAAATGAATCGCGCGAGATTGCGCCGCGCGGCGACACCGCGGTGTTCGCTCAATCGGTCGCGCGATTAATCGAAGACTGATCGGGGCTGGTGCGCTCGGCGATTTGACGCGCCGGATTGCCGCCCCAGACAGTCCAGGCCGGCAGATTAGACACGGCGCATCCGCGCGCTGCCAATACAGCGCCTTCACATACCTCGACGCCCGGTCCAACAAATGCCTCCGCAGCAATCCAGCAGTTCGCGTCCAGAACGATCGGCCGGGCGGTCAGCTGGAAATGCGGATCCTCGTAATCGTGGCTGCCGGTGCACAGGAATGCGCGCTGCGAAACAATGGCTCCGGGCCCAAGTGTCACCGGCGCGATATTGTAGCATTCAGCGCCCGGGCCGAGCGTGGCCCGCTCTGCCATGGAGAGGTTGCGCGGCAGCCAGATCGTGGCGCTCGCATAGACTACGCTCCCCGTTCCCATCCGCGCCCCGAAAGCTCGCAGGAGGAACCGGCGCCAATGATGCCCGAACGGAGGCGGTACGGCCCTGCCCAGAAGAAACCAAACCGCCCGCCACAGAGCCCGTTCAGCCCGATTTACGAATGAGAAGCTGGGGCCGCCTGATACCGGCCTGCTCTTTGCTGCGTCCAGCGGCTCGCTCACGGCAGCCGCTCAAGCTTCACGCTGCGGATGACGGCACTGCGCGCCTCGCCGCCGGCATTTGCTGTCACACCGGCTGTAAGCACTCCGAACTGGCAGGCAGACGCGAGTGTTATGACCTGACGGATTTGATCGCTGTCACGGGCGGCTGGTTCCGCAGTCATTGGCGAACCAGGATCGCGGCATTGGAAATTCCATGTCAGCATCTGTTGCGGGTCGTCGCTATCAACCGTCAGCGCATGGCGCCCCGGTGTCAGCGAGATCGCCTGGGAAAATATCGCGCCGCTGCCCGTGCCAAAACTTTCAATCCGCACGCCGCCCTCTGGCAGACGTTCGGCCGCTGCCGGCGACTTTCCAGCAATCTGCCATTCGCCGCCAACGGCCGGCATGGCGGTGCCGAGCAAACGGAATTCGGAGTCGTAAACGGCATCACTGAAACGCTGCGGTTCGGCGAGGGTGCTTTGCCACAGGGTTAACCCTTCTGCCTGGTATCCCGCCTTTGAAAACCCGAGCTCCGCATCGCGGACGATATTGCGCAGCCATGTACCATCGTCTGCTGCCACTGATTTTATCATGGCCGAACGCAGGCCGGCAACTTGCCGCGATGCTGGCTGACTTCGCAGCCAACCCTCCCACCACGCATTGTTCGCGCGGTATGCGGCGCGGTCCGCAAGAGCAGCGACGCCGCCATTCGCAGCCAGCACCCGGTCAGCGAGCGGAGCTGCTGCCTCTGCGCCGATCGAACGACCGATGGCGTCCACACGTGCAGCGGCAATATCCGTTCGCCCTTCGGTGAGACCGGCTTCCACGAGTGCAATGTTGGTAACCGCATCGCGCCAGCCGAGTCCGGCTGCTGTGTTCAGGGCGCTCGTACGCCTTTCCTGCGGGGCATCGCCGCTCGAAGCAGCCAAAGCGAGTTGGTCAAACGGCATGGCCGAAACGGCGGCCTTTCCAAACCGGGCGGCTTGCCTTGCATCGCCTGATTTGATGGCTTTACTGGCGGCGGCCCGCTGAACCCCGTTATCCCAATGGGCAAGCCGTGCGGCATCGATCAGGGTAATCTGTCCGTAAATCTGGAAGCCCCAGACGAGTGCCCCTGCCAGGCAGGTGGCTGCCGTGATCGTGGCTGCCCAGGCAGCCCTCATCCAGCAGCGTCCTGCCCATAGGAGTAGTAATAACCGTAATTATAGCCGTAGCCCGACTGTCGCGGATCAAACTTATTAAGCACTGCGCCGTCGATCTGGATGCCGTTTTCGCGCAGTCTGCGAATTGCCGATTGCGCGCGGCCATGCGTTGCGCGGCCGGCTTCGGTGACGAAGACGAGATGTTGCAGACGCTGAGCAAGAAGGACCGTGTCGGCAAGGCCCAGAACGGGTGGGCCGTCAAAGATGATCACATCGTAAAGCTCGGACACTTCGTCGCGGAATTCCTCGAAGCTGCTGCTCGCGAGCAATTCAGGCACCGATGGCGGCAGCGGCCCGGTGGGAATCAGGTGGAGATTGTCTTGCGGCTCGTGCAGCACTTCGCGCCAGGTCTTCTGGCGGGTGAGAATGTTCGTAAGCCCTTCTTCGCGCGAGGTCGCAAAAATCTGGTGCTGCGACGGGCGCCGCATATCTGTGTCGACCACCAGCACTTTCTGGCCCGCACGCGCCATGCTGCGGGCAATACCGTAAGCGACGAGGCTCTTGCCTTCCGATTGCTGGCTGCTGGTGATCAGTATCGTTTTCAAGCCTTCGGCGGACAGCAGGCCGAGCGAGGTTCGCAGTGCGGCGAAGGATTCCGAGGAACTGGATTTCGGGTTTTCCAGCTCGGTCACGATATCCGCGCCCTTCTCGATCTTGGGTACAGTGCCGAGGAAGGGCAGGCGAAGTCGGTCGGTCACATCTTCCGGGGTGCGAGCAGCATCATCAATGAATTCGCGCAGGATCGTATAGATGGCGGCGAGGAGAACGCCTGCCACCAAAGCCAGCGCGATGTTGAGCACTGGGTTTGGCCGGAAGGGTGCACCGGGCACCGCAGCCCGGTCGATCAACTGGATATTGTTGGTCGAAACGCCAGCTGATGCGCTGACTTCCTTGTAACGCTGGAGCAGTGCATCATACATTGCCCGGTTGGTGCCAGCCTCGCGCGCGAGGATGTTGTACTGGATGCGCTGCGATTGCTCTGCCGCAGTGCCGGATCGGAGCGAGGAAACCTGGGATGCGAGGCGCTGTTCATTGCGCAGTGCAGCCTGGTATTCCTGTTGCAGCGCGCCGCGCGCATTGCCGACAGCGGCGTTCAATTGCTGCTGCAGTCCGGCAAGCTTTTCGCGGTGTTCGATCATCACCGGATGATCGCGTTTGTACCGCTCGGCGTCGCTCGAAATCTGCGCGGAAACAGCTGCTATCTCGCGCTGCAGCCCCTGAATGTACCCGTTGTCCTGCACATCGGGAATGGCAAAAGCGCTGCCGGCCCGTGCCACGCGGTATCGTTCCTCTGCCGCGAACCGGGCAGTGCGCGCGCGGTTCAGCGCACTGTTGGCTTCCGCAAGATTTGTCTGCACCAGGGAGACACTGCCATCGCGGTCGCCCGGTTCCGGCAGATCGATCAGGCCGAAACGCTGCGCATAATCAACCTGCTGGCGCTCGCTCGCCTCGAGCCTTTCCTTCGCCAGGTCCAGTTGCCCTTCCAGATATTCTCTGGCGTAGGACGAGGAATCGAATTTCCGTTGCAGGTTGGAAGCTATGAAGCTGTCGATATAGGCGTTGGCAATCGTCGATGAATATTTCGCATCAGGGCTGGCAAAGCTGACATCGACCACGCGGCTGTATCGCGGAAGTTCCGCATCGACATTGCCGATCAATGACGATGCGATGATGTCCCGGCGGGTTTCCGCCATGGTCTTGCCCGGTGCGGCAATTGCCGGGGCCGCGATCCCCATCCGGTCGAAGAATGTGTCGTCCCGGGCCAGTCCCAGCCGGTCGATGACTTTTCCGGCCATGTCGCGACTCAACAGGACGTCGAGCTGTGTCTGAAGGAAGCGTTCTACATCCCATTCAACCGGCGTTGCGGCAGCATCTTCATCCAGAACTTCGCTGACCTGGCTATCGATCTGAACCGTTCCCACAGCCCGGTATACGGGGGTAGTGGACAGGGTGACGACGACCCCGAGAACCAGCGCGGCGAGCATGATCCCGCCGACGATAAACCGGTTGCGATAGAGCGCGCTTGCGACGCGGCGCAAATCGATCCCGATTGTCGGCATGGCACCGGGATAGCCGTACGAGCCTTGCGGCATGGCCGGAGGGGATTGGTCCGAAGAGGGTGATGCGCTCATTGGCTGGATGCTCCGCTCACTCCGACCATCAGTTGAAAGGCCTGAAAATGCTGATCAGCGGTGCGGCAGTCAGCGCATCGCGGTAAAGCTGTTTCAGGCCGTCATTGCCGACGATCACCTGGTCACCCGGGAGAATCTCGACATCCGGGGCCTTGCCCGCGCTGATCAGGCCCAGATCGAAAACAGCACCGATCCGTTCACCTTCGGCGCGGCGGAAAACCACCACCTGATTGAACTTTGCCGTGTTTGTCGGTCCCGAAGCAAGGGCAACGGCATCAATCAACGATATCCGGCTGTTCATGTCGTACATGCCCGGTTTCGTGACTGCGCCTGTTACCGTCACGCGCCGCAGAGATGCCTGAGTGATGGCGACGTTTACACTGGGATCGACAAGATAGCGCGCGCCCAACTGCCGCTGCAGTTCCTGCGCAAATTCGGAGGCAGTCAGCCCGGCCGCAGTAACCGGACCCAGCAGCGGGATTTGAACCTTGCCATCGGAGTCAACGATCGCGCGCTCTTGCGACAGATCGGGTTCCCTGAAAATGAGGACCGACAACTCATCATTCGGAGCAATCACGGACATCCTCGGGGCAAGGACATCGCCGGGCGGCACCTGATCATATGCCGCGCTGCCTGAAGGCAACGATGGGGCCGGGCCGCTAGCGCAAGATGCGAGCAGCAAGGCCAGAACCACTGCGGCCAACCGATTAATCATAGCGCGTCCCTCTTGGCGAGCCCGCGGGCATCATCCAGTTCGCTTTAGATGCCATTTCGCACGCCATCGCGCAATCGCATGGTGCCGCCTTGTGCTGCGCCTGTGCACAAACCGAAAATGACAGCGAGCGTCGCCGTTCGAAGCGGGAAATCGACCGCGGAATGGAGCAGAATGATCACCGCGACCACCCATGCCGCCCAGATCAGCGCAGGCGCTTTCCTGCGGATAAGGCTCCAGCCCAGAAACAATATCGCAACCGGCCCGGCAAGCGCCGTGATGATACCTGCGATGCCGCCTTCCAATGCCAGCTGGAGGTAATCGTTGTGCGCCGCCACCACATATCGTGCCTGCATCATGTCGAGGTCTTCATAGGCCATGTAGACCGGCACGAAACTGCCGTACCCCGATCCGACCGGCCACATCGCACGTGTCGCGGCCAGTGTATCGCGGGCCATGGTCAGGCGCTGATCTTCGCCAGCAACGCCGAACCGCGCGAATATTTCGCCAAAGGCCGGGATGAACATGATCGCTACGCCGGCAATCGCCGCTGTGCCGATCAGGATGGCTGCCTGGCGCGGCTGCGGCCGCCAGATCACCGCGAGCGAGACCAGCGCGGCGGGTATCGCCAGCGCAATGCCTGCGCGGGATGTCGTGACGATGACAGCGAATACCAGCAGCGCGAGCAGCGCGGTCAGAGTGATGCGGTGCTGCCTCAGGCGCGCATGGGGGACAAGCGCGGGGGCCAGCAGCATCGCGGCGATCAGAAGATCGGCATGGTGATTGCGGTTGGCGAACAGGCCAAGAGCCGCACCGATATGCTCTGTATCATAGAGGCTAAGTCCTCCCGAGAGCCGCTGGACGATGCCCAGAACTGCGCTCAGCAAACCAAACCCAGCAACAACCGCAAACAGCCTGCGCATGTCAGCAGGCTGCAAACGGGAAGCGGCAATATGGGCCGTAATCGGAGCGACCAGAAACAGCATCGCCCCGACCGCAGCGGCGGGATTGAGGGCAATGGGCCGCCACCCGATCTCACTACCCGATGCGATCAGCGATGCTGCGGCAAGATCCCGTCCCGGCAAAGACGTCCAGATAGCTGGAGGGAGCGGGATCAATTGCACCAATGCGAGCGCAGCAAGCGCCAAAGCCAGTTTGCCGGTCCACACCATTTTCGGCGCATTCTGCTGGACCAGCAGGACATAAAGCAGCGGGAGTGATGCCAGCAGGACGAGCAGATCGTTCAGTGGCCGCGCCGTGCCGCCCGCCAGCAACGCTGCGACAAGCAACACGGTGGCGGCCAGAGGAAGGCTCCTGCTCGCGTCAGCCATGCGCGCCGCCCGAAACCCTACCGGTGTAATCGCGATATACTGCGGCGACGCCCTCGCTCAGCGGAATTGTGCGCGACCAGCCCAATTGTGTCAGGCGCGATATATCGAGCAGTTTTCTGGGGGTGCCATCAGGCCTGGCCGGATCGCAGCGCAGCTCTCCATCCAGACCGGCGATGCCCATGATCATGCGCGCAAGACCGGCGATGGTGATTTCGTCTCCGCTCCCGACATTGATGTGATCTTCCTCGGAATAATTCTTCATCAAAAAGACCAGCGCATCGGCCAGATCGTCGGCGTGCAGAAATTCGCGAAGCGGTGTGCCGCTGCCCCAAATTGCCAGGTCGCTTTCACCGGCCTGGCGCGCATGATGCGCCTTTGCAATCAGTGCGGGCAGCACATGGCTCGTATCCAGATCATAATTGTCGCCTGGTCCGTACAGATTGGTGGGCATGGCGGAAATGAAATCGCGCGCGTATTGCCTTCGGTACGCTTGGCAAAGCTTTATCCCGGCAATCTTGGCGATTGCATACCATTCATTGGTCGGTTCCAGTGGACCGGTCAGCAGCGCATCTTCGGAGATGGGTTGAGTGGCAAGTTTCGGGTAAATGCAGGACGAGCCGAGGAACAGCAATTTGCCGGTATCATGGCGGTGCGCAGCTTCGATCACATTCGTCTGTATCGATAGGTTGTCGTGCAGGAAATCAGCCGGCGCTTCCGAATTGGCCTTGATCCCGCCAACTTTGGCAGCGGCCAGAAACACGGCATCCGGCCTGTTCTGCGCAAACCAGTCGTGCACCGCCGCCTGATCCAATAATTCCAGCTCGGCGCGCGAGGCTGTCAGCAGCTCGCACTCTTCGCTGGCCAGACGGCGGACAATGGCCGATCCCACCATCCCCCGGTGGCCAGCGACGAAAACACGTTTCCCTGCGAGCTGGAATTTCACTGCGGCCCCTTACCCATTGGCAGAGCATGGCAAGCCTTCAACTGGTCCGCAACAAGGATGCTGAAAATCATTGGGTCCGCCGCGCTCTGCTGAAAAGAAAGGTAGCAAGCTGGCGGAGTTCGGCCAGTGGCGGAATGATCAGAGACAGCATGAACCGCCGTACCGGCACGCCCAACAGGGCGACAGTCACGGGTATGGTAAGCACCAGCATGGCGAGTTCTGCAGCGGCAGCAATCCAGCCCAGCGCCTCCAGACCGCCGTTCTCTGCCAATCCCGCCATTGCGGCCAGGGCTGCAAGGCTGATGGTCAGATACCCCCATGCAATGGGACGGTGCCGATTGCTGCCGAGCCGGATTGACGCTGCAACTGACCACACCGTTTCAAAGATGGTTGCCAGTATCATGGCGGCGAACAAGGCGGGGGCATAGGCGATCTTTTCGCCGGTCCAGGCGTCGAAAACCGGTTTTCCGGCAAACCACAGGATTCCCGCGCAGGCCAGCGCTGCCCAGAATGTCAGCCGGGAAACACTGAGCAGGATGGAGCGTAACTCAGGCAGGTTCTCTTTGCTTTGCATTAGCCCCGATTCCGCCCGCAAAGGCACTGCGACCAGACGGACAATCTGCGATGTTACCCGCGCCAGGGTGCGGTGCGTCGCGAATATTGCCACCGCTGCGCTGCCCAGGGTTAGCCCGGCGACCACGATCGCGCCCTGAAGCAGGATGGCCTGTGCCAGCGGGAACAGGAGGAATTCGAGCCCGCTGATCACAAATGGCCGCATGCTCTCTTCGCTTTTCCTCCACGGGTTGAACGAAACGGACAGATCCTGCCGTTTGAGCAGCGCTGCCTGGACAGCGTATTCGATTGCCCTTGATGACAGCATGATTGCGGCAAGCGCGACAGGTCCTGCGTCCATCAGGCTGACTGCCAGAAATGCTCCACCGAGCCGGGCAAACGCGCCCAGCGCGCGGATCAAAAGCCCGGCCGGCAATATCCGCCTCGCCCGCATGCCGCCCAGAAGCGCCATCGAATTCTGCGAGATGAGCGTCGCGCCGATCAGCATCAGAAAAATCTGTCCGGCCTGTGCATTGTCGATGATCGACAGGCCAAGCCAATCGGCGACAGGGCTGAGCGTGACGGTGATGGCCAGTCCAACGAAAATAGCCGCCGACCATTTCACGAAGAAGGAGGTGTAGTCGCGGAAGAAGCTCCGAACGGCTTGGTCGTCATTCTCGCCTGCCCTGCGCGCCAATTCGTTGGAACCGGACTGGACCACGCCCAGATCGAACAGGGACAGGTATATCGGGATCGCTGCAATCAGCAGCCATTCGCCAAACAGATCGGCAGACCAGGCCGCCAGCAGTACGGGAACCAGCAGCAATTGTTCCAGCATCCGGGCCAGCAAGCTTAACCCGCTGGCGCCGCTCGCCTGGACCAGCCGGGTTCTAACGCCGTTCATTGCCCATCAGATGCAGATCGGCCTCGACCATTTCGCGCACGATTTCGCGTATGCCTGTCTCGTGTTTCCAGCCGAGCTTTTGATGCGCCTTGCCCGGATCGCCCACCAGCAAGTCAACCTCTGTCGGGCGGAAATATCGCGGATCGATTTCGATCAACAGCTTGCCGGTCTTGCGGCAATAGGCTTTTTCTTCGGCACCATGGCCGCGGAATTCCAATTCGATTCCGGCATCCTCGAATGCCCATCGAGCGAACTCGCGGACGGTCGTTGTTTCACCTGTCGCGAGAACGAAATCGTCCGGCTCATCCTGTTGCAGCATCAGCCACATTCCGCGGACATATTCTTTCGCATGGCCCCAGTCGCGGCTGGCATCGAGGTTGCCAAGATACAGCCGTTCCTGTTTGCCAAGTGAGATCGCCGCCGCCGCACGGGTGATCTTGCGCGTGACAAATGTCTCGCCGCGAAGCGGGCTCTCATGATTGAACAGAATCCCGTTGGACGCATGCAGGCCGTACGCTTCGCGGTAATTCACCGTGATCCAGTAGGCGTACAGTTTTGCGACGGCATAGGGACTGCGCGGATAGAAGGGCGTGCTTTCGCGTTGGGGCACCTCCTGCACCGACCCGTATAACTCAGACGTCGATGCCTGATAGAACCGGGCCGTTTTTTCCAGGCCGAGAATGCGGATCGCCTCAAGCAGCCGCAGCGTCCCGACCGCATCGGAATTGGCGGTATATTCCGGCGTTTCAAACGACACCTGAACATGGCTTTGCGCGGCCAGATTATAGATTTCGTGCGGCTGTGTTTCCTGCACGATGCGGATCAGGTTGGTTGCATCGGTCAGGTCGCCATAATGCAGGATCAGGCGAGGGTCGGGATCGTGCGGGTCCTGATAGATATCCTCGATCCGGCCCGTGTTGAACGAGGACGAGCGGCGCTTGATGCCGTGGACTTCATATCCCTTGCCGAGCAGCAATTGCGCCAGATACGCACCATCCTGCCCGGTTATCCCGGTGACCAATGCCCGTTTGGTTTCATTTGCCATGTGTATGGCCTAGCGGATCACGCGGTCCGGGCAATATCGGGCTGTGAATTGTCTACGCTTTGCCTTCGTCCAGCCACTCGCCGATACGCGCATGTTGCCTTGCCGCTGCGCGGAGGTTCCTGTCCGCAATGGACGATGCCGATTGCTTGCCCCTGCGCAAAATCCATGCCGGGAAACTTTCTGAAGATTCCCCGCCGGCCGGCACACGGGCGCGGTTTCCGCCAGCGAGACGCCGCCTGATCTGGCCAATTCGCGAGAAAACGCCGCCTTTGGCGTAAACCGAAGCTGCTGCGCCCAGATCGTGGCGCTGTGCGGGGTTCTGGAACAGCAGGCATTCTGCGGCATCCACCGCGTCCATCGGGGCGAGAGGTTCACTGCCGGACAGAACCTGAATATCGCGCTGCATCCAGAGGAAATACAGCCGCATGACCAGCGCCGCCCCGCGGTGCCAGCCGCCGTCATGCGCATCGCGCCAAAAGCTCGCCCAGTCGATCTGTTCGCGGTGGATCAACGCCTGGATATCGCTGAGCACAAGCGGCCCGACATCGAAGCGGTGGCTGTAGGCGGCGTGGATGCACAGGTGCGCCAGCATGTGTTGCGGCTTGGGATAAAGGCACGGATCACCTGCGCCGCCAGGCCGCGCATTTGCAATGATCCTGTTGTCTATCAGCGGGGGCATCGGCCATTCCACCGCGCCACGGGGTTCCCAGGCGTGCATGTGAAGCTCGAATTCCACCCCCGATGGCGAAGTCAGCGGCGGGAGATGCTTGGCGCGTCCGATCATCTCCGCTGGGGCTGACGCGGATGCTTCGGTCTGGCGGAATCCTCTGGCCCGCAGCAATTCGAACGCGGGCAGCGCTTGTTCAGCTGGCAACAGCAGGTCGATGTCGCGCAGCGGACGCTCTGCGGCCGAGGGGTAAGCATACCATGCCAGCCACGCACCTTTGAGCGAGACGGGCTGCATTCCGGCAGCGGCTAGCGCTTCGACTGCGGCAAACATTTCCGTGCGATATGCAAGGTTGAGCAGGGCGCTTTCCCTGTGTGCCTGCCGCAACCGTTCGCGGTGTTCATCAGGCGGGCTCAGGGCAATTTCACCGCGTTCGAGCCGAGCATGCAGCCGCGGCATCAGTCGGTGTTCGCTGGCGAGAGCGAGAAGGTCGCTCCATTCCTGATCATTCTCGATGATCAGATTTCTTTGGTGCTCGGTCCTGCCCAGCAGCCGCAGCAGTTTGCGGCCGGTTGCTTTTCTGTCAATCCGCGCCACGCCGCGCGCCAGTTCAGTCCTGCGGAACTGTGAAGCTGCCGGTTACGCGGCCGCCCGAAGTTGTCGTTCCTGTTTCTCCAGTGACACTGGACGATCCCGATGCGCGACCGTCAACGCTCGATACGCCGGTGCGCAGATCGATAACCAGCCGTCCGCCGTTCAGCGTATCGGTGCCTCTGCGCAGCCGGACATTACCGGCCATGGTGATGATCCGGCGGCCAAAATCATACACGGCCACATCGCCGCTGGCCGATTCGCTGCCCCGGGTAACGCGCACACCGCCGGTTGCGGTAATCCGCTGGATGCTGAGCGATCCGGCGTCGCTGTAATTCACCAGCGTGCGGGCCGCCTGTACGCGCAGGCCAGCCTGAGTGATGTCGACATTGCCAGACAGCACGACGCGGTTCTGCCGGTCCTGCAACTCGATCCGATCTGCGGCGTAATTTACCGGCGCGTTGGAATTGTGAGAGGCGATCGCCTGCGCATGCAGCTGCATTCCGCCCAGCGCCGCCGCTGTGACCGCGAAACCGAGCAGAGCAGACTGGGCTGCATTACGAAGTGTCTTGTGCATCACGGTATCCTTAGCTTGCCCGGTATCATCCGCAGCCTTGCATTGCCTTCCAGCGCAACTGTTCTTTCAGTCAAATCAGCTTCAAGCCGGTTGGCCGAGAAAGTGCCTGCGGGAATTGCACCTTCGACCCCGCCTTCGCCGGTCAGTTGTTTGTCTGCCAGGCTGAAAGACACGTTCTTGGCCGTCATCCTGTAACCGTCGGCGGCGATCATGGTGATGGTTGATGGTACAGCCACCACTTCATCGTCGATCATGTAGGTGCCGTCATCAGCCTCCAGTATGGCAGGCCCTTCGGGCAGCAATATCCGGGCCACCAGATCATCCATCCGGACGATCCCTTCCTTGCTAGATTTCTGCACCGCCTCGTCGGCGGTCAGTGAAAACGGGCGGCCCTTGTTGTCCTGGCCGCGGTAGAGCGCATTGTCGACGCGCAGTCGTTCATCGATCACGGCGACTTTGTTACGGTCCAGCAGAAAACTAATTTCGCCGCGCGGAGACAGCGGAGTAATCACCATCAGCGCCGCGAGAACGCCAACCGCCATCGGCAGCACTTTTCCCAGAACGCTTACCAGCCTGTCATGCGAACCGCCGGGCGCTGCGAAATGTTGCCGCGCGCTGCGCAGCTCCTTCGCCTTGTCCGTTTCGATCCGCCGTTTGATGACCATGGCCGGTTCCTGATCTCCGTTCGCTTAAGCGTGGCTGAAAATATCGTGTTCCGGCCAGCCGGCAATATCGAGCCGTGCACGGGTCGGCAGGAAATCGAAACAGGCCTGCGCCATTTCCGTACGCCCCTCGCGCGCCAGCCGTTCGACGAACACCTCGTAAAGGCGGTGCAGAAAACGGACGTCGGATGCAGCGTAATCGCGCTGCGCCTCGTTAATTACGGGCGCGCCCCAGTCGGAACTTTGCTGCGCCTTCGACATGTCGCCGCCCAGCAATTCGACGACCAGATTCTTCAAGCCGTGCCGATCGGTGTAGGTGCGGGTCAGCTTGCTGGCGATTTTTGTGCAGAATACCGGCCCGGCTTCCACGCCGAGGTAATATTCGATCGCGGCAAGGTCGAACCGGGCGAAGTGGTACAGCTTCAGGCGTTCCGGATCCGCCAGCACCGCTTTGAGGTTGGGCGCATCATATGTGCTGTCAACGGCAAAGCGGACCAGATGTTCGTCGCCCTTGCCATCGCTGATCTGAACCACGCACAGCCTGTCGCGGTGGGTAATCAGCCCCATGGTTTCTGTATCAACCGCTACCGGACCCGGCGCGAGCACGCCTTCGGGTAGATCTTCTTCGTGAAAATGAACTGCCATAGGCTGCGCCTTAGGCCGATTGGGGATTAAGGGAAAGAGGCGGCTGGCGGTGATTTGCATGCAGGGGTAATCTGGCTGCCATGAACGAGGCAATCCCGGATAGCTGGCGCGGCGCGCTCGAGCCTGCGCTGACTGCGCCCGCTGCGCGCAAGCTGGGTGGTTGGCTGCAGGCGGAGGAGGATGCAGGCAAGCAGATATTCCCGCCGCGCGGACAGCGCCTCCGCGCGCTTGAACTGACGCCGCTGGACCAGGTGAAGGTCGTTATACTGGGGCAGGATCCCTATCACGGTGCGGGGCAAGCGCACGGGCTGTGTTTTTCTGTCGCGCGGGACGTCAAGGTGCCGCCATCACTGGTCAATATTTACAAGGAACTGGAAAGTGACCTTGGAATCTCGCCGCCGGGCCATGGCAATCTCGAACCTTGGGCGCGGCAGGGTGTTCTGCTGCTCAACAATACTCTGACGGTGGAAGCAGGTCAGGCAGGCAGCCATGCGGGCAAGGGCTGGGATGCGATCACCGATGCCGCAGTTTCAGCCGTCGCGCAGCGCGGCACGCCAACAGTGTTCATACTTTGGGGGAGCCATGCGCAGGCGAAGGCCGCGCGTATTCCCGCACTTGGACAGGCGCCGAACCATCTGGTCCTGAAAGGTCCCCATCCGAGTCCGCTGTCAGCCTATCGCGGCTTCTTCGGCAGCAAGCCTTTCAGCGCGGCGAACAAATTTCTCGAAGCGAATGGATCCCGGCCAATCGACTGGTCGCTCGGCTAACAACAGCACTGCCTGCGCGCCGGCTAGGTTGGTGGATCAGGCCAGATGAAACTCCACCCGGTTGGAAAATAGCTCGTAATCATCCTGCAATGGGAGTGCGGTGCGCTTTTCCGCTGTCAGATGACGTTCCCCCAGTCGCCCCAGCAGAGCGTGATCCTTGAGGATTTCAAATCCGGCTTGCTGAAAAGCGTCCGCGAACTGCGCACGGCTGAGCCGGTTGAGATAGGTGTCCGGCGCGAACTCAGGATCAGTCAGGTGCCTCCAGGCCTGATCGGCAGGCATCCGGTCAGCGGTCCAGCGGGTCCAGGCGGGATCGTGCCCGCCAAGTATTCCGGTAAACACCATCGGGAGCGTGACAACCAGACCGTCTGACGCAAGATTTGTGCGGAGCAGGCCTAGCATCCGGTCCAGATCGCCGGGCTCGATATGTTCGAACACATCGCTGGAAAATGCGAAGTCGATCGGCGGAATTTCGTTCCAGACGCTTTGTTCACCTGCCGACCCCACGGCGAATTGCACCTTGTCGGGGGCATAATTCGGGAGAGCAGTCTTTGCGGTTTCATGGAAGCGCGGCCAGTCGCGCGCGTCGAACAGCATGTGCCGCGCCGCGCTTTTGAGGGCGCGCTCCATGCCATTTTTGCGCCAGGTCCGTGCGGCATCGCGGAGCGACAGAACGGGTGCATCGAGGTCGATCGCGTAAACCCGTTCGAAAAACCCGGACAATAGGAATGCGCGCCGCGGCCGCGCGCCAAATCCGATCTCCAGAACTGTGGAAAGAGCAGGGTCCTTGCCAGTATGCGCGGCGAAGCTTTCCACGTGGCGCGTGACATCCGCGATTTGCGAAAGTGCCGCATCCTCACCCGAAGTCATCGCCAACCGGTTGCGCAGCAAGCGGGCGGCGTTACGCGCCTTGCGCCCTAGGCCGAGACCGCGCTGAGAAGAATTGCTCCGTTTCATTCAGGCAAACCTGTCGGGCACTTGCCCAAATGTTGCAAGCTGCGCCCGCTTCAGGCGGTAATGCGATCAGGTGCTAGAAAGCAGTGGTCAGCCGCAGCCCGGCGGTCACGCCTACATCGCGCACGCTGACTGCCGAATCCACGACCTGAAGATTGGCGGTGAGGCGGAACGGCTTGCCCACCTGAACCGTGTAGAAGGCCTCGACGCCCTCTTCATCTTCGAGAGCGACGCGGTTGTTGAGGACATCAACCAGGCCGTCCGCGAGTGAATACCGGAAATAAGTCAGGCCAAACCGGTCGGTGGGCCGCCCCTTGGGATTGCCCGAGATTCCGATGAAGCCGCTTGCGTCAAGGAAGGTCGGATCGCCGTTCGACATATATATCTGGCCGAAAATGCCGATCCCTTTGCCGGGGTTCTGGCTATCTTCGAAAATATATTGGTCGAACGCCAGAATGGCGCTGATTTCACCTTTCCGGTTGCCGAAGCTTGATCCGGGCGCCGGTATGAGGGCAGCCGGTAAAGCATCGGCGGCAACTTCGCTGCGTGTCGAACCGGCAATCTTGAGCGCGTAATAGCCCCGCTTTCCGCCGATCTTTACCGGCAATGTCGCCGAAGCGAGTACACCGACGCCCTTGGAAAACGGGTCTTCCAGCCCGCTGCGCCGGGATTGCAGTTCGGGGTCGAACACCAGCACACGGTAGATCAGCTTGTCGGTCGGCACATTCAGCATCGCGCCGGTTATGGAACCAGGCACGATTGCGCTTGGCGGGAGGGCCAGTGCCAGGTTCTGGAAGCCTTCATGCCCGCCGCCGCCTTGCACAGGAATGCGCGCAGCAAGATCAAGAATGTTGAGCTTGCCAACAGTGAGGCTGGTCCCGCTCTTCCAGCGTTTCGTGATGTTGATATCCAGGTCGAAAACATCGCCTTCATCAGGATAGAAGAGCAATGTGTTGGCCGGGATCAGGCCGACTTCACCATTGCTGCTTTCGCCGTATTTGAATTCCGGATGCACATGCAGCGAGATGCTGTCGTCCAGCCCCACCGTGCTGCCGCCGATATCGACATACGCATCGATTTTGCCGCCATACCGTAGCGTGTCATCGGCATCACCCGAAACTACGATGTCGGTGAATTGAGACCACAACACGCGGGTTTTGATCGGACCAGGGGCCTTTTGCTCGGGTTTTGCCGGGGGTAGCGCGGCTGCCTCGGGCGCATCTGCGGTGATTGCCGCGGCATCCTGTGCGCCTGCTGGCAACGCGCTCAACCCGGATGTCGCCAGCAAAGCTGAACAAAAGGCTGATCGAGTGAGCAACTTATTCTTTTTTTTCATCAAGGTGTTAGCGACCAATATCAGGAATTTAGCGGCGGCACTTGCATGGCAACGCTCGATAAATTCAATTCCTCCCATCGGTACTGCACACGCCCGAAATGCGGCACCAATTTACTGTCAGTATTCTTTATACGCGCTTTCTGCCCGCGAAAAGCGTTAAATTTCAACAAATCTGGCCGGATGCATCAGATCGGCCGGTCGGCAGAGCCGGGTCAGCAATCAGTATGACGCTCAGCGTGGCAGTTCGCTGGACCCCATCAGGGCTTCGTCGACCGCGCGCGCGCACTGGCGCCCTTCGCGGATTGCCCAGACAATAAGTGACTGGCCGCGCCGCATGTCGCCGCAGGCAAAAACGCCCGGCTCGCTGGTGGAATAATCGACCGTATTGGCGGCCACGTTTCCGCGCGGGTCCAGTTCAACACCGGCACGGTCCAGCAGGCCGCGTTTCTTGGGGCCGATGAAGCCCATCGCGAGCAGGATCAGATCCGCTGGAAGCGTAAATTCGCTGCCCTCGATCTCGACCATCTGGCGATCTTTCCATTCGACGCGGATGCATTCCAGGCCGGCCACTTCGCCGCCATCGTCAATCACACGCTTGGCCAGAACCGACCAGTCGCGGCTGGCGCCTTCTTCGTGGCTGGACGACGTGCGCATTTTCATCGGCCAATCGGGCCAGGTCAGCGCCTTGTCTTCTTTTTCGGGAGGCTGGGGCATGATCTCCAGCTGGGTAACGCTCTTCGCGCCCTGGCGGTTGGATGTGCCGACACAGTCGCTGCCGGTATCGCCGCCCCCGATCACGATTACGTGCTTGTCCTTCGCGGTCAGCGTGCCGCGAGGGGCCGCACGGACTTCATCATCGCCGGCATTGCGCTTGTTCTGCTGGGTCAGGAATTCCATCGCAAAGCGAACGCCCGGCAATTCAGCACCCGGCACATCAAGCATACGCGCTTCTTCCGCGCCGCCCGACA
Source organism: Pontixanthobacter luteolus (assembly GCF_009828095.1). GTDB lineage: Bacteria > Pseudomonadota > Alphaproteobacteria > Sphingomonadales > Sphingomonadaceae > Pontixanthobacter > Pontixanthobacter luteolus. The sequence continues at coordinate 306,898 of NZ_WTYP01000002.1, read as the reverse complement.
GGACGATCGCGTCGAAGTTTTCCTGAAGCGCCTTGAAAGAAACTTCCACGCCGACCTCGGCCGAGGTTTTGAAGGTCACGCCTTCCGCCTCCATCTGCACGGCGCGGCGATTGATCAGATGTTTTTCCATCTTGAAATCAGGGATGCCGTAACGCAGCAGGCCGCCGATGCGGTCGCTCTTTTCGAACACTGTCACCGCGTGCCCAGCGCGTGCGAGCTGCTGTGCACAGGCCATCCCGGCGGCGCCCGATCCGATTACAGCAATGGATTTGCCAGTCTGTTTCTCAGGCACCTGGGGCTTGATCCAGCCCTCTTGCCAACCCTTGTCGACGATGGCGCATTCGATGCTTTTGATCGTCACCGGTTTATCGATGATGTTGAGCGTGCAGCTTGCCTCGCACGGAGCAGGGCAGACGCGGCCGGTGAACTCGGGGAAATTGTTGGTCGAATGCAGCACTTCCAGCGCATTCTTCCAGTCACCCTTGTATACCAGATCATTCCAGTCGGGGATGATGTTATTCACCGGGCAGCCATTGTGGCAATACGGGATGCCGCAATCCATGCACCGCGAAGCCTGCGCCTTCAGCGCCTCTTCATCGTGAGGAACCACAAATTCCTTGTAGTTCTTCAGCCGTTCGCCGGGATCGAGATAGGTCCGGTCCTGCCGGTCTACTTCGAGAAAGCCTGTGTCCTTGCCCATGGTTTCTGACCCTTATTCCGCTGCGACCGCTGCGGCCTCTTCGCGCTCTGCCTCGAACTGGCGGAGCGCGCGGGCGTAATCACGCGGCATGATTTTCTTGAATTTGGTGAGTGCGTTGTCCCAATCGTCGAGCAGGTCGGCGGCACGCTGGCTGCCAGTATGCAGCTTGTGCCGTTCGACCAGAATCTTCAGCCGCTCTGCGTCATGGCGCAGCGGATCGCCCATTCCGAAATCATTGACGTTGGATGCCCGGTGCTGCGGGCGGCCAGTGCCGTCCTCTTCGTCCGGGGTGGCGGAGATTTCTTCCAGATCGACCTGGGCCATGTTGCAAAGGTCGGCGAAGCTGCCGTCCTCGTCGTACACATAGGCGATACCGCCGGACATTCCCGCGGCAAAGTTGCGCCCGGTCTTGCCCAGCACGCACACGACGCCGCCGGTCATGTATTCGCAGCAATGATCTCCGGCGCCTTCGACAACCGCGATGGCCCCTGAATTGCGCACCGCGAAACGTTCACCCGCGACGCCGTTGAAATAGGCTTCGCCAGCGATTGCCCCGTACAGAACGGTGTTGCCGACGATGATGTTTTCCGATGGTTTGCGAGGCGCATTGTCTGGCTGTTTCACAATGATCCGTCCGCCTGACAATCCTTTGCCGACATAATCGTTGGCGTCTCCTGTCAGGTCGAGCGTGACCCCATGCGCCAGCCATGCGCCGAAGCTTTGCCCGGCAACACCGGTCAGATTGATGCGGATGGTTTCCGGCTTCAGTCCTGCATGGCCGTGCGCCTTGGCGATCAGGCCGGACAGCATCGTTCCGACTGTGCGGTTCACATTGCGCACTTCCATATCGATCTGAACTGGCTCGCCGTTCTGGATCGCACCCTGCGCCTTCTCGATCAGTATATTGTCGAGCGCTGCAGCGAGGCCGTGATCCTGCGTTTCGGTGTGGTAGAGTTTCTTGCCCTCTTCCACATCGACCACGTGGAGCAATTTGCCCAGATCGACGCCATCAGCTTTCCAGTGACGGTGGACCCGCTTCATATCGATCCGGTCGACCCGGCCAATCATTTCCTCGATCGTGCGGAAGCCCATTTCGGCCATGATCTGGCGTAGCTCTTCCGCGACAAAGAAGAAGTAATTGATGACATGTTCGGGCGTGCCGGTGAAACGCTTGCGCAGGACCGGATCCTGCGTTGCGACGCCAACCGGACAGGTGTTGAGGTGGCATTTGCGCATCATGATGCAGCCGGCCGCAATCAGCGGCGCGGTCGCAAAGCCGAATTCGTCCGCGCCCAGCAGAGCGCCGATGGCAACATCACGGCCGGTTCGCAGACCGCCATCGACCTGCACCGCGATACGGCTGCGCAAATCGTTCATCAGCAGGGTCTGCTGGGTTTCGGCCAGGCCGATTTCCCACGGGCTACCGGCATGGGTGAGCGAGGTCAGCGGGGATGCCCCGGTGCCGCCTTCATAACCCGAAATCGTAACGTGGTCGGCCTTGCACTTCGACACACCGGCGGCGACCGTGCCAACCCCGACTTCGGAAACCAGCTTCACCGAAATGCGCGCGCTGGGCTGCACATTCTTTAGGTCGTGGATCAGCTGCGCGAGATCTTCGATCGAATAGATGTCGTGATGCGGCGGCGGGGAAATCAGGCCCACGCCGGGTGTCGAATGGCGCACCGCGCCGATCCGCTTGTCAACCTTGTGGCCGGGCAGCTGACCGCCTTCACCGGGCTTTGCACCCTGTGCCATCTTGATCTGGATATCATCTGCATTGGCAAGATATTCGGCGGTCACACCAAACCGGCCAGATGCGACCTGCTTGATCCGGCTGCGCATCGAATCGCCATTGGCCATCGGAGTGAAGCGTTCGACTTCCTCGCCGCCTTCGCCGGTGTTCGAACGGCCGCCAAGGCGGTTCATCGCAATCGCGAGGGTGCTGTGCGCTTCATGGCTGATGGAGCCGAAGCTCATCGCGCCGGTGCTGAAACGTTTGACGATTTCGACCGCGGGTTCGACCTCGTCGATCGGGACAGCTTTTTCGCCCGGCTTCAATTCCATCAGGCCGCGGATGGTCAGCAGACGTTCTGACTGTTCATTCACCGAACGGGCGAAATCTTCGTAATTCTTCGGATCGTTGCCGCGCACGGCATGCTGAAGGCTGGCGACATTGCCCGGCGTCCAGGCGTGGTCTTCGCCGCGCAAGCGGTATTGGTAGATGCCGCCGACATCGAGCATGCCCTTGTAGAGCGGATTGTCGCCATAGGCGACGGCATGGCGGCGAACCGCCTCCTCCGCCACTTCCTTCAGGCCGATTCCTTCGATGGTGGTCGCGGTGCCTTTGAAATAGGTATCGATCAGGTCGCTGGAGAGGCCGACCGCGTCGAAAATCTGCGCACCACAGTAAGACTGATAGGTGGAGATGCCCATCTTGGACATGACCTTCAGGATGCCCTTGCCGACAGCCTTGATGTAGTTCTTTTCAACCTCGCTCTGCGGCGTTTCGGGGAATTTCTCCGCCCGCATCTGTTCGAGGGTCTCAAACGCGAGATAGGGGTTGATCGCTTCCGCGCCGTACCCTGCGAGGACGCAGTAATGATGCACTTCGCGGGCTTCACCGGTTTCGACCACAAGCCCGGTCTGCATCCGCAGGCCCTGGCGGACCAGATGATGATGGACGGCTGCGGTTGCCAGCAGTGCGGGCATGGGAATCCGGTCCGGCCCCTGTGCGCGGTCGGAAAGGATCAGGATGTTGTGATCCTGAAGCACCGCCTCGGTGGCGGCCCAGCACATTTCCTTCAGCGCCAGTTTCAGGCCCTTTGCGCCCTTGCTCGCATCCCAGGTGATGTCGATGGTTTCGGTCCGGAATGCGCCGTCCAGCGCCGCCTCGACCGAGCGGATCTTGGCCAGATCGTCATTTGTCAGGATCGGCTGGCTGACTTCGAGACGCTTGTGCGTGCCGGCATCACGGCCGAGCAGATTGGGGCGTGGGCCGACCATGGACAGCAGGCTCATCACCAGTTCTTCGCGGATCGGATCAATCGGCGGATTGGTTACCTGCGCGAAGTTCTGCTTGAAATAGTCGTACAGCAGCCGGCTTTTGTTGGACAAGACCGCCAGCGGAGTATCGGTGCCCATCGATCCGATCGGGTCTTCGCCCCTGAGGCCCATAGGCTCTAGGAATTTGGAGATATCTTCCTGCGTGTAACCAAAGCTTTGCTGGCGCTGCAGCAGGCTGTCGATCGGTTCTGGCACTTCGGACAGCTCGGGCTCGATCACGTCGAGGTCTTCCAGCTTGTACTGCGCCTGCTCCAGCCACTTGGCGTAAGGGTGCGCCTCGGCCAGATCGGCCTTCAGTTCAGCGTCTTCGATGATCCGGCCTTCTTCAAGGTCGATCAGCAGCATCTTGCCGGGTTGCAGACGCCATTTGCGAGTGATGTCTTCCTCTTTGAACGGCAACACGCCGCTCTCTGATGACAGGCAGACGATATCGTCGGTGGTGACGCAGAAACGTGCGGGGCGCAGGCCGTTTCGGTCCAGCGTCGCGCCGATCTGGCGGCCATCGGTAAAACAGACTGCCGCCGGCCCGTCCCACGGTTCCATCAGCGCGGCATGATATTCGTAGAACGCGCGCCGTTCAGGGCCCATCAGCGCGTTCTTGGCCCAGGCTTCGGGCATGAGCATCATCATCGAATGCGCCAGGCTGTATCCGCCAGCCAGCAGCAGTTCGAGCGCGTTATCGAGACACGCCGTGTCGGATTGGCCATGCGGAATGAGCGGCCACATCTTGTCCAGATCGGCGCCCAGCAGTTCACTTTCCATGGTCCGGCGGCGGGCGTTCATCCAGTTCACATTGCCGCGAACCGTGTTGATTTCGCCGTTATGCGCCATGAAGCGGTACGGGTGGGCAAGACGCCAGCTCGGGAACGTATTAGTGGAGAAGCGCTGGTGGACCAGCCCGAGTGCGGACACGCAGTCGGCATCGCGCAAATCATCATAAAACGAACCAACCTGGTTCGCCAGCAACAGCCCCTTGTACACAATGGTACGGCTGGAAAAGCTGGGAATGTAGGTTTTGACCAGATCCGGAAGCCCGTGCTTCTCGGCCAGTCGGGCGAGCGGATTGAGCGTTTGCTTGCGGATGACGATCAGCTTGCGTTCGAAGGCGCTCTGGTCGGCGCAGCCTTCGCCGCGTCTGACAATGCATTGCCGCATCACCGGCATCGATTCGATCACGGCCTTGCCAAGCCCGTCCAGCGTGGTTGGAACATCGCGCCAGCCGATAACGGTCTGGCCTTCCTTCGCGACGAATTTTTCGAGCTGCTCGGTTACGAAGTCGCGCGCGGCCTCGTCTTGCGGCATGAAACACTGGGCCACGGCATAATCGCCCGGTGCCGGCAGCTCATAGCCGCTTTCATCCGCCCATTTGCGGAAAAGCGGGTCGGGTACCTGCAGCAGGATGCCCGCACCATCGCCCAGCAAGGGATCTGCGCCCACCGCGCCGCGATGATCCAGATTGGCGAGGATTTCCAGCGCCTGCGAAACAATCGAATGCGATTTCTTGCCTTTGATATGCGCAACCATGCCGACGCCGCAGGCATCGTGTTCGTTCCTTGGATCGTACAGCCCTTCAGGCGCAGGGTATCCCATTCAATTCTTCCTATCATGCCAGGTGCCGGATTGAGGGCTCCCTAGGCCAAATCCGGCAATGTTGCGCATCGAATCCGCAGGTGACGCACGGAAAATGTCGCGAAACACCGTAATGGCGACATGAAATGATTTTTGCAACTGCGAAGGGCCAAGTTATCGTATGCACGGCAATAGATTGTCGTTCGGTAGCCCGGACGCAAAAAAGCCCGCCAAACCTAGGGCGGGCTTCCTGCGCTTTCTCTAGTGTGCGTTGGTTCAGGCGGCGCCGCTCATGCGCTGCAGCTTTTCCAATGCCTCTCGCAACGCGCGCTCGGTTTCCATCGCGTTATTGGGCTGCGCCGAATTGCTGATCGTATGCGGTGCAGGTTTGGGTGCGCCGGCAACAGGCGGCGCGTCAAACGGGCGCGGTGCAGCGGCAGGTTCGCTTCTCGCAGAGCTGAAGACCGGAGCCGCTACTGCACTTTGTTCCTGACCGGGGAATACCACGACTGGTTCCGTCACTCCGGCGGTTTCTTCGCTGGGCAAGTCATCATCGATCCGGACGAACTCTTGCCCGCCGCCCAGTTGGCTCCTCATGGAGAGCAGTGAACTGTAGGCAGAATTGTCTTCGAGCTCGGGCTCCTCAGGGGCCAATTCGTCAGCCATTGAAGCGGCAAATTGCGGTAGCGAATTGTCTTCCGCGACCGGCGTTGCGGGCCCACCTGCCGGGTCAGCGAACGGACCGGCTGCCCGGGCAAAGGAAAGCGAGAGATCAAGATCACCGTCCTGGTCGTCGTCATCAGGCACGTCGTCGAAGCCCAGGGGCCTCAAGGCTGCGGGCATGGCTGCACTCGCCTGAGACAAGCTGTTCACAGAAGCGTTTGCTGTCGCTGAAAAGCTGAACCGTTCCGGCTGGCTGGTTTCAGCAGGCGCAAATTGCGGCTGGGCCTGCGGTTCAGGCTGCGGCTGGCTTTCAACTGCCGCAGGATTGGATCGGCGGAAAACCAAAGGCGATGCTGCCGGCTCAGGTTCTGCGGCCACTTCGGCCTCAGGAATGAACGCTGGCGCCGGGACATCATCCAGCCGGGCATCCTCAACTTCAGCCGCAGGGGCAGAAACGTGATTGGATTTCGACTGCAGCGCCATGGCGAACCGTTCCACCAGTTCCGCAATTCCCAGTTCGTTTAGCGGTCTCTCACCCAGCGGTGCGGCTGGCTCAACCGGCGCAGTGAACTGCTGTTCAGGCGGGGTGGCCGATGCTGGCGGGGCGAACGGGGCGGGTTCGTGTGCGGGTACCATGGACGGCTGTGTTTGACTGGACATTGGCTCTCGCTCCCCATGCGGGATTTCCGCCGGGGTCTGTTTTGGAAAATGGCTGTCTTCGGGTTCTACGGACGCCGACTGGGCGCCGTTCTTCAATGCGGCGATGGCTGGCTGCGCCAATTCGCTTGCAGTGGACGCGCCGAAGGGACGCGGTTCGTAAACTTCGTTCTCGATCGGCTGCGCAAACGGGCTTTCAACAGCCTCAGCGGCGGGTTCCGCCAGGGCCAATTCATGCAGCTCAAGCGGTTCGGCAGCTATGCTCGGCTCATCGTCAATATTCGTGCTGTGCTCTGCGTTCTGTGCCGCGCCATCACTGCCATCGTAATCTTCATGGTCATCGATGATTGCATCGCCGCCAGGGAGGGGGGCGGATTCGAAGAAATCGCTGGGTCCGCTGTCGTCGGTCACCGCAAGCGCGCGTCTCCGGCCACCGAAGTTTTCCCGCGCAATGTGCGGTTCTTCAAGCGGCTCGTCCAAGCCTTCGGAACCGAGCTCCTCATGGGCTGAGATCGGCGCGCGCATTGGCAGATCAGTTGCTACGGTGCGCTCGTCACCGGTTTTGGCATCGGCCTTGCGCGGTGAAGGGGTGCTTTGGCTTTGCGCGACCTTGCGGGCGATGAACAGACCGGCGGCAGCCCCTGCCAAAGCAGCAGAAATGGCGATCGCGAGACGCGCAGTCACGCCCAGCGGCGGTGCGGCAGATTGCCAGATCGATGCGATGCCGGTTGCGGTGACCGCTTTTTCAAGCAGCGCGATCGGCAGAACCAGACTGCCGAGGCCAAGCAGCGCTGCAAACCACAAGGCGACGACAGCCGGAAACGCCGGATGGGCGCTTATCGCAGCTTGATTCGCCGATTTGCTTTTATTTGTGCCTGCCACTTGTTGTCCTCGTTCAATCCGCTGGGAATGCCCGTCGCGCCTATGCGGCGGCCGAGATTTCCCGATTGGACCCTCGGGTTAGCAAATGATGGTAAACAGACTGATAACGATGAATGTTCTGCGCCCAGTCGTGATTGCGGATGACATGTTTCACCGCTGCTTCACGCATGGCAGGCCAGTTTCCACGGTGCCTGATCAGTTCATCCAGCGCGCCAGCAATGCCTGACGGATCGTCTGCGGGAAAAAGTATTCCGGTCTGTTCGTGCTCGATCAGTTCACGGTGTCCGCCGACATTTGATGCCGCGACCAGACGCTTCTGCGCCATCGCCTCAAGCGGCTTTAGCGGTGTCACAAGATCGGTCAGCCTGCTTGCCTTGCGCGGATAGGCAAGTACGTCGATCAGCGAATAATAGCGTTCGACTTCCGAGTGGGGAACGCGGCCGGTGAAATGAATCTTGCCGGCTGCACTGGATGCGGCCGCTTGTTGACGCAGCGATTCGTCGCGAGGCCCGCCACCCACAAGCAGCAATTGCGCACCGCTGTGCGATGCCTGCAGTTCGGGCATCGCGTCGATCAGATCGTCGAGCCCCTCGTAATCGTAGAAGCTGCCAATAAATCCGATGACCGGTCCGTCTTCCAGGCCCAATTCACGCGCAAGCCCATCGTCGCGCGCCGGCGGATCGCCGAACAGCGACAGGTCGACGCCGTTGGGCGAAATACCGATCTTGCCGCCATCGAAACCGCGCCCGATCAGATCGTCGCGCAGGCCATTGCAGATTGTGAATACCGCATCGGCCCCGGCGACCACCCGATTTTCGAGCGTGCGGGTCAGGCGGTATTTTAGCGAGTTCTCTCGACCCGTTCCGTTGCCCACTGCCGCGTCTTCCCAGAATGCGCGGATTTCATAGACAAGCGGTATGCCGAGCCTTCGCGAGGCTCTCAGCCCTGCTTGCCCGCACAGGGCGGGTGAATGGGCGTGCAGAATATCCGGGCGCCATTCCTGACAAAGCTCCTCGATTGCAGAAGCGAGTGCGCCGATTTCGCGCCACTCGCGCACGCCAGCGGGCCCTTCGGCCTTTCCACTGGTGCGGTGGAACAATAGGCCGTCCGCCTCCTCGACATCCGGTCCGTCAGCTTCATGGCGAAGTCCGGTGATTCCGCGCACCTCCAGCCCGGCGGCCTGCTGGCTCTTCAGAATTGCCCGCGTGCGGAAAGTGTACCCGCTGTGGAGGGGCAGGGAGTGGTCCAGAATGTGCAAAACGCGCGTCATGCATGGTCGAATGCCAGAACAAGCTTAACGGCGCGTCAACTCCATCTTGTTAGGGCGGCAGTCCAACCCACCGGAGCTTTACGCACCTTGATCGACTATTTCGCCCTTGCCCTGATCCACGGCCTGCTCCTGCTTGCGCTGATCCGCATTGCCGGGCGGGACGATCTGGACCGGGAAACCGACGCGAAACCGTCGCGTCGAAGAGTTCGTAACTCCGGGCAATCGGGCGAGGTTGCTGGCGATGATTGATCTTGCGCTGTTCGCGTTCATCGCGTCGGTCATGCTGATTGGTTTCAGGCGACCATTCATCTGGGTGCTCGCCTATATCTACGTCGATATCCTCAGCCCGGGCCGGATGGGCTACACGATCATGCCCGCGATCCAGATCTCGCTGATCACCTTCTGCGCGGCGTTTGCAGGGTGGCTGCTGACCGATTCGAAGCGCGAAGCGCGATTCACGCTAAGACAGGCGATCATGGGTGTGCTGCTGCTTTATTGCATGTGGACCACCGGCAATGCTGACTTCCCCGAATTCGCGGACGAGAAATGGCAGTGGGTATGGAAGGCGCTGTTTTTCGCCATATTCCTGCCCTTCACCATGATCACCCGGCTGCGGATTGAAAGCGCGCTGCTGGTGATGGTCCTGACGGTTGCCGCGATCGTGATTTCAGCGGGTATGAAAACCGTGCTGGGTGGCGGCGGCTACGAACGCAACCTGTTCTTCGTCAACGACAACAGCGGCATTTACGAAAGCTCCACCTTGGCGACTGTCGCCATCTGTAGCATCCCCGTAATTATCTGGTTCACGAAACACGGAACAATTTTCAAACCCGATTGGCGGGTCAAGACATTTGCCTATTCCCTGATCTTTGCATGTTTGCTGATGCCAATCGGGACAGAGGCGCGGACAGGCCTGATCTGTATCGCCGTGCTGATCGGCCTGGCGATGCGCGATGTGAAGCGCAGGCTGGTGTTTATCGTTTCCGGCGCGGCGCTGGCTCTGGTCGCGCTGCCGTTCATTCCGCAAAGCTATTACGAACGGATGTCGACCATCACCAGTCATGAAGGTGATCAGTCCGCCTCGACCCGTGTCGCGGTTTGGACATGGACGCTTGAATATGTGCAGGACAACCCGGTGGGCGGGGGTTTTGATGCCTATCGCGGAAACAAGTTCACCTATGACATGCCGGTCAAGCAGGAGAATCTCGACGGGAATACAGTTTCCGTCGAATACCGCGAGGTGACCGATAACGGCCGCGCATATCACTCGGCGATTTTCGAAATGCTCGGCGAACAGGGCTGGCCGGGCCTGTTTCTCTGGCTGTGGCTGCACGCGCTGGGACTGTGGCAGATGGAACGGCTGCGCCGCCGTTGGCGGGGCAGGACCGGGCCGGACCAGCAATGGCAGGCCCCGCTCGCAACCGCGCTGCAATATGCGCAAATCATCTATCTCGTGGGATCTCTGTTTCAGGGCATCGCCTATCAGCCATTTGTGTTGATGCTGGTTGCGCTGCAATGCGGATTGTGGAGCTATCTCAAGCGGACTGATCCGGAACAAGCGAAACAGCGGAAGCTGGCTTCAACGCGCTTGCAGTCTGGAGAGCAAAGGGCGGCTGATGGCCGTGCTGCGGCCCAACCGGAAGCGCCCGCCGCATCCTGATCCTGCGTGCCGGGCTTCGGCCCGACCGATTATTCCTGCAATTGGCCCGTCTTGCGGCCCGCGATTCCGTAAGGTCAGGTTGACGTTAACGGAAAGTGCGTTGCGCTCTGCGCCTGTATGCTCCATGTAGCGGCCAGATTTCACACAAGCGGCCAAAGGAGAGGCACATGTCCCCACAGGATATCGCAGCGAAGACAGGCGAAGTTATCGGAACCAGTGAATGGGCCGAAATGAGCCAGGAACGGATCAACCAGTTCGCGGACGCGACCGGCGATCACCAGTTCATCCACATCAACGAAGAAGCGGCCAAGATGACCCCGTTCGGCGGCACCATCGCACACGGCTTCCTGACCCTCTCCATGATCCCCTATCTCTCGGCCAATTCGGATATTCCGAAGATCGACGGCGTGAAGATGGGCGTGAATTATGGCGGAAACAAAACCCGCTTCATTTCCCCGGTCCGCAGCGGCAAGCGCATTCGCGGCCACTGGAAACTGACCGAAATGGTAGAGAAGCGTCCCGGCCAGTGGCAGCAGACCTGCGAAATCACGATCGAGATCGAAGGCGAAGATAAACCCGCCCTGATCTGCGAATGGATCACCATGCTGTTCGTCTGATTTTCCACCCCCTCCCCAGGAAAATCGACCGAATCACGACCAAAGAAGGAGTTCGCCATGCGCGACGCAGTAATCGTTTCAACCGCCCGTACCGGTATGGGCAAAGCCTATAAGGGCGCTTTCAATTCCACCCCTGGCGCAACGCTCGGTTCGTACTCACTCAAGCCCGCCATCGAACGCGCTGGCATTGAAGCGGGCGAAATCGATGACGTGCTGTGGGGCGCCGCTTTGCAGCAGGGTGCGCAGGCCGGTAACCTCGGCCGTCAGGTGGCGCTGCGTGCAGGCTGCCCGATCAGCGTTTCGGGCATGACCATCGATCGTCAATGCTCCTCGGGTCTGATGACTATCGCGACCGCCGCGAAGCAGGTCATCACCGACCGGATGAATATCGTCGCAGCTGGTGGTCAGGAATCGATCAGCATGGTTCAGACCCCGGAAATGCGCGTCATGCCGGACCCGGAACTGATGGCGATGCACGGCGCGATTTACATGCCGATGCTTCAGACCGCTGAAACCGTCGCCCAGCGTTACGGCATCAGCCGCGAAGCGCAGGATGAATACGCTCTCCAGTCGCAGCAGCGCACCGCCGCTGCGCAGGAAGCAGGCCTGTTCGACGACGAAATCGTTTCGGTCAGCACCACCCACAAGGTGAAAGACAGGGAAACCGGTGAGGTTTCCGATCAGGACGTGACCATCGCCAAGGACGAAGGCAACCGTCCGTCGACCACGCTCGAAGGCCTGCAAAGCCTGCAGCCGGTTCTCGGCCCTGATACGACCATCACTGCCGGTAACGCATCGCAGCTGTCGGATGGTTCCGCCGCTGTTGTCGTGATGGAAGCCAAGGAAGCTGAAAAGCGCGGCCTCAACCCGCTGGGCCGATATGTCGGCATGGCCGTTGCCGGTACCGAGCCTGACGAAATGGGCATCGGCCCGGTTTTCGCCATCCCCAAGCTGCTTGAGCGTTTCGACCTGTCGGTTGACGATATCGACCTGTGGGAACTGAACGAAGCTTTCGCCGTGCAGGTGCTTTACTGCCGCGACAAGCTGGGCATTGACAATGACAAGCTGAACGTAAACGGCGGCTCGATCTCTATCGGTCACCCATATGGCATGACCGGCGCACGCTGCGTCGGCCACGTTCTGCGCGAAGGCCAGCGCCGCAAGGCGAAATACGGCGTCGTCACCATGTGTGTCGGCGGCGGCATGGGCGCGGCGGGTCTGTTTGAGATCTTCTAAGCTGTAGCCGGGCCCGCGCTATTGCGGCGGGCTTGCCTAAAACTATCCAGCGGCCCATTCTCCGATCAGGAGGGTGGGCCGTTTGGGTATTGTAGAGATTCTTGGTGTCGCCGGTAGCGTCAGCCTGCTTGCGGGCTGGCGGCTTTATTTGTGCATTTTTGCAACCGGTCTGGCGATGCGGCTGGATGCGCTGCCCGTGCCGGAACATCTGACGAGCCTCGCGATTCTAGAGAATCCGTGGGTCATGGGTATCGCCGCGCTTGGGGCGGTTGCCGAATTCTTCGCCGACAAGGTCATGTGGCTCGATACGATATGGGACACGGTTCATACATTGCTGCGCCCGATCGGCGGCGCTTTGCTGGCGCTCGCAATTGTCGATCCGTCAGACCCGGCCATGCAGGTCATCGCGTTCATGCTGGGCGGCGGTGCTTCACTGGCTGCGCATGGCGGCAAGGCCGGTGCGCGCGCGGTGGTCAACACCAGCCCCGAACCGGTTTCGAATATCGCTGTGTCCACCGCAGAAGATGTTGCCACTGTGGGGCTGTTATACGCTGCCTATGAATACCCGTATTGGGCGGCAGCGATTGCAGCCGTCCTGCTGGCCCTGACGATCTGGCTGCTGATCACCGCGCGCCGCATCATCAGGCGTATCTTCAGCTTCGGAAAACCTCAGGAAATCCCGCCACCGCGCTGATTGGCAAGGGCGGGCAGATCACCCGTGTTCGGCGATGAATTCCTCGACCACGGGGGCGACCTTTTCACGCCATTTGCTGCCGTTGAAAATGCCGTAATGCCCGGCACCTTCGGCCATGTAATAGCGCTTTTTCTTGTCGGACAGCTTGTCTGCCAGCTTTAGTGCGGCCTTCGTCTGTCCCAGCCCTGAGATATCGTCACGCTCGCCTTCGATCGCGAGAATGGCCGTTTCGGTAATCTCGTGCAGGTCGACAATTTTCCCCCGGTGAACGAACGTGCCGTTGGGGATCGCGTGGGTCTGGAAAACTTCTTCGACCGTCTGGAGGTAAAACTCCGCCGTCATGTCGCAGACAGACCGGTATTCGTCGTAGAAATCCTTGGTCGCCTGGGCGCTGTCATCATCGCCTGCGGTCAGATGTTTGAACATTTCGTAGTGGCTCAGCATGTGGCTGCCCAAATTCATGCTCATGAAGCTCGCCAGCTGCAGGAACCCCGGATAGACCCGCCGGCCCGCGCCGCGATGGCTAAGCGGCACGGTCGCAATCACGGTTTCGCGAAACCATCCAATCGGACGTTCCATGGCGAGGTCGTTGACCGTCGTCGGGCTCTCACGCGTGTCGATCGGTCCGCCCATCATGGTCAGCGTCTTCGGGGCGCACTCGTGGTTTTCGCGGTTCATAATCGCGGTTGCTGCAAATGCCGGAACAGATGGCTGGCATACGGCCATCATGTGCGCGCCGGGGCCGATATGCTCCAGGAATTCGATCAGATAATCTATATAATCATCAAGATCGAAGCTGCCCTCGTGCAGCGGCACAGTTTTCGCGTCTGCCCAATCGGTTATGTAGACCTCGCAGCTGTCGACCATCCGTTCGACGGTGCCGCGCAGCAAGGTGGCGAAATGTCCGCTCATCGGGGCGACGATCAGCAATTTCGGCGCACCTTCCGGCAGGTCTTCGCGGACAAAGCGCTTCAGATCGCCAAAGGGCTTGTTCACCACTGTCGCCTCGGAAACGGGGTGTTGTTTCCCGCCGACCGTCACAGCTTCGATACCGAATGCAGGTTTGCCATAAGGGGCGGCTGCGTGGGCGAACACTTCCAGCGCCGATGCCGCCATCGGGCCAACGCCCATGTAGCCCATCGGCAATTTGGGATTGGACAGCATTTCAGCGCCGATCGATGCCCAGGCGCTTGCGCTGGACATCCAGGCGCGCTGCAATTCGTATGCGTGATAAAGCAAATGAAGTCCCCTGCGACGAAAGGTTGGCCGATACGGCCTATTGTGCACTGCACCATGAGCCTATTTCTTGCCAAGCGCAACGTCTGAAGGCGATTATCGTTCATATCGCGCCGTGCAGGTGGATTTTCCCCATCGCACTCCCTATTTCAGCGCAATGGACGCGGATCAGACACTGCAAGAAAGTGATCAGGCTCCTGCCGGGCGCAGGAGATTTGGACGGGGCAAGAAGGCCGGAAATTCGGAGCCTAAGCCGGCCAAGACGCTAGGCCCGCTCAAAATGATCTGGACGGAAGCGGCCAAATATCCGGGCAAGGTGGCAATGGCGTTTGTCGCGCTGCTGATTACCGCAGGTGCAACGCTGGCGATTCCTGCCGGGTTCAAGCTGATCATTGATTATGGTTTTGCCGCTGGCGGCGATCCTGATGAAATCGGGCGCTGGTTCCGATATCTGCTGCTGATCGTCGGCGTTCTGGCCATCGGCACGGCGCTGCGGTTCTATTTCGTCAGCTGGCTTGGGGAGCGCGTGGTCGCCGACATCCGCCGCAAGGTGCAGGAAAACCTGCTGCTACTGGCGCCCGCCTTCTATGAAGAAAACAGCCCCAAGGAAATCGCCAGCCGAATGACCGCGGATACCGGGCTGATCGAAGTGGTTGTCGGGACCACGGTTTCGGTCGCTCTTCGCAACATATTGATGGCGATCGGCGGGACGATCTACCTGTTCTACCTCGCTCCCAAGCTGACCATGGGCCTGCTGCTCGGTATTCCGCTGATCGTCGGGCCGATCATGTTTTTCAGCCGGCGGGTTCGGAATATCTCGCGTTCGAGCCAGGACCGTGTGGCTGACATTGGGGCGATCATCTCCGAAACGCTGGGCGCGATGAAAATCGTCCAGGCGTTCAATCAGGAAAAGCGCGAACAGGCCCGGTTTGGCGATGCCGTCGAGGCGACATTCGACACCGCTAAAAAGCGGATTCTCCTGCGCGCCCTGATGACGTCGATCATCATCCTGTTCATTTTCGGCTCGATCACCCTGATAATGTGGCGCGGCGCCGTTGGCGTCACCACAGGCGACATCAGCGGAGGCACCATCGCCGCATTCGTGATCACTGGCGGCCTAGTGGCAGGCGCATTTGGCGCTCTTACCGAGGTTTACGGAGAACTACTGCGCGGTGCAGGCGCGGCAAGCCGGCTCAACGAACTGCTGAATGAACGGCCCGCTATCGCCCCGCCAGAGCGGCCGCAGGAACTGCCGGTTCCGCCGCGCGGCAGCCTGTCATTCCGCAATGTCACTTTCCGTTACCCGACGCGGCTGGACACCGCTGCGCTCAAGGATTTCACGCTTGAGGTCGAGCCGGGCGAGACGGTTGCAATCGTCGGCCCTTCAGGTGCCGGCAAATCGACCATCTTCCAATTGGCGGAACGGTTTTACGACCCGCAAGCGGGCACCATCCGGATCGATGGCGTGCCGCTGACCAGCGCCGATCCGGCGGAGATTCGCAAGCGTATTGCGTTGGTCCCGCAGGATGGAGTGCTGTTCTCCTCCAACGCCCGCGACAATCTGCGTTACGGCCAGTGGGATGCCAATGACGAAGAAATCTGGGAAGCGGCACGGGCTGCCAATGCCGAGTCTTTCCTGCGAGATCTGCCGAACGGGCTGGATACCTATCTGGGCGAAAGCGGCACGCGGCTGTCGGGCGGCCAGCAGCAGCGTATCGCCATTGCACGCGCTCTACTGCGCGACGCTCCGGTTCTGCTGCTGGACGAAGCAACAAGCGCGCTAGACGCTGAAAGCGAACAATTGGTCCAGCAGGCACTCGACCGGCTGATGCAGAGCCGCACTACGCTTGTCATCGCGCACCGCCTTGCAACCGTGCGTGCTGCCGACCGGATTGTGGTGCTGGAAGACGGCCAGATCGTTGAGCAGGGCACGCACCAGCAATTGTCTGATGCTGGCGGGCTTTACAGCAGGCTGGCGGCCCTGCAATTCGCGTCCAGCGAAGCGGCTTAATCGACCAAGCTGCATATCAAACCGATGAATGTCGGCTGGAAATTACCGCATGCGGTATGACACACTCAATCGATAGTCCGGCTGGACTGTCTGGGACTGATTCTTTGGGAGCACAAATCACATGATTCGCACAATTCTTGCCGCAGGCGCGAGCGCCGTTGCGTTGATCGCCGCCACCCCGGCGATGGCCGAACATCACGGTGAAATGGATAAGAAGGAAGAGGTTGTTGCAACCCCGACCATGAGCTTTGGGGAATGGGGTGTTGATCCCGAATTGCTGAGCGACACGATCAATCCGGGTGATGACTTTTTCGCATACGTCAATCAGGATTGGCTGGATGCGAACCCGCTGCCCGCCGAATTTTCACGCTTCGGCGCATTCAACCTTTTGCGGGAAAAATCGACCACTGATGTGAAAGCACTGGTGGACGAACTGGTTTCCCGTGACGGCAGCCTGAGCGCCTCTGAACAGCGCATAGTCGATGCTTACAACGCTTTCCTTGATACCGAGGCGATTGACGCGGCTGGCCTGACAATGGCGCAGCCATATATCGACACAATCCAGGGTGCGGATACGCTGGCGGCTCTCGCCACGCTGTGGGGTACGCCGGGTTATTCCTCGCCTCTGGGCGGTTATGTGAATGTCGATGCGAAGGAACCGACCCGTTATTCGGTTTATGTCGGCGCCGGCGGCCTTGGCCTGCCGGACCGGGATTATTATCTCGACGAAACCGAGAAGGGCCAGGAAATCCAGGCCAAGTACCGCGAATACATGGCATTCCTGTTCAAGGAAGCCGGCTATGACGATCCGGAAGCGACCGCGCAGGCAGTTTACGATTTCGAAGATGCCATCGCACGCAAGGTCAGCTGGGACCGCGCCACTCGGCGCAACCGCGATCTGACATACAATGCTGTGACGGCCGATGAACTGGCGGATCTGGCCAGCGGTTTCCCGCTCGCCGCGATGCTGACAGCCAGCGGATTTGCAGATACCGACCGGTTCGTTGTCAGCGACCTGCCCCCTAGCGCTGAACGCGCCGGCGAACTCGGCCTGGACGAGGAAACCCTTGCCAAGATTGGCGGCGGTATGCCTGCGATGTTCGATCTGGCAGCCAACACTCCGCTCGAAGTGCTTCAAGCATGGACGGTCAAAGGCTTCCTTTCGTCCAATGCAGAAGTGCTCCCGACCCGGTTCGACGAAGCCAATTTTGCTTTCTTTGGCCAAACCCTGCGCGGCACGCCTGAACAGCGCGCACGCTGGAAACGCGCCATCGCCGAAACCGAAGGTGCGCTGGGTGAATTGGTGGGCGCGTCCTATGTCGAGCGTTACTTCCCGCCGGAGAACAAGGCTGCGATGGACGAGCTGGTCAAAAACCTGCGCGTCGCTCTCGCTCAAAGCCTCGATGACATCGACTGGATGGGCGAAGAAACGAAGAAGCAGGCGATGGACAAGCTGAACAGCTTCGATCCGAAAATCGGCTACCGCGATAATTTGGAAACCTATGAAGGTCTGGAGATCGTTCCTGACAATCCCCTCGCCAACCGTATGGCTGCGGCCGAATGGGGCTGGAACGACATGATCGCCAATCTTGGCGGTCCGATCGACCGGACCGAATGGTTCATGCTGCCGCAGACGGTGAATGCGTATTACAACCCGACGAAGAACGAGATCGTCTTCCCCGCGGCGATCCTGCAGCAACCGTTCTTCGGCATCAGCGCTGATCCGGCGGTCAATTACGGCGCAATCGGCGGTGTGATCGGCCACGAAATCGGCCACGGTTTCGACGATCAGGGTTCCAAGTCCGATGGCACCGGCATGCTGCGCAACTGGTGGACAGATGCCGATCGTGCAGCGTTCGATGAGCGCGGCGATGCGCTGGTCGAGCAGTACAATGCGTTCTGCCCGCTCGATGACGGCGAGACGTGCGTCAACGGCCGTCTCACGCTGGGCGAGAATATCGGTGACCTCGGCGGTCTGAGCCTTGCCTACCGTGCTTACAAGATCGCCACCGAAGGCAAGGAAGTGCCGGTGATTGACGGGCTGACCGGCGATCAGCGCTTCTTCCTCGCATGGGCGCAGGTATGGCGTTCGGCGCAGCGCGAAGAAAACTATCGCAACCGTCTGCGCACCGACAGCCACAGCCCTGAAGAATACCGGGTTAACGGCGTCGTTCGCAATATCGATGCCTGGTACGAAGCGTTCGGCGTGACCCCCGACAATGCGATGTATATTCCCCCGGAACAGCGCATTTCGATCTGGTAACAGCCAGCCTGAAATCCGGAACCAGCGAGCCGAGACGGCTTGCCTGCTACGGTTGAAAAGGCCATGGAACGGGCCGGATTGCAGTGGTGCGATCCGGCCTTTTCTATGAGCCTGTGTTACCCGGGCTTTTTGCAGGGATTCTGCCAGACCATGACACTGTTCCAGCAGCTTCTGATCGCGATCGTTCAGGGCATTACCGAATTTCTGCCGATTTCGTCGTCGGGGCACCTGATCCTGATCCCGCATCTGACGGACCTTCCCGATCAGGGGCCGCTGATCGACGTTGCGGTCCATATCGGGTCGCTGCTGGCCATCATCATCTATTTCCGCAAGGACGTGCTGGGTCTCGCCCGCGGCGGTTTTGCGACAATCGGGCTGGGTGACAATCCGGTCCAGCGCAAGCTGTTCATGTGGGTGCTCGCCGGTACGATCCCGGCGGTGATCGCCGGCCTGTTCCTGAAGACCGGCGGTTATATGGAGGGGTTCCGGACGACCGACCTGGTGGCAACCAACCTGATTATCTTCGGGCTGCTGCTGGGTGCGGCTGACCGTTGGGGCCGCCAGGACAAAAGCTACGAAGACCTGACGCTGCGCGACGCGGTTCTGGTGGGGATTGCACAGGCGATGGCTCTGATCCCTGGTACCAGCCGGTCAGGTTCAACCATGACCGCAGCGCGTGCGCTCGGTTATTCCCGGTTCGAATCGGCGCGTTTTTCTTTCCTGCTGGCTATTCCGGCAGTTGCAGGCGCAGGATTGTTGGCGGCGTTCGACCTAGCTGACTTGTCCGTACAGATGCAGATGGACGCGCTGTTGACCGGGGCGTTCACCTTTGTCGCTGCACTGCTGACAATGGTGTTCCTGATGAACTTCCTCAGGAAAGCCTCGATGCTTGTATTCGTGATTTACCGGGTGGCGCTCGGTATCGCGCTATTGATCATCTTCTAGGCAAGACTCTGGCATCCCGGAACGATTCACCGTTTCCCCGCGTTTCTTCACTGTAACGTATTTTGGAAATGGAAATGGGTTTAGTAATTCTTCTCGCTGTCGGGGGCATCCTCGGCTGGTTGTCTTCGATCGTCGTCGCCGTTCACGAGCGGCGCGAGAAGGCGCTCTACATCACCGCCAGCGTGTTCGGTGCGCTTGCCGCAGGCATTTATGCTGCGTCCAGCTCTCCATTGAGCGCGGTCAGCGGGGCATCGGTGATTGCCGCGACGTTAGGCGCGGTGCTGTGCATCACGCTGGCGCATCTGGTGCGCCGCAATCTCAACACCGGGCTCTGAGCCGCTTTAGGCAGGCTTCGCGCCGCTTCCGCGGCCACCACGCAGGAGATATTCCTGCGTTCCCCGGTTCACCACATAATCCACATCGATGACCGCTGAATTGGCATAGGTAAATGCCGGCGGCAGGTTACGATAAAGCTTGTCGAAATCGCGCTCCACGGTCTGCCGATAAAGGTCTTCAAAGCTTTCGATAACGAAATATGTCGGCTGCAGGTCGCTGATCACATAGTCGGTGCGCATGACCCGATCGACATTCAGCATGATCCGGTTGGGGCTTTCCGCCTCCACAGCAAACACGGCTTCGGTCGGGCCTGACAGGATACCCGCACCATAGGCGCGAATGTCGCCCGTTTGTTCTTCGATCAGGCCAAATTCAACCGTGTACCAGTACAGCGCACCCAACGCCTTCAGGCGGTTGTACTTCATCGCCTTCCATCCGGCCTTGCCGTATTCCTGCATATAATCGGCATAGGTCGGATCGGTCAGCATGGGGACGTGGCCGAACACATCATGGAATACATCGGGTTCCTGAATGTAATCGAACGTCTCGCGTGTGCGGATGAAGTTTCCGGCCGGAAAACGGCGATTTGCCAGATGCCAGAAAAACACGTGATCAGGAATCAGCATCGGTACCGGAACCACGCTCCAGCCTGTCAGCGCGTCCAGTTCTTCAGACAATCGCTTGAATTCAGGTACGCCGCCACGGCCCAGGTCGAGCTTCTCGGTCCCCTGCATAAAAGCGGTTGCCGCGCGTCCGGGCAGAACACCCATCTGACGCTCGAAAAGGTCGTTCCAGATTGCATCCTGATCGGAATCATACTGCGCCTGGCTCGGTTCCAGCCAATCGTCACCCAGATGCCCGGGCTTTTTCAGCGGAGCGGTGAAGACATCGGCCGGCATCTCCGGCAGGGTGGTAAAATCGCTTTGTGGTTCTGCTATTGTGGCCATAGTTTCCATTGATACCATTTATCGCCGCGCGGGTTAAGGCGGAATTAGGAGAGCAGGAATGCCCAGTCTGAAGCGCAAGGAATACGAGGATTTGCTTGAGCCGCTTGAGGAAGAGCTGGTCGCAATGGCGCGCTGGGCGCGGCACACAGGCGCGCGTATCTGCGTCGTGTTCGAGGGCCGCGACACCGCGGGCAAGGGCGGCGCAATCCGTGCCGTAAGTCAGCGGTTAAATCCGCGCCAATGCCGGATCGTCGCGCTGTCCAAGCCGAGCGAGGCGGAAATGACCCAGTGGTATTTCCAGCGCTACACACCCTATCTGCCGGCGGCAGGTGAAATAGTCCTGTTTGATCGCAGCTGGTATAACCGTGCGGGTGTGGAACAGGTGATGGGTTTCACCGAACAAAGCCGTGTCGACCAGTTTCTGACCGAGGCGCCTGTATTTGAACGGATGCTGGTGGATGACGGGATCTTGCTGTTTAAATATTGGCTGACCACCGATCAGGCAAATCAGGAAGAACGGCTGGCTGAGCGGCTGGAGGACCCGCTCAAGCGCTGGAAGCTGTCGCCTATCGATCTTGCCGCGCGGGAAAAATATGCGGCCTATACCGATGCGCGCGAAAAAATGCTGCGGGCGACGCATACTGAACACGCCCCGTGGACATTGGTCGATTTCAATGATCAGAAACGCGGCCGGCTAACGCTAATCCGCGATTTGCTCGACCGGCTGCCGGACACCCATATAGAGCCGCCAGCGTTGGAATTTCCTGACCTCGGCCATGCTCCAATGACAGAGACCTATTCAGTTATCGAGCCGATTGACGATTTCCCGATCGATTGACCGCGCGGCCACCCGGCGCTTCAGAAATCGCCTTTGTCGCTGCCTGAGACGATACCGGAATCGATTAGTTTGCCGATTTCACCCGATCCAAGCCCGAGCCGCTCGGCAAGGATTTCCTCGCTGTTCGCCCCGAGATAGGGCGCGGGTTTCGGCGCACCGCGATCCTGCTGGGGCAGGTTGGCGAACGGTCCGGGTGCCGGATATTCAAACCCGCTGGGATTTTCAGGCGACGGCCCGAACAACGGGTTGTTGGTGACCAGTTCCGGATCGGTCGCCGCTTCGTGCATCGTCCGGTACCTTTCGAACGTGGTACCCGCTGCCGCCAGACGCGCGGCCAGCGTATCGTAATCCATCGTATCGGCAACCGACTGGAACAGCGTGAAAAGCTCTTCGCGGTGAGTGAAGCGGTTGTGATCACTGTGCGCGAATTCGACACCGTGCCTCGCTTCGATGGCGGCGATCTGTTCGGCCACGCCGAATGCTTCGATCAGTCCCGACCATTGTTTCGATGTGAGCGCGGCAACCATGAAGCGCTTACCGTCCTTCGACCGGAAATCGCGCCCGAACGCACCCCATATCGCATTTCCGAGCCGCTGCCGGTCCGATCCGCGATAGAGCATTTCCGCCATCGCGCCGCTATTGGCGACCGTGCCGATCGCCACATCGCCCAGCGGAATGCGGATTTCGCCGCCTTCGCCGGTTGCATCGCGGTGCCGGAGTGCTGCCAGCAGAGTAAATGCGGTATACGCGCCGGTCAGGAAATCCCATGCGGGCAGCAACTGGTTTACCGGCGGGGCGGTTGCAGGATCCCATTCCGCCGGGCCGGTCATCAGCGGATATCCGCTGGCCGCATTGACGGTGAAATCCATCGCCTGGCGCCCATCGCCCCAGCCCATGATCCGCACCGTGATCATATCGCCGCGACCTTCCTTGAGGACCGCGTGCGAGAGGAAGCTTTTTTCCGGAACATTGGTGATCAATTGACCGGTCTTGCGGGCAAGTTCCTGAACCAGTTCGCGCCCTTCGCCGGTTCGCATATCCAGCGCGACGCTTTTTTTGGCCCGGTTCAGGTTTTCCCAGCTCAGCGAACGGCCAGCCTCTGTCAGCTGATAACGATCATAGTCCAATCCGCCGCCGATCTGGTCGACCCTGATCACTTCGGCGCCCATCTGCGCGCAGTAAAGCCCCGCAGTTGGCGATGCGACGAAACTGGAAACCTCGATAACCGAAAGTCCGGACAGGAGCTGATACATGTGCGGGATACTCGTTTGGCTGGCTGATTCAGTGACGCAGGGGCGCGTCGGTGCTTGTTATTCGGTTTGCTGCTTCGGCTCTTCGCTGGATTCTTGCTCCAGCGCCGCTTCTGGCAGGCGCCGTGCTTCGATCATCTCGGCGGCTTCGTCCAGTGCGCGGGCCTCGCCCACCGTCACGCCGCCCGGCCCCGGTTCGTTATCGGCTTTCCCGCAGGCTGCCGTCAGGCACACTGCAGCGATTATCAAGAGGTTCCTCATGGCATCACCATAGCGCACCGTTTGAAAAGGAAAAGCGGGCGAACTGCCTGTGCAACTCGCCCGCTTCCCAAATTGTCCAGCCGGGTGGAACGCGGCAGATTACATCGCGCTTTCGGCGTCTTCCTGGGCGTCGTCGACTGCATCGGCAACGTCGCTGGCAACTGCGTTGGCTTCGCCTTCTGCGGCGGCCATCACGTCCGCAGCAGCAGCAGCGGCAGCAGCGCCGGCATCATCGGCTTCCGCTTCGACAGCTTCCGACACGCTTTGCTCTGCATCGTCAGGAGCGGCAGCTTCCGCGTCTTCGGCAGGCTCTTCGACAACGTCTTCCAACGCTTCGTCAGCTGCCATTTCCACGTTTTCCGCTTCTGCCTCGGTGGAGGCGTCTTCGGCTGATCCGCATGCGGCGAGCGCCAGCGCGGCGGACGATACGAATGCAGTGTAAGCGATCTTCTTCATCAGGTGTGCTCCCAAAATCAAAACTGGTCCCGCGGTAACGCTACGGGTGCGATAATCCAGACTAGCCGCCGCTTATCCCCGCCGCAAATCCAATTTTGACGTGCGTGGAATTCAAGTCCGGCGGTTGCTCTGCCATAGCGGGCGGCATGATGAACGACGCCGATCCAGTCAGTCCGCCCGAGGCTGCTCTCCGCGATGCATCCGGCGCGCCCCTCGAAACCGCACGGGCAACGCTGCGCAGCGTATTCGGTTTTGATGCATTTCGGGGCAGGCAGGCCGAAGTCGTCAGCCGGATACTGGACGGCCAATCGGCGCTGGCGGTCATGCCCACGGGGGCGGGCAAGTCGCTGACCTACCAGTTGCCAGCGACCATGCTGGAAGGGACGTGCATCGTCATCTCTCCGCTGATCGCGCTGATGCATGATCAGCTGCGTTCGGCCCGGGCCAACGGGATCAGCGCCGCAACGCTGACCAGTGCCGATGCCGATTGGCGCGAGACGATGGATGCGTTTCGCGCGGGCGAGCTCGACCTGCTTTATGTTGCGCCTGAACGGGCGACCCAGCCGCAATTCTGCGACCTGCTGACTGCGGCGCCGATTGCGCTGTTTGCGATCGACGAGGCGCATTGCGTTTCCGAATGGGGGCATGATTTCCGCCCGGATTACCGCCAGCTCAGGCCGCTGCTCGACCGGTTCGATCAAGTGCCCCGGCTGGCGCTGACCGCCACTGCGGATCGCCGCACACGGCAGGACATTCTGGAACAGCTCGGCATCCCGCAGGAGGGGCTGGTCCTCGCCGGGTTTGACCGGCCCAACATCCGCTATCAGGTCACTCACCGTGACAGCCCGGTTCGCCAGTTAGTCGATCTGATGAACGAACAGCCCGGCCCGGGCATTGTCTATGCGCCGACCCGCCGCAAGGTGGAGGATATCGCGGCAAAACTGGCGGCGGAAACAGGCCGGCCTGTTCTGCCCTATCACGCAGGGTTGGAACCGGGCGTGCGCGCCGCGAACCAGGCCGCATTCGTGGCATCGGAAGACATGGTGATTGTGGCGACAATCGCGTTCGGCATGGGAATCGACAAACCCGATGTGCGCTTCGTCGCGCATGTCGGAATCCCGAAATCGATCGAGGCGTATTACCAGGAAACGGGCCGCGCGGGGCGCGACGGCGATCCTGCGCGGGCAGTGATGTATTGGGGCGCAGGCGATTTTGCCCAGGCCAGGCAACGACTGGGCGATATGCCCGAACAGCGGCGTAATGACGAGCGTGCGCGGCTCGATATGCTGGCGAGCCTGATCGAGACGCCGCATTGCCGCCGCGCTGTGCTGCTGCGTCATTTCGGGGAAGATCCGCCAAAAACCTGCGGAAATTGCGACAATTGCCTCAGTCCGCCGGAAGTTACCGATGCGACCGAGACTGCGCGCAAGTTGCTGTCGGCGGTGTACCGGACCGGGCAAAGCTTCGGGTTTGGACATATCCAGAAGGTGCTGACCGGCAGCGTGGACGATCGGATCGAGGGGCGCGGGCACGACCAACTGAGCGTGTTCGGTATTGTTGCCGGGGAAGAGGCGGCCATGCTGCAACCCCTTTCACGTGCGCTTCAGGCGCGCGGCGCACTGGTTGCCACCGAACATGGCGGGCTGGCCCTTGGCGGTGAAGCCCCTGCGATCCTCAAGGGCGAAATTCCGGTAGAGATCGTAATCCCGCCCAAACGCAGCAAAGGCCGCGGGCGCGGCAATTCGGCGGCCAATCCGGTCGGTGACCCGCTGTTTGACGCATTACGCGATCTGCGCCGCCAGCTTGCGCAGGATCAGGGGGTGCCGCCCTATGTCATCTTTCATGATGCCACCTTGCGGGAAATTGCATCGCGGCGCCCTGCCGATCTTGCAGCGCTAGGCCAGATCAGCGGAATCGGCCGCAAAAAGCTGGAGGCATATGGCAGCGAATTCCTGTCCGTGGTGCGCAGCCAAAAGCCTTAGCGGGGCATTAACCCTTTTTCGCTATCGCGAGAGGCATGGAAGACCATGCTCACCCTTCGCCGCTCGAATATCCAGTAAGCCGGCCATCATCGAAATTCATTCTGGTTCTGGCAGCGCTTGCGATTGCAGCAATCCCTGCCGGCGCGCTTTTTGCGCAGGACCGGGGCGGTTTCACGGTGGTCGAGACAGGCCGCAGTTTTGACCGCCTGCAACAGGCCGTCGACGCGATTGGCAGCGGCACAGGCACAATAGCGGTTGCACCGGGCACCTACCGGCAATGCGCGGTCCAGGCAGCGGGCGCGATCTCTTACATGGCGAGTGAGCCTGGCAAAGCCGTGTTCGACGGTGTGACTTGCGAAGGCAAGGCGGCGCTCGTCCTGCGCGGACGGGACGCCAGCGTTTCAGGTCTGGTGTTCCGCAACATGGCGGTTCCCGATTTCAACGGCGCGGGCATCCGGCTGGAGCAAGGCAATCTGACCGTCGCGCAAAGCTGGTTCATGAACAGCCAGCAGGGGATTTTGACCGCCAACGACAGCGGCGGCAGGATCGTGATCGACAAGTCGACATTCTCCGGTCTTGGAACCTGCGAAGGCAGCGGCGGCTGCGCGCATTCGATCTATATCGGCGATTATGGCCATTTGCGGGTTACCCGCAGCCGGTTCGAAAAGGGCCGCGGCGGACATTATGTGAAAGCACGTGCGGCGCGGGTCGACATCGCGTCTTCCAGCTTTGACGATTCAGCGGGCCGGGGCACGAATTACATGATCGACCTGCCCGCAGGAGCGACCGGCCAGATCACAAACAACTGGTTCGTGCAGGGGCAGGACAAGGAAAATTATTCGGCCTTCATCGCGGTCGGGGCAGAAGACCGCCTGCATCCGTCCAGAGGCCTGCAAATTGCCGGAAACGATGCCCGGCTGGCGCCGTCTGTTCGCCGCAGCACGGTGTTCGTGGCGGACTGGTCAGGCGATGATCTGGTGATCCGCGACAACAATCTGGGTCAGGGCCTGCAGCGCTTCGAACGCCGATAGGAACATTGTCGCTCTCTGCGCCGTTGATTGGGCAAGGAGATTACAATGGCAGGCGGATGGGCGCGCGATGGCGCCGTACAGGATCAAATCGACGACACGGTGAGCGACGCTGTCAAGGCAGCGCGTGCGCGGATGCCCGAGGGCAACGGCGCGAAATATTGCGACGATTGCGGGGAGCCGATCCCGGTGAAGCGGCGCAAGGCTTTACCCGGAACTCGTACCTGCGTGGCTTGCCAATCGGCCCGCGATGGCCAAGTGCAGCGCAGCGCCATCAACCGGCGCGGCAGCAAGGATAGCCAGCTTCGATGAGTTCCCCCTTTATCTGGCTGCAGCATATTGCCCCGCAGCATATCTTGACCAAGATTGCTGGCAAATTCGCCCGCAGCGAAAGCGCGTGGCTGCGCGACCGGATGATCCGGCGCTTCATCAAAACCTATAACGTCGATATGGCGCAGGCCGACCGTCCAGAGGGCGAATATCGCAGCTTCAACGATTTCTTCACCCGCGCGCTCAAGCCCGGTTCGCGCCCGCTGGCAGATGGAACGCAGCGTGTGCTCTGTCCCGCCGACGGCGCCGTCAGCCAGCTCGGCAAAATCGAGCAGGGCCGCATCGTTCAGGCCAAAGGTCAAAGCTACACCGCGGCTGAACTGCTTGGCGGTGACGAAGAACTGGCGAAGAAATTCGAAGGCGGCAGTTTTATAACGATCTATTTGTCGCCGAGCGATTACCACCGGGTGCACATGCCAGCGGCTGGCACGCTTGATCACACGACATATATCCCGGGCGACCTGTTTTCGGTCAACACGGCGACTGCGCAATCCGTGCCGCGGCTGTTTTCGCGCAACGAACGCCTATCCTGCGTGTTCGATACGCCGCGCGGCGCTGTTGCCAGCGTGATGGTGGGGGCGATGATCGTGGCAAGTATCGAGACTGTCTGGGGCGGTCTGGTGCAGCCCCATGGCAAGAAAGTGATCCGCACCGATTTTGCGCGGGCCGGCAAAGATGCACCCAGATTTGCCGCTGGCGATGAAATGGGCCGGTTCCTGCTCGGTTCTACCGTTATCCTGCTGTTTGAGCCCGGCACAGTCGAATGGTCCGAAGGGCTGGAGCCGTTGACCGTTGTTCGCATGGGCCAATCGCTGGGTAAATTTACCCGTCAAGCCGCGGAAAACGCATCGGCATAGTGTACTACGCCTGACGGGGGCGGTCCATCCAGCACCAGACGCTGGAAATACTCTGCTGGCGGCCCGGGATAGCTAAGCTGAGGATCGTGCTCAAAGCCGAAACGGGCGTAATACCCGGGATCACCCAGCAACACGATGCCGCATGCACCGGCTTGGCGCAGTTCGGCTATGCCCTGATTGATCAATGCGGTACCTATCCCGCTGCGCTGGAATTCGGGCAGCACCGAAACCGGGCCCAGACCATACCAGTCGGCGCTATTGTTTGAGATTGTTACGCGCGAGAACGCGATATGGCCGACAAGGCCGTGATCGGCTCGCTCCGCAACCAGCGATAACGCCAGATCACCGTCGCTGCGCAGCTGGCCAATCAGATCAGGCTCGCTACCGTCGCTGAACGCCGTGCCCAAAAACGCGGCCTCGGTCAGCGCGTGAATGGATGGCTCATCGCCCGGTCTTTCGGGCCTGAGGGTAACGGCACTCACGTAAGCAAGTGCCCCGACTTGTCGCGCTTCACCGCCAGATAGCGGCGATTATGCGGGTTGTCGGGTAGCTGGTGCGGCACGCGTTCGGCCACTGTAACCCCCGCCTTTGCCAGCGCATCGACTTTCTTCGGATTGTTGGTCATCAGCTTGATCGATTTCACGCCGAGCAGTTCCAGCATCCTTGCGGCAACAGGGAAATCTCGTGCCTCATCTGGCAGGCCAAGCCTCTGGTTCGCCTCGACCGTGTCGAAACCCTGATCCTGCAACTGGTACGCGCGCAGTTTGTTAATCAGCCCGATGCCGCGCCCTTCCTGCCGCAGATACAGCAGAATACCCCAGCCGCCTGCATCGGCCTGCTTCGCCATTGCGGCCAGGGACGCATCGAGCTGCGGACCGCAATCGCATTTCAGACTGCCCAGTATATCCCCAGTCAGGCATTCCGAGTGCAAACGCACCAGCGGAACCGAGTCGGCCGATTGCTGCCCGATTACCAGCGCGACATGTTCGCGCAGATCGTCAGCGCTACGGAACGCGATGATACGCGCGTCCTCGCTCGCATTGACCGGCAATCTGGCCTGGGTCGCGATCCTAAGCTGGGCGGTGTCGGACCATGCCGCGAGATCGCCGGACACCAAGCATTCCGCCTCGCCTGCGCCGGACGGTGCCACCAGGAATGCCGGCAATATCCCCGCAATCCGCGCGAGCTCCATCGCCGTTTCCGCCTGCGTTTGCCACTCGATTTGCTCGGCCTTGAACGGACCTTTCATCGGATTGAGCAGGTCGAGCGCCGGATCTGCAATCGGGCGCGCCGTCGGCAGGTCGAACGGCTCCGCACCCCGGATCAGGACCGGCGCGTGCGGAGCTGCCGCCTCGCGCTGGTTCGCCATCTTCAGAGTCACGGCACGGGCTGCCGATATCAACATTCGCGGCGATTTTGCGTCCGCAGCTATGGCCGTTTCGACCGGCAGCAGCAGCGGTCCGCCATCAATCTCGATTGCCCACCCATGGCGCAGCGCATCGACCGCGCGGGCAACGCGCCGCGAAGCAGAAGGGCCTGTCTCGCTCAGAGATCGAACTCCGTCACCAGCGGGATATGATCAGACGGCTTTTCCCAGCCGCGCGCGTCTTCGTGAACATGATGCGCAGTCGCCATCTTGGCGAGGTCGGGGGACGCCCACATATGGTCGAGCCGCCGCCCACGGTCGCCCACACGGTAATCTTTCGAACGATAGCTCCACCAGCTGTAATAGCGGTCCGGATCGCGGATGAATTCGCGGCCAATATCAGTCCATCCGTGGGCATCGCGGAACTTGCCCAGCGTTTCGACCTCGAGCGGGGTGTGACTGACAACCTTGAGCAGCTGTTTGTGGCTCCAGACATCGCTTTCGAGCGGTGCGATATTGAAATCGCCGACGATCAGCGTCGGTCTGTCAATCGCATCAGCCCAACGGGTCATCCGCTCCAGAAAATCCAGCTTCTGGCCGAATTTCGTATTTACCTCGCGGTCCGGCACATCGCCGCCGGCAGGCACGTAGACATTTTCGATCACCATGTCCTGCCCCGGACCGGTCAGTTCCACGCCGACATGGCGTGCCTCGCCATTGTCCTGCCAGTCATGGCGGCTGAATTCCTTAAGCGGGATCCGGCTGACAGTTGCCACGCCGTGATACCCTTTCTGCCCGTGGATCGCGAAATGCTCATAGCCGAGCTTGCGAAACGCCTCGTAGGGGAACTGGTGTTCCTGGCATTTGATTTCCTGCAGGCACAGGACATCGACCGATTGCTCAGTCAGGAAACGTTCGACGATCGGCATGCGAAGGCGGACGGAATTGATATTCCAGGAAGCTACAGAAACCATGCGCAGGAGATAGGGATGCGGCGCGGCGGTGTCTATTGCGGCGGGGCGGGCCGCGCACAGAAACGCATCCGGGCAACAAAAAACCCTCGTGTCGGGGGCATTGACACGAGGGTTCCATGTTAGCGTTCGTCACGCTTTGACAAAGCAGCCGTACCGAAGACTGAGGCAACAGGGGGGAACCAATGTCTCCAGCTGCTTTGCTAAGTCAGAGAATATGCCTGTTAGGCTTTCTAGCCAATGAACAATCAGCAGCAGCCCGTCGCAGCGACAAGGCGGCTAATCGGTGAAATGATTATCTGGGGCGGCGAGATGAACGGCGAGGGTCCTTGTAGGTGAAAGCACCGTCAGAAACCGCGACTCCATAACGGTGATTCCGCAGGCGAACCGTGGTGCGGTTGTTCTGCGAATCGAGCGCCACCCAATTGGTCAGCTGCAGCCCGCCGGGCGCTGAACCGTCGCGAACGAAAATCAGCGTGATCACGCCGAATTCGGGCCGGCTCTTGTCGCGCACTTCGATGCTGACGACATCACGATTTCCGGTCTGCACCAGTTTGCCGAATTTCGCGACGTCGCGGCTGGGATCAAGCAGCGCACCGAGCGGCGATTTCTTGATCGGCCAGCGCTGGACCTGATTGACCTCGTAATCGATCATGGTCAGCGATTTGCCGTTGGAGACGACCAGAAGCGGAACGTCTTTTTCGTATTCGAAGCGGATCTTGCCCGGGTTTTTCAGTGTCAGCACGCCCGCCACGGTCTGGCCGTTGCGGTCGGTCTGCGTGAAATCGGCCTTCATCGTGCTGATCCCGCGGATTGCGGTGACCGCTCGGTCGAGGTCGGATTGCTGGGCGGCAAGGGGCGCCGGTGCTACAAACGATGTTGCAGGCACAGCAAAAGCCACTGCACCGGCAAGTGCGGCGAGCAGTGGCTTTTTCGAAAGGGATGTCATTGTGTTCATGCTCCGGCTGATAGCGTCAGAGCGTTGAACCGTCACTGAACTAATACGGTTCCCGCAGTTCAGGTACCAAGCAAGCCGTGGCTTACTTGATCTTGGCTTCCTTGAACTCGACATGCTTGCGCACGACGGGGTCGTACTTGCGGAAAGTCATCTTTTCAGTGATGTTCCGCGGGTTCTTTTTCGTCGTGTAGTAGAAGCCCGTGTCTGCAGTCGAGACGAGCTTGATCTTGACGGTTGCTGGCTTCGCCATGACGTATTCCTAAAATCGAATGAGGCCGGGGATGGCCGAAAAAATAAGGGCGGCGCGAGTAAGCACCGCCGTTCCGGCGCGCCCATTGGGTGATTCACGGGGAAAAGTCAAGCAGTGTCACCAGTCGCGCCGGCTGACCTTGCCCCGATTGGCCTTCACCTCTCCGCGATTCTTCTTGGCCTTGATCCGCTTTTCCTTGCCGACCCGGTTGACCCGGCTCTTGGCGCGTTTTTTCGGCTCTTTCCGGGCTTCCTCCAGCAATTGGGTGAGACGTGTACGGGCGTCTTCGCGGTTCGCCTCCTGCGTGCGGTAATTCCGCGCCGTAAGGATGATCTCGCCCTTGGACGTCATGCGGTTCCCCGCGAGGGTTTTCAAGCGGTTGAAAACCGGGGGGCTCAGGCGCAGCGCGAACACGTTGAGGCGCAATTGCACCGCCGTCGCGACCTTGTTGACGTTCTGCCCGCCCGGGCCGGAACTGGCGATGAAGCTTTCTTCGACCTGCGACAGCGCCCGTTCGATCAGGTCATCCATCCGTAAACCCGAGATCGATGAAATCGGCCGGCATCGGAGCGATTCCGGCAATCTCCGGCTTGTTTGCGCGCTGAACGGTAATTGCGGACGCGTGCAACATTGTGCGCCGCGCGCCAACCGATTTGCCGTGTTCTGGCCCATAAACCGGATCGCCCAGCAATGGTTTACCCAGCCCCGATTCGGCATGGACGCGGATCTGGTGGGTGCGCCCGGTTTCAGGCCTGAACTCAATTAGCGAATTGCCGCCTTCTACCTTCAGCACCTTCCAGTGTGTAATCGAAGGCTTGCCGTCAGGATCGTGAACCATGCGCCAGCCCATTTCGGCGCTGCTGACTTTGCCCAGTGGCAGGTCGATCGTGCCCTCTTCCTGGTCCAGCTCGCCGCCGATAATCCCGAGATAGCGTTTTGCGACCAGCCGTTCCTCGAACGCGCGGGCAAAGCGTTTCACCGCCTTGGGGTTGCGCGCGAGCAGAAGGCAGCCGGACGTGTCGGTATCCAGGCGGTGCACTGCCACGGGCGGCCGCATGAAGCCCAGTTTCAGCCCTTCGTAATAATCCGCCAGACAGGTTCCGCCATTGCGCGGCGGATCGACCGGCAGACCGGCGGGCTTGTCGATAACCAGCGCTTCGCCGTCTTCGTAAACAATCGGGATTTGCGCGAGCACAGGGGGAGAAATCATTGTTTCAGCTTTCCGGGAATGAGGCCGCGCACTGCGTTTCCGAGCAGGAAGCCGTTTTCAAGATCGTCGAGTGTCAGCTCCGCCTCTTGCGCGCGGCCGCTTTCAATCAGCGAGCGGCGCAGGACACCCGGCAGCAATCCGAGTGAAGCTGGCGGGGTGAGCAGCGTCTCGCCGCGTTCAACGAAGATATTGGTCCAGCTACCTTCTGTTACAAGGCCGTCGCCGCGCACAAGGATCGCTTCGCGCGCATCGGCATCCTGCGCTGCGGCCAGCGCGTCCTGATAAAATCCGCGATCGGTTGTCTTGTGCCGCAGCCTCCAGTCAGCCGGATCAACCGGGATCGGCAGGGCGATGCAGTCAAATGTGCCGGAAGCGCCCACGGGCAGTTCGCTCGTGGTCAGCGAGGTCGCGCCGCTGCGGGCGGCGAGCAGGCGGACTTTCGAACGTTTTTCCAGTTCGAAACACAGCGCATGAATCTGGTTGCGCGCCGCGTGCCTGTCGAAAGAGAAACCCAGCTCCGCCGCGCTCGACTTCATCCGTTCCAGATGCAGTTCGAGAAGTTCGATTCCGCTCTCAGGATCGAACAGCATGGTTTCGATCAAATCGAACTGCGGCGCGCTGTGCGCTGGTGAGGATTGGCGCGCAAAACCGCCTTTGAGGATGCTCTCGCGCCATTCATCCATCGGCTGGCTGTCGGCCACGATGGCGGATCCGACGCCCAGCACCGCAGTGCCGCGTTCGTTCTCGACCGGGGTAAGCCGCAAGGTGCGGATTGCGACGTTGAAGGCGGCATCGCCATCTGGGCCAATCCGCCCGATTGCGCCGCAATACGGGCCGCGCGCATCACGTTCGGCCCCTGATATCAGCTCCATCGCCCGGATTTTCGGTGCGCCTGTAATCGATCCGCAGGGGAATATCGCACGGATCAGATCGCTGGCGGTCTTGCCCTCGCTCAGCCTTGCCCGAACGGTCGAGACCATCTGATGGACTGTCGGATAGCTTTCGATTGCGAACGGCGCATCGACCTGCACGCTGCCGGCATCGGCAACGCGCGACAAATCGTTGCGCATCAGATCGACGATCATCAGATTCTCGGCCTTGTCCTTGACCGACCCGGCGAGTTCTTTCTCAAGCGCCTTGTCCGCATCGGGCGTCGGCCCACGTGGGCGCGTGCCCTTCATCGGCTTAACTTTGGCCGCGTCTCCGTGGAGGGAGAAAAACAGTTCCGGCGACAGGCTGAGAAGCCAATGCGAGCCGTCGAATATCAGCCCGCCATAACCGGCGTTCGCCGCTGGCCGGAGCGCCGAATACAGCGCCACCGGATCACCGCGATATGAACCTGCAAGCGGGAAGGTGAGGTTGGCCTGATAAATGTCGCCGGCGCGAATCGCATCCTGCATCTTCTCGAACGCGGCAACATAGCCGCCGGGCGACAATTGCGGGTCAAGCGGCCCGATCGAAGCGCCGCCTTGCGCTCTCTCGGCCAGCCAGTCGTGAACCGCATCCGGCGGCAGGATATGCTCTTTCTCGAACAGGCCAAGCCAGACCAGCGGGCCGTTTCCGCCTGCACGCTTATCGGCAAGGCCGGTGAGGCGCGGCTCCAACGCCAGACCCGCTTCATAAGCGATATACCCGGCCAGCGTTCCGCCGGTCTTTTCCCGTTCGGCATCGGCAGCAGCGAGCACATCGGCGACTTCCGAGGCGCGCCTAGCGGCGAATATCCTGGCCGGTTTTTCGAAGATATGCGCGTCTGCTGCGCCGTCTTCTCGCGCATCGTCCAGCAGTACAAAGGGCTCAGGTTCGGCCATTCGCCCAGCCTTAGCGTCTTGGCCGCGCAAGTCGAGATACTTGACCGCAAGTCAGTGTCTGCGCCACAGCCGCAGCATACAATTTCAGGGTCGGAGCAAGACAAAAATGGGCAGCATCTTTCTGGGGCTAGGCGAAAATCAGGAGCAACAATCGCTCGATCTGGGGCGTGCGAACCGTCACGGACTGATCGCGGGCGCGACCGGCACGGGTAAAACGGTCACGCTGCAGGGGCTTGCAGAAAGTTTCTCCGCCAATGGCGTGCCGGTATTCGTGGCCGATGTGAAAGGTGATCTGTCGGGTATTTCGATGCCCGGATCGCCCACTTTCAAGCACGCCGACAAGCTGGAAGGCCGCGCGAAAGAACTGGGCATGGAAGACTATGCCTATTCGGATAACCCGGCGATCTTCTGGGATCTGTACGGGGAACAGGGCCATCCCATCCGCACGACAATCAGCGAGATGGGGCCGCTGCTGCTTTCGCGGTTGCTCGATCTGAACGACACGCAGGAAGGCGTGCTGCAGATCGTCTTCAAATATGCCGATGAACACGGTCTGCTGCTGCTCGATTTTGCCGATCTGCAGTCGATTCTCCTGCACGCCTCGCAAAACTCGAAAGAACTTTCTGCGAAATACGGCAATGTCAGCAAGCAGAGCGTTGGCGCGATCCAGCGGCAGCTGCTCAGCTTCGAGGCGCAAGGGGCGGACAATTTCTTTGGTGAACCCGCGCTGGAGATCGACGATTTCCTGAAAACCGACGAACAGGGGCGCGGATACATTAACGTGTTGGCTGCAGACAAGCTGATGCGCAGCCCCAAGCTTTATGCGACATTCCTGTTGTGGCTACTCGCCGAACTGTTCGAATCGCTGCCAGAAGTCGGCGACCCGGAAAAGCCCAAGCTCGTATTCTTCTTCGATGAAGCGCATCTGTTGTTCGACGATGCGCCCAAGGCGCTGGAGGACAAGATCGAACAGGTCGTCCGCCTGATCCGTTCGAAAGGCGTCGGCGTCTTCTTCGTAACGCAGAACCCGATCGACATTCCCGAGGAAGTGGCCGGCCAGCTGGGCAACCGCGTGCAGCACGCGCTGCGGGCGTTCACTCCGCGTGACAAGAAAGCGATCAAGGCGGCTGCCGACACCTTCCGGATCAATCCCGATCTCGATGTGGAAGAGGCAATCACGCAATTGCGTGTGGGTGAGGCACTGGTCTCCACCCTGATGGATGACGGTGCGCCTTCGGTTGTTCAGCGCACGCTGATCAAGCCGCCGCGCAGCCGGCTGGGTCCGATCACCGCGAAAGAACGCGCGATCATCAATTCCGTCAGCCCGGTTGACGGGAAATACGACACGGCGGTTGACCGCGAAAGCGCTGAAGAAGTGCTCGCGGCCAAGGCGGCCGATGCCGCGCAGACCGCGCAAGAAGTTGAGGAAAAGGGCGAGGACGAAGTGCGTAAGCAATCGCGCAAGACGCCCAGCCTGTGGGAAAAGGCCTTCAGCCGCGGGGCTAAGGTTGCGGCAGGTTCGGCAGCCGGCGCCGCTGCTGCTGCGGTGCTGGGCAAGAAATCGCGCGCCAACCCGATGGCATCGGGCGTGACCTCTGCCGCCGGATCGATCGCGACCGATCTAGCCGGGCCGATTGCCGGCCGGTTTGTCCGCAATCTGATCGGCGGCCTGATGCGCTAGACGCAAGGCACCAGATGTCTGCATCAGCCAGCGATGGGGTTGGCGGTGCGGATGGCTGGATGCCTTGGCCGGAATGGCAAAGGCGATAAATTTCCTGCTGCACGCAGAGCCGCCTAAGTCTCAACCTTTCGGGAGCCGGATTTCTGCGTGAAGTCCGCCTTCGGGCCGGTTCGCCAAAATCAGCCGTCCCCCGTGCTGTTCGGCAACAGCCCGTGCGATTGTCAGACCAAGGCCTGCACCGCCGGTGTCACGGTTGCGCGATGCCTCCCCGCGCTTGAACGGTTCGAGCATTTCGGCGATGCGGGCCTCTTCAATACCGGGACCGTTATCGTCCACTTCGAGCACGACATGGGTGCCGGTTTCGCGCAGGGTAACCGCAGCGGTGCCGCCGTATCTCAGGGCATTTCCGATCAAATTGCGCAGCGCACGTTTCAGCCAGGTCAGGTAAACCGGATGGACGATTTTTCCATTGGTATTGAGCGTGACCGGTTGGCCCTGATCCTCGAATTCCTCGACGACTGCCGCGGCCAGTGCGGAAAGCGAGGCACGCTCGGGCGGTTCGCCTGATTTGCCGATCCGCGCCAGAGTAAGGATATCGTCGAGCGAGCGGGTGATATCCTCGATCCCGGCGGCCATTTTCCGGCGCTCGGTTTCATCCTCGACGTTTTCGATGCGCACCCTCAGCGCGGCTAGCGGTGTCTTCAGATCGTGCCCGATCGCTCCAAGCATCACGTCTTTTTCATCGAGCAATGCGGCGATCCGTGCTTCCATTGCATTATGCGCAGTTACCAGACGGCGCACGTCCTGCGGGCCATTGGGTTCCAGCGGTTCTTGCATCTGTCCGCCATTGCCGAAATTTTCTGTGCGCCGGGTCAGCGCGGCAAGCGGCTTTGTAATACGCCGGAGCAGCAGAAAATGGAGGCCGACGAGCACCAGATAGATAATCAGCGTCTGCAAGACGATTGTGCGCAGCGCCGCTCCGTTGGACTCCGGTATCGGAACCCGCGCAATTTGCCACTGGCTGTCCGGGGTCCGTTTCAAAGCAGCGACAAGGACTTTGGTGACCGGACGATCCTGGTCGATGACCCGCCGCATCAGTCGTGGGCGGCCAAGCACGAACGGATCATCGAGCGCCAATCGTTCGATCACGATCAACTCTGCGGCGGAGAAATTCTGGTCAGCCAGAATGCCAGCGAGTTGTTCTTCCAGCTGCGTCTCGCGGGTCTCGCCGCTCATCAACTCGAAGCTGGCGGATGTTTCCAGCCGCAAGGGGCGCGGAAACCGGCGAGTGCGATTACGCAAATCGTTGCGCGGCCTGTTATCGGCACCGCGAAGATCGCGGCGGGCGTTCTGCCGCTCGGGCACCACCAGGCGAAACGCAGCAGAATTGAGCAAGGCCTCGTCCCGCCTCGTCTCGGCGGCGCGCCATAACAGACCTGCGGAAATCGTTTGTGCCACCAGCAAGGCCAGCGCGACTGCGAGAAGCACCTGCCCCAACAGGCTCTTGGGCCAGAACCGCATGGTCTTAGCTCTGGGCCGCTGGCTGGCGGCGGACATCGGCGGCGAAGCGGTAACCGCCCCCGCGCACAGTCAGGATAAGTTCGGGATTGCGGCTGTCAGCCTCGATCTTGCGGCGCAGGCGGCTGACCTGATTATCGACTGCCCGGTCGTACAAATGCGCTTCGCGGCCCTGCACCATGTCCAGCAACCGGTCACGGTCGAGCACTCTGCGCGGATTTTCAAGAAACGCCTGAAGCAGGCGAAATTCCGCAGTCGAAATGGATATGACCACCCCATCGGGATCAGTGAGGCGCCGTTTCAGCGGATCGAGCTGCCATTCCTCGAAGACATAAATCGCGTCTTCTTCCGGTGCCGGCTTCGAACCGGTTTTGCCGGTGCGGCGCAGAACGGATCGGATGCGCGCGACCAGTTCGCGCGGCTCGAACGGCTTTACCACGTAGTCATCGGCGCCAATTTCCAGCCCGATGATCCGGTCCGTCGCCTCGCCCTTGGCCGTCAGCAGAATGACCGGCAGTTCGCGGGTTTCCACCAGATGCCGGCACAGCGAAAGGCCATCTTCGCCGGGCATCATGATATCCAGCAAGATCAGGTTCGGGGTGAATTCCATCAGCACGCTGCGTGCGCTGGCGGCGCTTTCCGCTTCGCGCACGACAAACCCCTGGCGGGTAAGATACTCCGCCAGGGGTTCGCGTAAACTGGCTTCGTCGTCGACGAGCAGCAATTGGGTGGGCGCGGTGTCAGTCATGAGTTCCTTACCGCGCCTAGACCCGCGACGAGGTGCCTAGCAAGCGCAAGCTTGCCAGCCGGAATTTAGCGGGCCTGCCGGGCTGCCTTGCGCTCTGCGCGCGCAGCCTGGCGTTCTTCCTGAGAGATCGAGCCGCTATTATCGGTGTCCATCTTCTGGAAGCGGGCGGTCATCGCAGCGTCGAATTCGGCGCGGCTGATGGCTTTGTCGCCATTGGTGTCAGCCTGCCGAAGCATAGCCATGCCTTGTTTTCCGCGCTTACCCCGATTTCCGCGGGCCATCTTGTCGCCGCCGCGTTTGCCGCGTGCTTCCATCCGGTCACCGCGCTTGCCGCGGCGTTCGCTGCGCATTTCACGGGCTGCGTCCATTTCAGCTGCGGAAATACCGCCGCTATTGTCGGTATCAAGCCTTGCGAAGCGCGCATCGGCACGATCAGCACGCTTTGCGCGCCGTTCAGATGCTGCAGCATCCATTTCAGCCTTGGTCACTTCGCCATTGCCATCCGCATCAAGCCGGGCAAATCGCGCTTCCTTGCGCGCGGCACGGTCTTCCGTATTGATGACACCATTTCCATCGGCATCCAGCCGGGCAAACATCGTGTCTGCATGGGCATTGTGTTCGGCAAGGGTTATAATCTTGTCGCCGTTCGCATCGGCGCCGCG
Organism: Pontixanthobacter luteolus; assembly: GCF_009828095.1. GTDB lineage: Bacteria > Pseudomonadota > Alphaproteobacteria > Sphingomonadales > Sphingomonadaceae > Pontixanthobacter > Pontixanthobacter luteolus. The sequence continues at coordinate 267,975 of NZ_WTYP01000002.1, read as the reverse complement.
GCGGTCATTTTGCTGGGCTGCGATTGCGGTACCGCCAACGAGGGCGAGAGCTGCTGCAGAAAGGGCCAGAGTAATCTTCTTGGTGGGGGTCTTCATAAGTCTCTCCAATCGTCGTTTCGATTGAGCTGCGGCAACCCCGTCAGGGAGGGGGGGAGATCAAGGGTCGCCGCAACTCGTGATACCTTTCTAGTGACCCATTGTCGCAGGAATATCCCGGTTGCGGCCTGAAATGTCGCAAATTGTCGCAGCAAATGACAGCCGTTCATGCAGCTGAAATTTTGGCGGATTGCAGCTACCGCGGCCTGTGCTGCGTGCCTTCCCCGGCGGTTATGAAGATCGCAGTGGCATGCGAATCGATGTCGGCAATGTGCCAGACCCCGGGCGGATTGATCGCATAATCGCCCGGCGTGAGGATCACCTGGACTTCGCGCCCGTCCGGAAATTCCTGCGTCAGCGTCATTTCACCATCGATGCAGATTACCACCTCTGCGCCGTGAGGGTGCATTTCCCATGTGGGCCATCCTTCACTGAAACTGTGCTGGCTGACCAGCCTGCCTTCGGCACCGTCGCTGGCAGTCCGCTTGGCGTAAGCGTCGTACCATTCCATCCCCGCGAAGGGCGGCTGAGGGCTGGCGCTCGCCCCCAGGCCCAAATGCACCCAGCTTTCGGACAGCTTTCTCGCGGCGTCCACCGGAAGGTGGCCTATTTCGTCATCGTGAAGACGTTGAGTTTGTTGCCATCCGGGTCGCGGAAATATCCGGCATAAAACCCGTCATCACCGCGCGGCCCCGGTGCGCCTTCGTCGGTTCCGCCATTGGCCAGCGCCGCATCGTATACGGCCTGCACCTTGTCGGTGCTGTCGACCATCAACGCGGCCATTGTTCCGTTTCCGACGGTCGCCTCGTTCCCGTCGAACGGCTTTGTTGCAGCAATGCCCGGCGCTCCGCCAGCTTCGCCCCAGGCAATGAACTGATCGAATTCCATCATTCGCCCGACGCCCATTTCCCCCGCAACCGCATCATAAAACTTGGCTGCCCGCGGCAGGTCGTTCGTTCCCAGCGTTACATATCCCAGCATAGTATCCTCCTAATCGCGACTCGCAACATCGGAACAATACAGGAACATTTAGCGGCTCACAAGGACGCTCAGATTGGGGCGCAAGCGTCCTTCAGCCAATCGAGAACATCGCCATCCAGCTGCGGAGCGAGGATTTCGTAGGTTTTTGCGTGATACGCATTCCACCAGTCTTTCTCTTCCGCGGTCATCAGCGACAGGTCGAGCATATCGCGCGCCATCGGAACCCAGGTGAGGTTTTCAAACCCGAGATAGGTGCCCTCTGCGCCGTCGATTTCCTGCTTTTCTACCAGCACGAGATTCTCGATCCGGATGCCGAACGCGCCGTCCTTGTAATAGCCCGGCTCGTTCGAGAGGATCATGCCTTCGAACAATTCCTGATCCGTGCCCGGCTGGCCGCCCGATGCCTTCGCAATGCGCTGCGGCCCTTCGTGCACGCCGAGGAAGCTGCCAACCCCGTGGCCGGTGCCATGGGCGTAGTCGACGCCCGCTTCCCACAGATACTGACGCGCGAATGCGTCCAATTGGCCGCCAACTGTACCTTGCGGGAAAATCGCGCGGGCAATCTGGATATGGCCCTTCAGCACGCGGGTATAACGGTCGCGCACTTCGGCTGTCGGCTGGGCTTTGTCGCCTTCGCCCGCGATCCACACCGTGCGTGTGATGTCGGTCGTACCGTCGAGGTACTGGCCCCCGGAATCGCACAGGAAAACGCTGCCCGGCTCGATACCGAGATTGCTGTCTTCATCGACCCGGTAATGGCAGAGCGCGCCGTGCGGGCCGGTGGCGGAAATCGTGTCGAAGCTCTGGTCTTTGAGAACGCCGGTTTCATCGCGGAATTCGCGCAGCTTGGCGGCTGCTGACAGTTCCGTCTGGCCGCCTTTGGATGGTTCATACGAAAGCCAGTGCAGGAATTTGGCGACCGCAGCACCGTCGCGCGCCTGCGCATCACGGTGCCCCTGCTGTTCGACCGGATTCTTGATCGCCTTGGGCAGGATTGCTGGATCGCGCACCGCAACCGCTGTTGCGCCGCCCTTTTCCAGGGCCTGATAGATCGCTGCCACGCCGTAATCGGGATCGACGGCCACGGTCTTGCCGGCGAAATCTTTCAGGTGAGGGGTAAAGTCGGCGCGGTCCCGAATGGTGACAGCATTGCCCAGATGCTGTTCCAGTTCTGGTGTGACCTTTTCAGGTTCGATGAACAGCTCGGCAGTGCCGTCGGAGTGCGCGATCAGATACGATAGCGCGACCGGGGTACGGTCCACGTCCGCGCCGCGAATATTCAGCATCCAGGCGATGGAATCGAGCGCGCTGATGACAGCAGCGTCGTATTCCTCTTCCTTCAGCCAATCGGCCACGATCGCGCGTTTTTCGGCGGAAGATTGCCCGGCAAATTCCTGCGGATGGACGATTGCAGGGGCTTTCGAAGGTTTCGGCTGATCGCCCCACACGGCATCGATCGGATTGGTTTCGACAGCGACCAGTTCCGCGCCCTTCCGCGCGAGCGCGGCAGAAAGGCTGTCGGCCCATCCCTTTGAATGGAGCCATGCATCATATCCGATGCGAGCACCCTTGGTAACGTTGGCCGCGAGCCATTTTGCATGGGTGGTGTCCAGCGTCGACTGATAATCGAACAGCTTCCCGTCCACCTGTTCGCGGACCTGAATGGTATAGCGCCCATCGACGAAAATCGCGGCGGTATGCGAGAGCACGATTGCGCTGCCGGCAGAACCGCCAAACCCGGTCAGCCATTCCAGCCGCTGAGCGTAGGAACCGACATATTCGGACATGTGCTCATCGGAAATCGGCACCACGAAACCGTCCAGTTTCTGGCGCTTCATTTCTTCCCGCAGAGCGGAAAGGCGGGCTTCGTGGGTCTGCATGAGCATATAATCGGTCCTGAATTTCAATCGGTGCTTGTCGCGGTACATCCGGCGACATAGTTTCAACTGAACCCATTACCATAGGTCGCATCATTCCAACAGGGACATCCGCCATGAGAATTGCCTCTTCCGCTGCCATTGCGATCGCCACGCTGTCTTTCGCCATGCCGCTATCGGCGCAGGATGCATCCCGAACCGAGGAAACAAGTTTGTCTGACAAGAAAATTGCCGCTCCGCCTGTCGCAGAGAAGCGGGAACACAGTTACAGCCACCACGGCATCACCATTTCAGATCCTTACCACTGGTTGAAAGACCAATCCTATCCGGTGGTCGATGACGAGGATGTGCTGGACTATGTGAAGGCGGAAAATGCCTGGTTCGAACAGGAAATGGAAAGCCGCAAACCGCTGGTCGAAAAGCTGTTCGAAGAACTCAAGGGCCGGGTGAAGGAAGACGATTCCTCCGTCCCGCAAAAGGATGGTGACTGGCTCTACTGGACTGAAGTGGCAGAGGGTAAGGAATACCGCCTGTGGTACCGGCAGCCGGTTGCCGGCGGCGACAAGGAATTGCTGCTCGACGAAAACCAGATGGCGGAGGGCAAGGAATATCACCGCCTCGGCGCATTTTCCGTCAGCAAGAACGGGCGCTATCTCGCTTATTCATTCGATGACAACGGGGCTGAACGATACACAGCGCGGGTCAAGGACCTGCAGACCGGCGAATTGCTGGACGATGTGATCACCGAGACGCGCACCAGCCTCGTCTGGTCGGCGGATGACACGATGCTCGTCTATGGCAAGGCCAACGAGAACTGGCGGGTCGACAATGTCCGCGTCCACACCATCGGCACATCTGCGGATCAGGACGTGCAGATCTACACCGAGGAAGACATCGGTTTCAGCGTCAGTGCGGGATTGTCGGCACAGGAAGACTGGCTGGTTATTTCAGCTGGCGACAACGAGACAAACGAAGTCCGTCTGGTCCGCGCAGATAACCCGCTGGGCGAACAGATACTGATCAGGCCGCGCGAAAAGGGCATCGAATATTCGGTCGACCTGCGCGACGGAATAATCTTCGTCCATACCAATGACGACCACGTCAATTTTCGCCTTGCCACCGCGACGTTCGAAAGTCCGGCCGAATGGTCGACGCTGATCGAGGGGGCGGACGAATTCTACCTGACCGATTTCGAACTGTTCAAGGATTTCTATGTCACCGAAGGCCGTCTTGGCGGGCTCGATCAGGTGCAGATCAGGAATTACGCGGATTCGGCAAAAGTCACGCCGATCGCATTTCCCGAGGCGAGCTACACTGCCGGATTATCCAACAATCCCGAATATGACGTGAGCAAGCTGCGCCTTTCCTATGAAAGCATGGTCACGCCCGATTCGGTGTATGATTACGACGTATCCGGCGCTTCGCTGGAACTGCTCAAGCAGCAGGAAATCCCCAGCGGATATGACGCCTCGCTTTACATCACCGTGCGCGAGACAATCACTGTACGCGATGGAACGCAGGTTCCTGTCAGCGTGGTAATGCGCAAGGATCGCCCCGAAGGCGCGGGTCCGCTACACCTCTATGCCTACGGCGCTTATGGCTATGCTGTTTCGCCCGGCTTTTCATCCAGCCGCCTTAGCCTGCTCGATCGCGGCATGGCCTATGCCATCGCGCATATCCGCGGTGGCGATGATCTGGGCCGCAAATGGTATCTGCAGGGCAAGCTGAATGACCGGACCAACACGTTCAACGATTTCGTCGACGTCGCGAAGGGGCTGGCAGCCAAGGGTTATACCGAGGAAGGCATGATCAGCGCCAGCGGCGGGTCCGCAGGGGGCGAACTGATGGGCGTGGTGGTCAACACTGATCCCGATTTGTGGAAGGCGGTCGTGGCTGACGTGCCGTTCGTCGATGTGCTCAGCACCATGCTCGACACCAGCCTGCCGCTGACGCCGGGTGAGTGGCCCGAATGGGGCAACCCGATCGAAAGCAAGCAGGCCTTCGCCTACATCCTCAGCTATTCGCCTTATGATCAGGTGACGACGCAGGATTATCCGCCCATGCTGGTAACCGCAGGCCTGAACGATCCGCGCGTCACCTATTGGGAGCCGGCCAAATGGGTCGCCAAATTGCGCGACACCAAGACCGACAATAACGAGCTGCTGCTGAAGACCAATATGGGCGCAGGCCACGGCGGCAAATCGGGCCGCTTCACCTCGCTGTACGAAGCGGCAGAGGAATACGCGTTCATCCTCTCGCATTTCGGGATTGATGAGTGAGCGAACCCTTTCGCAAGACTTTCATCGCCGGGCCTCAGCACATCGATGTGATGGGTCATGTAAACAATGCGGTGTGGGTGCAGTGGGTGCAGGACATGGCGACCGCACACTGGGATGCGGTCGCTGATCCTGCCCATGCGGCCGAGTTCGTGTGGCTCGTGATCCGCCACGAAATCGATTATCGCGGCAATATCGGACAGGGCGAAACCGTGACCGGGGAAACCTGGATTCCGGATGAGGCCAAGGGCGCAAAAAGCCTGCGCCGGGTCGATTTTCGCAATGCCGATGGCAAGATCATCGTTTCGGCCGCCACCACATGGGCCATGCTGCACCGCGAAACCGGGCGGCTCGCCCGCGTACGGCCCGAAGTGCTCGCACCTTTCCGCTCCGATCCGGGAGAATAACCATCACCGATACATCGCTTTTCACGCCCCTCACACTGCCCAATGGCAGCACTGTGCCCAACCGCATTTGCAAGGCGGCGATGGAGGAAAACCTGGCCCAGCAGCCTGGCCAGTATCCGGGACAGCGGCTGTTCACGCTGTATGACCGCTGGGCAAAGGGTGGCACCGGATTGATCCTATCGGGCAATGTCATGGTCGATCCGACTGCACTGACCGGGCCGGGCGCCGTTGTGCTGGAAAAAGGCACCGATCTTGCGCCGTTCAGGAAATGGGCGGAGATAGGCAAATCGGGCGGCGGCCAGTTCTGGTTGCAGATCAGCCACCCCGGACGGCAGCTATACAAGAGCCTGGGCGAAACCGCGGTATCACCGTCGGCTGTCGCGCTGGATCTGGGCAAGTTCTCATCCATGTTCGCGCCGGTACGGCGGCTGGAAGCTACAGAGATCGAAACGATCATAAACCGGTTTGCCGACACCGCCGAAGCGGCACAGGAAGCCGGTTTTGACGGCGTGCAAATTCACGGTGCGCACGGATATCTGATCAGCCAGTTCCTATCCCCGCTTACCAATAAGCGGGACGATGAATGGGGCGGCAGCCTGGAAAACCGCGCCCGTTTCCTGATGCGTATTGTGGAGACTGTGCGGGCGCGGGTGAAGCTGTCCTTCGGGGTCGGGTTGAAACTGAATTCGGCGGATTTTCAGCGCGGCGGTTTCGGCGCTGACGATGCAAGGCAGGTGGTCGAGTGGCTGAATGGTCACGGGCTTGATTTCGTGGAGCTTTCGGGCGGCAGCTATGAAAGCCCGGCCATGCAGGGCAATCCGCAGGATGACGCTGGCCCCAAAAATTCGACCGAGGCGCGCGAAGCCTATTTTGTCGATTTTGCGAGAGACATTGCCAAGGTTGCAGACATGCCGATCATGGTCACGGGGGGAATTACCCGACTGGAAGTAGCCGAGGCAGCACTGGAGCATGACGAGCAAGGCTTCGGCGTTGAAATGCTCGGCATTGCCCGCGCGCTCGCCAGCGATCCGGACTTGCCCAATCACTGGCAAGGCCAGCACAATGCAGATGTCGATCTGCCGCAGGTCGGCTGGTCCAACAAATCCCTGTCAGCCCTCGCGGTAATGGCGCTGACCAAAGTTCAGATCGAACGGATGGCGGCGGGCAAGAAACCCGGCATGGGCGGCTGGCCGGTGAAGGCGCTGATCGCCGACCAGATGCGGGCAGCAAAACGGGCGAAGAATTATCGCAAGTGGCGTGCTGCCCGGTCCTGAAGGGACATCCTGAACCGGGCACCCTGAACCAGCAAACTGAGCCTTAGCCGGCTGCTGCGCGTCTGCGATCCGGCTGGCGCGGGCTGAACAGACGCAGTTTTTCGAACACCAACCTGTTTCTGCCGCCTTCCTTTGCCTCGTACAAAAGCTTGTCGGCCCGCGAATAGATATCGCTGAAAATGTCCGCTTCCTTGCGGTCTTTGGGCAAGACGATTGCCCCGACGCTCGCGGTCAGGATGCGCTCCAACCCGTCGATCTGGCGGGCAACACGCAGGGAAATTGCCTGCCGAAGCTTTTCTGCCCGATCGAGCGAATCGTCGCCTTTCATCACCAGCAGGAATTCTTCACCGCCCAATCTGAAGCCGAGCGATTGATTGTCGGCTGAAAGGATGCCTGCAACCTCCACCAATACCGCATCGCCGCCGGCATGGCCGATAGTGTCGTTGACGGTCTTGAAGTGATCTAGATCAAGCAGCGCAAACGTGTTGAAGCCGTCGGCACGCAGGCTGCCCATGCGAATGTCGAGTGCGCGCCGGTTATACAGCCCGGTCAGCGGGTCGACGCTGGACAGGGCATCAAGCGCTGCCACGCGGTCTTGCGCCTTGTCGCGCTGGCGGCGGATGGCAAGGAACCGGTCGGCCACGCCCAGCGCGGTGGCGAGCGATTCTGTCAGCATCCCGAAGAAGAAGATGGGCAGCGCGTCGTTGGGCGGCGCCAACGGGGTTATGTAGGTGACCAACTGAATGCTGACACCAACGAACAGCGGTGTCCATCCGACCATCTGGAAACGAACAGCACGGCTGCCGCGTCTCCACGCATCGATCATTATCGCCAGTATCAGGATCATCAGCGGTGCCAGGGCAACGCTGTGGAATGACGATCCGAACGGGCGCATGAAGTCGAATGATGCCGCGTGAATTGCCGATGCAATCAGGGCCCATGCGGCCGCATATGGTACCCATCGCCGCATGACCGGACTGATCTTGTCGTCTTCGATATAGGCACGGGTGAACATGAACGACACCGCCAGCGCCACCCCGAAGGACATGATCAGGGATCGGCGCCAAACCTCAATCGGCAGGTCGACCATGTGATTGACGAGGCCGGATTGGCTTAGCAGCAGCAACGCGAAAGATCCGATCAGCGCGCTGTGCCACAGCAGGAAGTTCTGGCGCAGGACACGCCAAAAAACGAGGTCGAAAAACAGGGGGATCAGAATGATTCCGAGCAATCCGGCGATCAGCAATTGATAAGCGATCGAATCCGGATCTAGCGCCGGATCTTCCGCCAGCAGCTTTGCAGCGGTCATCGTGGACAGGTGCAGCGGACGATCGAAGATTACGACAGTCCGGATGCTGCCATCGGCAGGTTGGGGCAGTGCCAGTTTGAAATGCGGGCCATCGGTCAGGGGCTGCGCGTCATTGGCCTTGTGCCGGGAGGTGATCCAGCGGCCCGTCTTGTCCTGACTGGCGAGCGTCACATTGCCGAAATGGCCGATCCGGCTGACCAGAAATTTTGGCTCGCTGGCCTGCACATCGTTCCATGTCAGGGCGATGCGGTAATTGCCGACCGGGGGGGCGCTTTCCTCGCAAGTCCAGGGGCCGAGTTCTGCAAGGTAGTCAGATGCTTGCGCCGATAAAGGCAGGGTTTGCCAGCAGGGGGCAGAGCGGGGTGCCTCCGCCGCATACACAGGGCGCACTGCTGCAAGAATGCAGCACAGCGCGAGCGCGAACGCACTCAGCGTGGAACGGGCCCCCCATGTCATGGCCCCGCCAATATCTGCAAACCGGTTAGAACCCGGTTAAAAAATCCAGAAAAATCAGTCTTGGTTCAACACATCTGCGGTCGGCAGATATTCATGGCCCAATTCGTCGGCCACTGCCTTGTAGGTAACCTTGCCGGCATGGACATTCAGCCCCTCTGCCAGATGCGGGTCGCGGCGCATGGCTTCTTTCCAGCCATTGCGGGCCATGCGTAGGGCGTGGGGAAGGGTCACATTGTTCAGCGCATAGGTGCTGGTGCGGGCCACCGCGCCGGGCATATTGGCAACGCAGTAATGCACGATACCATCAACGGTATAGGTCGGGTCGGCATGCGTCGTGGCTCTGGATGTTTCGAAACAGCCGCCCTGGTCGATTGCGACATCCACCAGCACTGCGCCGGGCTTCATTTCCGAGAGCAGTTCGCGGGTAATCAGCTTGGGCGCAGCAGCACCGGGGATCAGCACCGCGCCGATTACCAGGTCGGCCTGACGCACGGCGTCTTCCAGATTGGTCTTGTTGGAAAAACGGGTGCTGGCGCGCGCTTCGAAGAAGGTGCCGACTTTTTCGAGCACTTCGGGATCGCGGTCGAGGATTTCCACATCACCGCCAAGGCCGACGGCCATCTGCGCCGCGTTGAAACCGACAACGCCGCCGCCGATTACCACGACCTTGCCCGGCAATACGCCCGGCACGCCGCCCAGCAGAACGCCGCGTCCGCCGTGTTCCTTTTGCAGGGCATTGGCACCTGCCTGAATGCTCATCCGGCCAGCAACCTGGCTCATCGGTTTGAGCAGCGGCAGGCTGCCGCGCGGACCGGTTACGGTTTCATAGGCGATCGCGGTCACGCCCGATTTGACCAGATCATTGGTTTGTTCGGGATCCGGGGCAAGGTGCAGGTAGGTATAAAGGATCTGGCCTTCGCGCAGTTTCGCGCGTTCTACCGCCTGCGGTTCCTTGACCTTCACCACCATTTCGCACTCGGCAAAAATCGGGTCGGGTCCGTCGACGATCTTGGCGCCGGCGTCGACATATTCGGCGTCGGTCGCGCCGATTCCCAGGCCTGCACCGCTTTCGATCCAGACTTCGTTGCCGTCCGCGATTAATTCTCGCGCGCTTTCCGGCGTCAGGCCGACGCGATATTCGTGGTTCTTGATTTCCTTGGGACAACCGATGCGCATGGGGGAGGACTCCTGAAATTTCGAAACCGGTTACAAGTGAAACAACTGCGGGGCAAGCGAAGTTCCCGGCTGGCGGCGCTCGGCAGGAGTGTTACGGATAGTCCCGAAACTGTCATATAGCGGACATAAGTGCGTCAGGAATGTTTCACTGAACTGTAAAGGTTTGCTCATGTATTCTCGGAATCGCGCTTTGGGTTCGGCGCTTGCCATCGCACTGGGTTGCGGGTGGGTGCAGCCAGCCATGGCTCAAACTGCAAACCAGGCGTCTGTTGCCGAAGAACTTGCTGAAATGCGCGCGCAAATGGCTGCGATGGCAGAGCGTATCAATGCGCTTGAGGGCGAGCTCGCCGAAGCTGACGCCAAGGCCGACTTTGCAATGGCTGCAGCAACCGATGCGGCCACCGCGGAGGCAGAAGAACTGGTGAATGGCGATGGCGCTGCTGACAAGAAGCAGCCTGCAATCGCGTTTAAGGGCGCGCCCGAAATCAAGGGCGAAGGCGGTTGGAGCTTCAAGCCGCGCGGCCGCCTGCAATATGATGCCGGTTTCACCAGCGTGCCTTCCTCAACCGGCCGCAGTGGCGGTTTCGGCAGCGAAGCCCGCCGTGCGCGTCTGGGTGTGTCGGGCGATATGCCGGGCGGTTTCGGATACAAATTCGAAGTCGATTTTGCGGGCAACGATGTCGCGGTGACCGACGCACTCATTTCCTACGAAGCAGGTGACGCTGAAATCACCGTTGGCCAGTTCAACAATTTCCAGTCGCTCGAAGAACTCACCAGCTCGCTCCACACCAGCTTCATCGAACGCGCCGCGTTCACCGACGCGTTCGGATTTGAACGCCGCGTCGGTGCATCGGCCCAGTTCGGCAGCGGCGACGTGCTGGTCCAGGCCGGTGTCTTTACCGACAATATGGAAGACCTCTCCAACAAGAACTGGAGCGCGGATGGCCGCGTGGTGTTTATGCCAAAGGTCGGCGACACGCAGCTGCACCTTGGTGGTTCGGTCCACTACACCGACCTCGAAAGCGGCAGCACGGTGCGTTACCGCCAACGTCCGCTTGTGCATTTCACCGGCGATCGTTTCGTCAACACCGGCGGGCTTGCCGCGACCAGCGAATTCGGTCTGGGCCTGGAAGCCGCCGCGATTGCCGGTCCGCTGCATTTTGCCGCAGAAGGTTTCTGGCAGGAAGTCAGCCGCCCCGGTGCGCTGACCGATCCGACATTCTTCGGCGGCTATGCCGAGGTCGGCTATTTCCTCACATCCGGCGACACACGCGGATACAAAGGCGGCAAGTTCGACCGCACGAAACCGGCCAACCCGGTTGGCGAAGGCGGGGCCGGGTCGGTCCAGGTCAATGCGCGCTATGACTATCTCGACCTGAATGATGGCGGGATACTCGGCGGCAAGCAGAACGGCTTCTTCCTGTCGCTGGTCTGGAAGCCGACCGATTACACCATGTTGCTCGCGAATTACGGCCGATTGAATTACGATGACGCCGCATTCCCGGCTGCGGGCGGAGACACATCCTACGGCGTGGATGTCGTGGGCGTTCGTGCCCAAGTCGACTTTTAAGACGCGAAGCTGACCGGCGTTGTCACAAACGCGTCACACTCAGGCGATAACGGCCAAACCAACATTCACTCAAGGAATAAAACCCATGCGTATCACCACCAAATTCGCACTTGCAGCGGCCTCCGCACTCGCGCTGGCCGGGTGTAACGACACTGCCCCTGAATCGGTTCAGGTCGTTGGCTCTTCCACTGTGTTCCCGTTCGCCAAGGCTGTTGCTGAAAACGCCGCACGCGCCAATCCGGGCATGGCTTCGCCGCTGATCGAATCAACCGGCAGCGGCGGCGGTATCAAGCTGTTCTGTGGCGGCGTTGGTAGTGAACACCCCGATGTTGTGAATACATCGCGCCGCATGAAGACATCCGAATTCGAAACCTGCGCAGCAAACGGCGTAACCGATGTGGTGGAAATCCAGGTCGGCCTCGACGGGATTGCATTCGCTTCGGCCCAAGGCGGCCTGATGATGAACCTTACCCCGGACATCGTTTACCGCGCGCTGGCGGCCAACCCTTATGGTCAGGAACAGACTAGCGAAACATGGGCAGACGTCGATGCCTCGCTGCCTGCTGAACCTATTCTGGTTTACGGCCCGCCTTCGGGTTCGGGCACGCGCGATGCGCTGCAGGAACTGGTCCTCGAAGCCGCGTGCAAGCAGAATGCCGAAATGAAGGCGCTGAAGGAAAGCGACGAAGACGCTTACGACAAGACCTGCACCGAAATCCGTAGCGACCAGAAATATGTCGCTCAGGGCGAACAGGACAATCTGATTGTCCAGAAGATCAGCAGCAACCCGAAAGCAATCGGCGTGTTTGGTTACTCCTATCTCGAAGAGAACGCTGACAAGGTACAGGGTCTGCCGATGAACGGCAGCGAACCTACCTATGAGAACATTTCCAGCTTCGCATATCCCGGCGCACGTCCGCTGTTCATGTATGTGAAGAAGGCGCATCTCGATGCGATCCCGGGCCTGCGCGAATACGTCGCAGAATGGGCCAAGAGCTGGGACAAGGACGGACCGCTTGCCAAGATCGGCCTCGTCGCTTCGCCTGACGATGTTCGCGCCGCGAACCTTGCCAAGACGACCGAGTTCACAGTTCTGACGGCTGACGAACTGAAGTAATCAGAACCCGGTTCATACCGGAACAGGCGCCGCCCTTGCATCACGCAGGGGCGGCGCTTCGTGTTTCAGGGTGATCGGAAACGGGCGGCGTGGCGGCAGTCGCAGCGATCGCGGCAACCAACAAGCGGGCAGTCCACTGGCGAAAATTCTATTTGCCTGCCCTGATCCGGCTGGTCAGGTGGTATCCGAAACATCGATCGCAGTGATAGGCGCGCAGGACGACATCGGCCTGCTCCGCAGCCTCCCGTGCATCCTCCCGCGTGGGATAACGCCGTTTGGCGGCACAGATGCGCTGGCGGGTGCGCAAGTCAGACCCCTCGCAATCTAACTAGAGTGGGTTGCCATCCTGATCGCGGAAAATCTCTCGCCGGCCAACATGGTTTGCCGGACCGACCAGCCCCTCTTCTTCCATCCGTTCGATCCATTTGGCGGCGGTGTTATATCCTACGCCCATCTGCCGCTGCAGCCATGAACCGGACGCTTTCTGGTTCTCGATCACGATCTGGCAAGCCTGCCGGTATTTGCGTTCGTTCGGATCATCGCTGGCGGTGAATTCGTCTTCGAACGACAGACCGCCGCCATCTTCCGGTTCTTCCGTCACGGCGTCGACGTAATCCGGCTTACCCTGCGCGCGCCAGTGGTCGGCCACGCTCTCGACTTCCTCGTCCGACACAAATGGGCCGTGCACGCGGACCATCGCCCCGGTGTTGGGCTTGTAAAGCATATCGCCCTTGCCAAGCAGCTGCTCCGACCCCTGCTCACCCAGAATCGTGCGGCTGTCGATGCGGCTGGTGACCTTGAAGCTGATCCGGGTGGGCAGGTTGGCCTTGATCACGCCGGTGATGACATCGACCGACGGGCGCTGTGTTGCCATGATCAGGTGAATACCGGCGGCGCGCGATTTCTGGCTCAGGCGCTGGATCAGAACCTCGATTTCCTTGCCGACCGTGACCATAAGGTCGGCCAGTTCGTCAACGATCAGAACGATCAGTGGCAGCGGTTCGTAGTCCAGCTGCTCTTCTTCATACAGTTCTTCACCGGTATCCGGATCGAACCCGGTCTGCACACGGCGGCCCAGCGGTTTGCCCTTGGCGACCGCGGCCTGCACCTTCTCGTTGAAGCCGCCGATATTGCGCGAATTGACGCTGCTCATCATCCGGTAGCGGCGCTCCATCTCCTCGACCGCCCACTTCAGCGCGCGGACCGATTTGTGCGGTTCGGTAACAACGGGCGACAAGAGGTGCGGGATATCGTCGTACGTCTTCAGCTCCAACACCTTCGGATCGATCAGGATCAGGCGGCATTCGGCGGGGGTGAAGCGGTAGAGCAGCGATAGCAGGATACAGTTGAGACCAACCGATTTGCCCGAACCGGTGGTACCGGCGACCAGAAGATGCGGCATTGCGGCCAGATCGGCGACAACCGGTTCGCCGGCGATATCCTTGCCCAGAATGATTGGCAGGGCGCCCTTGGCCTCGGCAAAATCCTCGCACGCGGCAAGCTCTTTCAAGGCGACCATCTGGCGGTCGGCATTGGGCAGTTCGATGCCCATCACGGTCTTGCCCGGGATGGGCGACACGCGCGCGCTGATCGCGGACATATTGCGCGCGATATCTTCGGCAAGGCCGATAACCCGGGCGGCCTTCACGCCGGGTGCGGGCTCCAGTTCGTACATCGTGACAACCGGGCCGGTGCGCACGGCGGTAATCTCGCCCTTGACGTTGAAATCATCGAGCACGGTTTCCAGCAGGCGCGCATTGCGTTCCAACGCCAGCTTGTCGAGCTTGGGCGCGCTTTCGGCGGGTGGTTCGGCCAGCAGATCCAGGCTGGGTAATTCGAAATCGGCAAACATGTCGCGCTGTTTCGCCTTGGCCAGCGGTGCCTTTTTCGGGGGCCGTGTCGGATCGGTAATAGTCGGTGCACGGCGCGGGGATTCGTCGATCACCGGTTCAGATTTCGCCTCCGCCTTGCGCGCCTTCTTTTCCGGCTTGGGCAGGAATGGAATGCTGGTTTCAGGCAGCGAAGGCCGCCGCTTCAGAAACTCCGGAAGGGTCAGCAATTGCGCCCAGTCGAGCGCGAATACACGCGTCACCAGCGCAACCCCGCCCGCCAGGCTAAGAAGCGCAAGGCCCAGTATCGCCCAGCCGCCCGCGCCTTCGGGCAAGCGCCCGGCAACGGCCTCGATCCCGTTGGCACCAAGCAATCCGGTGATCCCGCCAAGCGACGCTGGTAGCGTTCCGCCAGGTCCGTCGAACGCGAGCGAGAGCACGGTTGCCAGCAGCGCCATGGCCAGCAGCAACATGCCGACGGGTGCCCACCAGCGGGTGTCGTTCTGCACGTCTTCGTCTTCGACATCGCGCCACAGCTTGCGGGCAAACACATACATCAGCGGCAGCAGCAGAATTGCGGGGAGGCCGAACAGGAACAGCACCCGCTCCGATGCCCATGCTCCGGCGCTGCCCATCCAGTTTGCCACATCGGTGGATGCCGCTGCGGTGGAGGGGCTAGGATCGGTCTGGGTATAGCTGGCAAGCGCGAGGCCGAGGAACACTGTCCCGCCAAACAGGGCTGCGGCGCCGGTCATCTGCACCGCACGGCGCAGCGAACGCCGGAAAGCGGCGCGCCAATCCGTTGTGTTTGACTTTCCGATGGCGCGGCTGGCCATATTAAACCCCTTTGAACCCGTGAATTTGCACCATGGACTGCGCAGGACTCGTGCGTCAAGAATCCCTGCGACGAACTGCGTAGCGCGGCCTTCCTAGGACAGGCCGTCTATCGCCGCCCAGCGCGGCCAGCCGAGCCGTTTGGCAGTATCCCGGTTCATCCCGCCCAATGCGATCACAGGCGCTTTCGCTTTGCGGGCGAGCAGACGGAAACGAACCGGGCCAAGCGGTTTCGCGCCGGGATGCGATGCAGTGGAGAAGACAGGCGAAAGCAGTATCGCATCCGCCCCGGTCCTGTCGGCTGAGACGATCTCCTTGGCATTGTGCGCGGTCGCCAGCTTGAGCAGATCGCCGCCGTGCGGCATCGCTTCAGCCGGGCCATATACCCCGTCGGCGCCCCATTTCAGGGCCAGAACCGGCGATCCGGAGACGACGACCAGATGCCGCCGCTTGCGCGCGATTTCCTGCAATTGTTGAAATCTCGTTCGCCGCTGCGCCGGGTCCAGATGATAATGGCGAAAGATGAAGCCGGACTGTTCCGGCAGCTGTGCCAGAACCTCGTCCAGGACCGCATCGTTGCGCGCATCACTCAGCAGCCAAAGCTCTGGCAGGGGCCGGGGGGTCTGGTCTTGCGCCACGCGGACGTTATAGCGGCGCGCCATGGACAATACACCCAAATCCTCCGCCAGCCCGCTGGAAACGGTAAATGCAGAAATCGCCAAGACGGCCAGGATCGCCCGCCGCGATACCGATGACATAACCCTGATCGCAGTCAGCAAGACACAAGGGCCAGACAAGATCTCGCCGCTACTGGCCGAAGGGCACCGGGTCTTCGGTGAAAACCGCGTTCAGGAAGCGCAGGAGAAATGGCCAGCGCTGAAGCAGGACTATCCCGATGCGCAGTTGCACCTGATCGGGCAATTGCAGTCAAACAAGGCGGAAGATGCCGTCGAATTGTTCGATTGCATCCACTCGCTCGACCGGCCCAGCCTGCTGAAGGCTCTGGCCAAGGCAATGGACAAAACCGGCAAACGGGTACCGTGTTTCATTCAGGTCAATATCGGTGATGAAGATCAGAAAGGCGGCTGCCCGATTGGCGAACTGCCTGCTTTTATCGAGCAGGCACGCAGCGCCGGCGTTCCGGTCGCCGGCCTGATGTGCATTCCGCCCGCCGGTATCGAGCCGGCACCGTTCTTCGCATTTCTTGCCAAGCTGGCCGAAGACAACGGTCTGGAAGGGCTGAGCATGGGGATGAGCAGCGATTACCCGGTCGCAATCATGCTGGGTGCAACCCACATCCGCGTCGGCACGGCACTGTTCGGCGAGCGCGGATGACAAGCAGGCCCGCCGCGCTGGACCGGTTTATCGCCGATTGGCGCGAACCGCTGGAACAGCAGGCGGGCGTGTTGTTCGCGGCCGGGGAGCTGGATGCTCCTTCGATCATGCATACGGATGTGGCCGATCAGTTTGTCCAGTCGCAAGGGCTCAGGCCGATTGGCGCGAACTGGGAAATGCTCGACCCGTCGGACGATGACAGCGCGCCGCGGTCTGCCATCGCATTCTTTGCAGACGCGCTGAGCCAGAACATGGTCTTGCCCAGGCGCAGCTGGCTGGGCGAAGGACGGGCCAGGCAATGCGGCCGCGAATTTCTGGCCTGCTTCGAACCCCGTTCCCGTACGATCCTGACCAACCGGATGGATTTTGGCTGGAATCCCGTTTCGGCCGCGAACGTCGAATGGGCGTTCGTCGGTTTCGATGATCAGAAGATCGCGCTGCTCCTGCTGGCGGCACAGGACTGAATACAAAAAGGGCGCCCCGATCGGGACGCCCTCTTCGATTGCAATTTGCAGTTTGCAGTTGGATCAGAACTGGAAAGTCACTTCTGCGCCAACCTGACGACCCTTGCTGAGCGGCGAAAGTGTGCCGCCAGCCGGGTTTTCGTCGAACGGACGGTTCACGCCGTTGGACAGCGGGCCGCCGAATGGCAGCTGTGTGTCACCACCGGCCTGAACGCCGTCGAGCAGGTTCTTGCCGTAAACCGAGAACGCCAGACCGTCGATCGGGGTATTCCAGGTCACGTTAGCGTCGAGGCTGGTCATGTCCTGAATGTAACCGAAATTGTTGTCGGTATAGGCGAATTCATCGCGGTACTGCAGGTTCACGCGGCTGACGACCGAGCTGCTGCCGAGATCCAGTTCGTGGATCGCGCCAACACCCCAAGTCATGTCGGGAACGCGCGGCAGCTTAAGCGCCAGATCGTTACCGTCGATCACGCCGTCACCCGAAATGTCGAATGCGACAGAATCGTATTCCGCGTTGATGATGCCGATATTGGCGGTGAACAGCAGGCTGTCCGAAACGCGCATACGGGCTTCCGCTTCAACACCAAAGATTGTTGCGTCGGCAGTGTTCAGAATGAACTGCGAGACACCGGCGGTTGCCGACGACTGGTTCACTTCGCGCTGCATGTCGGAAATCTTGGTGATGTAAGCGGCTGCGTTCAGCGTCAAAGCACGATCGAAGGTCTGGAATTTACCGCCGATTTCGTAGTTATCGACGCGCTCTTCATCAAACGCGAAGTTGCCGCCGGTTGCCGGTACGACCACGTTTTCGAACACGGTCGCGTTGGTGATACGGAAGTTGTATCCGCCCGAACGATAGCCGCGGGTCCAGTGTGCGTAGAGCTGGCTGTTGTCGAATTCGTACTGCAGGCCGATTTTCGGCGACCAGTTCGACCAGCTTTCATTGTCGGTGAAGCCGTTATTCTCTGTCGGGATGAACGGGTTCGTGCCCGTGGTCGGGCAGGTGCCGTCAACCACCGAACATGCCGGACGCGGGCGGACATAAGTGACGCCTGCGTCTTTTTCTTCACGCGACCACCGAAGACCGGCAATCACGCTCAGCGCGTCGGTCAGGTAGAACTGGCCCTGTGCGAAGGCACCGATGACTTCGTGATCCTGCTGACCACCACCGTAGAAAGTCAGCGGGCTGAGCGGAGGAAGATCGCGGGTTTCAGTGTAAGCAATCGACTGGTCGAAATAGAAACCGCCAACGGTCAGTTCGAGACCGTCGAAGCTCATGGCATAGCGCAGTTCGTTCGAAATCTGCTCCTGCTCTGTTTCCGTGCCGGAGTGGAAGCCGAAGATCGGCAGCGAATCGATGTCGCCCTGTGTGACGGCGGAATACTCGCGGTAGCCGAAGATGTTGGTCAGGGTGCCCGGACCAACTTCGAGTTCAGCGGTCAGGCTGCCGGTCCAGATTTCGTTCGCGTAGAAACCTTCTTCGTCGATCGACATGTCGAATGTGTCACGCGAAAACAGGCCGCGGTTCTGGCCCGAAGGTCCATCGCCATCGCTCTCGAAATAGTCGAGCTTGCCGGTCAGTGTCAGGTCGCCGAAGCGGCCTTCCAATGCGCCGCGGAAGATCTTTGTTTCCGCTGCGCCGTGGTTGGTGTTGTTGAACAGGTTGGTGAAGTAACCTTCATCCTTGTTGTAATACGCGCCCAGTTTGAACAGCAGCGTATCTTCAACGATCGGGCCGGAAACGACACCGCTGACGGTGTAGTTGGCGCCGCCGCGGCCGCCATCGACGAACGGACCGTCAACGGCTGCACGGAACTTGCCCTGGAATTCTTCGGTCGGGTTGCCGGTGTTCAGCAGAACCGCGCCGCCGGTTACGTTGCGACCAAACAGCACGCCTTGCGGACCGCGCAGGATTTCAACGCTGTCTAGGTCGAACAGATCGAACACGACGCCGCCATTGAAGCCGAGGTATACACCATCGACAAACACGCCGACGGTCGGATCAATCGACGGGATCGAGCTGTTGATGCCCAGACCGCGGATCGAGAAGTTCGCGGTACCACGGCTGGTGCCGACCTGGTCGAGCGAAACGTTAGGGGCGGAATACGTCAGCGACTGCACGTCGCGAACCTTGAGTGCTTCGAGGCTTTCCGCGTTGAACGCGGTAATCGCGACAGGTGCATCCTGCACGTCTTCGGCGTCCTTGGTTTTGGTGCCGGTAACAACGATTACGTCGAAGCTATCCAGTGCGCTTGCGCGGCCTTCGGACTGCTCTTCCTGGTCGTTGGCGTCCTGCGCCAGAGCAGTCTGCGGCATAAGCGCCATGCCCGCACCGAGCAGAGCAAGGGCGCGCAAAGAGGAATAAGATTTCACGTAGAATTCTCCCTAGATTGAAACGTGTCGCGGGGCCTCTAGGGAAAATGTGTTAAAACACAACCGCCATCCGACTAAACGCTTTCCAGCTCCGCCTGGCGTCGGTCGCTTGCAGCGTCGAGCAAGGCCTTCTCAACCGATGCAAGCCGTTCTGAACTGGTGATTTTCTGCCCCAGCAAATCGGTCACGTAAAATGTGTCTGCGGCGCGTTCACCATAGGCTGTAACGTGCGCGGATTGAACGATCAGCTGATTTTCGAACAGTTCGCGGGCCAGCCTGTTGAGCAGCGCGGGACGGTCGCGGGCGTTCACCTCGATCACCGTAAAACGGTTCGACGCGCGATTGTCGAAGATAACCCTCGGCTGGACAACGAAAGCCTTGGAGCGCGAGATTGGCAGCGGCCGTTTCGCGAGCTGCGGTGCCAGTTCAATCCGGTTGGCCAGTGCATCGCTGATGCTCGTCTTGATGCGGCCCAGCTGGCGTTCCTCCCGGAATGGTGAACCTGATGGATCCTGAACCAGGAAATTATCGACCGCCCAACCGCTTTGCGTGGTGTGAATGCGGGCATCGATGATGTTGCCGCCAGCCAGATGGATACCGCCGGCGATGCGGTAAAACAGCCCAGGGTGGTCGGCCGCGATAACGCTGACCAGCGTCGCACCTCTCGCGGCGTAGTATTCGCAGTGGATCGACAGCTGTTCTTCCAGCCCGCGAGCCACCTTGTACTGCACCAGATTGCGCGAGATCACGTCTTCGGGCTCGGCAATCCAGTAGGCATCGCCAAAGAATTTGCCGACCTCGTCGACCAGTTCGCTGCGGTCTGCCAGTTCTTCGGCCACCACCGCTTTCTTCGCGGCAACGCGTTCCTTGCGCCCGTGTCTGACATGGCCAAGCCGCAAGCGTTCCTGCGCATTGTCATACAGTTCGCCCAGCAGCTGGCCTTTCCAGCTGTTCCATGTGCCAGGGCCGACCGCGCGGATATCGACAGCGGTCAGGATCATGAGGTTGCGCAGACGCTCCAGGCTCTGCACCTCGATCACGAAATCCTCGATCGTTTTCGGATCGGTCAGATCGCGTTTGAAAGCAGTGGCGCTCATCAACAAATGCTGCCTCACCAGCCATGCGACCAGCGACGTTTCCTGATCATCCAGCCCGAAACGCGGGCACAGCTTTTCCGCCACATCCCCGCCCAGCACCGAATGATCGCCGCCGCGGCCCTTGGCGATATCGTGCAGCAGCACCGCCACATACAGGGCGCGCCGTGAATTGACGCGGTGAATCAACTTGGCGGATCGTGGGTGATCCTTTGTCAGTTCACCCTTCTCGATCCGGTTGAGCAGGCCGATTGCGCGGATTGTATGTTCGTCGACTGTATAATGGTGATACATGTCGAACTGCATCTGCGAATTGACCTTGCCGAAATCGGGCACGAAGCGTCCGAAAACGCCAGCCTCGTTCATCCAGCGCAGGACCATTTCCGGGTCATTGCGACCAGCCAGCAGGTCCAGAAACAGTGCATTTGCACGCGGATCGTTCTGGATGTCGGCCTTGATCAGCGCCGAATCCCGATCCGCCTGGCGCATCGTTTCCGGGTGGATTTCCAACCCTTCAGACTCTGCGATCTGGAAAATCTCGATCAGGCGGACGGGGTCATCCTGAAACCATTTGTCGCCCGGCGCGGCGATCTTGCCGCCATAGACGCGGTATCCCTTGAGCATACGCGGCCGTACTGTGAACCCGGCAAAGAAACCCTTGCGGGCCCGCTTTTGAGCGAATTGTTCGTCGATATGAGCCAAGAATATGCCGGTCAGGCTGCCGACCCGTTTGGCCTGGATGAAATAGAACTGCATGAAGCGTTCGACTGCGCTCTTGCCGGTCCGGTCGGCAAAATTCATCCGGCTGGCGATTTCCCGCTGCATGTCGAAAGTAAGCCGGTCTTCGGCGCGGCCAGTGATGATGTGCAAGTGGCATCTGACCGCCAGCATGAACCCTTCGGCGCGGCGGAAAGAACGATATTCCTGCGGGGTGAACAAGCCGACATCGACCAGTTCGGATGCGCTGCGAACCTTGTGAATGTATTTCCCGATCCAGTACAGCGTGTGCAGGTCGCGCAGGCCGCCCTTGCCGTCTTTCACATTGGGTTCGACCAGATACCGGCTGTTGCCAAGCCGCCTATGCCGTTCGTTCCGCTCCTGCAGCTTCTCGGTGACAAATGTCTGTTCGGTGCCGTTCACCACTTCGGAATAGAAGCGCCGACCGGCCTCTTCATACAATTCGCGGTCGCCCCAGACATAGCGGCCTTCGAGCAATGCTGTGCGAATGGTCAGGTCGCTCTTGGCCATCTTGACCATCTCGTCCAGCGTGCGGCTGGAATGGCCGACCTGCAGGCCCAGATCCCACAGGAAATAGAGTATCGCCTCGATCACCTGTTCGCACCACGGGGTGCGGCGTGACGGCGTCAGGAAAGCGATGTCGACGTCTGAATGGGGCGCCATCTCTGCGCGGCCATAGCCGCCAACCGCCGTCACGGTCATGCGTTCGCTGGCTGACCGATTGCCCGGCGGGTAGACGTTTTCGATCACATGGTCGTGGATCAGCCTGACGATCTGGTCGATCAGGAAAGACTGCCCGCCAGAGCATTCGTGACCGGAAGACGGCTTCTTCGCCAGCCGTTCTGCCAGTTCGTCACGCCCGGCATCGAGTGCAGCGCGCAGCAGATCGATGATCGGCTGACGCGCTTTCTCGCCATGTTCTGCCACCAGCGCGGCAATATCCCCACTCAGCTTTTTCCGATCAATGATCTTGCGCTGCTTGGGAATTTTCGCCTGGTTCAATGGTTATCCTGCCTGATTACGCTGACATCTCGTCCGCATACATGGTGCGCACGGTCCGCTTGTCGATTTTCTGCGTGCCGAGACGCGGCAACGCTTTGTCCGACTGCCAGATATGCTCAAGCAGCGGCACTTTGAAGGGGGCCAGCTTGCTGCACATGAAATCGCGCAGTTCCTCCGGCGTCATCGAATGGCCGGGCTTCATGTAATAGACTGCAGCCGGGAGTTCGCCCATCCGTTCGTCAGGCAGACCGAAGACCGAACATTCCGCCACGCCTTCGTGAGCGTAAATTCCCTCTTCCACCTCGATGCAGGAAATGTTCTCCCCGCCGCGGATGATGATGTCTTTCTTGCGGTCAACGATGAACAGATATTCGTCTTCGTCCAGATAACCCAGATCACCCGTCCGGAAGAAACCATCGCTGGTAAACGCCGCATCGGTCGCTTCGTCATTCTTCCAGTAGCCGCGGAAATTCGCCACCGTGCGGAAGCAGACTTCGCCGACCCGGCCCTGCGGCAATTTGTTGCCGTCATCATCGAGGATCGCGATTTCGACCAGCGGGCGGCTGGCCCGGCCCGTGCTGCCGGGCTTGGCGAGATAGTTTTCGTTGAAATTGCCGCAACCCACGCCGTTGGTCTCGGTCAGGCCATAGCCAAGCAGCGGGAAGCCTTCAGGGAAGGCTTTCTTGATCTTGGTGACGTGGTCAACCGGACGCGGAGCGCCGCCGGCGGCGAAACTTTTGCACGAAGAAATATCGAACTGGTCGCGTTCCGGGTGGGTCGCGATTTCATAACTCATCAGCGGCACGCCGACGAAATAACTGACCTTTTCAGCTTCCATCAGGCGCAGCGCCTCACGCGCATCCCATTTTGGCATCAGCACCAGTTTGCGGCCAATGCCGAAGCTTTGCAGGAACAGCGGAACTTCGCCGGTTACATGGAACAACGGAACCGCGATCAGCGCACAGGCCTGCGCGCTCACATCCTCGCCGCGGCCTTCCATCAGCATCTTGGCCATCGCGCTTTGCGAGATGTAGCTGAAGACGCCCTGGACTACCCCGCGGTGATCGGACCATGCACCTTTCGACTGGCCGGTCGAGCCCGATGTGTAAAGAATCGTCGCGAGATCATCTGGACCCAGTTCGCCCAGCATGGCCATGGCGGTGTCGCCTTCACCCCAGATCGGTGCCAGCCCGTTCGACGGCGGGCCATCATGTCCGAACACGGCGATCTTTGCACCGTGATCCGTTCCTTCGAGCCGTTTGGCACGGCCTTCATCGGCCAGCACCAGTTCGCATTCGGCAAGGCGGATGCCGTAAGCCAGCTCGTCACCGGTCCAGAAGCCATTGAGCAGTGTCGCGCAGCCGCCCGCCATGATCACGCCCATATAGGCGATGATCCAGTTGGCAGAATTGCGTGCGGCGATCCCGACCCGGTCGCCTTTCTTGACCCCGTGATCCTTGGCAAGGCCGGCAGCGACATGTGTCGCGGCAACCCAGCATTCACCGAATGTCAGACGAGTGTCGCCGTCGACCAGGAATGTCTGTTCCTTGTTCTCGTTGCAGAAGTGGGCAAAATAATGCGCCAGACTTGGCGGCGCATTTTTGAACGCGGGCATTTTCACGCCGAATTGTTCAAAGTCGACCGTTTCGAAAACCTGACCGGGTTTGATCAGTTCGTCCATGATCGCGTTCAGATCATTGTCCAGTTCTGTGGGCATCCTGTTTTCTCTCCTCTTGGCGGCGGCTGATCACGCCATCTTTTAGTGTGGACCGGCAACAGCGGACTTTCCCCAAAGCCCTGCCTATGCCAATAGCCATGCTGATTTGACCCGCACGGAATCCAGTTTCACCGTGCTACTTAGGGGGTAAGGCACTTGCTGTCACTATTGGCTGCCACGGCAGCTTCGGAAACCGTCGGACCGGCAATTCAATGGGCCGATCTTGGGCTTACCGAAGGGATTGAACTGGGGTTTTTCACCCTGCGCTGGTATTCCCTCGCCTATCTCGGCGGGATTATTTTCGGTTACTGGCATCTGTCGAAGATGATCAAGGCGCCGGGCGCACCGATGGCTCAGCGCCACGCGGATGATCTGTTTTTCTATTGCACCCTCGGCATCATTCTGGGCGGACGGCTGGGTTATGCGCTGTTCTACAAACCGGAATTATTTGTCGGTTTCGAAGGGGATGGATTCGTCAGCTGGAAATTGCTGCGTCTGTGGGACGGCGGAATGAGTTTCCACGGCGGATTGATCGGCGTCCTGCTCGCGATTGCGTGGGTTAGCCGGCAGGGCAATCTGTCGTTTATGCGCGTGTGTGACTACATCGCCGTCAACGTGCCGATGGGCATGATGCTGGGCCGTCTGGCCAATTTCGTGAACGGTGAACTGTGGGGCCGGACCACCGATGTGCCATGGGCCATGAGCTTCCCCGAAATTTATAACGGTACCTTGATTGCCGGGCCGCCGCGCCACCCCTCGCAGCTTTACGAGGCTGCATTGGAAGGTTTGGTTCTGCTGATTATCCTGCTGTTGATGTTCTGGAAGACACGGGCGCGTTACCGGCCCGGCCTGCTGGTCGGGATATTCACTGTCGGTGTTGCCGGCGGGCGCTTCATCGTCGAATTCTTCCGCGAGCCCGATGCACATCTTGCCGAGTTTGCGGCGAATACCGGCCTTTCGATGGGCCAGTGGCTGACCATCCCGCTGATCCTGCTGGGGCTGGTCGTAACTTTGGTCGCTTTGCGCAAGGAACCGCTCGCTAGCGGAGGAGCGAAGGCCGCCGGCTGATGGACGAACGCGAGCAAAGCCTTGCGGATATTTACCGCCGTTTGATCCGGAACACCGGGCCAATCTCGCTCACCCAGTTCATGGGAGAGGCGAATGCCCGGTATTATTCGGGCAAGGACCCGCTGGGGAATGCTGGTGATTTCATTACCGCGCCGGAAATAAGCCAGATGTTTGGCGAGCTGATTGGCTTGTGGCTGGCGGATCTGTGGATTCGCAGCGGGCGCGACGAACTGGTTCACTATGTTGAAATGGGGCCGGGGCGCGGAACTCTGGCGAAAGATGCCCTGCGCTCGGCCAAGAAATACGGCTTTGCGCCCCGGGTGCACTTTGTCGAAACATCGCCAGCGCTCAAGGATGTGCAGCTTAAATCCATGCCCGGCGCAATCTGGCACGATGATCTTTCGACAATCCCGGTCGAAGGGCCAGTCATGTTCGTCGCCAACGAATTTCTTGATGCATTGCCGATCCGGCAGTTGGTGCGCGGGCCGGAAGGCTGGCGCGAGCGGATGGTCGGGCTGGACGGTGATCAGTTCGCTTTCGTTGCGGGCGGACAGAACATGGACCCGGCAGTCCCGATCGAATTCAAGAATGCCGAAGAGGGCGCTATCCTGGAAACCTGCCCTGCGGCGGCTGCGATTCTCTACGAAGTGGCAGGCCGTTTGTCGGAGCAGGGCGGGGCTGCGCTGTTCATCGATTACGGTCATTCAAAGCTGACCACAGGATCTACATTCCAGGCGGTGTGCAATCACCGCAAGGTTCACCCCTTCGCCGATCCGGGCGGCGCAGACCTGACCGCGCATGTCGATTTTGCCACGCTGGCCCGCATCGCCCAGTCGCGTGATGTGCACCATATGGGCACGGTGACGCAGGGGGCTTGGCTACGCGCCCTGGGCATCGAAACCCGTGCCAAGAGCCTGGCCGCGCACGCGCCGCAATATGCCAATGAAATCCAGCAGGCGAAGGATCGCCTGATTGCCGACGATCAAATGGGCAGCCTGTTCAAGGTCATGGGGCTTTCGGCACCCGGCTGGCCGGTAGGGGTGGGATTTGAGAACGGCTGATCGGCTGCCTCGCTGAACAACCAGCAGGCTAAAGCCCGATTTCTTGCGCCAATTGTTCAGCCGCCTCGCGCGGGGATTTCTTGTTCTCCAGTCGGTCGACGGCAAAATTGGCCCGGCGCATCGCGTCCACGTCGATGGCGCTGACCAGCGGCTTCAACGCTGCCAGCAAATCCGGGTTTTGCGCCGCATCGGGCGATACGAGGACCAGCGCATCATAGGATGGGAAAGCGCCCTTGCTATCCTCGACAATCACCAGCCGGTCAGCCGCAATCCGCCCATCCGACGTGTAAGCGGAAATGACATCGGCCTCGCCCCCGGTCAGCGCATCATACATGAATGTGGAGGTGAAATTGCGCTGGTCAGCAAACCGCAAATCATAGGCATCGCGAACTGCGATCCATTCGGGCCGCTCGAAAAACTCCACATCTGCACCGATCGTGAGTGACGGCGCAGCGCGGGCGAGATCCTCGATCGTGCGGATGCCGAGCTGCGCAGCGCGCTGTTGCTGCATCGCCAGCGCGTAGGCATTTTCAAACCCCAGCCTGCCCAGCACCAACGTGCCGGTGCTTTCCTGTTCCCAATCCGCAATCGTCCGGAAAATCTCCCCACGCCCGGGATTGTCGGTCCGCCCCAGCTGGTTGGTCCAGATCGTGCCCGTATAGTCGAACGAAATGTCGATCTCGCTCGTGGTCACAGCATTATGGACCACGGCGGAGCCAAGCCCGTCGCGGTATTCGACCCGGAAACCCGCATCTTCCAATTGCCGCCCGACCAGCTGAGCCAGAATGTACTGTTCAGAAAAGCTCTTGGCCCCGATTACGATGGTGTCGCCGCCGCTTTCTTCGCGCAGCGACCAGGCGGACCCTGCAACCCCCGCCAGCGCAGCGGCGATGCCGGCCCACACCATCCACTTGCGCCGTTTCGCGAAACCGCTTTCGACCATGCCGAGCAATGTATCGACCACGATCGCCAGCCCAGCCGATGCGATACAGCCCGCCAGAACCAGCGCCCAATTCTGGGTTTGCAGTCCTGCAAAAATCGGATCGCCCAGGCTCGGCTGACCGATAGTGGTGGAAAGCGTGGCGGCGCCGATGGTCCAAACCGCAGCGGTTCTGATCCCCGCCATGATATAGGGCGCGGCCAAAGGCGCTTCGACGAGGCGAAGTTTCTGCCAACCGGTCATGCCGACGCCGTCCGCTGCCTCCAGTACGCCGGGGGCCATATGTTCGCGCGCAGTGACTGCGTTGCGCAGGATCGGCAGCAGCGCATACAGCGCCAGCGCGAGCAGCGCGGGCAGGAAGCCGAGTGTCGGCAGACCTGCGCCAAAAACCGCGCGCAGGCTCAGCAGTATCGGGAAAAACAGCGCCAGCAATGCGAGAGCGGGGATGGTTTGCACAAGGCTGGCGAAAGTCAGCACGGAACGGGACACTGTTTGCGAACGGCCTGCCCAGACCGCCAGCGGAAGTGCGATCAGGATGCCCAGCGCGATGGCGGCGGCGGCCAGCAGGACATGTTCCGCCAGCTTGTCGCCCAGCCCGATCAAGGCACCGAAAATCTCGCTCATTGTGCCAGTTCCGCCAGCGCCGCGGCCTGATCTCGCGGCACGGCGACAAGTTTTTGGGCGATCAATCCGCCCGCACCGTCCAGCAACTCATGCGGTGTGCAATCGGCTTCAATACGCCCTTCCGACATGACGAGCACGCGGTCGGCCAGCAGCAGCGCCTCTGCCATGTCGTGCGTTACCATCACCGTGGTCAGCCCCAGCGTGTCGTGCAGTTTGCGTACCCGGCCGCCCAGCGCGTCGCGGGTAACCGGGTCCAGTGCGCCGAACGGTTCGTCCATTAGAAGAATGTGCGGATTGCCGGCCAGCGCACGGGCGACCCCGATGCGTTGCCGCTGGCCGCCGGAAAGTTCGTCCGGCATTCTGCCGGCATAGCTTGCATCCAGCTCAACCCCGTCCAGCAATTCGCCGATACGGCTGGCAGACAATTTGCTGCCGGCCAGTCGCGGCCCGATACCGATATTCTCGCCGACGTTCATGTGCGGGAACAGCCCCACGCCCTGAAAAACGTAGCCAATCCTGCGGCGGAGCATCGGCGGATCGGCCTCGCGGACATCCTCTCCTTCGAGCAGGACGCTGCCTTCATCTGGTTCCACCAGACGGTTGATAGTCTTGAGCAAGGTCGATTTGCCGGATCCCGATTCGCCTACAAGCGCGACGAATGAGTCAGCTTCGATGTCCAGCGATATGCGGTTCACCGCCACCACTTCGCCAAAGCGCTTGGTTGTTTCGCGAAAAGAGAGAGCGGGCTGCGTGGATGGCACCGCGCGACCCTATGGCCTAGCCCGGACCAGGTCAAAGCCGGATCAGGTCAAAGCCAGATCGGGCTCAGATCGAATCGACTGCGATGTTGAGTGTGGCCACAAGCCCGTCCGGCGTGAATTCGCGCGATAGCGAACCGTTCAACTGTCCGCTGACCGTGGCTTCCACCAGGCGTGATCCGAACCCTTCGGTTTCGGCCTTAACGACTGGCGGGCCATCGTGTTCTTCCCACCTTATGGTGATCCGCCCATCTTCTACGTCGGTGGTAATCCTGACCCTGCCGTTCGTTTCGGAGAACGAGCCGTATTTCGCGCAATTGGTCGCCAGTTCGTGGAACACCAGCGCGAGCGGCGTTGCCGACCTCGACCGTACCGGCACATCGTCCCCGTTCAGCGACAGGCGCTGGCCCGATCGATCGCCGTATGGGGCGAGCAGTTTGCCGATCAGCCCGTGCAGCGTGTCCTGCTGCGCATCCTGTTCCTGCGTGGCGTAACTGTGCGCGCGGCCCAGAGTTTGCAGTGTGGCGCTGAGATCGGCGGCAAAGCTACCGGTGTCGTCATGCTCTTTCTTCTTGAGCGTGACCAACCCGCCAATGACCGCGAAAATGTTCTTGATCCGGTGGGTCAGTTCGTTGGTCAGCAATTCGCGCGCATCGGCTGCCCGGTGCGCGTCGTCGATATCGGTCACCGTGCCGAACCAGCTGATGCCTGTTTTGCTGCGGACCGGGATGACATGGGACACAGCCCAGCGCCAAGTACCGTCGTTATGCTTGAGCCGGAATTGTCCTTCGTACGGCTGCTCGGCAGAAAATGCCTTGTACCAGTCGGTGAACAATGGCTCGTGATCGTCTTCATGGATCACCGCGCGCCAGTCATCGGCAGTCTTGGGATCGCCAGCCCCCACGATTTCGCCGAACCTGGCGTTGACGTAATCGAACTTCCCGCCCGACGTAATCGAAAATGCGATGTGCGGCAGGCTGTCGATCAGCGTTCTCAGCCGCTCTTCGCTTTCGGCAATCTTTGCTGTCTGTTCAAGATTCTCGCGGCGGTGGCGCAGTCTGCGCATCACGGCAGCTGCGAATACCTGCAGGCCGTCCTTTTGCAGATCAGTCAGCCCCTCGGGGCGCGGTTTGGTATCGATGACGCACAGAGAACCAAGCGGCGCACCTTCATGCGAGATCAGCGGGGCGCCGGCATAAAACCGGATATGCGGATGCCCTACAACCAGTGGGTTAGCTTCGAACCGGTCATCCTCCAACGCGTCAGACACGATCATCGGTTCCGGTTCCAGCATGGCATGTGCGCAGAATGATGTCGGGCGCGGTGTTTCACGTTCTTCCAGACCTGCGCGGGCCAGGAAGCGCTGGCGTTCAGATTCGACCAGGCTGACCAGAGCAACCGGAGCATCGCACAGACGCGAAACATAATTGGTTATTTCCGACAGCTCAGGATCATCTTCCAGCGCGTCGAGGCCATAGGCGGCGAGCACCGAAATGCGCGTTTCTTCGCCGCACATCGCTGGCGCGGGGGGCTCACCTGCGGGCCACGGCTTTAGATAGTCTGTCTTCATTGCGTATGGCGCAACAGTAACGGTATTATGCAGCCATATCAACGACTTTGCCAATCTGACCAAATGACGCGAAGCTCCATTGATTTATTTGAATTATCTCCCGTTTGCGGGCTTGGCCGCGCTCCGCTATGCGCGCTGACAACAAGGAGTTCTTATGCGCGCTACACCCGATTTCGATTTCCAGCTTGGCGAAACTGCCGAAATGATTCGTGAAACCACCGCCCGCTTTGCCGATGAACAAATTGCCCCGCTGGCCGAAAAGATCGACCGTGAGGATTATTTTCCGCGTGCTGAATTGTGGACTGCGATGGGCGATCTGGGTCTGCACGGGATCACGGTGGAAGAAGAAAACGGCGGGCTTGGCCTCGGCTATCTGGAACATGTCATCGCGGTTGAGGAAGTCAGCCGGGCCAGTGCCTCGCTTGGCCTCTCTTATGGCGCGCATTCCAATTTGTGCCTCAATCAGATCCGCCGCTGGGGCAATGATGAGCAGAAGGCGAAGTATCTGCCCGGACTGATTTCTGGCGAGCATGTCGGCAGCCTTGCCATGAGCGAAGTGTCTGCGGGGTCGGATGTAGTTTCGATGAAGCTCAAGGCAGAGGCTGCGTCGAAAGACGGGCAAGAGGGTTTTGTGCTCAACGGAACCAAATTCTGGATCACCAATGCGCCGGAAGCGGACACTCTGGTGGTATATGCCAAGACCGATGGCAGCGCCGGATCGCGCGGTATCACGGCATTTCTGATCGAGAAGGGCGATGCGGGTTTTTCCATCGGCCAGAAAATCGAGAAAGTCGGCATGAAAGGCTCGCCCACGGCAGAGCTGGTGTTTGACGATTGTTTCGTGCCGGAGGACCGCGTGATGGGGCCGGTCAATGGCGGCGTCGGCGTGCTGATGAGCGGGCTCGACTATGAACGCGTCGTGCTGGCCGGATTGCAACTGGGCATCATGCAGGCGTGCCTCGACACCGTGATCCCGTATCTGCGTGAGCGCACCCAGTTCGGCAAACCCATCGGCAGTTTCCAGCTGATGCAGGCCAAGGTTGCCGACATGTATGTCGCGCTGCAATCGGCGCGCGCTTACACCTATGCGGTGGCCAACGCGTGCGATGCGGGTAACACAACGCGCTTTGACGCAGCGGGCGTGATCCTGCTGGCTTCGGAAAATGCGTTCAAGGTGGCCGCGGAAAGCGTGCAGGCATTGGGCGGCGCGGGCTACACGCTGGACTGGCCGGTCGAACGCTATATGCGCGATGCCAAGCTGCTGGATATCGGCGCAGGCACCAATGAGATCAGGCGGATGCTGATCGGGCGCGAACTGATCGGGGCTGCGGGCTAGTTAACCTTCGGGCTGACGGCCGAATGCGGGTGCCCACTCGAACGGTTCGTTCTGTGAACGGATCTCGTCTCGGGTGAGCACGCGCGGCGGCAGTTCGAACCGGGCAGGGTCGATATCCTGGGATGACACTTCGGACAATTCGAGGTGCCTGATGCGTATCGGAGTTCCTCCCTTCAGCAAATCGCGGACCCCTTGATCGTAAAGGCCAAGACCGCCGAACAGGCCGGTTAGAGACAAGCTTCGCAGTGCGCCGAACCGTCCTTCCATCAGCTGCGCAAAAGCTTTGCCGATTGGCCGGAGGCTCCCGTCCTCGGTAACCACCAGCTCCGGCCGCCCTATTTCATCATCGTAATCGCGCTGCGCGTATCCTTGCCCTTTCCAAGTTCCGACCTTCACCGTCCCGGATTTTACCAGTTCGATCTCCGGCAATTGGGCGAGTATTTCGAGCGAGATTCCGCCTGCCTGCCCTGCGTTTTCGATCACGGCCTCGAGGTCATCCAGCCTTTCGGCATATGGCCCGTCGATCCCGCGTGCGACCGCATAAACTGCCCCTTCGCGGATGAGAAAATAGCTCGACCGGCCAGACAGGTGCAGGCGGGCATGGCCTTCATCGCTGACTTCGATCGTCATCGCGAAATCGACGGCGCGGTCAATCTCGTCTTCGTACGACTCGACTTCGTAAAGCGCTGAGATATCCGCGCTTGCCGGAACCGAAGTAGCGCCCAAGGTGGCGGCACAGATAATTGCCGGATGACGAAACTTCATTTTGCGAACCCTTCAATCTTGGCCTGAGGTTGCAACATGTTTAGGGCGGCTTCAAGGAGAGAAAATGACCGCACCCGTTCTCACATCTACGCTCGACCGCGAGACCCCCGACGCCAAGGCACGTTTCGAGCATAACAAGGCGCTCGCCGCAGATTTGCGCGAGCATGTCGCCAAGGCTGCACTGGGCGGTAGCGAGGGCAGCCGAGAGCGCCATATGTCGCGCGGGAAACTGCTTCCGAGGGAACGCGTCGAGCGGCTGCTCGATCCGGGATCACCCTTCCTTGAAGTCGGCCAACTCGCCGCGAACGGCATGTATGGCAAGGACGATATCGCTGCTGCAGGGATGATCGCGGGCATCGGCCGGGTGTCGGGCCGGCAGGTGATGATCGTGTGCAACGATGCCACCGTAAAGGGCGGCACGTACTACCCGATGACGGTGAAGAAGCACCTGCGCGCGCAGGAAATTGCGATGGAGAACCGCCTGCCGTGCATCTATCTGGTCGATAGCGGCGGCGCGAACCTGCCGCATCAGGCAGAGGTTTTTCCTGACCGCGACCATTTTGGGCGCATCTTCTTCAATCAGGCCAATATGAGCGCGCAAGGTATCCCGCAGATCGCCTGTGTGATGGGGAGCTGCACCGCGGGCGGCGCCTATGTGCCCGCAATGTCTGACGAAACGGTGATCGTGCGCAATCAGGGCACGATCTTCCTGGCCGGGCCGCCGCTGGTGAAGGCGGCAACGGGCGAGGAAATCAGCGCAGAGGATTTGGGCGGCGGCGATCTGCATGCGAAGAAATCGGGCGTGGTCGATCATCTGGCCGAAAACGACGAGCACGCGCTGACCATCGTGCGCGATATCGTTAGCCATCTGGGCGACAATTTCGCGCAGGCGCAAAACATCGAACTGCGCGACCCGCGCCCACCCAAATTCGACGCGGAAGATCTTTATGCCGTCGTGCCCGATGATGTGCGCGCACCTTATGATGTGCATGAAGTAATCGCGCGGCTGGTCGACGGCAGCGAGTTCCACGAGTTCAAGCAGCATTACGGCAGCACGCTGGTTTGCGGTTTCGCCCATATCTGGGGAATGCCGGTCGCGATCCTCGCCAATAACGGGGTGCTATTTTCCGAAAGCGCGCAAAAGGGCGCGCATTTTATCGAACTCGCCTGTCAGCGGCGCATCCCGCTGCTGTTCCTGCAGAACATTTCCGGCTTCATGGTCGGCGGGAAATACGAGGCGGAAGGCATCGCCAAACATGGCGCGAAACTGGTCACAGCCGTTGCCACCGCGACCGTGCCGAAAGTAACGGTCGTCATCGGCGGCAGCTTCGGCGCGGGCAATTACGGCATGTGCGGCAGAGCATATTCCCCGCGTTTCCTGTTCACCTGGCCCAATGCGCGTATTTCGGTGATGGGCGGCGAACAGGCGGCGTCGGTCCTCGCCACGGTCCACCGCGATGCGGACAAATGGGACGAGCGCGAAGCGGAGGCGTTCAAGGCGCCGATCCGCCAGAAATACGAAGACGAAGGCAATCCCTATTACGCCACCGCGCGCCTGTGGGATGACGGCGTGATCGACCCCGCGCAAACCCGCGACGTGCTGGGCCTCGCCTTCGCCGCCACGCTGGAGGCGCCAATCGCTGAAAAACCGCGATTCGGCGTGTTCAGGATGTGATCATGGATGCCATCATCGCGGGCGAAGAAAAAATGGTGGACCCGTCGCCTGAATGGGTGGGGAAAACGCTTTAGCAAGTAAGCCGCGCCGCCAATGAGAATGACCGCTTCGCCGAGACTTTGCCCGGTGCATCAGTCCGTATCCCGCTTGAACAGAATTTTGCGTGCGTCCTCTCGCATTCCCCTACGTAACTGCTAGGCAGATGGCATTGGGAGAGAACATGTCCGACACATCGCCGAGCCAGCCGGTTCGCCAACGATCCGTCTTGTCGCGGATCGTGCGGCGGATAATCATCTGGCTGTATCACTGGAAGGGCTGGAAGCTGGACGGCCACCTGCCCGACCTGCCGAAATTTGTCATTGCTGGTGCGCCGCATACGTCCAACTGGGATTTCGTGTTTTTCCTCGGCGCGACCGAGGAAGAGGGCGTCCATCCCAACTTCATGGGCAAGCACACCCTGTTCAAGGGTTTCATGCGCAACTTCATGCTCGACATGGGCGGCATTCCCATCGACCGGACCAAACGCGCCAATGTGGTCGATCAGGTCGCCGCCGAATTTACCCGGCGCGATCAGCTCGCCTTGGTGATCGCGGCTGAGGGCACCCGCGCGAGCGACGGTAGCTGGAAATCCGGGTTCTATCATATTGCCATGGCCGCAAATGTCCCCATCGTACCGGCCTGGGTCTGCAACGACGATATGATGCTGGGCTTTGGTCCGCCGATTTACCCGACTGGGGATTACGGCGCAGATCTGGCCAAGATAGCCCAATTCATGCTGTCGAAGCGCCCCGAATATGGCAGGTACAAGGTGCTGGAACAGCAGGCCCGCCAAATACAGGCGGAACAAGAGGTTGAGTCCCCGGCGATCGACCCTAAATAGCCCTCACCGCCAAGTGCGGCAGGGAAGGTTCGATGACGCGCGAAGATGCAGAAAAAGAACGCAGGCGGCTTGCCGCTCTGGCGCTCGAAGTAACCGAACGCCGCGGTTCCGAGGTGACGCGCGTCACTCTGGCGCATGAAGCGCAGGTTTCGCGTGCCCGGATCGAGGCGATTTTTCCCGAAGAAAGCGACCTGTTCGACGCCATCGTCGAAGACTGGTTCGCCCCCGACATCGAAATCATGGAAGAGGTGCTGGCGTCAGACCTTCCGATCCGCCGCAAATTCTATGAATTTTACGCCCGCCGGTTCGTGCGCGAACAGGAACGCTACCGCCGCAGCCCCGATACGTTCGCGCTTTATTGCGAGCTGGGCACCGCCCGTTTCGAGCAGGTGCGCGGATATATCGATCTGGCCGATCACTACCTCAGCGAACTGGTCGCGCAGGCGCAGGCCGAAGGGTATTTCGAAGGGCTGAAGATAGACCGCGCGCTGACGCTGATTAACCAGATGGTGGTCTGCTACACCTCGCCGCAAATGCTGATGATGCTGGAAGACAGGCTGCAGCTGGACAAGCTGGCGCAGATTATCGACACCATGTTTGCCGGGCTTAGCGCACAAGATGGCGGCGCCCGCGGTGTTACCGGCCTGCGTTCCGCCTGAGGCGGATTGTTTGCCCGATTGGCCAGTTAATGGTCAGCTGCCGGGAGTAATATCCTGCATCCGTCCGATCGCCGGTAATGGCGTGACTTCCTGCTGCGCCAGATAGGCTTGCATCACGTCCAGATCGACCGGCCCGTTCACGACATCTGTTCCCTCTTCAAACACCGTGAAGCTGTCGCCGCCTGCTGCCAGAAAGCTGTTCATGGTGATGCGGTAAGTCGCAGCGGGATCGATAGGCGCGCCATTCAGCATCGCTGAAACAACCCGGCTACCCATGGGCCGCGACATATCCCAGCTCATCGTGAAACCTTGCGAGGCGGAGAATGTCTGAACAAATCCCTGATCGTCGAATTGCTGTTCCAGCAGGGCCAGCAATTGCGCCCCGGTAAAGCTTTTCGTGACCAGCGTGTTGCCGAACGGCTGGACCGTGTAGATGTCGCCGAAGGTGATCGTGCCGTCATCGGTAGGGCGCAATCCCGTGCGGATACCCGAATTGTTCATGAAGGCGATCTGCGCGCCGGCATCCAGCGTGCCGAACAGCTGGGCATCCGCGATCAGATTGCCCAGCGCGGTTTCTTCGGTTGACGGGCCGGGATCATCAGCCGGAGCCGGGATTTTCCCTACCGGGCGCTGTGCCGCCGCGCTTGAGGCGGCCACGTATTGCGCGACATAAGCGGCAACTTCGGTGTCGGCTTGGAATATTTCCAGCGATGCGTCTGCCGCATCATCCTCACCCGCGATTTGCACGACGATGTTGTCGGCCGATTTGCTCAGCACCGTGCCGCTCACCGGATCGACCGTCAGCGTGATGTCGGTCAGCATGGATCCGCCATATCCGGCGCTGGTAACCAGGAATTCGCGCTGCGGGTCGATGGCGGAAAAATCGCAAACGTAGGCGCGGTGTGTATGGCCCGAAATAACCACATCGACTCGCGGATCGACCTGTTTCAGAATGTCGATCAGCGGTCCGGAAACGCCGCCGCAGCTTTTGTCGTTATAGCCGACTTCGGTGTAAAGCCCCTGATGGATCGACACCACGATCAGGTCGACATCCTGCTTCACCAGCTCAGGGACGACTGCATTGATCGATGCCGCTTCGTCAGCAAAGGTCAGCCCTGCGACTCCGCTCGGGGTGACGAGGGTCGGTGTATCTTTCAGCGTCAGACCGATGACGCCAACTGCCAGTTCAGCAGCGCCTTCGCCGAAGCGGCGTACGCCGTATGACGGGAACAGTGTGGTCCCGTCGGGCATGATGACATTCGAGGCCAGAAAGCGGAATTCAGCGCCCGGATAGGGGTTTTCGACCTGACACGGTTCGCGCAGACCGGTTTTCTCGCAGCCGCCGTTCTGAATGCGTTTCAGTTCGCGCCAGCCGCGGTCAAATTCGTGATTGCCGACTGCGTTGAAATCCAGCCCGATCCGGTTCATCGCGCCAATGGCCGGTTCATCGAGAAAGATGGAAGAGGCAAGCGGGCTGCCGCCGATCAGGTCGCCCGCTGCGATAACCAGGCTGTAATCTCCGCCCTCACGATATTTGCGCACCGCCGATGCCAGATAGGCCGCGCCAGCCGCGTGCACTTGCCGCGTCTCGCCAGCATTGTCGGTTACGTTTATCGGTCTGCGGATCGGTTCGATGTTGCCGTGGAAATCATTCAGCCCGACGATCTTGAGAGTCGCTGGTTCCGGCGCGGCACGCGGCGCTGCATCGGGCAATGTCGAACAGGCCGACAAGGCAAGGGCAGACAAGACGGCGGCAATCGATGCGCGGGGCGATATACGGGGCGATGTGCGGGGCAAAAATGTCATGAAGTGTCGGTGGTGCTTCAAGATGACGATGTAAAGACCGCGCCGCCTTTCAGCCAGCCTGTCAGACAGCCAGTCAGATCGCCTGCGCTGCGGCCTCTGCAGATGCCCATGCCCATTGAAAGTTATAGCCGCCCAGCCAGCCGGTGA
Organism: Pontixanthobacter luteolus; assembly: GCF_009828095.1. Lineage (GTDB taxonomy): Bacteria > Pseudomonadota > Alphaproteobacteria > Sphingomonadales > Sphingomonadaceae > Pontixanthobacter > Pontixanthobacter luteolus. Next base: position 230,758 of record NZ_WTYP01000002.1, on the reverse strand, counting down.
CATCGACCGCCTCGCCAATCGCGTAAAGGCCGGGTTGCTTCCTGGACTCCATCGTCTTTGATGAAAGTTCGGCAGTATCGATTCCCCCCGCAGTGACTTCAGCCTTGGCAAACCCCTCGGTCCCGTTGGGGCAAAATTCCCATCGGGCAAGCCGGGCCTCTGCCTGCCGCAGTGCCTTGTCCGGCGTGTTGCCAAGCTCGGTTTCGATGCCGATCCTTTCAGCCAGCGTAGTCGCCAGCCTATCAGGCAAGTCTTCCTTGAGGCGGGATTTCAGGGTGCTTCGCGGCTGCTCGTTCTTGGCATTGAGCAGCCACCCCTCGCCGTGCTGCGGCAGAAAATTGATCGCAATCGGTCGGCCATGTTGCCAGTAAGACGAGATTTGCAGGATCGATGGGCCGGAAAGCCCCCGGTGCGTGAACAGTGCCGCTTCGCGAAATTGTGTCTTGCCGCAATGCGCATCGACCTGAGCCGCGACGCCGGACAGATCGCGGAACAGCACATCTTCGCCGCCCAGCGTCAGCGGGACGAGCGCAGGCCGGGGCTCGACCACTTTCAGACCGAATTGGCGCGCAAGGTCATAGGCAAATCCGGTCGCGCCCATTTTCGGGATCGACGGCCCGCCGGTCGCAATGACCAGAGTGTGCGCACCGAACAGTGTACCATTGGCAGTTACCAGATAGGCACCGTCTTCGTACGCCACATCGGTTACTTCGTGATCGCACAGCAGGTCGACCTGTCCGCCGAACTCGGCCGCCTTTTCGCATTCGGACAGCAGCATCGCGACAATCTGTTTGGCACTGTCATCGCAGAACAACTGGCCCAGAGTTTTCTCGTGCCAGGCAATTTCGTGGCTTTCGACAAGGTCCAGGAAATCGCGGGGCGTGTAACGGCTGAGCGCAGACTTGGCGAAATGGGGATTGGCGGAAAGGTAATTGGCAGGCCCCGCGCCGATATTGGTGAAATTGCACCGCCCGCCGCCTGAAATCAGGATTTTCTTCCCCGGTTTGGCGGCGCGTTCGAGCACCAGTACACGCTTGCCGCGCTGCCCTGCACGTGCGGCGCAGAACAGGCCGGCAGCTCCGCCGCCAAGGATGATGGCATCATAGGTCACGCGATCAGCCACAGGTCACGCTATAAGACGGCCGCTTCGGCTTCGCGCTGCTGCCGCGCGATGGTCCATCCGGCGAGGAACAGGCCGCCAAGCAACGGGCCGACCACGATTCCGGCAAGACCCATCAGGCCAATTCCGCCCAGCGTTGTGATCAGGATGATCCAGTCGGGGATGCCGGTATCCCGCCCCACCAGAATGGGCCGCAGGACATTGTCCGCCATGCCGATCACCAGCACGCCGGAGGCGATGACCACGACCCCCTGCCAGATAGCCCCCGTGGCGAGCAGGTAAATCGCAACCGGTGCCCATACCAGCGCAGGGCCAAGTGCGGGGAGCAGGGAGAACACTGCCATCAGCAGGCCGAACAGCATCACCGATGGCATCCCGACGATCCAGAAAGTGATCGCCCCGAGTGCGCCCTGAACCAGCCCGACGACCACCGATCCCTTGATCGTGGCGCGAACGATGGACAGGAATTTTTCCGCCAATTCATTTGCAATCGCGGGTTGCATCGGCAGCCCTGCCACGACAGCCGCTCCGATCTTCTTCCCGTCGCGAAGCAGGAAATAGGTGACGTAAAGTCCGACGCCGAATGCCAGCACAAACCCTGCGGCGCTGCTGCCGATGGCCACAGCGCGCTGGGCGATCATGCCGGTGCTTTCGCGAGCAAAATCCTGCGTGCGGTTGATAAGCCCGTCGAGATTGCCGAGGCCAAAGCTTTCCAGCGCGGACTGGATGCCGCCGGGCAATGCGTCAAACACCTGCGTGAACCAAGCCGACACGTCGATATTGCCGTCGCGAAAGGCAAAGAACACCGCAACCGCTTCTTCGATAACCACACTGCCGATCAGGAATGTAGGCAGGACCACGGCAAAGGTAATGATCAGCAAGGTGGCAATTGCCGCCCTGTTCGGGCTGTCGCCGCAGCGGGGTAGCATCCATCGGTATAGCGGCTGGAACATGATCGCAGCCAGCGCGGCCCACAACAGCGGGCGCGCAAAAGGCAGCACCACGAGGATGACACCCAGAGTGACCAACGCAAGGAACAGGATGAAACCGCCCCGTTCGATGCCGATCTTGCTTGTCTGATCCGTCATTGTTGGCCCTCCCCGTATATCAGCCTGCCCCGCGCTTCGTTGCTGCGGGTCGTCAATGGACCGTCCACTGCGTGTCCCGCTTGCGCAAGACACGGTACAGGCTGGCACCAATCATCAACAAGCCAATCAGGATCAGCCCGCTTGCCCAGAACCAGTGCGGCAAATGCAGCTGATCTGCAATCGCTGCGGTATCGGATTTCTGATGCGATCCGCCAATCGTTCCGCCGACCGAAAACAGATAGCGCCACTGCCCGAACATGCTGATCGCCGCATTCACGCCCAGAAACTGCACTGCAAAGCGGCTGATTTCCGGAGTGGCTTTCTGCGCGGTGAAAAGGATCGCAGCACCCATCGGCAGCAGGACCAGCCAGCCGACCAGGCTCCTGACCCAGATTGCAGTCGACAGGATGATCACGAAACCCAGCGTGTACAGCGCCAGCCGCCGTGCCCGGTCGGTTTGCGAGGCCAGAATCAGCAGTGATCCGAAAATCGCCGGACCCAGCGGTCCGCCCATGCTGATGAGTGCCTGCGACAACGCAAAGGTGTCTGGCGGCGACATTGTGAGAGCGTATCCGCTCCCGCTGGCAAAGATTACCAGCTCCTTGAATTCGTGCCCCAGCAGGATTGCCGTCAGCCCGTGCCCCATCTCATGAAACCACGTGGTCAGGATCATGAACGGATAGATTATGTAATTGCCGAGCGGCAGTTTTGGCAGAACGATGATGATCGCTGCGGCCAGTGCCAGCCACAGTGGATGGTTCTCGGATTTTTGCCGCGACATGCCGAACTTCGCAGGCGTGACCGTATTCCGGGCGAACGGGTTGCGCAGCCGCTCCGACAGGCGTTTGCTCATACCCGTCGCCTGCCTCTAAACGTCGAGATTGGCGACGTTGAGAGCGTTGTCCTGAATGAATTCACGGCGTGGCTCGACGACATCGCCCATAAGCCGGGTGAAGATCTCGTCGGTAACGTCCGCATCCTCCACCTTGACCTGCAGCAATGCGCGATTTTCCGGGTCCAGAGTGGTCTCCCACAGCTGTTCCGCGTTCATTTCGCCCAGACCCTTGTAGCGCTGGCTCGACAGGCCCTTGCGGCCAGCGGCGAGCACTGCGTCCAGCAACTGCGTCGGGCGGGTGATTGCGTCATCACCGTTCACCTCGACCGCGTCGCTTTCCTCGCCGTCTTCGTCGGTGTCGGCGCTGCCCTTTACGAGGCGCGAAGGCGTTTCGTAGACATCGGCGTTTTCGCTCGCGAGGCGATGCAGTTTGCGTGCCTCCGCGCTTTCAACGAAGGCAGCTTCGACTTCGTGCACATCGGTGACGCCGCGCCACAGGCGGTCGAGACGAATGCTGCCATCCTCGCGAAGCTGCGCCGACCATCTTGCCTCTGTATCGCCCATTTGCAGCCGCCGGGCCGCATCTTCGAGCGCAGCCTGCCGCGTCTCGCGGTTGATATCTGGAGCAAGCGCGCCGGCCAGTGCCAAGGCTTCGATCATGCCGTAATCATACTTGTTCGGTACAAACGCCATCAGGTTGCGAATGCGCAGCGCATGTTCCACGAGCGCTTCTAGCTCGGTCCCGGCTCGCGCACCGCTTTCGCTTTCCAGAATGCGGCCTTGCAGCCCGCCTGCGACCAGATAGCGATCCATCGCGGCCTGATCTTTAAGGTACACTTCGCTGCGCCCCTTGCTGACCTTGAACAGCGGCGGTTGGGCGATGAACAGGTGACCATTCTTGATGATCTCCGGCATCTGGCGGTGGAAGAAAGTCAGCAGCAGGGTCCGGATATGCGCACCGTCGACGTCAGCGTCGGTCATGATCACGACCTTGTGATAGCGCAGCTTTTCGATGTTGAATTCATCGCGGATCCCGGTGCCCATCGCCTGGATCAGCGTGCCGACTTCCTTCGACGAAATGATCCGGTCGAAACGTGCGCGTTCGACGTTCAGGATTTTACCCTTCAGCGGCAGGATCGCCTGGTAATGCCGGTCACGCCCCTGCTTGGCACTGCCACCTGCGGAATCGCCCTCAACCAGGAACAGTTCGGACTTTGCCGGATCGCGTTCCTGACAATCGGCCAGCTTGCCGGGCAGCGAGGCGATATCCATCGCGCCCTTGCGGCGGGTCAGTTCGCGTGCCTTTTTCGCAGCTTCGCGGGCAGCGGCAGCGTCGATGATTTTCTGGATGATGATTTTTGCATTGGCAGGATTTTCTTCCAGCCATTCGGTCATCTTGTCGCCCATCAACCCTTCCAGCGGGCCGCGAACTTCGCTGCTGACGAGCTTGTCCTTGGTCTGGCTGGAGAATTTGGGATCGGGTAGCTTGACTGAAACAATCGCGGTCAGGCCTTCGCGCATGTCTTCACCCGAAAGCGTGACTTTCTCCTTCTTGAGCATGCCCGAACTGGCGGCGTAATTGTTGAGCGTCCGGGTCAGCGCAGTTCGGAACGCGGCAAGGTGGGTTCCGCCGTCGCGCTGCGGGATGTTGTTGGTGAAACACAGGACGTTTTCATAATAGCTGTCGTTCCATTCCAGCGCGACATCGATGCCGATGCCGTCTTTTTCAGCCGAAATGGCGATCGGTTCCGGAATGAGCGCGTGCTTGTTCCGGTCGAGGAAGCCTACAAATGCGGCAATCCCGCCTTCATAGAACAGGTCATGTTCCAACGGCTCTTCACCGCGCCTGTCACGGATCAGGATGCGTACGCCCGAATTGAGGAACGCGAGTTCGCGGTAGCGATGTTCGAGCTTGTCGAAATCGTAGGTGGTCACGTTCTTGAACGTGTCTTCGCTGGCCATGAATGTGACGCGCGTGCCCTTCTTCAGGCCGTTCTTGTCGCCATTGCTGTCAACCGGCGGGGCATCGCCGCGAACTTCCAGCGAATTGACAGCGTCGCCGTGCTCGAAGCGCATCCAGTGCTCCTTGCCGTCACGCCAGATCACCAGTTCGAGCCATTCCGACAATGCGTTCACGACCGATACGCCAACCCCGTGGAGGCCGCCGGACACCTTGTAGGCGTTGTCGTCATTGGTGTTTTCGAACTTACCGCCGGCGTGCAGCTGGGTCATGATAACTTCTGCCGCCGAAACGCCTTCGCCCTTGTGCATGTCGACCGGGATGCCGCGGCCGTTATCTTCGACCGAAACCGATCCATCGGGGTTCAGTTCGATCAGAACAAGGTCGCAGTGACCGGCCAGCGCCTCGTCGATTGCGTTGTCTGAAACTTCGAACACCATGTGATGCAGGCCGCTGCCGTCATCTGTATCGCCGATATACATGCCGGGCCGTTTGCGGACCGCGTCGAGGCCTTTCAGCACCTTGATGGAATCGGCCCCGTATTCGCCCATCTGGACGACTTTTTCGGGGGGCATGTTCTTGGGAGTTTCAGGTGTTTCGCTCATCCTTGATATATAGGCGTTGCCGAGGGTTATAGGAAGGTCCGAAGGCATCCTTCCACAGCCTATTGACCGATCCTGGGATTGCCCGGAATAACAACACCATGATGATGACACTTCTGGTGGTCGGGGTGGTGACCGGCGCGTTGCTGATCGGTGCGGCCTGGGGTGTCTATGGCAGGCTCGGCCGGAGGACCGAAAGCTTCCTTGTGGCGCTTGCGGGCGGAGCCTTGCTGCTATCGGTAACGAGCGAGCTGATCGAGCCTTCGCTCGAACGAAGCCCGCTGTGGATCGGCGCGGTTGGCCTGATGGCGGGCGCATCGCTGTTTGCCCTGATCGAATATTGCCTGGACACATATGTTGCGAACGAATCAGGCGGCGGGCTGCTGGCCGCAATTGTCGCAGACGGGATACCCGAAAACCTTGCGCTCGGCGTTGCCTTGATCGGTGCGGGGCCGATGGAAACCGCTGCGCTTGCCGGCTCGATCCTGCTCTCCAACCTGCCAGAGGCAGCGGGCGGAGCAAAGGAAATGCAGAAGAGCGGCCGGTCAAACGTGGCCACGTTCGGAATGTGGGCCATGGCTGCGGTTGTGCTCGCCGCAGCAGCGATCGGCGGCAACGTGCTGCTGTCGGGAGTGTCCGAAGACTGGCTGTCGGGTTTGCGCTGCTTTGCTGCAGGGGCCGTTGTTGCCAGCCTGGCAATGGAGGTATTCCCAAAGGCATACCGCGAAAAATGGCACTGGGTCGGGGTGGCGACGGCGCTTGGCGTGATGGTGGCATTCGGACTGGGGCAGCTGGGCAAGTAAGATACCCGTGCAGCTGGTTTCAAATGAAACCGGTTGACGCAGGGCAAGCACCGGCGCAACGAAGACGGCATGCTTTCTGTGCTCGATATTTTCCGGATCGGGATTGGCCCCTCCAGTTCGCATACGGTCGGCCCGATGCGCATATCTGCCATGTTTCTGAAGGCGCTGAAGCGGTCGGGCAAGCTGGACCGTGCCGAACGTGTGCATATCGAATTGCAAGGCTCATTGGCGCTGACCGGGGTGGGTCACGGTACACCCAGAGCTGCGATCCTGGGGCTGATGGGGCACAAGCCGGAGACTTTCGATCCGGCCGTGGCCGAAGCGCAGATGGCACGCCTGGAAAATGAAAGCATCCTGCCGCTTTGTGGGAAGCGCGATATCGGCTTCGACAGCCGTGCCGATGTGGATTTGGCCGGACACATCGTGCCTGCGCTGCACCCCAACGGGATGCGCTTGCGCGCGTTCGACCGCCAAGGGGAGCTGCTTTCGGACCGGACCTATTATTCGACCGGCGGCGGCTTCATCGCGACCGAAAGGCAGCTGAAAAACCCGCCGAAAAACGACCGCATTACCGTTGGCAGTGCAGTGCCGTTTGCTTTCGGATCGGCGGCTGAATTGCTGGCCCTGTCTGCCGAGCATGAATTGCCGATCCACGAAATTGTGCTGGCCAATGAGGACGCGATGCGGCCCCGCGCGAAAACGTGCTCGGGCATCGACAATATTGCGCAGGCAATGGACGATTGCATTGCGCGCGGCCTGCAGCAGACCGGTATCCTGCCCGGCGGATTGAATGTGCGCCGGCGTGCGCCTGAATTGTGGGCGAAGCTGGACGGCGCGCCGCAATCGAACGAACGCGAACAATTGTTCGATTGGCTCAATTGTTTCGCGATGGCAGTGAACGAAGAAAACGCCGCCGGGGGCAAGGTGGTGACCGCGCCCACCAATGGCGCAGCGGGCATCCTGCCTGCGGTCATGCGGTTCTACTGCCTTGATGCCGAAGACCGTGCGTGCCGTGACAGCAGGCGTAAATTCCTGCTGACTGCTGGCGCGATCGGGCTGCTTTACAAACAGCGCGCCTCGATTTCGGGTGCAGAGATGGGCTGTCAGGGCGAAGTCGGTGTTGCCTGTTCGATGGCAGCGGGCGGGCTCGCTGCATTGTGGGGCGGATCGCCAACGCAGATCGCCAGCGCCGCCGAAATCGGGATGGAACACAATCTTGGCCTGACCTGCGACCCGGTGGGCGGGCTGGTGCAGGTCCCCTGCATCGAACGCAATGCGATCGGCGCAGTCAAGGCGGTGAACGCCGCGCGGCTGGCCTTGCACCGCGATGAAATGACCCTCGTTTCGCTTGACCAGGTTATCGAAACGATGCGCCAGACCGGCCTCGACATGTCGACCAAGTACAAGGAAACCAGTCAGGGCGGACTGGCGGTAAACGTAATCGAATGTTGATTGCCTGAGCGGTCCGGTTAGGGTCCGGACATGACTCAGGAAAACATGCTCGAGAAACTCAGCGCGCCTTACGGTACTTACCGGGAAATCTTCCGGCTTTGGGCTGATATTCAGCCAGACAAACCCGCGATGCGCGACGATGATGTCGAACTGAATTGGCGCGAAATGGTGGACCGGATAGAGCGTATCGCATCGCGCCTCCAGGAAACCGGCCTGCAGCAGGGGCAATCGGTCGCCATCCTTGGCACTTCGACTGTCAACTACGGTCTGGTGTTCCTCGCCGCAGTCCTCGCCGGCGGTGTGGCGGCCCCGCTGACGACCAGCGCCAGCCCGCAGCAGCTTGAAGGCATGGCAAAGGATTCTGGCGCACGGCATCTGTTCATCGACCGGGCCAAGCTGACCGAACTGGGTGATGATTTCATGGCTGGCCTCGACCGGATCGTTCTGGACGAGGAGCTGGACGCATGGATGGGGCAGGAAGGCGCGAAGGCATCGCCTTTCGTTCCGCGCGGAGAAGAGCCTTTTAACATCATCTATTCCAGCGGGACCACCGGCATTCCCAAAGGGATCGTGCATTCGCACCTGATGCGCTGGCGGCAGTTCGCAGCAACCGCAGCATCCTATCTCGCGGCAAACCGCGAGGTGCGTTCGCTGACATCGACACCGCTTTATTCAAACACCACCATGGTCGCATTTCTTTCTGCCTTGCTGGCTGGCGGCACGGTGACGATCATGGGTAAATTCGGCACGAAGAAGTGGCTCGAGCTTGCCCAGCGTGACCGTGTAACCACCACCATGCTGGTCCCGGTTCAGTATCAACGGCTGATGGATGAGCCCGCCTTTGACGATTTCGACCTGTCCAGCCTGCAGATCAAATACTGCACCTCCGCGCCGTTTTCTGCCGAGCTGAAAGCGAAAGTGCTAAAACGAATGCCTGGCGGGTTGATCGAGATTTATTCGATGACCGAAGGCGGCGTTGTCTGCCTGCTGCAAGCGCATGAGCATCCCGACAAGCTGCATACTGTGGGTCAGCCGGCACCGGGCAGCCAGCTGAAGGTGATGGACAAGCAGGGCCGGCTGCTGCCCCCGGGTGAAGCAGGCGAGCTGATCGGACGCGGCCCGGCGATGATGAGCGGTTACAAGAACCGCCCTGACAAGACATCGGAGGCACAGTGGATCGATCCGGACACCGGCGAATGGTGGATGCGGATGGGCGACATCGGCCGGGTCGACGAAGACGGTTTCGTCGAACTCGTCGGGCGCGAGAAGGACATGATCATTTCCGGCGGTTTCAATATCTATCCGGTCGATCTGGAAAACGAGCTGCTCAAGGAAGAGGGCGTGAAAGAGGCTGCCGTGATCGGCGTCCCAAGCCGCAAATGGGGAGAAACCCCGGTCGGCTTCGTTGTGATGGAAGGGGAAGCAGAACCCGCGGCAGTGCAGCAAGCGGTCAATGCACGGCTGGGCAAGACCCAGCGTCTGGCTCAATTGCATGCAATCGATGAAATGCCCCGCAGCCACATCGGCAAGCTGCTGAAAACAGAATTGCGGGCAGAGGCAGAGCGGATTGGCTTGCCCGACTGACGTGTGCTTGCGGGAGCGTTGGGAGACGCGGCTGCCTAAAGTTTTAAGGGGGACTGAAAGGCAGCCGCGTCTCTGATCGCTTTCGCCGGTTGGATGGCGGGCCGGTTGGCCGGGCATCCTGCTGCACTCGCGGGCAGCTTCGACGAGAGCCAGAAGATCCGACGCGAGGGAGGAGGAGTGCGCCTGGATGTCCTGTCGTCACCGGGGGCAGTATAAGGGAGAGGAGGACCTGACCGCCGGTTCGACCCTTGTAATAATGTTGCGCCTAACTTTACACAAATGAGAAAAGGTGTAGCAATGTTGCGTTTTTTGCAACTTGGCTGTGGGGTCTCGTTGTCCTTGCGATTGGCCAAAGCGTGACTGCCACTGCGCGTTCATCCACCGGCGCCGCTTGCCTTCGGCCTGGCTGGCATGTCGTGCGCCCCTGAAACAGGCCACATGGTCCGTGCAGGATCGCTCGCGGGCGCTTGCCAGCTTCCCCGCGCCGTCTTATCGCCACGCGCCATGGACCAAGCACATCTCCCCGATTCCATCCTCATCGTCGATTTCGGCAGCCAGGTGACCCAGCTTATTGCGCGGCGCGTTCGCGAGGCTGGTGTCTATTCGGAAATCGCCCCGTTCAGCATGGCGGAAGAGGCGTTCAAGCGGATGAAGCCCAAAGGCATCATCCTGTCAGGTTCGCCCGCAGGCGTCCCCGACGAAGGATCGCCCCGTGCGCCGGAAATCCTGTTCGAGGCCGGCGTCCCGATCCTTGGGATTTGCTACGGGCAGCAGGTCATGAGCCACCAGCTGGGCGGCGAGGTCCGGCGCGGTCACGAATCGGGTGAAGGCGGCGAGTTTGGCCGCGCTTATTTGACCGTGACAAAAGAGTGCGCCCTGTTCGATGGCCTCTGGAAAGTAGGCGAGCGGCATCAGGTATGGATGAGCCACGGCGACAAGGTCACCCAGTTTGCACCAGGATTTGAAATCGTTGCCACCAGCGACGGCGCGCCGTTCGCGGTTATCGCCGATGAAAAGCGCAAGTTTTACGGCACCCAGTTCCACCCCGAAGTCGTCCACACGCCCGACGGTGCAAAGCTGCTCGCCAATTTCGTGCGCCATGTGTGCGGTCTGGCCGGTGACTGGACGATGGCCGAATTCCGCAAGACCAAGATTGAGGAAATCCGCGCGCAGGTGGGTGACGGCAAGGTCATCTGCGGCCTGTCCGGCGGCGTCGATTCGGCAGTTGCAGCAGTGCTGATCCACGAGGCCATCGGCGACCAGCTGACCTGCGTTTTCGTCGATCACGGATTGATGCGCATGAACGAGGCAGAACAGGTCGTGACCCTGTTCCGCGACCACTACAATATCTCGCTGGTCCACGTGGACGCCGAAGAACAATTCCTGGGCGGGCTGAAGGGTGAAACCGACCCTGAGAAAAAACGCAAATTCATCGGCGGCGCATTCATCGACCTGTTCGAAGCGGAGGCGAAGAAAGTCGGCGGCGCAGATTTCCTCGCGCAGGGTACACTCTATCCCGATGTGATCGAAAGTGTGTCCTTCACCGGCGGCCCGTCGGTTACGATCAAGAGCCACCACAATGTCGGCGGCCTGCCCGAACGCATGAACATGCAACTGGTCGAACCCTTGCGCGAATTGTTCAAGGATGAAGTCCGCGATCTGGGCCGCGAACTGGGCTTGCCCGATGTCTTCGTTGGCCGTCACCCGTTCCCCGGCCCGGGCCTTGCGATCCGCATTCCCGGCGAAGTGACCAAGGAACGCTGCGACATCTTGCGCAAAGCGGACGCGATCTATCTCGAGGAAATCCGCAACGCCGGATTGTATGACGCCATCTGGCAGGCATTTGCCGTGCTGCTGCCGGTCAAGACCGTCGGCGTGATGGGCGATGCCCGCACCTATGACAGCGTCTGCGGCCTGCGCGCGGTGACCAGCACCGACGGTATGACGGCAGATGTCTATCCCTTCGACGCCAGCTTCCTGACCGGGTGCGCCACCCGCATCGTCAACGAAGTGCAGGGCATCAACCGCGTGGTTTACGACTACACCAGCAAACCGCCGGGAACGATCGAGTGGGAGTGATTTTTGAAGCGGGAAGAGCAGGTCTCTGAAGCTGTCGCGCGGCTTGATACCGCAGCCAGTGAACAGCAGGATCTGGCTTGGGCCAAGTTGCGACCTCTCGGGTTTGGCGTGGTGCGATTTATGCGGCAGGCTTTCCCTCATTTCAGAACATGGCAAGGGCGAACTGCTCTGGTTTACTACGCAACACGCTATGCGCGGATCGCGGATGAAGCAGTCGAACTCGGATTGGCTGCGACCGAAGATCGGTCGTATATGGTAAGGTACCGTGCCTGCGGATTGCTTGCCTATTCTCTCAAGCCCGAAGTTCTACCGGCACTCGAACGTATGGGATCCGATCCGAGGCCGCTGGTCGCCCAATCGGCGCATGCAGCCTGCAATGCGATCAAGGCGCAAAATCATCACCTGTTCGCTGATCGCAGCCTATCGGGACGCACAAGTTGGATTGTAAATGATGGTGACTGCGGACCAAATCATTCAATCCCGCCGCTACCTTCAAAGTGGACAAGGTGGCGTCTGGGCATCCTCCCGGCCGGCGGCGATAGCCTCTAGCATATATGCAACTCCCGCTGGGCCCCGATCCGCGCACTGAAACCTTGCGGCGCATTCAAGCCGCGTTGATCGCGCGTTTCGGCCGCATCGTCCGGCCTGACGGCAAACGCCGTGCGCCTGAATGGGTGCTGGTGCACGGAGTGATCGGCGCGCAGACCAAGACGGCGGCATCCAATGCCTCCACCGATGGATTGCTGGCCGAATACGGTTCGTGGGAAGCGGTGGCGGCGGTGCCGGTGAAGGATCTGGAGGCGCGGCTGAAGCGGCAGACTTTTCCGAAAGTTGCGGCGCAGCGGCTCAAGGATTGTCTGGGCGCGATCATTGCGGAAAGGGGTTCTGTTGACCTGCGCCACCTGTCCAATCTCGACCTTGAAGACGCGATGGCGTGGCTCGAACGGCTGCCCGGTGTTGCGCGCAAGAACAGCGCAGGGGTGATGAATGCCAGCAGTTTCGCGCGCAAGGTGATGGTGATCGACGGGCATCACCGCCGGATCATGCAGCGTATGGGAATTGTCCCGGCAAAGGCCGACACTGCCAGAACCTATGACGCGTTGATGCCGGTCGTGCCCGATGAATGGTCGGCCGCCGACATTGACGAACATCATTTGCTGCTGAAAAAACTCGGCCAGACATTCTGCCGGCCGCGCCAGCCGCAATGCGCCGAATGCCCAGTTCGCAGCGACTGCGAAACAGGAACCGGAACGCCTCTCGCTCGCTGAAACGGCATGGCCGAATTGCTCGATACATCACAGGTGGACGCGGTTTACCGGCGCCTGGCAAAGGCGATGCCGGGCCGCACGAAAAACGCCAAGGGGCCAAAGGGGCAGCCGGATGCGTTTCGTTCGTGCATCTCCTGTATGCTTTCTGCCCAGTCGCTGGACCGCAATACGGCCAAGGCCAGCCGCGCGCTGTTTTCACTGGCGACCAACCCGCACGCGATGCTTGAACTGGATGACCGAGACATTGCTGCGGCGATCAAGCCATGCGGGCTTTACAACAACAAGACGCGCAACATTCGCGCCTTTTGCGAGGCGTTGATCGGGGAGCATGGCGCAGCGGTGCCGGACACGCGCGAAGGTCTGCTGTCGCTGCCGGGCATCGGCCGCAAATGTGCCGACATTGTCCTCAGTTTCACCTTCGGCAAAGACGTGATCGCGGTCGACACCCATGTCCACCGCGTCTGCAACCGGATCGGTCTGACCGAAGCAAAAACCGCGGACAGGACCGCGCAGCAATTGGAGCAACGTTCCCCGGAATGGGCACTGCGAGACGGGCATTTCTGGCTGATTCAATTCGGTAAACGGATTTGCACTTCCCGTGCGCCGAAATGCGAAACCTGCCCGGTCAGCGATCTTTGCCTGTACTATGCTGACAGGCAGAGCGGTTAGGGGCGAAAAATGACCCCGGTCATTTCCTCGGACTTGTCCCACAGCGCCTGGGCCAGGGCTTCGTCGCGTACATGCGGATGCACGCCGCCCATTGGCACATCATCGCCAGCAGGCGCAGCGATGTCGCAATTCTCGCAATAGACGCCGCCCATGCCCTCAAGCAGAGGCGATACCGCGCACCACACGCTGGTTGCCGCCCCTTCCTCTACCGATTTGAACGCCTCGTGGACGTTGCCCTCTTCGTCATACCAGCCCATTGCCCGCTGTTCTTCCATCGTCAGATGGCGCTGCAAGGGCGTGGCGATACCGCCGGGATGAACCGCGAATGCGCGCACTCCGTGCGGCTCACCAAATTTGTCGAGCTGCAACGCAAACAGCGCATTGGCCGATTTCGCCTGACCATAAGCGAGCCATTTGTCGTATTCGCGGGTCTCGAAATTGGGATCGTCGAGATCCAGCCCGTTGAGGCGGTGCCCGATCGACGAAAGCACCACTACGCGCGCACCGCCTGCTGCCGCCAGCAGCGGCCAGAGACGCGCGGTCAATTGGAAATGGCCGAGATGATTGGTCGCGAACTGGCTTTCATAGCCGCGCGCATCGCGTGCCAGGGGGCAGGCCATGATCGCTGCATTGTTGATCAGGATATCCACCCCGTCCATCTGCCCGCCAACAAGATCTGCGAAACCGTTGATCGAATCCGGGTCCGACAGATCGAGCGGAAGGATGGTGATGTTCTCGCCCATTTCGGCCAGCACTTCGCGTGCCACGTCAGGCCGGCGCGCACCGACAATTACCTGCGCGCCGCCGCTGACCAATGCGCGCACGGTTTCTGTCCCGATACCCGAATAGCCCCCGGTCACGATGATGTTCATGCCGGACAAGTCGATGCCGTCTGCGACTTCCATCGCGGTGGACCGATACCCGAAGGGTGACGATAGGGGCTTCTGTTCGGACACCATGACATTTCCTTTGCTCAGCAACCCGGACATGATCCGCCCGCGCGGCGGCGAAATCAACCCGCTGGGTACAAATCCTCCTGCCCAAAGAATCACAGCCACCATCCAGTCTGGTGAAACCGGGCCAGTTCGGGCAAAGCGGCGGCGTGACTCCGGATCTTGCACAATTTCCGAACGTAGCCGCCAGCGCGCGGGTGGAAAGGTTTGTCTTCCATGACGAACTGCGCTTTGCCGGGAAGGTGGTCACTTTCCCGCAGGTCCATACTGGCCGCAAGTTGCAGCCCACCGCATGGTTCGAAGAAACAATTGGTGACGGATGGTTGCACGAACCGCGAATGGTCGACTGGCTGGTATGGCTTTCCGGCGAATTGGCAGGGCGGAAGGTCCGCTTTTACGACATTGGCGCCTTGTTCGGATACTTCACCGCGATTGCAGGTGCGTTGTTCGCGGGTGCAGAAATCGTCGCTATCGAGCCGGAGGCCGAGGCTGCAGATTTCATTCGAAAGACTCTGAAGGCCAACAAGCTGGACGGCGCACAGGTTCAAGAGGTGATGCTGGATAATACCCGAGGATCACACCGCTTCGCGCAGGCCGGGCATCGTTTTACCCGGTCCGAAACCGGCACTGAATTTCGCACTTGCACACTGGACGACATTCTGTTGCCTGAGCGCAAGGACACCGCCGAAATTCTGAAAATCGATACCGAGGGGCATCAGGCTGCGTTTTTGCCGGGGGCGAGCAGTTCCTTGATCCGGCGGCAAGCGGTGTTGCTGCTTGAGTTCGACAGACCGGACAAACTTGCACGGTATCACACCACCAATGCCGATCTGGTCGAACCGTTTCTGGCGCAGGGTTACCGCCTGTACTGGTGCGATCACCGGATTCCCGGCGCGCCGATAGAACGGCTCGATCGCATTGGCCCGCAGCATGAATGCAATTCGATGGCAGTCCTGCTGCCGCCCCCCGGGGATCAAGCGCTGTGATCCTGCTTCACGAACCGGCGCTGATATTCCTGAAACCGCACAAGGTTGCCGGAACATCTTTTGAAATCGCCCTGTCGAGTTTTGCCGGGCCGCGCGACATTATTACGCCTTATGGCAAGGTAAGCCGCGCAGACGAGCTAACGCGGCGGGAACGCGGGTACACGTCGCCTCAAAACTATGCCTATCCATGGTACCGCCTGCCGTTTCTGCCGCGGTCCGAATGGCAGTTTGCCTATTCCCGGCGGCAACTGCCCAAACGGTTCCGCAACCACTTGCCCGCGGCGCAGGTCAAACAGCGTCTGGGGGAAGAAATCTGGAACAGGTCGCTCAAGGTTTCGATCGTTCGCAGCCCGTTCGACCGCGCTGTTTCCGCCTATTTCTGGCGGCGCAAACCGGGTGAGGATTTCGGCGCCTATCTGGACCGCGACCTGAGATATCTGCGCGCGAATGACAGGCATTACCGGATTGGCGGCGAAAACTGCATCGACGTGTATCTGCGCTATGAGAATATCGGCGATGATATTGCTGCGTTGGAAACGCGGTTGCCGGAACTCGCGGGACTGGGCACGATATTCGCCAGCCTCAGCGCCAAATCGGGGCACCGCCCGAAAACAGCCTCTGTCAGGGAGCTGTTCGCATCTGCTCCCGGCTCGGTGCAGATGATGGAAGACAATTTTCAGTTCGAGATAGAGAGATTTGGCTACCGGTTGAAGGATTGCCATTGACTCGGGCAGCGCACTGCTCTGCAACCGGACAAAATCAGAAATGGGAGGAATTGCCATGAAAACCGCCATCACCGAAATGTTCGGAATCAAGCACCCGATTATCCAGGGCGGCATGCATTATGTCGGCTTCGCTGAAATGGCGGCGGCTGTTTCGAATGCAGGCGGGCTTGGCATCATCACTGGCCTGACGCAGAAAACACCGGCGGACCTTGCCAACGAGATTGCGCGCTGCCGCGACATGACGGACAAGCCATTCGGCGTGAACCTGACATTCCTGCCCACGGTCAACGCGCCCGATTATCCCGGCTATGTCCGCGCGATTATCGAAGGCGGGGTCAAGGCGGTCGAAACCGCAGGTAACAATCCGGCGCAAGTGCTGCCTTTCTTCAAGGAAGCAGGCGTAAAGGTGATCCACAAATGCACCAGCGTGCGCCATGCGCTGAAAGCCCAGTCGATCGGCTGCGATGCAGTTTCCGTCGACGGGTTCGAATGCGGGGGGCATCCGGGTGAGGACGATGTGCCGAACTTCATCCTGCTGCCGCGCGCGGCGGACGAGCTGGAAATCCCGTTCGTATCATCGGGCGGCATGGCCGATGGCCGTTCATTGATGGCATCGATCGCGCTTGGCGCATCGGGCATGAATATGGGCACCCGCTTTATCGCGACCAAGGAAGCGCCGGTTCACGATAATGTGAAGGCAGCCATTGTCGCCGCGTCCGAACTCGATACGCGGCTGGTGATGCGCCCGCTTCGCAACACCGAACGAGTGATGAAAAACGATGCGGTCGAAGAATTGCTGCGGATCGAAAAGGAAATGGGCGACGACCTGAAGTTTGAAGACATCATCGAACAGGTTGCCGGTGTCTATCCATCAATCATGATGGAAGGCGAAATGGACAAGGGGGCGTGGAGCTGCGGCATGGTTGCCGGACTGATCAACGATATCCCGACATGCCAGGAACTGATCGACCGGATCATGGCCGAAGCAGAAGAAATCCGTCAGCGCATGAACGCAATTTCACAAGACTAAAGCGAGGGCGGGGCTGGGCAATGCGCCCGGCCCCGTGCCGCAATCGCGGCTGTCTTCAATCCGCTTTTCGGTATGGGATGAAGTCGGTCAGATTGATCGTGCCGCGCGGATGACCGGATCGCGAATCGACGGTCCTCATAATGTCTGTCTTGCAGAGCCGTGTGTTGGTGTTGCGAGTTACAAGCGTATCCCGGTCATCAATGTATTTCGCGTTTGAGGGTATGTTCACCCACAGCGTATTGCCGCGCTTATAGACCAGCGCGGTACCATCAATGACAGTCAGGCGCACACGCGGGAAAGTCGGAATGCAGCTTTCGGGCTCACCCGCGACACGTCCTTCGAGCATCTTGGCCAGCTTTGCCTCGCCCTTGGTCGGTTCCGCGTGATCATCAGCCAATGCCGCGACCGAAGTGCCAGCGGCGGCAATCGCGGCGGCGGCGATGATGGTTTTGAATGCTCTCATGCTCTTTTTCCGTTCAGTCGCCATTATCCGGCTCTTCCACCTTGGTGTATGGGATAAACTCCGTAAGTGTCACGACCGGGCCGGGCATCATCATGGTTCGGTCACGAAATTCCACCTGGTCCAGCTTGCACAGGTTCGAACCGAACGGTTTGAACACCGGCAAATCGAAATTGCTGATGAACCGGGGCGAGCTGGTACGATTGACGTAAATCGTCTTGCCGTCGCGGAAAACGAGTGCCGTCCCGCTAATTACCTGCAACCGGTCGCGTTGCGATTGGTGGAGGCATTTGACGGGTTCGCCAGCTACGCGCCCTTCGAGAACCTTTGCGAGTTCAGCTTCTCCGCGGTCCTGTTTGGGGCTGTCTTCGGCTGCAGAAACTGCAGGCAAGCAAGAAAGTGCTGCAGCAATTGCTGCCAACTTTGCGAATCGTGTGGAAACGGTTTTCATGATGGTGCCATTATATCGTGTTGCAATGAACACCGCCTGACTCCGGCCAATTACCGCTCAGCCCTAAGCAGTGCCGCCAACTGTAAGGCCGCCAACCAGCAATGTCGGTTGGCCCACGCCTGCCGGAACGCTCTGGCCGCCTTTGCCGCAGGTACCAATACCGTCATCGAGCGACATGTCGTTTCCGATGCCTTCCACCTTGGTCAGTACGTTCGGACCGTCACCGATCAACGTGGCCCCCTTGATTGGGGCGCCGATTTTGCCGTCTTCGACCAGATAGGCTTCGGTGCAAGAGAAGGTGAAGCGGCCGGACACGATATCGACCTGCCCGCCGCCAAAGCTCTTGGCGAAGATTCCCTTCTTCATGCGCGAAAGCAGCTCTGCCGGGTCATCCTTGCCGCCGCGCATGAAAGTGTTGGTCATTCGCGGCATCGGCGCGTGCTGGTAGCTTTCCCTGCGGCCATTTCCGGTCGGCGCAACTCCCATCAGGCGCGCGTTGAGCCTGTCCTGCATGTATCCTTTCAGGATACCATCTTCGATCAGAACGGTTTCTTCGGTTGGCGTGCCTTCATCATCGATGCTCAGCGAACCGCGGCGGTCGGCGATGCTGCCGTCATCCACTATTGTCACGCCGGGCGCGGCCACCCGCTGCCCGACGCGGCCTGAAAACGCGCTGGTACCCTTGCGGTTGAAGTCGCCTTCCAGCCCGTGACCAACGGCCTCGTGCAGGATGATCCCGGGCCAGCCAGGGGCCAGCAGCACCGGCATTTCGCCCGCCGGGGCATCGACGCTGTCGAGATTGACCATCGCCTGACGGACCGCCTCGTCGACGGCGTGGTTCCATGAATCTTCTGTCAGCAAGCGGTCATAGAGATAGCGCCCGCCAGACCCATAGCTGCCGCGTTCCCGCCGCCCGTTCGCTTCGGCGACAATCGACACGTTCAGCCGCACCAGCGGGCGGATATCCAATGCGCGGAAACCGTCAGCACGCACGATTTCGACCACGCTCCAGCTGGCCGCCAGCGACGCCGTGACCTGCGAAACGCGCGGGTCGCGGGCGCGGGCCGCCTGGTCGATTCTTTCCAGCAGCGCGACTTTCTCCGCAAAGGATACTGCGTCAAGCGGGCTGGCATCGGTATAGAGCCGCTGATTGCTGCGGCGCGGCATCGGGCTTGTGGTGCCGGTTGCAGGGTCGAGCAATTGCAGCGTCTCGCCCGCGCGGCGGACGGCGCCCGCACTGATTTCGTTGGCATGGGCAAAGCCGGTCATTTCGCCCGACACACCGCGCAGGCCAAATCCGGAATCGCGCGAATAATCAGCGGTTTTCAGCCGTCCATCGTCGAAAGTGAAGGCTTCGCTGGCGCTGTGCTGCAAATACAGTTCACCGTCATCGCAACGCGATAAAATGTCGGATGTTATGCGCTGCGCCTCGTCCGGCGTCAGGCTGTTGCCATACAGCAGGGTGCGGGGATCGGAAATTGTCATATGCCCAACATAGGGCGCTATCGGCTAATGGATAGCCCTATGCGTTAAGTGAGGGGTACCGGATCCCGGCTATAACTGCGCAGGCTTAATACCAGGTCCGTTTCATCAGGGTCGTCGCCATCGCCGGGCAGGGTCAGCTTATCCCGCTTCAGGATTTTTACGTCGGGAAGGCCGGCGGAATAGACCGCACTGCTAAGCTGGGTGGACAGGCAGGTTTCCAGACGCTGTTTGAGCATCCGGTAATATCCGTCCGCCTCGCGTTCGCTTTCGAACATCCAGTTGCAGGACAATTCGAAACCTCTACCCGGGCCGTCAATTTCGCAATTGGCAGCGCGGCTAATGTAGCTCTCATTCCCGCGGTGTCTCACTTCAAGAGTGCCATCGCGGGCAACCACCAGTGAAAGACCGGCCAGCGAATTCTGGGTCGCGGCGGCCATGGCTGTGATTGCGCTGCATTTGCTGTTTGCGGCGTAAGCAGGCGCGCCAGCCAGCATCAAACCGGCTGGCATCAAGAGAGTGATCGCGAGTGCCGGTAAGCGGCCTTGCATCAGCGGTGGCCCGGATCGGCGCCTTCCGAAATATCCGGCAGGCTTGCCTGGTCGGCGCCATCAGCCGGGCCGCCTTCCAGCACGAAACGGCGGTCGCAATATCCGCAATCGACATAGCCATGCTCGTCAATCTCAAGATAGATTTTCGGATGGCCGAGCGCGGCGGGGCGGAAATTGTCGCCCCCACGAATGTCGGTTGCACCATCGCACGCGACGCGGCGCGTATCGACCTTGATCACTTCTGGCGGCGGAATGTTCATAGCGCACGCCGATAAGCTGTCACGGGCAGCATGGCAATATTGCAGTTAGGCTTTGCGGATGCGCCCGCGCATGATTAGGGCTTCTGGCATGAGCGAGCCAACTGCAATTCAGATCCGTGATGTCGTCAAACGCTATGCCGGAGACAAGGGGCAGGAAGGCAAGCTGGCGCTGAAAGGGGTCAGTTTCGATGTGCCGCAAGGCGGGATTTTCGGTTTGCTCGGGCCCAATGGGGCGGGCAAGTCGACTCTGATCAACATCCTCGCGGGGTTGGTCACGAAGACCAGCGGAACGGCCAGCATCTGGGGTTTCGACATTGATGAGCAGCGCCGCAACGCGAAGCGCGCGATCGGCATTGTCCCGCAGGAAATCGTGTTCGATCCTTTTTTCACTCCGTATGAAGTGCTGGAAAACCAGGCCGGTTTTTACGGCATCGCGAAAAGTCTGCGCCGGTCGGAGGAATTGCTCAGGGCAGTGCACCTTGCTGACAAACGCGATGCCTATGCGCGGACGCTGTCAGGCGGCATGAAGCGCCGCCTGCTTATCGCCAAGGCGATGGTCCATTCGCCGCCGATCCTGGTTCTTGACGAGCCAACGGCGGGCGTGGACGTGGAACTGCGCCGCCTGCTGTGGGAACTGGTCACCCAGCTCAACGATGACGGTGTCACAGTCGTCTTGACCACTCACTATCTGGAGGAAGCAGAGCAGCTTTGCGACCGGGTGGCGATCATCAACCACGGTGAACTGATCGCCAACAAGCCGACCCGCGAAATGGTCGATATGGCGCGCGAGAAAATCGTTGCCGTCACTGTCGAGGGGGAAATCAGCAAGGCGCCCGAGCATCCGCTGTTCGGCAAGTGCGAATTGACCGGAGAGAAAACCTTCGAAATTACCTATCACAAGGACGAGGCAACTGCGGGGCAGGTGCTGGCTCTGGTGCAGGAACAGGGCTTCACGATTGAAGATGTGACAACCCGCGAGGCGGACCTTGAAGATGTGTTCGTCAGTCTGACCAGCGTGCAGGAAGGCGGCGCATGATGTTGCTCGTCATCGGAACAGTCAGAATGCCGCCCGAAAACGTAAGCGAAGCGCGATATGCAATGCGCGAGATGATCGAGGCCAGTTTGGAAGAGGAAGGCTGCGCGGCCTACTCCTATTCCGAAGACGTGCTGGAGCCCGGTCTCGTCCATGTAATGGAGGCGTGGCGCGACAGGGAGGCACTGGATGAACATTTCGCCTCGGACCATCTGGCTGAATGGCGCGCCAATTGGGACCGCTTCGGCATCCACGACCGCGATCTGCAGCTGATCGAAGCTGGTAAGGCGCAGAAGCTTTGAGAGACGAGTTAAGAGACAAGGCCCAATGAGCAATATGCCGACAAATTATGACGTCCTCATCATCGGGTCCGGTGCAGCCGGTCTTACCGCGGCGCTTGCGCTGGCCGAACACAAGAAGGTGCTGGTTCTGGCCAAGGGCGGGCTGGATGGCGGGTCCACCGCCTGGGCGCAGGGCGGTATCGCGGCAGTGCTGGATGCAGGCGATACATTCGACAATCATATCCGTGACACGATGGTTGCCGGGGCCGGGCTTAACCGGCGTGAAACAGTAGAGTTTGTTATCGAGCGCGCGCCGCGCAGCATCGAGCGGCTGATCGAACTTGGCGTGCCTTTCAACGAGGATTCAGGCGACCTCCATCTGACGCGAGAGGGCGGCCATTCGCACCGCCGGATTGTGCACGTCGACGATGCGACTGGCTGGGCCGTGCAAGAGGCGCTGCTCAACGCCGCAAATGCCAATCCCAACATTACCATGTTGCCGGGCCGCGCCTGTGTCGATCTGATTACGGGCCGCCATGAACAGGATTATTCCGGGGCGGGCCGTGTCTGGGGTGCCTATGCGCTGAACCAGAAAACCGGTGAGGTGGAAGCCCACACCGCGCGGGCCACGATCCTTGCCGCCGGCGGTGCCGGGCGTGTGTATCAGTTTTCGACCGCTCCGCGCGGCGCAACAGGCGACGGGATAGCGATGGCCTGGCGCGCGGGGGCGCGGGTTTCCAACATGGAAATGATGCAGTTCCACCCGACCTGCCTGTACAATCTCGAGGTCAAGAATTTCCTGATCACCGAGGCTGTTCGCGGCGAAGGCGGGCATCTGCTGCATCCTGAAACGGGCCACCGGTTCATGGCAGATTACGATCCGGAACGGATGGAACTGGCCCCGCGCGATGTCGTGGCGCGGGCAATCGACGATCAGATCAAACGCTACGGCCTTGATTATGTGCATCTCGATATCAGCCACCAGCC
Source organism: Pontixanthobacter luteolus (assembly GCF_009828095.1). Lineage (GTDB taxonomy): Bacteria > Pseudomonadota > Alphaproteobacteria > Sphingomonadales > Sphingomonadaceae > Pontixanthobacter > Pontixanthobacter luteolus. The sequence goes on along the minus strand of NZ_WTYP01000002.1, from coordinate 208,099 downwards.
GCCCGAGTTCGTGAAGGAACATTTCCCGACGATCCATGAAAAGCTGACCGGCCTCGGCATCGATATGACGCGCGAACCGATTCCGGTTGTCCCGGCGCAGCATTACACCTGCGGCGGGGTCTTGGTCGGCCTTGATGCGCGGACCGATCTGCCGGGTCTGTGGGCCGCTGGGGAAGTAACCGAAAGCGGGCTACACGGCGCAAACCGGCTGGCATCCAACAGCCTGCTGGAATGCTTCGTCTTTGGCGAAGCGGCGGCGCGCGACATTCTGGGCCGGTGGGATGAACTGCTGGAAGTGCCCGCGATCAAGGAATGGGATGAAAGCCGCGTGACCGATTCCGATGAAGAGGTCGTCGTCAAACAGAACTGGACGGAAATTCGCCGCTTCATGTGGAACTATGTCGGTATTGTCCGCACCACAAAGAGGCTGGAGCGGGCGCGCAACCGGATCGAGATGCTGGGCAAGGAAGTGGAAGACTATTACGGTTCTTTCCGCGTCACCACCGACCTGATCGAATTGCGCAATCTGTTGCAATCGGCAGAACTGATCGTCCGCTCCGCGCTGGCCCGCCACGAAAGCCGCGGACTGCATTACACGCTCGATTATCCCGAAACCGCCGATGTGGCGCGTGATACGGTCTTGGTGCCCTGAAGATGGGGAGTCTTCGCTATCTGGCAGCGCTCGCGCTCGGTGTGTCAGTACCGGCTGCTGCGCAGGACGCGCCGCCGCAAGATGGCGAAACCTTGAACGAGATCGTCGTCACCGCGCAGCGTTCAGGCGCGCCGATGTGGATTGCCGAAACCGATCGCGGCACCGTGATTCTGGTCGGCGAAATTCGCGAAGTGCCCAAGTCGACGCCGTGGTATCCAGACCGGCTCGAACTGGCGACCCGGCGGGCGCAGCGCGTGACCCTTGGCATCAAGCCGAAAATCTCGCCCGGCGACATATTCCGGCTGCTGTTTGCGGGCGGCAAAATGACCAAACTGCCAAAGGGCACCGTAGCAAGCGATTATCTGGATGAAGATCGCCGCGCGCGTCTGGCTGCGTTGGAGAAACGCTACGATCAGGACTACTCCCGCAAAAGCTTCCTGATCACGTCTTTCGACCTGCTTTCACGCAGGGTCGGGCTGACCCGCGACACGGGCAAGGACGCATCCGATGTGGTCAAGAAAGCGGCGCGGCGCGCGGATGTGCCCAGCGAACCCGTCGGAACCGTTCGAGGCGAAGACTTGCTAGACAGCTTGTCAGAAGCCCCGCCGGAATCGCATCTCCCATGCCTCGATGCTGCGATGGCGGCCGCCGAGCAAGGGCCCGATCTGGTCGAACAGCGCGGATTGGACTGGCGGGCATCCGATATCCCGGCAGTGATGAACAACCCGCTGGAAATCGCTCTCAGCCGCTGCTGGCCATGGACCGATGCGGAAGTGGCGACCGAGCTTCGCGGCCAATGGCTCGCTGCGATCGGCGAGGCTGCTGGAAGCGAAGGCGTGACATTGGCGGTCGTCCCGCTCCGCATGCTGGCAGAAGAGGGCGGTGTTCTCGACACCCTTGTGAAGGACGGCTTTAGCGTCGATGGCCCTGCCTGGCGCGAGTGACGCTGCCGACCTGCACCGCAGCCGGTAGAAGAATCGCAGCGCGGCGCACGCTTTGCGGCGTAAAGGGGAGCGGTTCGCGCGCGTTGGCTTCGCACCTGCTATCTGCAGCACGGCGGATTATCACGGTTCATCGCATCTCGCCCACCGATCAGCCGCAAATGGCACAGGACCCCCGGAACCGTTCATTTGCCAGCGAGGTTGGCGCTACCAGTCACGGCATCCATGCGTCGCACTGATGTGACGCTGACAGACAAAGGGGGCTTTTTCAGCTGGCTGATCCAACAGGGGGCAGCAGGGAATTGCGGCGGACATACAGTGCCAGCTGACACCTTTGAAGGAGTAGAATTATGAGTATCAAGACAACAAGCCCGAAGATTGCGCTGCTCTGTGCCGCGCTCGTCCTGCCGACATCTGGCGCTCTGTTCGCGCAGGATATAGCCGCAGGTGACAGCGACGTTCTGACCACGGTCTATGGCACCCCGCCAGCCGATCTTTCCGGCCTCGAGGAAGGCCCTGAAGTCGAAGGATTCATCACTGCCCGCAGCGACAACCGCGTCGAGGTCATGACCTCTGGCGGGCAACGTGTTGCTGTGATGGTCGGCGAAGCGACGGAGATCAAGGCGAGCGGCGGCTTCCTTGGCCTGGGCCGGACTTCGCTCGGCGAAAACGATCTTCTCAACGGCCTGCCGGTCGAAATCGACACGGTCCAATGGGGCCGCGGGCTGGTCGCCAGCAAGATCCAGCTGAAGAACAAGGATCTCAAGACTGCGTCGATGATCCGCAACGGAACCGTTCAGGGTTTTGCTGAACAGACTGCTGCAACGGAGGCGCTACGCGGCCGCTTGGGCGATATCGATCAGTATAACGTGAAGGGCACCACCAACGTCTATTTCGACACCGGCATGGCATCGCTTTCGCCGCAGGACAAAGCCAATCTTTGCGCCACCGCCGCAGAAGCGGATGGGATGGACAATGCGCTGATGCTGGTCGTTGGATACACCGATTCTACGGGCAGCCAGGAATTCAACCAGCAGCTGAGCGAAAAACGCGCTGGCCGGGTGGTCAATTACCTTCAGCAGGCCTGCGGCTGGAAACCCTACCGAATGCTGACCCCGACCGGCATGGCAGAAGCCGATCCCGCTGCGCCGAACGACACGGCGTATGGCAAATCGCAAAATCGCCGCGTGGCGGTGAATATTCTCGTCAGCAAAAGCGTCGACGGGATCTGACTTTATCGGGGGCGGGCCATTTCCCGCCCCCGATCATTCTCCGAGAAGCAGGCTTAATTTTCGCGTCGGGCCAGCTGCAGTTCCAGCCGCTTCACTTCCCGGATCACACGGTTTGCCTGCAGCGTCGGCCACATCAGCATTTTGGTTTGCGCCGCGAGGATGAGGAGCGTCGCAGACGGCAATCCCCAGCGCAGCGCCTCCAGCGTATCGGCTGCGTTGAAAAACCGGATCGCGGCATAGACTGATGCTGCAAACATCAGAATCTGGAACAGCATGAGCAGCCAGCTGACCCAGCCGATCTCTCCCCCGAAAACGCCCCACACCTGTTTGAGATAGCCTGGCTCTGCACCGACGCTGCGCAGCAGGTCTCGCTCTTCGGCGTTCAGGGCCTCATCGATCATCATCTCGAGTTTGTCGGTCACGGCGTGTCTCCTTCCAGTATCGCACGCAATTTGCGGCGCGCATTCATCAATCGCGTTTTTACCGTCCCGGCCGGAATGGCGAGGGCAACGGCAACCTCGGCAACGCGCATGTCTTCGAAATGATAGAGCGCAATTGCGGCACGTTCCCCCGCGGGTAACTGCCTGATGGCCTGCCTCAGCGGCTCGGTTTGGGCTGGCTCGTCCGGGGCCGCACACAGGTCGTGCGGCTCGGCGGCTACGGCAGCTTTCAGGTCCCTTTCGCGCACTGCGCTACCAATTTCGCGGGCGCAGGATCGAGAGACGATACGGTATGCCCATGCGGCGAAGGCCCGGTCGTCTTGAAGACCGCGTATTCCCCGCAGGATCTCTCGCCATGCGTTCTGCGCCGCCTCGCGGGCCATTTCGCGCTCACCAGTCAGGCGCCAGGCGTGAGCGACCAGTTTTGGATGCCATCGGCGGGCCAGCTGCTCCATCGCGGCGCGTTCGCCTAGTTTCGCCGATGCGACCAGATACTCGTCCAGCGCCCGCTCTCTATTCAGTCTGGCAGTTGCTGAACCCATCAATCACACCCCGGTTTCTGCCTGATAGGTGCATGTAACACGCCGGACGGTTCATTTGGCGGCACAAAAAATATGCTGAGTCGCCGCCGCGAGGGGGGGTGGATTTGCGCGGAGCCTGTCTCGCTGCACAATTCATCGGCCCATGAATGGCATTCATCTAGAAGTATATGACGTTTGCCGCTGCCTAGTTGAAATATTCTGCCAAAGGCGCATTTTTGATCGTGGAGGTAGTGATCAGCCGGATCATTGCCGACACGATCGACCAACGATGCAGCGGCACGAGTAAAATTCGGGACTGTGCTCCGCTTGCTGGTCTGTCCTGGCCGATCATCCACATCAAGAAGGATGATCCAATGCAAATATTCACGAAAGCCGTATTGGCCGCCGGTCTGGCGGTAACCGCAACCACCCCTGTCATCGCGGCAGAGGACCAAGATATCATCGTCTCATCTCGCACCGCGCTGCAGCAATGGGTCGCCAAAACCAATCACCGACTCGACCGGCAATTGGAGGTCACGACAAGGCTGCAAAAACTGGGTGCGCCGCGCGGAATTGTTCAGATCCGCTTCGATCAGGGGGAAAATGGCCGCCCTGCGAATGTGGAAATCTATCGCAGTTCAGGCGTCCCATTGATCGACCGCACAGCAGCGTGGGCGGTGCGGCGGATGAGCGGTCTGGATGAAGTGCCTGTCGCAGGCGCGGCCAAGGCCAAATTCCAGGCAAACATCATTTTCGCCACTGGTCCTGAAGAAAAGGCCAAATATTTCGCGCAGCTGAGGCAATCGGAAAAGGTACGTCTGGCGAGCAGCCCGGCGGAACGGGCCGTGATCTCGCTCGGCAGCTGACCGGGCCAATAGATTGCCGTTGATGCCCGCGCATCATAGCGATGGAATGCGCCGCTCCGGTCTTCGGGCGGCGTTTTCCAATTGGCCGCCGCGCTCGTCCAATCTTGCCGATGGCGGGCAAGTGGGTCATGTACCGCAATGACACCGCAAGCGTGGGAAACGCAGCAATCAGGGGCAAGGCAAGTTATGGCACAGGCGACCGCCAACGGGATTACCATCGAATATGAAGATCACGGCGACCCTTCGCACCCGCCAATGCTGCTTATCATGGGGTTCGGCGCGCAGCTGACCCTATGGCCGATCGAGCTGGTAGAAGCCTTGGTCGACCGCGGCTTTCGCGTCATACGGTATGACAATCGCGACATCGGCCTGAGCCACAAGTTCGACGGGGTGAAGGCTCCGGGGCTGATCAAACTCACCATCCTCAGCAAGCTGGGTATCACCCCCAAGGTGCCTTACACTCTGGCCGACATGGCTGATGACGGTGCCGGATTGCTGGACGCACTGGAAATTGAGCGCGCGCATATCGTGGGTGCAAGCATGGGCGGGATGATCGCCCAGCACGTTGCTGCGAGGCATTCGGACAAGGCGCTGTCGCTGACGTCGATCTTCTCGACCACCGGCAACCCCAAACTACCGGCGGCGAAGAAGGAAGCGATGAAGGTTCTCGTGACCCGGCCCGCGAGCATGGAAGAGGAAGCGCTGGTTAATCACGGGGTCAAACTGTCGCGTACGATCGGCAGCCCGGGATACCCTGCGCCGGAAGAAAAATTGCGTGACCGGGTGCGCGAAAGCGTCCGCCGCAGCGTCTATCCGGAGGGGCCGACCCGGCATTTGTCTGCCATTGTCGCAGACGGCGACAGGCGGCCCATGCTCAAGGATGTAACTGTGCCCACACTCGTTCTGCACGGCGAGGATGATCCGCTGGTTCCGGTCGAAGGCGGTCGGGATACAGCCGCAAGCATCCCCGGCGCGGCCATCCGCACCTTCCCGGGATGGGGGCATGACCTGCCGATGGAACTGGTTGAAGCAATCGCAGACGAGATCGCGGGACACGCCAAAGCATCTGCCAGCTGATCAGCGCATGGCGTTCGGCGATTTCCGGCCACGCTTGCGGCCCTGGTTGCGACCCTCCTTCAAGGACGCATGAAAACTGCGTCCGGCGGCAGCGCGGACAGGTTGCGCGGAGCGGCCCGAACAAGACCGAAAATTGCGCTGCACGAGTCGATTGATTCAAAGCCCTGACACAGGCTTTTCCCGCGAAATATTTTTTCACGGATTCATTTTTGGGCTTGCGTATCGCGCCAGCCAAGCTTTTCCGGCGCGTCGCTGCGTTTTAGCAGACTAACACACCCCACATATTGTGTTCGAAAGCTTGGTTAATCACAATTTACCCTCTTGCTTCAAATCGGCGTCTGATTCACTATTTGGGTGTCGGGCCTCGGGGGCACCTACTAGACCTAGTGATTTACGGCTACACGCCACAGGGCGTGGGCAAGGTATGATTCGGTCTGGGGCAAGGTGAGAAAAGGGCTGGCTGTGGGTAGATCGGGGATAAGTAATTCGCCGTTCGCCAGTGAAAAAATGCTAGGTGGGATGCTTCCCGCCGAATCGAACGGATTAGGAACATCGGTATCGCACTACCGTTGTTCGAACTGAGGACGGGGCGGGAAAAATATGGAATTCAGAACTGGGGATGACGCGGCCATGGGGCTTGAGCAGGATAGCGAAAACACGGGCAGCCAGCCGGCAGCCGCACCCACCAAGAAGACGGCTGATAAAGGCCCCGAAGCGAAAGCAGTGACAATGGAAGCGAGTGACAGAGGCAGCGACGAACTGGTCGCGGAAAAGGCCAGCGAAGCCATGGCCGGCGCCTTGGGCGAAGCGATGAAGGCCGCTGCGAAGCCAGTGGACGACAGCAAGAAAGTCAATGATCGCCGCTTCACCATCGTGACCGACGAATCGCGCGATGAAAAGCTGACCGAGTTCGGCAAGGAAACGCTGATCGACCGTTACCTGCTGCCCGGTGAAAAATTCCAGGATCTGTTTGCGCGTGTGGCCGATGCCTATGCCGACGATCAGGAGCACGCCCAGCGTCTCTATGACTATATCTCAAACCTCTGGTTCATGCCTGCAACGCCGGTGCTGTCGAATGGCGGCACATCGCGCGGTCTGCCGATTTCCTGTTACCTCAATTCCGTGTCGGACAGCCTCGACGGGATTGTCGGCACCTGGAACGAAAATGTCTGGCTGGCTTCGAAAGGCGGCGGCATCGGCACCTATTGGGGCAATGTTCGCGGCATCGGCGAACCGGTTGGCCTGAACGGCAAGACCAGCGGCATCATCCCGTTTGTCCGGGTGATGGATTCGCTCACCCTCGCGATTTCGCAGGGCAGCCTGCGCCGTGGATCGGCCGCGTGCTATCTCGATGTGTCGCACCCTGAAATCGAGGAATTCCTCGAAATCCGCAAACCGTCGGGTGACTTCAACCGCAAGGCGCTCAACCTGCACCACGGCGTGCTGCTGACCGACGAATTCATGGAAGCGGTCCGCAATGGCGACCGTTTCGAACTGAAATCGCCCAAAACCGGCGAAGTTCGCGGCGATGTCGATGCGCGCTCGCTGTTCCAGAAACTGGTCGAAACCCGCCTCGCCACGGGTGAGCCGTACATTGTGTTCAGCGACACCGTGAACCGCATGATGCCAAAGCATCACCGCGAACTGGGCCTGAAGGTCTCTACATCGAACCTGTGCAGCGAAATCACTTTGCCAACCGGTATCGATCACCTCGGCAATGATCGTACAGCGGTTTGCTGCCTGTCATCGCTCAACCTTGAAAAATGGGATGAGTGGAACGGAGAAAAATCGTTCATCGAAGACGTCATGCGCATGCTCGACAACGTCCTGCAGGATTATATCGACCGCGCACCCGACGAAATGGCTCGCGCCAAGTATTCGGCGATGCGTGAACGCAGCGTCGGCCTGGGCGTCATGGGCTTCCACTCTTTCCTCCAGGCAAAGAATATCGGCCTCGAAAGCTCGATGGCGAAGGTCTGGAACCTGAAGATGTTCAAACACATTTCGGGCAAGGCAGAAGAAGCCAGCATGGTCCTCGCGCATGAACGCGGCCCGTGCCCCGACGCAGAAGAAATGGGCGCGATGGAGCGGTTCAGCTGCAAGATGGCGATCGCACCGACCGCGTCGATCAGCATCATCTGCGGCGGCACCAGCGCGTGCATCGAACCGATCCCGGCCAACATCTACACGCACAAAACCCTGTCGGGCAGCTTCATCGTGAAGAACCCGTATCTGGAAAAGCTGCTGCGCGAAAAGAGCAAGGATTCGACCAATGTGTGGAATTCGATCTTGGAAATGGGCGGCAGCGTCCAGCACCTCGATTTCCTGAGCGACGAAGAAAAGGCCGTGTTCAAGACCAGCTTCGAAGTCGATCAGCGTTATCTGCTCGAATATGCGGCTGACCGTGCGCCGTTCATCGATCAGGCGCAGAGCCTGAACCTGTTCATCCCGGCAGACGTGGATAAATGGGATCTGATGATGCTGCACTTCCGCGCGTGGGAACAGGGCATCAAGTCGCTCTATTACTTGCGGTCGAAGTCAGTCCAGCGCGCTGGCTTTGCCGGCGGGGTGGAAGCGGACAACACCGTCGACGCCGCAAAGATCGAGTTGATGGCTGGTGCCGAGCAAACCGATTATGAGGAATGTCTGAGCTGTCAGTAAGCCAGCTTTACGGCGATAACTCTAAGTAAATCGGCACCGGCAGGATTATCCCGCCGGTGCCGTTTCTTTTGCGGCTCATGGATTGCGTCAGTCCAAGTCCGGCGGATAAGGCTGCGTAGCACCGTGATCGTAGCTGAGCGATTCTAGCAGCCTGAAGCGCCTTTCTTCGGGCATCCATTGCCACACGTGCATATAGCGCGCGCCGCCGGTCATTTCCCATTCGCCGCTGTCACCATCCTTGTCAGCGCGCCATTCGTGGAATGTGTGCTGGCCCTGTTCCAGCGCGCCCCATTGGCCCATCCGTCTGATAATTCGGCTGCCGGGAACCAGAAGTCGCCGGTTGCTGTACCCCTCACTCGAACCACCCGGCTTGCGCGCCTCGCAGCGTTCGCTGGCCTGTTCCAGCATGAAATCCCTGTTTGGAATCGCCAAACCTTCAAGATCGTGCACCATCCGGAAATCGGGATGGATCACCTCCGCCTGCAAGGCCGGATCGCACCCTTCGAAAAACGCCCAGAACAGCTGGGCATCGGCCTTGCGGATCCGCTCGTGCATTTCGGTTTCTTCCGGAAACGCGTGAGCGCTTGCCGAGGCAGAGGGCGAAGACGCCTGCAACGTGGCCGCAGCGAGAATTGATAGCATGGGAACTCCCTGTGTGATTTGCTGTAGTAATACAGTGCATATGCTGTATGTCAAAGGCTCTGCAGCGCGCCTGACTTGCTTGTTGCTCCGCCGGGCTTGCGCGCGTTACAATCCCGGCGGGAGCTTCCCTGGGAGTTTATAATGCGCCGTATTTTGCCAGTTCTTGCCATCACTCTTTTTCTCTCGGCCTGCGCGTCGCAGATCGATGCGGGCGTGGCGAAAGAAGCCGGATCGCCCGGCTTCTGGTGGGGGCTGTGGCACGGGTTTATCTTCCCGTGGTCGTTCATCGGGTCGCTCTTCAACCCGGACATTGCGGTTTATGCCGTGCCCAATCGCGGGGGGTGGTATGATTTCGGCTTCTTCCTTGGCATAACGGTGCTGGGCGGCGGGTCGTTCTTCGGTTCGAAGAAGAGCCGCGGCTAGCATCAGGCTCAGATAAACCGGCATCCAGACCGGGCAGGGACGAGGACAGGCGCAATGATTGGGGTACTCGGGCTGCTCGCCGGAATGGGGCTGCTGATTTTTCTCGCACTGCGAGACGTGAACATCATTTTCGCATCTGTCCTTTGTGCTTTGCTGGTGATCGTTTCCAACGGTTTGCCGTTTGCTGAAAGCCTTACCCAGTCCTACACCTTCGGCGATCTGGGCGCGTTCACTTTCGCCGGACGGTTCTTCATGCTGTTTGCTGCAGGGGCCGTGTTCGGGCGCATCATGGGGGAAAGCCATGCCGCAACCAGCATCGCGATGGCGCTGGTCCGCCGGCTGGGCGCGCACCGGGCGCTGTGGATCACCGTGCTGGCATGCGCACTCCTGACTTATGGCGGGGTGGTGGTGTTCGTTGTGATTTTCGCCATGTATCCGCTCGGCCTGAGACTGCTGAAAGAGGCGGACATTCCCAAGCGCCTGTTCTGCGGCGCACTGGCGCTGGGGGCGGGAACATTCACGCTTACCGCTTTGCCCGGTACGCCATCGATCCATAACGTGATCCCGACGCTGAAGCTGGGGACTGACCTGTTCGCCGCCGCCTGGCTCGGACTGTTCGGAGGGGCGGTCATGTTCGCGCTCGGCATGTTCTATCTGGAACGCGAGCGGAAGAAGGCCCGCGCCAACGGCGAGGGGTTCGAACCCGGTCCGCGCGACGTTATCCCGGATTTTGCGGCAATCGAGAAAGACGTGCCTCACTGGGCGGTGGCGATCTTGCCGCTCGCGTTGGTGATCGGGACGATCCTGACGCCGCGGCTGCTGACCATGGCGGACATCGGAAGTGGCAGCGAATTGCTCGCCTTCGCCAATTCGCAGCCGATCCTGTGGCCTTCCATCGCGCTGATCCTCGCGAGCATCGCTGCGATTGTGCTGTTCCCGGCAGTACGCCGCGCGCCCTTGCACAGCATGGGGCTGGGCACGCAGGACGCGATCATGCCGCTGATGGCGACATCGGCAGTAATCGGTTTTGGCGGTGTGGTGGCGCAGACGGGCGGGTTCGCCAGTTTTACCCAAGCCGTAGTAGGGCTGGATGTACCGCCGCTGGTTTCCATGTTTGCTGCGGCTAGCACGGTATCGGGCATCACCGGTTCTTCGTCGGGCGGGTTGCAGATATTCATGGCGACAATGGCCGATTCCTATCTGGCCATGGGTGTGCCACCGGAAATCCTCCACCGCCTGGTTGCCATGGCAAGCGGCGGGTTCGACTCCCTGCCGCACTGCGGCGCGGTTATCGCCATGCTCACGATTACGCAGCTTACGCACAAACAGGCCTATAAAGATGTTGGTGTGGTGACGGTGATTGTCCCGGTAGTCGCGACCTTGCTGACCACTGCACTGGCGATGATGGTCTGACTTCGGTGGCTGAACTGGTCTTTCTTGCCGCGTCTCTGCTGGTCTTGCTGATATTGGGATACGTGTTCTGGGGCGGCGTTGGCAGCAAGCGGCGCGATATCGGCCGCGGGTTCGCGGTCGCGGCGTTCGGACTGGCCGCCTATGTCGGTAATATGCTTTACGACAAGCTCACCTGACCGGGGCTGTGCACCGGCGCAGAGCACAAAAAACCCCGGCGCGCTCTACCGCTGATGCGGGAGCAAGCGCCGGGGTCTGATCAGCCTGCCGTTACCGGCGGCTTGTCATCCCGCAATTATGCGGTTTCAGTTGCCCGTGTTCCGAGACCGTCGGGAATGCGTGCGCTTTCCTTCAGGTAGATCCGGTTGTCATCGATCTTCTCGACATCGTCGAGAGAGAGGAAGTGGTGCATTTGATCGCCGCTGTCCGATTTGGTCAGCTTGATCGCATCGTCCTGTACCGCGTCGACCGTGCCGACATGCAGTCCTTCCGAATTTGCGACTTCCATATGTTCCTTGATCCGTAGCTTTTCAAACATGAATTCCCTTTCGTTTTCATTTACTTATACTATACTAACGGGCTGCTCGCGGCTTCGTTCCTCGGCTCACCGCAGCCACAGAACGCCTCATTCGCCGGATCGCCGAAACACGTGACATTTCGCGACAGTTTTGCGCTTGCGCCCTCAACCGTTGTTGTTAATGCGAACCAATTGCATTTAACCAACAGGGATTCGGGAGTTTCTATGCGCAAGTGGCATCGCTGGTTGTCGGTCTTTTTTGGCGTGATCATGATCTGGGTCGCGGTCACCGGCCTGCTTCATTACGCTGCGGTCTGGTGGCCATCGGGCGAACCCACTGCAGAGGCGGTGGCCGCTGCTGCGCCGCCACCCGGCTTCGAATGTCCGGAGGGATGGCGCTGCCGCCCGCCGAGCGTGGAAACTGACAACCCGCTGCGCCCCTATCTCGGGCTTTTCCACCATCTGCACTCGGGCAGCGAAGGGGGTATCTGGGGCGAGATTATCGTCATGCTATCCGGTCTGGCGCTGATGTTCTTCACCGTCTCGGGCCTGTGGATGTATATCCGCATGTGGAGCGACCGGAAGCGGCGCGGCGCGAAGAACCGCTGGTTCTGGAAGTAATCCGCCCGGCCAGGCCGACCCGAAAACAAAAAGCGCCTCCGTCCCGTAAGGGAGGAGGCGCCCAGGGTGCGGAACTGAGCCCGCGAAAGGGGAAAACGGCCTCAGCCGCGATCGCCCTCGTATAGTGGTCTGTTCGCCGCTGCCTTCACGCTAAGGTCGGGCCGATCAGATGTTTCGCCCACAATATGCTGGTCACCCTGCATCGGGGGGACTTGCGACAGCGCGATGTCCTGTTCCATCTGGCCGTCCTGATTGCGCGAATTGCCATAGCCCATCTGAGTGTCTGCGCCCGTGCCACCTTCATCGTTGCGGTTTCGGGGTGCGGTGTTGCTGTCGGCACTTGCCATTGAATGTCTCCGTTTGATCGTTACATAATCAATGGAGAAAGCCGCCGCGCGGTTCCGAAATTTTTGTTGGAACACAATGCAGGCGGGCGACTCATGGACTTGCGCCGCATAGCCATGGTGCAAGCAGAATTTCGGGTAATTTATCCACGTGCAATCTTTGCACTTGCTCTCGATTCCCGTTTCTGATTCTGTACAACACAATCAACCTACAACAGGTAGCTGTTCACAGCCCGATGGAGCCACAAGATGTCGTTGACCGAAGCCAGAAAGACCTACAAGCCGTTCGAGTATCCGTGGGCCTATGATTTCTGGAAACGCCAGCAGCAAATCCACTGGATGCCGGAAGAGGTTCCTCTGGGTGAAGACTGCCGTGACTGGGCGCAGAACCTGAGCAATCACGAACGGAACCTGCTGACGCAGATCTTCCGTTTCTTCACCCAGGCCGACGTCGAGGTGCAGGATTGCTACCACGAAAAATATGGCCGTGTGTTCAAGCCTACCGAAGTCAAGATGATGCTGGCCGCGTTTTCCAACATGGAAACGGTCCACATCGCTGCCTATTCGCACCTGCTCGACACCATCGGGATGCCGGAAAGCGAATACGGCATGTTCCTCGAATACGAGGAAATGAAGAACAAGCACGATTACCTGCAGGAATTCGGCGTCGACAGCGACGAGGATATCGCCCGCACGCTGGCGATGTTCGGCGGCTTTACCGAAGGGCTGCAGCTGTTCGCGTCGTTCGCCATGCTGATGAACTTCCCGCGCTTCAACAAGATGAAGGGCATGGGGCAGATCGTCAGCTGGTCGGTTCGCGATGAAAGCTTGCACTGCGAAGGTATCACCCGCCTATTCCACGCATTCTGCAACGAACGCGATTGCCTGACGAAGGCGGTGAAGGAAGACATCATCGATGCCTGCCAGAAAACCGTTCGCCTGGAAGACGCATTCATCGACCTTGCTTTTGAAGACGGTCCGGTTCCGGGCATGACGCCGAAAGAAATCAAGAAGTACATCCGCTACATCGCGGACTGGCGACTGGGCCAGCTGGGCTTCCAGCCGATCTACATGGTGGAAGACCACCCGCTGCCATGGCTCGCCCCGCTGCTCAACGGTGTGGAGCACGCTAACTTCTTCGAAACCCGCGCAACCGAATACTCAAAGGGCGCGACAAAGGGCAATTGGCAGGATGTCTGGTCCAGCTTCGACAACCGCAAAAAAGCCAAGGCCGCGAACGAGGAAGAAGCCGAAGACAACGGCCCGGGCCTGTTCGAAGATAATGGTGAAGGGACTGTCGCGGCGGAGTAAACTGGGCTGGTTCTTAACTGGGAGCTTGCGGTTGGCCCCGGCAAACCGCAAGCTACAGATATGACAAGCATCTACGCTTTAAGTTTTTCAATCTGACAAGGCAGACGGGCTAACTGCTTCTGGCTCCGACCTTTCTTCCCGAATCCGTGGTGCAGGCTTGATCCACGGTTGAAGGTTTTGTCCTACACGCACCCAAAAATCGGGAACAGCATCCTCCAGCTCTTTGATGAACGTTTGGCGCTGTCCAAATCGGTTTCCCATATCAATCAACCGCACGATTTCGAAGCCCACCGCAACCATGTTCCCCTTCTCAGCATATAAAGGTTCGCTGTTCTCCGCGGCTTCAGACAAAGGCATCTGTGTCCACGGCGAAGTAGCAGGCCATTGCACCCTGACATGGAGCCCGGCGCTGTCCTCCTTTGGCAATTGACGTAGCAGCCAATTTACTCTGGCCGCATTCCGCTTTTTGTCTCCAGGTGCTGCCAAAGTCATACTGATTGAAATGGTTCGACGTCCGAAATCAGCACACACTTTGACCGGCGCAGCAGAATCGGGAACAATCAATTCAAGAGAGAGGGTGTTCAGAGTCCGTAACTCTTCGACATCATCAGCCACTCTGGCACTCGGATTATTGATCTGAGCACGGCTTAGCTTCTGGATTACGCCTGCATCAATTTGCCTTGAAAAAATCAGGCTCAAGTCTTGGCTCTCTTGATGCCAAGCTTGCACAACTTCTTTCGCAGGGCCAGCAAGTACGTTTCCATTAGCTTGGATCGTATCGGCAACGTTCGACCACGATGGCGGCATCTGCGTAAAGCTCTCTACGCCAGCACTGTCATGGGAGATGAAGCGCTTGAATTCGTTCAGAATGAACGCTTGCTCCTCGTCTTCTACTCCCTCGTTCAATAGTAGGAATGCCTCGGTCAGCACACGCATCCACGACATATGAAAGAGTTCGACATTTTTCGGCGTGGATATCGAAACGGGATGGTGATGTGGTGCCAGCGAAAACTGGTTTGAAATGGTGATTACAGCGTCGATCTTGTTCGCTTTTGCGATCTTGAGATACCGATTGAGTTGATCACTTTCGATATGATTTTTGCGAACCTTCGCCTCCACCAAAGCGGTCCATTGTTTGCGACCGGTATTGAGAATCAGAAGTCCATCCGGCCGATCGTGCGAACCTTCATCGAGGTTCTTGAATCGCACTTCGGTAAACGCGTGTATTTTCGCATTTACGCCGACCCGGCGACCAATTTGACCGAGCAATCGTTCTGCAAACGGACGAACCGAAGTTAGCGTGGCAAGAAAAATCGAAAGCGTCCTCCCTTCGATCGACCGATCCGAAAGTATGGGAAATAATCGCGCACGATCCCCGCTCGTTACGCTCTGCGGCAGTTCGCTCATCCAGTGTTCCCTCTTTGATCGGTAGCGACAATACGATCAAACAATCCAAGTGCAATAACGAAACCGATTTTACCAATCGTTTAGTTCTTACGGTGCCCAGAATATTCGCTTATTCTGTTTGCAATATTCCCAGCGAGCGACGCTGCACTGAAAAATGACACCATGACCCTGATTATCGCCGAAATCGTCATCTACTACCTTATTCTCATCAACCTCATCACCTTTCTGGTTTTCGGTTTCGACAAGATGCGCGCTGAACATGGGTGGCGGCGGACACCGGAGGCGGAATTGCTTATCCTAGCCGGGATGGGCGGCACGCCAGCCGCTTATGCTGCGCGTGCGCTGTTCCGGCACAAGACACGAAAACAGCCGTTCAGCCATCAGCTTCACATGGCCGCGGCGGTGCAGCTTTGCGTTGGTGTGTTCATCGCCGTGCTGACTTACTGAATTGTATTCAGCTATTGGCCTTCAGGCACCGGCCTTCAGGCATCAGGGCACGCCGCCGCTATGTTCGTCCGCACTCTGCTCCGCCATCTTGCCAACCGGTTTGGCGCTGCTAGTCTTCGCGTCATGAAAAGCCTCAGCAAAATTGCCGCGCTTGTGCCGGCGCTCGCCCTTTCCATGGCGCTGCCACTGTCCCCGGCATTGGCGCAAAACGAAGACGCCGATCCGATGGAAATGGTGGAGGAAAGCGATCCGGTGATGAACGCCGCGATTGCGGAGGCGCAGGCGACCTTGCCCGAATGGCTCGCCGTGCTGGAAAATCCGCCCGCCGGTTATGAGTATATCGTGTTCAAATTCCCGCTCGAAGGGTGGGAGCATATCTGGGTCGAGAATGTCCGCCGCGAAGGCGATGTGCTGGTCGGTACGCTGTCGAACAATCCCTATAACGAGAAGTTCGCGCTGGGCGATACGGTGCGGGTGAACCTCTCCGATGTTAGCGACTGGGCCTATTATGATGATCGCGGAATTGCCCATGGGCACCGCACGACCGCGGCGCTGTTCGGGCAGATGGACGCTGAGACCGTCGCTAGTATCAAGAGCAGCCTTGGCTGGGGCCAGTAAGGGCCAAGAGAGAGTAGGGGATTGCCGCACTTGCCGCTGCCGATATGCAGTGCAACACTCGGCCGCAAACACAAGCCAAGCCGTTTCTGACAGGAGAACACACATGAACACCGTCACATTTTCCCGCCTTGCCAAAGCTGCCATTCCCGCACTTGCCGCGATGGCGCTTGCGGCTTGCGCCGAGCAGGAAGAAAAAACCTATGAGGCCGATGCGGAAGATCTGAGCGGAGGCGAACTGATCGTCACGGAACAGGATCCGGCTGCGGTCGAGGTGGACATTCCGGAAACCGAAATGACCATGGTCCCCGGCGGCGAGGTTAAAGCGCAGGAAAGCGAAGCGCCAGAAGCCGAAGTTCCGCCGGCAGGCTAACCCGCAGGCAAACCGGCTGGCAGCTGCCAGCAGTACTCAGCTGTCCTCGAAGCCCCACGGTGCCGGCGGCGCGGGGACTGGCTGGGTCAGGTCGAATTCGACCATGAAATCGCGATCAGCCGGCGCGCCTTTCGCAGCCCGGCGAGTCAGCTTGTAAGCATAGATCGCATCATCTTGGCCGGCCGGATCGACCCGCACCCGCCAGACATTGGTGACCGATACGTCGAGCCCTTCGCGTTTGAACAGCTCGATGCTTTCCTGATCGACCGGGAAAGCCTGCGCAACGCCCTCTACGGCGGCCGCGGTCTCGCCGCCATAAATGGTCACAGCATCAGGCTCGCCGTCTTCGTGCCGGTGGTCGTGCTTCAGACGGTAACCATTGTCCGTGCGGGTAAAAACCCAGGTGCGCGACCGGTCCCATTTACCGTCGGCACCCTGGATATGAAACGGCACCGCGATCCGGTCTTCGCTGCATTCGCGCACGTGCATAATCATGGCTGCGCCCTGCATGTCGGCATCGGCCGCGTCATCGCTAACGAGGCCGCCCTGATAGGCGTTGCCGCAATGCGAAGACAGCGCAGCCCAGAAATCTTCCCCGGGTGCAGGGGCCGGATCGGCAGATGAATTGCAGGCCGACAAAATGAAAAGGGGCAGAGCGGACAGCAGTGATCGTTTGTTCATGGGCATGGTG
Source organism: Pontixanthobacter luteolus (assembly GCF_009828095.1). Lineage (GTDB taxonomy): Bacteria > Pseudomonadota > Alphaproteobacteria > Sphingomonadales > Sphingomonadaceae > Pontixanthobacter > Pontixanthobacter luteolus. The sequence continues at coordinate 190,908 of NZ_WTYP01000002.1, read as the reverse complement.
TTGCAGGCGCCCCGGCAGAAGGCAAACAGTTTGACCGCTTGCGCCGCTGCCCGGCTTGCGTCACCTTCCTGCTGAGGGAGATACGGGCAATGGACACAGGCACACCGCGCCGGGCGCATTCGATCGAGGAACTGGCGCAGGTCATGGGTAATCTCGCACCCAGCGAGCAATTGCTCGCCTCATCTGTACCGCTCGCTGTTCGCCCCAGCGACGTGATCATCACGCCGTACGGCAAATGCGGCACCACGATGATGCAGCAAATGTTCCATCAGCTGCGAACGGCAAGACTTGGCGGGGATATGGATTTCGACGATATCAGCCGCGTCGTGCCATGGATCGAAACGGCACCGGCGCTCGGCATCGATGTCAACGCAGAACAGGTTGCGGAGCCGCGCGGTTTCAAGAGTCACCTCGACTATGAAAGTCTTCCGGAGGGCGCGCGCTATGTCGTGACGCTGCGCGATCCAAAGGAGGCTTTCGTGTCGATGTACCATTTCTTCAGCGGGTGGTTTTTCGAGCCTGGCACGATTGAGCTGGAGGAATTCATGCCGGTATGGCTGATGGGCGGGCCGAGCGGGTTGAATTACTTCAGACATCTGCTCAGCTGGTGGCCGCGGCGGGATGAGGAGGACACGCTGATCATGGACTACCGCAGCGTGATCGCAGACAAGCGCGGGGCGATCGGCAGGCTGGCTGAACATTGCAGCATTGATGCAGACGAGGCAGCGGTGGACCTGGTCGAGGCCCGGACATCGCGCGAGTTTATGGTTGCCAATGCCGGACCGTTTGCGGATCCGATGATGCGCGAAATGAGCGAGGAAAAAGCGGGCCTGCCAGCGAACAGCGATTCCGCCAAGGTCCGGGCGGAGGATGCAGAGCGCCGGGCGCTCCCGCAAATAATTTCAGAACAACTGGATGCCGAGTGGGCAAGGCTGGTTACACCGGTGACCGGGCACGCGAACTACGCTGAAATGGCCGCCGATCTGACCGGTTAACTGCACCAACCGCCGCGCGCAAAGCCCCAGCCGCTTTGCTGGGCAAGGTCCCGGCGGATCATCCAATCGGCAAGCCAATCATTGCCGCGCCGGAATTCCCGCAATTCCCGGCCGTATTTGTCATACGGCGGCTCATCGCCGCCACCCATCAGGAACGGACCGGCGTTAAGCCACTGTAAAAGCGCCGCGCGAGATTTGAGAGCCAGTGTTTTTTCCGCGCTGCATTCTCCGGCAAGTTCGGGTGCGTTGTACCCGCTCATCCGGATTTTGCGCTTGCCGATCATGATGGTGTCGCCGTCGATCACGCAGGCGGATGACGAGCGGTTTTCGCACAGCGTGAACGCGGTATTCTGCTGGACCCAGATTTCACCGTTACCCGGCTGGCGCACGAACCAGCCAATTGCCCCGGCAGCGATCGCGATGACCAGCCATGCCGGTATCCGCCGCCAAAACCGTGCATGCGTCTGCCTGCGTTTGGGCCTTGTGCGGCCTGTATCAAATCGGAGGGGCTTGGCCATGCGGCCTTGTTCCAGATTGTTCGTCAGGCTGGAAGGGCAAACGGGCGGTGATCAACACCAGTTCTTGCGGCGCCCGGTCCAGCTTTCTGCCAGCCCTTCTCTGACCAGAATACCGCCCAGCGACTTCCCGCCGCGCATGGCAACGCGCAGCTTGCGGCCATAGCGATCTTCATCGCGGTCCGCGCGGACCAGCTGGAACGGCCCGTCGTTCAGGAGCGTCTGCATCCTTGCCGTTGCCCGGTTCCCCAGCTCCCGTTCGCGGGGGCATGACGGGCGGGAAGTTTCCGGCGTGTTCACATCCGCGATCCGAACCTTCGTTCCGTTATGCCAGAACGTATCGCCATCGACGATGCAGGTTACGCGCTTCGCACTGCCGCATTTCTCAAACGTCGCCTCCACCGCATCGCCGCCCTTGATCTGGCAATTTGCCTCGGCCGGGGCCGCCATCAATAGCGCGAAGAACAGGATCCGAAGCATGGCCATTGTGTGCGCTTCACAGGCGTGGCAGCCAATTCAGGCTTAATGCCTAAGCAGAAATACGTGGGCCTGGCCGCGCGGCAGGTTCTTTCCCTTGGGCCGGTCAACCGCTAAGCGCAGCGGGGAACGGCCGGTGGCGGCCTGCGGCAAGGATTGTGCGATGAGCGCGAGCGAGAACACCATTACCCTGAGCAAGGCGGAAACGCTGATCGAGGCGCTACCCTATTTCCAGCGCTATGCCGGGCGTACTTTCGTGGTCAAATATGGCGGCCATGCGATGGGCGATCCCAAGGCCGCGCGGGAATTTGCCGATGATATCGTGTTGCTTAAAGCGGTCGGGATCAACCCTGTGGTCGTGCATGGCGGCGGGCCGCAGATCGGGGCCATGCTGAAGAAGCTGGGCGTCGAAAGCGAATTTATCGACGGGCTGCGGGTGACCGACAAGGCCACTGCAGAGATTGCTGAAATGGTTCTGTCTGGCGCGATCAATAAAGAACTGGTCGGCTGGATCGCCAAGGCCGGCGGCAAGGCGATCGGCATTTCCGGCAAGGATGGCGGCTTGGTAACTGCCCGCAAGGTGCAACGGACCGCACGCGACCCGGAAAGCAATATCGAGCGGGTCATCGACCTCGGTTTCGTCGGTGAACCTTCTGAAGTCGACACGACGATTATCGACACGGCGGTGGCGGCGGGGATGATCCCGATCATTGCCCCCATCGGCGCAGGCGAAGATGGTCACACCTACAATATCAACGCGGACACCATGGCTGGCGCAATCGCGGCGGCACTTGGCGCAGCGCGCCTGTTCCTGCTGACCGATGTTGCCGGGGTTCTGGACAAGGAGAAGCGGCTGCTGACCGATCTCAAACCTGCCGATATCGCTCGCCTTCGCGAAGACGGGACAATCAGCGGCGGGATGATTCCCAAACTGGAAACCTGCGTTCAGGCGGTGGAGTCCGGGTGCGATGCGGCGGTCGTGCTGGATGGCCGCGTGCCCCACGCAATGCTGCTGGAATTCTTCACCAGCCGCGGTGCGGGTACGCTGATCAGCGCAGGTTAGATGCTCGTCGAAAGCCGCGTCTTAGGGTGTTGATACACCCCCTTCGGATCGCGTAAGGCGTCTGCAACCGCCTCTCGCTTGAAAGACCCAATATGATCGCCTTCATGCAAATCCTTGGAATGCTGATCAACGTGCTGGTGATGCTCGTCATCGTCCAGTTCGTCATCGGCCTGCTGTTCGCGTTCAACGTGATCAATCACAGCAACCAGTTCGTGGTGCAGATTTACAATTCGATCAATTCTCTGCTGGAACCGGTTCTGTCGCCGATACGGCGGATCCTGCCGCAAACCGGCACGATCGATTTCTCCCCGCTGGTGCTGATCCTGCTGCTCAACGCGCTGATGATCGTGCTTTCGAACGTTGCCTATTCATGACCGCGACACGGATCGACGGGAAGGCGTTTGCTGCCAATCTGCGCGAACGCGTAGGCGCGATCGCTGCCGATTTCGAATCGCAGGCAGGACGTAAGGCGGGACTGGCCGTGGTGCTGGTCGGCGAGGATCCGGCCAGCAACGTCTATGTCCGCTCCAAGGGCAAGGCGACCCTGGCCGCCAACATGGAAAGTTTCGAACACCGCCTGCCCGCGGATACGACCGAGGCTGATTTGTTGGCGCTGGTCGAACAGCTCAACAACGATCCGGCAGTCGATGGAATACTGGTCCAGCTGCCCCTGCCTGCACATCTCGATGAGCAGGCGATCATCTCGGCTATCAGCCCGGACAAGGATGTCGACGGGTTTCACGTGATCAATGCAGGCCGCTTGTCCGTCGGCCAAACCGGCTTTGTGCCGTGCACACCGCTTGGCTGCATCATGCTGCTGACCGACCGCTTGGGCGATCTTTCCGGTCTTGAGGCGGTCGTTATCGGTCGCTCGAACATTGTGGGCAAGCCGATGGCGCAATTGCTGCTGGATGCGAATGCGACCGTGACGATTGCGCACAGCCGGACCAAGGATTTGCCAGCTGTGGTTCGCCGCGCCGACATCGTTGTTGCCGCAGTCGGCCGGCCCGAAATGGTCAAGAAGGATTGGCTGAAAGACGGTGCCACGGTAATCGATGTGGGTATCAACCGCCTGCCGCCGGAACCCGGCAGCGACAAGGGCAGGCTGGTCGGCGATGTCGATTTTGGCGAGGCCAGTGAAGTTGCCGGGGCAATCACACCTGTACCCGGCGGTGTCGGACCGATGACCATTGCCGTGCTGCTGCGCAACACGCTGGTTGCCGCGCATCGCAATGAAGGAATGGAGCCGCCGGAGGGGCTTTGACCCTTGGGCGGCAGGCTCATTCATTCCTTCGACAAGCTGGCGCTGAATGGCTATGGGCCATCCATGCTCAGGAACCTGCAAATCCTCACAGTCACAGCGGCCGCAGTCACGCTGTCTGCGTGCGCCCCGTCCGGTCCGCGCCCTATGGCGCGCGATCATTTCCAGCGCGCTGTCGCCGGTGCGCCGGGCGCTGCCCAGCCCAGCAGGGTGGTCGCGGCTGAACTCGCCTTTGCCCGCGCCGCAAAAGAAAACGGGCAGTGGACTGCTTTCCGCGAATTCGCCGCCCCTGATGCAGTGATTCACCTGCCCGACGGACCCGCCGCCGCGCAAGCTTGGCTGGCTGGCCGGGCAGACCCGGAAATTGCCGTGCGGTGGAACCCCCGTGCTGTGTGGATGAGCTGCGACGGGTTGCTCGCCGTGAGCCAGGGCCGCTTCCGCGATGCTGAGAACAAGGTCGGCAATTTCGTCACTGTGTGGGAACGCCAGAAGGACGGCGAATACCGCTGGACCTATGATGCGGGCGTGCTGGACGATCCGCAGCCACCGGCGCGCGCCGTGCTGGAGCCGGCGGGTGAAGACGATATCGTTGTCAGCGCATTCGACGCGGTCGAAGGCTTTGTTGCTGACTGCCCGAAACGCGGTGAAGCCGTGCCTTCAGCGCCGGACTATGCCGTTGCTCTCGATGTGCAAAGCGCGGCAACGCTGGCCAAGGATGGTACTCTGCGCTGGCGCTGGGAACACGAACCGGGCAAATCGCGCCGGGTGATTGCCGATTACCTTTCCGGCGGAAGCTGGGAAGTCGCCTTGACGCAGGAATTGGGCGGGGCTTCACCGCAGCAGGCTTCCGAATAAAGAGCGAACGAGAGATATGACCGAGCTATTCATCTCTGCCTTCATCACGCTGTTCGTGGTTATCGACCCGCCCGGCTGTGCGCCGATCTATGCCGGGCTGACAAAAGGCGCGACCCCGGCCCAGGCGCGGTCGATGGCGATCCGGGCCTGCGTTATCGCGGCGATTATTCTGCTGATTTTTGCGCTGTTCGGCGAACAATTGCTGGCCGCGCTGCATATCGAACTGGACAGTTTCCGCATTGCAGGCGGTTTCATGCTGTTCTGGATCGCGTTCGAGATGGTGTTTGAGAAACGCACCCAGCGGCGCGAGGAACGGGCTGACAAGGTTGCCGCGACGCCGGAGGTGGAAGACGTTTCGGTGTTCCCGATGGCTATGCCCATGCTGGCCGGACCCGGCGCGATTGCCGCGATCATGCTGCTCACCAACGAGGCGGAAGGAGACGCGGAAACGCTGGTCGTGCTGGGCGCGCTGGGCGCGGTATTGCTGCTGACCATGCTTGCGCTGATCGCTGCGGGCCCGCTTATCCGGCTGCTGGGCGACCGGGTGGAGGCGGTGATTACCCGCTTGCTGGGCGTATTGCTGGCCGCGCTTGCCGCGCAATATGTGATTGACGGCTTGAAGGGCAGCTTCGGGTTCTAGGCCATGGCCCTCGGGCCAGACAGCCTATTGCAGCGTGATGATCTCGTCATCGCCGTCGCGGCGGCCATAGAACTGCATCAGCTGAATCAGGGTTTCACAACGGGACCTGAGGTCGGGTGCCTCCAGCAGGGCCTGTTTGGATGCCGGATCGAACGGGGCGATCTGCGATACGCCGTCGATCAGTGAAATATCATCGAGCCGGGTTACCGATTCCCAGTCCACGCTGTAGCCCTGTGCATCGGCAAATCGCTTGGCTTCGCGTTCAAAGCTTGCACGCTCGATGCTGCTTAAGAACTCTTCTTCCGGCTCGTCGATCAATTCTGCCTCGACCTGACGGAACATGGTGGTGACGTCGAGCTCGCGAACGATCCGGAACCGGCTCTCACCTTCCAGAACGATGTTGTAACGCCCGTCATCCATGGCCTCGACATCGCCGATCCGCCCGACACAACCGATATCGAACAGCGGTGCGCCCTGGGCCGGGCCCTTGGGCTGAATCATCGCAATGCGCCGGTCACGCGCCAACGCGTCGCTCACCAGAGCGCGGTAGCGCGGCTCGAAAATGTGCAGGGGCATTTGCAAGCCGGGAAACAGGATTGCGCCTGTCAGCGGGAAGATGGAGAGGCGCTTGCTCATAGGCTCACCCGAACAGGATTTTGGAAAGACGGCGGCGGGTCGTGACAACCCAAGGGTCCTCCAGACCGACTGCCTCGAATATCTGCAGCAGTTTGGCCCGTGCGGCACCCTCGTTCCATTCGCGGTCGGCCTCGACCATGGTCAGCAGGGTATCGGCTGCCTCGTCCCGTTCGCCAGCGGCAAATGCCCCTTCGGCAAACGCGAACTGCTTGTCCATGTCGGCGGGGTTTTCGGATGCGGCAGCGCGCAGCGCCTGCAATTCGCCGTCATCGACCTTTGTTGAGGCCAGCTCCAGCGCGGAAAGCGCCTGCTGAATTGCGGCGTCTTCTTTCAGTGCCGGCTCCAGCGCGTCTGCGATGCTCTGTGCTTCTTCGGTGCGTCCGCCGGCCACCAGCGCGCGAATCAGCCCGCCATGTGCGGCTGCGTTGTCGGGCGCCATCTGGACAACCTGCATGAAAACGCCGCCAGCCCGTTCTGCATCGCCTTCGGCCAGAACCTGCTCGGCCATTTCGATGAATTGCCCGACATCCTGCTGCGGCTGCCCGCCAGCACCGCCCGCTGGGTCGAGCGGCAGTTTCTCGATCAATTGGTCGAGCACCTGCTTGAGCTGGCTTTCGCTGCGTGCCTGCGTCAGGTCAGCGACAGGCTGGCCCTGGAACATCGCATAGACGGTGGGGATCGACTGCACCTGGAACTGGCTGGCAATGAATTGCTCCTCGTCCACGTTCACCTTCACCAGAATCACGCCCTTGTCGGCGTATTCTGCAGCGACCTTCTCGAGCATCGGCGCGAGCGCCTTGCACGGGCCGCACCACTCGGCCCAGAAGTCGAGGATCACCAGCTTGGTCATGGAGGGTTCGACCACTTCGGTCTTGAACCGCTCGACTGCTTTTTGCTCCTCGATATTCAAGCCCATGCTTGCCACGCGAATTTCCTTTTCAATGCCTTGGTATGAACCATAGGTGGTCTTTCTACCGGATATTTGAAGGGTGAAACAGGCGCAGCGAAAATTCCTTCGCTTCGCTGCAATTTTACACTTGCTGGCACATCAAACCGCTGCTAACTGCCCGCTTCCCCACCGGGACAGAGCGAATTTCGCCAGTCCGGGGGCCGGATTTTTCCGGATGCGTCTAGTGAGCGGGCGTAGCTCAGGGGTAGAGCACAACCTTGCCAAGGTTGGGGTCGGGCGTTCGAATCGCCTCGCCCGCTCCATTTCTAAAATCGCAGGAAGATATGCTGCGCCGTTCGGGCCGGACGGCGTCCTGTGCGGCAGATTCTACGCGCCATGCGGTTCGTCGCACGAAAAACCACATTCGTCAGTTTTAGCACTTGCGCCGATCTAACTCGCTGCTAGGAGCGCGATATGTTGTATCATTCCCATATTTCGCGGCTCCTCGCTGGCGCCGCCTTCATCCCTGTTGCGGCAGTCCTCTTTCCCCAGATGGCTACGGCGCAGGACACTGCTGCTGTGCAGGAAGAACTGGACGACGATGTTCACGACCGCCGGCTGAACGCAGCCGGCGAAATCGTGGTCAGCGCAGTCGGTGTCACGCAGCTTGACGTGCTTGCCGGGACATCGGTTGTTGAAGGTGTCGAATTGCAGCGTAACCTTGCCGGTCAGGTTGGCGACGTCCTCGAAAAACTGCCCGGCGTTTCGGCCACCAGCTTTTCACCGGGTGCTTCGCGACCTGTCTTGCGCGGCTTTTCCGGTGAGCGGGTGAAGGTTCTGGTCGACGGTATCGGCGCGATCGACGTGTCCAACACATCGGCCGATCATGCCGTCACGATCGACCCGCTAACCGCAGAACGTATCGAGGTGCTGCGCGGCCCAGCCGTGATGCTTTACGGCAGCCAGGCGATTGGCGGTGCAGTCAATGTTATCGACAAACGGATACCGCAGCGCCGAGTCAACGAACCGATCCACATCGACGCTCTGGTTTCCGCAAACACGGCGGCGAACCTTTATGAAGCAGGCGGTTCGATCGACGTGCCGGTGGGCGACAGCGTGGTGTTTCACGTAAACGGTTCGTACCGGAATACCGATGATGTCTCGATCCCGGGCTTCGTGGTTGCGGATGACTTGCGCGCGGACCTGCTTCAGGATGCAGCTGCTGAAGAGGCGGAGGGCGAAATCGAAGAGGCTGAGGAGCTTCGCGAGGCAGCTTTGCAGAAGGGCACCTTGCCCAACAGCGCGACGGAAACCTGGAGCGCGGATGTCGGTGCGGCTTTCTTCAAGGGCGATAGCAGCCTTGGTATTGCGCTTGGGGTTTACGACACGAGTTACGGCGTGCCCGGGCGGCCCGGTGCCGGTCATCACCACGGCGAAGAAGAAGGTGCTGGCGAGGCCGGTGCCGCTGAAGAGGAGGAGGGCGATGTCCCCGTCTCGATCGATATGCGCCAGTACCGGGCAGATTTGCGCGGCTCGCTCGACATGGGTGACGGGCTGTTTTCCGAACTGCGTACGCGGGCCGGTTTCAGCGATTACACACACACTGAATTCGAAGGCGATGAAGTAGGGACGGTGTTCGATGTTACGGGCGTGGAAGCGCGCGCCGAACTTGTGCAGAATACCCGCGGCACCTGGAAGGGCACGATCGGTGCGCAATATTATTTCCGCGATTTCCGCGCAGAGGGCGCCGAAGCGTACGTGCCCGACAATGACACCGATCAGTTTGCCGTTTTCGCCTTGCAGGAAGTGGGACTGGGGCCGTTCCAGCTGGAAGGTGCCGGGCGCTACGAAACTACAAATGTACGGTCGCAGATCGTTGGAGTTGACCGGAAATTCGATGCAGTTTCAGGCGCACTCTCGCTGGCCTATGAAACAGAAAATGGCCTGCGTTTTGGCATCACCGGATCGCGCGCCGAACGTGCGCCATCGGCAGAGGAGCTTTTCTCCAACGGGCCGCATATCGCGACGCAGGCTTTCGAAATCGGCGACACGCAACTGAGCACGGAAAAGGCCTGGGGGGCCGAGGCATTTGTGCGGGGCCGCATTGGTCAAGCCAGCGTCAATATCGCCGTGTTCCAGAACTGGTTCGATGATTACATCTATCTATCCGGTACCGGGGCAGAGGAAGATGACCTGCCGGTGTTCCAGTACCTGCAAAGCGACGCCCGCTATTTCGGGGTCGAAGGCGAATTGAGCTATCCGATTATCGACAGTGGGCCATTTTCGCTGATCGCGGACCTGCGCGGTGATTACATCCGCGCTGAATTGTCCGACGGTACGCCGCTGCCGCGAATCCCGCCGCTGAGCCTACTGGGAGCATTGGAAGCGCAGACAGATCGATTCGACATCCGCGGCGAAGTGCAGTGGTATGACAAGCAGGATCGGCTTGCCCCGTTTGAAACCGCAACCGACAGTTTCGCGCTGGTCAATGCGTCCATCGCATGGCGCCCGTTTGGCGAGCAGAACCGGATTACCGTGCTGCTTCAGGCGGACAATATCTTCGACACCGATGGACGGCGGCACGCCAGCTTCACCAAGGATTTCGTGCCGCTGACCGGCAGGAACTTCAAACTAAGCGTGCGGGCCAGCCTCTAGCCGGCCCGCACGCGCAGCCGAAATCAGCTTTCCAGTGCGAAGCTGATTTCGGCATTGTCTTCGAGACGTTTCACCAGGTCTTCGCCCAGGAACGATCCCGGTGTTCCGATGCCGCCTTCCGCGCTGCACGATAGCAGGGCAATGCCCGTCTCGGTCAGCATCCGGCTGGTGGAGCCATAGCCGGGATCGTATTTGCCTTTCACGCCGTATTCGATGGTTTCGCCATCGGGCATTTCACCGACAAACAGCACATCGTAGAACCCGTTTTCGCGCTCTTCCTTGGTCGGGCCTTCGCCCGGCTTTGGCGGCTTTGCGCCGAAGGGATTCTTCAACATTTCAGTCGCCGCTTTCGCTGCCTTTTCACCGATTTCACCGGCGCTGGTCAGCATCATCTCGTCGTACTTGAAATCTTCCCCATAAGGGTGGCCGAGCAGGAAATTCGTGCGGTGCACATTCTTCGTGTTGATCGTCGCCATGATGAATGGCGCGGCCCATTTGCCCAGCTTCTTGTCATATTCCGGGATCAGTCCCATCGGCTGATCGGGACCTTCGAACCCCGGTGTCAGGCCGAACGGGCTTTGCAGAACAGATATAAGCTTGGGGTTTTTGGCGACCGACTTCATCGTCGCTGTCAGGCTTGCTGCCGTTCCGCCGCTGAACGTGCCGGCCATGGCGCGCACCCGGCCTTTGACGCGCGGTGCGGGCTTGCCGAATTTTGCCTTTGCTTCCTTCTGCAGCATGAACACGCCGAGATCGAACGGGATCGAATCGAAACCGGACGAGAAACAGATCCGCGCGCCGCTCGCCTTGGCGAGTTCGTGGTTCTTGTCGATCTGTTCGCGCATCCAGCCCGGCTCGCCGCACAGATCGGCATAATCGGTGCCTTCGCGGGCGCATGTTTCGACCAGTTCATTGCCGTAAAGCTGGTATGGGCCGACGGTGGTCAGCACCACCTTCGTGCGTTTGCACATGTCTGTCAGGCTGTCGGGGTCGGATGCGTCAGCGACGATCAGCGGGGTGTCTTTCGGCGCACCGATCAGGTCGCGAACATCCTCCAGCTTTGACTGGTTTCGGCCTGCCATGGCCCATTTGGGGGCATCGTCCCGCCCGCCGTAATGATTCACCAGATACTCGGCGACCAGCCGCCCGGTATATCCGGTTGCGCCGTAGACGACGATATCAAATTCACGATCAGCCTTGCTCATGCAAACTCTCCTTTTCAGGCGCATGAATGCGCGCCCGGGTTCAGAGAGTCAAAGACGCAGCGTCACTGCGGGTTCCGGAATAGGGCGAGAAAATCACGCCCTATAGTTTCGGCAGGGTGACCCCGCGCTGGCCCATATATTTTCCGGCGCGGTCAGCATAGCTGGTCTCGCATGGCTCGTTGCCCTTCAGGAACAGGAACTGGCAGGCACCTTCATTGGCGTAAATCTTAGCTGGCAGCGGCGTGGTGTTCGAAAACTCCAGCGTCACATGGCCTTCCCAGCCCGGCTCCAGCGGGGTGACGTTCACAATGATGCCGCAGCGGGCATAGGTGCTCTTGCCAAGGCAAATGACCAGCACATCATCGGGCACCCGGAAATATTCGACGGTGCGGGCAAGCGCGAACGAATTGGGCGGGATGATGCAGACATCAGTCTCGCGGTCGACCAGGCTTTTCCCGTCGAAGTTCTTCGGATCGACAATCGCGCTGTCGACATTGGTGAATATCTTGAATTCGGGCGCGACGCGCGCATCGTACCCGTAGGAGCTTAGCCCGTACGAGATGCAGCCATCGCGCCGCTGTGCTTCCACGAACGGTTCAATCATGCCCTTTTCTTGGGCCTGCGTCCGAATCCATTTATCGCTGAGAATCGCCATGAGTGAGTGATTCCCGAGTGCGGCGCGTGCGGCAAGCTATGGCGCGGTTTTTTCCCCGCTACCGAACATCAGCCGACCGGCTTGGCGCCAAGCGAGGGGTTGAGCCCGGTTATATAATTGAGCCACTTCTTGGGGCGGCGCAGCATTTTGTCGGGAAATTCGACGCGCAGTCCGGCGATCTTCGCCAGTGCACCGACGAAATGGATGCAATTGCGCGTGTCGAGGTCGTAATATTTGCCCGGCGCATCACGCCATTTCGCCAGCTCTGCCTTGACCTTGCGGTATTCACTGTCGCTCAGCGTGACGGTGAAGTGGCGGTTGGTTTTCTTGATGTACTTCGGTGTCTCGACCAGAATGTCATGTTCAACCGGGCCGGACAGGATCGCTGTCGATACGGTCTTCGCAGTGAAGCCGAAATTCTCGCTGATTCTTTGTCCGCTTTGCTCCAGCGTTCCCTCCAGAACGACGAAGGTGTGCGGATAGCGCCCGAACAGGACTGAGCCGTTGAAGCTGTGAAAGCTCATCTTCACTTGAGCCGAGGCGGGGAGCGACCAACTGGCGGCGACGAGCGACAGGATCAGGGTCAGGAAACGCAACATGCGCGCTTCCTAAACCCTTTCCAGTGTCATGAAAACAGTCCTTTAGCTTGCCAGCAAACTGGCATTGCCGCCGGCTGCAGTCGTGTCGATGCAAACAACGCGTTCTGTCGCAAACCGTGCGACATAATGCGGTCCGCCCGCTTTCGGTCCGGTGCCCGACAAGCCTTCGCCGCCGAAAGGCTGGCTTTCCACCACCGCGCCGATCTGGTTCCGATTGACGTAGAAATTGCCGACCCGCGCGCGCGCCTCGACAAACCGGCGCGTGTCTTCGATGCGGCTGTGCAGGCCCAGCGTCAGGCCATAACCGGTCGTGTTGATCTCTTCGACCACGTCCCCCAGATGCTCTGCCTTGAAGCGCGCAACGTGAAGCACCGGACCGAAGTTTTCGCGCTTCAGATCCAGGATCGAATCGAGTTCGATAATCGTCGGCGCGACAAAGCATCCGGCGCCGGTACCCTTGGGCAGTTTGCGCCGCCAAACCTTGCGACCGGCCTTTTTGCGCCGGGCGATGTGGCGTTCTAGCGCGGCCTTCGCATCAGGATCGATTACCGGACCGACATCGGTTGCAAGCCGCACGGGATCGCCAATCTCCAGCGCCTCGAATGCGCCGATGATCATTTCCAGTGTCTCGTCGTAAATATCGTCCTGCAAATACAGCATCCGCAAGGCAGAGCAGCGCTGGCCTGCGCTCTGGAACGCGCTGGCGACCACATCGCGGGTAACCTGTTCGGGCAGAGCGGAACTGTCGACGATCATCGCATTCTGCCCACCGGTTTCCGCGATGAATGTCGCGATCGGGCCTTCTCGTGCAGCGAGAGAGCGGTTGATCGCCTTGGCGGTTTCGGTCGATCCGGTGAAAGCGACACCAGCAAGCCGCGGGTCGGATGTGATCAGTTCACCGACATCGCCCGCGCCCGGCAGCAATTGGAACACCGCATCAGGAATCCCTGCCTCGTGGCACAGCTTCACGGCCAGCGCCGCGATAAGCGGGGTCTGCTCGGCAGGCTTGGCGACCACAGTGTTGCCGGCAGCCAGTGCGGCAGCCGCCGGGCCGATAAAGATTGCCAGCGGGAAATTCCACGGACTGATCGTGGCGAAGACACCGCGTCCCGCCATGCTCAGGCGGTTTTCCTCTCCGGTTGGCCCGGGCAGGATGAAAGGTTCGGAGAACATCGCCCGCGCTTCGCCTGCGTAATAGCGGAGGAAATCGACTGCTTCACGCAGTTCGAGAACGGCATCCATCAGCGATTTGCCCGCCTCGCGCTGGCACAGCGACAGGAATTCGTCTGTGTGCTGTTCGAAAAGATCGGCTGCCGCCTCCAGCAGGACCGCACGTTTTTCACCGCCCAGCGCATTCCACCCCGGCTGGATGGCAGAGGCCTGCGCGATAGCTGCATCGATTTCTTCGGGCAGGCTGTCCCGGCGCGTGCCGACCTCGCTGGTCAGATCGTGCGGTTTGTTGATCGGGGCGATTTCCGCCTGGAAATCCGGATCGTCCGAACAGAATGTAGGCTGGGCATGCCAATGCACCGATTCCAGCTGTTTCAGCCGTGCCATCAGGGGTTCGCGAACCAAAGGGTCGGTTATGTCGACGCCGGCGCTGTTGATCCGATCCGGGAAAATATCGCACGGCAGCGGGATTGCCGGATTCCGCTTGGGATCGAGCGCAGCCATGTCGGAAACCGGATCGGTCGCCAGTTCGGCCGCCGGAATCTCGGCATCGGCCATCCGGTTCACGAATGACGAATTGGCACCGTTTTCAAGCAGGCGGCGAACGAGGTAGGCGAGCAGGTCCTTGTGACTGCCGACCGGTGCATAGATGCGCACCGGGGTACGCCTGTTGCCTTCCGCCTTTGCCAGTTCGCCGTAGATATCTTCGCCCATGCCGTGCAGGCGCTGGAACTCGAATTCGCTTTCGTGGCTCGTGCTGCCGGCCAGCGCCTTGATCGCGCCAACGGTATAGGCGTTGTGGGTTGCGAAGGCCGGATAGATTGCATCGCCTGCCTCAAGCAATTTTGCGGCGCAGGCGAGATAGGAAACGTCGGTCGCAACCTTGCGGGTGAAAACGGGGTAGTCTTTGTACCCGCCAACCTGCGACACCTTGATCTCGGTATCCCAATACGCCCCTTTGACGAGGCGAACCATCAGGCGCCGGTCGTGGCGCCGGGCCAGTTTCACGATCCAGTCGCACAGCGGTGCTGCGCGTTTCTGATAGGCTTGCACGGCCATGCCGAACCCGCCCCAGCTGGTGCCGTCGGCCTTGCGGAAAATGTCGTCGTCGCCGGCCAGCGTCTCGATAATGTCCATCGACAGCTCAAGCCGCTCGGCTTCTTCCGCGTCGATTGTGAAATGCATGTTCGCCTCACGCGCCTTGATCGCGAGGTCTTTCAGGACCGGGACCAGAGCGGCCTTGGCTTCGGCGCCATGGGTGTAAAAATATTTCGGATAAAGCGCTGAAAGCTTGACGGAGATGCCCGGCGAAGTGGAAATTCGCCCATCGGTTTCGCCAGCCAGCCGCTCGATCGCGTTCTCGTATGCGAGGCGGTACCGTTCCGCATCGGCATAGGTCATGGCCGCTTCGCCCAGCATGTCGAAACTGTGGGTCAGCCCTTCGCGCCGTTCAGGTGCGGCACGCTTCAGCGCTTCCTTGATCGTCCGACCGAAAACGAACTGCCCGCCCAGAATTCGCATCGCCTGCAAGGTGGCTTTGCGGATCACCGGCTCGCCCAGGCGGCCTACGGTACGTTTCAGGGTAGTGCGCATCCCCTTCTGGTGGTCTTCGGGCCGTTCCAGAACCTCGCCCGTCAGCATCAGCGAGAATGTCGCGGCGTTGACGAAGGTGGAGGAGCTTTCACCGAGATGTTCGCCCCAGTCGATGTCGCCGATCTTGTCACGGATCAGCATGTCGGCGGTGGCGCTGTCGGGCACCCGCAGCAGCGCCTCTGCCAGGCACATCAGCGCGATACCTTCTTCGGTGTCGAGTCCGAACTGGTGCAAGAACGCGTCGATCCCGCTCGCCTTGCGGCGGCGCGCACCCTCGATCAGCTGGACCGCGAGATCGGCGGATTGCTGGTGCAGTTTCGAAGCAGGGGCCGCCTGCTTCATCCGCTCGATCACGCAGGCATCCTCTTCCTGCCGGTAGGCATGGCGGAAGTTGGAACGGTCCAGCGGAGCGGGTTTGGTCATAGGCGGCTCAATTCTGTGTTGCTTGATTTTGGATACTGGCTGTCGATCTGGACCCCATGGCGGTTGCATTCAAGGGGTAGCGTGCCGCATGAGGCGCGAAAGACAAATTGCAGGAGCATTACAATGGCCGGACGGTATTTTGACGAGTGGACGATTGGCGACCGGATCGATCACGAAATTCGCCGGACCGTTACGGAAACCGACAATCTGCTGTTCACCACCATGACCCACAATCCGCAGCCACTGCACCTTGATGTGGAGGCGGCGAAGCAAAGCGAGTTCGGCCAGATTCTGGTCAACGGGACCTTCACGTTTTCGCTGATGGTCGGCCTGTCGGTTGGTGACACCACGCTGGGTACGCTGGTGGCCAATCTGGGGTATGACAAGCTGGTAATGCCAAAGCCTGTATTCATCGGCGACACGCTGCGCGCGAGCAGCGAAGTGACCGAGCTGCGCGAGTCCCGCTCGCGCCCAGATGCGGGGATCGTCACTTTCACGCACGAAGCAATCAACCAGCGCGGCGAAGTGGTTTGCCGCTGCCTGCGTTCGGCGCTGCTCAAGCGGTCTTCATAGCGCGGGTAAGAAGTACGGGCAGGGGTGCGGGGAGCAATCGCGCCCTTGGTGCGTAGTATTCGGTGCAAGGAGATACATGGCCGAAGACCCGCACAGCATAGAGGACGTGGCCGAAGGGCTTGAAGACGTTGTAGAGGGGGCCGACGAAGTCTCCATTGGCGATGTGCTGGACGAATTCGGCTATCGCAGCTTTGGCCCGCTGCTGTTCTTTCTGCCGCTGCTGGAGCTGTCACCGCTAGGCGGCATTCCTGCCGTTCCGACTGTCATTGCGGCAATTATCGCCTTGATCGCTTTACAGATGGTGTTCGCCAGAGAGCATATCTGGCTGCCAGAATTCATCGAGAAACGTTCTATCAAGGCGTCGCATGTCCAATGGGCGGGCGAGAAGCTGAAGAACGTTGCCGGGCATATCGACGGGGTGCTGCATGAAAGGCTGCGCAGCCTTTCGAAAGGGGTGATGTTGCGGGTAATCGGCTGCGTAATCATTGCCTTGTGCGCCATGGTCCCGCCGCTTGAAGTAGTCCCGTTTGCCAGCTCGCTGCCCATGCTCGGGATCGCTGCGCTGGGTCTCGCGATCATTGCCCATGACGGCTTGCTGGTCCTGCTTGCCGGGTGCCTGTCGAGCGGGTCCGTCTATCTGGTCGCCACGAGCCTGGGTTCAGGTGGCAGCGGATAGCAGGCCGCGCGGCTTGACGATTGCGTCAGGTCTGGCATCTTCCCCGCCTGACCGCGGAAAACCGCGGCGGGGGAGGATATTCATGAAAAAGATACTCGGCATCGCATTGGCGGTGATCGCGGCAGGCGCTGCGGTCTGGTGGTTCTTCCTGGGCGAAAACCCTGAACGCGGTGCAGCAAAGGCGGCAGAGGCCGAAGCGGCTGTTACTGTGGCCGAGTATCCGCAGCAGGTGCTATGGGGCGACACCCATCTCCACACCGACAATTCGATTGATGCTTTCGGTTTCGGTACGCGTCTCGGCCCTGAAGCGGCGCTGCAATTTGCGCGCGGCGACAAAGTCATGTCGACTACCGGAATAGAGGCG
The DNA here is from genome assembly GCF_009828095.1 of Pontixanthobacter luteolus. Classification (GTDB taxonomy): domain Bacteria; phylum Pseudomonadota; class Alphaproteobacteria; order Sphingomonadales; family Sphingomonadaceae; genus Pontixanthobacter; species Pontixanthobacter luteolus. Next base: position 173,664 of record NZ_WTYP01000002.1, on the reverse strand, counting down.
CAACTGGCCCGCCCGCTCGATTTCCTGGTTATCGCTGATCATAGTGACGGTCTTGGTGCCACTCGCAGGCTGTATGATGCGCCGCGAATGCTGATCCAGGACCCGACGTTAAAGCGCTGGCACGACATGATGCACGAATCGCCGGAACAGTCGCAGATGGCCATTGCCGAACTGATCACCGCCGCATCCGACGGCACCCTGCCAGAGGCGTTGCGCGATCCGGAAACACAGGAAAAAAACACCCGCAATATCTGGCAGAGCCATCTTGCGACGCTCGACAAATATTACCAACCGGGCAAGTTCACCCCGATTGCCGGATACGAATGGACCCTGATGCCGGGCGGCAACAATCTGCACCGCGTGGTGATGTACCGCGATGGCTATGACAAGACCTCGAAAACGCTGCCATTCCCGGGCATCGATGGAAATATCGAAGGTTTGTTCGACTACATGGATGCCTACGAGAAAGCGACCGGCGGCCGGGTGCTGGCGATCCCGCACAATTCGAACCTTTCGAATGGCATGATGTTCGAACTGACACAGGCCGATGGTGGTCCGATGACAGCCGAATACGCGCGCCGCCGGGCGATGCGCGAACCGGTGGTCGAAGCGACCCAGATCAAGGGAGACAGCGAAAGCCATCCGTTCCTCTCACCGAATGACGAGTTTGCCGGTTTTGGCGATATCGGGTGGGAACTTGGCAATTTGCCTCTCACCGCAGCGAAGGAGGATTCCCAGTTCGCCGGCGAGTACCTGCGCGAGGCGCTGAAACGCGGCCTCTCGATCGAACAGCAGACCGGCGCGAACCCGTACAAGTTCGGCATGATCGGCTCGACTGACAGCCATACGTCGCTCGCCACTGCGGACGAGGACAATTTCTTCGGCAAGCACACAGGCAACGAACCGAATGCCAAGCGTGCGAATGAATCGCAGAATCTCGGCACGCGTCAGGGCCGCTTCGGTTGGAATTACCTGGCTGGCGGATATGCAGCGGTCTGGGCGCGGGCCAATACCCGTGCAGAGATCTTCGACGCGATGATGCGGCGCGAGGTTTACGCGACAACCGGACCGCGCATGACCGTGCGGTTCTTCGGCGGGTTCAATTTCAGCGGCACCGATTTTGCGTCTGACTGGGTTTCCGGTGCCTATGCCGCCGGTGTGCCAATGGGCGGGGAACTGAGCGACAACGGGACGGCGCCGCAATTCATCGTCTCGGCGCTCAAGGACCCTGACGGCGCGCATCTCGACAGAGTGCAAATCGTCAAAGGCTGGACCGATGGTAACGGCACCTTGCGCGAAAAGGTCTATGATGTTGCGTGGTCGGATCAGGATACCAGGCGCTCTGTCGCCGGCAAGGTCCCTGCGGTTGGCAACACTGTCGATCTGGCCACCGCCAGCTACACCAACGACATTGGCGCGCCTGAATTGCAAACCGTGTGGACCGACCCCGATTACACCAAGGGGCAGCGAGCATTCTATTACGTTCGCGTGCTGGAAATTCCGACCCCGCGCTGGACCTTGTTCGATGCAGTGAAATTCGGTTTCAAGCTGAGCGAAGACGCGCTTCGTGATGCCGTGGCTCAGGAACGTGCCTACACCTCGCCGATCTGGATCGGCCCAGCGTCAGAGGGTCCCTTGCCAGATCGTGCAGCTCCGTAAATACGAAGCCATGACGCTAAAGACTTTGGTGCGGGAACCGCTGGTTCATTTCCTGATCGCGGGGGCGGCACTGTTCGCATTCTTCGCATGGAAGGGCGAGCCCGCTGACCCGGCCAGCCGAACGATCACGATCAGTCAGGAAGACCGCGCGCGGCTGGCGCTGCAATGGCAACAGACCATGCAGCGGCCGCCAACCGATGCGGAACTCGACAGTCTGACGGAAACGTGGCTGCGCGAGGAAATCCTCTACCGCGAGGCATTGCGGCTGGGTCTGGATCAGGGCGATGCCGTCGTGCGCAAACGCCTCGCCAACAAGATGGACTATCTTTCCGCCAGCGCAGCCGAGACGGAGGAGCCGTCGGACCGGACGCTGCGGCAATGGCTCGCAGACCGCCCTCAGCGCTTTGCGAACGATACGGCCTACACTTTCGATCAGCTCTATTTTTCAGAGCGAACGCGCGCTGAGGCCGCGCTGGCCAGCCTGAATTCCGGCGCGGGCTGGCAGGCGCTCGGGCAGACGATTTCGCTGCCGCCAACCGCTGAACAGCAAACCGCCGATGCGGTGGAGGGCCGCTTTGGCATCGTCTTTCGTGAACAGCTGGATAACATCGCGCCGCTTGGCCGATGGACAGGACCGCACGTGTCCGGATTTGGCTGGCATCTGATCCGCCTGCGCCAGCGCGATACGGGTAAGGTGCCGCCGTTTGCGCAGATACGCGAACAGGTCGAGAATGACTGGCGCGCACAGACCCTCGAAGACCGCAAAGCCAAGGCTTACCAATTGCTGCGCGATGCCTACGATGTGACCGTGGAGAAATGATCCGCGCCTTCGTTTTGATCGCGTTGATGCTTTGGCCTGCCGTGCTGCATGCAGATGAGCTGCGGCCCGGCTACATGGAATTGACCGAGCAGACAGCGGGCACGTGGCAGCTGGTGTGGAAACAACCGGTCGCCGCCGCGCCTGCTGACCGGCCTTCGCCGCCGCATCTGCCCGCCAATTGCGCCTTTGCCGGGGTGCCCGATATCGGCATTGCCGCGCAGGCGATAATCGGTTCAGCGCAGGTCGAATGTTCCGGGACGATCGGGGGCGAAACCATTGCGATGCCCGACATGCTGGGGCAATCGGATATGCTCGTGCGGATTGCCCCGCTTGACGGGCCGGCGCAGGCCATGCGCCTGACCGCCAGCCAGCCCGCCGCGCTGATCGCGCAGCAACCCGGCACCTTGCAGGTTCTGCAAACCTATTTCGCGCTGGGTGTGGAACACATTCTTGCTGGCTGGGATCACCTGCTGTTCGTGATTGCGCTGGTTCTGCTGGTTGGCCGCTGGAAAGCCGCAATTGCCGCCGCCACAGCCTTCACAGTTTCCCATTCCATTACTCTGGCCGCGGCTTCGCTGGGCTTTGTCGGATTGCCGGGCAGGCCGGTGGAGGCGCTGATTGCGCTGTCGATCGTGTTTCTGGCGGTCGAGGTTCTACGGTTACGCAGCGGCCGCGAAACGCTGACCCGGCGTTTTCCGTGGGTTGTCGCCTTCCTGTTCGGCCTGCTCCACGGTTTCGGCTTTGCCGGCGCGCTTAATTCGATCGGCCTGCCCGAAGGGGAAGTTGCCCCCGCCTTGCTTGCCTTCAATATCGGGGTGGAGGCCGGGCAGTTGCTGATCGTGGGCGCAGTGCTGCTGATCCTTGCCGCAGCCCGCCGGTTCGCCGCAGCCGCATATCTGCCGTCGATCCGGCTGGCCGCCTACGCGATCGGAATCACGGGGGCTTACTGGCTGGTGGAAAGGGTTGCTACCTGACCGGCAGGAGTGCCTGCATCGCCGCCAAGCGCCTGCCATAACAGGATCCGTGCGCGCTGGGCCCGGCCACGTGATGCCGCCGCGCGCTCGCCCGAACTGTCCGCCGCGCGCCGCGCATCCAATACGGTGAGAAAGTTCGACAGGCCGGCCCGGAACCGGACTTCTGCCAGTTCAGCGGCGCGTGCTGCGCTGGCGCGTTCACGCTCCGCCGTTACCAGTTCGCGGTCAGCCGCCGCGACCAGTCCATAGGCAGCCTCCGCCTCGCCGAGCGCGGTGAAAACCTGGCCGCGATAGGCCTGAAACGCGGCGCGTTTGCCGGCAGCGGCACCGTCTATCTGCGCTTCTATGCGCCCGAAATCGAGTAACGGGGCAAGCAGAGATCCGCCGACTGAACCAACCACCGCATCGTCATCGAACAAGTCGCCAAGATCGAAAGCGAGCAGCCCGAGCACGGCAGAAAGGCTGAATTGCGGAAACCGGTTTGCTGCAGCAGCATAAAGATCAGCGTCCGCCGCCGCGAGCCGCGCTGCGGCCGCTTGAACATCGGGACGATTGGCGAGCAAATTCGACGGAGTGCTTGCTGGCGGTGCAGGGGCACCCACAGATGGGGCGTCGCTGGCGAGCGAATTGCGCACCGATTGCGCGGACCGTGCGGTCAGCGTGGTCAATCGGCCGACTATGCGTGCCTTCTCGCTTGCCAGCGCTGCGATCCGTGTGCGGCTGGCCTCTGCCGCGGTTTCTGCGCGCACCCGGTCGAACCCCGGCGCAATACCCGCGCGTTCACGAATGTCGGCCAGCGCAACCAGCGATTCCGCTGCAACAAGGTCTTCCGACAGTGCGGCTTCGCGTGCCTGAACCGTGCGCCAGTCGATAACGCTGCCCGCGATTTCCGAAAGCAGCGCAAGGCGGATGGATGCCGCGTCTGCGCCAGCGGCATCCGCAAGGTTTGCGGCAGCGCGTTCTTGCGATCGCAAGCGCCCGAAGATATCCGGGTCCCATACCGCCGCAAGGTTTGCGCCGTAGGCCACTCGTTCGGTGTCGATCCCAATCCCCGCAGGCAAGCCTGCACCGAACTGGCTTGGGTTCGTGCGTGTGCCGGTGATGGATGCATCGCCGGTTACCAGTGGCAACCGGTTCGCGCTTGCACCGCGCGCGCGCGCAATTGCGGCATCGACCCGTGCCGCCGCCTCCAGCAGGGTTGGCGCGCCTGCAAGCGCCTTGGCAGAAAGATCGGCGAAGGCTGGATCGTTGGCTGGCAGCAGAGCATCGAGTGAAGCTGCTGTGGCTGCATCCGGCGCAAAGGCGAATGTTGCCGGCAGTTCCGGCGCGGGCACGGCGATATCCGGTGCCGGGCCAGCCACGCAGGCGCTGAGCGTCAGGCTGGAAATACCCGCCAATATGAGCGCTGCGTGTTTCATTCGGCGGTTTCCTGCGTTTTGCCGCCGCCATTATTCTCGCCATCCACGGCGGGGATAAAGGCATCGACCTGCTGGCCGACGCGGAAAAGTTGCTCCGCCCCTTCGGCATCTGCGGGCAGTTGATACAGCACTTGCAGCACGCGGACATCGACCCGTTCGCTGGCGCTGTTGGTCAGCGATGTCTTCGGCACGACCAGTGGTTCGGCGCGGACGAATTCGGCATTTACCTGACGATCGGCTGCACCGCGCGGGGATACCAGAGCGGGCGCACCCAGCTTGATCCGGGGCGCTTCGGATTCGTCAATGTCGATCCGTATATAAAGCGGCCGGGTCTCGCCCATGCGGATAAATGGCTGCGAATTTCCGCCCATTGTCGAAACAAATTCGCCGGGCCGGATGTTGACCGCAAGAATCTCGCCTGTGATCGGCGCGCGTATTGTCAGCCGGCCCAGTTCGGTGCGCGCGCTGGACAAGGCGGCCTGCGCTGCGGCCAGCCGGGCGCGGGCCAGTTGCAGGCGGCTGCGGGCGGAGGATGCGTCACCCTCGGCCTTGATCACTTCGGACCGGCTGACTGCGGCTGAATCTTCTACACTGCGATAGAGCGCCAGCTGCGCCTCTGCCGTGCGCTGCGCGGTTTGTGCCTCGGCGATGGCGGCGCGGGCTTCGCCGATTGCCGCGTTGGTTTCGCCAATGCGCGCACGGGCGGCGCGGTCATCCACCGTGAACAGCGGCTGGCCCTTGGTCACATAGTCGCCGGGCTGCACACGCAAATCGGTAACCAGGCCGGACAGCGCGGTGCCGATGTCGATAATCTCGCTGGACGGCTCGACAAGGCCTGCCCCCGCCACGCGTGAGGAATTGGCCAGCGCGCCGGTCGCCCGGGCCGGTTCCTGATCGGGTTCGGACAGGCTGCGATCGGGCAGGCCGCGCCAGATGAAGAAGACCGCGAAGGCCAGACCGACAAGCGCAATGATCGGCAGAATCCGGCGCGAGAAACTGAGGTTTTGTGGGAGCAAGGCCATGTCTGGTGTCCGTCTCTAGTGATCTTCCGGCATGTCGGTGCCGTCATGCGTGATGCGCCCATCCTCAAGCACGAGGATGCGGTCTGCGAGGTCGAAAATGCGGTTGTCGTGAGTAACGATGATAACGCTGCGGTCCTCTGCAACGCCAACTTCGCGAAGCAAATCCATGACTCTGCGGCCCGATTTTGCGTCCAGCGCTGCGGTCGGTTCGTCACACACGACCAGACGGGGTTCATGGACCAGCGCCCGCGCGATTGCCACGCGTTGCTGCTGACCGCCGGATAGCTGGTTGGGCAATTTGTCTGCCTGATCGGCAATGTTGAGCTTTTCCAGCATCGCGACGCCCCGTTCGCGAGCGTGCTTGCGGTCCATACCCTGCGCAATCAGCGGCACTGCCGCATTGGACGCAGCGTCGATCGACGGGATCAAATTATACTGTTGGAAGATGAAACCGATATTTTGCAGCCGGAAATTGACCAGCTCAGTATCCGACAAGGCATAGATATCGGTTCCAAACACCTCGACCTCGCCCTGCGTCGGCCACAGGATTCCGCACATGATCGAAATCAGCGTGGTTTTTCCGGACCCGGATTCGCCGACCAGATAGGTCAGCTCTCCCGATTGCACCTCGAGGTCGATACCGTGCAGAACGGTGATCGTATTCTGTCCCGCCGAAAAATCCCGGGTGACCCCGCGGGTGCGGATTGCGGTGGTCGTGTTTTGTCCGCTCATCGGAACACCGCCGCCGGTTCGGTTTTCATCACCCCGCGCAGGGCGACCCAGCCGGTCAGAGTGATGATCAGCACCATCGCCGCAAACGAAATGAGCGGTATCTGCCAGGGAATATAGAACCCCTTGAAAGTGGGGTTGTTGGAAAAGGCGGAAATGAACCCGACCGTTCCCAGGACGCCCAGACCGTATCCGATCATGCCGACCATTCCCGCCTGAATGGCGACCATCTGGGCGATCTTTCCATTGGTAACGCCGATCGCCTTGAGCGCGCCGAACTGCTTGATGTTGTCGCGGATAAACAGGCTGAAAGTCAGGCCGACAATCGCCACCCCGACAATGAAACCCAGCAGCACGGTGATCCCGAAATTGAGCGGGATACCGGTATTCTCGATAATGAAATTGACCCCGCCTTGCGCGAATTCGTCACGCGTTTCGGCTTTCAGGCCGGTTTGCTTTTCGATTCTTTCGGTCAGTTCTTTTGCACTTATGCCATCGGCGGCACCGACAAGGACGAAGCTCAGCCGGTTGCGCGTGCCCGGCACATATCGCAGCGCCTGGCTGTATTTGGTGTACAGCACCACGGTGCTGGTAAAGCTGGGAATGGCATCGGCAATCCCGCGGACGACAGCTCGCTGGTCATTGAGTTCCAGCCGTTCTCCCATCGGGGACGCTCCGGGGAACATGCGCGCCGCGCCGACATCGTCGATGATGACTGAATCCGGCTGCGACAGGACATCAGTGCTGCCTTCTATCATGCCTTTTGGCAGACCGATCAGCGTGGCATCGTCGACCCCGATGATCGCAACGCCTTCCAGATCGCCATCCTTGGTCCTGACGGAGGCCTGACCCCGGATATGCGGCACCGCCCATTCAACGCCCGCGACACCGCGCACCTGGTCAAGCGCGGTAGACGGCATGGCATAAGCGACATCGCTGGTCCGGCTGACCGGGTCCATCACCCACACATCTGCGCTGGAAACGTTATAGACACCGCTTGCCCCGCGTTCGAGCAGATTGACGAAGATCGTCAGCTGCTGCGTGATCAGGAGGGTGGAAAACGCGATGCCGAACAGCAGCCCGTAGAACTTCTGCCGATCGCCTGTCAGCATGCGGATCGCGATCCAGAGCACTAGCCACCTCTTGCGCGGCGCAGGGTTGTGATTTCGCGCCACTTCCCTACATATTGAACGTTAGCGTTTAATTGAACGGAGCCGTTCATTTTGTCAACGGGCGACCAGAAGAAAACCACTCAGCGTCTCGGTCGCCCGACCGATGATGCAAAGCGTGCGGCCATTGTCGAGGCCGCCGCGCAGATGTTCTTCGACGTCGGTTTTGCTGCCACTGCGATTGAACAAGTCGCTGCAAAGGCAGGGGTTTCAAAAGTCACCGTGTACAATCACTTCGGTGACAAGCGCGGGCTGTTTGCGGCCGCTGTCGAATGCGAATGCGAAAAGATGCGCGGGCATTTTTCCATCGATTCCAGCAACACAGAGGATCTGCACGTGTTGTTCCGGCGAATCGGTGAGGGGATGATCGCGTTTCTTTCCCGGCCCGAGATGATCCAATTCGAACGCCGGATTGCTGCGGAAACCGTGCATGATCCGGAACTGGGTATCGCATTTCTCGACGCCGGGCCGCGGCGTATGAAGCGCGCATTCTCGGCTCTGCTCGACAGCCTCGTTGCGGCTGGCAGGCTGGACATCGAAGACACTATGGTGGCCGCTGAACAATTCGCCTCGATGTCGAAGGGGTTCGGCGATCTGGAGCGGCGATTCGGCGCTGCGATAGATCGTGATTTGAACCGCAGACGTCTCGAGGGCGCGGTCGAGGTTTTTCTTGCCGCCTACCGCAGATCAGACTGATCGCATTTTTCGCACCTGCCGGTGAACGGCGTTAGCTTGCCATTCACTCGCGTGCTCCTACATTATCAGGGATAGATAAGGACCTTCTCGCCGATGAACGACGAAAACGAACCGCAGACACCCAATCCCTGGGTAAAAAGCCTGATGGTATGGGGCGGCATTTTCATGGCGCTCCTGCTGGTGGTGACCATGTTCGGCAATGCCGGACAGCCCAACGCGACTCTGATCGATTATTCCGGCTTCCGTGACAAGGTGGCCGAAGGGTCGGTCGCGAAGGTCGAGATCAGCGCGGACAAGATCACTGGCACGATGAAGAATGGCGAGACGTTCTCCACGGTGCCGGTCGGCAACGATTCTGGCCTGACCAAGCTGCTCGACGAAAACGAAGTCAGCTATACCGGTGTCGCGCGTGAGACGATGAACCCGCTGCTGTACATCCTGATCCAGTCGCTGCCGTTCATCCTGATACTCGGCATCGCGTTCTTTGCCCTGCGCCAGGTGCAGAAGGGCGGCGGTGCAGGCGGTGCGATGGGCTTTGGCAAATCGAAGGCTAAATTGCTCACCGAACGTCAGGGGAAGGTGACGTTCGAGGATGTCGCGGGCATCGATGAAGCCCGCGAGGAGCTGGAAGAGATCGTTGAGTTTCTGAAGGACCCTCAGCGCTTCTCCAAGCTCGGCGGACAAATCCCCAAAGGCGCGCTGCTGGTCGGTTCGCCCGGTACCGGTAAAACGCTGCTCGCGCGTGCAATCGCGGGCGAAGCGGGCGTGCCGTTCTTCACCATTTCAGGCTCCGACTTTGTCGAAATGTTCGTCGGCGTCGGCGCAAGCCGCGTGCGCGACATGTTCGAACAGGCCAAGAAAAACGCTCCGTGTATCGTCTTCATCGACGAAATCGACGCGGTTGGCCGCCACCGCGGTAACGGGGTTGGCAATTCCAACGACGAACGTGAACAGACGCTCAACCAGCTGCTGGTCGAGATGGATGGTTTCGAGGCGAATGAAGGCATCATCATCATCGCGGCAACCAACCGCCCTGATGTTCTTGACCCGGCACTGCTTCGTCCCGGCCGCTTCGACCGTCAGGTCGTGGTTCCCATTCCCGATATCGACGGGCGCGAGAAAATCCTCGGCGTGCACATGAAGAAGGTACCGCTGGCACCCGACGTGAATGCCCGCACAATTGCGCGCGGCACGCCCGGCTTCTCCGGCGCGGACCTTGCCAACCTCGTCAACGAGGCGGCGCTACTGGCTGCCCGGCGTAACAAGCGTCTGGTTGCGATGCAGGAATTCGAAGACGCCAAGGACAAGGTCATGATGGGCACCGAACGGCGTTCCATGGTGATGACCGACGACGAGAAGAAAATGACGGCCTATCACGAGGCCGGCCATGCGCTTGTCAGCCTGAATGAAGAGGCTTCTGACCCGATCCACAAGGCTACGATCATTCCGCGCGGCCGCGCGCTGGGCATGGTCATGCGTTTGCCGGAACGGGACAATTACTCCTATCACCGCGATAAAATGCATGCGAACCTTGCAGTTGCCATGGGCGGCCGCGTTGCCGAGGAAATTATCTTCGGACACGACAAGGTGTCGAGCGGCGCGTCGAGCGATATCCAGTACGCAACCGATCTGGCCCGCAACATGGTGACCAAATGGGGCATGTCCGACAAGCTCGGCCCGCTCCAGTATGAAGCCAGCCAGGAAGGGTATCTCGGCATGGGCCAGACCCAGCGGACCATGGCCGGTGCGGAAACCAACAAGCTGATCGATGCGGAAATCAAGCAATTGGTCGAAGACGCACACAAGCGTGCGACCGATGTTCTGAAGAAACAGGAAGACAAGCTGCACCTGATCGCGCAGGCGATGCTCGAATACGAGACGCTGACAGGTGAAGAGATCGACCAGCTGATGGACAATGGCAAGATTGACCGTCCCGACGCGCCCAAGGGTCCCGCTGTAGTCAAGCCGATGCATGGTTCCGCGATCCCGAAGGCGGGCAAGAAGTTCGGCGGTTCCGGGGACAGCGCACCGCAGGGTGCCTGATAGCTGAGTGGCCAGGTTGTCACCGGCTGACCGGCGGCGGCTTGGCTTTGTCTATGACTTGATGCTGGGCGGCCAATGGCTGCTTAAGCGGGCGTCGGTGCTGGTTCTTGGTCTGATCTTAATCGGACTGGTGCTGAACGCCGACAAGCTCCCCGGGCTCTTTACCGATGCCTTCGTTGGCGTGCTGATGCTCGCTGCGATGAACCTGTTTTGGGCTATGATACTTCGCTTGATTGATGGCGTTCTGGCATATCCTGCCGGACAGCAGCGCGGAGTGGGCGATCCAGTGTCAGGCGACTACGATGCCGATCATGATCAGGATAAACAGGGTCATCGTGATCCAGATGCTGACTGACAGGACCAGCATTCGCCAAATTGCGCCGAAACGGCTCAGCCCGTAAGCCCCACGCAGAGAGCGGTAGAGGTGGAACGGAGCATAAAGCGCAGGCAGCGCGATCAGCGGCCAGATCTGATACGCGATCCCGACGGACATGATCACTGCCAGCATCGTCATGAAACTGATTGAATAGGTGACGACCACGGTGTGATCATACAGTTTGAACCTGCGGCTGAACGGGAACAGAATCCACATGAATGGCAGGCTGAGTGGGATCAACAACCAGCTGAGTTTGTAAGCATTGGTCTGCAGTTTATAGAGCAGCAGGCCGGGATTATCCCGCGCCTTTTCCCATGACTGTTCCAGCCAGTTGGCAGCTTCGTCGGTGGCGGTTTCTTCCACGCTTGACGCAGTGGCGGCATCGTTAGTTTCGCCCTGAACGGCCGCAGCCAGATCACTCGGATCGACTGTGATCGTCGGTTTGATCAATGAACCGCTTCCATCGCTTGCCGCGCCTGTTTCCGCCAGTTTTGCGATCAGATCGCGGGAGGCCGTTGCGCCGCGGATCCTCTCCCGCAGGGCTACCCGTTCTTCGGCGGTCAATTCTGCCGAGGCGAGCTGATCGTTAAGGTCGGCAACTGTGCGGTCAGCCTGTTTCAGGCTCTCCTGCAGTTCTGCCGAGGTGGCGCCTTGAACTTCCGGTGAGATGTCGCCGAACCCGCCATTTGCGTTGAACAGGGCGAAGCTGACGAACACAGTGAACAGGAACAAGGCTATCGGGCTGAGGTACCTGGCCCGTTTGCCGTCGATATATTCGCGCATCACCTTGCCTGGCCGCCAGATCAGCAGCGGCATGGTTCGCCAGAATTTACCTTCGAAATGAAGCACGCCGTGCACCAAATCGTGCATGAAGCCGCGCAGAGACCGGTGGACGTGCGCGCGCTGGCCGCAATTATGACAATGCGCACCCATCAGCGGCGTGTCGCAGTTCAGGCAGGCGGATTCGTGCGTGTGTCCGTCTGGTCCCGGTGTGTCCGTTCCGGTCTTTGGTTCAACCGCGCCGGCCAAGCCCGCGCCCAGCACGCCTTCGCCGACAGCACCTGATATATCGCCTATTTCCCCGCTCATCCGGTACAAATACCGCGCCGGGCCGAATTGGTCGAGGGGGCAGCGGGAAATCGCAGCAGTCAGCTGCCGATCAGCTTGCGCTCGATTGCGGTCCAGAGCTTCTCGATGCTCTGCGCTGCCGGGGTGGATGGGGCAAACGCACCAATCGGTTTCCGGCGCACCGCACATTGCTCGATCGCGCTGGCAAAGGGGATTGCGGGCCAGTCGCTGGCGGCTTCGCGCGCCTCGACATGCAGCCTGCGCCGCATATCGAGCATGTTGAGCACCGGAAGGATCGGCGGGTGTTTCCTGCCCGAAGCCTTTGCAGCCCTGGATATCTGGTCGAACGACCGGGTCGACAGCGGGGAAGGAGGCAAGGGCACGATAATCACATCCGCCACCCGCAATATTTGCGTGCTCAGTTCATTCATGACCGGCGGGCAGTCGAGAATGATCCGGTCGAAATCCCGTTCAAGCGTATCCGCCATTCGCGACAGCCGGTTGCGATATCCGACGCGGTTGAGGTGGGCATCAAGCGTGCGCACGCTTTCGTCTGCGCCCAGCAGGCTCAGCCGCGGGTAAGGTGTGGCCGAGACCAGTTCGGCAGGCACGCGGTCGCTCGAGAAAATTCGCGCTACCGGTTTCGTTGCGGCTGGTTCGGCATCGAGCAGAAATCCGGCTCCGCCCGACGGATCGAGATCCCACAACAGAGTCGCACGCTCAGAAATGCTGGCCGAACACCACGCCAGATTTGCAGCAAGCGTGGTTTTTCCAACGCCGCCTTTCACACTGTAGATCGCGATTACCGCCATAGGGCTTCCACAAATCCGGCAGGTATATCACCGTGCCTGTTTCGAACGCACTGGTTCTCAAAAGCAAAAGGGGGTTGCAAACGCAAAAGGCCGCCCCGTCAAGGAGCGGCCTTTAAATGCCCCGCAGCGGGACTAGTTCGTAATCGGTCAGCCGTCGTAATCGGCGCCAATCGAAGTTGAACGGGTGGGCGCGGATGCAGTGATCCGAAGCGCTTCTGCCGACTGGCTGAGCGAGCCGACTTCATCCGCTTCGTCTTCGTCGTCAGGCAGAATTTTCTGCAGGCCGGTGATGACGCTTTCCTTGAGTTCCTTGGGCTTGATCGTCTGCTCTGCAATTTCACGCAGGGCGACAACCGGGTTCTTGTCCCGATCGCGATCGATAGTGAGTTCTGCGCCGCCCGAAATCTCGCGGGCACGCTGTGCAGCAAGCAGAACGAGGTCAAAACGGTTAGGGACCTTGTCGACGCAATCTTCGACGGTAACGCGCGCCATGGGCACTCCAGTAAAACTTGTGTTTCAGGAAAGCGCGTCGAATAGGCGCAAGCCCGGCGAGAGTCAAGAATTTGCGGCGTGCTGCGCAACGGCCTTGCCTAGACTATCGCAGAGGGCCAAATGGGTCGGATGGAAGCTGAACCAGATGCCTGTGAGCACGCATATCCAAAGCCGTTTCAGGTAGAAGCGCAAGGCCATGTTTTCGAGTTTCTGCCCGACGGGGTTCACCGGTTCGACGCGCTCCTTGCGATGATCGCCCGGGCCGAAAGCACACTCGACCTGTTCTATTACATGTTTCAGGATGATCCTGCAGGGCGGATCGTGCGCGATGCTCTGGTCGAGGCGCAGAAACGCGGTGTCGACGTTCACCTGGTGGTCGACCGATTCGGGACCGATGCGAAGCAGGATTTCTTCCAGCCAATCGTCGATGCGGGCGGAAAATTCGCGGTCTTCAATCCCAAGAAGACGCTCCGCTACCTGATCCGCAACCATCAGAAGATGACCATCGTGGACAAGGAAACCGCGCTGATGGGCGGGTTCAACGTCTCCGAACATTATTTCAAACCGCCCGAAGAAAACGGATGGGCCGATCTGGGCGTTATCGTGCGCGGGCCGGTCGTGAAGGATATCTGCGCTTGGTTCGGCCAGCTTTCGGAATGGACATCCTCGCCAAAGGCGCAATACCGCGCAATCCGCACCATGGTGCGCGATTGGGACCCGGGTGAGGGCAAGGTTCGTTTTCTGGTCGGCGGCCCGACCCGCGTGCCCAGCAACTGGAATCTGAACGTCAAACGCGATCTGGCCAAGGCATCGCGGCTGGATATGGTGATGGCGTATTTCTCGCCGCCGCGCAGCTTCCGCCGTTTAATCCGCAAAATTCCCCGGCGCGGAACCGCGCGTCTGGTGATGGCGGGGAAATCGGATAATGGCGCGACAGTCGGCGCGGCGCGGGCCACCTATGGCGGGTTCCTGAAAGACGGAGCGAAGATCTACGAATTCCAGCCCTGCAAGCTGCATATGAAGCTGATGGTTATCGACAACGCGGTCTATTTCGGCAGCGCGAATTTCGATCACCGGTCGATCCGGGTGAATATGGAGCTGATGATCCGGGTGGAAGACGATGAGGTGGCGGACAAGGTGCGCTGCCTGATCGACGACATGATCGACTCATCGATGGAGATCACCCCGGAACTGCACCGCAAGCGGCGCGGTCCGATCAGTATCCTGCAATGGTGGGCTGGCTGGTTCCTTGTCTCGGTGCTCGACTACACCGTCAGCCGGCGCCTGAACGCCGGTTTGTAACGGAGCCTCGGGCCGGCTCCGCTAGCCCTCGTCGTACTCACCGCGAATATCGTCATCGGCGAGATCGCTGAACTTCGTAATCCGCGCTTCGAACCGCATCCTGACCTTGCCGGTCGCACCGTGGCGCTGCTTGGCGACGATCAGTTCGGCCAGTCCGAACACGCGCTCCATTTCCGCCATCCAAGCGGCGTGTGCTTCGTGCACTTTCTGGTCGTCCGTTTCGATCGGACGCTTGGGCTCCTTCGATGCGACGTAATAGTCTTCGCGGTACACGAACCAGACCATGTCGGCGTCCTGCTCGATAGAGCCGGATTCGCGCAAGTCGGACAGCATCGGGGTTTTGTCTTCGCGCTGTTCAACCGCACGGCTGAGCTGGGACAGCGCAATAACCGGAACTTCCAGTTCCTTGGCCAGGGTTTTAAGGCCCCGGCTGATTTCCGAAATCTCGTTCACGCGGTTGTCGTTGGCGCGGCCGGTGCCCTGCAGCAATTGCAGGTAGTCGACGATGATCAGGCCGATATCATGCTTGCGCTTCAGCCGGCGGGCACGGGTGCGCAGCGCGGCGATGGTCAGTGCTGGCGTGTCATCGATGAACAGCGGCAATTCGGCCAGGCGCTGGCTGGCAAAGCTCAGCTTCTGGAAATCGTCACGGCTGATCTTGCCCATGCGCAGCGCTTCGGAAGAAATGCCCGCCTGTTCGGACAGGATACGTGTTGCCAGCTGGTCGGCGCTCATTTCCAGACTGAAAAATGCCACCGGCGCGCCGACTGTTTCCTCGATCCCGTCAGCCTTGTCGCGCAGGTAACGGTCGGCACAGTTGAACGCGATGTTGGTGACCAGCGATGTTTTGCCCATACCCGGACGTCCGGCAAGGATGATCAGATCCGAATCGTGCAGGCCGCCGATCTTCTGGTTGATGCTGGACAGGCCGGTTGTCTTGCCGGAGATATTGCCGCCCGAATTGATCGCCATTTCGATCAGGCCAAGCGCCTTGTGCGAGGCGGCGGAGAATGATGATGCCTCGTTCTGGCCCCCGGCGCCCTCTGCCACCTTGAACAGCGACGCTTCTGCTTCTTCGATCTGCTGCATCGGCGCGACATCTTCGGAGGTGTCGAGTGCGCCCTCCACCAGAGTGCGGCCAACCGTCACCAGTTCGCGGAGCAATGCGAGATCATAGATCTGCTCAGCCAGCTCGCGCGGGGCGAGCAGGCCCTGACCATCGGCGGTAAGGCGTGCGAGATAGGTGATCCCGCCCAGTTCCTTCAGCGCTTCGTCGGTTTCGAAATAGGGTTTCAGCGTGACCGGCGTGACCACGGCGTTCCGGTCCAGCAGGGTCAGTACACGGTCATAGACGCGTTGGTGCACCGGTTCGAAGAAATGTTCGGGCCGAATCGGTATCGGCAGTTCCTCGATCACCTTGTTGTCGATCAGAACTGCGCCCAGAAACGCGGCCTCAGCCTCGATATTGGAGGGGAGGCTGCGGCCCATCGGCAGTTTCTCGCCGGATTCACCAAGGGAATCGGCAGACGCTCCTGCATCAGGGCGGACAAGCAATTGTTCATCGGACATGGCGGCCTTTTGCGCGTGAGGTGACCTGATTTGCAAGGGGCTGGCGGCAAAAATTGAGTGCCAGTTTGCCGCATTGACCTGTGGATAGCGGGGATGAGTTTGGTTTAGCTTGCAAGTCACCCTTCGCATCTGCGAAAGCGGTCACAGATGTCCGGCTCCACCAAACCAGATTGGCGTATCGCCCATATCGCGCTCGACGAGGATACGATCCTGTGGCGTAATGCCGATGTGGAGCAGGAACGGCGCGTGGCGATCTTCGACCTGATCGAGGAGAACACGTTCAAGCCGATCAGGGCGGCGGAGAAAGGGCACAACGGCCCGTATCATCTGGCGCTGGCCGTGCGTGATGGCCGTTTGGCACTGACGATCATGGATACGGATGAAAACGTCTTGGAGGAGCTGATTCTGGGCCTCGCCCGGTTCCGCCGTCCGATCCGGGAATATTTCGCGATTTGCGACAGCTATTATCAGGCGATTCGCAAGGCGACGGCTGCAGAGATCGAAACCATCGATATGGCGCGGCGCGGGGTCCACAACGGCGCAGCGGAATTGTTGCTGGAACGGCTTGAAGGCAAAGTGGAAACCGATTTCGCCACTGCACGCCGTCTGTTCACGCTGATTTGCGTTCTGCACATCAAGGGTTGAAGGCACCCGGGTAATGGCACGCAGGAAAAAACCGGTCAGCTGGCTATGGCGTATCATCGCCATCATCGCGCTGCTGGCCGCTGGCGCGGCGGCATGGCTGTGGTGGGATGTCCAGCGCTGGACCCCGGATGAAGACGCCTACCCGGACCAGGGCGCACTGATCACGCAGGCAGACGGGCTGGTCAATTTCAACACACTCGCTGCACTGGGAGCCGACTTCGTATATCTCGCATCCAGCATTGGAACAGAGGGCAGAGATCAGCGGTTCGCGCGCAATCTTTCGGCCGCTAACCAGGCCGGTCTGGATGTCGGCGCGGTCCACATCTTCGATCCGTGCACGCTTGCCGATGGGCAGACGGCCAATTTCGTCACCATCGTGCCGCGCGGCGGTAATATGCTGCCGCCGGTCATCGCGCTCAGCCAGACAGCAAAGGATTGCCCGAAACGCGTCAGCGCGGCGGCGGTTGAAAGCGAGCTGATGACGCTGATCAACCAGATCGAAAACCATACCGGCAAACCGGCGATCCTGAAGATCGAGCCGGAGTTCGAATCAGCCTACGGCATATCCGCGCGGCTGGAGCGCAATCTGTGGGTCAATCGCACGCGGTTTGCGCCGACTTATGCCCGGCGGCCATGGCTGCTGTGGTCGGCAAACGAGAATTTGCAGAGCGCGGCATCGGATGAGCCAATAGAATGGGTCGTGGTTCAGCCATGACCGGATCAGGAGCGGGAAATGAATGACGACCAGTTGATCGATGCAGCGCGCGCTGCGGCGCAGACATCCTACAGCCCCTATTCCGGTTTTGCGGTCGGCGCGGCGTTGCTGTTCGAAGATGGCAGCGTGGTGACCGGCACCAATATCGAAAACGCCAGCTACGGCCTTGCCCTGTGCGCGGAAACCGTTGCCGTATCAAAGGCGATGGCAGACGGCGTTCGCGGCGGGCTGAAGGCGGTGGCGGTCACCGGGCCCGGTGATGAACCGATTACCCCCTGCGGCCGCTGCCGGCAGGTGCTGAACGAGCTGGCGCAGCTGGGCGGGACCGACCCGGAAATACTCTGTGTCGGCCCGAACCTAGTGAAACGTATCAAGCTGTCGGTATTGCTGCCGGAAGCGTTCGGCCCGGCCAGCCTGACTTAACGGTCAAGCCATTCCAGCAGCGCGGCAAGGCAGTCACGGCCTAGCATCTTGCTGCGTTCCGGGCTCCAGTTCTGCTCCGCATCGGGGTGATCGTCATTGTCCTTATACGGCATTTCCAGCGTCATCGCGGGGCATTTGTACCGGTGCGCAATCTGCGTCGTACACATCGACAGATTGGCCTTGCCCGGCGCTGACTTGGGATAGCCCTTGGCAGTCTGGAAGTCTGGCGTGCGGCGTTCCAGTATGGCTTCGTAGCTGGTGAATTGTTCGTAATGTTCGTCGGTCAGGTCCGGAATGCCTTCATAGGCGGCCAGGAACACAGCGGGGATAGCTTCATCACCGTGCACATCCATCGCGAAGTCGACGCCTGTTTCGTCCATCTTGCCGCGGATGGCGAGTACTTCGGGCGAACGATCCGCCGTCGGGTTTTCCCACTCGCGGTTTAGATTTGCACCGCAGGCATTGGTGCGCAGGTGCCCGCGGCGTGAACCGTCCGGATTGCAATTGGGGACCATGTGGAACGTGCAGCGCTGGCGCAGCACGCGGCCCACCGTGTCGGTCGGATCGGTCAGGCACTCCAGCGCGCCTTCCATCCACCATTCCGCCTGCGTTTCGCCGGGATGCTGGCGGCCGGTGATCCAGACTTTGGTCTCACCTTCGCCAAAAGTCAGGTAATCGAGCGGCTGCCCGTCCAGTGTCTCGCCGAGGCGTTCATAGTGCACGCCCTCGCTCGCCGCGCATTCGGCAATCAGATCGTGATGGCGGTCCATCGAATAGGGGGCGAAATATGCGAAATAGGCAATGTCGCTGGCCGGGGTGTAGCGAATGGTCAGCGTGCCATCGCCTTCGCTCTTGTCATAAGAGCTTTCGGCCGCACCCCAATATTCGCGGTCTTCGCTGACGCGGGCGTTATAGTCGGGCCAGCCCAGCGGATAGGCGGAATTGTTGAGTTGATCGATCTTGAGCACAAGTTCGCGCCCCGCAGCCCCGCTGACGCGGAAATGGAACCACTGCTTGAATTCGGATTCATTGTCCGGCCGGATTGCCAGGCGCGCGCTCGCGCCATCAATTGACAGGACTTCGATATTGCCGCTGTCGAAATTGGCGTCGATCTGAATATTATGCATGTTTTCCATTCTTTACTTGGCGATCCGCACTTCAACCGTTTCACCGTTATTGCCGGAAAACTCGCTGAAGAGAGCGTCGGCAATCGCCGAGGCGTTGGCTCCACTATCGGCGAATTCTGAATTATCACTTACCGAGAAAGACGCGCGCCCTTCCCATATTACATTGTTCGTAGCGGCGTCGCGGATCATGACCCCCAGATCGGTCGCTAGCATCTCTCGCGGGCCGCCGCCCAGATTGATGCCGATGCCGACCCCGACGCCCGAGCCATAGCTGCCGACGGAGCCGCCGCCGCCAACCGTTACCGGGCTGCGCCGCTCGCCCGGCTTCGAGACATATCGTTCCATTCGGACCTGCGCGATCTGCGCGGCTTCGCTGCGCGGCGTCTCGCGGTAGCCGAGCTGCTCCAGTTCTGCGGCAACCGCAGCCTTGAACACAGAAATGTCAGCGGTGTCGGTATCCTGACCCGGCGCGGTTTCGACGAAGATGCTGCCTTGCCCCAATTGCGCCAGCGTGCCGGCCTGGTGGAAACGGGTGACTTCGATAGGGCTGACCTTGGGCGCGGTTGCGCAGGCCGCAAGCGATGCCGATGCAGCGGCGGCCAACAATAGCAGTGCCGGTTTCATATGTGTTCTCCTGCCCCGAATTAAGTGGCCCCGTTTGCCGGTCATGCTTGCCCTGACTGCGATATGGCCAATAACAGCAGCCGTGTTAACCATTATATTTCCGAGGCGTGCTAGCGCGTGACTATGGCAAATACGAAGAAAGTCCCTGTTCTGGTTACCGGCGGTGCCGGATATATCGGTAGTCATGCCGTGCTGGCGCTGCGCGATGCCGGATGGCCGGTGGCGGTGATCGACAATCTGACAACCGGGTTCCGCTTTGCCGTCCCCGAAGGCGTACCGTTCTATGAGGGCGATATCGAAGACGGCGATTTGCTGGCGCGCATCTGCGAAGAGCAAGGTATCGGCGCGGTCATGCATTTCGCCGGATCGATAATCGTACCGGAATCGGTCGAGAATCCGCTCAAATACTATCACAACAACACGGTGAAGAGCCGCGCGCTGATCGATGCGGCGGTGAAGGCGGGTGTGCCGCACTTCATTTTCAGTTCGACCGCTGCGACCTACGGCGTTCCGGATGTGTCACCGGTGGACGAAGACACGCCGCAGCGGCCCATCAATCCCTATGGCTGGTCAAAGCTGATGACCGAACAGATGCTGGGCGATACAGCATTTGCGCATCCGCTGAATTTCTGTGCGCTGCGATATTTCAATGTCGCCGGTGCCGATCCGCAGGGGCGCAGCGGCCAGTCGACTGCCGGCGCGACCCATCTTATCAAAGTTGCGGTTGAGGCAGCGCTGGGGAAGCGCGACCATGTTGCCGTGTTTGGCACCGATTATGACACTCCCGATGGAACCGGCGTTCGCGATTACATTCACGTTGCCGATCTGGCCGCCGCGCATGTGCTTGCGCTGGAGGCGTTGATGGAACAGCCGGACCGTTCGCTGATCATGAACTGCGGCTATGGCCGAGGTTTTTCGGTGATGGAGGTGCTGGATGCCGTCGACCGTGTTACCAATCGCACGATCGACCGCAGGATGGAGCCGCGGCGCGCAGGTGATCCGGCGTCGCTGATATCGGACCCGTCACGTATCCGCTCGACCATTCCGTGGGAGCCCGAGCATGCCGACCTCGATGGAATCATTGCCCACGCGCTGCAATGGGAACGAAAACTGGCCGAAATCAGAGGTGACGTCTGACCTTGTGCCTTGACGCCATCTGATTCGCCCCCTAGTTGCTGCGCTTGAAATTCCGGCATCGGAGACTACCTCCGGTGCCCTTATTTTTGGAAAACCAAACCATGAAGATCCGTAACAGCCTCAAGTCGCTGAAGAACCGTCACCGCGATTGCCGCGTCATCCGTCGTCGCGGCCGCACCTATGTGATCAACAAGACCAACCGCCGTTTCAAGGCCCGCCAGGGCTAATGGTGGTCGCACCGCGGCTCGTTCGCGGTGACGCCGGAATAGAGAGCCTCCGCGAAAGCGGGGGCTTTTTGCATGTCTGACGTAATCAAGGCTGTCGTCTTCGATGTGGGCCGGGTGATTGTCCAATGGGACATGCGCCTGTTGTTCGAAAAGCTGATCGAAGATCCGCAGGAGCTCGATTGGTTCCTGGGCAATGTCGTGACAGAAGAATGGCATATGCAGCATGATGCAGGACGCCCGATCGCGGACATGATCGCTGAGCGGATAGAGCTGTATCCAGCCTATTCCGCGCAGATAGAAGCCTATGGCGCGCGCTTTCTCGAAACGATTCCCGACCGCGTGCCGGGCACGGTCGAGTTGATCGAACGGCTGGATGCGCGCGGCTGCCCGTTGTTCGCAATCACAAATTTCGGGACCGATTTCTGGGCGCAATACCGCCCGACCGAACCGGTGTTCGAACGGTTCGGCGACATTGTCGTCTCGGGCCATGAAAAGACCATCAAGCCAGGGCGCGAGATTTTCGACCTTGCGCAGCAGCGGTTTGGCCTGCCTGCCGGCAGTATGTTTTTCATCGATGACAATGCTGCGAATATCGCGGCTGCGCGCGAATTCGGTTGGCAGGTACATCTGTTCACCTGCGCCGCGCAGCTTGAAAGCGACCTTGAAGCGCGCGGCCTGTTATAGCCTGAGCAGAAAAAAGGCCCCCGGCAATCTGCCAGGGGCCCTGTAAGTTCACCCTTTCTGGAGAGGATCGGGTGGGGGTGAGTTTCTAGAAACCGATCAATCGTTGCACTTGGCCAGTTTTTCTTCGGCCAGTTCCTTGCCCTTGGCAGTGAAGGCGGTGATTTCACCGAATTCGCGTGCCGCGCGTGCACACATCACGATGGGACGCGAATTGCCCTTGCCAGCGACGCAGCTGGTTCCTTCGCAGCGCCATACGACACCGCCGACAATTGCTGTTTCTTCAGCAGCCGGAGCAGCCAGTTCGGCAGTGTAGTAAACCGCGTTGCCGCGTGCTTCCGCCTGCGTCGGAGCGATCAGAGCGCCCATGGTAAGGGCAGAGTAAAAAACCGCTGCGGCAATAGCGCCTGTGCTGCGGAGGAGAACGTTGGGGGAGAGGGTCATCGTCTTTTCCTTGGTTGGATTTGAGGTTCTTGGGGTCGTCTAATTATCTAAATTGCACTGGTTTTTTAGGGGTTTCACCTCTAGTCAGGCTTAATCCTGTATTCAGTTGCGAATCACTACCTAATGAAATAAGTATCAAGTTGCAACTAAAAACTTAGTTTCAATTTTGAGACATGCGCAAAGCGCGCTAGGGTGCCTTGCAAGAGAGGAAGAATATGGGCGATTTACGCGAACCGCTGAAGGAACTGACCGTTTGCGGTCTGCCCGAGGCGCTGGAAGTCATGGGCGAACGCTGGTCTTTCATGATCCTGCGGGCGAGTTTCAACGGCGTTCATCATTTCGAGGAATTTCTGGCCGAGCTTGGAATTGCCCGAAACATTCTGTCCAACCGCCTGGCGAAGCTGGTCGAACACGGCATCCTCAACCGTGAACCTTGCCCCGATGACAAGCGCCGGATCGAATATCGCCTGACGGAAAAAGGTTTCGACCTGCTTCCAGCGATGCTGGCCCTGCGCCAGTGGGGCCAGAAATACGGCGTCGAGATCGAAGAAAATCCGGTCCTCGTCGATGAACAGGACCGTCTACCAATCGGCCCCGTTTCCATTCTTGCCCATGACGGCCGCATATTGGGGCCGCAGGATTTGTGGCTGTCGGAACGCAGCAATGTCGGCATTCGCGCCGATGGTAGCAAGTCCGATCAGGCCGGCTCGCTGAAGCTGGGTGATCACGCCTATGTTCAGGACGAGCAGAAACTCGCCGCCAACGGTTGAGCCAATCGGGCGTTAATCGCGGCCCGCCGCTGACCCCGGATCACCGGTATATCGTCGTTCGCGGGCGCTTATGGCGCGCCTCAAACCCGCATCTTTCGGACGAACAGCGGCAGACCTTTGTCGACCGCCTGATGCATGCCCGCCGCGCTGTTCGTGCGGCGAAGTCGAAGGATGACGATGCCGCGTTGCGCACGGCGCGCGCCGAGGTCGATCAGGCAAAACGCGATCTTGGCGAAAGGGGCCCCGTCTGGTGGGATGACGGCGCGCCCGATTACAACCGCCGAATGGCGCACCGCACGCCGTACGCCGACTGGTGGGCCAAACTGGACGCCGAAACCGGGCAAGCAGTTTGACTATCCGGCCAGGTTCAAACCCGGCGAAAGACCAGCGCAGCATTCAGCGCAAAGATCACCAGCCCGGCGATCACCGACACCAGCACGCGCGAAACCAGATAATTGATCGCAGTGAATTCCAGCGCCACCGCCATCAGCGCCATCGTCAACCCCAGGCCGACCACGCCGTTCACCAGGAACAGCGCATATCCGCTGGATAGTGACCGCGTCGTACCCTTGAATATCCACGCTCTGCCCAGGATATAATGCAGTGTATTGGCGGTAATGAATCCGATGCCGCTCGCTGGCACTTCATCGACCCCGGCATATTCGACCAGCAGCCATAACACGCCCAGCCCGACCAGAAACACGCCCGTGCTTACCACCGTATTGCGCACGAGCATCCATCCGACCCGCGCCTTGAAGAAACGGGTCAGAAGATTTCCCTGGGCCTGCTCGGCTTGTCCCGGCTGAAGCGCCATCGGCTGGGGGTGATCAGCCTGCGGCGACGCGCGGCCGGTGCGAATAGCGGTCCGGATCGGCTTCGCCTTCGTCGGACCAGTCCTCGCGCCGTTTGACAAACGGGTTCAGGAACAGGACGGGCAATTTGAGGAAAAGCAGTTCGGAATGGATGAAGCCATCGACCATCCGTTCCCACCACGTGTGTTCCCGCTTTGCGTGCTGGTTCAGCCAGTTTTCGTAAGGTGCCCAGTGGCTGGGTTCGTCTTTCTTGATGATCTCGAAAATCTTGACCAGCCGCGAATCCGATTTGACGAAACGGTTGCCAAGCAGGATCTCGACCTGCTTGTACCCGCGCTGTTCGGTCAGGGCGATCACCCGGCACATGCGTTCGAACAATTTGTCCTGATCGATCACTTCCTGCGTATCGAGATTGTCGATCGTGCGGCCGAACATGATTTCGATGAACCGGTCGATATGGCCAAAATGCCGATCGAGCCGCATCGGTTTCTTGCCTTGCAATTCAAACCAGCGCTTGAACATCACGTAATGTTTGCGCTCATCCGCGCGGTGCTGCTCGATTGCTGAAATCAGTTCGGTATTCTCGGGCGAACGCACCCGGACGGCGTCCAACACGCGGTCGATCGCGGTGTAACCGCGGTGTTCGTTATAAATGTAGATCGAACCAAGAAGGTCGAGGTAGCGATTCTGAAACCAATGGATCATTGGTGAGACTCCTTTTCAGCTTCAATAGCTTAACCGGAGCCTGATGGCCAAGGATTACGCCCTCGGGGCCTGGCGCCGGTAGCTGAGCGCTTCGGCGACGTGCGTCCGGTCGACCCGTTCCGAACCCGCCAGATCGGCAATGGTCCGCGCCACTCTGAGCATTCGCGTATAACCGCGGGCGGACAGGCGCATGGCTTCTGCGGCCTGCAGCAAAAGCTTGCGGCCATCTTCATCGGGAGTGGCGAATTTTTCCAGCGCGTCGCCGTCCAGCTCTGCATTGCTGCGGACCCCGGTTTCCTGCGAACGTGCGGTCTGGATCGACCGTGCCCTTGCGACCCGTGCGGCGACCTGTTCGCTGCCCTCTGCTGGGGGCGGCAAGGCCAGGTCCATCGCGCTGACCGGGTCGACTTCGACATGCAGATCAATCCGGTCGAGCATCGGGCCGGACACCTTGCTCTGGTAATCTGCGGCGCATTTGGGTGCGCGTGAACAGGCCAGTGCCGGATCGCCCAAATGGCCGCAGCGGCACGGGTTCATCGCCGCGATCAGCTGCACCCGGGCGGGGAAGCTGACATGCGCATTGGCGCGTGCGACATCGACCTTGCCGGTTTCCAGCGGCTGGCGCAGCGAATCAAGCACGGCGCGCTGGAATTCAGGCAATTCGTCGAGGAACAGGACCCCCAGATGCGCCAGGCTGACTTCGCCGGGGCGGACCTTCAGCCCGCCTCCGGTCAGCGCCGCCATGCTGGCCGAATGATGCGGCGCGCGGAATGGGCGGGCGCGGCTGATGCGCCCTTCCTCTAGTGTGCCGGCGACCGATTGAACCATCGAAACCTCCAGCGCCTCAGACGGGGACAGCTCGGGCAGTATGCCCGGCAGGCAGCTAGCCAGCAGGCTTTTGCCTGCGCCCGGCGGGCCGTTCATTAGTAGATTGTGCCCGCCCGCAGCCGCGATCTCCAACGCGCGTTTGGCGGTTTCCTGGCCCTTGACCTGTTTCAAATCGGGCCCGCGTTTGGCCGGCTCCACCTCGCCCTGCTGCGGTTCTGCAAGCGGGGCGGTTCCCTTCAGGTGGTTGAGCAGGCTGAGCAGGTCAGGCGCGGCACACACGGGGACGCCGCTGGCCCAGCGGGCCTCTGCCCCTTGCGATGCAGGGCAAATCAGCCCCGCTTCCTGTTCGCTGGCGTGCAACGCGGCCAGCAACACGCCGGGTGACGCCGCAATCCGCCCGTCCAGCGCCAGTTCGCCAACGGCAATCCAGTCACCCAGCTGTTCGGCATCGGTCACCCCCATCGCCGCCAGCAGTGCCAGCGCGATCGGCAGATCGTAATGCGAACCTTCCTTGGGCAGATCGGCAGGCGAGAGATTGATCGTGATCCGTTTGGGCGGCAGAGACAGGCCCATTGCCGCCATTGCCGACTGCACCCGCTCGCGGCTTTCGCCCACGGCCTTGTCTGCCAGACCGACAATGTTGAAACGCGGCAAACCCGGTGCGACCTGGCATTGCACCTCGATCGCGCGGGCTTCCAAGCCCAGGTAAGCGACCGTCCTGACCAATGCGACCACGCGCACGACCCCTCAAATTGACTGGTCCTCACCGCCGGTCTGTCTGACGCCTCACCGCCCCGATGTCGAGGCCGGAACGTGGCGCATGACAGATTTATCAATAGGTTGGGCGTGTGCGGCACATCGGTAACCCGGTGTTAAGTTTCTCCATTGGCAATTGTTCAAAGGCGCATCCTCCAAAGAGGCAGGCATGCGTAGCCTAGTCGCCATTCTTATCGCCCTTGCAGCCCTGCTTGCGCCGTCCGCGCAGGCCCAGGTGCTGTCGGTCGAAGAATGGGTAGAGGAATGGGATGAAACGCGGCAGGAATGGGTCCGGATCGAAGACGGCGCGGCCCGCCTTGCCAATCTGGCACCGGCTACGGCCCACGGCAGCCTTGCCTTCCCAGCTCCGCAGGCGGTCATATCCGATGGATACGGCCCCTTCCGTGTCACTGGTGAAAACAGCGCTGAACTGGTCGGCCTGACTGACCGGGCATCGCCGAGGCATTTCGAACGCCTGCTGCGCGACCATCCGGGCATCACCGTGCTGAAATTCGTCGAGGCGCCGGGCACAGACGATGACCGGGCGAATCTGGCGCTGGGCCGGATGATTCGCGAAGCCGGCATCACCACTCACGTGCCAAAAGGCGGCTCGGTGCGTTCCGGCGCGGTCGAATTGTTCCTTGCCGGCGCAACGCGCAAGATTGACGAGGGCGCGGAATTTGCGGTGCATTCATGGATCGACATCCACGGCAAGCAGCCGCATGATTACGCGATCGATGCCCGCGAAAACCGCATCTACCTGGATTACTACCGTGAAATGGGCATGGCGCCTCATCAGGCCCGCGCGTTTTACGACATGACCAATTCAGTCGGTTTCGACGGTGCAAAATGGCTGACGGCGCGGGACATGCGCGGCTGGCTGGGTCAGGATAATACCGGCACCGGTGCCGATGGCGACATGAACGGTGACATTGTCATCCCCAAGCCGCGAATTGAACTGCCAGAACAAATTGCATATCTTGACTCGGACGCGATGCTACCTTAAGCGCGCGCTCCATACAGGCGGTCGCCTCTGACGGGCGGCCCTTTTTATTTCTCACTCGAGGTTATCATGAAGCGTACTTTCCAGCCTAGCAATCTCGTGCGCGCTCGCCGTCACGGTTTCTTTGCCCGCAAGAAGACTGTCGGTGGCCGCAAGGTCCTTCGCGCTCGTCGTGCACGCGGTCGCAAGAAGCTCAGCGCCTGAGCCAAGCACCTGAAAAGCCGCCTAAGCCGGCGGTAATAGGGCAGCGTAAGGATTTTCTCGCTGCCAATCACGGGCTGCGCGTTGCGCGGCCCGCTTTCGTTTTGCTGGCCCGCGCCAATGGCGGGCTGGGCAAGCGCTATGGCATCACGGTGACCAAACGAATCGGCAATGCCGTGGTGCGCAACCGCGTAAAGCGCCGGTTTCGTGAATTGCTGTGGGATGCCTTGCCTGAAGCCGGCTTGCCCGATCACGATCATGTGTTGATCGCCCGCGATGGCGCTGTCGGGCGCGATTTTGCCAAGATGGGTGATGAATTGTCAGCCGCCTTGCAGCGGGCACGCGAGGGGAAGGGTGATCCGCCCCGGCGCAAGGGCTCTCACCGCCCGAGGAAAGGCAACCGCAAATAGGCGTATACAGGTTTTGCAGCTGTGTTTTGGCAGCAAGGGGTGTATTACCCTAGCAATTCACCAACACATCCCTATTTTGATAATCGTGAAAACTCTCCTGATCTGGATTGCCCGCCTGTGGCAGCTTGGCCCGTCGCGAATTTTACCGCCGACGTGCCGCTATATGCCGTCCTGCAGCGAGTATTCGATACAGGCGCTGCGCAAATATGGCGCAATCAAGGGTGGATGGTTGGCGCTTAAGCGTATATTGCGCTGCCACCCGTGGGGGGGACATGGTCATGACCCGGTTCCCTGAACACCGAAATTCACGTCACGCCTTTGCGACCAGACAGACATAAAGATACGGAATTAGACCTTGGATAATCAGAGAAACCTCCTGCTTGCCGTGGTTCTGTGCGGCCTACTGCTGGTCGGCTGGGAAGCTGCAGTAAATTACCTTTACCCGCAGCCAGCGGTCGAGGCGCAGGCCGAACAAGTGGCAGCGGCCGGGATTGACGAGGGGGCCGCACCGACCGTGCGCCGCACCCGTGAAGGTGGGCTGACCGATGCCGGCGATATCGCCGAGGAGGCACGCGACCTCGAAACCGAGCTTGTCTCGGCCGAGCGCGTGAAGATCGCTGCGCCCGAAGTGACCGGATCAATCAATCCGGTCGGCGCGCGGATCGACGACATCACTCTGACCACCCACCGCCAGATGGTGGACAAGGATAGCGGCCCGGTCCGCATCTTCTCGCCCGCCAAGACCCCGGCACAGCATTTCGCGCAGTTCGGCTGGATCGGCGAAGGCGTGAGCCTGCCGGGCGCGGATACAGTGTGGCAGGCATCAGGCGGCCCGCTGGCACCGGACACCCCGGTCACGCTGCGGTATGACAATGGCGAAGGCCAGTTGTTCACGATCAAATTGTCGATCGACAACCATTACATGATCACTGCGGAACAGACCGTTGCCAACACGGCGGATGGCCCGATCGTCGTTCGTCCCTACAGCTTCATCAACCGCACCAGCAAAACCGCCAGCGCATCGACCTGGAATGTCCATTCCGGTCCGATCGGCAATTTCGGCGATGCCGTGCAGTTCGGCCCCGATTACGAAGACCTGGCAGAAGACGCTTCGGAAGGTGAAACCGAAGGCCGGGCACATTGGCTCGGCTTTACCGATATCTACTGGCTGTCCGCGCTTATCCCGCAAGAAGGAAGCGATGCGGAAACCGATTTCCGTTCGCTGGGCGGCGAATTGTTCCGTGCCGACCTGATCTATCAGCCCATAACCGTCGGTGCGGGCAAGCAAGTTACCCGTTCCACCCAGCTGTTTGCCGGTGCGAAAGAAACCGCGATCCTCGACCAGTACGAAAGCGCCGGAGTCGACAAGTTCGGCAAGGCGATCGACTGGGGTTATTTTGAAATCATCGCCTGGCCGATCTGGTGGCTGCTGACCCATCTGTTCGCCATCGTCGGCAATTTCGGTGTTGCGATCATCGGTCTGACCATCCTGATCCGGCTGCTGCTGTTCCCGATTGCACAAAAGCAATTCGCCAGCATGGCCGCGATGAAGGCGATCCAGCCGAAAATGAAAGCGATTCAGGAACGCTACAAGGACGACAAGCAGAAGCAGCAGCAGGAAATCATGGCGCTCTACAAGAAAGAGAACGTCAATCCGCTGGCCGGCTGTCTGCCGATCCTGATCCAGATCCCGATTTTCTTCGCGCTGTACAAAACGTTGATCCTGGCGATCGAAATGCGTCACCAACCTTTCGCCCTGTGGCTGAAGGATCTGTCCGCGCCCGATCCGGCGACCATCCTGAACCTGTTCGGTTATCTGCCGTTCGACGTTCCGAGCTTCCTAGCAATCGGCCCGCTCGCAATCCTGCTGGGTGTGACCATGTGGCTCACCTTCAAGATGAACCCGACCGCGATGGACCCGATCCAGCAACAGATTTTCAACATCATGCCGTGGATGCTGATGTTCGTGATGGCGCCATTTGCCGCCGGCCTGCTGCTGTACTGGGTAACCAACAACGTGCTGACGCTGGCACAGCAAACCTATCTTTATTCCAAGCATCCGCAGCTCCGCGCTGCGGCGGAAAAGGACAAGGCTGACAAGGCAGCGGCATCCGCACGGGACGCGAAGAGCAAGTCATGAGCCGCGCACTGAGCCCCGAGGAACTGGAAGCACAGGAAGCCGAGCACCGGGCGGATCTGGCGAGGCGTGCGTCCAAACTGTTTTCGGGCCGGGTCGATTTTCTGCTGTCGGCACCGCAGCTGAAATTTCTGCCCGAACCGACCGTGCCGGAAATCGCCTTTTGCGGGCGTTCCAATGTCGGCAAAAGCTCGCTGCTCAATGCGATCACCGGGCGCAAGGCGATTGCCCGCGCATCGGTGACCCCGGGGCGCACGCAGGAACTGAATATCTTCGAAGTGGGCGACCCCACGCTGTTCCGCCTGGTCGACATGCCCGGATACGGCTTTGCGAAAGCACCGGTGAAGGTCGTCGAAAAATGGAAGTCGCTGGTAAAAACCTATCTGCGCGGGCGGCAGGTTCTGAACCGCACGCTGATGCTGGTCGATAGCCGCCACGGGCTGAAAGATGTCGACCGCGAGATGATGAAAATGCTCGACGAGACGGCGGTCAGCTACCGTATCGTCCTGACCAAGGCGGACAAGATCAAGGCCAGCGCGCTAGATGCTGTGGCGGCCAAAACCGCGGAAGAAATGGCGAAGCATCCGGCAGCTTTCCCCGAATTGCATATTACCAGCGCCGAAAAAGGCATGGGCATCGAAGAATTGCGCGCCGCCGTGCTCGGCGATGCCGGGGTCTGATATCGTGGCGTGATAAGGGCGTCTGATAAGCGCGCCGCAGATCGCAGCAAATGCGGCCTGTCACCGGCGGTAGAAAATTCTACTTCTCAAACAGCATCGCGTCGTCCGCGAATGCTTTCATTTCCAGCGCATTGCCTGATGGATCGCGGAAGAACATCGTGGCCTGTTCGCCCGGCTTGCCCTTGAAGCGGATCGTTGGTTCGATTTCGAATTGGGTGTTCGCCGCGCGCAGTTTCTCCGCCAGATCCTCCCATTGATCCATCGTCAGCACCACGCCGAAATGCGGCACTGGCACCCCGTGGCCGTCGACCGGGTTTGCGCCCGCATCGCCCCCGCGGCCAGCGACCAGATGCGTCACGATCTGGTGGCCGTAAAAGTCGAAATCGATCCACTGGGCCGATGACCGGCCTTCACCGCATCCCAGAACGCCCCCGTAGAACTCGCGCGCAGCGGCGAGGTCATTGACGGGAAAGGCGAGATGGAACGGGCGCAGGGGCGTGGATTTCGGCGTGGACATGGGCATGGGCGCACCTTAGCGGGCGCGGCGACCGCTCCAAGCATTTTCCTACTCCCCGGCCATCCACCATAGCGCGGGGCATGACCCCAGAAGAAGCACGGCAGTTGGTAGACGCCCAGATCAGGGCATTGCGATGCGGCGTTCAGCCGAAAATCTTCACTTTGGACCGTGTTCCATGTGTTCCATCTGTTCAGTCTCGACACCGAAAGGATGAACGCCTAGGGCCGGGCAGCCATAGTGCGCTCGGTGGGAATAAGGTGGAAACGATGAAGCTGATCATCGGCAACAAGAATTACTCGAGCTGGTCGCTGCGCGGCTGGCTGGCAGCGAAGCAATCCGGCCTCCATTTCGAGGAAATCCTCGTCAATATCGGCGGCGAGGAATGGGCTTCTGCCAAAAAGGACAACGGCGAAATCATGCCCGCAGGCAAGGTTCCGATCCTGTGGGACGAGGAAACCGTCGTGTGGGACAGCCTCGCAATTCTCGAATATCTCGGTGACAAGGTCGGGCGTGACCGGTTCTGGCCCAAAGGCGACAGCGCGCGCGGCATGGCGCGGGCGATGGTTGCCGAAATGCACAGTTCCTATCTGGCGCTGCGCCGCGAATGTCCGATGAATATGCGCAAGCGTTTCGACGGCGTCGAGATCACCGATGAATGCAAACACGACATCGTGCGGATCCTGCAATTGTGGGCAGAGGCGCGTGCACGTTTCGGGCAGGGCGGCCCGTATCTGTTCGGAACTTTCGGCGCGGCGGACATCTTTTACGCTCCGGTGGTCAGCCGTTTCCTGACTTACGGAATTGGCGTTCCCGGTTTCGCCGAAGCATATATGCAGGCGATGTGGGAACATGAATGGATGCAGCAATGGCTGACCGGTGCAGAGGACGAGCAGTGGGTCCTGGAACAATACGAAGTGTCGCAATCAGCATGATTGGTGCTCGAATGGGCGCGGGAACGGGCGCAGGAATTGCCAGGCGGTTGATGAGCGTGTTGGCGGCTGCCTTGCTGCTGGCCGGCTCTGCCATGCCGAATGCTGCCTATGCCTGGGGCGGATACGGACACCGCACAACCGGGCAGATTGCGCTCGCCAATGTGAAGCCTTCAACGCGCGCTGCAATCGCGCGGCTGCTGCGTTACGAGAAAGAACTGGGCACGCCGGAATGCGCGCTGAAAACGCTGGAAGACGCCGCAGTATGGGCGGACTGTGTGCGCCGCACGCGCTGGCGCTGGGGTTACACGGCCGCGTGGCATTACCGGACGACACCGATTTGCGAAGACTACCAGCCATGGCGCAATTGCAGCGGCGGCAGCTGTGTAACCGCGCAGATCGAACGCAATCAGCGCATGCTTGCCGATGAAGGTCTGCCCGGTCCGATCCGGCTGGAGGCGCTGGCCTTCATGGTCCATTTCGTCGGCGATATTCACCAGCCGCTGCATTCAGGTGACAAGGATGACCGGGGCGGAAATGACCGGGTAACCGATTACGGTATCGTGCCCGGTCTCAACCTGCACCGCATCTGGGACAGTGCGCTG
Organism: Pontixanthobacter luteolus; assembly: GCF_009828095.1. Lineage (GTDB taxonomy): Bacteria > Pseudomonadota > Alphaproteobacteria > Sphingomonadales > Sphingomonadaceae > Pontixanthobacter > Pontixanthobacter luteolus. The sequence continues at coordinate 141,139 of NZ_WTYP01000002.1, read as the reverse complement.
GCGGAACGGGCGATTACGTCCACCAACGGTCCGATGGTGCGCGAATACACTGCCGCAGAACGCGCCGAATATGGTGGCGGCACCCCGGCAGACTGGGGCCGCGAAAGCTGGGAAACCGCGCGCGACTTCGTTTATCCAACCGCTTTCGATGTACCGCCTTGCGATGGTGATCTGCCAGACGAAACCGCGCTGAGCCAGGATGATATCGTGCGCGCCGTTCCGGTGGCGCAGCGGCGTATCCGGCAGGCGGGGTTGCGCATGGCAGCCATGCTGGACGAGGCATTTGCACCGGGGCCGTTACCCATGCCCGAGGGTGAACGATGAGTACCGTTACAGAACTCGCTGAAAAGCTTATTGCCGCGCCCAGCGTCACCCCGGCCACCGGGCTGGTGTTCGACGTGATGGAGGCGATGCTGGAGCCGCTCGGCTTTGAAGTGCACCGCTTCGTAAGGGGTGAAGAGCCCGACGGGCCGGTCGAGAACCTGTTTGCCATACGGCGCGGGCCTGAAGGATCGAAGCATTTCGCCTTTGCCGGGCATCTCGATGTGGTGCCGCCGGGTGAAGGGTGGACCTCTGCCCCGTTCGCTCCCGAACACCGCGGCGATCTGCTTTACGGCCGCGGCGCAGTGGATATGAAGGGTTCGATCGCGGCGATGGTCGCGGCGATGGCCGATGTGCCGGAGGATGCCGGAACGGTCAGCTTCATCATCACCGGTGATGAAGAGGGGCCGGCGGTTTACGGCACCCGCGCGCTGATCGATTTCATGATCGAGCGCGGCGACACGCCCGATTTGTGTCTTGTGGGCGAGCCGACCTCGGTCAACCGGCTGGGCGACATGATGAAAATCGGGCGGCGCGGTTCGGTCAATATCTGGCTGGAAGTGAACGGCACGCAGGGGCACGTTGCCTATCCGCATCTGGCCGATAATCCGCTGCCTAAATTGGTCGCGATCATGGCCGAACTGGATGCGCTGGTGCTGGATGAAGGGACCGACTGGTTTCAGCCGTCCAATCTCGAGATTACCGACATGGAAGTCGGCAACCCTGCGCATAATGTGATCCCGGCGAAGGCCACTGCGCGCATTTCGATCCGGTTCAATGACACCCATTCGGGCGAGTCGTTGTCGCGGCACATTATGGAGATTGCGGAGAAGCATGGCGGAGTTGCGCGTCCGATCATCTCCGGCGAGCCTTTCCTGACCCCGCCGGGCGAATTTTCGCAGATCATCGCCGACGCGGTGAAGGCTGAAACCGGCGTCGATCCCGAACCGTCAACCACCGGCGGCACGTCGGACGCACGGTTTTTGCGTAGCGTGTGCCCGGTGATTGAATTCGGGCTCTGTAACGCCACGATGCACAAGCGTGACGAGGCGGTGGCCGTGGCCGATCTGGAAACGCTGGCGCGGATTTACGCACGGGTGACCCGGGCCGCGCTTAGCGCTTAGGCTTCTCAATAACCTTCTTGCGGTAACTGCACAGGTCGGCGACCGGGCAGCGCCAGCATTCGGGCGTACGGGCCTTGCAGATATAGCGGCCATGAAGGATCAGCCAGTGATGCGCGTGCAGGCGGAACGGCTGCGGCACGCGCTTTTCCAGCTTGGCCTCTACTTGTTCGGGGGTCTTGCCTTTGGCAAGGCCGGTCCGGTTGCCGACGCGCAGGATATGCGTGTCGACAGCGAAGGTTTCCTGTTTGAACCAGCAATTGAGCACAACGTTGGCAGTCTTGCGGCCCACCCCGGGGAGGCGCACGAGATCCTCTCGCGTGTCCGGGACTTCACCGCCATATTCGTCGACCAACAACTTGCTGAGCAGGATCACATTCTTGGCCTTGGAATTGAACAGGCCGATCGTTTTGATGTGTTCCTTCAGTCCTTCTTCGCCCAGCTCGAGCATTTGCTGCGGCGTCTTCACTTTCGCAAACAACGCGCGGGTGGCCTTGTTCACGCCCACATCGGTGGCCTGCGCGCTGAGTGCGACGGCAACGACGAGCTGATAGGCATTGCCATATTCAAGCTCTGTCTCAGGCTCGGGATTGTCCTCCGCCAGACGGCGGAAAAATTCGAAAATCTGATCCTTGGTCATTGTGTGCCGGTTATAGTCCCAGAACGTCGGTCATGGTGTATCGGCCCGCGCGTCGGCCGATCAGCCAAGCGCCTGCCTTCACCGCGCCGCGAGCGAAGATCATCCGGTTTTCCGCGTTGTGGGTCAGCGTGATCCGTTCCTCGCTACCGGCGAAGATGACGCTGTGATCCCCGGCCACCGTCCCGCCGCGAAGTGCGGCAAACCCGATCGCGCCTTCGGCGCGTTTGCCCGTATGCCCGTCGCGGCCGCGTTCGGAGTTTGCGGACAGGTCAATGCTGCGGCCCTTGGCGGCTGCCTCACCCAGCAGGAGCGCCGTGCCCGATGGTGCATCGACCTTCATCCGGTGGTGCATTTCGACAATCTCGATATCCCAGTCGGGGCCGAGCTTGCTTGCCGCCTGTTCGACCAGATGGGCGAGCAAGGTCACGCCGAGCGACGTGTTGCCTGTCTGGAGCACTGCGATATCGCTGGCCGCATCGCCGATCAGTGCGTGGTGCGTGTCTTCCAGCCCGGTGGTGCCGATGACGATCGGGATGCCCGCCTCACGCGCTGCGGCAAGGTTTGCCTCCAGCGCGCCGGGCGCTGAAAAATCGACCAGCAGATCGGCCTTGGATGAAAGCTCGCGCGGGTCGTCGCCCTGATCCGCGCCGCCGGCGTATTCATGGCCTGCATCAGCAATCGCATCTTGCAGCGCCTGCCCCATGCGCCCCTGGCTGCCGATGATCCCGATTCTAGTCATTGCTTCTCCACTTCGCATCGTCTTCATGGGGGACATGGACAATGTTCGCAATATTGTGATCCTGACCGGCGCGGGAATTAGCGCGGAAAGCGGGATCGACACTTTCCGATCCGATGGCGGCCTGTGGGAACAGCACCGGATAGAGGATGTCGCGACGCCCGAAGGGTTCGCCCGCGATCCCGATCTGGTGCTGCGATTCTACGATATGCGCCGCGAAGCAGTGCTGACCAAGCAACCGAATCCTGCTCACGATGCACTCGCACGGCTCGACCGTGAATGGAGCGCGCGGCCCAATCACAATCTGCTGATCGTAACGCAGAATGTCGATGATCTGCACGAGCGTGCCGGAGCCGCCCACGTCCATCACATGCATGGGGAATTGCGCAGCGCGCTGTGCACCGCTTGCATGAAGCGGTCGCCTTGGGACGCCCCGATGAGCGACCGTCCTGCATGCCCGCAATGCGGGGTGAATGCTCTGAGACCCGACGTCGTGTGGTTCGGTGAAATGCCGTACCATATGGACCGCATTTACGGCTTCCTGAGACGTGCGGACCTGTTCGTGTCGATCGGCACGTCAGGCGCCGTCTATCCCGCAGCCGGCTTTGTCCGCGATGCACGCGAGCTGGGCGCGCAGACGCTGGAGCTTAATCTGGAACGCAGCGAAGGCTCTGCCTGGTTCGGGGAAAGCCGGCTTGGGCCAGCGAGTAAACTGGTGCCGCAATGGGTGGATGAGGTGCTGAGAGTTTCCTGACCTGTTCAGCCCGGATCGCCTTCGTAATAGGCGAAGTCAAAGCCATTTTCGAAAGCGCTATGCGTTATTGAAAGCACCGGCTGTGCGGAGGCCCGATCACCATATTTCGGGGCGTTGAGATGGCGCACGCTTTGACTGCCGACGATGCAATCGATCAATGCGCGGCTTTCCGGGGTGTCGCCGGTGATATAGCGCCCGCCCATATCGAACCCGAAAATTGGCTTCCACGCATCAGCCCGGACGCGGTGCTTCTTCTCGCATAGTTCCAGGCGATATCTTTGGAATTTTTCATAGAAATATGGGCCGACGGACTGGATCAAAATTAGCAGGAACAGTCCCACCACCGCCAACGCGGCCCCTCCGGCGATGATCCTCGGGGCCTTGTCAGCTTGGTAGGTCACCGTGTGCCGCATCCCCGGCATTCGGGGTCTTTTGCGATATTGAGCGTCCGCATGGCTGGCTTCAGCCCGTCCATCATGTGCAGCTTTCCCCACTGCGCACCGCCAAACGCTGCCTTGCCGTCCAGCAGGATGCGAACGGCCTGGATCGCCGCGAGGCTGCCTGCCCAACCGGCCATGGCGCCAAGCATCCCGTCATCTGCGCAGGTGTCGCAATCATCGGCGTCGAATGCATCGCCGACATAGCAGCGGTAACAGGCATGGTCCGCAAGATGCCCGGCAAATGCCGCAACCTGTCCCTGAAAGCGGCCAACCGCCGCGCTCAGCAGCGGTACGCCAAGCTCTACGCAGCTGTCCGAGACCGCAAGCCGCGTGGCAAAAGTGTCGGTCCCGTCGATTACCAGATCGGTCTGTGCCAGCAGCGCGGGCGCGTTGCTGCGGCCTATCCGGTCGTCGCGGACATCCACCACGATCTCGCTGTCGAAATTGGCCAGCCAGCGGCGCGCGGCCACGGCTTTCGCATGGCCAATGTCGCGCTGGGTATAGATCGTCTGGCGCTGAAGGTTGGACAGCTCGACATCGCCATCATCAATCAGGCGGATATGCCCGATTCCGGCGCCGGCCAAATATTGCAGAACCGGGCTGCCGATCCCGCCGAGGCCCACCAGTGTGATATGCGCGGAAGCGAGCGCAACCTGACCTACACCGCCGATCTCGGGGATGATGATCTGGCGCGCAAAACGGTCCAGCTGCTCTGTGGATAGGGCCATGGAAAGCCTGTTGGCACGATGTGCAAAAGCTGTCGACAGCCCTGTGCATAGGGCTGTCGATTAGCTGTTGGCAGTAAGTGGAAGCGTGGTGGCTAACTCAGCTTTCGAGCTGGCGCAGCAGGCTGCGCACGTCGCCGTCCATGTCGGCATCACGCTGGCGCAAATCTTCGATCAGGCGGACTGCGTGAATGACGGTGGAGTGATCGCGGCCGCCGAACTTGCGCCCGATTTCGGGATAGCTGCGCGGTGTGAGCACCTTGGAAAGATACATCGCCACCTGGCGCGGGCGAACTACGGCGCGGGCACGGCGTTTGCTGCTCATTTCGCTGCGGTCGATCCGGTAGAACTGGCACACCGTGCGCTGGATTTCGTCGATGGTGATCCGGCGGCGGTTGGCCGACAGGATATCGGTCAGCTGTTCTTCGGCCAGCTGCAACGAAACGGTCTGCCCGGTCAACTGGGCATAGGCGATCAGCTTGTTCAGGCCGCCAACCAGTTCGCGCACGTTGCGGGTAATGGTGCGGGCGAGAAATTCGATCACGTCCGCCGGAACTTCTAGCGGGGCGAACTTCGTCAGTTTCGATTCGAGGATCTTGCGGCGCAGCTCGATATCGGCAGGCGCGATGTCTGCCACGAGGCCCATCGACAGGCGGCTGAGCAGGCGCGGTTCGACGCCGTCCAACGCTTGCGGCGCGCGGTCGGCGGCAAACACCAGTCGCTTGCCTTCGGCCAGAAGCGCATCGATCGTGTAGAGCAGCTCTTCCTGTGCGCTGGCCTTGCCGATGATGAACTGGATGTCATCGACCAGCAGCAGGTCGAAGCTGCGCAGACGCGCCTTGAATTCGATCATCTGGTTCTGCTTCAGCGCCTGGACGAATTCGACCATGAAGCGTTCGGCAGAGCAGTAGAAGATACGCGCACGCGGATGCGCCGCGAGATAGGAATGGCCGATCGCGTGCAGCAGGTGCGTCTTGCCCTGACCGGTTGCGGCCTTGAGGTAGAGCGGGCTGAACTGCGGGGTTTCCGTCGCGGCCATACGCTGGGCGGCGTTGCAGCCGAGAATGTTGGTTTCACCAGTAACGAAAGCGGCGAAGGTCAGCGACGGGTCGAGGCCGACAGAAGATGTGAAACCCTGCTCGCCCAGCTGGCCGGCCGAAATCGTAATCATCGAACTGTCGGATGCATCATTCGCGGCGCGGCGGCCCGAACCGAAGCCGTCGCCGTGCAGGCTGATGTCGGGCAGCTTGCGGCGTCCGGGATGAACCTGGATACGCACGTTGCGAATGTCGTTCTTGGCAATCTTCCAAGCCAGCGAAAGCCGGTCTGCAAAACGGTCCTGCACCCAATTGGCAGAAAACTCGGTTGGCAGATACAGGTCGAGCGTGCCGGTGTCCTTGCAGAAGCCGCCAACCTGGATCGGCTTGATCCACTGGCTGTGCAACTGGTGGCCCAGATCTTTTCGCAGGCCCTGGCTGATGTCAGCCCAATCCGCTGCCAGGTTTACCGCTTCCAGATCTTCCATGCCGTCCTTGCCCATTTTCTTTTTTGTCGCGCCGGAGTGGCTGTCGTTCGTTGCCATTACTGTCGTCTCATTCCTCAAACCCGGCGCGGTGGCCGGGGGGTCCCAGAAATAACGATGGCAAAGCTTTGCCCCTACCCGGAATCGATGATTCCAGGGTTCCCCCCATCGTACCAATTTGTAAGGGTTCAGACCGTCCAGCTCCGAACCGGCTATGACTTATGAACAGCTGGGTGCTTGAAGCAAGAGGGGATACCGTAAAAAATCTGAAATAATTGTATTGACTCGCCTGTACCCCGCAGAGTTACGTTTAACAGGCTGTTTAGATTGAATTTTATCGGTTTTTGCACCGCGAATCGCGGGACTTCCTAGCTTTCTTTTCACCAACTCGTCTGTCGCCGCACTGCAACAAAAAAGGCCGGCGCTTTTCGCACCGGCCTTTGACTGTTTCAGACCGGGTTCGAGACCCGGTTTATGCTCGAATCAGAGTGCAGCGACTCGTTTCGAGAGACGCGACATTTTACGTGCCGCTGTGTTCTTGTGCATGACGCCGCGGGCAACACCGCGTGCGAGTTCAGGCTGTGCAGCCTGAAGAGCTTCTGCAGCATCTTTCTTGTCGCCGCCAGCGATGGCGGTTTCGACTTTTTTCACGAAACCGCGGATGCGGCTCATGCGCGCGCCATTGATTTCGGCGCGGCGGGCGTTGCGACGGATGCGTTTGCGTGCTTGCGGCGTATTGGCCATGTCTGTCCTTTATCGGGCCGCCGTATCAGCGGCCGGAATTCTTCAATTGGTTCGTTCGGAAACGGCAGTTACCCGCCGGAAAGCGCGCCCTTTAGCCAGAGCAGGGCGAATCGTCAATATCTTTAGCTCACTTCTGGCATCTTGGGCAGAACCAGGTGCTGCGCCCGCCTTGCTCAATCCGGCGTATAACCCCACCGTCGACCCTGTCGCAAGGGTCGCCTTCGCGGCCGTACACGGCGAAGCGGGTGGCAAAATAGCCCAGTTCCCCATCGGGCTGGGCATAATCGCGCAGCGTAGAGCCGCCGTCCTTGATCGATTGTTCGAGCACTGCCTTAATCTCCGGCACCAGACGCGCCAGCGCAGGACGCGAGACTTTGCCCCCTGCCTTGCGCGGATGGATTCGCGCCCGGTGCAGTGCCTCGCACACATAAATATTGCCCAGCCCCGCCACGATCCTCTGGTCCAGCAGCAAGAGCTTGATCGCCTGCTTGCGGCCGCTGAACGCCTGATGGAGGTGTTCAGCCGTCAGGTCGGGGCCGAGTGGTTCCGGGCCGAGCGCTGCGATTGACGGCCAGTTTCCCACTGCATCTGTCGCGACAAGATCGACCCATCCAAAGCGCCGCGGATCGCACAGGGCGAAACTGTGGTCCGCCGTTTCGATCACCAGGTGGTCATGTTTGTCGGGAGTTTCGGGATCGATTCGCCAGCGCCCGCTCATGCCGAGATGAAATATCAGGGTGTTGGCCCGGTCGGTATGGATCAGCCCGTATTTAGCCCGCCTGCCCATGCCGGTGACGACCGCCCCGGTCATCATCTGCACCAGATCGGCGGGAAACGGGCGGCGCATATCGGGGCGGTTCACCGCGACCCGCTCTATCCGCTGCCCATCGAGGAACCGAGCAAGCCCGCGAACCGTTGTTTCGACTTCTGGTAATTCTGGCATGCGAAGGCTCTTAACACCCTTTGCCCCCACCGCAATTCATCCTAAGGCGCCTCGCATGAGTGAAACTGTCTCTTTCGGATATAAAGACGTCGATGCCTCGGAAAAGACCGAGCTGGTCGGCGAAGTCTTCTCCAGCGTTGCTGCCAAGTATGACATCATGAACGATGCCATGTCGGGCGGTATGCACCGATTGTGGAAGGATCGTTTTGTCCGCCGGGTAAAGCCGCAGCCGGGTGAAGCGATTCTGGATATGGCCGGCGGTACCGGTGACATCGCGTTCCGCATGGCAGAGCGCGGCGCGTCGGTGACGGTTTCCGATATCAATCAGGATATGCTCGATGTCGGTATCGAACGCGCGATGGACCGCGGGATCGACGGCTTGGTCTGGTCGCGGCAAAATGCCGAGGAACTGACATTCTCGTCCCGCATATTCGATGCCTACACCATCGCATTCGGTATCCGGAACGTTACCCACATCGACAAGGCACTGAAGGAAGCGCACCGTGTGCTGAAACATGGGGGGCGGTTCTACTGCCTCGAATTCTCGACCACGACATGGCCGGGCTTCAAAGAGGCCTATGACCTTTATTCGCACAAACTGATGCCGAAAATTGGCGGCATGATTGCGCAGGACGAGGAAAGCTATCGCTATCTCGCCGAATCGATTCGCCGTTTCCCGCCCATGCCGAAGTTTGAACAGATGATCCGCGATGCCGGTTTCTCGCGGACCCGGGTAGAGCCGATCCTTGGCGGAGCCGTGGCGATCCATTCGGGCTGGAAGATCTGACAAAGTGACCCGGCCTAGCACGCATATCTGGCGGCTCCTGAAATGGGGCCGGACCCTGGCGCGGCATGGCGCCTTGCGCGGAATCGAGAGCGACCCGAACACGCCCACGCCGGTCAAACGGTTGGCGCGGATTGCCCGTATCGGAACGATCCAGCCCAAGACCCCCGACTATGCGAGCGCTTTTCGCGACATCGGACCGGCAGCGATCAAGCTGGGCCAGTCGCTGGCCACCCGGCCCGATCTGGTGGGCAGCGAAGCCGCGCACAATCTGCTGTCGTTGCAGGATGATCTGCCGCCGGTGCCGTTCGCAGAAATAAAGCAGGTTATCGAAAGCAGTTTCGGCCAGCCTGCCGAAACGCTGTTCAGTTCGATCGAGGAAACCCCGATCGGTGCGGCATCGATTGCGCAGGTTCACCGGGCAGTGACCACCGATGGCAAGACCGTCGCGGTGAAAGTTCTGCGTCCGGGCATCCGCGAGAAATTCGAACGCGACCTGCAGACCTATCACTGGGCGGCGGCCCATTTGGAGGCAATGGGCGGGGAGGCAGAGCGTCTGCGCCCGCGCCTGACCATTGCGAATTTCGAACGCTGGACCAACCGCGAGCTCGATCTGCGGCGCGAGGCGGCCTCTGCCAGTGAACTGGCGGAAACCATGCGCGCGATCGACGGGTATGAAATCCCGGATATCGACTGGGACCGTACCAATGGCCGGGTGATGACCATCGAATGGGTCGAAGGCATCAAGATCAGCCGGCGTGATGATCTGGTGGCGGCCGGGCACGACTTGCCCGAATTGGCCAACCGGCTGGTGCTGGCGTTTCTGACGCAGGCGATCAGCGGCGGGTTCTTCCACGCTGATATGCATCAGGGCAATCTGTTCGTGAAAGCAGATGGCACCATCGTCGCGATCGATTTCGGCATCATGGGGCGGATTAACCGTCAGGCGCGAACTTGGCTGGCAGAGATCCTGTATGGTCTGACCACCGGCAATTACCGCCGTGTGGCCGAAATCCATTTCGAGGCGCAATATGTGCCCAGCTATCACGATGTCGGAGAGTTCGCGACCGCACTGCGCGCCGTGGGCGAACCCATGCGCGGCAAACCGGTCAGCGAATTGAGCGTCGGGCAGATGCTGGACGGTCTGTTCGCCATCACCCGCGATTTCGACATGCAGACCCAGCCGCATTTGCTGTTGCTGCAGAAAACCATGGTGATGGTCGAAGGGATCGCGACGCAGCTCAATCCCGAAATCAACATGTGGGATACGTCGGCACCTTATGTGCGCAACTGGATCCGTGACGAGCTAGGCCCGGAAGCAGCGATTGCAGACCGGATCAAGGAAGACACAGAAACGCTGCTGCGCATCCCCGCGCTCATCAGGCGGATAGAGGACCAATACCCGCCAAAAGGCGGCGCGCCCGAACCGCCGCCATTGCCGAACGTACCGCTGATGTTCGACCGCAAGCCGCGCAGCACGACGCGGCGCATGTTCGGCTATGCGCTGTCGGCACTTGTCGGCGCAGGCGCCGCTGCGGGCGCGATGATGCTCGGCTGGATCGGCTGACCCGCCCGGCCCATGCCAGGCAGGCCATGACTGCTGCAGCTTAGGCTCAGGTCGTCTCGTCGCCGTCTGTGACAGGATGCGGCAGGATACGGCTGCCGAGCAGTGACAGGATCACGAACACGGCCTCAACGATCATCGGCAGGAAAAACCCGTCATCCGCCCCGTTCACGAGCAGCGTGATGAACCGGCCAAGCAACGCGCAGCCCAGCATGAAGGCGGGGATCAGCAGGATGTCGCCATTCCGCCGCCACGCGCCGATCAGCATGGACAATCCCGTGATCAGGAAAAAGGCCGTCATGTCGCCCCGGATGGCGGCAAGCCCGGTCTTGGTTGTCGCTGCCATGCCAAAACCGGCCGCCGCATCTTCCGGACGGATCAGGAAATCAGCCCCTGTCACCACGAAAAACAGGCCGCCTACGAACAGCAGGGCCGTCAAAATCAAGCGCATATCAAATCCCCTCTCGGCATTATTTTATGGCGTGGTTTATAGGCCGGTAACGATGATCGGCCAGATAAAACTTAACCACTGTCACGCAGGGCTAGCGGGCCTTGCAGTCGCTCGCTAGGCTGCGGCGATGGTTAACGATGGGAAATTGGTGATGCGCGCGCTTGTGGCTTGTGTACGTGTTTGCGCGGATACGGCAGTTGAGAGCATGTTGAAATGAATGCACCGCGCACACCAAAGGTGCTGCTTGTGGTGGGCGGCGGTATCGCTGCCTACAAGTCTTGCGAACTGGTCCGTCTGATCCGCAAGGGCGGCGGCGAGGTTACCTGTGTGGTGACCAATGGCGGCCAGCAATTCGTGACCCCGATGGCGCTCGCCGCGCTCAGTGAAAACCCGGTATACACCACCCTGTGGGATCTGAAGAACGAAGCGGAAATGGGCCACATACAGCTCAGCCGCGAAGCCGATCTGGTGGTGGTCTGCCCGGCAACGGCAGACCTGATGGCCAAGATGGCAGCAGGCATCGCTGACGATCTGGCGACTACGCTGATCCTCGCCACCGACAAACCGGTGATGGCGGTCCCGGCGATGAACGTGCGCATGTGGCAGCACGAGGCGACCCAGCGTAACGCCGCCTGGCTCAGGCAAGCCGGGGTGCATGTGGTCGACCCCGATGAAGGTGCGATGGCCTGCGGCGAATTCGGCCCGGGCCGCCTGCCCGAACCGGAGATGATCTGGCTGGAGATTGCCGAACTTCTTGGCATCGATCCCGGTGATGTCGGCGCGGCAGAAATCGACGAGTATGTCGAGGCAATCGAGCCTGAGGAAGAACCGCCGGAACCGCGGGGCGGACTGGGCGGATTGCTTTCATCGCTGATTCCGCGCTCCACGCCAAAGCGCTCGGTCGAGGAAATCGAAGCGCAGTGGAGCGACGAGATTCCCGAAGATGCACCCGAAGGTGCAGAAGAATTCGGTGATGATCAATTCGAGGAAGAGGCGATCGAATTCGATCCGAATTCCTCGCTGCTCGCTGCAAAGGGCGGGGCGGCATCTGCACCCCCGACCGATCCGGAAGCGATGAACCACACGGTCAAGACCGGTGCGGGCGAGGCAGAACCTCAACCGCTGGATGGCGATGAGCACGCTATCACTGTGAGTGATGACGATCATGATCCGCTGGACGGGCAGCCTGATTTCGACACCGATCCGGAGCACCGCCCGCTGTATGGCAAGCACGTGTTGATTACTGCCGGGCCAACGCGCGAGGCGATTGATCCCGTCCGCTACATCGCCAACAGATCATCGGGCAAACAGGGCTTCGCCATTGCCGCCGCCGCCGCCAATGCCGGCGCGCGTGTGACGCTGATTGCAGGGCCGGTTTATCTCGACACGCCGCCAGGGGTCGATCGCATCGATGTCGAATCCGCGCGCGAAATGGCAGATGAGGTGAAAAAGGCACTGCCGGTCGATACGGCGATCATGGTCGCTGCAGTCTCCGACTGGCGCAGCAAGGATTTCTCCGACGAGAAGATCAAGAAACGCGGTTCCGCACCGCCTGCGCTGATGTTGACGGAAAATCCGGATATCCTGGCCAACACCGCGGCAGGCGGAAAACGCCCGCGCTTGCTGATCGGCTTTGCTGCGGAAACGCAGGACGTGGTTGAAAATGCCAAGATCAAGCTGAAGCGCAAGGGTGTTGACTGGATCGTCGCGAACGACGTTTCGGGCGACGTGATGGGCGGCGACAATAATCGTGTGCACATCGTCACCAGCAGCGGTGTCGACAATCTTGAAAACATGCCAAAGGATGCTGTGGCGCGCAGGCTGATCGAGCGCGTGGCGGAAGCTTTGGAGAGCGAGGATAATGAGTGACCCTGTCGGCGTAAAACTGAAGCGCCTGCCGCACGGAGAGGGGCTCGCACTGCCCGCTTACGCTACCGAAGGGGCTGCCGGAATGGATGTGCTGTCGGCTGAAGATGTGGTTCTGGAACCGGGTACGCGGCACGCGGTCGCAACCGGCCTGTCGATGGCGATCCCGCAAGGATATGAAATTCAGGTGCGACCGCGATCCGGCCTCGCATTCAAATTCGGCGTTACCGTGCCGAACACCCCCGGCACGATCGATTCCGACTACCGCGGCGAACTCAAGGTGTTGATGATCAATCACGGCAGCGACCCGTTACCGATCAAGCGCGGCGAGCGGGTGGCCCAATTGGTGCTGGCCCCTGTCACACAGGCCGCCTGGCTCGAGGTGGACGATCTGGACGAAACAGCGCGCGGCAGCGGCGGTTTCGGCTCTACCGGACGATGAGGCGGCGTTCCTGATGCTGGCCGGGATCGGCGTGGGCGGGGCACTGATCGGGGCAGTGGCCCTGATCGCATGGATCGTCATCCTAGTCTGGTTGGCAGAGCGCATCCTTCGCTATATCGGCATCCGCACAAGTTGGGGGCCGCTAGACCCGCGCAATGTCCTGATAACTTTCGCTCTGCTTACCGGCGTCATTCATCTGGCAAACTACCTGCTCGACCAGATCGACAGTTCGATGGGCGGCACTGATGGCGGTGTTCCGCTGACTTTCCCCGGCGCGTTTCTGATCGGGTCGGTGGCAATGGCGGTGGGTGTGGCTGCCGTCAGGTGGCGCTGGAAACAGAACGACCGGAAATAGCGTCTGCGCGGCGCACGCTCGAAAAAGGCGGACCGTTTCCGGCCCGCCTTCGATTCCCGTCCAAGGGATGATTCTAGTCGATCTTGCGGACCTTGGTTTCTTCCGGCTGGATCGAAATTCGCAGTGTCTCACCCGAATTTCCGGGGAAATCGGTGAACATCGCCTCTACCAGATTGGGCACCAGATATTGCAGGCGGTTCGACGTCGAGACAGCTTGCGCCTTGCCTTCGAACAGCCGCTCTCCGGTTGCGCCGTTGTCGATCTTCATGTCGATGCCGCTGGTGTAAATGGTATAGCTGCGAACATCGTCCTGGCCGAACCACGGATCGTAGAATCCGTAACCCCACGCACGCGAGGGGACATGGACCAAGCGATAGCCGCGCCGGGTGCGGACATATGCCACCCGCGAACGCGGACCATACCAAGGGTCATAGAACGGGTCGCGGAAACCGGTCGAGCGTACCCGTTCCCGGCCCTTGTCGACACCGTAATCGAAACGAACCAGCAAGGTCGCATCTTCGGGAGTACCTTCGACGTAACCCAGCTTGGCCATCTCTGTTTCGACCAGATCGGCATATTGCGAAAATTCGAGCCCGCCTGCCAGAGCCGGATCGTCCGCGACCACGGCAAAGGTCTGGCCCTGCGGCGCGGGAAGCTGGCTCTGGAAGCGTGAAACGTCCGCCTTGAACGGCGTGGTGCACGCGGCAACGCTCGCCAGGGCGAGCGGCACGGCGGCAAGTTTTACCGCCCGTTTGAATGTGAAATTCTTGATAGACATGGAACTACCTTCTGAAATCGCATGAAGACAGCGCGGCGTCCCCCATGGCGCATCGAAAGCTGTCACTATGGGGCCTGATTGTAAAGCGGCCGACTGAACCGACCTTGAACGGAATCAGGGCCAATTTTCTTTGATTTTAAAGGGTTATCCCCTGACCAGCCCCAGCGCCTGATATGTCTTGTCGATTGTCGGGCGGCCTATTTCGCGCGCCTTCGCAGCGCCGCGTGCAAGGATGGCATCAAGCGATTCGCGATCCGATTTGAGATCACGGAAGCGTTCGGAAATCGGCGCCAGCGTTTCGACCAGCACTTCGCCCAATGCAGGCTTGAACTTGCCAAAGCCTTCACCGCCGAAACGGCCCAGCACCTGATCGACGCTTTCACCGGTCACGGCGGCATAGATGGTGACAAGGTTCTGCGCCTCGGGGCGTCCTTCCAATCCCTTTTCCTCCGACGGCAATGCATCGGCATCCGACTTTGCCTTCTTGACCTTTTTAATGATCGTGTCGGCATCATCGACCAGATTGATCCGGCTCATTTCCGAAGGGTCCGACTTGCTCATCTTTGCGCTGCCATCGCGCAGGCTCATGATCCGCGCGGCCTCCGGCGGAACGATCGGGTCGGGCAGAGTGAACACCGGTGCATCTTCGGTGCAGAAATCATTGTTGAATTTCTGCGCGATGTCCCGCGCCAGTTCGAGATGCTGTTTCTGGTCATCGCCGACCGGGACGTGGGTGGCCTGATACAGCAGCACGTCGGCGGCCTGAAGCACCGGATAAGTGAACAGGGCGACACTGGAACCTTCGCGGTTCTTGCCTGACTTGTCCTTGAACTGGGTCATCCGGTTGAGCCAGCCCATCCGTGCGGTGCCGTTGAGCAGCCATTGCAGTTCGGTATGTGCCGGGACCTGAGCCTGATTGAACAACACAGACCGCGACGGATCAATCCCGCATGCCACCAGTGCGGCGACCATTTCCAGCGTTCCGGATCTCAGCTCTGCCGGATCATGCGGCATGGAGATCGCGTGCAGATCGGCCAGAAAGAACAGACATTCGCTGCCTTCTTCCATTTCGTCCTGCATCTTCACCCAGTTCCGGATTGCCCCGAGATAATTGCCAAGGTGAAGATTGCCTGTCGGCTGGATGCCGGAAACTACGCGCATGAATAATCCTGTTGGTTTGCAGATGCCTTGCTCAGGCTTTGCGCCGCATAAGCCGGGCAATGGTGTCGCGGTCAAGGACTCGAAGGACAATTGCCGCGATTGCGAAAGTGATCAGCCCGGTCAGAACAACCGCAGCGATGGCCCCTCCGCGCTGGGCGATGGTGCCGCTGAAATAGGGATCGAGCGGCGGCATCAGGGCCCACAGCGCTGCCCCCATGATTGCCGCGGCGACCATGATCCGCGCGAGCCGCCCGGAAATCCGTGCGGGCAGGCGGAAGTATCCTTTGCGGTGCAGGATCAGATACAGCAGCGCGACATTGCACCACGCACCGACCGACCCGGCAATCGCCAGCGCCAGCACGCCGAGCGTAGGCACCAGCATGATGTTGAGCGCCACCGTGACCACCAGCGATGCGGCGGCTGTATAGACCGGGGTCCGTGTGTCCTTGCGGGCGAAGAAGTTGGGGGTCAGCACCTTGATCAGCACATAGGCAGGCAGACCGATCACCAGCCCGCCGACCACTGTGCCGGTTATCATCGCGTCTTCCACGGTGAACTCACCGCCGGCAAAGAACACTCGGGTGAATGCGCTGCCGGTCACGAACAGGGCAACGGCCGCCGGCAAGGTCAGCAGCATGGCCAATTCGATCGCGTTCGACTGCAGGCGTGCGGCCTCGTCATTTTCATCACGTGATAGAAAGCGCGAGAGGGCAGGCAGAATTGCCGTGCCCAGCGCAATCCCGATGATTCCCAGCGGCAACTGGTTCCACCGGTCGCCCATCGCGAGATAGGTGTAGCTGCCCACCGGCAGCGTGGAGAGGAAAAACAGGTCGATGAAGCGGCTGATCTGGTACACGCCCGCGCCAAACACTGCGGGCACAACCAGTATGCCCAGCTCCTTGACCCCGCCGGTGATTTTCGGCGCGACCAGCGAAATGCGGAAACCCGCCTTGCGCATCCACACGCTCAGCCAGACGAGTTGCAGTAAACCCGACAGCGATAGCGCGACTGCCATCAGGGTCGCAGTTTCACGGCGCGCCTCAAGCCCGCCGTCCAGCGTCGCGCCGTATGCCAGCGCGGTGATCAGGCAGATATTCAGCAGGATCGGCGCCGCAGCAGCCGCAGCAAAGCGGGACAGCGAATTGAGCACTGCAGCCACCAGCGTGGCGAGGCTCATGAACAACAGATAGGGGAAGGTGATGCGCGCCATCGTGGTGGCAATTGCGAGGCTGTCCCCATCTTCCGCTAGACCCTCGGGCGCGAAATAGGCGACCACCCATGGCATCACGATCAGCGCGATGGCGCCGAACACGATGAGTATCGGCAGCAGCACTGCGAGCACGTTTTCGGCGAACCGTCGCGCTTCGCTGAGGTCGCCGTCTTCCTTCATTCGGCGGTTGAACAGCGGCACGAACGCGCTGGCAAAGGCGCCTTCGGCAAACAGCCGCCGGAAGATGTTGGGCAGCATGAAGGCCAGCTGCCAGGCATCGCCCATGGCGGTCGCGCCCAGCACGCGGGCCACCAGCATATCGCGCACGAAACCAAAGACGCGGCTGACAGCTGTCAGCCCGCCAATGGTTCCGACGTTCTTGAGCAGGCTCATGCTTCAGCGCCCGCGTCTGGCATCAGCCTCAGGCGTCCCCGGATGGTGCGGCTGCACCGCCTGCTTCTTCGGCTTCGCGCTGCGCTTTCGCCTGCAGCTGCTGGATGTAGAGGCCGTTGAAATCGATCGGGTCCATCATCAGCGGCTGGTAGCCGAGATCGCGGGTAGCGTCCGAAATCACGCGGCGTGCAAACGGGAACAGCATACGCGGTGCTTCGGCATAGAGAAACGCGTGCGCCTGGTCGTCCGGCAGGTTGCGCATGGCGACCAGCCCGCAATAGGCCAGTTCGATCAGATAGGCATTGCCCTGATCGGTCTTGGCGTTGACGTTGATCTTCAGTTCAACTTCGTGAACGTCGCCCTCGATCGGCTTCGCGCCGATATTGAACTGCAGGTCGATCTGCGGCTGGCTCTGCCACTGATAGCTGGCCGGTGCGTTCGGATTTTCGACCGAAAGGTCTTTCACATACTGTGAAATGATGCCTGCTGCGGGCGAAGTGTCTTCGCCATTGGGCACTGGGCCATTCGGCGCTGCATCCATGTTGAGGTCGGTGAGGATATCGCCTTCGTCGGCCATGATAAATCGTCTTTCGTTAGATCAATGTGTCAGTACCGCGTTGCGGCGGGTTCGGACGCGCGCCTAGCACTTGGGCGCAGCGGTCGCAATGCGTGACACGAACTGCCTGAAAAGGAACCCAGCAGGGCGTTGTTCATTTGTGTTCAGTCCCTATTTAAGGCAGGATTGGTAAGAAACCGGATGTAAGGCAGGACCAGTTACGGGCAGACATGCGCTGGCCGATCCGGCCCCAACATCGCAAGACAGGTATTCAACGTGATTTTTGAGATTGTAATCCTCGCCATGATCGCCGCCTTTTTGGGCCTGCGTCTCTATTCCGTGCTGGGCCAACGTGCTGAGCATGAGGAGGAATCGATCCCGACACGTTTCGACCCGACCAAACAGGTAGCGCCCCCACCGGCTGCGCCGAAGAATGAAGATGGTGCGCAGGCCGAAACCAATGTCCGCGAATTCCCGGGCGTGATGCCTGCGGTGGAACGCGGCGTTCGCGAGATTTCCGCAGCTGATCGCCGGTTCGAAATTATCGGTTTCCTGGAAGGCGCGAAGGCCGCTTACGGCATGGTGCTGGAAGCGTTCTGGAACGGCGACCGCGAAACCTTGAAAGAGCTCTGCGACGACGATGTTTACCAGAGCTTCGACAGCGCAATCACCATGCGTGAGGAAGCTGGCGAGACGTTGGACAACACGCTGATCCGGATCGAAGAAGCCGTTATCGACCGCGCCTCGCTCGACGGGACAATGGCCCGTGTCGCAGTTCGCTTCGTTGCAGACATCGCTGCGGTAACTCGTGACAAGAATGGCAACATGATCGCCGGCTCACTCGACGATGCGATTGAAACCCGCGACGTCTGGACATTCATGCGCGATGTGAACTCGGCAAATCCGAACTGGCTGCTCGACGAAACCGACGAGGGCTGATCGCGCCATGCCTGCAGCGGCTCTGCGCCTGATCGCACTTGCCGCATCGGCGTTTGTCGCCGGCTGTACGGTAATTCCCAAACCTGCCGCGCCGCCGGTCTCTCCGCCACCAGCAAGTTCTGCGGCGATGCTGGGCGTGTCCGTGGCGCCGCTCGCAGGCAGGCTGAACCTCACCGCGGGTGATGCGGCCAGCGGGCTGGCGTCTTTCATCGAATCGTGCCCATCGATCCTGCGCCGTGAAGATAAGTC
Source organism: Pontixanthobacter luteolus (assembly GCF_009828095.1). Classification (GTDB taxonomy): domain Bacteria; phylum Pseudomonadota; class Alphaproteobacteria; order Sphingomonadales; family Sphingomonadaceae; genus Pontixanthobacter; species Pontixanthobacter luteolus. The sequence continues at coordinate 122,445 of NZ_WTYP01000002.1, read as the reverse complement.
GGGCCTCACCATTCTATCCGACTGGGAAACGGCGTGCAGCGCCGCCCGCATCCATTCCGGCGATCCGGCACGGTTCTTTTTTGACAATTTCCAGACCGCCCGCGTCGGTTCTGGTGATGCCTTTGCGACGGGATATTTCGAACCTGAGATACGCGGGTGCCGCACGCGCCAGCCGGGCTGCGAAGTTCCGGTCTATGCATTGCCCGATGATTTGATCAGGCAATGGCCCGATGACATGCCCGAATCCGAACGCACCGGGCGCGCGCCACTGGGACGGATCGACGCGAACGGTGATTTCGTACCTTATTTTGAACGCGCGGAAATCGAAGAAGGTGCTCTGGCCGGTCGCGGGCTGGAAATCGCTTATGCCGCCGATCCGGTCGAAATGTTCTTCCTCCAGATACAGGGTTCGGGCCGCCTCGCACTGGCCGAAGGCGGCGTCATGCGGATCGGATACGCGGGGCAGAATGGCCGCGGCTATACCGGGATTGGCGGCGTCATGCGCGAACAGGGCCTGCTGGGCGACGAGCCGGGGCAGTATCCCGGCTCCATGCAAGGCATCATGCAATATATCCGCGAAAACCCGGAGGACGGGCGCGAATTGATGCGGCTCAACAAGAGCTGGATATTCTTCCGCGAACTGACTGGTGATGGCCCGCTCGGCTCGCTGGGCGTGCCGGTCCGGCGGGAAAGCTCGGTCGCTGTCGATCCCAATTTTGTGCCTTATGGCGCGCCGGTGTGGTTGCAGCTCGACCGGCCCGAGGCAAACGGATTGTGGATCGCGCAGGACACGGGCGGCGCGATCAAGGGTGCGAACCGGTTCGATACGTTCTGGGGTGCGGGTGATAGCGCGCGCGAAATTGCAGGCGGCATGTCGGGGCGCGGACAAGCGTTGATCCTGCTGCCAAATTCTGCCGCCGACCGCCTCAGCCGCAAGTGAGGCTGCCGCGCGGCCTGACTGCCGATGAAGAAGCGGCATGGGCGAAGCTTGCGTCCTCTGTCGAACCGTTTGAAGGGCGCAGAGCGCCAAAGGTCGAACCATCGAAGAAGGTTGCCCCGCAAGCTCCGGTCATACCGAAGAGGGCCGCGGTAAAACCGGCACCCACGCCCAAAATTCCAACGCCCGCCACGCAGCCGCCACCGCGCAGTGCGCGGCGCATTGGCGGATCGAGCCTGGATTCGCACTGGGACCGCAAGCTGAAAGCGGGAAGCATAGCGCCCGATTTCACTCTCGATCTGCACGACCATTATGTCGATGCGGCGCACACCCGGCTGGATAGCGGGATGCATCAGGCCCGTTCGATGGGCGCGCGGCTGGTGCTGGTAATCACTGGCAGGCCGCGCCCGGTAGAGGCGGCGGACCGGGGTTCCAAACGCGGGGTGATCCGCGCCAAGATACTCGACTGGCTGGCAGCTGGCGATCACGCCGATGCCATCGCCGCAATAAGAAAAGCGCACCGCCGCCACGGGGGCGAGGGTGCGCTTTACGTTGTTCTTAGAAAGAACCGCTGATCAGGCGTAAACCTGGGCGATTTCATCTGCCGGTTCGGTCCGGATGAGATAGTCGAACGCGCTCAGACCTGCTTTCGCACCTTCGCCCATGGCGATGATGATCTGCTTGTACGGAACGGTTGTGCAATCGCCCGCAGCAAACACGCCGGGCAGATTTGTCGCTGCCTTGTCGTCGATCACGATCTCGCCGAAGCGGGTCAGTTCGAGGCCCGATTGCTTCAGCCATTCGGTGTTCGGCACCAGACCGATCTGGACGAACACACCGTCTAGCGCGACGTCATGGTTCTCGCCGGTCGTGCGGTTCTTGTAAGTCAGCCCGGTAACCTTCGATCCGTCGCCAGTAACCTCGGTCGTCTGCGCTGATGTAATGACATCGACATTGGCAAAGCTGCGCAGCTTGTCCTGCAGAACCTGATCAGCGCGCAGTTGGCTGTCGAATTCGATCAGAGTGACATGGCCGACGATGTTGGCGAGATCGATTGCTGCCTCGACACCTGAATTGCCGCCGCCGATCACGGCAACACGCTTGCCCTTGTAAAGCGGGCCATCGCAGTGCGGGCAGTACGCCACGCCCTTGTTCCGGTATTCGTCTTCGCCCGGCACGCCGAGCTGGCGCCAGCGGGCGCCGGTGGTCAGGATCAGCGCGCGCGCCTTCAGCGATGCGCCATTGGTCAGCCTGACCTCGTGCATCCCGCCAGCCTCGCGCGCGGGGATCAGCTCCTGCGCCTCAACACGGTCGATCAGGTCAATGTCGTATTCCTCGGCATGGGCCTGCATTTGCGCGACCAGCTTGGGGCCTTCGGTATAGGGGACAGAGATAAAGTTCTCGATGCCCATCGTATCGGCCACCTGCCCGCCAAATCGTTCCGCAGCGATGCCGGTGCTGAACCCTTTGCGGATGGTATAGATTGCCGCCGCGTTGCCGGCGGGGCCGCCGCCGACGACCAGCACTTCGAACGGTTTTTTCCCGGCCAGCTTTTCAGCGGCTTTGGCGTCAGCATTGGTATCGAGCTTCGCGATGATGTCGCGCGCGTCCATCCGACCATTGGCGAACGGTGCGCCGTTCAGATAGACCGCCGGCACAGCCATCACCTGGCGCTGCTCGACCTCGTCCTTGAACGCGCCGCCTTCGATCAGGGTCGCGGTGATGCGCGGGTTGAAGATCGACATCAACGTCAGCGCCTGGACCACGTCCGGGCAGTTCTGGCAGCTGAGCGAGAAATACATTTCGAAATCGAAATCGCCGTCCAGGTCTTTCACCTGTTCGAGCACTTCGGCTTCGACTTTCGGCGGATGGCCGCCGGCCCACAGCAGCGCGAGCACCAGCGAGGTGAACTCGTGGCCCATCGGCAGTCCGGCAAAGCGCACCGAAGCATTGTGATCGGATGCGCGGCGCACTTCGAAACTGGGCACGTGCTTTGCGTCGCCATCGAAGGATGCGCTGACCATGCTGTGCAACGAGGAAATCTCCTCCAGCAGGACGCGGGTTTTCTGCGAGTTTTCGTCATCACCCAGCGTGCCGATCAGCTCGATCGGTTCGCGCAGGTTCGCGAGATAGGTTTCAAGCTGCTGTTCGAGAGCGGCGCCAAGCATGATGATACTCCGTGAGGGGTGTTGAGAGGGTTTCTGGCAAGAAAAAGGCCCGGGACCGGGGGGGTGGTCCCGGGCCTCCCAGCGACCCGAAGGGCTCTTTTGGCCCCCTGGGCTTTACTGAAAGTCCTGAATGCGGCTCACGAAAGAGCCATCAGGCTTCTTAAATCTTGCCTACGAGGTCAAGCGACGGTGCCAGAGTTTCCGCACCTTCTTCCCAAGCAGCAGGGCAGACCTGGCCGGGGTTTTCGCGGACATACTGTGCAGCCTTGATCTTGCGGACCAGTTCGCTTGCATTGCGGCCGACGCCTTCGCAGGTGATTTCCATGATCTGGATCACGCCGTCCGGATCGACAACGAAAGTTGCACGGTCGGCAAGGCCGCTATCTTCGCGCAGGACGTTGAAGTTTTTCGACAGCGTGTGCAGCTGGTCGCCCAGGAATGCGTACTGGATACCGCCGATCTTTTCCGACGTGTCATGCCATGCCTTGTGGCTGAAATGCGTGTCGGTCGAAACGGCATATACGTCCACACCCAGCGACTGGAGGTGGTTGTACTGCTCGCCAAGGTCCTGCAGCTCGGTCGGGCACACGAAAGTGAAGTCTGCCGGATAGAAGAAGAAGATCGACCAGCGGCCTTCGAGATCCTTTTCAGTGACGTCGAAGAAGTCCTTGCCAGCCTGAAATGCGGTGGCTTTGAACGGTTTGATTGCGCTTCCGATAATACCCATGATGTCTCCGATATGGTGTGTTGGATTGATGTTCGCGAACGAACGGAAATTACTTGCAGTAGCCAGATAGTGTCTGCTGCATTGCAGTAAAACGTTATGTTGCGATTGCTAACATCGACAAAACCGATCAATCGGTGCCGGGTTCCATGAAGTTTCGAAAAATCGAAAGATTTCAGATAAGAGTCTGGATAATCAGACGGTTGCCTGGCGCCCTATCCGCATTGTGCGCGGTGCAGCATTTTGTGATCGGCCAGAACCAGCGCCATCATCGCCTCTACCACCGGGGCTCCGCGGATGCCGACACACGGATCATGCCGGCCTTTTGTGCGAATCCGGGTGTTTTTGCCATCCCGCCCGATCGTGTCGACCGGGGTCAGGATGGAACTGGTCGGTTTGAAGGCGACCCGGCAAACAACCGGCTGGCCGGTCGAAATCCCGCCGGAAATCCCGCCTGCGTGATTGGCCCCGAATTCCGGCCCGCTGCCGTCTTCGGCTTCGCGCATCGGGTCTGCATTCTGTTCACCCGATAGCTGCGCCGCGCCGAAACCATCGCCGATTTCCACGCCTTTCACGGCGTTGATGCTCATCATCCCGGCGGCAAGATCCGCGTCGAGCTTTGCATAGACTGGCGCGCCCCATCCGGCGGGCACGCCCGTTGCAACGCATTCCACGACCGCACCCAGCGACGATCCGGCCTTGCGCGCATCATCGACCAATTGCTCCCACCGTTTTGCTGCGGCGGGATCGGGACAGAAGAACGGGTTGTTACCAATTTCGGCAAAGTCGGCCTGATCCCGGTCGATCTCGTCAGTGCCGATCTGGCTGACATAGGCGGTGATGGTCACATCCGGCATGATCAGCCGTGCCACCCCGCCAGCGGCCACCCGGGCCGCCGTTTCGCGCGCGCTGGAACGCCCGCCGCCGCGGTAATCGCGGAACCCGTATTTCGCGTCATACGCATAATCGGCATGGCCGGGTCGATAGGCGTTGGCGACTTCGGAATAGTCTTTGCTGCGCTGGTCGACATTCTCGATCATCAGGCTGATCGGGGTTCCGGTGGTCTTGCCCTCGAACACGCCGGACAGGATTTTGACCTGGTCCGGTTCCTGCCGCTGGGTGGTGAATTTCGACTGACCCGGGCGGCGCGCATCCATGAATGGCTGGATATCGGCCTCGCTCAGCGCGATCCCCGGCGGGCACCCGTCCAGCACCGCGCCCAGCGCAGGCCCGTGGCTTTCGCCCCATGTCGTGAACCGCAATACGCGGCCAAAAGTGTTCCAGCTCATGCCGCTTCTCTTTGCGCAATCTGCCGCCTGTGTCGAGCGCGGCGGTATACAGGATTGCTTGACGCAGATGCGGTTTTCCTACTGCCCGCGGGCCGGGCTATGCAGCGGGAATGCCTATTTCGTGCGCCTCCCAGACAACCGGCCTTCAGTCCGCCCCGCACCTGCGATGGATTGATCATCAGGACTGTGTTCCATGTGTTCCATCTGTTCAGGCTTGTGGATCACTGGCTGAACAATCCGGTTTCCTCTGGCGCATCGCGTCCGCTTGCGGCAGGAACAAACCATGATTGCGAAACTGAAAGGCCTGCTCGACGAGACCGGAGATGACTGGGCGGTGATCGACGTTCAGGGCGTGGGCTATCTGGTCCATTGTTCGACCAAGACGCTGGCGGCGCTGGGCGAACAGGGCGAAGGCTGCACTATCTATACCGATCTGCAGGTTTCGGAAAACGACATGCGGCTGCTGGGTTTCGCGGAAAGCGCGGAACGCGACTGGTTCCGCCTGCTAACCCAGGTTCAGGGAGTGGGCAGCAAGGTAGCGCTGGCGATCCTGTCCGCGCTCTCCACCGCTGAAGTGCAAAGCGCGTGCGCCAATGGCGATGCAGCGATGGTCGCGCGCGCCAACGGGGTCGGGCCTAAACTGGCCGGGCGCATCGTCAACGAACTGAAAGACAAGGCGGGCGCGCTGCCGGTGTCTGGCGGCGGCGGAATGGGCGTTGCCATTACCCCTGCGGGCGGGGCCAGCGCCGATGCGGTCAGCGCGCTGGAAAACCTCGGTTTCAAACCGGCGATTGCCGCGCGCGCCGTGGCCGCCGCGCAGGGCGAGCTGGGCGAGGATGCGAGCGAAAATGACCTGATCCGCGTGGCCCTGAAGAAAGCAGCAGGGTAAGCTCTAACCGCCCCAGACTTCGGTGTAGAGCCGAAGGAAATTGGTGCCCATCAGTTTTTCAAGACGCGTCTGGCTCCACCCGCGCGCCTCCAGATCGCGGACCAATCGGCGGTAGCGGTCAATCGAGTTGTACTCCTGCACTAGCGGATAGAAGCCTATTTTTTCACCTGGCGCAGCGATCCCTTTGTCGAGGCGGTCTTGCTGCATCGCGTCCAGCGCGGCCTTCATTTCATCGTCAAACGGAAGGGGCAGAATGCCGTTATCGGTCCCGATGCCGACAGCATCCTCGCCGCCGACATTGGCAATATGTTCGATATGCGCGATCACGTCCGACGCTGATGGTTCCATATCTGCCACGATATAGGGCATGAAATAGACGCCGATGACTCCGCCGCCGTCTGCGACTTTGCGGATAAGCTCGTCAGACACATTGCGTGGATGATCGGCCAGCGCGCGCGCGCCGGTGTGGCTGATGGTCAACGGGCGCTTCGCCGCTTGGGCGGCATCGTGCATCGTCTGGGCGCCGCCATGCGACAGGTCGAGCAGCAGTTTCTCGGCCTCGGCTGCCTCGATGGTTGCATGGCCAAGTTTGGAAATCCCCGCATTCGCGGGCTCAATCGCGCCATCGCCGGCCAGATTGCGATTGTTGTAGGTCAGTTGGACGGTGCGCAGCCCGTCCTCGCGCAGAATCGCCATCCGGTCGAGCTCAGCGCCGATCATCGATGTGTCTTGTGTGCCCAGAATTACGCCCAGCTTCCCGTCGCGCTTGGCGTGAATGATATCTTTGCCGGATTTGATCAGCGCCAGCCTGTCAGGATTTGCGCCGAATACGTCGTGATGTTCCGCCACGCTTTCGCGATACACTTCCCATGCATTGTCGGGATTGCCGACAGGGAAGATCGTGGTGCGAAGGACAGTCACACCTGTCTCCAGCGATTCTTTCCAGCCACGTTCGGTAAAACGGGTGACGCCCTCTTCGGCATAGGGATCACCCATCCGGCCAAGGGCATCGACAACAATGGCATCGTCAAACCAGTCATTCCTGGTCGCGGCCAATGCGGCGGCTCTGGGGAATGCGGCGGCGCTCGCAGTGGATGCCAATGCGGTCAGGGCTTTGCGTCTGCTGATTTTCATGGGAAGGGTAATAGCCAAATCGGACGGGTGTGATAACCTGTTCGGCGAGCTCAATAGGCTGTTGATCGAAAGTCGCAGCGGCTCGAATGAATTGCTTTCAGGGTTCGGCAAATAGGATTGTGTATATGGCTTGTGTTCGGTTGATCATTTTGGCGGTGTTGGCATTTGCAGCACCGGTTTCCGCGCAGGATATGTCCGCGTTCAAAACCGGCCCGGTGTTCGAAGGCTTCGGCCCGCACGCACCGGTCGAAGGGATGGGGCCGGTCCCGGCGGATACCGAATTTTCCCACGCGTTCGATGTTGCGGTGCCTGCGGAAGAAGGCAAGAACAGCCGCGGTTTCGAAAGCGCGGCACGGTTCATCAATATGCACGTGGCCGCAGGTGTCGATCCCGACAATATCCGCGTCGCTGTGGTGGTTCATGGCAAGGCGTCGATGGATTTGCTGAGCGATGAGGCATGGGCGGCCAAGGGCAGGGACGGCGCGAACCCTTCGGGCGCGATGATCCGCGAAATGCTGGACCACGGCGTGCGCTTTATCCTGTGCGGGCAAAGCGGCATCGCTTACGGCATCACGCAGGATGACCTTATCCCCGGTGTCGAAACCGCGCTGTCGGCAATGACCGCGCACGCGCTGCTGCAACAGCGCGGCTACACGGTGAACCCGTTTTGAACAGACTGCTGAGTGTCTGGGCAGCGCTGGGTTCCCTGGTCGTACCAGGAGAGCCAGCGCCAGATTCCCCCATGAAGTGTCCATGATGACCGATCCCGTCCCCCTCCATACCCCCGATCGCCAGCCGGATGATCCCGATGCAGCGCTGCGGCCGAAATCGCTTGGCGAATTTATCGGGCAAGAGGCGGCGCGCGATAACCTTCGGGTGTTTATCGAGAGCGCAAAATCGCGCGGGGAGGCGATGGACCATGTGCTGTTCTTCGGCCCTCCCGGCCTCGGCAAGACCACCCTCGCGCAGATTGTTGCCAAGGAACTCGGCGTCGGTTTCCGTGCCACCAGCGGGCCGGTAATCGCCAAGGCGGGTGACCTTGCGGCGCTGCTGACCAATCTTGAAGAGGGCGATGTCCTGTTCATCGACGAGATTCACCGTCTCAATCCGGTGGTTGAGGAGGTGCTCTATCCCGCGATGGAGGACCGCGCGCTTGATCTGATTATCGGCGAGGGGCCTTCCGCCCGCAGCGTGCGGATTGATTTGCCGCCCTTCACGCTGGTTGGCGCGACCACGCGTCAGGGCCTGCTGACTACGCCGCTGCGCGACCGCTTCGGCATTCCTGTGCGCCTCAATTTCTATACCGAGGATGAGCTGGAGCGTGTGGTGACGCGCGGTGCCAATCTGCTGGGTCTGGATGTGGACCCAGCCGGCGCGCGCGAGATCGCCCGCCGGTCACGCGGCACCCCGCGCGTTGCCGGGAGGCTGATGCGGCGCGTGCGCGATTTCGCCCATGTTGCGGGCGACGGCGTGGTAACCGCGAAGATCGCCGACGACGCGCTGGGCAGGCTGGAGGTCGACCGGCTCGGCCTGGATGCGATGGACCGGCGCTATCTGCGGATGATTGCCGATATATATAAGGGCGGGCCGGTTGGCGTTGAAACGCTGGCAGCGGGCCTCGCCGAACCGCGCGACACGATCGAGGAAGTGGTCGAGCCGTTCCTGATTCAGCTTGGTCTGGTGGCGCGGACCGCGCGCGGGCGGTGCCTGAATGATGGCGGTTGGCAGCATCTCGGCATGGCGATTCCCCGTCCCGCAAGTGATTCGCCCGGATTGGACCGTCAATCGGGTTTGTTCGACACAAATGGTTAAGCCCGCATAAGGGATTGCCGGTTTTTCGGTTCCATTGTGGGACAACTCGCGGAATCGCGCCGATTGATGGGCAAAAAACATGCCTCGCAGGCCGTTTTTCATGGTTAACGTAATTGCCGGTTAGGTGTGTTGTGCTCTTTCTGATGTGACAGGGAAATGCCCGAATGCGGACCCGCCGCCTTCTGGCCTCCCCAGAGTAATTGAGAGAGCTTGTCCATGTCGGTAAAGATGGCCCTGGCGAAATTGTCCGCGACCGCAGCGGGCGGTGCGCTTCTAGCAGGTGGTGCGGTGCACGTCGCCGAACCACCGGTAACGGACAGCCCGACCTACAAGTCGGCCAAGGGCGCGACCAAGTCGGTCAAGGCGCAGCCGGTCTATGTGAAAGACCAGCCGCGCAAACGCCGCGTGACCAAGACAGTCCAGCGCAAGCGCCGCGTGGTTAAGCGCGTTGTCGAATGCGAACCGGTTGAAGGCGGTTACCTGCCCGGCCATGGCGGCATGCGGGCAAACGGTGCGCAAGCGGGCGGCGCAGTGGCCGGTTCTGCTGAATGTCCGCCAGTCTATCGCACTGCGATGCGCGCCATTCCGGCACCATACGCACCTGTTCCCCAGCCGACATTCACCGGCGGCGGCAGCAGCGGCGGCGTAACCGTAATTGGCGGCAGCGGCGGTTTCGGCGGCGGCTTTGGTGGCGGGTTCTTTGGCGGGTTCTTCGGCGGTTCCAGCGGTGGTTCCAGCGGCAGCGTAGTGGTCACTTCGACCACGACAACGTCGGGCGGGATCAGCAGCGGCGGCAGCGGCGGCACATCGACCTCCACCTCGGGCGGATCGACCTCCACCAGCAGCGGGACTTCCGGCACCAGCGGCATCGTGATCGATATCGACATCAACAACACCAGCGGCGGCAGCACGACCACCACGGGCGGTGTCAGCACATCGACCGGCGGCGTGTCGACTTCGACCAGCACTGGCGGCGTTTCGACCTCGACCGGCGGGGTCTCGACCTCGACCGGCGGGGTCTCGACTTCCACCGGCGGCATCAGCAGCACGACCACCTCGACGTCGGGCAACGTGTCCAGTTCGAGCGGCAACGTCTCCTCGTCCTCGGGGAATGTTTCGTCGTCCTCAGGCAATGTGAGCTCGTCTTCAGGCAACGTCTCCTCCTCTTCGGGTAACGTCAGTTCGTCTTCAGGCAACGTGTCGTCATCCTCGGGTAATGTCAGTTCGTCGTCGAGCAGCTCCTCGTCGAGCTCTAGCTCTTCATCGTCTTCCTCCTCCTCCAGTTCTTCCAGTTCCGGTGGTGGATCGGGCGGCAAGCCGGGCGGTTCGTCCAGCTATGGCGGCTCTTCGAGCCATGGTGGCAGCTCCAGCTATGGCGGCAGCGGAGGCTCGGGCAGTTCCGGCTCAAGCGGTAGCTCGGGCGGCAGTTCGTCCTCGAGTTCTTCGTCGAGCAGCAGCTCGTCGTCTTCCTCGTCATCCGGCGGTAGCAATGGCGGCGCAACCAGCACGGGCGGTTCTTCTTCGGGCAGCAGCTCGTCATCTTCGAGCTCCAGCTCCAGCTCTTCTTCGTCGGGCGGGGCAACCAGTTCGACCAGTTCCGGCGTGATTACGAGTTCTTCGACCAGCAGTTCATCGTCGTCCTCGTCGTCGTCTTCATCGTCGTCATCGAGCAGCAGTTCATCATCGTCGAGCACATCGTCGACATCGACCAGCAGCGGTACACAGGTTCCTGCCCCGCCGATGACAATCCTGTTCGGCCTTGCTGCCGCAGCGATCCTTGGCCGGCGCAAGTTCAAGGTTGTGAACGGCGGCTAAGCTCTCACGAACACGCATTGAAAAAGGGCGGCACCGCGTGATGCCGCCCTTTTTGTATCTGGAGTTATCGCTGAGATCAGCGCTCAGGCATGACCTGAGTGTGGCAAGTCACTTCGAAACGGGCATGCCCGCTTCTTCCCAACCGATGATCCCGCCATCGAGATGGACTGCATCACGACCGGTGTGTTCCGCGAGCTCGCTGGCCGCAATCCCAGAACGGCGATCCGTTCGGCAGTAGAGGATGACTTCGTCACCATCCGAATTGGTCAACGCCTTCGGGTCGAACTGGGCGAGCGGGATATTAACTGCGCCTGCGATGTGGCTGTCTGCAAATTCCTCTGCCGTCCGCACATCGATCAAATGAACCGTGCCCGCTTCCAGTTTCCCGGCAAGCGCCGCTGCGTCCAAGGTCAGAACCTGCCCGCCAATTGAACCAGTATCTGTATCGGCAACGGGGGCAGAGGCCTCACTGGCCCCGCAGCTGGCAAGCAGAAAGCTGCCAACCGCTGCGAGGCACAGGAAGTGGCTGCGCATTACGCGGCCAGATTACGCAGCACGTACTGCAGAATGCCGCCGTGCTTGTAATATTCCATTTCGTTGGCGGTATCGATCCGGCACTGGGCAGTGAAGGTGATGCTCTCGCCATCGGCACGGGTTACTTCCACTTCGACATCCTGGCCCGGCGTAAGGCCTGCCAGACCCTTGATGGAGAAGGTGTCATCCCCCTTCAGTCCGAGGGAATTGCGGCTGTCGCCGTCCTTGAACTGGAGCGGGAGCACACCCATGCCGATCAGGTTGGAACGGTGAATACGTTCGTAGCTTTCCACGATGACCGCGCGAACACCAAGCAGGATGGTGCCCTTGGCCGCCCAGTCGCGGCTGGAACCGGTACCGTATTCCTTGCCGCCGATAACGACCAGCGGGGTACCGTCTTCCTTGTGCTTCATCGCAGCGTCGTAAATCGCCATCTGCTCGCCGCCATAGGTGGTGTAACCGCCTTCGACGCCCGGAACCATTTCGTTCTTGATGCGGATGTTGGCGAAGGTGCCGCGCATCATCACTTCGTGGTTGCCGCGGCGTGAGCCGTACGAGTTGAAGTCCGCCTTCGCGACCTGATTGCTCATCAGATACTCGCCCGCTGGCGAATCTTCCTTGATCGCACCGGCCGGGCTGATGTGGTCGGTGGTGACCGAATCGCCGAGGATCGCGAGCGGTTTCGCGTCGGTGATATCGGTGATCGGGGCAGGGGTCATTTCCATGCCGTCGAAATAAGGCGGGTTTGCAACATAGGTGCTGCCCGGGCGCCACTGATAAGTGTCGGATCCGGTCACATCGATTGCCTGCCAGTGCTCGTCACCCTTGTAGACGTCGGCATAGCGGCTTTCGAACATCTGGCGGTCGATCGAACTCGAGCGGATTTCAGCGATTTCCGCATTGGTCGGCCAGACGTCTTTGAGGAAGACGTCGTTGCCGTCCTGATCCTGGCCCAGCGGGGTTTCGGTGATGTCTTCGGTGACTGTCCCCTTCAGCGCATAGGCGACCACCAGCGGCGGCGATGCGAGGAAGTTGGCTCGAACGTCGGGGCTGACGCGGCCTTCGAAGTTACGGTTGCCTGACAGAACCGACGCAGCGACGATGTCGTTGCCGTTGATTGCCTTGCTGATCGGCGGCGCAAGCGGGCCGGAGTTACCGATGCAGGTCGTGCAGCCGTAACCGACCAGATCAAAACCGATCTGGTCCAGCTCGGCCTGGAGGCCCGCCTTCTCGAGATAGTCCGTTACGACCTGCGATCCCGGTGCAAGGCTGGTCTTGACCCATGGCTTGGGCTTCAGGCCTTTTTCGTTGGCCTTCTTCGCGACCAGACCGGCGGCGATCAGCACATCGGGGTTGGATGTGTTGGTGCAGCTGGTGATGGCGGCAATAACAACGTCGCCGTCGCCGATGTCGTGGTCCTTGCCCTCAACCGCGGTGCGTACCGGGCCGTCTTTCTTGTAAAGCGTCTTGAGGTCGTTGTTGAACAGTTCGTCCACCTCGGGGAGGATGACCTTGTCCTGCGGGCGCTTCGGTCCGGCCAGCGAGGGGACGACCGATCCGACGTCCAGTTCCAGCGTGTTGGTGAAGACCGGCTCGTTCTCAGGCGTGAACCACATGCCCTGCTGCTTCGCATAGGCTTCGACCAGCGCGATGCTGTCTTCGCTACGGCCGGTGAGGCGCATGTAATCAAGCGTCTTGTCGTCGATGCCGAAGAAGCCGCAGGTTGCGCCGTATTCCGGTGCCATATTGGCAATCGTTGCACGGTCGGCCAAACTCAGTTCAGAGACGCCAGGGCCGTAAAATTCTACGAAACGGCCAACCACGCCGACTTCGCGCAGCATCTGCACACAGGTCAGCACGAGGTCAGTCGCAGTAATACCTTCGGACATCTTGCCAGACAGTTTGAAGCCGACGACTTCGGGTACCAGCATGGAAATCGGCTGGCCGAGCATCGCAGCTTCCGCCTCGATGCCGCCAACGCCCCAGCCAAGTACGCCGAGACCATTGATCATCGTGGTGTGGCTGTCGGTACCGACGCAGGTGTCAGGATAGGCGACAGTGGTGCCGTCGCCGTCTTCGCTGGACCATACGCCCTTGCCGATGTGCTCGAGGTTCACCTGGTGGCAGATGCCGGTGCCGGGAGGCACGGCAGAGAAGTTCTGGAAGCTCTTCGAGCCCCATTTGAGGAAGTCGTAACGCTCCGCATTGCGTGCGTATTCAAGCTCGACGTTCTTTTCGAAAGCCTTCGGATGTCCGAATTCGTCGACCATCACGGAGTGGTCGATGACGAGGTTTACCGGAACCTGCGGGTTGATCTTCGCAGTGTCGCCGCCAAGCTGGGCAATGGCATCGCGCATCGCGGCAAGGTCGACAACGCAGGGAACTCCGGTGAAATCCTGCAGCAGGACGCGGGCCGGGCGGTACTGGATTTCCTTGCCGGTTTTCGGATTTTTCTGCCAGTCAGCCAGACCCTGAATATCGTCGGTCGAAACGGTGAAGCCGTCATCTTCGAAACGCAGCAGGTTTTCGAGCAGGACCTTCATCGAGAATGGCAGCTTGCTGACATCACCGATCTTTTCCGCTGCCTTGTCGAGCGAATAATATGCGTAGGACTTGCCGCCTACGTCCATGGTGCTGCGTGTTCCGAGTGTGTCCTTGCCGACCTGGGTCATGCTGTGGGTAATCCTTTCATGGATGAGGCCCGTTTGGTCCCGGTGGTGAATCGGGCGTTTTCCGGGCTGAATTTCTGTCGCGGCACCTGCTACGTCCGGCCGCATTGGTCAAGGGGACCAGACCGTCAAAATCGATCAAACAGCGCCGAAATTGTGATACTTTCAAACAATCAAGCGCCTACAGCGCGCTTTGTTCCGTTTGCGGGACCTTGGGTCTCGTTCTGGTCGCTATCCAGCAGCCGATCACGATAAGGACGGTTCCGGCGATTGTCGCTGTGCTGATCGGCTCGCGAAAGAACATCCAGCCAAACAGGGCTGCCCACAAAAAGCCGCTATATTCCATCGGCACCAATGATTGCGCTTCTGCCCGGGCATAGGCCCAGGTGATCGCCAGCGCGCCGCCCAGTGTCAGCACCGATGCGATGGCGATATCGCCCATAGGCTCCCATTCTGGCACCGTCAGGAACCACGGGGCAAACACCAGCAGCACCGCGCAGGCAACGCCGCTATGAAAAGTCGTCGCCTCCAGCGGGCTGGATACCTGCGCCTGCTGGCGGATGACGATGAAATTGTATGCGTAGAGCAGGGCGGAAAAGAGGATCGCGCCAAGCCCCTTCATCGTTTCCGTGTCGTATTCGGCAGCGCCCAGCCGTCCACTGATGATCACGATAGTTCCCGCGAGGCCGAGGATCGAAGCCAGCACAGCCTGCGGCCTGATGACTTCGCCCAGCATGATTGCCGCAAGATAAAGTGTCAGCAAAGGCGCGATGAAACTGATCGCGATGGCTTCGGCAATTGGCAGCTTGGTGAGGGCGTAAAAGAAGCTCAGTGCCATAAAGCCTGACACGGTGCCCCGGATCAGGTGGAGTTTCAGAACCGGCCGTTCGGGCCATCTGCCGCCGGCGCCCAGCCAGACAGGGGTTATGATTGCCCCGGCAATGGCGGATCTGAAAACCGCCGCGCTATACGCCCCGGCGGCAAGAGCGGCGCTTTTCATGAAGGCATCCATCAACGACAGGAAGCCGACACCCAGCAAAGCGGCCAGGAACGGCAAAATGGCGCGTGCTGCGGACATGGCGCGGGCATATCCTGCACCGCACCACGCGTCATCTCTTTCCTGTGATTAAGGCCCGAGACAGGCATTATGGTTGATGCTAAATTACTAGTCCGATAAAAATGACAAATGCGCCAGGACTGTTTCGAGGGCGCCAGATGGATGGAATTCAAGTGATTTACAGTTCAAAAACGCGTTTTCACCTGCTTGCTGCGACGGCAATTCTTGTGCCTGCTGGTCTGGCGGCGCAATCTTCGGGCAATTCAGAGCCGGTCAATCTGCTTCCCGATGAAGCACCCGCGGCCTCGATCGAACAACAGACGGTCGAGATGGACGGCGCGCCTGTCATATCGGAAGAAGTCGTTCAGGCGATCGACGAAATGGGCAAGCCCAAGCAACCGATCGTTCAGGCGTGGCCTGTCGAACATGCTCGTGCACTTGCTGCCGTTGTTGAGGGAGTTTCCGAAGAAGGTCTGGTTTCGGCCGATTACAATCTTGACGGCCTGCGTGCTGCGATTGCCATGGGCAGCGGTACCGCGCTCGACGAAGCCGCCAGCCAGAGCTTCCAATTTCTGGTAGAGGATCTGCGCGACGGGCGCACGCCGATGGACAGCCGCAAACAATGGTTCGTGTTCGATCCGGATCAGGATCGCTATCCAACCGGCGAATTGATGGCAGATGCGCTTGCATCGGGCGATATTGCCGGGACTCTCGCCCGGATCATGCCCGAACACCCGGACTATCTCCGCCTGAAACGCGAACTGGCCGCAACTCCGGCTGAACAGGCCAAACGGCACAAGTTGATCCGCGCCAACATGGACCGCTGGCGCTGGCTGCCGCGCGATCTGGGCAAGCAATATCTGATGACCAATGTTCCGGAATATCAGCTGCGTCTGACGGTGAACGACAAAATCGTGCGTACCTACCGCACCGTGGTCGGCAAACCCGGACGCACGGCGACGCCGCAGATTGCGGAAAGTGTCGAAGGGGTTATTTTCAATCCGACTTGGACTGTCCCGCAATCGATCGTCAAAGGCGAAGGTCTTGGCGCGCGCGTGCTGAACAATCCGGCATGGGCCCGCCGGGCAGGTTATTCTGCCACCAAGGGCGCGAACGGCTGGGTTTCTGTCGTTCAGCAGCCGGGGCCAGGCAACTCACTGGGCTTGATGAAGCTCGATATGCCCAACCGGCACGCGATTTTCTTTCATGATACCCCGTCACGGCACCTGTTCAACAATGACAAGCGCGCGCTTAGCCATGGCTGCATCCGTACCGAACGGGCAACCGAACTGGCGATTACTTTGGCTATTCTGCAGGGCGGGCTGACGGCTGATGAGGGCGTCGAAAAACTCAAGTCTGGCGAATATACCAAGGTGCCGTTCCAGAAGACGATGCCCGCCTATATCACCTATTTCACCATGGCTCAGGATATCGACGGCACGCTTACCGCATTCCCCGATATTTACGGCCGTGACGATGCAGTTCTGGAAAGCATGGATGCACCGCGCAAGCCGAACCGTTCGCGGGTTACCGACGAGCAGGTGATCCCGATCGAAAACGATCCGCGCGACATCGCCTGAGGTACTATGACCGAACCGGCGGTCTTGATGGCCGCCGGTTCAGGATATCCCGGTGTCAATAAACGCCGGGGTTAGATTGTTCGATCCCGGTGGGCAGATCGCGCTGCAGGATCTCGATATCGGCAGGCTCGTCGATTGTCGGCGGCGTGACCACCGTGCCGTCTGCCTGCAAACCCAGGCTATCGGCGTGGATTACCCGGCCGCCGCCAAGTTGCAGCAGCGCCAGTTTGAATTCCGCGTCGCCCATCGCAAAACAGCCATTCGAACGGCCAAGACGGCCCCATTTCTCAAGATGCTGACGCTCTGCATAATTGGCCCTGTGCATGACGATTGCACGGTCGAGAGCGTTGGAATTCGTCGCATCCAGACCTTCGAGACGGATCGAGGTGCCATAGCGACCAGTGTACCAGCCAAAGGTCGCATAGGTCCCCTTGCTGGTGCAGTGCGACCCATGAACGTTGGAAAACCAGTTCAGCCAGCCATCATGCTCCGGATCTGAGCCGTCACCATGCGTGACAAGATAGGATTTCACCTCGCCAGCCACCAGATTTACGAAATGGAAGCGAGGCTCTGTCGATTTCAGCCCGAAATCTGCGATGCCGACATAGTCATTCGCCCACAGCATATCGCCAGCCTTGGCCTGCGCCCGCTTGGCGATTTCTGCCAGCTTTGCATCACGCGGAAGCCCGGCGCGAACCTGTGCAGGCAAGCGAGCGGGGACAGCCAGCGCGGCACCGGCTGCCAAAGTACCTTTGATGAGATCTCGTCTGTTCATATCCACCGTATAGCATAATTTGACGTAGCTGGCAGGTGAACGGGAAAGGGCCGAACCGTTGTGTCAGCGCGGTGTAATGCGGCGGTTCTCGTCTGCCATGGCCAGCATCGACCTTGCGTGACGATCAGCGACCGCCCTTTGATCATTGCCGTAGCCGCCGCCCAGTGCGCTGGCGACCGGAATGCCGCGTTGCCGTATCGTCGCCACGACATACCTGTCGCGCTTGTCCAGCCCCTTGTCGGTGAGGGAAAGGCGGCCCAGACGGTCGTCTTCGTGCGGATCGACCCCGGCCTGATAGAGCACAAGGTCGGGCCGAAACCTGTCGAGCACCCCGGGCAAATGGCGGTTGAGCGCAGCGAGATATTCGGCGTCGCCAGCCTTGTCGGGAAGGGCAATATCGAGGTCAGAACGCGCCTTGCGCACAGGGAAGTTCTTTTCCGCATGGAAAGACAGGGTGAAGATGTCGTCTCGCCCGGCGGTCAGGCTGGCGGTGCCGTCACCCTGGTGTACATCGCAGTCGGCGATCAGAACGCGCCTTGCAGTACCTTCAGCGATCAGCCGATTGGCTGCGACAGCCAGATCGTTGAACACACAGTATCCCGCGCCTGTTTCATGCAAAGCGTGATGGCTGCCCGCCGCACTGTTCGCCGCAAAACCGTGCTCCAAAGCGAGCTGCGCGGCCAGCCATGTTCCGCCATTTGTATGGCGTACCCGGCTGGCGATATGCGGAGTTACGGGAAAGCCGATCCGGCGTTCCTTGTCCTTTGGAACGCTGGCGCTGAAAACCTGGTCGACATAGGCAGGGCAGTGGACAGCCTCCAGCCATTCGCGAGCCATCGGTTCGGGGGCATGTTCGACCAGGGCGACCCCGTGGTCAGGCGCAAATTCGCGTAAGGCGATCATCACGAGCTGGTATTTGTCGAATTTGAACGTGCCGCGTTCCGGTGGCGGCGCCATGTAATCGGCATGATGGACGACGTGCAGCACGGCTAATCCAGTGAAATCGGTTTGCCGTCGATTGTGGGCACTGATCCGGCGGGTGGCGGCACCGCAGGTTGGCGGGGCCGGGGCTCGCGCGGCCATTGCCCAAACCCTGTGAGCAGCCAGATGAAAAATGTCTGCAATTTGTAGGCGGCGAAAATGGCCAGCAGCGGACCGCCGATCATGACAGCCATGGCCGCTGCGAAACCATGGTCATTGAGCGCGCGCAGCGCGCCGAGGAAACATGCCAACGCTGGAAGGAGAAAAATTGCCAATGTAAAAGGGAGGCCAATTAACCTGGCAAATTCGCCGGGCTTGGGTTTGCGCATCCAGATCAGCACGGCCTTGATCAAGGCCAGCAGGAGGATGGAAAGAAGCCAGGCGCCAAGCAATTCGCGCCAATATGGCTCGTAAGCCATCAGCTTCAGCTCGTATTGCCGGTTCACTCAGCCACTACCTCTGGATCGTGCTGGATGTAACCTGCCAGCTCCTCGTAAATCGATTGTTCGGTGCGGCTGGCGGCGTTGCGCCAGGATCCGGCGGTCTCGCCATTCAGCAGACTGCCGGAAGGGGACAGGATCAGGACAGTCGGAGTGCCCACGATTTCATCGATACCGAAACGCCTCGCAATTTCGATGTTATGTCCGTCACCTGTCTGCGGCATGCCGACATTCACAAATACGGTTTCGTAATGATAGCCGAGCAATTCCTTGAACCGGGGGGTTTCGGTCCACCCGGCGAAGGCCCGGCTATCGTGACACCAATTTGCGCCCAGCACGATCAGGATGTGGTTGCCGGAACTGCGTGCCCGCGAAAGCGCGGCGTCGACATCGGCCGCTGCATTGCGGCTGGCATCGTACAGCCTTGCTTCGGGATGTTTTTCACTGCCTGAAGCAGCGGTCATCTGCGTACCAGTGGAGGCGCACCCTGCGAGTGTGAGCGCGAACAGAGCAGCGGCAAGCAAGGAGCCTCTCATCGCGGCTGATGTTCCGCCTGCGCCGCTTCGGCAAGCCGCTGCAGACCCGGAATACCGGTCTCGATCGCCGCCTGAAAGCCGCCCATCACAGCAAGCCTGGTATCCCCCTCTGCCATCATTTTGGCGAAGGTTGTACCAGTTGGGTCCAGCCGGGATTTCGCCAGCCAGGCTGCGATCTTCGGATTTTGCGACCAAGCCCCGCGGTTCATGAAATTGGTGAGCATCCCCAGCGGATAGGTGTTTGGCGTATCGGTAAGCGGTGCAGGGATGCCGAGGCGGTTCTTTGTCTCGTCATCGCTGAAATGAACCTCCAGAAATGCAGTCAATGCCGCGCTGAAGGTCACCAGAGGAACATGCAAAGGTTGCAACACGATCGTATCTCCGCGGAACTGCGGCCCATGCTGGCGGGTGTCATCGAACGGCACAGCGGTTGCCGTGCAATCGATAAACAGCGTGTTGCCAGGCACAGAATGTTCATCATCCGCAAACACAATCTTGCCCGGTTCAACCGAAGTTACCCGGCCTTTACGTACGACATTCTTGATCTGGCGCAGCAGATCGATCTCGCCTTCCGAAATCGTGGCGTAGTGGAACATCTCCGGCTTCACGTCTTCGTCGATACGAAGCATATATCCGCCGCGGCCCAGCAATTCGAACATTTCATCGCCGGTCTTTGCCTCTGCCGCAGCGTTCAGTTGGGCAATCTGGTTTTCGACGACCTTTTCAAAGAAATCCGGCCCCGGCTGCGTGTAGGTCCGGTTTATCAACCAGGAATCGCGCGGGCGAACCCAGGTGATATCGTCAGGATCGACACCGGCTTGTAGCAACCATACGCCTGCATCCATGGCAGTCTTGCCCGCGCCCAGGATTGCATAATGGGCTGGCAGGTCGTTGCCCCGTTTCCACAGATCGGGCAGGTCGCCGGGAATTGCCATCGGGGTTCCTGGAGCAACGCCGAACTGGCGCTTGTGGGTGGACGGGACCGATGTCTTGTAAAACGTGGCATCGACGGTTTTCTTGCGCACCTTCACGTTCGTCCGTTTGCCGGAAAGAATCGAATCAAATGCGGCATGGCCATCTGAACCATCCCCGTCATACCGGGACAGGGGATGGTAAGAGACGCGACCGGACGGCAGCAGGCGCCGGTTCATCAGGTGTGTGAAATAGGCAGAGACTTCAGCGCCGCTTGCAAGCGGGTAGAGCCCCTTGTTCGGACCGTGCGAATCCACCACATCGTCGCCGAATTCCAAGGAATTAACGCCGTAGAATGCGCTTGGTTGATGCAGGGCGACAAAGGAATAGGCGTCGTTCCAGTGTCCACCCGGCTTGGCGTGCATGTCCACGATCGTCACATGGCAGTCGGGATCTTCGTCAAGCAGCGCATCAACGAAAGCGAGGCCGACCGCACCAGCGCCGACAACAAGGTAATCGGTCTCGAAATCCGCGCTCATTAGCTATTCCTTTGTTCTCCGGAGGACGTATCCATGGTGCATTGCCGTGCCTGCCAGCATCGCCAGTGCGCCGACGACTAGGGAATCGAATACCATCAATGCCCAGACCGCAGCAGCACTCTGCCCCATCGCCCATTGGTGATTGAGTTCATGAAGCCATTGCAGCGGCACCCATACGGCAGCGGCGAAGATCAGAATTCGCAGGGTAGCAAGCCAGCCCGAACGATAGATCGCCGCAAGGCCGGTGTCCCTGTCGCCGATCAGGCCTGCAATCAGTAGGGCAAGCAGCGGCAATGTAGCGATGCCGATGACTATGCTGACCACGTCGCTGACCTGTTTGCTGGTGATCGACGGCAAAACCAAACCGGGAATTGCCGTAATCACGAGGAGGACAATCGCGATCCAGAAATTGCGCCACGCCAGGCCGCGTACATCCCACCATTTCTGGCCGCGATCCCGTGCGCCCCAGAACCGTGCGGCTGCCATGATGCACAGAAACAGGCCGACGATTTTCAGCACGCCCCAGACCATCCGCCGGGGATCCGAAGCGAGCGAATTGAACGCTTCCTTGCTGGCAAACATGCCGATGTTGATTTCGGCCACATGCTGGATGAACTCGGGTACGACAGCCAGAGCAGCGATCAGCGGTGCGATCCAGAACAATGATATCCCGTCACGCAGGACCTCGGCGAAGCGTTTGAAGACTGCGCCCATTATTCAGCGGCAACTGCTTGTTGTTCAGCTTCCGCCTCCAGCGCGGCGGCCTTCGCCTCGACCAGGTCGACGATGTGGTCGAGCATGTCGGCGCTCTGCACAGTGTGATCGGTCACGCCTGACAGATAAACCATGTGCTTGCCGTTGCCGCCGCCGGTCAGCCCGATGTCGGTTTCGCGCGCTTCACCCGGTCCGTTGACTACGCAGCCAAGGACCGACAGCGATAGCGGTGTCTTGATATGCTGAAGCCGTTCTTCCAGCGCCTGAACGGTGCGGATTACGTCGAAACCCTGGCGTGCGCAGCTGGGGCAGGAAACCACCCGAACCCCGCGGGTGCGCAGGCCCAGCGCTTTCAGCATTTCAAAGCCGACACGCACTTCTTCTTCAGGCTCAGCCGACAACGATACGCGGATGGTGTCGCCGATACCGGCCCACAGCAGGTTGCCCATCCCGATGCTGGATTTGACCGTCCCGCCGATCAGCCCGCCGGCTTCCGTGATCCCGAGGTGGAGCGGGCAATCAACGGTATCGGCCAGCTGCTGATACGCAGCTACGGCCAGAAACACATCGCTTGCTTTTACAGCGACCTTGAATTCATGGAAATCGTGGTCCTGCAGCAACTTGATATGATCAAGCGCGCTTTCGACCAGTGCCTCGGGGCAGGGTTCGCCGTATTTTTCCAGCAAGTGTTTTTCGAGACTGCCGGCATTCACCCCGATGCGGATCGCGCAGCCGTTTGCCTTCGCTGCACGCACAACTTCGGCGACGCGTTCGTTCGATCCGATATTGCCCGGATTGATGCGAAGGCAGGCGGCGCCTGCATCGGCCGCCTCGAGCGCGCGTTTATAGTGAAAGTGGATGTCCGCCACGATCGGAATGCGTGCTGCCTTGGTAATTTTGCCAAACGCGTCGGTCGCTTCCTTGGTCGGACAGGATACGCGAATAATATCGGCGCCGGCATCTTCGCAACGCCGTATCTGGTCGAGAGTTGCCACCGCGTCCTCGGTCGGCGTGTTGGTCATCGTCTGGACCGTGATCGGGGCATCGCCGCCAACCGGCGTGTCGCCGACCATGATCTGGCGGCATTTCCGGCGTTCTATGGTGCGCCAAGGGCGTATTTCATTCATCCTGCTGGCTCTTTGTCTGTCACATGAAGAGTATGTGGCACGTGTCTACGCTAAAACGGATCGAACTGCACAGGGCAGTTGCTGATCGGCATATGGAGGCTTTCCTACGAATTTGCGACAGCTTTCATCGGCGTGCGTGCACATCCGGCGGCTCATGTAATGGCAAATTCGGCCCTTTCGCAGTTGATGGCCGATTGCGCCGTGCGGCGATCTGCGCAAAAAGCGCGCATGATCCAAGCCACCGACCAGAACAATAATTTCGCTGAAACTCCGCTATTGTTCGGGCGGGTACTCGACGGACGCGGCAGCGGCCGCCGGATCGAATGGGACGAGGTTGGCCACTGGGAGCCGGAGTCTGACGGCGAAGTGCTGTGGGTTCATTTGTGCCGCAACAAGCCCGGTGTTTACGAGTGGCTGCAGGATCAGATGGATGTCCCTGAGCCAACGGCGGAACTGCTCACCAGCGATGCAACCCGGCCGCGTGCATTCCGCGAAGGCAATACGCTGGTGGCGACGCTGAGGGGGATCAACTTCAACCCCGGTGCGGAGCCGGAAGACATGGTTTCCATGCAGCTGTGGAGCGACGGCCAGCGGCTGATTACACTGCGCCGCGATCCGCTCCAGACCCCGCGCGATACGCTGGCGGGAATTGATCGGGGCAGCGGACCCAGCGATGCCGGGGCGCTGATTACATCGCTAACCGAAAACATGATTGCCCGCATGAACGCGTCGATCGTCGACATGAACGACCATATCGACCTGCTGGAGGCTTCGGACCCCGAGGCCGAGGCCGAATCCATGCTGGTGAAGATTGCGGTCATCCGGCGGAATTGCCTGGGTTTGCAGCGCCACATGGGGCCACAGCATGTGGCATTCGAGGCTATCAGCCGCGAAGCCCCGGCATGGTTCGAAGATCACGACCGACGCGAAATTGCCGAAACTATCGCCCGCCTGCGCCGCTATCTCGACGACATCGACATCAGCAAGGAAAGCGCGGTCGTGTTGATGGATGAATTGCGGGCGCGCGCAGTGGCCAGTTCGGACAGGACGAATTACCTGCTTACGATTGTTGCGGCGATCTTCCTGCCGCTGGGCTTTCTGACCGGGCTACTCGGTATCAATGTTGGCGGAATGCCCGGCATGAACGATGCCGATGCGTTCTGGGTCGTTGTGGCCCTGTGTGTCACGATTATCGCCGCGCAAATCGTGTTCTTCTGGAAATGGAAGTGGCTCTGAAGGTTCAGGCGCTAAGCCTTAGCTGACCGACTTCTACGCCATTATCGAAGGCAATATCGCGCGGTTTGCGGATCTCGACATTGTCGCCGCGCCCGCCCTCGGTCTTCATCAACCATTGCTGCGAAGCGACCACCGGAAGCGGGCGGCTGTAGAAATAACCCTGACCGTATTTCACGCCGAGTGACTTCAGCGTGTCGCGTTCGTCGCAATTCTCGACACCTTCCGCGATCAATGTGCTGCCGATCTGCTTGCTGAAAGCTACCAGTGCCGATGCCAGCGCGCGGCGGGCCGGATCACGGTGGATGTCGCGAGTCAGGCTCATGTCGAGTTTGAGAATGTCGGGTTCCAGATCGACGATATGGCGCAGCCCTGCATAACCTGCGCCAACATCGTCGATTGCGATGCGCGCTTTTGGCCCGATGCGGCGAAGGGCTTCCTTCAGGGCAGTGAAATCCTCTACCTGCTGGTGCTCTGTCACTTCGATGACCAGTCGGTCACCATCGCTTTCGTTCAGCGCCTGCTCCAGCGCGCCGGAAATAATCGTCGCGGGGGAAGCGTTGACTGACATGTAGAATCCGTGGGGAACGTAAGGCAGCGTTTCCAGAGCAGAGCGCACGGCCAGCATTTCCAGCTCGATACCCAAGCCAACCTCGTCAGCCTCGCCGAACCATGCATCTGGCCCACGCGTCTTCGCATCGGGGAACCGTGCAAGGCATTCGACGCCTGCGGCGCGGTCGCCGTCCAGCATATGGATCGGCTGATGCAGAATCGTCAGACGCTGTCCGGCAATCAATTGACTGATCGTGCTTTCCAGCGCGGATCGCCTGACATCCTGTTCCAGCGTCACTTCGATCTGTTCCGCCGCCAATTGGGCAAACGCCTTGACCACGCCAAGATCACGTTCGCCCATGCTTCGGTCCGGCAGCCTGCTCAATGCGCAGAAACTGCCATAGATCGAACCGTCCGACAGTTTGAGCGGTACGTTCAAATGGCAGCCGACGGGCAGCATTTCGGTGATTGCGAGCTCATTCGTGAAAGGGAAGTCTGCCGGATCCTGTATCAGTTCCGGCAGCGTGCCCTGCAGAATATGCCAGCAATAGGAATTTTCGCGCGGCTCGCGGAAACCCGGGCCCATAGGAAGGTCCAGATCGCTGCTGACATTCATCAATTCCCGGTCCTCATCGACGTAACGGGAAACGAATGCGATCTCGAGGCCGAGATGATTTCTGACAGCATCGAGGATACGGTCTACCGGTCCTGTTTCGCTGTCGCTGGAGCTGAAGAGGGGGATCTTCCGAGAAGTGACGGGGTTCATTCCTGACCCACTAGGCGGCAATTATGAAGCATCGCTCTGCACGGATGGTTCGCATCTGGTTAACGCGGCACTAGGGATGCTTCTGGCCGTCACCAGCGGAGCAATGGGGGAAGGGCAAACATCCCGATTACGGCGCCGGCCAGCACCGGCGCGGCGTGCCACAAACCCAGGTGGCTGACCGTGTCGATCGGGCAGGCAAGGCCATAGGCGGCGGAGCCTAGCGCAGTTGCCGCCACACCGATGTGCAATCCTGCAAGTTTTGGCGAAACCGGGGCACCCCGGCGAAGCCACAGGATCAGTGCGCCGGCAGTCAGGATGGACGCAGCCATTCCGGAAGCGAAGCATCCCAGCCCATAAGGATCCTGCAAAGCTGCCACCGGGTGATCATGGCCCAACAAGGTGACGAACGCGGCCAGCGGAAGCACCGCTGCCATCGCCATCGCCCATCCGGGACCGTCATGGCGGTTGCCGACTTGCGGGGTTGCCATCCCGATCACGCTGTTCGCACTGGCGCAGCCGAGCACCAGCAGCAGTCCGTTGGCAATAAGGAAAAACGGAGACGCTTCTCCCGCTGCGATCCCGCGCCAGATCCCGTCGAGCAGTTCGACGCCCAGCACTGTTATGATCACGGCCAGACCGACCAGCAATGCACCGTCGCGAAAGCGCAAGGCGCGCACTGGCTCCAGCTCGTTTGCCATTTGTTCGATCAGGGGATTGGGCACCCTATTCATCGTTATTCTGCCTTCTCGATAAGCGCGGACAGCTTTTTCAGCCCGCGATGGATATTCACTTTGACTGCGGATTCCGATTGGCCAGTTCGCGTTGCCGCTTCCCTGATCGACAGTCCCTCGATCTTGACCATCTCGATTGCGCTGGCCTGTTTTGCCGGAATGCGGCCAAACATCCGATCCAGGCTGAGGCGGGCCAGCACTGCTTCCTCTTCACTGTCCTCAGGCGCATCGTAGTCTTCCAGCGCATCCTCGGCGCTGCGGTATACTTTGCGCAGATGATCGACCCAGCGATAGCGGGCAATTGCCGCAAGCCAGGGCAGGAATGGCCGGGCAGGGTCATAAGTGGCACGTTTTTTATGAACGGCCATCATTACCTCCTGCACAAGGTCATCCATTTGTGCAGGGGCGCAGCGACGCCGGAAATATCGCTCCAGCCAGAGCTGCACCTCGGTCAGCAATACGCTGTACGACTGCTTGTCGCCCTGCTGGGATGAGGCCATCAGGCGGGCCAAGGTCTGTTCGTCTGCAATCACGGGTCCCGCTCCTGTACCTATCGCCTGCCTAGCGTTTCGCCTGATCGCGCAGTCTGGTTACAATCGCATCCAGCGAAAAGATACCGGCACCGCGGGAAATGAGGATCAGAGCCATCGCTGCCCACAGGGCATGGACCGGCCACCACGCCTCGGGGAATACCAGCAGCTGGATCACCATCGTCATGGCGAGAAGCCCCGCCGCACCGATGCGGGTGCCAATCCCCAACGCGACCAGCACGGGCAGGAAGTGTTCCGCATAGGCAGTCAACGGAACGGCAATATCGGTGGGGATCGGCAGGCCGAATTCCTCGAACAGGTAATATTGCGTCTCGTCGATTTGCAGGATGGTGCCTTCGGTAATCTTGGTCCTGGCTGAACGCCAGAATACCCCTGCCAGCGCCAGCCGGTTGAGCAGCAGCGCCAGGCTTTCAATCAGCCTGCCGGAAAGAATCCGGATTGTCCGGTCATATACCATGGTCAAACGCTGCATCGCTCAAATCCCTTGCTGGCTACGTGCTTGTTGGGGCGCTTTGCTTAGCGCTTGATCGGCTTCAGAGAGCCTTTGCCCTTGGGCGTCTTGATCGTTTCGCAGGAACCCTTGTCGACCAGCTTCCAGGCGTTGCCCTGATAATCGCGGGTCGAAGTGCCGGCGCAGCTGGTGCCGGGGCCGGCTGCGCAATCGTTCTTTCCAGCCTTGGCAACGCCGTAGCATTTTTCCTTGCCGCCGCTTTGAGCCGCAGCCGGGGTCATAGCCAGACCCGCGCTGATTCCGGCGGCCAGAACGAGGGCGCCGATCTTTCCGATTTCATTGCTGTGCATGTCATATCTCCTGAATGTCTTAGGGGGCCCCGATCATGCCGGGGACGCTCAGGAGTTCGGTGCAAATGCAGGTCTGGTTACATTGATTGCAGCGGGCCGATGAAAGTCTTGTGTGTAACCTTCTGCTGCAGAGGGGCGAATTACCCAGCGTCCGAAACGGACACATACAATCCCGTTACTGAATTGAAGGATGCCCTGATGACCAACACATCGATCTTCGCTGCGACCGCAGCAGCTTTCGCTCTTTCTTCCGCCGCCGCTTTCGCTGCTGACGCACCTGCCGGCAGTTCCGGCCGCGCAATCGGCGCCAGCGACACGGTCCATTGTTACGGCGTGCATGACTGTGCAGGCAATGCAGACTGCGCGACGACTGAAAATGCCTGCAAAGGGCAGAATGCCTGCAAGGGTCACGGCTTCAAGGCAATGAAGGCCGGTGATTGCCTGACCAAGGGCGGCACGATCGGCGATATCGGTTGATCGCCGACTGACCCTCTAGATCAAACCCGCCGATCGAGCGAATGCTTGCTCGGCTGCGGCCCGGTAGTCCCGACCCCCTCCCCCACACTGCCGGGCCGCTTTTTCACGGAGCGTAGCATGAGCGCAATCGAACCATTCTCTGGCTACGGCCTGGGATTGCGCCGGGACCATTACCGCGATTTTGAGGCTGGCAGAGTGCCTGTCGATTTCGTTGAGGTAATCTCGGAAAACTTCATGGTGGATGGAGGCAATCCCCTGCGTATTCTTGAGCATGTACGTGCCGATTTGCCGGTCGCCATGCACGGAGTATCCATGTCGATCGGTTCCGCACACGGCCTTGATCGCGATTATCTGGATGCGCTGAACCGGCTTGTGCGCCGGATCGAACCGCTATGGGTGTCGGACCATCTCTGCTGGACCAGGACCAGCGCGCACAACAGTCACGACCTGCTGCCAATGCCCTATACGCACCAGGCGCTTGATCTGGTGTGCGACAATATCGATCACGCACAGAATACGCTCTCGCGGCCGATGCTGTTTGAAAACCCGTCCAGTTACCTGACATTTCCCGAAGATGAGATGACCGAATGGGAGTTCATTTCGGCCATGGCGATGCGCACGGGCTGCTACCTGCTGCTCGATGTGAACAACATCTACGTCAGCGCCCACAACCACGGATTTTCAGCGGAAACCTATCTGGCTGGCCTGCCCATGGACCGGGTGCGCCAGATACATCTTGCCGGACATACCGATGGTGAAATCAAGATCGACACGCATGACCAGCCGGTATGTGACGAAGTTTGGCAGCTTTATGCCAAGACCCGCGATATGACCGGGCCGGTGGCGGTTATGATCGAGCGGGACGATGCCATTCCGCCCTTGCCTGAATTGCTCGCAGAACTGGATGCAGCGCGCGAGTTTGATGGGGCTTGTCCCGCGATGGCAGGCGCCTGATGTCGGCGCAGACAATCGCAGATCTGCAGCAGGAATTCATGGCCCATGTCCTCGACGATACGAGTGCCTTGCCTGAAGGCTGGACAGGCAGGCATGCACAAGGTCTGGCAATCTACCGCAATGCTTACCGGGCAAGGCTCGTCGATGCGCTGCGCGGTACGTATGAGCGGACCGCCAAATGGGTCGGTGAAGATGCGTTTCGCCGCGCGGCTGCGCATCATCTGATAACCTGCCCGCCCTGCAGTTGGACGCTGGATGATGCAGGAAATGGCTTTGCAGACACGCTCGAGCTATTGTTCGCAGATGATCCGGAGGTGGCCGAACTGGCCTGGCTCGAAGCGGCGATGCACCGCTGTTTCGTTGCTGCGGATGCGCAGCCAGTTGATGGCCCCGCATTCGCCGAAGCGACGGGCCGCTACAACGAAAACGATTGGGCGCGGCTACGCTTCAAATTCGTGCCCGGCATGGAGGTGCGGCGGGTTGACCACGATATCGTCGCCCTTTGGCGTTTGCTTGGCGATGGTATCGGCGAAGCAGGCAAGTGTGCCTCTGGCGCCGGCCAATACTGCGCCGTCTGGCGTGATGGCTTCAAACCAGTGTTCATGCTGACAGATACGCACGAAGGTGAAGCCTTGTGTATGATGCTGGGCGGCCAGACTTTTGGCGAGGTATGCGCCCATCTGGTCGGCGTGACGGGTGAGGGTGAGGGGGTCGCGCAGGCGGGAGCGATCCTTGCGAACTGGCTGCGCAACGGACTGATCGCGGGTCTGGCCTAGGCTCCGCTCACTTGACCTGACGTGCGTCAACGTCTTCTCTCTGTTCACAGAGGGAGAAAAAGATTGGCCAAAGACGATATTTGCGAGCTTCGCTTCAGCAAGCCTAGCCTGAGGATGAGGCTGGGCGAATGGGTCGTCGGAAGGCAGGAAAGCGATTTCAAGGGCGCGGAAAAGTTGCAGGCGAATGTCCCGCATCGGCCTGCGCCGGTCGATGCGCCCATGCCCGAAAAATTCGAAACCCGGTTCGATATAGAGCGCTGGACGGCGGCAGATCAGCCGGTGGTCACACTTCATCCCAAGGGCGGCAAGGGTGAATGGCACATCATCTATTTTCATGGGGGCGGGTTCTTCCTGCCCATGTTCAAGGAGCACTGGCCGCTGGTCGCCGCAATGGTCGATGCAACGGGGGCAAGCATATCCGTGCCGCTGTACAATGTGGTGCCGGAACACGATTACCGATCCGTCTATGCGCAGGCAGAAGAGGTCTATGAGGCCGTGAAGGCTGATTGGGGCGATGAACGGATCGCGCTGAGCGGTGACAGCGCGGGAGGCAATCTGGCGATTGCGACTGCTCTGTTGCGCCGCGATGACGGTAAGTCATTGCCAGCCAGACTGATTCCCTTCGCCCCATGGCTCGACATGGGAATGAGAGACGAAGCAGCCCGCGGGATAGAACCGCATGACGTAATGCTGGAAGTGGACAGCCTGCGCGTCCTTGGCCAGTGGTGGGCGCACGACCGGCCGCTCGATGATCCGGTTGCAAGTCCGCTTTATGCCGACCTTTCAGGCTTGCCGCCGATGGCCATTTTCCAGGGGCGGCACGATGTGTTCATGGTCGACAGCAGGACTTTCGCCGCCAAGGCCCGTGCTGCAGGTGTCCCGACGCGTCTGCTAGAATATGAAGGCGGCCCCCATGTATTCATGGCGCTTACCTTCACGCGGGAAGCGAAAGACACATTCGCAGAAGTCAGAAAATTTCTGGAAACCGGCGCTTAATCGAGCCTGAGTTCAAACAGGAATTCATGGTCGCATTGCTTGCCGACCCAGAATTCAATGTCGGCGATCTTGGCAAATCCATAGCGCTGGTAGAATTTCTGCGCGCCGAAATTCTCGCTGTAGACCGATAGCTGAACCGCATCACAGCCGCGCTCACGGGCCTCTCCCAGTGCCCAGTCGGTCAAAGCAGCGCCAATGCCCTGTCCGGTGCGGTCCGGTGCTGTGTAAAGCTGGTATAGTCCCATCGGTTTGCGGGCATCGGAATGTTCGGCGTACCCGCTTTCGATAGCGATCTTGCAATAGCCGATCAGGCCGGTTTCATCTTCTGCCAGCCGGTAGATGAAGTTCGGCTCGTTGAAGTCTCCGGTAACCCCTTCGATGGAATACACTTGCTGCAGGAATGGCTGGAGATCGCCTTCATCATAGAGATGTTCGAATTTGGCGCAAAAGCTGGATCGGCCCAGTTCGGCCAGCGCGGGTATGTCGGACAAAGAAGCGGGGCGCAGGATCATGACCCTGCGCCCCTACCTTTGTTTGCCGCTTTGTTAAAGCTGGCCAGTCAGCATTACGCCCCTGGTGGGAGCGGCTTGTCCGATTTTGGCGCGGCTTTCTTCTTCGCTTTCGGGGGATTGCCGGTTTCCGTGCCGTCCATCTGGTCCAGCTTGCGGGCAGCCCAGTCGCGGCCGCCAAGGCCGAACGCCAGGGCGCCTGCCACCGACATACCGATCACGATTGCCGAAAACGCTGTTTCGGTAATGATCTCGCCAACGCCGGTATATTGCAGGCCCATGAAGGTGAAGAGGACGATCGTCGCCCAGCGAACGATGGTGCTGGCCATCGATCCTTCGTCGGTTCCGCTGACTACCTTCGCCAGAAGGTTTGCGATCAGGAAGCCGACACCGATCACGACCGCACCGAATATCACCCGTCCGCCAAGCTCGAGGATCTGGTCGAGGATGTTGGTAAGTTCCGGAAAGCCGAGCAGGCGCGTCGCAGCAATTGCGAAGAACAGCACGATGGCGATCTGGACAACGCGGCCGATAATGTCGGTCGCGGTGGTGCCTTCGGGCAGGAGGCCGGTTGCACCTAGCGATCGATCAACCCCGAGGCCGCCAAGGACTTCCCGCAGCACATCGGCGACGAAGCGGCTGATGAGGTAACCGATGCCCAGCAGCAATGCCGCACCGATGATGTTCGGGATCGCGTTGAAGATCATCCGCAGCATATCGCTGGCCGGTGCCGAAACGCTTTCGAGTTGCAGCGTATCGAGAGCCAGGATCGAGATGAACACGACGATCAGAGAGTAAACGATCGTCCCGATCGTTTTGCTGATGGTGCTGTTGCCGGTGACGGTATCGACACCGCCGCGATTGGCCCACTTGTCGAAATCGACCGTGGTCAGCGCAGTGATGATGATGTCACGCACGATCTTGGCGATCATCAGACCGACAAAGAAGATCAGCGCGGCCCCGACAAGGTTCGGGATGAAGCCCATGATATTGTTGAGCAGCGTTTGCACAGGGCTCATCACCCCGCCCAGATCGAACACCTGCAATATCGCAAGCAGGCCGAGCAGCCAGATAAGCAGGCTGACAATTTTGCCCAAAGACTCGCCCAGGCTCGACCCGCTGCCGGTGCTCCTTTGGAAGAAACTGACATTGTCGACTAGCTTGGCAAAGGCCCATTTCGCTGCCTTGGCCAGTGCCCATACAACAATCAGGATAAGCGCGGCCTCGCCGAGCTTGTAAAGTAGCTGCATCGCCACTTCCTGATCAAAAACATAATTACCCAAACGCATGTCCATTCTCCCCAATAGAACGAAAAAGAAACTTACCATGCCGCCGGTGAAAGATGAAATCGGTTAATGATTGCAGTGGAAAACCCTCTGTTTGATTGGGCTGGTCATGGCCGCGTGACCTGCTAGTTTTCGCGCCATGCGCTATTTCACCATACTCGCGGCCGTGCTTGCCGTATTCGCCGCAACACCCATCGCCGCACACGATCCGGCAGACCAGCCGCGTTGGTCGATTGCCATTCACGGCGGGGCCGGGACGATGGACCGTGACAAGATGACCGAGCAGCAACAGGCCGCATACAAGGCCGCGCTGCAATCTGCGCTCGATGCCGGGATAGCGGTGCTGGAAGAGGGCGGAACAGCCATGGATGCGGTGAAGGCGGCGATAATTCCGATGGAGGATGATCCCAAGTTCAACGCAGGCAAGGGCGCAGTCTACACCTGGGAAGGCGTGAACGAGCTGGATGCCGCGCTGATGGACGGCGCATCGCGCAAGGCGGGCGCGATTACCGGTGTGCGCCGGGTGAAAAACCCGATCTTGCTGGCAGAGGCGGTGATGCGGGACGGGCGGCATGTGTTCCTGAGCGGTGAAGGCGCAGAAGAATTCGCGGCTGATGCAGGTATCGAACTGGTTGAGCCAGCGTGGTTCGAAACCGAACACCGCAGGAAAGCGCTCGAACGCATGAAAGCGGAAAAACTTACCGCGCTGGATGTCGATCACAAGTTCGGCACGGTCGGCGCGGTCGTGCTGGACACTCACGGGAATCTGGCCGCTGGCACGTCGACTGGCGGGCTGACCGGCAAACGGTGGGGTCGGATCGGGGATGCGCCGATCATCGGAGCGGGCACTTATGCGGACAATCGCAGCTGTGCGGTTTCCGCGACCGGGGCGGGCGAATATTTCATCCGTGTCGGCGTCGCGCAGGAAATCTGCACCCGGCTGCGTTTGACCGGGCAGATGGCGCTGGATGATTTTGGCGTAAGTGATGCTGACAGCCAGGCTGCCCGTGTCGGACTGACCGGCGAGATTATTCAATCAGTGGCCGACGCCGTCATGGCAGAGGTGAAGGATCTCGGCGGTGATGGCGGGGTGATCATCGTCTCTCCCGAAGGCGAGGCGATCTTCAGCTTCAACACCCAGGGTATGTATCGCGGCCGCGCGGCCAGCGACGGCCTGAACGAAGTTGCCATATTCGATGACGAATGACGGTTAGAGGCGAAGCTCCATACACAGGCTGAAATCATCGGAAACATAGTCGCCGAACGGTTCGCATTCGGTGAAGCCGTGTTTCTGGTAAAGCCGCTGGGCGGGGATGAATTCTTCGTGCCGGCCAGTCTCCAGCCCAATCCAGTTGCACCCCCGCGCTTTCGCCTGGGCCAGCAGGTGAACGAGGATAGCCTCCCCCGCGCCGCGGCCGCGAAATGCGGGGGCCGCACGCATGGATTTGATCTCGCAGCGGGCGTCATCAATCTGCTTCAGCGCGCCGACCGCCGCGAGGTCTTCTCCCTGCCAGGCGGCGAAAAATGTCACATCAGGCTGCTGCAGGCGTTCGACTGGCATTGCGTGCACTTTGCAGGCCGGCGACCAACGATGCATTTCCTGC
This sequence comes from Pontixanthobacter luteolus, assembly GCF_009828095.1. Lineage (GTDB taxonomy): Bacteria > Pseudomonadota > Alphaproteobacteria > Sphingomonadales > Sphingomonadaceae > Pontixanthobacter > Pontixanthobacter luteolus. Next base: position 88,577 of record NZ_WTYP01000002.1, on the reverse strand, counting down.
AAATGCGCCGACAGCAGGTCTTTTACCTGCGGCTGGTCCAGGGCACCCTCGCGAATTTCGAAACCGCTTGTCATGCGAATTTGTCTACCTTTCGCTTGCCGAAGCGCATGTCGCTTTCCAGCTTGGCCCGCAGCTGGGCATAGAACGCTTCGAGAAAGGCGCGTTCATCCCCTGATCCGGGATTCCAGCCGATCTTGCGGCAGATCGTCTCGGCAACCGCCTCGATCGCTTCGGGCCGTCCATCACGCAGCACCCGTTCAAGGGTCTGCAGTTCATATTCGCCATAGACGGCCAGCTCTTCGTCGCCAAAGCGATATGCCGCGCCGGTGAGCTGGCTGGAGCCATGAGCGGCAGCCCCGCCGGTGGATATCGCATGGTCAAGCCGGGTCTTGGGCACTTCCAGCACCCATGTTCCGGCAATCAGGTCGCCGGCGCGCATCGCATCCTTGTTGAAGAACGGGAACAGCAGGAACACCAGGAACCACAGCATCGCGGCCCAGCCGGCCAGCCCGGCTTCACCAGAGGGGGCAGTCAGCAGGAATACCAGCGGCAGGAACAGTTCCACATCGCGCAGCAGATTGCGCGCGACGACGGCTTCCGGTGTCAGGCGATCTCCCGCCCGTGATGCCACGCGTATTCCCACGGCCCGTTTTCCGGGAGTTGCGCCTCGCGGCCCCATTTCAAAGAATATGAAATAGCCGTTCCAAGCGATAAACCACATCAGCGACCAGACCACGAACAGGAACTCGGTCGATCCGGGCAATTCGGTCAATTCGGTTTCGACCACGGTGCCCGAAGCAATCCAGATCAGCAGCAATGTCAGCACCGTTGTGGTGACCGACAGAATTGTGAAATCGAGCAGCAAGGCACCGGCACGGGCGCTTCGCGATGCAATCGTCAGGGGCAGCGCAACGCCTTCGGGAGTGACGAGGGTTCGCTGGCGTTTGGCCAGTCGCTCGCGGATTTTGGCCGGGTTTGAAGAAGAGCGGCTCATGACGCAGGCCTCTTGCGGCCGAGGCCGTAGCCGAAGAAATAGGCGAGCCAGAACAGCAGCATGAACACGCCGATAATCGCGCGCGCCTCGGTCCCGGCAAGCTGGCGCGGGAAAGCCTCAAGAACTGCGGCAAAGATCAGCATGGTGACCACGCCAATCATGACCTGGGCAGCGCGCTGCCCGCCCTTTGCAGCGGCGGCCATGATCGATTTCTTGCCGGGGAACGCCATCTTCCGTCCGATATGCATTCCAGCCGCCCCGGCGAGAAGGATGGCGAACAATTCGGTGGTTCCGTGGACGCTCAGCCACGCGGCAAATTCCCAATGCAGACCGACGCTCGCATACAGCCACATCATCGCGCCGAGTACGGCCATATTATGCACCAGCAACATCAATGACGGTATTCCGAAGGCGAAGCCCAGCGCGAAGGCCAGGATCGCGACCCCGGCATTGTTGCTGAACAATTGGGCTGCGAAAGCGGACATGCCCTGTGCGCTGTCTTCAACCTTCAGGCTTTCCAGCAATATCTCGCGGCTGGCCCCGGGAACACGGGTGTCCGTGAATTGGGTCGGCACCAGCGAATAATACCATTCGACGTTGCGGCTCACCAGAATCCAGCCGGTAATGGTGCCCATGATCATGACGAACAGCGCCACACAGATGTCCAGCCAGATTTCGCGGATCGACTGGCTCAGTTGCCCGCCGAAGAACTTGCGCATCCAGGATGTCAGGCCCTGGCGGGGGCCGTACACCTGAAACCATGCGCGCTGGACCAGCGTTTCGAGATAACCCAGCGTAGAAGCGTCGAGCGATGTCTCGCGCGCTACTGCCAGACTGGATGCTGCCATCCGGTAAAGTGCGGGCAGGGCAAGCACGTCATCGTCCGAAAGTTTGCGCAGTCGCCCGCTTTCCAGCCGGTCGAGAATTTCTTCCAGCCTGCGCCATTCATTTTCGCGCTGCAGCCGGAATCTGTCGGACCGCAGGGTTGCGGCCTCGATGTCCGGCGCGGTGGCCATTTCCTGCTTGCGCTTGAAGATATTCAGACTGGGCGCCTTCATCCGATTGCCCCGCTGCGTTTGATGTCGAGATAGGCGTCGATCAGCCGGTAACCGATCTGGTCATACGGTGCCTCGATGATGTCGACCCCCATCTGCCGCAGCCTTTGCAGCACGACTGCGCGCTGACGGGAAAGCGTGTCGGCGGTAACTGCGGCAGCCAGATCGCTGATCGTGGCGGGGTCCTGATCGGCCAGCTCTGCCAGTTCTGCATCTTCGATTGTGACGAACAGGACCAGATGTTTTTCCGTCAGCCTGCCGACGCTTTCGACCATGATTTCCGCCCCGGTCGGGTCGGTGAAATCGGTGAACAGGACGATCAGTGACCGCCGTTTCAGCTTGGCGGTGAGCGAGGCGAGGGCGAGCGTGAAGTTCGGCTCTTCCGCATGATAGTCGAGGCCCGCCGCGGCTGACTGCAATTGATAGAAAGCGCGCGTGTCGCTGATAAACGGTGTGATCACTTCAGGGCGCTGGGCAAATCCGAACAGCGAAACCCGGTCGCCCCCCTTCAGCGCGACATAGGAAGCGGTCAGCGCGGCGGTCACTGCACGGTCGATCCGCGGCAGGCCGTCGACAGGTTCGCACATGGCTTGTCCGCAATCGAAAGCGAAAACGATCTGGTTGTTGCGCTCGCTCTCGTTTTCGCGCGCATACAGACGTGTGTGGCGGGCGCTGGCTTTCCAGTCGATCCGCCGCCGGTCCATGCCGGGTTCGTATTCGCTCAGCGCCTCGAACTGGGTGCCTTCACCGCGAATGCGCCGCGCGATCAGACCGAATTGCGCGTCACGCAGGTAATTCTGCAGCTCTGGCGAGCGCACCGGAGACAAATCGGGCCAGATGCGGATTTCATTGTTCAGTTCATGGCTCACCTGCCTGGCCCCAAGCCCAAGCGGCCCCGACCATCGCAGCCACATCTGGCCGATACCCGCTGTCCCCCTGCGATTGGGCACCGGTTCAGCCAAGCCTTGCCATGTGTCAGCCGCAGTATCGAATTCCAGCAGCGTTTCGATACTGCCTGTTTCTGCGAGCCTCGTGTCGACCTGCAACGCCGCTTCGGGCCGCGACCATGCAGCGCGCCCGCGAAATTCCGCCAGAATTCCCATTTTCAGTGGCTCGCCCACTTCGCAATCGGCTGGTGCAATGACGCGCCAGTCAGTCAATTTTCCGGCGAGCAAGCCATCCAGCACCACGAGCACCAGCAAGGCAACCGCAGCAGCAGGCACCATCAGCCAGGCATCGGGCGCGGTTGCGGCGATCACGATGGCAATTGGCGCTGCCAGTGCGGTCAGCCAGGCCGCGCGGGCCGTGGGAAGGATGGGGAATTTCACGCGGTTGTGCTCTTACCTTGGCGCCTCTGTGCTTTCGACCAGCTCCGCGACGAGCGCTTCCACTTCGCGGCCCTCGATTTCGGCGGCCGGGCTCAGGACGAGACGATGGCGCAGAACCGCAGTTGCCAGCGCCTTCACATCATCCGGTATCACGTAATCGCGGCCTTCCAGTGCGGCCCGCGCCCGCGCAGCATTGGCCAGCAGCACGGCTGAGCGCGGGCTGGCCCCGCTGGTCAGGTCTGCATTTTCGCGCGTCGCGCGGATCAGGCGTACGATGTAATCGGTTATCTCCGACGCGACGGTCACCTGCGCCAGCGCGGCGCTGGCGCGCCCGAGCCTTGCCGTATCTGTAACTGCCTCGATCCCGAAATCTGCCGGGGTTTGCGGACCTTGCCTGTCGCCGAAGCGGGTGACGATGGCGGCCTCTTCCTCAAGGCTGGGGTAATCGATCAACACCTTGAACAGGAACCGGTCAAGCTGCGCCTCGGGCAGGGGGTAAACGCCCTGGTTCTCGATCGGGTTCTGCGTTGCGACAACCATGAACCGGTCCGACAGGCTGTGCGTTTCACCGTCCAGCGTCACGCGCCGTTCCTGCATCGCCTCGAGCAAGGCGGCCTGCGTTTTCGGCGGTGTCCGGTTGATCTCATCGGCCAGCAGCAGTTCGCAGAAAATGGGTCCGCGCGTCAGCGTGAAGGTGCTGGTCTGGAAATTGAACAGGTTCGAACCGAGGATATCGCCCGGCAGCAGGTCAGGGGTGAACTGGATACGGCCATAGTCGAGACCAAGCGCAGCACTGAAGCAGCGGGCAAGAAATGTCTTGGCGGTCCCCGGCGGGCCTTCCAGCAAGACGTGGCCTTCGCTGATGAGTGCGATCAGCAGATGGTCGACGGTCTCAGTCTGGCCGACGACCGCTTTCGATACCTGCTCGCGGATCGACGCGGCGAGACCGCGCACTTCGTCGAGCGTCATTGCCGTATCTGCCGATGTCATGGGTGTATCGGTCATTGGGTCAGCATCCTTTCGATGGATTTCAGCGCGGCAGCAGCGCGCAGTATTTCATTGGGTGATTTGGCATTCCGCAAATTGGCGAAAGATTGCGAGAAAGCGGGTGCTTCGGGCGCACGTCGCGCGACCGCGCTGTCGATCGCCTCGTCATCTGCGTTCTTCAGGCCCAAAGCTTTCACGATCCGTTCGCGCAGCATGTTCGCATAGGGCCCGGAAAGCAGGTGCGTCCGTTTCGACCGTTCGATGAAGCCAGCGCTGTTTCTGACCAGTCGGGACTTGCCGAATGCGATTGCGCGCCCTTCCGTGACAGGCGGACCGAACCGGCGAAAGGCCCGCCAGGCGACGACCACCATTGCCAGCAGCAAGCACAGGGTCGCTGCAATGAACGGCGGCGAGAATGCGAGGGTCAGCAAATTCTGTGCGGCACCAAGGCCATTCAGCGTCAGATCGACAGTGATCGACAGATCCTCGCCTTCCATCGCCAGATCGACAATCTGGTGTGCGATGTCGGCTCTTTGCTCGCTGGCGAAACCGTAATTGTTGAACAGGTCGGGTTCGAAAACGAACATCACGTTCCAGCGGTCGATTTCTGCGTCGGGATCGCCCTGAACTCCGGCTGCTTCCTCCAGAACGGGATAGGCATCGCCGTCGTCGAGATAGCCGACCAGCTGATCGCCGTTTTCTGCCAGGATAATCGGCACGATCTGTGTGGAATTGGCAGACATCGCGGCGTCCGGCTGGGGCAGCTGTCCGCGCTGGCCAAGTCCGACCCAGCCGGTTTCCTTATCCTTCAGCTGCAGCTCGATGCCATAATCAAGATCTTCGACCCACTCTGGAACAATTGGATCGGCCAGGACGACCCAGCCTTCCTTCACATCGCTGCCGATTTGGGTTGGCGGACTGTAGGCCAGCCATTTGGGCAGCACGACGATGGTCGGGCCGAGATACCGGCGCTTTTCGATCAAGGCCTTTATCTCGTCGCCATCTGCATAGGCGGGCGGGGTGATGATCAGAATGCCTTCGTCGTCCAGGCTGCCCGCGCTGCGTGAAACTTCGGGTTCGTGCCCCTCTTCCTCGAGCAGCTGAATCAGCGCTGCATATCCATTGAGGCCGCGCCCATAAGCATGCGCGCCGCCGTCGTTGGTACCGCGGCTGGTTTCACCCACCCCGATGAAATACAAAGTCGCAACGAATGCGATCGCGCCAAACAGCAGCAGGCCCAGCACGATTTTCGGGTCAAAGGTTTTGCTGCTGCTCATCGCGCATCACCATTCAGGCGCTGAAGCGCGAATTCCGCATAGGCTGAGCGGGCCGCCTCCCAGTCCTCTGCGCCGAGCCGTTTCAATGCGAACAGGCTGCGTTCTACCCGGTCGGCAATAGTGGCGAAGGCCGTGCGCGCTGCCAGCGGCAGCGATGGCAGCACGGCCAGCTCGCGTGCGGTGCTGGACGGGTCGACCCAATCGGGCCGCGCCTCTGCAATTTGCCCCACGCTGCGCTTCAGCAGCAAATGTGTCGCAGCGTCATATTGCCCGGCGGCGGCCAGCCTGTCCGCTTCATCGAGCAGGGCCAGCGCCTCTTTCTCTGCCGGAACCCAGTCATCAGTTTCTGCAGGTTTGCTGGATTTGCGCAAATCCAGCACCGGAGCAAGTAGCTTCCACAAGAGATACAGCAGCAGGGCAACCGCCGCTGCGAGCAGCACCCACTTCACGATAAACCAGGACGCGCCGAACATTCGCCCGACAGGTTCGAGCAGCTCGCCGAGCCACCTGAAGAAATCTTCCAGCCAGCCGGGCGGTTCCGGCCTCTCCGGCTCTGTGATGGGGGAAAACTGGATGGAATCGTCTGCGCGCACGGCGTCATAGCCGCTTGCAGCGTTTTCTTCGCCGCCCCCCTCAGTCAGACCCCTACCTGTCGTCACAGCGGCGTTGGTGGCAGAGCGTGAAGTGAGGCGCAAGCAATTGATACCCCCAAGCCGTTGAAATCGTTCAGCCGCGTGGGCGTGCCTGGCGGTAGGTCCCCAGAATGCGCATTTCCTTGCTGTGAAACGCCAGTTCTTCCAGCGCCCGGTCCACCGCCGGATCGCCGGGTGCGCCGACGATATCGGCATAGAACATGGAGGCGGAGAAACTCGCGCCCCTTTGGTAACTTTCCAGTTTGGTCATGTTGACCCCGTTGGTGGCGAAACCGCCCATCGCCTTGTACAGCGCGGCGGGAATGTTCTTCACCTCGAAGATGAAGGTCGTCATCGCCGTTTCACCGTCCAGGCTCGCAGGATCGAGCGCTTGTTTAGACAGGATCACGAAACGCGTCATGTTGTCATGTGCGTCCTCCACCTTATCCTCTGCAATGCTCAGACCATAAAGGTCGGCGGCCATTTTGGGGGCGATTGCAGCCACCGTGGGATCTGCCATTTCGGCGACATAGGCAGCAGCGCCCGCCGTGTCGGCATGGCTTAGCGGCACGATCCCGCGTTCACGCAGAAACTTCCGCGATTGGCCCAGTGCCTGCGGGTGACTGTAAGCTGTCGTGAATGGGCCAAGCGAGCCGTCGCTGTGCGGTACAGCCATCAGTGCATGTGTGATCGGCATGAAATGCTCGCCGACAATCGACAGACCGCTTTCCGGCAACAGGAAATGGATATCTGCGACGCGGCCATGCTGGCTGTTTTCGATCGGGATTATTGCGCAACCGGCCTGATCCGATTTTACCGCTTCCAGTGCATCTTCGAAACTGAAGCATGGCAAGGGAAGGTAATCGCCGGCGGCTTCGCTGGCTGCGCGGTGAGAATTTGCGCCGGGGCATCCCTGAAAGGACACGGCCCGCATCGGGTTGGCGCTGGCTGCCTGGCGCATCTGTTCGACCATGGCGGCGGCGGGTTTGGGTATACTTTGCATCGTGCCGATTCGCGTAACCAAGCTACCGGCAGGGGGCAATCTTTATCCGCATCGGCTTCGCGCCAAGGGGTGATAAAGGCGCCAGCCCAACGGGGGATGCGCATGCAGCAACAGAACTTGCAATCGCAGCTATTGCAGTATCGCCGCCCTGTCCCTAAAGCGACGCGCACACACGCCACAGCAAATTTTCGCGGAATATCTACGCATGGACGATCGTTTCAATACTGCCGCCGGATGGGTTCTGTTTGCCGGGATCATCGCACTGGGTCTTTCATCCATCAGTTCGAGGGTTTTCCACGCCGAACGCCCTGAGAAACTGGGTTACCCGGTCGAAGTCGCCGAATCCGCAGGCGGCGGCGGTGAAATGTCGATCGAAGAAGCTCTCAGCCTGGCGAGCGTCGAGGCTGGCGAAGCGGTCTTCGCCAAATGCGCTGCATGTCACACTGTGAACCAGGGCGGCGCCGACGGTATCGGCCCGAATCTGTGGGGCATCATGGGCAAGCCGATCGGCAACCACGCACCCGGTTTCGCCTATTCCAGCGCGCTTGCTGAAAAAGGCGGTAACTGGGATTGGACAAACATGAGCGAATGGCTGAAAAACCCGCGTGGTTTTGCCAATGGCACTAAGATGAGCTTCGCTGGTCTGTCCAAGATCGAAGATCGTGCGGCGATCGCACTCTATCTCAATGCCAACGGATCGAACCTTCCTGTGCCCGCCTACACTGCGCCTGAACCGGCAGCAGAAGAAGGCCTGGACGGCGCGGGTGAAGGACCGGGCGCGGTCAGCGGCGCACCTGTCGACGCAGTGGAAGCTGCCGGTGCAATGGGTGCAGAACAGCCCGTCGCCGGCGCTGGCACGACCGCTCCGGTCGAGTAACCAGCAAGCCTAATTTATTGAGGGGCGCTAGTCGCGCCCCTTGAACCCTTGAGCAATCACGTACCACTCGGAAGAGCCCTTGCGGCTCGCCGGTGGTTTCGCGTGTTTGACTGTCTTGAAGTGCTTCTTCAGCAAAGTGAGCAGTTCGGTGTCGGTTCCCCCGGCCAGCACCTTGGCGACATAGGTGCCGCCCTTTTCCAGCGTTTCTGCCGCGAACCACGCGCCGGCTTCGACCAGCCCCATGGTGCGCAGGTGATCGGTCTGTTTATGGCCGACAGTGTTCGCCGCCATGTCGGACAATACCAGATCGGGCGGCCCGTCCAGCGCGGCTTCCAGCGCAGCCGGGGCCTTGTCGTCCATGAAATCCATCTGAAGAATCGTCACGCCTTCGATCGGGTCGGTTTCCAGCAAGTCGATCCCGACGATCGCCGCTTTAGGGGCGATCTTGCGTACGACCTGGCTCCATCCGCCCGGCGCGATACCCAGATCGACGACCCGCTTTGATCCTTTGAGCAGATTGAATTTTTCATCCAGCTCGATCAGTTTGTAAGCAGCGCGGCTGCGATAGCCGTCGGCTTTGGCCCGTTTGACATAGGGGTCGTTCAGCTGACGCTCCAGCCAGCGCACCTGCGATGCAGTGCGGCCCTTGCCCGTACGGACACGTTTTCCAAGATCGCGGCCAGACCTGCTCATCGCATATTCCTCAATTCCTGCCGGGCTTTTTCGCCCTCTACATCTGCCGCCATCAGGCTGCGCAGGATACCTTCGCGGATGCCCCTGTCTGCCACACCCAGCCGGGAAGCCGGCCAGATGTCCAGGATCGATTCCAGAATTGCGCAGCCGGCCACGACCAACTCGGCGCGGTCATTGCCGATACATGGCAATGCGCCGCGTTCCTCTGGTGACATCGATGAGAGGCGCGTGCTGATTTCTCGCATGGACGACGATTCGACGATCAGGCCGTCAACCTCGCGCCGGTCGTAATGCGGCAGTTCCAGATGCAGGCTTGCCAGTGTTGTGACGGTGCCGCTGGTGCCGAGCAAGCGGATATCTTCGCCGCCAGAAGCGCGCTTGGCGATCCGCTGGGCAAAGGGGGCGAAGCTTTCCGAAACGATCCGGCGCATTTCGGTATAACGATCCAGTCGCTGCTCGCGGTTATCTTCCGCCGCGCTGACAGTATCGGTTAGCGAAACGACGCCCCACGGCACGCTTTGCCAGTCTAGGATGTGCGGAACCTTCTCGCCCGGTTCGATCAGGACCAGCTCGGTCGATCCGCCACCAATGTCGAAGATGACTGCCGGGCCATCGCCGCCTTCCAGCAGGATATGGCACCCCAGCACAGCAAGCCGCGCCTCTTCCTGGGCCGAGATAATATCGAGAGCGATGCCGGTCTGTTCGCGGACCCGTTCGATGAAAGCGGGTCCGTTCGAGGCCCTGCGGCAGGCTTCCGTCGCGACCGAACGCGCAAGGTGAACATTGCGCCGGCGCAGCTTCTCTGCGCACACCTGCAACGCGCCGAGCGTGCGGTCCATTGCCTCGTCGCTCAGCTTGCCGGACATGGCGAGCCCTTCGCCAAGTTTCACCACCCGGCTGAATGCATCGATCACGGTGAAATTTTCCCCTGTGGGCCGCGCGATCAGCAATCGGCAATTGTTCGTGCCGAGATCGAGCGCGGCATATGCCTGCCGGTAATGCGGTTTCCTGTTTCCGGGATTTTGAAAAGAAGGCTGCGCAGCGGATGCATTGCTGCCCCCGCCTTTACGTTTGGAACCCTTCGACCGGTTCCTCTTTTCGGGCTGAGAGGGGGCACGGTAACGAAAATCTGCCACCTTGCCGGACTTTGCGGCCCCTTTTGGACCAGCCCCGTTATTTCTGTCCGGCGGAGAAAATTCCGCCATTTTCCAGTACTTTCTTTTTCCTCCCGCAAATAGTTCGCGGGGACTTGGCGCTGATGCTAACGGCACAATGCAGATTGAGCAAGCCAGCACGGCAGTGCGGCCTTGACCCTGGTGTCACTTGAAACTATTTGCGCCCCTCGCAGCAGGGGAATAGCGATTCCCCGAGCCAACACTGGCCGGACACCCCGCAGCGAAAATGATGCCCCGTCGTCTAATGGTAAGACTACGGACTCTGACTCCGTCAATTGAGGTTCGAATCCTCACGGGGCATCCATAAACACCCGCACATTCAGTGTTCTATTGTCTTGCTGACCTGCCCGCGTCAGGTGACCAGTCGCGCGAAATTGGCGGCGCCTTTGGACCTTTCCGGCTTGTCGGCGGATCTGCCGGTTGCTGGCTCCCCAAGGAACGCCAGCGATTCCAGAACGGTTTTGGCGCGGTCCTTGTCGATGGAATAATACACCAGCTTGGCTTGCCTGCGGGTCTCAACCAGACCGGCCTTCCGCAAAACGGCAAGCTGCTGTGATAGCGTGGGCTGGCCGATGCCTGTCGCGCCCTCGATTTCGCCGACATTCTGATCGCCTTTCGCCAGCGCATCAATGATGGAGTAGCGCAGCGGGTGAGCGATCGCTTTCAAAGCCTCGATATGCGGTGCGTCGCTCATTTTACTTTCCCCGCTGGCAGTTCCTGAAGGAACCAGTCGGTTTCCCCTTCTGCCGAAAAAATTGCAGCGAGATCGGTCAGGGGCGGGGCAAGCATGGCCTCGCCAGGCTGCCAGTTGGCCGGCGCCAGCGCTGCGTTTTCGTCGACCGCCTGCAAAGCGTCGAGCGTGCGCAGCATTTCCGGGGTCGAGCGTCCGACATTGGCAGGATAGCAGGTCATCGCTCGGATCGTGCCTTCCGGGTCGATGAAGAAAGTCGTGCGCACCGTCGCGCTATCATTGTCGTTGGGCGCGACCATCCCGTATGCCCGGCCGATGACCAGGGTCGGGTCTTCCACGATGGGAAAGCGCACTTCCACGCCGAACCGGTCGCGAACCAGCCTGAGCCAGGCAAAGTGGGAAAACAGGCTGTCGACCGACAGGGCCATGAGCGCGCAGCCACGGTCTTCAAAATCATGTGCGGCCTTTGCCAGCGCGACGAATTCCGTGGTGCAGACGGGCGTAAAATCCGCCGGATGCGAAAACAATATCAACCATTTGCCGCGGTAGTCGGACAACTGGATGTCGCCGCTGGTGCTGCGCGCTGTGAAGTTCGGGGCCTGATCACCAATCCGGAGGCCAGTATTGGTCGGGGCGCTGTGTTGTTGTTCCTGCATGCACCCCTAATATCACTTGACAGAACAATTGCAATACATATACATATTTTATGAAATTGAGTATGGAGAGGCGCTATGAGCGACCATGATTCGAATCTTTCGGCTGCTGCCGCTCAGGTTGAGCGTGCGCAGGCAAACAAGGCTTTGCGCCCGTCAATTGCGGGCTTTTTCGACGAGGCTACCAATACCGTAAGCTATGTTGTGCATGATCCGGCAACGAACGACGCCGCGATCATCGACTCGGTGCTGGATTACGAGGCCGCATCAGGCCGCACATCGCACGGGTCTGCAGATCTGATCGTTGAGTATATCACTTCGAATAATCTGAAGGTGAAATGGCTGATTGAGACGCATGCGCATGCGGACCACATTTCGGCTGCACCCTATCTGCAGGAAAAGCTCGGCGGGAAACTGGCGATCGGTGCGGATATCATCCGCGTGCAGGAAGTCTTCGGCAAGCTGTTCAATGCGGGCACCGATTTCGAACGCGATGGCTCGCAGTTCGATAAACTGTTTAACGATGGCGAGACATTCAGCCTTGGCGAGATTGAAGGTATCGCCCTGCATGTGCCCGGCCATACCCCGGCCGACATGGCATTCATCATCGGTGATGCAGCGTTCGTCGGTGACACGATTTTCATGCCTGACTTTGGCACGGCCCGCGCCGATTTTCCCGGCGGCGATGCACGGCAATTGTTCCAGTCGATCAAGCGGCTGTTGTCGCTCCCTGAAGCTACGCGGTTGTTCCTGTGCCATGACTACAAGGCGCCGGGCCGCGATGAATATGCGTGGGAAACCACGGTCAAGCAGCAGCGTGAAGAGAACGTCCATGTGAAGGACGGCGTGACCGAAGATGAATTCGTCGAAATGCGGACAACCCGTGACAAGACGCTGGCGATGCCGAACCTGATCATGCCCAGCGTGCAGGTAAACATTCGCGGCGGGCGCTTGCCCGAGCCTGAGGATAATGGCGTCAGTTACATCAAGATTCCGGTGAACGCGGTATGATGCTTCCCGGATTTCCCGATGCGGCTCCGCTCGCCGGTCTTGGCGGCGGCATTCTGATTGGCCTGGCTGCGGCGCTTATGCTGCTAGGTGCCGGGCGTATCGCCGGTGTTTCCGGCATAGCTTCCCGCGCGCTGGGCATCAGCGACAGCGGTATGTCTAAAAGCAGCGCGTGGATGTTCATCATCGGGCTGCCGCTTGGCGCGTTTATCGTGGCCGTTTGGTCTGGCGGACTGGATGCTAAGTTTGCCGGTACCGGCGCCTTGATCGCAGCCGGCTTGCTTGTCGGGATCGGCACACGGCTGGGCAGTGGTTGCACCAGCGGGCACGGCGTTTGCGGTGTCAGCAGGTTGTCGCAGCGTTCTGTTGTGGCAACGGTGACTTTCATGGCCGCAGGGATCGCCACAGTCGCGATCATGAACGCGATGGGCCTGGAGGTGCTGCAATGATCGCGCGTTATCTCCCGCCGCTTCTTTCAGGCACCTTGTTCGGGGGCGGCTTGGCCTTGGGCGGCATGACCAATCCGGCGCGGGTTCGCGGCTTTCTGGATATTTTCGGCAACTGGGATCCAACGCTTGCCTTCGTGATGGGTGGTGCGGTGATCGTGATGGCGATCGCATGGCGGATACAGGCGCGTCTCGCGCATCCGCTGTTCGCGCCGAAATTCGCGCTTCCGACCCGCACTGACCTGACACCCAAGCTGATAGGCGGGTCTGCCCTGTTCGGTATCGGCTGGGGCGTTGCCGGTCTGTGCCCCGGACCTGCCGTGGCGGCACTGGTTATCGAACCGGCCTCCGCTGCGACTTTCGTGGCGGCGATGATTGCCGGCATGGGCATTGTCCGCCTGATAGAGAAAGACTGATCATGGATATTCGCACTGTCGACCAAGGCTTCGCAGTTGCCCCTCAATTCCAGCCGGCCGAGATGCAGACGCTTGCCGATGCCGGATACGTCGCGGTCATCTGCAACCGGCCCGATGGCGAGGAGGAGGGCCAGCCCACGATCGCTGATATGCGCGCTGCAGCGCAGGATGCGGGTCTCGCTTTCCATCACATCCCGGTCTGGGGCGGTCAGTTCCCCGAAGCTGCCGTCGCCGCGTTCGGCGCGGTACGGAGGGGGACCGATGGCCCGCTGCTGGCCTATTGCCGGACTGGCACAAGGTCGATCACCCTCGATACGCTGGCGAATACTGCTGGCCTCGATGCGGATGGCCTTATCGAACGCGCTGCTTCAGCCGGATACGATCTTTCCCAATTTCGGGACCGGCTGGGCAAGTAAGCCGCACTCAGGAGAACAAGCATGGCTGAAGCCAAATCTTACGACGTTGTTATCATCGGCGGCGGCGCGGCTGGCATTGCCACCGCAGCGTCGATGCTCAAGCGAAACGGTGACGTCTCCCTGGTCATCGTCGATCCAAGCGAAGATCACTACTATCAGCCAGGCTGGACCATGGTTGGCGGGGGCGTCTTCGAACCGCAAGTGACCCGGCGCGCGATGGCTGATGTCATCCCCTCTGGCGCACAGTGGATCCAGAAAGCGGCATCGACCTTCCAGCCGGAACAGAACCAGGTAACCTTGGAAGATGGCACGCAGCTGACCTACAAGGTGCTGATCGTTGCGCCGGGCATCCGCCTCGCGTGGGAACAGATCGAGGGTCTCGAAGAGACGCTTGGCAAGAACGGCGTCACATCGAATTACCGGTATGATCTTGCCCCTTACACCTGGGAACTGGTCCGCAATCTGAAAAACGGACGGGCTATATTCAGCCAGCCACCAATGCCGATCAAATGCGCCGGCGCGCCGCAAAAGGCGATGTATCTTTCCTGCAATGAATGGGAAGATCGCGGGGTCCTCGGCGATATCAAGGTCGAGTTTTGCAATGCTGGCGGCGTGCTGTTCGGTGTCGATGCGTATGTTCCGGCGCTGATGGAATATGTCGAACGTTACGGTATCGATCTGCGGCTTGGGTCGAAGCTGGTTTCAGTCGATGGCGACAAGAAGGTCGCGACATTCGAAACGGCAGACGGTCTTGATCAACGCGAGTTCGACATGCTGCACGTCGTGCCGCCGCAGGTTGCGCCGCAATTCATTGCCGACAGCCCTCTGGCCGCCGAAAGCGGTTTCGTGGATGTTGATCAGGCAACCCTGCAGCACACGCGTTATCCCAACATCTTCGGGCTGGGTGATGCTGGCAGCATGCCCAATGCCAAGACCGCAGCGGCCGCCCGCAAACAGGCCCCGCTGGTGGCGGTTAACGCATTGGCAGTTCTGGCCGGGCGCGATCCACGCTGCGAATATGACGGCTACGGTTCCTGCCCGCTGACGGTGGAGCGCGGCAAAATCGTGCTCGCAGAGTTTGGCTATGGCGGAAAATTGCTGCCAAGCTTCCCCTCATGGCTGATCGACGGCACCCGTCCTGCCCGCCTGTCGTGGATCCTGAAATCCGAAATTCTGCCATGGGTTTACTGGAACGGAATGCTCAAAGGGCATGAATGGATGGTTAAACCCAAAGAGAGCCGCAGCGCCTGATGCTGGGACGGTATTTCCCGATCCTTGAATGGGGCCGGACCTATAACAGGTCGGTCCTGACCAATGACATGATGGCGGCGGTGATCGTCACGATCATGCTGATTCCGCAGAGCCTTGCCTATGCGCTGCTGGCAGGCTTGCCGCCGGTTGTCGGCTTGTATGCCTCGATCCTTCCGCTGGTCGCTTACGCAATCTTCGGTACCAGCCGGACCCTGGCGGTCGGGCCGGTTGCAGTTGTATCGCTGATGACTGCGAGTGCAGCCGGGGCAGTGGCCGCGCAAGGCAGTGCGGAATATCTCGAGGCGGCGATTACTCTTGCTGCCATTTCCGGAGTGATGCTGGCGATCCTGGGGTTCCTGCGGCTCGGTTTCCTCGCAAACCTGTTGTCCCACCCGGTGATCAGCGGGTTCATCACAGCCAGCGGTATTCTGATTGCGACCAGCCAGCTGAAGCATGTTCTCGGGATCAAGGCTGGCGGTGACAACTGGCCGGCGATGCTCGGTTCGCTCGCTAGCAACATCGCCGATATCAACATCTGGACGCTGATGGTCGGCGTTCCCGTGACCTTGTTTCTGTTCTGGGTGCGCAAGGGCGCGAAACCGGCGCTGATGGCCCTGGGTCTGAAATCGCGTGCCGCCGACATGACGGCCAAGGCCGGCCCCGTCGTTGCAGTTGCGCTGACAATCATTGCGGTGATGGTGTTCGGCCTGGAGGCAAAAGGCGTGAACATTGTCGGCGCGATCCCGCAAGGGCTGCCGCCCTTCGCACTCCCGTCGACCGACATGTCCTTGATCGAGAAGCTGTGGGTTCCCGCCCTGCTGATCTCCATCATCGGGTTCGTCGAAAGTGTATCAGTCGCCCAAACGCTGGCCGCCAAGCGCCGTCAGCGTATCGCCCCCGACCAGGAATTGATCGGGCTTGGCGCATCCAACATAGCCAGCGCATTTTCCGGTGGCTATCCCGTTACCGGCGGATTTGCGCGCTCGGTCGTCAATTTCGATGCGGGGGCGGAAACGCCCGCCGCCGGTGCCTACACCGCTGTCGGCATTGCTCTGGCCTCGCTGTTCCTCACGCCGCTGCTGTTTAATCTGCCGATCGCCACTCTTGCTGCCACGATCATCGTCGCGGTTCTCAGTCTCGTCGATCTCAAGACCCCGGGGCAGTTGTGGCGTTATTCAAAAGCTGATTTTGCGGCACATGTTGCAACCATCGGAATCACCTTGCTGGCCGGGGTCGAAATGGGTGTGATTGCCGGTGTCGGGGTGGGCCTGCTGCTGTATCTGTGGCGCGCATCGCGGCCCCATGCCGCGATTGTGGGCCGCGTGCCGGAGACCGAACATTTCCGCAATGTCGAGCGGCACAGCGTTTTCACCGTCCCGCACGTTCTTTCGATCCGGATTGATGAGAGCCTGACTTATCTCAACGCCCGGTGGCTGGAAGAATACGTGCTAGAACGTGTCGCCGAACGGCCCCAGCTGCGGCATGTCATCCTGATGTGCAGCGCGGTGAACGAAATCGACGCATCGGGTCTCGAAAGTCTGGAGGCGATCAACCACCGGCTTGGTGATGGCGGGATCGGATTGCACCTTTCCGAAGTGAAGGGCCCTGTCACCGATCGTCTCAAGCGGACGCATTTCCTGGAGGAGCTGAACGGCAATCTGTATCTTTCGCAGGACCGCGCGTTCGCGGATCTCATGAAAGATACGGGTGAGCCCGCCCCGCCAGTGGATCACTATCTTGCCCGGGGTATGATTTGATGGCCGCCATTCACGACAAAGATCGCAAATGCCGCGAAATCGCCGCGCTTATCGCTAGCGGCAAAGGCGTGTGCGAGAGTTGCCGCGAAATCGGTGTTTCGGAGAAAACCTTCGGCCGGTGGCGCAAAGCGATGCGGGAAGCGGGCTGACATGCTTGAACGCATCGAAACGATATTGACGCCCTCTGGCCCCGTAGCGGCGCTGATCGATCCGGTGTTCCGGGTTATGACCAGCCTGATCTTCATCATCGGCGGTCTCGGCCATTTCGGCATGCACCAGATGATGCTGGACAGAATGGCGGAATCCCCATGGCGCGATGTGGTCAACTCGATTGCCGACCCTTCGTTATTGCTGTGGTTGAGCGGCGCGGTATTCATCGTTTTCGGGATAAGCCTGGCGCTGGGTTTCATGACCCGCCTGTCGGCTGTCATTATTCTCCTCACGCTGGTGCCAATTACATTCTTCACGCACATAGCTCCGGGGCACACAGGCCCGCTGTTCAAGAACATCGCGATCATGGGGGCCTTGGCCTATTTCTGGTTCAGGGGCTGCGGAGCGTACGCCCTCGATAATCGCCTTGCGCAGCATTGACTTCTGACCAGCACAATTAATCAAAAAATATAAGTGAAGCTCGGATTATCGCTCCTTTCCGCCCCAAATCGCCCAAATGAGCCGCTTTGACGATAGATTGAGAATTACGATTTATGTAATCGTATAATCGTTCTGGCCTTTCCTAGCGGATCATCCTATCAGGGTGGGGACAAGGAAAGGACGTGGAATGAGACATTTCAAAATTCTCCCGCTCGCCGCAGCGCTTGCTGTTTCGGCACCAGCTTGCTCGACGCCAGCAGAATCTGCCCCCGCAGCCACCGATGCCGAGGCGCTCGAACTGGCTTTGGCTGACGAATATCTCGCCGAGGCAACCTATACTGCTGTGCTGGAAAAATTCGGCAATGTGCGCCCGTTTTCGAACATCATCAGTGCCGAGCGCCATCATGCGGATCTGGTAAAAGCCGAGATGGACCGGCTCGGGCTGGAATATTCGCCCAGCAATGACCTGGCCGGCCAGATCGAAGCGCCGGAGACGCTCCTGTCAGCATGCGAAACCGGGGTGACCGCCGAGGAGGAGAACATCGCGCTCTATGACCGGCTACTTCCGGGCATCGTGGACCCGCAAGTTCGGGAAACTCTGACAAAGCTGCAGTGGGCGTCCCGAGAGCGGCATCTTCCAGCCTTTGAACGCTGCGTCGCCCGCGGCGGGCAGGCCGGGCAGGGCGCGGGACAAGGTCGCGGATTTGGTGGCGGCCCTGGCCGGAACAACTGAACCGGAACTGCGGAGGCACCGCCAACCGCAGACTGAACCAATCAACTATTAAATCAAAATTGGAGTATGGATTATGAGCCTTCATATTGGAGATATTGCGCCGGACTTTACCGTCGACACACAAGTGGGGCCGATCAGCCTGCATGATTGGGCTGGGGATTCCTGGGTGTTCTTTTTCAGCCACCCGGCGGACTTTACCCCGGTTTGCACCACCGAAATGGGACGCACCGCCCAGCTTGCGGACGAGTTTGCCAAGCGCAACACCAAGCCGCTGGGCTTGTCGACCGATACCGCCGAGGAACACCGCAAGTGGATTGCGGATGTGAACGACACTCAGAATACAGATCTGCAATTTCCGATCGTCGCCGACGCGGACCTGTCGATTGCACGGATGTATGACATGCTGCACCCGGATCAGAGCGACACCGCTGCTGTACGGTCGGTATTCATCATCGATCCGGACAAGAAGATCCGCCTGATGATGACTTACCCGATGAGCTGCGGGCGCAATTTCGACGAAATTCTTCGTGTGATTGATGCGCTGCAACTGGCCGATGCAAAACGGATTGCGACACCGGCGGACTGGCGCAGCGGGGACGAGGTAATCATTCCGCCTTCGATCGCTGATGAGGAGGCAAAGGGCCTGTTCCCGCAAGGCTGGACCGCACACCGCCCCTACCTTCGAACCACCCGCGTCGACTAAAACCCTTGCCAAGAGCAGTGCGCAGTAGCGCACTGCTCTTGCAGTATTTACATTCGAGACGAAGCAAAACCTTCGGTAGGATACCTCATGTTCGACGGTCTAGACGCTCTGCTCCTTGCCAGGATCCAATTCGCGTTCACGGTAAGTTTCCATTTCATCTTCCCGGCCTTTTCGATTGGCCTGGCCAGCTACCTGATGGTCCTTGAAGGGCTGTGGCTGAAAACCGGAAAGCAGCTGTATCTCGACCTGTTCAAATACTGGCTGAAGATTTTTGCGATCGCGTTTGCCATGGGCGTCGTGTCGGGCATCGTCATGTCTTATCAGTTCGGGACCAACTGGTCGGTCTTTTCCGACATAGCCGGGCCGGTGATCGGCCCGTTGATGGCATATGAAGTCCTGACCGCGTTCTTCCTCGAGGCGGGATTCCTGGGGGTGATGCTGTTCGGCATGAACAAGGTCGGCAAGAAATTGCATTTCGCCGCCACCTGCATGGTCGCGCTGGGCACGTTTATCTCCGCATTCTGGATTCTGTCCGTGAACAGCTGGATGCAAACGCCGGTCGGCCATGTCATGGGCGAAAATGGTCAGTTCCTGCCGGGTGAAAGCTGGCTCGCCATCATTTTCAATCCCAGCTTCCCTTATCGTCTGGTGCACACGCTGATGGCGACGTACCTGACGACCGCGTTCGTGGTTGGTGCGGTGGGCGCGTGGCATCTGCTGCGCGACCGTACCAATCCCCACGCGCGCAAGATGTTTTCGATGGCTATGTGGATGGCGGCCATCGTCGCACCCTTGCAGATTTTCGCCGGGGATATGCACGGCCTGAATACGCTGGAGCATCAGCCACAGAAAGTCATGGCGATGGAAGGTCATTTCCAGAGCCATCCCGACGGTGCCCCTCTGATCCTGTTCGGCATACCTGACAGCGAGGCGAAAACGGTCCGTTACGCGATCGAAATCCCCAAGGCATCTTCGCTGATCCTCAAACACGATCTCAATGCGCCGCTGGCCGGTCTGGACACGATCCCCGACGATGAAGAACCGCCTGTTGGTGTGGTCTTCTGGTCGTTCCGGATAATGGTCGGGATCGGTTTTGCGATGCTGGGGATCGGTATGTGGAGCTTGCTCGGACGTCTGCGGAAGCGGCTCTATGATTGGTCATGGCTGCACCGCGCGGCGCTGATCATGGGGCCTTCGGGTTTCGTCGCTGTCATTGCCGGCTGGATCACGACAGAGGTCGGGCGCCAGCCATACGTGATTTACGGCCTCTTGCGCACTGCCGATGCGGCAAGCCCGCTCGATGCCCCGGCAGTTGGTGCATCGCTGCTTGCATTCATCCTCGTGTATTTCGCCGTCTTCGGTGTGGGCACCTGGTACATTCTGCGCCTGATGAGCCACAAGCCGCATACCGGCGAAACCGGGGTCAAGCGCGGCGATAGCGGGCCGATCCGCACAGCCGGTATCACGCCGGGACCAACCCAGAACCCGGGGCAGCAGGAAACACTGCCAACGGAATCGGGGCCAATGGATTCGGGACCAACGGATAGAGGAGACGCCTGATGGCATTTGCTATCGATTTGACCACCATCTGGGCGTTCATCATTGCCTTTGCGGTGTTCGCTTATGTCGTCATGGACGGGTTCGACCTGGGCATCGGCATCCTGTTCCCGACATTCAAAGTCGGGTCGGAGCGGGACCGGGCGATGAATTCGATCGCCCCGGTTTGGGATGGCAATGAAACCTGGCTGGTGCTTGGCGGAGGCGGACTGTTCGCTGCATTTCCGCTCGCCTATGCGGTTATCCTGCCGGCGACATATCCGCTGATCATTGCCATGCTGCTTGGTCTAGTATTCCGCGGCGTTGCATTCGAGTTTCGCTGGCGCGATCCCGGCCATCGCCGTTTCTGGGATGCGGCCTTTACCGGCGGTTCTTTCGTTGCTGCGATGGCGCAGGGCATGACGCTGGGCGCATTGCTGCAGGGGATCGAGGTTTCGGGCCGGTCATATGCTGGCAGCTGGTGGGACTGGCTTACCCCGTACACCTTGCTGACCGGTATCGGCACCGTGGCCGGATACGCTCTGCTGGGCGCGACCTGGCTGGTGTGGAAGCTGGACGGAGAGAGCCAGGACCACGCTCGTAGCCTGGCAAAGAAAGCCGCGCTGGCCACCTTCGTGCTGATGGGCGCAGTCAGTCTCTACAATCTGGTGCTGAATTCCGAATACGCTGCACGCTGGCTGACCGAGCCTGAAATCTATTTCGCCGCGCCGGTACCGATCCTGACGGCAATCGTTGCGGTCACCTTGCTCCGGTCGCTGTCTGTATCGCGTCATTCCAAACCATTCTGGCTTGCGATTGCCTTGTTCTTTTTGGGCATGGCGGGGCTTGGCGTGACGATGTGGCCCTATGTCGTTCCTCCGGGAATCACCATCTGGGACGCCGCATCGCCCGAAAGCAGCCAGATATTCATGCTGGTGGGCGTGGCGATCACCATGCCGCTGATCATCGGCTATACGGCTTGGGCATATTGGGTGTTCCGCGGCAAAGTTGACGACACGGGGTATCACTGATGCCGGACCCCGAAACCACGCCCCTGTGGCAGCGGCTGGGATGGATGGCGGCGATATGGCTGGCCAGCGTCACTGTCTTGGGGATTGTCGCCTGGATCATCCGGTTGTGGATTAACGCGTAATCACACTGCGCCGGATTTGCGATTAGCTATCTTGTGCGGAGCGGCGGCTGCTCCTATCGCGCGGGAATGACTGATAAAGAAAACGAATTAAAAGATCGCAAGTTCTACCCCGCCGAAAAAGAAGCCGAATTTTTCGAATCCGAACCGCACAGCACTCCGCAGACACAGCATCCGGCATACAAGCTGGCGTTTCGCGACACGGACTTCCTGTTGCGGGAGGAATTGCGCCCGGTACGCTTCCAGCTGGAACTGCTGAAACCGGAAATGCTGCTGGACGAGGCCGGTGTCGGATCGACTCTGGTGGTTTACGGTTCTGCGCGTATTCCGTCCCCGGAAAAGGCTGAAGAGCTGGTCGCAAACGCCGATCCCGAGAACAAGGCTATTGCTGAAAGCCTTGCGGCCAAGTCGAAATATTACACCGAAGCGCACAAGCTGGCGAAGCTGGTTAGCGAAAAGGCGATCGTCGAAGAAGGCAAACGCCAGTTCGTCGTATGTTCAGGCGGCGGCCCGTCGATCATGGAAGCTGCTAATCGCGGCGCATCGGAAGCGGGCGCCGAGTCCATTGGTCTCAACATTATCCTGCCGCACGAACAGGCACCGAATTCTTATGTGACGCCCTATTTGTCGCTCAACTTCCATTACTTTGCGCTGCGCAAGATGCATTTCCTGCTGCGCGCGCGTGCAGTCGCGGTCTTCCCAGGCGGTTTCGGCACATTCGATGAGATGTTCGAACTGCTGACCCTGATTCAGACCGGTAAGATGAAGCGCATCCCGATTGTCCTGTTCGGCAAGGAATTCTGGAACCGGGTGGTCAATTTCGAAGCGATTGCAGAAGAAGGTACCATCAACCGCAAGGATCTGGAACTGATCCATTGGTGCGAAACGGCTGAAGATGCCTGGTGTCACATTGCCGAATTTTACGAGCTCGACTGCTGATTCAGTCGAGCCGGCGAACGGTGTGGTGACCCAGCGGCCCATTGCCGCCGCCAAAGCCCGGTGCCGCCTCAATCGCGCGGTAGACAAATTTCCGCCCCAGCCGGACTGCATGTTCGAGCGGCTGGCCGTGCCCCAGTAGCGTCGCGATCGCCGAAGACAGGGTGCATCCGGTGCCATGGGTATGCGGCGTATCGATTCGTGCGTGGTCGAAGGAAACAGCGCGTTCGTCTCCCGGACCGATCAGCGTGTCGATGATCCGCTGGTCGTCGGTGTGGCCGCCCTTGGCCAGTACCGAACAACCATATTGCTCGGCCAGTTCCAGCGCCGCATCGCGCATCAGTTCGGTAGTGCGCAGCGTGCGCCCGGCCAGGTGCTCCAGTTCCGGCAGGTTGGGGGTGACCAAGCGGGCGCGCGGAAATAGCCGCTCCCTCAGCAAGGCGACGGTTTCCGGAGTAATCAGGGCCGCGCCGGATGTTGAAATCATCACCGGATCGAGAATTATCGGGATGCCCGCGTCCAGCTGATCCAGTTCGTCTGCCACATGGGTAACGATATCAGGGTCGTGCAACATGCCGATCTTGATCGCATCCACGCCGATATCGCCGGTGCAGGACCGGATCTGCGCCGCCACGAAATCGCCGGGGAACGGTGTAATGGCCTGAACGCCCAGCGTGTTTTGTGCTGTCGCCGCGGTGATCGCAGTCATTGCATAGCCGCCCAGCATCGAAATGGTCTTGATGTCGGCCTGAATACCTGCGCCGCCGGAACTGTCGGAGCCGGCGATCGAAAGAATGCGCGGCGGTGAGCCTGCCATCAGTTCTTGCCCCCGAACCTGCGATCGGTGCTGGCGGGAAATTTTTCCTGCATTTGTTTCGAGCGGGTGGGGCGATCCATCAACTCGCCGCCGCAATTCGGGCAAATATCGTCGAGCGCATCGGTACACTCGGCGCAGAAAGTGCATTCAAAACTGCAAATGAATGCGCCGGGTGTTTCCGCCTTCAGATCGGTGCCGCACCGCTGGCAGTCAGGTCGCATTTCCAGCATCAGCAGGCATCCCGCACAGCATCGCATATCCGGTCGACCACACGGTTCACCTGCGCCTCGTCATCGCCCTCTGCCATGACCCGGATGACCGGTTCGGTACCTGACGCACGAATGACCAGACGGCCCGTGCCAGCCAGCTCGGTTTCCGCCTCTGCAATCACGGCTTTGACCGATTCATTATCCAGCGGAGAGCCGCCTTCATAACGCACATTCTTGAGCAATTGCGGCACCGGATCGAACAGGTGCATCAGCTCGCTTGCTTTCACGCCCGAACGGACAAGACTAGCGAGGATTCGCAGCGCGGTGGTCGTGCCGTCGCCGGTGGTCGCGTAATCCATCAGGATCATGTGGCCCGATTGCTCGCCGCCGACATTGAAGCCGCCTTCGCGCATTTTTTCGAGCACATAGCGGTCGCCGACCTTGGCGCGTTCCAGCGTCAGGCCCTGCGTCTGGAGATACCTTTCAAGGCCAAGATTGGACATGACCGTGGCCACGATCCCTCCGCCGCGCAGATCACCTTTTTCGTGCATCCGGGTTGCGACCAGCGCCATGATCTGGTCGCCGTCGACCGTCTGACCTTTTTCATCGACCACGATCAGCCGGTCGGCATCACCGTCCAGCGCAATGCCGATATCGGCGCCTTCTTCGACCACCTTGGCCTTCAGCGCGCCAAGCGATGTCGAGCCGACGCCGTCATTGATATTGGTGCCGTTGGGCGACACGCCCAGGGTCACGACTTCGGCACCCAGTTCCCAGATGGCTGACGGGGCGACTTGATATGCCGCGCCGTTGGCGCAATCGACCACCACTTTCAGCCCGTCGAACCGCGTTTCATCCGACACCGATTGCTTCACTGCGTGAATGTAGCGGCCCCTCGCATCCTCGATCCGGCGGGCGCGGCCGATGGCAGAGGCCGGAACCAGATCGGGCTGGTCTTCGATCATGCGTTCGATTTCCGTCTCCGCCTCGTCGGAGAGCTTGAAGCCGTCCGGGCCGAACAGTTTTAGCCCGTTATCCTGATACGGGTTGTGGCTGGCAGAAATCATGACGCCCAGATCGGCGCGCATTTCGCGTGTCAGCAATGCCACAGCCGGGGTCGGCAGCGGCCCGGTCATGATCACGTCAACGCCGACACTGGTGAAACCAGCCACCAGCGCGCTTTCGATCATGTAGCCCGATAGGCGTGTGTCCTTGCCGATCACGACCCGGTGGCGGTGGTCGCCGCGATTGAAATAATTGCCTGCAGCCTGCGCAACGCGCATGGCCATGGTCGCGGTCATCGCGCCCTTGTTGGTTTCCCCGCGGATACCGTCGGTGCCGAAAAACTTGCGTGCCATTGATATTTTCTCGTCGTCAAAAAGTTCGCGCTGTGCGCGCAATGATCTATCGGGATTTGCCACGCGCTTCTGGCGCGATTAGGCCTGAAAGGAAAGGGCTGGCACAGCAATTGGGGCAATGATTTGAACGAGACATTAAAGGGGCCGGTCGAACTGGTAACCATCCGCCTGCCGGTGTGGTGGACCTTCGGCGGTCTGATAGCCGGGCTTACGCTTGGCCTGATACTTGCCAATTCCAGCCTGATCGATCCGCTGCTGGCGCTCGCGCGTCCGGTCGGCACGCTGTGGCTTCGCGCCTTGCAGATGACAATTATTCCGCTGGTTGCAGCCTTGCTGGTGCTGGGGATTTCGCAAATGGCGCAAGCTGCCAAGGCGGGCAAGGTCGCCCGGACCATGCTGGCGCTAATGCTTGGGATGCTGGTGCTCAGCGGTCTGGTGTCGGCCCTGTTCATGCCGGCATTGCTTGCGGCATTCCCGATTCCGGATGCGGCATCATCCATGCTGGTGGCAGACAATGTCGAGGCGCAGGCAGTGCCCGAAGTGGGCGATTTCATCACCTCATTGATTGCGCCGAACCTGATCGCCGCGGCAGCGGAAACGGCGATGCTGCCACTGACCCTGTTCTTTGCCATATTTGCTGTGGCCATTTCGCGGCTTCCGTCCGGTCAACGCGAAACACTGGTCGGGTTTTTCCATGCGCTCGCCAATGCCATGCTGACGATCATCGGCTGGGTCCTCTGGCTTGCTCCAATCGGGGTCTTCGCGCTGGCGCTGGGTGTTGCGGCGCGCAGCGGGGGCGGGGCATTTGCTGCCTTGGCGCACTATATTCTGAGTGTTTCGGCAATGGGCGCAATTGTCCTGCTGGCAGCTTACCTGCTTGCTGCGTTGGGCGCGCGCAAATCCCCGCTCAGATTTGCCCGCGAAATGCTTCCCTCGCAGGCAGTCGCAATTTCCACGCAAAGTTCGCTGGCGAGCCTTCCCGCAATGCTTGCAAGCGCCAAGCGCCTGAGCGTGAGTGATACGACTGCGGACTTTGTTCTTCCCCTGGCGGTGGCGATTTTCCGGGTCACCAGCCCAGCGATGAACATGGCGGTGGCAATCTATGTCGCGACGCTGGCGGGTGTGGAGTTGACCCCGGCATTGCTTGCCGCCGGTATCGCGGTGGCGCTGATCATCAGCGTCGGTTCGGTCAGCCTGCCGGGATCGATCAGCTTCGTCGTATCCATCGGCCCGATTGCGCTGGCGATGGGTGTCCCGATCGAGCCGCTGGCAATCCTTGTTGCGGTCGAGATGCTGCCGGACATCATGCGCACGCTCGCCAATGTAACCATGAACGTCGCGGTCACCGCGACTGTCGATCACGCACAGGAAAATTGATCACTTTCCTGCAACGATTTTGCTGACTAGGCGTTGGTTGGCTAAAGACTAACAACAATTCGATTGATCGAAGGAGATATCATGGCTTTCTCACTCACCCCGCTCCCTTATTCCGACACGGCACTGGCGCCGGTCATTTCTGCTGAAACGCTGTCGTTTCACCACGGCAAGCATCATCAGGCGTATGTTACCAAGACCAACGACGCGATCGAGGGTACGGATCACGCAGACAAATCGCTGGAAGAAGTGATCGCTGCGGCGCGCGGTTCCAATCAGGGCCTGTTCAACAATTCGGCGCAGAGCTGGAACCACGGGTTCTACTGGCATTCGATGGCCGAAGAGAGCTCTTCGCCTTCCGCAGAACTCACCGCGATGATTAATGAAGCATTCGGCTCGGTCGACGATCTGAAGAGCAAGCTGGCAGAACGCGGCGCGGGCCACTTCGCCAGCGGCTGGGTGTGGCTGGCTGAAAAAGACGGCAAGCTGTCGATCGAAGAAACCCACGACGGTGACACTCTTGCAGACGGCGATTCCAACCCGCTTTTGACGATCGATGTGTGGGAACATGCCTATTATCTGGACCACCAGAATGCGCGTCCGGCCTACCTCGACGGAGTGATCAACAAGAAGCTCAACTGGGCATTCGCGTCGGAAAATCTGGCGCGCGGCACGACATGGAAATACCCTTCCTGATCACAGCCTGATCGAACAAACAAAGGCCCGCCAGTGTTGCTGCACTGGCGGGCCTTTTTGTTGTGAGTGATGGGTTCAGTCTGTTGTTTCGTCGGAACCCAGTGCCATCAGACTTGTCGCGAATAGCGGTTCGCCGAATATGAAGCCGATCAGGTTTGGTCTGCCTACGTGGTCGAAAAATGCGGTCAGCATCAGCAAGATCGGCACGGACAGCAGCGCACCGAACACGCCCCAGATCCATGAGAAGTAGCTAAGCGCAATCAGGATCAGGACCGGGTTCATGGTAAATCGTGCACCCAGGATCGAAGGCGTAACAACGTTTGCCTCGATGGTGTGCAGGCCAAGATACGCAGCGGCCGGAATGAACCCCAGAACGAGCGTCTCTGCAGTGCCGATGCCGAACAAGGTAAGCAGCGCGGTCATAAGCAGCGGCCCGATATAGGGCAGGAAGTTCAGCAACATGGCCAGCCCGCCCCACATAACCGGGGCTTCTACCCCGAGCATCCACGCGCCGAGCGCGACCACGATTCCGACCGAGGCATTGATGAACGTAACGGTGAGAATGTAGGCGGCAACACGGTCCTGAACCTCGCGCATGACGCGTGCGGCCTTGATGCTGGTGCCGTGTGTTGCGCGGTCAAACAGCAGGTGCCGGCGCAGGCGAACCCGTGCCTCGATCATGAAAAACGCCATCAGCAAGGTGAGGAGGGTTTCGATCAGCAGGCTCGGGGTTGCAAAGGCAAGCTGTTCGATCACCGAGGGGCTCGCCAATACCACTTCGCGAGCACCCGATTGGCCCATCAGGGCCGACAATTGCTTGTCCGCCATGGCGATCCATTCGAATTCATCCCGCAATGCGGTGAAGCGGTCACCCACTTGCCGTGCCATTTCCGGGACACTGTCGAACAGTGCTACGGCCGGTTGCAGGATCAGCGCGAGGGCCAGTAGCAAGAGAGCAAAGAAGAACAGCAGCGCGCCCAGCGAGGCGAGGACATTGGGGATTCCCCATGCAGCCAACCTGTCGGCCAGCGGCGACAGGATGATCGTCAGGATTATCGCGGTCGTCACCGGCAGGAATACGACCGAACCTATCGAGAGGACAAAGGGCAGTGCCAGAAACAGGCCCAACCCTATAAGTAGCACCAGTGCCGAAATAAGGCGCAATTCCTGCTCGGCAAAAGCCATCCGGCGGCTTGGGCGCGATTGGCCCGCGCCCGTTGCTGAGTTGTCCCCGCTCATCTGCCTAGTGTGGCGTCTTAATGCGCGGGGGACAAGGTGCGGTTGTCAGGCAATCGCGTCAGGCCTTGGCCGCAGCTTGACCGTTGCCGGCTGCCACTTCGTCCAGTTCCTCCAGGATTGCGCGGTGCGCTCTCTCGTCGTTGATGGAACGCTGCGGGATGTCACCATCTTCGAGCATGGACGATAGCGTTGCGCGTGCACGCCCGACACGGCTCTTGATTGTGCCGATTGCACAGCCGCAGATGCTGGCCGCTTCCTCGTAGGAAAAGCCGCCAGCGCCCACCAGCAGCAGAGCCTCTCGGCGTTCAGGCGGAAGGGTCAGCAATGCACGGTGCATGTCGGACAGATGGATTGGTTCTTCCTGACCGGCAGGTGCCGTCAGAATTCGTTCGGCAACACCTTCGTCATATTCGCCGCGGAAGCGGTTGCGCCGCATATCGGTAAGGTAGGCGTTGCGCAGGATCACGAAGGTCCAGGCACGCATAGATGTGCCCGGTTCGAAGCGTTCTTGCGCAGCCCAAGCCTTCAGCATGGTTTCCTGGACAAGGTCGTCGGCCATATCGGGGCGGCCGCACAGGCCGCGTGCAAATGCGCGAAGGTGAGGGACAACCTCGGTTAATTCGCGTTTGAAATCGGCCTTCTCGGCGGCCGTCCGCTTGGATTCGGCCATCAGGAATTGTCATCCAGTTTCGACAGCAGGTCCTTGAACGCATCCGGAAGCGGTTCATCCACCACGGAATCGTACAACTGCTTCAAACCATTCGCCCATTCCGGCGAGGATTCCTTTGCATTCTTTGCCGCAGCGGCCTCGTTTTTCGAGCCCGGAGGCCCGCAATCTTTTCCATCAATGCTCATCAAAGCTCCAGAGACCCTCTGTCAAATCCGGCCCTCGCCGAATATACCCATAACTGATGCGGTTTAATTGGGGAACGATGGGGCCTCTCTTTGGTTCCAGCCACACGAGCATGAAGTTTTATGAAGCCTAGCCGGCGTCCTGTTATCGTTTTCCTTGTCTGCCGGCCAACGTGAAAGGGTGTCTTGGTTCAGCAGTTTCCAAAAGAACGTAAGGCCAGACGCCTGTTGATGCAGTTCCCCCGCGCGGTTCCCGTTGCGATATTCCTGCTTATTGCGGCGATCACCAGCCTGAGCGTTTATGCTATCGAGGATGGCGAGCATCAGCGCGAGCATGCTGAGCTGCGTGAACGTGCGCAGGCTGTTGCTTCCGCGCTGGAGCGACGTGGCGGCTCGACAGCCTCGTATCTGCGTGCAGGGGCTGCGTTGTTCAGTTCGGTCGATGATGTCAGCCCGGTCTTGTTCAACCGGTTTGTGAGCAATCTGCGGGTTGATTCCGCCTATCGCGGATCGGAGGGGTTTGGCTGGGCCAAACGCTTGCGCCCGTCGGAGGTCGACGAATTCGAGAGCCAGTACATCAAGCAATATGGAAGCCGGATCGAAGTGTATCCCAAGTCTGCCGAGAACGAGACGCAGATTATTCCCGTCACCTATATCCGTCCTGATAATGAGCGGAACCGCCGGGCTATCGGATACGACATGTATTCCGATGCCACGCGCAGGGCGGCAATGGATGAAGCCGAGCGGACGAGCAGCCCCATCGCATCGGGTAAACTCGTCCTGTTGCAGGAAGGGGCCGGGTCAGATCCCGGGTTCATCATGTACATGCCGGTCTTTCAGGACGGCCGCTCGCCACAGCGGTTGAAAGGCTTCGTTTACAGTCCGTTCAGCGCCCAGGACATTCTGTCGTCGGCACTGGAACTCGAAACGCGCGGAGAGAAAGGCCTTCGCCTGTATGACGGTGAAGTCGCCCCCGGCCAGCTTATGGCGGAGATTGAGCCGGCGCTGTCCACCGGGCTTACCGTTACCGAACCGGTGACGATCGGCGGGCGGGAGATGCTGCTCGAAGTTGAATCCGCCAGAGGAAACACATTGTCGCGGCTTTCCATGCTGACTTTGCTGTTCGGTATCCTCGTCGCGACACTGTTGATTGTTGTCGCGCGTTTGCTGACCCGCCAGGCGCTGGAAGACCGGGCATCGCTCAACTGGTTCGAAGAGCAGAATTCGATCCGTAATTCGCTGACCCGCGAACTCAATCACCGGGTCAAGAACACGCTGGCCAACGTCTTGTCGATCATCGCGCTGACCCGCCGCCGCTCAAACAGTCTCGACGAATTTGCCGACAGTCTGGACGGCCGTATTCGCGCGCTTTCGGCCACGCATGATTTGCTGACCCAATCGGACTGGGGGACCACCCCGATACGTGCGCTGGTGGAAGCGGAAATGGCCCCTTATGCGCGGCACCACGACAAAGTGCTTGAGCTGGAGGGCCCGGACGTCGAACTGGCGCCCAATGACGCTCTTTCGCTGGGCCTCGCTATCCACGAGCTTGCGACCAATGCTGCCAAGTATGGCGCGCTGAGCACTGCGGGCGGTAAAGTGACCGTCAAGTGGAGCAAGCTGACGGACAGTCTCGCAGAAGTATTCTGGACGGAAAGCGGCGGTCCGCCCGTGCCTCAGAACAGGCAGAACGGATTTGGCACGAATCTGATCGAAAAGATTGTTGCGCACGAACTGCGCAATCCGGTGGAGCTTAGCTTCAAGCCAGAGGGTGTAACCTGCCGTTTGGTGGTTCCGCTGCGGCGCCCGAGCGAATTCTCGATCAGGGCAAACCGGCTCAAATAGCCGGTCGGGAAACTGGCCCGGCCGTGTGGCCGGGCGCAGCTTCGTCTCAATTTTAGCTCAGAGCGGCCGGCTGGAGCCGAAGAACAATGCTTGGCTGATCGCTGTGCGAACAGTCTCTTCCTGGAATGGCTTGGTGACCAGATAGGTCGGTTCCGGACGGGTGCCTGTCAGCAAACGTTCCGGGTATGCGGTGATAAAGATAACCGGGACGCTGGAAATCGCGAGGATATCGTCGACCGCGTCGAGGCCTGAAGAACCATCAGCCAGCTGGATATCTGCAAGCACAAGGCCGGGTGTCTTGTTGGCGACAACTTCGGCAGCCTGTGTCCGTGTCGCGGCAGTGCCGCACACTTCATGACCAAGCGACGTCACCAGATCTTCCAGCTGCATCGAGATCAGCGGCTCATCTTCGATGATCAGCACGCTGGTTGCCGATTCATCGTCAATTTCACGCACTGCTTCCTTGATCAGGGATTCGACGTCTTCGGACTTCATATCCATGATGGTGGCGGTATCGGCGATGCTGAAATCTTCCAGCGTCGTCAGCAGCAATGCCTGACGATTGAGCGGAGTGATCCGGCCGAGATGGTCCTGGGCAGCAGCTTCATGCCCGGTCAGCGCATCGCCTTCCGGCTCTGCTTCTGTGTAGGAGCTGGCCCAGACCTTGTTGAAAGCGCGGTAGAGAGGAACTCTGCCGTTCTCCAGCGATGCTTTCAGCTCGTCATCGGCAAGAGCGGCTTCCAAAGTTGCGGTAACGTATGTGTCACCTGTCTTTTGTGACCCGGTCAGTGCGCGGGCATAGCGCCGCAAAAATGGCAGATGCTCGGCGACGCGTTTTCCAAGTGACATGAATACCCTTCCGTTTGAATTCTGTGCGTGCGTGAAACGCTCGCTCACCCCTATTGTTCCAGTCATTCCACCAAGAAAAATCAATTCGCCAATGGTGATAGCAAGCGGATTGGAATGATGCTGGGAGACTTATAACGCGCGAGAGCGATCGAACAAGCGGATGACCGTTTGGCAAATTTTCCATGCAGTAAATCAAGGACTTGGAAAATTTTTGCAGCAAAACGAACGGTGCCGGGAACCGACTAAATTGCCGAGCATTATTCTTGTATCACCGCCGAGACCCCCCTCCCGTCCAAACGGCTGGTGATATGATCCCGAAAGGCCTCCTTTCTCCATGAGAGAACGGAGGCCTTTCTATTTTTACTGATGCCATCTTCGCGTCGAGTTCGCGTCGAGCGCGAGCAAATTACAGGTCAGTTGGCCAATTCTCTACGGAACGGTGGGTGGATGCAGTGCGGTCCGCTCCGGCAAAGTTACCGGTTTTGCGGCGGCGCTGTGGTTTGGATCTGGGCGGCACCGAGGTGCTGACAGCGGTCAGTTGCTGCTGGAGATCAGCCGTTTGAGAATGCCTTTTGGCTTCCCTTCAATTGCGGCGAGCAATTCCTCGGGCTGATACGGTTTTTCCAGTATCTTGCCGAGTTTGGCTACACTCGCCGGTATTTCCTTCGGCGAACCGGTGGAAAAAACGATACGCGGCGACCGCGGGCTAAGCAGCGAGACGATTTCCGCGATTACATATCCATCGTCGGCATCTGCAAGATGAATATCGATGATCACTGCGTCCGGGCGTTTTTCGCGCAGGTGATTGACCGCTTCTTCCGTGCTCGCACAGCTATAGACCGACTTCACGCCAGCTTCGATCAGCGTCTGCTCCATCGACAGTGCAAGAACGGTGTCGTCTTCCACGACAAGAACGCACTCAGGCATGGTGCGGTCGCGTGGCTGTGAAGCGGCTTTGACCATATGGGCCCTATGCGTCTGAAGTTGCGTGATACATTGATAATTAAAGTCGCGGCGGTGCGGGTGGTTCCCGCAGCGGATGTAGTTTGGTCGCTGCGGCAAAACGGCTTAGCCCTGCGAAGACCGTCAGAGGTCCTTTCGGAAGATCACGTATTCGCGGTTCACCTTGCTGCCAATGGCATCGGCGATTGCAATCATTCCCTGATTATCGTCGAGAATCCAGCCGATTTCGGCCCGTTTTGTGTCGAACGCGGCGCGTGCGTCTTGTCGCACTGCATCAATCATCATGAAAGCCAGCTGGCTCGCCAAGCGCGAATTGTGGAATTCCTTTAGCACGCCCATCAGCGGAACGCGCATGTCGCTCCCGATCGGATTTCTCGACCAGCGGAGCAATTTGAGCCAGCCGAACGGCAGCATCTTGCCGCGAATTTGCGAGAGGACGCGGTTTACATCGGGGAGCGCGATCATGAATGCGACCGGGCGTCCGTCAAGCTCCATGATCCGGACAAGTTCCGGGTGCACCAGCGGTTTCAGTTTCTTCGCCGCATAGGATATTTCGCGCTCTGTAAACGGAATGAAGCCCC
This sequence comes from Pontixanthobacter luteolus, assembly GCF_009828095.1. Taxonomy (GTDB): domain Bacteria; phylum Pseudomonadota; class Alphaproteobacteria; order Sphingomonadales; family Sphingomonadaceae; genus Pontixanthobacter; species Pontixanthobacter luteolus. Next base: position 55,486 of record NZ_WTYP01000002.1, on the reverse strand, counting down.
AATTGTCTGACCACGCATCGTTCAGGATGTGCAGGATAATCCGGACTTCATCTTCGAAATTTTTCTTGTCTGCACTGCGCAGGTGAATGCGGTCATTATTCTGACCGGATTTAACGATGCGCCGGATGAGCGGCGAAAAATCAACTTCCACGTCCAGATCGTAGGTGAGCAGCTTCTTCGCTTCACTGTACCCGGCGCTCTCTATCCAGCCCTGATAGTGGGCGGGGTGGTGGCCCATCATGATCAGCGGCGAATGATCGTGGCCGAAGGTCAGCAGGCCCGGCTCTTCCCAGATCGACAGGCTGATCGGGCCGAGGACATGGGTCATGCCCTGCGCTCGCAGCCAGTCTTCTGCGGCAGAAAGCAGCGCGTGACCGGTCTGTTCATCTTCTGCATCGAAATAGCCGAACATACCGGTGCCGCGGCCCATTCCCTGCTCGGCGGGCAATTCCAGCGCGAGTTCGTCGATATGCGCCGAAATTCGGCCGACCGGCTTTCCGCCCCTGAACGCCATCAGCAATTGAACGCGGGCATGTTCGAAAAACGGGTTCTTGGCCGGATCGACAAGTTCCAGCATTTCGCTGCGCAATTGCGGAACACTGTGCGGCGTCGCCGCTGCAAACTTGCGGCCAAGGTCGACGAAGGCGGCGCGCTCCTTCTTGCTCTTCGCGGGGGCGATAACTATCTGCATGTCGTTCACTCTAGTACCCTTGCTTGACCTTGCGGCCTGACGCTTTCTGCGCCCTGTTCATGCTGGATTAGCCCTGTGTGTGCATATCCTGTCTTGTCAAGCGACCCAGGTCAGTCTCGCCCAGAGTGCCCGCATGCGGCATGACAGGCGACAAGGACTGTTGCGAACCGCCGGATTGCGGTATGGGCCCTCTCGGATTTGAAATTATGACTATGCAACAAACGATCAATCCTGCGGCAAACGCGCGCGCCACTGCCGAGCCGGCAAAACGCGCGCGGATTGCCGACGACAAGGATATGCTGCGCGCCGCCCGCGACCTGACGAAGGATATCGCGGAGGCAAAAGCGTCAATTTACTGGACCGACATGCTGCTTTCGGCAGGCTTGGGTTATGCGGCGCTGGCATTGGCGATCCTTACGGACAGCGTGCCATTGGCAATCGCTGCGGGCCTCGCATCCGCCCTGCTGCTGTACCGTGCGCTGCTGTTTATCCATGAATTGTCGCACATCCACAGGAACGCGCTGCCGGGATTTCGCAAGGCGTGGAACTTGCTGGTTGGTATCCCGATGCTGACCCCGTCCTTCATGTATGAAGGGGTTCACACCTTGCATCACAAGCGCACCCAGTACGGTACAATCGAAGACCCTGAATACCTGCCCCTGGCATTGATGAAGCCGTGGTCGCTGCCATTGTTCGTGCTGATCGCGCTGCTGGCGCCGCCAGCGCTGGTTTTGCGGTTTGGCATTCTGGTTCCGCTTGGCGCGGTTTTCCCGCCGATCCGCAAACTCGTATGGGAACGTGTCTCGGCGTTGTCGATCAATCCCGATTTTCGCCGCCGTCCGCCGGAAGGCGAGTTGAAGCCGCGCGTTTTCTGGCAGGAAACGCTGGGAATGATCTGGGCGTGGTGCCTGATCGGCAGCATCTTTGCTTTCGGCTGGAAACCGATCCTCGTCGCACTTGCCGTGTTCTCGTTTACCGCGGTTCTCAACCAGCTGCGGACGCTGGTCGCGCATCTTTGGGAGAATGACGGCGAAGCGATGACGGTTACTGCGCAGTATCTGGATTCGGTCAATGTCCCGCCGCCGGGCAGGATCGCGGAAATCTGGGCACCGGTCGGCCTGCGTTATCATGCGCTGCACCACCTGATGCCCAGCATGCCTTATCATTCGCTGCCGGAGGCACACCGCAGGCTGGCCGCGCATCTTGGCGCTGGATCGACGTTCGACGGTGCGAACCACAAAGGTATGTTCACGCTGGTTGCGCGTATCGCGCGCAGCACCATGCGGGTTAGCCGGGATCAATCGATAAAATAGATCATCGCGCAGCGCAGGCTTCGCGGCAAACCGTTCGTCTCTTCGCTGGCCAGTTCGCCCGCAAGCCGTGGGTGCGCGTCGAGGTCGCTGACTTCCGCAAACCCCAGTCGCGCATAGAATGCGGCGTTCCACGGAATATCCCGAAATGTGGTCAGCGTCAGCGCGGAAAAGCCTGAATTTCGCGCATCGATCATGCAGGCGCGCAGGAGCCCGGCGCCTATCCCCATCTGCTGATAATTGGCATCCACCGACATTTCGCAGATATGCAGTTCCCGTCTGTGAGGTTCAGCTGCAAGAAACCCGACGATCTTTTCGTCGGCAGATGAGACGAGGGAATGGCCCTTTGCAATCAGGGCTTCATGCTGCGCAACGCTCGAGACATCGCTGAAATCGATGCCTGCAAGTTCGGGATTTTGCGCGAACAGCGCGCTGGCTGATCTTTCTATGCCCGGCAGATGCGCAGCATCGTCCCGCCGTGCCAGGCGTAGCGACCAGTCGGTCACTCCTCGGTACGGATAAGGACCGTCTCACCGATCAGCGTAAACAGGAAGAACGGGGCCCAGGCCGCCAGAAATGGCGGGTATCCGCCGAAATTGCCCATCGCCAAAGCGGCGTTGTCGACCACGAAGTAGGCAAAACCCAGCGCCATGCCGATAATTGCGCGCAGGAACAGCTGGCCCGACCGTGCAAGCCCGAACGCCGCGATCGAACCGAGTAACGGCATCAGGAAAGCGGAAAGCGGACCCGATAGCTTGTGCCACCATTTTGCCCGCAATTCGCTGGTGCGCCGACCGACGGCTTCGTAGGCATCGATTGAGCGTGACAACGAAAAGAAATCCTGGGCATCGGGATCGACGCTATCCAGTTCTATCTGGGCAACGGTCAAACCTTCACCGACGATCATGGTGTCCTGCGCCCGCGTGTCGGCAGAGGCAACATCGAAGCTTTCTATATTCTCGAGCTTCCAGCCGGGCGCGGCATAGGTGGCGCGCTCTGCACGCACTTGCTGGGCCAGCATTCCCGAACTGTCGCGGCTGTACCAGGTGACGCCTTCCATCCGTATGGCTTCGCCGGTTCCGGTCAACCTGCTTGCGGCGAGGATATTGGCGCCGTCAGTCAGATAGACATTCGTCTTCACGGCGGAATCTTCCGGTATCGGCCCAAACTCCGCGCCTTCCCATGCCTTCAACGTGGCAGTGGCGCGGGTCACGATACGTTCGTTAAAGGCAAAGCTGACAACGGAAACTATCGCGGCAGTGAGCAACAACGGTGCCAGTACCTGATGCGCGGAAAGCCCGGCCGCCTTCATCGCCACGACCTCGCTGTTCTGGTTGAGCGTGACCAGCGTAATCAGGGTGGCAAGCAGAACCGAATACGGCAGGAAACGCGAGATCAGCTGCGGTATTCGCAGCATCGCATAAGTCAGCAGTTCCGATTGTCCATTGCCGGGTGCGGCAAGAATTTCCCCGGTGGTGCTGAGCAGGTCGAGCGCCATCAGCACCAGGACAAGCACCGCCAGCATCGCGAGAATGCGCACGACGAACAGTTTCGCCAGATAGAACGTCAGCGTTCGCGAAGGGAAGAAGTCGAGCTGCATGGTCTATTCTGCCGGTGCTGTTTCTATGGCCGGTCCGGCAAGCCGGCTGCGTTTCTTGCGGCCGAATAGCTTGCGGACGCGTTTGCCCATCTTGGCGCTCGCTGCCTCCAGCGCGCCGATGGCCTGACCGCCGGGCACGAAAGCGACCCGGTAATACATCCACAGGATCAGCGCGGCGAATAACAGGAACGGGCCCCACAAGGCGACGATCGGTTCAACCCGGCCAAGCGCGGCGATGTCTTCTCCGTACTGGTTCACCTTGTGGTAGGCGACGACCATCACGATCGACACAAAAACCCCGAGGGCCGATGTCGATCGTTTGGGCGGGATCGCCAGTGCCACCGCCAGTAACGGCATCAGCAACATCATGACCACTTCGACCAACCGGAAGTTGAAGCTGGCCTGGCTCGCATCCCGTTTGGCCTCGCTTTCATTGTCCGACCAGCCGATACTGAGCAGTTCCGGCAGAATATACTCGCGCTCCGCATCGCCGCGGTCGCGGAATTCCTCGATCCGGGGCAGGTCGATGGGCAGGTCGTGACGAGTAAAGCTGAGCACGCGCGGGGTCGATTTCTCGCCGCCCGTGTCCTGCACGATCGTGCCATCGGTCAGCCGCAGAATGATGGTGTCGGGGCTGTCGTTGGTGGCCAGGAAATTGCCTTCGCGCGCGGTGATGGACAGCACCTGACCTTCGCTGTTCGATGCGCGGGCAAAGATACCCTTCAGCCGCCTGCCATCGTCTTCGCTTTGTTCGATCCGCAGCGCCATGCGGTCAGCGAGGGTGGTGAATTCGCCGACCTTGATCGACGCGCCCAGCGCGCCGGAGCGAAGTTCGTATTCGAGCTGTTCGTAATAATACCGGCTGACCGGCTGGATATAGAAAACCAGCGCAACATTGACCGCCATCAGCACCGCAGTGATGATATAAGGCACGCGCAACAGCCGGCCATAACCCAGCCCGACTGCCCGCATCACGTCGAGCTCGCTGGAGGTGGCGAGTTTGCGAAATGCCAGCAAAATGCCCAGCAGCAGCCCGAGAGGAATCGCGAGGCTCGCATATTCCGGGATCAGGCTGGCGAGCATTTTGAAAACGATGCCTACCGGCCCGCCTTCTGTTGCGACAAAATCAAACAGGCGCAGCATCTTGTCGAGCAGCAGCAGCGAGGCGGCAATCGCAAACACGCCCAGCATCGGCAGGATCACCAGCCGGAAAATGTATCGGTCAATGGCGGGAATGAAATTGAACACGCTTACGCGGCCTGGCTCGTTATTGTTGTCGCTGAAACAACTCTAGCGCGTATTTCGCCCGCGGTCATGCCCCGCGATGCACAGGCCGCACAATATTGCTGGTCGGTCAGGCTTTTTCCAGCGTGCACTGGAGCGGGTGCTGGTTCTCTTTGGCGAAATCCATCACTTGGTTCACCTTGGTTTCAGCAACCTCGTAGGGGAATATACCGCACACGCCGACACCCTTCTGGTGGACATGCAGCATCACTCTGGTCGCTTGTTCCAGATCCATCCGGAAAAACCGTTTGAGGACCATCACGACGAATTCCATCGGCGTGTAATCGTCGTTCAGCAGCAGCACTTTGTACTGGCTGGGCTTTTTCGGTTTCGCTTTTGACTTGGTCGCGATGCCGACCTGGCCTTCACCGATATCGCCATCGTCAGGCGAATCCTCGCCAGCCGCGCGATTCGCGGTATGGGCGGCAAGTTGGCAGGGTGGGGTCGTGATCATTGCGTGGCCAATATCGTATGCGGCGCGCGAACTGCAAGGGCCAGTTGGGCGCTGCGGGGGCAGGTGGTCGAATTCTGTTCTTGCCGGTGACAAATTAACGCCTCGCAAATGGCCGGGGCAAATGGCCGGGGCAAATAGCCGGGCCGTTCAAGTCTCACGCCCAAAGAGATGTCGGACCCAAATAGAAAGCGGGCCGGACGGGATTACCGTCCGACCCGCAGGAGGAATAGCCGGAGAGGGAGAGGGAGAGTTCCGGCTGAAACCTCGTTCCTGTTCAGCCCTTTCGGGCGATCAGGAGATTAGGCAGCCTTGCGGATCTTTTCTGCAGCCAGGCTCATGCGGCTGGAAATCGGAGCGAATGCTTCGTTAGCCAGCTTGACCCATGCTTCGGTGTTCTTCGAAACGGCAGCGACGGTTGCGTCGAAATTGCGCGAAGCGAACTTGCCCTGAAGCTGGACGAATTCAGTCGGCGAGCGAACAGCTGCGACTTCCTTGACGTCTGCGGTCATGGTTTCAACTGCACCCTTGGCGTCTTCGACATAGGTCTTTCCCATGTCCTGCATGCCGGAAGCGAGGATCTTGCCCGATTCAACGACTGCTTCGACGTTGCCCTTGGTGAATTCGCCCATTTCAGCGGCGTATTCGGTGCCCTTGTCGTAAACCGTCTTGGCGCGGGTCTGCAGGTCAGCGAGACCTTCTTTTACCTGTGCGGTGTAATCGGTGGCTTTGGTCTGTGCTTTGGTCATAATGGTTTCCTTTGCGGGGGATTTCGTGATTTTCTTGACGGCGGCCTTGCGTTTTGCAGGCGCTTTCTTTGCGGTTTTCTTGGCTGCAGGCTTTTTGGCAGCAACCTTCTTCGCCGCAGCTTTCTTTTTGGCCGGAGCCTTTTTCTTCGCGGGTGCCTTCTTGGCCGGAGCAGGTTCGTCCGCCTTCACGGCTTCCGCGATTGCCTTCACGCTGACATCCGACTTTGCGTCTTCAGCAGCAGGCTTGGCGTCTGTCTTCTTGGCAGCAGCTTCGGCGTATGCCTTTTCAGCAGCAGCATCGATTTTACTGGCGTTGGTAGCCATGGTCAGTACCTCTTGCTTCGCGGGTGCAGCACCCTTTTGTTGCAGTGCACAAAATAGGGATTGCGACTGCGAAGTCAAGAAGTTTTTGTGCAGTGCAGCATAGTCCTGCAAGCTATTGTTTATAAAGCAGAACTAGCGGCTCTTCACATAGCGTCCAGGCGCGTCTTCAATAATTTTGTCGCCTCTACCGCCCGGTTTTCGCTTGCCTGTCGCGGGTATAAGAGTGTTGTCCTGCTGTTTGAGCCAGTCGATCCAGTCGGGCCACCAGCTGCCGGGCGTTTCTGTCGCCCCCTCACGGAATTCCTGCAACGAAGACACATCCGCCTCGTTGGTCCAATACTGATACTTGCCCGATCCGGGCGGGTTGACCACTCCGGCGATATGGCCCGAACCTGCCAACACGAAACGCATCGGCCCCTGAAAGTGGTCGGTAATGTGCCAGACGCTTTCGGCAGGCGCTATATGGTCTTCCTTGCCAGCCTGAACATAGCACGGTGTTTCGACCAGCTTGAGATCGATAGCGGTTCCGTCGGCGCTTAACGCATCGCTCTGCACCAGCTTGTTGTCGCGGTAGAGGTCGCGCAGATATTCCTGATGCCATTTGGCAGGCAGATTGGTGACATCGCCATTCCAGTGCAGCAGGTCGAACGCCGGATAATCTTCGCCCAGCAGATAATTGTTGATCCAGTAATTCCAGATCAGATCGCTGCCGCGGAGCATGTTGAATGCCGCCGCAGTGTATCGGCCATCGAGATAGCCGCAATTGGTCAGCTGCTCGATGCCTGACAACTGCCGGTCATCAATGAAGTTGAGCAATTCGCCTGCTTTTGCAAAATCGACCTGAGCGGTGAAGAAGGTCGCGCTTTTGACCTTGTCCTGTTCGTCCCGGCGGTGGAGGATCGCCAGTGTTGCTGCCAGCGTAGTGCCGGCCACGCAGTAACCGATGGTGTGGACAGACGGTACCTTCAGCCGTGCACGAATGTGGTTGATCGCATCGATTTGCGCGCGAATGTAATCGTCCCACACGACATCGGCCATGCTTTCGTCCGCGGATTTCCAGCTGACTACGAAGGTGGTCACGCCTTGTTCGACGGCCCAGCGGATGAAGCTCTTTTTGGGATTGAGGTCGAGAATATAGAAGCGGTTGATCCAGGGCGGAAAAATCACCAGCGGCGTTTCCAGCACTTCGTCAGTAGTCGGTGTGTACTGGATCAACTGGTAGAGATCGGTTTCGTATACGACCTTGCCCGGGGTAACCGCGATATTCCTGCCGAGTTCGAACGCATCGGGATCGACATGGGTCAATTGCCCCTTTTTCATGTCGGCCGCGAAATGCTCCATACCCTTGACCAGGTTTTCGCCCTTCTGCTCCAGCGTCTTCTCGATCACGATCGGGTTGAGCATCGGAAAGTTTGCCGGACTCAACGCCTCGGTCACCGCCCGGGTGGCAAAGCGCAGCTGTTCGCGCTGGCCTTCATCCAGCCCTTCCATTTCATCGACCATGCCGGACAGCCGCTCGGCTATCAGCAGGTAAGTCTGGTGGATCAGGGCAAAAGCAGGCTGGTCGCTCCACCGCCGATCGGCAAAGCGGCGGTCCTTGCGCGGCAGCTCGCGCTCGTCTTCGGTGACCGCTTCTGGCCCAATCCCGTATCTGCCGAGCACTGTCTGCCAAAGTTCAAGGCTGTCTTCCCATAGCTTCTTCTGGTTCGCAGGTTCGGTGATCGGCATCTGGCGATACCAGTTCTGCATTGCACCAAACCATTCGAGCGGATCGACAATCGCCAGTTTCGGCTCTGTCGATTGCGCTTGCTCAGCCTGCAGATCCATCCACATTTTCTGCAGCTTGCCGAACACTTCGTGCCAGTGATCCATGTCCGCTGGCGCACCCATGGCGCCGGGCGTCATCGGTGCGGCACCTGCGAATGGCGATGACCCTGCGGCGCCAGTCATCCCCGGCATGAATTGCTGCAGCATACCTTGCATCATGGCCGCCTGGCCTTTCATCAGTTCGGCGAAGGGGGCAGTCGGATCTTTGGGGTCGGTCATGACAGTCCTGCGGTGCGAGGGCGTGGTACGAATCTATCTCTGGATATAGATTGCGGCTTGCGTGATTGTAGCTGACCTTGGATAGGTCACAACATTGAAACAGCAGATCTTCTGTTTCTGAATAGGAATTCCAAGCGAAAGGCCCTGCAGGTAACAAAATGAACACCGACTTCTACCGCATGAAACGACTGCCACCCTATGTCATCGCCGAAGTGAACGCGATGCGGGCAGCCGCGCGGCATGAAGGGCGCGACATTATCGACCTGGGGATGGGTAATCCCGACCAGCCGCCGCCGGCGCATGTGATAGAGAAGCTGTGCGAAGTTGCGCAGAAGCCAGATGCGCATGGATATTCGCAGTCAAAAGGCATTCCCGGGCTGCGCAAGGCCAAGGCGAATTACTATGCTCGGCGGTTTGGCGTCGATGTCGATCCTGAAACAGAAATCGTCGTGACCATGGGTTCGAAAGAAGGTCTGGCCAGCCTGGCGAATGCGATCACTGCCCCGGGCGACGTTATTCTGGCGCCAAATCCATCCTATCCGATCCATACGTTTGGTTTCATCATTGCCGGTGCAACGATCCGCGCAGTTCCGACGACGCCCGATGAAGAATACTGGCGCGCGCTGGAAAATGCCATGGCGTTCACCGTCCCGCGGCCCAGCGTACTGGTGGTGAATTATCCGTCCAATCCGACTGCGGAAGTGGTCGATCTGGCATTTTACGAACGACTTGTGGCGTGGGCAAAGGAGAACGAGGTCTGGATCCTGTCCGACCTCGCCTATTCAGAGCTGTATTATGATGGCAATCCGACACCGTCGATCATGCAAGTTCCCGGCGCGAAGGATGTCGCGGTTGAATTCACGTCCATGTCGAAGACATATTCGATGGCCGGCTGGCGCATGGGTTTTGCAGTGGGCAACAAACAACTCATCGCGGCGATGACGCGCGTGAAATCCTATCTCGATTATGGCGCCTTCACCCCGATTCAGGCCGCCGCCTGTGCGGCACTGAACGGCCCGCAGGATATCGTCGAATCCAACCGGCTGCTGTATCAGAAGCGGCGCGACGTGATGGTCGAGGCATTTGGCCGTGCCGGTTGGGATATTCCGCCACCGCCCGCCTCGATGTTTGCCTGGGCGCCGTTGCCGCCAGCGCTCAAAGACATGGGAAGCCTGGAATTTTCCAAGCAACTTCTTACCAATGCTGAAGTAGCTGTCGCCCCGGGCGTAGGTTACGGCGAGATGGGCGAGGGGTTTGTGCGAATCGCCATGGTCGAAAATGAGCAAAGACTTAGGCAGGCTGCGCGTAACGTTAAGCGTTACCTTACCTCGCTTGGCGTAAATGGCTGAACGCTTCGCTCAAATATAAGGATTTTTATTGTCTGGACCGAATCGGTGCCTCTGTGCGTTGATTCGGCGTGAACAATAATTTACTCTTTGCACCATGAGGACATTCCCTCACCCATGACATCGGCAGCCACTCTTGACCTGACCGAGAAGCAACGCGCCGTGCTCGAGCGTGTGGATCGGCGCGTGCCAATCAAGGTAATCGCCGCCGAACTCGGCGTGTCCGAGGCGCGCATAAACCAGCATATCCGTGCACTGAAGGATAAATTCGAGGCGGAAAGCCTCAATGCGCTGGTCGAGGCGTACAGGGCGGAACCAGACTACGAATACAAGGGCGAAGACCCCTATAGAAAACCTATATACAGGAATTCTCAGCTGCCGGATGAACCGATCTTCCCCGATCAGGGTTCTCGGGTCGACCCCGGCGAGATCGTCCTTTCTGATGCGCATCACGTCCTCATCGATGTGCCTTGGTCAGGACCCCGGGAGCCGGTGGTCGTCCCAACTGCGTTAGATGGTGAAAACGCCGTTCTTTTGCGCTTGGCTGCAATGATCGGCATCGCTTTCGGAGTGGTCGCCGCGATCATCCTGGTCGTTTCGGCGGCTGTATCGGTCGGCGAAGTTCTGGACGGAAAAGCCTCCATCGACGCGAGTTCTCAAGACTCGTGAATGTAATCTTCGCGGGTCTCAACCCGCCGGAGATTTTCAATGAACGACACAATGCGCAATGACGCCTTGAACATTAAAAAGCTGATCCGCGAAGCCGAAGCCCTTTCGGATGAAGCGATGATCGCATGTTCCAAGCTCAAGCAGGCGATGATTTCAGCCCGCCAAAATCCTGACATCGCAATCGATGTTGGCCAGAAGGCGGTTCTTCGTCTGACCCAGGCTGAACAGCAAGCGATGTCGATGTCGACCAGCCTGCTGCGCGTGCATGACGAACTGAGTAAGATTTATCGTGAACATGCCGGGTCGGACGAAGGCGTCCCCACTGTAATCCCTGCTTCCGCGCTCGACGCTGTTTTGGTAGAGAGCGAGCTCACCTGAAGAAGCGGAAGGTAATGCTCTGGCTGCGCTAAATTTCTGGAACGAATATCGGGAAATTGGGCAGTCGGTGGCGGTTTTCCTCCTCGTCCTCGCCGCGTTTCGTTTCGGACGCGGGCCGGAACGAGGAATGAGCCTGGTACTACTCTGGATGATCCTGTCCGATGACGTGTACCATTTGTTCGTTGCCCGTGATCTCTCCTTGCAAGGTGTGGATTTCGGACATCTGTTTATAGATTTGTCCGCATGCGCCGCGATGATCGTAATCGCACTGCGGGCCAACCGGATGTACACCCTATGGCTGGCTGGCTTACAAATTCTGGCATTCCTGGCACATCTGGCGCGGGAACTGGTGGAGACGATCTCTCCGATTGCCTACGCGATCCTCTACATGGGTCCGTTCTATTTTCAGATCATCATCCTGGCGTTCGGGATATGGTTGCACCACCGGCGGGTCAGCCTCCACGGCAATTACAGGCAATGGCGGAGCTCCTCTCGCCCTTCGCGGGAGAGCGCTCGGGCGAGCTAGCAGAAGTTTTGAAGGGCCGTTTCGGGTCGCTCGCACAGGCGCTTGCCGCGCCCCCTTCGGAATTGCGCGAAGTCGGCGGACAGTTCGGTAATGCCTGCGAAATGCTGGTCGCTGCCAAAACCATCGTAGAGGCTGCGCAGCGCGAACAACTGCAATCCGTTCCGGTCGACCCGCTTAATCCGCAATTGCTGATCTATCTGCGCTCGCGCCTGTGCCGGGCGAACGAGGAACGTTTGTTGGTCGTATTTTGCGACGCGGAGCAGCGCTACCTGGTCGATGAGGAGATGGGCTGGGGCAATGACCACCAGGTCCGCTGCGATGTTTCCAGGCTGTTCAAACGGGCGCTGACGCTGGATTCCAGCAAGATCCTGCTCGCCCATAACCACCCGTCCGGCGATTGCCGCCCCAGCGATGACGACGTGAATTCCACCCGGCAGTTGGCGCTGACCGCTCAGGTGCTGGGTATCAAGGTTGTCGATCACCTGATCGTGACGTCCGACCGCGCCTACAGCATGCGGTCTGGCGGACGCTTCTGAGGCGCAGAGCCCAAGAAGGTCTGGACAGCAAACGCCGCATCCGCAACCATGTCTGCCAATCGATAATCAGAAAGAATCGGCAGGTGACGAGCATGGAATTTCAGCAGAACGAGCGTGTCTCGATCAAACTCGGCGATGACGGTGTTGCGCAGGTCCGTCTAACCCGCGCCGATAAGATGAACGCGCTGGATCCGGAGATGTTCGAACAGATCATCAAGGCCGGTCAGGCATTGCACACTATGAAAGGCCTGCGGGCGGTTGTGCTTTCGGGCGAAGGGGCAAGCTTCTGTGCGGGCCTCGACACGTCGAGCTTCGGCCGCGAACCATCATCCGACGAGCCTTCTCTGACCGAGCGAACCTTCGGCAATTCGAACAAGTTCCAGCAGGTCGCAACCCAGTGGCGCAAGCTGCCCGTCCCGGTGATCTGCGCGATCCACGGCGTGTGTTTCGGCGGCGGCATGCAAATTGCCAGCGGTGCGGACATCCGGGTTGCTGCGCCCGATTCCCGCATGGCGATCATGGAACTCAAATGGGGCCTGGTACCGGACATGGGCGGTTACGCGTTGTGGCGCGGCATGGTGCGTGACGATGTGCTGAGGGAACTGGTCTACACGAACCGCCAGTTCACCGGCGAAGAAGCGCAGGAATATGGCTTGGCGACTTTCGTGGACAGCGATCCGCATGCCCGGGCCACTGCGATTGCGACCGAAATTGCCAATCGCAACCCGCACGCAATTCGCGCGGCCAAACGGCTGCACAACAAGATGGCCGATACTGCGGGCGACGAATTGCTGATGGAAGAAAGCATCGAGCAGCACGGCATCATGCGCACGAAAAATCAGATCGAGGCTGTGATGGCCGGGATGGCCAAGCGTGCGCCAAAGTTTGAAGACGTCTAGCGCGTCGGCGCGCTAGCCAAAAATCGCAACTGCCTGAATGCCGGACAGCATCTGCTTCCCATCGGCATTCCATAGCCGCAGGCGCTCACTCGAATAACCTTCGTCGGCGTGGTCGCTGGCTGTTTCTGCCAGCCACCAGCCATCGCGCGTCTTGGGCTGGTGATCGAGCAGGTTGAACGACCAGTTGATTGAACTGATCGGTCCGCGCCGCTGCATGATCCGTGCAGCTGACGGGGGTAGCGTGTCGCCCATCAGGATGAGTTCGGAGATCGGATCGATGTCTGCGGGCTCTTTCAGCCGGGTCCAGCGCCTGACCACGGGCTCGTCTGCCCCGCGCCGTTCGGCCGTATAATGCACATCGTAATTGTTGCGCAGGAATTCAGGTGCGCGGTCGGTGTTGGCCGGCCGCGAATCTTCCGGTCTGCCGGGATCGGGGCTGGGGAGGGGTGCAGGATGGACAGCATTCGGTTCGCGCGCTGTGCCAAACAGCCAGAACGCGGTCAGCGCTACCTTTCCTTCTGAAAGGATTTCGCTCCGCAATTGTGCGACATTGCGGCCCTGCCGGATCATCTCGCTGCGCAGTTCGAATGTCTCACCCACCGGTGCGACGAAACCCACTTGGCCCGCGCGGAGCGGGGGAAGATCGGGAAAGGCCCGGATAGCTGCGGTGTATGCGATCAAGGCGGACGCGCCGCCATACAGCGTGCGGCCCTGCATCCAGCTTTCGGCGTTGTTCAGTGTTACGCTGCCACCAGCAGCGGTAATCGGATCTATCAGACTGTTCACACTCATTCAGGTTTCATAGCGAAACGCGTCTGATGTGCCAGCCCGCTTTTACTATCGGCAGACCGGCAAGAATCGCATTGCCTATCAGTGCGCGAGACGCTAGATGCCCGCTTCCGCCATGGGCCTTGCCCATGGGAACAGAGGCCCGATGGCGGAGTGGTGACGCAGCGGATTGCAAATCCGTGCACGCCGGTTCGATTCCGGCTCGGGCCTCCAGACATCAAGCGGGTCAGGCGCAGGCCATCGACCCCGCCGGAGCCGCTTTAGCTCAGTCGGTAGAGCACATCATTCGTAATGATGGGGTCAGAGGTTCGAATCCTCTAAGCGGCACCATAGCTTTCAGTAGGAAAATTCGACAACTAAGGCGGAAAGGCCGCTCGGCTGGTCGCGAGCTTGGGTATCGAGTGGGGCGACCTTGGCTCTTTCGTGTGCCGATCCCACGCTCATCCCACATAAAGCTTAGCCCATAGGAGAGTCCACTTGTGGGCCGGTTGCTGACAGGCGGCTTTCTGAGCCAAGCTCGGCATAGCTGCCGTTCGTAACCGCCTGCCAAGCAGCAAACGTCGATCAAATTGTCGCTACCTAAGCGGGGCGAAAAAGCGTCGGCTCTTGTCGGCAGCCACCGTTCTAGGCTCTTTGGTGTGCGACCGCCAACGTCATATTGCCACTGGCTGTTTCACCTTCGGCTTGCGTTGCCCTGCCGCCATGGAAAGATTCATCTTGTCACGGACTATACGAAGCAGCGCCGCGCTGTGATGGAACGCCGCGAATGCTTTAGATACTGCGGGATCAACGAAGGTGGTGGTCGCTTGGCTATCGGCAGGTGGGCTCAGCACACCTTTCGGAACCTCATGTTGCCAACCACGCGCAGCCCGAAATGTCACCACTAAATGGCCGAACGTCGGATAGGCGTGGTCGAGATGCGCCTCACCGACGCCGATTAGCTGGCCGGTCAGTTCGCATGGAACGCGCCCGGTGGCATCCCCATAAGTATTGAAGTGATTGCGCTTGGCAGCGACAAGATCGGCATTAACGGACGCACGGCATGCGTCGTAGAATTCCTGCGCACCGGACTTCGGTTCGCCTTTGACTGCCCAGATGTAGCTAAAGTCGGTTTCGCTACCGTCAGTACGGCGCGCCCAAAAACTGGGCGTCGAAAAGCCATCAAACAAGTTGCGCTTGCGAAAAAACTCGTCAACACCAGCGCCTATCTTCGAGGGCTGGTCTGTGACCACGCCATCATAACGTTCGAGAAGCGCGATCAGATCGTCGTGGTCGTTACGGTCTTCGACCACTTCATTGTCATCATATCGGCCAAGCATGTCCTTAAAATGTGCCAACGCTGCCGATTGCGTCTTCCAAGAACGTCCATTTGGCAAGTTGATTGGTTTGGCCATAAATACTCCATAGTAGTAGCGGCAAGGAATCGACAAGAGAACTGCTTCGCTGCAATTACCCTACCATTGTAACGTCGTATTTGGGGAAAACCGTGGTCGGTCACATTAATTCACTTAACAACGTCGGACAGTTTGATGCCGTTGCGCTCGGTGGCCAGCTACCCTTCGCGCGGATGAGCATTATTTACGCTGAGAACGGCCGCGGAAAGACGACGATGGCCGCCATCCTCCGCTCGCTGAGCAGCGGTGATCCCAAATTGATCTCAGACCGTCATAGGGTCGGTGCGGCAAATCCGCCTCACATCGTCCTGGAAGATTTGGATGGTGCGCAACACGCATTCCAAAACGGTGCTTGGTCGGCGCCGCTCAGCGATCTAGTCGTTTTTGACGATGCTTTTGTAGCGGAGAATGTATGTTCCGGCATCGAGATCGAGGCAGGTCATCGACAAAATCTACACGAACTCATTCTCGGTGCGCAGGGCGTTGCGCTAAATTCAGCTCTGCAAGGTCACATTGCAGCCATTGAAGAGCATAATCGGCAGCTTCGCCAGAAAGAGGCGGCGATCCCTGCGATCGCTAGGTTCGGGCTTGCCGTCGATGAGTTCTGCGCGCTCCAAGATATCGAAGACGTTGATGCCAGCATATTGGATGCCGAACGAGCGCTTGCCGCAGCGCAATCAGGCGCGGCGGTGCAAACCGAACCGGAGTTTGACGCGCTGATACTTCCAGCCTTCGATATTGATGGCATCAATGCATTACTGGCGCGCGGTATGGAGCATCTTGACGCTGATGCGGCGGCGCAGGTGCAGACCCATTTGGCGCAGATCGGGACCAATGGTGAACGGTGGGTCAGCGATGGAGTGGTCATCCTTTCCAGCGATGGTCAACCTTGGGCCGAGAAGAGTTGTCCATTCTGTGCCCAACCCCTCAACGGCTCTCAAATCATTGATCATTACCGAGCCTTTTTCAGTGCTGAATACACTTCGCTGAAGGCGGACCTCGCTGCCGCAAGTGGCGACTTGACGAATGCGCATAGTGGCGAAGTTCAGGCTGCATTTGAACGCGAAGTTGGTGTTGCGACGCAACGCCGGGCGTTTTGGCTTCGCTTTCTCGAAGTGCCGGAGTTCGCCATCGATACAGCGGAATTCGCCCGCGCCTGGAAAGCCGCGCGGGATGCCGTGCAAGCCGCGCTCAATGCGAAACGCGCCGCACCATTGGATGCCGCTGCTCTAGATACAGCTGCGATCACCGCCATCGAAGCTTTCCACGTCAAGCGGGACGAGATCGCAGCTATTTCCGATCTGCTCGTAGGGTTGAATGGACAGATCGCCATCGTGAAGGAGCAGGCGCAGGCCGCCAACGTGGCGGCGCTGACGACTGATTTGAATCGCCTAAAGGCTACCAGTTCGAGACATAGCGAGCAGATCGCACCCCGTTGTAACGCTTATCTGGCTGAAAGAGCCGCGAAACAGGAGACAGAAACCGCGAGGGACAACGCTCGGATTGCGCTGGATAACTACCGCCAAAATATATTTCCCACCTACGAGGCGTCGATCAATAACTACCTTGGCAGGTTCAACGCAGGGTTCCGATTAGGCGGAGTCAGCCCTGTTAACAATCGTGTCGGATCGTCCGCCACCTACAACGTCGTCATCAATAATGTCGATGTGCCGCTGGCAGCAGACGCGGGGCCATCATTCCGCACTGCGCTGAGCGCCGGAGACCGAAACACCCTTGCGCTGGCATTCTTCTTTGCCTCGCTGCATCAATCGGCAAACCTCGCCAACGCGATCGTGGTCATTGATGACCCAATGACCAGCCTCGATGAGCATCGTTCGCTGGTTACGGTGCAAGAAATACGGCGCCTGCTGGATCGTGTCAGGCAGGTCATCGTGCTTTCG
Organism: Pontixanthobacter luteolus; assembly: GCF_009828095.1. Lineage (GTDB taxonomy): Bacteria > Pseudomonadota > Alphaproteobacteria > Sphingomonadales > Sphingomonadaceae > Pontixanthobacter > Pontixanthobacter luteolus. Next base: position 38,593 of record NZ_WTYP01000002.1, on the reverse strand, counting down.
CACTCCAAGCCGTTCCTGATTGCCCTTTGGAAGGTCGCGCCCCGGGATAACCGGTCAGCTTTGCGTATCGCTCGTGCTGCCGTCGGTTCGATCATTGAGGCATGGGATGTGAACCACGACAGCATTACCGAGCATGATCACCGTTTCGCTCGTGCTATGGCCTACGTTCAAAACGCCGACCCAGCGCAAGAGCGAACGGTCGCGGCAGATTTACGCTACATGATCGAGGCGTTCTTGCGGGTCGCCTACGCCAATCATTTCCCACCTGGATCGATGGTTGGACGTTTCTGGACCCTTTGTGATCAGCGCATCGGCACCGCTAACCAGATTCTTTCGCTCGCCGATACGGAAGAATTGCGGGCGATACTGGACTTCGCAAACCGCTATCACCACGACACAAATCCGACTTACCAAACCGAAGACATCAACGATGCTGAGCTCGTGAACTTCGCAAGCAGGACACTGACCTTCATTCGGCGGAGCTGAACAAGGGGATCATGCCATTACGGCACAGTCTTTCAAAGCGAGGGTACTGTTGAGCTGCCTTGGGTCCGAGCACCATACATTCTTGAGCCCCCCTACATAGTTGCCCGACATTGCGGCCATTAAAGAGGGCACTTTCAACGTCTGCTTCCGGACTATCGGGGTAAGGTCTTCAACGACCGACATTAGGGCGCAAAGCTGACATTGCTCCAAAGAGATTAGGGCAGGGGCTTGAACCCTGAGAGGCGCAAGAACTCGAAGATCGCATCGTAGAATTCCGGCTCACGGGTCTTATCCACCAAAGTCCCTTCAGGCACGAAAACCACCATCCCCTGGCGCGCACGGGTCAGCAGCACACGGTAGGAATTAGCAATGAACGCCTGCCGCGCCGCATCATTCACCGCCTGCCACCGCGTGCCGCGAAACTGCATCGTTTCCCAGACTTTGCCTTTCCGGCGAAAATTCGAGTCCCAACAGACACAGGTCCAGTCGAGCTCTAAACCCTGAACGTCAAACTCGGTTGCTGCGTCCTCCAGAGCATTTGATGACCGCACGTCTTCAGGAGGAGCTAAAAACCACTTCGCTGGTTCGATCTTGGCCTTAGTGAAGATGCCGTAGGGTTTAAGCCGCGCAGCATTCGACGAAGCAAGCAAGCCCGACCTTTCATTGCCGCGAACATTGCTCCGAAGCCATGAGCGTGCCGCGTCCATGTCGCGCGTGACGAACAACGGAAAATCTTGGAGTTCATGGCTTATCGCTCGGGCAGCCTCAGCATCCCCTTTGATTACCTCGCCCACAAAGTCAGAAAGTCGTTCAGCCCGAAACGAGCGAAGGGCAGTGGCCAGGTGCAAGGCTGGAGCCGTAATCTCTTCTTCCAGATCAATCTTGTGCTCGAGTGTTTCCGGGATGTGCGCCTGCCAGTGCGGGAAGGAACGCTGCAACGCGCGAAGCCACTCCGCAATGCCGGCTTCTCCTGTGTTGATCTCCTGGCCACCGCCAACCAGGCAGATGATGGCGCACCAGCCGTCGTGCCGGTCCATTACGCTCAGCAGAAACTCAGGTTCGGACATTGAGAACCCGAGCTGGCCCTTTTTTTGCTGCATGAACTTTGACGTCTGTTCCACGTCCCAAGCGCGCTGCGCTTCGTCAAAGATCGCAACGCGTTCGATCGGTGCCGCCTCCGTAGAAAGAGCATCGTCGCGGAAGTGATGGATGTTTTGGATAAAGGCCGAAGCGCGGCGGTTTTCTTTGACCTTGGAAGTCTTCTCGCCAGCGACGCGTGCGATATCGACAGCATCATTCGCCAAGGCTTCGCGGAGCACTTCGACGAGCGGCCCATTACCGGAAAGGAACACCGCGTGCTCATCGCCGTGGGCCCGCTGCCTTGCAGTTGCCAGGTTTAGACCCGCAAGGGTCTTACCGGAACCAGGGACGCCGGTGATGAAACAGATGATCTTTCGATCATTGCGTTTGGCATCTTCGATCGCGGAGGCGATGTAGTCTGAAGTGTGAGTAAGGTTTTCAGCGCCTGCCTCCGAACGTGAAATCTCTTCCACATCATGGCCGCGATAGAGGGCTTGGGCAGCCTCAACGATGGTGGGTGTCGGCCGATACCGTCCCTCAGCCCATTCAACCGGTCCAATAGGCTGCCCGCCCCAGATGCGGCAGACATAGTTTATTGCGGGTGCAAGCCCGTCGGCGCTTACCTTCAATGGGCGAGCCAGGCCGTCGTCTTCCCATTGAAGAGAGTTATCAACTGGTTCCTCCGCATGAGTGGCAACCAGAATAGGAACTACCGACGCAGTATGGCTGGTCTCGTGGAAGTGCTTGAGGTCAAGGCCATAGCCGTAGACCTGATCCACACTAGAACGGTCGAATTGGCTCGAACCAACCTTGTACTCGACGACAAATATCAGTCCATCGATGACCACAATGAGATCGGCCCGGCGGCCCATGCGCGGGATAAGGAACTCAAGAAAGAAGTGGGCCGGTGGCAACTCCACAGCGAGTTCGCGTAGATGCGCAATCTGAAACTCCCAGGCCGCACGCTGTGCTGGCTCCAACGCAAAAGGCAGTCCTGCAGCCAACTGACCCAGCAGCTCTGCATCGGTGACCTGAGGAAGGTGGCATGCGTCGATCGAAACATAGGCTCGGTTCATACTGTTGGGTTGCCCACTTATTCTGCCGCAATCAAATCAAACCCTTGCTCAAACACGAAAAATCAACACAATATTTCAATTGTTGGGTAGGCTCCTAGCCCTACGTCGGAGGAATTGATGACACGCTCTAGGCGACCTTTCCGAGCACCACCCCTGAACAAGCGGCCGGTGAACGTGCTGAACTTCGAGCCAAGTTCTCGGAAGCGCAAAGCCTGGTGGGAAGAGAATTGGCCTTACGGAGCTTTAGTTTTCGCGCCGATAATTGGCATAGCCGTCGCCTGGCTGTGGCAAACATCGCCAACCGAAATACCACCTGCCGGAGGGTCTGAGCAGTACGAAGTTGCCTTCTCACGTTGCAGCGGACCGATCCGGGTTACCTGTGTGGTCGACGGAGATACCATTTGGCTCAAGGGGCAGAAGATCCGAATAGCTGACATCAACACCCCTGAGGTCAGCAGCCCAGACTGCCCGGCCGAGCGTGCTTTGGGAGAGCGAGCGACCAGCCGTCTAACAGCCTTGCTCAATAAAGGTGGCTTCCGCCTCAGAGCTATTGATCGTGACGAAGATCGCTACGGCCGTAAGCTGAGGATCATCACCCGCAACGGGCAAAGCCTCGGGAGCATCCTCGTGAACGAAGGTTTGGCAGAGAACTGGACGGGTTCGCGACGGAGTTGGTGCTAACCTCAATTCACGGCGTCAATACTCAAATTTGCGGAAAATCACCGACCTTCCGGCTGGATTTGCCTCCACAAGATAGCGAGCACCCATCCACGCTTTGGCTTGGGAGTTACCTTCATGGTTGCCCCACCAAGCCTGATAAAGGGACGCCGATTTTGGCAGCTTGCCAACGAGGTCCTCGATCTGCCTGAAGGTCATTGATATCCGGTCTTGGCGACAATCCTCCAGAAAGCTCCTCAGGGGGCCGTACTTGCCTGGATGACGGTTCGTATTGAAACCCTCTGTTGGTCTCTTGGGTGAGGGCGTATTGCGCCGCGGGGCTGAGACTTTCGCAGTAGAACCCCGCACATTCCAGGGAAGTGAGTAATCTCTGATCAAAGCCGCTTCGAGACCTTCTGCCCCACTGATGGACCAGCCATTCCATTCGAAGTCTGGCGGCGAGGCCACCACGATTTGCACAGAAATCCCGGACTTAGCCTGCGCCAGAAGTAGCTCATTGAGGCGCTGATTTGTTCGTTGTGTAGATCCCGGCTTCTCGTAACCATAAATCCTCCGAGCAAGGCTTTTAGAGGCCAGTCCGATGTACTGGGCGACTCCATCTATGCAGAAGGCGTAGACGCCTGGATGATCGGGAAGGCGCGCTGACTGCTTCAAGCGATTTTCGATGATCCGCCACTCGCAGGCATGGATAAACCCTCGCTTTAGGAGGTCATCCGTTCGGAGAGTTGGTTTCTCTGACTTCATTCCCATCGCCTCCCCACCGCGACATCACTCACCATAGACTGAGAAGCCCTAGGCGCAAACTGCGCTGCCGAAGGGTGCGGAAAATCGAGCATCTTATATGAGAACGGCATTCTGTCGGTCTTTTAGCCCACAAACTCGAAGCCCGAGGACGAAAGTCAGAGGGCTTCTTTACTGGAGAACGAGATGACCAATGTCACAGAGATAGGAGAGCAAGATAAGCGGATGGCGCGGAGCCTGATTGTCGCGTCGTTACCGCTCGCAACCTTCGGCCTCGGCTACTGGATCGCACCGAAGGTCCAAGTCGTCCACGAGGTGCAGGAAGATGGCTTCTTCCAGGTCAAGGAAAGCGAGGTGCTGTCGGCCACTGTCGAGAGCCTTCGCGCCGAGAACAAAATGGTCGTGTGGTCCTATCAGGGCACAGCAAAGGTTCGCGCCAAGGACACCGACTGGTGGATCTTCGAAAGCGAGCAGGTACTGATCGTTCCGGCATCGGTGGACTACCGGCTCAACCTTGCAGACCTGACCCTTGCCGATGTCGACTACGACGAGAAGGCGAAGCTTGTGCGGGTCAAACTGCCGAAGCTGAGACTGTCCGACGTTGCGTTCGCGCCGGAAAGGGCAACGGCCATAAATGGCGGCATTCTGACGATGAACGACGACAAGGTGCAGGCCTTGAACAAACGCGCCTACGCGACGGCAAGGAAAGCCATCACCGCACAGGCACAGCAGCGGGCGATGCTCGATGTGGCCAAGCGTAACGCTTGTGAGAATGTGCAGGAGTACTTTGAAATACCCCTTCGCATAACTGGGCATCCGGACGTGAAAGTGGTCGCCGCCTTCTAACTCAACAATCATCAAAACCCTGAAGCCCTCGGAAGCGATTCCGGGGGCTTTTTCTATGGAGAACCGACATGACAACAATCGACACATGGGAAGGGCTGCAGGCGGTCCTAGCTTCCAGCCTACATCCAGCCGCTAAAGCGGTAATATCAGCAACGCGCGACAGGCTTGCCGACTTTAACGACCAGCCGCTCGCAGAGCTTTGCACAATCCTCATCCTCGAACCGGACGATCGGCTGGATCCCACTTCAGCTGAATACATCGCTTACTCGGACGGCTGGTTCGAGCTCGTGTTCATCCTGAGCGACGACGGGCAGGGCCAAGTGGTGCTCGTTGAAGATCGGCCTGACGGCGATCAAGCCTTGCTCGACCACTGCAGGTCACACCAAGCCAACTGACCAGCCACTACCCAACCGAAACACAGCGTCCAGGCATCCCGCCTCGGGCGCATTTTTTATGCCTGAAGGATACGACCATGATTTCTATCTATGACCAACACACTGGGCTGGCACAAAACCTTCCCACCGACCTGCGAGACTTGATCGAAGGCCATCTGATAACGGCAAAAGAGAACGGCCTTTCAGACCTCACTCACATCGCGGTGATTGATGAAGGCGACACAGAAGAAGTGATAGTACAAGAACTTGGATTTTCACCGCTGCACAACCCGCTGACAGGCAAGCGATTTGGTGAACCTGACTTCGAACCGAACTGGGATTGGTTGGAGGTGCATCCCGACTGGTTTGAGCTGATTTACACGGTTGGCGACAGCGGCTTTGCGTTCGTCCTTTTCGTGTCAAGAACCGATGGCTTGGTGTCACGGCTGTGTGGGCATTTCGGCAGGGGGAGGGCGGGGAACTGAGATCCTGAGAATCTGGGGGGTCTCGGTGTGGACTTGACAATCCGGCCCCGTGTCCCCATTTTTCTCGCCACTGCTCGGCTAAGACCAGCAGACTTTAACGAGACTTCAAACTGAACCTTCGCGCGGCGCGCAAATAGAACAATCGCTCGTTTCGCCGAGCACAAGTTTGAAGGTTTAATCATGACACAATTCACAAGTTCGCCCGTGGGCGAAGCTGAGCGCTTTTGGCAAGCGTTCGGTTTTGATACCTTTGTCGATCCGAATTCAGGTTCGTTGATCGGTACAATCCCTAAAAATACAGTTGCACTCGTTGCGAATGGCAATGAGCAAGTTGAGGCACAGCGGCGATCACTGCAAGCTATCGGGATTTTCCCACTACTTTGGGCCAATGCCGGACCATTGCAAAAAGTAGTTTTGTACGCCTTGCACTCATCCGTACCAGTGAGCGCCATTAGGAAGCACTTTGATGGGCGTTCAACAGTATATGGACCTGATGACCCCATAACACTCCCCTCTGGTGACTATTTTCAACCCAATGACTGGGTTGATAGCGCCTCTGCGCTTTCCGTGCTTGATACCTTGCAGGAGTTCGGAGCTGAACCAGATGCAGCAGAGACAGAAAGCACTAACCTGCCGCCTATTGTCGAGAATTCACCGCTCGCCGCATTCAGCCTCGCAGGAATGGGAGCAGAACTAGAGAGGCACGCCAAGGAACACACAGGACTGCTTGGAGGGGCAATTCTCTTTGGACAATCCACAGTGATCTACGCGCCGCCAAACGCGGGTAAGACCCTTATCGTGCTCCATCTTTTGTCTGAAGGCGTTGATCGTAAAACGATCAGGGCACAAAACGTCTACTACATCAATGCCGACGATAGCGGTCGCGGGGTCGCCGAAAAGGTCGTTCTATTGGACGAGCTGCAGGCGAACACGCTTGTGCCCGGTATGAGCGGCTTCACCACTTCCAGGTTGTCGGAGGCTATTGCCGAGATGGTTACCTCCGACCAATGCAATGACGTGATTGTCATAATCGATACATTGAAAAAATTTGTCGATTTAATGGACAAAGCGAAAAGTGCCGGTTTCGGCAACCTTGTTAGACAATTTACGCTGAAGGGAGGGACATTTGTTGCCTTGGCACATACTCGCAAGAACGGCTCACCGGACGGTCAACCGATCTATGGAGGGACAAGCGATATTGTTGAGGATTTTGATGCCGCTTGTTTGCTTGTGCCCCTCGAAGAACGCACCAGCCGAAACGAGAAGATTGTGCAATTCCAATTCACAAAGCGGCGCGGCCCGAACGACGATGAGGCCTACTCGTACGATGATGCCAAAGACCTAAGCTATGCCGAAAGATTGGCGTCGGTAAAGTCTGTCGATGCAGTGGAATTCGACAAATACAGCGAGGCTGACGCACAGCGCAGCGACCAGCAAATCATCGAGGCAATTCGTGCCTGTCTCACAGACGGTGTCGAACAAAAAATGGCCATTAGCCGAGAAGCAGCAGCGCGATCAGGTGCCAGCCGCCGGGCCATAATCAACGTGCTTGAACGCTACACCGGTGACGACCCAGCCAAGCACCTCTGGAACTATTCAATCCGGGAGCGCGGTGCGAAAGTGTTCTTTGCTCACGATTGGTCAGAGCCAGACGACCCTTAGGCCGGTCCATTGGTCTGCTTGGCCAGGAATCCAGTTTGCCAGCCTTTCTGTGCCCGTCCGTGCGAGCGGGCGGCGCTGAGCTGCGCCTGCGGTTGGCTCGAAACCCGCCGTAGCTGGCAATTTCGCTAACCCAGCAGCCCCGATCCGGCTGACCGGCACCCACACCCCTGAATCACCAACCGGCGTGCTCTCGCACTGCCGAACAACGAACTTCGAGAAGGAGAAATGAACATGACTAAGGTTACATTGAGCGCCGCAAAGTGCGCCGACGCCACCTGCCAGTACGGCAAAAAGAAAACCGACTACTGGGACAAGATCGTTCCAGGCTTTGTGCTGGAGGTGCGCGCCAGTGGCGGGAAGACGTATTATCTGCGCTACATCGATCCACACGGAAAGCAGCGACAGCTTAAGATCGGAAAGTACGAAGCGATCACATTCGGTGCGGCGAAAGTTAAAGCGCGCAAGCTTCGCTCCGAGGTCGAGTTGAACGGCAATCCAGCCGGACGAAAGGAAAAGAAGAAAGCAACACCGACGTACGCCGAACTGGCGCAGCAACACATCGACCACGCGAAGACCTATCAGAAGCGGCCAGAGAACACCGAAGCAGTCCTGAATACCCATCTGGTACCGAAATGGGGCAAGCACCGGCTGGATGAGATCACGCAGCAGGACATCTCGAAGTGGCTTGCAGAGAAGCGCACAGAATACGCTCCGGCCACCGTAGAGAAGCTCCGCATGATGTTGGGCCGCTCATTCGAGTTGGCGCGGCAGTGGAATATTCCGGGCGCAGAAATCAATCCGGTTAGGGCGGTGCCTCGCTTCAAGTTTGACAACGCTCGTGAACGGTATCTCAGCAAGGACGAGGCGCAGCGTCTGTTGAGAGCCTGCAAGGGTTCGAGCAATCCGCAGCTTTGGGCAATCGTCAGCCTGCTCCTCTATACGGGTGCACGGAAGTCCGAGCTGCTCAACGCCAAGTGGGAGCACGTCGATTTGGAACAACGGTCCTGGCTCATACCGGACAGCAAGACCGGGAAGGCGAGACGGGTGCCGCTATCTGGACCAGCCGCCCAAGTGATCGAAGGCTTGGCCGAAATCCCGAACTGCCCGTGGCTTCTGCCCAATCCTGAGACCCGCAAGCCCTATAATACTATTAAGAGGGCATGGGCGACGGCGAGGAAGGAGGCGAAGGTATCAGGCCTTCGCATCCACGATCTACGGCATTCCGCTGCTAGTTTTATGGCCAACGGCGGAATCGATCTGTTCACGATCGGGCGTATCCTGGGCCATGCCGACCACCAATCGACCATGCGGTATTCGCACCTTGCCAACGATACGCTGCTTGCGGCGGTTGAGGCCGGTGCGGCTGGTATCGGGGAGGCGGCACAGAATGGGCTTTCAAACTGGAACTGACATTCTGACCTGCCAACACTGTCAGGCGCGTTACGAAGCTGACTGGCATCGCATGCCTGTCAGAGAACCCTATTCTCTTCGCTGCAAAAGCTGCTCGAAGGTCTTGGCAAAGGGGAAGGGTCTCAAAGACTATGACGCGTTAAGGCTGGTATAAGAGGACTAAGACTTGTGGCTCGGGCATGCGAAGGCGTGCTCGGGCTGCCCTTTATTTTTTCGCTAAGCGGCTGTCCCGTCCGCACTACAGGCGTTCATTTACAACGGACTTGAGATTGGCAGCAATGCCGTCGCGATCTGATGCATAGTGCGCACGGCGGTGATCGTCCGCGCACAACGCCACCACGTTATGCTCGGTGTCGGGTCCACCTTCTGACAACGGAATAACGTGGTGTGTTTCGAGATAAAGCGCACCATTCACCATTAGGAATCCTCGCTGACCACATAGCTCACAGTGTCCTTTTGACCGCCTCAAGACGTTACGCCGAACCGCAGGATCGCGCACAAAAGGCTGGCTTGTCGCCTCTGTTCGCTTCGGGCTCGCTTTATCGACTTGATCTAGGTCGAACTGATCGACGCATTGTTGAGTGAATACACCCCTGGCTAGCTCACATTGACCGGTTTCCCAGTCGTAGGCAGTTATGGTCCAGGGTTCAGAATCCAATTCGCGTTTCGCGACTTTTGACGGTTTTCGATCAGGATCATTTTTGTCTCGTTGTTTTCCGTCCAGCATGATCACCCGCACCGGAAGGTTGTCTTTCAGTGCAACCTGCAAGGCTTCGTCCAACTTTTGAGCTCGTTCTGCCCATTGGGCTTTTCGAACTACAGTGCGGTAATAGTCCGCATCCTTTCGGAAATTACCGGTGGTTGTGATGCGACCATCTTCCTCACGCATTGCAGCGTGCCAAAGATTGAGAATAATCAAGCGGCCTGGTTCAATGAAAGACCATTCGTAGCAGTATTTCGGGTTGGCTTTGTGGCCGCGCGTGTCATTGGAACTGGCGATCCAGTCTGAGACATCAAATCCCGCCTCTTCGGCGAGGTCAAACACGCTATGTTGCGCTTTAGGCTTGATGCTTTCTAGCGTATTCATTCAACTACCGTCATTTCATCACATGCCTCGAGCATACTACGGACCAGCTTATCGTCCATGTCGCCGGACTTGGTATAGACCTTCAGGTGCGATCCATCGTCTCTGGCATCAATCAGAATTACGATTTTTGGTGTGTGGCCATAGCCGAGCATCATCACATTATCGCCACCATTGCGAAGTGGGACCGGCACTGCACCACCGATTTGTGTGATCGCATTGGCAACGCAGACTTCTAGTTCGGCTGGCGGCTTTGGGCTTGTGAGTTCAGCCCGGACACCTCTTGCCATCGTCTCATCGATCTCTTCCGCTTTCGCTCCAACCGTAAGGGCAAGGATCGGAAGGGCTAGGGCATACAATCGTTTCATCATTCTCCTTTCGTTCAGAGACTTGTTTATCAGCTCCCAAAGTCTGCGAAACGCTATTGTGGGTCAAGCGGAGGGGCGCGATGTCCATACGGGAACCCACTGGCGGAATGATAATGCGGTTTATGTTCAAGGGACAGTGTCGGCTTTGGCCATTTGACAATCACTTGCTATAAAGTGCTCCTACGATGTAACTGAATTGTATTACTTGGGGGAGAGCGTTTAAGAAAATGAGCGAAGAATGCGACCAACCGATTCTGGTGAAACTGTTGAACGAGCCAAGGCACGTTCGATCAATAATTATCACCTTCGCGGCATTTTGCTTGGCGGTGCTTTTGCCGTTCATGATCGCCTTCTCGCAGTATGTAGAGAGCACAGCATCTGATGATATAGCTAAGGTCGAATCTCGCTTTTCGTCCGCAGTCGATAGGCTCTCGTCAGACACATCAGCCGTGCGTTCAGAAGCGATCCGTCAGCTTTACCTCGCATCTTTTTCAGACTCACCTACACCACCCAGCCATGGATTTTCAGGCGTTTTTACTAATGTTATGAGTTGGCTTTTGGGCTATCAGGAAAAGGCGCACCTTGACAGGGGAAGAACGCTCTTCCGCGACTATCTCAAGGAGACCCATTTCGAAAACGAGGTCGACCAGAGGGTGTTCTCGACTGGTTTGGGAATTGTCGCGCTCGACTGGGTTAATGCAGAAAAAGAGAATGGATCTGACGTTTCAGATTACGAATTCTTGTTGAGAGAAGCTAATCTACCAGGTGCGAATTTCTCTAGATCCGATCTCAGCGCATTGAGCGTTTCAGAAGCGAACCTTGAACGAGCTGAGTTTTCGTACTCCACTCTTGATCGCGTGGATTTATACAACTCAAAGTTGAGCGGTTCAAATTTGGTATCAGCGAAAGCGCTCAGTCTTAACGCTGAACGTGCGGTATTCGACTCCGCTCAAATGGACTTTTTCAGATGCGAGGCGTGCAGATTTCAGCGCGCTTCCTTGCAGGCTGTCAGCCTTCGAAACTCGATTCTTAGCGGAAGTCAATTCAATTCAGCAAGGCTTACAGGTGTGGAATTTGCATCTGCAAATTTAACCAATGTCGATTTTGCAGGGGCTCAAATGGACGGTGCGATGCTTGCTGGGGCTGACGTGGCTGGAGCGAACTTTACTGGTGTTGATTTGACAAGGACCGATCTCCGCCTTGTACTAAACCTAGATCTTGCGAACGGTCTCGCTTCGGCTAAGTTACCGCCAAAGCGGTTGCTTCCAGCAAGCTTCAAGGGGGTGAAGCCATGAATAGAAAAACAATAATTATTGGCGGCTTGGCAATTTTGCTATTAGCAGTCGGCCTCTTTTTTGCCAACAAGCTCTCCAACGTAAATCGTGATCCAGAGGTCATTGCCATTGGAACATTCTCAGAGGCCGTAGATTATGGTCCTCTTTATGTTGCTGAACATTTTGGTTGGCTCGACGACGGCAATTTTAGTGCGCGAGTGACTACATTTGGCTCAAATCAAGAGATTGCGGCGGCGCTTAACTCTGGCCAGCTTGATGTCATATTTGCGGCGGCACCCCCAATCCTGATAAACCGAGCCAATGGAGTTGAACTAAGTGTTCAGGGCGTTTCGTGTACGCTCAGGCAGGAAATCTTGGTCAGCAATACAGTGTCTGCGAACAGTATCCGCGACCTTTCTGGTGTTCGGATCGGTGTCCTCGAGGGCACAAGTTCACACTACGGCGTTCTTCGTGCTTTTGAGCAGGTCGGTTTGCCTGAACCCGGTTTTGACTTCCTTTCGCCGCCACAGGCAGAGGCAGCGTTCCGGTCGGGAGACATTAGGGCCTGGGCTATATGGCCGCCTTTTGTTGAGAAGCTGGAACTGGAAGGACTTGGACGTCCAATTGTCGGCGGTGATGCAAAGATACAAAGTGTTTTTGCATCGTCTGACGAGAGCAGAAAGACCAAGCCAGAGGCTATCGCATTTTTGACTTCGCAAATCCTTCGGGCGAAAGAGTGGATGATTAGCAATCCTGACGAAGCTCAGGCCATAGTTGCTGAGCGCCTTAAGCTTGATCGAGAGGTAATCCGCCTTGCGTGGGGAAAGCACGACTGGAGCGCGCAAATAGACGACGCTCTCAAGAAAGACATAAGACAAAAGGCTGACTTCTTGCGCAACCAAGGGCTCATATCGTCAACTGACCGCTTAGGTTCTCCGAATTTGTATGTAATCGAAGACTGAGCTGTGCGAGGGGCGTTCCATTCAGAATTGAGCTAAATCTAAGCATGATTGAAATCATAATTGATGAATGGAAAGCTTTGCTGATTGGAGGATTTATTTCTTCCATGGAGATCTTGGCTGGAAGCCTCTTAGGTTTAGCATTCGGTAATCTTTTCGCCTTGATTGCTTATTCGCTCCCTAAAGTTCGGGCGCTGATCTTGACGATCGTGTCAATATTCGCGCCAATACCTGTCGTCTTTTATTTGCCATTTTCCATTTCTCTTTTTGGCTTCGGTATCGTGCAGGTCACCTTGTTAGTCGCCCTCCTTAGCACTCTCTTATTTGTAACCGCCGCTTACACCGCATTTACTGCTTTACCGCGAGCGATGCTGGATATCGCCAATGTTTACCGACTTAGCTCATTCGACAAGTTTAGGATGGTGCTGTTGCCTTATGCAATACCTTCACTCGGCGTCGCCTTTCGTATCGCATTAGCCTTCAGCTGGGTCGTCGCGTACATTGGAGAGGTCAAGTCGAGCGATGGTAGGAATGGCTTGGGCGCGATGACAAAAGCCTATGTTGACTTGACGAATTACGATTATGCCTATGTTTGTGCCGCTGCGATCGCCTTTTTTGCGATAATTCTAGACCAACTGTCTTCGTTCACTTTCGCCTATTTCTCACGCTGGCAGCCAATTGAGCGGGGCGCGGCCAATGAAGTTTAGGCTTTCCGATGCTAATATTGGAGCAGGTCTATCACTCTCTGGCGATTTGTGCTTGCCGTCCGGGCAGATTGTGGGTTTGCTTGGAGCGAATGGAGTTGGGAAAACCACTCTACTACGTCACTTGTCCAAAATTGATCGTGGAAGCAATTTAATCGCCCAAAGTTACGTGTGTGAGGGTACCTATTCGGGAGCCTCATTAGTCTTTCAAAGAGACAACCTTTTCCCATGGATGTCCGTACGCGAAAATATGCTACTGGGATTAGAAGCCGCAAACGCCGACAGAGCCGAACAATCTATCCAGAACTGGCTAGATGAGTTTCGCATGAGGGAAGTGTTGGATAGATGGCCATCGTATTTGTCGGGTGGGGAGCGTGCAATCGCGGCTCTGGTCAGATCTCTGGTCAACCCTGTTGGAAATTTACTCTTTCTCGATGAGGCCTTCCGAGCGCTGGATATTCCAAATCTCACACGCGCTTTGGATCTTGTGAAGGTTGAACACACAAAAGTGTTTGAGGGGATCCTTCTAGTAACCCATGACCCTCTCATTTACTGGGAGCTGTGCGGTTCTTTCTGCGTCTTAAGCCGCAATGAGGCCAATTTGACTTTAAGGCAGATTGAAGTCTCTCGCGAAAATGGAATCAAAGCATTCAAATTCGAGCTAGCCAGTGCAATGCGAGGCACATAAATTTGCTCTGTGAGGGGCTTGTCGAAAGGCTGGCAATAAGTTGGCTCAATTGTAAGCTGCCTCGACGGGCAATAGCAGAGCAAAGGGTGGTCGCTTAGCGGAACTGTTTAGGCTTTGGGCATTGCTTTTTCTATGCGGTGTCTGCTTGCACTTCCAAATTCGGATAAATGGTCATGCTGGTCCCCTCTCAAAGGCAGCCCTTGAGTGGGTCTGGCCCAGGTCTTGTTGTGAGTTTGAATTGGCCGAAAGCGCTTTCACAAGGTAAGCGTGAGAACGATCGAGCAACGCACTTTGGGTTCTCTGTGGGGCAACGAAAAATTTGATCTGCTCGAGAGATCTAATCCTCTGGTGAATATAGAAAAGTCTATTCCATTCCACTAAATTCGTAATGATGGGGTCAGAGGTTCGAATCCTCTAAGCGGCACCACCACTTTCACTAGGGAAATTTGAACGATACGGCGGGAGGGCCGTTCGGCTGGTCGCGAGCTTGGGTATCAAGTGGGGCGACCTTGGTTAAACCTGTGCCGATCCCACGCTAAGCCCACATAAAACTTACCTCGATTGATGGTCCTCATATGGGCCGATAGCAGGCCGTCAGCTATTGGCTGGCGAGCGGCGGAAAGCTGCCATTCCGGAGCCGCCCATTTGCGGGGCCGGCTAGAGACACATGATCACTCAAATCGCTGGCCCGCGAGCCATACGGCACAGGGTGCCTACGGAGTGAGTTTGGAGAATAGCCGGAAACCCCATGGCGAGATGGTAATGCTATCACCAGACGCAACGGTAGTTTTGCTGCCACGGAACTCTGCGTAGCTTTCTGCAGCCAAGCCATCGGCAAACCTGACTTCGGTTGTCTCACCAGAGAAGTTGAACAGGCCGAGCACCTTGTTGCCGTCCTCTTCGCGGACCCATGCGAATACGCGGTCTGGCTGGTCGGTTTCGACTTTCTGCATACGCGCGCCCCATTTGCCGTTCTCAAGCGCGGGGTTGGCTTTGCGGAAGGCAATCAGATCGGCGAGCAATTGGCCGTATTCGCAGGTTCGCGCATCGCCTAGCTTGCTCCAGTCGATGCCGTCTTTTTCGAAGAATTCGAGGCGTTTGTTGTTGCACGCCTCCATCCCGTTATAGACCAGCGGGATGCCTTCGCCGGTGAAGGCGAGTGCTGTCGCCGCTTCCAGCCCCGCAGCGTAGTTTTCGCGCACGGTGCCTTCCCATGAATTGCTGTCATGGTTCTCGATATAGGTCATGCGCATGGCCTCGCGCGGCCACAGGCTCTCGTTCTCAGCGTAATAGCCGTAAAACGCGGTCGGATTGGCGGCACCTTTCGCGACATCTTTCGATGTATGATGCCAATCCCAGGCGTAGGTGGCGTCGAATGACGCGCGGTGGAAGGCTGTTTCCTGAACCTCACCCAGCATAAAAACCGGTCGGATTTCGTTGAGGCGGGCGCGCATGGTCTCCCAGAAATCGACCGGAACATAACCGGCGACGTCCGCGCGATAACCGTCAACGCCGAAGTCGCGGACCCAGTATTCCATCGCCAGTCCGATATGTTCGCGCACGCCCGGCTTGGTCCAATCGAGATCGATAATGTCTGACCAGTCCCACCAAGGGGTCGGGCGGAAATCACCGTCCCATGTTTTCTCGTACCAGTCGGGATGTTCGCTCGCGAGAGGGTGATCCCATGCTGTGTGATTGGCGACGAGATCGAGAATGACTTTGAAACCTTGCTCATGCGCGGCATCGACCAGCGCTTTGAAGTCTTCCTTTGTGCCGAACTCAGGGTTCACATCGTAATAGTCTTTGACCGAATAGGGTGAGCCGAGGGTGCTCTTGCGGTTGACCTCGCCAATCGGGTGGATCGGCATGAACCAGAGAATGTCGACGCCGAGTTCCTTCAGCCGCGGCAATTCCTCTTGCACGGCTTTGAACGTGCCTTCCTCGCTGAACTGGCGGGTGTTCACCTGATAGATCACGGCATCGCGCGACCATTCGGGATTTTCCAGCTGAACGTAGGGTTTGGGTTCCCAATTGTTGGCGGGTTCTGCCGCGTTATCACATCCGGCCAGAGCCAACGCGGTGAGGGCAAACGCGAACCGCTTCATGCTTCTTCTCCCGGCACATCGACCCGCGTCATTGCGAGCGCCGCGATCACCAGAGTTCCGGCGGCGAACACCATCGTCCAGATCGGATCACCCGGGAAAAACATGATCATGATCGACCCCATCACCGTCGCGACCAGCAATTGCGGGACCACGATGAAGACGTTGAACAGTCCCATATAAACGCCGAGCTTGGCCTGCGGCAGGCTGCTGGCGAGGATGGCGTAGGGCATTGCGAGGATCGAGGCCCAGGCAATGCCGATACCGATCTCGGAAATCAGCAGCATTTGCGGGTCGCGGATGAAGAAGAAGCTGGCGTAACCCAGCGCGCCGCACAGGAGCCCGAAGATATGCGTTTTCGCCTTGCCGACTTTCTTCGCGAGGAACGGAAGCAAAGTGAGTGCGGCAATGGCCGCAACGCCGTTATAGGTCGCGAACAACCAACCGACCCAGTTCGCGCCCTCATTGTATGCAGCGCTCGCGGTGTCGGTGCTGCCGTAGACATATTGCGTGACCACCGGCGTGGTGTTGATCCACATAATGAACAGCGCCGACCAACTGAAGAATTGCACCACGGCGAGCTTCTTCATGATCGCGGGCATGCCGGAGAAATCGCCGACGATGGACGTCAGCATCCCGGTGGTGTTGCCTTGCTTGGCCATCGAAATGGCCACGGCGCTGAGAACGCCGTAAGCCGCCAGCAGCACAGCGAGCAAATAGACTTCCTTTTCGAGCGAGAACGCTGAAACGCCGACGGCGACAATCGCGCCCGCAACGATCCACACTCCGCAATTCAGATAGCCTTTCGACGCAAGTGCGCGGACAGGTTGCTCCAGTCCGGCGCCTTCCTGTTCTTCGCCGAAACCGGCCATTTGCTCCGGGCCGTATTCTTCGGTTGTTAGCACCGTCCAAAGCACCGCGAGGAACAAGGCTGTGCCGCCGATCCAGAAGGCATAGCGAACACTATCCGGTATGCCGCCATCGGGCGCGACATTGGCCACGCCCATCCAGGTCATGATCTCCGGAATGATCGAGCCCATCACTGCACCCGCACCGATAAAGGCGGTTTGCACCGCGTAGCCCGCCGTGTGCTGGTCCTTGCGCAGCATGTCCCCAACGAAAGCGCGGAATGGCTCCATCGAGATGTTCAAGCTAGCGTCGAGCACCCACAGCAGGATAGCTGCCATGATAAGCACTTCGGACAGCGGCATCAGGAACAGCGAGAGCGCTGCGAGGACAGCACCGAGAAGAAAATAGGGTCGCCGACGCCCCAGCCTGCCAAGCCATGTCCGGTCGGAGAGATGACCGATGATTGGCTGTACCAGCAGGCCGGTTAGCGGCGCGGCGACCCACAGCGCTGGCAGATCGTCAATCGCGGAGCCGAGCGACTGGAAGACGCGGCTCATATTGGCGTTCTGCAGCGCGAACCCGATCTGGATTCCGAAAAACCCGAAACTGATATTGAACAGTCCGGCCCAGCTTTGGCGCGGTTTCTGGACCACTTCCTGAATCGATGTCACTTGTCTCTCCCGTGAGGCGTGATGGCCTCCTAGCGTGGATCGGCTGATGCTCTTGTCACGCTGTGGCCAAGGGCTGGCAGCAAACCGACCGACCGACAAGATCGCATACGAATGTGGTGCGGCTGCGAAGAGCGACGACTTCGAGCCTGTCAGGTGGAGGAGACAGCGTGTCCTGTGGTGCTCTCGCGCACGATCAGTTTCGCGGGCAATTGGCGTCCGCCGGTGCCTTTGCCGTCGATAGATGCGGTCAACACATCCAGCAGCAAATCACCTGCGCCGCGCATATCCTGCATCAATGTCGTCAGCGGAGGGTTCATTTGCGATGCGGCGGGGATGTCATCGAAACCGACCAAAGCGGCATCGTTTGGCACCGCTATGCCGGCGTCTGTCAGTGCGTGCATGGCGCCGATTGCGATCAGGTCGCTGGCTGCAAAGATGGCATCGAACGGCTCGCCGCTGTCGATCAGCGCTTTTGCGGCTGCGTAGCCGTCGGATTCCGTAGTGAGTGCCTTGTGGAGCAGCTTCGGATTGGGTTCGACACCAGCCGATTTCAGCGCTTCACACAGGCCCGCATAGCGATCCGCAAATTCAGGATAGCTTTCATCAGCCTGTCCGAGAAAAGCGATTTTCTTACGGTCGAGGCCGATCAGATGCTCGCCGGCCTGCTTGCCCGCGCCGAAGTTGTCCGAACCTACCGTCGCGCCAATATTGTCGTCCCGGACAGAGCCCCAGCGCACGAAATGGGTGCTCTGGCCGACCAGTTGCTCGAGCCGCTCTTCGTATAGCGTGTAGTCGCCATATCCGAGCAGGATCAGGCCATCGGCGCGGTGGCTGTCCTGATATTGGGTGTGCCAGTCGTCTTCCATGCGCTGGAACGAAATCAGCAGGTCGAGACCGCGATTAGCGCACGCCCGGGTGATCGATCCGAGCATCGACAGGAAGAACGGATTGATCATGCTGTCATCAGTCGTCTGGTCTTCGAAAAATAGCAGGGCGATGGTGTTGGATCGCTGCGAGCGGAGCGACGATGCGTTCTTATCGACTGTGTAGTTCAGCTCGCGCGCAATCGCTTCGATCCGCTCGCGGGTCGCTTTGCTGACGGCTTTGTCTCCGCGCAGCGCGCGGCTGACGGTTGGCTGCGAGACTCCGGCCCGATACGCAATATCGAACGAAGTTGGTCTTCCGGTTGGATTGCGACCCATTAAAGTCCCGCGATGGCTGATGCGCCTCTCCTGCGCCCGAGGTACATAACAACAATTTTGCCCAATTCGCAATTCGTCATGCCCTCTATGAAGCTCACCGGACAATTGATGCAAAACCGCCACACTGGGTTTTGCTGCGCTGCACAAACATACGTATGCTGGGTTTCGCAAACGCCAAAATCCGCAGAGTGACACGGTTGTAACACGCCGGGTGGGACGCTCGGACAGTGCTCTACAGACAAGGTTTTCAGCCGCCAGAGAGCGGCCGATTGGGAGAAAATACTGTGGCTAAGAACACCCTTTTCAAGGCGGGAATCAGCGGTTCTGCAATGGCGCTCGCATTGGCAGCTGGCCTCGCGCCGCAAGCAGCCTTCGCGCAGGACACCGGCACGGCTGACGAGGCTGATGCAGACGAAGACGAGAATGTCATTATCGTTAGCGGTTTCCGTGCTTCGCTTGAAAGCGCCGTCAACGAGAAGCGCAACAGCGACCAGATTCTCGAGTCGGTTAGCGCCGAAGACATCGGTAAACTTCCGGACGACTCGATCGGCGAATCGATTGCGCGCCTTCCCGGTGTTACTTCACAGCGTCTCAATGGCCGTGCCAACGTAATCGCAATTCGCGGCCTCGGCCCTGACTTCTCGCAAACGCTTCTCAATGGCCGCGAGCAAACGTCGACCGGCGATAACCGCGCTGTCGAGTTCGACCAGTATCCGTCGGAAGTTGTCAGCCAAGTGGTGGTTTACAAATCGCCATCCGCAAGCCTTGTAGGGCAGGGTTTGGTTGGTACGATTGACGTTCGCACGATCCGCCCGCTCGAATCGAATGAGCAAATTCTCGCTATCGGTGCAAAGGGTTCATACGCTGATCTTGGCGCTCTGAACGCAGGCTCGAAAGAGTTCGGCTACCGCGCCAACGCAACGTATGTCGACCAATTCGCGGATGACACTATCGGCATCGCGCTGGCTGCAGCCTACACGGACGAACCGTACCAGCTGCAGGAATTTAACGCCTGGGGTTACGCAGGCGATGGTTCGGCCGGTAACCCGTTTGTAATCGGTGGCTCGAAGAGCTTTGTCACCTCGACCCAGCTCCGGCGTTTCGGTGTGAACGGTACTTTCCAAGCCGAACTCAGCCCGACGCTGATGCTCACCTTCGATGGGTTCTATTCGAACTTCAATGATGACTCGATCAAACGCGGCATCGAACTGCCACTTGGCTTCCAGGCATTCGGCACAACCTTCGATCCCAGCACAGCGACAACCACCACGACCCAGTTCGGTGAGTTCGCCACGTCGGGCACATTCGAGAATGTCGAAGGCGTTGTCCGTAACGATATCTTCCAGCGCAAGGCTGACCTCTATTCGGGTGGCATCAACCTTGAGTACGAGGGTGATGATGGTTGGAGCGCGTTCTTTGACTTCGGATACTCGCGCACTGATCGCAACGAGCTGAGCCTCGAAAGCTATTCGGGCACCGGTTACAACAACAATGTTGGCGCGACCGACACAATCGGCTTTATGTCCAACACGAGCGGAACGAGCTTCAGTCCCACGCTCGATTACAGCGATCCGAACCTGATTGTACTGACCGATCCGCTCGGATGGGGCGGCAGCCGCGTACAGGCAGGTTACTTCAATGACCGGATCATTGAAGACGAACTGTTCCAGTACCGTTTGGGTGTAACCCGCGAGCTCGACAGCTTCTTCTCGGCGGTGAATTTCGGACTGGCCTATACGGACCGCAGCAAGAGCCTGACGCCGGACGAGTTTTTCATCTTGCCCGCTAACGGCGCGACCGAAGTATCGATCCCGACCGAGTTCATGCTGCGCCCCACGGACCTTGGCTATCTGGGTCTTGGCCCGATTGTCAGCTATGATGCCCGTGATCTGATTGACGCTGGCGTTCTGGTGCTGGACCGCAATACCTCGAACGATATTCCGGCGAAGGCCTACAGCATCTCTGAGGAGTTGATGACGGCCTTTCTGCAGGTCGATATCGACAAGCAGCTCAGCGCTGGCGTCTTGACCGGCAATATCGGTGTTCAGGCGATCCATACCAACCAGAAATCATCTGGCATCGCTTTCGCTGCTGGCCAGCAGGTCAACGTGACGCTCGGTGATGATTTCTGGGACGTGCTGCCCAGCGTAAACCTTTCGCTGCGTCTTGATAGCGACTGGGTGTTCCGCCTTGCCGCATCGCGCCAGATCCAGCGTCCACAACTCGACGATCTGCGCTCGGCGATTAGCTACGGTATCAACAACAACCAGGCTGAAAGCCCGACTGGCCAAGCGCCGTTTATCAGCGGTGGCGGTGGTAACCCGCTGCTTCGCCCGTATCGCGCGAACGCCGTCGATTTCAACATCGAGAAGTACTTCGCCAACGGTGCTGGTGTCGTCGCATTGCAGCTGTTCTACAAAGACATCGTGAACTACATCGATGGTTCGCGGACGATCTTTGACTATGCTGGCCTGCCAACGCCGGCTGGCCAGACACCTGTGACCACAATCGGTTTCCTCGATTCCGAAGTGAATACCGGCGGTGGCGATTTCTACGGTATCGAACTGTCGGCAACCGTCCCGTTTGATGCCTTTGTTCCAGCTCTGGAGGGCTTCGGCGCGACCGGCGGCGTTGGTTACACCAAGACGAAAATCGAGGACGCCAATGGCAATACCGACCAAATTCCGGGCTATTCGGAATGGGTCGCCAACGGCACGATTTATTATGAACGCGGCGGCTTCAATGCGCGTAGCAGCGTTCGCTATCGCTCCGAGTTCCTCGCCGACTTCACTGGCTTCGGTGGTTCACCCACACGCCGGTTGGCGCGTGCCGAGACCATCATTGATGCTCAGATCGGCTATGACTTCGATGGTGGACCTCTCGATGGCCTGTCGGTTTATCTGCAGGGCCAGAATCTGACCAACGCGCCATTCGTGTCGCAATTCAACGTTCCTGTGCCTGAAGCCGTGATCGACAATCAGGAATATGGTCGCCGTTTCTTGGCTGGCTTCACATACAGGTTCTGATGAACTGATCAGGGCGGATACGGACTGGGTCGCACCAACCGTATCCGCCCCTTTATTGCCCGCCATCCGTACCGAAAGATGTATGGAAGGGCTGAAACCAGATCACGGGAGAGGACACAGGCGTGACGGAGCAGCAATCGCAATCCATCATAATAGTCGGCGGCGGTACCGCCGGCTGGATGGCTGCGGCGGCGCTTTCCCGCTTTACCGACCGGCAGATCACGCTGGTTGAATCCGATGCAATCGGCACCGTTGGTGTCGGAGAAGCGACCATCCCGCAGATCCGCCTGTTCAATGCCGGGCTCGGCATCGACGAGACGGAGTTTCTCCGCGAGACGCGCGGCAGCTTCAAACTCGGGATCGAATTTGCAGGTTGGGCCGGTGAAGGCCGGACCTACATGCATGCCTTTGGCAATATCGGCCATCCGGCGGGATTGCTCCCTTTCCACCACTACTGGCTTCGCGCTCGTAAGGAAGGCGTCGCCAAATCGCTCGGCACATATTCGCTCAACGAACGCGCGGGCCGTGCGCTCAAGATGCAGATGTGGCGGCCCAAGCCGGGCGAGCAGGTGCCCGACATGCCGTGGGCCTACCATTTCGATGCGGGGCTCTACGCTGCCTATCTGCGCAAATATGCCGAGGCGAAGGGCGTTACGCGGATCGAAGGCAAGGTCGATGAGGTTTCGCGTGGTGAAGCCAGAATCACTTCGATCACAATCGAGGGCGGCCGGACAATCTTCGGCGATTTCTTCATCGACTGCTCGGGTTTCCGCAGCCTGCTGCTCGGTGATGCTCTGGAAACGCCGTTCCAAGACTGGACCCACTGGCTACCCTGCGACCGCGCGGTTGCAGTGCCGTGTGCAACGAAGGGTGACTTTACGCCTTATACCAAGTCGACAGCGCGCAAAGCGGGGTGGCAATGGCGCATTCCGTTGCAGCACCGGATCGGCAATGGTCATGTCTATTGCAGCGAGTTTATGTCCGACCACGAAGCGCTTGAGACACTGCTTGCCAGTATCGATGGCGAACCGCAGACCGAGCCCAACCGTCTGAAATTCACAACCGGCATGCGGCAGCAGCAATGGATCGGCAATTGCCTCGCGCTCGGCCTGTCAGCGGGCTTTATGGAGCCGCTGGAATCGACCAGCATTCATCTGATCCAGTCCTCGCTCGCTCGCTTCCTGCAGATGTTGCCGGGTGCCGAACCTGCAGCCGCAACTATCGCGGAGTTCAATCGCCAGGCCGAGTTCGAATGGACGCGCATCCGCGATTTTCTGATCCTGCACTACACCGCCAATGGCCGGGAAGGCGAACCCTTTTGGGACCGGTGCCGTGCGATGGAATTGCCGGACACGCTCTCCGCTAAGATCGAGCAGTTCCGCGCATCCGGCTTTATCCACCGCGAGCATGAAGAGCTGTTCACCGAGCAGGGCTGGCTCCAGGTCTTTGTCGGGCAGGATGTGATGCCCGAAAGCTGGAACCCGATGGCCAATGCCATGCCCGCGCACGACCTTTCGGCCATGATGGACCGGATCGAACAGCGCGACACCAAGCTGGTCGAAACCATGCCCGGCCATGTCGAATTTCTGCGTGCCTATTGCATGCCTCGAGAAAACAGAAAGACTGCCTGATGAAGCGCCCCCTAACCGCCATCACTGCTTTGCTCCCCGCCCTGCTAATGGGCTGCCAGCAGATTTCGCCAAGCGCCAGCGCGGAAGAGTATCGCGACCGTCCGCCAGAGGACGAGGTGGTTTACTTTGTCCTGCCTGACCGGTTCGCCAATGGCGACCCGACCAATGATCTGGGTGGCCTGCCAGACGAAAAACTCGTCAGCGGCTATGATCCGACCCACAAGGGCTTCTTCCATGGCGGTGATCTGGCCGGCTTGACTGCCAAGTTCGATTATCTTGAAGAAATGGGTATCACCGCGATCTGGTTCGCGCCGATCTTCAAGAACAAGCCCGTGCAGGGGCCGGAAGGCGGCGAAAGCGCTGGCTATCACGGCTATTGGGTGACCGATTTCACCAGTATCGACCCGCATTTCGGCACCAATGACGAATTCAAGGCCTTCGTCGACGCGGCCCATGCGCGCGGTATGAAAGTCTATATGGACATCATCACCAATCACACGGCCGACGTGATCCGCTACAAGGAAGGCGACGAGACAGGCTATGCCTATCGCCATCTGGGCGAATATCCCTATTCCACACGCGGCGATGTGAAAGGCGAGCAGATCAATGAAGGTTTCATGGGTGACCAAGTGATGACGGAGGAAAACTTCGCCAAGCTGACCGACCCGTCCTATGCCTATACCCCGTTCGTGCCCGAAGCGGAAAAGGATGTGAAAGTCCCCGCATGGCTCAACGATCCGGTCTATTACCACAATCGCGGTGACAGCTATTGGGAAGGCGAAAGCGCGGTCTATGGCGATTTTGTCGGGCTGGACGATCTGTTTACCGAACATCCGCGCGTTGTTGCCGGGATGATCGACATTTATGGAGACTGGATTGATCGTTTCGGGATCGACGGATTTCGCATCGATACTGCAAAGCATGTCAATCCGGAATTCTGGCAGCGCTTCGTCCCTGCGATGCTCGACCGTGCGAAGGCCAAAGGCATCCCCAATTTCCACATTTTCGGCGAGGTTGCGACGCAGACGGTCGATCCCGCGCTGACCGCGCGCTGGACCCGCATTGCTGGCCTGCCGACCAATCTCGACATGGCTTTTGCCGCGGCCAGCCAAGGGGTTGTGTCGGGCACTTTGCCTCCCTCTGCGATGGCGCGACTGCTGGAGGATGACCCGCTCTACGAAGGGGGCGCTGCCACGGGATTGCGGCTACCCACTTTCCTCGGCAACCATGATTTCGGTCGCTTCAGCATGTTCGTGAAGCAGGCCAATCCCGATGCCGGGGAAGAAGAATTGCTCAGCCGCCTGATGCTGGGCAATGCCATGCTGTTCGGCCTGCGCGGCGTGCCGGTTGTCTATTATGGTGACGAACAGGGCTTCGTTTCCGACGGGAACGACCAGCTCGCACGCGAAAACATGTTTCCAAGCCAGGTCAGTGTCTACAATGACAACAAGCTGATCGGCACGGACGCCACGACGGCGCAAGACAATTTTGACACCACGCATCCGCTCTACCGGCAGATTGCCACACTCGCAGCAGCGCGAAAGGACAATCCGGCGCTGCGCCACGGGATGACACGTGTTCTAACTGCCGATTTCGAAGGGCCGGGCCTGCTCGCAATCGCCCGTCATGATGAAAAGAGCGGCCAGCGGGTGGTGTTGGCATTCAACACCAGCGCAGAGGCGATCACCCGTACCTTGGCGATTGATTATGCTGCGGCCGGCATCAGCCTGATTGCGGGGGATTGTCCTGCAGCGATTGCTGCACCTGGCGCTGTCACCATGACCCTGCCCGCTTTCGGCTATGTGATATGTCGTCTGGACGAGCGTGCGCAATGAACGAAATGTCGCGTCTTGACCGGTCAGCCTCCGGCACAGATACCAGCGCGCCATGGTGGCGCGGTGCGGCGATTTACCAGATCTATCCGCGCAGCTTCATGGATTCGAACGGCGACGGGATTGGTGACCTTCCGGGGATCACGCAGAAACTCGATCACGTCGCTTCATTGGGTGTTGATGCGACGTGGATTTCGCCGTTCTTCAAATCACCGATGAGAGATTTCGGCTACGACGTCTCCGATTATTGCGATGTCGATCCGATTTTCGGAACATTGGAGGACTTCGACGCACTGATCGCGCGCGCGCATTCGCTCGGGCTGAAAGTCCTGATCGACCAAGTCTATTCGCACACCTCGGATGAACACGAGTGGTTCGCGGAAAGCCGATCGAGCCGCCACAACGACAAAGCCGATTGGTATGTATGGGCCGATGCCAAGCCCGATGGCTCGCCGCCGACCAACTGGCAATCGGTGTTCGGCGGCCCCGCGTGGACATGGGACGCGCGACGCGGCCAATATTACATGCACAATTTCCTCAGCAGCCAGCCGCAGATCAACGGTCATAATCCAGATGTACAAAACGCGCTGCTCGACGTCGCGCGCTTCTGGCTGGATCGCAGTGTCGACGGGTTCCGGATCGATGCGCTCAACTTCCTGATGCACGATCCGCAGCTGCGCGATAATCCGCCGGCGCCCGAAACGAACAAGCAGCGCACACGGCCGTTCGACTTCCAGTTACGGACGCACAACCAGTCTCATCCGGCTATACCGGATTTTATTGCCCGTATCCGTGAAGTAACCGACGAATATAGCGCGATTTTCACCGTCGCCGAAGTGGGCGGTGACGAGGCCGAAGCGGAGATGAAAAGCTTCACTGCAGGCGATGATCATCTCAATTCGGCCTACGGATTCAACTTCCTCTACGCCGACACTTTCACCCCGGGCCTGATCTGCGCAGCACAAGCCGAATGGCCGGATAAGGACGGTGTCGGCTGGCCAAGCTGGGCGTTCGAAAACCACGATGCCCCGCGTGCATTGTCGCGCTGGTGCGCGCCGGAACACCGCGGTGCCTTTGCTCGTCTCAAGATGTTGCTGCTCGCCTGCCTACGCGGCAATGCGATTATCTATTACGGTGAGGAATTGGGTCTTACTCAGGTCGATATTCCCTTCGATCAGCTCCACGATCCCGAGGCGATTGCGAACTGGCCGCTGACCCTGTCTCGCGACGGAGCGCGTACGCCGATGCCATGGAATTCTGACGCAGTGCATGCCGGATTTACTGTGGGCGAACCATGGCTCCCGATCGGTGCAGTCAATCAGGAAATTGCCGTTGATCAACAAGTCGATGATCCTGCATCGCTGCTCAGTTACACACGGCAAGTGCTGGCCCTGCGCAGGGCTAATCCTGCGCTAAATCATGGCAAGGTCGTCGATTGCAAGCCGAACGGCAGCCTGCTCGAGCTCGTCCGCGAAGCTGATGGCCAGCGCATCCGGTGCCTGTTCAACCTAGGGCCCGCTGCAGTGGATGCGGCTTGGGATGGTGGAGCGAACGAGCTGTTCACGACCGGTGATTTGAGCAGTGAAACGCTGCCCGCATACGCCGCCATCATTATCGAGGAAACACCATGCGACTGACGCATATCTTGGCTGCAATTGCTGCGCTCTTTACCAGCTTAGCCGCCAACGCCGAGACCGTTCAGTCGCCCGACGGGCGCATCACAGTAACACTCGATGCCGATGGCGAGGGCATCCCGTTTTACTCCATCGAGCGGGATGGTAAGCCCTTGATTGCCAAATCCAATTTGGGTTTTAACTTCACCGATGATGACCCTATGCGGCGAAATTTTGAAGTTGTCGCCACGACAAACGCGGTTGCTGACATCACTTGGGAGCAACCGTGGGGTGAGCGGCAATTCGTGCGCGATCATCACAATGAACTCGCGCTGACCTTCGCCGAAAAGGACGAGACACCCCGCCAGATCACCGTGCGACTGCGCGTGTTCGATGACGGTGTTGGTTTCCGATACGAGTTTCCCGAGCAGGAACATTTTTCCACTGCGCGCATCGCCGAAGAACTTACCGAGTTCAATTTGGCCACCGAACAAGCTGATGGCGGCCGCGCGTGGTGGATTCAGGCAGGTGACTGGAATCGCTACGAGCATCTCTACACCGAAACGCCCGTAGACGGCGTCTCGGTCGCGCATACGCCGATTACATTTCACATGGCCGATGGCACGCACATGTCGCTCCACGAAGCCGCGCTGGTCGACTACTCGGGCATGTGGCTCCGGCGGATGCAGGGCACCAATTTCCGCGCGCAACTTGCGCCGAGCCCGCGCGGCGCGAAGGTCATTCGCGATGCGCCTTTCCATACGCCGTGGCGCAGTATTCGGATCGCCGACGGTCCGGCTGGCCTCTACGAGAGTGATCTTGAGCTGAACCTCAACGCGCCCAACAAGCTGGGCGATGTCAGCTGGTTCACGCCGCACAAATATATCGGCATCTGGTGGGAAATGCATCTCCACGAGAGCAGTTGGGCAAGCGGTGAGAAACACGGCGCGACGACCGAAAACGCCATCAAACATATCGATTTTGCTGCCGAGCACGGTTTTCGCGGTGTGCTGATCGAAGGCTGGAATCTTGGCTGGGACGGGAGCTGGTTCGGCAATGGCCGGGATTTCAGTTTTACAGAGGCCTATCCCGATTTCGATATCGAACGCGTCGCAGCTTATGCGCGCGAAAAAGGCGTGCGGATCATCGGACACCACGAAACCGGTGGCAATATCGATGTCTACGAGCGTCAATTGCCCGATGCGATGGAGTTCTATGAGCGGCTTGGCATTGATGCGGTGAAATCGGGCTATGTCGCAGATGCAGGCGGTATCATTGCGCCCGACGGGAACGGCGGGGAGACTTTCGTCTGGCATGATGGGCAGGAGATGGCGCGCCACCATTTGAAAGTCGTAAAAGAAGCAGCGGCGCACAAAATTGCGATGAACCCGCACGAGCCGATCAAAGCGACGGGGCTGCGGCGCACATACCCCAATTGGGTCAGCCGCGAAGGCGCGCGGGGTGCGGAATATGATGCGTGGGCCGTGCCAAAGAACCAGCCCGATCATGTCCCAACGATGGTCTGGACCCGCATGCTCTCGGGCCCGATGGATTATACCTCGGGCGTGTTCAGCCTCGAAGGGCGCGGCGCAACAGAGCCAGACATACCCAGCACGCTCGCACGGCAGTTGGCGTTTTACGTGGTGATCTATTCGCCGATCCAGATGGTCGCAGACTTGCCGGAAAATCTCGCCAAATATCCCCGCGCGCTCGATTTTACCAAGCGCGTGCCGGCAGACTGGTCGGAGACGAAATTGCTCGATGGCGCAATTGGGGAGTATGCAGTCATGGCGCGCAAAGACCGCAATTCAGACAAGTGGTATCTCGGCGGTGTGACCGATGAGAATGCCCGAATGGTAACCGTCGATCTCGCATTTCTGGACAAGGACCGCCGCTATGTCGCAACGATCTGGCGTGACGGTGCAGGTGCCGATGGATTGGGCGACGACCGGCACGCTATGGAAGTGGAGACCCGTCCGGTAGGTGCGGACAATACTCTCGAACTGGCGATTGCCCGCGCTGGAGGGTTTGCGGTGGAGATCGCGCCGGAGTGATCTTGCGTTCGGCCATACTATCGATTGCGCTGCTGGTTGGCGGTTGCTCACCGCTGGCAGACGAAGCGCAGGCCAATGAAGTCACGCAAGTTGCCGAAGGGACGATTTTCGAGACCGGCCCCTTCGCCGTCGAGGGGCTTCCCGATCAGAAGCTAACTATCTGGCTACCGCCGGGCTACGCCACATCGGGGCGGCGCTACCCGGTTCTCTACATGCATGACGGGCACAATCTGTTCGATCCGGCACAGTCAAATTTCAACAAAGTCTGGGCAGCTGACAAGGCGATCATCGGGCTCGCCGAGCGCGGCACAATCGAGCCGCACATCATCGTCGGCATGTGGCCGCATGGCGAAGACCGGTACCGGCAGTATCTTCCCCAGTTTGCTGCTGAAAATGCCGCTGGATCATTGCGCGATAGCGTGATTGAAATTGCGCTTGGCAGAAATATCGTATCGGCGCGCTATCTCGAATGGATTGCTGACGAGCTAAAGCCGCAGATCGACGCTGATTATCGCAACCTGACGAGGCCACCGAACACTGCGATTGTGGGGTCGAGCATGGGCGGAATTATGAGCTGCTATGCGATTGTCGAGCGGCCTGACATCTTCGGCCGCGCAGCGTGCATCAGTTCGCATTGGCCCATTGCATTGCCCGAATCAGCCGAGGCCAACAAAGCCCAGGTGGACGCAATCTGGCGTGATTGGCTGTCCGAGAAGCTCGGCGATCCGGATGGTCGGCGGATCTGGATGGATCATGGCACGGAGACGCTCGATGCGTACTACCCGCCCTATCAAACTGAAATCGAAAAAAGTTTCATGGCCGCCGGTTGGAACAAGGGCACCGATTGGCGCAGCGAGCAGTATGATGGCGCGGAGCACGAGGAAAACGCTTGGGCGGAACGCTTGCCCGAAGTTCTCGGTTGGCTATTAGCCAAGGAATGAGCGAGCCAACACCACCCAAAGTTGTCATCCTCGGCGGAGGAAGTGCGGGATGGATCACTGCATGCTTGCTCCACCAAGAGTGGGCTGCGCGCGGCGGCTCAGTCACGGTTGTTGAGAGCCCTGAAATCGGCATCATTGGTGTTGGCGAGGGATCGACGCCGCAGCTTAAGGCTTTCTTCGACCATTTGGGTGTTGCCGAAGATGAGTGGATGCCAGCATGTGACGCGACCTACAAGCTCGGCATACGCTTTAGCGGGTGGAGCGAACGCGAAGGATTTGGGAGCTATTTCCATCCGTTTCCCGGGCCAGTCGATCTCCACACGGAACCGGGGTTCATTCACAATTGCGGGCTTGCACGGCGCGGTTTCGATGTCCCCGCGCATCCCGATGACTGGTTTTTGGCGGCGACGCTCGCGGAGCAGCGCAAGTCACCGATAGCGTCCGATAACTTCCCGTTCGCGCCGAGCTACGGTTACCACTTCGATGCGTACAAGCTTGGCGCGTTTTTGAGAGAATGGGCGACCGAACGCGGTGTCACGCACAAACCCCTCAAAGTGACAGAAGTTGAGCAGAGCGAAGCTGGTGATGTCGCAGCACTGCTGTGCGAAGGCGGTGAACGGATCGAAGGCGATGCTTTCGTTGATTGCTCGGGCTTTCGCAGTGTAATCGCGCAGCAGGCTCTAGGTGAACGCTTTATTCCCTTCGATGACAATCTGTTCAATGATCGCGCTGTCGTGATGCCGACGCAGCATTCGGGCCCGTTCAAACCGCAAACCGATGCGGTCGCGATGAAAGCGGGGTGGCGCTGGTCGATCCCGCTGACCTCCCGGATCGGCAATGGCTATGTCTATTCCTCGCAGCATATCTCGGACGAGGATGCCGAGCGCGAACTGCGCGCTGCCATTGGAATGGAGAGCAGAGATCAGGATGCTCGTTTCCTGAAAATGAGGGTCGGACGGGTTGAAAACAGCTGGACGCGCAACTGCCTTGCCGCTGGATTGTCACAGGGGTTCCTCGAACCGCTTGAAGCAACCGCGCTGCATATGGTGATCGCAACCGCGCTCGATTTTGCAAAGGCTTACCAAGCGGGCGGGTTTTCAGCGCAACACCGCGACGCTTTCAATCGCGGTACAGCGGCGCGATATGAGGGCATCCGGGATTACATCGTGGCACATTACCGGATGAACCAGCGCTCCGACACCGAGTATTGGCGCGCCAACGCAGCGAACCAATCGCTGTCAGACGGGTTCAAAGCCATGATGACAGCATGGTTCACACAAAAGGATATGGCAGCTGCGCTAGGCGAGGCTTACGATCAGGCATATTACTCCAATGCGAGCTGGCATTGTCTGTTTGCAGGATACGGTACATTCCCGCCAACCGAAAAGGTCCAGCCGCTGCCTACGCAGCTAAAATCGGCGGACATGGCCAGCGTGCAGAACACATTGCTAGCATCAGCAACCAATTTCGCGGATATGCGTGATGTCTGAGAAAATAACTGAGATTGATCGCAAGAGCAGCCTCAAATTCGCTGGTTTTGGGCATCAAGGGACTAGCCAATTTAGCGCGATTCAGTTGTTCTGATTGCAAGTCCCGCTTTCAACCCTATTCTGGATATCAATGCCTAACAGTCCGACGACTGCTTCCAAATTGTCGAAGTTTGCTCTTGAGCGACCGGGATTGGGGCGCAAAGCAGACGCGCAGTTCGGGCCATCTTATATGGAACGTATCAAGAACAAAACTTTTTGCATTCTAGTCGAGCAGGTCGCCCAGCTTGCAGCCAAGCGCTGTGGCAATCCGTTCAACAACCGTGATCGTGGGGTTCTTCACCTTGCGCTCAATCCCGCTGACATAGGTCCGATCGAGCCCAGCCTCACCGGCCAAGGCTTCCTGCGACCAGCCGCGCTCTTTCCTAAGAGCTTTCATGTTGGCGGCGAGGCGGCAGCGGACATCCATCCACCAGACTGAACCGAAATGTAGTCCATTAAACCACGGACTATGAATCTCATTTTTGCTGGCATTGGTTGGTTTGCTCGATAAAGTCGCGAGCAATACCTCTTCCCATGCCCGAAGAAAGGCACATTAAATGAAGAAGCTAATTATGTTGGCGCCTATTGCCATACTGGCAGCGTGTTCCGAGAAAGCGGCTGTCGAGAATGCCGTGAGAGGATTTCTGATCGACCCTGACTCCGCAAAGTTCGGTGAAATCACAATCGTCGAAACTTCTGACGGCAGAAAAGCATGCGTGACGACCAACGCCAAGAACCGCATGGGAGGATATACCGGCGATAAGCAAATCTCCCTCTTCTACGACGAGGAGGCTGGCGTTTGGAAAGCAGTCACGAGCTGGGACTGGTCTCACGAGATGTGCCTCCAAGCAATATCTGGAGAAGCCGAAGAAGCCGACGAAGAGCCATCGCTTCTTCGGCATTAGAGCTACCGGTGGCGGTTTGGTCTCTCCTTAACCTGAACTACAATGCTTCTTGATCAGGAAGAGTACTAGGTGACGCCGGGCGTGCCTGTCATCACTTAGGCTGGCAAAGTCCCCGCGACGCTCGCTGTGCTTATTTCTCGCGTGGTGATTCAGCACTCAATAGCTTTCCGGCGTATCCGAGATCCCAATTACATATGACGAATCATCATTATGATCGGCGCGAATCGCAATTCTCTGCCTCGTTGTTTGCTGCGCAGGTTAGTTCAACATGGCAGTGTCCGTAGGTTTGCAGTCTGCCGCGATTGTCCTGCCTATGGTGAGGGCAGTCCTACCTTTGGTCAGTGTAACACGCCGATGGTAAGTGGGCCGTCAGCGAAAAAACCCGCTGCTAAGGCTGCCGGCTCCGCAAGCCTGAACAGCTCGGCGAACGCTGAATCGGGCGGAGATCGTTCAGTATCTGCCTGCCCATAATAAAATTGCAAAAAGGGTTTGACGGGAATGTGAGTCGTGTCTAGAAGCCCTCTCACCGACACGGAGCGGGCGGTTCAAACGCCCCACCATGTTGGTCGCCAATATCAACGGACAACCGGCCCCCGGTTTTCAATCGGGGAACCATTGTTGTCCGCTTTTGCATGTTGGACGGCTCTTTGACATTGTTAGTTTATGATGAAGGGACATGTGGGCGACGGCGCCAGGTCCAAGGGCTTTTAGGCCTTGGTAACCTGTTAAATTAAGTCGATGCCTAATCTTGGTACACGCCAAGACTAAACATGTCTCAAATGTATCCATAAAATACGTTTGAATGCAGGTATCGGCTCCTAAAATTCGGGCTAAACGGTTGATGATCTTCGGATTATGCCGGTTGGTTCGTGACACAAACTTGAGAGTTTGATCCTGGCTCAGAACGAACGCTGGCGGCATGCCTAACACATGCAAGTCGAACGAACCCTTCGGGGTGAGTGGCGCACGGGTGCGTAACGCGTGGGAACCTGCCTTTAGGTTCGGAATAACAGTTAGAAATGACTGCTAATACCGGATAATGTCTTCGGACCAAAGATTTATCGCCTTTAGATGGGCCCGCGTTAGATTAGGTAGTTGGTAGGGTAATGGCCTACCAAGCCGACGATCTATAGCTGGTCTGAGAGGATGATCAGCCACACTGGGACTGAGACACGGCCCAGACTCCTACGGGAGGCAGCAGTGGGGAATATTGGACAATGGGCGAAAGCCTGATCCAGCAATGCCGCGTGAGTGATGAAGGCCTTAGGGTTGTAAAGCTCTTTTACTAGGGATGATAATGACAGTACCTAGAGAATAAGCTCC
>NZ_WTYP01000002.1:0-2500 GCF_009828095.1 Pontixanthobacter luteolus | reverse complement strand
CTCCGCGAAATCTATTGAGGTAGAGCGTTGGATGTATGCCGATGGGGGTAGAGCACTGGATGGGCTAGGGCTGCGCGAGCGGTACCAAACCTAACCAAACTCCGAATACCATCGAGTCTTGTCCAGCAGACAGACGGCGGGTGCTAAGGTCCGTCGTCAAAAGGGAAACAGCCCTAACCTACAGCTAAGGTCCCCAAGTCATATCTAAGTGGGAAAGCATGTGGGAATCCCAAAACAACCAGGAGGTTGGCTTAGAAGCAGCCATCCTTTAAAGAAAGCGTAACAGCTCACTGGTCTAAATAAGGGTTCCTGCGGCGAAGATGTAACGGGGCTAAAGATATGCACCGAAGCTTAGGGTTCAGATCTTTGATCTGAGCGGTAGCGGAGCGTTCCGTAAGCGGATGAAGCCGAAGGGTAACCGACGGTGGACGTATCGGAAGTGCGAATGCTGACATGAGTAGCGATAAAAAGGGTGAGATGCCCTTTCGCCGAAAGACCAAGGGTTCCTACGCAATGCTAATCAGCGTAGGGTAAGCCGGCCCCTAAGACGAGCCCGAAGGGGGTAGTCGATGGGAACCACGTTAATATTCGTGGGCCTGAAGATGTGTGACGGTTTGTGGAAGTAGTTTGTCCTTATTGGATTGGGCAGGCTGCCAAGCAGATCCAGGAAATAGCCTCTTCATATAGACCGTACCCGAAACCGACACAGGTGGTCAGGTAGAGTATACCAAGGCGCTTGAGAGAAGTATCCTGAAGGAACTCGGCAAATTGCCTCCGTACCTTCGGAAGAAGGAGGCCCCATCTCGAGGCAACTCTTGATGGGGGGCACAGGCCAGGGGGTAGCGACTGTTTATCAAAAACACAGGACTCTGCTAAGTCGGCTTCAAGACGACGTATAGGGTCTGACGCCTGCCCGGTGCTTGAAGGTTAAGAGGAGGAGTGCAAGCTCCGAATTGAAGCCCAAGTAAACGGCGGCCGTAACTATAACGGTCCTAAGGTAGCGAAATTCCTTGTCGGGTAAGTTCCGACCTGCACGAATGGCGTAACGACTTCCCCACTGTCTCCAGGATATGCTCAGCGAAATTGAATTCTCCGTGAAGATGCGGAGTACCCGCGGTTAGACGGAAAGACCCCGTGCACCTTTACTGCAGCTTTAGAGTGGTATTGGGAAAGAACTGTGTAGAATAGGTGGGAGGCTTTGAAACTTGGGCGCCAGTCCAAGTGGAGCCAACCTGTGAAATACCACCCTGTTGTTTTCTAATATCTAACCTAGATCCGTTATCCGGATCAGGGACCCTCTATGGCGGGTAGTTTGACTGGGGCGGTCGCCTCCTAAAGAGTAACGGAGGCGCGCGATGGTAGGCTCAGGACGGTTGGAAACCGTCTGCGAGAGTGCAATGGCATAAGCCTGCCTGACTGCGAGACTGACGAGTCGAGCAGAGACGAAAGTCGGTCATAGTGATCCGGTGGTCCCTCGTGGAAGGGCCATCGCTCAACGGATAAAAGGTACGCCGGGGATAACAGGCTGATGATTCCCAAGAGCTCATATCGACGGAATCGTTTGGCACCTCGATGTCGGCTCATCACATCCTGGGGCTGGAGCAGGTCCCAAGGGTTTGGCTGTTCGCCAATTAAAGTGGTACGTGAGCTGGGTTCAGAACGTCGCGAGACAGTTTGGTCCCTATCTGCCGTGGGCGTCGATACTTGAAAGGAGTTGCCCCTAGTACGAGAGGACCGGGGTGAACATGCCTCTGGTGTACCAGTCATGCCGCCAGGCGTGCCGCTGGGTAGCTATGCATGGACGGGATAACCGCTGAAAGCATCTAAGCGGGAAGCCTCCCTTAAGATAAGGTATCTTCGAGTCGTGATAGACCATCACGTTGATAGGCTGGGTGTGGAAGCGTAGTAATACGTGAAGCTAACCAGTCCTAATAACTCTGATCATGCTTGATGAATCCCACCATCAACGACAGGCCTGAAAAGGTGCTGCGCTTGATGATGTCGGAAGACATCCAGCCAGATCTACGACGCCTAATTAAACGTATCGCATCGATTAAACCCGCACATCCACTGGCTTTATTGCTTGGTGGCCATAGCGTCTGTGACCCACCCGATCCCATCTCGAACTCGGCCGTGAAACCAGACAGCGCCGATGGTACTAACGCTTAAGCGTTGGAAGAGTAGGTCGTCGCCAGGCATTATAGCTGGTGGGTGAGCGAGGAAAAAACCCATTCATATGTCAAAGGGCTGACCCCACAAGGGCAGCCCTTTTGGCGTCTCTAGGCTTCGCGCCTCGTGACGCCGCAAATCGGTGACGCGGGGTGGAGCAGTCCGGTAGCTCGTCAGGCTCATAACCTGAAGGTCGTTGGTTCAAATCCAACCCCCGCAACCACCGTTTTCAAGCACTTCAACACCCTGCGCCCTGCTGCAATCCAGCAGGGCTTCTGCGCGTCTGTATGACGCCCCTAATCGGGCCGAAGGCGGTACATCTGCTGTGGGG
>NZ_WTYP01000001.1:0-1755000 GCF_009828095.1 Pontixanthobacter luteolus | reverse complement strand
CCGGCCCCTAAGACGAGCCCGAAGGGGGTAGTCGATGGGAACCACGTTAATATTCGTGGGCCTGAAGATGTGTGACGGTTTGTGGAAGTAGTTTGTCCTTATTGGATTGGGCAGGCTGCCAAGCAGATCCAGGAAATAGCCTCTTCATATAGACCGTACCCGAAACCGACACAGGTGGTCAGGTAGAGTATACCAAGGCGCTTGAGAGAAGTATCCTGAAGGAACTCGGCAAATTGCCTCCGTACCTTCGGAAGAAGGAGGCCCCATCTCGAGGCAACTCTTGATGGGGGGCACAGGCCAGGGGGTAGCGACTGTTTATCAAAAACACAGGACTCTGCTAAGTCGGCTTCAAGACGACGTATAGGGTCTGACGCCTGCCCGGTGCTTGAAGGTTAAGAGGAGGAGTGCAAGCTCCGAATTGAAGCCCAAGTAAACGGCGGCCGTAACTATAACGGTCCTAAGGTAGCGAAATTCCTTGTCGGGTAAGTTCCGACCTGCACGAATGGCGTAACGACTTCCCCACTGTCTCCAGGATATGCTCAGCGAAATTGAATTCTCCGTGAAGATGCGGAGTACCCGCGGTTAGACGGAAAGACCCCGTGCACCTTTACTGCAGCTTTAGAGTGGTATTGGGAAAGAACTGTGTAGAATAGGTGGGAGGCTTTGAAACTTGGGCGCCAGTCCAAGTGGAGCCAACCTGTGAAATACCACCCTGTTGTTTTCTAATATCTAACCTAGATCCGTTATCCGGATCAGGGACCCTCTATGGCGGGTAGTTTGACTGGGGCGGTCGCCTCCTAAAGAGTAACGGAGGCGCGCGATGGTAGGCTCAGGACGGTTGGAAACCGTCTGCGAGAGTGCAATGGCATAAGCCTGCCTGACTGCGAGACTGACGAGTCGAGCAGAGACGAAAGTCGGTCATAGTGATCCGGTGGTCCCTCGTGGAAGGGCCATCGCTCAACGGATAAAAGGTACGCCGGGGATAACAGGCTGATGATTCCCAAGAGCTCATATCGACGGAATCGTTTGGCACCTCGATGTCGGCTCATCACATCCTGGGGCTGGAGCAGGTCCCAAGGGTTTGGCTGTTCGCCAATTAAAGTGGTACGTGAGCTGGGTTCAGAACGTCGCGAGACAGTTTGGTCCCTATCTGCCGTGGGCGTCGATACTTGAAAGGAGTTGCCCCTAGTACGAGAGGACCGGGGTGAACATGCCTCTGGTGTACCAGTCATGCCGCCAGGCGTGCCGCTGGGTAGCTATGCATGGACGGGATAACCGCTGAAAGCATCTAAGCGGGAAGCCTCCCTTAAGATAAGGTATCTTCGAGTCGTGATAGACCATCACGTTGATAGGCTGGGTGTGGAAGCGTAGTAATACGTGAAGCTAACCAGTCCTAATAACTCTGATCATGCTTGATGAATCCCACCATCAACGACAGGCCTGAAAAGGTGCTGCGCTTGATGATGTCGGAAGACATCCAGCCAGATCTACGACGCCTAATTAAACGTATCGCATCGATTAAACCCGCACATCCACTGGCTTTATTGCTTGGTGGCCATAGCGTCTGTGACCCACCCGATCCCATCTCGAACTCGGCCGTGAAACCAGACAGCGCCGATGGTACTAACGCTTAAGCGTTGGAAGAGTAGGTCGTCGCCAGGCATTATAGCTGGTGGGTGAGCGAGGAAAAAACCCATTCATATGTCAAAGGGCTGACCCCACAAGGGCAGCCCTTTTGGCGTCTCTAGGCTTCGCGCCTCGTGACGCCGCAAATCGGTGACGCGGGGTGGAGCAGTCCGGTAGCTCGTCAGGCTCATAACCTGAAGGTCGTTGGTTCAAATCCAACCCCCGCAACCACCGTTTTCAAGCACTTCAACACCCTGCGCCCTGCTGCAATCCAGCAGGGCTTCTGCGCGTCTGTATGACGCCCCTAATCGGGCCGAAGGCGGTACATCTGCTGTGGGGTAGTTTTGTCGAAATGCCGCCTGTGAGCTAACGATCCAATTGCGAACATTCACGCCATTCGCCATATTTGAAATATGAAGTGTCGAATGCATCCGGTCGTAAACATCATCTGCCATGGTGTGCAAAGGCCGCAAAGAAGATGGAAAAGGCCGCTTCTCGCTGTGCTATCGCTTCCGATTATTGCCTTCGGTGCGGTCTTAGTGTTCGCCAGTATCGCCGAGAAATTTTGGGTGTTGATGCTAGGGTTGCCGGTTCTCACGTATGGCTTGTTGGCCTTCATGGTCGCTATCTTGGGTTGCGATGAATGCGTCGCGAAAATTTATGGCGATTGGAAGCATGGCTGGCCCTAGGCCATCGACCAAATACATATTTCTGAGCCCATGGCCGCGGCGTTGATCAAGGTCGCGGCCAATTTCCCAATAGCGTGCAGCGAAGTCCGCTTCCCCCCCCCTTCGTGACTGATTTGACGAGCTTGTGATGTGCCAGAAACGGACGGGCTGCTAATGACCTGATAGCTGCCGTTCCGTGTTCGGATCGCGTAAGCGCAAATGCTGGTGCGAGCCAAGTATTTGGAAGCGCCGGCGATCTCAGGGGATCGCCAGCGCCCAATGTTCTATCAATCCGTGCTGTCTGCGGGGATTGCGTACTCATGGATGAAGTTGATGATCTTGCGCGCATCATCGGCAGCCTGAGAGAAGGCGCTTATCGATCCTTCTCCTGTGAAATCGACTCCACCAAAAATCACTTGATAAACATTGATTGTCGTGGGTGCCCACGTCCCGTCGGGCTGCTGAATGAGAACCTCGACTGTGACGCCTTCGTACATGTCGGAACGATCATAGGTGAAGTCGCTAAAATCAAAATTCGAATAACTGACGTCCCCAACTCTTTCGATGTTGATATCCAGAAACGCGTTGAGATAGGCGATTTCATCGATCGAGAACTGACCTGTCTTGTCGGTTGCAGCGGCCGCGAAGGACGCTGCGGCCAAGACATCGGCAGCGGTCAATTCGCCGTCGACCAGATAGTCAAATTCTGTGCCTGGCAAGTCGTCGACGCCGGGTATGGTGCCGGTCGTCATCAGGGCAATGTAAATTGCGAGGTTCTCCAACGGGGAATCGATTGTCTTGGCTTCACCGTCAACGGTCAATACCAGCCGGCCCGCTGCATCAGTTTCGATTGCGGTCGCTTCGTTGAGAAGTATGATCACCTCTTGCGCGCGGCGATCAAGAACCTGGGGCGGGGCTCTGCCAACGTTGAGACGGCCCAGTTCAACTTCAATCGCCAGTTCCGGATCAATCGGCGCGCCCTCTTCATCCAATGGGATGAGATTGCCATCTGCGTCGATCGGTTGGACGAAACCCTCCTCACTCAGGATCGGCACACCGTTTATGTCGCGCAGGATTACATACATGTCGCCAAACAGGTCGCCCTGCTTACCTGCCGTATCGGGTTTACCACCGCGGTCTGCGCTGCCGCCTTTCCCGCCTGCCCACGCAGGTTTGTCGGAATCGTCGTCGCCAGTGTCCGTGCCTGTTACGTCGCGGAAGATATCTTCAAGTCCGCCGCGCCTACCGCCTTGGCCGCGAGTGCCAGGCGCATCGCCTTTCTTGCCGCGCTGGCCCTGGGTTTCGTGATCGCTTCCGTGATCGGTATCTGTGTGGTCGTGATCGTCTGTTGAGCCACTATCATGGCCGCCGCCATGCTGTTGAAGCGACGCAGCTACCTCTGCCGAGGCAGGTAGGCTGTACCCTGCTCCGAAGACCATCATGGCAGCCATTGCGGTGCCATAGGGGAGAGCTTTCAAGCTAGTTTTGCTGACGTTTTTAAACATTTTTGACCTCACTTTGTTTTTATCTTTCCAAGCATCAATCCAGATTATTTTTCTGTCGTTACGTAGTGTTGCGGGGCTGCCGTTCGGCCCTTCAGAGTCTGAATAAGACGCCTATTCGGAACAGGTTTTCGCTGTTCTCGAATCCATCGGATGCGGCATCAATTTCGACATCGAAGCCGCCATAATCTGTGTGTGTGTAATCGAACCTGAG
Organism: Pontixanthobacter luteolus; assembly: GCF_009828095.1. Classification (GTDB taxonomy): domain Bacteria; phylum Pseudomonadota; class Alphaproteobacteria; order Sphingomonadales; family Sphingomonadaceae; genus Pontixanthobacter; species Pontixanthobacter luteolus. The sequence goes on along the minus strand of NZ_WTYP01000001.1, from coordinate 1,750,990 downwards.
GGACGTTCTGGCTGCGATGCCGAGCTCGATGCCGCCGCCGGCACGGAGCCCGGTTTCCCAGTTGATTTCGCGGACGGACGCCGCCTGCGTTGCGTAGTCGGTTTCAAATCTCGTTCTGGCGAAACCCAGACGGCCATATACGTGCGCGGCTTTGCCCAATTGAAAGCCAACCCGGGCAGCAGCCCCAAAAGATAGCTCGTGTTCTGTGGAATAGATGCGACCGGTGGGTTCGCGTTCGATATTCCAGTCTATGTTGGAAATATCCGCTTCCAATTCGCCGCCGAAGATCAACCGGCCAGCGCGCGCAGACAGGCCAGCAACCAATCCGGCCAGCGGGCCTCCGCTAGCGCGATCTATAACGATCGGCGTTCCGCCCGAGCGTATGCCGGAGTTTTCGCTGATCAGTGAGCCGTGACCGACCTGAACCCCAATGTAAGGTCCGGCAAAATTGTGCGGTGGGAGATCCGTCTTCTGCTGTTCTCCGGTCTGGAAGCCGATACCGACGCGGAACTGGCTCTCCTTGCTGGAAAAATTGTCGAACCCTCCGTCTCCGGTTGGAATGTCAGTATCACCGTAAGACTGGAAGCCATATTCGGCGCGGAGAAAGCCCCGTCTGCCGGCGCCAGCTTCCATACCGACACCGAGCCCGGGGCCAAGCATGGTATCACTGATCGTAATCGAGGAATTGGCGTGGCTGTAATCGGTCCTGACCTTGGTCCAGCGCAGACCAAAGCGGGTGTAAAGTAGGTCGGAATGAGGGGTCACAATGCCCAAGCGTGCGTTCCCGCCAAATGAGTGGCGCTTGCTCACCGCAAAGTCTCGGCTCGCGATATGCTGCCAATCGGCACCATCAAGAGTGCCTTCGACTTCCAGGCCGAGATAGAATTGTCCGCTCACAACACCGTAGCCGCCGATTGCTGACAAGCTTGCGCCATCATTGCCGAAATCCGCAGTGTTCGCTCCGTCCCTGCCGCGCGGGCCATCGAGGGCGGTCACGATAGTCGAATGACCGAGCAGCAAGGCGCCATACGCCCCGGCTGGAGCATTGCCAGACGACAGGTTGAAACCCTGTCCCTCAGCGAAGCCTTTTCGAGCGCCCGTCTGCGCACCAAGGCGAAGGAAGAACCGGTTTTCATGAAAATCAAAGCCGGCGCGGTTCGAAGTTCGTTCGGCAAAATCATAGTCAGCGCCGATGTAAATCCTCGGGCTGAGCCAGAAACGGGACCAGATCTCGCTGGATAAAATGAACTCGGAGCGGGATACACCGACATAGTCCAGATGCGATCCACTGATCCCGAATCCGGCAGAGAAACGCGCCGTATTGGCGGCCTGAAGGGATAGTCGTGCGGTGCTGAGGATGTAGGCCGAAGAACCGGGCAGTGTGGTTTCCTCTACCGTTCGGTCGATGCGTAGATTGGCTGAAACACCGCGAGGGTCGCTCCAGTTGAGCAACGCGCCGAAATCCACCGTGCTGACGTTTTCCAGCGAGGGGTCGTCGAAATTCTGTTCCATGATGCCGGCGAAAATCTCGCCGCTGAGGCGCGGTGAGAATCTGTGACGGATCCCGGCGGTTGCCGTGTACCCGCTGGAACTGCGGGCGAAGCCGAAATCATCGAGCCGGGCGCTATAATCCCGCTCGTCGTAAGCGATCTGCAAGAAGGGCTGGGTGTCCGGGCTTGCCTGATATCCAAATCGGCCGCCCAACTCGTAGCGCACCCGGTCACGGTCATCATTGTTGATGGTGCCGCTGATTGACGGCACGTCGTCGAAATCGAGGTCTGCGACAGTGGCAGCGAGCCGAATGCTCAGGTCATCAGTGTCGAGCAAAAGCCCGGCAAAGCCATACGCCCGTTCGAATTGTGTTGGCTCTGTGCCATTCACATCGTCAGGCGACGAACGATTTTCATGATCCCATTGATAGCTGCCGCCGCCGACAATGGTGGCCCTGTCGCTGAGTTTCAGCCGCCCATCCAGCGTGAGCTCCCAGTCTTCATAATTTTCGGATGTATTTTCTTCATAGCGACCGATCAGGCCGCGCGCGCTTGCGGCGACGCGGTAAGCGCTATCCTGCGCAGACAGGTTTATTCGCGGGCGGATGACTGCGACCAGATCATCGATCCGCGAATTCTGGGTCGCAAAAATGTTGTCAGCGTATCCCACCGCCCCATCAAGGTCGGCGCTGAAGGAGACCTTGGCATCCGAAGCTTCGGCTTCAGCCACTTGTTCAACTACTGGTTCACTCTCCTGAGACTGGATTTCAGTTTGTGCCAATGCTCCGCTGCTTGCACATGCCGCAGAAGAGAGCATGAGAATTGCCTTGAAAGATTTTGGAATGTCGCGCCCCACCGATTTATTTTTCTTCGGGCCGAAACTAGGGTTCGCTTCATCAAGCGCGGTATCAGGATTATTCCCTAATCGCGTGCCGCAAAGATCCCGTGGCAAAAAGACGGGACTTGTATGTTAACCTACAATCTGTTCTCATCATCCCACCTTGGAGAGGGTAGGACATCGATGGTAGGAAACCGGCAAGCGGAAACACAAGCTGCGGCCGTTGCCGCTGGCATGACCGGCGCGGCGGGCGCCGAGGCTGGAGGCCGTTCGGCCGAGATACCGCCGCTGCGCCTGATCACGAAAATCGCTTACGGTTTTGGCGCGGTGGCCCACGGCGTAAAGGATCAGGGTTACAACTATTTCCTGATGTTCTTTTACAGCGCTGTTATGGGCCTGGATGCGGGCCTTGCTGGCCTCGCTATCTTCCTCGCACTTATTCTTGATGCGATCAGCGACCCACTGGTCGGGTATATCTCCGACAACTTCCATTCCCGCTGGGGCCGGCGCCATCCATTCATGTACGCTTCGGTCATACCGCTGGTGCTGGGTTATTATTTCGTCTGGACCCCGCCGGAGGGGATGAGCCAGATGGGCCTGTTCGGATATCTGCTTACCATGGCGATCATCACGCGGACCTTCATCACCTTTTACCAGGTGCCGAGCACCGCGATGATGCCGGAGCTGACCGACGATTACGATCAGCGCACGGATATTATGTCTTACCGTTATTTCTTCGGGTGGCTGGGCGGTGCATCGCTTTCCATCGTCACGCTCGCATTCTTCCTGGTCCCGACTGACACGATTTCGAACGGTTATTTCAATGTCCAGGGATACAGGACGTATGGTTTTGTCGCATCGTCGCTGATCCTGCTTAGCGTTCTGACTTGCAGCATCGCAACGCATGGCCGCATCAAGTATATGCGGGCCGCCCCGCCCAAGGAAAAGAAAACTGTGCGGGGTGTGTTTGGCGAGATTTTTGAAACTCTGTCCAACCGGTCTTTTCTGGTTCTGTTCGTGGCCGCTCTGTTCGGGGCGGCTGCAACCGGCGTCGGGGCAGGCTTGAACCATTATCTGATGGGATTCTTCTGGGGATTCAGCCCGCAACAGGTGTCCGGCCTGCAGCTCGCGCTGTTTATTTCCTGCGTTGTTGCCCTGGTATTGTCGCAAGTCATTTCGAGGAAGCTCGGCAAGAAGCAAGGGGCATTGCTGACTGGCGGAACCGCCATGATCATGACCCCGATGCCCTACATTCTGAGGCTGATGGACATGCTGCCGGCCAATGGTGAGGACGCGTTGTTCTATTTCATTCTAGTGTTCCAGATGATCGACGTTGCGCTGATTATCACGGCGCAAATTCTGATGTCGTCCATGATCGGAGACATCGTCGAGCAGAGCGAACTGAAAACCGGACGCCGGTCTGAAGGTATGTTTTTCGCGGCGATCAGTTTTTCCAAGAAATGCACCCTTGGCCTAGGTGGTTTCATGGTCGCAATCATTCTGTCGCTGTCGAATTTCCCCGAAGGCGCGCAACCTGACGAGGTGTCGCAGGCTGCCATCGACGGGATCGGTTTCTATTATATTCCGGTGATTTTCGGGCTGTGGCTGGCGATGATGCTGTGTGTTGCCGCGTATTCGATCAATCGCAGCGACCACGAGGCTAATCTAGCTGCGTTGAAGGCGCGCGAACGCGGCGAATAATCAGCCGAGCCCGACGCGCGCGTTCGCCTTGATCGCTTTCAGGACCTGAGTGGCCGTTTCCAGATCCTGCGGGGAGATTCCAGCAAACAGCTTTTCCGCGGCCGCATTTCCCAGTTCTGTCATTTGTGCTGCTGAGTCGATCGCCCGCTGGCTGGGGCGTACGCGCCTGACACGTCCATCGGTGTCGTCTTCGTGGCGCTGCAAATAATTCTTGTCCTCAAGCTGGCGGATCAGAACCCCCGCAGACGCGCGGCCGATGTCCAGCATTTCGGCAAGTTCACTCTGCGTCGGAGACCGTTTGTGAAGCACGGCCAGCAGCATGCGCCATTGCGCGCGCGTAAGCCCCAGTTTCTGCATTTCCCGGTCATAGGCGCGGCGCATCCAGCGTGTGCTGTCGCCCAGCAGATAGCTGAACCTGATCGCTTCCTCGATTGCCGGGCCGATTTCAGCAGCCGCGCCTTCATTGTCGTTTCTCATCAATTCCCCTGACCCAGCGGCGTTAACTGCATCAAGCCAAGCCCCTCATCAAGCGCCACCAGCATTGGGACCCCATTTACATATTAATATGTATTGATACAAATTGTCTGACGGAGAGGGATTACCGCATTGCACATACAACCGATCAAAGATGACAATACGCTGCTGCCGGAACCTGAAGGCTGGTTGGCATGGGTGCTGGGGCAACCGGTTTCGCGGGGTACTGCCACCGACCGGGGATGCCCGATCAATTATTTCGAGTGGGGCGACCCGGCCAACCCCCCGTTGATCTTGCTGCATGGGTTTCTCTCACACGCAGGATGCTTCGCAGCCATAGGGCCTTATCTGGCCAAGGATCATCACGTAATCGCATATGATCTGTCGGGCATGGGCGATTCCGGCACGCGCGAGCGCTATTCCGATGAGACACGCGTCGCCGAACTGATGGCGGTGGCCCGGCAGACCGGATTGTTCGATCACAAGCGGAAGCCGGTTATCATAGCCCATTCCTACGGCGGGAATGTCGCGATTGAGACGATGCAGGCGCATCACAGCGAGTTTGCCGGCGCGATCATCTGCGATCTGATGGCGCTGAGGCCGGAGCATCTGGCACGGCATTTCAGTGGCAACCGGCCGCCGGGCTCGCAGGACCCTGACCGGCCGAACAAGATTTATCCGGACTACGAAACAGCTCGCGGCCGCTATGTTCTTTCGCCCAAGCAGAAGGTGGAAGAACCCTATTTGCTCGAATACATGGCCTATCATTCCATGAAGCGGGTCGATGGCGGTTGGAGCTGGAAGTTCGATCCAGGCGTATTTCGCCGCGATACAACGCGCGAAGACAGGTGGGAAAGGCAGGGGCCGCGAATTGTCGAGGCACCGGGCCGCAAGGCGGTGATCTACGGCCAGCGTAGTTTGCTCTTCACCGACGATTCCGCCGATTATCTGCGCGAACTTGGCGGGGATGATTTTCCGATCATCCCTGTACCTAATGCCCGGCACCACCTGATGCTCGACCAGCCAATCGCATTTGCGACTGCGCTGCTTTCGGTGCTCGAAATGTGGCGTGCAGCCGACCGGACAGAACAATAACGCCGCGCAATTTTTCAAGAAGGACTGAGGGATAATGGCAGGCAACGCGCAACCGGCGGGTACGGCAGGCAGCATCGACAAGGAGGCCTTGCGCCGCAAATATGCTGAAGAACGTGCCAAGCGGCTGCGTCCTGATGGCAATGAGCAGTACCAGCGGCTGGAAGGCAAATTCGCCGCCTATGCAGAAGACCCGCATATGCCGGTCAAGCCGCGAGAGCCGTTGCGTGATCATGTGACGTTCGCTTTTATCGGGGGTGGATTTGCCGGGCTGGTCGCGGGCGCACGGCTGGCCGAACGCGGCATCACCGACGTCCGCATCATCGAGAAGGGCGGGGATTTTGGCGGCACGTGGTACTGGAACCGGTATCCGGGTGCGCAGTGCGACACAGCATCAATGATCTACATGCCGCTGCTCGAAGAAACCGGCCATATGCCGACCGAAAAATACGCGCATGGTCCGGAAATCCTCGAGCATTGCCAGCGCATTGGCCGGCAATATGGACTGTATGAAAATGCGCTCTTTCATACTGAGGTCGAAGCGCTGGAATGGTACGAGGCAGCGCATCGCTGGATCATACGCACCAATCGCGGCGACGAGTTCACCGCGCAGTTTCTGGGCATGGGCACAGGCCCGCTGCACGTTGCCAAATTGCCCGGTATCGAAGGGATCGAAAGCTTCGAAGGGAAAAGCTTTCACACCAGCCGCTGGGATTATGGGTATACCGGCGGCGATCCTTTTGGCGCGCCGATGACCGGGCTTTCGGACAAACGGGTCGCCATTATCGGCACCGGCGCAACTTCGGTCCAATGCGTCCCCCATCTCGCCCGCGCGGCCAAGGAACTGTATGTGTTCCAGCGCACACCATCCTCGATCGACGTGCGCAACAATCAGCCGATCGATCCGGAATGGTTTGCTGATGTCGCGCAGCCCGGCTGGCAAAAGCGCTGGCTCGAAAACTTCACCGCAAATCAGGCAGCCGGACCGGGAGCTTCGGAGGATCTGGTACAGGATGGCTGGACCGATATCGCAAAGCGCCTGCGCGCCCGGATTTTTACCCTACCGCCTGAAAAGATGAATCCGGAAGGGATGATGTCCGCATTCGAAGATGCCGATTTCGAGAAAATGGAGGAGATACGCAGGCGTGTCGATCAACTGGTGGAGGACCCGGAAACAGCACAATCGCTGAAGGCCTGGTACCGCCAACTGTGCAAGCGGCCATGCTTCCACGATGCCTATCTTCAGGCATTCAACACACCCGGCACACATCTGATCGATACAGGCGGCAAGGGCGTGGACCGGATTACGGAAACGGGGCTCGTCGCAGGCGGAAAGGAATATCCAGTCGACTGCATAATTTACGCCTCCGGCTTCGAAGTGGGGACGGATTACACGGCGCGGGCGGGCTATGATCCGGTCGGCCGCGGCGGCGTCAGGCTTTCCGAATATTGGGCCGATGGGATGCGCACGAAACACGGAATTCATGTGCGAGGTTTCCCGAACATGTTTGTTGTCCAGCCAACACAGGGCGCGAACCTGATTTCCAACATCCCGCACAATCTGACCGAGTCCGGCGCGACGATCGCGGCGGTAGTCGATGAAGCCATCCGAAGAGATGCGGCTGAGGTCGAAGTGACGGAAGAGGCGGAGCAGCAATGGATCGATCTGCTGCTTAGCGGTCCGGGTATGATGATCGGCGCGCAAGATTGCACGCCGGGATATTATAACAACGAAGGTCAGGAGCCGGGGCCAAAGGCCAAGCTGTCGGTCGGCTATCCAGCCGGAGCGATGGCGTATTTCAAGTATATTCAGGACTGGCGGGACTCGGGCAAATTCGACGGGCTGGAATTCCACTGAGATTTCACACGGCGTTTGGCGCGCGCCATCGGGGAAGTTTGCGAGCAGGCAAGCATTTCTCGTTCGCTTGTTGCCCAAACGCTGATCGCGGTTATATGTATGCAAGCATACAAAATGCTCGCCGGCTTCGAGCCGGACCGGGCTGATAGAGGAGACAGGCGATGGCAACACAGGTCGATAGTGCAGCAGCAAGCGAAGGGGATGCCTTTCGCGAGGAGGTCCGCCAGTTTCTGGCCGAGAATTTCCCCGCAGAGCTGAAGGGCAAGAACAATGCTCTCGCCAGCGTCGAGGGACCAACCGAGGAAAGCGATGCGCAGCGCCAATGGCGCGAAGCGATGGGCGCCCGCGGGTGGGGCACACCAACCTGGCCCAAGGAATATGGCGGCGGCGGCTTGACCAAGCCGCAGGCACGCATTCTCGATCAGGAAATGGCCAAGATCGGGGCTTTCAACCCGATTGGCGGCATGGGCGTGATGATGTTCGGCCCTACGCTCCTCGAATATGGCAGCGAAGAGCAGAAGAAAGAGCATATTCCGCCGATCTGCCGCGGTGAAATCCGCTGGTGCCAGGGATATTCAGAACCCAATGCCGGTTCGGACCTCGCCAACCTTCAAACCATGGCTGAGGACAAGGGCGAACATTACCTCGTCAATGGCCAGAAAACATGGACCAGCGGGGGCCAGTGGGCGGACAAGTGCTTCTGCCTCGTTCGCACCGATCGCAGCGACAAGCACAAGGGCATCAGCTTCCTTCTGATCGACATGGATACGCCCGGCGTCGAAGTGCGCCCGATCACGATGATCAGTGGCGCCAGCCCGTTCTGCGAAACATTCTTCACCGACGTCAAAGTGCCAAAGGAAAACCTGGTCGGCGAAGAGGGTAACGGCTGGACCATCGGCAAGCGTCTGCTTCAACATGAGCGGACCAATTTGTCGGGCGGTGGCAGCATGGCACGCCTGATGGGTGCGAGCATCGCCGATGTTGCCAAGCATTATGTCGGGACCGATGCGGATGGCCGGATTGATGACCCTGTTCTGCGCGACAGGATCGCAGATTTTGAGATCCGCTGGAATTCGTTCTTGCTGACTGCGCGCCGCGCGGTGGAAGAAAGCAAGGCGCAAGGCGGCGTCTCGGAAATCAGTTCAGTACTCAAGAAACTTGGCACCAAGCTGGGTCAGGAACGTGCCGAGATGGCGATTGAAATCATGGGTCTCCAAGGTCTCGGCTGGGAAGGCGAGGGTTTCACCGACAAGGAACTTGCCGGTGTCCGCGGCTGGCTCTTCGGGAAAGCCACCACGATTTATGGCGGATCAACCGAAATTCAGAACAACATCATTGCGAAGCGTGTCCTCGGCATGCTCGATCACCAGTAAGGGAGGGCACAGAACGATGGCCATTCTCAACGAAGAACAGGAAATGCTGCGCGATATGGCGCGCGATTGGGCGAGCAAGGAAAGCCCGGTCACCGAATGGCGCAAGGTACGCGCCGGCGGTCAGCCGGAAGCCTTCAGCCGCGATGCCTATTCCGCAATGGCGGACATGGGCTGGACCGGGGTGATAATTCCCGAAGAACATGGCGGTTCAGATTTTGGCTGGCTTTCGGCCGGTCTCGTGATCGAGGAATTGGGCAAGACGCTGACGGCAAGCCCGCTGATTGCGAACACAGTGGCAGCCTCTGCGATCATTCTGGGCGGAAGCGAAGAACAGAAAGCTGCCTGGCTACCGAAACTTGCCAGCGGGGAAGCAATCGCAACGCTCGCGATTGACGAGAGCGCGCGGCACAACCCCGCTGCGATAGAGACCAGCGCTGCGGGTGGTAAAGTGTCAGGCACGAAGGCATTTGTGCACGAGGCGCATAGTGCAGATCTGTTCGTGGTTGCGGCCAAGGATGGGCTCTATCTGGTCGAAAATGGTCAGGGAGTTTCCCTGTCGTCCCGTAAGCTCGTCGATTTGCGAAGCCATGCAGAGGTGAGCTTCGACGATGCGCCTGCGCAAAAGCTGGAGGGCGGCGGCGACGATCTGCTTGAACAGGTGCTCGACCGTGCACGTATTTTGACTGCGTGCGAAATGCTGGGCATGGCGCAGGCGGTGTTCGATACGACGCTCGATTATCTGAAGCAGCGTGTGCAGTTCAATCAGGTGCTGGCCACTTTCCAGTCCTTGCAGCACCGCATGGCAGACCTGTTTGGCGACCTTGCTCAAATGCGTTCTGCGGTTGAGGGCGGTCTTCAGGCGCTCGACAGCGGCTTTGGTGTCGCCCGTGCGGCGACAATCGCCAAGGCAGAAGCAAACCGCGTGCTGCACGCTATCAGCCGCGAGGGCCTGCAATTGCACGGCGGTATCGGGATGACCGACGAATACGACATCGGTTTTTATCTCAAACGCGCCCGTGTGCTTGAGGCAAGCTGGGGCAGCACGCCGTGGCTGCGGGGCCGGTTTGCCGGGATCAGCGGGTATTGAGCGACACTCTCGCCGGCACTGGCGAGGCGAATGAGGCGCGCCCGGATGGAGACGTCTGGGCGCGCCATTCTGCGTTTGTGGAAAGCAACCTCAAGCGCAACTACACCGCAAATCTGATCCACGGTGTCTTCGGGATGACCGGGTTTAGGTTGATTTATGCACCGACCATCATCCCCGCCTACATCTTTTTCCTGACCGGCAGTGCGGCAGCAGTCGGTTTGGGTGCCGCGCTGCTGCAAGTGGGCGGCACGCTTTCCCCGATCCTGTCCGGCGCGCGGATCGAAAGCCGCAACCGGATTTTACCCTACGCTATTTCGGTCGGTTCGATGATGCGGGTGATGGTGCTGGCGCTCGCGATCGCGGCATGGATGCTGGAAGGCACCGCGCTGCTTGTGGTGACGCTGGCTGCTTTCCTTCTGCTCGGCTTTTTCAGCGGAGCGCAGAGGGTCGCGTTTCAGATGCTGATGGCAAAACTGATCCCGATGGACCGGCGCGGCAGATTGCAGGGCATTCGCAACATGATCGGCGGGATGATTGCAGCGGTCCTTGCGTGGGTCGCCGGGCATTATTTCATCGAGCAGCAATGGTTCGGTAACGGCTATGCGACGACGTTTCTGCTCGCGTTTCTTTTGACAACAGTCGGGCTGGTCGTACTGAAACTGGGGATCAGGGAGCCTGATGCACCGCGCCTGCGCCCGGCAATTCCGCTGCGCGAAAGGTTTGCTCAATTCGCCATGCTGCTGTCCCATCGCGGTTTCCGTGCGTTTCTGATTGCCCATGCATTCGGCACAATTGCGCGCGTCGGATTGCCGTTCTGGACGCTGTATGTCGGCGACCGCATGGGAATGGACGGTGCGCTGATCGGCACGCTCAGCCTGGCTTTCCTGGGGGCGGATACGGTTTCAAATCTGGTCTGGGGCGGGGTGGGCGACCGCTATGGCTTCCGCCTGGTCTATATCGGTGCCTTGCTGAGCAGTCTGGCGGGCATGGCGCTGCTCGTAATCGGCAGCGGATGGATTGTGATCGCCGCGTTCGTCGCGCTGGGCTTCGGCTTCTCCGGATGGATGATGGCGGCGGTGACGCTGGTGCTCGAATTTGGCGAGCATGAGGACATACCCATGCGTCTCGCTCTGCTGACAACCACAGAAGGGGCTATTGCGTCGATCGGGCCAATCGCTGCCGGTCTGGCTGTTGCGGCGATGGGCTACACTCCGCTGATTGTCGCGGCGTTTGTCTCGCTGGCAGCGGCTCTCCTGTTCGTTCTGATACTGGTCAGAGAGCCGCGCCGCTTCGGTTGAACGCCCTGATTAGCTGGTGAAGAAGGACTGGAGGTCTTTCTTCAGGATTTTCCCGTTGGCGTTGCGCGGCAAAGTGTCTTCGCTGAAAGCAATGCGGACGGGGATTTTGAACTTCGCAAGCCGTTCCCCGACCCATGCGCGCAATTCGTCTTCGCTTGCCTGCTCTCCGGGGGCCAGGTGAACGACTGCCGCCGGTTCTTCTCCCAGCTGGGTATGCGGCAAGCCGATCAGCGCGGCATCGGTGACCGCCGGATGATCGTAGAGGACATTCTCGACCTCTGATGAATAGATGTTTTCACCGCCGCGAATGATCATGTCCTTGGCACGGTCGACGATGTAGCAGAAACCCTCGCCGTCCAGTTTGGCAAGGTCGCCGGTATGCACCCAGCCATCGGTGAAGGTGGCTGCCGTGGCCTCTGGATTGTTCCAGTATCCTTTCACGATCATCGGGCCGCGCGCCCACAGCTCGCCGACTTCGCCCACGGGCAATTCCGCCGTGCCGTCCTCATTCATGATTTTCAGGTCTGCCACAGCGACAGGCGGGCCGCAGCTGTCCGGGCGGTTGAGATAATCTTCAGAGCTATGGCCGGTCACTGTGGCCATGGTTTCCGTCATGCCCCAACCATTCCCGGGCAATGCGCCAAACACCTCGCGGATCTTGCGCACCAGTTCCGGGGCAGCAGGCGCGCCGCCATAGGCGATGGCTTCGAGGCTGGAGAGGTCGTAATTTTTCCGCTCTGGATGTTCCAGCAATTGCCATGCGATTGTCGGGACGCCGCCGGTGACGTTGACCTTCTCGCGCTCGATAATCTGGAATGCTTCGACCGGGTCCCATTTGTGCATGAAGATCAGTTTGTTGCCCGCGGCGATGCCCCCCATCAGGTTCGCCGAGCAGGCTGTCACGTGAAACAGTGGGATGACCATCAGGCCGGTTTTTGCCACGGGCTCCGGCGGTTGTTCACCGCGCCTCAGCGCGGCACAGGCGGCGTTGAAACCGCTTGAAAGGATGTTGGTGCACAGATTGCGGTGGGTGCCCAGTGCGCCCTTGGGATTCCCTGTTGTGCCGCTTGTGTAGAATATCGTCGCGTCATCATCAGGATCGATTGAAACATCGGGCAGGTCGGCTAGCGGGAGGCCGGCGAAATCTGCCGGTGTTCCGATAATGCTTTCCAGCGTCGCGGCATCTGCCGGCTCACCATCGGTGCGCGAAACGATCGCGGCTTCCAGGTCCGGGCAATCCTGCCTGTGCGGTTGGATCCTCTCCCACCGTTCGGCATCGCAGACCAGAATGCGTGCGCCGGAATTTTTCAGGCCGTATGCCAGTTCGGGGCCGGTCCACCACGCATTCAGCGGAACGCAGATCGCGCCGATGGTCACTGCGGCGAAGAATGCCACCGGCCATTCCGGCAGATTGCGCATAGCCAGCGCGATCCGGTCGCCCTTCCTGATCCCGCGCGTCTGAAATTCGTGCGCCAGTGTGGCGACCGCGCGGTACCACGCATCGTACGTAACCCGCTCTCCTTCGTAGACCGTGAACTCCCTGTCGCCGTGCGACCTGCCCAGTTCCGCAATTACCCTGAGGTTGGTCGGCGCATTCTTCCACACGCGGGTCGGTACGCCGCGGATATCGATGTTCTCCATCTCGAATCTCGCGCCAGGGGCGGTCAGCGCTGCAACGCAGTCTTCGCGGCTCATCGCAGGCCAGCCTTCGGGCGCAGTCCAACCAATCGCCTGTGCGAGATCGCTCATCCTTTTTCCCCTCCAAGATTTTTTACCGTGGCATCGGCCCGGTATTGTATGCAAACATAGTATTCCCGACGATGGCACGCGGCGCGGCGGAAAAACAGGCAAAAACGTAGCGCCGCCCAATCAATTCGTTAATGGGGTATGTTGAAGAAGAGGAATTGGGGAGAGACATTCGCATGTTCGATCTGGCGAAAGCACAGGATCAGGGTTTCGACGCCGAAAGGCTGGACCGGATTCCTCGATTTCTGGCGAAAACCTATATCGATAATGGCCGGTTGCCCAATGCGCAGCTGGTCGTCGCGAGAAACGGAGAGCCCGTTCATTACACCCGGCTCGGCAAGATGGGCGATGACGGGCGCGACCTGAAAGACGATGCGCTGTTCCGCATCGCTTCCATGACGAAACCAGTCACTTCCATTGCGTTCATGCAGCTTGTCGAACAGTGCAAGATCGCGCTGGAAGATCCGGTCAGCCGGGTGTTTCCCGAATTTGCGGACCTGGCAGTATATGGCGGCGGGGGCGGCGCGGTGCCATTCGCCCCCGGCAAACCCGCTGCACAGATGCGGTTTGTCGACCTGATGACGCACATGTCGGGTTTCACCTATGGTTTGCAGAACCGGAACAACATCGATGCCGCCTATCGCGAGCATGATTTCGACTTTGCGCGGCATCACCTTTCGTCAGACGAGTATGTTTCCAAGCTGTCGCAGCTGCCGCTCGAATTCTCGCCCGGTGAAGGGTGGAATTACTCGGTTTCGACCGATGTGCTGGGCATCGCGGTAGAGCGGATTTCCGGAATGCGGCTGGGTGAGTATTTCGAAAAGCACATTTTCGGCCCGCTCGGCATGAAAGACACGGCGTTCGGCGCACGCAATGATGGGAAGGAGCGGCTGGTCGATGCCTACGCCTATCGCCCCGGCGCGGAACCGCGCATGATCGACACCGGCGCGAGCAGCAAGCTGAACCACGAGGGCAGTTTCGACAGCGGCGGAGGCGGGCTGGTTGGCTCCATTGCGGATTACCACCGTTTCGCAACCATGCTGCTGAACGGCGGCGAGCTGGACGGGGCCCGGATCATCAGCCCCAAGACCTTGCGGCTGATGCGGACCAATCACCTGCCCGGCAATGCCGACCTCACACAGATGTCCAGCAGCCTGTTTTCCGAAGCCAACAATGCCGGCACCGGTTTTGGCCTTGGCTTTGCGATGGTGATCGACCCGGCAAAGGCGCTGATGCCGTCCAGCATGGGCGAATTTTACTGGGGCGGTGCCTATTCGACCGCTTTCTTTGTCGATCCTGTGGAACAGATCACAATGGTCTTCATGACGCAGGTTTATCCGTCTTCGATCTATCCGATACGGCGCCAGATCAAAACGCTGATCTATTCCGCCCTTACCGAAACATACGCCTGAAGGAGCGCAACCAATGACTTCACCAATCCGCACCGAACTGCATGACGACGTGCTTGTCGTGATCTCTGACAATCCGCCGGTCAACGCGCTTGGCCAGGCTGTCCGTCAGGGCTTGAAAGACGCAATTGAAGGCGCGCTGGGCGATGACCGGGTCAAGGCGGTGGTGATCCGCTGTGACGGGCGGACTTTCTTCGCGGGCGCCGACATTACCGAATTCGGCAAGCCGCCGCAGGGCCCGAACCTGCCGGAAACACTGGATGCGATGGAAGCCAGTGACAAACCGGTCGTCGCCGCGATCCACGGTACTGCGCTAGGAGGCGGCTGCGAAGTTGCGCTGGCCTGCCATTACCGGGTCGCCGTGCCCAGCGCGAAAATCGGCCTGCCCGAAGTCAAACTCGGCCTGATCCCCGGCGCGGCCGGAACGCAGCGCCTGCCGCGCCTTGTCGGGGCAGAGGCCGCCTTGCCCATGGTGGCAATCGGCAATCCGATCGCAGCGAAGAAAGCGCAGTCCATCGGGCTGATCGACGCACTGGTCGGCGAAGACAGTCTGGAAGCAGACGCGATCGCCTTCGCGCGTTCGAAAATCGGCCAGGACGTGCCGCGTTCTTCTGAAGGCACCGCCAATCAGGACGGGGTCAAGAACCCTGACCTGTTCGACGAATTCCGCACCAGGCAGGGCCGCAAGATGCGCGGTTTCGATGCCCCCAATGCCGCAATCGAAGCGGTCAAGGCGGCGGGCGAAATGCCCTATGCCGAAGGCGTCAAGAAGGAACGCGAACTGTTCATGAAGCTGATGTCCGGCACGCAAAGCGCGGCCATGCGGCATTATTTCTTCGCAGAACGTGCCGCCAACAAGATTGACGATGTTCCGGCAGACACCGAGATCCTGCCGATCAAGAAAGTCGGCATCATTGGCGCCGGTACCATGGGCGGCGGGATCGCGATGAATTTCCTGTCCGCAGGCATCGCAGTGACGATCCTGGAAATGAAGCAGGATGCGCTCGACCGCGGCACCAGCGTGATGCGCAAGAATTACGAAAACACGGCCAAGCGCGGGCGCATGACCGGTGAACAGGTCGAACAGGCGATGGGGCTGCTTACGCCGACCCTCGAATATGATGACCTCGCCGATTGCGACCTCGTGATCGAGGCAGTGTTCGAAAATATGGATGTGAAGAAAGAGGTTTTTGCCAAGCTGGATGAAACAGTGAAGCAGGGCGCGATCCTGGCATCCAACACCAGCTATCTCGACATCGATGAAATCGCGACTGCGACCAAGCGGCCGGGATACGTGATCGGGCTGCACTTCTTCTCGCCCGCGAACATCATGAAGCTGCTCGAAGTGGTTCGCGGTGCAAAGACCCGCGGCGATGTGCTGGCCACGGCGATGAAACTGTCGAAGAAGATCGGCAAGGTCGCCGTTGTGTCCGGCGTCTGCCCCGGATTTATCGGCAACCGCATGCTGTCGAAGCGGCAGGAGCAGGCCAACCAGTTGATCATGGAAGGCGCAAATTACTGGGACGTAGATGATGTTCTGCTGGAATTCGGTTTCCCGATGGGGCCGTTCCAGATGGGCGATCTGGCGGGGATCGATATTGGCTGGCACCGCGATCCTACCAAGGTCACCACAATTCGCGAGGCCCTGTGCGCAGTCGGCCGTTTCGGGCAAAAAGCGGGCAAGGGCTTCTATGATTACGACGAGGCCCGCCAGCGCACGCCATCCGATGAAGTGAAGCAGATCATTGCTGATTTCGCCGCGAGGGAAGGCAGCGAACAGCGCGACATTTCGAAGGGAGAAATCAAGGAGCGCCTGCTCTACCCGATGGTCAATGAAGGCGCGAAGATCCTGGACGAAGGAATGGCCCAGCGCGCGAGCGATATCGATGTGGTCTGGATCAACGGTTATGGCTGGCCGCTGTTCACCGGTGGGCCAATGTTCTGGGCAGACACCATTGGCCTCAGCACGGTTGTCGAAGGGCTGGAAAAGCACGGTCTCGAAGTCAGCGACTATCTGCGCAACAAGGCCGAGAAGGGCGAAACCTTCAACTGAGCAGACATCGGCGCCGCTGCGCTTTTCAGCAAGCGGCGCCGACCTGCCAGTCGCGTGATTGTGAACAGTCCCGGGGATTTACGTATAGGATCAGGTGCCTGACCAAGTTGGAATGCAGCGGACCGGCAAAACGTCGCCGGCCGGCTACTGGAGACTTGAAGTATGCGCCTTTACCCGAAGATTGCCCTGGCCGCTGCAGCGACAGCAATGCTCGCCAGTGCAGGCTGCACCTATCGCAGCACCCCCTATCAGCCGCTGTCATCCGCAAACGAAGTGGCCGGTGGCTATTCGGACGAACGTCTTTCGGATCAGCGCTACCGCGTGTCCTTTGCCGGGAACAGGCTCACTTCCCGCGAGCAGGTCGAAAGCTATCTGCTTTTCCGGGCAGCGGAGCTAACGGCCCAGCAAGGGTATGACTGGTTTGCGATTGAAGACCGAGTGCTTGAACGCGAGGTCGAACGGCAGATCCGCCGCGATCCGCTTTATGACCCGTGGTACGGTCGCTACTACGGTGATTGGCAGCCATATTGGCGGTATTACGGGCCGAGCGGCTGGCGGGCGTGGTACCCCTATTACGGTCATTCATTCTGGACCGAACACGTCGATATCCGGGAGGTCGAACGTTTCGAGGCCACCGCTGAAATCCGGCTGGGCAAAGGCGAAACCCCCAACAGCACAATGCGGGCTTTCAACGCGCAGGACGTAATCGAAAGGATCGGTCCGCGGATCGAATACCCCGGCGAGAAATAGCACCGTTGTTGGCGCCGCCTCAAAACGGGGGGCGCGCATGAGTAAAGCCGGCCAGCGAGCATATCTGGCAAACAGATACGTTCGCATGGCCGGTTTTTCTGCAAGCAGCGAAGGCATCGGCGATGCTCGGCCGAAAGCCGTGATACTGAAGTTCGGATTGCTGCCAGCTTGGCTCTGACGCGACCTTGGGCTAATTGCGGCGCATGAGACGCGATCAAATCCTGGACGCAGCATCGGAGTCGTTGGCGCTTGGGAGCGTTGCCGATCTCGATCTGGCGGAGATCGCAAACAAGGTCGGATTGAAACCGACAAGCGTGCGGTATTATTTCCGAAACCGAGAAGATCTGGCGGAGGCTCTCTATCATCGCCGGCTTGAAGAGCTCGAGGAAAGTCTCGCTGCTGCGGAGGAGCAGGAAAGCTTGTCCGGCGCTGTTGCGACCATTTTCGATATCGAACTCCAAAATTACGCGCTGTATTTAGAAGGCAAGGCCAACCGCCGCAGCCAGCTGGGCGAAGTTCGCACGCTGCACCGGTCGCGGCGCAGCCGGGTGGGGGCGCGCTACAAGGAAGCGCTGGAACGAACCCGGAAGTTGCTGAATGACCGCGTCAATCCGGCGGATGAAACGGTGCCGCTGGCGGCCGCTCAATTGCTGCTGGAGAACCTCTTCTGGCTGCCCGCATGGATCGATGATTTCCGCGATTGGGAATTCGGGTATGTTCGTGACCAGCTGACGGCACTTACTTGCGGGGGTATTTTGCCGCGCACTGTCAGGCCGAACTGGAAGGTGCTCGACGAAACTGATGCCGGAACCGGGAAGGCAATCGACAATGCAGCATTCCTGCGGACTGCCACTCAACTGATTTGCCGCAAGGGTTATCGGGGCACGTCGATTGATGCGATTGCCGCGGAGCTCGGGGTCACGAAGGGAAGTTTCTACCACCACAACCGGATCAAGGAGAGCCTGGTCGAACAGTGCTTTGAAGAAAGCTACAACCGGATGGGCGAATTTCAGCGCAAGGCCGCCGAAATGGCCGGAAATCCGGTAGACTCGATCGCCACTGTGCTGGCCTCCATCATTCGCGTTCAGCTGGAACAGAAGGAACCTTTGCTGCGCGCGTCGGCGCTGCCCGGCCTTCCGCGCGCGATCCGGATGGCTACAATCGAACGATCGAAGCCGGTGACGCGCTGGTATGCGAGCGAATTGTCACGCGCTGCTGCAAATGGCGGAGTGAACCCCGTCGATCCGAACATAGCTGCGCAATTCATTTCGATTGGTGCCAATGCGACTTACGATCTTGCCCGCTTCCACAACTATAATTCAACCCGCGACAGCATCGCCAATTGCCTGCGTTTGATCTTGTACGGTGTAGTAGAATAAGTATGGCTTTTTGGTGCATAAAGAGCACATATGCAGGGGTTGAATTATCATATTTGTAGGTTCAGTATGGCCTCGCCGGGAGAGGGCGCTTCAATTCGATAGGGTGGGTCAGGTGAAAAATCGCCGGCTACCCAAATGATCAAACTCCTCGGCAAGTTGCAACGTGCACGATCGGGGAGAGATCATGAAGGCCAAGTTTCTCAATACAATTGCAAAGGGTACCATCGCCGTAAGTCTGGCGTCCGTTCCATGTGCAGCATTCGCACAGGCAGAGGCTGAGCAAGCCGGCGCTTCGCAGGCAGATGACGAAAAGGTTTCGATTGTCGTTACCGGCTCGCTGATCCGCGGCACCCCGGAAGATGCCGCCCTGCCGGTTGACGTGTTCACAGCAGACGACCTTCGCAAGCAAGGTGTCGACAGCCCGCTCGAATTCATCAAGGACCTCCCATCGGTTGGTGCGGTGCTTGGCGATTCCAACCAATTCTCCACCGATGCGCAGGGCTTTCAGGGCGTAGGCTCGATCAACCTTCGCGGCCTTGGTGCGACCCGTACTCTCGTGCTGCTTAACGGAAAGCGGACCATCCAGTCGCCTGGTTCAGGTTTCGTCGATACGCAGCTCATCCCGCTGTTTGCCCTCGAGCGGGTTGAAATACTCAAGGATGGCGCAGGTTCTACATATGGTTCCGATGCGATCGCAGGGGTCACCAACTTCATTACGCGCAGCAATTTCACCGGTGTGGAATTGCAGGGCGACTATGGTTTCGTCGATGGGTCGGATGGCAATTACAGCCTGAGCGGTCTCGCGGGATTTGAATTCGGCGACGCCAACCTTGTGGTCGGTGCCGGCTGGCAGCACCGTTCGGAGCTGCCGACAACCGCACGCGACTATATCAATGTCGGTTATGCGACCAATCCTTCTGCCTATTCGGCGCTTTCGACACCGGGTCTGGTCGCGGTAACGTATTTCGATACTGGTACCGGCGGTCTCAACACCCAGGTCAGGCCTGACCAGGGTTGTAATGATCTCGGCGGGTTTCAGGACGGCGCGCTTTGCCGCTTCACCTATGTACCTTACGATAACCTCGTCGAGGAAGAAGACCGCTATCAGGTGTTCGGTGAATTGTCGGCCGATCTGAGCGATACCACTCGCTTCCATGTCGATGCGCTGTGGTCGCGGAGCGAACTTGAATCGATCAACTATTCGCCAGCCTTCCCGCCAACGCAGGGCCCCAAAGGCTCCGGTTTCCAGTCGGCTTTCACTACCTCGCCGACCAACCCCGGTCTTCCGGCATTCCTGACTCAAGTCGGGTTGCCGCAATCGTCCGCGACCAATCCGATCGTGGCAGTAACCAACGTACTCTTCCGTCCGTTCGGTTACCTCGGCAATCCGCTGGACCCTGATCGCGGTTCGGGCACCGGCCTTGCTGTCAATGATGCCTGGCGCGTGAGCGGCGGTTTCGAATTCGATGTCAGCGATAATCTCGTTCTCGACGTCAACGGCACCTTCTGGCAGTCCAACCGCACGGCATATGCGCCGGGCATCGTTGGCTCGCGCCTGCAGGATGCCCTTAACGGTCTTGGCGGCGAGAATTGCACCGGCACGACGCCGGGCGCAAATGGCTGCCTGTATTTCAACCCGTTCGCCAATGCCGGACCGAACAACCCGACACTGGGCCTCGACAATCCGTTCTACGTCCCGGGTGCGGAAAATTCGGCAGAACTGGTCCGTTATCTTCAGGTTCCGAACGGCACTGACGAGAAAGAAAGCCAGTTCGTCTTCGACGCGGTTCTTTCCGGCCCGACCGGTATTGAACTTGGCGGCGGGCCACTGGCCTTCGCTGTCGGCGCACAATATCGGAAGAACAAATATTCGACCGATCCGATCCGCCGGGAATCGAACCTCGATTTCAATCCTTGCTTCATTGAAGGCGATCAGAGCTGCGTCGGTACTTCAACCGAAGGCGTTGGCTCGTTCATCTTCCTTGGAGGTTCGCGCCCTGACCGGCTTGAGCAGGATGTCTATGCGGTCTTCGCCGAAGTCAGCGCTCCGCTGATGGAGGGTCTCGAACTGTCGGGTGCGATCCGTTACGAAGATTACGGCAGCCCGGTTGGATCGACGATCAATCCGAAGGGTTCGATCCGCTTCGAGGCAACCGACTGGCTGACACTGCGCGGCTCGATCGGTACGACCTTCCGCGGGCCGCTTGCGTCCAACGTATCGCCGAACTCGGTTACCGCACTGCAGGGCTTCACTGCGGCAGGCGGTAACTACAAATCGCTCGATATCTTTGGCAACCCGACCGACCTCGGGCCGGAAACGGCACTTACCTATAACATTGGTGCCATTCTGGATGTGCCGCTGGGCGCTGCAAACCTGACCTTCTCGGTCGATTACTGGACGATCAATCTGGAAGACCGGATTACGACCACGCCGGGCGATGCAATCGCCAGCCTGGTGGCAAACGGGCAGACATCCGGCAACGACCCGGTCAACTGTTCCAGCCCGCTTGTTGGTCTGATCACGTTCAGCAACAACGCGTGTGTCCAGGGCACCACGACCGGTCTCGATATCAGCCGCGTTCGCACTGACTTCGTAAACGGTCCCGACGTCGATATTTCAGGGCTCGATTTCTCCCTGAACATCGACATTCCGGTGTTTGAGGACGGCATGTTCTCGTTCGGCGGTAACGCTGTCTACAACCTCGAATACAAGTTCGATGATTTCGAGGTTCAGGGCGTTGTGGTTCAGCCTTCCTACGATGCGGTCGGCTTCGGGAACTACTTCCGCGATCCGAACACCGTTCCGGAATGGCGTGCCAACGGGTATGCCAACCTGAATATCGGGATGGTCAATGCACGGTACTCCGTCAGCCATATCGATGGCGTGTTCGATGACCGCTGCATCAACCGTACGCCGTGCTTCAGCACTTCGCAGGGACCGACCGATTTCGGTGTTCAGAGCGGTTCGTACACCCAGCATGATATCGCGCTGACATTGCAGCTCGATCTCGGCGGTATGGAAGTGGAACTGCAAGGCGCCGTCGAAAACTTCACCGACGAAGAGCCTGCCGAGGCCCAACTGCCTCTTGGCTATAACCCCTTCATCGGCAACGCGATTGGTCGCAACTACCGGGTTGGAATTCGCACCCGGTTCTAACGAGCTAGGCGAGCCGGGTCTTCCCTCCGGCTCGCCTTCTCTTTTGGTGAAAAACTTTTGAAAACAGCTCAGACCGCTTCACAGCCTTCAACCGGATCAGGGGAGGAAGTGAACGCGAAGGCCCGCAGAATTACGCTTCTGCTCCTGACCGTGACCTATTTCTTCAGCTATATGGACAGGCAGATCCTGGCCATCCTGCTGGAAGACATCAAGGCCGATCTTCTTCTCAATGACACTCAGCTTGGCCTCCTGTCCGGCCTCGCATTTGCCCTGTTCTATGCCACGCTTGGCATCCCCGTTGCCGCCATGGCCGACCGGATGAACCGCGTGAACATCATCTCCATTGCGCTCGCCATCTGGAGCGGGATGACCGCAGTGTGCGGCTTGGCCCAGAACTTCACGCAGCTGCTGCTGGCGCGTATCGGGGTCGGCATCGGCGAGGCTGGATCTTCGCCTCCCAGTCACTCCATCATTGCCGATTTGTACCCGGCTGATAAACGCGCGCTTGCCCTTTCGATCTATTCGCTTGGCGTGACCTTGGGTGCCGCCGCAGGCCAGATGTTTGGCGGGAACCTGACCTATTTCTTCGACTGGCGCATCGCATTCCTTGCCATCGGGCTGCCCGGTGTCGCTCTGGCGATAATCGTAAAGCTGTTTGCGACCGAGCCTATGCGCAAGGCCGAACCGGGCGCGGTCGAAAGCGACAAAATGCCGTCGATCGGCGCGGGTTTCCGTTCCATCTTCGCCAACCGCGCAGCGGTCTGGCTGGTCGCAGGCGTCACGCTTACTTCCATGATCGGCTATGCGCTGACCGGCTGGACCCCGGCGTATCTGATCCGTTCATACGGGCTGAATACCCTGCAAGTCGGCAATATTGTCGCGCCGCTTCTGGCCATCGCCGGCGTTGCCAGCGGACTGGGCAGCGGCTGGCTCGCCAACCGCCTGTCGCAGCGTTACGGGATCATGGCGCAGCCGCTGATGGTGGCCGGGCTGAAGGCCATCGCGCTGCCGTTCCTGATCTGGTTCTACATGGCTGACTCTGCGCCGCTGGCAGTAGGCGTGTATTTCATCGCCGTACTGTTCCAGTCCTGTTACCTCGGGCCGACCTTCGCCATGATCCAGACGCTCGCACCGCTCAGGATGCGAGCCGTGTGGGCGGCGATTACGCTGCTTGTGATCAATCTCATCGGTCTGGGTCTTGGGCCGACGCTGGTGGGCGTACTGTCTGACTATTTCGTTGCGGATTACGGCGATGAATCGCTGCGTCAGGCGCTGCTCGTCATCGCGTGTTTCACCCCGCTGGCGATCTTTTGTTATTGGCGCGCCTCACGCTGCCTGGCTCTACAGGCGCAGGCCGAGCCCGCCGGATTGAAAGCCTGATTATCGATTGGAAAGGATCGCTTGATGCGTATTCCCACAGTTTTCGCCGCTCTGCTTCTGGCTGCGGTAAGCCCAGCGGCATTTGCTCAGGATGTCACCCCCATCGTCGAGACGGGTGAGGGACGTGTTCAGGGGTTGGAGCAAGACGGCATCGATGCTTTCCTCGGCCTGCGATATGCCGCCCCGCCGGTGGGCGATTTGCGGTTCAAGCCGCCGGTTGCTGCCGATGCGTATAGCGGGCTCTATGACGCGACCGGAATGGGCGCGCCATGCATGCAACTGTACACGCCCAGCGGGCCCAATTCGACCGACGTCACGCGCGGCATTCAGGCGATCTTCCCGACTTCCACTGAACAGAAAATCGACAATGAAGACTGCCTGTTCCTGAACGTCTGGACCCCCGATGCCGGGGCAGGATCGCGCCCGGTCATGGTCTGGTTCCACGGCGGCGGATATGATTACGGATCTGGCGGGTGGCCAGCCTATAACGGCCGCAACCTCGCCGCGAAGGGCGATGTCGTAGTGGTGACCGTGAACCACCGGCTTAACGCGTTCGGATACCTCAATCTGGCAGAGAAATTCGGCGATGATTATGCCGCGTCGGGCAATCTCGGCAATCTAGATTTGGTGCGCTCGCTGGAGTGGGTGCGCGACAATATCGGTGCCTTTGGCGGCGATCCAGACAATGTCACGATCATGGGCGAATCCGGCGGCGGGTCGAAAGTCAGCCACTTGATGGCAATGCCGTCTGCCAAGGGTCTGTTTCACAAGGCGGTTGTGCAATCCGGCCCCGGTGTAACCAGCGGCAAACCCGCGGAAGCTGCTGCCTATGCCAGCGATATTTTGGCGCACGCGGGCATTGCCGATCCGGCTGACTTACAGGCAATTGCGGCGGACGATTTGCTGGCGGCGGTCCGCCGGGCTACACCTGCCAATGCCGGGTTCGGTCGCGGGCCGAGATTTGGGCCGATTGCCGATGGCGTTATCCAGCCGCGCGATCCCTTCCTGCCTGCCGCGCCGGAGCAATCCGCCGACATCCCGCTGATGATCGGTTACAACAAGGATGAAATGACGCTGTTCCTCGCGGCGCAGCCGTGGTTCGGAATGATCGACGATGCCACCCTGAACGCGATGGCGGCAGGCATGGGCCCGCAGGCGGCAGGGGCAGTGGCGGCGTACCGGGAAATGTACCCCGATTATTCCGCAACGCACCTCGCCAGTGCAGCGTTCGGAACCCGGTTCGTTCAGGGCACTTATCTGCTCGCCGACCAGCAATCGCGCACCGCGAATGCGCCTGTATTCGTTTACCGGCTGACATGGGAAACCCCCGTCGCGAACGGTATGCTGCGCTCGCCGCACACGCTGGATATCCCGCTGATGTTCAACAACGCGGCGGAAAGCGCGGCGCTGCTTGGCGAAGGGGAGGACGCAGCAAGAATGGCCGACATGATGAGCGATGCGTGGATTTCCTTTGCCCGGGAAGGTGCGCCGTCCAGCGATCTCATGCCCGACTGGCAGCCTTACTCGGTCCCTGATCGAAGCGTGATGGAACTGAACCTGCAGCCTGCCATGCGCGATGATCCCGAACGCAGCATCCGCGAACTGGCCGCCGCCAACGCTCCGAAATAATCCGCAGCACAATTGGCTTCGTCATCGCTGAACCGCTTGTCCGCGCCTCGCGCTTCCGTATAGTCGCGCCATGGCCGCACCCAGCACCGAGCACGCAGTTTCCGAAGGTTCATGGAGATTTGCAATCGACCGCGGCGGAACCTTCACCGACGTGGTCGCCACCACGCCCGACGGCAGGATAGTCACCGACAAGCTGCTGTCCGAAAACCCGGATCAATATGAAGACGCGGCCAGCGAAGCCGTATCGCATCTGATGCAGCGGCACGGGGAAGCGCCGATTGCGGAGGTGCGCATCGGCACCACCGTTGCCACCAACGCGCTGCTTGAACGTAAGGGCGCGCGAACGGCGCTCGCGATTACGGCCGGGTTCGGCGATGCGCTGCGGATTGGCACGCAGGCGCGGCCAGAGATCTTCGCCCGACATATAGAGCTTCCATCGCAGCTTGCCTCCGAAGTGGTGGAGGTAAACGAACGTGTTGCGGCCGGCGGTGAAGTCCTGCGCGCGCTGGACGAAGATGCCGCCCGTGCTGCGCTGACGGGGCTGAAGGAGCGCGGCTTTGCGTCGCTCGCGATCGTGCTGATGCACGGCTGGAATTACCCTGAACATGAGCGGCGTCTTGCGGATATCGCCCGCGAGATCGGTTTCGCCCAGATCAGCGTCAGCCACGAGGTTTCGTCCCTGATCAAGCTGGTGCCGCGCGGCGATACGACGGTGGTCGATGCCTATCTCTCGCCCGTCCTGCGCACCTATGTCGAACAGGTCGAAAACCGCTTGCCGAAGGCGGGCAGGCTGCAATTCATGCAGTCGAACGGGGGCTTGGCGGAAGCGCACAGGTTCCGCGGCAAGGATGCGATCCTGTCGGGCCCTGCCGGCGGCGTAGTGGGTATGGTCGCGACCTCCCGGGCACTCGGCCATGATCGGCTGATCGGCTTCGACATGGGCGGCACGTCGACCGATGTTGCGCACTATGCTGGTGAGTATGAACTGACCGGCGACAGCGTTGTTGCCGGGGTGCGGGTGGCCGCGCCGATGATGCAAATCCATACCGTTGCCGCAGGCGGCGGCTCAATCTGCCAGTTTGACGGGACACGGTTTCGCGTTGGTCCGGAAAGCGCGGGCGCCAATCCGGGGCCGGCGTGTTACCGCAAGGGCGGGCCGCTGACGGTCACCGATTGCAATCTGTTCCTTGGCCGGATCAATCCGTCGCTGTTCCCTGCTGTTTTCGGACCAAACGGCGATCAGCCGCTTGACCCTGAAGCATCGCGTTTGCGGTTGCAGGAAATTGCCGACAGCCTTGAATCCGGCGAAACTCTAGAGAGTATCGCGGAAGGGTTTCTGGCAATCGCGGTCGACAACATGGCTGCCGCAATTCGCAAGATCAGCGTGGCACGGGGGCATGATGTTACCCGTTATGCGCTGGCCTGCTTTGGCGGGGCGGGCGGGCAGCTGGCATGCAGGGTCGCCGATGTTCTGGGGATCGAGACGGTGCTGGTTCACCCGCTTGCCGGGATGCTGTCAGCCTATGGAATCGGCCTCGCTCCGATCAAGGCGATCCGCGAACAGAGCATCGTAAAGCCGCTCGGCACGGATATTTCCGGCGAACTGGCGGTGCTGGAAGATGCTGCGGCTTCGGTCCTGCGCGACCAGGGTCTGACCGATACCGATATCGATCTGATGCGCCGCGTAAGACTGCGCTATGCCGGAAGCGACAGCACCCTGCCGCTGGATATGGCCAGCGAGCACGTGCTTGCTGAGGAATTCCACCACCAGCACCGCCAGCGCTATGGTTATTCCGACCCGGACGGCGAGATCATTGTCGAGGCGCTGAGCGTTGAGGCAAGCGGATCGTCGGGCGGGCTTGCCTCTGCCGAATACGAACCTGAGCCCTTCGATATCGAAACCCATGGCGACTGGCCGGG
This sequence comes from Pontixanthobacter luteolus, assembly GCF_009828095.1. Classification (GTDB taxonomy): domain Bacteria; phylum Pseudomonadota; class Alphaproteobacteria; order Sphingomonadales; family Sphingomonadaceae; genus Pontixanthobacter; species Pontixanthobacter luteolus. The sequence continues at coordinate 1,724,356 of NZ_WTYP01000001.1, read as the reverse complement.
TATGGGCCGCAGCCACATGCAAGCTGGCGTAGCGGTGAAGGGCCCGGCGATCATCGTCGATCCCGGTTCGACTATGGTGGTGGAAGATGGCTGGGCCGCCACCCTGCAGGACAATGCCAGCCTGGTGGTGCAGCGCACGGTACCGCTGAAACGGCAAATGGCCAGCGGGACGCATGTCGACCCGGTCCGGCTGGAGATATTCAACAATCTCTTCATGGCGATAGCAGAAGAGATGGGCGTTGTTCTGCAATCCACCGCGACCTCGGTGAATATCAAGGAACGGCTGGATTTTTCGTGCGCCTTGTTCGACGCCTCAGGATCGCTGATCGCCAACGCGCCTCATATCCCGGTGCATCTGGGTTCGATGGCGGATTCCATCCAGCGCATTATCGAGGCACGCGGCGATGCGCGTGACGGCCGCGGCATCCGGCGCGGCGATGCCTATGTGTTGAACGATCCCTACCGCGGCGGAACGCACCTGCCCGATATCACGGTGATCGTGCCTGTGTTTTATTCAGACGCCGCACAGCACCCCGACGCATTCGTCGCCGCTCGCGGGCATCACGCGGACATTGGCGGGATCGCCCCCGGGTCAATGCCGCCTGAAAGCCGGACAATCGACGAAGAAGGCGTGCTGCTCGACAATCACTTGCTGGTTGATGAAGGCCGGTTTTGCGAGGCGGAAATTCGCACAGCGCTGGGCAGCGGCGAATGGCCAGCGCGCAATCCCGATCGCAATATTTCTGACCTCCGCGCGCAGATCGCTGCGTGTACCAGAGGCACGGAACTGCTTGCTCAAGCCGCGAATGAAAACGGCACGGAGGTACTTGCCGCGTATATGGATCACGTCCTCGCCAATGCGGAGGAATCGGTCCGCCGCCTGCTTGACCGGTTGGAAGATGGCGAGTTCACTTATGAAATGGACAGCGGTGCAAAGGTCTGTGCGGCGATCCGTATCGACCGGGAGAACCGCGCCGCGGTGTTCGATTTTACCGGCACCAGCGCGCAGCAGGACAGCAATTTCAACGCGCCGCGTTCGATCACCCGCGCTGCTGCGCTGTATGTTGTCCGCACCTTGATCGACGATGCGATACCGATGAACGATGGCTGCCTGCGCCCGGTTGAACTGATCGTGCCAGACGGGTCGATGCTCAATCCTGCGCCGCCCGCTGCCGTTGTCGCTGGCAATGTCGAAACCAGTCAGGTGGTGACCGATGCTCTGTTCGCGGCCACCGGCCAGCTTGCCCCGTCGCAGGGTACGATGAACAATTTCACCTTCGGCAATGCGCGGCATCAATATTATGAAACCATCGCTGGCGGTTCCGGTGCAGGGCCGGGGCATGATGGCACCAGCGCGGTCCAGACGCATATGACCAACAGCCGGCTGACCGACCCGGAAATACTGGAAACGCGGCTGCCCGTTCGGCTTGATCGTTTCGCAATCCGTGCCGGTTCCGGCGGGCAGGGCGAATATTGCGGCGGTGACGGGGTAGAGCGGCGGATCACGTTTCTGGAGGCGATGCGAGCGAATATGCTGGCCAATCGCCGCAAGATCGCGCCGCGCGGCATCTGCGGCGGCTTGGACGCGAAGCCCGGCCGCAATTGGGTGGAGCGCGCTGACGGGACCCGCGAAGATATGAGCGCGACTGCTTCGGCAGAGATGCAGCCGGGTGACACCTTTGTGATCTACACGCCCGGCGGCGGGGGATATGGCCGCCGCTAGGGTCAGGCCGGGGGCGGCCAAGTTATCAGAGCCATGCCGAGCGTGCGTGGTCGAGGAGGGAACAGCTGATGAATTACTGGCCGCTTGCGGGCATCGCCATCGTGGTCGCGGGGTTTGCCCTGCGTTTCAATCCGCTGCTGGTGGTGGTCAGCGCCGCGCTGGCAACCGGGCTGCTGGCGGGCCTAGAATTCGTGTCCGTGGTCGAGGCGCTGGGGGCAGCATTCAACGACAACCGCTACATCTCGGTCACCTGGATCATCCTGCCGGTGATCGGTTTGCTGGAACGATACGGTTTGCAGCAGCGCGCCCGCGGCCTGATTGAAAGCGTGCGCGGCGCGACGATGGGCAAGCTGCTGGTGATCTACCTGATTTTCCGGCAGCTGACGGCGGCAATCGGCATGAAGGACATTGGCGGGCATCCGCAGGCTGTTCGCCCGCTGGTTGCACCTATGGCCGAGGCAGCGGCTGAAAAATCCCACGGGAAACTGCCCGATGCGGAACGGGAGAAGGTGCTCGCAATGTCCGCTGCTACCGACAATGTCGGGCTGTTTTTCGGCGAAGACATTTTCTTCGCCATCGCCTCGATCCTGCTGATTCAGGGCGTGTTTGAGAGCGCGGGATATCCGCTTACTCCGCTGCAATTGTCGGTCTGGGCGATCCCCACCGCAATTTGCGCCTTCCTGATCCATGGGGGACGCATCCTCGCGATGGATCGCCGTTTGGGGAGGCTGCCGGAATGATCACCTATGAATGGCTGTATATCCTTGCCGGCAGCTTTTTCGCGGTCTGGTCGCTGCTCAGCCTGCGCGACACGGCCAATAACAAACGCCTGGGCAACGCCGCTTTCTGGGGCTTGCTGGCGGCGAGTTTCCTGTTCGGCAGCCACCTGCCCGATTTCGGCAACGGTCTGCTGGTTCTCGCCATGGTCGGCATCGCCGGTGCAGGGGGGCTGGGGCGCAGCAATCCCGAGACTACTTCGCTCGAAGAACGGTTCAACTTTTCGGCATTGCTGGGCAACAAGCTGTTCCTGCCCGCTCTGATCGTGCCGGTCACTGCGGTCGCGGGCACGCTGCTGTATAATTACACGCCATTGGGTGACACTGGCCTGTTCGAGGAACGGCGCGAGACACTGATCCTGTTCGGTGTCGGGGTGGTTTTCGCATTGGCTGCGGCAATGGTATGGCTGAAGGCACCCGTCATGGCCCCCGCCGAGGAAGGTCGCCGTCTGCTCGATTCCATTGGCTGGGCTGCGATACTGCCGCAAATGCTCGCGGCGCTGGGGGCTGTGTTCGCGCTGGCCGGTGTGGGCGACGTGATCGGCAGCCTTGCCGGGCAGATTATCCCCGATGGCAGCGTGCTGCTGACCGTGATCGTGTTCGCGCTGGGTATGGCGCTGTTCACGATGATTATGGGCAATGCCTTTGCCGCTTTCCCGGTAATGGCGGCGGCCATTGGCATTCCGCTGCTGGTGGAAGGGTATGGCGGCAATCCAGCGGTGATTGGCGCAGTCGGGATGCTCGCCGGATTTTGCGGTACGTTGATGACGCCGATGGCGGCGAACTTCAACATTGTCCCGGCGGCATTGCTTGAACTCAAGGACCAGAACGGCGTGATCAAGCAGCAGATCGGCACGGCAATTCCGCTGTGGGTGTGCAACGTCGCGATCATCTATGTCGCGGGGTTCCTGCTGTGGAACTAGCCGTCAGCGAACTGAACGGGGAAACTGCCCGCCGCTTTGCGCAGGCCGCGCTGGGCCATGTGGTGCGCGAATATCCGCACAAGCTGGATCATGTGCTGGGCGGTGATGAAGACGCGCTGCCGCCCCGCGTGCTGCATCCGTGTTTCTTCGGCAGCTATGATTGGCATTCCTGTGTCCATGGCTGGTGGACCTTGCTCACCTTGCGGCGGCTGTATCCTGACATGCCCGAGGCGGCGGAGATAGCGGCGCTGGCGGACAGCACCTTCACCGAGGAAAAGCTTGCCGCGGAACTGGCCTATCTCGATCGTCCGGGTTCGGCTGGGTTTGAACGGCCCTATGGCTGGGCATGGCTGCTGTATCTGCATCTGGAAACCCGGCGGCATGGCGGCGCACCGTGGGCAGGGCGCCTCGAACCGCTGGCCCGCGCCTTCGCAGCGCGGCTGCGCCGCTATCTGGACAAACTGACATATCCAATCCGAACGGGCACGCATTTCAACACCGCATTTGCGCTGCTGCTGTCCCGCGAATGGGCCGAGGTTTTCGAGCCCGAGCTTACGCCGTTGATCGATAGCAAGGCATCTGACTGGTTCGCGCAAGACCGTGCCTGCCAGGCGTGGGAGCCGGGCGGCGATGAATTCCTGTCGTCTGCGCTGAGCGAGGCGATGCTGATGCAACGCGCGCTGGGGCAGGAACAGTTCCGGCAATGGTTTGCAGACTTCCTGCCGGATATGGCGCAGCGCGAGCCAGCCACGCTTTTTGCACCGGTGACAGTCAGCGACCGTAGTGATGGCAAGATCGCTCATCTTGATGGTCTGAACCTGAGCCGGGCATGGGCCTGGCGCACGCTTCAGCCGGATATGGGGGCAGCGGCTCCGCTCGCGCGGGACGCGGCAGAGATGCACCTCAGTGCAGCTTTGCCGCACGTCACCGGCGATTACATGGGCGAACACTGGCTGGCGAGCTTTGCCTTGCTGGCATTGCTCGCCCGCCCTGTTTAGCCGCCGCTAGTTCATTCCCACCAGTAAGGCAGGCGCTTGGCGGTGCCGGTCTCGACTTCGTTCATGGTTTTGGCATCGTACAGCCTGCCGCCCAGCATGACCTTTTCGATGTCGTCGCTGTTGCGGATATCCGCCGATGGATCAGCAGTCAGCACGATCAGGTCGGCAAGCTTGCCCGCTTCCAGACTGCCGATATCCTTGTCCATGCCAAGCGATTGGGCGGGCAAGATGGTACCCGCGCGCAGCGCCTCGACCGGGCTCATCCCGCCGCGAACGAAGCTCCACAGTTCCCAGTGCGCCCCGATACCTGCCTGCTGGCCGTGTGCGCCGATGGAAACCTTCACGCCTGCATCAGCCAGCTTCTTGGCCTCGCGCGCGGCATTGTCGTCGACGAAGGCCCATTCCGGGGCTTTCGTACGCCGGGCATTGCCGGCCAGCAGCATCTTGGGCGGTGTGTGGACCATCAGCGGGTTCTTCCACACGTCGGTCGCCTGCCGCCAGTATGGGTCGCCGGCAAGCCCGCCATATGTGACGACGAGTGTCGGGGTGTAATTGCTGTCACTCTGACTGAAGAACTGGACCACATCCTTGTAGAACACGTCCAGCGGGACGTTGTGTTCAACGGTCGAGTTGCCGTCGGCGACAAGGTTCATGTCCATCCCGAACAGAGATCCGCCTTCGGCCACGACCAGCATGTTTTCAGCGGCAGCCGCACGGGCAACCTGCTGGCGCTGTTCCCTGCGCGGCTGGTTGTAGTTTTTTACCGAAATTCCGCCCTGCGCCTTGATCCGGCGGACATGGGCCAGCGCGTCTTCGTAATTGTTGATCTCGGCGTAGACGCTCGGCGATTTTGCCCCGTAGATGATTTCGCCGGTCGAGAAGATCCGCGGTGCAAGCAGCTTGCCCGCGCGCTGCCGTTCGGAAGCGGCGAAGATCTGGCTCGCGGACGAAGACGGATCGTGCATCGTGGTGGTGCCAAGCGCGAGGTTCTGGACGAGCGCCCAGTTCTGCTGCGGCACGAGGTCACCGGTTCCCTGCGGACCGTGCGCGTGGGCATCGACGAGGCCGGGCATGATGACCTTACCCGCCATGTCCACCTGGTTTGTGCCAGCGGGAATCGCGATTTTACTGCGCGGGCCAACCGCAGTGATCCGGTTCCCTTCGATCAGGACAACGCCGTCTTCAATTGCGCCGGCGCCGCTGCCCGACATGGTCAGCAATTTCGCCCCGACGAGGGCTACGGTGCCTTCCGGCTTTGCTGCACGCTGGGTCATGGACAGCGAAATGCCGCTGGTCGGCGGTGTGAACTTCGCATCCTCGTCAACTTTGCCTGCCGGGAACAGGTCGCCGATTGCAGCGGAATACAGGACAGGGCCCATGCTCCAGTTCAGCGTGCTGCCGCCGCCCGACCAGCCGATATAATCCGCACCGCCCTTGCTCGCCTTGGCGACGGGCAATGCGGTGGCCTTGGGGCTGACCGATACCATCTGCCCGCCGGGCATCAGCGGCATCGCGAAAGCTTCGTAATTCTGTCTGAAGGCGACGAACTTCCCGTCGGGCGCAACCGCGAAATCGTTGACCAGTTCGCCCTGGGCATGAACCCGCTTTGCCTCGCCGTTAAGGTCGGTCGAGACGAGCTGAAGCTGGCCCTCGGCGCGGCCGATCATGAATAGTCTGTCGCTGGCCTCGCCAAACTGGGGTGAATTCATCCCCTTGGTTACGAGGCGTGGGGCACCGCCGGATGCGGAAACCGCATAGACGCCGCTGTTCTCGGACCATTCGGGCGAAGTCAGGTAACCGCCGCTGCGTTTTTCGAACACGATGGTCTGGCCATCGGGGCTGTAGCGGGGCACGCCGTAATGGCCCGGCTGCGATGTGACTAAGTTTTCGCCGCCGCCGTTGGCATTGATGGTCACAATCCGGCCCAGATCGCTGTCTGTCCAGCGAACGAACACGATCTTGCGGCCATCGCGCGACCAACTGGGGAATGCCTCTACGGCGTCATCGCCGCCCGATGTCAGCTGGCGCGCGGAGCCGCCATTGGCAGGCTTCACGTACAGCTTGCCCAGAGTTTCGAACACGATCTGCCGGCCGTCTGGCGATACGCTGGCGAATTTCGGGATGCTGGTAGTGAAGGTATCGGGCGCAACATCGATCACCGGGTGCGGGGCGCTTGCAATGCCGCGCGTGTCATTGATGGCAAAGGGGATGTCGCGCAGGTTGGAACCATCGGCATCAACGCGGCGGATCTTGCCGCCAGACCAGAACACGATGCTGCCCGAATCCGGGGTCCAGTCCATGTTGGGATAGACACCCGTCACCGCCCAGGTTTCGGACACGTCCATGTCGAGGTCGCCATAAATCATGGCCTCACTGCCAGAGGCGATATCTTTCACCCACAGCTGTGACCTGTCTTGCTCACGCCGGACGAAAGCGATCGATTTGCCATCGGGCGACGGAGCGGGCCGGACTGCGCCGCCAAAGCCTGAAACGGCGGTGGTGACTTCGCCGGTGGCAAGATCGTAGCGCTCGATATCGAAAATGCCCTGCGTCGAATCTTGTGCATATTCGAAGATCGGGCCGGATGTGGTATTGCGGGTGTAATATACCGCCGTGCCGTCGGGCGCATACACCGGTTCGCCCAGTTCTTTCTGATGCTGTTCATTGGGGCGTTTGACCAGCTTAACGCCGCCGCCGCCTGACACGTGATACAGCCAGATTTCACCGGTGCCGAGCGAACGCCCGGTGGTGAAATGCTTTTTGGCTGCGATGAAGCGGCCATCGGGACTCCATGTCGGCTGGTTGGTCAGGCGGAAATCTTCTTTCGTCACCTGCCGCATGTTCGCGCCATTGGCGTCCATCACCCAGATATTGTCGCCTCCGCCGCGGTCGGATGTGAAGGCAATCTTGCTGCCATCGGGCGACCAGCGCGGGTGCACTTCCCATGCAAGACCTTCCGCAATGCGGGTGGGGGTGCCGCCAGAAATCGGCATGGTGTAAATATCACCCAATACAGTGAAGGCGACCATGCGGCCATCAGGGCTTACATCCACATCCACCCAGCTGGCTTCGTCAGTCTGGATGGGGACCTGGCTGATGACGGACCCGGTGGGAGCATTAACGTCCCACTTGGCTTCCTCTTTCTTGTCCTGTGCATGGAGAGGCGCGACCAGTGAAGTGGTCAAAAGCAGGCTGGCAATTGCCGAAGCAGCGCGAAATTTCATGATTGAGTCCCCTGATATCGTGCAGGGGTTCTAAGACGCTGGCGAGCACGCGTCCATGCTGTGCGTCCGGATGTATTGGCGGCTTGCAGAATGGAGGCGATTCTCCTCCGGCAACTGCAAGCCTCCAATCAGCTTGCACGAATATGCCTCAGGAAGTCGCCGACCTGACTGCGCAGTGTCGCTGCCTGATCTTCCAGTTCCGTGGCAGAGCCGAGCACCTGCGATGCCGCTGCGCCGGTCGCGAGCGAACTCTCGCGCACGCCCTCGATGCTGGCGGTCACTTCATCGCTGCTGCGTGCGGCCAGATCGATGCTGCGGGCAAGGTCCTGTCCTGCGACCGATTGCTGGTCGACGGCAGATGCAATGGAGATGGCGGTAGCTTCGAGTTGCTCAATCTGTTCGCCGATGGTGCGCAGGGCACCGACGCTGTTCGTGGTTGAACTTTGCATGGCGCGGATCTGCTCCGCCACTTCTTCGGTTGCGCGGCTGGTCTGTGCGGCCAGTTCTTTCACTTCGGAAGCGACCACGGCGAACCCGCGGCCTGCTTCGCCGCCGCGCGCGGCTTCGATCGAGGCGTTGAGCGCCAGCAGATTGGTCCGCTTCGCGATCGACTGGATCAGCTCGACGATATTGCCTACCTGTTCCGCCGATGTCGAAAGCGCGGAAATTGTCTCGTCTGCACGGTCTGCAGAATCGGATGCCTTGCGCGCCAGCTCAGCAGAAGATGCGGCCTGGCGGCTGATTTCGCCGATCGACATTGCGAATTCGTCACTCGCCGCGGCTGCTGCGGTGACGCCGGTCGACGCTTCGCCCATGGCGGTCGCGACATGGCCCGACTGCGTCGTCGATTGCTCTGCAGCGGCAGCCATGGATCCGGCCGTCGACTTGAGCTGCGACGAAGCGGAGGCCACGCCGCTGACGATATCGCCGACGGTGGATTCGAAGCGTGCTGCGAATTCCTTCAGCATATCGCGCTGTTTCTGCTGCTGCTCTTCCCGTTCGCGTGCGCGCTCTTCCTGCAGGTCGAGTTCGGCTTGTGTGCGGGCTTGCCGCTCCGCTGCATCCTTGCGCAGGCGCTTGTTGGCAGCCTTGAACACGTCGAGAGCCCGGACCATGTCGCCGATTTCGTCCTTGCGGCTGCGTCCTTCGATTTCGAAATCGGCACTGCCCTTGGCAAGCAGGTTCATGCCGCCGGTTACTTCGCCGATTTTAGTGGTCAAATCGCTCGAGAGATAGCGCAGGCCGACGATCAGCACGATCGTGGCCAGCAACCCTAGCATGATGATGAAGCTTACAAGGTTGAAGAACTGATCGAGGCCAGCCTCGCGGAAGAGTGTCCCTTCCTTGAGCAGTTGTTCTTCGAGGCTGTCCGCTTGTGCGTAAAGCGCGTCACCGGCGGCCGACAATTCGTAGGCAAGCCGGGTGGTCGCATCGCTCCGTCCGCTGGCTGCGAGGCTCGCCTTGAGGCGCTCGAACGCGGCTGCATAATCGGCAAGCTGCGCGCCAAGGGCGTCGATTGCCGGAACAACGCCCGGGGTGACTTCGCCAGCGCCGGAACGGATTGCTGCGATTTGAGCTTCCGCCCGAGCAAGGGCAGCCTGCATTCGGTCGGCTTCTGACGATTCACCGGCCAGCGAATAACGCATGGCATGGTACCGCATCTCGCCCGAGGTGGCGCGGAGATTGGCCGATTCCAGCGTCGCCCGGTCCAGCGTCGTACTCTGGAAATAGCGATCATAGACGGACGCCGTGCCGAAGGAGAGAGCCGCTATCAGTACCGCGGAAATTACAAGGAACGTCCCGAAGATGACCCGCAGCTTCTTCTTGATCGGAAGATTGCGGAATTCAGCGCGGACCCGGGCAATGCCGGTCTGCGTTAGTTCCTCGGCTTCCTGCTGGTCCTGCTCCAGTTCTTCCTGGATTTCAGCAGCGACTAGATCCATCGCACTCATGATGCGTTCCTTTGCAGATCGTGAATTTCATTGATTGGGAGCGGTTCCAGCGCCGAGAGGTGCTGGGCAATTTCTTCTTTCGGCATGGCCTTGAAATACAGCCATCCCTGAATCTGGTCGCAACCGGCCGCGCGAACCAGATCGGCTTGCGCCTCCGTCTCGACGCCTTCTGCCGTAACGCCCATTTTCAGCGCCTGAGCCATCGAAATACTCGACAGCATCATTGCCCGTGAGCTTTCATCATCCGCCGAGTCCACGACCAGCGAACGATCAAGCTTAAGCTTCTGGAAGCGGAATTGGCGGAGAAAACCGATCGAGGCGTATCCGGTGCCGAAATCGTCCAGCACAACATTCACGCCAAACCCGCGGATCACGTCCAGACTGCGTTCGGCGACAACGGGATCGAGCACCAGGCAGGTTTCAGTAATCTCCAGCTCCAGCCGTTCCGGTTCGAAGCCGGTCTCTTCCAGAATCTGGCCCAACTGGATCGGAAATTCGGGATTGCGCAATTGCGCCGCAGAAATGTTGACCGACAGTTTGATCCCGTTCCAGTCCATTGCATCGGTACATGACTGGCGCAGGACGAACAGGCCGATCGCATTGATCAGGCCCGATTCCTCGGCCACCGGAATGAACACGTTCGGACCGATCGGCTTGCCGTCGGGACGGTTCCAGCGGATCAGCGATTCAACCGCAACCACCTTGCCCGATTGTGCATCGACCAGGGGCTGATAGTGAACCTTGAATTCTTCGTTGAGCAGCGCAGTCCGCATTTCGGAATCGAGATCGCGCAGTGCTTCCAGATTGCGGTCGAAATCCGGTTTGTACCACGTGCAGCGCATCTTCCCGCCGCGTTTGGACACATACATTGATACATCGGCGCGGCGCAGGAGTTCGGACGATACCAGGCCGTCAGTGCCGCTGCTTCTGGAAAGGCCAACGCTGGCACCCACGGCGATCCGGCGATCGTCGATCGGGATCGGGTGGACGAGGCGTTCGAGCAGGTTGCGGCAAACCCCTTCGAGGATTGTTCCGCACAGAGGGCCGCTCATGCACAGTGCAAACTCGTCCCCGCCAAGCCGGAAAGGCTTTGTCTCTTCTCCGCAGACTTCCTCTAGGATGACCGCGCATTCTCTGATCAGTTTGTCGCCAACTGCGTGACCGTAAAGGTCATTGACCATCTTGAAACCGTCGAGGTCGACCAGCGCTACTGCGATTTCTTCCTTTTTCGCGGAGTATGACTGGATTTCAGCGTGCAAGGCACGGCGGTTGGGCAGGTCGCTGAGACTGTCGGTCATGCCGAGCGTTTCAAGCCCGGCCACGTGGTTCAGGCCCATGCGGCAAATCAGCGCAACAGCCGCCGCATAGGCTGAAATCCCGCCGACAATCAGCCAAGTTGCCGGAACCGCTTCGATTTGATCATTCAGAAGGATCAGCGCGACGATCGCGAAAAAGACCGCTGTCAGCACAGCGAGAGGCGCAACGACCAGCATTCTTGGCGTTATGCTAGGCTGCCGCCAAGTTTCCCGCATTTTTGCTTCCCCCTTTTGCGTGATCGCAATCCATTGCCGAGACCTAGTCAATCGTCCCTAAAGAACGGTTAATTCGTGCTTTACCTTGCGGCCGATTGGCGGGCCGTTCTGCCTGCGTAGATTTCATGAGCGGCCTCGTCGGACATGACGTAAAGGCCCTGATTGTTTTCAGCGGCGCGGAAAATGGTCGTGCTGCCGATTGCGGTTTCTCCTGCGCCAAGCATCAGCCACGAATCCGGACGCATGGAATTGGCAATGCATTCGAGCGCCTTGGCGCGCCGTGCCTCATCGAAATAGAGCAGAACATTGCGGCACAGGACGATGTCGAAACGCTGAAGCGCAGCGGCGGGTTCGAGGATGTTGCGCACCTTGAACCGGACCATGTTGCGCAGTTGGCGCGATGGCTCCCACCCTTTTTTGGTCTCGGTAAAGTGGGCCAGCATCTGGCTGACGCTCAGGCCGCGCTGGATTTCGAACTGGGTATAGGTTGAACGCTGGGCCGTATTGATCGCGTTCTGCGAGATATCAGTGCCGACGATGTCGATGGTCCAGTCTTTCCACTGGCTCGGCTGGTCGGCAAACAGCATTGCCAGCGACAGAGCTTCCTGGCCGGTGGAACAGCCTGCTGACCAGATCGAAAGCCGTTTCGTGCCAGCGCGTTTTTCCGCCAGTTCGGGCAGGACCCTGCGCGACAGCAACTCGAACATGATCCGGTCGCGGAAGAAGTATGTTTCATTGTTCAGCAAGGCTTCGACCACTTGCTGGGCCAGGTCGCCCGATGCGGGATCGGCGAGCAGGCAGACGAGCTGGTCGATATTGGTGATACCGCGCTGGCGAAAAACGCCCGACAAAGCTGTGCCGATGCGCCATTTGCGGCTTTCGGTCAGCTGTTGCCCGGTGCGTGCTTCGAGCAGATCGGCAATGATCCGGTGGGATACCGCACTCACTTCCATGCTCGCGCTCCCGCACTTGCCATGACCCGCATGGCCAATTCAGTCGGCGTAAGAACTGCCGAAGCAAGCCCGAGCTCGGTTACCGCGCGGGGCATGCCCCAAACGGCCGAGCTTTCTTCATTCTGCGCAAAAATCGTGCCGCCGGCATCAACTAGGTGGCGGGCGCCTATCGCGCCGTCCTTGCCCATTCCCGACAGAATCAGGCCGATTGAATTGCCACCAGTCGCGTTGGCGGCGGTGGTCAGCATCGGGTCCACCGATGGCGTGCAGCCGCTGGCGGCGCTTTCATGGGTGATCTTGCATACAAGCCCGGATGCCGCCTTGCGGACATTCAAATGGCCGGAGCCGGGCGCAATGTGGATCGTATTGCTGCGGATTGGCATATTGTCGCAGGCAATCACCGCTTCGCGCGATGCTGCCAGTTCCAGTTGTCTTGCAAACACCGACATGAAGGAATCGGGCAGATGCTGGGTCACAAGGATCGGCAGGTCGAACTGGCGCGGCAGTGCGCGCAAGAAAATGCACAACGCATGGATGCCGCCGGTCGATGCGCCGATTGCCAGCAATTCAGGGTTGTTGCGCGGCTCGATCCGCAGGGCAGGGGGCACTGGAACCGACTGGTCCGCCTTGCCCATGCCCGCATTCGAGCGGCCAAGCGCGCGAATTTTGCTCAGTAAGGTCCTGCAATATGCGTTACCGAAATCGCCCGATTGCGGCTTCGCCATTGTGTCGGCAGCACCCATCGAAAGGGCAGCGAGGGTTGGCTCTGCGCCTTCGCTGGTGAGCGAAGAAACCACCAGAACCTGAATGCCGTCATGCGCCTCGAGGATTTTCGGCAGCGCGTGCAGGCCGCCCATTCCGGGCATTTCGAGGTCAAGCAGCACCACGTCGGCAGGGGTGCGTTTCAGTTCGGCAAGCGCAAGTTCCGCGCTGCTGGTTTTTGCGACGACTTCCAGATCGGCTTCGGCGTCAATGATCCGCGACAGGACCGCACGCACCGTTAGCGAGTCGTCGACCAGCATTACACGGGTCGTGCGCCGTAACTTTCGACTTCCTCCGGCACTTTCAGGCTTTATTTTGATTTCGCTGCCCATGGCGGCGATCTCAACCCATGCCGACGAGCTGAAGCTTTATCTGGAGGGTTTCATGATCGAACGGTTTCATCACGTATTCGTCCGCGCCGGCACTGATGGCCTCGCGGATGTGTGCGATGTCGTTTTCGGTAGTGCAGAACACGACCTTGGGCCGGTCACCACCAGGCTGCTGGCGCAACTGGGTGATGAATTCGATCCCGGTCATGACCGGCATATTCCAGTCGAGCAGGATCGCATCGGGCATCGCCCGAAGGCAATGTTCGAGACCTTCACGGCCATTTTCAGCTTCATCGACGGAAAATCCGAGCGATTCGAGAATATGACGCGAAACTTTGCGGATTACCCGGGAATCATCGACAATCAGGCAGGTTTTCATTTTTCGCGATCCTTGTAATTCTTCGTATGGTTAGACGAACGAGGTAACCAAGAGCTTAAGCGGCTCTCGCTACAGGTCCTTCAATCAGTAAACTTGCATTGATCAGCAGTGTTGGTCCCCGGTCTGTTTCCACCATGCCGCGGGCAACACGTTGCCATTCTTTTCCGAAACCGCCGGCAACCGGGCGAATATCGGACTGGGTTTCGATAACGTCATCGACCGCGTCGACGAGCAGAGCGTAGAGATGGCCAGCTATCTCGACGACAGGTGCGCGTTCACCCGTTGCTGTTTCGCCTGCAATGCCAAGCGCGCGGCGGCAATCGATCACGGTCAGCGACCGGCTGCGCATGGCGGTCAGGCCGACTACGAAATCTGGCGCACGCGGGACTGGATAGATATCCTCCAGCTCGATCACCGATTGTACCTCGGCTGCAGGAATGGCCACACGGCGATCATCGATGTGCAGCAGGACAATAAGTTCGTTCATGATGCTTTCCCCAGTCGGGCGCTGCGGAGCGCCTCGATCAGTCCGTCGCGGTCATAACGATAGACTTCGTGCTTATCGTTACCGGCTTTGGCTGGATCGGCGTGGATGGTGATCAGGCGGCCCGCCTTCAGGTCCGCGACGTCGGGCGGAGTGCCTTCGAGGGCGATCACAACGTCGGCGGTTTCATCTTCGCCGGTCGCGATCGCGTAGCCCGCAGCCGAAACCATGGGTTTGAGCATCCGTTCGACCCATTCATCACCTTCGGGAAGCCGGCAAAGGGGCCGTGAGTCCCGGCTTTGCTGGTGCTGATTGCCGGAAAACAGGCGGAAACCGTCGACCACCGGAACCGGCTGGCCATCGATCAGGGCGACGCCTTCGATAGTCTCGTCACCTTCGGCCGGCGCAAGATCGGTGCTGATGTCGATCGACTCGCCGAGTTCAGCCACGGCGTAGGCAATATCGGTCTCGCTGTCTGAAAGCCTCAGTAATTTGACCTTTTCGTCGGTGATCTGGGCGCAGCCTACCCCGACAAGCTTCATGATCCTGTCGTCGACTACAACTTGCGACCTGCCAGCATCGATATCGATTGCAGAGGCGTCGACCAGGTCGATGCGCGAGACCAGACCGAGATCGATCGCACGCTTGCGTCCGTCGAGAGCAACGAATGTCATGATGGAGCGCCGTTCGGCTTCAGCTGCGGCTTTGACCGGTGCGCTGGCCTGTGCCGGCCGTGCGCGCGAATCCGTGATCAGTCCTGCCTGCTGGGCAATGGTAGCGATGTCGAGCATTAGCACGGGGCTGCCATCGTCTAGCAGCGTGGTGCCAGCGTACGCGCCGGTCTGCATTACTGCCGGGGCCAGTGGTTTGATGACCAGGTCTTCCTGATCGTGGATGCGGTCGACGCCGAGTGCAAACAGACCGCCGCTTCCCAGGCGTAGGAGGACAAGCCGCTGATCCCTAGCGGCGCGGCGCTGTCCCAGTTCCAGCACATTATCCAGCGACAGGCAGGGAATGCGCTTGCCGCGGAAAGTCACAAGGTCGCTGTCACCCACTTGCGAGAATTCGATATTGGCCGACGCGCCGTGGGCGATTTCTTCGACGAATGACTGCGGAATGGCAAAACGCTGCCCCTGAACACTGACGGTCAGCGCGGAAATGATGCTTAGCGTAAGCGGGATCTGGAGGAAGAACATCGTCCCTTCGCCCGGATTCGACGATACGCTGATGGTACCGCCAATCTTTTCGATATTGGCGCGAACGACGTCCATCCCGACACCGCGGCCTGAAATTGCACTGACTTCATCGGCGGTGGATAGTCCCGCTTCGAAGATCAGGTCAGAAATTGCGCTGTCCGGCATGACATCGAGTTCGGACTGGGTGATCAGGCCATTCGAGACAGCCTTGGCCCCTATCTTGGCAGTGCTCAGTCCGCCGCCATCGTCGGTAATCACGATGGAAATCCGGTTGCCGGATTGGCGCGCGGCGATTGTCAGCATTCCGATTTCACGCTTGCCTGCCGCGCGGCGCACGGCTGGTGCCTCGATCCCGTGATCCACCGCGTTGCGGATCAGGTGAACAATCGGGTCGCGGATCATTTCGATCATTTCGCGGTCGAGTTCGACGGCGCCGCCCTCGAAATCGACCATGACCTGCTTACCCAGATCGGCAGACAGGTCGCGCACAAGGCGGGGCAGGGCATTATACAGGTGTTCGATGCGCTGCATCCGCATCTTCGTTACCGCCTCGCGCACATCGCCGAGAATGCCGGAGAGCCGTTCGAACGGGCCATCGAGAGTGGGTTCCGCCCCGGATTCGCGCAGGCGGCGGGCCAGGTCGTTGCGGGCCAGCACCATGTCGGAAACGCCGCTCATCACGCGGTCGAGTAGTTCGACCGGTAGGCGGATCGTGCGCGGTGCCGATGGACCGGCTTCGTTTGATTTGGCCGCACTTTCGCCGGATTGCATGGCTGCGATCTCGCCCACGTCGCTGGCATCGGGTTCCAGTGCAGCGATCAGGAATTCATCGCCTTGAGCAGGCATTTCTTCGCCAGCCTCGATGGCGTTGGTCATCTGCATGATGCGGTCGATGATCGCGAGAACAGCTGATACCAGACGGCTGTCGGGATGGCGGCGGCCAGCGCGCACTTCGGCCAAGGCACCTTCTGCGGAATGGCTCAGCTTCTCCAGTCGCGGAAAATCGAAGAAGCCGCAATTGCCCTTTACGGTGTGAACGAAGCGGAAAATGGCATCCAGCCGGGCGCGGTCAGAGGGCTCGCTTTCCCAAGCGACAAGCTCCCCTTCGATTGCTTCAAGCATTTCGCGCGTTTCTGCGACGAAATCTGCCAGCAGGTCATCCATGTAACTACGCCCCCGATTATTCGGACGTATCTATGAAGGGCGATGGTTAACGAAGGGTAAGGAACGCAGGGAAGATCAGCTTCTGCAGCCGCTATTTTCTGTGGAGGACCCGCCGCACGATCAATATCGCGACGATCCCGCCGACTATGTTGGCCGCAAGTTCCGCCGTATAGATCGCATCGGACCCCCATGACGGGCGCAGCAGCCACGCCACCGGCAGCATGACCATAAATACGCGGAAGAAGCTTTGCCCCAGTGCCCATCCGGCCTTGTCGACCGCATTCAGCGCGCCGTTGCTTACGATCAGCAGGCCGTACCCTGCATATCCCCAGGCGGCGATCCGCAGATATGCCGTAAACTCACTGACCACCGCAGGATCATCGGAAAACAATCCGGCGATGGTGCCGCTCGCTGCGACCAGAGCAGCCGCGATGACCAGCCCGTAAATCACCGAAAATCCGCCTGCCCAATGCATCGCCTCGCGCGAACGGTCGGGCATGTTGGCGCCCCAGTTTTGCCCGACAATCGATCCGATGGCACCCGACAGGGCGAGCAGCGGAACCACTGCAAAGCTCTGCACACGTCCGGCCGCGCCGAAACCGGCGACGGCATCTTGCCCCTGTGTCGCGACCAGCGCGGTCAGAACCGAAAGCCCTATCGGATTGATCGCGTTGGAGAATGCTGCTGGCCCGGCGACGCTGGTCAGCGCCTTCACCGACGGGCCAAAATCTGCCTTCAAGACCTTGGCGGGGCTGAAAGGAATGGCAGTTTTGCTCAGCAGGTAAAAACCGAAAACAATGGCGATCGACCAGCCGGCCAGCGTGGCATAGGCCGCGCCGACGATCCCGAACCCGGAAAAGCCCAGCGCTCCCGTAATCAGGATCGGATCGAGCACCCAGTTGGCTGCTGCATAACAGATCGACACGTAGGATGTTTTGCGCGCTTCGCCCTGACCGCGCAGATTGCCATTGATGCCCATGATGACCATTTGCAGCGGGAAGCCCAGTGCGAAAGGCTGCATGTAAGTACGGATCAGCGGCAGGGTTTCATCGTCCGCCTGCATCAACGAGAACAGCGGGTCGAGCATGGCATACAACAACAGCCCGATGATAATGCCGAGCAGGACGGCAAATGCGACCCCGAAATTGCCGCGGCTGGCCGCGCGTTCATCATCCCCGGCGCCCAATGCTCGCGAAACAACTGAATTGATGCCAACCATCACGCCGACACCGAGGCTGGCTAGCGCTACGCTGATGGGAAATACGATGGAGATCGCCGCCAGTTCGGCGCTGCCCAGCTGGCCGATGAAATAGGCATCGACGAGGCCGATGGACATGATCGCGAACACGCCGATGATCATCGGGGCAGTCTGGGTCACCAGGTGTCCGCGAATACTGCCGCGCGTCAATTTGGCGTTTTGGCTCATTGTCAGCGGCCCTAGCGGCGCGGATGTATGCGGGGAAGCAGTTTCGGTATGCGTCTCGCGCCTTGTGCGCCGGGCCGTGACCGTGCGATAGGCCTGACGTCAACGCAGCAGGAGTTTCCGGCAATGCCCCGGATGACAGTCAACGATCAGCCGGTCGAATTTGAAATGGATCCGGACACGCCGCTCTTGTGGGCATTGCGTGATGCCGCGAACCTGACCGGAACCAAGTATGGCTGCGGGCAGGGCGATTGCGGTGCGTGCATGGTGATCGTCGACGGAGAGGCACTGCGCAGCTGCCTGATCACGATTTCAGAGGCCGAAGGGCGCTTTGTAACCACGATCGAGGGCCTGAGCCGTGACCGTTCGCATCCGGTGCAGCAGGCGATGGTGGCCGAACAGGCGATCCAGTGCGGGTTCTGCACCCCGGGCATCGTCATGGCGGGTGCTGCGTTGATCGCGAAGAATGCCGATCCGAGCAGGAAAGACATTGAACAGGCGATACCCAATCTGTGCCGCTGCGGGGTCTATCCCCGGCTGGTTCGCGCGATTGAGCGGGCGGGACGTGTGGCGCGCCGCCGTGAAACGATCAGTTCAGCGCCGGCACCGGGTATCAGCGCAGAAGATGCTGCGCGCGAAGTCCCTGCGCTGGCCGTTCCCGACAGCGGAACGACCAGCGATTAACGTTCGCCCCTTTGGGGGTTTACATCTTGATGCGTACACCGAACCGGGCGCTCAATGGATCGCCGGGCTGGATGTTGTTGTCGCCATGGGCGCTTGCATAATAGTTTTCATCGAACAGGTTTTCGACGTTCACCTGCAGCGAAACACGGTCGTTCAGTTCGAAATATGCTGCTGCATCGAAACGCCAGTAGGATGGCAGGACCACCTCATTGCTGAAGCTGGAAAACTGCTGCGACTGGTGGATAGCGCCCAGACCGATGCCGAAGCGGTCGGTCACGTCGATATGGTTCCATGCGCTGATCTGGTGCTTTGGCAGTTGCTGCAACCGCGTGCCTGCAACCGCGAAATCGCTGGTGGTGCGGATTTCCCCGTCGAGATAGGTGTAGCCAAGGCTGGCCGACCAACCGGGCAGGATGTCACCGACCAGGCTCAGCTCCGCGCCTTCGACCCGGCTTTCACCAATTTGCACCGTCAGCCCGGTATTGGCTGGGTCAGGTGCGGTCGTGTTGGTCCGGTCGAGCCGGAAAACCGATGCGGTAAAGAACAGGTCGGGTTTGACGAGCCATTTCGCGCCGATCTCGTAATTGGAGAACTTCTCCGGATCGAATGCAGCATCGCCGGCACTCAGGCTCAGGAACTGGTCGCCCGATTGCGGCAGGAAGCTTTCCGAATAGCTGGCATAGAACGAAAGGCTGCCTGACGGTTTCAGGACAATGCCGAAACGCGGGCTGACCATTTCATCAACCCGGTCGACCTGCTGGCCCGAAACCAGATTCAGCGTTTCCAGATCGAACCGCTCCCAGCGCAGGCCAGCGATCAGTTCGACATACTCGCCGATTTCGATCTGGTCCTGAATATAGCCGGAAAGCACATTCAGCTGGCTTTCGCGGTTGCGGGTAAGCGGTGTGAGCGTGACTGTCGGGAAATCGATCAATTCCTGCAGATCGACTTCATCCTCGCTCAATGAAATCCCGAACCGGCCATTGCTGGTGTCCTGATCCAGCGCCTCGATACCGGCCAGGAATGTGTGGGACAGCGGTCCGGTATCCACGTTCCAGACAAGGTTTGCCTGACCCACGAAGTTTTCGCGTTTGGTGAAGTCCTTGTAGCCGCCAAGCGATACCGTCGTGCCATCGGTGCCGCGCGGCAGGATATTGGAATAGACCTTGTCGTAATTGGCATATTGCACCGATGCGTTTGCAGAAAGCGCACTGGAGAATTCATGATCGACCCGGGCGCGGGCGATGTGCACTTCGGCGCTCGCTTCGTTGAAACCGGGCACGCCGAAGAATGTCTGGTCGAAGCCGGTCAGAGGCTTGCCGTTGAGCGATGGCACGCCGCGGTCGGTCACGCGCTCGTCATTGTCATAGGTGTAGTGGGCAGTCAGGCGGGTTTCAGGAGACAGATCGGCAGTGATCGTGGGCGAAATGCCGATGAAGCGGCCTTCGTAAAACTGCCGGTCGTTGCCGAATTCCTCGTAAGTCGCGTTGATCCTGGCGGCGACATTGTCGCTCAGCGGCTGGTTCACATCTGCGGAAACCGCAAAGGCACCGAACGTGTCGACCTGTGCATCGGCGGCAAGAAACATATCCATCGGATCGGCGATCTTGCTGACGCGGTTGACGACACCGCCGCCGCCGCCGCGGCCAAAGATCAGCGCGTTCGCGCCCTTGAGAACTTCGATCCGTGAAACATTGTAGAGCGAGCGATAATATTGCGCATCATCGCGCAGCCCGTCGAGATAGAAGTCTGCAGTAGATTCCTGACCGCGAATGAACACTTCGTCGCGGTGGCCTTCACCCGTTTCCAGGCTGACACCCGGGACAAAACGGAGCGCGTCGCCCAGCTGGGTAATCGCCTGGTCGTCCAGTTGATCTTCGGTAATGACCACAATGGTCTGCGGCACTTCGATCAGCGGTGTCGGTGTCTTTGTGCCGGTCGAACCATCGTCGGTCTTGTAACCGCCACCTGCACCAGTCACGACAATGTCCACCGGCAGATAGTCACGGTCCAGGTCTTCACCCTCACTGGCGAAGGCTGGAGTAGCCATGGCAGCGGCAGCCACTGTTGAAAGCAGTGAGACGTGGCGAAGGTTGAAGAGCATAGATATCCTTATTGCGAATGATTCTCGATTGAGGTGATCTGCTATTGAGAATAGTTCGCATTTGCAACCCTAGTCTTTGCTTGGCGCGAAAAAAATCACTGGCTAGGGGCAGCGAGACACACAATCTGCGGAGCGATTTATGAAAGCGACCATTTGGCACAACCCGAAATGCGGCACATCGCGCAAGACGCTGGCGATTCTCGAAAACCTGTCGAAGGTTGATGTGACCGTAGTCGAATACCTGAAGGACCCGCCAACCGTGGAAAAGCTCGCTCAGCTTTTCAAGGACGCTGGGATGGAACCGTCAGAGGGGCTGCGCCTGCGCGGCACCGATGCCGAAGAACGCGGCCTGCCAGATGCCGATGGCGAGACCGTGCTTCGCGCGATGGCGGCGGACCCGATCCTGATTAACCGCCCGCTGGTGGAAACGGAGAAAGGCGTGCGCCTTTGCCGCCCTCAGGATATCGTGCTGGAAATTCTCTAGCGGCTCCGCAGACGTTTAGCGCCGTGCCTGGGTGGTAATCTCATCCGGCGCAAGCGAACGCCAGCCATTGATAAAAACCGCAGCGCACAGTCCGACGATCAGGCCAAAGCCAAGCCAATCGGAATGGCCATAAAGCCATACGCCCAGCGCCGGTGCGAATACGAAAGCCGCGCCGGTAATCGATGCAACCACGCCGGATGCCTCTCCCTGTTCTGCGCGCGATACGGCCAGCGACGCACCGGCGTTGAAGCCAGGGCGGAACAGGCCAAACCCCAGCGATGCGATCGCATATCCCAGCGATATCGAGTGCAGATCCTGAGCCACGCCGAACATGATCACTCCGACTGCTGCAAGGGCCACGCCCCATAAGGTGGCTGCGCGGGGGCCAAGGTTCATGCGCGGGATCACGCCCCACTGTGCCAGCAAAGTCGCAATAGCGCCGCACATCAGGACCAGCCCGACTGGCCCGGCGCCTTCGGCTGGTGTGTCGCGCAGTCCCAGCCTGTCGAGCACGAGGAAGCCCGCAATTCCCAGCACCATGGCGTGCGCATGTCCGCCCAGAAGCCCGGCAATGACCCATGGCCGCAGCCGGGGTTCCCACCAGCTGAGCCGCTTGGCAGGCACGGCGGCGGTGCCTGGGCCGTTGGGTTGGCCGGTTTCTTCGTCTTCTTCGTCTTCCGAACGGTCGGGGGAACTGGTGCCATAGGGCGCACCAAATGCACGGCCGCGAGCGGCGAATTGCGGTTCATCGTTGGGCAGCCAGATCCGCAGCGCGATGAGCGCCGCTATCCCGATGGCAGCGAACGCTACGAACGGACCGACCAAGCCCAGTCCCGGGAACACCAGCAGCGGCGCGAGTGCAGGGCCGATAACGGTGCCCAAACCAAAGCTGGAGGCGATCAGCGATAATGCCTGGGTGCGTTCCGAACGCGGGGTGCGCGATGCGACATAAGCTTGAACTGCGGGCGGGGCGGCTGAACCGAAACCGCCATAAAGCGCTCTGAAAATTGCGAACAGGATCAGCGTCCAGATTGCTGGCAGCAAGCCGGCAAGGCCGAACCACAAAACAAGGCCGCACAGGCCCATCGACACGATAAAGCCGACCAGACCCAGCGCCATCATCGCCTTGCGGCCGCGCTGGTCCGAGCGGCGTGCCCAGATGGGCGCGCAGATGACCCACAGCAGCGCCGACCAGGTATAGGCCAGGCTGATCCAGACATCGTCCACGTTGAGCGCCGTCCCGACGGACGGCATCACCGATTGCATCGCGGTGTTGCCCGCGGCGGTGACCAGCATCACGATGAACAGCAATGTCATGCGATTGCGCGAAATAGGGCGATTGGGCGAGTTGGGTTCGCGGGCCTCTATCGAGGGTGTCTGCTCAGGTGCGGAGTGATCGGCTTCGGCCATGCAAAAGCGGCTACTCGTCAAGTTCGGGGCTGGCAATGCTGTTGGTGCCCGCATAAGTTGGTGCCCCGCTTGCATTGCGCAGGCGAATTTGCCAACGCACGCGCAAATCAGGCCTTACCAAGGCGGTGAACAAGCGAATAAAGGGCGTCCTTTTTCTTGACCAATATCAATCAACTGACGGCAGACAAACGCAGCACAATGGGGAAGCGGCTTTCCCGCGTTCTGGGCCAATGGGCGGTGTTTTTCCGCGGATTTGTGGAACACCCGAAAATGGTCGGTTCGATCATTCCGTCATCACGCTTCACCATCCGCAAGATGCTGGGCCCGGTAAAGTGGAATGAATGCAAACTGTTCGTTGAATACGGTCCGGGCGTGGGGACTTTCTGCGAACCGGTGCTGGAAAACTTGCGGCCTGACGGTGCGCTGATCGTGATCGATACCAACCCGCTCTATATCGATTATCTAAACCGGACGATTGCCGACAGCCGTTTCAAGGCGGTGCTTGGTTCGGCTGCGGATGTAGAAGAAATCATCCGTGCCAACGGCCATGATAACGCCGATTACATCCTGTCAGGTCTGCCGTTTTCGACCCTGCCAGAAGGTGTTGGCCCGGCAATCGCTGCGGCCACGCACAAGGTGCTGCGCCCCGGCGGCGCGTTTCTGGTGTACCAGTTCAGTGCCAAGGCGCGCGATTACATGGCGAAGCATTTTCAGCGTATCGACCAAGGTTTCGAGCTGTGGAACATCCTGCCCTGCCAGCTTTTCTGGGGCTGGAAAGACTGATCCGTTCGGTGGGAGGCCGGATCGGCTGACGGATACCCCGTTGGCCGATCCCCCCGCTTATTCGAAGGCTTCGATGTCTTGCGGCGAAACGTCACCGGCCAGCTGCTTGTAGATCGCGACATACACGGTGAGCATGATCACGGTCATCACCGCGCCCATGATCCCGCCAAGGATCGCTTCGATCCACAGTCCGGCAGTGCCGCTGAAAACTGCCGCGATCAAACCGAAGATCAGGCCAAGAACCAGCGATACGACCACCAGTGCCACGCCGAGCATGAGGATGAACAGGACCACGCGGCGCGTATTTCCTTTTACAAGGTTCCACGACCGGGTGAGCGCGGCGACCGGGTTCATGATGCCTTCTACCATCATCACAGGGCCCAGCAGGATCATTCGGAAGGTGACGAACATCAGGACCATGATCGCGACGAATATCAGCAGTGCGGCAATCAACGTAGAGCCTGTCACGCCGCCTATCGCCCCAGCGAGTACGATCAGCAGACCAGCGAACAGGCCCAGAATCAGCGAGGCAATGATATAGGGGATCAGCGCCTTCATGGCCGCACTGATCGCTTCGCCGACGGTGGGCCGATGCGGTTTCCCGATCAGTGCCATGATCGCCAGCGTGCCGACAAATGTGGCGATCATGTAGGCGAGGAACAAAGCCCAGTTTTCCGCGAAATAAGCGGAGAAAGCAGCCTGTGCCGCGTCCGGATTTGCAGCCGCTGCAGCTTCGATTTCCGTGGTTGGTGCGATGATACTTACGATCAGCGCCGGCAGGAAAAAGAACACCGCAGCCAGGATGCCGATTACATCCTTGTTCGCGCCAAGCATCGCCAGTGCATCATTCCACGCCCGGCCCATATCGAATTTCATTGCAAACGCCCCTCTAGATTGTCGTTTCCCCTTGATAAGCCCGATGCCACGCGCCACGCAATGCGCATGTCGGGAAAACTCGAATCTGATATCGCGGTGCGCCGCGCGGCCAGCCAGATACCTTACCGCGAAGCCCTGGACGAGATGGATGCGCGCAACCGTGCGATAGCTGCGGGTGAGGCGCGCGAATTGTTGTGGCTGCTGGAACACCCGCCAGTCTATACCGCCGGGACCAGCGCAGCTGAGGCGGAATTGCTCGATCCCCGCTTCGAAGTTGTCGAGGCTGGCCGGGGCGGGCGCTACACCTATCATGGCCCGGGTCAGCGCATCGGCTATGTCATGCTCGATCTGACCAAGCGTGGGCGCGATGTACGCAAATTCGTCCATAGTCTGGAAGGCTGGGTTATCGATACGCTCGGCGATCTGGGCGTCGAAAGCTGGCGCGCCGAGGGGCGCATCGGCATCTGGACCCGCGATATAGACGGAACCGAGGCCAAGATCGGCGCGATCGGCGTGCGCGTGCGCCGGTGGGTCACGATGCATGGCTTTTCCGTCAATCTGAACCCGGACCTGTCGCATTTTGCCGGCATCGTGCCCTGCGGCATCGAAGAGTTCGGGGTTACCAGTCTGGCGCGGCTGGGCATCGATATTTCGGCAGAGCAGTGGGATGATGCACTGCTTGCGCGCGGCGGCGGCTTCCTAGATAGGCTGTCCGAAAATTCGGGAGCACGAAAATGAAGCGATACCTTGTCCCCCTGATCGCATTGTCAGCCGTCGCTGGTTGCAACGATGAGCCTGCACCTGTTGCTCAGGGCGGGGATGACCGCGCGGCATTGGGGGAAGTTCAGGAAGGGTCGATCAGCGATGCCATGCTGCCGCTGGATTCTGTGCAATCGGTATCGCCGCCTGTCCGCAGTTCGTCTGGTGGAAGCACGGAAAGGGCCGCTGGCGCCTCTGACGGTGAAGCTGATGCGGCGGCCTCAAGCAGGGAACCGGCCGAAAGCGAGCAAAGCGAAAGCGCGCCTGCGGATGAAAATTCCGAGGCGGATAGCGAGTAAACGTCAGCCGAGTGCGCGAATGCCCTTCGGCTCGCGATGGGCGGGTTCTTCGGCTGGCTCTTCAGCAGGTTCGACCGGAACAGCGGCTGGCTTGCTTGCAAACAGACCCAGCAGCGCTTCTGCCTCTGCGCGCTCGCGTGCGGAGAGTGAATAGGCCTCGTTGATTGCCGAAACCTGCCGCGGATGAACCGCGAACATTCCGGTGAAACCGTCTTGCCGTGCCTCTCTGGCATCGCTGAGGCCGAGGTCTACGTCGGCGGCATCTGCGGTTGCGGTGTCGATCGCCATGACGCCCATGGCTTTCGCCAGGATAAGCGTCATCGCGCGAACGTGACGCATCGTATCCGTCCAGCCGCCATCTTCGCGGCGGCTGCGTTTGGCACCCAGGCCGCGGGCAACATTTTCGGCATTCCAGGCAAAACCGGTCAGCCGCGGCTGCGGGTCACCGGTGAGCGATGGCAGCGTTAACGCAGCTTCGGCGGTCTCGCCGATTTGCGGAATAATCTTGGTGCTGTTGTGCTTCAGCGCCAGCTTTTGTTCGATCTCGTACAGTTCCGAGGCCAGCATGCGGATCTGTGTAGGGCCGGTCACCTTGGGCAGGATCACGCCGTCGGGCGCGCCTTTCATGGCCGCGACCAGGTCTTCACGCCAATGCGGCGCATCCATCGGCTTTATCCGTACCCAGCGGGCAAAGGCTTTCTTCGCCACCAGCGGGTCGGAAAAATTGGTCAGCCATTCGGCAACCTCTTCACGAACCCGAGGGGCATCGTCATCAACCGGCACACAGGCAAGGTCGATCACAATCGCATCGGCACCAACCATCGGTGCCTTTGCCAGCTTGGCGGGCTTGTTGCCCTCTATGACTAACCACGATCTCATGGGAGAACGCAGTAACAGCGATATCCTAAACTTCGGTTACCCGCCCCCAAGGGGGCACCGCGCGGTCATGCCGGCGGTGCCAGGGGGATTGGCGATCCTTATTTGTCGTCCATTGCGGGGTAATCGATGTAACCGGCGGGGCCGGGCAGATACCAACTTTGCGGGACGTTGACATTTTCAGCCCATTGCGCACCCTTGGCGATCCGTTCGGCCAGGTCGGGGTTGGAGATATAGGGCCGGCCGAAGCTGATGGCATCGCACTTGCCGGTTTCGACCGCTTCTGCCGCTTCTTCTGCGGTGTAATCGCTGTTGAGAACCAGCGGGCCGGTATAGATCGTGCGGATCAGCGGGCTTTGCTTGGGCACATCGGTCGATCCGAACGTGCCATCGGGACCCGGTTCCCGCAGTTCCAGGAAGCCGAGGCCCAGTTCCTGAACAACCCTAGCAGCTGCGCCGAACACGGCCGCCGGATTGCTGTCGTCCGCACCCTGTGTTTCGCCATTGGGCGAAAGCCGCACGCTGACGCGGTCTGCGCCCCATACATCGACCAGCGCTTCCAGTACTTCACGCAGAAAGCGGGTGCGGTTTTCCGGCGATCCGCCATAATCATCGGTGCGCTGGTTGGTCGTTTCGCGCAGAAACTGGTCGACGAGATAGCCATTGGCCCCGTGCAACTGGACCCCGTCGAAACCGGCCTTTTTCGCATTTTCAGCGGCGTGGCGGTAATCGGCAACTACCCGCTTGATTTCGTCTGTCTCCAACGCCCGTGCCTGCTGGTGGTCCTTGCGCCCTTCAAACGTATGGGCATGGCCCGGCGCACAAGTTGCACTGGCCGATACAGGCGGTTCGCCGCCGAGGAAATCGGGGTGCACCAGCCGGCCCATGTGCCACATCTGCAGCACGATCTTGCCGCCTTCTTCGTGCACGGCATCGGTCGTCAGTTTCCATCCTTCGACCTGCTCGTCACTCCAGATGCCCGGCGCAGCTGGCCATCCAAGGCCTTCCACGCTGATCCCCGTCGCCTCGCTGATAATCAGACCGGCACCGGCGCGCTGGCGGTAATAGGTGGCCATCATCTCGTTGGGAACGGAACCGGGCTGGGTCGAACGTCCGCGCGTGAGCGGCGCCATCAGGATGCGGTTCTTCGATTCGATTGCACCGAACTTGATCGGCTGGAAAAGACTGTCGTGCATTAATGCCCCTTTCGAAAACTGGTTCGCTTTGTTGTCATGGCAGCTAAGGAACGCTGGTGACCAATACAAGCGCAACAAAAACGAGCAGGCTGGATAGCGGTTCTTGGCCGCGCTGGGTATTTCTGGCGGCTTTGCTGCTGGGCAATGCCGCGCTTGCAACCGGGCCGTGGCTGGTGCGGCTGGCCGACACCGGCCCGGTTTCAGCGGCGTTTTGGCGGCTGTTTCTGGCGCTGCCATTCCTGGTGCTGTTTGCACGGATAACCGGGCAGAGGTTGCGAGGCATCCCGCGCCGGACGCTTTCACTCGTTGCGCTTGGCGCAGTGGCTTTCGCGCTGGATCTGTCGAGCTGGCATATCGGGATCGAGCAGACCCGGCTGGGCAATGCGACGCTGTTCGGCAACGCGGGCAGCATCGTGCTGCTGTTCTGGACGTTCCTGATCACCCGCACGCTGCCGCGCGGGCTTGAATGGCTGGCGATTGTTTTTGCTCTGGGCGGGGCAGGGATATTGCTGGGGCGCAGCTTGGAAATCAGTACCGCGACATTGATCGGCGATCTCTTTTGTCTTGCTGCGGGGCTGTTCTATGCGGTTTACCTGCTGACGCTGCAGGATGCGCGTAAGGGCATCGGCGCGTGGAGTTTGCTGGTGTGGGTCAGCGTGTTTGCGTCGCCCGTGATACTGGCGCTGGCCATTTTTGCTGGCGAACCCGTATGGCCGACCGACTGGACCCCTGTGATCATCCTGTTCATCACCAGCCAGTTGTTTGGCCAAGGGCTGCTGGTTTTCAGCCTGCGCCATTTCCCGCCGCTAATAATCGGTTTGGCCCTGCTGACACAGCCGGCACTTGCCGCGCTGATCGGCTATAGCGTGTTCGGCGAAATACTCGGCGCTGTCGACATTCTGGGCATGGCGATGCTTGGCGGGGCGCTGCTTCTGGCGCGGGTCAGATTGCCCAAGGCTCCCGGACACGGCACAGCGAAAGATGGGGCGGCGAGTTAACCCGCCGCGTTGTCGGTCCAGAAACTGCGGTCGAACTTGGCTGCATGCTCTTCAAATGTAACCAGATCCGGCCCGATGAGTATCAGCCGGGCCTGTTCGCCCAGCAACCTTCCTTCGTCGCGCAGGACTTGCTGCCGCCGCTCGTCCTTCATCGGCGTGGCGGCGTGCGAGATCACGTCGAGCATGACTTCGGCGGCAATGGCCGATGTGGCAACTGCGCTGCGGATCGAACCGAAGCCGCGCTTCACATAATGGGCGAAGTTGTCGGGCAGCGGGATGATCGGGCAGTCATCCTCATCTTCGCCGCAAATGTCCTTGCGCAGATCGCGGCGTCCGATTTCCGAAGTGGCGGCGCCGAGCCAGTGCAGCGCGGTGATTGCCGTGAACGGATCGTTGATACCGGGTGACAGCGCACGCAGGCCGATTTCGACCAGTTCGTCGATCAGAAATTGCGGGTCCTGTTCGGGAGTGCGCGATGGTCCGAGGGTGAAACATTGCCTGACACGGTCCTCGACATCGTCGGGCTTGCACCCGTCAATTTCCATCAGGGCCAAGTCGCGGTGCACAAAGTCGCCAGTCCTCACCTTGAGAGAGAAAGTGCCGCCGCAATCCCTCGCGACCTGTTTCAGATCATCAAAGTCGATCAACTGCACATAGCCGGTGCCCCAGGCGGTCAGTACCTCTCCGCCTGCCTGTTCGACAGGATCGGAAAATTCGTCCTCGACTGGATAGGTTTCACGGATCGCGCGCAGCAGACGCTCGCCGATACCCTCGATCACTTTATTGATCCGGATGCTGGACGGAATGTGGTTGAGGAAGAACACCAGCACTCCGACGCACACCGCCATCAGGATATAGGCGACCAGCAGGGACAATTGCGGCACGAAACCAGGCAGCGCATCTGCCGCGCCTGAGCCTGCCGCAGGCGTTTCATCCTCTGCCCGCACGCTGCGCAGCACGACGAGTGCATAGACAAAGCTGCCGATGAAAGTGGCCAAGCTGAGCTGGTTGCCGCGATCTTCCAGAAAATTGGTCAGCAGACGCGGGCCGTAGTTCCCGCTGGCATAAGTAACCGCGACCAGCGTGATCGAGAAAACGGTAGAGGCGACCCCGATCATGCTGCCGGCCATCACCGTCAGCATATCCGCCGCGCCCTTGGGCCGGGCGGGAATCAGCCAGTCGGCATCATTCAGCGCCTGCGCCCAGCCTGATCGGTCGAGCCAGACCAGCGAGAATGCAAGCACCGCAGCGATGATCGAAAACAGCGCCGGATAGAACCAATAGTTCGCGTTTAAGCGCGCCCAGAAAAAGCGGATGTCAGCTGTCATGCGGGGGAAACGCGCAGAAGCAGCTTTGGTTGCGTCACGGGCATCGCGCGAGCCGGATCAGGCAAAAACCAAAATCAGCGATTGGCCCGCACCATCCAGCCGTCACCCCGTTCAGACCTTGCCTAAATCGCCCTTGCCGATGGTGCCGCTGGCCATTTCCAGCATCCGGTCGAGGCTTTGCTTCGCTTTCAGGCGCAGGCCTTCCTCGATTTCGATCCGCGGTTCCAGATCGCGCAGTGCGGTGTAGAGTTTTTCGAGCGTGTTGAGCGCCATGTACGGGCAGATGTTGCAGCTGCAATTGCCGTCTGCACCGGGCGCGCCGATGAAATTCTTTTCCGGCAGCGCCTTTTCCATCTGGTGGATGATGTGCGGCTCGGTCGCGACGATCAGCGTGTCGCCGGGGAATGTCTTGGCGAATTGCAGAATGCCGCTGGTCGAACCGACATAGTCGGCGTGATCGACGATGGTCGGCGGGCATTCCGGGTGCGCCGCGATCGGCGCGCCGGGATATTGTTCTTTCAGCTTGAGCAGTTCGGTTTCGCTGAACGCCTCGTGCACGATGCAGACACCGGGCCACAGCAGCATTTCGCGGTTGAACTTTCGGCTCAGATACCCGCCCAGATGCCGGTCGGGCCCGAAAATGATCTTCTGGTCTGCCGGAATTTGCTGAAGGATGGTTTCAGCCGAAGAGCTGGTCACGATCACATCCGACAGCGCTTTCACCTCAGTAGAACAATTGATGTAGGTCAGCGCGATGTGATCGGGATGCGCCTCGCGGAAAGCCTTGAACTTTTCTGGCGGGCAGCTGTCTTCCAGGCTGCAACCGGCATCCATATCGGGCAGCACGACGATTTTTTCCGGGCTGAGAATTTTGGCTGTGTCGGCCATGAACTTGACGCCGCAAAACGCGATTACGTCGGCATCGGTTTCGGCCGCCATCTGGCTAAGCTGCAGGCTGTCCCCGACATAATCGGCCAGGTCCTGGATATCCGGGGTCTGATAGTAGTGCGCCAGGATGACCGCGTTGCGTTCCTTGCGCAGGCGGTCGATTTCCGCGAGCAGATCGTCACCGGTGGGAAGCTTTGTAGGGGCGGTCATTTCTAGTCCTTTTGTCGTACCGGCAAACTGCGGCGTGCCGGCTTTTCCTGTCTGATGATTGCTAGCGGATCAAGCGGCGTGCGTCTGCCATATATCTCCTGAACGCGATACCAGCCCCCGGCGTTCCAGATCGAGCAAATGAGCCTTTACCGACATCCCGGCAGCGCCGGTCAGTTTTGGGTCCAGCCCCTTGTACATGATCGGCACCATTTCATCGATGCTCTTCGCGCTCTCGCCCAAAAGGCGCAGGATCTGGTTTTCGCGCTGGCGGCGGTGCCCCATCATGCCGCGCACAAGCTGGCGCGGCTTTTCGATCGGCGCGCCGTGGGCGGAATAATAGACCCGGTCGCCGCCTTCTTCGGCCCGGGCGTACAGTTTTTCGAGGCTTTTCATGTAATCGCCCATGTCGCCGTCGGGCGGGATCACCACGCTGGTTGACCAGCCCATGACATGGTCGCCGGTGAACAGCGCGCCGCTTTCTTCCAGCGCAAAACACAGATGGTTGGACGTGTGGCCGGGGGTGTGGACCGCGGTCAGCGTCCAGCCGGTGCCGGTCATCTGTTCGCCGTCTTCCAGCACGCGGTCCGGCTCGTAAGTGGTGTCGAATGCTTCGTCGGATCGCGGCCCGTCGACTTTCAGTGCCAGCGGGGCGCAGCCGACAATCGGTGCGCCGGTAAGTTTCGCCAGCGGCGCAGCGGCCGGCGAGTGATCACGGTGCGTATGTGTGCACATGATCGCGATAACCTTGTCATCCCCGATCGCGGTGATCAGCGCCTGCAGATGATCGGGCTCGTCAGGGCCGGGATCGATTACCGCGACCTGCCCCTGATTGCCGACGATATAGGTCTGCGTACCGGTGTAGGTGTAGGGCGAGGGATTGGGGGCGAGCACGCGGCGGACCAGCGACTCGGGCTGCTCGACCTTGCCGGTCGGCCATGGTTTGGGCGGAATAGCCATGTTGCATCTATTGCAGCCCAAGCCCTGCGAAGTCGAGACACGTTTCCTTTCAATCCCTCTCGACTTGTTACGTAGCGGGCGGCATTCAGGCAGGATGACGCAGAAAATTCTCGTACTCGATGAAGGCACAACCTCGACACGCGCGATGTTGTTCGCGCCCGATGGCAAGCTGCTTTCCAGCGCGCAACAGGAATTGACCCAGCATTACCCCGCACCTGGCCGGGTGGAGCATGACGCCACGGAAATCTGGCACCGGACACTGGCCTGCGCGAGGGAGATGGTCGAGAAAGCTGGCGGGGCGGAGCATATCGCCGGGATCGGCATCACCAACCAGCGCGAGACTGTGGTCGCGTGGGACCGGAACAGCGGCGAACCGCTGTCGCGCGCGCTCGTCTGGCAGGATCGCCGCACCGCCGATTTTTGCGACACTTTGCGCAATGCCGGGCACGAGCCAGAGGTGCAGGAACGCACCGGCCTGCTGCTCGACCCATACTTCTCAGGCACGAAAATGCGCTGGTTGATCGACAACGAGCCGGCGGTGAAGGCGGCGGCAGAGGCAGGCACGCTGGCGCTGGGGACAATTGAGAGTTGGCTGGTATTCAAACTTACAGGCGGCAGCTTCATCAGCGATGCCAGCAATGCCAGCCGGACCTTGTTGCTGACGCTTGACGGAGAGGATTTCGACGAGGGGTTGTGCGACCTGTTTGGTGTGCCGAAATCTGCACTGGCGGAAGTGGTCGATAATTCAGGGACATTTGGCAGCACCTTGCGCGAATTGTTCGGCGCGCCGATCCCGATTACCGGAATGGTCGGGGACCAGCAATCCGCAACGATTGGGCAGGGCTGTCTGACGCCGGGCGAAACCAAGGCGACTTACGGCACCGGGGCATTCATCCTTGCCAATAAGGGGCAAAGCATTCCGGCATCGTCCAACCGCCTGCTCGGTACCGTCCTCTATCAGGAAGACGGCGTGCGCACCTATGCGCTGGAAGGGTCCGTTTTCGTGGCTGGTAGTCTGGTCCAGTGGCTGCGGGATTCGCTTGGGCTGCTGGGCACGGCGGCGGAAACCGAAACGCTTGCGCGATCAATCGAGGATAGCGGCGGCGTGGTGATCATACCGGCGATGGCTGGGCTGGGTGCACCGCACTGGCAGCCCGAAGCGCGCGGCGTGATTGCCGGGCTCAGCTTCGCCACGGGGCGGGCGCAGATAGCGCGCGCCGCACTGGAGGCGATGGCGCATCAGACGTTCGATCTGGCAGAAGCATTCGCAGCCGATGGTGCCCGCTGGACCTCGTTGAAAATCGACGGCGGGATGAGCGCGAACGACTGGATGGCGCAGGATATTGCGAATTTGCTGAACCTGCCGGTCGAACGGCCCGATTTTGTCGAGACAACTGCGCTCGGCGCTGCAATGCTGGCCGCCAAGGGGGCGGGGATTGTCGCGGACCTTCAGGAAGCGAGCGATGCGATGCGCGGGACGATCGGCAACTTCGCGCCGTCTATGGACGGTAATGTTCGGGAAAAACGGCTGGTCGCCTGGCGCAAGGCGCTGGCCGCAGCGTAGCCGGCTTGTTCAGCCGCGCTGAACCGCATCGTCAAGGCGTTCGCGCAGGCGAAGGATCGCCGCCGGACGCATTTCGAACCGGTCGCGCCATGCAGTATCGAGCCGAGTGATCCGCGCGTGAAGGTGCTCGCTTTCCCGGATCAGTGAACGGGTCGTTTCTTCCAGCAGTTCGAGATTTCCTGGTTCAGATTGGCGATCAGGCGGTAATCTGCTGTGACGGCGAAGCTGGAACTCGCTTAGCTCACCATTGAAATATGCGCGGTGATTGAGCAGCCATGCGAGGACATGCATGATCCGGGTGGTGGTCCGCAGACCTTCTACCGACAGGGCAAGGCGGACCTTGTCGGCTTCCGCACTTGTGTCGCGAACCGGGGTCAGGTCGAAAACCTGCCGCACTTCGTCAGCAAGGACCAGCGCTTCGCAATATAATGCCTCGACGATTGGCTCGTTTATGTCGGTCGGTTTGGCCATGAATTTACACTCGTACGTGCGCGATTCCTGAGGGGCCAGACCATTGCTAAAACTATCCCGAACCAAATCGGGACTGTGCCGAAATGGGTCGGTTTCGAACGGTGGCTGGGGAAACGATCTGAACATGCAGCATCAATATTTGTGTTGCAGATCAGGCAATTGCACAAAAGCGACTAATTGCAGTCGGCGTTAACCCTTAGGCAATGATGTCTGGTAACAAAGCGTCTTCGAGCAGCGATATCTGGTCCTTCAGGCCCAGTTTCCGTTTCTTTAGCCGGGCAATCTGAAGCTGGTCGGTGGAGCCGGACTGACGCAGCGCTTCGATCGCAGCATCGAGGTCGCGATGTTCGGTTTTCAGCACGGCCAGGCGCTTGCGCATTTCGTCTTCAGTCACGTCGCAGCATCCCCAAGGCCGTATCCTCTCTGTCAGGCTGGTGCGCCTGATTATCCGGCCTCGCTTCTAGCGGGACAATTCACTGCGTCAAAAGGGTTGGTCGCCGAAAAGTGAAAAATCAGCCCTTCGCAAACCCGCGCGGTTGTGGTTCTATGTGCATACGCGGTTCGTCCGCGATGGACGAGTCGCTCACCGGGTCACGCACCTAACAAGGAGAGCCAGATGGAATCGTCCCACGTCAGCGCCCTGCAATCAAAACATGCCGTCATTGAACAAAAGCTTCGCAGCGAAATGAACCGGCCAGCGCCAGACACAGCGACAATCCAGGCCCTCAAGAAAAAGAAATTGCGAATTAAGGAAGAACTGGCTGCAAACTGACCGGATTTTCCTGAACGCCGACACTGTCCGCCGCGCGGAAAGCGATTAACTTGCTGTGTGTTGTGGTATAGGCCTTGCCTATGACCGCAGCCGCAGCAGCCCGCTTGATTCTTACACAACTGCACGAGATCATGGCTTCGCGCATGCACGCGCAGCGCAAGCTCGACCGGGTGGTGGAGATCATCGCGCACAATCTCGATAGCGAGGTGGTGTCGATCTATCTCCTGCGCGAGGGGATGCTGGAACTTTTCGCGACGCGCGGTTTGAACAAGGAAGCCGTGCACGTCACCCGAATGGCGATCGGCGAAGGGCTGACGGGTACGATTGCCGATAATGTCGAGACGCTGAACCTGGCAGAGGCCAAGGCGCATCCCGATTTCCAGTACAGGCCGGAAACCGGTGAAGAGAAGTTCCATTCCTTCGCTGGCGTACCGATCGTGTACCGCGAACGTGCCATCGGTGTGCTGTGCGTGCAGCATGTCGATCCGCGCCGCTACGAAGACATCGAGATCGAGGCGCTGCAAACGACCGCCATGGTCCTGTCCGAACTTATTTCAAACAATGATCTGGTGGACGAGGAAGAGGCGCTGGGCCTTGCCCCCGAACAGACGGGGCCGGCCAATATTGCCGGCCTGTCGCTGGTCAAGGGGCTGGCGAGCGGCAATGCTGTCTATCACCAGCCGCGCGTTACCATTGATCAGGTCATGGCCGACGACATCGAGGTCGAGCGGCAGCGTGTATACCGCGCCTTCGACAAGATGCGCGAACAGATCGACAATATGGCCAGCAATGCCGAGTTTGGCGTGGGCGGAGAGCATGAGGAGGTCCTGAACACCTACAAGATGTTCGCCTATGACGAGGGGTGGGGCCGCCGGATCAACGAAGCAATCGATTCCGGCCTGACTGCAGAGGCGGCAATCGAACGGGTTCAGCAGCGCACGCGGATGCGAATGCGCGAGATTGACGATCCTCTGCTGCAAGACCGGATGCACGATCTGGAAGATTTGGCGAACAGGCTGTTGCGGATTGTTTCCGGCCAGATGGGAACTGCCGCCACGCAGGGCCTTCGCGGCGACACAATCCTGATCGCGAAAAACCTCGGTCCGGCGGAACTGCTGGAATACGACAAGCGCAGGTTGAAAGGCGTGATCCTGGAAGAAGGATCGCTGACGTCACACGTGGTTATCGTGGCGCGTGCGATGGGAGTTCCGGTTCTGGGCCGTGTCCGCGGTCTGCGCGGGATCGTGCGCGAAGGCGACGAAATCCTGCTCGATGCGGAAAATGGAACTGCCACGGTCCGGCCCGCCCAGACGGTTGCAGATGCGTTCGAAACACGTTTCACCAAATCGCGCAAAAGGCAGGCCGATTACGCCAAGCTGCGCGATGTGGAGCCGTTCACCCGCTGCGGCACGCGCATTCAGGTGATGATGAATGCCGGCCTGCGCGAAGATATTTCCAACCTCAATCTGGTTGGCGCGGACGGGATCGGCCTGTTCCGCACGGAATTCCAGTTTCTGGTTTCCGCGACCCTCCCCCAGCGCGAACGCCAGTTTCGCCTGTACCGCGACGTGATCGACGCGGCGGGCGACCGCCCGGTGATTTTCCGGACTGTAGATATCGGCGGCGACAAGGCAGTGCCGTATCTCCGTTCAGGCGAAGCGGAGAATGACGAGAACCCTGCGATGGGATGGCGCGCACTGCGTCTTGCCCTGGAACGCGACGGTCTGCTCAAGGTACAGGCAAGGGCTCTGCTGGAAGCGGCATCGGGCAGATCGCTGTACGTCATGTTCCCGATGGTGTCGGAGCCGTGGGAATTCGATGCCGCCAAGTCCGTTTTCGAAGATCAGCTGGCCTACCTGAAATCGCAGAAGAAAGTCCTGCCGGAGGCGATCCATTACGGTGCCATGCTGGAAGTTCCGGCGCTTGCCGAAGTGCTTGACCAACTGCTCCCGCGGATATCGTTCCTGTCTATCGGCACGAACGACCTGACGCAGTTCCTGTTTGCGGCAGATCGGGCCAATCCTAAGCTCGCTGAACGTTATGACTGGTTGAGCCCCGCTATCCTGCGGTTCCTGCGGCGTGTCTCGCTGGCTGCGGTCGGCCAGCCGGTCGATCTGGGGATTTGCGGCGAAATGGGCGGCAGGCAATTGGAGGCATTGGCGCTGCTCGGCATCGGTTATCGCCGATTATCGATTACGCCGGTATCCATCGGTCCGATCAAGGAACTCGTACGGCAGGTCGATCTGGCCCAGATTACCGAGGCCATGAATGGCTGGCTCGCCCATCCGCCAGAGAACTTGCGCACCACTCTGGCAGAGTGGGCAGCAGAGCGCGGAATCTCCGTCGATTGACTTCGTCCTGCCTCTGGACCGGCTGGGCGAATTCCGAGGGTGGCGTCGCGGCAAGGTGCTTGACTCAGACGCGCCAGACCTATTCTCCTGCGTCAAAATATAAATCGGGTGGCAAGGACAATTAAATGAGTGACGAAGTAACTCTTCGTGATGAACAGCTCCCTTTGGAAGGTGCAGGGCAGAAACTTGCACGTGCACGGGAAGCTGCGGGCATGACAATCGATCAGGTCGCTGCAGAGACGCGCATTCCAGCGCGCCATCTGGAATCGATTGAGCACGGGGAATTTTCCGAACTTCCGTCGCGGGCCTACGCCATCGGATTCTCGCGCAATTACGCTCAGGCTGTCGGCCTCGATACCAATGAGATTGTAGACGAGGTCCGCGCGGAACTGGACAACGGTGTCTACCGTGAAAATGGTGCTACCGCGACCTATGAACCGGGTGATCCGGACCGTGTGCCCGGCAGGGGGCTGGCGTGGTTCAGCGCCTTTGCGGCAATCCTTCTGATTGTGGGCGGATTGGCCTTTTTCCGCGGATATATCTTCCCGGGTTCAGGCCCGGCGCCGCTGGTCGGCGAACAGCAGATTGCAGAAAATCAGGCACCGGCTGCTGCCACCGCCGCACCTGCGATCGCTGTTGCATCGACTGACCGGCGGGTGGTCTTCACGTCGCTGGAAGATGGCGTATGGGTCAAATTCTACGACGATGCGGGCGAACGCCTGATGGAAAAGCAGATGGCCGAAGGCGAACGATACGTCGTTCCAGCAGACGCGCAGGGGCCGCAGGTATGGACCGGACAGCCAGAAGCATTGAGGATTACCATCGGCGATACCGACATCGGTACCTTGTCTGACGAAAGCGAAATCCTCCGCGACATTGACGTTACGGCAGAGGCATTGCTGGCGCGTAACTCTGCTGAACCGGCTCCGGCCGACGATTCAGAGCCGCAGCTTAACTGACAATCTCCACCGATTTGGCCATCAATCGCCTCGACAAAGCGGGGCCGATGTTGCAGATTCTGCAAATATTCAGGCACACTCTGGTGTCATGACGCCAGATGACGATTTTAGACCGTACAGGAGCGTTCCATACCATGATCAGCCGTAGCAGCCGTGCAGTTTTCGCGGGCCTCGCGCTATTCGCAGTCGCTGGCACTTCCATGCCTGCTCTCGCACAGTCGAGCGGCGAAGAGGCGCGCCTGCGCAAGCTGGAATCCGAAGTCCGCGCGTTGCAGCGCAAGGTTTTTCCGGGCGGGGACGGGCGCTATTTCGAACCTGAGATTACCCGCGCGCCAGCGGCTGGCGGCACTGGCAACACGGCATCGACCACTGCCGTGACCGACATCCTCGTGCGCCTCGATGCGCTTGAGGCGCAGATCGCCAGCCTAACTTCGCAGACCGAAGAAAACACCAATGCAATCCTGCAACTGACCAACCGTATCGTCTCGCTCGAAACTACGCCGACGGCGGCGACTGCGGCCGCGAGCGCACCGTCGAGCAATCTGTCCGCCATGACTGGCGGTGCATCGGATGATGGCGATGACGACAAGGCGCAACCGGCTGCTGCGCCCAGCGCCAGCCGCCTTGCCGCTGTTCAGGAAATCGCCAAACCGCAGACAGATGACGCTGCCGACGATGAATATTCTTACGGGTACCGCCTGTGGAATGCGGGTTTCTATCCCGAGGCGCAGCAGCAATTGACCAAGTTCGCGAACGAGTATCCCAACCATTGGCGCAGCACTTATGGCCGCAACCTTCTTGGCCGGGCGTATCTGGACGATGGCAAGCCAAGCGAGGCCGCGCCGTGGTTCCTTCGCAACTACCAGGCTAACAAGCAGGATGCCCGGGCGCCCGACAGCCTGCTGTATCTGGCGGAGAGCATGATTGCGCTGAAAGATACAAACCGCGCCTGCATCGCGCTGGCGGAATTCGGCGATACATATCCGGCACTCGCATCGGGCCGCTTGAGCAATCAGTATCAGGCGAACCGGTCCAAGGTGACTTGCAATTGATAACGGCGCCAGGCCGCCTCAACTTGACCCGAAACTGATCGAACGTTTTCGGGGCGATGCAGATCGCCTCTGGCCTGCCGGGGAAAAGCTCGGTGTAGCTGTTTCTGGCGGGCCCGACAGCATGGCTTTGTTGCTGCTGGCCAACGCGGCAAGGCCAGGCATGGTCGAGGCAGCGACCGTCGATCACCGGCTGCGTGAAGAAAGCGCAGCCGAGGCAGCGATGGTCTCCGAACTTTGCAAGATCCTCGGCGTGCCGCACCGGACGCTGCCTGTCGATGTTGCCGCAGGCAATTTGCAGGCAGAGGCGCGAAATGCCCGCTACGGTGCGCTGGACAGGTGGCTTGCCGAACAGGATCTGCCGACCCTTGCAACCGCGCACCATGCCGATGACCAGGTCGAAACCTTCCTTATGCGGCTTAATCGCGGCAGCGGGGTTGCGGGCCTTTCGGGCATTCGGCCCTCGGGCAATGTGCCCGGGGGATCGCATCGATTGATCCGGCCGCTATTGGCATGGCGCAAGCGAGAACTGATCGAATTGCTAGAAAATGCCGGTGCCGATTTCGCCCGGGACCCGTCCAATCGGGATCAGGCATTCGACAGGGTGAAACTGCGCGAAAACCTGACCGATGCTGGCTGGCTGGACATCGGCGCGATAGCGAGAAGCGTGACCCATCTCGCTGAAGCGGATGCCACGATTGAATGGATGGCCGCGCATGAATGGGCAGGCCGGGTGAAGCGGATCGGGCGCAAATATGTCTATCGGCCGGCTGCGCCGCGCACGGTGCGGTTGCGCGTCGTTTCGCGCATTATCGAGGAATTGGGCGGTGATCTGCCCGGTTCGGGGCCGCGCGGGTCGGGCATTGCGCGTCTGCTGGACCGGCTTGAGGCAGGGGAGCAGGCGAACCTAGCCGGCGTGCTTGCATCAACCGTTGGCGATGCGTGGCGGTTCGAGCCGGAGCCGCCGCGAAACACCGCAAGCCAGCCTTGATCAGATAATCGAATCGCCCATGCCGATGCGTTTGCCGCGGGTGATGATGACCTTGTCGCCCTTCTTGGCGATGGCGAATACCTTGGCCGCGAAATCGTCTGGAGTTCCGATGCAGCCATGGCTGGCATAGCCGTTCTCAACCTGTGACCCATGGATCGCAACGCCGTCTGTCGTCAGGAACATCGAATACGGCATTGGCGCGTTGTTATACTTCTCTGAAACATTGTGGCGCATCTTGTAGCGGATCGGGAACGTGCCGAGCGGCGTTGGATGCTCGTCGGTGCCCAGCAACACAGCTGACGCGCCGATTTCGTAGCCGCCACGAAATACCGAAAGCACTCTGGCATCGAGGTCGACAGTCATGACCAACGGCCCATCAGGCACGCCTTCGTCATCCCAGTGCCATTCGCCATATTTGATCGGGCCGGAAATCGGCAGGATGCGCTTGATTACGAAGGTGTCATCGGTGTCTTGCGCGACTTGTTGGACCGCGGGTTCTGCGGTGGTTGCGATGCCCTGCTTTTGCGCGATCTCATCAGCCTGAACCGTCTCTTCTGCTGGAATGGCTTCTTCCAGCGCCGGAGCATCCTGAGAGTTGTCGCCTGTCACCAGACCGCTGGCAAGCGTCGCCCCGCCGAGTAGCAACACCAGCGCGGCAGTTGCGCCGCCAATCCATTTCACCATTGGTTCCATGACTTCCCAATGCCAGAAAGCGCGAATTTCCGCCAGCGTGCGCTCCGGTCTGTCTCTTTGGGGGACAGGCGGCGCGGCCGAGTTAACGGCAGAGGGGTATCAGCCGTGCGCGCCAAATTCATTGGCGATAGCCGTGCCGATCCGCAAGCTGAGCCCGTATGCCCGTTCCAGCGGGTCAATATAATCGCGCTGGATCACGGTGTATCCTTCGCCGTCACCATCGGGGTAATCGCTTGGTTCATCGACGGTGAAATCCTCCAGCCCCGGAAAGCTCGTTGGATAGGCGCGGCGCAGCTGCGCCAGTGCATCGTCGACGCGCAGAGTGAAAACCATCTCCAGCACATCGTCGCGGCTGATGTCGTTTGCGCGGCTGAACGCCGGAATCGAGACTGCCTTGATAAACATATGCTGGAGCAGGGTGAGCCGCAGGGCCTGCAATGCCCCGATCGAACGGCGGACATTCTCGCGGTTTTCCAGCGGTGCCTCGTCCGGGATCATGTCCAGCAGGCGGTGGAGTTTCAGCGCATCGACCCGCAGGCGGGATGCCAAACGGCGAAAAGTGCCGGTACGGTCATCCTTGGTGAGGTATTCCGCCAATGCCTCGCACGCGTCGGACAGGTGTTTCTCCGTGCCGC
The DNA here is from genome assembly GCF_009828095.1 of Pontixanthobacter luteolus. Classification (GTDB taxonomy): domain Bacteria; phylum Pseudomonadota; class Alphaproteobacteria; order Sphingomonadales; family Sphingomonadaceae; genus Pontixanthobacter; species Pontixanthobacter luteolus. Next base: position 1,683,201 of record NZ_WTYP01000001.1, on the reverse strand, counting down.
GATACGGGCGGCTTGCCCAATAGGCCGAATTGAACAGTTCGCCGAATGCAGCGACAGTCTTGATACTGGCGAGTGCGTTCGATGCACGCACAAGCCGGATCAATTGCCGCCCGCGCTCGCTTTCCTGAAGCAATTGAGCGACGTCTTCGTAATTGCCGTCTGCCGCGCTGCCGACACCGGAAATCACGTTGACCGGATAGCCAAGCTGCTGAAGCACCGCATTATGCGGGATTGCCCTGATCTGGCGCAGGTTCATATCGCGGTCCGCGCTCAGGTCAGACTGGCGGCGCGAGACGCGGCTACCGGTCGAATTGAGCAAGCCAAGGCCGAACGCGGTCAGCGCCCGGCTGTAGGTCTGGCTTTCGAGATGGTCGCGCTGATGCTTGCGGACCGCGCGGTAGAAATCGAGGCTGAGATCGGTACGGCGGTAGAACGGATCGGTTGGTGCATCGGGATCGGTCGCCGATGGATTGAGTGCCGCGATCCGTGTCAGGGTTGCGAGCGCCAATTCGGCGGTGGCGAAATGCAGATAGCCGTCGCCGCCCTGAAAGCTGACCTCCGGCTCCAGCCGGATGCCCGCGCGGACGAACCTGCGCCGTGTCCACGGGCTGAGCGGCCAGGCGAGCCGATCTGCGAAGCCGCCGGGATGCGCGCCGCGGCCCATGCTTTCGCCGTGAGTGTTGAAAATCAGCGCTGCAACATCGGTCAGCCCGTTGTCACGCATAGCCTCAGCCATGCGCCCTTGCAGACGCTCAATGGCGAGGCTTGCCGGGATCTGTCCCACGAAACGGCCAGCATCGGAAAACCCGGTCTGGATCGCAACGCGGCCGCGTTTGCGGGCATATTCCTGATAGGTTTCTTCCGCCAACAGGGCGTCTAGGAAACGGCCTCCATGTTCCAGCGCACTCTCGGTCTCAAACAGCGGAGAGACATCGACCTTGTCCTCGATCCCGAACAAGCGGGAGAAATACAGGGCCGCCAGAATCGTCGAAGGTTGTTCGCATTCTGCGATCAGCATCCGGATCGGCGCATCGCCGTCGATGTGGTGAATGACCTGCGCCATGGCCAGGAACTGGCGGATCGCGGTGCTACTCTCGATCGCCAGGGCAGCGAAATTGGACCGCAGCGGCTTAACCTTTTTCAGCAGGTCGCGCAGCGTTGCCATCGCGCCCTTGCTGCTGAGGTCGAGCGTGTTGTCAGGATCGATCCGCCGGCGAATGGCGTTGTGCAACTGGCTGGAATTAACCCGGAAGTGAATCCAGCCCATACCAAGCCCGTCTGCACGCATAGCGGCACCCAGCGTCTTCAGCTGGATCGCGCGTGCCGGCTCCGCACCGACAGCCTCTGCCTCGAGCAAGTCGATAATCGGGGTAAGCGACAGCAATTTGGACGGATGGTCCGCAGTCAGCGTGTTTGCCGCCTGCGACAGGGCCGCGGGTTCCGACAGGTCCTGCCGGAAATCTTTGGCGCGTTCGGCTGAGTAATCCGCTGCATTGCGTAGCGTTTCAAGCAAGCGATGGTCGGCGTCTATCTGTTCCAGCGAAGCGACATAGCGCGACAGTCTTTGAGCCTTTTCAGCCAGGCGGAAACCGATGGAATCGAACCATTTGATGTCGGTCCGGCCGTCCATGTCATAGCCGACCCAGCTGGCGAAGCGGAAGGGTAGCGGTTCGGCGGCATACCATTTGCCCGGCCATTGTTTCTGCGCCTGTTTCAGGGCGTTTGCGACCATCCGGTCGCGTGCATCCTGAGCGTTGGCAATCGCGCGCATGGCCCGGCCATGTTCGTAGATCAGGGTGATTTCCGGACGTTCGGTGTGCGCGGCGCAGGCGGCGTCGCCGATTTCGCCTTCGCTGCTGGCAGAAGTGGCCACCGCATCGCTCTGGTCCGGCGTCAGCAGGAATGTGGGGTGCGCGGTGAAAACCGCATGCAAGCTGGGGTTTTCCCACCGCGCGCGGAAAGCGTCGAAGTCGCTCAGTTCGCACATTTCTGACAAGACTGCGTCGTTGGCGTCAGGCGAAACGGGCGCGAGGTTCCGGCGCAGGCGGCTCGCGCGGCTCTTCAGCGACTGGCATTCCAGCTCGGCGATCATGCTTTCGATATCATCCAGCGAAAGATCGCCCGACTCCAGCTGCCGTGAAAGGTCCAGGGAAAGCTGAAAAACCGGATTGAACAGCGGCGTTTCGCGCGTTTTCTCGTGCAGTTCGCTCAGCCGCTGGGTCAGATCGTCGACGGTCCGGGTAATCATAGTGCAGCGGCCTCTTTCGCTATGGCTTCGATCTTCGCCTGATCGGGCGTGCCTTTGGGGGCGACCCAGCTACCGCCGACGCACAGAACCGGATCGAAGGCCAGCCATTCGGCTGCGTTTTGCAGGCTGATCCCGCCGGTCGGGCAGAATTTGCACTGCCCGAACGGAGCGGCCAGAGCCTTCAACGCGGGCAGGCCGCCTGCCGCCATTGCAGGGAAGAACTTGAAATGGGTCAGCCCCAGGTCCAGCCCGCGCATAATGTCACCCGCAGTGGCGGTGCCGGGCAGAAAAGGGATTTCGTGGCGGATTGCAGCACGTGCCAGTGTGTCAGTCAGACCGGGGGACACGATAAACTCGCTGCCCGCATCGATCGCGTCTTCCAGTTCTTCCTGATTGGTGACCGTTCCGGCCCCGACGATAGCGCCGGGCACCTGTTTCATCGCGCGTATCGCGTCGAGCGCAACCGGCGTGCGCAGCGTAACCTCCAGCGCGCGCAAGCCGCCAGCCACCAGTGCCTCTGCCAAAGGAACCGCATGATCGAGGTCTTCGACCACGATAACCGGGACAACCGGCGCGGTGCGCATGATGGTTTCGATATCGCTCAATTGGTTTCTCCAGTGTGTTCTGATGCAAACGCGGCAGCCGCGCCGAACAGGCCGGGCTGGGGGTGCACGATGAGTTTTACGGACATCGCTGCCATCATGCTTTCAAACCGCCCCTTGGCGCGAAAGCGTTCGGCGAAGCCGGAAGCGAGCAAGGTCTTGCGGATGCGGTAGCCAAGCCCGCCGGCGATCACGACGCCCTTTGCGCCGTGGGCCAAAGCCATGTCGCCGGCGACACTGCCGAGCGACAGGCAAAAACGGTCGACCGCTGCGGCGGCGAGGCTGTCCGACCCGTCCTGTCCGCGCGTCCAGATGGCAATGTCGTCTTCATCGGCAACCGGTTTGCCCTCCATCGCGGCGAGCGTCTGGTAAATGTCGGAAATTGCCGGGCCTGCAACGACGCGTTCCACCGATACGCGGTTGTGGCGTTTGCGCAGCCTGGCGAGGATCGCGTCCTCGATACTGTCGAGCGGGGCGAAATCCACATGGCCGCCTTCGGTCGCCGACACCCGGTAGGTGCCATTTGCCTCGCGGTAGAGATGCGCCACCCCGAGGCCTGTGCCGGGGCCAAGCACGGTCAGCCGGCCGGTCGCGGGCAGCGCTTCTTCTGGTCCGGTGAGGTGAATGAACTGTTCTTCCGGTGCGCGGGCCACGGCATGGGCCACTGCTTCGAAATCGTTGACGATGGTGAAGCGGTCCACACCGAGCTTCTCCTGAACCAGCGCCGGGCGGATGATCCAAGGGTTGTTGGTAAAGCGGATGACATCGCCGCCCACGGGTCCGGCAATCGCCATCGACACCGCGCGGGGCAAGGTGCCGCCCTTGCGCTCGCGGAAATCTTCCCACGCGGTCTGGAAGCTGGCGTGATCATCCGTATGCAGCGTTTCCGGTTCTTCCATTGTGATGGCGCCATCATCTTCGATGCGCGCAATCGCGAACCGGGCGTGCGTTCCGCCGATATCAACCGCGACCAGATCCATTGCCATTCCCCCTTACAATCCGGCCATTGCCAGCATTGACGATCCGCCGCGTTCGGCCCCGTCGGCATTTGCACGGAACATCGCGAACAGTTCGCGGCCCACGCCCTCAGATGGCTGCGGGTTATGGGCCGCCTCCCGTGTGTCCACATCTGCGGTTGTGCTGAGTGTACCGGTCTTGGCGCATAGCCGCACCACATCGCCATCGCGCAGCTTGCTGAGCGGACCGCCGCCAAGCGCCTCAGGCGTGCAATGGATCGCCGCCGGCACCTTGCCGCTGGCACCCGACATCCGCCCGTCTGTGACCAGTGCAACGCGGTATCCGCGGTCCTGCAACACGGCGAGCGGCGGGGTGAGCGAGTGAAGTTCGGGCATCCCGTTCGATCGCGGCCCCTGAAACCGCACGACGACCACCACGTCGCGGTCCAGTTCGCCGGTCTTGAACGCGGCGGTCACATCGGCCTGGTTCTCGAACACGCGGCACGGTGCCTCGATGGTGTAGCGATCCTCGGAAACCGCACTGGTCTTGAAACAGGCGCGGCCCAGATTGCCTTCCACCAGCTTCATGCCGCCATCGGGCAGGAAGGGGGCGGATGCAGGGCGCAGCATTGTGTCATCACCGCTTTCGCCAACTGCGCGCCACACCAGATCGTCTCTGTCGAGGCCCGGCTCGTTCGCGTAATCGCCCAGATCGCCCCGGCCAACGGTCATCACATCGCGGTGGGCAAGCCCCGCCTCCAGCAATTCGCCGATCACGTAGCCCATGCCGCCAGCATCGTGAAAATGGTTCACATCGCCTGCACCGTTTGGATAGACGCGGGCCAGCAGCGGGACCGCTGCTGATAGTTCGGACAGATCGGTCCAGTCGAACTGGACCCCCGCAGCGCGCGCCATGGCGGGAATGTGGATCGCATGATTGGTCGATCCGCCGGTCGCCAGCAGGCCTACCGCAGCGTTGATAATCGCCTTTTCATCGACGCATCGGCCCAGCGGGCGGTAATCATCGCTGTCGATGCCGATCTCCGCAACGCGAACAACCGCCTCTCGGTCCAAGGCCTGGCGCAGCTTGGTCCCCGGCTGGATAAAGGCGGAACCCGGGATATGCAGGCCCATCATCTCCATCATCATCTGGTTGGAGTTGGCAGTGCCGTAGAACGTGCAGGTGCCGGGGGAATGATAGCTGCCAAGCTCGCTTTCCAGCAATTGTGCACGGGTCGCCTTGCCCTCTGCATAAAGCTGGCGTGTTTCCTGTTTCTGTTTGTTCGAAATACCGCTGGGCATCGGGCCACTGGGCACGAAAATCGCGGGCAGGTGGCCGAAACGCAGAGCACCCATCAGCAGTCCGGGCACGATCTTGTCGCAAATCCCGAGCATCAACGCGCCGTCATACATCGCGTGGCTCAGCGCCACGCCGGTGGACAGCGCGATCACATCGCGGCTGAACAGCGACAGTTCCATGCCGGTTTCGCCCTGCGTCACACCGTCGCACATGGCTGGCGTCGCGCCGGCCACCTGCGCGGTCGCGCCGACTTCGCGGGCGTATATTTTCAAACGCTCCGGATAACGGCCATAGGGCTGATGCGCGGAAAGCATGTCGTTATAGGAACTGACAATGCCGATATTGGGGCCGCGATGGGCCATCAGCGCTTTCTGGTCTTCCAGCGCACCGGCATAGGCATGGGCGAGATTGGAGCATGAAACCTGGCTGCGATCCGGCTGGTTGTCAGCCTCGCGCCTGATCAGCTCGAGATAGCGGCTGCGGCTGTCTTTCGAATTGGCGATTACCCGCTCGGTCACGCGGTGCAGCACATCGCTCAGATTACTCATTCCACGTTACTCCGTCGCGTTCGGCAAGCGCGATGGCCGCGCTCGGCCCCCAGCTGCCGGCGGTGTAGGTCTTGGGCACGACGCCGTTTGCCGACCATCCGGCGCGAATGGCGTCGATCCACTCCCACTGCGCCTCAACCTCGTCGCGGCGGACGAACAGTGTCTGGTCGCCTTCGATCAGGTCGAGCAGCAGCCGTTCATAGGCGATGCGGCGGTGCTGGCCGACGAACGCATCGGGCATGGCGATATCCAGCGGGACGGAACGCAGACGGATGCCTTCACGGTCCAGACCGGGGACCTTGGCCATCAGGTTCAGCGAAATATTCTCTTCCGGTTGAATGCCGATCACCAGACGGTTTGGTTCCATCCGGGCACCTTTTTCGGCAAAGATCGAATGCGGAACGCAGCGGAACTGGACGACGATTTCCGTGCGGCGCTGCGGCAGACGTTTGCCGGTCCGCAGGTAGAACGGCACGCCTTTCCAGCGCCAGTTATCGACATGACCCTTGATCGCGACAAAGGTTTCGGTGTCCGAATCCTTGCCCAGTTCGTCGTCATATCCGGGCACGGCCTGACCGCCGATCGCACCGGCGCGGTATTGGCCGGTGACGGTTTCATTGCCCGACACCGCGCGCAGTGACCGCAGGACCTTGACCTTTTCATCGCGGATCGCAGTCGCATCAAAATCCGATGGCGGCTCCATCGCGACCAGCGCCAGCAATTGCAGCATATGGTTCTGCACCATGTCGCGGATCGCACCGGCATCGTCGTAAAATGCAACCCGGCCTTCCAGCCCGACCGTTTCGGCAACGGTGATCTGGACGTGTTCGATATGCGCGGCGTTCCACAGCGGTTCGAACATGATGTTCGCAAACCGCAGGGCGAGCAGGTTCTGGACGGTTTCCTTGCCCAGATAATGATCGATGCGGAAAATCTGGTCTTCCTCGAACGCGCTGGCAACGGCATCGTTGATCTCGCAGCTCGATCCCAGATCGGTGCCGAGCGGTTTTTCAAGACACATACGCACTGTCTTGCCGTCAAGCCCGGCGTGCTGCAGCCCCTTGATTGTCGGTTCGAACAGGCTGGGCGCGGTCGAGAGGAAAATCGCCAGGCCGCGTGCCGGCGTACCGACTTTCCTCGCCAGATCATCAAACCCGTCCAGCGTGGTTGCATCCAGCGTCTGATAGCTCAACCGGTTCAGGAAATCGGCCATGCCCCCGCGGCGATCGGCAGGCAGATATTTTTCCAGCGCTTCGCGGGCAAAGGCGCGAAATTCGCTGTCGCTCATTTCCGAACGGGCGGTGCCGATGATCTTTACATCGGGCGCGATCAGTTCATCTGCATGAAGCGCGCATAGCGACGGCAGCAACATTCGCTGGGCAAGGTCGCCGGTCGCTCCGAACAGTAGCAGGCGGTCTGCGGTGAAGCTCATGCGTGCATTTCTCCCAAGACGCTTGTCCCTCCAAAGCGTTGCATTTCATGCGGCTGTAGCATCCGCTGCCTTGCCATGCACCCCGGCATGGGGCGATTGGCAATCGTATTCATCAGCGCGCGTCAGATGACGCCGCGCATCAGGATTGGGTTACTGCGACTTCCTTGCATTGAAAATCTGCCGCCCCGAAACTGGTCATGAAACTGACATCGGCGGCATCGCGGCCGACCCCGATTTTCACGATGTCTTCCGCATTGGCCATGTTGGTTGCATCGATCAGATACCACGCGCCGCCGCCGGGCGTTGTTGGGTCCGACAGGAATACCTCGGCCACGGCATGGAAATCCTGCGGCGTCACTTGCGGTGCAAAACAGCTGACGAACCGCGCCGGGACTGCGCTGGCTCGGGCCAGCGTCACCATCACATGCGCGTAATCGCGGCACACGCCGCGCCGTTCGATAAAGCTGTCGACCGCAGTGGTGGAAGCGTTCGAGCTTCCCGGCGCGTACGTAAAGTTGGATGAAATCCAGTCGTGCATCGCCATGATCTGCGCACCGCCGGTAAGCCCGCCAAATTCGTCATGAACAAAACTCTGCATCCTGTCCGCCTGGCAATAACGGGAATCGAACAGGTATTTGACCGCCTCGGCAGGCAATTCATGCGGCGGGACCCGTTTCAGGCTGCTGACCGGGCTGAGCAAGCGGTCCAGCTCAACCTCGCTGGCATAATCCACTTCGAAGCGGCCATCGACACGCAGCCAGATCCGTTCACCGATGTCGTCCCCGGCTGAAACCCGCGCACAGTGATCCGCATCGGACATGGTCGTGCGTGCCGAGATCAGGCGCTGCTCGGGGATCGCCGCCGCCTCGAACTGGAGGAGGATGTCGATCGGCTCTGCCGTTTCGAACGCGAATGAAGCTGAAATGGAAATGGGCATGGTATGATAACGCTCGGCAAGGGGTGGGGTTTCAGATTGTTTTTTATGGTGTTTTAGGCGGTAGAGGGGTTAACGTATCAACATGAAGCAACTGAAACTGTTTGTCGCAGCCTGCGCGTTAGTGGGTTCTCCTGTCTTGGCCCAGCCATCCGAAAGCCCGGCAGAGATCGATGCATCCAATATGACTGACGCGGAACTGTTCGCGGCATTGGATGACCGTGAGAAGCCCTGGTATAGCAATTCATGCTCTATTGGCGTGCCTGTATTTTCGGAACTTGATCGCAGAATGCCAGATCCGGCGCGGTTCAAACACGGCCTGGTATATTCAGAAGCGCTTTGTGCCAGTGAGAGAGATGAATACGAACTGGGCGCCCGCAAGGTGGCCGAACTTGAAAAGATCGCCCCAGACACAGATTACACCTTCCTTGCCCTGTATTTCGAGGGCAAGACGGGAAATGCGCAAGCCGTGCTGGACCGGTTTCGTTCACTGAGTGACGCACAGCTCGCAGAATTGGGTCGGGACCGGTTCTGGGCCAGTGTGCGAATGCTGCGGGAAAAGGGACGTATCGAGCAGTTCGAAGATCAGGCTTTGCAATGGTTTTCGGACGGGAAACTTGCGGTTTTTCCATCCGAGCTGGAGGGCGGTATTGTTTCCAACGCTCTGGACGCGGCAGTCCGTCAAGAAAAGCTAGAGCAGGTTGACGGTCTCTTGCGGCTGATCCGGGATCCAAGCAGCTACATCCACCTGCTGGCCAATCGCAAATACGAACCGATTTGGCCGAGGATCGAAGAACGAGCAGGGCCAAATCTGAAACCGATCAGCGAAGAGTATTCTTTCTGGGCCGAGGCGCGGCTGGAGAATAACGAATCGGACAGAGATCGATTTTCCGATGCTGCACATGGCCTGTATTTTGAAGGGCGGTATGAAGACGCCATCGCGCTCGCGCAGAAATGGCGTGAGAGGAACGGCACCCTCAAGAACATCGAAGAAGGGGACGGGTGGGCCCTCAATATCCAGGCTTATGCATATGATGCGATTGGCCAGCGGGCCAAAGCCGATGCCGTGTTCGACGATCTCGCAGGATTGGACCCTGACGCGAACCCCTGGGTGGTGAGCTTTGTCATCAATCGCGCATCACGCCTGATCGGTCACGATCGATGGGAAGACGGGCTGGCGGCCAACGCGCTGGCGGGGCAGGTGGCGGGGAATTACGGGTCCCAATTCGCGAAGATGATCATCGCCAGAAACAATGTCTGCGCGCTCCAGAACCTTGGCCGGGCGGACGAGATTGACGGGGATCTGGAATTCCTTCGAAACAATTGGGAAGTTTCTCAAAGCCTTGCTGCTCAGGCTTTGCAATGTGCCGGCCAGAATGAAGAAGCCGCACGGGTGCTTCAATCCGCACTGGCTGATGATCGATATCGCGAAACGGCGATCGGTGCACTGCAACCAAAGAAATTCGAGCTATTCTACACGCCGTCCAATTTGCCTCAAAACGAGGAGCTGCTTTCGCAATTCCCGGAACTGCGCGCGGATCTATATAGGTACGGACGGATAATTCCTGACGAATTCACGCCGATAGCGTTCTTGAGCAGAAAGAATGCAAGCCAGATACGGTAGCCATCCAGCAGGCTGCCGGTTTCGCCTGCAGCCTGCCGGGGCAAATTGGCTGAAAAAATTCAGCAAAAGCACAGATTTGTACCAGATGGGACATTCGCCGGAAGGCCGGCACGACCTATCCGGCAGCCCTCAACTCCAAACGAGGGATCGTATCATGACAAAAGCAATCTGGACGGCGGTAGGCCTTGCTCTAGCCGCAACGACATTCAGCGCACCTGTGCACGCCGGACCGTTCGACAAGCTGAAAAGCAAAGTCAAAAAAATCGAAAAGAAGGCGAAGGAAGTCGAGCAGACTGCAGCTCAGGCCGAGGATATCGTTGAAACCGTAAGCGGCAAGAAGCGGCGCGGCAGTTCGAGGCGGGCAGGGGTCGGCCGTTCCGCCGATGGTTCCTATTGCAATGCCAATCTTGGCAGCAATTCAAATTCGCCATGCAGCGCCCGTGCGCCAGATCATGTCGGCGGGGCAGGCCCGGTTCCTGCCAAGTTCACCGGACAGCTCAATTGCGCAAATCTGGGTATTGGCAATGCTTTCGTCGGACGCGACGGCAAATACACTTTCAGCAAAGGCATCAGCACGGAAGAGCGTTCCGGACTGATAGAGCGCCGCGACGTTCAGGCGACCAATGGCTGTCTTTATTCCGGCCTGGCTGTTGGCGACGTGCTGTATGTTGAGGTCGACAAGGCGAAGTACGACAAGCATGCCTACAGCATCCAATGCGTATCTTATGACGGTTCGGAACAATTGGACAATGTGAACGGCCCGCGCATCAACAATTACAAGGGCAAGGATGTGATGCTGCATACCGGCCATTCGCTCGGCTATGAACCGACCGCGACCGGCAGCAATTCGCAGCGCTCTGGCGCCTATGACGCACTGTTGAACAAGCGCGGCCGGACGATGCTGACATTCAACTTCGGCGCTCTTCACACGGACAAATCCGGCACCGATTTCTTCTGCCAGTGGTTCAACGACAAAACCGGCAAGAGTGCGCTGGCCGTTGCCTATCGCCGCGGTCCCCAAGGATAAAAGTTAGGTGCGGCGGGATGCGATCCCAAAGTCTTTTTCCGTCGCACCGCCCCCATTCAGACAAAGGAATACCGTTATGCGTTTCACCGCAATTCTCGGCGCAATCGCGCTTTCCGTCGGCACTGCCCCTGCAGCCTATGCTCAGTCCAGTTCTTCCGAAGTGACCAAGGATGGTTCCTGCCCGAAAGGTTTCAAGGCCAGCGGTTCCAGCTGCAAGTCCAGCTCGCAAGTCGCAATCGTCAAGCTTGGCTCCTGCCCAACCGGGTTCAAGGCTTCTGCAAACTACTGTGTCGGTGACCGCGGGGACCATGCTGAAGTGCGCAGCGGCAGCTGCCCTTCAGGCCTGAAAGCTTCGGGCAAATACTGCGTCAAATAAGATTCCTGATGTCGTGACCCCATCAGGCTGACCTGGGCTGCGTTCTTGACGGAACGCGGCCCTTTTTTCATTAATCATCGAACCTTAGCGCGATTGTCACCGATTGATCTTATGCGCAGATGCGAGGTGCTGCCGGTCGCAGCAGAGGCAGCGAAAATGAATTGGGATAAATGACCGAAGCTACGCGAGATCAGATGCTGCAGGACGTTGTGGCAAAAGCCTATGCGGCCATCGCATCGCCAGAGGAGTTTGTGGAACTGCTCCATGAAGTCGTGGCGGCTGAAGGAGAATTGAAGCAGATATCGGGACCAATCGACATGCATTTCGAAAATGCCGAGAGCATTCTCGACAAAATGTATCCGTTGAGAAGTTCCGATTTTGCAGGCCTGACCACAGTACAGTCACAGCCGCTGGATTGCGATCTGGCTATCGACCGGGATTTTCGCGTTGTCGCGGTGAACCCAAAACTTTTTCCAACCGGTGAACTTGCGGTGGGGCAACCTATTCCAGACTGGCTGTTTAACCACCTGACTGACAAAGAAGACAAGGAGCGGCTACGCTGCTCAAATGCAGGTGGGGATGCCGGTTTCATCCAGCTTCACACTTCGGCTGAAGATGAAAAAGGGCGCTGGTTTTCGATCGAAACGGACACTTCCGGTGAAGTGCCGATTAACTCTTTCACCGTGGTGCGCCTTCGCTGGAGCGAACGCAGTGCAGAGGCATTTCAACGCGCACTGAAGCTGACAGGCACTGAAATCGCCTTGACCAGACACCTCGTCGAAGGCGGCAGTGTGCGCGAATTCGCCGAAGCTCGCGGCCGTTCGATCGGAACCGCTCGAAACCAGTTGAAGGCACTTCAGAGAAAGCTGTCGATCGGGTCAAAAGAGGATCTGCTCCTTCTCTATGCAGGTTTTGTCCATTCGCTGGAGCTGCCGGATCATTCTGCCGCGCCGGTCGATCATGTTTGCGAAAACATCTTTACCGCAGCGGATGGCAGCAAGATTGCGTGGGAAGAATTTGGCGACCCAGAAGGCAGGCCGGTGCTGTTCTTTCACGCACTGGAAGGTCCGCTTGTTACAAACCGGGTTGCCGATGCAGCTGTGAACGCAGGCCTCCGGTTCATCGCGCCATGGCGTCCGTTCTACGGCGCAACCACAGGCACCAAGCCAAGCACTGACAGCCCACGCCAATTTGCCTCCAGAATGCCGGAATTTCTCGAATATATCGGTGCTGCGCGCCCGGTTTGTGTGGGCACGCAGGCCGGCACGCCGTTTTTGCTGGCAATGGCGCAGCTTGGCCCCGAACGCATTCAGGCAGCTTTGCTTGTGGGGCCATTCATGCCGATTGCAAAGCATTCGGATTATGGTTTCTTGCCAGCAAGACAGAGAGTGCATTTTCGAATTTCGCGAATGGCGCCCGGTCTGGCCAGAGTTTACATGCGAGCTATGCTCGCCAGCATGGGAACCGGCGATTTTCATCGCTTTGTAGACGATTATTACGAAGCGTGTCCGCGCGAACTCGAAACGGTGCGTGACCCCGAAGTGGTCAGGAGGTTCCGTTTGGCAGCCGGTTACGGCCTGAAATCCGGTCCGGACGGAGCGATCGACACCATGCTCAACTGGAGCAGCGACTATTCAAGCTCATTCGCCGCCTTGCGGGTTCCGTTTACAATTCTGGTCGGCGACAATGACAGCAACGCTCCGCCCGATTTTGTGGCGATGTCGTGTGCCCGGCTTGGCTTGGAAAATGCAAAAATCATCGACGATGCGGGCAGTTTCCTCATGCAGGATCAGCCAGCGATCGTCATGGAGCAAATACGGCAGCAATTCTGACGGCCGCAGCCGTCCGCGTGCCGCTCTAGACCTACTTTATGCGGGCACGCCAAACAGATCGTGCGCGTCGGCGTCTTCTACCGTCACGTCTACGAAATCGCCTGCTTTCAGCGTGGTGGCCACGTTACGCAAATAGACGGCGCCGTCGATTTCAGGAGCGTCTGCCTGGCTGCGGGCGGTGGCTCCGATATCGCCATCTTCGTCCGGCTCGCCAACTTCGTCCACGATCACCTGAATGACCTTGCCGACCTTGGCTTTCAGTTTCGCCGCGCTGATGCGTTCAGTGACTTCCATCACGCGGGCGAAGCGTTCTTCCTTGATTTCTTCCGGCACATGATCGGGCAGGGCATTCGCCTGGGCACCTTCAACCGGTTCGAACCGGAATGCGCCCACGCGGTCGAGCTGGGCCTCCTCCAGCCAGTCGAGCAGGTAACGGAAATCGTCCTCTGTCTCGCCGGGGAAGCCGACTACGAAGCTGGACCGGATCGCGATTTCCGGGCAAATTTCGCGCCAGCTTTTCAGTCGTTCCAGCACCTTTGCTTCGTTGGCGGGGCGTTTCATCGCTTTCAGCACCTTGGGGCTGGCGTGCTGGAACGGGATGTCGAGATAGGGTGTCAGCAGCCCCTCCGCCATCAGCGGGATCACCGCGTCAACGTGCGGGTATGGATAGACATAGTGCAGGCGGGTCCACGGCGTCTCGCCTTCGGGCGTTCGCAGCTGGCCCAGTTCCCGTGCCATGTCGGTCATGTGGGCGCGGACCTCGCGGCCTTTCCAATCGCGCGGCTCGTGCCGGGTGTCGACGCCGTACGCGCTGGTATCCTGGCTGATCACCAGCAGTTCCTTGGTGCCTGCAGCGACCAGTTTTTCCGCCTCGCGCAGAACCGCATCGATCCGGCGGCTGGCGAGTTTTCCGCGCAGGTCCGGGATGATGCAGAAGGCGCAGGAATGGTTGCAGCCCTCTGAAATCTTCAGATAGCTGTAATGCCGCGGGGTCAGCTTGATATCGGTATCGGACGGCTGCGGAATCAGGTCGACAAACGGACCTTGTGACGGCGGTGCATGGGTGTGCACGGCCTCCACAACCTGTTCATATTGATGCGCGCCCGTAACGGCGAGCACCTGCGGATGGGCTGCGCGGATCGCGTCCGCTTCCTCGCCCATGCAACCGGTCACGATCACGCGGCCATTTTCGGCGATCGCCTCGCCAATGGCCTGCAGGCTTTCTTCCTTCGCGCTGTCGAGGAAGCCGCAGGTGTTGACCAGCACCACGTCAGCGCCGGCATAATCGGGCGACATGGCATATCCATCGGCGCGGAGCCGGGTCAGGATGCGTTCGGAATCGACCAGTGCCTTGGGGCAGCCGAGGCTGACCATGCCGATCTTTTTGGCTTCAGGGAGAGTTGTTGCGGTGTTCATGATTGCGCGGCCCTCTACACCCACAGCGCGCTTTGCGCTATCCCCTGTGCAATGGGACGCACCTGAGAGGGGAAATCGAAATGGGTAATGTCAATCTGCTGGCTGTGTTTCTGGCCGCCGCTGCTTTCTTCATCGTGGGGGCAATCTGGTATTCGGCCCTTTTCGGCAAGGTCTGGCAGCGAGAGGCTGGGCTGTCCGACGAACAGATAAAGTCAGGCAATGCAGCGCTGATTTTCGGGCTGTGCTTTCTGTTTGAACTGTTGATTGCACTAATGCTGGGACATCAGTTCGCGATGACCAACCCGAGCACGCGGGGCATCATGATGATCTCCGTCGGGTTCGCGATTGGGATCATGGTGCCGGCAATCGGGATCAATTATCTGTTCCAGCGCAAATCGGGCAAACTGTTTGCGATCGACGCTGGCCATTTCATTGTCGGCATGGCTGCGATGGGCGGGGTTTTCGTTTACTTCAGCTGACTGCGGCGGAAGGTCGGCGAAATATCCGTCAGCGGCGCCGACCGTGTCCGTCGCCGCGCTTTTCGCCGTGATCTGTCGGGACAATTTCAACCACGATGTCGCCGGGCAGCAGGTTTTCGCATTCTTCTTCCCAGAAACCGAGAACCTTGCCGCCCCGGTACACCCTGAGGCCGCGCCCGCCGGTTTTCAAATCGGTAATCGAGCAGCCGCATTCTTCCTTGGTCACTTCGCGTTCGACCAGCTGCACACGCCCGGTCACCGAAGCGAGATCGGCAAGATAGTCCGCAATGTGCGCGCCTTTCGCCGAACCGGCGAGCAGCAGGCCGGTGAAGCGCACCGGGTTGATCACGTTGTTTGCGCCGGCCTGACGGGCCAGAAATTCATTATCGTCTGCACGCACGACCACACTGATCGGTACCTTGGGGGCCAGATGGCGCACCGTGAGAACAATAAGGATGGAGGTGTCGTCGCGGCCCGCTGATACCAGGACGTTGTTCGCCTCTGTAATGCGTACCGCGTTCAGCGTTTCATCGCGTGTCGCATCCGCTGCCATCACGTTGCAGCCAAGTTTCTCCGCCTCTGCGAGCCGTTCTTCGCTGGGATCGATCACCACGATATTGTGCGGATCGGTGCCCCGTTCGATCAGTTCGCTGACCGATTCAGAGCCGGAGACGCCATAGCCGAGGACGACGATATGGTTCGAAAGCTTTTCCTGAATGCGCGCCATTCGAAACTTCTCCCAGCTGCGCTTGATAATGAAGTTGTAGGCGGTGCCCACGAAAATGAAAAATACAGCAAAACGGATCGGCGTAACGATGATCGCTTCGACCATGCGGGCCCGGTCACTGATCGGTGCGATGTCGCCGAAACCTGTCGTTGTGACAGAGATCATCGTGAAATAGACCACGTCGAGGAAGCTGACTTCGCCGTCGAGATTGTCGACCAGGCCGCCGCGGTCCCACCAGTGGATCATGACCACGATGCCGAGCAGGAACAGGGCCAAGCCCAACCTGATGCCCAAATCGCCCCATACGGGAACCCGGCTCGCCCGGCGCAGCGGTTGGAACCGCGGTCCGCGAACGCGGCGCCCGCTACCGGGCGCGCCAATCCGGTCTAACTGGTTGCTCATCGTGTTTTAGCGTTGCGGCAGCTTGGCCGCCGGGTCAACGCGCTTGTTATCTTTCATGATTTCAAAATGCAGTTCCGGTCGGGTTGCCACGCCAGCATCTCCGGCCAGCCCGATCCGTTCACCGGTCTTCACAACGTCGCGCAGTTTCACGGTGATTCTATCGAGATGGCCGTAGCGCGTGCGCCACCCGTTACCGTGATCGATGACAACCAGCCTGCCGAACCGGTTCGTGTTGTCTGCAAACACCACAGATCCGGACGCCGATGCCCGGACCATGTCGAACCGGTTTGCTTTCAGGTCGATACCGTCATGGCCCGAGCCGTCCTCGCGGAGTGAAAAACCGAGCATGACCTCGCCATCATGCGGCCAGCGGAAATATGGTTCGGTGCGCGGTGTCTGGGGCGCGGCAACGGCTTTCACGACCGCTGGTATGATCAGGGTCTGCCCGTTGCTGATCGTGTAGGGTTCGGCCAATCCGTTGGCGATGGCGATGTTTGCGAACGGCACGCCGTAGCGCTGCGCGATGCCAAAGCCGGTATCACCTTCTTTCACAGTGTGGACGCGCTGACGGGGGATTTGCAGGACTTGTCCCGTACGCACGCTGTAGGGTTCCACCATGCCATTGGCTGCGGCTATGACCGAAGCGGGTACATTGGCACGGTTGGCAATGCCGCCCAAAGTTTCACCCGGCTCGACCGTGTGTTCAGCTTCGGTAGCGGGATCGCCTGCTGCAATCAGCAGGGTGGCAAATGCTGCCAGAACCAGTTTCTTCATGCCTTGTATCTCCCGGCCAACGCTTCGAGCGAGGTGTGATGTGTCAGGTCGAGTTGCAGCGGAGTAACCGACACGAACCCTTCGTCGATTGCTTCCAGATCGGTCCCATGATCCAGTGTATGTTCAATCGCGTGCAGGCCGAACCAGAAATAGGGCAAGCCGCGCGGGTCGCGCCCTTCGACAACCGAGCCCCGCGAATAGTCATGGAAACCCTGCCGCACCGCCCGGATACCGGCAATTTCGTCTGCCGGGAGCGGGGGGAAGTTCACGTTGACGAGCGTGCGCGAGGGCAGCGGAGCATCAAGCAGCGGCGCGATGGCTTTTGCGCCCCATTTGCGGGTCGCATCGAATTGTTCATGCTCTGCACCGCGCCGGATAACCTGGCTCAGCGCAATTGACCTGATGCCCGCCAAAGCGCCTTCGATGGCGGCCGAAACGGTGCCCGAATAGGTGATGTCATCGCCAAGGTTCGCCCCGCGATTGACCCCGGACAGAATTACGTCGGGCGGGCTATCCATCACTTTGCGAAGTCCAAGCGTTACCGAATCCGTCGGCGTGCCGGTGACGGAAAAGCGGCGATCGCCGTGCCGGTGCAGCCGGACCGGGGCGTTGAGCGTCAGCGAATGGCCGGCTCCCGATTGTTCCTCATGCGGTGCGCACACCCAGATATCGTCACTGAACTCAGCGGCAATTTCTTCGAGGACCTTCAGGCCCGGGGCGAAAATACCATCGTCATTGGTGACCAATATGCGCATCAGGATTCCGGAGTAAGCGTTTCGATACCGCCCATATAGGGCTGCAAAACAGCCGGGATCTTTACGCTCCCGTCGGCCTGCTGAAAATTCTCGAGCACGGCGACGAGCGTGCGCCCGACGGCAAGGCCGGACCCGTTCAGCGTGTGCGGGAACACCGTTTTCTTTTCACCCTCGGGTTTAAAGCGGGCATTCATCCGCCGCGCCTGAAAATCGCCTGTGTTGGAACAGGAACTGATCTCGCGGTAGGCATCCTGTCCCGGCAGCCAAACTTCCAGATCATAGGTCTTGCGCGCACCAAACCCCATGTCGCCGGTGCACAGCAGTACTTTGCGATAGGGTAGGTCAAGCGCCTGCAGGATACCTTCGGCGCAACCGGTCATGCGCTCATGCTCGGTATCGCTGTCTTCGGGGCGGACGACGCTGACCAGTTCGCATTTCTCGAACTGATGCTGGCGGATGAAGCCGCGCGTATCCTTGCCCGCCGAACCGGCTTCGCTGCGGAAGCACAGGGTTAGCGCAGTCATTCTGAGCGGCAGGGATGCATCGTCCAGAATTGAATCCTGAACGGACGCGGTCAGGCTGACTTCGGCGGTCGGGATTAGCCAGCGGCCATCGGTTGTGCGGAACGAATCCTCTGCAAATTTCGGCAATTTGTCGGTGCCGTACATGGCCTCGTCACGCACGAGCACTGGCGGCGCGCATTCCGTATATCCGTTTTCGCCCGACTGGCGATCAATCATGAATTGCCCCAGCGCGCGGTGCAGCCGCGCCATGCCGCCGCGCAGGAAAGTGAACCGCGCGCCGGAAAGGCTTGCGCCGGTTTCGAAATCCAGTCCCAGGGCAGGGCCAAGGTCTGCGTGTTCTTTCGGCTCGAAATCGAATTCGCGGGGGGTGCCCCATTTGCCGACCTCGACATTGCCGGCTTCATCCTCGCCCTGCGGCACATCGTCGGCGGGCAGGTTGGGAATAATGGCCAGCGCGTCGCGCAGCTGAACGCCCAGTTGCCTGTCGGCGTCTTCCATGCCGGGCATGGATTGCTTCAGCTCGGCAACCTCGGCCTTGAGAGCTTCGGCTTTGTCCTTGTCACCAGATGCCATCGCCTGGCCGATGGCCTTGGACGCGCCATTGCGTTTTGCCTGAGCTTCCTGGATCGCCGTTGCGGCGGCGCGCTTCGCCTCGTCCAGAGCGATGATTTCGGCAGCAACCGGATCAAGGCCTCGCCGGGCAAGCGCAGCGTCGAAAGCTTCTGGATTTTCGCGGATAAATCGAATGTCGTGCATGCCGCCGCCTATGGATGGTTTTTGATTTTGCCTCAAGCACTGGTGAGAGTAAACCGGACGCAATGACCAGACGGCTCGTCCATTTTGTCGGATTTCGCGATGACCGTTACTGGAATGCGGTGCGCCTTTTCGGCCCGCCCGACATGATCCATGACGCTTGGGACATCTATGCTGCGAACGACACGGCACCCGGCGATCTGGTGGTGTTCGCGAATGGTGACGGGAATCAAAAACCGCGCAGCTTCACGGTGGAAGCTGCGCGGTCTCGGGAAAGGAGGGCGTCCGTGAAGGACACCCCCCTGGAGAGTTCTTAGAAGCGGAATTCCCCGGTTACGAAGAAGCGCCGCGGATCGCCGTAAAATCCGGTCAGCGTGCCTTCCAGGCCGAGGGTCGGGGTGAAGGGTTGGCCGTTTTCGCCGCCTGATACGAAATTGTACCCCGCCACGATGTAGCGTTGATCGGTCAGGTTCTTGCCGTGAACACCAATCGACCAGCGATCATTATCGGCTGTGTAAACCACGCTGGCGTCCAGCAGTACAAAGCCATCCTGATCGAGGAACCGATTTGGAACCTCGAACTGGCTGGCGTCGCTGCGATAGGAAATCGACCCGATGAAATCGACCAGACCGCTTGCGACCGGCAGACCCAGATCAAACCCTGTGTTGACCGTGAACTCAGGCGTGTTCTGGAACACACGCTGGTCCGCCACGTCGACACCGAACGCATCGATGAACGTATTGTACTCGGCGTCGAGATAGCCGAGCGCCCAGTTCACGTTCAGACGGCTCCCGTCGCCGGCGAAGTCCTTGCCCACCAGCGCGTTGCCTTCGAATTCAAACCCGTTCACGTCGGCGCTGGCCGCGTTCGACGTAATCCCGATAAAGCTGTCGTTGATCCCGTCATTGTTGGTATCAACGCCGACCGAGCCGGGGATCTGCACATCGTTATAATCGCCCTTGAATGCGGCGAGGCTGATGTTGAGCCGGTTGTCGAGCAGCGATGCCTTCCAGCCCAGTTCGTAGCTGTCGACGGTCTCGGGCGCGAAGCGCAGGAACTGGAACTGATCGTCAAAATCGACGTCGCCGTCTCCGTCAAGATCGGGTGCAGCAGAAGTCTGCCCGCGCGGGTCGAAACCACCGCCCTTGAAGCCGCGCGAGTATGTGAAATAGATATTTTGGTTCTGGTTCGGTTTGAAACTGACCGAGGCACGCGGCGTGAATTCCTTGAACGTTTCGCTGCCGTTGAAGTCCGACGTCACAGCAAGGGCTGTCGCGCCGGTCGCGAACAGATCCGAATAGCCCCCGATGAAGGTGGTTCGCAGAATTGTGCTTGTACGTTTGTCGCTGGTGTATCGGCCGCCGACAGAAACACTTAGCCGGTCGGTAATGTCATAGGTGAAATCGCCGAAGATCGACCATGTTTCTGTTTTCACATCACCCAATGTCTGGGCGTTCAGGCCGGGATATCCGATCAGGGCGCCGGTGGTAAAGAGCGCCACGTCGAACGCGGTGAAAGCGTTTGCGTCCAGATAATACGCGCCCAAAACACCGTTCAGGCGGCCGGATTCATACAGCAGCTGGAATTCCTGGCTGAGCTGGTCGTTCTCGTAGATTGCCGGAACGTCCAGGTCTGCGGCTGGCAAGCTGTCAAAATCGATCGGGCTGGTCGATTTGTCTTCGCGGTAGCCGGTGATGCTTTTGAGCGTGATCGTGTCGCTGACCTCGACGGCAATGTTCAGTGCGCCGCCATAGGCTTCGACTTCCTGGTCGACCACGTTCAGGCCGGCGCGGGTATCGTAAACGTCATCCAGCACAGGTGCGCCGGTGAACAGGCCGGGGATCAACCGGTGGCCCTGACGCGCCTCGCTATTGTCTTTCACATAGTCGCCGGAAAGTCGGACAAATACCGGACCATTGTCGAATTCCAGCGTGGCACGGCCGGCCCAGACGTCCTTGTTGTAATTCTCGGTGCCGAGAGTGAGGTTGTCGCCAAACCCGCCGCGGCTCAGCCGCGCTGCGCTGGCGCCGAATTTCAAGCTTTCCGAAACCGGCGCTGATCCGCTGACCACGATGTCGGCCTGATCGTACGAACCATAGGTTCCGCGCACTTTCAGCTGTAGATCATCCGGCAGACGGCGCGTCACATATTTGATCGCCCCACCAATGGTGTTGCGGCCATAGAGCGTGCCCTGCGGCCCGCGGAGCACCTCGATCCGTTCGACGTCATAGATGTCCAGCACGGCGGCCTGCGGACGGTTCAGGTACACATCGTCTACATAGAGGCCCACGCCCGCTTCGAAGCCGGCGACAGGGTCCTGCTGGCCAACGCCGCGAATGAATGCGGTCAGGGTCGTGTTGGTTCCGCGTGAAACCTCCAGCGTGAGGTTGGGGACTTCCTGACCAATTTCAGTCAGTTCCAGCGTACCGGATTTGGCGAGCGCTTCTGCGCTTACTGCGGTGATTGAAAGCGGCACGTCGGTAATGCGTTCATCCCTGCGGCGCGCGCTGACGATGATGATGCCGTCATCTGCGGTGTCGGCGCCCGCAGGCGCATCGTTCGCTTCCTGCGCCTGAACGGGCGCAGAGGTGAGCGCAAGCAGGGCAGATCCTGCAAGCAAGGCGGAATTCAGGCTGTTTTTCGGTAATCTCATGGTTCTCTCCCGATCTATTATTGTGCCCTCATATTGAAAGTTGAACCACCTTTCAAGTTTAACCTTGCAGCTATTTCATTTGCAGCGTAGTTCATTGCGCATGGAGCAGGGGTCAGGGAAAATCGCGGACGGCGCTGAGAAGCAGCCAAGGACCGAACGCGGGCGCAAGACCTTGCGCAAACTGCTCGACGCCGCGACCATTGAATTTGGCGAGAGAGGATTTCACGAGGCCTCGATCAGCGGGATAACGCGCCGCGCCGGTGTCGCTCTGGGCAGTTTTTACACCTATTTCGATTCCAAGGACGCAATCTTTCGCGCACTGGTTTCCGACATGAGCGATTCGGTGAAACGTGCCGCTCGCGACGCGCTGACTGAACCGATGACCGCGTTTGAGGTGGAAAAGGCTGCGCTGCGAGGATTTCTGGAATTCGCCAGCGAGCACAAGGAAATCTACCGCATTATCGACGAGGCAGAGTTCGTCGATCCCGCCAGCTACCGCACGCACTATGAAACCATCGCTGCGCGGATCAGGGACCGGCTGCAACAAGGTGCAGATCGGGGTGAATTCCGCGACGGTCTGGGTGAGGCCCATGCATGGGCAATCATGGGAATGAACGTATTCCTCGGCCTGCGTTTCGCGATCTGGGGCGAAGCAGATGACTGGTCGGCTGACGATGTCGCGGATGCAGCAAGCGACCTCTTGCGGACAGGCATCGCCAGACAGCGTTAGGCTGGCCTACAACAATTCCCGTTCAAAGATTGCGGAACCAAACAAGGCGGAAGCCGTTGATTTTCCAACAAGGAGATTAACATGTTTGGTAAGATTATTGGCGGATTCGCCGGTTCAAAAATTGCAAAATCCACTTCGGGCATCGGCGGTGCAACTGGCACACTTCTGGGTGTTGGCGCGGCCACTATTGCCAAACGCCTCAGCATCCCGGCGCTCGTCGCCGTGACTGCTGGTGGTTATCTGGTCAAAAAGTACATGGACCGTAAGGACGAAACGCCGACCAGCGACAAGGCGCCAAATCCGGTCATCAATCGGACCCCGCCGGAAGTCGAACCTGCAATCGTCTGATTGCAGCACTTACAAACGAAAAAAGGGCGCGGCAGTTCAAACTGCTCGCGCCCTTTTTCTATTGGTTCCGCAATGCGAACCCGGATCAGCTGGCGAAGAGTGCAGCCGCCTTGGCGAGCCAGCCCTTCGGCGCGGCCGATTGCGAAGCGCGCACAGGTGCTGTCGGACATTCAAGGCAATAGACCTGCATCCCGCGGACCGACAAAATCCGGTCGAGGTCGTTTTCAACTTGCCCGACAATAGCGCGTTGTTGACCAGCAACCATGGCGAACAGGTCGCCGCCCGGACCCGCCGCATTGCTGTCACCGCCAAGCAGCCTGCGCAGCAAAGTGTTATATTCGCCCGGCTGGCTGCCAAGATAGGCGACGTGCCATGCACCGTCTTCCAGATCAGCTTGTTTCGCAGCCCATTCCAGCGCTTCATCGATCCCGCCATATTGATCGACCAGGCCGATCTGGCGCGCAGTGCCGCCATCCCAAACGCGTCCCTGGCCGATGGCGTCGACCTGCTGGGTCGTCAGATTGCGCGATTTAGCCACGCGGGTGATGAAGTCGGTGTAACCGTCTTCGATCGAGCTTTGCAGAATGGCATCGACTTCCGGAGTGAAGCCGGAGATCAGGTCCGGCTGGCCGGACAGCGGGGTGGTGCGGACACCGTCGCCATTTACGCCGAGGTCAGCTGCCGCCCTTTCGAATGTCGGCACGACAGCAAAAATGCCGATCGACCCGGTCACCGTCTCAGGCTCCGCAAAAATCCGGTCTGCCGGTGTTGATACCCAGTAACCGCCGCTGGCTGCGACGTTGCCCATCGATACGACAATCGGGATGTCTTTCGCCTTGTGCCGCAAGATAGCCAGCCGAATGTCTTCCGACGCGGTTACCGAACCGCCCGGGGAATCGACACGCACCACGAGCGCTTTGAGATCATCGTCGAGCGCATCGTCGAGAAGTTCGGCAATCCGTTCGCCGCCTGCCGTGCCCGGTCCTGCGTCACCATCGACAATTTCCCCTGCAATTGTGACGACACCGATCGCGTCACCGTCTTTGCTGAGTGTCTTGTCGGCAAGCCAGGGGTCCAGCTCTGTATGGGCGTAACTGCCGGGGCCGGGGTTCCAGTCGTCTTCGCCGACAATTTCTGCAACCCGCTCACCGAATTCAACGCGGTTGCCCAACTTGTCGACCAAGCCGGCCTCCAGAGCGGCCTTCGACAGATCGCCCTTGTTGTCCTGCACCCACTGTGCGGGTGTTTTTGTAATCAGGTCGAGATCGATCTGCGGGCGGGCCTTCTTCACGTTGGCCTGCCATTCTTCCCACAGCGATCCGTAGAGTGCGGAATAATTCTCGCGAGCTTCGGGGGACATGCTGTTGCGCGAATACGGTTCAACTGCCGACTTGTAGGTGCCCACCTTGTAGACACGCGCATTGATCTTCAGCTTATCCAGCAAATCGCCGTAATACAGGCGTGATCCGCCCGGTCCGGCGATGATCGCACCGCCAAGCGGGTCGACCCAGACTTCGCTGGCGTGAGCCGCAAGCATCACTGCATCGTCGCTATATGCCAACGCATATGTCAGCACCGGTTTCTCTGCCGCGCGGACGCGGTCGAGCGCCGCGCCAATCGCCTGCATGTGCACCTGTCCGCCGCCGCCAAACTCGCTCAGATCGAGCACGACCGCCTTGATCCGTTCGTCGGTCGCGGCCTCTTCCAGTGCATGAACCAGATCGCGGGCCTGATATTCGCCGACCGGTTCCTGACCCGAAAGGAGCACCTCCAGCGGGTCGATCTCGGTTTTCTCCTCCACAACGTACCCGGTGAGGTCGAGAAGAAGCGCGCCGTCCCGGACCTGTGCAGGGCTGGGCCGTGCGGTCAGTATTCCATAGAGGAGCGCGAAGAACAGCAGCAGAAAGACCAGGCT
Source organism: Pontixanthobacter luteolus (assembly GCF_009828095.1). Taxonomy (GTDB): domain Bacteria; phylum Pseudomonadota; class Alphaproteobacteria; order Sphingomonadales; family Sphingomonadaceae; genus Pontixanthobacter; species Pontixanthobacter luteolus. Next base: position 1,658,846 of record NZ_WTYP01000001.1, on the reverse strand, counting down.
GAGCCCGTCCTTGATGCCGACCAGCAATTTCCAAACTTTTCCAGCGAATGCCATGCGTAAGGTGCCCCGAAAGATGCAGAATTGAACCACAGGTAGGCATCAAACGAGAATGGTTCCAGTCGAAACCGCTTGAGCGGGTGACAACGCTCGACTAAGGGCTTGGCTTTAATGACATCGACGCGCTCTCCTCAGGCTTCAGCTGGACTTTCCCGGGAATATCCGGCCGGTTCGCTGGCCTATCCGCACCGCGACCTGCTGGGCATTGGCCAGCTGGAACGCCACCAGATCCTGTACCTCCTCGACGAGGCTGAACAATGGGTCGATCTGAACCGGCAACCGAGCAAGCATACCGATCTGCTGTCGGGCCTGACGATCATCAACGCGTTCTTCGAGAATTCGACCCGTACGCTGCTGAGTTTTGAAATCGCGGGCAAGCGGCTGGGTGCTGACGTGGTCAACATGCACGCCGCGCAGTCCAGCGTGAAGAAGGGCGAAACGCTGATCGACACGGCGATTACGCTCAACGCGATGCGTGCGGATGCGATTGTGATCCGGCACGGATCGAGCGGGGCGGTGGAACTGATCGCCAGCAAGGTCGATTGCCCGGTTCTCAATGCCGGCGACGGCCAGCACGAACACCCGACGCAGGCGCTGCTCGATGCGCTGGCCCTGCGCCATGCCTTGCGCGAACGGGGCCATAGCGCCGACGATTTCACCGGACTGACGGTGACAATTTGCGGCGACATCCTTCACAGCCGCGTCGCGCGTTCCAACGTCCTTTGCCTGACAGCACTGGGCGCGAATGTCCGGCTGTGTGCGCCGCCCGCCCTGATGCCGGCAGAAATCGAGGCAATGGGCGCAGTGCCATTTCACGATTTCGATGCTGCGCTGGACGGTGCGGACGTGGCCATGATGCTGCGCCTTCAGACCGAACGGATGGAGGGGCAGTTCATCCCTTCGGCGCGTGAGTATCATCATCTTTACGGCCTGACGATGGAGCGGCTGCAGCGCGCTGCGCCTGATGCGCTGGTCATGCATCCCGGCCCCATGAACCGCGGTGTCGAGATCGATAGCGAAGTGGCAGACATGCTCGACCGATCAATCATCACCCGGCAGGTCGAAATGGGCGTAGCCATCCGCATGGCCGCGCTCGACGTGCTCACCCGCAGAACTCGCGGTGTCGATGGCTGGAGAGAAAATATCTCCGGCGGGGAGCAGTGGGTATGAGACAGTCCGCGCCCCTTACCATCATCAATGGCGAACTCGTCCTGCCTGACCGCACCGAAAAAGGCGCTATTCGCGTTGAAAACGGGCTGATCGCGGAAGTCGGCTTGGCCGGTCCGCAAGACGGTGACGAAGTTTTTGATGCCAAGGGCAAACTGGTGGCACCCGGGCTGGTCGATTTCGGCGTATTCGCGGTCGACAAACCTGCATTCCATTTCGGCGGGATCACTCGTGCAGCGGTCATGCCGGATCAGAACCCACCGCTAGATTATCCATCCAGGGTCAAGCTGGTCGCGCAGAGCGGCAAGCCCGATCTGTGGGTTCATCCGCTGGCCGCCGCGACCAAGGGCCTGGAAGGGCGCGAACTGGCCGAAATCGGCCTGATGAAACAGGCAGGCGCAAGGGGCGTCGCCACCGGTCGCCGGTGGATTTCGGACTCGGGGGCCATGCTGCGTCTGCTACAATACGCAGCGATGCTGGACCTTGTCGTGGTCAGCCATGCAGAGGATGCGGCGCTTGCCGGCAACGCATCTGCCACGGCGGGCGACATGGCGACCCGGCTGGGCCTGCCAAGCGCGCCGGCAGAGGCAGAGGCTCTGGCCGTCAGCCGCGATATCGCGCTTGCCGAAATGGCCGGTGCACGGCTTCACTTGCGCCAGGTAACAACCGCCCGCGCTCTTGATCTTGTTCGCAGTGCGAAGGCGCGCGGTGTGAAGGTGACTGCGGGTGTTACTCCGGCGCATTTCATGCTCTCCGATCTGGCAACTGCCCAGTTCAGGACCTTCGCCAAACTTTCCCCGCCGCTGCGTTCCGATGCCGACCGCAAGGCTGTGATCGAAGCGATTTCGGACGGGACGATCGACGTTATTGCGTCGGGCCACGATCCGCGCGGGGCAGAGGACAAACGCCTGCCGTTCTCCGATGCGGAACCCGGTATGGCTGGTGCGGAAACGCTGCTGGCGATGGCGCTGACGTTGGTGCGCGACGATGCAATCGATCTGGTCCGCGCGTTCGAGCTGCTGGCGGCGGCACCGGCTGCGCTGCTGGATGCGCCGTGCGGGAAACTGGAAACCGGCAAGGAAGCCGACATCTGCGTTATCGATCCGCACAAGCCGTGGGTGGTCGACAGCCGCAAGATGGAAGCAACCGCCGGAAACACGCCGTTCGATGGTCAGCCCGCACAGGGTAGGGCGCTTGCCCTGTTCAAGGGCGGCGTGCGGATTGGATAAACGCAGCTATCTCCGTAGCGGGACGCGCTTTCCGTAAGTCAGGCAGCGCCAGAGCCATTCCAGCGGACCGTATCTGAACCGGCCGAGCCACGGTTTCGACCACGCCAGCATGACGATCCATGCGCCAAGTACCACGAGATACAGCTGCGCCCGGGTCAGTTCGCCGAACAGGCCGAGGCCCCAGCCATGGAACACTGAAATCATCAGGATTGACGTGCCCAGATAGTTGGAAAACGCCATCCGTCCGGCAGCGCTCAGCCGTTCGCCAAGCCAGCCTTTTGCGCGCGGCGCGTAAAGCGCCAGCAAGGCCGCCAGACCCAGCGCCATCATCAGCCGGGGTATCGGTGACAGGCCAACAAACGCGGCGAGCGAGCCGTAATATGATGGGCCGGTCGACAGCGCCCACAGACCCAATCCCAGCGACAACGCTGCGCCTGTGCCAAGGCCCAGCCAGCCCCACATGCGCTGTTCCTTTCGGTCCAGCTGCCCATCGAACATACCGATTCGGTACAGCGCCATGCCGAGCAACATCAGCGGCAAAATCTCGATCCCGAAAATCAGCATGTTGATCAGCGGATCGGGGCCATGTTCAACCAGATTATGCGTCACATAGGCCGGGTAATCACCATCGCTGATAATGGCACTTTCAACCTTATCGTCGTGCAGGACTTGCCGCTTTGTTTCCTCCAGCCCGGCGCGCGTTTCGGACATTGCGGCATTTTCACCAAACGGCGTGTCGGCGATGAAATGCAGCGGCACCATCATCCCCGCATACAGGATCGCCCCGGCAATATAGCCCAAAATTCCGAGCTTTAGCTGCGTTTCCGCACGCATTTTCACGAACATCAGGGCGATCAGTCCGGTCAGCGCATAATAGACCAGTATGTCCCCCTTCCAGATGAAGAAGAAGTGGATCAATCCGAACGCAAGCAGGAATACGAGGCGCCTTGCCTGAAGCCAGCTGCTGAGCCCTTTGGCCCATGCATTCTGCAGGAACAGATACATTCCCGCGCCAAACAGGATCGCGAACAGAGCGCGCATTTTGCCATCGATAAATACGAACTGCGCCAGCCACAGGGTGTCGCTGTACGGGCCGGGCGGGGACAGGAATGCCTCGGGCCACATATACGCGCCGAAAGGCTGACCAAATGCGATGATATTCGCCGCCAGAATGCCAAGCACAGCGATTCCGCGGATGAAATCCAGGCTACCGATGCGGCTGCCAGAATCGGGCGTGCTATCCGGAGCAAGCTGGCCTTGTGCGTCATTGTCAGCGCGCGCTTGCGCAGCGGTATCACTCATTTTTTCGTACCTCGCTCAGCCCGCTGTAGCAGCGCAACAGGTTGGCGTAAGCGGTGTTGTTCCTGTCAGCGCGTGACGAGACAATTCTGGCCACTGCGTTTCAGCGTGTTGCAGGCAGCCTGTGCCTGCGACTGCGTGGCAAAACCGCCGGCTTGCAGGCGTACGAGGTTCCCCGCGGGTACAATCAGCTTGCGCTTGCCGCTTAGCGCAGCATTTGCCGACAGCCGCGACCACAGCTTGTCCGCATTGCCCCTTACACCGAAAGCGCCAAGCTGAACCCGCCACGGTCCATCAGCCGAGGGCGCGGCTTGCTGAGCCGGTTTCGGCCTCGGTGCTGCACTCGCTGGAGCCGAAGGTGGCTGGGCCTGAGTGGCTGGCGCACGCGCGGCACGAACCGGGTTCCGCGAGGTTGACGGCGTGAAGTCAGCCCCGGCGTTAGCCGGGCTTTCCGTGCCGGTAACCCGTGACGCTTCTGCGACCGCGGCCTGTGCGGCTGCGACCGATGGGGGCAGGGTCACAGCCTGAACCGGCCGCGGAATGCGGTTGGCAGAACTGGGAAGCGGTTGGCCGGACACCGCGACATTGCCATTTGCTGGCCTGCCTGCTGCAGGATTGGCGGCTGCGATGGAAAGGTCTTCTGCGGCCTTCTGGCTGGCAAATTTCGCATCAGCATCGCGTTTGAGTTTCTGCGCGAGAAGCTGTGCCTGCTGGCGCTGGTCCAGCGGAATGAAATCATCCATCTGCGCAAGTGCAGCCTTTGCGTGTTCGTAATTCGCCGAATTGGACAGCGTCATCAAGGCGTAGGCTTTGACCCAGTCTTTCTCCAGCAGGTCGCCGTTGAAATGGCTGATTCCGATAAGGTACTGTGCCCATGGATTGCCGCGCTGGGATGCTGCGGTAACATACGGCATCGCCTCTTCCCGCCGCCCGCTTTGAAACAGCAGCAAACCGTAATTGTCGGTCGCCTTGATGTGCCCTTGGGCCGCAGCCTTGGCGAGGAGGATCTCGGCCTGCTTCTCGTTTTTCTTTACGCCTTTGCCCTGCCGGTATGCCTGCGCCATATTGTATTGCGCATCGGCGTTGCCAGCCGCAGCAAGATCGCGCCACTCAGCCACCGCGCGGGTATAGTCACCCTTGTGCCAGGCTTCGTATCCCGCATTCAGTTCGGCTGTTGCGGGGGCGGCGAGCATGATTGCCGCTGCTGCCGCCAGACAGTTCAGTGCTGATTTGAACTTCATAATCGCTTGCGTAGCCTTCCAGGTCCCGAATTCGTCAGGCTTCTATAGTGAACAGGACGTTAGGAAAGAGTTTCCATCGGAAGCATTGCCCGTATCCCGCCGCAAAAGCCGTAAACGCCTATATGCCATGTGATCCTCGTTAACTCAAAATTAGGGGTATCCTGCGAATTCAGTCTCCGAACCGCATTTGGGCGGCTTGTTAACGTAATTCAGGGGGACCAGGCCTTGCGAGTACTGGCATTGGCATCGCAGAAGGGTGGATCGGGCAAGACCACGCTTTCAGGACATCTGGCAGTTCAGGCGCAGCGCGCAGGGGCAGGCCCGGTCGTACTGATCGACATCGATCCGCAGGGATCACTGGCCGACTGGTGGAACGAACGCGAGGCGGAATATCCCGCCTTTGCGCAAACCACGGTCGCTCGCCTGGCAAATGACCTTCAGGTCTTGCGTCAGCAGGGATTCAAACTGGCGGTGATCGATACCCCGCCAGCAATTACAATGGCTATCCAGTCTGTCATCAGCGTGGCTGAACTGATCGTCGTGCCGACCCGGCCAAGCCCGCATGACCTTCGCGCCGTTGGCGCAACGGTCGATCTTTGCGAACGCGCCGGCAAACCTCTGGTGTTCGTCGTCAATGCCGCGACACCCAAGGCCAAGATCACTTCGGAAGCCGCGGTCGCGCTGTCACAGCACGGCACGGTTGCCCCGATCACTCTGCATCACCGCACCGACTTTGCCGCGTCGATGATCGACGGGCGCACCGTGATGGAAGTCGACCCGGACAGCCGCTCTGCTGCGGAAGTTACCGCTCTGTGGAACTACATGGCCGACCGACTCGAGAAGAATTTCCGCCGGACAGTGTTTGCTGCGCCGGGTTCTGTTTCGCAGGTTGCGCCCGCGCACCGTCCCGCCGGGGGCTTCGGCCGCCGGGTCGCCCAGTAATCGAGGGCGGAGAGCACGGTCATGGACGAATCAAATTTCGCATCGCTGGGGCCGACCCTGCTTGCGCGCAAAGGCGGCGCAAAGCCGGCCATGCGTCCGCAGCTGGGCCCGTTGGCCAGCGGCAGCAACGCTGCACATAATCTGGAAGACCTGGGCTGGAACGATATGGGCGAAGAGCCCGAATCGCATCACGACGGGAAAGTGCTGAACCTGACGCCTGAACCCGCAAATGCGGAAATGGCCGCAGAGGCTGAGGCTCTGGCTGAAAAGGCGGAGGCTGCACTGCACGCCCCGCTGATGGAAAAGCCCGAGGTACGCCGCCAGCAGGAAGCCATCGCTGAACAGATCCACGCACAGCATGAAGAGCCGTCTGCCCGCAATCCCGCGGTGCAACCGGCCCATTCAGAGGCTGTAGCGGCGGCGCCTAAACGTCCGCGCCGCTCTGCTCTTGAACGCGGCAAGCGGGCTGCTTTCACTCTGCGTCTCGACGCGGAGCGCCATCTCAAACTGCGACTTGCCAGTACGCTTCGCAATCGCAGCGCGCAGCAATTGCTGACCGAAGCGCTCGATCAATTTCTGGGCAAGATGCCCGATGTGAAGAATCTCGCTGCCGAAGCGCGCAAGACCGATTGAACTAAGGGGAACGGACAATGCCGAAGATAGCCAATAACAACCGGGCGATCATGCTGGCGGTGACCACCGCACTGGCGACGACTGCGCTTGCCGGATGCACCACGAAGGCTGCACCGCACGCCGAATATTCAGTCAACAAGGCGCAAACTGCGCTTGTCAAAGGCAAAACCAGCCAGGCCGTTTCCCATGCTGAAGAGGCCGTGCTGGCCGATCCGCGCAACGCATCCTACCGCGCAATGCTCGGCGCGACCTATATGGAGGCAGGGCGCTTCCAATCGGCAGCCGCAACATTCAAGGATGCGATGGACCTTGGCGATAACAGCGCGCGCACCGCGCTGAGCTATTCTCTCGCAGAAATCGCTGCCGGTGATTTCCGCGCCGCACAGGCGGTGCTGGACCAGTGGCGCGATGACATCGACGCTTCCGACCTCGGCCTCGCCTTTGCCCTTGCTGGCGATCCGGATCGCGGCGTGCACATTCTGGGCAATGCCCTGCGCGGCGGCCAGAACACGGCAAAGGTTCGACAGAACCTGGCCTATGCCTACGCACTCAAGGGCGATTGGCGCTCTGCCCGCCTGATGGCGGCAGAAGATGTGCCTGCAGACCAGATCAACGACCGGATCGCTGAATGGGCGCAAAGCGCAGCTCCGGCGCAGTTCCAGGTCCGTGTCGCCAATTTGCTGGACGTGCCGGTGGTGGGCGATACCGGACAGCCGGCCATGCTGGCGCTGAACAACCATCCAAGCACGCAGATGCTGGCAGCAGAAGCAGCCGCTCAGGCGCCTGCGCCTTTGGCACCTGTCGCTACACCATCGCCTGCAACGGCGGTGGCAAGCAGCGCATCGTCTTATGAACTCCCGCCGCTCGGCGCTCCTTCGGGATCGGCTTCGGCTCCTGCACCGACTGAAACGGTTGCCGCCTATGCTGCTCCGCCGGTCAAGGCTCAGCAAGATTTCGAAGCTGCATTTGTCGAAGAGGCTCCGGCCGGACCGACACTTGCCAAGGTTGCGCAAAGCACTAAGCGTTTCGTTTCGAACCCGGTGGTTCAGAAAGCTCCGGCTGGCTATAAGCCTAAGCCGAAAGCCGCCATTCAGGCAGCGTCTGCCGAAGGCCGCGATGCGGTTGCCGGCGAGCATCTGATCCAGCTCGGCTCATTCTCCAGCGAAGCAGCGGCAAAGCGCGCTTGGGGCATCTATTCCAAGCGGTATTCGCAGCTGGCCAATTCTGACATGGTCATCACCAAGGCGGTGGTTCGCGGGAAAACATATTACCGTGTGTCCGCCGGCGGTTTCCAGCGCGCGAGCGCCAAGAACATGTGCTCGAGCGTCAAATCGCGGAACCAGGGCTGCATCACCTGGGCAGCGAACAAGCCGCTTCCAGGTGCAGTTGATACCGGCATCCGGATGGCAAGCCGCTAATCCGCGATAAGCTGTAAAACCAAAGACAACAGCGAGAGCCGCCTTCCCTCAACGGGGAGGGCGGCTTCTTTGCGACTAATTCGCAAGAGACTTGCTATTGCGAATTAGTCGCATTATTATCCGAGGTGTTCTTGTTGGAGAATCGCCTTTGTACATCTGCATTTGCAATGCCATCCGCGAAACCGATCTGCGGCGCGCTGCCTGTTCAACCGCAGGTGATGCGGAAGCGGTCTATGCCGCGCTCGGCAAACGGCCCAATTGCGGCCAGTGCCTGGACGATGCCGAGGCGATCGTTTCCGAAGAGCGCGAAATGGCGCTCATGCCGGCTTACGCGGAATAGTTTTCTTACTAACGCAAATCACTCGCAACTGGCGGAATTCTGCCGTTTTTTGCTCTGAGTCCTTGCATTTCTCGGCGCGCGCGGCGCATGTTGCTACAACGAAATTCAGATAGGAGCGGGGCCATGAAGGGCGATCCAAAAGTCATCGAATTCCTCAACAAGGCGCTGACCAACGAATTGACGGCGATCAACCAGTACTGGCTGCATTACCGGGTGCTGGATGATTGGGGGATGGCCAAGCTCGCCGAATACGAGCGCCACGAATCGATCGACGAGATGAAGCATGCCGATCAGCTGGCGGGGCGCATCCTGTTCCTGAGCGGCCTTCCTAATTTTCAGGCGATCCACAAGCTGCGAGTGGGTGAAACGGTCGAGGAAATCCTCAAGGCTGATCTGGCGATGGAAGAGGATGCAATTCCGCTGCTGAAGGAGGCTATCGAGTATTGTGAAAGCGTGCGCGACTTTGTCAGCCGTGACCTGTTTTCCAGCATCCTCTCGAGCGAGGAAGAACACGTCGATTTCCTCGAAACCCAGTTTGATATGATCGAGCAGATGGGTCTGCAAAACTATGCCCAGTTGCAGAGCAAACCCGCAGGCGAAGAGTAAAGGCGCTTAGCTTTCTGCGTCCTCGGCGGCACGTTTTTCGAGGATTTCGCGGCTCATCTTGCGCCTTTCCCTCGCCGACGCGGTTGCCAACCGCGTTTCCAGCAGGAACAGGCCGAGCGCTGCAATCAACAGGACCATGGTGAAGATCCATGCAATCGCGACAGCCGTCCCGATTTGAGGGCGGATGAATGCGCTGACGAACAGCAGGGCGACGACCAGACAGATCGTCAGCGCCGCAGCCGTGCTCAGATTGACTGCAATCTGCGAATAGGACTGGCGCTGGCGCAAGGCGGGTAATTCTTCTGCCTCGCGTCCTGCAAGGCCGCTTTCCCGCGCCTGCTCGATCCCGTTGATCCGGTCGACGATCCATATCAGCCGTGCGTTCATAACGTTCAAAACGGCACCGATTGCCGCCAGCAGGAATACCGGCGCAAGGCTGAGCTGGACAATCTCTTGCACCCGCAGCGTACTTGCGGTGCGCTCGATCAGTTCGGTGGCGATTCCGGCTTCGGCGAGCAGTGGGATCACAGCAATTTGTCTTTCCTGAGTTTGCGCAAAATCTCGTCGGCTAACTGCCGTAAATAGACGATGCGTGGACGATCGTCATCGAAATATAGCGCTCGCCCACCGCCTTCATTCAGGCACCGGCTTGTCAGCTGGCGAAAGGGTTCTTTGGACTTTTCAGGTTCACCCGCACCGGCACGGCATCAAAGCCAAGCTGGCGGCGGATGCCGTTAACCAGATAGCGTTCATAGCTGGTGGGCAACATGTCCAGACGGGTCCCGAACACAACGAAACGGGGCGGGCGGGTGCCGACCTGCGTGATATAGCGCAGTTTGATCCGCTTGCCTTTTGGTGCGGGCGGCGGATTGGCGTTGAGTGCGTCGTCGAACCAGCGGTTGAGCGCTGCCGTCGGCACACGCTTGGACCAGGTCTTGCGCAGTTCGAACGCCGCGCCAAGCATGGTGTCGAGCCCTTTCCCGGTTTTCGCGGATACGGCAAACAGGGGGACGCCGCGAACCTGGGCAAGCCCATCGTTCAGCGCTTCCTTGATTCCGTTGAACAGGCTGGACGCGTTTTCGGCAACATCCCACTTGTTGATCGCGATCATCAGTGCACGGCCTTCCTCGACCACCTGACTGGCGATCTTGAGGTCCTGATGTTCAAGCCCCTTGGTCGCATCGAGTAGTAACACCACGACTTCGGCGAAATCGACTGCCAGTTTGGCATCCTGTACCGCGAGTTTTTCCAGCTTGTCGGTGACCTTGGCGCGCTTACGCATGCCCGCGGTGTCGATCAGGCGGATGTCGCGTTCCTCACCGCTGCGCGGATCGGTCCATTTCCAATCCACGGCGATCGAATCGCGGGTGATCCCCGCTTCGGGGCCGGTCAGCAAACGGTCTTCGCCCAGCAAGCGGTTGATCAGAGTGCTTTTGCCCGCATTCGGGCGGCCAACGATGGCGAGCTTCAGCGGGCCTTCGATGTCCTCGTAGATTTCTTCATAGACCTCGCCTGCTTCCTCGGCAGCGTCGCGATCTTGCTGGACCTTGGTAGCTTTCGCTTCCGCAGCGGCTTTTTCTTCCGCTTCGATCCGCGCTTCGCTGTCGCCGATGATCGGCCACAGCGCGCCAAACAGGTCGGCGATGCCTTCGCCGTGTTCCGCAGAAACCGGAACCGGATCACCAAAGCCGAGCGCGTAGCTTTCGAAAATGCCTGCTTCGGCGGCTTTTCCTTCCGCCTTGTTGCAGACCATCACCACAGGCACTTTCTGGCTGCGCAGCCAGAGCGCGATTTCTTCGTCCAGAGTGGTGACGCCCGCGCGGGCATCAATCACCATCATCGCGGCATCGGCACCGATCAGGCTGACTTCGGTCTGTTTGCGCATCCGGCCGGGCAGGGTGTGCGGATCATCATCTTCCCAGCCAGCGGTGTCGACCACCTCGAATTTCAGGCCGGCAATTTCGGCGTCGCCGGAACGGCGGTCGCGGGTGACGCCCGGCTGATCGTCGACCAGCGCGAGCTTTTTGCCCACCAGGCGATTGAACAGGGTCGATTTCCCGACATTGGGACGACCAATAATGATGACTTGCGGAAGCATGATGAGGCGCAGGTGGCGCTTAATCGTGCAATTGGCAAGCATTGCGATGAAAGCTGCCTGTTATGGTGAATATCCGTTAACCACAGCGGGCAGGGCGATACTAACCCAAATCCACCACAAGCAGCGTCATGAAGAGAGCGCTAACCATCCTCGCCGCTGGTGCCAGTTTTGCTGTGCCGCAAACCGCTTTTGCCGACGCCAGCGTCGGCTTCGAACGCGATTACGGCGCTGGATCGCGTGCGGAATTGCCGCCTTACCTGCAATGCGTCCCGTATGCGCGGGAAGTGTCGGGCATCCAGATTTACGGCGATGCCCACACATGGTGGGATCAGGCGGAAGGGCGCTTTCAGCGCGGAAACGAGCCGAAACCGGGCGCTGTCATGGCGTTTCGCCCGCATCGTAATATGCGCCTCGGCCATGTCGCAGCGGTTAGCAAGATCATCGACAACCGCACGGTTCTGCTGCGTCATGCGAACTGGTCGCCGATCAACGGGCGGCGCGGCCAGATCGAAAACGATGTCCGGGCGGTGGACGTTTCGCCAGGCAACGACTGGAGCGAAGTGCGCGTGTGGTATCACCCGCTGCAACAACTGGGTAAAACCGCATGGCCTGTGAACGGGTTTATCTACGGAAAAAAGGCCCGGCCATCGGGCGCGAAGAGCCAGATTGCACAAGCCAAGACCTCACCGAAACCATCGGCACACTTCGCCAGCGCCTTTACCGCGCTGGACGGCAATACCGATTCGGGCGGGAAATTCGCGTCCTTGTTCGCGAAATACGGAAACTAGGTCTTAGTCGGCCTTGGCGACGGGCGGATTATCGCCCAGATCTTCGAACCAGGCTTCAACAGGTCCCTTGAGTTTGAGCGTGAGCGGGTTGCCCTTGCGGTCCAGCGTCTTGCCTGCCTGAACCTTCACCCAGCCTTCGGAAATGCAATATTCCTCGATGTTCGTGCGCTCGGTGCCCTTGAACCGGATGCCGACGCCGCGCTGCAGCAGTTCGCCGTCGAACAGCTCGCTGCGCGGATTTACTGACAGGCGATCGGGCGGAACGTCCGCGCCTGACTTTGCTGCGGTTTCCGGGCTTTCTGGATTATTTTCTTCGCTCATCGTTCTCTTTCGGCTCTGCTGCCCCGGCGGTAATATGCCCGCCTCAGCTCAATTACAGCGCCGATAGTCTGACAAATGGTATCGGGCAAGGCGTTCTGGCGCACAGTCTGCTTGCCCTTTTGCGCAGGGCCTTTTAAGGGCGCACCCTTGCTCGCGAGGTTCGCGCCCAAAAGGCGTGTGCACGCGGCTTCGTTCGGGTTGCGGGCGTGGCGGAATTGGTAGACGCGCTGGTTTTAGGTACCAGTATCTTACGATGTGGGGGTTCGAGTCCCTTCGCCCGCACCAGAACGCCGCCTGCGACACTCGAAAAGATGAGATTTTGAAAAGGTTTAAGTAGCGCACCATGCAGATTAAAGAGACCACCAACGAAGGCCTCAAGCGCGCCTATCAGGTGACCATTCCGGCCGCAGATATCGCCAGCCGTATCGACGCTGAAGTCAAGAAGATCGCGCCGCAGGTTAAAATGCCTGGCTTCCGCCCGGGCAAGGTTCCGGCGAATCTGGTCAAGAAAATGCATGGCGAACAGCTGCATGCGCAGACCGTCAACGACGTGATCCGCGAATCGGTTGACGGCTTGATGAAAGAAAAGGCGCTTCGCCCGGCGATGCAGCCAGCGATCGACCTCGAAGAAGGTTATGAAGAAGGCAAGGACGCCAAGCTCACCATCGAGCTGGAAGTACTGCCTGAGATCGAAACGCCTGAAATTGAAAACCTGAAGCTTGAGCGCCTCAGCGTTCCGGTGAAGGACGAAGCGGTCGAAGAAGCGCTGAAGAACATCGCCGACCAGCAGAAGAGCTACAAGGATGCCGCCAAGACACGCAAGTCGAAGGACGGCGATCAGCTGATTATCGATTTCGTTGGCAGCATCGACGGTGAAGAATTCGAAGGCGGCAAGGCAGAAGACGCGCCGCTGGTTATCGGATCCGGCCAGTTCATTCCTGGTTTCGAAGAGCAGCTTTCGGGTGTGAAGACCGGCGATGAGAAGACCATCACCGTGACCTTCCCTGAAGATTACCCTGCCGAGCACCTCGCCGGTAAGGACGCGCAATTTGCCGTCACCGTCAAGCAGGTGAAGGTCGAAGGTGAAACCAAGCTGGACGACGATTTCGCGACATCGCTCGGCCTCGACAGCCTCGACAAGCTCAAGGAGCTGCTGAAAGGCCAGCTTGAGCAGGAAACCAACGGCCTGACCCGCACCCAGATGAAGCGTCAGCTTCTCGACCAGCTTGCTGCCGGCCATGATTTCCCGGTTCCGGAAAAGATGGTCGACGCAGAATTCGAACAGATCTGGGCCCAGCTTCAGCAGGAAGCTGCCAAGGACGAAAATCCTGAGCAGGCGCAGAAGGAAATCGAAGACGAGAAGGACGATTACCGCAACATCGCCGAACGCCGCGTGCGTCTCGGCCTGCTGCTCAGCGAAATTGGCCAGAAGAACGGTGTTGAAGTCACCCAGCAGGAAATGAGCATGCTCATCCAGCAGGCGGCGCAGCAATATCGCGACGAAGACCGCGAGCGTTTCATCCAGTACGTCCAGCAGGAACCGATGGCTGCAGCGCAGCTTCGCGCACCGCTTTATGAAGACAAGGTCGTCGACTTCCTGTTCGACAAGGCCGATGTCACCGAACGCGAAGTGACCAAGGAAGAACTCGAAGCCGCGATTGAGGCTGACGAGGAAGCCGAGGAAACAAAAGCCAAAACGAAGGCTCCGGCCAAGAAAAAGGCTGCCGCCAAGAAAGACGCGCCCAAGAAGGAAGCTGCCAAGAAAGCTCCGGCCAAGAAGGCCCCGGCGAAGAAGGCAGCCGCCAAGGACGACGAAAAGAAGCCAGCAGCGAAGAAAGCTCCGGCCAAGAAGGCACCTGCCAAAAAAGCAGACGCTAAGAAGCCGGCTGCAAAGAAAGCTGCACCCAAGAAGAAGTAAGGCGAACACCCTCCCGGCACGCTGATTTGCCGGGAGGTTTTCCCTCTGATTCAGCACGATTTTCCCCGAAACATGCTTGTCAAAGGCGGGTCGGGACGCAATCTTGGTCTGGATGACCTATATTACCGCCACGGGGCAGTTTCTGCCCGGCGACCCAGTCCCGAACGCCGAAATGGCCGATTATATCGGCCGCTTGTCTGACAATTCAGAGCGGCTCGGGAAACTCACTCTACGACAAAACAAGATCCGCACCCGGCATTATGCGCTGGAAAAGGATGGCACGACCAGGTGGACCGTCGCCAGCATGCTGGCGCGCGCGGCGCAGGATGCCCTGTCGGCGGCGGAGATCGACGCGAAATCGATCGGTTTCCTTTCCACTTCTACAACGCAGAACGACCTGATGGTGCCGGGCCTCGCCAGTCAGGTTCACGGCGAACTTGGCCTGCCCCCGCTGGAGATTGCCAGCCAGCAATCGGTCTGCGCCAGTTCGATGATGGCGCTAAAAAACGCATGGCTGCAATTGAAGGCGGGCGAGCACAAGTCTGCGATTGTCGGCGGCGGCGAATTTGCGAGCCGGTATTTCCGGCCTGGCTTTTATGAAGGCACCGCAGCGCTCGATGATGACGGTACCCTGCCATCCGATGCAGGGTTCCTGCGCTGGACGCTCAGCGATGGGGCAGCCGCTTTGATCATCGAAGACAGGCCCGCCGCGCGCGGCCTCTCCTTGCGAGTGGACTGGATCAGCCTGCGCAGTTTCGCAGACCGTTTCGGCCCCTGCATGACGGGCGGCGGGGTGCGCCGGGATGACGGGACCATGCAGCCTTGGTCGCACCATCCGACCATTCAATCCGCCGCGTCCGCGGGCGCGTTCCAGCTGCGTCAGGATGTCGACGCGCTTTACCGGATGCTTCCGGTGTGGATGGGCGAATTCATGCGGCTGGTGGATGAAGGCATGATCGATCCGGATGCGGTGGACTGGTTCTGTTGCCACTATTCCGCGCACAGCCTGCGCGAAGAGATGATCCGGCTTGCGACACGCGCGGGGTGCATGATCCCGGAAGACCGCTGGTTCTCCAATCTGGCGACCAAAGGCAATGTCGGTGCCGCTTCCATATTCCTGATACTGGATGACCTGATGCGCAGCGGTGATCTGCGTGAAGGTCAGAATATCCTTCTGGCGGTGCCGGAAAGCGGGCAGTGTGTCATGGCATATGCGGGGCTGACAGTGGTCGGGCCGGGTGAAGTTGATACAGCGGGAGAGGCGAAATGAATGCAGAAACCGGAAAACCGGACACGGCGCTGGCACGCACGCACCGGGGTCTTGCCCGCGTCTGGATCGATTTCGAAACATCATTGATGACCGTACCGCTGGTTAGCCGCCTGCACGCGGGGAAGTGGCGGCGGGACGATTACCTCGCTTTGCTGCGCAATCTTCGTCAGCAGGTTGTTGAGGGCAGCCGGTGGATCAGCCGTGCTGCATCCAATCTCGGCACAGATTACGAAGAATTGCGCACGCTGTTCATCCACCATGCGGAAGAAGAGCACCGGGATTACCGAATGCTGGAGGATAATTACGTCGCCGCCGGCGGGCTGCGCGAGGACATCGTGGGCGGCGAAAAGAACATCGGGTCAGAGGCGCTGTCGGGGTACATGTACAACGCCGCCTCTCAGCGCGACCCCGTGGGTATGCTTGGCGCGATGTTCGTGATCGAAGGGTTGGGCAACCGGATTGCCGGTCCGTGGAGCAAGCTGATGGCGGAGCAATTGGATTTGCCGCCTGAAGCGACGAGTTTCTTCACCTATCACGGGGAAAATGACGAAGATCACCTGGAGATGTTCGACCGCGCAATGGAAATCGCCGTGACCAGCGATGCCGTGGGCAGCGACATCATCAAACACGCGAAGGTCGTCGCGAGGCTTTACCGGCTGCAATTGGAAGAGATCGACAATGTCTGATGCGGATGGCGCGCCCCGCGTGGAGAAGGCCAGGGAGGAGAAGATTCTTCATGCCTTTGGCGACCACGATCCCGCTGATCCCGATCCGTGGGCTGCGCTTGCGATGGACCGGTCGCTGCCATTTGATCCAGAGGCAAAGGCCGCGCTGCTGCGTGACCAGCGCAGCCCCAGCCGCCAGTTCCTGCTGCCCTTCGTACGGCCACTCGCGCGCACCACAATTGTCCTGGCGCAGATATTTAAGAGTGTTTTCCCGCGCTTCCCCCATGCCCCGCGGTTCCTGCACTGGATGATCGCGAAGGGGATGAAACATTTCCTGACGCCCGATGCGAACCGCCTGATCCTGCGGCATTTTCACCTTGGATCGCAGGTTTTGCGCTTTATCGCGGATAACACCACGCCGGGCTTCAGGCCTACGCTGGAGCCGATGCAACCGGCCACGATTGACGATGTCCGGGACAATCTGTTTCTGAAACACGATCTCAACATCTTCAACTTTTTGATCCAGTTGAACCATGAACTGGATAGGCGCGGGGGCGAGGTGGGGAAGGTGGAACGCGTGGATTTCAACGCGATCGACCCTGACGCGGTGCAAATTGAAGACATGCCGAAGGGGCGGCTCAACAAGATCGACCTGCAGACGGCGATCGAACTGTACACGCCCGCATATGCGTTCTGGCTGACCGACCGGGATTTCTGGAGGGCTGCAAATAGTCTGCAACTAGACGAAACAATCGGCCTGTATTGCGCCCGCATCACGGGCGAGGAAAAACATCTGGCGATGATCACCAATGCGCATCCGATGGTGCCGGAATCCACCCTGAAAGCCGGTTTCAGGCTGGTCCTCCACGGGCTGGCCACCGAAGTGCTGCACGGGTTTTTGTGCGAACTGAAGGCGAAGCAGGCGGCGCAGGATGCCGCCGTGTTATCTGCCTAGGCAGCGGATGCTAGTCGCAGGCGTCCGGATCGACCCGGATGTTTTCGCGATTGTCAGGTGACAGGGATAGCATTTCCTCCCCCTCTCCCTTGTGGATGTGGCCTTTTCGGCGCTCGACATATTCTATGATCCTGCCGGCGGTGACGCCGTGGATCAGGATCGAGGCGAGGATCGTGAAGGACACCGTGGCCCATAGCAGATCGAGCTGTTCGAATGTCCCGTGGTTCTGGCCGTAGGCGAGGTAATAGATCGAACCCATCCCGCGAATGCCCAGAAAAGCGACAGCGGCCTTGCCTCTCCAAGGGAGCGGGGTGAACCATTCCGCCATCAGGCCGCTGAGCGGACGTATCACGAAGATCAACGCGAGGCCCGTAAGTGCGGCCGGCCATGTCAGCGCGTCGAGCACGCCGCTGGCCAGCATCCCGCCAAATGCCAGCAGCACCGCGACCAGCACGATCTTTTCGATCTGGTCGATGAAGTGATGGCTGATCTTGTGATACCGGCTGGCGTTCTCGCGCTGGCGGGCGGTAACAGCCCCGACGAATACCGCGATAAAGCCGTACCCCTCAACCATTTCCGCCAAGCCATAGGCAAGTAATAGCGTGCCGAGCACGATGAGACCTTCGCTGGTCGAATAGACTTCCGACTGGTCGCCATCCTGCTTGGCCGGCCCATCAACTTCGCGCTCGAAAACATACCATGATCCGGCCCGCCCGACGAGATAACCCATCCCGATACCGGCGGCGATGCGCCACACGAAATCAAGCGCGAACCATTCGATCGTCCAGCCGCCCAAGGACGCCATGCCCACCGCTGCAATCGCGAGGTAAGTGAACGGAAATGCCAGACCGTCATTGAGACCGGCTTCTGCGGTCAGGCTGAAACGCAGATCATGCCGCTCATTGTCACCCGGCGGGCCCACCTGCACGCTGCGCGCGAGAACCGGATCAGTCGGTGCCAGTGCCGCGCC
Source organism: Pontixanthobacter luteolus (assembly GCF_009828095.1). Lineage (GTDB taxonomy): Bacteria > Pseudomonadota > Alphaproteobacteria > Sphingomonadales > Sphingomonadaceae > Pontixanthobacter > Pontixanthobacter luteolus. Next base: position 1,640,929 of record NZ_WTYP01000001.1, on the reverse strand, counting down.
GAGCAAAATCGCACTGGCCGGGGCCAGGCCAAGCGCCCACCAGCCAAGCAACGATACAAGGATAATGGTCAGCGGCATGGCGAACAGGAGCAGGGGCCATATCTGCCGCCAATTGCGCCAGTTCACCGGCCTGTCGATTGCGATGCCTGCAGCGGCGAGCGAAGCGATGACGATAAACTCGGTCACGTATTCCACAGTCAGCGCGTCGAGGCTGTCTGCCACGGGGTTGAGATGCGGCATACCCAGCGGGAGGGAAAACACCGCAAAGCCGACCCCGACATACAGGACCGGCATGGGCAGCAGACTGCGCGCAAGCCTTTTCTCCAGCGCCACAGCCAGCGTCAGGGCGAGTCCGAACAGGACAAACAGGAATATTCGCGGTTCCATCAGGACCTTCTAACGCTTGCTTGGCATCCATGCTCCAAAATCGGGCACGGGTATTTGCGACGTCCGGGCGCGTTCATAGGCGGCACCGGCTTTCAACACATCGTGGTCGGACCATTTTGCGCCGAAGAAACTGATCCCGACCGGCAAGCCATCAACCTGTCCCATCGGCACGGTCAGGTGCGGGTAACCGGCAATCGCGGCAGGGCTGCCAAAGCCGATACTGCCGTCATACGTGTCGCCATTACCCAGATCGCTGACCCATGCCGGCCCTCGGGTAGGCGCGACGAGGAATTGGACCTCATAATCGTCAAGCAGCCGATCAAGCGTTTCTGGCCCTGCGATCCGGACAGCATTTTCGCGCGCTTTCTCATACGCCTCGCGGTCGGTGGTGCTTTCGGCAAGCTCGAACAGGCCCTGACCAAAATATTGCATTTCAGTGGAGGCGTTCTGTTCGTTGAACCGGATCAGATCAGCAAGGCTGCGAGGCATGTCTTCACCGGGGAGCGAACCGAGATACTTGCCCATTTCCTCACGCAGTTCGAACAGCAGCACAGTGAAGCTGTCGCTGTACATTTCCTGGTTTGGTTCGAAATCGATATCGACCAGCACCGCCCCGGCCCGCTCCAGATCCGCCAGCGCCTTCGTGAATTCACCGCGAACGCCGTCATTGTTGCCGATCTGTTTGCGCATTACGCCAATTCGGACGCCGCGAAGCGAGTACTCCGAAAGACCTTCGGTATAGTCGGCGCGTCGGTTCGGCACGATCATCGTCACCGGGTCTGCAGCATCCTCTGCCGCGATAGCGCCCAGCAGCCGCGCTGCGCGCATTACGTCTTTGGCCATAGGCCCGGCAGTATCCTGAGTGCTGCTGATCGGCACGACGTGTCTGCGGCTGACCAGACCAACGCTCGGTTTGAAGCCAACGATGCCGTTGATGCTGGCGGGGCAGCTTATCGAACCGTTGGTTTCAGTGCCGATTGCGGCCCAGGCAAATCCGGCTGCGACCGCGGCACCGCTGCCCGAAGACGAACCGCAGGTGTTGCGCGCCGGATCATGCGGATTGCGGGTGAGGCCGCCCACCGCGCTCCATCCGCTGGTGGAATCGTCGTCCCGTATATTGGCCCATTCAGACAGGTTGGTCTTGCCCAGCACGACGCCGCCTGCCGCGCGCAAATTCGCCACCAGCGGCGCATCCCTGCCGGTCAGATTGTCTTTCAAGGCAAGGCTGCCCGCAGTGGTCGGCAATTCCCGGGTCTCGATATTGTCCTTGATCAGCACGGTCAGCCCGGACAGGGGAAGTCCGGCACGCTCAGCCGCCTGCGCCTGCGCGGCTGCATCGGGGTTAAGCGAGATCACCGCATTCAGCTGAGGCCCGGCATCGTCCAGCGCCGCGATGCGTTCGGTCTGCAATTTTGCCGCAGCCGCCGCGAGGCTGACGCGAGGCATCAGATTGGATTCGATTGGCCGTGTCGGTCGCTGCACCGGCGCGGCTTGCAGGCTTGCCGCTTCCGACGCCTCAGCCGCAGGCAGAGCGGCACAAGAGGCGCAGGAAATCGCAGCGGCAATCGGCAGGATAAATTTCTTCATGCTGCGCACGGTGCCAGCATCTGCCGCGAAGGCAAGTCCCGGCGCGGGTCAGACCTAGAAATTGCCGGAAACGCTAAACCTGAAAATCGGGCCGATCCGTCGGTCGAGCTTTTCCGCAAAGACGATGTTCGCGTTGGGGCGGGGCCCGTCGAAAACGACGCGTTCGAACTTGTTCCGTGCGCCCAGTATATTGCCATAGCTGGCGTTGACCGTCAGCCCGAACACATCCTTGTGTTCGACAAACAGGTTGGCGAATGTCGGACCTTCATAATCGCGGCCCGTCTCGAACCGGCGGGAGTAATTCGCGCGGTTATCGGTGAACAAACCGCCGCCCCATGCCCAGTCGGTGCCGAGGATGTCATGGCGGAAATTCACGTCGAGCAAATCGGTAAACCGACCTGAAAAGGGCCGTCTTCGGCCCACGAACGGGTCGTTAACGTTGTCCCATCGGCGGATACCGCGCACTTCGAAACGGGCACCGTCCCAGCCCAGTGGATCCATCTTGAGCGTGGTGTTCAGTTCAATCTGGGTGCGTTCCGCGCTGCCGATATTGCCGCGTGCTTCGCCGCCATCGGGCAGTGGGAAGAAATCGATGAAATCTTCATACCAGACCTGTTCCAGCTCAAATGTTGCGGAGCCCCATTCGCCCAGTCCCTTGTTTACTTGGAGTGCGACGTTCCAGCTCTGGTCCGGCTGCAATTCGTTATTGCCGCCGTTCGCGTTGTCATCGTTGATCGACACGCTGGCGAGAAAGTCACCAAACGAAAGCTGTCCAACCCGGCGGCGCAATTCGACCGAGATGTCGAGATCGTCTTCGGGTTTCCATGCGAGGGAGAACGACCCCTTGGGGCGCTGGAAGCTGCGCGAGTTGGCGGCGACACCGGTTTGCTCGATCTTCGAATATTCCGCGCCGCCGGTTGCCTGCAAGGAAAGCTTGGGGGTAATTTGCCTGCTGAAGCTGAGGATGGCTTCATACCGGTCTTCAGTGACACCGCCATTTCCCGCCGGGAATGCGATTTCGGTAAATCCCCCCGCCGGTGCCAGTTCGAACAGGCGCGACGTGCGGTTCAGCCGGTTGAACGCTGCCTCGCCCGAAATCTGCCAGTCGCCGCCCCACATTTTCCAGCCATATTCCAGGCGGCCGATCCGCTCGCCCGCTTCGTTGACCTGTGTGAAGCGCGATCCGGCATCGCCGCGTCCGTCATTGAAGCGGTCGATCACCGTGCTTGAGAAATTGTCGCGTTCGAACCGCTCGAGCCCGATCAGCTTCAGTGTGCCCGGTCCGAAAGGGAACTGGATGTCGGCGCCGATTTCATATTCCGGCCCGTCTTCCTCGCGGGAGGCGTCACGTTCGCGCACCAGGCCGTCAGGGGATACGCCGATCTCCGGTTCTTTGCGGGAGAAGTAATCTTCGCCGTAACTGAGGTTCAGATTGGCCACCGTGTCTGCGCCGAAATCATAGGCGAAGATGGCGCTCAGCTTGGGATTGTCGAATTTGCCCGAAACCTTGCTGAACTGTTCTTCGATCACAGCGCCGCTGGCGTCGGTGATCAGGCTCGGACCATCGGCCCCGAAGCGATTGTTGTCGTTGGACAGGGCGAGCGTATAATCGAGATCGCCCCGGCTTCCGGTCAGCGAGATTTCCCCGCCATACAATTGCGCCTCGGTATTGTGGGCCCGGAACCCGCCTCTCCAGCGAAACTGGCCGGATGTGCCGGTGTTCACATAAACGATATTGGCGACTTGACCGGACAGGCCGGGAATGTCGAGCGCGTTGCCGTCGAGGATTTCGATGCGAACAACGTCGCCGGCTGGAATCCGGCGCAACTGGTCGCGGACGCTGTCCGACTTGCTGGAGAAACGCTCTCCATTGACGATGACGTTCTGGTTCGCTTCGCCCAGACCGCGCTGGCCATCATTGCCGTCATCGATGGAAAAGCCGGGAATCTGCGAAACCATGTCCAGCGCACTGCGCGGGGCAAACTGTTCGAAATAGGTCGGCTCGAATATCCGCGCATCGGCACGCGGAGCGGCTGCGCTGAGGCCCATTGTGGCCGGGGTTTCTGCCGCGCCTGCGGGCTGTTCCTGTGCCAGCGCGGGTGCACAAAGGCAGGCGCTTGCACTGAACAGAAGGCAGGACGCCAGGCGCATCGATGGGGGGCGTGCAGCCGGTGTCATAGGTATCTTCTCCGCAGCGGGCCCTGCTTCGCGTCCGGGATGATTAACAGTGCGCTTCGATAGGACGCGCATTCGCCGGGACAAACGACATTGGATTGTCACGGTTTTCCACCCGTGATTTATCCTGCGAAGGTTAATCCCCTTGAACTCCACCGTGTCAGTCGCGACATAGGCCTTCGAACTTCGAGACAGAGGAATTCCATGATCGATCTTTCCGCGCAGCTTGGCGACACTTTCGGCTCTCAGGGCCAGTTCACGCGTGACCCCAATACCGGCGCGCTCGTGCCTGTCGTGGTGGAACAGACCAGCCGCGGTGAACGCAGCTTCGACATTTTCAGCCGGTTGCTTCGCGAACGCATCGTCTTCGTCACCGGTCAGGTGGAAGATGGCATGGCTTCGCTGATCACTGCTCAGCTGTTGTTCCTGGAGAGCGAGAATCCCTCCAAGCCGATCAGCATGTACATCAATTCGCCGGGCGGCGTGGTTACGGCCGGAATGGCGATCCACGACACCATGCAATATATCAAACCGCGCGTTTCGACGGTTTGCATGGGTCAGGCAGCATCGATGGGCAGCTTCCTGCTGGCCGCCGGTGAGCCGGGTATGCGTGTCGCATTGCCGAATGCGCGGATCATGATCCACCAGCCTTCGGGCGGTGCGCGCGGCATGGCGTCGGACATTGAAATTCAGGCTCGCGAAATCCTGCGGATCAAGAGCCGGATGAACGATCTGTATGTCAAATACACCGGGCAAAGCCTGGAAGATATCGAGCGGGCAATGGACCGTGATACCTTCCTCGAGGCTGACGAAGCGATGAAGTTTGGCCTCGTCGACAAGGTCTTCGAAACACGTCCGGAAAATGAAGAACCGGACGATGCCGACGGTTCAGGCGGCGCGCCGAAGTAACGCTCTCGCGGGCCGGGCATCGGTCTCGCTCAGGGTATGCGAGCGTCCACGCCCGCGGCCTTGTGCTGGGGTCCTGTACCGGGGCGGGACGTTAACTGTAGCTTTTCGGCAACCCTGTGCTTTCAGCTGTCTGTAACGGGCATCTGCTAAGCACAGCAGGTTGATTATACACGATCCGGCCTTAGAGTCGGGCGAATCTCCCCGCCAATGAGGGCGCTACGGGGGGATTCGGGAACACGGGATATGACAAAATTGAGCGGAACCGACTCTAAAAGTACGCTTTACTGCAGCTTCTGCGGCAAATCGCAGCACGAAGTTCGCAAACTGATCGCCGGCCCAACCGTCTTCATCTGCGATGAATGCGTGGAGCTGTGCAACGATATCATTCGCGAAGAAACCAAGGCCGGCATCGCTGGCAAGGGTGAAGGCGATGTGCCGACCCCGATGGATATCTTCACGACGCTCAACGACTATGTCATCGGCCAGGACCGCGCGAAGCGGGTCCTCTCGGTTGCTGTGCACAACCACTACAAGCGGTTGAAGCATGGCGGCAAAGCTGGCGATGTGGAGCTGGCGAAATCGAACATTCTGCTCGTCGGCCCGACCGGCTGCGGCAAGACGCTGCTGGCGCAAACGCTGGCGCGCACATTCGATGTGCCGTTCACCATGGCAGATGCGACCACGCTGACCGAGGCAGGTTACGTTGGCGAAGACGTCGAAAACATCATTCTCAAGCTGTTGCAGTCGTCCGACTATAACGTCGACAAGGCGCAGCACGGCATCGTCTATATCGATGAAATCGACAAGATCACCCGCAAGGCGGAAAATCCCAGCATCACCCGCGATGTTTCGGGCGAGGGCGTTCAGCAGGCGCTGCTGAAACTGATGGAAGGCACCACCGCCTCCGTCCCGCCGCAGGGCGGCCGCAAGCACCCGCAGCAGGAATTCCTGCAAGTGGACACGACGAACATCCTGTTCATCTGCGGCGGTGCATTTGCCGGGCTTGAGAAAGTGATTGCCGACCGTCTCCAGAAACGCTCGATCGGTTTTGGCGCGAACGTTGCCGATCCTGACAAGCGCCGCATCGGCGAACTGCTGGAAAAATGCGAGCCGGAAGATCTGCTGAAATTCGGTCTTATCCCTGAATTCGTAGGCCGTTTGCCGGTAATCGCGACTTTGCGCGATCTGGATACCGATGCCTTGGTTCAGATCCTCAGCGAGCCGAAAAACGCTCTGGCGAAACAATATGCCAAGCTGTTCGAACTGGAAGATGTCGAGCTTACATTCCAGCGCGACGCGCTGGAAACCATCGCGCAGAAGGCCATTGAACGCAAAACCGGCGCGCGCGGTCTCCGCTCGATCGTCGAAGGCATCCTGCTGGATACGATGTTCGACCTGCCCGACATGGAAGGCGTGACCGAAATCGTGATCGACAAGGACGTGGTCGAAGGCCGCAAGGAACCAATCCGCGTCATGGGCGGCAAGGATGAAGAAAAGGAAGAGGCCGCCTAAAAGGCTGCTTCCCCGTTGCCGCTAACCCGGTGACGCCTTTTTGCATTTCAAAACATTGAGACGGGTCTGGCATAACGCCGGGCCCGTCTTTTTTTGAGTTCACAGCGTTGCAGCGACGGGGGTAATCTGGCGCATCGATCCACGTGACGACGCGTATACAGTAGCGGAAATCACCCTTCGTGACATTCTCGCCACAGCTGTGACATTCTCGATTTCAGACGCTTTACATTGTGCTGCAGCGCAGCATAGTGTTTGTGAATTGCAGATAACAACGGGGAAGCAATCATGATCAATCGAAACCGGGCGCTGCGTGCAACATTGTTGCTGGCAGCGAGTTCCATGCCTTTTGCAGCTTACGCGCAGGAAGTGCCTGCAGAACCAGCAGCTGAGGCCCAGGACGAGGTCATTGTGGTGACCGGTTCACGTATTGCTCGTGACCCCAATATCGGTTCGCCCGCACCTATTCTGGCGATTGATGCTGCCGCACTGACCGAGACCGGCAGCGGCGACGTGGTCGATGTGCTGCGCAACGTTCCGGCTCTCTCCACGTCGACTTCGACCGAATCCTCGCTGGACGGTGTCTTTTCCTTCTCCGTCGGCCAGGCAACCTTGAACCTGCGCGGTTTGGGCGCGGGCCGTACACTGGTGCTGGTCAATGGCCGCCGCCACGTTTCCGGCGTCGCCGGTGCGCAGGTCGTGGACATCAATTCCATCCCGAGCGCGCTTATCGAACGGGTTGAAACGATCACCGGCGGTGCATCGGCTGTTTACGGTGCCGATGCTGTGACCGGCGTTGTTAACTTCCAGCTGCGCGACGATTTCGAAGGCCTTGAAGGCAACGTGCAGTCCGGCATCTCGCACAAGGGCGATGCATGGCGGTTCAATGGTGACCTTACCTGGGGCACCAATTTCGCCGACGGCCGCGGCAACATTACCGTAACCGGTGAATATGCGCGCAATGACGAACTGCTGTATGGTGATCGTTCCTTCAGCCGCGACAACGGAATTGCGGATGACCAGGGCAACCCGGCGCTGCGTTTCCAGAACGGCGATATCGGCACGGGTACCCCCAACTTTGCCAACTTCTATTCGCTGGCCAACGGCTCGTTCCCGACCGGTTTCCGTATCCCGACGAGTGCGGCTGATTTCCAGGCTGACTATCTCGCAGAATTTGGCACCACCCCGACGCTTAGCTCTGCGGAACTGGCGCTGATCGAGCGTGCTGCAAGTGCGCCGAGCCGGCTCATCGCCCGCGATCCGCGCTTCTCGCTGTCCTCGGCTGGCGGCGTTGTTGCGCCGGGTGATATCGGCCTCAGCGATGGCCCGGACATCAACAATAATGGCACTGCCGACTGTCTTGAATCCTCGGTTGGCTTTAACTCCACATTCAACCCCGGTGCGTTCGGGCTTGCTGGCGGCTGTGCCAACATCAACCCGGATGGCAGCGTCTCGGTCTATCAGGATGGCCTGATTACCGGCCTGTTCAACCAGTTTGGCGGCGACGGCATCCAGAATAATTTCAACGAGAATTCGCTGACGCCAGAGACAGAGCGCTGGTCCGTCAACGTCAACGCTTCGATGGAATTTTCCCCGGCTGCGGAACTGTTTTTCGAAGGGAAGTATGTTTCCAACACTGCTGAATTCCAGGGTCAGCCAAACACTTTCTATGATCTGCTGACCATTCGTTCGGACAACCCGTTCATCACCGGCGATCTGCAAGATTTCGTCGCGCCGTTGATCTTTGGCGGCGGGGACGGTCTCTACATCACGCGTGACCCGGCCGACCTTGGCCAGAACCGCGACCGTAACGAATTCGAAACATGGCGTTTTGTCGGCGGTCTGCGCGGCGAGATGACCGACAATCTGCGTTACGAAGTGTCGGTGAATTACGGCAAGTTCGACCAGAAGAGCATCAACAATAACAGCGTCATTCTCGACCGGTTCTATGCCGCAATCGACGTGATCAGCGATCCGGTATCGGGTAATCCCATCTGCCGTTCGGATATCGATCCGACTGCACCGGCAACGACCCCGTTCGGCATCCCTGCTGGCGATCCCGGATTCTTCAGCTTCAACCCGGGTGACGGCCAGTGTGCTCCTGCCAATATCCTTGGCGGGGTCGGCGCTATCAGCCAGGAAGCAATAGACTTCATCACGGCAACCACCGTCAACCGCTTTGCTCTCGACCAGCTGGTGCTCAACGGCACGCTCATCGGTGACACGGGCGGCTTCTTCGAACTGCCGGGCGGCCCTGTCGACTGGGTTGTCGGCGTTGAATTCCGCAAGGAAACCAGCGATTCGCAGTTCGATCCGCTGATCCGCGGTGTTGTCCCTGTCGATACGCCGGATGCGAATGCGGGCGATCTGCTCCGTGACCTGCCGAACGCACAAAACTCGCTGGTATTTGACCCGGCGTCGATCATCGACAATGCGGGCGGCGACTTTGACGTGTTTGATGCATTTGCAGAAGTTCGTCTGCCGCTTCTGGCCGACAAGCCGTTTGTAAGGCTGCTCGAACTCAACGCAGCGGCGCGGTACGCGAACTATTCCACGGTCGGCAGCACCTTCACCTGGAATGTGAATGGTCTGTACGCCCCGGTAGAAGACATCCTGTTCCGCGGTACGTATTCCAGCGCGGTGCGTGCGCCGAACATCAACGAATTGTTCAACCCGGCGCAGGGTGCATTCTTCCGTCCGGTCGACCCGTGCGATGCATCGGAACTTGCGAACGCGCCTGATCCGGCCCAGCGTCAGGCAAACTGTGTTGCGCTGTTCAATTCGATCGGGTTCGATCCGACCTTCGGCAGCGGCACATATTCGTATGTCGATCCGCTCACCGCACGTTTCTCCGGCTCGATCAGCGGTAACCCGAACCTTTCGGAAGAAACCGCGACGACCTGGACAGTGGGTACGCAGATCACGCCTTCGTTCCTGCCTGGCCTCGCGCTTAGCGTCGATTACTACAACATCGAAATCGAAGATGCGATTTCGACTGTGAGCGCGCAGGACATCGTGAACAATTGCGTCGACAGCGCAAACTTCAACAATCAGTTCTGTACGCTGGTTGACCGCAGCTCCAGCAATGGCGGGTTCACCTTCCTGCGTCAGTCGTCCCTGAACTTCGCCCGTCTAGAAACTGCAGGTGTCGAAGCATCGGCGCGTTACACCTTCAACCTTGGCGATCACGGGTTCACTCTCGCGGCGGCCGGTAACTGGGTGGACAAGCTCGACCGGTTCTTCGATCCTTCAGACCTCACCAATCTCGATCCTGAACTGGGCGAACTCCAGCGCCCGGAATGGTCCGGCAACGCGTCGCTGACCTGGGATTGGGACCGTTTGAGCATCACCTGGTCGACGACCTATCTCGACAAGATGGCGCTGCGTTCGGTCGAAATCGAAGATGTGGGCACGATCTACAGCGCTGAAAACGCGATTGCGGACGAAACCTTCATCCATGATATTTCGTTCAACTTCGAGGCCAGCGACCGGTTCTCGTTCTATGGCGGTGTGAACAATATCTTCAACGAAACGCCTTTCATCACTGAGCAGGCCTATCCGGTCAGCCCGGTTGGCACCTACTTCTTCCTTGGTGCGAAGGCAGGTTTCTAAACCGCAAAGATACGATGGATACAGGGCCGGTCAGCATGTGCTGGCCGGCCCTTTTTCGTGGCAGAATTAGAAAACCCCGCCCGGCCGGAGGAATGGCCAGGCGGGGTTCGTGTTGCGCTGCATCCGAAGGGGAAGGGAGCAGCGCAGTCAGACCGCCGAAGTTCCGTAAGACGGCGGCTTTGCTGTAAGGGCCGTGATCAGCCCGGCAGGAACACGCCATCGGTGACGTGGATAATGCCGTTCGATGTCTTCACGTCTGCGGTCGAGACGATAGTGGTGCGCCCGGCCGCGTCTGTGATTGCAACGGTATCGCCGAACTTGCTGGCCACCAGCGGATCACCGGCCACTGTGCTGATCGTTACGGCACCGCCATTTTCGTCAATCATGGACAGCAGGTCGGCCGCAGTTACGCTGCCGGCCACCGCATGGTATGTCAGCACCTTGGTCAGAGTGCCCTTGTTCTCTGGCTTCAGCAGACTGTCGACCGTGCCGTCCGGCAGTTTGCTGAACGCATCGTCGGTCGGTGCGAACACGGTGAAAGGCCCCGGGCTGTTGAGCGTGTCCAACAGACCGGCTGCCTTGACGGCTGCGACCAGCGTGTTGTGGACGCCGGTGCTCATCGCGGTTTGCACGATGTTCGGCTGGCTCTTTTCGGCCATCTTGTGATTATGCGCGGATACCGGCGCTGTGCTGATGGCGGCAAAAGTGCCCATGGCTGCCACTGCGGCATAGGCGGCGGCTCTGAATTTGGATGGTGTACGCATTTGGTAATCTCCTCTTTTTCCAAGCCCCGTCCTGCTTGCGTGAGGAGTTACGCAGCCCGCCCGGTGGCGGATGCATAAAAATTCGGAATTATCTCAGATCAGCGAGAATGCGCCTTCTGCCACGACCGGGCCGGCAACTTCGTCAGCCGGTTTCCCGCCAAGCGGTTCGCGGGTGAGAACCATTTGCGACCCATCATGGATCAGCGAGGCCAGATCCGGGTCCAGTGGCATCCGCACTTCCTCGCCAGGCTTCACGACACCCAGCGATCGGAGTTCGCCCTGCGGTGGGACAAGCCACAATTCGTGATCGTGCACCCCATCGGCTGTCAGCCCGCTGGCTGATACGAGCATTTCGGACCGATCGGGCAGATAGGTCACTGCGAGGCGCAGCGATGTATCCCCGATGGGAATGTTGGCCATCAGTGGGGCCTCTGGCTGGGGCTCAGCCGGGGATTGCTGCATCGCGGGGATCGTCAGGAACGCCAGCGCAATTGCCGCCGCTGCCGACACCAGGCTGGCGACTTGCCATTGGCGTACCCGCCTGCGCAGGGCAGTGACTTCTGCCACCGGAGTGCCGCCATCCAGCCGCGCCTGTATCCGGTCCCACAAATCCGCACCGGGCTGGACCCCGGAAAGTTCATCCTGCAGCGGTGCGAGGCGTTCTTCCCAATCGGAAACCTCGCGCGCAAAGTCGGGATCGCTGGCGGCCAGCCCCCGCGCCATGACCAGCTCTTCCCCTTCCAGCAGGCGAAGCGCATGCTCTGCGGCGAGACGTTCCCTTTCTGTCAGTTCAGGAGCTGTCATTTCTCTAGGCACCTTTTCAATTTGGCCAGACCGCGCCGGACCCAGCTTTTCATCGTGCCCAGCGGGACGCCTTTTGCCTCGGCCAGCTCCGCATAGGTCTTACCATGGAAAAAGGCTGTCCGGATCGAATCCTGGGTTTTCTCTTCCAGTTCGCGCAGGCAATGATGGATGCGGGCGTTGCGCTGACCGGTTTCTACCAGTTCATCCGCCAGCGGCGCTGTGTCTTCGATCTCTGCCGCCTCGTCCACCGGAACCGCGCCTCGCTGGACCTTACCCGACCGCAAACGGTCGATTGCGCGGTTGCGGGCAAATGTCGCCAGCCATGTGATCGGGCTGGCCCGTTCAGGGTCGTAGCGCCCGGCGCTGCGCCATAAGCTGACATATACGTCCTGCAAGGCATCCTCTGCTTCATCGCGGTTTCCCAAGATACGAAGGCAGATGCCGAATAGTTTCGCCGATGTGGCTTGGTAGATCGATTCCAGCGCCGATCTGTCTCCGCTAGCGAGACGGACGATATCGTCTTTCAATGCCTCCCGCTGGCGGACTGCGTCGTTCATATCGCGCAGCCCTTGCCGTTCTGGGCGCATTCGAGTGTCTGTTCGATCTGGATCGTCGCGTGGTTGATCCGGTGATGGTGCTTAAGTTCTTCGGAAATATCGTGAAGAAATGCATCGCCAGGGTGCCCGCCCGGCATGACCAGATGGGCGGTCAGCGCGGTTTCGGTCGTGCTCATCGGCCAGATATGCAGATCATGCACAGCCTCGACGCCGTTCAGGCTGCTAAGGAACCCGCGAACGTCCTGTTCCGAGATACCTTCCGGCACGCCCAGCAATCCCATCTTCACGCTGTCTTTCAGCAACCCCCAGGTGCTCCAGGCGATGACCGCCACGATGACGAGACTGGTCAGCGGATCGATCCACCAAGCACCTGTCAGCAAAATCACGATGCCCGCCAGAACCACGCCAACCGAGACCAGCGCGTCGGCGGCCATATGCAGGTAGGCCCCGCGAATATTCAGATCATCCTTGCGGCCGCGCATGAACAGCATGGCGGTGCCGGCGTTGATCAGGATGCCGATCCCCGCGACGATCACTACCGTCATCCCTTCGACAGGGGCGGGTTCTGAAATCCGGTGAATGGTTTCAAACGTGATTGCGCCAATCGCCACCAGCAGGAGGCCGGCATTGGCAAGCGCGGCAAGGATCGTCGAACTCTTGAACCCGTAGGTAAATCGGTCGGATGGCGCACGCTTTGCAGCGATGCTGGCACCCCATGCCAATAGCAGCGCCAGTACGTCGGAAAGATTATGACCGGCATCGGCGATAAGCGCCATCGAGCCGGAGAGCAGCCCGTAAACCGCCTCTACGATCACGAAGCCTGTGTTGAGGATTACCCCGATCGCAAATGCGCGGCCAAAATCTGCCGGTGCGTGGCTGTGTCCATGCCCGTGCGAATGCCCGTGCAAATGATCGTGCCCGCTTTCGTGCCCGCTATCGTTACTGTGTGAATGCCCTGCGCCCATCGCGATCACTCGTAGACGCAGGAATCCAATCCGTCACGCCTTACTACACCCATGCGCGATGCAATCGTGTTGCCGTAACGCCGTGTAAAACCAGCCGGATTGGTGACGGAGCGTTCCTTTGGCAGGGGCAGGGCTGCTGCCATGCGCGAGGCTTCGCTTTTGCTGAGGCGGGCCGCCGAATGATTGAAATAACGCTGCGCGCCGGCCTCCGCGCCGTAGGTGCCGATGCCGGTTTCCGCGACATTCAGATAGACTTCCATGATCCGCCGCTTGCCCCAGATGTTTTCGATCAGGAAGGTGAACCACGCCTCGAACCCCTTGCGGATATAGCCGCCACCTTGCCACAGGAACACGTTCTTTGCGGTTTGCTGGCTGATGGTGGAGCCGCCCCGGATCCGGCCACCCTGCGCGTTTTTGCGGATTGCCTCCTCGATCGCTTCCGCGTCGAAACCGTTATGACTGCAAAACTTGCCATCCTCTGCCGCGATTACCGCGGTCACCAGATTGCGGTCGATATTGGACAGCGGTTCCCAGTCCTTGGTCACGCTGTTTTCGTCCATCAACATTGTGGCAGTTATTGGCGGTGGAACGAATTTGAACAGCACCACGAACGCCAGGCTAAGTCCGACGAACCAGAGGACGATTTTCGCCAGAAGTTTTGCAATGCGCAGCAGCATGGGGCTCGGTTTCAGCTAGGTTTCAGCTTGGGCGATGCGTCGGGGAATTGGCTTAGAGGTTCGACCGCAAGTCGGCGGGCCAATCGATCCGGCGCAGAAAGCTGCCAACGTCCGGGAAGGTCGCTTCGCTGCCGGTCCAGCTGGCGCGGTATTTGACCAGCCATTTGTCACCCGGCGGGCAGTAAAGGTAAACGTCCGAGATCAGGGCAGGATATCCCTCGCGCATGGAATTCGCGGGCAAGCGGTACCGCGCGCCCAGACCGAAATCGGTATCGCCCCCGTCGGGCGGCGAGATGAATCCCTGACCGCTTAGCTCCGCACCCCGATATTCTGCCACGTTGTTTCGCGCATCGAGGAAAATCTGTGAGCACGAGAGATCGGAATAATCGGGATAGACATAGACGGTCACGTTCAACGTGCCGTCTGCATTGTTATACTTGTAACCGATGGCTGCATCCCTGCCATCGCTCGTGAATTCGGTTGCCTGCCCGCGCCCGAATCCGCCGACAGTTTCGGGAAAGCTCACATCCACCCCGCGGTGCGTCCAATCGCCGGCAGGCGGGTCGATACTGGTTTGCCCGGCGGCAGGTGCGCTGATCAGGGTGATCGCCAATGCAGCGCTAATGGGCCGAAGTGATTGGATGAAACGCATGTGTTGTCCTCCCTGAAGAATGCCGTTGTCACTATCTACTCCAGACGGGTGCAAATCCGAAACCCCCTATCCTGATGCGGCGGCTAAATGAGCAGCTCCGCCCAGACAACACGGCGCAATGGCCCGGGTGTGTCGGTTCCGAAAGGATAACACGTTGCCAGGGCAAGCAAGCCGGCATGGCCGTTTGCGGGATACCCGAATTCGTCCCACCGAACAGTCTCAAATCCGGCGACACGGTAACGCGCGATGCTGCCGTCCACACGCTGCAGCGACAGCTCGTCCCCGGCCTTCAGGTCTTTGATGAAACGGAAGTGTGTGTCGCGGTGTGCGGCCAGTATTGTGACCCCCGATGATCCGCCGTCGGCAATCGCTGCCGGTCCGAAGGCCATCGCTTCGCCCGACGCCCCGGACAAGACGATCTCGCTCACGCCCAGCCTGTGTGCCGTGATCTTGCCCAGCGGCGCGGTATCTGCCCAGGGCCACGGCTTGCGCGCGGCGCCATCCGTAAGGCTGCGGTCAAAAGCATCCTCCAGCATAATTTGCGCGACTTGCGCCTTTACCGGGATCCATGCGGCCTGCAGCGCGATCACCATCCCGGCGGCGCAGATGAGCCAGGGCCAGCTGGCCCTGACTCTGCCGATGAAGGCGGTGATCGTCGTCACGCCGCGATCATCCGGCGCCGGCGAACAGCCGCTGCAAACAGGCCGATGAGCATCAGCAGCAGTCCCGCCAACAGCGCGCTCATGAACCCTGTCGCCGTTTCAGGCAGTTCCAGCAGTTCGCTCTGCTCGGCCAATTCGGGGTTAGCCTTGGCTGCGGCATTCTGCCCTTTGAACAGGGTGTCGAAATCCCAGCCAGCGGGAAGCAGCAACGGCAGTTCCTCCTTCGTCAATGTTGCGCCTTCTGGCCGGCTGGGCGTCTCGTCTTCAGCAACCAGGCTGGTGCGTGAAGTGACGAGATGAAATTCAAGCCCCAGTTCCTCGATCGCGGCATCGGCGGTTTCGCGGTCGAGTTCATAGGAATAACGCTGCGCCTCAATCTCTGCGATCCGGCGGTATGCCCACAGTTTCGCGGCGCTTTCACTGGCCGCAGCGGCAGACAGGTCGGCACTGTGGGTCCAGGTTTTCCCGCCGATCGTGGCCGTTACTTTCAACGTGCCCGTCAGCTGCTTCGTGCGGCCCAGCAGAACCAGCGGCTCCCCCCGATAGAGATCGGGCAGTTCGCGCGGTGCCAAATCGATGCTGGCACCGCTCACGGTAACCTTGATATCGGTCGCCACCGGCGCGGTCAGACGGTCGAGCAACGCTTTCATTTCTCTCACCGCTTCGGTGTCGGTCCCGACATGGGTGAACGTGCCGCGCCCTGTTTCCGACATCCGCCGCATCAGGAACGTGTTGGGCGCAGATCCCATGCCCACCATGAACACCCGGCTGCGGCCGCGATTGGCGGCGATTTCTGCCATCATCTCGGCCTCGTCGGACAGATTGCCATCGGTCAGGAAGATTATCTGGCGAATGGAATTGCGGCTTTCGCCGTGCCGATCGACCAAGGCTGCGCGCAAGGCGGGTAACATGTCCGTACCGCCATTCGCATCGAGACCTTTCGCAAATCGCGTTGCAGCCGCAACCTGCCGTTCATCTGCGCGGACCGGTGCAGAAAACAGCTGCGTCATGGTGTCGTCGAACCGGATCACGTTGAATGTATCTTGCGGGCGCAGGGTGCCCAAGGCGTAGATCAGGCTGGTCTTGGCCGCGATCATCGAATCGCCGGCCATTGATCCGGAATTGTCGATCACGAAAATCATCTCTCTCGGGAGAGCCGGACCAGATTGTTTTCCAGCCGGCGGGGTGATGGTGGCCATCAGATAGTCGAGACCGGCGTGTTCCTGTTTGAACAGGCCAACTGCCGGTTTGCCCGATGGTGCGCGCCAGCTCAGTTTGAAGTCACGGTTTGCAGGCACTTCGCCGTCAGCCAGGGTAATCAGCCGCTTCTGGGCACCCTGATCGACAATCTTGATGGGATGATACGGGCTGTCGATCTTTGCTGGCTCAAAACCCGGATCCAGTTCCACGGTGATAGAGACCGGGTTCAGCTTGCTGCCCAGCTTGGGATTGGCGAGCGGGGCGGTCACATTTGCCGCATCGGCAACCTGCACCAGATCGATTTCGCCGCGCTCGTTCATTAGGCTGCGAGGCGGGACATATCGCGGCCCCACCACAAGCGGCAGGCGCAAGGCATACTCGCCTGCCAATTGCTGGACAGGAGCCTGAAATTCGATTGCGATCAGAACCGTTTCACCCGGCCCCACATTGGCAACCGAATTGCGGAACATGTTGGCCCGGGCCTGTTCGACCAAGCCCGATTTGCGCCCTTCGGCCTTGGCTTGTTCGTAAATTTGGCGGGCTTCCTCGCGCGGCTTGATCTTGCCTTCGAAGATACGCTGGCCAACCACCATCTTCAGGCTGTCGACTGCCCCGTCATCGGGCAGAGGGTACAGATAGGTTGCCTCCATCCAACCAGCGGAAGTGTTGCGAAACGCCTGGGTGACGGTAACCCGCGCAACCGGGCCGTTGACCTTGACCTTGATATCGGTGCCCAGCTGCATCGCGGGCATTTCATCTGCAACGCCCTTGCCGCGCAGCATCAGGCGACCTGCGCCGCGCTGGTCGCTAGCCATCTCGCCTGCTCCGCGGCCACCGGCAGCAAACACGGAAGCTGTCTGGAATGCAGCGAATATGAGCGCGAGAATCGCAACCGTGGCTGCAATTCTTCTGGATTTGGTCACCGCAGTTCGTCTCATGTAAGCCTCCGTTCATCTCAACCTTCCTACCCGTTACGGCATCGAAGAACGGACCCGCCACAGGCAAGAATGGCCAATTTCTGCCGGATACGGAGGTTCGCCGGAGATTAAGTGAGGGTTTGTGCGGATTCGTCCGCACATTTACGGAAAGGGAGAGCGATGATGGGGTGGGCAATGACCGAACAGGGTTTCAGCAATGAAGGCGTGGCCGCGCGCCTGCGGGAGGAGATCGCGCGGCGCCGCATCTCGCGCCAGGGATTGGCGGAAACCGCCCGTGTCAGCATTTCGACATTGGAAAAGGCCCTGTCGGGCAGGCGCCCGTTCACGCTGGCGACGATCGTAAAGCTGGAGGAAGCACTGGGTGCGTCGCTGCGCCGCCCGGGCCATCAACGAACCGAGGGGCCATCGCTCGCGCCGCCGCACATGGGAACATATGCCAGACAGGCGGTCCGCTGGATCGAGGGGGATTACCTCACCCTCCGGGCCAGCTTTGGCGACGAGGGTGCAACCTACGCCTACCGCACGCAGATCCAGTGGGACGATGCGCAGGGGCATCTGGCATTCTGCGAAAGCGAGCGGCTGGATAGCAGCTTCGCACAGTCGGGCTTCGTGTCGATGCCCAACCTTTCAGGCCATATCTACCTTGTGACTAGTGAGGCGGGGCAATACCGGCTGATCGTATTGGGCCGCGCCACGCGGGAAAAGCGGATGTTTGGCCTGCTTTCCACCCTGCAAGTCGGTGCCGGATCTCAGCTTGTGCCGGTGTCGTGCCCGGTTGCGTTCGTTCCGATCGGCCAGATACCGGATGCGGAATTCGGCCTGATCACGCCGGGGCAGCGGCTTGCCGAAGATTACCGGGCCATCCTCAATACCGCTCTCGACCAGGATTTCTGCCGCTTGCGGACATGAAAAACCCCGCCGGTATCGCTACCGGCGGGGTAAATGTGTGATTTTGTCAGACCGGCTTATGCCGCGGTGGGCATCAGGCGCTCTCCGGCGATCGTTTTCATCGCTTTCTGGAGCTTCTCGAATGCACGCACTTCGATCTGGCGGATGCGTTCGCGGCTGACGTCGTAAACCTGCGAAAGCTCTTCGAGTGTCTGCGGATTTTCCGTCAGACGGCGCTCGGTCAGAATGTGCTTCTCGCGGTCATTCAGTCCGTCCATCGCTTCGATCAGCATTTCGTGACGGACCTCTGCCTCTTCAGCATCGGCCACTGTTTCGTCCTGCAGCGGACGGTCGTCGACCAGCCAATCCTGCCACTGGCCGCCATCTTCCTCGTCACCGCGCATCTTGGTGTTGAGCGAGCCGTCGCCGCCCATCATCATGCGCCGGTTCATGTTGATGACTTCCTGTTCCGCAACGCCCAGATCGGTAGCGATCTTGGTCACGTCATCGGGATGCAGGTCGCTATCTTCGTAAGCTTCCAGCTCTTTCTTCATCCGGCGAAGGTTGAAGAACAGCTTTTTCTGGGCCGCGGTCGTGCCCATTTTCACCAGGCTCCAGCTGCGCAGGATGAATTCCTGCATGCTCGCCTTGATCCACCACATTGCATAGGTGGCGAGGCGGAAGCCGCGTTCCGGTTCGAATTTCTTGACGCCCTGCATAAGGCCGACATTGCCCTCTGAAATCAGGTCGGAGACCGGCAGGCCATAGCCGCGGTAACCCATCGCGATCTTCGCGACGAGGCGAAGATGGCTGGTCACCAGCTGTGCTGCTGCTTCGGGGTCTTCGTGTTCCGCATAACGTTTGGCGAGCATATATTCCTGCTCTGCAGTCAAAACGGGGAACTTCTTGATTTCGGCCAGATAGCGGTTGAGGCTCTGCTCTCCGCCAAGGGCCGGGACTTTACTTGTTACGTTGCTCACTTCTTCCCTAACCTTTCTGTTGCCAGCCTCACTTTTACCGGACCCCTGATGGGCATCCGCAATTTCGGGCCGCTTGGTTACATATAGACGCAATCTTTGCGTTTTGCAGCACCTTCATCAGGCATTTCATCGATTTCAACGAGTGGTTTCGTCGATGAGTTCCCGCATATCCGGCGGTAGATCCGCGTGAAACTCCATCCTTTCGCCGGTTACCGGGTGATCGAAGCCAAGCGACGCTGCGTGAAGCGCCTGCCGGGCGAAACCGATTCGCTTAAGAATGGGCCGCAGAACGCTGGGTGTCCGTCCATATATTTGATCCCCCAATAGCGCATGACCGATTGACGCACAGTGAACGCGCACCTGGTGCGTTCTACCTGTTTCAAGACGGCATTCTATCAGGCTGGAATGGTTGAATTTTTCCAACGTTCTGTAATGCGTGACCGCGTGTTTTCCGCGGCTCGAATCGTCCGCCAGAACCGCCATTTTCTTGCGGTTCGCATCGGACCGGCCAAGCCGTCCTGAAACGGTTCCTTCCGGCGGGTTGGGATGCCCGCCGCAAACAGCCAGATAGCGGCGCATGATCGAATGGTCGGCAAACTGTCTTGCCAGCCCTTCATGCGCAGCAGTAGATTTGGCTGCAACCAGCAAACCAGAAGTATCCTTGTCGATCCGGTGCACTATCCCTGGCCGGGCGACCCCACCAATTCCTGAAAGCTGCCCCTTGCAGTGATGCAGCAGGGCATTAACCAGCGTGCCGTCCGGGTTCCCGGCAGCAGGATGGACAACCATCCCGGCGGGTTTGTTGATGATGATCAGGTCGTCATCTTCGAACACCACGTCCAGCGGGATGTCCTGAGGCTGCGCTTCTGGCTCTGCCGCTGGCGGGACATCGATGGTGAAATGCGCCCCGGCCTGCATCTTGGCAGACGGATTGCTGGCAACGGTCCTGCCAATAGTAACCGCGCCTTGCGCCATCAGCGCCTTGACCCGTTCGCGCGAAAGGCCCGACGCCTCGGCAAGCGATTTGTCCACCCTGCCGGATGTGGCGATTGTGCCGGTGATGACTTCGCTTTCGCTCATGGCTAAACCGATGGGCGATGACGCTGCATATCTCAAGCAAGGTTTTGGATGCGATGAAGGAGGCTGCTGCATCGGCGGCTCCGCTGGAATGCTGCGGGATCCTGTTGGGGAGGGGTGATACCATCATCGGCGCCGTGCCCACCGCTAATGTCCATCCCCTGCCGGCGGCCCATTTCGAGATTGATCCGGCAGCGCTGATCTCGGCCTACCGCGATGAACGCGGCGGCGGCCCTGCCATTGCCGGCTTCTACCATTCGCACCCCAATGGCGTTGCCGTTCCTTCCGCCACAGATGCCGCCATGGCAGCCCATGACGGGCGCATCTGGGCGATCATCGGGGCTGGAAACATTCGCTTCTGGCGCGATGAAAGCACTGGTTTCAATGAACTTTCCTACGCGGCGATCACGGGATAGACCTGCCTCGCCGTTCGGCTGGTGCCCGCCAATCATTCGGTCTGTCCAAAGAACGGATGCAGGCAGGGAATTTTTGCCCTAGGACTGTGTTCCAAGTGTTCCATACCGTCAGGAATTAGCTGCTTTTTATGAATGATGATGCATCCCTCGATCTTGCCGCGCTGATGTGTTCGCGGCTGTGCCACGATATGCTCAGCCCGGTTGGCGCGCTGAGCAACGGGCTGGAATTGCTGGCTGACGAAACCGACCCGCAAATGCGCGAACAATGCATGGATTTGCTGGAACAGAGCGCGCGGACCAGCACGGACAAGCTCAAGTTCTTCCGTCTGGCGTTCGGCGCTGCCGGTGGATTTGGCGAAATGGTTGAAGTGAGCGAAGCGAAGTCGGTTATCGATTCGCTTGTCGCCAATGCTAAACGCGTGGAAGCCCATTGGGCGATGGACGCGGCCAAACTGCCCAAGGATGCGGTGAAGGTCCTGCTCAACCTCGCGCATATTGCGCTGGAAACGCTGGTGCGCGGCGGCTCGCTCGATATCGGTGCGGAAATGCGCGGCGGGAATACCGAAATCGTGGTTCGCGCAAGCGGCCCGAAAATCGCGTTTGACGAAACAATCGGCAAGGCTTTGCAAGGTGATCTTGCAGCGCGTGATCTTTCCAGCCGTACGGCACCCGCACATATGATCGCCATGCTGGCTGAGCGGTCTGGCGGCGGCCTTCAATATCAACTGGGCGAAGATGCCCTGGTGCTGGGCGCAGTGTTGCCGCAGCCGGAGGGTCTGATCGGTTGAGCGACGAACTCGTTCATCACACGCGGCTGTCGCCCAATTTCAACGACCGGAAATTGCCCGTTTCCATGGTCGTGCTCCACTACACCGAAATGAAGCCGGTTGGCACAGCCCTGGACCGGCTGTGCGATGCCGACGCGGGGGTAAGTGCCCACTATCTGATATCGGAAGAGGGTGAGGTCACCTTGCTGGTGCCGGAGGACAAACGCGCATGGCATGCAGGCGTATCCTATTGGCGCGGCCACAAGGATGTGAATTCGGCCAGTATCGGGATTGAACTCGACCATCCCGGGCACGGGCTGGGATATCGCCCCTTTGCCGATGCCCAGATAGAGGCGCTTGTGCCTTTGCTGCACCGGATCGTGAAAACCCATGACATTCCGCGCGCCAACATCGTCGGGCATTCCGACGTGGCCCCGGCGCGAAAGACCGATCCGGGGGAACTTTTCCCATGGGACAGGCTTGCGGAATACGGTCTTGCGACCCCGACGCCAAAGATCGAACTGGGCGATCCGTTCGACAATGACGGCGCGTTTTACCTCGCGCTGGAACGGTACGGGTACGATATCACCGATGGCCACAAGGCGGTTGAGGCTTTCGAGCGCCGCTGGCGGCCGCGCAGGATCAGCGGTGAAATCGACGGAGAATTGCGCGCGATCCTGTTCCAGCTCTTGCTCGACCGTGACCGGGGTAACGCCCGCTAAAGCTTGCAACAAATTGCCAAATTGATCTGTGTCAAAGTGCGCCGAACACCGCGCGCCTAAAGGTCAGGGCAAGCAAGGAGCAAGCGAATGGCACACACTGAATTCAAGGACTGGCCGGGAATGGCCGCAAACCTGATCCCGGCGATCAAGGAACTGCACAAGGGTTCGCCGGGCGTGATGAAGGCGTTCCGCGAGATGGGCGGTGCAGCGCATCAGGGCGGCGCTCTGGATGCGAAGACCAAGGAGTTGCTGGCGGTCGCAATCTCTGTCGCGGTTCGCTGCGATCCGTGCATCACCTATCATGTCGAAGGCGCGCGCAAGCATGGCGCCTCCCGCGAAGAGATCGCCGAAACACTGGGGCTGGCTGTGTATATGGGCGCAGGGCCCAGTGCGATGTACGCAGCGCAGGCGCTTGAGGCGTATGATCAATACTCGGATGCAGCTGCCGAATAACAGCAAAGCGCTTCCCAATCGGGCAGGGCGGTCTTACATGGGCTTTGCCAGGGGGCCGGGCAGCTGCGGGGGGACTTTGTCTCCGCGAGGAAAGTCCGGGCTCCGCGAAACGATGGTGGCGGGTAACGCCCGCCGCGGGTGACCGTAGGGAAAGTGCCACAGAGAGCAAACCGCCCCGAGGCCTCGGCCAAGGGGTAAGGGTGAAAGGGTGCGGTAAGAGCGCACCGCGCGATTGGTAACAATGGCGGCATGGTAAACCCCACCTGGAGCAAGGCCAAATAGGGGCGGCGCGCTGCTAGTCAGCAGGTCTGTTTCGGACCGTGATCGCCCGGGTTGGCTGCTTGAGCGGCGGAGCAATCCGCCGCCTAGAGGAATGGCTGCCCCTGCAGCGCTGGTGCGTAAGCAAACCTGCTGCAGGACAGAACCCGGCTTACAGGCCCCCTGGCAAATTTATCTGTGTCATCCGGCTCCGGCTTGATTATAGCGGCCGCCGAAACGGTTGATGGGGATTTCGGACATCATGAAACAGCGCCTACTGGCCGAGGCAATCGGCAGCTTTTTCCTGTTCGCCTGTGTCGTGGGATCAGGCGTCATGGCGGAAGGGCTGGCCGGCGGAAATGTTGCGGTCGCGCTGCTCGGCAATACTCTGGCGACGGGCGCGATCCTCGCCGTGCTGATTGCCATGCTGGGGCCGATATCGGGCGCCCATTTCAATCCAGCGGTAACGCTGGCGTTCCGTATCAGGGGGGAAATCGGAACGCGAGAAGCGCTGCTGTTCGTTCTGGTTCAGCTGTGTGCCGGGATTGCCGGTGTCTGGGCCGCTCATGTCATGTTCGATTTGCCGGTGTGGCAGTATTCAATCAAGCCGAGGACCGGAACCGGGCAATGGCTGGGCGAATTTATCGCCACCTTTGGACTGGTTCTGACTATTCTGGGCACGATCAAGGTCAGCAAGGCGTGGGTGCCTGCCAGTGTCGGGCTGTATATTTCAGCTGCCTACTGGTTCACCTCTTCGACCAGCTTCGCCAATCCTGCGATCACCGTGGCCAGAAGCCTTTCGAACACCTTCGCGGGAATCTCACCCGCCGATGTGCTGGGCTTTATCGCTGCGCAGCTCGCCGGTGCCATAGTGGCGGTGTATACTTTCCGGGTTCTCTACACAGATACGGACTAACCGCAGCGACGGAACCGGTCGGCGCGGGGCGTGTTTAACCTGCATGAACACAGTATCATCCCCTCGCAGCGCCGCGCAGCGGTTCGCCATTATTCTGGCCGTCGCGTTCCAGATCGGAGCGACTTTCTTGCCGAACCTCGGTTTTGGGGAGCAGATAGGTGAGCGTTCGGATGCAATCCGCTCACTGGTCGTGCCGGCAGGTTGGGCATTTGCTATTTGGGGGCCGCTATTTCTGGGCTGCGTGATCTACGCGATCTGGCAAGCGCTTCCCGCGCAGCGGAATAATACCCTGCTGGCACGCATCGGATGGTACACTGCCGGAGCGACTGCAGCGAACGGGCTGTGGGCGACATACACCCAGTTTGCGAACCTGACGGCGATTTCTGCGGTCATTATCCTTTGTTCGCTGGTCTGCCTGTTGGCGGCGCTACGGCATTTGGTGAATTACGAGCGCGAATTCACAGCTGGCGAGAGATGGATTGCGGGATTAACATTCAGCGCTCTGGCGGCATGGCTGACAGTCGCCTCAACCGTCAACATAACCGCTGCGCTCAAATATCATGGCGTTGGCGGCGGCAGTGAATATCCGTTGCTGGCTGCAGCCATTGTCTTGGTCGCCGGGATCATTGGCGCCGCTGCGACATTCCGCAGCCGCGGTAATCCCTGGTATGCGGCGGTTATCCTGTGGGCGATGCTGGCCATACATTATCAGGGCGGGCAGCAATTCCCGCTGATAACCTATGCAGCAATCCTGTCCGCAGTTCTGGTGATTTTCGCCGCTGCCGCGAAATTGTCAGATGCACCGAACCGAAAAAGGTGGTTCGGCCTCTGACTTTTATTCGCGGCCTATGCTGGAATATTCAAAGCCTGCTGCACGGACATCTGACGGCTGATAGATATTGCGCAGGTCAACTAGGACCGGAGCCTTTGCGAGCTCGCGCACACGCTTCAGGTCAAGGGCGCGAAACGCATCCCATTCGGTAACGATTGCAATCGCATCCGCGCCTTCGATGGCGGCGTAGGGATCGTCTTTCATATTCACGCCGGGCATCAAAGGCCTCGCGATTTCCATACCTTCAGGATCGAATGCATCGACAGTCACTCCGGCGTCCTGCAAAGTCTGCGCAATTGCGATTGCCGGGCTGTCGCGCATGTCATCGGTGTTCGGTTTGAAGGTGAGGCCAAGCAGCGCGACCTTTTTGCCGCGCGCGTGGTCAGGCCCGCCCAGAGCGTCGACAACCTTACGGCCCATCGCACGTTTGCGCGTGTCGTTGGTCTTGACCACCGCTTCGACGATGCGGACCGGGCTTTCATAATCCTCAGCGGTTTTTAACAGGGCGAGCGTGTCCTTGGGGAAGCACGATCCGCCATAACCCGGGCCTGCGTGCAGGAATTTGGACCCAATCCGGTTGTCGCTGCCAATTCCGCGGCTGACATCCTGGACATCCGCGCCCACCTTTTCGCACAGATCAGCCATTTCATTGATGAAGGTGATCTTGGTCGCAAGGAATGCGTTGGCGGCATATTTGATCAATTCCGCACTGCGGCGGCTGGTGAAAAGGATTGGCGATTCATTCAGGAACAGCGGGCGATAAACTTCGCGCATGATTTCGCGCCCAAACTCGCTTTCCGCACCGATCACGATGCGATCAGGACGCTTGAAGTCACCAATCGCAGCGCCTTCACGCAGGAATTCGGGGTTGGATACAACTGCGAATTTGTGGCTCGTGCCGCTATCCTGCAGGATACGTTCGACCTCGTCGCCGGTGCCGACTGGCACAGTGGACTTGGTAACGACCACTGCATCGTTCGACAGGCTTTCACCAACTTCCTTCGCGACTGCATAGACAAAGGAAAGGTCGGCGTGCCCGTCGCCGCGGCGGCTAGGGGTGCCGACCGCGATGAAGATAGCCTGGGCGTCCTTGATCCCCTCTGCCAGATCGGTTGTGAACGACAGGCGGCCGGCCTTCACATTCGTGCCGACCAGTTCGGCAAGGCCTGGCTCGTAAATCGGCATGACCCCGTCATGCAGGCGATCAATCTTCGACTGATCCTTGTCGATGCAGACAACATCGTGTCCAAAATCGGCGAAACAGGCACCCGATACCAGACCTACATAGCCTGAGCCCACCATGGCGATTTTCATGCGACTTCGTCCTTTTTCACGATCTGAATCCCGCCCTTTTTCTTCTCGACGGACTGGATGTAACGGCGGGTGTCCCCTTCCAGCACAAGTGCGGTCAATACACCATGGCGGTATGCGCCGGTATCGATCCCGATGCGGTTGTGACGCTCGTCGATTTCTTCAAATATTGTATGGCCGTGAACCACCACGTGAGAATGTTGGTCCTTGTGGTTCAGAAAGGGTTCGCGGATCCACCGCAGGTCGCTGCGCTTCTGTTCGTCGACCGTCCGTTTCGGATTGATTCCGGCGTGGACGAACAGATAATCGCCCATTTCGATCATGTCAGCGAAACTTTTCAGGAATTTGCGGTCGCCCTTTGGCACTCTTTCGCGAAGCAGGTCCTGCAATTGCTCCAGCGTGGAATTGTTGAATTCCTTTTTGGTAACGCCGTAGCTGATGATTGTTTCGCGGCCGCCATGCTTCAGGAAATGGCGCAGCACACCTTCGTCCTTGAACGAATCCAGAAACATCTCTTCATGATTGCCGGTCAGGAACAGGACTTTGCGGTAATCAGTCCACAGCCGGGCGAGCTTAATCACGCCTGCGCTGTCCGGCCCACGATCTATCAGGTCGCCCAGGAGAATGACGGTTGTTTCGGCAGGTCCGGCTTGCTTGTCATCCTCCTCGATTGCCTTGATCAGCACTTCGAACAGGTCGGCACGTCCGTGTATGTCGCCGATGACATAGGCACGCTCACCTTCGGGCAAGCGTGCGCCGCGAGGGCCCGATTTGCCTTTAAAGATATTGCGGAACGGCTCGAACATTGAAAACTCTGATTCCTGATTGGTTGATGGCGCGCATAGGGGAGAGAGGGTTAGGCCGCAATCGCTGTACCGAGGCTTAAGTGTCGCGCAATTGGTGCAGAAAATCCACACATTCTGACGGCTTCTCGAAAATCTCGTAATAAGACTTGTGCGGCGCAGCATTGGCCTGCAAGATAATTACATATTCGCACGAGACCGCACATCGAAAAGAACGCGGCCGGTGTTTATGCAGGTGGGACGAAGCAACCCAACAAACCAAGGAAGTTTGTCATGCTCACGTCCATCCGCGGCCTTACCGCCGCAAGTCTTTTTGTTACTACTGCGCTGATCTCGGCGCCTGCTCTGGCATCTGAAATTGCTGTCGAAGCCGAGACAACTGTAATCAACACGTCCGACATTGTCACATCCGACGTCGTCGTCGATATCGCCGATATCGATGTAAACGCCGTAATGCCTGAACTGACCGCACAGGAAGTGGTCCGTATCTCGCAAGACGTGAATTTTGAAAAAGAAAGCAAAGTTGGCGGCGAAAGCGGTCTCGAGCTGTCCGGCAATGTTGCGCTGGTATCCGACTACCGTTTCCGCGGCGTATCTTTCTCCGACGGTGATATCGCGCTGCAAGGCGGCATTGATCTGGGCCATTCGAGCGGTTTCTATGTCGGCACCTGGGCGTCCACCATTTCCGGCGGTAGTGCATTCGGCGAGCTGGAGCTTGACGTATATGGCGGTTGGAACGGCGACGTAGCCGAAGGTCTGACCTTCGATGTCGGTCTGCTCTATTACATCTATCCGACTGGCGACATTCCAGGCGTAGATACCGATTACTTCGAACCCTACGCGTCGATTTCGACGACGCTTGGTCCGGTCAGCGCAACGCTGGGCGCGGCCTATGCGTGGGATCAGGACTCGCTCGGCAATAGCGATAATATCTACGTCTACACAGACTTCGAAGTTGGCATTCCCGACACTCCGGTCAGTCTTAGCGCACACCTCGGTTATACCGACGGCGTGTTCTCGACCGATACGGACGGAACGTCCTTCGACTGGGGGCTCGGTGCATCCTACGCGGTTACCGACAGCCTGAGCCTCGGCGTGAACTACGTCGATACGCAGGGCCCGTCATTCGAAGATTTCACCGACGCCGGTTTCTTCTTCACGCTGTCTTACAGCATGTAATTCGTCCACTTGGGCTATACGAAAGGGCCCGCTCCTTAGGGGGAGGCGCGGGCCCTTTTTTGCCTGCTATTCCAGTGAAAAATCGACGGTCGTGACTACGCGGACCTTCTTATAGGGCGTATCGCTTACTCCCCATCCGCCGCCATCTCCGTCGCGTGCATTGATCGAAAAATAGCCTTGGGTCGCCTTGCGGATACTGCCGACAGAGGCGCCGCTATCTTTCGCGAATTGTTCTGCAGAAGCCCGTGCGTCCTTAGTTGCAGCTGCGACCATTTCCGGCTTGACGTCGTTCAACCCGGTGAAGGTGTAAGACATGCCTGATCCGTCTTCCAGAACCACACCGCTGCGGACCAGATCGACCTGCTGTTTGACGGCCTTCTGGGCCAGTTCGATGTTCTTGCTCCGCAAGGTCATACGCTGCCTGACCGTGTAACGCGGCACGCCATTGTCGGTATAGTAATTCACGTTGACGCCGGTCGGCTCCAATGCGTTTTCTGGAAAGCCGATTTCCTTGAAGAACTTCCGGATAGCTTCGCTGTCGCGGTCGACCCCCGACTGGGCCGATTGAAGGTTGGAAGCCGTGGCGGAATAAGAGATTGTCCAGGTCGCGAGATCAGCCACCACTTCGCGTTCATCGAGGCCGCGCACGGTGACCGACCGGTCAGCGTCCTTCGCGCGGACAAGCCCGTCGCCCAGCAGGAAGCCGCCCGCGATCAGTCCGGCGGCAATTATCGCCGAACTGCCTATCCATCGGCGATTTTCGGGATCCCGCCAGAAGGTGGTGGCGGCGGTGGGTGTTTCACTGATATCAGTCATTCATGTCCTCCCAGTTGCGGTTCTGGCGACCGAGCTTGGGATACCATCTGACGATGAACTGTGCTTGAATAGCGACGAATGGAGTTTACCAGCGATGACCAAATATCTTCACAGCATGATCCGCGTGACCGATCCGGATGCGACGGTCGATTTTTTCAAGCTGATTGGTCTCGAGGAAGTCCGCCGCTTCGATGTGGAGGCGGGACGTTTCACCCTGATCTTCCTCGCGGCGCCCGGACAGGAAGGTGTGGCTGAGGTCGAGCTAACATACAATTGGCCCGCAGAAGACGGCAGCGAACCCGAACAATACGAAGGCGGCCGCAATTTCGGCCACCTCGCATACCGCGTCGATGATATTTACGAAACGTGCCGGCGCCTGATGGATGCAGGGGTCACGATCAACCGCCCGCCGCGTGATGGCCATATGGCGTTTGTGCGTTCGCCAGATGGGATCTCTGTCGAGCTTTTGCAGGATGGCAATTTGCCCGCGCAGGAACCTTGGGCAAGCATGGAAAACACCGGGAGCTGGTGAGGCTCCCGGCGGTATTCATCTGCCCGGTAACAGGATTTTGATCAGGCGGGATCGGGTTCCGCGCTGCGATCATTGGGATGTTCGGTGGTGAGCCTGAGGATCACGAAGCCGAGCACTGCCGAGATAACCGATCCGGCCAGAATACCAATCTTGGCTTCGTCCCTGAGGAGGCGAGCCGCTTCGTTAGATCCGGTGAAGGCAAGTTCGCCGATGAACAGCGACATGGTAAAGCCGATCCCGCACAGCACGGAAACGCCCCAGATTTCAGCCCAACTGGCACCCTTTGGCGGTTTGGCAAAGCCAACCTTTGCAGCCAGCACGATGATCGTGAAAATACCCAGCTGCTTGCCGAACACGAGGCCCGCTGCAACTGCCAGCGGCAACGGATCCAGCATCTTGTCCATACCGATCCCGCTCAAGTTCACGCCGGCATTGGCGAAACCGAAGATGGGCACAATCGCATAGGCGCTCCACGGGGCAAGGCCATGTTCGATCTTCTCCAGCAGACTGTTCCCGTCCTTGCGGTGCATCGGGACGGTCAGCGCGGCAACCACGCCCGCAATTGTCGCATGAACACCTGAATTGAGTACGCAGAACCAAAGCACCAGAGCGACCAGAATATATGGGAAAATCCGGCTGACATGCATGCGGTTCATCGCCATCATCACGCCGACAACGACAATCGAAGCGACCAACCAGGCCATCTTGATATTGGCGGTATAGAACGCCGCGATCACCATGACGGCACCGATATCGTCGACGATGGCAACCGTCAGCAGGAACAGGCGGAGCGAAGCCGGAACACGGCTGCCAAGCAGGCCGAGCACGCCCATTGCAAAAGCAATGTCGGTCGCGGCCGGGATGGCCCAGCCGCGGGTCAGTTCGGAATCTGGGCCAACGATGAATACATAGACTGCGGCCGGTGCCAGCATTCCGGCAATCGCGGCCAGTATGGGCAGACGCCGCTGCTCAGGCGAGGACAGCTGCCCGCAAATGATTTCCCGCTTAACCTCGAGCCCGACGACGAAGAAGAAAATCGCCATCAAACCATCGTTGATCCAATAGTGGAGCGTGTCGAGTTTCGGGATCGGGGTCCATCCGAGCTTGCCGTTGAACAGCAGGCTGTATTCCGATGCGAGTTCAGAATTCGCAGCCAGCATGGCGGCGGCTGCCACAAGGATGAGCAGGACGCCTGCCGAGGCGTCGCTTACGAACAGCGCGCGTACAGGGGCAAAGACGGAGCGAAGAGGTAATTTTGTTTGGGCCATGTCTGCTGTGCCCCATCCCCCAATCTTTTCTCCGTTGCAAGGCCCGGCAGCCTCCGATACGCGTATTTGTGATGAGGACCTCACTTTCCGGGGGTCGGACAAGCATTGATCGAATATTCAGGGGCCGAATGGCTTGTACTGGTTCAGCAAGAGCTTTTGTTATTTGCGGGCGCTTTTTTTCTTATCGGGGCTTTGGATGAAATAACTGTCGATTTCGCCTGGATCTGGTTGAAACTGACAGGCCGGGCGCGGACGGAGACCCTCGCGCCTGAACATGAAAGCGAGCTGGAATTAAGCGGCCCGGCAGCGGTTTTCATACCCACGTGGCAGGAAGCCGCGGTTATCGGCACAACGATCCGTCATGCGCTGGCGGTGTGGCCGCATAACCAGCTGCGCATGTATGTCGGCTGTTATGACAACGACCCGGCAACTCTCGCTGCTGCTGCGGTTGCAGGCGGAACCGACTCGCGGCTGCGAATTGTGGTTCAGCGCAAACCCGGTCCTACGACCAAGGCCGACTGTCTGAACAGCCTCTATGCCGCGCTTCAGACGGACGAGGCGCGCACGGGCAGGCAGGCGAGCATGGTGCTGCTGCATGATGCAGAGGATATGGTCGATCCGGCGGCTTTGACGCTGATTGACCGGTCGATGCAGACGGTGGACATCGTCCAATTGCCGGTCTTGCCAGAACCGCAACCGACCTCACCGTGGATCGCCGGGCATTATTGCGAAGAATTCGCCGAGGCGCATGGCAAGGCCATGGTGGTCCGCGATGCGCTCGGTGCGGGCATGCCTCTAGCCGGGGTCGGTTGCGCGATCTCCCGAGGAATGCTGACTAAGCTAGCGGAGCAAAACGGCGGCCAGAGGCCCTTTGCTGATGGCAGTCTGACAGAGGATTACGAATTGGGCCTGGGGGTCGCGGAACTGGGCGGTAGTGGCCGGTTCGTGCGGATGCGGCACGAAGACGGCCGATTGATTGCAACCCGTGCGTGTTTCCCGGCCAGACTCGATCAGGCTGTTCGGCAGAAAACGCGCTGGGTGCACGGCATCGCTTTTCAGGGGTGGGACCATCTCGGATGGAGCGGGAAGCCCAGTGAATTCTGGATGCGTTTGCGTGACAGGCGCGGCCCGTTCACGGCTCTGGTGCTGGCCGCGGCATATTTGCTGCTGGTGCTTTCTGCGATTGTCTGGGCGCTCAATGCTTTCTGGCAAGGTCCGTCGATGGAGTTGAATGCCTTGTTGCGCGCGGTGCTGGCGCTGAACTTCATAAGTTTTGCATGGCGTGCTGTGTGGCGTTTTGCATTCACGGCGCGTGAATATGGAATAGGCGAGGGGCTGCTCGCGATCTTGCGCATACCGGTTGCAAACATCATCGCGATCATGGCTGGCCGCCGTGCCTTGATGGCTTATGTGGCGACACTGTCCGGAGAGGCGCCGCGCTGGGACAAGACCGACCATTCGGCCCACCCTGCAACGCACTCGGGAGTACTTGCAGCAGGCAGAGGCAGCCGATGACTATAATCAGGGTGCGGCGCAAGGGTGCGCCGCTAGTGGCGCTGGCCGCAGTGCTTGCCTTGTGGATCGCTCTGCGTGTGACGCTTTGGCATTCTCCGTTTGATCCGGCGGATGGGGCGGCGGGCGATGCTGCGCCTGTGCGGTTGGCCGGGCCTGAGATCGCGGCCAATACCCGCAAGGCAAACGATGACGAGGCATCTGATACCGCAGCCGGCACAGAGACGGTGCGCCGCATCTCCAACGCCGTTTCTCGCGTGCAGGTGAGCGCGGACCGCAAATTGATCCGAAATTCCCGTAGCGCGCCCGCTCCAGAAACTATGGGCTTGCGACTGCCGTCAGTGGTTGCTTCGCCAGCATCTGCAACTGAGGCGCCGCGCAGAGCTACGTTAACAAGCGTGCAAAATTCACTAACGGTCTCGCAGCCGGCCAAAAGGAATGACTTGTCTCGACCCAATTCTGTCCGAGGCGCAAGTAAGCGTGAAAAGCGTTGGTCATTCGATGGATGGGCATTTTTCCGTTCTCAAGATGGCCTCCCGACAGCTGCAGGCGTGCTGGCACCGAGTTATGGTGGCAGTCAGGTCGGCGCAGTCATGCGGTACCGGCTCGATCCGCACAGCAGCTATAAGCCCGTTGCCTATGCGCGGGTCACCAAGGCAATTTCCCAAGGCGAGGAGGGCGATATTGCGCTTGGAGCCGCGGCACGGCCGGTGCCGCAGATCCCGGTGGCGCTCCATGCCGAAGCAAGGTTGTCGCGCAATGCGTCTGGCACGGAGATCCGGCCAGCCGTATTTGCCGTGACCGAGCTGCCGCCAGCGCAATTGCCGCTTGGCCTGCGGGCTGAGGCATATGTCCAAGCGGGCTATGTCGGCGGCAATTTTGAAACCGCCTTTGTCGACGGGCAAGTGAGACTAGATCACAAGTTGGCGCAGGTCGGCGGTGCTGAACTGAGGCTGGGCGCCGGTGTATGGGGCGGGGCGCAAGAGGGTGCCGAAAGGCTCGATGCCGGACCTGGCATCAGTGCCAATTTCAATCTCGACCGGGCCCCTGTGCGACTATCGATGGACTACAGGCACCGAGTGGCCGGAGACGCGCAGCCCGATTCAGGAATCGCAGTCACGCTTTCGACCGGATTTTGAACCGTTTCACCTTTCACCTGCCGCACGCGTGCGGTAGGGCGGGCCATGGATCTTTATCTGCCCATTGCGAACCTGTCGGTGAACGGCATCTGGATCGTCGCTTTGGGTATGCTGACCGGCATCCTGTCCGGCCTGTTCGGGGTCGGCGGGGGATTTCTCACAACGCCATTGCTGATCTTTTATGGTATCCCGCCAACGGTTGCGGCTGCGTCGGCTTCTACCCAGGTTACCGGTGCCAGCGTGTCCGGGGTCTTCGCTCACAGCAAGCGCAAGGGCGTTGACTACAAGCTGGGCGGGGTCACCGTTGTCGGTGGTATTTTCGGCGCCGGGATCGGGGCGATCCTGTTCCGCTTCTTGCAAGCCGCCGGTCAGATCGATGTTGTGATCAACATTCTTTACGTCGTCATGCTGGGGACCATTGGTTCTCTGATGGCGAAGGAAGCGATGGAATCGATCCGGCCAGCGCAGGGATCTACCTCGCGCAGCGCGCCGAAGCGGCGGCATCACCCGCTGGTGACCGCATTGCCCCTGCGTTGGCGGTTCTATCGCTCCGGTCTGTATATCTCGCCCTTCGCGCCGCTCATTCTCGGCATTCTGGTCGGCATTCTCACCATGCTGATGGGCGTTGGCGGCGGCTTCATTCTGGTTCCGGCCATGCTGTACATTCTCGGCATGAGCGCGGGTGTCGTGGTCGGTACGTCGCTGTTCAATATTCTGTTCGTGACCATGGCGACTACAATGATGCACGCTTTGACAACCCAGGCGGTGGACATTGTTTTGGCGGCGTTTCTCCTGCTCGGCTCTGTGACCGGGGCGCAGATCGGCACGCAGGTGGCGCAGAAGGTCAAACCTGAATGGTTGCGCCTTGCGCTCGCGGTGATCGTTCTGCTTGTCGCGCTCAGAATGCTTTTCGGACTGGGTGTTCAACCGGACGAGATTTACACGGTGTCGCCGCTATGAGCCGGGTGTTCCTGATAATCCTGTGCTTTTTTGCACTGAGCGCGCAGCGTGACCCGATCCTCGTGCCGGAGGTGTCCCAGCACGAGGTGCAGGTGCGGCAGGGCTTTACCGGGACAGAGCTCATTCTGTTTGGCGCCATTCTGGACCCGTCGGGTCAGCGGGCTGGCCGAAAATACGACATCGTTGTGATCCTCAAAGGGCCGTCGGAACCGATCCGTCTGCGCGAAAAAGAACGCATTGGCCCGATCTGGATGAACGCTGAAAGCACGGCGTTCCGCTCGGCCCCTTCTTTCTTCGCCGTGGCGTCTTCCTCCGCGCGGATTGCAGATATTGTCGATGAAAGAACCGCAGCGATTTATGAACTGGGGCTCGACTACATACAATTGTCCCCCAGTGGCACCATCGATCCGGAAGAACAGGCCCGCTTCACGGCAGGGCTGGTCGATCTGCGAGAGCGGCAAGGATTGTACAAGGAATCGATGGAAGGCGTCCGCATCAGCGAGCAGGTGCTCTATCAGGCACGGATTTCCTTGCCGTCGAATGTGCAGACGGGAACCTATACTGCGGAAACTTTCGCCATTACACGCGGCCGCGTAATCGCCTCCGCTATTGCTGAAGTCGAAGTCAAGAAAGTCGGGTTTGAACGCTTTGTAGAGCTGTTTTCGCAGCAACAAGAGTTCTGGTACGGACTGCTTGCCGTCAGCCTTTCGATCTTCATGGGATGGGTCGCCGGCCGGTTATTCGCGCTGATTTAAGCCCGCTGGCCGGGCAGTTGACCCGATATTAACCCCTTTCGCGCTAGCGCGTATCCCGAAACACAACGGGAACTGGGCGCACACCATGGGCGAATTGGGTAATCACAATTTCAGGCAGCCGCAGGCGGGAACGCCGGCAGCGTCGCCAAACGCGAATTCGGGTGGGGCTGCTCAGCCTCAGTCAGAGGCTCCGCACAATCCGCAGCCCGCGCCCAATAGCGCGCCGCAACCGGCGGCCCAGCGTCCAGCTGCGCAGCCATCTGCTCAGCCGGCACCCGCAAAGCCAACTGCAAGGTCCGACAACGCCAAACAGCCAATTGGTGTCGTTCTGGAAATCGCGGGCTCAGGCTCGCAAATCGCGCTGGATCTCGAACGTCTAAACCAGTGCATGCAGGACGAAGATCCATCGATCGCACTGGCCGGGCAGGTTGGTAGCCAGATCAAGATCCGCGTGGGTGATGCCTGGCTGCTCGCAAACGTCCGCAACCAACGGCAGGATCGCCGTTCGAACGGCGGAATCATCGCCAATATCGACTTCCTCGGCGAAGGACAGGAAGAGAAGCTGACCGGCAAGATTCACGGCTTCCGCCGCGGCGTGACCCGCTATCCCGTGCCTGGCGCGCTTATCTATCCGGCGACCACTTCCGATCTCAAACAGATTTATGCCAGCGATGGACGTTCGAATATCCAGATCGGTACGGTTTATCCGACCAAGGACATTCGCGCCGGCGTTTACATCGATGCGATGCTGGGCAAACATTTCGCGCTGCTCGGGTCGACCGGTACCGGTAAATCGACCAGCGCCGCGCTTATCCTGCACCGCATCTGCGAAGCTGCGCCCGATGGTCACATCGTAATGATTGATCCGCACGGGGAATATTCCGCAGCGTTCAAGACCAATGGCCAGATCCTCGACGTAACGAACCTTCAGATGCCCTATTGGCTGATGAACTTCGAAGAACATTGCGAGGTGCTGCTTACTTCGCGCGGCAACGAACGTCAGATCGACGCCGATATTCTGGCGCGCTGCCTGCTGGTGGCACGCAACAAGAACCGCCTGGCCGAAACGATGGGCAAGATCACCGTCGATTCGCCGGTGCCTTATCTCCTGTCCGACCTTTCCGGCGCAATTCAGGACCAGATGGGCAAGTTGGACAAAGCGACCAATTCCGCGCCGTATATGCGCATCAAGAACAAGCTTGAGGAACTGAAGGGCGATCCGCGTTACCAGTTCATGTTCTCCGGCATGCTCGTGGGTGACACGATGGCGGACTTCATTTCCAAGGTGTTCCGGATGCCCGGCAATGGCAAACCGATTTCGATTATCGATGTCTCGGGCGTGCCGTCGGACATCACCTCCACCGTGGTTGCGGTTCTCAGCCGGCTGGTGTTCGACTTTGCGATATGGGGCCGCGACGAAAAGACCCGTCCGATCCTGCTCGTATGCGAGGAGGCCCACCGATACGTTCCAAACGAGAAGAACGCTGATGGCTCGTCGGTCGGCAATATCCTTGGCCGGATCGCGAAGGAAGGCCGTAAGTACGGTATCTCGCTGGGCCTGATTACCCAGCGTCCATCTGACCTTGCCGAAGGCGTGCTGTCGCAGTGCGGCACGATCATCTCCATGCGTCTCAACAACGACCGTGACCAGGCATTCGTGAAGGCTGCAATGCCCGAAGGTGCGCGCGGTTTCCTCGATTCGATCCCGGCCTTGCGCAACCGCGAATGCATCATCTGCGGCGAGGGCGTGGCCATCCCGATCCGGGTCAGCTTCGACAACCTCGAGGAAATCAAACGGCCGGCATCCGAAGACCCGAGCTTTGTTGAACTTTGGACCGGCAGCGGAGGCGAGGAAGAGGCGGTTTACCGCACCGTCCAGCGCTGGCGCAGCCAGGGGGTCTAGTACGCCTTACCGGGCGAGCATCTTGCCGATCAGCAAGGCTCGCCGCGTGTCCGTTTGGCTCTCGATGCTGGAAAGCATCCGCAATGCCGAATCGCATTGCTGCTCTGCGCTGAGCGTGGCCGAATCCGCGTCGCCGAAGATCACTGCCAATTGCTGAGCGCTCGCGCCTTCGTCTTTCATCGTATCTGCGAGGCCGTCCAGAATGGCGGGCGTAATATCGAGCCGCAGCTGCTGGTCAGCGCGTCCGGCGGCCATCGCCTGGACACGCGCGGCTGCGGTTTCTCCGATTAATCGCGAGCTTTCCTGCGACAGCGGGTCCGAGGGGATCAGCGTGCCGAACAGGTAATCGGCGCAGTAGACAGGCTCGTCGCGCTGCAGCGATGCCAGCAATTCGCGTTCCTTGCCGGCGACCGCATCAAGCGAAGGCAGCGGGGCAGCAGCAAAATCATTGCGATGGCTGGCCATGAACTGGCCCAATTGCCTGCTGCCAGCTTCGATCACCATTTCCGGCGGGGCGTTTTGCATCCCGGCATCGGTCATCGCTTCGAGCAGTTCGTCATATTGCAGCGGAAAGGATTGCTCCATCGCCCGCAGCACGGCCAGATCGCCCGGTCGCGCTTCAAGCACCTCGACAATCTGGTTTTCGACCTGCTTGGACGGGTTGAAATATTCCTCGATCCCGCCGGCCCAGAAAAAGCGTGCCATCAGTCCAGCGATTACCACGGCGATGAAAAAGCCGACTTTCTGCGAACCGGATGCTTCGGAAAGATAACTCATCAAGTCCCCCTTGTATCGCCGAACAGATGGATGTGCAGCCGGTCGGTCATGCGGAAACCATGATCGAGACAGGCCTGCGTCATCCATTGTTCGCGGGCACGGATTGTCTCGCTGTCGGTCCCCTCCGGCATCAGGAATACCCGCTGGCGGGGCAGCGCGTGCGTGCGCACCAGTTCAGCCACTTCATCAACATCGCCGGGCGAGGCGACGACGAATTTGAAGAACGCCCGCTCGTCCAGCGAATAACTGCGCAGCCGTTCGGGGATCAGCGCCAGTTCCGCCGGATTGCCGCTATGTGCCAGTTTCGGGCTGACGTTATACTGGTCGATCCACACATCGACATGGCCGGGCGCGGTGGTGGTGCCGTTGGTTTCAATCTCTACCGTCATGTCGGGCAGCAGTTTGAGCAATTCACCCAGCGCTGCGGCCTGCAGCAAGGGTTCGCCGCCGGTCACGACCAGCCGGGTTTGTCCCAACGCCTCAATTCGCGCGGCTACATCTGCCACCTTCAGGGTGATCTGGTTCGCCTTGCGTTCGAAAGTTTCAGCATTGCGGTGCGGGCGGTTATCGCCTTCAAAATGCCAAGTGTAGGCGGTGTCGCACCATGTGCACGCCAGATTGCAGCGCGACAGCCGGACGAAGGTGCAGGGCGACCCGGCGCTAGGGCCTTCGCCTTGCACAGAGGCAAAGATTTCTGGCTCCCCCGGCGCCTGTGTGGCGAGGACTAGCTGCACGGCTCACCCCCGGCAAACCCTACAGAATGGAACACATGGAACACGGTCCTGAGGCAGAAAATACCGGGTCTGCCAGAGCGCCTGTCAATGCGCCTGCCAATGCGCCTGGCAGTGCGCCAGAAGCTTGCCCCGAAATGTGTCGCTGCGTATTCCATGGTCGCGGTGTGCCAGATATCGGCGGGGTAGGAAAATACCGCCACCGACACCGTGCCTTATCCCAGCCGTTCCAGCGCCGCAGTCAGCCGTTCGACTTCGGCGCTGTGATGCGCGTGGTCGGCCTTGGCCTTCTCCACCGCCTCGGGCTTTGCGCGTTCGACGAAGTTCGCGTTGCCCAATCGCCCTTCGAGCGATTTTGCTTCCTTGGCAGAGACTTCGAGAGCCTTGGTCAGGCGGGCCTTTTCCGCATCGATGTCGATCAGGCCTTCCAGCGGGATTGCCAGCGTGTCCGAACCTGCGCCGATCTGCATTGCCGCCCCTTCAGGCGCGTGCGTGGTATGGATCGCGCTGATCCGGGCTAGCCGTTCGATCGCCGCGCTGTTGCGGGCAATAGCATCAGCGGCAAGCGGGCTGGGTGCCTCGCAATAAGCCTCCAGCTTTTGCCCCGGCGGGATGCCAAGCTCGTTCTTGGCGGCGCGAACCGCGCTGGTCAGACCGATCAGCCATTCGACTTCGGACTTGGCCTCGGCATCGACACCCGCTCCAAATTCAGGCCATTTGGCGGTAATCAGCGGGTAGTTTGCACGGTCGCCCTGTGCATTCCACAGCTCTTCCGTGACGAACGGCATGAACGGGTGCAGCATCACCAGAATCTGGTCGAGGACCCAACCGGCAACAGCCTTCGTTTCCTCGTCAAAATTGCCTTTGATCAGTTCGATATACCAATCGCAGAATGTGTCCCATGTAAAGTGGTAGATGATGTTGGCCGCCGCATCGAAACGCAGATCGGCCATCGCCGCATCCAGTTTCGTCAGCGTTCCGGCAACTTCGCCAATGATCCAGCGGTTGACCGCGCTGGTCGCCTCTGGAGCTTCCATGGTAGCCGATGCGGTGATGCCGTTGGTTTGGCAAAAACGGGCCGCGTTCCACAGCTTGGTCGCGAAATTGCGGTAACCCTTGACCCGCTCGTCATCCATCTTGATGTCGCGGCCCTGGCTTTCCATCGCTGCCATGAAGAACCGCAGCGCATCGGCGCCATATTGATCGATCAGGCCCAGCGGATCGACCACATTGCCTTTTGATTTGGACATTTTGGAGCCGTCTGCCGCGCGGACCAGACCGTGCAGATACAGCCGTTTCCAAGGGGCCTGACCGGTCAGATGCATCCCCTGCATCGCCATCCGCGCATCCCAGAAAAACAGGATGTCGAAGCCGGAAATCAGCAGGTCGTTGGGATAATGCTTTTGATAGAGCGGCGCGTTTTCGTCGGGCCAGCCGAGCGTGGCAAAAGGCCACAGGCCGGAGGAAAACCACGTGTCGAGCACGTCTTCATCGCGCTTCAGCGTAACGCCTTCGCCAGCCTTTGCCTGGGCCTCTTCCTCGGTCATGGCGACGAACACATTGCCGCTTTCGTCGAACCACGCTGGAATCCGGTGCCCCCACCACAGCTGGCGGGAAATGCACCACGGCTGGATGTTTTCCATCCAGTGGAAGAAGGTTTTTTCCCAGCTTTGCGGAATAATCTCGATGTCGCCGTTTCGCACAGCTTCCATCGGCGCGACCGCAAGTTTCGCGGCATCGACATACCACTGGTCAGTCAGCCATGGTTCGATCACCACGCCGCCGCGGTCGCCAAACGGGGTGGCAATTGTGCGCGGTTCCGCGTCGAGTTCGACCTCTTCGCCCTTTTTCGTCTTGGTTATGTGCGGGATCAGGTAACCCTGTTCCTTCAGGCGCTGAATCACCAGTTCGCGCGCGCCGTCCACACCGTCACGCTTGAAACGGTGCAGGCCAAGAAACTCGTCAGGCACCAGGCCGTCTGCCGTCTGGCAAACATTGGCCTCTGCATCGAGCATGTTGAGCATATCGGCAGGGGCAAAGCCTGCGCGCTTGCCGACATCGAAATCGTTGAAATCGTGACCCGGCGTGATCTTCACCGCGCCGCTGCCCAGTTCGGGGTCGGCATGTTCATCCGCGACGATCGGAACCTTGCGGCCGGTAATCGGCAGCACGACATGCTTGCCGACAACGCTGGCGTAGCGTTCATCATCCGGGTGCACGGCAACCGCCATGTCGGCCAGCATCGTTTCGGGGCGGGTGGTCGCAACCTCGATATAGTCGCGTCCGTCAGCCAGCGTAACGCCGTCTTCCAGCGGGTATTTGAAATGCCAGAAGCTGCCCTTGATATCCTGCGTCTCGACCTCGAGATCGGAAATCGCGGTTTTCAGCTTGGGGTCCCAGTTGACCAGCCGTTTATCACGGTAGATCAGCCCGTCATTATACAGATCGACGAAGACCTTGAGCACGGCCTCGCTGAAATGCGGGTCCATGGTGAACTGTTCGCGGCTCCAGTCCATCGAACAGCCCAGGCGGCGCAGCTGGGTGGTGATGGTGCCGCCGCTTTCGCGTTTCCAGTCCCAGACCTTCTCGACAAATTCCTCGCGCGAATAATTGGTGCGCTTGTCCTGCTTCTCTTCCAGCTGGCGTTCGACCACCATCTGTGTCGCGATGCCCGCATGGTCGGTGCCGACCACCCACAGCGCATCCTTGCCGCGCAACCGCTCGTACCGGATCACGATATCCTGCAGCGTGTTGTCCAGCGCATGGCCGATATGCAGGCTGCCGGTGACGTTTGGCGGCGGGTTCACGATGGTGAAGGGCTGCGCGTCGGGACGCTCGGGACGGAAAAGCCCCTGTTCTTCCCAGTGCTGGTACCAACGCTGCTCGATGGCAGCCGGATCGAATGTCTTGGCGAGTTCGGTGGTCATAGTGACCGGCCTTTGCCAGCGACAACCGGCGCACGCAACGGCTTGTATGGAGAGAGTTTTCGCCGCATAGCTCCGTCATATGGATAACGGGGCCCATTTCAGCATTGAAGAGCGCGCGGAAAGCGGCCCTGTGCTGGCCCTGACCGGCGCGTATCTCGTTTCGACCATTGGCGAAATCGACGCGGACCTGCGCGATGTGGATGGCGATGTCGGGGCGGTCGATCTGTCCGGTGTAACCGCAATCGACACCGTGGGCGCATGGATTGCAGCGCGCCTGTCTACGCGGCTCGGCGTGCCGATTGTCGGCGCCGGGGACCGCGCCTCGCGTCTGCTCAAGGAAATCGAATCGGCGAATGAGGTCGAA
Organism: Pontixanthobacter luteolus; assembly: GCF_009828095.1. GTDB lineage: Bacteria > Pseudomonadota > Alphaproteobacteria > Sphingomonadales > Sphingomonadaceae > Pontixanthobacter > Pontixanthobacter luteolus. The sequence continues at coordinate 1,599,245 of NZ_WTYP01000001.1, read as the reverse complement.
CCGGAAGCGACGGATTTGCGCCCCGGTTACGAACGCGCTGCCGAACATGTCGGTGTTCTCGTCGAAGAATTCGTCGGCGGGATCAAGGGCGTGGTCGGATTCCTCGGTCAGACGCTGATTGCGGTGGGCCAATTGCTGCGCTCGCCGCGCCTGTTCCGCGGCAAGGCTGTCGTCCGCCAGCTTGATCTGGTGGGTATTCGCGCACTGCCAATCGTCGGCCTGATGAGTTTCCTGATCGGTATCGTCATCGCGCAGCAAGGCGCGGTGCAGCTGGCGCAGTTCGGTGCCGAAACGCTGACCGTCAATCTCGTGGGCCGGATCACCCTGCGTGAACTGGGCGTGCTGATGACCGCGATCATGATCGCGGGCCGTTCCGGATCTGCCTTCGCCGCGCAAATCGGCACCATGAAACTGACCGAAGAAGTCGACGCGATGCGCACCATCGGCATTTCGCCGCTGCAGGCGCTGGTGATTCCGCGTATTCTTTCGGCGGTTTTGATGATGCCGCTGCTGGGCTTTTATTCGTCGGTTGTCGCGATCGTTGGCGGCGCAGTGGTCGCCGACCTGTCGCTGGGCATACCGTTCCTGACTTTCCTTGAACGGATCAAGGAAGTCGTGCCGCTGTATGACCTTTGGGTCGGCCTGATCAAAGCGCCGGTGTTCGGCCTGATTATCGGTATCGCCGGGTGCTATCACGGGATGCAAGTGGCAGGCGATTCAGAGCAGGTCGGGCGGCGCACCACGATGGCAGTTGTCTCCGCAATCTTCATGGTCATCGTGCTGGACGCGTTTTTCGCGGTATTCTTCACCGAAATAGGGTGGGGCTGATGAGCGGCGAAGAAAGTGAATTCCAGTACCCGATCGTGGTCGACGGTCTGGTCAACCGGTTTGGCACTCAAACGGTCCACGAAGATCTCTCTCTGAAAGTGAAACAGGGTGAAATCCTGGGCGTAGTGGGCGGTTCCGGGACCGGTAAGTCGGTGTTGATGCGGTCCATCATCGGTCTGCAGCGGCCCAATGAGGGGCATATCGAGGTGTTCGGCAATTCGATCACCGAAGCTGAGCCGGATGAGGAGATTGGCGTCCGGTCGCGCTGGGGCGTGTTGTTTCAGGGCGGCGCGCTGTTTTCGACCCTGACAGTGGGCGAAAACGTGCAGGTTCCGCTGAAACAGTTTTACCCCGAACTTAGCCAGAAGCTGCTCGACGAGATCGCGCTGTACAAGGTGATAATGTCGGGTCTTCCGGCAGAAGCGGTCAACAAATACCCGTCGGAACTTTCCGGCGGGATGAAGAAGCGCGCGGGCCTTGCCAGGGCGCTGGCACTGGACCCGGAGTTGCTTTTTCTTGACGAGCCTACGGCGGGCCTCGATCCGATTGGCGCGGCCAAGTTCGACAAGCTGACCAAGGAATTGCAGGATACGCTGGGCCTGACGGTGTTCCTGATCACCCACGACCTCGACACGCTGCATGAGATTTGCGACCGGGTCGCGGTGATCGCGGATCGCAAGGTCATCGGCGTTGGTACGATCGACGAACTGCTCGCCACAGAGCATCCGTGGATTTTGGATTATTTCACCGGCCCTCGTGGACGCGCAGCACAGGCCGCACAGGCGCGCGAAAGCAAACGGGAAGTTTCGAGCGCATCACGTTCGATGGACAAGCCGCGCAAGGGCGGGGCATAAGGAAACAGTATGGAAACGCGTGCAAATCATCTGTGGGTCGGTACGATCACCTTGCTGCTGCTTGCCGCTTTGGCCGCATTCATCATCTGGATCGCTCAGTTGGGCCAGGGTGCGCAGAAGGATTACGATATCCTGTTCCAGCAATCGGTCGACGGGCTGGCCAACGGATCGCAAGTGTCTTTCGCAGGCGTGCCCGCCGGTCAGGTGACGCAGATCGCGATCTATGAAAACGATCCCAGTTTCGTCCGCGTGCGTATCCGGGTGAAGGAAGAGGTTCCCATCCTGATGGGGACGACAGCGACCATCCAGGGATCGTTTACCGGCGTTTCAACCATCCTGCTTGATGGCGCGCGTCAGGGCGCACCGCCAATTACTTGCGAAACAACATCCTGCCTTGAAGACGGCGTTCCGCAGATCCCGCCAAAGGCCGGCGGCTTCGGGGCGATCCTGTCCAATGCGCCGCTGCTGCTCGAACGTCTGGCGACGCTGACCGAGCGGATGACCGAGCTGCTTTCTGACAAGAACCAGGGCGAGATTGCCGGTATCCTTCGCAATACCAACCGGATGACCGACGAGCTTGCCGACACGGCCCCGCAAATCAAATCGACCATGGCGGAGCTGGAAAATACCTTGAAAGAAGCCGGTGAGGCGCTGGATTCGTTCGAAAAGGTCACCGATTCGACCGACCAGTTGCTCAACAGCGAAGGCGCTTCCCTGGCAAAGCAGCTGCGCGAGACACTGGGCACTGCGAACACGGCGGCGAAATCGCTCAGCGACACGCTGGAAGATGCACGGCCTGCCGCGCGCCAGCTGTCGACCGAAACCTTGCCTGCTGCAGAGGCGACGCTGGAAGACCTGCGTGCCACCAGCAAGGCACTGCGCAGCGTTACCGAACGGCTGGAGAACGAAGGGGCGGGGTCGCTGCTCGGTTCCAAACCGCTGCCGGAGTATGAGCCATGAAAGACAAGAGGAACCCGCCGATGTTGGCCATGATCCGTAACGGTGCCGCCGCCATGGCTGTGATCGCCCTGTCCGGGTGCATCAGCCTGTCGTCCGAACCGCCCGAAAGCCTGCTGACGCTGACAGCCACCGCCTCTGCCCCTGCAGGAACGGGGACCGCCGGTAGCAGAGCGACTGCGATAAAGGTTCTGGAACCTGAAACATCCGCCCGGCTGAGTGTTGCCCGGGTGCCGGTGCAGGTCGATGCAACCGAAATCGCCTATCTGAAAGACGCGGTCTGGGTTGAGAAGCCGTCGCGCCTGTTCCGTACATTGCTGGCCGAAACACTGCGTACCCGCACCGGCGGGCTGGTGATCGACGGGGATGATCCGGGCGTTGGCGCTGCTTCGACCATTCGAGGGACCTTGCGCGAATTCGGCTATGATGCTCGCACATCATCGGTGATTGTGCGTTTCGATGCCATTCGCAGCGAGCCTGACGGCGCATTGCAAACCCGCCGCTTCGAAAGCGTGCAACCCGGCATCCTGGCGGAAGCGGGGCCGGTCGGAGATGGGCTGAACCGTGCGGCTAACGATGTTGCGGGGCAAGTCGCAGATTGGGTTGCAGGCGGATAAACCCGGCGCGGCCGCGCTCAGGCGCGGGCCAGTCTCGCAAATTCAAATGCGTTCATGAAATCTGCGGTGCGCCTTTTGCGCACTGCCTGCGCTTCGCTGTCCTCACCCCATTGTTCGATCTGCCAGTCCTCTTCCAGATTGGCGGCATTCCACAATGCGTCGGCATCGGCATCTTCGGCCATTGCCAGAAGCCCGATTGATAGCGAGGCGGCAAGCGAAGTCATGCTTTGCAGCGAAGCCAGCGCAAAATGGTCCATCGCGGCCAGACGTTCACGCATTTTTGCAAGCGAGGCATCGGGCTGCGGACGGTGGACGATGCCGCTGACCCGTTCCAACCGGATACCTTCGTCTTGCTCGAACCGCTCGATGATCGGCTCCCAGATTTCTTCCTGTCTGCGGAAGAACGGTTCGTCCGGGCCGGCGCGGTAACACAGTGTGTCAGTTTCCAGAAATGGCAGAAGCTTCGCGGCAGCGGCATCCGTGTCGGGCGAAATCAGGTCGATGGCATAATCGGCCAGGTCGCGGCGGCGAAACAGGTTCACGTCGATCGGATCGCCCTGCGCAGACCATTCTTGCGCCATATCTTCAGCAAGTGCCCTGTTCGGCAGCATCTGCCGGTTGCCCAAGGCAGTCTTGACCGGCCGGCCATCCAGTTCAATCCAGTACGCATCATTACCGCTGTTGACCGAGACGTCCGTGTAAAACCGCTTCATTGCGGGGGTGTCCTCCACCGGCGCACCAGAAGTTGCGGGATCAGGAAAGTATCGGCGATCCCGACCACGATCAGCGCGTATCCGGCAATATCCGGCCAGCCGATGGTTCCGTTGACCACGAGAATGCCCAGAATGAGCATGATTGCCCCGAACAGGCGGGTCAGCGAGATGATGAAATACCGCGTGCGGGCGACTGCATCGTCATTGTTCTGGATCATATCAGGATGTCTCCAAGATGTGATGGGCTGGCGGCGATAGCCTCTGCTCCGGCGCCTGTGAGTTCGGCCGGGGTGTGATAGCCCCAATCGACGCCGATGGGGCGAACGCCGGCGGCCTTGGCCATTTCGATATCGAAGGTGGTGTCTCCGATCATCACCGCATCCGCCACGCTCGCACCCACTTCTTCGATTGCGGCATGGAGCATGTCGGGATGGGGTTTGGATGGATGCCTGTCGGCTGTCTGGCAAGACACGAAATGATCGCTCAGGCCGTGCATCATCAGGCAAGAATAGAGCCCCCGGTCGGATTTCCCGGTGGCGACTGCCAGCGTCCAGTCAGCGGCCAGCAGCCGGTCAAGCAGCGGCTTGATCCCCTGGAAAAGCGGTTCCTGCAATCTTCCTTCCAGACGGCTGGTGCGAAACGCGTCCTTGTAGGCGTCGACCGCGGCTGCGCGCTGCCTGCCGCTGGCGTCGGGTGCCAGATGGCCAAGCGCCTGCGGCAGGCTGAGCCCGACGATGCGCCGAATGTCGTGACGGTCTGGCGGGGGCAGATCTGCGGTTTGGAAGGCGATCTCCATCGCTTCACAAATACTTGCCTGCCCGTCGACAAGCGTGCCGTCGCAATCGAATACGGCCAATTTGATGGTCATTGGTCTGGCACCAGTGTGCGCATCAATTCGGCCACGGCAACCGATCCGTTGGCCTCAAGCCCCTTTGCCACGCGCGTGCGGTCGCTGGCGCTATCGTCCTGCGAAAGCTTGACCGTATCGCGCCACGCACGCACTTCCATCTCGAAACCGGCGATACCGGACATCAGGCGCCGTTTCCGTTCATCGGTCAATTCATCCATCGTCCACGGCCTGCCGCCTTCGACGCGGCCTTCGTGCCGCTGCGACAGCGTTTCGAGCATGGCAAGCGTACCCTCTGCGGCCATTTTCCTGATCGGACCTTCCAGTTCCAGCGCGACGAAATTCCACGTCGGAACGGTGTTGCGGTCTTCATACCAGCGTGCCGATACATAGGCATCGGGTCCGTTGACGACGATCAGGGCGTTCTCTCCAGCCAGATACCTGCTCAGCGCATTGCCACGCGCGAGGTGGAACTGGACCGCCCCGTCACCGGTGGACAGCAGCGGCGTATGCGCCACCCGCGGACCATCCGGCGTCTGCATGAAGACCATTCCCATGCCGATCTGGTCGATCAGCGTTTCCTGCAACGCTCTGTCGCCGCCGCGATAGGCCGGGTTGGGATGCATTACCGCTTGCTTCCTTTGCCTGGGCCAGGCTTTGCTCCGCGACTTGCCGTTCCGCGTGTGCCGGGTTTGCCGCGCCCTTTGGGCTTTGGCGCGCCGCCCTTGGCGAATTTGGCAGTCGATTTTTTGCCCAGCTTCTTCTTCGGGTTTTTGTCAGTGGCCCCGCGCGAGCGCCGCTCGCCGCGCGTATCCTTGCGGATTTGCTTGGCGTGCTGGCGGGCGGCCTTCTTCTTCAGCTCCTTCGGCATCGGGCCGGGGCCTTCGTCGGGCCGGGCGTCGCTGTCGTTCTCATCGAAACCGAGCTGTTCCATGCTCGATGCGAAATGTTCAGGCAGATCGGCCACAACGTCCAGCGGCGAGCCATCCGGGTGGTCGATGATCAGGCGCCGCGCATGCAGGTGCATCTTGCGGCTGATGCTGCCGGTCAGGAAAGCATCGGGACCGCCATATTTGCCGTCGCCAACGATGGGGTGCCCGATTGCCGCCATGTGCACGCGTAACTGGTGGGTGCGCCCGGTGAAGGGCTGCAATTCGACCCATGCCGCGCGGTTTCCTGCGCGGTCGACTACGCGGTAGCGGGTTTTGGCAGGTTGCCCCGCCGCTTCATCGACATGCATTTTTTCGCCGCCGGTGCCCGGTTGTTTGGCCAGTGCCGCCTCGATAACACCGTCCTGCACCTCGGGCACGCCGACCACCAGCGCCCAGTAAATCTTCTTGGCTGAACGGCCCGAGAAACGCTTGGAGAAATACGCCGCGCTGCCCGGTGTGCGGGCAATCAGCAGCACGCCGCTGGTATCCTTGTCCAGCCGGTGGACGAGGCGCGGGCGCGGATCATTTTCGCCGGCAAAGGCATCCAGCAGGCGGTCTACGTGATCCCTCATGCCGGTGCCGCCCTGCGTGGCAAGACCCGGAGGTTTGTTAAGCGTGATGGATGCTTTGTCCTGCGCGATCAGCATGGATTCGGCGCGGGCGATATCTTCGTCCGACAGTTCCTCCCGCTTACGCGGGCCGCGCTGCGCTGTCTCGCCGCCCGGCGGAACGCGCAGCATCTGGCCTGCCTTCAACCGGTCTTCCGGTTTCACCCGCTTGCCATCCACCCGGATCTGGCCGGTGCGCGCCCAGCGGCTGACCATGGCAAAGCCGATCTGCGGTAAGTTCCGTTTGAACCAGCGGTCCAGCCGGATGTCATCGTCATCCTTGCCCACCGTGAACTGGCGGACATTGTCCGAATCCTTCGCCGAATCCCACGGGTTAACGCCCGATCCGTCGGGATTTTTATCTTCGCCGCTCATGCTGCAAGTCTCATTACGATCAATCCAAGGTAAAGTCCGATCAGGCCCGCCATGACCGAAACGAACGCGTATAGCAGCGACTGGCCGACCTGGCCGCGCTCGATCAGCAGCATCATCTCAAGGCTGAAGCTGGAAAAAGTGGTGAATCCGCCGAGCAAACCTACGCCGATCAGCAGGCGCCATTGTTCGCCCCCTGCGCCGCCGTGCCGGGCCATCCATCCCGCAAACAGGCCCATCAGCAGGCTACCGGTGATGTTTACCGTCAGCGTGGCCCATGGAAATGCAGTAACAGCCTTGGGGCCAAGCCAGCCGGTCATCAGCCGCCCGGTCTGGTAACGCATGGCCGCGCCGACAGCGCCGCCCAATGCGACATTGAGGGTTGCTGCTAATGGTGAGAGAGAGGACATGGCGGCTCCTTAGCCGTGCAGGGGCCATAGGGAAAGCAGGCAAAGCCGCCGCTGCATCATCGGCGGGCTTCGCGGAGCAAACTGGGGCGTCCTAAGCCCTTGCCAAAACTGCCGCGATTCGCTAGGTGCGCCCCAGTTCGAGCCGATCCGTTATGGATTCGGCCCACTTTTCGTTGATTTTTCTGAGGGCAAACCGCGCTCTTGCGGTCTCTGCTCCTTTGCTGTGAGGTTATTGAATTTATGCAGATCATGGTTCGCGATAACAATGTCGACCAAGCACTCCGCGCGCTCAAGAAGAAGCTGCAGCGTGAGGGCGTGTATCGCGAAATGAAGCTGCGTCGCCACTACGAGAAGCCAAGCGAAAAGCGCGCCCGTGAAAAGGCAGCTGCAGTTCGCCGCGCTCGCAAGATGGACCGCAAGCGGATGGAACGCGACGGTTAATCGCCACGCATTCCAGATTACTCGCTTGAACCTAGCACAGCGATAAGCCATCAGGGCGCGGAGCAATCCGCGCCCTTTTGTTTTTGGCGCTGAAACAGATCAGAAATCCAGGACCAATCCATGACCGAAGTCACCCGCGTACCGATCCACCCCATTGCCAAGGGTTCCCTGACCAAGCTGTGGATCGGGATCATCGTTGCCGTACTGATCGGTGCGGCAATCGCATGGTCGGCCGTACCGCAGGGTGTTTCGATCGAAACGGTTTCGGAAGGCACGGGCCCGACCCCGCAGGACGGCGACGTGGTGTTCATCAATTACACCGGCAAGCTGGCCGATGGCACTGTGTTCGACGAATCGCAGGACCCGCCAATCCCTGAAGGTATCTTCCCGAAGGGCAATCCGTTTCCGCTGGAAGATGGCGCGACCATCCCCGGTTTCGCGGAAGGCCTGAAAAAGATGCAGAAGGGCGGCAGATACGTCCTCGAGATTCCAGCCGCGCAGGCATATGGTGCAGAGCCGCCAGCCGGTTCGCCGATCCCGGCAAACGCCGACCTCACCTTCGAGATCGAAGTGGTTGATTTCATGGGCCGGCAGGATTTCGAAATGCGGCTTCAGGCACTTCAGCAAATGATGCAAATGCAGCAGCAACAAGGCGGCCCTGGTGGGCCGGCCGGTCCGCCTTCGGGGCCGGGCGCCAACTGATCAGGCTTTTACTGATCGGATAAAATTGCTGGCTGCCGTAACGGAGGGGATGCGGCGTGGGTGAGAACGACACTGCTATAGAGGCGGCGCGGCCAGACGACTGGCCCCTGCGGCCCTGGTTGCTTGCTGGCCTGCTTGGCCTCGCGGGTCTGGCGGTGCATCTTGCCAGTGACGGGGGCAGCGACACGCCGTGGCGCATGGCGCTAGTAGCGTTTTTCTTCTTCGGGCCGGTTGCAGCCGCGCTCACCATCGACCGAAATGACCGGGTGGCACCTGCGATCTTCGGCCTTGGTGTCGGCGCAGTCATGGCGGGCATCGCATGGCGCGTGACCAGCGTGCAGGACCGTTACAGCGACACAGAATACTGGGTTGCTGCAGGCATTCTGGCGGTTCTGCTGTCGGTCCCACTGTTCCAGTCGGGCTTCCACAAGCTGCGCTGGAAAACCCCCTATAAAGTCACCCATTACCATGTCTGGAGCGATGCGATCTGCGGGGCGGGCGCGCTTGCATTTACCGGGCTTAGCTGGGCGCTGATCGCGATCCTTGCTGCACTGTTCGACGTTATCCAGATCAGCCTGCTGAAAGATTTGATAGACGAGGAATGGTTCGGCTGGATGTTTTCCGGTGCGGCGTTCGGTGCGTCGCTTGGCGTTCTGCGCAACCAGATGAAAATCATCGGGACGCTGCAGTCGGTCGTTCTGCTGGTGCTGTCGATCCTGGCCGTGCCGTTGGCGATTGCGCTAATCCTGTTCCTGCTGGCCGTGGCGCTATCGGGCATCGACGTGCTGTGGGCCGCCACCAAAAGCGCCACGCCGTTGCTGCTAGCCTGCGCGGTTGGCGCGTTTGTGCTGACCAATGCGGTCGTCCGCGATGACGATGCCGATGCCAGCAATTCGCGCATTCTGCGGATCGCCGGTTTCGTGCTCGCCATCGGTATCCTGCCTTTGGCCGCGATGGCCGCACTGTCGATGGGAACGCGCATCGACCAGCACGGCCTTAGCCCGGAACGCCTGTGGGCGCTGATCGCGATTGGCGTCGCGGTGGCATATGGGGCAGGCTATTTCGTCGCCGCGATCCGCGGGCGCAAGGATGGGTGGCGCGATCTACTGCGGCAGGCGAACCTGCATCTCGCGGTTATCACCTGTGTCATCGCGTTCTTGCTCGCAATGCCGATCCTGAATTTCGGGGCGATTTCAACCGGCAATCAGCTCAGCCGGCTTGAAAGCGGCAAGGTCAGCGCTGATGAATTCGATTACACAGCCTTGCGCTGGGATTTCGGCGATCCGGGGCGCGAGGCATTGGCACAACTGGCAAAGAGCAGCGATGCCGCGATCAAGGAAGGCGCGGAAATCGCGCTGGCCCAAGAATCGCGGCCCTACCGGTATGGCCCGATCAAGGAGCAGACCAGCGACCGTGATCGCCGCCTTGCCAACCTGCGCATGGAGTTTGACGATCCCGATCTGAAACGCCGCGTCGAACTGACCATCGCGGGCCGCCGCTGGAGCTGCGACAAGCCCTGTGTCGCTCTTGACCTCGAGGAAAAAGACGGCGTGCACACGGTGGCGATTGCTGAGGGGCGGGGACTGTATAATTTGACCATCGACACAAACCAGCCGCTGAACGAGTTGAAGGCCCAGGGAATGGATGCTGTCAGCGCAGTGGAGCTTGCCTCAGAAGCGCCTGAAAAGGATGCCGAAGTGTCGGCGAATTCTGACGTTGAAATCCGCGAATGGACAGGCCGGCGTGTCTATGTGGATGGCAAGCCGATAGGCGAACCGTTCGAATAGGCTCCTCGCGCGCGAAACCTGCTTGAAGCGTGCCGCAGGCGCGGCTAACGCGGCGTCATGTCCGTAGATAAAGCAACCGTGGCCAAGATTGCGTCTCTGGCCCGTATCCAGATGGATGACGATGCGCTCGAGCGTATGGTCCCCGAACTCAACAATATCCTCGGCTGGGTCGAGCAATTGGGCGAGGTCGACTGCACCGGTGTTGAACCGATGACGGCGGTGATCCCCAACACGCTGCGCCTGCGCGATGACGTGGTCAATGCCGACCCCAAGACCGGCGGTGACCGCCGCGACGATATTCTGGCCAATGCGCCCGCTGCCGAACACGGCTTTTTCGGCGTGCCGAAGGTAATCGAATAATGACCAATCTGACTGAACTCGGCGTCGCGGCAATCCGCGATGGCGTCGCCAAGGGCGATTTCACCGCGCGCGAAGTGGCAGAGGCTTTCAATGCCAATGTCGCGGCCGCGCAGGATGCGCTCAACGCCTTCATCGTGACCACCCCGGACGCGGCGCTTGCCGCTGCCGACGCAGTCGATGCCGACCGCGCGGCGGGCAAGGAACTGGGCCGGATGGCCGGTGTGCCGATCGGCATGAAGGATCTGTTCGCGACCAAGGGTGTCCAGACCACCGCGGCCAGCCACATTCTGGAAGGTTTCACTCCGCAGTATGAAAGCACCGTTTCGTCCAATCTGTGGGCGGCGGGCGCGGGTATGCTGGGCAAGCTGAACCTCGACCAGTTCGCGATGGGTTCGTCAAACGAGACCAGCTATTTCGGCAATGTCGTGTCGCCTTGGCGGCGCAGCGGCGGCTCAAACACCCAGATGAGCCCCGGCGGTTCCTCCGGCGGCAGCTCCACCTGCGTTTCAGCGCGGCTCGCCCCCGCTGCAACCGGCACCGACACAGGCGGCTCGATCCGCCAGCCCGCCGCATTTGCGGGCATTACCGGTGTCAAGCCGACCTATGGCCGCTGTTCGCGCTGGGGCGTGGTGGCGTTTGCCTCCAGCCTCGATCAGGCCGGCCCGATGGCGCATGACGTGCGCGACTGCGCGATCATGCTCGGTGCGATGGCGGGTTTCGATCCGAAGGATTCGACCAGCCTCGACATGCCCGTTCCCGATTGGGAAGCTGCGCTCAATTCAGACATGAAGGGCAAAAAGGTTGGCATCCCCAAGGAATACCGGATGGAAGGCACCGATCCTGAAATCCTGAAAAGCTGGGATGACGGGATTGCATGGCTGAAAGATGCAGGCGCTGAAATCGTCGATATCAGCCTGCCGCACACCAAATACGCGCTGCCCGCCTATTACATCATCGCCCCCGCAGAGGCCTCGAGCAACCTCGCGCGCTATGACGGCGTGCGGTATGGCCTGCGCGATCTGCCAGAGGGCGCAGGCTTGCAGGATATGTACGCCGCCACCCGCGCCGCCGGTTTCGGTGACGAGGTGAAGCGCCGCGTGCTGATCGGTACCTATGTGCTCAGCGCGGGCTTCTACGATGCCTATTACAATCAGGCGCAAAAGGTTCGTGCGCTGGTGGCGCAGGACTTCGAAAAGGCGTGGGAACATTGCGATGTGATCCTTGCCCCGACAACGCCGACCGCCAGCTTCGGCCTCGGAGAGAAATCGGACGATCCGCTGGCAATGTATCTCAACGATGTGTTTGCTGTGCCAGCATCGCTGGCCGGACTGCCTGCAATGAGCGTGCCCTGCGGCGTGAACAGCGAAGGGCTGCCGCTGGGCCTCCAGATCGTCGGCAAGGCCTTTGACGAGCAAGGCGTGCTGAACGCAGGGCTGGCGATTGAAGAACGCGCTGGGTTTACGGCCAAGCCGGAGAAGTGGTGGTGAATGTCGGAGTAACGCTTGCGTCTGCTGCGGCGTTGCTCGTCGCAATATATGCCTATTTTCGCTTTGCAAAGAACGATGTCATCACTTCGAAAGCAGTGCCCCTCTGCAGCATTTGCCAGCGAAAGCTGGATGTTGACGATGATCCATTGTCGATTGATTGCGGCGGGGATTGCTGGGGTTGTGTAGGACAAGCTGAATTGGGCGGAGAACTCGACAGCAATGTAAGAGAAGAAATTGCAACTGGATTGAGAAGGTCCGACGGTTCAGCTGCTGACAGGAAATATGGTGTATAGATGAGTAACTACCGCATCCACGGCGCAACGGGCGAATGGGAGGTCGTGATCGGCCTTGAGGTCCATGCGCAGGTCACTTCCAAGAGCAAGCTGTTCAGCGGCGCGGACACCACTTTTGGTGCGGAGCCGAATACGCAGGTGTCGCTGATCGACGCGGCGATGCCCGGAATGCTGCCCGTGCCCAATGCCGAGTGCATCCGTCAGGCGGTGCGCACCGGCATGGCGATCGAGGCGCAGATCAACAAATATTCGCGGTTTGACCGGAAGAACTACTTCTACGCCGATCTGCCGCAGGGCTATCAGATTTCGCAGCTTTACCACCCCATTGTGGGCGAGGGACAGCTGCTGATCGAGAAGGACGAGAAGGCCGGAATCCCTGAAGACAAGATCATCGGGATCGAGCGCATTCACGTCGAGCAGGATGCGGGCAAGCTGATGCACGACCAGCACCCGACCATGTCCTATGTCGATCTCAACCGCTGCGGTGTGGCGCTGATGGAGATTGTCTCCAAGCCGGACATGACTTCGCCTGCCGAGGCCGGTGCCTATGTCCGCAAGCTGCGTTCGATCCTGCGCTATGTCGGGTCGTGCGACGGCAACATGGAGCAAGGCTCGATGCGCGCCGACGTCAACGTATCGGTCCGCAAGGTCGGTGATACCGAGCTGGGCACGCGCACTGAAACGAAGAACGTCAACTCGGTCCGCTTTGTGATGGCGGTTATCGAAAGCGAAGTGCGCCGTCAGGTCGATCTGATCGAAGATGGCGGTGAAGTCGTGCAGGAAACGCGCCTGTACGATCCGGACAAGAACGAAACCCGCTCCATGCGCAGCAAGGAAGACGCGCATGATTACCGGTATTTCCCCGACCCCGATCTGCTGCCGCTGAACCTTGAGGACGATTTCCTCGAGGAATGCCGTGCGAGCCTGCCCGAACTGCCCGATGCCAAGCGCCTGCGTTACATCAACGAACTGGGGCTGAGCGAATACAACGCGCACGTCCTGACTGCAGAGGTGGAAACCTTCGCCCGGTTCGAAACGCTGCTGGCGATCACTGCCGAACATCTGGGCAAGCCCGAAAGCGACACCGCGACCACCGTGGCAAACTGGTCGATGTCGACCGCACCGGGCGTGGTCAAATCGCTCGGAGATGAAGCGAACCTCGAATACGCCACCGCAGAAGCGCAGGCCGCGATCCTGAAAATGCAGGACACGGGCAAGATTTCGGGCGGCCAGGCCAAGGAAATCTACGAGATTGTCCTGAAAACCGGACGCAGCCCCGATGAAATCGCCGACACCGAAGGCCTGAAACAGGTCAGCGACACCGGCGCTATCGAGGAAGCAATCGACGCGATCATCGCCGCCAATGGCGACAAGGTCGAACAGTACAAGGGCGGCAAGGACAAGCTGTTCGGGTTCTTCGTCGGCCAGACGATGAAAGCGATGCAGGGCAAGGCCAATCCGGCTGTCGTGAATCAGTTGCTCAAAGACAAGCTGGGCTGATTGCGCTTGCGGTGAGGCCCCGATGCCATAGTATTGCGCAGCGCTACAGTGGGTGGGGGTGTTCATAATGCGGCTTGGAATGAAATTTTGCATTGGCGCGGCACTGGCAGCCGCGCCGGTTTATTCGCAAGAACCCCCGCCAGCTGATCCTGACGAGCGGCAGCCGCAAATCGAAGTTCCTGACCTGGTCGCCGCCGATGGCAAATATGGCAATGAACTGAAGTTCTTCGTCTTTCACAAGGTGGGCACCAGCTTTGCTGACGCGCGCCGCGAGATTGCCGAATGCAGCAGCCATCTGGCACGCGGCAAGCAGCTTAAAATGCCGGCCTTTTTGGCTTGGGAAGACAGTGACCGGACTGCGGAGCAGGTGGAGTTCAACGGGTCGTACGGACTTGTCGGTCTGGCATTCTATTCCATTCTGGAAGGCCCGCTGGATCGCAGCATCCGCCAGCAGGTCATGATGCGCTGTATGCTTCCTCGCGGTTTCGACCGATATTCGGTGACCGAACCGATGTGGAAGCAAATCCATGAAGGCGACAACCCTTCCGAACTTATCAATCTTCAGGCGGCGATCGCATCGGGACCTGTTCCATCGACCCCGAAGGTGACATCATGATCACGCGGCTTGTTTTCACCTTCGCTCTCTGCGTCTCGCTCGCACTCGCATTGCCGAATGCAGCATTGGCTCAGGATGGCGTCAATTTTCAGCACTTTCGTAAAGGCGCTGACATAGAGATCGCCAGTGACAGGGCGTATCTGCTGATCCGCATGCCTGCGACTTCGGTTTCGACCAAGCTGCAACCGGTTTTCTTGCGCAAACCAAGCGAACAGGAACTGGGCGGGTACCGCGCGGCCAAGCAGCAAGCGTATAACGAAGCGCTCAAGAATGATGAGGACATCGGCCCGCTTGAGACTTTCGCCTTTGAATATTCCGAAGCGATCAACCTCTACCAGCTAGAGAATGGCCGTTTCTATTCTAAGGAAGGCAACGACCGGATATTCGTGATCGCGGTCCAGCCGGGCGAGTATGTGTTCTATGGCCTCGGCTTCAATAAATACCTCTGGCAGTGCAATTGCATGGGCACTGTATCGTTTGGTGCGAAGGCGGGCCGGGTTACGAATCTGGGGTCGATCCTGATCGACTTGGCTTGGAGCGAGAGTGAGTTTCCGGAACTTGCCCAAGATACCGGGCTCGGCAAGAAAATGCGGCAAGATTATCCGATGTTCGCTGCGGGCGTGCGTCCGCCGGTCGGCAATTCCGTCCCCGGGCAGCTTGCCCGGCTTTCCGTCGAAGCAGCAGAATATGAAGCGGCCGGCAGTTTTCTTGAACCGGCCAGGCTTCTCGCCAATCGGCTGGCTCCAATACCTGGCGTTCTGGCCTATGATGCCGGCAATGTGATCGATGCGAAGACTGGCAGGACCGTTCCAAAACGGTTCTAGGTTTGGTGCTCCTTCATCGACCTCGTCCAGACCGGGATACCTGACAATAGCGGCCCAATTGAATGCACCTGCGCCGAGCCGGATATTGACTGATCCGGTTTCACTCGCTGCGGTCTATATTATTGAACAACAGGGTGAAGCTCAGAGCTGGATAACTGATCGCATATCCTACGGTTTGCTGTTGGGTGCCCGGCAGGAAACGATCTGGGCACCTGAACTAGTGGTCACGCACCGGCATACATTGGTTAAGCTGAGAGTGCGATCATCGCCGATAATTGCGACAAGGTCGAACAGTGCAAGAGCGGGAAAAACAAGCGTCTCGGCTTCTTTGTCGGCCAGACTATGCAGGGAAAGGCTAACCCGGGCTGCTGTCATTGAATGACTGAAAGCGAGGCTGGCCTAAACTCTCTCTTGCCTGACCCTAATTTGCCCAGCACGATTTGTGAAATCGAGCAATATTTTTCGAGTTATCTTGAAAGGTTATCTCACTGCATTGCATCTTGTAACCGGGCTGGCTTCTGTTATCAAAAAGACTATGTCAGAAATTCAAAAGGTTGTGGGGCACAAAATGAAGAAATACATAGGCGGAGTAATTGCATGCATGAGTCTTTTTGCGACTAACGCGCATGCCGAAACACTCTCGAACTCAGATGTTGTCGCGCTCTTGGCTGCTGGCCTCGGTGAAGAAGCTGTGATTGCCAAGATCGAGACTAGTGATAGCGAGTATCTGACAGATACAACAACACTGCTCGCGCTCAGAGACCAAGGTGTGCCAAGCTCTGTCATAGCCGCGATGGTCAAGCGCGCAACTGTGGAACCTGATCTGTCCGAGGATTCACCTAATCCACTTATTCCTCATTTCACAGGCGTCTATCTATTTGATGATTGGTCAAGCGAACCACGTATGTGGAAGATTGACCCTATTGCCTCAACGCAGACCAAGACAGGCGGGATTCTTGGATATGCCATAACTGGCGGTATCGCATCGGCTAGCGTCAAAGCGGTTATTCCGGGAGAAACAGCACGCGTCAACTCGAGTTCGCGCCGTCCGACTTTCTACATCTATCTGGATTCTGCGAATGGCGGGCAGTCAGGTACTTTTTCCACGGGTTTTGGGGCTTCAATCCAATCTCCAAATGAGTTTTCACTCGTCAAGTTGAAGGAAAAAAAGGGTCGAAGAGAAGCCAGAATTGGAAGTATGAATATTGGTGGCGTCAAAGCCGGCGTTATGGATAAGGATCAAATAGCTTTCGTCTATGAACAGGTGTCCCCTGGTGTTTATAAAATACAATCTGAGACAGAACTTGAAGCTGGTGAATACGGTTTCATCTTTGCGCTTGGAGGAGGGGTTGGGCCCGGTATCTCTGGTACCGCAGGAGCGTCGGGAGCTCGCGTTTTCGGGTTTACTGTAGAATGAACGCGGGCGCCGTATAAGCCTTGTTTTTCATCAACCTTGGGCATTCACGACTACCGCGGCGAAGCGCGCATGGCGGTGCACAACGGCGAACTCTACGTGGTAAACTTCACCGCGCCGCGGCTGCATTTCTTCGACCAGAATATCGAGGAAGTCCGCGGCATCATGGACCGCGTCAAGCTGATGTGATCCGCGCTGACGACAGGCAAAAAAGAAGGGCGCCGGAGGAATACTCCGGCGCCCCTTTTTTTTGGCTTGGTTAAGCGCTAGTCGTTTGACAGCAGCTTAGCCCTGACGCTCACCGGTCATGGCCATCGAACCGAATGCGCCTGCATTGACGTTGCCGACCAGCTGATCGCCATCGACGGTTGCTTCGCAGTCGAGGGTCATCGGCATCGGAACGGTCATGTTCATCTTCCATGTCAGCTTGTTGCCGTCGATCTTGCCGTCGTCGACGTCCATGCTGCCCATTGCGCCGGCATTGGTGCCGGTGAAGGTGGTGCCGTCATCGCCAGGGACGACGGTGAAAGTGCTCTTCTGGTCGCCCATAGGGCTCTTGGTTACGCAATCATAAGTACCTGCTACGGACATAATATTCTCCTTTGATACAATTCGAACGGCTTATTCGCCTGATGTTTCCCGCACTTCCACGGGGAGGCCCAATGCGTCAAGTTGCGGGCGCACCACTTCTGCATCGCCGACAATAACATAGACGATCTGGTTCTCGCGCAGAGCCCCCAATGCCGCAGCGTCAAGCTGCTGGGCGGTGAGCGAGGAATATTTTTCGGACAGCGTCTCGTAATAATCGTCCGGGCGATCGTAGGTCACGATGTTGACGATCCCGCCCAGCACATCACCGCTGGTTTCGAACTGGCCCGGCAATTCGCGCACATTGCCATTGATCAGGCGAACCAGCTCTTCTTCGGTCACGCCCTTGCCGCTGGTGTACTCGGCCAAATCCTTGCGCAGTTCGGCCAGCGAGTCGCCCGTGCGGTCAGACTGAACCGGCGCGTAGATCATGAAATACGACCGGTCGAGCGGTGCCCGCACCATACTGCGCACGCCGTAGGACCATCCCTTTGTCTCACGCAGGTTCATGTTGATCCGGCTGAGGAAACTGCCGCCGAAAACCTCATTGGCCGATTGAAGCACGGTCAGGTCGTCTGTGCCCTTCTGTTCCAGCACAAGGCCGCCGAAGATAATCGACTGCGGCGAATTGGGGCGGTTGAGCAGGATGATGCGCTGTTCAGGCTGGGGGATGGGCGCATCGTAGGTTTTTTCCGGTGCCGGGACTGCTGGCGGCTGCCAGTCGCCAAAGCTTGCCTCAAGCATACGGACGGCTTCCTCCAGCGTGGTGTCGCCAACCACGAACACCTTTGCCAGATCGGGGCGCAGCCACATGCGGTGGAAATCGGAAATCTCCTCGCGCGTGACTGTCTGCACCACCTGCGGGTCGCCGGTGCCGCTGGGCGGAATGCCGTAAGGGTGGTCTTGCCCGTACAGGATCGGCAGCAGCGCCCGTTGCCCGATCTGCGCCGGGTTGTTCAGTTCATTGGTGATCCGCGTCAATTGCTGTGCGCGCACTCGCTCAAGTTCGCTCGCGTCGAATGCGGGGTTGCGAATGTAGTCGGCTAGCAGGTTCAGAGATCCGAGCAGGTTCGGGGTCACCGCATCGAGGCTGAAGAACGTGGTGTCGGCATTTGCGCCGCCTCCGATCGAGGCACCGAGCTGTTCGCGGGCGACCGCCAGTTCCGACGAACTGAGCGAGGTGGTCCCTTCGTCCATCGCGCTGAGCATCAGCGAATGCAGGCCCAAGCGGCCAGCGGGGTCAGCGCCGTAACCTGCATTGAACGCAACCCGCACGCTAACGGCGGGGACTGCATCGCGGCGGGCGAAATAGACTTCCATCCCGTTGGACAGGGTCGCGCGTTCAATGTCGGGGAAATCGAGTGGTTTTAGCTCGCCCACAGGCGGCAATTGCGACCGGTCTGCTTCCGGAACGGCGACGCCTACCGACCCCTGCATTGCGGCAGGGTTGATAAAGAACGCCGGCTGCATCGCACTCGATCCCTCTGGAGCGATTACGAAACCTCCACGGTTTTCGCCGCCTTCCTGCCGGTCGCCGGGTTCGACGATGAGTTCGAATACCGGACGTGAGAGCCATTTCGCGGTCACATCGCGCACTTCCTCCTGCGTCAATGCGGCCGCACGGCGCAGCGTGGTTTTGTACGCGCCCGGATCGCCTTGATACAGCAAGCCTTCGGCCAGTGTTGGTGCCTTGCCGCTGAACCCGCCAACTTGCTCCAGCCCGCGGATCTGGCCAGCGGCGTAGACTGTTGTCGCCCGCTGGATTTCGCCAGCGGTTGGCCCTTCAGCCATGAATTTCTCGATCTCTGCATCGAGTGCGGCAGCGAGTTCCTCCTGGTCAACGCCGGGCTTTGCATCGGCGTAAACAACAAATTGACCGGCCTGGGCGAAAATTTCCGCCCGTGCGACGACCCGGACTGCCAGTTGCTGTTCGCGCACCAGCGCATTGTCCAGCCGCGATGAGGCCAGGCCGCCAAGCACGGTTGCGCCCATCGACAGCGGCAGGAAGTCAGGATTGTCCAGCCCAGGAACGGCCCACATGCGGTACAGGCGAGGGGAGGCGATCCGGTCGTAAATCGTTTTCAATTTTGGCTCGGGCAATGTCGGGACAGGGGCCGCGACAGGTGTGGTCTCCGGCCCGCGCTTGATTGCACCGAACCACTTGGTCACTTTTTCCCGCGCGGTGGCGGTATCGATGTCTCCAGCCAGCACCAGCACTGCGTTGTTCGGCCCGTAATTGTCGCGGAACCACTGTTTTACGTCTTCCAGCGTGGCCGAGGACAGGTCGTCCATCGATCCGATGGTCGAGTGGTGATAGGGGTGGCCCGCAGGATAGAGGTTTTCCAGCTGTTCGTATTCGGTCAGCCCGTATGGCTGGTTATCACCCTGGCGTTTCTCGTTCTGGACAACCCCGATCTGGTTATCGAGCTTTTCCTGCGTGACCGCACCCAGCAAATATCCCATCCGGTCACTTTCCAGCATCAGCGCCCGGTCGAGCGCGCCGGTAGGGACGGTTTCGAAGTAATTTGTGCGGTCGAACCAGGTGGTGCCGTTGAAATCGGTCGCGCCGACCTGCTGCAGAGGCTCGAAGAAATCACCTGGCGCGTTTTCCGACCCGTTGAACATCAAGTGTTCGAACAGATGGGCAAAACCGGTCTTGCCTTCAGGCTCGTGCTTGGAGCCGACATTATACCAGATCGATACGCCGACCACCGGGGCCTTGCGGTCTTCGTGCACCAGAACGGTCAGTCCGTTTTCCAGCTGGAACGATTCGTATGGGATCGAAACCGCATCGATCAGTTCCGAGACCGGAGCCGGATCAGCGCTTGCCACCTGCGCGTCAGTGTTGTCGCCCGGCAGCGCGGAAGAAACCGCAATAGGTTCTGCCGCAGTCGTCTGGCATGCCGCCAGCGACAGCGCGATCAGGCTGGCAGAAGCAAAGCGTGCGAGTAGTTGAAGGCGCATGTATCAGTCCTCTGAGGTAAATTTAGTCCGGTGGCAGTTTTAAAAGCGGCTCACCTGTTGGTGACCGTTTTTCGATGAGCGGCGTTTTTCAGCGCATCAACGCGCCAGAAATGGACCGGTTTTAATTCCTTGCGAACGAACAGGGGTGCCTGGTCGGCATAGTGTGGGCTGTTCGGCCTTGTGGTGGCCGCTCCGTATGGCTGGATCGACTGCGACCGCACCCGTTTTCCGCGTTCCCATTCGACGAACATCAGGAAACTGTCCCCGTGCCGCACGGATAGCCGCCCATCGTCATCGACGTCCCACAGGGTAGATGCCCTCAGAGTATCGCTGCCCCCGTCCAGTGGCAGATCGACATCGCCCTGCCGCAATCGCAGCAATTCTGACATTGGTGGGTCCAGCCGTCCAAAATGGGTGATCAGGTGATCAACCGAGCGTTGCAGCTCTTCTCTTGCATCGGGCAGAGCCTTGTTCTGGTATTCGGCGCTCATCCATGGCCGCACCATCAGCAGGGCGATGGCATCGCCTTGTCCGACACCGTCTGATGACAGATCCCATTCAGCCAGCAGGCGCTGTCCCTCCAGCAATTCCGGATCGTCGGTCACATCGAGCAGTGCCACGCTGTTCAGCATCGTGTCGACGTAATCCGCCCGCACATAGCCGGTATCGTATTTGATCCGTTCAAGCGTCAATCGGTCGATCCTGCCGGCGCGGTTCATCAGTTCTTCCGCGCGCCTTGCGCGATTGGTCATCTTCAGCTCCACGCCCATTTCGGCGGGCACGCTTTCCGGGTCGATATCATCGGCCGGTCCGGCTGCGGAATAGGGCTGGTTGTTGGCGTTATAAACCCACCCGCTGGACGGGTTGATCACCTTGGGAATGGCGGAATATTCGACAACATCTTTCCAGATCAGCGAGCTGTCATCGCCTGGCAGGATACCGCGCCAGTTTGGTCCCTTCGGCCGATCGGGGATTGCCGCATTGTAGACGTAGCCAATGTTGCCCTCACGGTCGCCGTAGATGAAGTTGGTCGAGGGGATGTCCATGCGTGCCAGAATGGTTTCCCATTCCTCGAGCGTTTCGGCCTTGTTGAGGCGGTAATACGCGTCCAGCTGACCCAAATTGTCCATGCCGCCGTAACGGATGGCAAAATAGCCGTCGTCATTGCGGATTACCGGACCATGCACGCTGCGATAGACAGTCTGGCGCACAGGCAGAACCAACGGCCCCATCTTTACCGGCAAGGTGAAGCTACGCTGTTCAAGCGGGATCCATTTGCCGTCCAGACGGTAATTCTCGCCTGCTTCATCCACCTCGAGGCGGTAGATGTCGGTCATGTCGGGCCGGTTGACCGTGTTGGTCCAGCCCAAATTCTCGTTATGGCCAAGGAAGGGGAACGGGCTGCCCGGAAAATTGGCCCCGGCATAATGCCAGCCCTCGTTGCTTTGTACGACCATCTCATACCAAGCGACGCCGCCCCGCCACGGCTGGTGACTGTTGGAAACGAGCCGGGTCACCCCGTCGCCCGATTTGTCCGGAGCAATCGCCCACGCGTTCGATCCGGCCAAAGCGCCGTCTTCGCCCATATGGATTGGTAATGCGCGGGCGACCTGATCTTCCCCGCTGAGATCCATGATCGGCTCAGCATCGTCTGACGGAGCATAGCCGGGAATGGCCGGGCCGAATTCGCGCGGAAGCGGATCACCGGAGACCAGAGGGCCAATGGTGTTGCCGAGACCAAAGAAAAACGGCTGACGCAAGGCAAACCCAGCCGCCACATCCTGACCGTTCACCGGGAACAGATTCGCCAGCTTGATCTGTGCCGGATGTTCATCGGCATATTGGTTCAGGCCGGTGGCGTAGGCTTCGAACAAAGCGCGCGTATCGGCGGGCAGGGCGGAATAATGCCGTTCGGCGGTCCCGCGCGCATCAAGCAGGTGATAAGCGAAATCGACCTGAGCGCCTTCTTCCCCGGCGATTGCGCCGTAACGTCCGCGGCTCATCGCGATCACGTCCTGCAAGGTGAAGAAATCATCTTCCGAATGGGCGATGGCCACGCCGTAAGCGACATCTGCGTCAGTTTCGCCGTAGATATGCGGCACCCCGAATTCGCTCCGAACGATTTCCGCCTCATAAGTGCGGTCGGTGTCCGGTGCCGCGCTCTTCCCGGCTGCCAGCGGTTCCCACACCATCAGGCCGATCAATACCGCCAGCACTAGGCCGAGCACGGCCCATCCGGCACGCGCAATCCATCGCTTCATCTGTAATTTCCTCTCTTGCCAGGCAGCCTAGCGGGCTTGACGGCATCGGTGAAGCGTCTGGACAATCACGTATGAGTTTTTTTCGCTGCCATCTTGTAGGTTCGCCGGGGTTCCATATGTGAGTAATACACCTCCATGGGAAAATGGGGTCGGGCCTTGTGTTGCAGTTATACAACACTATCTTGTGGCGGTATAGAATGAGGGATTATTGATGAATCTGGAAAAGTTTACCGATCGCGCCAAGGGCTTCCTGCAATCCGCACAGACTGTGGCCATCAGGAACAGCCATCAGCGCATCTCGCCCACGCATATCCTCAAGGCCTTGCTCGAAGACAATGAAGGCATGGCTGCCGGACTCATCCAGCGTGCGGGCGGCAATGTCCAGATCGCGCAAAGTGCGGTCGATGATGCTCTGGCAAAAATTCCGGCGGTGTCGGGCGGCGGCGCTCAGCAGACGCCGGGCCTTGATAATGACGCGGTGCGCCTGCTCGATCAGGCCGAACAGATCGCGGAGAAGGCTGGTGACAGCTATGTCACGGTTGAGCGGCTTCTGGTCGCGATTACGCTTGCCACCACCACCACTGCTGGCCAGGCGCTGAAGGATGCGAACCTCGATCCGCAGGCTCTGAATGCCGCGATCAATGAACTTCGCGGCGGGCGCAGCGCCGACACGGCGGGCGCCGAAGACGCCTATGACGCGATGAAGAAATATGCCCGCGACCTGACCCAGGCGGCGCGGGACGGCAAGCTTGACCCAGTTATCGGCCGGGACGAGGAAATTCGCCGCACTATCCAGATCCTTGCCCGCCGGACAAAGAACAATCCGGCTCTGATCGGTGAACCCGGCACAGGTAAAACCGCCATCGCGGAAGGCCTTGCCCTGCGTATCGCCAATGGCGACGTGCCCGACAGCCTGAAGGGCCGCACGCTGATGGCGCTCGACATGGGCGCACTGATTGCCGGCGCGAAATATCGCGGCGAATTTGAAGAGCGTCTCAAGGCAGTGCTCGATGAAGTGAAGGGCGCGGAAGGGCAGATCATCCTGTTCATCGACGAGATGCACACCCTGATCGGGGCGGGTGCATCCGAAGGTTCGATGGATGCGTCGAACCTGCTGAAGCCTGCCCTGTCACGCGGCGAGCTTCACTGCATTGGTGCAACAACGCTCGATGAATATCAGAAATATGTCGAGAAGGACCCGGCGCTGCAGCGGCGTTTCCAGTCGGTTTATATCGACGAGCCGACAGTGGAAGACACGATCTCGATCCTGCGCGGTCTGAAGGAAAAATACGAGCTGCACCACGGCGTCCGGATTACCGACGGCGCGATTGTCGCCGCTGCGACTCTGTCCAACCGATACATCCAGAACCGTTTCCTGCCCGACAAGGCAATTGACCTGATGGACGAAGCGGCAAGCCGTATCCGGATGGAAGTGGAATCGAAGCCCGAGGAAATCGAAAGCCTCGACCGGCGGATCATCCAGCTCAAGATCGAGGAATCCGCTCTTGGCAAGGAAACCGACCAGGCATCCAAAGACCGTCTGGCGGCCTTGCGCGAGGAATTGGCGAATCTTGAACAGCAATCATCGGAACTGACCACCCGCTGGCAGAACGAACGCGACAAGATTCACGCCGAAAGTAAGCTGAAAGAACAACTGGACGCGGCGCGGCTGGAACTTGAACAGGCGCAGCGCGAAGGCGATCTGGCCAAGGCCGGTGAGCTTTCATACGGCAAGATCCCCGAGCTTGAGAAAGCGATCGAGGCTGCTGGTGAGCACACCGAGAACGCGATGCTGCGCGAGGAAGTCACCGAGGACGATATCGCCGCTGTTGTCAGCCGTTCGACCGGGATTCCGATCGACAAGATGATGGAAGGCGAGCGAGAGAAGCTCCTCCAGATGGAGGACGTGATCGGCAAGCGCGTGATTGGCCAGCGCCAGCCTATCGAGGCTGTGTCGAAGGCCATCCGCCGTGCCCGCGCGGGCCTTCAGGATCCAAACCGTCCGCTCGGCTCGTTCCTGTTCCTCGGCCCCACGGGCGTGGGTAAAACGGAACTGACCAAGGCGCTCGCGGAGTTTCTGTTTGACGATGACAGCGCGATGGTGCGCATCGATATGTCCGAATTCATGGAGAAGCACGCGGTCGCAAGGTTGATAGGTGCGCCGCCCGGCTATGTCGGATACGAAGAAGGCGGCGTGCTGACCGAAGCGGTTCGCCGCCGGCCCTATCAGGTCATCCTGTTCGACGAGGTCGAAAAAGCGCATTCCGACGTGTTCAACGTGCTGCTTCAGGTGCTTGATGATGGCCGCCTGACAGACGGGCAGGGGCGTGTGGTGGATTTCTCAAACACGCTGATCATCCTGACGTCGAATCTGGGCAGCCAGTTCCTCGCCAATATGGATGATGATCAGAAGGTGGAGGATGTCGAGCCGCAGGTCATGGATGTCGTGCGCGGTCACTTCCGCCCCGAATTCCTCAACCGGCTGGACGAAATCATCCTGTTCCACCGCTTGTCGATGGAGCATATGGCACCGATCGTCGAAATCCAGGTTGGCCGGGTCCAGAAACTGCTCAAGGACCGGAAAATCACTCTCGACCTGACCGATGCAGCACTACGCTGGCTCGGGCGGGTGGGATACGATCCGGTTTACGGCGCACGTCCGCTGAAACGGGCAGTCCAGAGATACCTGCAGGACCCGCTCGCGGAGAAGATCCTTCAGGGCGAGGTGCCAGATGGCAGCACGGTGAAAATCGACGAAGGCGACGGCGAACTTGCGATGCAGGTGGGCTGAGCCAACAGATTTCCGGGCGGGCAGCACGCCGCAGATATTGGCGCTGCCCGCCAAATGCCCTAAGCAGCGGATCACGCGAGAGTGCAGAGCCGTGGGAGCATTTCATGACTAGGAAATTCGGATATTCACTGGCTGCAGCAGCCTGTCTTGGGATTGCAGTCCCAGCTTCGGCGCAGGATGAGCAGCAACGACCCGAAGTTTTTGCTAAGGTGCTCGAATGTCGCCAGTTGACCGACGATGCCGAGCGGCTTGCCTGTTTCGATTCCAGTGTAGACGCCATGGCTTCTGCGGAAGAGGCAAACGATCTTCTGCTGGCTGATCGCGAACAGGTGCGGGAGACAAAACGTGGCCTGTTCGGACTGACTCTGCCCAAGATAAAGCTGTTTGATGGCGGCGGCGATGATGACGAGGTTTCAGAAATCGAGTCCACCGTCGTGTCGGTGTCACAAGGCCGAAGCGGGTATGTTTTCACTCTTGAAGACGGGGCGGTTTGGTATCAGACGGACAACAATTATCTCCGGCCTGATCCGGGCGACAAGATCACCATAAAGAAGGCTGCGTTCACCAGCTACAAAGCCAGTCTCAACGGCGGGCCATCCTTCCGTATAAAGCGATCGCGTTGAATTATCCATTTTCCAAACAATTAGCGCGAGCAATAAATGAGCGACAAAAGCGATAAGTCGGCGGCTGAGAGCAGCTGGACATGGTATTGGGCCGATCCCGATTCAGCGGCGGCCTGTGTTCCGCAGGCCGAGGAAATTGTCCAAAAATTGATCTCAGGCCGCTGGCAGGAATTCGGCAAAGAGATGCCAAAGGCCAGCCGTGTCGCCGATCTGGCATGCGGTATGGGTGCGGCTGGACGGGCGCTGCTGAGCGGAAACCCAACTGCAGATATCATCGGTGCGGACTATGCAGAAATTTCGGAAGATGCAGATCTGCCGTTTCCGGTTCGCGCTGGGGTGCCGCTCGAGAATCTGCCTTTCGATGATGCTGAATTTGACGCCGCCATCAGCCAGTTCGGTTTCGAATACGCTGGCGAAGAAGCATCGGGCGAGTTGGCCCGTATCCTGAAACCCGGTGGCAAGATCCGGCTTCTGATGCATCATGCGCAAAGCGTGGTGGTGCAAGCAAACAAAGTCCGGCGCAATTTGCTGGAAGCCATCTCATCCTTTGGAGCGACCGATGCGGCCCGCAGCGGGGATCGTGCCCGTTTGCAAGCCGGTTTCGGGAAGCTAGTTGGCCAGTATGGAGAGCAGCCGCTGATTCTCGAGATTGCTACCGCTTGTCGAGATGGGTTTGCCATGTCGGAGGTCGACCGTACGGCGCTTCTGGACGGTATTGATGCCGGAATGCAGCGAGAACTCACTATCTTACGCGAATTGAAGCAGGCAGCCCAAAGTGAGGATGATATCAATGCGTTGATCAAGCGTACTGCATCATCCATCGATTGGGCACGGCCCGAGGTGTTGGAGTTTGACGGCAAAGCGATCTGCTGGGAACTCAACGGTACTAGAGCCGAAGCATGACCGTGAATCAATCGCCGCAAGAACTGGCTGCTCGCGCACAACGTGCGATGCAGGAAGGCCGATATGACGATGCTCATGCTGATTTGGCGAAGCTGAGGATACTGGCCCCGCAAGACGGCACCATTCGCCTGATGACGGCATATGCGCACCGGGCACAGGGGCAGATCGACAAAGCCAAGGAGAACTTCGAGGCAGCAATTCGTCTGCAGCCACGCGAGATATCGTTCCGAGGGGTGTATGCGGATTGGCTGAGCACCCTGGGAGAGCATGAGAAGGCTATTGTGCATTTCGATGCCATTCTGGCGGAGCAGCCCGACCATCTCAACGCCAAGATTGACCGGCTTCTCTCCTTGGCAAGAACCCCTGGCCGTCCAGCCGCCTTGCAAGAGTTGGCCTTACTGGCAGATGCGCACCCGCATGAATTTCGTATTGCAAACAATTTGGCGCTTTTCCTTCGCGAAGATGACCGCATCTCCGAAGCAGTGGAACTGTCCAAGCGGGTCCTGTCGCGCGACCCGGTCAACCGCCGTGCGAAACACATTCTTGCCCGTTCAATGTACGAATCCGGCAATCCGTCCAGCAAACCGCTGGAAATCGCACTCGCCGCAGACCCAGACAATCTCGAACTGAAGGCTACACTTGCGCAGGCCGCAGTAGAGGACGGGCGGAGCGAAGATGGGATCGCCATTCTCGAAGATGCGCTGGACAAGGCTCCCGATTGGCTGGAGGGCTACGGAATTCTGGCTGATATGAAGCGCCAGACAACCGGGGCCAAAGGCTTTGCAACGCGGTATGAAACCGCGCTGAGTCAGCGGCCGGATTGGCACGCTTTGCGGTCTGCCTATGCCGCCCTCGCATCGCGCGTAGAAGGCCATGAACGGGCGCTGGAAATTCTTGGGCAGGGCGGTGAAGATGCCGATCAAGACAGTTTCATCCAGTTGGCAAAGGCGAATAGCCTTTCGGAATTGAAGCGCTTTGATGAAGCTGAAGCTCTGTTTGCAAAGCTCGATTTCGAAAGCTCTCCTGAATTTGCGAAGGCCTATCTCAGGTTTCTGACCAGAACGCAGCGGTTCGACGAGGTGATCAGGATTGGCAATGGCATCCTCGCGCTCGACCCTGCAGGTGAGGGCACGATAAATGGCGATGTCTGGCCCTATATCGCGATTGCAATGCGAAAACTTGATGATCCTAGATGGGCCTGGCTCGAGGGCGATAGACGTTTCATTCAGACGCATGATATTTCGTCGGAAATGCCGGATATCGAGGAACTGGCGGATACTTTGCGCAAGCTGCACGTATTTCGCGAACAGCCGATTGCTCAATCGGTGCGGGGCGGCACGCAAACGGGGAATATCCTTTTCCGCAACGCTAGCGCGCCAATCCAGACGCTGGTGAATGCGCTCAGGAACTGCGTTCGCGAGTATATCGATCAGCTACCAGAACCGGACCCGAACCATCCATTGCTTGGCAGACCGCGAGAGAACTTTCGCTTCAGTGGCAGTTGGTCGATCCGGTTAACTGAAGGTGGGTTTCACGCGAACCATATTCACACCCATGGGGATATTAGTTCGGCGTTTTATGTCGCCTTGCCGCAGAGTGTCCAAAGCAACGTGGCCGATGTGGATCAGTCGGGTTGGCTAATGCTCGGCGAGCCGGCGAGCGAGCTGGAGACAGGGTTGGAGCCGATCAGGGCGATCAGGCCGGAGGTTGGCAGGCTGGTGCTGTTCCCATCGACAATGTGGCATGGGACACGGCCATTTGAGGGTGGTGAGAGACTGACCTGCGCATTTGATGTCCGGATGAACAGTTTCTAGCGATCAGTCGCATATCAGAAATACTGGCGGGGCGCGTGGTGATGACTACGCGCCCTTCTTTTTGCCCGCTTCGATGGGCATGCATTAGGCTTCGAGCGCGCAGAATGGCGAACCCTCAGCATACTAAAATGCGCGGGTTCGGGCCGTACAAACAAAAACGGCGGGCCGAGGCCCGCCGTTTCCGTTTCAGTGTCGTCTGCTCTTAGAAATCGAGAGCAGCGCGAACGAAGATGTTACGACCTACCGGATCGTAGATACCCGGGTAGGTGTTGCCGTTCGACGGGCTGTAAGCAGAACCGACGAGTGGTGGCTTCTTGTCGAACATGTTGTTCACACCAGCGGTCAGCGTCAGCGTGTCAAGAACACGGACGGTGCCCGAAAGGTCGAACCAGCTGTACGAGTCGATGGTGTCGAGCTCTTCAACGCCCTGCGAAGCACCGCTAAGCTGCGGGTCCGAAGAGAGAACGTCAGCTTCGACGCCGCCGAAGAAGCGCCAGCTCAGGTTGACCGAGAAGCCGTCTTCCGAGCGATAGCCAAGTCGAGCGATGTGGCTGTACTCAGGGAAAGGCTGACCACAGGTCGAACCGTAGTAACCAATACAGTCATAGAAATCCAAAGTCGGGAGCGACTGAAGTTCATATGCAGTTGTATAGGTACCAGCATAGTCGAGATATGCCGAGCCCGTGTCGGTTACAGGGAAATCGAAGCCTGCGTTGATGTCGAAGCCTTCGGTCTTCAGCCCACCGATGTTCTGCGTAGTATTGATGACATAACCATCAACTGCATCACTGCCTACCCAGAGGTCGCCAGTGCCTGCGTTACGCACGATCAGGTCACAGAAAGTATCCGATCCAGTATCGATACACTGGTTAAGGATAGTCTGAGCGCCAATGCCGCCGATGGTTCCGTCAACTTCAATGTTGAAGTAGTCAACCGACAACGCGAAGCCGCGGAGACCAAGCGAGTCGCCTTCGAAGACGAAACCAGCGGTCCATGTGTCTGCCTTTTCAACATCAAGGTTCGGGTTACCACCACCAAACTGGTTATATTGGCCAGCTGGGTTGTCCGGAACGTTACCGTACTGAGCTGCGGTGACGCCAGTGTTAGCGCATTGAGCCTGAGTTGCGTCAGGATCTGAGCCAGCGCAAGGATCCGTGCCGCCGAAAAGACCGATGGTCTGCGGTGCGAACAGGTTCACTGCGTTAGGCGAACGTACGGCCTTACTGTAAACACCACGGAACTTCAGGAAGTCGGTAGGAGCAAGATTGACGCCAACCTTGTAAGTTTCCGAGGAACCCGA
Organism: Pontixanthobacter luteolus; assembly: GCF_009828095.1. Taxonomy (GTDB): domain Bacteria; phylum Pseudomonadota; class Alphaproteobacteria; order Sphingomonadales; family Sphingomonadaceae; genus Pontixanthobacter; species Pontixanthobacter luteolus. Next base: position 1,569,439 of record NZ_WTYP01000001.1, on the reverse strand, counting down.
AGTGCTGTAGTCGGAGTAGCGGAAGCCACCTTCGATCGAGAAGTCATACAGGAAGCTGTCGCGGACCAGCGGCACGACGATTTCAGCAAACACTTCTTTAACATCGAACGAACCCGAGACCGGTGCAGTTGGACCGCCCTGACCCGAAAGGTTGCCCAGTGCAAAGTTCTCGTCGACGCGAAGATCGTAAGCTTCCTCACGGTATTCAGCACCAAGAACGACCTGAATGTCGCCAGCGCCAGTCACATCACCGAGCGGGCCGGTTACGTAACCGCTTACTACGCGAGTTTCGAGGTCTGCATTCGAAAGCGCATTAACTGCGATGTAATCGAATTGCTCACGGGTAACGCCGCCAACCTGGAAGACGTCAAGCGGAACGCAGCCAGCTGGCTCACCGGTGCCTGGGCAACCTGCGATTGCTGCATTGATCCGAGTAACAGAAAGGTCGTTCAGGTAAACATTCTGATAAATTGTGTTCGCACGCAGTGCGTACACGTCATAGGACCAATCGTCAGAAATTTGACCCTTAGCGCCGATCACGCCGCGATAGCTGGTGTGACGCAGATCGTTCTGACGCGGGAAGCCTTCTACCAGACGCTTACCAATCAAGATGCCTACCGTGTCATCTGGATCAATTGATCCGTCAGTCAAGGTTCCGCAACCAAGCGAATCGGCCTGTTGTGCAGAAAGTAGCGAACTGCCACAGCTCAGAGTACCCGGGCCATTGAAGAACGTACCCGAGAACGCGATCTGAGCAACCGAACGGTCATCCATGAACTGGAATTCAGCGTACGGCTTGAACGACTCGCTTACTTCGTAATCTGCGAAGAAGCCTGCAGTCCAACGCGTATCGGGACGCTGATAGTAGTTGGTCGGAGCGTAGTTGTAGGTATCCGCGCCGGTGCCCGAGAATGCAGCTGAGCGACGGAAAGTGTTGCCCGGTCCGCTTTCGTTGAGCGTAAGTACGTTGCCGAACGGCAGGTCTGCGAGGATCTGATCACCAAACGATGGGTTCGTAATCAGGGTGCCTGGGTTATCCGGATCGTCAATTGTAGGGCGCGTATCGATAGGCGTATTTGCGCCACCGCGTGTCACGAAGAACGTGCCGTTCGGAGTGGTCGACGAACCTGCGCAGGTGAAACCGGTTGGGTCACCAGCGCTGAACGAAAGTGCGCAAGCACTTTCATCGTAGTCAGCCTGTACGATTTCTTCGATTTCACGGTAACCGAGATATGCGGTAACGTGGCCGCGGCCATCATCGAACGAAGCGCCGAAAGTGGCGTTCACGTCATATGTGAAGCCATTTGCCTGCGATTCAGCAGGTACAGCGTTGTTGGTACGACGAAGGAGATCACGGATCTCGTCGTTGTTGTTGCCAGCCTGGTAGAAGCTCATCTGACCTTCGAGGCTGAAGCCTTCGAAATCGCGGTCCATGATGAAGTTGACAACACCAGCAACGGCGTCTGCACCGTATACCGAGGAAGCACCACCGGTAACCACTTCAACGCGCTCGATGAGCTGCGAAGGAATTTGGTTAAGGTCAGGTGCGGTTGCGAACGGGTCACCAGCCGGGAGACGGCGACCGTCGACGAGAACCAGTGTACGGTTCGAGCCGAGGCCACGCAGGTTGACGGTCGCAGTACCCGAAGCACCGTTCGAAAGGAACGCGCTCTGGCCAGCAACAGTCTGCGGCAGGTCGTTGATAATGTCTTCGACGCGGACGGTACCGGTCTGGTCGATCGCAGCCTGACCAACCGTGGTCACAGGCGAAACGCTTTCGACTTCGGGGCGCACGATACGCGAACCGGTAACGACGATCGGCTGGTTGCCGGCGCCCTCATCGGTGTCAGCATCTTGCGCCATCGCTGGCACCGCTGTCAGCGCAACACCCAACGCCAGAGGCGCGGATGCGAGCTTCAGCTTGCTTTGCATCTTCATGTTGATTCTATCCTTATATCTAAAGTTTCCCCGAGGAAAATTCCGCCGGGCAAACACCTTCAGATCCCTAATCCCCGTGTTGGTTACGCATGACGCCCCCTCAACGGATAGCGCCTCTTGCCCAATCCATAGGGGTAAATGCAAAGCGTTTGTCGCCATTCAGAGCCTTCGAATGCGCTGTGTGACTAATTTGACACAAAGCGATTTTGCGCGGTTTTTCGCTGTGTCGGGCGTGTAAGGTCTTGAGTCTGACGTTGCTGCGGAAGTGCCTTCAAGGGGGCATCTCGAGGCAAACATCAGCAGATACTCGCTTGACCCATAATCCCGCGATGGTATCGCTTTCTTCCGCAAACATAGCTAACTAAGTGAACCTTGTTGGAGACGCCGTTATGACAACCGCCTATATCGTCGATGCCGTTCGTACTGCCGGAGGGCGCAGGGGTGGCCGCCTTGCCGGGGTCCACCCGGTCGATCTCGCGGCGAAATCGCTTGATGCCTTGATCGAGCGAACCGGAGTCGATCCGGCGGCGATCGACGATGTCGTGATGGGCTGTGTCAGCCAGGCCGGTGAACAATCGATGCAGGTAGGGCGCAACGCGGTGCTCGCGTCAAAGCATCTGCCGCAATCCACCCCGGCCGTCACGATTGACCGGCAATGCGGTTCTTCGCAGCAGGCGATCCAGTTCGCGGCGCAGGCAGTCATGTCAGGCACGCAGGACGCCGTTATCGCCAGCGGCGTAGAGAGCATGAGCCGGGTCCCGATGGGTTCGACCGCAACGTTCCACATGAAAGAAGGCCTGGGAATGTATAAATCCCCCGGGTTGGAGGAGAAATACCCCGGCATCATGTGGTCCCAGTTCATGGGGGCGGAAATGATCGTGCAAAAGCATGGCTTCACCAAGGATGACCTCGACCGGTTCGCGCTCGAAAGTCACAGGAAAGCGATCGAGGCAACGAATGCCGGCGCCTTCAAGAACGAAATCGTCCCGGTCCGGATCGAGACGCCCGAGGGCGAGGAATGGCACACGGTCGACGAAGGCATCCGTTTCGATGCAACGCTGGAAAGCATCGCGTCGGTCAAGCTGTTGAGCGAGAAGGGCACGATCACCGCGGCCACCTCCAGCCAGATCTGCGACGGATCGAGCGGCGCACTGGTTGTTTCCGAACAGTTCCTGAAGGATCACGGGCTGACCCCGATGGCGCGAATCCACAACCTGACGGTCACCGCCGGTGATCCCGTGATCATGCTGGAAGAACCGCTGTTCGCGACCGACAAGGCGTTGCAGCGCGCAGGCATGAAGATTGACGACATCGACCTTTACGAAGTGAACGAAGCCTTCGCGCCGGTGCCGCTGGCGTGGCTCAAGCATACCGGAGCCGATCCGGAGAAGCTGAACGTCAATGGCGGCGCGATTGCGCTGGGTCACCCACTTGGTGCATCGGGCACCAAGCTGATGGCAACTCTGGTCCACGCGCTCAAGGCGCGGGGTAAGAAATATGGTCTACAGACGATGTGCGAAGGCGGCGGCGTTGCTAACGTCACCATCATCGAGTCGCTTTAACTCACAACCCCTATCAATTATCTGAATTAAAAGAGGAATATCCCATGGAAGTAGGCGCAAACACCCCAGCAGTCGTTACCGGCGGCGCATCGGGCCTTGGTGAAGCCACTGCACGCGCGCTGGCCGCAAAGGGCGCAAAGGTCGCGATTTTCGACCTTCAGGAAGAAAAGGGCAAAGCCGTGGCTGCTGATATCGGCGGCATCTTCTGTGAAGTGAACGTGACCGACGAAGCATCCGTTGATGCCGGTTTCGAGAAAGCCCGCGCCGCCCACGGTCAGGAGCGTATCCTGGTCAACTGCGCCGGCACCGGCAATGCGATCAAGACTGCAAAGCGTGACCGCAACACGGGCGAGATTTCCCACTTCCCACTCGACGCGTTCAACTGGATCATCCAGATCAACCTGGTCGGCACCTTCCGCTGTATCGCCAAGTCGGCTGCGGGAATGATGACGCTTGATCCGCTGAGCGAAGACGGTGATCGCGGTGCGATCGTGAACACTGCCTCGGTTGCGGGCGAAGATGGCCAGATCGGTCAGGCTGCCTATTCCGCGTCGAAGGGCGGCGTAATCGGCATGACATTGCCGATCGCACGCGACCTGATGAGCGAAGGCATCCGGGTCAACACGATCCTGCCGGGCATCTTCAACACCCCGCTGATGAACGCAGCCCCGCCGCAGGTGAAGGAAGCGCTGGCAGCTTCGGTTCCTTTCCCCAAGCGCCTTGGCAATGCGGAAGAATATGCGCATCTCGCAATGACAATGATCGAGAACGGCTATTTCAACGGCGAGGATGTCCGCCTCGACGGTGCCATCCGGATGGCACCGCGCTAAGGCCGGAATTCAAGGGGCTCCGCGAAAGCGGGGCCCTTTTTGTATCTGCATGAAGGATTGGAGAGAGAGATGAGCGACTATAGCCAGATATTGCTGGATAAAGACGGGCCGGTTGCAACGATCACATTGAACCGTCCGGAGAAAATGAACGCCTATACGCGGATCATGATGGATGAAATGATCCACGCGCTCGACGATACCGATGCAGATGACAACATTCGTGCCGTGATCTTTACCGGTGCCGGCGACCGCGCATTCTGTGCCGGTGCCGATCTTACACCGGATGACGGTGCTCGCCCGTTTTCAAGCGAAACCGAAGTATCGGATCTGTCGGATGAGATCGTTCGCGATGGCGGTGGGCGGATAACCTTGCGCATGTTCCAGTCGACAAAGCCGCTGATTTCGGCCTGCAACGGGGTTGCCGTGGGCGTGGGCGCGACGATGCAATTGCCGATGGATATCCGCCTGGCGTCGGACAATGCGCGGTATGGATTTGTTTTCGCCCGCCGCGGCATTGTGCCCGAGGCGTGCTCCAGCTGGTTCCTGCCGCGGCTGGTCGGACCGCAGCAAGCACTCGAATGGTGCATGACCGGCCGGATTTTCGATGCGCAGGAGGCCAAGGATGGCGGTCTGGTCCGGTCCATCCATGCGCAAGGCGAACTGATGGATGTCGCCCGCGGACTGGCGCTCGAAATCGCGGAGAACACCTCGGCAGTGTCGGTCGCGATGACCCGCGCGATGTTGTGGCGTTTACCGTCGGAAGACCACCCGATGAAAGCTCACCGGGTCGATAGCCGGTCGATCTACAAACTGTCGCGCGGCAAGGATGCGCTGGAAGGCGTGCAGAGTTTTCTGGAGAAGCGTCCGGCAGAATTTCCGGGCAAGGTTACGCAGGATATGCCGGAATTCTATCCATGGTGGGAAGAGCCGGGATACGAATAGGGCGCTTGCCAAGTGAAGCGGTTGCATTAGAAACCAGTTCATGAGCGATAATCAGTTCCGGCTAAACGAGTTCCTGCCTTACCAGCTGTCCGTGGCATCGAATGCCGTGAGCAACCGCATCGCACGGGCGTACAACGACGCATTCGGCCTCAAGGTGACCGAATGGCGCGTGATGGCGATGCTCGGGGATGCAGGCGCGCTTACGCAGCGCGAACTGACTGCCAAGACCTTGATGGACAAGGTTGCGGTAAACCGCGCGTGCAAGGTGCTGGAAGAACGCAAGCTGGCCGTTCGCGTGCCGAACAAGAAGGACGGGCGCTCGCACCATCTGGAACTGACCGATAGCGGCCGCGATATGCATGCGAAAATCGTGCCGATGGCGCGCGAGATAGAAGCCGGGTTGCTCGCCTCGATTGCGCAGGACGAACAGGAACTGTTTCGCAGCCTGCTTGACCGAATACGTCAAAAGGCAAGCTAGACTGGCAGCCGGATTTCCCCGGCCTGTCTGTACAGCGCGTCATCAAACAAGAGCGGCCCCGAAGCATGATCGCTTCGGGGCCGCCTTTGTTTTGCTGTCCGTTACGCGGCGCCCTAGCGCCCCGGTTTGGCAGCGAACGCGTCGCTGATCGAACAGGCCGCCGGGCCAAGAATAACAATGAACAGCACCGGCAGAATAAACAGGATCAGCGGAACGGTCATGATTGCTGGCAGACGGGCTGCCTTCTCTTCGGCGCGCATCATGCGTTCGTTACGGAATTCAGCTGACAGGACGCGCAGCGCCGATGCAAGCGGAGTACCGTAGCGTTCAGTCTGAACCATGGTCGTGACCACCCCTTGCACCGATTCCAGATCGACACGGTATGCAAGGTTGGCGAAGGCCATCTTGCGTTCGGTCAGGAACGACAGCTCGATTGCCGTCAGAGCAAATTCGTCACCCAGTTCAGGATATGCGCGGCCAAGTTCCTTCGCCACACGGTTAAATGCAGCATCGACGGTAAGACCCGCTTCGGCGCAGATAACCAGCAAATCGAGCGCGTCGGGCAAACCCTTGCGGATTTCGCCGGTACGCTTGCCAGCGATGTTCTTGAGGTAAATCTCAGGCCCCTTGTAGCCGATGAACAGGAGGAACGCGAAGGCGCCAAGCCGTTTGAAATCGCCCCAATCAGGGAAATAGTCGATCACGTAGATCATCAGGAAGCCGATACCGCCCAGCACGATCGGCAGGGCAAGCCGTGCACCGATCACCAGAACCGCCAGTTCCTTGTTACGGATACCGGCATGCGCCAGTTTTTGCTGGATGATTTCGATCTGGCTCTGCTGGAGGACTTTCATCCCCTGCAGAGTGTCTTTCATCTTCTCGGTTTTTTCGGTCTTGCGTACCAGGCTGGCGCGTTTCTTTGCGCTGCCGGTAATGATACCCGATTTCAGCTCGTCACGGCGTGCATTCAGCGCTTTTACGCGCTTGGCCATCGGGTCCTTCACGGTGACAGCCGCATAGACCGCGAGGATCACCGCGAATGCGGCAACACCGACCAGGATGGTCCCGACGAGGATGACATCGAAGCCGAGAAGGGTTGGGCCTGAACCTTGGTTCAACATTTTGTTCCGTCCTCGCCTTAGATCTCGAAGCTGACCATTTTGGCCATGATGAAGCCGCCGATCGACATCCAAACCAGTCCGCCAAGACCGGTCACGATCAGCCGGTCGTCTTCAAAGAAGCCGCCGATATAGCTGGGGTTGATCCACCAGATCATGCCGAACACGATGAAGGGCAGGGCACCAACGATGTACGCCGATGCTTTCGATTCCGAGCTCATCGCGCGAATCTTCAGCTTCATCTGTGAACGCTTGCGGAGCACGTCGGAAAGGTTCGACAATGTTTCCGCCAGGTTACCACCCGTCTCGCGCTGAATGGCGAGGGTGATGCAGAAGAAGTTGAATTCCGGAATGCCAAGGCGGTCCGCCGTTTCCTGGAGGGATTCCTCCATCGACCGGCCGATCTTGATACGCTCGACAATGCCCTTGAATTCCTCGCCAACCGGGCCGGGAAGTTCCTGAGCCACAACTGCTAGCGTTTCCGTCACAGGCAGACCTGAACGCAAGCCGCGGACAAGCAGTTCGATCGCATCGGGAAACTTCGCGTTGAAGTTGCCGGTACGTTTCTTGATGAAGAAATTGACGACCATATGCGGCAGTCCTGCGCCCACAAAGATACCGACGCCGAGCGACAGCAGAGCCGCACCCGAGCGAAGATAAATGATGAGCGCGATGGCCAGCGCAAGTCCAACCGATGCGTAGACATATTGGGAAAGGGACCAGTTCTTGCCTGTCCGGTCGAGCCGGATGGCGAGAGCATCGACCCGCGATGTCGAACCTGCGATTTTGTGCAGTTTCGGCTTGCGCGCCGCGATAGCCTTCTTGAGCTGGGACTCCACCTTGGCGTCCGTGCTTTCAGAGTGGCGATAGCGGAGCGCCTGCAAGCGGCGCTGGCTTTCCTTTGCGGCAGATGGACCTGCGATCAGGATATAGCCGATAACCAGCAGTCCCATGATCCCGGCGCCTACCAGCAGGAGCTGAAGTATGCCCATGCTCTTGACCTGCCTTTCCTAAATCTTCGCAAAATTGGTTGGTTCGGCCACGCCCTTGCGAGCGTGGCCGGCGGAGTGAATTATTCGGCCGGAACCGAAGACTTCTTTTCTTTTTTGGCGAGCAGCGACTTCAGATCGAAGCTGCCGAGCAGGGATTTTTTGGCCGGCTCGTCGCCTTCCATTTCTTCCTCGCTTGCACCCAGGATGCGGTCACCCAGCTGCTTGATCGCGGCCGTCGCCTTGCTCGACCGATTGGCTTCGATGAACGTCTGGCCAAGCTTGGCTGCGTTCGCGGAGGCTTTCTGGTCGTAAGGGATGGTAAAATCGATCTTGCGTTCGATCGACGCTTCGAAGTCAGCCTTGCTGATTTCAGCCGCGCCAGTCTGTACCTTGTTGGCGACGATCAGCGGAGTTGCATGCGCCGCGTTGGTTTTCAGCCAGCTGAGGATCCGGATCGTGTCACGCGCGGATGCCAGGGTCATTTCCGCCGCCAGCACCACAACGTTCACGTCGGCCAGCAAATGCGGGAAATTGATCAGCATGTTGCGCGGCAGATCGATCATGGTCATCTCGAATGCCTGACGGAACTCTTCTTCCAGTTGGATGAAGGCCGAACCATCGGTCATCAGAGGTGAATTGATCGGCGCCTCTGCCGACAGGATGGCGAGGTGATCGTTGGCACGGATCATGGCGCGTTCGATGAACAGGCCGTCGATGCGGCTGGGGTTATCGATCGCGTCGGTCAGGCCGCGTCCAGGTTCCAGATCCAGCGCCAAAGCGCCGGTCCCGAAGTGCACGTCGAGATCGAGCAGTGCCGTCGGCAGCTTGTGATCTTCACTGAAGAGCCACGAGAGCGAGGTCGCCAGCATGGAAGCACCGACACCGCCGCGGGTCCCGACAACAGCCGTGGATACGTGGCGCTTCGCAGCTTCCGGATCGCTTGCACGCGGAGCGGAGAACACTGCCTGAGCGTTGTTCAGCGAGTCGCGCAGCTGCCCGGCGGAAAGCGGTTTCAGCAGATAATCGTGAATGCCGCTGGCCAGCAGATCGCGGTACAGGCGAACATCGTTCACTTGGCCGATAGCGATCACGACCGTACCGGGTTCGCAAACCTCGGCGAGGGCGTTGATATCGTTCAGCGGATCGCCGCTTTCCGACAGGTCGACCATCAGGATGTTAGGGCTGGCCGCGACCGAGAGCGATTGCACTGCATTGCGCAGTCCGCCCTTGGCACATTTTTCCGGCTGCCAGCCGAGTTCGATCACTACCGGACGCAGGACGTCCAGCGCGGCATCGTCGCAGATGAAGGCGGCGAAGGGGTCACGGCTACCCGCAGCATTTGGTTTCCAAGGAGCGTTCATGACTTAGCCTCCGGTTCCATTTTCTTTCAGCCCGCCTTCACCGGTCGGTGCCTGTTCACGATAACTGCCAATCGCCTTCGAAGAGGTCGTGACAACGGTTTGCCCGGTCCCCTTCTGGCCAGTGACCAGATCTTCCGGATTGGCCACCATGGAGGCCAGATTGCCGTTGATGGCGCAGCCATATCCCGGGCTGGTCGCGTTGGCGTAGTTCATGTCGGATTTGGCCGACCAGTCGGGGCAGCCCGGAACAGACGCGGTGGAGCGGGTCAGTACGACACGGACATTGCCCGGATCGACATAGCCAGCCGTGACCGGCGCACCGTCGCTGATCAGGATGCCGTGGCGACCTGCCAGTTTGGAAATGGCTTCGCGGGTTGCGCCGCTGGCCATCGGATCATCGATGGCAACGCGGTCGCCATAGCGAAGGTCCATGGCTTCGAACCAGTCAGCGAGACGCTTCTGTTCGGAAATTGCCAGACCGCCCTGATTGGCACGAACATCGAATGTGTAATTGGTGCGTTCCACAACCGGCTGCTTAACGCTTTCCAGGCTGCGATTGGTCGGCATGCCGCCGCAAGCACCCAGGGCGAGCCCAAGCGAAAGGGCAAGCGCGCCTGCTAGTTTGCGATTGATTGCAATAGGCATCTTATTCACCTTTCTCACTTGAGGCTGAAGCCGGGTGCAGCCGCTTCGGCGGTGCGCTCGGACTTGCGTTTCTTGTCGGCTGCATCTGCGCGGCGACCGGATACCGGACCGCCATTAGGATTGATCGCAGCCGGGTCGATGGTCGACACTGCAGGCGGCGGGGCGTCCTTGTCCTGTGCAGTTGGCACCGGACGCAAGCCACCGTTCACACCGTCATTGTCCCGGTAACCGAGAAACGACTGGAGCTCGTTGGCGGCGCGGAAGCCGTCAGTCGGCAGCTTGATGTCGTTCGCGTCAACCGGGTTCACCAGATACGGGGTCACCACGATCACCAGCTCTGTCTCGCCGCGGCGGAAAGACCGCGAACGGAACAGGTTGCCGAGGATCGGAACGTCACCGACGCCCGGTGCCTTGTCGATCGTGTTCTGCGCGTTGTTGCTCATCAGGCCGGCAATCATGAAGCTCTGGCCGGAGCCGAGTTCCACGGTTGTTTCAGCGCGGCGAATGGTCAGCGCCGGGATCTGGAAGCCGTTAAGCGTCACGGCCCCCTGCGTCGACAGTTCGGAAACTTCCGGACGAACGCGGATCGAGATCCGGCCATTGGCAAGCACTGTCGGAGTGTAGGCGAGGCTGACACCGAATTTGCGATATTCTACCGCAGTCGTGCCGAGGCCCTGGCTGATCGGGATCGGGAATTCACCGCCGGCAAGGAAGTCGGCAGTTTCGCCCGAAAGTGCGGTCAGGTTGGGCTGCGACAGCGTGGTCACGAGGCCATTTTGTTCCGCAAGGTCGAGTGTTCCCGCCAGGTCAAGGCCGAACAGCTTGCCGAACGCCGCGATCGTCGAGCCGGTGGAGGTTGTCGAGACAACAGAAGTTCCATCTGCACCTTCGGTGACATTAACCCCGAGAGGTCCGCCAGGCGAGTATTGTGTAACCGCGGCGCGGCCATTCCCGATGCCGAACTGGAAACCATCGGTGAGATCACCCGTGGTCAGATTGGCGCCGATGGCACGAACCAGCGAGCGGCTGACTTCGGCAAACCGCACCTGCAGGTTGACCTGCAGCGGGGTTGCCATCTTCAAGCGGCTGATAACGTTCGATCCGTCGCCGACAAAGGCCTGCACTAGCTGTTCAGCTTCAGCGGCATCTTCAGGTGCTGCAACCGTCCCGGTCAGAAGAACCGTGTTGGTACCCATGGTCGAAACGTTGATTTTCGCTTCCGGCATGGCGAGGGTCAGCATCTGGTCCACGCTGTCGAGGTTGGACCCGACGCGGACGTTAGCCGACCAGATGATGTCACCGCGTGCATCGCTGGCGTAGACAGTGGTCTGGCCGCCGGCCTTACCGAACAGGTACAGCTGACGCTGCGACTTGATCTGGACATCGGCAACCGAATCGTTGGAGATGAAAACATCCGCCATGTTGCCCGGTACGGTCAGCAGTTCGCCGCGGCCGATCGACAGGACGACGTCATGCGATGGCTTGGTCACCGACTGCGCGTTCGCAGTGCCGACGGGAATGCCGATCAATGGTGCTGCGGCCAGACTGGCCATCAGCAGGGTTGCAGTTAGGCGACGTTTCATGGTCTTGCCCCTCGGTTTGATGCTGCCGGCAGTCATGCCGATCAGATCGGAAGAAGAATTACGGTTTGTCATGGTTCGCTTCACCTCAGGATCGTGCCGGCGACCGGGACAACTTCTGCGGCACTTTCGATGCCTTGCTGTTCCTGGGCGACCATTGCGCCGGTGCCGCGGGATACTGGCAGTTCAGTGGTTGTCTTGCCGCGGGTCACACGAACCGTCGGACCTTTTGGTGCAACCTTGCCAGTGCCGGACACACCCATCGCTGGCGGTGCCGAAGCAGGGCCTTTTGCGCCGCTGGGGGGCATCGTACGGCGCTGGAAGCGCGAGACATCGCCGCCGGTTACGAAGGTAGACTTCGCATCACTCGGGCGTGACATGGCGGCTGCGAGGATTTTCTCTTCCTCTTCCGGTGTAGCATCGTCCGGGACTTTGATGTCGCCTGACGCAATCGCTTTATCCAGTTCGCCTTGGTTGTCGGCGATCGAGCGCAGCGAAAGACTGAGTGTGCCGATTGTCTGAGCGACAGCGACCTTTTCAGCGATGCGCGGGGTCACTTCGAGTGTGACAGTACGGAAGGCGCGAACAACGGTGTTGCCGGCTTCGGTTTTTTCCTGCCGGGTCGACTGGTCGGTGGCGAGGACGCGAAGGTTACTAAGAATGGTTTCCGACGCTTTCAGAGCTTCGCCTTCACCCTTGACCGTCTGGGTCAGGACCAGGTCGACACGGTCGCCCGGGAATACAAAGCCGCCAACGCCGGTCTTGGCCGATACCGGTACGGTAACAGCGCGCATGCCCGGGCCAAGCGCCGCCGCGAGGAACCCGCGGTCGCCAGGTTTGACCAGCGAGCCTTGCGTTACCGGCTCACCAGCGGTGATCGGGTGACGGACGACTGTGCCCAGAAGCTGCGAGACATCCGATTCGCCATCGATAAAGTAGGCGTCCTGGACGAGCTCTTCCGGCCACATCTGATAGTTGATCGCATCAGCAGTAATGATTGTGCCTGTTGCGAGACCGCGCTGAGCGACAAGAACCTTTGGTCCTTTAGGCTCGGGTGCGGCCGCTTCCGCTTGCGGAGCTGGCGCTCCGGCAAACATGCTCCGTGCTGCAAGCGCAGTACCGATCGCGATGACCAATGCTCCGATCAGCAGAACCAGCTTCTTCCTATCCATGGCTATTCTAGCCCCCTATTCGGCCCGACGGGATTGCGGGCATTCGTTAAATTGTTGGTTACGCATCCAATGGTTAAAATCAGGTTCACCCCGCGCCGACTGCATGCGTGGCAGCCGGCAAATAATATGTTCCAAGGACCCAAAGTCCCGCGGCAGAAATCGCCACGCCGTACGGGATCGCCAGGCGGTCGCGCTGACGGCGCATGACGTGCCAGGCGCCCATGACAATGGTCAGCAACCCGCCAACCAGCGCCATGATGATCAGCAGCTTGAAAAACTGGCTCGGGACAATCCACAGCGCCAGCACGGTCAGCAGTTTGACGTCACCGCCGCCCATCATGCGAAGTGCAAACAGGCCGGCGAAAACGGCGAACGCGCCCAGCGCAAGACCGAACTGCAAGGCCACATCCGGCCACAGCGACAGCCCGCTGGACCACCAGAACAATGGCGCACCCAGGGCGATGCCTGCATTCAGCCAGTTATCGATCTGACGGCGGCGAATGTCTGTAAACGCCGCAACAATCAGTGCGATTGCCAACGCAACAAGCAAGCCGTAGTGGAAATATTCGCCCAGCATTTTTGCCCCCAAAGGTCCCTTTGAGGTTCTGCTGCTACAGATCATCACTTACCAAAAAGTAACCAAGCGCAGGAGGTTCGTATTAGCCAAGTACGGGAAGACGGTGTGAACCACGCTAAATTCGATCGCCGGGCCATACCGGCAGAGGCAACCGAATCCCGTTGGGTCGCCGGGGACGGGCACGAGATACGACGGATCGACTGGCCGGGAGCAGGCGCGAAACCGCGCGGTTCCATTTTGTTTTTTCCGGGCCGCGGCGATGCGTATGAAAAATATCTCGAAACACTGCACGGACTTCATGACGCCGGCTGGCGCGTAACCGGCGCCGATTGGCGCGGGCAGGCGGGATCGGGCCGTTTGGGCGATGATCCGGTCACCGGCCATATCGATGATTTCAACACCTGGGTGCAAGACCTTGGCGCGTTCTGGCAGGAATGGGTCGCCGAGACACCGGGGCCGCATGTCCTGATGGGGCATTCGATGGGCGGGCATCTGGTCTTGCGGGCATTGGCAGACGGGGCGGTAGCGCCCGATGCCATGGTGCTATCAGCACCGATGCTCGGCTTCTTTGGCAATTTCCTGCCGAACAGCTGGATGCACCGGCTGGCAAAACTGATCCTGCGCCTGCGCGGCGGGACAACGCCTGCGTGGAAATGGAGCGAGAAGCCGGGCGAAATTCCGGTTGGGCGAATCAACCTGCTCACCCATGATAAAGACCGTTATGAAGACGAGCTTTGGTGGCGGGAAGAACGCCCCGAACTGGTCATGGGACCAGGCAGCTGGGGCTGGGTCGAGCGGTCCTATGCCTCCATGCGGTCACTATTCGCGCCCGGAAGACTCGAAGCGATAAAGACGCCGATTCTGCTGGTCGGCACGTCAAACGACAAATTGGTCGACATCAGAGCCATCCGCGAGGCTGCCAGCCGTCTGCCCAACGCAGAATTGCTGGAATTTGGCAGAGAAGCACACCACGAGGTGTTGCGCGAAGTCGAGGCGGTGCGGGGCAAGGCACTGTCCGCGATCGATGAATTCCTCGAACGGAACGCGCCGGCGAAATAATCATGGAAGTGTATGATTTCGCGATTGTCGGTGCGGGCATGGCGGGCGCCAGCCTTGCGGCCGGGCTCGCCGGTCAGGCCAGCGTGCTGGTGCTGGAGGCTGAGGATCAACCCGGTTTTCATTCGACAGGCCGATCCGCAGCATTCTGGGAAGAATGTTACGGCGGTCCGGAGATCGTGCCGCTTACTCTGGCCTCGGGAGAATTCCTGCGAGACGGCGGCTTTTTGAACCGGCGCGGCGCTCTGTATGTCGGGCGCAAGCAGGACAAGCCCAGGCTGGACGCTTTTGAGGAGCGTTTCGGATCGACCGGCGCGACGTTCGAACGGCTTGACGCAGCGGGCCTGCGGGCAATGATACCCGGCATCCGGGATGATTGGTGCGATGCTATATGGGAACCGGCATGCGCCGATATCGATGTCGCCGGTCTCCACCAGCATTATCTGAAGGGATTGCGCAGCGGCGGGGCCGATCTCGTCACCAAAGCCGAATTGGATCAGGCTGAGTATGATGGCGGCGTATGGCAGCTGCAAACCTCTGACGGGCGGGAATACCGAGCCCGCACCCTGGTGAACGCAGCAGGCGCGTGGGCTGACCGGATTGCCGAAATTGCCGGGTGCAGACCGGTCGGCATTGGCCCGCTACGCCGGACGGTTGCTCAATTGCGCGTGTCCCCTGCGCCAGCGGCCACCAATCCGCTCGTGCTCGATATCTCCGGCAGATTCTATTTCAAGCCTGAGAGCGGGCGATTGTGGCTAAGCCCGCACGACGAGGAACCGTCGGAACCATGCGACGCGGCACCGGAAGAACTGGCCGTGGCCGAGGCAATCGACCGGCTGGAAAGTGTGGTCGATTGGAAAGTCGAAGCGGTGGAGCGAAAGTGGGCCGGGCTGCGCAGCTTCGCGCCTGACCGGCTGCCCGTTTACGGGCCAGATCCGCGCAAGCCTGCATTCTTCTGGTTTGCGGGGCAGGGCGGGTACGGAATCCAGACGGCACCCGCTGCGGCAGCGATAGCCACTGCAATGTTGCTGCAAACACCGCGAGAAGACTTTGCCCGGGGGATCGACGCGTCCATTTATAGCCCTGAGCGGTTTGGGTAGATTTTCCCGTATTTGCGGTTAGGGTAGCGCCGGATTCAACCAAGAGGAGATTGCCAAATGGCCCATCGTTTCGAAATTCGTAAAAACAAGAAAGGCGAATTCGTTTCGTACTTCGTCTACAACTCGGAATCGATCTGGTGGACAGAAGGCTATAGCTCCAAGGCAAGCGCCAAGAACGCGATTGAGTCGGTTTTGAAGAACGGTCCGAAGGCCGAAGTGGTCGATACCACCACCGATTAATCGAAAGAGATTTCGCGAAGGGCGCGGCCATCACCGGCTGCGCCCTTTTTCGTGCCTGAAAGCTATTTACGAATAACCGGCGATATCAGCCTGTTCGCTGGCCAATTGATCAACCCGTTCATTCTCAGGGTGGCCGTTGTGGCCCTTCACCCAGTGCCAGTTAACTTTGTGCGGGCGGGCTGCCTCGATCAGTTCGTGCCACAATTCAGCGTTGCGGACAGGTTTCTTGCTGGAATTGATCCAGCCGCGTTTTTGCCAGCCGGCAACCCATTTGGTCATTCCATCAAGCACGTATTTGCTATCGGAATACAGGTCGACCTCGCACGGTTCGATCAGCGCTTCCAGCCCCTTGATCGCGGCGGTCAGTTCCATCCGGTTGTTGGTCGTATCCGGGTCGCGCCCGGACAGTTCTTTTTCGTGTTTGCCCAACCGCAACAAGGCACCCCAGCCGCCGGGGCCGGGATTGCCCTTGCAGGCGCCGTCAGTGAAAATTTCTACGCGTTTCATCTGTTTGCTGTGCCCGCTTGCTGGACAAACGGAAAGGCATTTGCACCCGCTTCGTCGTAGAAACGAAGCCGGTTGGCGAAATCCATCGGGTCCTTGCGTGTGACCAGCGCCTCTGCCGGGGTGTTCAGCCAGTCATAGGCACGGGTCGCGATAAACCGCATGGCTGCACCCTGGCAGAGCAGGGGCATGGCAGCTTTTTCCTGATCGGTCAGCGCACGAACACTTTCATATCCTTCGATCAGCGCATCGCCGATGTCGCGATGAAATTCCCCGCCGCCACCGGAAAAACTCCATGCAACATGCGCGACCGCCAGATCGTAGGCAGACATATCGTTGCAGGCGAAATAGAAATCTATCAGGCCGCTCACCTGGTCCGCCAGCATCAGGACATTGTCCGGGAACAGGTCCGAATGAATGATCGAGGTTGGCAGGTGATCAGGCCAGTCACGCTCGATCTGACCCAGCTTGGCATCCACGAGTTCGGGCAAGGCCGGATCGATTTCGCCCAGAGCTGCGCCGTCGCATTGTTGCAAAAGGCCGCGCCACCCTGCCGGCCCCAGATCATTGACCCGGCTGTCGCTGAAATCGCTTGCCGCAAGATGAATTCCCGCCAGCGCGCACCCGACCGCCTTGGCCTGATCAACGCTGGGCCGGTCGATGGAAACACCGGGCAGATATTCGATCAGAGCGGCCGCTTTGCCTTCGATTTCGCGGTAAGCGGCGCCGCTTGCATCGTGAATGGTCCGCGGTACGGGGCAACCCTTGGCAGAAAGGTGATCGAGCAGGTCGAGGAAGAAAGGCAGATCATCGGTATTGGTGCGTTCTTCATAGACGGTCAGGATGAAGCGTTCGCTATCGCCGTCAGGCGCAGAGGTTTCGATGATCCAGTTGGAATTGGAAACGCCTTCCGCGATACCTTTGGCAGATACCAGCTTCCCCACACCGTAGTGCGAGACGAACGCATCGATATCGTCGGCGCTGAGGTGAGTATAGACAGCCACGGCGCCAAGTACCTTAGTCTGTCAGCTGGCGCGGCAGCTTGAAGACCATCTTTTCTTCTGCGGTGACCAGCGTGTGCTCTTCAACTTCGCGCCATTCGGACAGCTTGGCGACCACTTCGCGGACGAGTTCTTCCGGTGCGGAAGCGCCGGCAGTCAGGCCCAGTGTACCAACCCCTTCGAGCCATGCGGGGTCGATTTCCGATGCACGCCGGATCAGTTTGGCATCGGTGCCGCACTTCTGGGAAACCTCGACCAGCCTGAGCGAATTGGAGCTGTTTCCTGCCCCGATCACCAGCACCAGATCGCTGCCAGGCGCAATTTTCTTCACCGCTGCCTGCCGGTTGGACGTGGCATAGCAGATGTCTTCCGCCTTCGGTCCGACGATGTGCGGAAATTTGGTCTGCAACGCTCGCACTATTTCATGCGTGTCATCGACCGAGAGCGTGGTTTGCGTCAGGAAAGCGAGCGGCTGGTCTGCCGCGAGGCTAAGAGCCTCAACATCTTCCACCGTCTCGACCAGGGTCATCGTGCCTTCCGGCACCTGTCCCATGGTGCCGATGACTTCGGGATGACCGCGGTGGCCGACGAACACGATATGGCGATTTGCCTCTATCTGGCGTTCCGCCTGGCGGTGAACCTTGCTGACCAGCGGGCAGGTCGCGTCGAGATAATCGAGGCCCCTGCGATCCGCCTCTGCCGGGACTGCCTTGGGAACGCCGTGGGCGCTGAATACGACCGGCGCCCCATCGGGCACCTGATCCAGTTCCTCGACGAAGATGGCGCCTTTTTGCCTCAGCCCGTCGACAACGAACTTGTTGTGCACGATTTCATGGCGGACATAGACGGGCGCGCCATAGCGTTCGAGCGCACGCTCGACGATTTCGATCGCCCGATCGACACCTGCGCAAAATCCGCGAGGGGCGGCGATCAGGATGGTCAGCGCGGGTTTGGTCGCGCTCGCTTTCGTGGATTGCAAGGGGGCGTTCATATGCAGGCCTCTAGCGCTTTGCGCGATGGCCCGCTAGGGCCGTGAAAATCATTGATGCCAAGCTGGGGCTGCATCCGCTGCCTAGCTAGGATCGTGGAACGAAATTGTGAAGGACTCTGCTGCATGAAACTCCATCGCCCATCGCTTATTCTCGCTATTTTGGCGGGTACGCTCGCTGGTTGTGCGAAAGAAGGCGATCTGGTCGTGAACCAGGGCGTGGGGATCACAGCAGTCCGCACGGCTTGCCCTGCGGTTGGTATTCCCGACTACACTGGCGATATCACGACCTTCCGTACGCCGGGCGCGACCACGGCCGACCAGATCGATGTGGTGGCGGCGATCACCAATCTGCGCAGCACGTGCAACGAAACGGGTGAGAAGGTGTATGCCGAAGCGAGCTTCGACGTGCTTGCGCGCCGCACCGACACACGCGGCCAGCGAACGGTAACTCTGCCTTACTTCACAACCGTCTTGCAGGGCGGATCTGCAGTTCAGGCGAAGCGCATCGGTTCGGTAACGCTCACATTCGCAGACGGGCAGGAACGCGCTCAGGCAACCGGCAAAGGCGGGGCATTTGTCGATCGTTCCGCAGCCACGCTGCCGGCCGATATCCGCGAAAAGATCACCCGCAAGCGCAAGGCGGGCGATCCCGATGCCGCGCTTGATCCGCTGGCCGATCCGGAAGTCCGCGCCGCCCTGACACGGGCAACGTTCGAACTTCTTGTCGGCTTCCAGCTGACCGAGGCTCAACTGGCGTTCAACGCGACCCGCTAAGCGCGACCCGCAAAGCGCCGACTAATTTCGCCAACACTACGCTTCTGCGGTGCGGAATGCTTGCGATTCTGGCCAGTTCGGCTAGTCGCGCGGCATGTCTGAAAACACATCAGTAGCAGCTCCGGAGCTGCACACATTGCACGCCGCCTTCGCCGAGAAGGTCGGTGCAGTTCTCGCCGCGCTTGAAGCCGAAGGCGCTCTCCCGCCGGAAACACCTCACTCGAACGTGACGGTGGAGCCGCCGCGCGATGCAAGCCACGGCGACCTTGCAACCAATGCTGCGATGGTTCTGGCCAAGCATGCGAAGACAAATCCGCGCGAGCTTGCCGGCAAAATTGTCGAGAAGCTCACCGCTGATCCCGACATTGTTTCCGCTGACATCGCTGGCCCCGGCTTCATCAATATGCGTCTGTCTGATCTTGCCTGGCAGCGCGAATTGCAGGCCATCGCCGCACTTGGCGCGACATATGGCCGGTCAGACCTGGGCGGCGGATCGACCGTGAACATCGAATATGTATCGGCCAATCCGACCGGCCCGATGCACATGGGCCACTGCCGCGGTGCGGTGGTTGGCGATGCGCTGGCATCGCTGCTTGAATATGCCGGGCACAATGTCGTTCGCGAATATTACATCAACGACGCGGGCGGTCAGGTGGACGTGCTCGCGCGGTCCGCGCACCTGCGTTACCGCGAGGCGCTGGGCGAAGACATCGGCGCTATTCCCGAGGGACTTTATCCGGGCGATTACCTGATTCCGGTGGGCCAATATCTGGCTCAGGAACTGGGTGACCGGTTCAAGGACGAGCCGGAAGAAGAATGGCTCGCGATTTTCCGCGCTGAAGCCGTCGAACAGATGATGGGGCTGATCAAGGCCGACCTCAAACTGCTCGGTATCGAGCATGACGAGTTTGCTTCGGAAGCCGCACTGCAAGCGGCGCACAAGCCGGAAGCAGCGGAAAAATGGCTGCGTGAGCATGATCTTGTGTTCGACGGCATTCTGGAAGCGCCGAAAGGCAAAACGCCTGACGATTGGGAACCGGTGGAATTGCCACTGTTCCGCTCGACCAAATTCGGTGACGACCAAGACCGGCCAATCAAGAAGTCCAATGGGAAATGGACCTATTTCGGGGCCGATCTCGCCTATCACATGCAAAAGGCGGAGAAGGCCGATGCACTGATCGATATCTGGGGTGCTGACCACGCTGGCACGGTCAAGCGGATCAAGGCCGCAGTGGCCGCGCTGGGCGAAGGGCAGGGTAAGACTATCCCGTTCGATGTTAAGCTGGTTCAGATGGTCCAGCTGCTGCGCGGCGGCGAACCGGTCAAAATGTCCAAGCGCTCAGGCACTTTTGTGACGCTGGCCGACGTGGTCAAGGAAGTCGGCAAGGACGTAGTCCGCTTCACGATGCTGACGCGCAAACCCGAAGCGCAGATGGAATTCGATTTTGCCAAGGTGGTCGAGGCATCCAAAGACAACCCTGTCTTCTATGTCCAATATGCCCATGCGCGGATCAGCTCGACCTTGCGCAAGGGTGCAGCTGAAGGATTCGAACCTTCTGCCGACGCGATCGAATTGCTCGGCGCAGAGGAGCTTGCCCTAGTAAAACAGGCGGCGCAATTCCCGCGTATCGTGGAAGCAGCAGCTCTGGCGCGCGAGCCGCACCGGATCGCATTCTTCCTGTATGACCTCGCCGCAGCGTTTCATTCCTACTGGAATCTGGGCAATGACCGCCCTGAAAAACGCTTCATCGTGGCACAGAATCCGGAATTGAGCGCTGCGAGACTTTTCCTGGCGTCGCAGATCGGGCAGGTTATCCGTAACGGGCTGGCCCTGCTTGGGGTCGAAGCCGTCGAGGAGATGTAACAATGATGGTCCATGAGGGGAACGACCGGGACGGCGAAGAGCCGTTCGAGGGTGAGGACTATGAGGCGGAAACCAGCGAAGATCTGGGTCTGGTCGAAGAAGACGAGCCGCTGCCGTGGCTCGAATCGGATTATGACGAAGAGGAAGAGGGATACGACACCGGTCGTCTGGTCGGTTTTGCCCTTCTCGGCCTGTTGGCGGTTGCCCTTCTCGTTGCGCTTATCTGGTGGTTTTCCAATCGCAGCACTGATCCCGATCTGGTTGAGCAGGGCGGCACGATCGAGGCGCCTGAGGGACCGATCAAGGAAAAACCGGATGATGCCGGTGGCAAGACATTCGAAGGGACCGGCAATGTTGCTCCCGGCGTAGGTGAAGGCAAGACGACCGAAGGCCGGATCGCAGCGGAAGAAACTCCGCGGCCAAGCATCGACGCTGCTGCATCGTCTTCGGAAGCTACGGCTGCGGCGAGCGGTGTCGCGGTGCAGGTGGGTGCTTTTTCAACCCGCGAAAGCGCGCTGGCCGGCTGGAACACGCTGCGCGGGCAGACCGAAGCGCTGCAAGGCGTCAAATACCGGATCGAAGAAGGTAAGGCCGACATCGGCACAGTCTTCCGTCTGCAAGCCATGGCCGGCGATGCGGCATCGGCGCGGGCGCTGTGTTCGGCGCTGAAATCGGATGGCGTGGCCTGCCAGGTCAAGCGCTGATTGGATGAGGACCGGGCGGCTCGTGCAGCCGCCCGTTTCCCAAGCGGCAAATTGTCCACATTGCTGGCGGTAAATACGCTTGCACAAGCTGCATGAGGCTGCGACTTTCAGTCCATGACACCCGCGATTTTCGGTCTGGCCGGAGCAACCCTGACTGCTGATGAGCGGTCCTTTTTCCGCGAGGCTGACCCGGCGGGTTACATCCTGTTTGGCCGCAATTGCGAAAATCCAGAGCAACTGCGTGCGCTGACTGACTCGCTGCGTGATCTTCACGGGCGCGACAGGCTGCTGGTTTCCATCGATCAGGAGGGCGGCCGGGTGGCGAGACTTCGCCCGCCGCTCTGGTCGCCGTTTCCCGCTGGCGAAGTCTTCGACAAACTTTACCAGATTGCTCCAGCCAGCGCGATCGAGGCTGCGCGCGTGAACGCCTGGGCCATGGGGTTGGAACTGGCTGAAATGGGCATCACGGTGGATTATCATCCGCCTCTCGATGTTCGTCAGGAAGGGGCGCACGACGTGATCGGCGACCGTGCCTTGGGTGCTGAGCCGGTGCAGGTTGCCGCGCTTGGGCGCGCCATTTTGGATGGTTTCGCAAAGGCGGGGATTGCCGGATGCATCAAGCACATGCCTGGGCATGGCCGCACGACAACCGATACGCACAAGGAAATGCCCACCGTAACCGCTTCGGATGCCGAACTGGAGTGGGACATCGCCCCCTTCAGGACTTTGGCCGACGCCCCCATCGGAATGACCGGGCATCTGCTGTTCACCGCTTGGGATGAAGACCAGCCGGCAACTCTGTCCCCCTATATAATCGAAACGATTATTCGCGGACGGATCGGTTTCGACGGCCTGCTGCTGACCGATGACATCGACATGGAAGCCCTATCGGGTTCAGTCGCCGACCGTTCGGAAAGGGCCATCGCCGCAGGCTGCGATGTCGTGCTCAATTGCTGGGCCAAGATGGATGAGATGCAGCAGATCGCTGGGCGCGTTCCCGCGATGACTGAAAAGGCCCTGGCCCGGCTGGAACGTGCATTGGCACTCACGCGGCTAAGCGGTTCGGAAGGGGACAAACGCGAATTGCTCGCCAAGCGTGACAGCTTGCTGGCGATAGCGGAGAACGCCGCATGAGCGAGAACGGCCTGATGTTCACGGCGGATGATCAGGCCGGCGATTCGGACTGGATTGCCCCTGCCACCAAGGAAGGGGAGGACACCTCTCTCTATCTTGAACTGGATGGATGGGAGGGGCCACTCGATCTGTTGCTCGACCTTGCGCGCAGACAGAAAGTCGACCTTCGGGCAATCTCGATCCTCGCGCTGGTTGACCAGTATCTCGACTATATCGACCGTGCAGAGGCGCTCAAACTGGAGCTGGCGGCCGATTACCTGGTGATGGCCGCATGGCTGGCCTATCTCAAATCCTCGATGCTGCTTCCCAAGGAAGAGCAGGAAGACCCAAGCCCCGAAGAACTTGCGCTGAAGTTGCAGCTTCGCCTGCAACGCTTGGGTGCAATGCGCGAATCCGCTGCACGCCTGATGGCCCGGGACCGGATCGGGCGGGATGTCTTCCTTCGCGGGGCACCCGAAGGCTTGCGGATTGATCGCAAGACCCAGTGGCAGTGCGATATGTACATGCTCATCCAGGGCTATGGGCAGGTGAAGGCCCGCACGGCCCCAGCGGTTCATATGGTCCGCGAACGGCCCGTGATGACGCTTGAAAGTGCGCTGGACCGGGTGTCCAGCATGCTTGGCGTTACGCTGGACTGGATGACGCTGGAGGAATTCCTTCCGCCCCATGCAGAGCCGCGGCTGCGCAAATCGGCGCTGGCATCCAGTTTTGTCGCCGCGCTGGAACTCGCCCGGATGGGCAAAGCGGAAATCTCGCAAGACGAGATTTTCGGTGAGATGCGGCTTCGGCGGATCAGGGGGCAGGGCGCACAATGAGCGGAACCAAACCCGATGATTTGCAGCGCGCGGTCGAAGCGACGCTGTTTGCCGCAGAAGAGCCGATGACGCTGGAAGCTCTCGCCGGGCATCTTGGAGATGCCGATCTGCCCGCAGTGCGTGAGGCGGTCCGGCAATTGGCGGACCATTACGAAGGCCGCGGTATCGAGCTGGTTGAACGAAGCAGGAAATGGCATTTCCAGACATCGCCGGACCTTGCACACTTGCTGAGGAGAGAGCGGGAGCAGGTGCGCCGCCTGTCCCGCGCTGCGACCGAAGTCCTTGCGATCGTCGCGTATCACGAGCCGGTCAGCCGGGCCGAGATCGAATCGATTCGCGGCGTGCAAACGGCCAAGGGCACCGTAGATGTCCTGATGGAAGCCGGCTGGATCAAGATTGCCGGCCGGCGGGAAGTGCCGGGACGTCCGGTGATTTATGCAACCACGGCTGAATTCCTGCAGCACTTCGGCTTGCAGACCCGCAAAGACTTGCCGGGGCTGGACGAACTGCGTGCCGCCGGTCTGCTCGATCCCGTCGACGAGGCCTATGATGCATTGATCGAAACAGATGAGCCGCAGGGCGTTGCGGATGCGCCGGAAACCGAAGCCGACATGCCCCGGACTGATCAGTCTGCCATCGAAGATGATGGCAAAGAGCCGGGCGAGTAATCCCGGTTATCGCTTCCCGCGACTGCAATCGCTGGCGTTGGGCTGAGTTAATCCCTATATTGACCGGGTAACTGCGAAACACCAATACGGACAATTCATCATGTCGCTCGGCCCCTGGCAACTTATCATTATCGCGCTCGTCATCCTGGTCCTTTTCGGGCGCGGGCGCATTTCTGAGATGATGGGTGATTTCGGCAAAGGCATCAAAAGCTTCAAGCAAGGCATGAACGAAGACGAATCGGCACAGGCCAAGCCTACCGGTTCGATCGAAGGGCCTGCTGTCGACGCCTCGCCAGAGAAGCAGCCCGGCAAGACCGCAGACCGCACAGATTAATCCGGAAAAGCCGCCAATCGAATGTTCGACATCGGCGCTCTTGAACTCCTGCTCATAGTCGTCGTCGCGATTATCGTGATCGGCCCCAAGGATATGCCCGCGGCCTTGCGTGTGGCAGGCCGGTGGGTCGGCAAGATCCGGCGGGTTTCCGCGCAATTCCGCAGTGGCTTCGACGCGATGGTGCGCGAAGCCGAGATGGAGGACATGGAGCGCAAGTGGAAAGAGCAGAACGAGCGGATTATGGCCGAAACTCCGCAGGGCGAGATGAGGCCGCTACCGAGCGCCGAGAATGGCGGGTCGGAAATGCAGACTCACGCTGAGTCTGCAGCATCCGCCACGGCAGAGAGCCGGGCGGAGAGCGCAGACGTTGAAGCAGCCGCGCAGGTAGAGGCGGATACAGAAACCGAGCAGCGCTCGCTTCCCCTCAATACCCCTGCGCCAAAGGATTGATCGGTCGTGGCGCTCGGAATGAAAGATATTGACGACACACAGGCTCCGCTGCTCGATCATCTGATTGAACTGCGCGGACGGCTCGTGCGCTGCGTTCTCGCACTCGTGGTCGCTTTCTGCATATGTCTGTACTTTGCAGATCCGATCCTCGGTTTCCTTGTCCAGCCGCTCAAGGGCGCATTTCCCGACGGCGAAGGGCAATTGATCTTCACCAAGCTTTACGAGGTTTTCTTCGTCGAGTTGAAGGTGGCGATTTTTGCCGGCTTCTGCCTCAGCTTTCCGATCATCGCGAACCAGCTATGGGCGTTCGTCGCACCGGGCCTTTATGCGAAAGAAAAGAAGGCCTTTCTGCCGTTTATCATTGCGACGCCGATCCTTTTTACCTCTGGCGCGGCGCTGGCATACTACGTTGTGATGCCGACCGCATTCAGCTGGTTTCTGGGATTTCAGGGGCAGACTGGCGGACTCGAAATCGAGGCACTGCCAAGCGCAAACGAGTATCTTGGCCTGGTTATGCAATTCATTCTGGCATTCGGAATCAGCTTTCTGCTGCCAGTATTGCTGTTGCTACTGAACAGGGCAGGGATTGTAGACCGCAAGCAGCTTGCAGGTGCACGGCGCTACGTTGTTGTACTGGTTGTGGCGGTTGCGGCGATCGTGACCCCGCCGGACCCCGGTTCGCAGCTAATCCTGGCCGTACCGCTTCTATTGTTGTTCGAGGGGTCGCTGCTGATCATGCGGCTGACCGAACGAAGGCAGCGCAAGGCGGCCGAGGCATCCGAGGAAGCGGCTGCTACTGATTAGGGCTGCACTTGGGTGCGAGTCTAACCAAGGCTCCAGTTCAATCAGCGTCTTGATGTGATCTCGTGCAGAGACGCGCCCCCGGACGTTCAGCCAGGATAGACTATTCAATTTCGGTGTAACGCTTGCCGTAGTAGCAGGACCTTTCGGGCTCGTTTCACGTGCTCAGGCACTTCGACCATGGCGAGCGGCCAGCTAGCGTTCCCAGACCCCGCCGTCATTTCCGATCACGCCGACGCAAGGCACAAAAAAACGGGGCCCGAAGACCCCGCTCAATTTGTTCGACTGGTGCCGAGCCTTATGGGCTAGCAGGTGCGTCGTCGTCTTCGTTGCCACCAGCAATAACGATACCAGCGATAATTGCAGCAGCTGCAAGAATTGCGAGAATGATGCCGGCGCCGCCGGAGTCACCGCCGAGCTGGCTTTCATCAGCAGCCGGAGCAGCAACACGGTCAGCATTTGCACTTTGTGCCATTGCAGGCGAGGCTGCCATCGATACGGCCGCGGTAGCGGCAAGCAGGTTACGGAACTTCATTCAATCGTCTCCTTAGAGCTCTCTATTCGTTTAATCTCATCGACCACCTACGGTAGTCTGCGAAGTGAGGCAAGTCCTAATTCAGTCTCGCTTTTCGCGATATGTTACCGAATTGTAACACTTATCCTAGTTAATTACCGCGTCCGGTTCAGCTGCTAAACGGCTCAAAAACAAGCTGGTTCCGAACAAAATTCAATCTTTCGAGCGCCGGATACCTCACTTGGGTGGTTAAGGTTTCAAAATGGTTAAGCCCAAGCAATATCTTGGAAATTTCGGCGAACCGTTGCCAATTCAGGATGATACGACGCAATAAAGGGGCTATTGGTCGGCCGAATAAACCCGCATTCCGCCAACCCAGGTCTGGAGTACCTTTGTTTCGCGAATCTCTGACGGCGATGCCAACAACAGATCGCGGTCAATGAATACGAAATCAGCGCGTTCGCCCGGAGCCAGCCGGCCGAATTTGCCTTCCGCGAATCCGGCATAAGCGCCCCATGAGGTAAATCCGGCCAGTGCCTCTTCCCGATTCACGACCTCTTCAGGGCGCCAGCCGCCGAATGGCTTGCCGTCCGGCCCGGTTCTCGAGATTGCCGCGGCCAGTCCGGCAAACGGGTCGGGCGATTCGACGGGAGCGTCAGATCCGAAAACCAGCCCGGCATCGTTTCCAAGCATACTGCGCCAGGCATAAGCCCCTTCGAGGCGAGGAGGGTCAAGCCGCGCCTCTGCCATTGTCCGGTCGGATGTCTGGTGCACTGGCTGCATCGAAGCGATGGTCCCATGCTTTCCGAATTTGGCGAGCTCGGCGGCATCCACGATTTGTGCATGTTCGATGCGCCAACGGCGGTCGCCTTCATAGGTGAACGAAAGTTCTTCGATCGCATTCAGCACTTCGCTGTTAGCCGCATCGCCGATCGCGTGGATCGCAAGCTGGAACCGGTCGAGCGCGGCACGGCTCATGAGATTTCTCAGCTGGTCGGGGGTTTGCAGCGGGAGTCCGGTATTGCCCGGATCATCGGCATAATCCTTTTTCAGCCACGCCCCGCGTGATCCCAGAGCACCATCGAGATACAGTTTCACCCCGTTCAGCCGAAGCTTGTCCTCATATAGCCAGGGAGAGGGGCCAGGGCCGCCAATCAGCTCCATCGCACCGACACCGGCGGCGTAGGACATGATGCGCATCCGCAGCCACCCGTTATCGCCGGCCCGGCGAAATGATTGCCAATCCTCTATCGTTGTGCCCATGTCGGCTGCGGCGGTGATGCCGTAGGAAAGGAGGATTTCCTGCGCCTTGGATAGCGCGAGATCACGGTCTTCCGGGCGCGGGGTGGGCACAGCCTTTTGCACCAGTGCGGCGGCGTTATCTACGAAAATTCCGGTCGGCTGTCGGCTGCCAGAAGCGCGCACGATGTTACCGCCAGAGGGCGCCTTGGTCGCAGCGCTGACACCGGCAAGATCCATCGCCATGGTATTCGCCCAGCCAGCATGACCGTCCACCCGCTCGAGCCATACTGGCCGATCTGCGACGACCGCATCCAGTTCGGCTGCTGTGGGGAAGCGGCCGAGGCCCCATTTTTCCTGATTCCAGCCGCGTCCGATGATCCATCGAACCTGGGGATTCTCCGCCGCGTAATTGGCAATCACTTCCTGGGCTTCCGCCAGCGAATTGGTGCCGGACAGGTCGAGCGTGAGTGCACCGAAGCCGAGACCCATGACGTGCAGGTGAGAGTCGATCAGTCCGGGGATCAGATATTTGCCTTGGCCGTCCAGCCGGTACTCTACGCCTTCCGGCATGGGATCGCCGCGCTTGAGAACCTGTTCGATCTTGCCATCGTCGCCGACCAGCAAGGCGGTGAACCGTTCTGCCTTGCCGTCCTCGTTGATGCGGATGCCCTGCACATTGTCGATCAGCTGATCTGCGTGCGCCGGCACTGAAACAAAGGCGGCGGCGGTGCACATCGCGGCGACCAACGCTTTGAACGAGCGGGACTTTGTCATTGAGGATTTCCTTCCGGTAGGCGGCGTATCAGGGAGCTTGTATCCTGACGGCCCCCGCCCATTTCCTGAATTTCCTGATAGAAACTGTCGACCAACGCCGTCACCGGGCTGTCGAGACCAAGCCTTTTCGCTTCATCCAGCGCATAGGCGAGGTCCTTGCGCATCCAGTCGACTGCAAAGCCGAAGTCGAATTCCCCGGCGACCATGGTTTGCCAGCGGTTTTCCATTTGCCAGCTTTGCGCTGCGCCGCCCGATATCGCCTCCAGCACCTTGTCGGAATCTATACCGGATGCCTGAACCAGTCGAATTGCTTCGCTCAGCCCGCCAAGGACCCCGGCGATGCACATCTGATTGGCCATTTTGGTTGTCTGGCCCGCGCCAGCAGGGCCGACGTGAACGATCCGGCGGCCATATGCCTGCATCACAGGTTCGGCGCGCTCGAATGCGCCGCTGTCTCCGCCGCACATGATCGCAAGAGCGCCGTTCTCAGCGCCGGCTTGCCCGCCGGAAACAGGGGCGTCGATCGCAGCAACCTGTTGCTCGGCGCATTTTTCGTCGATCCAGCGGGCCATTTTCGCTGAAACCGTGGTATGATCAATCAGCAGGCTGCCCTGCGGCATCGATTGCAGTGCCCCGTCGTCGCCAAGCAGAACCTCTGCCAAATCGCTGTCATTGCCAACACAGCTGATGACAATGTCGGCATTTTCGGCGGCTGCCGCCGGGGTGGGCGCGCTATCACAGTCGAGCCCCTGTTCACGCTGCTGCGCTAGCCATTCGTGCGCGCGTGAGCCGGTTCGGTTGAACGCTATGACGCGGTGCCCGGCTTTTGCGAGGTGGCCCGCCATCGGTCCGCCCATCACGCCAAGCCCGATAAAGGCGATATCGTATCTGTCAGTCATGTGCTGTGGTTAAGCGAGATGGCTGTCAAAGCAAATGCATATCCGCCCAAAGCCAATCATGTGTTCCCCAATTATCGGTTTTCGCTTACCCCACCGTCATGAGCGAGAAACCGACAGATCTTCTGACCATCGATACAATTCGTGCCGCCGCCAAGCGGATCGAAGGCGCTGTAGTGCGCACGCCCACGATGCACAGCATTACGCTGTCGGAAATTACCGGTGCGGAAATCTGGCTGAAGTTCGAGAACCAGCAATTCACCGCTGCATACAAAGAACGCGGCGCGCTGAACGCGTTGCTGCACCTCACCGAAGAACAGCGAAAGCGCGGCGTCATTGCCGCGTCTGCCGGCAACCATTCGCAAGGTTTGAGTTATCACGGGCGGCGGCTTGGTGTTCCTGTCACAATCGTGATGCCGCGCCCGACACCCACGGTGAAGGTCATGCAGACCGAGAGTGTCGGCGGCAATGTCGTGCTGCATGGCGAGACTTTCGATGATGCTTATGCGCATGCCTGCAAGCTGGAGAAAGAGCTCGGCCTGACGTTCGTGCACCCGTTTGATGAACCCAACGTCGCGGCCGGGCAGGGTACCGTGGCACTCGAGATGTTCGAGGATGCCCCCGATCTTGATTGCATCGTAACTCCGATCGGCGGCGGGGGATTGCTATCGGGAATGGCGACTGTTGCGCGCGCACTGAAACCCGACATGGAAGTGATCGGGGTCCAGGCCGAACTCTATCCCTCGATGTACGCAAAGATCAAAGGTCAGAAGCTGGATTGCGGAGGCGACTCCCTGGCAGAAGGTATCTCGGTCAAGGAGCCGGGCGAATTCACGTCGCAGATCATCGCCGAGCGGGTCGATGATATTTTGCTGGTTAGTGAAAACTACCTCGAGAAAGCGGTTTCGCTGCTGCTGCAGATCGAAAAGACCGTGGTCGAGGGCGCAGGCGCAGCGGGACTTGCGGCGGTTCTTGCCAATCCGGAAAAATTTGCGGGCCGCAAGATCGGCCTGGTGCTTTGCGGCGGCAATATCGACACCCGGCTGCTGGCAAATGTGCTGCTGCGCGATCTTGCACGGTCCGGCCGATTGGCACGGCTGCGGATTACCCTGCAAGACCGGCCCGGCTCGCTGTTCAAGGTGATGCGCGAATTCGACAACCACAACGTCAACATCATCGAAATCTACCATCAACGCATCTTTACCAGCCTACCTGCGAAGGGGTTGATCACCGATATCGAGTGCGAGGCGCGGGACCGTGAGCAGCTCGACGCTCTGATCGAGTCGATGCGGTTAAAGGGTTATCAGGTCAATCAGGTGGAATTGAACTGACGGGGCCTTGTGGGCCCTCGGTAACCTTTTCGAAATTGTGCAAAATAATCAATTGTTAACGATGTTTCATGGTTAAGGGACTTTTACCGACGCGGTAAGATGGGCATAGTGCAATCAATTCGCACGCAATTTCGTTTTGGCCCAAGAGGAACAGCATCCCGTCGTGACGGCTCCCGTTCGTTTCCCCCGCTTCTTTGTGACCACGCCCGCTCCATGCCCGTATTTGCCGGGCCGTGAAGAGCGAAAGGTGTTCACAGAACTCAAGGGTGACCATTCGGATCAGCTGAACGAGGCGCTCGGCCGGATTGGGTTCCGCCGCAGCCAAACGGTGGCCTATCGTCCAAGCTGCGCCGGCTGTAATGCCTGTGTATCAGTCCGGGTCGTTGCCGAGGCGTTTGAATCCAGCGCTACACAGCGGAAGAATTTGCGTCGGAACAGCGACCTTGTGGCGACCGAGTGCCGCCCATGGGCGACTGAGGAACAGTTTGAGCTGCTGCAGCGTTATCTCGGTGTTCGCCATCCAGGTGGCGGCATGGCTTCTATGGACGAAGTCGATTATGCGGATATGGTTGAGCACACCCCAGTAACCAGCTATGTCATTGAATACAGGGAGCCATCTGACGGGCCGGAACCGGGTCGCCTCGTTGGAGCCTGCCTTACAGATCGCCAGTCCGATGGGCTGTCGATGATTTACAGTTTTTACGATCCGGAACATGAGGCACGATCAGGTCTTGGGAATTATATCATTCTCGACCATATTCGGCGCGCTGCCGAGCAAGGGCTCCCTTATGTCTATCTCGGATATTGGGTCGATGGGTCGGACCGAATGCGGTACAAAGTCCGTTACCGGCCGATCGAACAACTTACCGCCGAAGGCTGGCAGCGTATCTCGCGGGAACAGCAAGACGCTCTCATCGCCAGCACAGCCGCGACAAAGCGCAGCACTGAAATCGGTGGTAATGTTCCAGCCAAGGATGGCGATCCGAAACAGTATCGCCCCGATCAGGCCATTCCCCAAAACTAGTTTTCCGGCGCTTCGCGCTGCCCTGCTTTTCGCCGCAGCTTCTGCTTCCATCGCCGGTCCGCTTGCGGCGCAAGATAGCAGCCCCCAGGCAGGTATCGACGATCTGATACCCGATTCCGCTGTCGAAAACCCAGAAGACTGGGCCCGAGACAACGGTCCTCCTATCGAGGAAGACGACAGCGCAGTTTCAGTAGAGCCCGACGCCCCGTTGGCAGATTTGCCCGATCTGGCGGTGGACTGGCCCGATGATCTGGACCTGCAGCCGATCGAGCCGCTGGAGCCGGATGACAGCATCCAGCTCGCCGTACCCGACCTGCCTGACCTCGCAACCGACAAGAACCTTGCAGTCGAACGGCTGAGCGACGAAGTCGCGCTAGCGTTTCCGGCGACCGATCAGGCATTCCCTGTGCGCGAGGATTTCATCGACCGGTTCGAAGCACTTTCGACGATCGAACAGCTATCTGGGTCGGACGACAACATCGCCCAGCTGGCCGCCCGCGCGCGTTCCGACCAGGAACTGCTCGACGAAATTCTGCGGGCTTATGGTTACTACGATGGTCAGGTAATCCGGACCGTTGGCGGCATTTCCCCCGGTGAAGAACGCGCCGCCAGCGAAGAAGCAACGGTGCGTTTCAACATCATCCCGGGGCAGCGCTATGTTTATGACGCAATCGACCTCGGCGATCTGACCACCGCGCCCGATGCGGATGAACTGCGCGCCGCGTTCGAGATATTCTCCGGTGATTTCGTTCTTACTGACAAGATCGTTGAAGAACGCATCGACCTCGATATCGCATTGGGCGAGACGGGTTACCCCTTTGCTGCGATCAATGAACCCGAACTGGTCATCGATCACCGCGCCGTGACCGGCTCGCTGACACTGCCTGTCAGCCCGAACGGCAAATATGTTTTCGGCGGCGTGGTATCATCCAAACCCGGTTTCCTGTCGGGCAAGCATCTCGCCATGATCGCGCGCTTTGAAGAAGGCGATGTATATCAGCGCAGCCTGGAACTCGACCTGCGCCGCGCGATTACCGCTACCGGCCTCGTTTCATCGATCACGATCACACCCAAAGAGGTCACCCCGCCAACGGCTGACACGCCAGGCACGGTCAATCTTGAGGTCGATTTGACGGAGGCCCCGCTGCGCACGGTTGCAGGGTCGATCGGCTACGGATCGGAAGAAGGCTTCAGGTTGGAAGCAAGCTGGGAACACCGCAATTTCTTTCCGCCAGAAGGGTCACTGAAAGTTCGCGGCATCGTCGGCACACAGGAACAACTGGCCGGGGTTACCTTCCGCAAGAACAATTTCAGGGGGCGCGACCGCGTTCTGACGGTCGATGCCTATGCCAGCACTGTCGATAGCGACGCTTTCGATGCGCGGACCATCGCGCTGGTTGGGACATTCGAAAAAACCTCGACCCTGCTGTTTCAAAAGCCGCTGAGCTGGAGCGTGGGGCTGGAAGCGGTGGCGACCGATGAACGTAACCGGGTTATCGGCGGGATCGCCCGACCGCGCCAAACCTATCTGGTCGGGGCGATTCCGCTGTTCGCTCAGATCGACACGTCTGACAGCCTGCTCAACCCGACCGAAGGTTTCAGGCTAGCAGGCCGGTTCTCGCCGGAAATATCGCGAAGCAGCGGTATCGAAAGCTTTTATCTGCGCGGCCAGATCGATGCGAGCATCTATCAATCGTTCACTGACAAAGTCGTTCTGGCCGGGCGTACGCGGCTGGCGAGCAATGTCGGCACGAGATTTTTTAATATTGCACCTTCGCGCAGGCTGTATGCGGGCGGAGGCGGATCGGTGCGGGGCTATGGCTATCAGTCCATTGGGCCTAAAAACGATCTGGGAGAGCCAACGGGCGGTTCATCGCTGGTCGAACTTTCGCTGGAGGCGCGCGTACAGACCGGCTTCTTCGACGGCGCGCTCAGCGTGGTCCCGTTTGTCGATGCTGCCTCGGTATCGATTGAACAGGTGCCAGATTTCCGCTTCATCAAATACGGCGTTGGCGTCGGCGTGAGATACGAAACCGGCTTCGGGCCGATCCGGGTTGATGTGGGCGTCCCGCTCAACCCCGATCCCGACGATAGCCCGGTCGCAGTCTATGTCTCGCTGGGGCAGGCTTTCTGATGGGCGAACCTGTCACCAACGATGGCGCGGAGCCGGCGCAGGCTACCGATAGTGATAAGCCGAAAGGCTGGCGCAAATGGCTTGCAGGATTTGTGATCTTCGTGATCGCGGCGGTGCTGTTGTTCGCTGCTGTGCTCAACAGCCCGATCGGCAAACGGCTGATCGCAGACCAGATCGCGAAGGTTGCACCGGCTTCCGGGATGCGGTTCGAAGTTGGCAGGATAGAAGGCGACCTGTTTGGCAAGGCCGTGCTCCACGATGTGGTGCTGTACGATCCCAAGGGCAAATTCCTCACTATTCCGGAGGTCGATCTGGACTGGCGTCCGCTCAGCTGGATCGATAGCGGGCTGGACGTTCGCAATCTGGTTGCGAAGCGCGGCACTTTGCTGCGAATGCCGGAACTGCTGCCCGGAGATCCGGACGCGCCGATCCTGCCCGACTTCGATATCCGCATCGACCGTTTCGAAATCGACAGTCTCACGATTGCACCGGGCATTGTCGGCGAACAGAGCCCGGTAATCGATCTGCTTGCAGAGGCAGACATTCGCGATGGCCGGGTCTTTGTGAAGGCGCAGAGCGACCTTGGTGAGAAAGATCGCCTGTTTGCATTGATCGATGCACAGCCCGATGGCGACAAGTTCGATCTGGACCTTGATTACCGCGCGCCCGAGGGCGGGGTGCTGGCCGGATTGCTCGGTACAGATGCTGGCTACACGGCGCGCATTCTTGGCGATGGCACTTGGAGCAATTGGGACGGCGCACTGGTGATCCGGCGCAGCAATGAACGGTTCGCGTCCTTCAAGCTAACCAACGAAGGCGGCGAATACGACCTGCTGGGCCAGGCTTACCCGGCACAAATCCTTAGCGGATTGCCGCAGGATGCGCTGGGCCAGAAAGTGTCGCTGCGCGCGCGGGGTACACTGGTCGCCAGCGAATTTGACGGAACGATGCAGATGGCTGCCCGTGCGATTCAGGGGAGCGGGCGCGGAAGCGTCGACCTAGCCGGAAACAGTTTCAGTGACTTTTCAATCAACGCACAGCTGATTGATCCGGCCTTGTTTGGCGAAGGTTTCAGTCTTGGGAATACGTCTCTGGCCGCAAATCTCGACGGCGCGTTCCGTGATCTGTCGATCGAACATACATTGTCCGTCGGGCAATTGGTGTCTGGCGAGACCAGACTATCCGATATTGTCCAGCAGGGCACTGCGACCTTCGACGGAACCCGCTGGACCCTTCCGCTGGATACGCGAGTGGCGTCGGTTGTGACCGGAAACGATCTGATCGATCCGCGGCTTGGCAGCGGTGCGGTGGACGGCACGATAATATACACCGGGTCGAAATTGCTATCGGACGATTTGGGGATTGTCTTCCGCGACGCCAATGCGCGGCTCGCGTTGCGCGGCGACACTGCGCGGGGCGGTTATGCACTGGTCGGTCCGGTCCAGCTGCGCGGATTGCCGCTGGAGAATGTCGGCACGGTCAACGGATCCGGCAAGATCGATTTCCGGATTGGTGCCAACCGTCCGTGGACGCTGATGACACAATTCGATGCCCGGATTCCGGACGTGTCGAATGCGACCCTGGCGAACCTTGCCGGCCCGGATATCCGCGCAAGCGGCGCGGTCTCTATCGGTGCAGCGGCGCCGCTCAATTTCAACAATGTCAGGGTCAACGCGCAAAAACTGACATTGCAGCTCGATGGCCGCGTCGCGGATGGAACGACCAGCCTCGCCGGGCGAGGGACACAGGCAGATTACGGCGACTTCACGGTTGAGGCATCGCTCGACGATGCCGGTCCGGTCGCAGAGCTGGTGTTTGCAAGCCCGCTGCCTGCCGCGGGGCTGCGCGATGTCCGGGTTGCCATTTCACCTAGCGATGACGGTTTCAACATCGAGACAGAAGGCCAGTCGCTGCTTGGCGAATTCAACGGACTGATTGGACTGATATCGCCAGCCGATGGCCCGACGCGGATTGCAGTCAACGAGCTGAATGTCTGGAAGACTTCCGTTCGGGGTGACCTGGTGCTTGGCGATGGCGGAGCAAATGGCAGGCTGGACCTCAGCGGCGGCGGCCTTGACGGCAGGATCGGGTTGGCAACGCGTGACGGAGGGCAGGGGTTTGCAGTCGATATTGATGCTAACCGGGCAAGCTTTGGCGGCGCGACGCCGATCTCGGTTGCTCGTGCCGAAATCGAGGCCCGGGGATATTTGAAAAACGGTTCGAGCATGGTCGATGGCAATCTGATCGCCGAAGGTCTCAGCTACGGTTCACTGTTTGTTGGCCGCATGGCTGCCAAGGCAGAGATCACGGACGGACGCGGCACAGCGACTGCATCTATCACAGGGCGGCGAGGCAGCCGCTTCGCGCTTCAGGCGAACGCCAGTTTCGCCCCCGAACGCATCGCGATTGCAGCGCAAGGCGGTTTCGCAGGCAAGCAAATCTCCATGCCGCGCAGGGCAGTTTTCGTGGCGCAGCAAGACGGCGGTTGGCAGCTGCAGAAAACCCAGATCAATTACGGAGATGGATCGACCCTCGTTTCTGGTGAATTTGGCGGCGGGATGACTGCAATCGATCTGGCGATGGATAAAATGCCGTTGTCGCTGGTCGATATCGCAATCGCGGATATCGGCCTTGGTGGGACCGTCTCAGGCAAGGTGGAGTTCACTGCCAATCGCGGAGGTGTTCCGACAGGCAGTGCCAGGGTGAAGATCGACGATCTGACCCGCTCCGGCCTTGTCCTGACGTCCAGCCCGATCGACGTGGCGCTTGTTTCGCAGCTTTCGGCGAGCAGGCTCGAAGCGCGTGCTGTGATTGACGAAGATGGCCAGCGCAGGGGCCGCCTGCAGGCACGTATCACCGGTCTGGCCGGTGCTGGCGGACTGGTCGACCGGCTGAACCGCGGCGATCTATTCGCTCAGCTTCGCTACAGCGGCCCGGCGGCTGCCCTGTGGCGGCTATCGGGGGTCGAAGGGTTCGATTTGACCGGGCCTCTCAATGCATCGGCCAATGTCACCGGAACGCTAGCCAACCCCAATGTTCGCGGCTCGGTCGCCAGCGATAATCTTCGTGTCCGAAGCTCCCTCTCAGGCACCGATGTGCGCAGCATCAAGGCGCGCGGCACCTTTGCCGGCTCGCGGCTGACGCTGAGCCGCTTTGCCGGGACAACAGAAAACGGCGGCACGGTATCGGGCAGCGGCACCGTCGACCTCGACAATCTGACAGAACGCGGCCCGGGCATGGATATCAAGGTGGCGGCCAAAAACGCGGCCCTGCTTGACGCAGCCGGGTTGCGCGCTGTGATAACGGGGCCGCTGCGTATCGTGTCGGACGGTTATCAGGGAACAATTGCTGGCAAGGTCGAAATTGACCGGGCAAGTTGGCGCCTGGGCTCCGCGATGGATGCCACCGCCGAATTGCCTGATATCAAGACCCGCGAGATCAACCTTGCAGCCGATATCGGACCGGCGCGGTCGGCGCGTATCCCGTGGCGCTATCTGATCAATGCCCGCGCCCCGAGCCGTGTCGATGTGGACGGTATGGGCCTCGACAGCGAATGGCAGGCGGACATTCAGCTTCGCGGCACCACTTCCGATCCCCGTATCGGAGGCGAGGCAAGGGTGGTTCGCGGGGATTACACCTTTGCCGGTACACGGTTCGAGCTGACCCGGGGGCGGATCGATTTCGATGCGAATGTGCCGATTGATCCCCGCATCGATATCATCGCAGAAACCGAGCGTGACGGTCTGGACGTTACGGTCCGCGTGCAGGGCAATGCCCAGCAGCCGGAAATTTCATTCAGTTCAAACCCCCTTCTGCCGGAGGAGGAAATCCTTGCGCGCCTTCTGTTCGGCGGATCGATCACCAGCCTGTCTGCAACCGACGCGCTTCAGCTGGGCACGGCGCTGGCCAGCCTCAGGGGCGGGGCCGGCCTTGATCCGATCAATCAGCTGCGCAGCGCTATCGGCTTGGACCGGCTGCGCATTGTCGGGGCCGATCCGGCGCTGGACCGCGGTACGGGCGTTGCACTGGGCAAGAATATCGGGCGCAAATTCTACGTCGAGATCATCACTGACGGGCGTGGTTACAGCGCAACAGAGGCTGAATTCCGGGTAACCAGCTGGCTATCGCTGCTGGCGAGCGTATCGACAATTGGCCGTGAAAGCGTGCGGGTGGAAGTCAGTCGGGACTACTAGGTCCCTTGCGCATACAGGCGCGCCTCTGCCGCCCGTCTCCGCACCAGCCCTTTCAGAATAAGTCCGCCGGCCCGGTTCCACCGGGCAAATTCTGCCTGCGCTTCACTGAAAGCGCCCTGCTTGTGTAGCTGGGTGAGCGTGGCACGGCCAATGGCACCGGTGTTATAATGAAAACTGACCAGCGCATCGAATTGGGTCTGGCTAGTGGGGGAGGAGCCGAGTTCTCGGGCCACATCCTGCGCATACCGGACGAGATCGGACTGCAGGCGCTGGTCGCATTTTTGCCGTGTCCAGACTGTCTGCGGCCCAATTCCGGCGCCGGTCGCTCCCCAACCGATGGTCCAGGGCGCAGACCCCGTTCCAGGATCAGGATATGCTTCTACCAGTCCGTCGGTGCGCTGCCGTGCGCACCCTTCGAATGATTTTATCAGCGCGATACCCTCGGGGCCGATTTCAGTGGTCGGACTAGGGTGGCAGGAAGCTATCTGGCCTGCGGCGCATTCGATCGCTCTATCCAGCTTGGTGATTTCGTTTCTTTTGAATTTGCGGCCAGCGATGCTGCGGACTGCATCAAAAATCGGTTTGTGGTTCATTCCTGCGTCGCCTCAATGATGAATGAGGCAGCGCCAATAGACAGCTGGGTAGGCAGTAGGAAAATGGTTTTTCGGCCGGTGCGGGGCAAGGCCGACATCAGTTCGGTCAGATGGAGCAGGCTTGCCGTGCTCAAAGAAAAGGGCGCCCGGATCTCTCCGGACGCCCTGAACTTTCTCGGCACTGCCTTACGGCAGTGATCGATATTAGAAGCGGATTGTCGCGCTTGCGCTGTAGGTCTGAGCTTCAGCGTTATCGCGTCCAATCGTGGTGTCGACACCAACGCCGAGACGGATCGGACCGTTGCCAAAGCTGGCCGATGCGCCAACTTCGAACCAGTCTTCATCGGTCACGTCGTAAGCAAACGGTACACCCGGACCAACGCCATTGACGAAGTTGGCCGTGAACAGCTGCGGACCGTCTTCGAACTCATGCACATAATCGGCATTTGCGCGAAGCTGGAAGGCGCTGTCTTCGCTGGTGCTCAACTCAAGTCCTGCACGACCCTGGAAGCTTTCGAAATTCTCGCGGTCGATGCTAAGCGCTGCGAAGCCACCTTGCTCGGAGATGCGGTCGAAAGAAACCTTGGTGTAACGGGTTTCAACGCCCGGTGCCACGGTGAGGCCGCCCATGTCGATGTCATAAGAGACGCCGAGGCCTGCAGTGATACCGCCATTGGTGCCGTTGCTGACAAGTGTCTGCGGCGTGCCAAGGAAGTCCACAGTCCGTGCTGTCTTCGTATTGTAGTTCGAGAAGCTGAACTGACCTTCGAAGACCAGGCCTGCGCCTGTCTTTGCACTTCCGTAGAACGAACCGGCCCACAATTCGCTATCAGCGGTGCCACCAAGGGTAACGTCCGCATCGAGGTTCGAGTGGTAAACCGAAGCACCGATCATGGTGTTGTCGCTCGGGAAGAATTCAACACCGCCAGCGAGGAAATATCCGTCGAAGTCGGTCTGAACGTTCTGGAAGCCCGGCATCGAGTCGCCTTCACCGTTGATGAAGCCGCCTGCGAAGAACACAGCCATGCTGTCCGGAACCGCGCCTACTTCCACGTCCATGTCGTCATGGTCGGAAAGTCCCATTTCTGACAGCGCGTTCGGTGCGTAAGCCCGTGCAAGGCCGGCTTCGGCGGTGCCGAGCGGATTGCCGAGGGTTGCAACCGTACCACCAGTGCTTGCGCGGCTGGAGGTAGCCATACGGCCAGCGTTGAAGTTCATCAGCTGGGTATAGCTCTGTGCAGTCAGGGTGCGGATGGCAGTTTCACCAACCGGTGCAAGACCGTTGAGCGTCGACTGAATGGTGCCAGTCGAAGCGAAGTCCAGCGCGTAAAGATCACCAGCCAGCGGGTTCGAACGTTCCTGATCCAGAAGCTGGGCATATGCCAGCTGTACCGGGTCAGTTGCGTCAACCACGTCGACGTAGTTTCCTGCCTCGATTTCCATCAGCACAGCGTTTTCTTCATAAGTGAAGCTCTGGCTGAGGATTGCCGAGACCGTGCCTTCGACGAAGGTGTTGATCGGATTGCCATCGGTGTCGACGATGCCGCCGCCATCAGCAGTCAGAATGGTGTACTGAACACCATTGCCATTGACCACTTGCGTGACGCCGGTGCCGAGAGCGACAACGCCGCCAACGCTGGCTTCGCCAGTTACAGCCACGGTGTCAGAAGCGCCGTTGCCGCTGATGTCGATCAGCAGGGTCGAGCCGGAGCTCAGAACCAGGTTACCATCAACCGTGAAGGTACCGATCTGACCCATCAGGCCGGGCGAGATTGCGCCCATGATGTTGGTCAGGAACGGCGTAGTTACCGTGCCGCGACCGCCCAGCAGACCGCCGAAGAGAGTGTAATCTCCGGTGGAGTTGAGCGCGCCGTTCACGGTGACCGTACCGCCGAACTGGCTGACATCGATCAGCGAGGTAAGCGAACCCTGGTCGTAGATGGTCAGTTCCGCAGGGCCGCGGACGGTCAGACGGTCGATCGTTACGTCGATGCCCAGGGTGGTGTTGCCAGCCGCCTGAAGGGTTACGTCATAGTAACGCGGGTCGACGTTGACATCTGGATCATCGCTAATAACCGGGTCGACGTTGTTCGGCACGAAGCCGGTGGCGCCCGGAAGGCCGTTGTCGATGGTCGGTGCGGGCAGTGGATCATCGGA
Organism: Pontixanthobacter luteolus; assembly: GCF_009828095.1. Classification (GTDB taxonomy): domain Bacteria; phylum Pseudomonadota; class Alphaproteobacteria; order Sphingomonadales; family Sphingomonadaceae; genus Pontixanthobacter; species Pontixanthobacter luteolus. Next base: position 1,528,950 of record NZ_WTYP01000001.1, on the reverse strand, counting down.
GAATTCCGGCGAGCCGCCATCCGAAGCGAATGGCGATTCCTCAGCCAGTTCGACACCGTTGTGAGCTTCTACAGCGAGGGCAAGGCCGTCACCGAGCAGCCCATCGCGGGTTACAGCCCCGTCGAGGTCGAAGCCAGCCAGTTCGATACCATCGACTACGCCGATACCCGAAGCCACGCCGCCGGTAAGGGTGCTGCGTGCTGGCGGAGTGTCATCGCCTGTGCCCAGATCCTGACAACCGTCACCTGGATTGTCGCCTTCCGGATCGAAGCAGACTTCACCGAAGTCTGGCGAACCGCCGGTGATGCCAGCACCCGGAGTGGTCGGCAGGCCGTTTACGACATTGCCGTCCGCATCGATGACACGATAGATCGGGTCAAGGGTGGTTTCCCAGTGCGAGCTGTCTGCCCAACGGCCGTCGCCAGCCTTGTTGGTGACATAGCGGTACGGGTTGGTCGCCACGATGTAATCCCAGAAGAGATACAGCGGCTGGTAGAAGCTTTCCGTACCGTAGCTGGAGAAAGCTTGCGGGCCAAAGAAGCGCGAACCGCCAGACAGAACGCCGATTACCAGATCTTCGTCTGAAAGCGTGTTGTTGGCTGCATCGAGGATCAGCGGGCCACCCGAGTCACCGCCAGCGGTCGTGCCTTCGAGCTCGCGCGGCTCATCCTTGTACAGGTTGAAATCGAACGGGTTGGTCTTGTTCGGATCGTCGAAATCGAGACGATACAGGCTCTGCGGCAGGTTGCCGAACGGGGCGCCGAACAGGAACGTGTTGCGTTCGTCGAACGAAGTCAGCGAACCGAGCATGTTCTCGGCTGCCTTACGGCGCCAATCGATGCCAACGGTAGCGCCGGTTGTGCCGGAACCCGAACGGCCGTAGCCGGTGATCGCCACGTGATATCCGGTGCCGTCGGCATCGGTGATCTGTTCCGGGGTCGGAAGCGGCGAGAACAGCAGGCTCCAGGTCGGCAGGTTGGCTGCCGGCGTGTCGAGCGATGCGAGCGCGATGTCTGCTTCCAAGAAACCGACCGCTTCGGGGTTGGCCAGCGAATCCTGATTGTAATAGATGCGGTTTACATTGAAGACCGCAAGATCGGGATTGCTGGTGAAGTTGTTATTGATCCAGTCGATGAAGCCAGGAAGGGCGTTCACGTTGAACGAGAATGCCGACTGGATGATGCCGTTCGTGTCGTAATCGCTTTCAGGACGATCGTTGACGCAGTGCGCGGCGAAAAGCACGGTACGCGGGTTGATCAGCGTGCCGGTGCAAACGAAACCATCGTTACGGAAGAACTGGCCAACACCTGCATAGACATCATCTTCATCGACGATGTCGTCAGGAGTGAAATTGTCGTTCGGGACAATTGCGTTGGCGGGCGAACTGACTGCTGCGAGCGCAAGCGCAAAAGGCGCGGCCCCAGCCATCAGACGCCCGAAGCGGGTACGATCGGAAGACTTCTTCATGTGTTGTGATCCCTGATTAAGTTGATCGGCCAGATGTTTCTTAGCCTTACAGATAAATCTGCAACCTCTAGGAGATTAACGTTTGATTCAGTGATGCCAAAGACAAAGCGGCGACTGGATGAATCCAGCCGCCGCCTGTTGCAATTCTGCCGCAGTATGCAGTTGCGCGTTAGACGCTGTAATACATATCGAATTCGACAGAAGTCGGCGTGGTTTCCCAGCGGCTGACCTCTTCCCATTTCAGTTCGGTGTATGCGAGGATCTGATCCGTGCTGAATACATCGCCCTGCAGCAGGAAATCGTGATCCGCCTCGAGCGCTTCCAGTGCTTCACGAAGCGAAGCGCAAACGGTTGGCACTTCTGACAATTCAGCCGGGGGAAGGTCGTAGAGATTCTTGTCCATCGCCTCGCCCGGGTGGATCTTGTTCTGGATCCCGTCCAGGCCAGCCATCAGCAGCGCCGAATAGGCGAGGTAGGGGTTGGCCATCGCGTCAGGGAAGCGGAACTCTACTCGCTTGGCCTTGTCGCCAGCGCCGTAAGGAATGCGGCACGATGCCGAACGGTTACGAGCCGAGTATGCCAGCAGAACCGGTGCCTCGAACCCGGGGACCAGGCGTTTGTAGCTGTTGGTGGTCGGGTTGGTGAAAGCATTCAGTGCCTTGGCATGTTTGATCACGCCGCCAATGTAATACAGGCAGTTGTCGCTCAGGCCCGCATAGCCGTTGCCTGCGAAGGTCGGTTTGCCATTTTCCCAGATCGACATGTGGGTGTGCATGCCGCTGCCGTTATCTTCCTTGATCGGCTTCGGCATGAACGTGGCGGTCTTGCCGTAGGCATGCGCCACCTGATGAACGACGTATTTGTAGACCTGCATACGGTCGGCCGTTTCAACCAGCGTGCCGAAGGTCAGGCCCAGTTCGTGCTGCGCGGCGGCAACTTCGTGATGGTGCTTGTCGCATGGCAGGCCCATTTCGAGCATGGTCGCGACCATTTCGCCGCGAATGTCCATGCAGCTGTCGACCGGAGCGACCGGGAAATAGCCGCCCTTTTCACGGGGGCGGTGGGCCATGTTGCCCGCTTCGTATTCCCTGCCTGAATTGGTCGGCAGTTCGATGTCGTCGATCATGAAGCCCGAACCGGCATAGCCGTCTTCGAAGCGAACATCGTCGAACATGAAGAATTCGGCTTCTGGGCCGACATAGATCGTGTCGCCGATACCGGTCGATTTCAGATAGGATTCGGCGCGCTTGGCAGTCGAACGGGGATCGCGGCTGTAAAGGTCGCCGGTCGATGGTTCGACGATATCGCAGTTGATGATCATCATTGGCGTCGCGCTGAACGGGTCCATGTAAATCGCATCAAGATCCGGCTTCAGAATCATGTCGGATTCGTTGATCGCTTTCCAACCAGCGATTGAGGAACCATCAAACATCAGCCCGTCTTCGAGCTCGTCTTCGCCCATGACGCTGGCGACCATCGAAAGGTGCTGCCATTTGCCCTTCGGATCGGTGAAGCGCAGATCGACCCACTCGATGTCGTTTTCCTTGATCTGCTTGATGATGTCTTTTGCGGTGGCCATAAATTTTCCTCTTAATCGGAAAGATTGGGAAGGGCGGTCGAATTGTCGGTTGCGGCCCGCCCTGTGCGGCCACAACCAGAAAAACCTAGATTGCGTCGTCGTCTTTTTCGCCGGTGCGGATGCGCAGCGCGCTTTCGATCGGAGTCACGAAGATCTTGCCGTCGCCGATGCGTCCGGTCTGGGCTGCGGCTGCGACAGCTTCGATCACGCGTTCGGCAATCGTGTCGGACACCACAACTTCCAGCTTCACCTTGGGCAGAAAGTCGACGACATATTCAGCGCCGCGGTAAAGTTCGGTGTGCCCCTTTTGCCGCCCGAAACCCTTGGCCTCGGTCACGGTAATACCGGACACGCCAATTTCATGCAGCGCCTCCTTCACTTCGTCGAGCTTGAAGGGCTTGATGATCGCTTCGATCTTTTTCACACGGTCCTCTTTCAAAATCCGGGGCCTTGCCCCTGCGCAACTTGCCAGCATCGCAGACCTGTGCGGCGCGATACTGGCTAGTCGGACACTTCGTGTCCTGACTATCCAAGAACTGTGCCAAATGCGGAGCGTAGGCGCAATGCGCGTTTCTTGTCGCAAAACATCTTGGAAATACGGGGTTTTTTAGAGCAGGGCCAAAGCTGCGAGTCAAAGCAAGATGCCCCGGTGCGGCGAATCTGCCCGAATCGAAAGCAGGGAGTGCCTAAATTTCAGGCAGACAGGCTAAGGCCGGTTTCTTCTGGCAATCCAGCCATCAGATTGAGAGATTGCACGGCCGCGCCGCTTGCGCCCTTGCCGAGATTGTCGAGCTGCGCGATCAGCCGCACCTGTTCGCCGTTTGCGTCGGCGAAAACATGCAGCGTCATTCCGTCCCACGGTGCAGCGTCCTTGCGCAGCAACAATTCACCGATCTCTATGCCAAACGGGGCGACATTCACCACGGCAGAACTGGCGTAATGCTGCGAAAGCGTGCCGTGCAGATCTGCAGGTGAGGCCGAGGTTTCAAGGCAGGCCAGCGGAACCGGAATTTCTACGAACATGCCGCGATGTGCATCGATGACTGCCGGAGCGAAAATCGGCGCATGGGCCAGACCCGCATAATGCTGCATTTCGCCCAGATGCTTGTGGCCCATGGCAAGGCCATAACCGCGCCACGCAATCGAACGGTCCTGTTCAAACCGGTCGATAAGCGCATTTCCGCCTCCCGAATATCCGGAAACAGCGTTCACTGACCATGGCCAGTCGGACGGCAGTAAGCCTGAGCGCACCAGCGGAGCGAGCATCGCAAGGAAGCCTGTGGGATAACAGCCGGGATTGGCGACGCGCAGGGCATTGGCGATTGCGGCCTGACCTACAAGTTCAGGGAATCCATAAGCCCAGCCATTGGCGACGCGGTGTGCGGTCGACGCATCGATGACCCGCGTTGTGCTGTTGTCGATCATACCGACCGCCTCGCGTGCAGCGTCATCGGGCAGGCAAAGCACCGCAATATCGCAAGAATTCAGTGCATCGCGGCGCGAATTGGCGTCTTTACGCTGATCGTCGCCGAGCACGATGAGCGAAAACTCACCGCGATTTGCCAACCTGTCACGGATTTCCAGACCAGTGGTGCCAGCGGCACCATCAATGAAGACAGACAGGGTCACGCTGCTGCGGTTTCGAGCGCGCTCTTCTGGATATACCCGCTCGGCCCATCTGCACTAACGCAGCCCCAGCACCAATTGCCGGCAAAATCGAGAATTTCGAAATACGATCCGGCCTCAAGACGCATCAGGGTGTCCGAAGCATCATCTGCCGCCAGTTTCAGGTCCGCCCCGGAAGAAGCGATTTTTCCGATTTGAGGCACGACATAATGCGGAACCAGATACCGGTCTGCGAGCGCAATATGCGCCAGATCGCCGCGCAAGGGCAACGTCCCTGGTTTCGGGCGCGCAACGGGGCCCTTCAATCCCAGATCACCTTTCGGCAAATCGTATTGCGCCTTGCTGCTCACGTTGACTGTCTGCCCCTAATCGTAGCCGCCTTCAACCTGCTTGCAGGCGGATTGGCGCGCTTATACGCAGATAAGCTTCCCGGCAAGTTTACGCATGATGGGCGAAGATTGCCCAGCCGGATCAGCCGTAACGTTGACGCAGCATGTGAAACGCAGCCCTCAGGCCATAGGCCGCGCCGCCTTTTGGACGGCCAGGTTTTGCGAAGGGACGCCACGCGAATGTGTCGAAATGCGCCCACTCGATCCCTTCGCCGACGAATTTGTCCAGGAACAGGCCCGCGACGCTGGCACCGGCATAGGCGTTACCGTGCGCATTATTCACATCGGCAATGTCCGAATTCAGCCATTCGGCGTAGGCTTCGGGCAGCGGAAGGCGCCACGGCTCATCGTCATGCGCCTTGCCTGCTTCGATCAGCTTGGCTGCGGTTTCGTCGCGGCGGGTCATTAGTGCGGGGAGGTCAGGGCCCAGCGCCACGCGTGCAGCGCCGGTCAGCGTGGCAAAATCGATCAGCAATTCCGGATTGTCTTCGCTGGCACGGGTCAGTGCGTCGCCCAGAATAAGCCGACCTTCGGCGTCGGTATTGCCGATTTCGACCGTCAGCCCCTTGCGGCTGTTCAATACATCGCCGGGCCTGAAAGCGTTGCCCGCAATCGCGTTTTCGACCGCCGGGACCAACACGTGCAGCCGCACATTCAGCCCTGCATTCATAATCAGTTCGGCTAGGGCGAGCGCGTGCGCGGCACCGCCCATGTCTTTCTTCATCAATTTCATGCCGGCCGCGGATTTCACGTCGAGACCGCCGGAATCAAACGTCACGCCCTTGCCCACGATTGCCACGCGGGGGGCCTTTTCGTCGCCCCATTCCATCTGGATCAGGCGCGGCGCATGATGGCGCGCGGCAGCGCGGCCGACTGCGTGGATCATGGGATAATCGGTTTCGAGCGCATCGCCCTTGGTTACGCGGATTTCTGCCTTGTAATCCTTTGCGATCCGTTCGGCCTCGGCCTCGATTGCAGCTGGCCCCATGTCTTCGGCCGGGGTGTTGACCATATCGCAGACGAGATTGACGGCGTTTGCCTCAGCGGTCGCCGCATCGATGTGCTTTGCCTGCTTGCTGAGCAGTACTCGCGGGCCGGTCGCGTTCTCATCCTCGGTGTAGCGATCGAATATGTACTGGGCAGTAATCCAGCCATGCATCGCCGGACCGGGATCGCCGGATTTGAGGCGGTAAGTTCCTTCGGGCAGAACATCGGCCAGTTTGGCGAGGCACCAACTGGACAGGTCGGCGGGATCGGCCACACCGCCAACGGCAAACCAGCTGTCGCCATCGGGCACAATCGCCACCTGATATCCGCCGCCATTAAATTTCTGTGCTTTCAGCGATGATCGCTGCCCCGCACTGAGCGTTTTGGAAAATTCATCGAAGCTGGCTGTGTTGACCAGGTGGATGGCGATGGCGTCTTGGCCGCGGTCGGCCTTGATCAATTCATGTGTTCTGCTCATGCCATACTAAGTAGCGATTGAGGCGCATGTTCCAAGCTCGCAATTTGCTGCGGGCATCGCTATGTGAGCCAGATGAACGAATATCAGGTAATCGAAGGCACCGAGACCGTCGTACGCGACGGCACTATCAAGCTCCACGGCCAAGCCGGTTTCGAGGGTATGCGCAAGGCAGGCCAGCTGGCCGCCAGCATCCTCGATGAAATCGCGCCTATGGTTCAGCCCGGTGTGACCACCGCGGAAATTGACGACAAGGTTCGCGAACTGATGTTCGACGGCGGATCGGTGCCGGCAACGCTTGGCTATCGCGGTTACACACACAGCTGCTGCATCTCGATCAATCATGTCATCTGCCACGGTATCCCGAGCGAAAAAACGCTCAAGAGCGGCGACATCGTCAATATCGATGTTACGCCCTTGCTGGATGGATGGCATGGCGACACCAGCCGCATGTATTTTGTTGGCGATGTTCCGCTGAAAGCGCGGCGGCTGGTCGATGTAACCTATGAATGCCTGATGCTCGGGATCGATCAGGCGAAACCCGGCAACAGGTTGGGTGATATTGGTGCGGCCATTCTAGAGCATGCGCAAAAACACCGGTACGGAGTGGTGCGCGAATTTTGCGGGCACGGCCTGGGCCGCCTGTTTCATGATGCGCCCGAGGTGATCCATGCGGCGAAAGCGGGAACCGGGCCTGAGCTTAAGCCTGGGATGTTCTTCACCATCGAACCAATGATCAATATCGGCAAGCCTTGGGCCAAAATGCTCAGTGATGGCTGGACCGCAGTTACCCGCGACAAGTCACTGTCGGCGCAGTTTGAACATTCGCTGGCAATCACTGAAACGGGCAACGAGATTTTCACTCTCAGCCCCAAAGGCCTGCACCAGCCGCCTTACGATTAGGTTTCGCGCGCGGCCCTGAGCGCCGCGCCGCCAGCGAACGGGGCAATCGCCACCAGCACCAGGCTAATCGCTGCGCATAGCGCGATGCCGCTGGCATCTCCGCGTGCAAGACTGCCCGCACCGAAAATCAGGATCGGCACGGCTAGTGGTATCAGCATCAGGCCCGACAACGCAGCACCCCCGCGGAGGCTTGCGGTTAGGGCAGCGATCATCACGCCGATTGCTGCAAGCCCCGGCGTACCCGCCAGAAGGCCGAGCATCACCAGCCGAACGCTGCCATCCTCCAGCCCCAACAATGCAGCAGCGGGCAGGGCGGAAAACAGCAGCAGCGGTGCAAAACTGAGCCAGTGGGCGGTGATGCGGACAGCGATAACCGCCTCATCCGAAATGCCCCGCAGGGCCAATTGATCAAACACCCCCAGTTCGAGATCAGGGGCGATCAGCCTGTCCAGCGGCAGTATCGACGCGAGCAATGCGGCAATCCAGATCACCCCGCCGCCAGTTCGCGCCAACAGCGGTGCATCGGGGCCGACCGCGAAGGGATAGAGCATCGCAACGGCCAGGAAAAACAGCAGCGGCAGCAACGTGCCCCCGCTTTTTCCGCCGGGCAGCAACAGACCCAAATCGCGCCGCAGAAGCTGCCAAATCACAGGGCATACTCCTCTAGCGGCAGCGTCTCGCAATCGGGCAAATCCATCGCCTGATGGGACGCGATCACGCAAATACCGCCATCGCTGCAATGCAATTTGATCAGCGCAGTGATGCGTTTGCGCGCCTCTGCGTCCAAACCGTTAAGCGGTTCGTCGAGCAGCCATATCGGCGCGCCTTGGTTGACCAATCTCGCAAATGCGGCACGTTTCCTTTGACCGGTCGAAAGATAGCGGAAGGGCACATCCAGCAAGCTGTCCATGTCGAGGACGGAGGCGATTTCTCCGGCATCATCACACCGGTCGACCCGGCCCCAGAATTGCAGTGCCTTGCCAAGTGGCAATTGCGGATCGAGCGCGGGGTTTTCGTCGAGGAGGGCCACCGTTCCAGTTCGCTGGACCGATCCCGAATAGGGGCGCAGCAATCCGGCCAGAATCCGCATGAGGCTGGACTTGCCGATGCCGTTGGAGCCGGTGATGTGCAAAGCAGACCCGCCGTCCATGGCCAATCCCAGATCGCGAAAAAGCACACGATCTCCGCGCCGGCAGGCAAGTTCGGATGCGGATAGGCTGCAGGCTTGCATGGCGCTGCCCGATAGGGGAAAGGCTGGCCGGTAACAAGCGCCACCATGCGTGGCGGTTCGCCGCGCGGCCAGTCCGCAGAGCACAATCACGGAGAATTACATGAGTGTCGCAAAACTAACCGAAGCAGAGCGCGATGATGCTTTGATCCAGCTGGATGGCTGGACGCTGGGCCGGGATGGTGCCGCGATCGAGCGGACCTTCAAATTCGCGAACTTCGTCGAAGCATTTGGTTTCATGACCAGTGTGGCGATCCTGGCTGAGAAACAGGATCACCACCCGGAATGGTTTAACGTCTATAACCGCGTCGAAATCACCCTGACCACGCACGATGCGGACGGATTGTCGCAGCGCGATATCAAACTGGCCAAGGCAATCGAGGAATTGCTCTAGGGTATCAGCGTGCCTTCGCGCGCGCGCGGGCCAAGGTCGAGGCTGAGGCAGCGGTAAAATAGCCGGCCGCGTCCCATGGCCGCGGCCCCGGGGGTGGTGCTGAGGGTGTTGTCGGCACCGCATTCTGTATCCAGGATGGCCTGTTCGGCATCGGTGCGGGGATCGGCTGTCCCGCCCACCATCTCGCCAGCCGGGCGGTATTCGCGGTGCGGTTCGCCGTAGAGCAGGCGAAACGCATCGAGCGCAGCGGTGTGATAGATTGTGCCGTGGGTTTCACTGTCGTTCAGCGGGACATAGGCCCATTTCCAATCGGCTGGCGCACTGCTGCGAAACGCATCGACCAGTCGTTCGACACCTTCCTCGTGCCGGTAGCCTTCATTGGCAAGCGTCAGGTAAATCCGTTCCTTGCCGCCAGCGGCAGCCGGCATCATTGATGCGGCCTCGCGCGCCAGTTTCATGTCATCGAACCACATGGAAGGCGAGACGGCGATCCAGTCGTCGAACAGGTCAGGCTGTTTCATCAGTGTTTCCATGATGAACAGCCCGGCCAGCGATTCCCCCATGACGGCGTTATGACCGTCGGTGCGGAAATTGGCCTCCACCCAGGGTTTTACATCCTTAGCAATGAAGCGCCGAAAATTCTCCGACCCGCCCGGCTTGGCACCGAGACTTTCTTCATATTCTGCCAGCGCCTCTGGCCGAACCGGGGGCGAAATTTCCGCCCGGCGGTTCACTGTCTCGATCCCGACCAGAATGAACCGGCCAAAGCTCCAATTCATGTCGCGGCTCTGTGCAATCCCGGCGATATGCGGGAAATCCTGCTCCGGACCGCCATCGATCACATAGACCACGGGAAATTGTTTTTCGGGCTGTTCGACGTATCCGGCTGGCAGACGCACGGTCAAGCGCCGCTCGCCCTCGAATGCTGTCGCCGGAATGGAATAGGTCATGCCGATCGAAACCGGTTCACCGCCAGCAGGCTGGGCGGCAATATTGTGCGGCAGCAGTGCAAGCGCGGCGGCGCACGCAATCATTGGAAATTTCATACGGAGCCTATTTGCCAAGGGGGCGGAAGGATGAACGTGTCTGTTTGCGCACCCGGCCCGGCATCCAGCGAGCAGCAAAGCCAATCTGCTTTGCGGTCTTGCCAACCAGCGTGTGCAATTTGTCGCTATGCACGGCGTCCCATGCAGCTTTCGCGACTTCTTCAACCGGAGTAATTTCAAGACCGGCATCGGTCACGCGGGCACGAATGGCCTCGTTCGCCCCGTGGTTGGGGGTCTTGTCGAGCAACGGCGTGTCGATGAAGCTGGGGCACAGCGACCGCACATTAATGCCATCGTCCGCCCATTCACCGTCCAGGCTTTCAGTGATGCCGCGCACGCCGAACTTTGTCGCGCTGTAAACCGATGCGCCCGGTGTGCCGTAGACACCGGCTGCACTTGCGGTGTTCAGCAAGCAGCTGCCCGGCGCGGTTTTCTTCAGATGCGGATAGGCTGCCTGCGCGCCAAACAGCACGCCTTTCAGATTGATATCCAGGCAGCGTTCGATTTCATCGGTGCTGTTTTCGATCAACGAGCCGCCGATCGGGATCCCGGCATTGTTGGCGACCACGTCGATCCGCCCTCCGGCAGCGACAGAGAATGCTTCCAGCGCGGTATCCCACGCATCCCGCTCGCGAACGTCGAGCACACGGCTGTAGGAATAACCGCCGGGCAGCAAAGCTTCGGTGCCTTTCATCCCTTCCGCGTCGATATCGGCAAGGCCGATGAACCAGCCGCGCTCGCCGAAATATTGCGCGATAGCGCGGCCGATGCCCGACCCGCCGCCTGTAATGAAAATAGCTTTCCGCTCGCTCACAATGCTCTCCCAACAAATAAGCCGCCCGGGGACCTAACCCCGCGCGGCTCGTTTGTCAGCAGCGGCGGCAAATTTACCCGCCGAGGGCTTCTTCAAGGCCCTTCACATGTTCTGCGCCCTCGATGATTTCAGCGGTCGATCCGCTCACCGTGTCGCCAATCGGTTCAGCGCGCCCGCCAAGGCAGGTGGCGAGGAAATTCTCTGTCACTGCGTTGAAGGCGATGTTGTTGTTTGGCTTCGCGAAACCGTGTCCTTCGTCGGGATACAGCACATAGGTCACGGGAATGCCGTGTTCCTTCATTGCGCCGACAATCTGGTCGCTTTCCGCCTGTTTCACCCTGGGATCGTTGGCACCCTGACCGATCAGGAGCGGTTTTACGATCTTGTCTGCCGAATAGAGCGGGCTGCGCTCTTTCAACATTGCGAGCCCTTCCGGCGTGTTGGGATTGCCCATGCGTTCGTGGAACTGAGCAATCAGCGGTTCCCAATATGGCGGGATGGTCTCCAGCAGGGTTTCGAGGTTGGACGGGCCGACGATATCGACACCGCAGGCGAATTTGTCGGGCGTGAACGTCAGCCCCGCGAGCGTTGCATAGCCGCCATAGGAGCCGCCCATGATCGCTACCTGATCTGCACGGGTCACTCCGTTATCGATCGCCCAATCGACCGCGTCGATCAGGTCATCGTGCATTTTCTTGCCCCATTCCAGGTCGCCGGCAGATATGAAATCCTTGCCGAAACCGGTGGAGCCGCGGAAGTTGACGCTCATCACGGCATAACCGCGATTGGCCAGCCATTGATGGTATGAATTGTACCCGAAACCGTCGCGTGCCCAGGGGCCGCCATGAACCAGCAGGATCATCGGAACGGCCGCATCGGGAACCCCGTCGCCATCGCTATCGCTGCCTGGCGGCAGGGTGAGGTAGGAAGGCAGCGTCAACCCGTCGCGCGATTTCAGTTCCAGCGTGTGCATCGTCTGCAGCGGCGCCCCGACCAGTTCGGGCCGGGTGGTGTAGAATTCCGTCAGCGTCTTTGCAGGGCGGTCATAAATGAACGTTTTGCTGGGTGCGGTCAGCGGGTCGTTCCAGACGATCCACTTCGTGTCGTCCTCCGTCCGCGACTGGACGCCAAATTCGCCCTCCAGCCGCTCGCCCAGCCAATCGAGCGAAGACTTCACGTCCTGGTCGATCGCGGTCCATTCGGTGGTGAGATAGGTGAAGCTGTAAGCCTCGATCTCGCCAGTCTTGGGGTCCTGCATCGCGCCGCCAATGTCGGCCTTTTCATTCTCTGCAATTACGGTCTTTTCGCCGGTTGCCATATCCTGGGCGATCAGCGCGGCGGTGTTTCGGCCGCGGCTGTCGATCCAGTACATAGTCTTGCCATCGGTGGTGAAGCCGGCGGGCTGTGTGGTCAGCGAATCCGCCAGACCGGAACTTTCGCTTGGCTCGGCGGCAATCTCGCCATTTGTGACAGGGAAGAAATCCATACCCCCCGATGCGTTGGGCCGCACGGCCATCCGCAGGTCAAGATTATCATCCGCGAGGAAACCGGCATAACCGTTATTTTCCAGCACCAGCGTCAATTCGCCGGTGTTAAGGTCCAGCAGATAGGGATCATGGAACCTCGCATCGCGGTTGTTCAGGCCGACCAGCATCTTGTCGCGGATTGTTTCGGAGGTTCCGAAAACCTGAACCCGGGTTTCTTCAAAGGGGGTCAGCGTGCGTTCCTTGCCGCTCGCCACGTCGATCCCGTAAAGCAGGAAGTTCTCATCGCCGCCCTTATCCTGAATATACAGCAGGCTGCGCGAATCCGGGGCCCAGAAATACTGCCTGATCGGCCTGTCGGCGGCGCTGGTCATCACTTTGGCAGCGGCGGGATCGGATGCCGGTGCAATCCACACATTCAGCACGCCGTCTTTGGGCGCGAGCCAGCTCAGCCATTGGCCATCGGGGCTCAATTGGCCGGATGCGCGCGTGGGGTTGCCGAACAAATCCTCGCGCGGGATCAACGGGGCGGCTTGTGCTGGTGTATTCATTCCTGATGTCGTCTCCGCATGATGGTCTGCCGCAGCACTGCCGGGCAGGGATATCGCCAATGCCGCGAATGCGCAGCCGGCGAACAAATTCCTGGATAGTGATCTGAATTTCATGACAACTCTCCCTTCAGGCAACATAGGAAGAGGATAGGCAAAGGCCATGGCCGGATTATGACTATTCGACAAACCAACGAATTGGGCGGGCGAAATGCTCGAGCTGTCAATATCGTTATGAATTGCATATCGCTTGGGTTAATGGGGCATCTTCAGCTTCACGGATAAGGGGGAATCCAATGACGAAGACCGAGCCACAGAAAAACATTCCATCGGCACAATGGTCCAAACCTACGGTGCGGACAGTTGCCTCAGTCGGGCAAACTCGTGGGGGTTTCCTATCCAACGCGGCCCGGCCGGAATCTGTTTTCTACAATCCGTCGTAAGGCTGCCTTCGTTTTGCATGCTGTGGTCGTCCATTCCGCGAATGGGTACCATCGGTCAGCGTAGGGTGTGCGCGCCGTAAAAGGTCGTGACCGGGTGTGTGGGTATAGCCTGGCCCCCTTGCAAACCCGGCAGTTGCAATGCTAACAAGGCCTTAAGGTCGTATCGTAAGAACAAATCTTTGCAATTTTAACGGGGTATTTATGTCCAAAGATACGAAATTGAATCAGGTTCAGGCCAAGTCTTGGTCGAAACCGCAGGTAAAATCGATCACACCGCTTAAGCGGACTATGGGCGGTCCAACTGGTGGTCGCACGATTGAGGATACTTTCTACAATCCCTCATGAGGTTTGCGCCTTATAAGGTTTACGTTTGCTGATGCCGCGCCCTGATACAGGGGCGATGACGGTTCCAGGCGAAGCAGCATAATTGAGAATGCGCTAGCGCGCCGCACTGATGATCGCTGATCTGGGTGCGGCGCGTTTTGTTTTACGGAAAGAATATGGCGATCCTCGGCAGTCCGGATCTGTGCCTTGTCGCCCGCCCGTTGGTGGACTGTTTGCCGTCAGGGCGCGTTATATTCTCGTAAAGTCTGTCAGCCCTGCCGGTCTTTGCCCAGTTCGCGGGAATAGTCGCGCCCACTTGCAATTATGGTAGTTCGAATGCTATCAAGGCTTTAAGGTCGTATCGTAAGAAAAAATATTCGCAGTTTTAAAGAGGTATTTATGTCCAAAGATACGAAATCCGATCAAGTTCAGGCTAAGTCCTGGTCGAAACCGCAGGTAAAATCGATTACACCGCTTAAGCGGACCATGGGCGGCGCGGTTCGCCGCACGATTGAGGATGCTTTCTACAATCCTTCATGAGGTTTGCGCCTTATAAGGTTTGCGTTTGTTGATGCCGCGCCCTGATAAGGGGGCAATGACGGTTCCAGGCGAAGCAGCATAATTGAGAATGCGCTAGCGCGCCGCACTGATGATCGCTGATCTGGGTGCGGCGCGTTTTGTTTTACGGAAAGAATATGGCGATCCCCGGCAGTCCGGATCTGTGCCTTGTCGCCCGCCCGTTGGTGGACTGTTTGCCGACAGCTGGCTCAATGATCGTTATCGCCGGAGAGCATGTCACTCAAATGTTCTGCTTGCGATCTAGCCACTTTTGGGGTCTCTGATTCGCTAAGCAGTTTTGGGGGATGGGTCGTGAGTAAGTTTGATCGTAGCAAAAGCGATGCAGCGCAGGCCAAGCGTTGGAGCAAACCGAGTGTTGAAATCGTCGCCGGCGTAAACAAAACTCGTGGCGGCGCAGATGTGCGGCCATCTGAGGTTGGCCCCTTTTACACGCCTTCCTGACGCACAATACCCCTGCCTAAAGGGCGGGGTTATCGTAACAATGCCATGAAAAAATCGCCAGCGCGCCGCGGTGCGGGCTGTACGGCTGCGCCAATTCGCGTGCCTCCTTCTCACTCGGGCGTGCGGGCAGGCTCAGGATTTTATGCAGGGCCACTTGCACGGCAAGGTCGCCCGCAGGCCAGATATCGGGGCGGCCCTCCGCGAAAAGGAGGTAGATTTCCGCTGACCACCGCCCGATGCCCTTGATCCTGGTCAGTTCCGTGATGGCTTCTTCGTCGTCTGCCGGAAGTTCGCTTAGATCGAGTTCTTCACTGACCACCAGTTCGCAGAGCGACCGGGCATAGCCCTGTTTCTGGCGCGATAATCCGCAGGCCCGTAGCGTGTCGAAATCCCGGGCGAGCAATTCGTCCGGGGCGATATCTTCGCCCAGCTCAACCTCCAGCTTGTTCCACACAGATGCGGCTGCCGCCACGCTGACCTGCTGCCCCACAATCGTGCGCAGCAAGGTGCGATAGCCGGTCGGGCGGATGCGCGGTTCGGGATAACCTGCGGCGTCCAGCGCAGCCGCAAACGCAGGTTCGACCGCCGCCGCATGGTCCACGCCCTGCCTGATTTGGTCTTTCGACAAGCCCATAGTGTGTCCTCCTGCCTTGCAAATCGGCGAGGGCTCTTTTAGCAGCCACGCCGAACGGCCAATCCGGCCGACCTTTTATGGAGCCTGCTCATCATGCCCAAGCTGATTGTCGTCAACCGTGCCGGTGAAGAATCGACCGTTGAAGTCGAAGACGGCCTGACCGTTATGGAAGCAATCCGGGACAACGGTTTCGATGAATTGCTGGCGCTGTGCGGCGGCTGCTGTTCGTGCGCGACCTGTCACGTGCTGGTCGACCCGGCATTCTCCGACAAGCTGCCTGAAATGTCGGAAGACGAAGACGACCTGTTGGAAAGCTCTGACCACCGCGCGCAGAATTCGCGCCTGTCATGCCAGGTGCCTTTCACCAGCGATCTCGACGGTCTCAAAGTCACCATCGCACCTGAAGATTGATTTTAACGCTGAAAGAGCAATTGCATTGCTCTTGGCGGCGCAGCTTCCTAGTTCAGGCTCATGACAGCACCACAATTGCGCGATGATACGCTTGAACTGATCGGCAACACGCCGCTCGTCCTGTTGCAGGGACCGAGCGAGGCGGCGGGCTGCGAAATATACGGCAAATGCGAATTTGCGAACCCTGGCGCTTCGGTGAAAGATCGGGCGGCGCTGGGAATAATTCGCGATGCAGAGGCGCGCGGCGATCTGAAGCCCGGCGGTACCATCGTTGAAGGGACAGCCGGAAACACCGGTATTGGTATCGCTTTGGTGGCGAATGCGCTGGGCTACAAAACCATCATCGTGATGCCGGACAACCAGTCGAAGGAAAAGATGGATACGCTGCGGGCGCTTGGCGCGCAGCTGGTCACCGTTCCGCCGACCAAGTTTTCTGATTGCAATCATTTCGTCCACACATCGCGCCGGCTGGCTGAAGAAACCGATGGGGCGATCTGGGCCAACCAGTTCGACAATACGGCTAATCGCAAGGTCCACATCGAAACTACCGCTGCCGAATTGTGGGAGCAGATGGAGGGACGGATTGACGGCTTCACCTGCGCTGCCGGGACGGGCGGAACGATTGCCGGTGTCGGCCTTGGGCTGAAGGCGTTCGACGAAGACATCCGGATCGCCCTGACCGACCCGCACGGCGCGGCGCTTTACAGCTATTTTGCCGAAGGCGAGCTCAAGGCCGAAGGCAGCTCCGTAGCGGAGGGTATCGGACAGGGCCGCATCACCGCCAATCTGGAAGGTGCGCCGATCGATACACAGTTCCGGATTTCCGACGAGGAAGGCCTGGACTGGGTTGCGCGGTTGCTGCGTGAAGAGGGGCTGTGCCTCGGCCTTTCTTCCGGCATCAATGTTGCCGGGGCAATCGCGCTGGGCCGCCAATTGGTCGAAGAAGGGCGGGAAAAGCCGCGTGTAGCGACGATCCTATGCGACACCGGGTTCCGCTATCTGTCCACGATTTACAATGCCGACTGGCTGGAAGCAAAAGGCCTGCCGGTTTTCGAATGGCTGCGCGACTGACCCATTAGCTCTTGGCGCGCGTGCCGGGACGGTCTAGATTCCAGAAATGGCAAATCGTTTTTTTGAACGCATCATGCATGGGCCGGCCGATGCCGTCGGGCAAACGCCGCTGGGCGGAACCCGGTCGCAAGCGTTGCAACGTCTCCAGATCGGAATCAGCGGTATTATCGTGATGATCATGCTTGTCGCGCTCGCAGACGTCATTCGCGACCGGGCGGACCAGGCGGATGCCGAAAGCGTGCCGGAAGCTGCCGCGACCACCGCACCATTGCCGAGCGCATCGGTCCAGAGCGATCCGCTGGCAGAAGCCGGTGTGGTGCCGGATCTGCCTGCGGAACCGACCGCAGCTCCAACTCAGGAATCGGCGATCCTGCCTGAGCAGGGCCTGAGCTCAGAAACCGAATAAATGGGCACCGCAAGATCGGTTGCGGCTTGCATCTGCGCTGCGTTGTTGGTGCTTGCCAGCTCTGCGTGCGCTGATCAGGCGGAAGAGGTAGTGCAGGCACCGCAAATGCCAGCGTTGGGCCTGATGACGTCCCTGCCAATCTACTGGCCCAGTCAATCAGACATCTCAGCTGCGATTTCCCCCGATGCAGAAGCGCCTTGGGTCAGGCGATTGCTGGAAGAGCGATACGAACTGACGCCGCTCGACACTTTAGCCGGACAGGGCGCGGTAACGCCTTCAGCTGCATTATCGGCAGTAGATTATCTCATCCTGGCTCAACCGGCTCCATTACCGCCAGCCGACTACGTTGCTTTGGATGAATGGGTGAAGGCAGGCGGTCAGGTGCTGATATTTGCCGATCCGGTTCTGACCCAGCACTCGCAATTCGGGCTTGGCGACAAGAGGCGGCCTCAGGATATCGCGATGCTGGGGCCAATCCTCTCTCGGTGGGGGCTTGAGCTCAGGGTAGGGCCGGACACTTCGGGAGAAGCGCTGTGGAGCAGCGTTGCCATCCCGGTCGAAGCGCCTGGCGTGCTTGCTGCGCATGGCAGCGAATTTGCGGATTGCGAAATTCAGGCGGCGGGTCTGGTGGCGCAATGCCAGGTCGGGGAAGGGCGCGCGACAGTCATCGCGGATGCAGCAATTCTCGATACTGAATTGGCGGACGAGGCGCGGATAGAGGCGCTCGGCAGTATGCTCCAGCGGACATTCGGTCGTGACTGAACGCCGTTCGGGGATTTCACGGGATGGAGCGGAGTCGCGCCCCGGGATCGACGGGGATTTCGCGGGAGGCGTGTTGTTATCAAGGCTTTTTATGCGAATATCAGGCTTAGGGTTAAGGATATTTAGCTAGGTAAAACAAATACTTATCAGCATATCCCCATTAAACCCTTAATTTTCCCTTCCATCCCCGCATCTCGCGGGGTAATACCGTCTTCCATCAGGCAAGTCGTTTTTTGCTGCGCTCCGATTCTTCGGGGCGAGCCACCCGAGCTTATGCGCGGGCGGAAGCGGAGAAGGCGTGCCTCAGGGGTTTTGTTCGGCAGAGGATTGGGGCGAAGTGGCGGGAGCACTTCATAGTTACAGTGGACAGGCTTTGACCCTTCTGGGGGACAAAGGTCGGTTCGTTGTGCCTTCCGACTTCAGAAAAACCGTCAAGGAATCCAGCGATGGGCATCGCATCCTCTGCCTTGCCAAGCATGACCGCTGGGATTGTCTGGTTGGCTTCGGCCTTTCCCGAGAAGCAGAGCTTGAAACCCAGCTTGACCGCGAAGAAGATGCTGCCCTGCGCCTTGGCCGCGAATACGACCGTGAACTGCGCGCCAGCCAGTTGTTCGGTTTCGAGAAAATTCCCTTTGATGACAGCGGCCGCTTCACCATGCCCGACTTCATCAAGACCGATGGCCTGATCGAAGATGCACTGTTCTTTCGCGGTGGCGGCCGGTTCTTCACAATCTGGAACCCGCAAGTCCTCGACCGGCAGGGCGACGAATGGCGTGCTGCGAAAGCCGGTTGCCAAGGGCTGCTGGCCGACATTGCGGCGAAGGCGAAGCGCAAATGACCGGCGCTCCGAACACAGCTGCGAACACCGCTCCGCACATTCCCGTGCTGTTGCAAGAGGTCGTTGCGGCGCTTGCGCCCGAGCAAGGCGACGTCATCATCGACGCGACTTTCGGTGCTGGCGGATACACCCGCGCGCTGCTCGATGCAGGAGCCACCGTCCACGCTTTCGACCGCGACCCCGACGCGATCGAGGCGGGCGAGAAATGGCCTGAAACACGCGAAAATCCGCCCCGGCTTGTGCTCCATGCGCGGCGTTTCTCGGAAATGGCAGAGGCTATGAATGATGCCGGGATCGAAGCGGTCGACGGCATTACAATGGATATCGGCGTATCGTCGATGCAGCTTGATCAGGCGGAGCGCGGTTTTGCCTTCTCGGCTGATGGACCGCTCGATATGCGTATGTCGCAAGAGGGCGAAAGCGCGGCGGATTTCCTCAATTCCGCCGACGAAAACGTGATCGCCGACGTCCTTTATGATTACGGCGAAGAACGCCAGTCGCGCCGGGTCGCCCGGGCGATCGTTGCGGCGCGCCCGCTGGAGACGACCGGCGACCTCGCACGCGTGGTTCGCAAGGCACTGGGTTACCGCCCGGGCGAATACACGAAGCGCCCGCAGAAAGACCCGGCCACCCGCAGTTTCCAGGCAATCCGTATTCACGTGAATGCGGAGCTGGATGAGTTGCACGAGGGGTTGGCTGCTGCAGAGGCACTGCTGGGTGAGGGCGGCCGTCTTGCCGTGGTCAGTTTCCACAGCCTCGAAGACCGTATCGTCAAACGTTACCTCAAGGATGCCAGCGGCAGCACCGGCGGTTCGCGTCACTTGCCGCAAATCGAATCCGAGCCGGCAATCTATCGCGATGTGTCCAAGGCAATTCGTGCCGGCGAGCGTGAAGTGAACGACAACCCCCGTTCGCGCTCCGCAACCCTGCGCTATGCCGTTCGCACAGCCGCCCCCGCGAGGGAGGCAGCATGATGCGCGGTTCGCGTCTTCGCCAGATCGGCTGGGCCGTGGTGCTGAGTGTCTGCATCACCGGTTTTGTCGCGCTCACTTTCCGTGTGAATGCCGTGAAGAGCGAAGTCCGGCTTGCCGAACGCCAGCTCATCGCGCTGGAGCGTGAGACATTGCTGCTGGAAACAGAATTTCAGACCCGCGCCAATCAGCAGCAGCTGGCCGACTGGAACCGGATCGAATTCGGTCTTTCTGCACCGAATGCGGACCAGTACCTCGAGAATGAGCGTCAGCTTGCGAGCCTGGGCGTTCCCCGCGGTGCCACCGCGCCCGAACCGATCCGTGTTGCCCGCGCTCCAGTTGAAGGTGAAGAGTCGAGCTTCGCATTGATGGTTTCGCCGCTGACCGGCGAGACTTTGCAGCCTGAACGCTCGGACGGCGGGAATACCGGCGAGCGGCGCCGCTCGCCCATGTCCGCCCCATCTTCGCTGGCAGAACGCCTTTCGCTCGATAATCCGCTGGAGCGGTCGATTGCGGAGCTGCCGGAATGAACGGGATGGCAGTCAGCACTGCAATTTCGACCAGCCGTTTCCAGCTTACATCCGTCCGCGAACTGGCCGTAGGCACGGCGCGTCTGCGGGTGCTGTGGGTTGCCATCATCTTTGCTCTGGTGGCGAGCGCGGCCGTGGCCCGGATTGGCTATCTTGGTTTCACCGATCAGACTTACCGTGCGACTTCGCTGGAAGATGCGCTGCTGCCGCCGCGCGGGGAATTGACTGATCGCAACGGTGTCCCGCTGGCGCGCGCATTCCCGGCCTATGCGCTGTGGTATAACCCCAAGGCCTTGGGCGATGCTGATAATCCGCTGGTGAAGAACCCGCGTGAAATCGCGCAGGAACTCAACCGCATTTTTCCTGAGATGGACATTGATGTCACCGCGGAAAAACTCGCGGCTGGCCGGCCGGGATATCTGCGCCGCCGCGTTCTGCCAGAACAGGCAAACGAAGTCATGGCGCTGGGCGAACTGGCGCTGGAAATGCCCCGCGAAACCGACCGCCACTATCCGCAAGGATCGATGGCAGCCCATGTGCTCGGCTATGTCGATGCCGAAGGTAAAGGCAAGGTCGGCATGGAGCAGGTGCTCGACGCGCGCCTTATGGACCCGGCAGTTCGCGGAACTCCCGTTGCTCTCTCGATCGACATGCGCGCCCAAGGTGCGCTGGAAGACGAGCTGCGCCGCGGCATGCTGGCGACCAATGCGATGGGCGCCGCAGGGATCGTGCTGGACGTCGATACCGGCGAGGTGATGGCGCTTGCATCCTTGCCCGAATTTGATCCGAACAAGATTGATGCCAAGGGCGTCGACCATATGTTCAACCGGGTGACCAATCAGGTTTACGAACTCGGCTCCACCTTCAAGCCGCTCACGGTAGCAGCGGCGATCGATGCAGGCACGGTGCGCGATTTTGGTCGCCGCTATGATGCCTCGCCGGTGAAAGTTGGCCGTTTCAGCATCAAGGACAGCCACTTCATCGGCAACCACCTCAACGTGGCCGAGACGCTGATCCATTCTTCCAATACGACAACTGCACGGATCGCCGACGAGTTGGGGGCAGAGCGCCTGCGCCGCACAATGGTAGATCTTGGCATGAACGAGCGGCCCTATATCGAATTGCCAGCAAAGGGTTTCCCGATCTGGCCGGGCGATGACTGGCCGCGCCTGCGCAACATGACTGTCAGCTATGGCCACGGCATTGCGGTGACACCGCTGCACCTCGCCAGCGCCTATGCTGCGATGGTAAATGGCGGTGTCTGGCGCCCTGCGACAATGCACAAGCTCGCGCCGGGCAAGGCACCCAAGGGCCGCCGTGTGTTCAAGGCATCGACTTCTTCACGGATGCGCCAGTTGCTCCGCATGATCGCAGTGTACGGCACCGGCCGCAACGCAGACGCACCCGGGTTCCGGGTCGGCGGCAAGACCGGCAGCGCGGAAAAGCCGGGTGCGGGCGGGTATCGCCGCAGCTCTCTGGTTTCGACCTTCGCCGCCGCCTTCCCGATGGACAAGCCGCGCTATGTCGTGATCGCGATGCTGGATGAACCAAAAGGCACCGCCGCAAGTTCGTTCCAGCGCACCGCCGCATGGAACGCCGCGCCGATCGTCGGCAAGCTGGTCCCGCGTATCGGGCCGATCCTCGGCGTGCGGCCCGACACCACGCGCGATATCGATATCAGCGACCTCAAACCCCTGATCGCGAAGGCTGACTGATGCGCCTGACAAAGATCGCCCAAGCCGCCGGAATCGAGTGCCCAGAGGGCGCTGAAATCAACGTCACCGGTTTCGCCATCGATAACCGCAAGGTCGCGCCGGGCACTGTCTTTGGCGCGTTCCAGGGTTCGCAGGTCAACGGCGAAGATTTCATTCCCGCCGCGGTCGAGGCAGGCGCAGTTGCCGTTGTCGCCAGGCCCGAAGCACGCGTGGAGGGCGCGGTCCACATTGCTGACCCTGAACCCCGGCGGGTATTCGCACGGCTGGCGGCACAATTCTTCCAGCCGGTGCCTGAAACAATCGTTGCTGTCACGGGCACAAACGGAAAGACTTCGACCGCCGAAATGACGCGCCAGATCTGGCGCATGTGCGGACACCGCGCGGCATCAATCGGTACTTTGGGCGTAACAACCCCGGATGGTTCGGTTTCGACCGGACTGACCACTCCCGATATCGTCACTTTCCACTCGAACATGAGCGGACTGGCGCGTGAGGGCGTTACCCATGTTGCATTCGAAGCTTCGAGCCACGGCCTGTCGCAATACCGCAACGAAGGGCTTCCGGTCGTGGCGGCCGGGTTTACCAATTTCAGCCGCGATCACCTCGATTATCATGCCGATATGGAGGATTACTTCGCGGCCAAGATGCGGCTTTTCGACGAAGTCGTGAATGACGATGCAACGATCGTAGTCTGGACGGGTACTGGCGAGTGGACCGAACGGGCTATCGAACACGCACAGCGGCGTAATTTGCGCGTGTTCACTGTGGGTGAGCAGGGGGCTAACGATCAAAACGGGATCCGCCTGCTCTCCCATACGCCGACCCAGCTGGGTCAGGAACTCGAGATCGAGCATGCGGGTCAGAAACGCACTATCAAACTTCCGCTGATCGGCGCCTACCAGTCTGCGAATGCGCTGGTCGCCGCAGGACTTGCGCTTGCAACGGGCGGCGATGCGGGAATGGTGTTCGATGCGGTGGGCCGCTTGCAGCCAGTGCGCGGCAGGCTGGAACGTGCGCTGATCAGCCCGTCGGGCGCGCCGGTTTATGTCGACTATGCCCACACACCCGATGCGCTCGAATCCGCGATTGTCGCGCTGCGCCCGCACGTCACAGGACGCCTGATCACCGTGTTCGGTGCGGGCGGCGACCGCGACCAGGGCAAACGCGGGCCAATGGGCGAAGTTGCCGCGCGCCTGTCCGACGAAATTATCGTGACCGACGACAATCCGCGCGGTGAAGATCCGGTCGCCATCCGCGCAGCAGTGCTTGCCGGTGCCAATGGCAAGGGGCGCGAGATCGGCGACCGCCGAGAAGCGATTGAATGCGCAATGGAAATGTCGGGCAAAAACGACATCATCCTGATCGCCGGCAAGGGTCATGAGAAGGGCCAGATCATCGGCTCGGGAGAGAATACACGCGTGTTGCCATTCGACGATGTCGAGGTGGCACGCGAATGCGGCGTGAAGCTGGGCAAGGAAGCATGGGGAACCGAAGAATGAGTGCATTGAGCAACCGCCACCCTGCGCTGCGCGCATGGCCTGTTCGCAAACGCGATGCCATCGGTCTGGCATTGTGGGATGCGGCCAGCATTGCTGCGGCGACCGGCGGTACAGCCAGCTGCGATTTCCAGATTTCCGGCGTCGAAATCGATTCCCGCGATGTGCGTTCCGGGGACCTTTTCTTCGCGCTCAAAGGCGAAGCGACCGATGGGCACAAATTTCTCGACAAAGCATTTGCGAACGGTGCAACCGCAGCCGTTGTCGATCATCCGATTGAACAGCCGCACATCCTCGTGTCCGACACCAACGAAGCGCTGGAATTGCTGGCAGCCGCGGCCCGCGAACGCAGCACGGCGGTTCGTATCGGGGTAACCGGATCAGTCGGCAAAACGGGTGTGAAAGAGGCAATCTTTGCCGGTCTGGACCGCGCAAGCCACGGCGCAACGCATCGTTCCGTCCGCAGTTACAACAACCATGTCGGCGTGCCGCTCAGCCTCGCCAGAATGCCTGCGCGGAGCAAGTTCGGCGTGTTTGAAATGGGCATGAACCACGTTGGCGAAATTTCAGGCCTGACCAATCAGGTGAAGCCGCACGTGGCGGTGATCACTACGATTGCGCCAGCCCACATCGAAAACCTCGGTAGTATCGAAGCCATCGCAGATGCCAAGGCAGAGATTTTCGAAGGTATTGTGCCGGGCGGAACCGCAGTGATCCCGGCCGACAGCCCGCAATTCGAACAATTGAAAGCGGCCGCGGCGAAACACGGTGTCAACATCGTGTCGTTCGGCCGCGCGCGCCATGCCGATGTGCGTCTGCTCGATGCGATTCCATCTGCCAATGGCGGGTCGCTGGTAACGGCGGACCTCGGCGAGACTCGGCTGTGCTTTTCAGTTGCTGAGCCGGGCGACCACTGGATCAGCAATGCGCTGGCGGTCATGGCCGCTGTGCGCGCCGCTGGCGGCGATCTGGGATCTGCCGGACTGGCGCTGGCGGAGATGGGCGGCCTGAAAGGGCGCGGCGCACGCCACCAGATCACTGCAATCAGCGGCAAGGCATTGCTGATCGACGAAAGTTACAACGCCAATCCTGCATCCATGCGGGCAACCTTGCGCCAATTGGGCCAGACGCCAGCGACGCGGCGCGTTGCGGTACTTGGTTCGATGAAGGAACTGGGTGATTTTGCTCCCCGTTTTCATGCCCAGCTGGCCGAACCGCTGGCCGAGGCGAATGTCGATTTTGCCATATTGGTTGGTAAAGAGATGAAAGCCCTCGTCAGGGACTTGGGGAAAGGCGCTGCGGATGCGCTTGCAGGGGGTCTCAGCTTCGCGCATTGCGAAGGTCCTGCAGAGGCCATTTCGGCGCTTGAAGAATTCGGAATCACGTCGGGGGACGCGATCCTGGTCAAAGGCTCCAACTCAGTTGGTCTGGGCAGGGTGGTCGCGCATTTCACGGCCAGGAACTAGAACGTGGGGGGCGGGAAGCCTTAATGCTCTATTTGATCGCCGAGTGGCTGAATTTCGAGGGAATTTTTAACCTCATCCGTTACCAGACCTTCCGGTCCGGGGCGACGCTGATGACCGCGCTGGTGATCGGCCTGATCATCGGCCCCCGTTTCATCAACATGCTGCGTGTCCGCCAGGGCAAAGGGCAGCCAATCCGCGAAGATGGGCCGCAAACCCATCTGGCAAAGGTTGGCACACCAACGATGGGCGGCCTGATGATCCTGATCTCGCTGACATTTTCGATGGTCATGTGGATGGATTTGCGAAACCCGTTTGTCTGGGCCTGTCTGGCTGTGACGGTGGGATTTGGCCTGATCGGCTTCCTTGACGATTACGACAAAGTCACCAAGGCCAGTCACAAGGGTGTGTCAGGCAAGGTTCGCCTGCTGATGGAATTCGCCGTGGCCGGTGTCGCATCCTACCTGATCGTCAGCCAGATAAACACCAACCTCTATGTCCCGTTCTTGTCGGACGTATCGATCCCGCTTGGCCCGTTCTATTATGTTTTTGCCGCCGTCGTTATTGTCGGGGCGGGTAACGCGGTGAACCTCACCGACGGGCTGGATGGTCTTGCGACCATGCCGGTAATCATCGCCTCAGGCACCTTCGCGATCATCGCCTATCTTGTGGGCCGTGTGGATTACTCCGCCTATCTTGGCATTCCCCATGTTCCGGGGGCGGGCGAGCTTGCGATCCTGTGTGCTGCGATCATGGGTGCCGGCCTCGCTTTCCTGTGGTTCAACGCGCCCCCTGCCGCTGTGTTCATGGGCGATACCGGCAGTCTTGCCCTGGGCGGGGCTCTGGGCGCAATTGCTGTGGCATCGCATCACGAGATTGTGCTGGCGATTGTCGGCGGCCTGTTCGTGATGGAGGCACTGTCGGTCATCATCCAGGTTTTCTGGTTCAAGCGCACCGGCAAACGGATTTTCCGTATGGCGCCGATCCACCATCATTTCGAACAAAAAGGCTGGGCTGAATCGACGGTGGTGATCCGGTTCTGGATCGTGTCGATCGTGCTCGCACTGATGGGGCTGGCAACGCTCAAGCTCAGATGATCACCAGCCCCGCTTTTTCCGGCAAACGCTATGCCATCCTCGGTCTCGCCAGATCAGGTCTCGCCGCGGCGGAAGCATTGCTTGCCAGCGGGGCGGACGTCATCGCTTGGGACCGGCAGGATGTGGCCCGGGAAAAGCTGGAAGGGCGCGCGCGTCTGGCTGACCCGTTGGAGATTGACCTGAGCGGATTTGCCGCCGTGGTCGTGTCGCCCGGTGTTCCGCTCAACACCCATCCGATCGTCGGGCATGCTGCGCGTTTCGGCGTTCCGGTGATCGGCGATATCGAATTGTTCGCGCAGGCCCGTTCTGCGCTGCCGCCGCACAAGGTGGTGGGCATTACCGGCACCAACGGCAAATCGACCACCACCGCGCTGGTGCATCACATTCTCAAATCTGCCGGGGTGCCGACCCTGATGGGCGGCAATATCGGCATTCCGATCATGGAACAGGAGCCGCTGCCCGAAGGCGGTGTCTATGTGCTGGAACTGTCCAGCTATCAGATAGACCTGACAGTCAGTCTAGATTGCGAAATTGCGGTGCTGCTTAACATCACCCCCGACCATCTCGACCGGTATGACGGATTTGCGGCCTATGCGGCGAGCAAGGCACGTCTGTTCGCGATGCAGTCCGGCGGGCATATTTCGTTCCTAGGTTCCCACATCCCGCCCGAGTTGCGCCTTGCGTCCCCGACCAATCCGATCCCGGCGATCGATGGTGAAAGACAGGTGCGGTGGCCGTCGCTGCAAGGGCCGCACAATGCGGAAAATGCATCTGCTGCAATCCAGGTTTGCATGGAACTCGATCTCACTCCGGATGAGATCGAACGCGGTTTGCAGTCCTTTAGGGGCCTGCCGCACCGGATGGAATTCGTGACGGAGCATGACGGGGTGCTGTTCATCAACGACAGCAAGGCAACCAATGCCGATTCCGCTGCACCAGCTCTCGCTGCCTATCCGCCCAATCCCGCGCCAAGGCTCCACTGGATTGTCGGCGGGTTGCCCAAGGAAGATGGATTGGGCGCGTGCGAACAGCATCTGGGCAACGTCAAGACAGCCTACACAATCGGCGAGGCCGGCCCCCGTTTCGCAGAGCTTCTGGAAGGGACGGTACCCGTCCAACGCTGCGAATTGCTGTGCGAAGCAGTCGGGCGCGCCGTCGAGAATGCGGTGCCCGGCGATGTTATCCTGCTATCCCCGGCCTGTGCCAGCTTCGACCAGTTTCGTGATTACGAAAAGCGCGGCGAACACTTCCGCCAGATCGTTAGGACACTGACCGAACAAGACCCGGACGGTGCCGCAGATAGTGACCGCAGGCCTGAAGCATGAGCGCCAGCCAGCCCTATATCCCGCGTGCCGGCGAACGTGCACCTGCGACCGAGAAGTTTCGCGGATCACGAAGCGCGGAGTTGAAGATCTGGTGGCGCGAAGTCGACCGGGTCCTGCTGTTTCTGATTCTGCTGCTGATGGCAATCGGCACAGCCGCTGTTGCTGCAGCATCGCCGGCCAGTGCGCGCCGGCTGTCCACGGCATCGGTGCAGTTGCCGGATCTCTATTTTTACTGGGCGCATCTGCGCTGGCAGTTCCTCGGCGTGATCACGTTGATCGGCGCATCCATGTTGTCGCGCGACAACGCACGCAGGGTCGGGATCGTTCTGGCAGCGGCAATGCTGGGTTTCCTCGTACTGGTGCCGATGATCGGCCATGAAGTGAACGGAGCGAAGCGCTGGATCAATCTGGGTATGAGGTTCCAGCCTTCGGAATTTCTCAAGCCTGGCTTTGCGATTGCGCTGGCGTGGATCCTGTCGTGGCGGCTGCGTGATCCGCATTTGCCGGTGCTGGCAATCGTCACCGCAATCATGGGTGTTGTTGGGCTCCTGCTGATGTTGCAGCCTAATCTGGGTGCGACGCTGCTGTTTGGCGGTGTGTGGTTCGTTCTGGTGTTGCTGTCGGGCGTCTCGGTCCAACGTATCGGGATGCTGATCGGCGGCGGTATCGCGGGCCTTGTCGCGGTGTATTTCCTGTATGAAAACGGCCGCAACCGGATCGACGCATTCCTTGGCGGGGGTACGGCATTCGATCAGGTCGACCTTGCCCAACGCACCTTGCTGGCAGGCGGCTGGACCGGAAGCGGGCTATGGCTGGGCATTCGCAAGCTGAACCTGCCCGAGGCGCATACAGACTACATTTTCTCCGTCATCGGCGAGGAATTCGGGCTGCTTATGTGCGCTGTCATCGTCGTGATGTATCTGGCGATCATCGCCCGCGTGTTGGTTCGTCTGGCTGATGAAGACAATCTGTTCACACTGCTGGCCGGTGCCGGTCTGGTGACACAGATTGGCGGTCAGGCGTTCATCAACATCCTCGTCAATCTGCAGCTTTTTCCATCGAAAGGCATGACCTTGCCGCTTGTATCCTATGGCGGTTCTTCGACCATCGCTGTATGTCTTGCCGCCGGGCTATTGCTGGCCATCACGCGGCGAAATCCGTTTCTCACGCGTGAGACACCCGGATTGCGCAAGGTGCCCCCGTTCAAGAAATTCGGGGCGATGCGAAAAACGAACGAAGGAAAACGCTCATGAGCGGCGCGAACCGCCATTTTGTCCTGGCTGCCGGTGGTACCGGCGGGCATCTGATCCCGGCCTTTGCGCTGGCGACCGAGCTTGACCGCCGCGGCCACCATGTTGCGCTGATCACTGACGAGCGCGGCGCGGCGATCCCGGGCAAGCCTGAATTTTTGCCAGCGCATGTCCTGCCTGCCGGCCGGTTTGGAAAGAACCCGCTCAAATGGTTCAAGGGCATCAAGGCTGTGCTGGAAGGGCGCAAGATGTCACTGCGCCTGTTCGAAACTTTCGAGCCCAGCGCCGTAATCGGTTTCGGCGGATACCCGGCACTGCCTGCGCTGCTGGCGGCGACTTCGGCTGAAATACCCAGCCTGGTGCACGAACAGAACGCCGTGCTTGGCAGGGTGAACAGGTTGCTGGCCAGCCGGGTTGAAGCAATCGCCACTGCCTATCCGGAAATCAAACGGCTTAAGCCAAAACACGCTGAGAAAACGCATCTGGTTGGCAACCCGGTACGGGCCGAAGTCATGCAATTGCGCGACGACCCGTTTCCTCCGTTTACGGATGAAGGGCTGCTGCGCGTGCTTGTCACTGGCGGCAGTCAGGGTGCCAGCGTGCTTTCAGAAGTGGTGCCGGACGGGCTCGCCATGTTGCAGCCTGCTCTACGTGCGCGGCTTCAGGTGACGCAGCAATGCCGCCCGGAAGATATTGATGCCGTGCGTGAGCGGTATCGCAGCCACGACATTCCGGCAGAACTCGGCACATATTTCGAGGACATGGCATCGCGGCTGGCCGACGCGCATCTATTTATTGGCCGTGCTGGCGCATCTACCATCGCGGAACTGACTGCGGTTGGCCGTCCGGCCATCCTGATCCCGCTGCCGATTGCAACCGATGACCATCAGGCAGCAAATACGCGCGAGTTGACCCAAAGCGGCGGTGCGCGTTCGATCCGTCAGCATAATTTTACCGGCAAGGAACTCGCGCGCCAGATACAGGCTTTGGCGCAGCGTCCCGATACACTTTCAACGGCGGCTCATGCGGCTTGGAATTGCGGACGTCCCAACGCGGTGCGGGACCTTGCCGATCTGGTCGAGAGTTTCGGCGGCAGCGAACTGATGGACGTTATCCGGGTTGGCGCGAACAACGCCCGCGGCGCATCGCAGGAAGCAAGGCCGGCGCATGGCGCGGCAAGGGATGATGCATCATGAAGGGCGTAGGCACTGATATCGGGGTGATCCATTTCGTCGGCATCGGCGGGATCGGGATGTCCGGCATTGCGGAAGTGATGCACAATCTCGGCTATACTGTGCAGGGCAGTGACCTGTCTGAAAGCCCGAGCGTCCTGCGCCTGCGGGAGCGCGGAATTTCGGTCAAGATCGGACACGAGAAGGAAAACGTTGAAGGTGCAGCCGTCGTCGTGATCTCTACCGCCGTGAAGCGGACCAATCCCGAAGTCGCGCACGCTCTGGAAAACCGTATCCCCGTGGTTCGCCGCGCTGAAATGCTCGCTGAACTGATGCGGCTGAAAAGCACGGTCGCGGTTGCCGGCACGCATGGCAAGACTACGACGACCAGCATGATCGCTGCACTTCTGGATGCGGGCGGGGTTGATCCCACCGTCATCAATGGCGGCATTATCGAGCAATACGGTTCCAACGCGCGCATGGGCGACAGCGACTGGATGGTGGTTGAGGCCGATGAAAGCGACGGCAGCTTCTTGCGCCTTGACGGTACGATTGCGGTTGTAACCAACATCGATCCTGAACACCTCGATCACTACGGCGATTTCGACGGGGTGAAAGACGCCTTTGTGGAATTCATTCACAACGTCCCGTTCTACGGCGCTGCCATTCTGTGCATCGATCACCCTGAAGTGCAGGCGGTGATAGGCAAGGTCCGCGACCGCCGGGTCGTGACCTATGGGTTCTCGTTGCAGGCAGACATTTGCGGTGTGAATGTCCAACCTGTGGAAGGCGGAAACAAATTCGACGTGGTCGTCCGCCAGCGCGGTGAAGAAGATCGCCGCATCGAAGGCGTCAAGCTTCCGATGCCAGGCCGCCACAACGTTCAGAACGCTCTCGCCGCGATTGCTGTTGCGATCGAGATGGGTTGTACTGACGAAGTGATCTGCAATGGCTTTGGTCATTTTGGCGGCGTGCGTCGGCGCTTTACCAAGGTCGGTACCGTCGGGGGGGCAAGCATCATCGACGATTATGCTCACCATCCGGTTGAAATCCGTGCTGTACTTTCGGCTGCGCAGGAAAGCGTATCGGCTGTCGGGAACGGGCGTGTATTCGCGGTCATGCAACCGCACCGTTATTCGCGCCTCAATGATCTGATGGATGATTTCCAGACCTGCTTCAACGATGCGGACCAGGTGTATGTGACTCCGGTATACGAGGCGGGCGAAGACCCGATCGAAGGTGTCAGTTCGGACGCATTGGTAGAAGGGCTGAAGTCGCGCGGCCACCGTTCAGCAGCGACAATCAGCGACCAGCAAGCGCTGGCAAAAACCCTTGCCGACCAAATCGTTGAAGGCGATCTGGTCGTGTGCCTTGGCGCAGGTGACATCACGAAATGGGCAGCCGGGCTGGCCGATGCGATTGCTAAAGAACGGACTGCGGCGTGAGCGGCCATCAACCAAACGACTGGTTTATGAACGACACTGGATCGGCGCCCGCATCCGAGGTTGATGGTGCGGTTTCGACGCCTGTCCCAATCGAGAACGTCCGCGGCAAACTGACCGCGGATGCGCCGCTCGCCAAGCTGGTCTGGTTCAAGGCCGGGGGCAATGCGGACTGGTTGTTCGAACCGGCGGACCGGGGGGATCTGGTCGATTTCCTTGAACGGCTGGGCGGACAACTTCCGGTGATGGCGCTCGGCCTAGGGTCCAACATGATCATCCGCGATGGCGGCGTGCCGGGTGTGGTCGTGAAACTTGGCAAGCCGTTCGCACAGGTCGAAACGGATGAAAATTGCGTTGTCACATGTGGCGGCAGTGCTCACGGAATTCTCGTCTCCTCCACCGCGCGCGATGCCGGCATTGCCGGCCTTGAATTTCTTCGCGGGATTCCCGGGACGGTTGGCGGCTTCGTACGAATGAACGGCGGCGCATATGGCCGCGAGGTTTCAGACGTGCTGATCGATTGCGAAGTGATCCTGCCGGACGGGGAATGCATCGTCCTGCCCGCAGCAGATCTCGAATATACATACCGCCATTCTGCGCTACCCGATGGGGCGGTGGTCGTTCAGGCCCGGTTTCAGGGCACGCCGGGCGACCCGGAAGAAATCGGTGCGGAGATGGACCGGATTGCCGAAGCGCGCGAAAACTCGCAGCCGCTACGGACCAAGACCGGCGGTTCCACTTTCAAGAATCCGGAAGGCCGAAAGGCCTGGCAGCTGGTCGATGATGCCGGTTGTCGGGGGCTCAAAATGGGCGGCGCGCAAGTGAGCGAGAAACACACCAATTTCCTGATCAACACCGGCGATGCGACAAGCGCAGATATCGAAGGGCTGGGGGAAGAAGTGAAGCGCCGCGTCTATGAAAACTCCGGCGTCCAGCTGGAATGGGAAATTCAAAGGGTTGGCCGGCCATGAATGCGAAGCGCAAACTGCATATCGCGGTTCTGATGGGCGGATGGGCTAACGAACGGCCCGTCTCCCTGATGAGCGGCAAAGGCGTGGCTGACGCGCTGGAAAGCCGCGGACACAAAGTGACCCGGATCGATATGGACCGGCAGGTTGCCGCCCGAATTGCCGAAGCTGCGCCCGACATCGTTTTCAACGCTCTGCACGGGGTGCCGGGCGAAGACGGAACGGTGCAGGGCATGCTCGATCTGATGGGCGTGCCATACACTCACTCTGGCCTCGCCACCTCTGTCATCGCAATCGACAAGGAGCTGACCAAGCAAGCGCTTGTCCCGGCGGGTATTCCGATGCCGGGTGGGCGGATCGTGCAAACTGCGGAGCTTTACGAGAAGGACCCGTTGCCGCGTCCATACGTGCTCAAACCCGTGAACGAGGGATCGTCGGTCGGGGTTGCGATCGTCACCGATGAAAGCAATTACGGCAATCCGATTCAAAGAGATGCCAAAGGGCCGTGGCAACAGTTTGACCACCTTTTGGCAGAGCCTTTCATAAAGGGGCGCGAGCTTACCACAGCCGTTATCGACGGCGAAGGTGGCCCACGCGCCCTGACGGTGACAGAACTGGTTCCGAAATCCGGCTTTTACGATTTCGACGCGAAATACACTGACGGCATGACCGATCATATCTGCCCCGCTGAAATTCCCGACAACATCGCGCAATTGTGCTGCGAATATGCGGTCAGGGCGCACAAGGTCTTGGGCTGCAAAGGTACGAGCCGAACTGACTTCCGCTGGGATGACGAACTGGGCGAAGACGGCCTGTTCGTGCTGGAAACGAATACACAGCCGGGGATGACTCCGCTCAGCCTCGTGCCTGAACAGGCAAAATATTGCGGTATGGAGTACGCGGATCTCGTCGAAACAATCGTCGAGGAAGCGCTTCGCAGCGCGGCAAGTGGTGCGGATCAGCAAGGAGGGGCAGATGGCAACGGTTAAACGCAAAGGGCAGGGCGTGCGCCGCTCCGCCGCAGCCAAGAGCCGCGCCAACACCGCTCGGCGGGCAAAGGCGAAAACCGGCTCGTTCATGGATTCGGCAATGGCTGTGCTGCCATTCACCGAAGAACAGCTGACGCGTTTCTTCCTGGCGATGATCCTCGGTGCAGCAGCGGCGCTGGCATGGTTCGTGGCTAGTCTGGCCGGCGTGCCGGCCATGGCACAGCAACAGATTGCCGGGCTGGCATCCGACGCCGGTTTCGAAGTGCGCCATGTTCGCGTGAGCGGCGTCGACCGGATGAACGAACTGAAGGTCTACGAGAAAGTCTTGGGCGAACGCGACAGGCCGATGCCGCTGGTCGAACTCGATACGCTGCGCGACGAATTGCTCGAACTGAGCTGGGTCCAGGACGCGCGCGTTTCGCGCCAACTGCCCGACACGCTCGTCGTAAACATCGTTGAACGCACACCCCATGCGGTTCTCAGGAAACCGGGCAGGATGGTGCTTATCGATCCAACCGGGGCGGAACTCGAACCGATCACTCAGGCAAATGCACGCGGGATGCTGGTTATCGCCGGGCCCGGTGCCAGGCAGCAGGTCGCACAGCTAACGGATTTGCTTGATGCCGCACCGGCGCTGAAGCCGCAGGTTGCGCAAGCCGAATGGATCGGCAATCGCCGCTGGAATCTCACCTTCAGCACCGATCAGGTGCTGGCCTTGCCGCAGGGCGAGAAGGAAGCGGCCACCGCGCTGATTTCCTTCGCAAGGCTCGACGGGGTGAATCGCCTCCTCGGCGGAAAGGTTGCGACGTTCGACATGCGAGCGCCTGAGCGAATTTACATGCGTATTCCGGGCCGCGCGCAGGAAAGCCTTGAAACCGGGAGCGGCAGCTGATGGCTCTACCCCGCATTTCCAAAGTCTACGGCGCAGTAAATGTCGGCAGTTTCCGCATCTCTGCCATGATCATGGGCATTTCGGAGACCGGAGAGATGATCGTGCTGGGCTCGGGCCACCGTGCCAGCCAAGGCATAAAGCGCGGCTATATCACCGATATGGCCGCCGCAACCTATGCCATCCGTGATGCTGTAGAGCGGGCAGAAAAGAACGCCGGGACCAGCGTGTCCAGCGTCTGGATCGGCTGTGCAGGCGCGGGACTCGCCAGCCAGATTGCCAAGGTGGAAATCGATATTGGCGGCCGCCGGATCGAAGAAGAGGATATCGAGCAATTGCTCGTAACCGCACGCGATTCCATCGAGCCTGACGGCCGCATGGTGCTACACGCGCAGCCGGCGCATTACACACTCGACGGCGCACACGGGGTTGCCAATCCAAAGAACCTTCATGCCGAACGTCTTGGCGTGGATATTCACGTGATGCTTGCCGACGGCGCGCCAGTCCGCAACCTGATCGAAGCGGTGCAGAACGCGCACCTGGACGTCGAAGCGGTGGTTGCGGCGCCAATCGCGGCTGGCCATGCCTGTCTTAGCCCTGAGGAACGGGAGTTGGGCACGGCGCTGGTCGAAATCGGCGGTGATGTGACCAATGTGTCTGTCTATGCTGGCGGGATGCTGCTGGGATTGAAAGCCATTCCGCTTGGCTCGGCTGATATCACCGATGCCGTTGCATCAGCCTTTGGCATCCGCCGTTTCCAGGCCGAGCGGCTGAAATGCGTTTCCGGCTCTGCAATCGCCAGCCCTAGCGACCACCGCGAAATGATCCCCGTTGATGGGCCGGGCGACAGTTCCGCAGGCACAACCGCTCGCGGCGCTGATGACAAGAACCGCATTCCGCGCGCCGAACTCGTTTCCGTCGTGACAGAGCAGCTCTCGCGCCTGACCGACGAAATCGGCAAGGCTTTGAAGGAGATGGGTTTCTCCGGCGCGCGCGGCAATCAGGTTGTTCTGACCGGCGGCGGCGCTGAACTTGCAGGCATCGCAGAGTTTGCACAAGGCGCGCTTGGCCGCCCTGTCAGGGTGGGTAAGGCCCCATCGCTGCGCGGCCTGCCCGAGGCCCATGCGACACCGGGATTTGCAACCCTGTCGGGGCTTTGCCTCTATGCGGCAGACGATCCGGTGGACATCCGCTCGATCGAGCCTGGCTACCAGGAAACCGTGAAAGCTTCGGGCGCAGCGATGTTCGGAAGGATATTTCGCGCGGTTAAAGAGTATTTCTGAGTGGAACTCCGTGCGTTAACCACTGTGGATAAGAGGATTTACCCTTTGCAGGGTTGATTCGCTTTGTGGCAAAACGAATGTGACTATCAAATTATGCGACCAATCCCTTGGAGGGGTATAAAATGAGCATTAATATCGGCCCACCGGCATCCGACGAACTTCGCCCGAAGATTACCGTAATCGGTGTCGGCGGAGCGGGCGGCAACGCGATCGCCAACATGATTGCGGCTGAAATCGAAGGCGTCGAATTTATCGTCGCCAACACCGACGCGCAGGCGCTCAATACAGCAGTTGCGGACACCCGCATCCAGCTTGGCCCTGAAATCACCGGCGGCCTTGGTGCTGGCGCCCGTCCCGAAGTGGGCAAGGCAGCCGCAGAAGAAACGGTCGCGGAAATCGAAGACG
Organism: Pontixanthobacter luteolus; assembly: GCF_009828095.1. Lineage (GTDB taxonomy): Bacteria > Pseudomonadota > Alphaproteobacteria > Sphingomonadales > Sphingomonadaceae > Pontixanthobacter > Pontixanthobacter luteolus. Next base: position 1,493,106 of record NZ_WTYP01000001.1, on the reverse strand, counting down.
CGCTCGACGGTGTGAACATGTGCTTCATCGCAGCCGGTATGGGCGGCGGTACAGGCACGGGTGCTGCTGCGGTCATCGCAGAAGCGGCGCGGCGCAAGGGTGTTCTGACAGTTGGCGTGGTCACCAAACCATTCCTGTTCGAAGGTACGCGCCGGATGCGTGCAGCCGAAGCAGGCATTGCCGAACTGCAGCGCCATGTCGACACGCTGATCGTTATTCCGAACCAGAACCTGTTCCTGATCGCCAAGGCTGAAACCACTTTCAAGGAAGCGTTCCAGCTAGCCGACGAAGTGCTTCAGCAGGGTGTGCGTTCGATTACCGACCTGATGGTCATGCCGGGCCTGATCAACCTCGACTTTGCCGATGTTAAGTCGGTTATGGAAGAAATGGGCAAGGCAATGATGGGCACCGGCGAAGGCGAGGGTGAAAATCGCGCTCTCGAAGCTGCTGAACGTGCGATCGCGAACCCGCTGCTCGACGGTGTGTCTATGCAGGGCGCGAAGGGTGTGATCATCTCGATCATCGGCGGTGAAGACATGAAGCTGCTGGAAGTCGACGAAGCGGCGAACCACATTCGCGAGCTGGTGGACGAAGACGCGAACATCATCTGGGGTTCGGCCTTCAATCCCGATCTTGACGGGAAGATCCGTGTTTCGGTCGTTGCGACGGGTATCGAGCCCGGCGCCGGTCAGGTCGACGGTGGCGGGGATACCCATTCGCTCTCCCTGGGTGGATCGCGTGCGCCAAAGCGTCCGGCACTTGAACTGCCCGCCGAAGATGAATTCGAAGAAGAGTTCGCAGAGGAACCCTCCGCTGTTCCCGCTGGTCTTGCCGGAATGTCTTTCGACGACGACGATTTCGAGGAAGAGGGCGAGGATGACGGCGATGTCGACGGCATCGTTGACCCGCTTGCCGGGATGCGGAACGAGATTGCTGATCCGTTCGATGCGGATGAAGAGTCTTCCCTGCCGGAACCTGCGGATGATACCGCTCTGACCTCACCTGGTGAGCAAGAGGGCTATGCTTCTGCCAGTGACGATGATTGGGATGAAATCTCCGAAGCAGGCAGCGATGATGATGCGCTGGACCTGACCGCCGAGGTTGAAACTGACGAGAGCACCGACGCCGGTTCGCAGCAGGACGAACTCCTTCTCAATGCCGACAAGCTGGCTGAAGAAGATCAACCGCTGGAGGTCAAGACCGGTCGCAGGCGCGGTCTGGTTTCCGGATCGGGCGAGGGCGGCAGTGGCGGCGGATCGGGTGCGGGCAGCACTCTGTTCGAGCGTATGGCCAATCTGTCGCGCGGCTCGGGTTCTGACAGCAATGCAGAAGACGAGGATGAGGACGGCGAGGATGAAGGCGGTTCGTCGCTCAACATTCCCCGTTTCCTCGGGCGTCAGAACAACCAGTAATCTACGAAGCAACGTTCCGCTCGGGTTCATGCGGCTATGCTATTGCCGGGGACCCGATGCGGAATATGCGAAAGGTAGATTGGATTTTGGCGTTGGCCGAAACTGGAACCATGCAGCAAGGTTTGACGGCACGGAAACCGCTTCGCGCGGCATTGTTCGGATGTTTGATGGCGTCTGCTGCGCCTCTGTCCGCGCAGCCGACGCAGGATGCGGTATCGCAAGCCGTCGTGCAGCCATTGCCCCCCAAAAGTGCGACTGACCTGAGCGAGGCGCTGCAAAGGCTGGCCAGGAATTCACGCGATGTCGATGCGCTGATTGATGCAGGCAATGCCTCATTGGCGGTTGGCGATGTGGATGCTGCCATTGGCTTTTTCGGACGTGCGGACGAGCTTTCGCCAGTCAATGCGCGTATCAAGGTCGGGCTGGCAGGCGCATTTGTCCGCCGCGAGCGCCCCTTGGAAGCCCTGCGGCTGTTCGACGAAGCAGAGCAGGCCGGCGCTGCAACAGGTGCCTTGGCCGGTGACCGCGGGCTGGCCTACGATCTGGTCGGCGACAATGCTGCGGCACAAAATTTCTATCAGCAGGCAATGGCCCGCAAAGATGACGACGAAACACGCCGCCGCCTAGCTCTGAGCCACGCAATCGCCGGAAACCGCAGCGAATTCGAGAAGGTGCTTTATCCGCTCCTCAAAAAACAGGACTTTGCCGCTTACCGGACCCGTGCGTTCGGCATGGCAATTCTGGGCGAAGATACGGAAGCGGTTGCCATCGCAGAAGCAGTGATGCCGCGCGACCTGTCGGCCCGGATTGCGCCTTATCTGCGCTACATGCCGCGCCTGACGAAGGCTCAGCAGGCTGCAGCTGCCAATCTGGGTATTTTTCCGCGCGCAGCTCAGATCGGCCGCGACGATCCCCGAATCGCCGAATATGCCGGGCGATCTTCTGCAGCGAGCAATGCCGATGCGCGCCTTGCGCCGCAGGGCGAGCCGCTTGGCCGGCGGGTTGCCAGTGCGGCGACAGACACAAAGAGCCCACGGCGCCGTCCCGATCGCGGCAGAAGCGCAGTTCCGCCTGAGCCTGCACCGGTTACTGCGCAGCCAGACGAACAGGCGACGCAGTCTGCAGACCTCGCCGCCAATAGTGGCTCCAAGCCCGTCACTGCTTCTGCGGAATTGCCCCAAATCGCAGTGCGGAACAGTGCTGATAACGTGCAGGTGCGGAATGAACTGCCTGCAGCGAACAGCACAATTGCAGCACAGGTAGCCGCCGCACCGGCATCGGTACCACCGGCAAATATGCAGGCGGCCGCCCCCAGTTTCGATTTCGCTCAGGCGGGGGCCTCGCAATCGGGCGCGTCACCCGTGGTGGTCAGCACGATCGCAGCCAGCAATACGCCTGTGAAAACACCGCCGGACGACCCGGCCACCGTTGCCGAGGCGTTTGCCAATTTCAGCCTCGGGCCGTCTACAACGGCAGCGCCGGGTGCAGGTGCAGTCGACATCACCACGATCAAACCCCCGCGCGAGGTGGCAAAGCCACCCGAGCCGAAAACGTCGGAGCCGCCAAAACATCCTGAACGGTTCTGGGTCCAGGTCGCGACCGGAAAGAATGTGTCTGCATTGAAGTTCGACTGGCGGCGGATCAGCCGGTCGGCTCAAGGTGTTCTGGACGGCAAAAACCCGCACGTAACACCTTGGGGCCAATCAAATCGCCTGCTTGCAGGGCCATATGCCAGCCTGAAAGAGGCTCGCAACACCATGAATTCGCTCAAGGAAAATGGTGTCGACAGCTTTACCTTCACCAGCCCCGAGGGGCAGGAAATTGATCAATTGAAGTAAATTTCTGGTGGTTTCGGCGCCGCTTTTGCACAAGCTTTGAACAGTCTAAATGACTTCTCCCCAGCGCTTGTCCGGCATCGCATTGCAAGCTGCGCGCGTGATCTGCATCCCGTCAATCATGGTTTACGGATCCACCCGATGAGAGCGAGCGAGCAAAGCTTCACCGCGTCAGACGATGCTGCACCGGTTGATATGCTGGCGGCACTGTTCGAGGCGCGAGGCTGGCCTTTTTCTGCCACTTCGAAGGAAGAGCTTTCCGGAGAAATCCAGGGAAGCTGGGCGAAATTCCAGCTGCGTGCGATCTGGCGGCGGGAAGACAAGGTGCTGCAATTGCTGTGCCTGCCCGATGTCCGGGTTTCCAAGGAAAAACGGAACGCCGCTTACGAGCTGCTCGCCAAGGTTAACGAGCAGATATGGATGGGCCATTTCGATATGTGGTCCAATGGCGGCGTGCTGGTTTACCGCAATGGCGCGATGCTGGGTGATGACGGGCTTCTTAGTCTTGATCAGGCTCAGGCGCTGGTGGAAACGGCGGTTGAGGAATGCGACCGCTTCTATCCGGCTTTCCAATTCGTCTTGTGGGGCGACAAGTCGCCGACCGAAGCTCTGGAAAGCGCATTGATCGATGCCGCCGGGGAGGCTTAGGCCTGTCGGCTGAGGCGTGCGCGGATTTTCAGTTGGCGGCTGTGTGTATGTCAGGAGCGATGCGATGGCGTTTCGGAGAATCCTAATAGTCGGTTTCGGCACGATGACCGGCGCAATGGTCGATGGCTGGCTTGCCGCTGGCAGTGATGCATCGCGGTTCGAGGTTTGTCACCCTTCAAAAACCGAAGTCGCGCACGGGCTTACGGTCCACAACGCCTGGCCTGCGGACACGTATGACGCAGTCCTGCTGGGGGTAAAACCGCAAATGCTGGACGATGTCGCCGCCGGGCTGGAGCCGCTGATCGGACCCGGTACTGTGCTCCTCTCGGTTCTCGGCGGAGTAACGATCGACACCTGCAAGACGCGGTTCGCAAGGGCGGCGGGCTGGGTCCGGTTCATGCCGAACCTTGCCTGTTCGATAGGCAAATCGCCCAACGCCCTGTTCGAGGCAGGACTGGACGCTGAAACCCGTCACGCGGTTACGCAGCTGGCCGAGGAAATCGGGACCGCAGAATGGCTCGAATCCGAAGATCAGTTCGATCTGGTCACCGCCCTTGCAGGGTCCGGACCGGGCTTTGTCTACCGTTTCATCGATGCGCTGGCGGCAGGGGCGACCAATCTTGGCCTGCCCGAGCAGCAGGCGCAGCGGCTTGCGCTGGCTATGGTGGAGGGTGCGAGTGCGCTTGCGGCCAGGTCGGAACATTCACCGGCGCAGCTGGCGAAACGTGTGGCGAGCCCGGGCGGAATGACACAAAAGGGGCTCGACGTGCTCGACGATGGCGGCGCGCTGGTGAACCTTTTGACCGACTGTTTGAGAGCCGCGCGTGACCGGGGAGCCGAAATGGCGAAGGGACCTGCCGCAAAAGGTTAATGCCGGGAAATGCTTTGCGTCCGGTTTCACTTGAAAAATGGTGCTTAAACACTGATATTGTCACCAGAGCCGGGGCCTATTGGGGATCCGGAAGAGGAGTTGAATCGTAATGGCTGATTGGAACGACACCCGGAACGAACGGACGGGTTTCGGCGCAGCACCCGGCATCAATGGCGAAGTCGCGAGCGGCGTCACATTCGACGAGGGTCTGCGCAAGCATATGCTCTCGATTTACAATTACATGACATCGGGCATTCTGCTGACCGGCGTTATTTCACTGCTGTTCGCCCGCTCGGGCATGGCAGCCGACATCATGCTCGGCGGCGGCCCGCTGGCATGGATCATCATTCTGTCGCCGCTGGCGATCGTTTTCGCGATGAGCTTCGGACGTAACAAGTTCAGCACGGCCACGCTTCAGGCGATGTTCTGGGGCTTTGCTGCGCTGATGGGTCTGTCGATGTCGACGATATTCCTGATGTATACAGCAAGCTCCATCGCGGTGACTTTCTTCGCGACGTCGGCGGCCTTTGCCGGGCTTAGCCTGTTCGGATACACCACGAAGAAAGACATGTCCGGTATGGGCAGCTTCCTGATTATGGGTGTCGTCGGACTGATCGTGGCTATGCTGCTGAACATGTGGCTGCAGTCGCCGGGCCTGATGTACGCCATCAGCTTCATCGGTGTGCTGATCTTTGCTGGTCTGACCGCCTATGACACCCAGCGTCTGAAGTCGGAATATCTGGCGATCCGCGAAGCCGGTATGACCAACCCTGCGGTCGCGGCAGCTTACCCAATGGGCAAGCTCGTGATCCTCGGCGCGCTGACCCTGTATCTGGACTTCATCAACATGTTCCAGTTCCTGCTGAGCTTCCTCGGCAGCCAGGAATAGTCGCAAATAAGACTCACTTGAACGTGCCCGGAGTGCAATGTGCATTCCGGGCATTTTCTTTGTCTGCTTAAGGCGTTACGGTCGCTTCAGGTCAGCGTAATCTTCGCTGTTCCATAGTATCAAGCGGGCTAAGGAGGGCCGCAGGAGCATGTTCGAAACGAACGCAGCAAAAATTCGTCTTGCCGGGGCCATGATGGGCCTGGCGTTGCTTGCCGGGTGCGTTACGCCGCCACCTCCGCCGCCGCCACCGCCGCCTCCGCCCCCTCCGGTCAAGGTTATCCCGCCGCGGCCATTGCCGCCTGGTGGTGCGACGCCGACAATGTATGTGCCGCCGCGCGGGCTCGACGGAATTCGCCGGACAGTGAACTACGGCATCACGACGCCGCAATCGGTGTGGAATTTGCGTTCTGCATTGAATGTCGCGGCGCTCAATTGTCTTGATCCGCGTTATGACGGGCTTGTCGATGCGTATTCATCGCTGCTGACAACTCACAAGCGTCAACTTGCGCGCGTGAATGACCAGATCACGCAGGAATATCGGGCCGAATATGGCCGGGCTGAATATCGTGACGCATTCGACGGATACATGACGCAGGTTTACAATTATTTCGCTCTGCCGCCCGCGCAGAGGCCGTTTTGCGATACCGCGATGCAGATCGCCAGCGCTTCACTGATGGTGGAAGAAGGCGGGCTGGAACCGTTTGCGTTGGCCAACCTGCCGTTGATCGAGAGCGTGTTCGACAATTTCTACACTGAGCTTGAACAGTACCGCGTGAATGTCGCGGCATGGGATTCGCAATACGCGCCGGCATCGACGTTCGCTCCGTCTGCTGTTTTCGCACCTGCTCCGACTTTCGTTGCGGGTGATGGAACACAGACCAATACGGCGACCCCTGCTGCGAGTTCAGCCGGATTCGCGCCGGTCATTCGCAGCGTCGAAGTTGCTCCGTCGGACACCGGTGAAGAGCGGGTTTACACCGCAGCGCCTTACCCGGCGCAAGCGCAGCCAGTCGTTGTTGATGCCTTGCCCGGTGCGCAGGCGGCACCTGCGGTCGGTGCCGGTGGAACCGGAGCCGCTGCAAACGTACAAGGGCCGCTGGTCGGTGCTACGCTGGAAGCGGCTGCACCTGAAAGCGGCGCAATTCCTGGATTTACAATCACGGAGCAACCCTTGCCCGAACCATCGCAGGAGCCCGTTTTCATCAGCGAGCCGGTCGTTGAGCCGCTGCCTGACGAAGACGGATAATATCGGCTGGAGGCAATGCCCCCGGTGTCTGCCATGGACATGGGGGCCGTCATCGCTGGCCAATAAGAGAGATTGGCCCTAAAGGCGCGTCATGCATTTCCTCGACCAAGCGAAGATATTTTTGAAATCCGGTGCCGGTGGCCCCGGAGCGGTTAGTTTTCGGCGTGAAAAATACGTCGAATACGGCGGACCCGACGGCGGCAATGGCGGCCGGGGCGGGGACATCGTGTTCGAAGCCGTGCAGGGCCTGAACACCCTTATCGACTTCCGCTATGCACAGCATTTCAAGGCGAAACGCGGCGGACACGGTATGGGCCGTGACCGCTACGGTGCCGGTGCCGACGACCTTGTAATCAAGGTTCCGGTCGGCACGCAGATCCTGTCCGAAGACAAAGAAGAAATACTCGCCGATTTCACCGAAGTCGGGCAGCGCGTCGTATTCCTCGAAGGCGGAATGGGCGGACGCGGCAATGCGAGCTACAAAAGCTCCACAAACCGCGCGCCGCGCCAGCATCAGCCTGGTGAAGCGGGTGAAGAAATGTGGGTCTGGCTGCGGCTGAAACTGCTTGCCGATGTTGGCCTGCTCGGATTGCCGAACGCTGGCAAATCCACTTTCATCAACGCAGTTTCCAATGCGAAGGCGAAAGTCGGCGCCTATGCCTTTACCACTCTCGTGCCGAAACTGGGCGTGGTGCATCACAAAGGGCGCGAGTTCGTGATCGCGGATATTCCCGGCCTGATCGAAGGGGCTGCTGACGGGGCCGGTATCGGTGACCGTTTTCTTGGGCATATCGAACGCTGCCGCGTGCTGATCCACCTGGTCGATATTTCAGGCGACGATCCGGCGGCTGCGATGCAGACAGTTCAGGAAGAACTGGCTGCATACGGTGCAGGTCTTGAGAACAAGCCGCAATTGATCGCGCTGAACAAGCTCGATCTGGCCGACGCCGAACTGGCAGAAGGTTTTGCCAAGGAACTGATGGATGCTGGCGCGGACGAGGTTTTCGCTGTTTCCGGCGCAACTGGGCAGGGAATTGAACAATTGCTTGATGCGGTGCTCTCGTACCTGCCCGATCGGACGTCCACGGAAACCAATGCGGCCGAAGAAGAAAGCATTGATGAAGCCGAACCATGGTCACCCATCTGATTTCTTCGCCCGCTGGTCGGTAAGGCAGCTTCTCATCCGCGGGTCCTGCGGGTAAATGCTACGCTATGGCGATCGAACGGCTGGAACATCTGACCGACAAGGATATTTGTAGCACTCTGGTGCTCAAGATCGGTTCTGCGCTGCTCGTCGATGGTGACGGCAAACCAAAATCGGCGTGGCTGGCAGGGCTGGTCAACGAAATCTCGGAATTGCGGGCCGGTGGCCAGAACGTGGTGGTGGTCAGTTCGGGCGCGATCGCTCTGGGCGCTGCGCGGCTGGGTCTGCCAAAGGGCGGGCGCGGCAGTCTTGCCGATGCGCAGGCCGCGGCGTCGGTCGGGCAGATTGCGCTGGCCGGGTTGTGGTCGGGGCTGTTGGAGCAGCACGGTCTGACCGCGGCGCAAATGCTGGTAACGCTGGGCGATATGGAAGAGCGCCGCCGATATCTCAACGCATCGACCACGCTTTCACGCCTGCTTGAGGCCGGGATTGTGCCGGTCGTGAACGAAAACGACAGCGTGGCGACGGAAGAGATCCGTTTTGGCGACAATGACCGCCTGGCATCCCGCGTGGCTCAGGCTGCCTCTGCCGACGCGGTAATCCTTCTCTCCGATGTTGACGGCCTGATGGACCGCAACCCCGCCGAACCTGGGGCAAAGCTCGTCCCGCAGGTTAACGGCGTGACGAGCGAAGTCCGTGCGATGGCGGATGGCGGATCAACCTCGGGCATGGGTTCGGGCGGGATGACATCGAAAATTCAGGCGGCGGAAATTGCCGAGCGCGCCGGAATCGCTCTCGCGATCATCAACGGCACAGTCGATAAACCCATTTCTACCGCTCTCGGCAAAGACCGCGGCACGGTCTTCGTCGCCCAGCGGCAGGACAATGCACGGCAGGCCTGGCTAGGCGGGCGAATCGCGCCGGGCGGATCGCTGGTGGTCGACGAGGGCTGCATTTCCGCCCTTGCCAACGGTGCCAGCCTGCTTGCAGCCGGTATCGTCGAGGTGAAGGGCGCGTTTGAGCGCGGCGAACTGGTCATCGTGCTCGACGGCGACGGATGCGTCGTCGCGCAAGGTCTGGCCGAATATGGCGCGGAGGCGTGCCGTGCGATCGCGGGCAAGAAACAGGCCGAACAAGCCGGCATTCTTGGACATGCGCCAAGGTCCGCGGTCGTGCATAGAGACCAGATGGTGATGCTGTGAGCAGTGCGGGTAAAATTGCGATAACTGGCGGTACCGGTTTTGTGGGGCAGGCAGTGCTCGACGCGGCAAAGCGCCGCGATCTGGCGGTGCGCGCGCTGGCACGGCGTGTGCCTGATGACCGGCCTGCGGTCGAATGGGTTCACGGCAATCTGCACGACGAACCTGCATTGCGCTCACTGGCAGGCGGCGCAGATGCCGTCGTCCACATTGCCGGGCTGACCAACACGCCGGATATTGCGGAATTTGCCCGGGCGAACGTCGCCGGAACGCAGGCAATGATAGATGCAGCCAAGGGCGCGGGTGCGAAGCGGTTTGTTTTCGTGTCGTCGCTATCTGCCAGAAAGCCTGATCTTTCCGCGTATGGGGCATCCAAGCTGGAAGCAGAGAAGCTGGTGGAGGCCAGTGGTCTCGACTGGACGATCGTGCGCCCGCCAGCGGTCTATGGCCCGCGCGACAGCGATATGTTCGAGCTGTTCAAGAGCGCGCGGCTGGGAATTGTCCCTCTGCCGCCGGGCGGGGCGACTTCACTGATCCATGTGGATGATCTGGCCGCTTTGCTTCTGGATCTCGTCCCATCGTCGCCGATTGTGCGGCGCAAGCTGTTCGAGCCGGATGATGGCCGCGTGGGCGGCTGGTCGCACAAGGAACTTGCGAAAGAAATTGGCCGCGCTGTGGGCCGCCCGGTTTTGGCACCGCATCTGCCGCGCGGTGTGCTGCTGGGCGCAGCGAAAATCGACAAGCTGGTTCGCGGGGACGGCGCAAAACTGACCGCTGACCGTGTCGGTTACATGTGCCATCCGAACTGGGTCGCCCGATCGGACAAGTCGGTGCCTGACAGTGTGTGGAGCCCTGCGATCAAATCGGAGCAGGGTCTGCGGCAAACGGCCGAATGGTATCGGCGCGAGAACTGGCTCTAGGCCTGCCGAGCTTAAAAAGCTGGATCGAAACCGGGCGGCAATTCGCCATCATCCCCTAGCGGCGTGTGGATGCCGCATTCGGTCTTGTCCCAACCCTTCCAACGGCCCGAACGCGGGTCTTCACCCGGCGCAACCTTGTTGGTGCAGGGCGAACATCCGATCGAGGGGTAGCCTTGTTCAACCAGCGGGTGACGCGGCAGGCTGTGTTCTTCAAAATAGGCCTGAATATCATCGGCCGTCCAGTCGATCAGCGGGTTGATCTTGAGCCGGCCCTGCGCGTCGGAACTGTCCACTTCGAACCGCGGCAGATTGGCGCGGGTGGCGGACTGGAAAGCCTTCCTGCCGGTCAGCGTTGCGTCATATCCGGCCAGCGCATTGGCGAGCGGGATAACCTTGCGAATCTCGCAGCACCCATCGGGGTCGTAGGACCAGCGCAGGCCGCTTTCGTCTTTCTGCGCGATCAGACCGGGTTCGGGCAAAATGTTGCGCAGGTTGTTCAGTCCAAGCTGGGTAATCAGGGTGTCGCGATAAGTCAGTGTTTCGTCAAAATGCTTGCCTGTTTCCAGAAACAGGACCGGCAGATCAGGTGCGACCTCGCTGATAAGGTGCAGCAAAACAGCGCTTTCTGCGCCGAAGCTGGAAACCGTGGCAAGTTCGCCCACCAGGTCGTCCTCGATCAGATTGCCCAGCATTTCGCGCGTATCCTGCCCCCTGAACATCCGGTTCAGGCGGATCGCATCATCGTCGGTAAAACGCGGCGCGGTGTCGAGGCGGTCTATCGCGCGCAAATCATTCATGGCGCAGGTTCCAGATCGGTGTGCGGCTGTCCGCGCTTTCCTGATAGACTTCGGGCCAGCGGTTCAGCGCGGCTTTCACATCGGCGGGATCGAGCGGCGCGTCGGGCTCGAATGCGTCGAAACCGCAGCGTTTCATATTGCCAATCTGATCGACCAGCACATCGCCGACCGCGCGAATTTCGCCGGTATAGCCTGCTTCGCGCAGGATACGCGCGGCGGAATAACCGCGCCCGTCGCCGAACACCGGAAAGTTGACTTCCACCAGATGGATCTGGGCCAGATGCGGGATCAGGTCGCGCGCATCGTCGCTCGGTTCGATCCGAACGGCGTTGGCGTTGGTCTGTTCGACAAAGGAATCGACCGTGACAGCGGCATGATCAACCGCCTCGTCATCGCGAAAACGAAGGATATCAACCATAGAGCGCCTCCTTGAACGGAGCCATTCCGATGCGGCGATAGGTGTCGAGGAAACGTTCCCCGTCCTCCCTCTGGCTCAGGTAAACGTCAGCGGCTGTTTCGACAGCATCGACGATCCCGTCTTCCGAAAAACCGGGGCCGGTAATCTTGGCAAGCGACGTGTCCTCTGCCTCGCTTCCGCCCAGCAGCAACTGGTAATTTTCGACGCCTTTCTTATCGACGCCGAGGATGCCGATATGCCCGGCGTGATGGTGCCCGCAGGCATTGATGCAACCGGAGATTTTCAGTTTGAGTTCGCCCAGCGTGTCTTCCTTGCCATTCGCGGTGAAGCGCTGGGAAATTTTCTGTGCCAGCGGGATCGAGCGGGCGTTGGCCAGACTGCAGTAATCGAGGCCGGGGCAGGCAATAATGTCGCCGATCCGGTCAAGGTTCGGCGTGCCAAGGCCCGCCTCGTCCAGAGCGGTCCACAAGGCATGAAGGTCTTCGATCCTGACGTGCGGCAGGACGATGTTCTGCGTGTGCATCACGCGCAGTTCGTCGAAGCTATAATCCCTGGCGAGCTGCGCCATCAGATGCATCTGTTCGGCAGTCGCATCGCCCGGGATGCCGCCAACCGGCTTCAGGCTGATAACCGCGCTGACATAGCTGTCATGCTTGTGCCGGTGGGTGTTGCGATCAACCCACAGCGCGAAATCAGGATCGCTGCGATCGACAGTTTTCGCGCCGTCGGCAAATTCGGGATCGGTGAAGAACGTCTTGATCCGGCCCAGTTCAGCGATCGGCGGTTCGATGCCTTGGCCGAGCAGGTGGGCAAATTCTTCCTCTACCTGCCGCGTATATTCCTCTGCCCCCAATTCGTGGACCAGGATCTTGATCCGCGCCTTGTACTTGTTGTCGCGCCGGCCATAGCGGTTGTAGACGCGCAGGCAGGCTTCGGAATATGTGATCAGCTGGTCCAGCGGCACGAATTCGCGGATGTTGGGGGCGATCATCGGGGTGCGTCCCATGCCCCCGCCAACATAGAAGCTTGCGCCCAGTTCACCCGCATCGTTCTTTACGATCTGGATACCGATATCGTGCAGCCGCATGGCAGCGCGGTCTGTATCGCTGGCAATCACCGCAATCTTGAACTTGCGCGGCAAATACATGAATTCCGGATGGAAACTGGACCATTGGCGCAGCAATTCGGCATAGGGGCGCGGATCGACCAGTTCATCCTGCGCGGCGCCTGCGAAATGGTCCGAACTGATATTGCGGATGCAGTTTCCGCTGGTCTGGATGGCGTGCATTTCAACCGCGGCGAGGTCCGCCAGAATGTCGCCTGCATCTTCCAGCTTTATCCAGTTGTACTGGATGTTCTGCCGGGTGGTGAAATGCCCGTATCCGCGGTCATACTTGTCGGCAATATCCGCCAGCGCGTGCATCTGACGCGAATTGAGCGTGCCATAGGGAACCGCCACGCGCAGCATATAGGCGTGCAATTGCAGGTAGAGGCCGTTCATTAGCCGCAGCGGCTTGAACTGGTCTTCACTCAGCTTCCCATCGAGACGTCGTTGTGCCTGGTCGCGGAATTCTTCCACCCGGGCATCGACCATCGCCTGGTCGTATTTGTCATATGCATACATGTCAGATTACCCAGTTGCCGATTTCGGGGTCGGCCGGTTTGAGAGTGAGATCGGGCCGCACGGTCGGGCCCAATGCCCGGATGCGGTCCTTGATGTGATTGGGGCGGGCCACGCCATCGGTCAGGGTGGCTTCGACTGCGTAAGGTACATTGACGCGGCGCGCGCTTTCCTCACGCGCCATGACCGCTTCGGCATTGCCGCCCACGTCAATGGCGTTTTCGATGTGAAGAACCCAGTCGGAGCCATCCCACCAGACGACAGCTCCGGTCTTCAGGTCATTGCCGGTCAGGATGATCATGCCGCTGCCTCCTCTGCGATCCGGGCGATCGCGTGATCGCCGCGCGCTGTGACTTCGCCGATCACGATCAGCGCTGGGCTGACAACCGAGTGGTTTTCAACGATTTCGGGAAGTGCCGCGAGCGGGCCGCGCAAGACGCGCATTTCAGGCCGTGCGGCGTTCTCGATCACTGCGACAGGCATCGCAGGCGAAAGGCCGTCTTCCATCAGCTTCTCGGCGATCTGCGGTGCAGTCTTGACGCCCATATAAATTACCAGAGTGCGGTTCTGTCCGGCAAGCCCGGCCCAGTCCTGATCTTTCAGACCCTTGCACTGGCCTGCCACGAAGCTGACTATGCTTGCACTGTCACGGTGGGTGAGCGCGATGCCAGCTGCCGCAGCCGCACCATTTGCCGCACTGATGCCCGGCACGACTTCCACCGGAACGCCGGCGGCGTGGCAGTCTTCCATTTCCTCGCCGCCGCGTCCGAAGATGAACGGGTCGCCGCCTTTCAGACGGACGACATCGCGCCCTGCGTGCGCTTCACGGACGAGCAGGGCGTTGATCTGATCTTGTGGCAGGGTGTGTTTGGAACGCTTCTTGGCCACGCAAATCAGTGTCGCCCCGCTGCTGGCAAGCGCCAGAATAGCGGGATCAACCAGCCCATCGTGGACAATAAGCGTCGCATTCTGCAGCAAACGTGCAGCGCGCATGGTCAGCAGATCGGGATCACCCGGACCTGCGCCGACGAGAAAGACTGTGCCTGTTTTTGTCATGCCGCCCAAATGCGCGACGGCACGCTACCCTTCCAGCGAGAATGGGTGTCCAGCGTGGAAGCAAAGTTTTTGAAAGCGGTTGTAGCAGGCCGAGAAGCTTAGCTTTTGTCGCCTGTTACCCGCTGCGAGATAGCCGCGACAAGCTGATCCATCTGGGCATTGCTGCGCAGATTAAGGTCGCGCTGCGGGAATGGAATTTCGATGCCGTTTTCCTGAAACAGGTCCCACAGGGTCTTCAGAACTTCGCTTTTGATATTCCCGATGCCCGCTTCCGGGTCCTTGATCCAGCAATGGATTATGAAGTCGACCGAGCTGTCACCATACCCGTCCAGCCAGCAGGTCGGTGGCGGTGACTTCAGCACGCGCGAGGTGTTTTTTGCCGCCTCCAGCATCAATTGTTCGGCCTTCTTGATGTCGCAATTGTAACTGACCCCGACGGGGATCTGCATGCGGACATTGCGGCTTGAATAGGACCAGTTTTCAACTTGGTTGACCATCAGGTTCTCGTTCGGGATCAGGTATTCCTTCTGGTCCCGGGTGGTGATCGAAACGGCGCGGATACCGATCTTGCGGATCTGACCAAACGTCGAATTGCCAGCTTGGTCGGCGACCGCAATAACGTCGCCAGGCTTGATCGATTTGTCCATCAACAGGATGATCCCTGCGATCAGATTACCGAAGGTTTTCTGCAAACCGAAACCGATTGCCAAACCGAATGCACCGGAAAATACAGCCAGTGCAGTCAGATCAATGCCAAGCAGATCGATACCTAGGAAGAATGCCGCGCCCCAGATGACGATCGTGGAGATTTTCTCCGACAGCAGCCGCTGCGTATTGTCGAGCTTGGTCATCCGCTTGAGCAGCATCGAGACCAGACGCGATGCAGCCCATGCCATTGCTATGACGAGGAAGATAACTCCAACGACAATCAGCACATCCCACATCGAGATACGCATGTCGCCGATGCTGAATGCCATCGCATCAAGTGTGTCGACCATCCCGCCAACGGTCTCGCTCTTGTCCGAAACGGCTTCTTTCAGGTCCTCGGCTGCGCTGACGGCTTCGGTTGGCGTCGGGGTCGGCTCAGGCGTAGCTGATACATCGGGAGAGGTGACGTCTTGACCGTTGGCATTCTCGACCGGTTGCAGCGTGACGGTATCGCCCGCTTGCAATGTCTCGCCGTCGGAAGTTTCCATCGCCAGTGGCGCGGTTGCAGTGGTCATGTTTGCTCCATCGCCGCGAACCCTTGCTCAAGGTCGCGTACCAGATCCTGTTCATCTTCTAGCCCGATGGCGAGGCGAACGCCATATCGGTCCTCTGCCTGCCAGTTTCCGGGCGGCCAAGGGGTCGCGGTGCGGATCGGAGCAGGGTCAAATGGCAAAGCCAGGCTTTCGAAACCGCCCCAGCTGTAGCCAATGCCGAACAGTTGCAGGGCGTCGATCAGACGGGCCCTGCTTTCCTCGTCTGCCCCTTTCAGGACGAAGCTGAACAGGCCGCACCCGCCGGTGAAATCCCGGCTCCACAATTCGTGACCTGCGCAGCCTTCGAGCAGCGGGCAAAGGACATGTGCCACTTCCGGGCGCGCGGCCAGCCAGCTTGCAACCTCACGAGCGGTCTGCGTTGTCCGGTCGAGCCGCAAGCCCATGGTGCGTAAACCGCGCAGCGCCAGTGCTGCATCGTCGGGCGATACTACATGGCCCAGCGTCTGCGCTGTCTGGCGCAGCAGACGGTAATGTCGATTGGCGGCACTTGCGCTGCCCATCATCAGGTCGGAATGTCCGCCGACATGCTTGGTCAGCGACATGATCGATATATCGCAGCCATGCTTGATCGCTGGAAAGCCAAGCGACGTTGCATAGGTGTTGTCGATCAGGCTGGTCGCGCCCATCTCGCGCGCAATCGCTGCGAGGGCTGGCACATCGCACACTTCCATAGTCAGACTACCGGGGCTTTCCAGCATGACGGCCTTGGTCCGGTCGCAGAACTGATCGCGAAACCCATCAACATCCAGCGGGTCGAAAAAGCGCGTTTCGATGCCAAGTTTGCGGAACAGGCCGGTCGCCATCAGGCGCGTCGGTTCATACGCGTTATCTGTTACCAGCAAGACGTCACCTGGTTTCAGCACGGCCATGAGCGAGCCGGATAACGCGGCGACGCCGCTCGGGTACAGCACCGTCCCGTATGCGTCGGGTTCGAGTTTGGTCAGAGCATCGCACAGTGCCCACTGGGTTGGCGAACCGCGCCGGCCATAGAAAAAGCGGCCGTCCTCGTTGGTCTTGGTTCCCTGTCTGAGCGCCGCTGTGTCGCGGTACAGATGGGTGCTGCCCCGCCAAACTGGCGGATTGACCACTGCACCGGTCCATTCTTCGCGCCGTCCAGCCGCTACCAGGCGCGTATCGCGGCCCTGCTTGTCATCGAAATTGGCCATGCCTAGCGCGCGGGTCCTTCTTCTTTCGGGGTAAGGGGATCTGCGCCCCATTCGCTCCAGCTGCCATCGTAGAGTGCGGCATTGTCATTGCCCAGCAGTTCCAGCGCGAACAACAGCACAGATGCGGTCATCCCGCTCCCGCAGCTACCGATGATCGGCTTTTCAAGGTCAAGGCCGGACTCGGCGAATATTTCGCGCAGCTCCGTTAAATCCCTGAAGGTGCCGTCTTCGTTGAACAGGCTGGCAAAGTGCAGATTTCGCGCGCCCGGTATGTGGCCGCCGGCAAGGCCGTGTACGGTATCGGATGTCTCGCCGGTGAAACGGCCAGCGTCGCGTGCATCGACCACCTGATCTTCACAGCTGGCGCAATTGCCGAGCATGTGCGCCTTGCTCCGGACCCTGCTGCGATCATCGCACTGCGCGGTGAAATCGGACGGTTCCACTTGCGGTGTGCCCGCTTCGACAGGACGGTTTTCACCGACCCATTTGTCCAAGCCTCCATCAAGTATCGCAACATTATCGAAACCGAACATGCGGAAGATGAAATACGCCCGAGCAGAGCTGTGGAGCGCGCTGTTATCGTACAAGACGACTCGATCAGTGTTGCGCACGCCGAGTTGGCGAAGCCGCTGCTCGAACTGATCCAGCCGGGGCAGAGCTGACGGGACTGGCGACGTGCCATCCTTTAGCGACGGCAAATCCAGATACCGAGCACCCAATATATGTTGAGCAAGGAATTCCGCCGCTGGATCGCGATTTGCAGACGGCAAATGCGCTGATGCGTCCAGAATTACGAGGTCATCTGCATTGAGGTTCTGGGCAAGCCAGTCGGTTGATACGAGTATATCCATGGCCTGAACCTAGCCGGGTCAAGAACCCTCGTCGAGATAGACCAGCCTTGTCAGTTCAGCGCGCGCAAGCCGATATTGCGGTAAGTCTGTGCCATTTCATCCAGCCGGAATGGCTGCAGTTTCGCACCGGTCTCGGCGGGTTTGATGCCGACCACCAGCGTGCTGATGATCGGATCGAGCCCTTCAGCCTCGATCCGCAGCCTCAGCAGCGGGACATACAGTCTGGCTTGTCCCTGTGAAATTGTGCGGATCGCATTGATCGGCAAGCGAAATTCCCCGCGCACTTCATGACCATCGCCAACCGGTATCGTTTCGACGACGCTCATCGGTTGCAAAACTGTCGCTGCGTCCGCGATTTGATCGCCAATGGGCGCCTGCCCGTGGGCAGTGACGACATCTGCCTTCACGGTTATGTCTGTCAGATCCCGGTCGCCCTGATTGAGCAATTCAAACCGGTAGGCGAGCGTGGCATTCATCAGACTGCGGCTTAGCGACAGCGCCTCGGCCTTTACGTGAAGCTTGCCTTTGCCCGCGCCAGTCGCGGGTGTGGCCGCTGCTGCGCTGCCTGCTGCTGGAGCGAACGGGGGCGCGGGCGAGGGCGTACGTTTGGGCGGTTTGACTGGCTCACGCCGATTGGTTTCTGCAGTTGCAGAACCGGCTGCAGGTGTGCGGGCAAGCGGCGGCTCGATCTGCGGTGCTGCGGCAAATTCGCTGCGCTGCCTGCGCCAGAAGAGGAACGCTCCCACCACAATTGCCAGAACGGCTGCCAAGGCCGCCAGCCATGCGGCCAATCCCAACCCGGCGGTATTGTCCCCGATCACTTCCGATTGGGCTTCCACGGGGGCGATTTCGGTCGGTAGGGAACTTGCCGACGATGCACCGTCATCTTCTGTAGCGGGGGCTTCAGTGGCAGTGCCATCTGCCATTAGCGGCTCACTCGCTGGCGGCAGAGCGGTCTGTGCTGGCGCGGGAGCGATTCCAATCGGCTCAGGCCGCGGCTGCGGAGCAGTAACCGTTTGGGCTGGTGCGGCGGCCGGGCTGCGGCGGGGCTGCGTCGCTGCTGGGGATGCCGAGTCATCCGTTGCGCTGGCCGTAGGTGCGGGTGATGGGTTGGTAGTCGGCCGTGGTGTCGGGCTCGCAGTCGGGAGAACCCGTGGACGTGACGGCAGCGCGCCTTCGACATCCACCGGACCCTGGACCTGCGGTGTCGCTGTCGGGGTTGGGGTGGGCAGCTGGAAATCCCGAACACTTCCGGGCGACGCTGCAGCCGGCGCGGTTAGCGCAATGGCGAGGATGGATGGGATGATGCGGTGTGTCATGTTTCTTTGGATTGGTTTCTGTGCGACCAGCAGAGGGCGCGCTGAATAGTCACTGAACCTGGCAAATACCACAGATGACTTGTGCGAATTGTCCGATCACGGCATCAGCGCGGCATGAGCGACACACCTGAATCAAACCAGCCCAACGTACAGTTTCTTGGCCAGCAGAGCCCGCTGCCATCCTCTCCGGAAGAGGCGGTTCTCGACTATGTACCCAATCCGCGGCCCGGATCGCTGTATCTGACGCGGTTCGCTGCGCCCGAATTTACCTCGCTATGCCCTGTAACCGGCCAGCCCGATTTCGCGCACCTTGTGATCGATTACGCCCCGGGGGACACGATTGTTGAATCGAAAAGCCTCAAGCTTTTTCTGGGTAGTTTCCGCAATCACAACGGCTTTCATGAAGATGTGACGGTTGGCATCGGCCAGCGGCTGGCAGACGAGATGAAGCCGCGCTGGCTGCGGATCGGTGGTTACTGGTATCCGCGCGGCGGAATTCCGATCGACGTATTCTGGCAAACCGGCGCGCCGCCGGAAGGTCTGTGGGTGCCGGATCAGGGTGTGCAGGGCTATCGCGGTCGCGGCTGAGGCGCGTGGCTATTTCTTGACGCGCCATTCGCGCGAATAGGTCGATTCCTCGTTATATTTGCGGTTCGTCGCGTTTTCCTGTTCCGACAGTTCCTGATCGGTGGAGACGCGGCTCCTCGCGTCCTTGATCAGCGTGTCGCGCCTGATCGGCACAATCTGGGCGATGGGCGTTCCAGCGCGCAGCAGGGTTTCGCCAACCGGACCGGTCCAGACAAACGGGATGTTCACTGCGGTGTCGAACCGGTCGCAATCGACCAATCCGGAAAAGCATGTGAAGGGCAAATCCGGCCGGCTGAATGGCTGGCTGAATAGCACCGAGTACCCGTCTGGAACCTTGATCCGCCAGGGATTGATGAATTTGAGCGGCATCGCCGTCTGGAAGGGATCCTCGGGCGCGCCGATCTGGCCCGGGTGATGTTGTTCCATCGGTTGAAACGGCACGTCCGGGGCCCAGCCCATCTGGATAGAGACGCGGTCTTCCGGCACCATCAACTGCACATCGAACGGCAGCGGCAGCATAAAACCAAGCGACATGACATCGGTAACCGGCAGGCACGCCTTGATGGTCAGGCCGGGCAGCCCATTTGCATCGGGCATTCCCATCTCGCGGGGTAAGCGTTTAAACCATTCGGGTGCGAACCGGATGGCCTTGTCCGGTTGCGGGATCGTGTTCCACAGCGATAGTTCGCACAGAAACTCTATCTCAGCCGGGCTGGATTTGCTGCTGTTTTCCTGAACAGGCGCAGGCTCTCCAAAGCCAAAGCTTACCTTGAAATTGCTCATCTTGCCCCGCCTCGCGCAATTGCCATCGCGCGACTCTGGGCGAAGTGCCACGTTTCAGCAACGCTGCAACGCAGCGTTTCGACAGATCGGTCTAGCCGCCCCAGTCGCCGGACGAATCGTTGCCTGTCAGGACGCGTGCGTTTTCACCCGACAGATTGAGCATCTCGCGTTTAATATCGGCAAGATCATAGCCCATGATGAACAGCCCGCCCAAGGCAGCCGCGCAGAAAAAGAAGAACGGTTTGAACATGGCGCCACAGCTTAATTGCCAGATTTCGGCAATCTCCTAACGCCTTTGGTAAGCTGAAATTTACCACAATCCACGGCTCAAGGCTTGGGTTGCGGGAGGGCCCGCCTGTCGAACCGGAAAAATGCGGAAGGGGGGGAATGGTGCCGGCTGCAGGAGTCGAACCCGCGGCCTGATGATTACAAATCAACTGCTCTACCAACTGAGCTAAGCCGGCCCATCGCCGTGCAGCTATCGAAGCTGCGGCGCGCCCTTTGCGTCAAACTGCGCCGAATGTCCAGCCCTCGGTTCGGGCAATTTTTGGTGTCAGCCCCGCCGGGTTCCAATAGGCCGGGTCATGGGCGATTTTCCTGAGCCACGCAGCTGTAACCAGCGCGTCGGAAGAATGGTCGTCAATGTCTCCTGCGCCGCCTACGGGGGGAGAACCCAACTTGCCCAAGGCTGCGTTGAGCGCCTCGTAACTTCGCAGCTTTGTCTTCCCCTTGCGTGCACCGCCGCCGCGCGCAGCGATAGAGGTGTACATTTCCACCAGCACCGGACCCGAAGGGGGCACCGGATCGACCGGCCAAACCGAAACTACGCCTTGCAGCGAATGCAACATTCGCATCCCGGTGAGGCTGGATTTCCCCACCTGTGCAGCGCCGACGAGGTTGAAATTGCTCACCGGTCTGACCCCCAAGGCGCGCTGCGCCTGTTCGGCGATACGAAAGCGCCCCTCGCGCGTTTCGGCGGCGGGGTGATGGAACCTGTCGCCAACGTGTTCCCTGGAATGCCTGAAATAGCGAGATGCCTCGGGATGCGCGACGAAACTGCCCGCTTCAAGATTGGGATCGTTCTCGCAGATGCTCTCCACCATGGCCCACAGCGATTTCGCATCCTGCGGCGTGCGGTCCCAACCGGGAAAGAACGCGTCCGAATCGGCAAACGGCAGCGAAATCCCCAGATCCATTCCGATCAGGATGTCATTGCTGGCCAACCCTTCGATCAGCGAACGAACTTCTTGCCTCGACCAGTGTTTTCCCGGCGGAGACACAAGGCGCGGGGCGTCCTGCCCTTTGGCGGCTGCAACCGCGATACCCTTGTGGCGCTCACCCTTCGCGCCAGACCAGTCGATGGCAATGAATTCGGCAAAGCGGCCCGGTTTCATCGGCTGCGCAGTTCGGTCCGTTTCCGGTCCCACCATTCCATGCGTTCGCGCACCTTACGTTCAAACCCGCGCTCAACCGGTTGGTAATATTCCTGCGGCTCCATCTCGTCAGGCCAGTAATTGTCGCCGGAAAAACCGCCTTCGGCATTGTGATCGTAGGAATAGCCTTCGCCGTAGCCGATATCTTTCATCAGCTTGGTTGGTGCGTTCAGTATGTTCTGCGGCGGCATGAGGCTGCCGGTTTCGCGGGCGCTTTTGAAAGCGGCCTTTTGCGCGGCATAGGCGGCGTTCGATTTCGGCGCGGTCGCCAGATACAGGCACGCTTGCACGATGGCCAATTCGCCTTCCGGACTGCCGAGGAATTCATAGGCATCCTTAGCCGCGAGGCACTGGGTCAGGGCCTGTGGATCGGCCAGCCCGATATCCTCGCTGGCGAAACGGACCAGACGCCTAAGGACATAGCGCGGCTCCTCCCCGGCGGTCAGCATACGGGCCATGTAATAGAGCGCGGCCTGCGGATCTGACCCGCGCAGGCTTTTATGCAGCGCGGAAATCAGATTGTAGTGACCGTCACGATCCTTGTCGTAAACGGCAACACGCCGCTGCAGGAATTTACCTAGCCCCGCCGGATCGAGCGGTGTTTCGATCTTCGCCGCGTAAAGTGTCTCGGCCTGGTTGAGCAGGAAGCGCCCGTCTCCATCGGCGGATGCCACCAGCGCCTCGCGTGCGTCGGGGTTCAAGGGGAGGGGGCCCTCCAGGCCCTCTGCCCGTTCCAGAAGGATCGACAGTGCGGAATTGTCGAGCCGCCTCAGGATCAGCACCTGCGCGCGGCTGAGCAGCGCGGCGTTCAGTGCGAAACTGGGATTCTCGGTGGTCGCGCCGACCAGCGTTACCGTGCCACGTTCGACAAAGGGCAGAAAACCGTCCTGCTGGGACCGGTTGAAGCGGTGGATTTCGTCAACGAACAACAATGTGCGCTGGCCTGCATCGGCTGCCTTGTCTGCGGCGGCGAATGCCTTCTTCAGGTCTGCCACCCCAGAAAAAACCGCGCTTATCGCCTCGAACCGCATGCCGACAGCATCAGCAAGCAACCGTGCGGTTGTCGTCTTGCCTGTGCCCGGCGGACCCCAGAGTATCATGGAAGACAGCCGCCCCGCCGCGACCATGCGCCCGATTGCGCCCTCTTCGCCAGTCAAATGATCCTGCCCGACCACTTCGCTCAACTCGCCCGGGCGAAGGCGATCGGCGAGCGGCGCGTCCTCGCGCGGCGTATCGGCGGGAGGGGGCGGCGGGAGGTCGTCGGCAAACAAATCAGTCATTCGTCGATCCAGATAGTGACTTTGCCGAAGGATTGCACCAATCGCTTGACCAAACAGCCTTAAGATATATCTTAGAGCTATCTTAGTTATATCAGAAGGATCGAGAATATGAGACTGCACAAAAATCGGAAAGCGTGGAAAGCAGCCTTTCCCATGGCAGCAATGATGGCCGCAGGACGCGGTTGGGATGGCCGTTTCAGTTGGGATGGTGACGGTCCATGGGGCGGGCGAGGCGGTCAGGGTGGCCGCGGTCCGCGTAGCAGGCGCAGGATATTTGGATCGGGCGAGCTCCGGCTGACCTTGCTCATGCTGATCGGTGACGAACCGCGTCACGGCTATGAACTGATCAAGGCGATCGGCGAGATTACCGGCGGCAATTACGAGCCAAGCCCCGGCGCCGTTTATCCTACTCTGCAATTGTTGGCAGACGAGGGTTCGATCAGGGAAGCCAAGCCGAAAAAGGGCGATGAAGCCAAAAAGGCCTTTGAGATCACTCAGGCCGGCACAGACGAACTGGCTGAACGGGAAGCGGAAATCGCCGCAATCGTTCACAAGCTGACCGCCATGTCCGGCGACGAGGAACGGCACCGTGCGCCTGAGCTTTTCCGTGCGATGGGCAATCTGGCGGGCGTGCTCAAGAACAAGTACCGCGCAGGCGGATTCAAGGATGGCGACATCGAAGAAATCGTCGACATCATCGACGAGGCAGCAAAGCGTATCGAGCGCCTCTGACCCACGGGGGTTAACGCATTTGCCGGTCTGGATGCCGTGAGTTAGCTTCCTCCTATTGAGCCGCGCTAAAATTCTGCGCGGAGGGAGGAAATTATGAACGGCACGACCGGTAAAGCACCGTGGCACCTGTGGGTGATCGGTGTTCTGACACTGCTTTGGAACTCGATAGGGATCATGTCCTATCTGGCAACGCGGATGGACAAGCTGGAATCGCTTGGAATGACGGCTGACCAGATCGCGTATTTCGACAGCTACCCCCTGTGGGCGAATGCGTTCTGGGCGCTGGGCGTATGGGGTGCATTTGCAGGGTCGATCCTGCTTCTGCTCAGGTCGAGATGGGCCGTGACATCGCTAATCGTGGCGATTGCCGGGCTGGTGGGGACTTCGCTGTATCAGCATGTCCTCACCCAGACACCGGAAAGCCTCCAAAATCCCGTTCTTGCCGTATCGATCTGGGTGATCACGGCACTGATGCTCTGGTATGCTGTCAAAATGCGCAGCGCAGGGGTTTTGCGCTAACGGGCGTTGAGGCCATTCGCCTCAGGTTTTGCGTGCTTCGATCAGGCGGACGTAGGTATCTGCAACCGCCTGATTGATTGCATCCCAGCTGAAATCCAGGCTGCGTTTTTCACCGGCATCGCCGTGCTCCTTGCGCAGCGCGTTGTCCTGACAATAAGGCGCGATTGCCTCGGCAAAATTCTCCGGCGATCCATGCGGGACAAGCCGTCCTGTAGCCCCGTCATTTACCAGGCTGGATGAGCCGGTCGCACCGGCTGCGACAACCGGCAGACCGCACGCCATTGCTTCCAGCGTGACATTGCCGAAGGTCTCGGTAACCGACGGGTTGAAGAAGATATCCCCGCTGGCCAGCGCGCGGCCCAGATCAGGCCCGGTCTGAAAGCCGACGAAGATGCCGCCCGGCAGGTTCTTCTCGAACCATTTGCGGGCAGGGCCTTCGCCGATGACCATCACCTTGTGCGGCACCTGTTTCTTGCGCAGCTGCACAATCGTTTCGGCAAAAACGTCGAGACCCTTCTCCATCACCAGACGGCCAAGAAAAACGATGGCTACATCGTCGTCCTCGATGCCCAGTTTGCGGCGCCATTCCAGATCGCGCTTCTGGGAAGCGAAAACAGTCCGGTCCACCCCGCGCGACCAGATGGAAATGTCATCATGCATTCCCTGTTCGCGCAAAGTCTCGATCTGGCTTTCGGATGGTGCAACGAGCCCGTCGCAGCGATGATAGAACCGGCGCAGAATGGCCTCGAGCCACGGCTCAGTGAAACCAAGCCCGTAATAGCGCGGATAGGTTTCGAACCGCGTGTGCACCGAAGCGAGGATCGGGATGTCGTGTTCGCGTGCCCAGCTAACTGCACGGTGCGATGATACATCGGGCGAGGCCACATGAATGATGTTGGGATCGAAATTCGCAATGTCGTCGCGCACGCTTTTCGGCAGACCAAGCGGGAAACGGAATTCGCTGCGCCCGGGGATTGGCACTGAAGGTACGCTGACGAGGTCGCCCTGCGGCTCGAACGCGGGTTCATCCACGGTCGGCGCGTAAACGCGAACGCTGGCACCCTGGCGCAGCAGATATTCAACCAGACGGTTGAGCGCCTGATTCGCACCATCGCGAACGTAATTGTAATTGCCGCTGAAGAGCGCGATGCGAAGGTCGGACGTCTGCATATGCCAGCGCTTTAGATTGCCGCACCGCGTTTGGCGAGTGCGGAGTTCGTCGCGCACACAAAGCATTCCACCGATCATTTGCCGGGAAATGCTGATGCTGCTTGACATGCTGCGGCGCAACATTATTGCCGCCGACGGGCCACGCGGTCCCAACGCCGCGCGTGCTCTCTGTGAGGAGAGAATACATGACTGACGTACCTGCGCTCAAACCTGAGCGTCCTTTCTTTTCGTCCGGACCAACTGCCAAGTTCAAAGGCTGGTCGGCGAGCAATCTCAAAACCGAAGCACTCGGCCGTTCGCACCGTTCGGCAACCGGCAAGGCGCGCCTGAAATACGCGATCGATCTGACCCGTGAACTGTTGGGCGTGCCCGACGACTACCTTGTCGGCATTATGCCCGGTTCGGATACCGGCGCGCTGGAATGCGCGATGTGGACCATGCTTGGCGCGCGCCCCGCGACTGTCGCCGCATGGGAAAGCTTCGGCAATGTCTGGATTCAGGACGCGGTCAAACAGCTCAAGCTGAAGGACCTGACTGTCCTTGATGCCGATTACGGCGAAATCCCCGATCTGGCGAGCATTCCGCAGGACAACGATGTCGTGTTCACCTGGAACGGAACAACTTCAGGCGCACGCATTCCTGACACCGATTGGCTGGCCGAAGGCCGCGAGGGTATCACCATCAACGACGCCACCAGCGCGATCTTCGCGCAGGAAATGGACTGGTCGAAACTCGATGCGACCACGTTCAGCTGGCAGAAGGTGATGGGCAGCGAGGCACAGCACGGTATGCTGATCCTCAGCCCCAAGGCAGTCGCGCGTATCGAAAGCTACGATCCGGAATGGCCGCTGCCGAAACTGTTCCGCATGAAAAAGGGTGACAAGATCAATCGCGCGATTTTTGAAGGCGCGACCATCAACACACCCAGCCTGCTGGCGACCGAGGATTACATTCTCGCGCTGGAATGGGCCAAATCGCTCGGCGGCCGCCAGGCAATGTTCGAACGGGCCAGCGCCAACGCAAGAGTCGTGACCGACTGGATCGAAGCGACACCGTGGCTGCGCAACATGGTTTCCGACCCGGCAAAACGCACCAATACCGGTGTGTGTTTCGTGTTCCAGGGCGACTATTACGACAGCCTGTCGCCAGAAGACCAGGCAGCCGTGCCCAAGACCATCGCCAAGATGCTGGAAGAACGTGACGTAGGTTACGATTTCAACGGCTACCGCGATGCACCGCCAAGCCTGCGCATCTGGTGCGGCGGAACCGTGGAGAAGGAAGACCTCGAGCGTCTTCTGCCATGGATTGAATGGGCATACGCCGAAATCCAGAAATGATCGGCGGCCCCGGCACTGCCCGGGGCCCCGTTTTCCGCTGACGCGGCCGCTGTGCGGTCTGCGCCGGATTTTGCGAAGGAATTTTCTATGACGAAACCCAAAGTACTCATCTCTGACAAGATGGACCCGAACGCCGCCCGCATTTTTCAGGAACGCGGCTGCGATGTCGATGTAATCACCGGCGAAACACCGGAAGAATTGGCGGCGCGGATTGGCGAATACGACGGGTTGGCGATCCGTTCGTCCACCACGGTCACCCCTGAAATTCTCGATGCTGCGACCAATCTGAAGGTCATTGGCCGCGCCGGTATCGGGGTCGACAATGTCGATATCCCCTATGCCAGCGGCAAGGGCGTGGTCGTGATGAACACCCCATTCGGCAATTCGATCACCACCGCGGAACATGCGATTGCGATGATCATGGCGCTGGCTCGCCAGATCCCGGCGGCCGATGCCCGCACGCAGCAGGGCGAATGGCCGAAAAGCGCGTTCATGGGTGTGGAAGTCACCGGCAAGACGCTGGGCCTGATCGGTGCCGGCAATATCGGCTCGATCGTTGCCAGCCGCGCGCTCGGTTTGAAGATGAAGGTTGTCGCTTTCGACCCGTTCCTGACAGAGGACCGCGCCGTGGAAATGGGCGTGGAGAAGGTTGACCTCGACACGCTTCTGGCCCGTGCGGATTTCATCACGCTGCACACGCCGCTGACCGACCAGACCCGCAATATCCTTAGCCGGGAAAACCTTGAAAAGACCAAGCAGGGCGTGCGTATCGTCAATTGCGCCCGCGGTGGCCTGATCGACGAGGCGGCTCTGAAGGACCTGCTCGAAAGCGACCATATCGCAGGCGCTGCTCTCGACGTGTTCGCGCAGGAACCGGCCAAGGAAAACCCGCTGTTCGGCACCAAGAATTTCATCTGCACGCCGCACCTCGGCGCCTCGACCACAGAGGCACAGGTCAATGTTGCGCTGCAGGTTGCCGAACAGATGGCCGATTACCTGGTCAATGGCGGCGTCACCAATGCGCTCAACATGCCAAGCCTGAGCGCGGAAGAAGCGCCCAAGCTCAAGCCTTACATGTCGCTGGCTGAAAAGCTCGGCTCGCTCGTCGGACAATTGGCCCACGGCAATCTCGACAAGATCAGCATCGAGCGCGAAGGCGCCGCCGCCGATCTGAACGGCAAACCGATCACCGGTGCGGTGATGGCCGGTCTGATGAAACAGTATTCGGACACGGTGAACATGGTCAACGCGCCATACCTTGCAAAGGAACGCGGGCTGGACGTTCGCGAAATCCGCCACGACCGCGAAGGCGTGTATCACACGCTGCTGCGCGTGACGGTTGAAACCAGTCAGGGTGCACGGTCTGTGGCGGGCACGCTGTTCGGCAGCGAAGCGCCGCGACTGGTTGAAATCTTCGGCATCGGTATCGAGGCGGATTTGCAGGGCGATATGCTGTATATCGTCAACGAAGATGCGCCGGGTTTCATCGGCCGCATCGGTTCGCTTCTGGGCGAAAACGGTATCAATATCGGCAACTTCAACCTTGGCCGCCGCGATGGCGGAGGGGAGGCCGTGGTACTGCTTTCGGTCGATCAGCCGATCCCGCAAGACATTGTGCAAAAGGCCTGCGCGCTGGAAGGCGTCAAAGTCGTAACTCCGCTGGCCTTTTGATCACGTTTGGGGCAAGCGCCCGCTCGATATGAGTGAACAGCTATGAGTAATTCGACCGACGACTTGCTGCCAGTCGGACTTTCCGACCGCTTGCCCGAAGAAGCGGCAATTGCGACCCGTGTAATGCGGGCCGCATTGCAGGCGATGGACGCACACGGCTA
The DNA here is from genome assembly GCF_009828095.1 of Pontixanthobacter luteolus. Lineage (GTDB taxonomy): Bacteria > Pseudomonadota > Alphaproteobacteria > Sphingomonadales > Sphingomonadaceae > Pontixanthobacter > Pontixanthobacter luteolus. Next base: position 1,464,778 of record NZ_WTYP01000001.1, on the reverse strand, counting down.
TGACCGCGTGCGTCCGCCGCTGATTGAATTCGAAAAATCGATGGCCGAACGGATGGACGGTGTGTCGCCGCGCCGGATGTTCCGCTTTGTGGATCCCGGCAGTCTGCGCACGCTGGCGCTGCGTTCCGACATGACGGTGCAGGTCGGGCGGATTGCCGCGACCTCGCTCGCTGGCGCCCCGCGTCCCTTGCGGCTGTGCTATGCAGGCGAAGTTGCGACGATCACCGCAGACCAGCTGGACCCGTCGCGCCAGCGATTGCAGATCGGCGCTGAATTGATCGGTGCCGACAGCGCAGCAGCGGCAGCCGAAATGGTGGAATTGGCGATTGAATCGCTCAAGGCAGCGGGAGCAATCGGAATCTCGGTCGATTTCACGTTGCCCGATCTTGTCGATACGCTCTCCGCGCAAACCATGCCGCTGGACGAAACCCAGATTGAGGCTGTTCGCCGCGAACTTGATACCAAGGATGCCGGCGGGCTGAAGGCTGCCGGCGGCGACGCCTATTTGCCGCTGCTTTACGCAACCGGCGACTTTTCCGATTCCATCGCTCGTCTTGCCGAACTGGATGCCGGCGGTGCGCTGGCATCACGGATCGAAGGGCTGAAAACCATCGCCAGCCGGGTTGGCGGCAGCGCGCGCGTCACTCTCGACCCGACCGAACGGCACGGTTTTGAGTATCAGAGCTGGTTCGGCTTTACGATTTACGCACAGGGTGTGCGCGGCGCATTGGGCCGCGGCGGCACGTACACAATTGGCGGCAGCGACGAGGCTGCGACCGGTTTCTCTCTCTATGTGGACCGGCTGGTTGATGCGCTCGACAGCGATAGCCAGCGCGACACGCTGTTCTTGCCGGTCGGTCATGACCGCGCAGCGGCGGCAGCACTTCGTGCCAATGGGTGGCGAACAGTTGCTGCCTTGTCTGGGGAAGACGACGCAGGGGCTCTTGGCTGTACGCACGTCCTTTCAGACGAGCAGCCGAAACCGCTATGAAGCCATTGCCTGTTTGCCAGTGGGGTCTGCGCGTTTGGCATACCCCGCCGGCTAACCGGTTATGAGTTGAACTTGCCCGGTTCCGGACCGATCCGGCCATCTGCATCGTCAAGGTCATCGATCATCTTCATCTGATTGGCGGTCAGTTCGAATGACAGTGCAGAGAAATTGTCCCGGATATGGTCAGGATTGGTGGACCGGGGCAGGGTGCTCAATCCGCACTGGATATGCCAGCGGATAACCACCGCAGCTTTGGACTGGCCGATCTCCTCCGCAATCTTGCTAACTGCATCGCTGCCCATGGCGTTGCCTTGGCCCAGCGGTGACCAGCTTTGCGTGACGATGCCCATTTCATCGTGCAGCTTGCGCATATCACGCTGCTGGAATGTCGGGTGCAGTTCAATCTGGTTGAGCGCGGGCACAACGCCTGTCTCATCGGCAATCCGTTTCAGGTCTTGCTCGCGGAAATTGGACACGCCGATTGACTTCGCCTTGCCTTGGTCGCGCAGTTCGATCAGCGCCTTCCAGGTGTCGACAAACAGATCTTTCTCCGGGCACGGCCAATGGATCAGCAACATATCGACATGATCGCGGCCCAGGCGCTGCAGGCATTTGTCTGCCGCCTTCAATGTGCGGTCATAGCCCTGGCTTTCGTTCCAGATCTTGGTCTGAAGGAAAATATCGCTCCAGTCGCCGATCCCTTCGCCGACGCCGCGTTCGTTCTGATAAATAGCCGCTGTATCGATCAGCCAGTAACCGGCTTCCAGCGCGGTTCGGACAGCGCCAGCGGCATCGTCTTCATCGATTTCCCAGGTTCCAAAGCCAAGCTGCGGAATCTGGCGATCATCGTTCAGGGTGAGGGTGGGATAGTTGTTTGTTTTGTTCATATCATTTCTACGAACGCCGGTGCGAGCGGTTCCGGTGAATTTGCATCCACCAGACCGCTTGACTTGCACTGCCTTGCACCTCTACCCCGCACACGCAATTCGGGCTCCGGTCCGTCCATTTCATCCCTGACGTCGAGTCCTGTCGAAGGACGTTTGAGGATCCCCGGGCAGGGGTGAAGGAATACCTATGGCTAACGTAACTGTGATCGGTGCCCAGTGGGGCGATGAGGGCAAGGGCAAGATCGTCGACTGGCTCGCCAGCCGCGCAGATGCCGTGGTGCGTTTCCAGGGCGGCCACAATGCCGGCCACACGCTGGTCATCGATGGCAATGTGTTCAAGCTTAGCCTGTTGCCCAGCGGCATCGTGTCAGGCACGCTGTCGATTATCGGCAATGGCGTGGTGCTGGACCCGTGGGCTCTCAAAGGAGAGATCGAGAAACTCGAATCGCAGGGTGTGACGATCACTGACGACAATTTCGCGATTGCCGACAATTGCCCGCTGATCCTGCCAATCCACCGCGATCTTGACGGTCTGCGCGAAACCGCCGCCGGCAGCGGCAAAATCGGGACCACCGGACGCGGCATCGGCCCGGCCTATGAAGACAAGGTCGGCCGCCGCGCGATCCGGGTGTGCGACCTCGCACATCTCGATACGCTGGAGCCGCAGCTAGACCGCCTGTGCGCGCATCACGATGCGCTGCGCGCCGGTTTCGACCAGCCGCCGGTCGACCGGGAGGCTTTGCTTGCCGAACTGAAGGAAATCGCCCCCTTCGTGCTGCGGTTTGCCCAGCCGGTTTGGAAACGGCTCAAGAAAGTGCGCAAGGCTGGCGCCAAGATCCTGTTCGAAGGCGCGCAGGGCGTGCTCCTGGATGTCGATCACGGCACCTATCCGTTCGTCACCAGTTCAAACACGGTCAGCGGAACAGCGGCCAGCGGGTCGGGCCTTGGCCCCAACTCGACCGGCTTCGTGCTCGGCATTGTAAAGGCTTATACGACCCGCGTCGGCAGCGGCCCGTTCCCGACCGAACTGGACGATGCAGACGGCCAGCGGCTGGGCGAGCGAGGCCATGAATTCGGCACCGTCACCGGACGCCAGCGGCGCTGCGGCTGGTTCGATGCGGTGCTGGTCCGCCAGAGCTGCGCAATCAGCGGCGTCACCGGTGTCGCGCTGACGAAGGTCGACGTGCTGGACGGGTTCGATACGGTGAAAATCTGCACCGGCTACCGCTTGCGCGGAAAGATCATGGATTATTTCCCCAGCCACGCTGCCGATCAGGCCGAGGTCGAACCGATCTATGAAGAAATGGAAGGGTGGAGCGAAAGCACTGCCGGTGCGCGCAGCTATGCCGACCTGCCCGCCAATGCGATCAAATACATCCAGCGTGTGCAGGAATTGATCGAAACGCCGGTTGCGCTTGTGTCCACAAGTCCGGAACGCGACGATACTATCCTGATGCGAGATCCCTTCGTCGACTAGAATTGTGACGATATGATCTTTACTTGATCTACATTTGTTCTTACCCTGTTCTTGTTATCAGGAGCTGGGAAGATGTCAGGTCACAGGGCGCAAGCCGATTTCGATTACCACCCGACAGGGGTTGCGCGCGGCGTTGCAAACGATCCCGCCGGGCTGCCGCTGACGGTATCGGTGTTTGCCGACCGCAGCCACGTGCGCGCCGGTATCCTCGATGATGCGCTGGCTGCCGGGCTGCGTCAGGGGCAGGTCGGCAGCGTTGATGACCTGCTGGGCGGTGAAGCCTGCTCGCTTGGCGAGGTGGTGCTGCTCGATTGTCCGGTTGTGGACGGCAGGGCACTGGCTGCGCTGGCCCGGCTGGATATGCGCATCGCCAATTCGGGCGCGCAATTGGTGATTTCAACGTCGGTCGATGCGCTCGATGACGTGTTCGGATGTCTTGACCAGTCGGCTCCGCAAATTCTTGTCGATCCCGCTAGGTCGGAACGCGTAATTGCGCTTGGCCGCGTTCTGGCGAAAATGCCTAACATGCGCCTACGCGATCTTTCGGATGATGATCGGATCACACTCCTGCGCCTGACCGAGCAGGTCGGACAGATTGCCGAGCGGCTGGAGCGCTTGGGTGCGGATGGAAAGTCCGCCGATGGGGGCGCCTTCCGCTTCGAATCTCCGACTGACGATTTCAGCGGGCAGGAAAGTGAGGACGGTTCGGGCCGGCTGGTGCGCAAAGTGCGTCCCTCGCTGCCCGATCCGCGTCTGGTGCGGCGCATCGTACGCCAGCGCCAATTGCGCGCGCGGTTTTTCGACGGTGATCTTTTCGCTGATCCGGCATGGGATATCCTGCTAGACCTGACGGCAGCCCGCGCAGAGCACACGCGTGTGTCGGTCACCTCCCTGTGCATTGCGAGCGGGGTTCCGCCGACAACCGCGCTGCGCTGGATCAGCCAGATGGTCGATGCTGGTCTGTTGGAGCGGGTTGAGGATGAGGCCGACAAACGCCGCGCCTTCATCGCGCTCAGCGACCGTGCGGCAGACGCAATGGCCCGCTATTTCATCGAATTGAAGAAAGACGCCGCCGCGCTGGTATGATTTCAGCCGGCTGCGCGCAGGATAATTGTCAGGCCGCAGACAGGCTCCCCGCTGTAAGGCAATTCGCGGCGCAGCGCGTCAGCTCTTGCCCGGTCGAGGATTTCTGTCGGCACCGCCGGATCGTGGAGCAAAAGGTCGGCCGTGCCGAGCAAACGGGCCTGTTTCAGCGTCAGGTCTTCAGGGTCATCGCTCGTAAGCTGAATTTCCACTGTCTGTGACGCTTCGGGATCGCTGGCCGCGGCAAGCCAATCGTCCACCCGATCTACAGACCCAGGATCGAGCGGATCAAGCGTGCCGCCTTCGGCAAGTGCTGCATCCAGAGCATTGCGGCGCTGTGCGCCGTCGGGGAACCGCGCACGCATGGCATCGCGGCTGGCGGCCAGTTTCGCGGCAAGATCGCCTAGGGTCTGAGGCAAGAGTTTCTCCAGACGCAGCCTGATCTGTTTGGAAAGGCCGGCTGAGGCACCGGATGTCCCGATCGCGATCAAGACCGGGTCACGGTCGAGAATGCTGGGGGTAGTGAATTCGCACAAATCCGGACGGTCGGCGACATTGACCAGCAGACCCTTGCGGCTCAGCCGCATGGCTGCCGCCTTCGCAGCGCGCTCATCCTCCAGCGCGATAAAAGCCAGCTTGGCGTGATGCGCCTCAGCCTCGCCGCAGGGGATCCCGCCCGCACGCTCGATCAGGCGCTTCTTCGCTTCGCCCATCTCCCCTTCGCCGAGCACGACCACGCGTTGTCCCGCAATGCGGTGGAGCAGGGGAAGCGAACCGATCACAGCCAGTCCGGCACCCGTTCTGCCGCCATGATGTCTGCTGCCGGCAAACGGTCTGCAACGACCGCGAATTTGTCGCCATCGACCAGCACTTCGGCCACGAAACCGCGGCTGTTGTAGCTGGACGCCATAGTCGCACCATATGCACCAGCGGTGCGGAAGATCGCCAGGTCGCCGCTTTCCAGAACGTCGAGATCGCGGTTCATGGCAAAGGTATCGCCGGTTTCGCAGATGGGGCCGACCACGTGGGCATTCATCTTGCCGCCCTTGGGGGCCACAGCTTCGATATCATGCCATGCGCCGTACATTGCAGGCCGGGCCAGATCGTTCATCGCTGCATCGACGACGATAAACGGGCTGGCATTCGAACTGCGTTTCACCCGGATCACCCTGGTCAGCAGAATACCGGCGTTGCCCGCAATGACGCGGCCCGGTTCGAAAGACAGCGCCACATCCCAGTCTTTGGTGACGCGCGCAACCATCGCCCCGTATTCGGCGGGGCTGGGCATGATTTCACCGGCCTTGTACGGCACGCCAAGTCCGCCGCCCAGGTCGACATGCGTTACCTTTTGCCCGGCATCGCGCAGTTCCTGCACCAGCTTGCCTACTTTCACGAAAGCAGTTTCCAGCGGTTCGAGGGTGGAAAGCTGGCTGCCGATATGGACGGCGATCCCGCGCATATCCATGCCGTCCTGATCGGCCAAATTGGCGTAGATTTCAGCTGCCCGGTCGATCGGAACACCAAACTTGTTTTCCGCCTTGCCGGTCGAGATTTTCTCGTGAGTGCGCGCATCGACGTCCGGGTTTACCCGCAATGCGCAGCGCGCTGTCATTCCGTAGCGTGCCGCGATCGAGGCCAGTTCATAGCCTTCTTCTTCGGATTCGATATTGAACTGTCCGATATTGGCGCGAAGACCCTGCAGCAGTTCATCATGCGTCTTGCCAACGCCGGAAAACACGATGTCCTGCGGCGCCATGTCGGCAGCCAATGCGCGCACCAGTTCGCCCCCGGACACGACATCTGCGCCGTAGCCTTCTTGCTGCAAGACTTTCAGCACTGCCAGGTTGGGATTTGATTTCACTGCAAAGGCGATGTGCGGTTTGTTCACCCCCGACAACGCATCGCGGAAAACACGGGCGTGGCGGATCAGGGTCGCGCGGGAATAGACATAGACCGGCGTGCCGACTTCTTCGGCGATCTTGGTCAGGGGCACGTCTTCGGCATGAAGCACGCCGCCGCGAAGTTCAAAATGATCCATCGTCTTGTTCTAAGCTCAATTTTCAGGCGGAAGATCGAACGGATCGTCTTCGCGTTCTTCACTGCGGCGGCGTAGTTCGACGCTGCGTTCCGGGGCGGCCTGCGGGTCCAGTTCCAGCAATTCGTCGGCGGTAGGCCGTGCCTCGCTACCCGTTGGGGCGACCGGCAGGCTCTGGCCCTCCAGCGGCTCCAGCGGTGCGCGCTGGGCACACGCACCCAATCCCGCAAGCAATGCCGGCATCACGCAAACGGCGATCGGGGATTTGCGGATCATGTGTCGTTTCCTTCAGCAATACCCAGAGCTTTGCGCGCTGTTTCGACCTGGCGCATTACCTGTTCAGGCGCAGTTCCGCCATAAGATGACCGTGCGGCAACCGATGCTTCGACGGACAGTGCGGTATACACCCGTTCATCGATACGTTCGTCGATGGCTTTGAGTTCCTCCATCGAAAGTTCGTCCAGCGCCGCGCCTTTTTGTTCAGCCAGCTTGACCGCTGCGCCGGTGATATGGTGCGCTTCGCGAAACGGTATGTCCGCCTCTCGCACCAGCCAGTCGGCAAGATCGGTTGCGGTGGCATAGCCAAGCTCTGCAGCCTGCCGCATCCGGTCGGTTTTGAAGGTGCTGTCGGCCACCATTCCGGTCATCGCCGCAATCGACAGCGCGAGCAGGCTGGCTGCTTCGAATACCGGCGGTTTGTCGTCCTGCATATCCTTGGAATAGGCGAGCGGCAGTCCTTTCATGGTGATCATCAGCGCGGTCGCTGAACCGATCACCCGGCCTGCATGTCCGCGCACCAATTCGGCCGCATCGGGGTTTTTCTTTTGCGGCATGATCGAACTGCCGGTCGACAGGCTGTCTGCCATCCGCACGAACCCGAATGGCTGGCTCGCCCAGATGATGAATTCTTCTGCCAGCCGCGAAAGATGCAGCGCGATCTGGCTGGCGGCCATCAGGTAATCGAGCGCGAAATCGCGGTCGGATACGGCATCCAGGCTGTTTGCGGTTGGCCGGGCGAACCCCAACGCCTCGCTGGTGGCGTCGCGGTCGATCGGAAATCCGGTGCCGGCCAGCGCCGCAGAACCAAGCGGGCATTCATTCATCCGTGCACGCGCATCTGCCAATCTCGACCGGTCACGCCGTAGCATTTCATAATAGGCCAGCAGATGATGGCCCAGCGTCACCGGTTGCGCGGTTTGCAAGTGAGTGAAGCCGGGCATGATGCTGTCTGCATGACGGCCCGCCTGCGTCACCAGCGCGTGTTGTAGCGCGGCAAGACCGGCATCGGTCTGCTCGATCGCTTCGCGAACCCACAGCTTGAAATCGGTGGCGACCTGATCGTTGCGGCTGCGTGCGGTGTGAAGCCGGCCGGCGGCAGGGCCGATCAGTTCCGCCAGACGGCTTTCGGTGGTCATGTGAATGTCTTCGAGGTCCCAGTTTTCCGGCACCCCGTCGCGTTCATATTCGGCGGCGACAGCATCAAGCCCGTCTGTGATCGTCGCTGCATCGTCTGCGCTAACAATACCCTGCGCACCCAGCATTGCGACATGCGCCTTGCTGGCGGCGATATCCTGACGCCACAATGCCTTGTCGAACGGGATAGAGGCGTTGATTTCGCGCATGATCGCGCTAGGTCCCTCAGCGAACCTTCCGCCCCACATCTGGTTGGAGCCTGCCTTGTCCTTACGATTTTCGCTCACGCGTAACGCCTTGATCCTGATTGGCCTGACTGCCGGCCTTGCAGCTTGCGATAGGGAAGCTACCAACCCGGCGCAAGAACAGGGCGAATTGGGCGCGGAGAAGTCCAGCTTGGTCGGAGAGATCGATCGCAGCCGGGCCGGGGAACTGCTGCCAGCGGTCAATGTGACCGGGCCGGACGGGGAAACGCTGAATCTGGGCGCGGCACAGGGGCAGCCGATCTTGCTGAACCTGTGGGCGACATGGTGCGCGCCCTGCGTGGTGGAGATGCCAATGCTGGATGATCTGGCGGGCGATCTGGACGGTCAGGTCCGGTTGGTCACCGTGAGCCAGGATTTTCAGGGCGCGGAAAAGGTCGTCCCGTTCTTCAAAAAAAAGGAATTCCAGAATCTGGAGCCGTGGATGGACCCGCAGAACGAACTGGGTTTTTCCGTAGGTAGCGAGATCATGCCTGTGACCGTGCTGTATAATGCCAGCGGTCAGGAAGTGTGGCGCGTAGTCGGCGAGTATGACTGGTCCAGCGCCGAAGCGCGCGAGGCCATACTCGCCGAATAATCGCGGAAATTACGCGTCAGAACTGGTAAGCTACACCAGCGCTGAGGACCCACGGGTCCAACTTGTGCTCTGTCTGAATGGCAAGGGTGTTGCCTGCGAACCAGCGCGCGGTCGTGTCGATGAAATAACGCTTTGCATCGACGCTGAAGGAAATGCCCTTGTCATTGATCGGCACATCAACGCCGGCTTGCAACGCCAGGCCGAGTTCATTCGACATATCGAAATCGGTGACGCCCAACGGGATTGTGGCAGCGCCCGGTTCTTCGTCGAAGAACAGGAAGTAAGCGGGGCCGGCACCGACATAGGGTTTCACACCGCCGAGATCGAAATGGTATTTCGCGGTCACGGTGGCCGGGATCAGCTTGGCATCAGAAACCAGTTCTGCGCCGGGCAGGCCGGTCGTCCCGTCGACATCGTGCTGCGTCATGCAGCAGATGGTTTCGACGGAGAAATTCTCGGTGAAGAAATACTCCACCGCCAGCGTCGGCACGAAGTTGTCGTTCGCTTCGGTCTGGGTATTGGCTGGCAGTCCGACAATATCGGTATCGATGCTCGTGATCTTGCCATCGGGCAGCACACCGGTGGCAAACAGTTTTGCCTGAACCGTGCCAGCCCGTTCAGCGGCCATAGCTGGCGCAGACACGGCAGCGATTGATGCGAAGGCCATTAGGCATACGGCAGTTGTGCGTTTCATAATCCTTATTCCCGGTGCCGCAGTGGCTGCCCGATGCAGCCAAGGGTTCTTGCGGCAACGAGGCTGGATTATTCGCGAAAAGACCTGCGTTCATTGATCTGGGTCAAAGACTGACCGGCTTTTTTGCACCAATTCGGTGGCACGTATTCAATTGCCACATTTCGGTGCCCATCATGGTCGCAAACGATGCATTCGGTTCATTCCTGCGCGACATTCCGCGTTCCACGCCGCACGCCAGCACGGCGTGCGGGCTGCAGAAGTTAGCCCATTTGCTGCCGATTTGCCGCGGGTCCATGGTACCGCTGGACCCCACCGAAAATTCGCTGGCCTACGTCGCCAGCGGGGCGACGAAACTCATCGCCAGCGCATCCGGCGGCAGGGAGCAGATTGTTGCGTTCCATTTTCGCGGTGATCTGGTGTCCGTTCCTGGCAATGCGTGGCATTCTTATGATCTGTGCGCGCTGGTCGACACGCAGATACTGCTTTTTCCGGCGCGTGAATTCATTGACCTGACCCGAACCGACCCGGCGTTCGAAGACATCCTGCTGGAACGATCGCTGACCGCGCTGCACCGGTGCCGGGACAAGGCCGTGGGGCTGGGCCGCAAGAATGCACAGGAACGGCTCGCCAGCTTCCTGGTCGGAATGGCCGAACGGATTGGTACACGTGAAGACGGCACGACTATCCTGGACCTGCCAATGTCGCGGCGGGATATTGGCGACAGTCTGGGGCTGACGATTGAAACCATCAGCCGCCAATTCGGTGAATTGCGGAAGTCCGGCCTGGTGCAGACCGTGGGCCGATGCCGGGTGGAATTGTGCGATTTGGCGGAATTGGCGAAACGGGCGGGTCATGCCTGAACCGCGAGCTTGTCCGGTAGAGCACGGCATTTTTTTCAAATTTGATCTGGATCAATGCGGGTCCGGGGCAGGCTTTCTAATGAGAGCGTGTTCTAGAGGGGTGAATTTCTAATGGAAGCTGTACTTGGCAGGGTCGGACTGTGGTTCCTGATCCTCTTGCTCGCCATCGGTGCGATAATCGGTGCGCAGGATAGCGGTTTTGCCGCGCATGCGACGATCATCGCAATTGTCGCGTTCGTTTTGATCTGGGTCACCGCTGGGCGGTACGACCCGATGGCGAAGGCGCAAAGCCTGTTCAAGATGCCAACCGGGCCGGAAACATATGATGATGATCCGGTCCGCTGGGGCGTGCTCGCGACCACGTTCTGGGGTCTGGCGGGTTTGCTGGCAGGATTGTTCATTGCCTTGCAGCTCGCCTTCCCAGTCCTGAATTTCGAACCCTATCTGACATTTGGCCGGGTCCGTCCGCTGCACACATCGGCGGTGATTTTTGCGTTCGGCGGAAACGCGCTGATCGCGACCAGTTTTTATGTTGTGCAGCGCACCTGCCGGACCCAATTGGCATTTCCTTCGCTCGCCCGGTTCGTGTTCTGGGGCTACCAGCTGTTCATCGTGCTGGCGGCCAGCGGCTATCTGCTCGGTATCACCCAGTCGAAGGAATATGCAGAGCCGGAATGGTATGTCGATCTGTGGCTGACCATTGTCTGGCTTGCCTATCTGGCGGTGTTCGTAGGGACCATCGTTCGCCGGCATGAACCGCATATCTATGTGGCCAACTGGTTCTACCTCGCGTTCATCGTGACGATCGCGATGCTGCACGTCGTCAACAACCTGGCGATCCCGGTCAGCTTCCTCGGCGCGAAAAGCTATAGCGCGTTCGCAGGCGTTCAGGATGCGCTGACCCAGTGGTGGTATGGCCATAACGCGGTCGGGTTCTTCCTGACCGCAGGCTTCCTCGCGATGATGTATTACTTCGTGCCGAAGCAGGCAGAGCGGCCGGTCTATTCCTACCGGCTGTCGATCATCCACTTCTGGTCGCTGATCTTCCTCTATATCTGGGCAGGCCCGCACCATCTGCACTACACCGCGCTGCCTGACTGGGCGCAGACACTGGGCATGGTGTTTTCGATCATGCTGTGGATGCCTAGCTGGGGCGGGATGATCAACGGCCTGATGACGCTGAACGGCGCATGGGACAAGGTCCGCACAGACCCGATCATCCGCATGATGGTGATGGCGCTGGCGTTCTACGGCATGAGCACGTTCGAAGGGCCAATGCTGTCGATCAAGGCAGTCAACGGCCTGTCGCATTACACCGACTGGACCATCGGACACGTCCATTCCGGCGCGCTGGGCTGGAACGGCATGATCACCTTCGCGGCGCTTTACTACCTCGTTCCGCGCCTTTGGAAGCGCGAACGGCTGTACTCGCTGCGGATGATCAACTGGCACTTCTGGCTCGCGACGCTCGGCATCGTTTTCTATGCCGCCAGCATGTGGGTCGCCGGGATTACCCAAGGCCTGATGTGGCGTGAATACGGCGTCGACGGATACCTGGTGAACAGCTTTGTCGACAGTGTCGCAGCTCTCCACCCGATGTACCTGATGCGGGCATTTGGCGGGCTGCTCTACCTCAGCGGCGCGCTGATCATGACCTACAACATCTGGATGACTCTGGCTGGCCGCATTCGCGAAGAAGCGCCCATGACAGAGACGCCGCATAGCGATGCTGCAGACCGTCCAATCACCACAGTTCCGGCCGAATAGGAATCCGACCGATGAGCAAGCAAAACAGCATTCTCGGGCGCCACAAGAAGCTCGAAAAGAACATCACGCTCCTGGCGGCTGGGACACTGGCGGTCGTTGCGATCGGCGGACTGGTGGAAATCGCGCCGCTGTTCTGGATCGATAACACGATCGAGAAGGTGGACGGGATGCGGCCTTACACTCCGCTGGAGCAGGCGGGCCGCGACATCTACATCCGCGAAGGGTGTTATACCTGCCACAGCCAGATGATCCGTCCGTTTCGCGACGAAGTGGAACGCTACGGTCACTACAGTCTGGCAGCGGAGAGTATGTACGATCACCCTTTCCAATGGGGTTCGAAACGTACCGGACCGGATCTGGCGCGCGTTGGCGGGCGGTATTCGGATGACTGGCATGTACAGCATCTGAAGAACCCGCAAAGCGTGGTTCCGCAAAGCATCATGCCGCAATATTCCTTCCTTGCCGAAACCGATCTGAAGGTTGCCGATCCGGCTGCGAATATGCGCGCATTGCAGATGGTCGGCGTGCCATACACTGATGAGCAGATTGAAATGGCCGAAGAGGATCTTCGCGGCCAGGCGGACGAGGCTGGCGATGCCAAGGGTATCGAAGGCCGGTATCCGAAATCGCAGACCCGCGATTATGACGGCAACCCCGCGCGTCTGACCGAACTCGACGCACTGATCGCTTACCTGCAGATGCTGGGTACGCTGGTGGATGTGAACAAGGCTGCGGCGCAGGAAGAACTGGCTGAGGAGAAAGGCCGGTGAGCTTCTACGAAACCTTGCGGCATTTTGCCGACAGCTACGGGCTGGCGCTGATGTTCGTGCTTTTCCTGATGCTGTGCCTGTGGCCGTTCCGGCCGGGATCGGACCGCCACAACCAGACTGCAGCCAATTCGATTTTTAAGGAAGACAGCGATGGCCAATAAGCCAACCGAAGGGCAGCGCGTCGACGAGCCTACTGGCACCGAATTCGTCGGGCATGAATGGGACGGGATCGAGGAACTGGACACCCCGATGCCGCGCTGGTGGGTGTGGACATTTTATCTCACCATCGTGTGGGCGGCGGTGTATGTTGTGCTCTATCCGGCATTGCCAATGCTGGAAAAGGGTACCGAGGGCATTCTCGGCTGGAGCAGCCGCGGCGATCTGGCCAAGGATATGAGCGCCGCCGATCTGGCGCAGCAATCCTTCCGCGAACAGCTCGCTGCGATCGATGTGGTGAAATTGCAGGATAACCCGCAGCTGATGCAGCAGGCGGTTGCTGGCGGGGCTGCCGCTTTCAAGGTCAACTGCGTCCAGTGCCACGGTTCCGGCGCAGCGGGCAGCCAGGGGCTGGGCTATCCCAACCTCGCCGATGATGACTGGCTGTGGGGCGGTGATTTGCAGGCGATCGAATACACGCTGATTCACGGCATCCGCCAACAGGGCGATGATCAGACGCGGTCGAGCATCATGCCGCCATTTGCCGGCGTCTTCAGCGATGAAGAGCTGAACGCGATTACCGATCACGTGATGTCGTTCAGCAAAATGGCGAACAGCAACCCGCTCGGTGCGGAAATCTATGCCAACAATTGCGCATCCTGCCACGGTGCAAACGGTATGGGCGACCGCGCACAGGGCGCACCAAACCTGTCCGATGCGATCTGGCTGTATGGCAACAGCCGCGCTCAGATCCAGAGCCAGATACTGGCACCACGCATGGGTATGATGCCCAAATGGGAAGGGCGGCTGGACCCGGTCACCATCAAGATGCTGGCAGTCTATGTGCATTCGCTCGGCGGCGGTGAAGATGTGATGGAGGTCGCTGAAGACCCGGCGGTCAATCCTGATGAGCAACCCTGACAAACCGATCGAGATAGAGGGCGGGGTCGTCAAAATGGTCGATCCTGCCGCCCATTCGGTTTCTGCCGCAACCGCAAAACCGGAAGCTGCAACCCGCCGCCACGCGCCGGAAGAGCCGCCGCCTGCGCATCTCTATGAGAAGCAGAAAACTGTCCATAACCAGCGCATCGACGGGCGTTTCCGGCGGTTCAAATGGGCGGTGATGATCCTGACGCTGGCGGTGTACTACATCACCCCGTGGATCCGGTGGGACCGCGGCCCATATGCGCCGGACCAGGCGGTTCTGGTCGATCTAGCCGGGCGGCGTTTCTACATGTTCGGCATAGAGATATGGCCGCATGAGTTCTATTTCGTGGCCGGCCTGCTCATCATGGCGGGGATCGGCCTGTTCTTGGTGACCAGCGCGGTCGGCAGGGCCTGGTGCGGCTATGCCTGCCCGCAAACCGTGTGGACCGATCTGTTCCAGCATATCGACCGGCTGGTCGATGGCGACCGTAATGCGCGTATCCGTCTGGATGCCGCACCGTGGGGACCAAGCAAGATCGCCAGGCGCGCGCTAAAATGGACCATCTATCTGGTGATCAGTTTCTGGACCGGCGGCGCGTGGATCATGTACTTCGCCGACGCGCCGACGCTGACCGCGGACTTCTGGACCGGTCAGGCCGCGCCTGTCGCATACACCACAGTTGCCATTCTGACGCTGACGACTTTCGTGCTTGGCGGGTTCATGCGCGAACAGGTTTGCATCTACATGTGTCCGTGGCCGCGTATCCAGACTGCGATGCTCGACGAAAAATCGCTTATCGTGACTTACAAGGACTGGCGCGGTGAACCGCGCGGCAGCCTGAAGAAAGCGCGCAAGGAGCCGGAAAAATTCGGCGACTGTATCGACTGCAAGCAATGTATCGCAGTGTGCCCGACAGGAATCGATATCCGTGAGGGTCCGCAGATCGGCTGCATCACTTGCGCGCTGTGCATCGATGCGTGCGACCGGGTCATGGCTGACATCGGCAAACCGCGCGGATTGATAGACTACGCGACGCTGGAAGATTGCGAGAAAGAAGCTGCCGGCGAAGAACCCCGTCCGGTTTGGAAAGCTTTGCTGAGGCCGCGCACAATTGCCTACACGATGATCTGGGGCAGCATCGGGCTAGCCATCCTGTTCGCCCTGGGTGTGCGCAACCATACGGAGATTTCCGCATCGCCAGATCGGAATCCGCCTTTCATGCTGATGAGCGACGGATCGATCCGCAACGCGTTCACGCTGAAGGTCCGCAACATGGAAAGCCGCCCGCGTGATATGCAAATTGGTCTGGAAGGTCTTCCGGGAGCGGTCATGTGGACTGGCGAAATTGGCCGCGGCGATGCAGCTGTAACGCAAGTTATCAAGGCGCAGGCTGATCAGACCAAGACCATCCGGGCCTACGTCATGGCGCCTGCAGATACGCCCGTCACAGACTTCCGCTTCACCGTCACATCATTGGACGAACAGCGTGAGACCGACACCAGCGAAACGCGCTTTTCCGCGCCAGGAGATAACTGATGGGCAAGCCGCTGACAGGCCGCACGATTTTGGGCATTTTCGTTGCCGGGTTTGGCATCGTTTTTGCCGTGAATTTCTACATGGCGTCGCTGGCAGTCGGCGGCTTCAGCGGGGTCGTGGTCAAAAACTCCTACGTCGCCAGTCAGGAATTCAATGGATGGCTGGAACAGGCGGAAAAACAGGATCGCCTAGGCTGGAGTGCTGAAGTCACCAAGGCACAGGCGGGGCATTTCTCTGTCGCGACCAAAGGCGTGCCGGAAGGGGCGGCAGTTTCCGCAACCGCACGCAGGCCGCTTGGTCAGCCGGAAACTGTCGACGTCGAATTCACGCAGGGCGCACCCGGCAATTACGTTTCGACACGTCCGCTCGCAGATGGCCGCTGGATCGTTCGTCTGGTCATCACTGATGGCGTGTCCCGCTGGATTGAAGAATTGCACGTTTCATGACCGCTCCGGCCACCATCGCGGCCGATACGGCGCAAGAGCTGGTGGACACACGCTTTACCGTTCCGGGGATGCGCTGTGCGGGCTGTATTGCAAAAATCGAACGCGGGCTGGCGGAGGTTGACGGGGTCGAGAGCGCACGGGTCAATTTTTCTGCCAAGCGTGTCGCGGTGCGCCATACGAAATCGCTGAGCGAAGATCACCTTACGCAGGCGCTGCTCGAACTTGGGTTCGAAGCGCAGGCTGCCGCGGTCAATCCGCTTGCTGAAGATGACCGCGAATCCAAGGCACTGCTGCGGGCGCTGGCGGTTGCCGGGTTCGGAATGATGAACATCATGCTGTTGTCGGTCAGTATCTGGGCGGGGGCAGGCGGCGCAACGCGCGAGATGTTCCACTGGCTGTCCGGCCTGATCGCACTGCCGGTCATTGCCTATGCAGGCAGACCGTTCTTCTCCTCCGCATTGATGGCGCTGCGGTATCGTAGAACCAACATGGACGTGCCGATTTCGATCGGCGTTCTGCTGGCCACCGGTCTGAGCATGTACGAAACACTCTACGGCGGCGGTCATGCCTATTTCGAAAGCGCAGTCATGCTGCTGTTCTTCCTGCTGGCGGGGCGCGCGCTCGATTCCATGATGCGCAACAAGATGCGCGCGGGCATTGGATCATTGCTCGGCCGGATGGGGCGCAGCGCGAGCGTGTTTCAAGGCGACGGATCGCTCTCGAGAATACCGGCTGACGAACTGGAACCGGGGATGCTGATGCTGGTCGCGTCGGGCGAGGCATTGGCCGCAGACGGAGTAATCGAACAAGGCAGCGGCGCGATAGACAACGCCATGCTGACTGGCGAAAGCGCGCCGCAGACTGTCGCCAGGGACAGCGCAGTTCACGCTGGTGCGATCAACTTGCTGGACCCCTTGCAAGTCAGGATCACCGCCGCCGCATCGGACACTGCGATTGCAGAGATCGCGCGCCTGATGGATGAGGCCGGGCAATCGCGCAGCCGATATGTCCGGATTGCTGACCGTGCAGCGCGGCTTTACGCGCCTGCCGTCCATTCACTGTCTGCGCTGGCATTTGCGGGATGGATGATAGCCGGGGCCGGGTGGCATCAATCGCTGGTGATTGCCATCGCTGTACTGATTATCACCTGTCCGTGTGCGATGGGACTGGCCGTTCCGGCAGCGCAGGTTGTTGCCAGCAACGCCCTGATCAAGCGCGGCGTTCTGGTGAAGGATGGCAGCGCGCTGGAAAGGCTTGCGGAGGTTGATACCGCTCTGTTCGACAAGACAGGCACCTTGACGCTTGGCGAAGCGCGTGCGGATGTCGAGGATCTGAGCGAAGCCGAGCGAGCAATCGGTCTGGCGCTTGCGCAGCAGAGCCGGCATCCGTTGAGTAAGGGTTTGGCAAGATCGCTTGGCTTGGCAAAGACTGCCCCGGCAGTGCTGAGCGATGTAAGCGAAGTGGGCGGTGCCGGTGTCTATGCGCGATGCGGCGGTGTCGATGTGGCGTTGGAAAAACCGGCGGGCGCGGTGTCGGCGATGGCCGTTTCTCTGCGTATTGGAGATGAAACGAAGCTGATCCGTTTCACCGATCAGATGCGCGCCGATGCAGGGGACACAGTTTCCCGTCTGGGCACATTGGGCATTACATCTGCGATCATGTCGGGCGACCGGCAGGATGCAGTGGACGAAATGGGCCGGGCGCTCGAAATCGAAGGCCAAGGCAATATGTTGCCGGCTGAAAAGCTGGAAAGGCTTTATGCGATGAAAGCCGCAGGCAGACTTCCCCTCATGGTCGGCGATGGCCTCAACGATGGACCCGCGCTGGCGGCGGCGCATGCCTCCATCGCGCCGGGCACGGCCAGCGACGCCAGCCAGCAGGCCGCCGATGCCGTGTTTCTGGGCGAAAAACTGATGCCGGTGGTCGATGCGATCCGGGTTGCCCGCCGGACAATGGTAATCGTGCGGCAGAACTTCGGATTTGCTATCGGATACAATGTGCTGGCCGTGCCGCTGGCCTTGGCCGGGCTGGTCACGCCGCTGATCGCAGCGATTGCGATGTCGCTCAGTTCTGTAGTGGTCGTTGCCAATTCGCTGCGACTGGCGAGGGCTGCAAAGTGAGCGGCCTTGCCATTCTGATCCCGATTGCGCTCGGCATGGGCGGCCTCGGCCTCGCGGTGTTCTTCTGGGCTATGAAAAACGGCCAATTCGACGATCTGGACGGCGCTGCGAACCGGGTTCTGATCGATGATGAAGAGGACGCGCTGTGAACTTTTCTCTCGCTGCGATCGGGGTTCTGCTGCCGGTTATGATCGGTCCGCTGCCTGCGGACGATGGGATGCAGGTTTTGCAGGTGCAGCTCTGTTCGGGCGGTGCGATCTCGATCCCGATTGGTGAACAGGAAACGCCGCCTGGACAGCCATGCCCCGCGAAGGCGTGCCATGCGGGCGCTTGCCGCAAGAAAATTTGATCTGACGCAAAGACGCCTGCCGGTAATGCGGCCACACAGGCTGGCATGTGGCCTTATCATCCAGACCTGCTGGCGACCCCGGTCCCCCGCTATACGAGCTTTCCCACCGCAGCAGAATTCGCAGCCGTGGACCCCGGCGCCTATCGCAATGCGTTGATGCAGGCAGAGGGCGAGATATCGCTCTACGTCCATATCCCATTCTGCGAGAAGATTTGCTTCTACTGCGGATGCAACACCGGTGCTGCAGGTCGCAGGCAGCGGGTGGTTTCCTATCTCGATGCCTTGCACAGCGAAATCGAAACGATTGCCGCCCTGCTGCCCGATAGCGCCCACATCGGGCGCATTGCGTTCGGCGGCGGCAGCCCGAATGCGATCACGCCAGAGGATTTTGAACGACTGACTGCTGCATTGCAGGACAATTTCGACTGCCCTGATCCTGTGTTTTCGATCGAACTCGATCCGCGAACGATGACTGAAGAATGGGCCGCAACAATCGCCCGCACCGGAATAGACCGGGCAAGCCTGGGCGTGCAGACATTCGCGGCGCAGTGTCAGAAGGCGATTGG
The DNA here is from genome assembly GCF_009828095.1 of Pontixanthobacter luteolus. Classification (GTDB taxonomy): domain Bacteria; phylum Pseudomonadota; class Alphaproteobacteria; order Sphingomonadales; family Sphingomonadaceae; genus Pontixanthobacter; species Pontixanthobacter luteolus. The sequence goes on along the minus strand of NZ_WTYP01000001.1, from coordinate 1,445,860 downwards.
CAGGGTTCAGTCAGAAGAAATGATCGTGCAAACGGTCAACTGGCTGCGCGATGCCGGTGTCACCTCGCTCAATTTCGATCTCATGTATGGCTTGCCCGAGCAGACTGAAGGCGATTTGCTCGACACATTGCATCGTACACGCGTGCTTGGCGCTGATCGGATCGCGTTGTTCGGATATGCCCATGTACCCCACATCGTGCCGCGTCAGCGGGCTATCGATGCCAGCAACATGGCCGGACAGGACGGGCGTTTTGCAATGGCCAAGCTCGGATATTCCTATCTCTGCACGCACGGCTACGTGCCGGTGGGCTTTGATCATTTTGCGAAACCGGGCGGCGATCCGCTAGCCCACGCGGCACTATGCGGCGGGCTGAGGCGCAATTTCCAGGGGTACACCGATGACCGCGCAAATACGCTGATCGGACTGGGCAGTTCGGCAATCAGCAGCTTCCCCGGCCTGCTCGCCCAGAACGAGAAGAACAGCGGGCGCTACAGGATGCAAGCTTCGCAGGGCCGGCTGACGGCCAGCCACGGCATCCTTCGTTCGGATGACGACCAGAAACGCGGTGCGATCATCGAATCGCTGCTGTGTCAGGGACACGCACGGATACCAGAGGCGATTCGCAGCGAGATCGCTGGCAGGCTGTGTCCGTTTACCGTTCGTGGCCTGGCTGCAATGGAGGGGGATTACCTGACCATCCTGCCAGATGGATTGCCATATACGCGTACAATCGCCGCGCTGGTTGACCCTTACCACGCAGAATCGCAGCGGCGTTTCAGTTCCGCCGTTTAGGCCCGGTTGGGCCGTGTTTGCACTGTAGGGGAATGGTGGGCGATGACAGGCTCGAACTGCCGACCCTCTCGGTGTAAACGAGATGCTCTACCAACTGAGCTAATCGCCCGATATCCATCGGAAGCGCCCTAATAACGCCCAAAGGTGCAAAATCAATCGCCAAAGTGGATTTCTTTGAACCTTTTTTTGCACACGGCTAAGGCCGCGGCATGAGCGACAAGCATATCAAGGTGTTCGCCACGGGCGGAACTATCGCCGGAGTGGCCGGTTCGGCGACGCGGCGCGACTACCGGCCGGGCCAGATCGGCATTGCCGATTTCCTGTCGGAGATGGATCGGATCGGCCTGTCTGCCAACCTGGTTGGCGAACAATTTGCCAATATCGGTTCGGAAGATATCGGGCCGCAGCTGTGGCACCGCCTGCACGATGCGGCGACGCGCGCGATGGCGGACGAGGATTGCCGCGGTATCATCATTACCCACGGGACTGACACAGCAGAAGAAACTGCGTTCCTGCTGGACCAGACGCTACCGACGACGAAGCCGGTCGTCGTTGTGGGCGCTATGCGCGCTGCCGATGCAGTGGGCAGTGACGGATTGCGCAATTTCGCCAATGCCGTGCGCGTGGCGGGCGATTCCGATGCGGCCGGTCGCGGCGTTCTGCTGGTCATGAGTGACCGCGTGTTTGCCGCCCGCGATGCGCGCAAGGCGCACACAGAGATGACGGATGCGTTCAAAGCGTTCCCACGCGGCCCGGTGGGGCACGTTACGCCGACCTCGCTGGAATGGTTCGGCCCGCCGTGGCGGACGGGCGAACCGGCGCGATATGAATTTTACGAAGATATGCCCAAGGTCTCGATTCTTTACGCCTATGCCGGAATGTCACCCGACAATGTTGCTCAGGCGCTGGAAGGCGGCGCGAAGGGTATCGTGCTGGCGGGGTTTGGTCACGGAAACGCGCCGCGCGGAATTCGTGATGCGCTGGCCGAAGCGGTTCGGCAGGGCGTTCCGGTGGTTCGCGCATCGCGCGTGGACGAAGGGCTGGTCGACCGTGAGCCGGAGGATGATACCGCCGGCTTCGTTGCGGCGCGGGCACTTGGCCCTGCACGGGCGCGTATTTTGCTGCAGTTGCTGCTTGCGAACGGGATCACCGACCCCACTCGCATACAACAGGAATTCAGCCGACGCTGACGTACTAAATTATCAGCTGTGCGGCGTGACGAGGTATTTCTCGCCGGTTTTCATTGCCCGGTAATCCAGCACGGCTTCCTTGGTCAGCATCTCTTCAAGGTTGACCTTGGTCTTGTAGCTGCTGGCGAAGGTGGTGGTCAGGTTGTCGAGCACGCGCTGGCGCATGCGGGTGACGGTTTCCATTCCGGCATTGGCGAGAAACGGCGTCAGCAGCCAGCCCGAAAGCGTCCAGCCAAAACCATAGCTCGGAGTCAGAATGGTCGGGCCCATATCGAGGCGGCCATAGATGAACATGCGCTTCTGCTGGTTTGAACCATAGCGGCTGTATTCGGTCATTTTCGACACAGCGACCTGTTCCATCGCCTTGAACACGTTGTCGGTCGCCTGACCGCCGCCAATCGGATCGAAACCGTAAAAGGCGTCAGTCGCATCGATCGCTTCGCGCAGCTGCTTCATGAAATCATCGTCGGATGAATTGACGACATGCTTCGCGCCAAGTCCCTTGAGCAGGTCGACATGGTCCGCCTTGCGCACGATGTTGACGAGTTCGAGGCCGTCTTCCTGACAGATCTTGATCAGCATCTGACCAAGGTTTGACGCCGCGGCCGTGTGCACGATCGCGTTTTGGCCATCCATCTTGGCATTCTCGACAAAACCGAGCGCAGTCATCGGATTGACGAATGCCGATGCGCCGTCTTCCACCGAATGATCGCCAAGCGGCAGGCACATCGTGGCATCGGCAATGCAATACTGGCTGTAGGCGCTGCCGGGGACGCAGGCGACGCGCTGACCGACCAGAGCCTTCGCCATGTCGCTGTCGCCCGCTGCGACAACCGTGCCGGCACCTTCGTTACCGGCGGGCAGTTTCTGGCCGTGGCGGGCCTTGGAACCGGTGTTGAAGGGTTCCGGCATTTTCGCGACGAATTTGCCGTTGCTGTATTCGGCATTTTCCAGATCGGCGGCACTGGTCAGGATCGCGAGGTCCGACGGGTTGATCGGGGCCGCTTCCATCTTGACGAGCACCTGATTGTCTGTCGGTTCGGGGAACGAAACATCTTCAATGGCGACGGTCAGTGTGCCGTCGCTTTCGAGCGTTGTGAAAAGCTGTTTGCCTGTGGTGGTCATCTCTCGTTCTCCTGGATGTTATGTTTTGTCGGGATATTTGGCTGATACGAAATAGAGGCCGTAGGGCGGGGCATTCAACCCCAGCGCCTGCCTATCTTTTGTTTCAAGTGCAGCAGCGACTCTCTGCTTGTCCCACCGGCCCATGCCCACATAGGCGAGGCATCCGACCATTGACCGGACCTGATGATGCAGGAAACTGCGCGCCTCTGCTTCGATAAAGACCCATTCATCGCGGCGATAGACATTGAGCCGGTCGAGCGTTTTTACCGGGCTTTGCGCCTGGCAGTTGACCGACCGGAAGGTGGTGAAATCATGCTGGCCGACCAGCACCTGCGCTGCGTCGTGCATCGCCGCCTCGTCCAGATGCTGCGGCACCTGCCAGGCACGGTTTTTCTCGATCGTCAGCGGCGCACGGCGGTTGCAGATGCGGTAAATGTAACTGCGCCCCTCGCATGAAAAGCGCGCGTGCCAGTCATCGGGCACGATTTCGCAATGCGTCACGGCAATTGGGTGGGGACGCAAATGAGCGTTCAGCGCCTCGGAAACCTTGAAAGTGGGCCATTCGCGTTCAAGATCGATATGCGCACGCATCGCATAAGCGTGGACACCGGTGTCGGTGCGCCCTGCCGATTGCATCCGCACCTGTTCGCCGCAGAACGCCTCTACGGCTTCTTCCACGGCCTGCTGGACGCTGGGACCATGCGTTTGGCGTTGCAGCCCCATGAACGGGGTGCCGTCAAATTCCAGAGTGAGCGCGTAACGGGTCAAGCGAACTGCGTCCCTTCGGGCACCGGCACGCCGCGCAGAAATTCGTCTGCGTCCATTTTCGGCTTTCCGGCTCGCTGGATGCGGACCAGCCGCAATGCACCGGTTCCGCAGGCGATGGTCAGCATGTCGTCCAGGGTGGCACCTGGCGTTCCCTGGCCCGCAGCCAGTTCCGCCTTCAAGACTTTTACGCGTTCACCGTTCATCTCAAACCATGCGCCAGGGAAGGGGGCAAGCGCGCGTATCTTCCGCTCGATAACCTCTGCATCCTCCGACCAATCGATCTTCGCCTCTGCCTTGTCGATCTTGGGCGCATGGGTCGCATCCTCATCGTCCTGTTCGACCGGGTGGTGGAAGCTCAGATTACGGACGGTGCCGACCATCAATTGCGCGCCCAGTTCGGCCAGTTCCTCGGTCAATTCGCCCGTCGTCTTGTCATCAATCGGTGTGCGAACGGTGGCCAGCATCGGGCCTGTGTCGAGCCCGGCCTCCATCTGCATGATGGTGACGCCGGTCACCGGGTCGCCGGCCATGATCGCGCGGTGAATTGGTGCCGCACCGCGCCAGCGCGGCAGGATCGACGCGTGGACGTTGAGGCAGCCATGCACCGGAATATCGAGAATCGCCTGCGGCAAGATCATCCCGTACGCTGCGACAATCGCGATGTCGGGTTCCAGCGCGGCAAATGCTTCCTGCGCTTCAGCAGTTTTCAGCGATGTCGGGCAGCGAACCTCGATACCGAGTATCTCGGCCTCTTTCTGCACCGGCGATGGTTGCAGTTTCTTGCCGCGCCCAGCGGGGCGGGGCGGCTGGGTATAAACCGCAACGATCGTGTGGCCGGCTTTGTGCAGGGCGTTGAGCGTCGGCACCGCAAAGTCGGGTGTTCCCATGAAAATGATGCGCATGGCGGGGTCTCTCGGCCTTCCTATTAAGCGCGGCAAGCCCTATCTTCGCCGGCATGGCATCGCAAGAGATCGAAACACTCAGTTCTGCATTGGCGCGGTTGCCCGGGCTTGGCCCGCGTTCCGCGCGGCGTGCGGTGTTGTGGCTGGTCAAACGCCGCGAAACTGCGCTGGCGCCTCTGCTGGACGCGCTTCTCGCGGTGCAGGACAGGCTGGTCGAATGCGAGATTTGCAGCAATGTCGATACGCAGCAACCATGCGGCATCTGCGCCGACCCGCGCCGCGACCAGCGTTCGATCTGCGTGGTGGAGGATGTGTCCGATCTGTGGGCGCTCGACCGGGCAAAGCTGTTCACCGGGCGTTACCATGTGCTGGGCGGGAAACTGTCAGCGATGGACGGAATCCGGCCCGAAGACCTGAATATCGGCTCGCTCCTCGACCGTGTATCGGTTGGCGGGATCGACGAGATCGTTCTGGCGATGAATGCCACGCTGGAAGGGCAAACGACCGCGCATTACATTGCTGAACGGCTGGAGGAATTTCCGGTACGTATCACTCAGCTGGCGCACGGCCTGCCGGTTGGCGGTGAACTCGATTATCTCGACGAAGGAACGTTGGCGCAGGCGCTGCGTGCGCGCAGACCGGTCGATTGAGCGTCTGCTGCGGCTTGCGATAGGGCGAAACCCACCCTAAATAGGGCGCATGGCTATCCGTGAAATTCTTGAAGTGCCGGACCCCCGGCTCAAAACCGTCTCGACCCCTGTCGATGTGTTCGATGACGAACTGAAGACGCTCGTCGAAGACATGTTCGAAACCATGTACGACGCGCCCGGTATCGGCCTTGCGGCGATCCAGGTCGGCGTTCCCAAGCGCGTTCTGGTGATCGATCTTCAAGAACCGGACATGGATGCGGAGCCGGAGGAATGCGGTCATGATCACGGTGACGGTCAGGGATCGCACAAGCACTATCCGGTGAAGAAAGAGCCGCGCGTATTCATCAATCCGGAGATTCTTGATCCGGCGGAAGAACTCGCGACTTATCAGGAAGGCTGCCTTTCGGTTCCGGAAATCTATGCCGATGTCGACCGTCCGGCGACCTGCCGCGTCCGCTATCAGGATCTGGACGGCAAAACGCACGAAGAAGACCTAGATGGTCTGATGGCGACCTGCATCCAGCACGAAATGGATCACCTCGAAGGTATTCTGTTCATCGACCACCTTAGCCGGTTGAAAAAACAGATGGCGATCAAGAAGCTGAACAAGCTGCGCCGCGCGGCCTGATCGTCAAACACCCAGCAGCAGACCAGAAACAGAAAAGCCCCCGATTTTCGGGGGCTTTTTGTTTGTCGGCGGTGCTTATGCCGATCAGGCGGCCTGACGCATCTGGCTTAGCGCTTTCAGACAATCGTCGGCACATTCACGGCACATCTGCGCGCACCGGCGGCAATGGTCGTTATCGTGCTTGGAACACTCGTCGAAACATGCCTCGCAAGCTGCAACGCAGGTACGCAGCATAGCCTCGATCACGCCGACATTTCCAGCGGTGCGGCGGGTGGCGACGCGGTAGGTCGCGGTGCAAATGTCCGAGCAATCCATGCACAGGCGGATGCATTCGCGCATATTGCCTTCTTCGGCGCTGCACGCATCGGCGCAGCTGTTGGCTATCGCCGCGCAATACATCGCGTGCTTGACCGCCTCGCCCAGATGTTCGTTGTAATCGGCCCCGACTTGGGGGTGATCCTGGATCATTTCCTTGATCGACATGAATAATCTCCTTTTCCATGGATCAGCGAACGAGGCAGGGGATTGGTTCCAGATGGAGCTTGGATTGGCCAAACGTTCCAGCTATGTTCCGTAAATGGACATTATTGGATTGATAGCCGCGCTAATTGCTTTGGTGGTTGGCGGCGCGCTCGGATTTTTTGTTGGCTCCCGGCCCGTAGCCGATTGGAAAACGCGCTATGAGCAACGCGACGCTGAGGCCAAGGAAGCATCGGACAAGGTTGGCCGCATGGCGCCTGAACTGGCAACCATGAGCGACCGCGCCTCGCGTGCGGATAAACTGGCGGAAAGGCTCGATCGCACCAGCGAGGAACTCACCGCGCTGAAGGCGCAGGCCGCCGGGTTCGCGGAACAAAAGCGATTGCTTGAAGAATCGCGCGAAAAACTGCTGAAGGAATTCGAGAATACCGGCGCGAAGGTGCTTGGCGCGGCGCAGGAGAAATTCCTTGAGCGAGCGAACGAGCGGCTGGGTCATTCGGAAAAGACATCGGAAGAGAAGATCAAGGCGCTGCTCCAGCCTGTGGGCGACCGGCTGAAGAAATACGAGGACCAGGTTACCGCGCTGGAGGAGAAGCGCACAAATGCTTTCACCTCGCTCAACACGCAGATCGAACAGATGCGCCTTGGCCAGGAAGAAGTCCGGCGCGAGGCGCAAAAGCTGAGCAATTCACTGACGGCCGGGCCAAAGGCTCGCGGCCGTTGGGGGGAACGGGCGCTGCAGAACGTGCTCGAACAATGCGGCCTCTCGCAGCACACCGATTTCAATCTGGAACAATCGATTGATACGGATGAGGGCCGCTTGCGGCCGGATGCCATCGTCAACGTGCCCGGCCAGAAGAAACTGGTTATCGATGCAAAGGTTTCGCTCAACGCCTATCAGGAAGCGTTTGAAACTGATGACGACAATGTGCGCAAGGCCGCACTGAGCGCTCACGCCAAATCGATGCGTGGCCACGTTCAGCAATTGGGCGCGAAAAGTTATCAGAGCCAGTTCGATGACGCGCCTGATTACGTGGTGATGTTTGTGCCCGGCGAGCACTTCGTCGCCGCCGCGCTGGAAGCTGATCCGGACCTGTGGGATTTCGCCTTCCAGAACGGTGTCTTGCTGGCCACGCCGACCAATCTGGTCGCCATTGCACGCACCATCGCGCAGGTTTGGCGGCAGGATCAGCTGGCCGATGAAGCACGTGAAATCGGGAAGGCCGGGGCTGAACTTTACGAACGGCTTGCTGTTGCATCACAGCATTTGAAGCGGGTCGGTTCCGGCCTCGAAACGGCGGTCGGCAATTACAACAAGTTCGTCGGCAGCTTTGAACGCAATGTCCTGTCTTCGGGCAAGCGACTGGCTGAGAAGGGCATCGAAATAGGCAAGCGCGAGATCGAAGAGGTTCCTCTGGTGGAATCGGCCCCGCGCTATACCGCTGCCGACGTGCGATCTGACGAGCAGGCTTCCCTGCCGGATCAGTCCAGCGACGCCAGCACTTCGTAAGCGAGGACAGCGCCCGCAACCGCAGCGTTCAGGCTGTCGGCGCGGCCTTTCATCGGCATCGTGACGCGCAAGTCGCACTCGGCCTCATATTCCTCTGGCAGACCGCGCGATTCGTTGCCGACCAGAATGAAACAGGGTCCGGCATAAGGGGCGCCGCGATAGGGCACTGCATCACGCAGGCTTGCTGCGACCAGCTGGCCATCGCCTGCGCGCAGCCATGTGACGAAATCCGCCCAGTCTGCCTGCGCCACCTGCTGAGTGAAAATCGCCCCCATGCTGGCGCGAACGGCCTCCACGGAAAAAGGATCGGCGCAGTCGTCAATCAGGATCAGGCCGCCGGCCCCGACCGCATCGCAGGTGCGCAGCATGGTCCCCAGATTGCCCGGGTCGCGCAGCGCCTGAGCGACCATCCAGATGTCAGCCGAGCTTCGGTCCAGCGCGCTCAGGGACGTGTCGAATTCACTGAACACCCCCGCCACGGCCTGCGGGTTATCCTTGCCTGTAATCTTGGTAAGGATATCGGCGGTGGTTTCGATAATCTCACCGCCATGTGCCTCGACTGCGCCTTCCAGCTCGGTCAGCAAAGCGTGCGGATCGCGTCCCTTGGCCATGACCAGCGTTTCCGGCAGGCGCCCGCATTCACGGGCATCGGTCAGCAATCGCAGCCCTTCGGCCAAGAATTTGCCTTCGCGCTTGCGGTGTTTCTTGTCGCGCAGACTGCGCAGGTATTTGACCGTCGGATTGGAGAATCCGGTGATTTCGCGCCGACCTGCAAAGGACATTATTCTTCGCCGAAGCCGTCTTCGACCAGCGCGCCAAGTTCGTGCAGGACCGCGTCGCTGTTTTCGCCGGTGACGATCAAATCGATCGTATCGCCCTTCGCCGCGCCCAGCATCATCAGGCCCAGGATCGAACCGCCTGCGGCCTCGTTACCATCCTTGGCGACCTTTACGTCGACGCCTGCTGGCAAGGCGGCCACTGCGCCGACGAATTTTGCGCTGGCCCGCGCGTGGAGACCGCGCTGGTTGACGATGGTGATTGTGCGGCGAACTTCGCTCATGATGCCTTTGCCTCGGCATTCTCCTGGCCAAGGAATTCGGATGCGATGGTGATATAGTTGCGGCCCGCATCGCGTGCGGCCATCGCGGTCGTCAGCAAATCGTTCTTCTTGCGTGCGCCCGCCAGCCTGATCAGCATGGGCAGATTGATCCCGGCGATGACTTCGACCCGGCCCTTGTCCAGCAGCGAAATCGCCAGGTTGGACGGTGTGCCTCCGAACAGGTCTGTCAAAATGATGACACCGGCACCGCTATCGACATCTTCGATTGCAGAGGCGATTTCCGCGCGGCGGGCCTCCATATCGTCGTTCGGGCCGATGCAGATCGTGGCGATCGCATCCTGCTTGCCGACGACATGCTCCATCGCATTGACGAATTCGTTGGCGAGATCGCCGTGCGTAACCAGAATGACTCCAATCATGGTCGGCGCATGTGTGACGATTTTCGTAAAGGCGCAAGGGCAATGCTGCGCAAGGTGGCGATCATGCCTTGGGTCCTTCAATTTCATCCGCGGCGCGCGAGGCCAGATTGCGATGAATGACCGTGGGCGAAAAGCCGTCTTCTTGCAAGGCATCGGCCATCCGCGCCGCGGTAAACACAGAGCGGTGACGGCCCCCGGTACAGCCGAACGCGATGTTGACGTAGCTTTTGCCCTGCGCCGCATATCGGGGGAGCAGAGTGCCCAGCAATGCGCGGATTTGGGCGAATGCGGTATCAAATGCCGGATCGCTGCGGATATGATCACCCACGGGTTTGTCCAACCCGGTCTGCTCACGCAGATCTTCTATCCAGTGCGGATTATCGAGAAACCGCATGTCGAACACCAAGTCGGCCAGAGGCGGCGTGCCGCGGGCAAATCCGAAGCTGGAAATAATGATCGACATGCTTTGCGGAGCACTGCCGCCAAACTGTTCGCGAACGTTTTGCTGCAACTGGTTGCTGGAAAACTCCGACGTATCGATCACCACATCAGCCCAGCGGCGCAGCGGCTCCAGCAATTCGCGTTCCGCCTGGATGCCCACCCGTACCGGCCGCCCTTGCGCCATAGGGTGGCGGCGGCGCGTTTCATTGTACCGGCGCTCCAGTTCCCCGCTCGCACAGTCGAGGAATACCGTTGTGACCAACAGATCGTCGCGCTCTGACAGTTCTTTCACCTTGGCGATAATGTCTTGCGGGACGAAACCGCGCGTGCGGGAATCGAATCCGATGGCCAGCGGGGTTCGCTGTTCGTCGCTGCCGCTGCGTCCGATCAAACGGCCAAGAAGGCGAATGGGGAAATTATCGATCGCTTCCCATCCGAGATCTTCGAGAACCCGCAGCGCGGTTGTTTTTCCAGCGCCGGAAAGGCCCGTGACCAGCAGAATGTGCTGGCGCCGATCGGTTGTTGTGGTTGGCGAATCGTTGGTCATCGGGCTTCGTGGTCTGGGCCTAAAACTGCCGCCTGCAAAGGTCTTTCACAGGAAAGGCAGCGATCATGGCAATCCATGGATCCGCATTGCCCAATGCACCCGTGTCGCCGCAGGCGACAGGCGTGGGTCGAATTGCAGCCGCGGTATTGCGTGACCTTCAATATCTATAATTTCAGCCTGCTCGACATAGCGCGGCGCATCAACGGTCAGCGCAAGGACAAGGCAAACCGGCGCATCTGTGACGGGCAGCGCCGCGATCCCGACATTCCGTATTTCAATCAGGCCTTCGGTGTTTGGCGGAGGGGAAGCATGCAGACGGCCGTTCTGCACATCGAGCGTCACGCCATCATCCCCGATCAGCATCGCACCGCGATCAATCAGCGTCAGGGCAAGAGAAGTCTTTCCCGCGCCCGGCGAACCTTCGATCAACATTCCGCGGCCTTCGATCGACACCGCTGTCGCCTGGCGCAGCGTCGTGCCGGTCATAACGCGTTTTCGACAACGTGCGGCAGTGACAGGATGAGGCACGCACCGTTTGTGCCATCGGCGCGGCTTTGTGCGAACAGCGACCCTCCATGCGCCTCTGCAATCGTTCTGGCGATGGCGAGGCCCAGGCCGCTATGATTACCGAAGGCTTCGGCATCGGGCCGCAGCGAATGGAAGCGCTGGAAGACTTTCTCGCGCGCATCCTCCGGAATGCCCGGACCTTGGTCGCACACCGTCAGGCGCACGGTCTGGTCTTCGATATTGATTTGCATGTCGATGCGACCGTTCTGCGGGGAAAATGAGACCGCATTGTCGAGCAGGTTTTCGATCACACGCTCTAGCCTCACGGGTACGCCCATCACGTTCGCGGCGCCAAGTGGTTTTGCTACTTCAACTGAAAGGTTGCGGTTTTCATCGCGGTATTCTCGCCGCTCGATAATCGCTTCGGCAAGAGCGGCCAGATCGATCGGTTCGAACTTCGCGCGCGACATTTCGGCATCGATCCGGCTCGCATCGGAGATTTCCGTTACCAGCCGGTCGATCCGGCGAACGTCATGCGATGCAATGTCGGTCAATTGTTTGCGGAGTTCCGGATCATCGACCCGAGCGAGCGACTCGATTGCGCTGCGCAGACTGGCCAACGGGTTCTTGATCTCGTGGGCGACATCGGCAGCGAAATGTTCGACGGCATCGATGCGCAGCCGCAGGGCGTCGGTCATATCCGAGACAGCGCGTGCGAGCAGGCCGATTTCATCTGCTCTTTCAGGCAGGCGAGGTACTTCGACTTCGCGTTCCCGCCCGAGCCGCACCCGGATTGCGGCCTTGGCCAGTGAACGAAGCGGCAGGACAATGGTCCGCGCCAGATAAAGCGACAGCGCGATGGAGATAAACAGCGCAAGGAACACCGCGCCGACCAGCGTTGTGCGGGCGCTGCGAACGGTTTCGGTGATGTCCACGGCATTGCGGGTGGTAAGCAGGGTCGACCCCTTCAGTCCCACAGGCGCCGCCGCATTGATTACAGGGGTCCCGTCAGGCGCATCACGCAGCTGGATCTGCGACAGACCTTGTTCGCGCGCTCTTGCAAGTTCGGGCCAGGAATCGGCCTGCGCCTCTGCCGGCTCGATGTAATCCGGGATCGGTTCGGCGCCGACGATCGTGTCCACCGCGCGGTCCAGCATCTGGGCGAAATCTTCCCGCCACGTATCCTGCCCCACATCGTCGAATGCAAAGGCAGGTTCGTCCAGCGCAAAACTGTCGGCCCACAAATTTCCTTCCGCATCGAACATGCGCAGGCGCATCCGCTGTTCCTTGCCGATTTGGATGAGCAGCGCTTCCTGTCGTTCGCGGGTCGCCCCCGCCAGCGCCTCTGCGGTAATCTGCGCCTCGATCCGGGCAAGTTTGTAGCGTTCGTCGAGCAGCTGTTTGCGGTAACCGTCGAGGTAGAAAATACCGCCGCCAAGCAAGGCAAGCGGCAGTATGTTCACTGCAAGAATACGGGAAGTGAGCGAGATCCAGCTGGACCAGCTGAGCTTGTCCAAGCCAGCTTCCAGCTTTTCTCCAATCGTGCTGTCAGCCATCGGTGAAGCTGTATCCCGCGCCGTAAAGCGTATCTATCGCATTGAAATCGGAATCCACGCTGCGGAATTTGCGCCGCATCCGCTTGATGTGGCTATCCACCGTACGGTCATCCACGAAGATATCGTCGGGATAGGCCGCGTCCATCAACTGGTTGCGTGACTTGATCACCCCGGGACGCGCAGCAAGGGCTTCCAGGATGAGGAATTCGGTTACCGTGAGTGATACGGGTTTGTCATTCCAGGTCACATGATGGCGGGCAGGGTCCATCGACAACCGGCCGCGTTCAATCGTCCCAGCGGGATTGCTGCCTTCATCACCCTCTGGCCCGGTAATGATCGCAGCCCGCGCATCGCTGCGGCGCAGGATTGCGCGGATGCGGGCGAGCAGCAGGCGCAGGCTGAAAGGTTTGGCGATGTAATCATCCGCGCCCTGAGCAAGCCCGGCCTCCTCGTCCTGTTCATCATCCTTGCTGGTCAGGAAAATGACGGGAAGGGCGGAATTCTGGCGCAATCGGCGAAGCAGTTCCATCCCGTCCATGCGCGGCATCTTGATGTCGAAAACGGCGAGGTCTGGCGGATTTTCCAGCAAGGCTTTCAGGGCTGCTTGGCCGTCGGAATACAGGCGCGTTGCATACCCTTCCGCCTGCAGCGCAATCGAAACTGTCGTCAGGATATTGCGGTCATCATCGACAAGCGCGATCACTTGCTGCCCGTCGGCAGGTTCCTCGCCATGTCCGATCACGGACCGCTGCTGCGGTTGCGACATTCCCTCTCCAAGCACACTGAATATTTCGATTGCCGGTGAAGTAGCGATTTCTACCGCGCTAGACAACGCGAGAGCGGCGAAATCCTGCGCCCAACCTGATTTCAGGCCGCGTGAGCGCCCGCCGGTTTGACGTAGCGGCGCGGGATGATTATGCGGCTAGCGAACGCCGGTGCATTCGTATGCAGGCGAATCGGTTACCACCGTAGCGACCTAAAATCCCGCGCTTGTTGGCCGGGTCAGGAGACATTTGTGACAACCCCGCTTTCATTCCCGCTTGCCAGCCAGAACATCGAAACTTCGGCCACGATCCATCCCAATCTGGGTACGGCACAATTGGTTGAACAGGCACTTGCCAACGGCGAAGGCCGCCTGGCGAAGCACGGGCCGCTGGTTGTTGAAACCGGGCAGCACACCGGCCGTTCTGCGAACGACAAATTCATCGTTCGCGACGATACGACCGAAGACACGGTCTGGTGGGGCAAGGTCAACAAGTCGATGACCGCTGAACACTTCGCGAATCTGAAACAGGATTTCCTCGCCGCTGTTGGACAGAAGGACACGCTCTACGTGGCTGACCTGTTTGGCGGATCGCAGCCGGAATACCGCGTAAATGTTCGCGTGATCAACGAACTGGCATGGCACAACCTGTTCATTCGCACTCTGCTGGTTCGCCCGACTGCGGATGAACTCGCCGATTTCACCCCTGAATATACGATCATCGATCTGCCCAGCTTCCGCGCTGATCCGGAACGCCATGGGACGCGCAGCGAAACCGTGATTGCGGTCAATCTGGCAGAGAAGCTGATCCTGATCGGCGGCACGAAATATGCTGGCGAGATGAAGAAGAGCGTGTTCGGCATCCTGAATTATCTGCTGCCGGCCAAGGGCGTGATGCCGATGCACTGTTCGGCGAATATTGGTTCTGACGGAAAGACCGCCGTATTCTTCGGCCTGTCGGGCACCGGTAAGACCACGCTTTCGGCTGATGCCAGCCGTACACTGATCGGCGACGACGAACATGGCTGGTCGGACACCGCGGTCTTCAATTTCGAGGGCGGTTGCTACGCAAAGATGATCCGCCTCTCGGAAGAAGCCGAGCCGGAAATCTACGCCACCACGCGCAAGTTCGGGACGGTTCTTGAAAACGTCGTGATGGACCCCGAAACCCGCGAACTGGACTTCGACGACAACTCGCTCGCGGAGAATACCCGCGGTGCCTATCCGATCGAATCGATCCCCAACACATCGGAAGACAATCTTGGCCCGGTGCCGAGCAATGTCATCATGCTTACCGCAGATGCCTTCGGCGTATTGCCTCCGATTTCGCGGCTAACGCCCGATCAGGCAATGTATCACTTCCTGTCGGGATACACCGCGAAGGTTGCCGGCACTGAAATCGGCGTGACCGAGCCAGAGGCCACTTTCAGCACCTGTTTCGGTGCACCTTTCATGCCGCGCCACCCAAGTGTTTACGGCAATCTTTTGAAAGAGCGCATCGCCAAGGGCGGGGTTGCCTGCTGGCTGGTCAACACCGGCTGGACCGGCGGCAAGTACGGTGTTGGCAACCGCATGCCGATCAAGGCAACGCGGGCCCTACTCAATGCGGCACTCGACGGATCGCTCAACAACGCTGAATTCCGCAAAGACCCGAATTTCGGTTTCGAAGTGCCAGTGGCTGTTCCGGGCGTCGAAAGCAGCATCCTCGACCCCCGCTCGACCTGGGCTGACGGTGAGGAATACGACCGCACCGCTCAAAAGCTGGTGCAGCTGTTCGTCGACAATTTCTCGGAATTTGAAGAGCATGTCGACGAAGGCGTGCGCAAGGCTGCGCCGACGGCTGCCTGACCAGACTGATTTCCAGTTGGAGAGGAAAGGCCTCTTTCCCTTGAGGGGGAAGGGGGCCTTTTTCGTGGCCGCCGGTCATTTCGCGGTCCAAGATATTGATATTATGGATAAATGGGTCTGAGGGGCAGGCTTCTGCCGAATGATCGGGCGAACGTTCAGCCCCTTTACATTGGTCCGTATTCGGACATGATACTCCTGACTGAAATAGCAGGAGAATAACATTGGGTCTTTTCGACGAAATTCTTAAAAACATCGGCGGCGCGCCGGATGATGTTGCGAACCTTGCCGACAAGATCGGCATCGATCCCGCGATGGCGGAAAAGGCGATCGCGGCACTTGGCCAGACCCATCAGATGCAAGGCGACACGGTCGAACTCGCATCTGCCAAGACCGGGCTGGACACCGGCGTGCTCAACCAGATCGTGCAGCATGTTGGCGGCGAAGGATCGCTGAGCAAGTTCGCTGCGATGATCGATCAGGATGGCGACGGTAATCCGCTGGACGAGATTGCCGGGTTTGCCGGCAAGCTTTTCGGCAAGAAATGAACTGAACCCTATTACAATCAGGAGGGCAGTATGAGCCTTGCACAAATGTTACAGCAAAGCGGCGTCATCGAAAGCATGGCCGGCGAACTGGGTATCGACCCGCAGACAGCAAAGGTGGGCGCCGGTGCGCTGTTGCCCGCAATCGTGGCAGGCATGGGCCGCAGTGCGACTGGCGGTGCGGCCACCAGCGATCCGCTAGGCGGTCTTGGCGGTCTGGCAGGTGCCATTCTTGGCGGCGGGGGCGGTAACATGCTCGACGCAGTTCTCGGCCAGTCACCAACGCCAACCCAACAGGGGAACGATATCCTCGGTACAATCTTTGGCAGCAAGGATGTGAGCCGCGGCGTCGCTGGCGAAGTTGCTGCACTGACCGGGATCGATGAAGCGATCCTGAAGAAAATGTTGCCGATTCTGGCGATGGCGGCGGCTGGTTATATGGCCAAGAACGCCGCAGGTGGCGGGGCGCAGCAACAGGGCGGAGGAGCGCTGGGCGGCATTCTCGGCTCCATCGTTACCGGCATGATGACCAGGTAACCAGGCGGCGGCGGGGCCGTTATCAGGCCCCGCCGCTGTTTCCTGATTCGTCTGCGCCGTCCGGCTCGGAGGCGCCCTCGTCATCACCATCAGTCGGCACGATTTCGACCACCGGCATGGATGACAGCATAGAGACGTCGAAAGGCTCGCCCTCGGGTGCCTTTTCCAGAGCCGCGACGAACCGACGTGCTTCAGCTGCCAGCCGTCCGCCATGCGGGTTGGCCATCAGCGGACGAACGCTGTGCGATGCCAAGCCGATCTTGCCTTCTTGTGCCTGCATCCTGCCGACCCTCATCCACAGCCCCTGATCGAAAGGTGCCAGCTGTGCTGCCCGCTCAAGGGCGTGCTTGGCCTGTTCCGGTGGTTCCAGCCCGCGCTCTGCGTAGCTGCGGTAGTAATGGATCAGCGGCAGAGGGTGATCGTTTTCCAGTTTGTTGAGTTTTGAGAATGGCACCATCGCTTCGCCATAGGCCTTGCCGCGATCTTCAGCGTCAGCTGCCAGCCTGAACAGCGAATAACCTTTCTGGATATAAGCGTTTTTGGTGCCAGAGTTCGCCGCGATGGCCCTGTCAGCTGCGGCGATGGCTTCTGCGTAGTTGCCGGCGTCATGCTCGGCTTCGGCCAAGACTGCCTGAACCGCCGCGTCAGCCGGGTATTCTTCCGCAATCTCGCGGACCTCTTCGAGCAACTCTATCGCCTCTTCGCGGTTGACGCCGCGCTGGGAGACGATTTGCAGCGGCAAAACCTTGTCATGCCCTTCGCTTACTTCGCGGACTGTAATCGCCCCTGTCTCCAGTTTGTCGGGACTGATCGTGAAGTTATACATCCGCTTGGCGCGCTGATATTTGTCCAGCTCATCTTCAAGCTGGTCCAGATCGCCAAAGGCTGATTGTGCAGCGTCAAGCGCATCCTGGCCACCGACCAGCGCGGCCAGATACGCCCTCATTTGTCCCTGACGTTCCTGATTGAAGGTCAGGTAATGATACAGCAGCCAGCTGCGGCCATAGAATGCGTCATACCGCTTCCCGCGATTTTCAGCGTAAAGTTCGCGGTCGAACAATTCGCGGACCGAAACCTTGTCGGCATAAAACAGCTCGTTTGCACGGTGGTTGGCGGGGCGGCCCACCACCACGTTTCCGTTAGCGGGGAACTTTGCCGAAGCGAAGAATTCGGCTGCGCCCTCGTTGATCCAGCGCGGCATTGCGAACCGCGAGCCCGAGATCATGAAGTGATGCGCGTATTCGTGGAGCAGCGTTCGCATGGAAGCGGTCGGTTCGCGGTTGCTCATCCGGATGTCGGGGACGAATGCGCGCGATCCGCCAGCACGGGGAACATAAAAGCCGCCGATGTATCGGCTGTTCTCACCATAAAGTTTCTGCAAGCTGCGACGGCTGCCGACCGCAAAGATCGTAACTCTGTTGGACGGGCTGGGTTTGGGCACGGTGCGGCCGCTCACATACTCCATCGCGGCATGATAGCTTTCCAGCATCTGCGCAAACTCGCGAATATCTTTCTCGCTATCATCTGCATAGACGACGAAATAATCGCTTTCCGCGACCCGCCACTTTGCTTGGGCACTATTCGGCAAAACGAGGAAAGATGCGGCGACGAGTGCCAGCAAGCGATAAATCATAAATCCCAACCCGTAGTCTGTTCGTTCGCACCGATGATAGCGGAAGAACTACGAAGTTACAGAGTGTTGTTTGGGCCGGTTTTATTTCTGGCTTAAGTCTCTCACATTCTCTGTCAGTCGCGTATCGACTTCAGTGTCGCCATGCAGAACCGAAACGTCACCTGTTGTCTCTAACACGACCGCCCTGATCTTGGAGAATTCAAGGGCGTTTGCTTCGCGCAGCTTCGCGATGAGATCCGATTGTGCGACCCGTTCTGCCTTCAGCGCCTCGTGGCAAATTTTCCCGTCCTTCATCAGCAGGACGGGATCATTCTGCATCGCACTTTCTACCTTGTCCGAGCTTTTGCGCAGCCGGGACGAAATGTTCTGGAACACAAACAGGGCCAGCATTGCTGCGCCGACCTGAGCCAGCGTCGGCCAATCGCTCGCTTGAGAGGCACCGGCGACCAGCGAGCCCAGCGCGACTGTCATGACGAAGTCGAAATTGGTCATTTTCGAAAGTGAGCGAAGCCCGTTTGTGCGGATCAGCAGCACTACCCAGACCATCGCAATGATCGAAAGCAAAAGCCCCCGGACGATGGCATCGATGACAGGATCGGATGGAAAAAACATTCTGGCCCCTTGGAAACGCGCACGCAGCTGCGTTCGCTCTTGTTAAGGGAGCGAACCAGCTGCGGCATTGTTCCCTCAGGCGCCGGTTGCGGATCCGATATAACGGTCGACGTTCTTGGCCAGCACATCCATCGGAACGTTGCCGCCAAGAATGACAGCATCGTTGAAAGCCTTGAAATCATATTTGCCGCCCAGCTCGGTCTGTGCGCGGCTGCGCTGGCTGACGATTTCGCTGTGGCCCAGCTTGTAGCCCGTGGCCTGACCTGGCCAGCTGCAATAACGGTCGACTTCGCTGGCGACTTCCTGCTTTTTCGATCCGTTGCGTTCGACGAAGAAGTTGACCGCGCGCTCGCGGCTCCAGCCTTTCGAATGCAGGCCCGTGTCGACCACCATCCGGCAGGCACGGAAGGCGAGTGATTGCAGGTAACCGAGGCGGCCAACCTTGAAATCGTCATACGCGCCAAGCTCGTCGGCCAGCTGCTCGGCATAAAGCCCCCAGCCTTCGCTGAACGGATTGAACGCCAGGATCGACCGGATCAGTGGCAGACGATTGGAATACTCACCCTCCCAGACGTGGCCGGGTATAGTCTCATGATATGTCAGATCGGCAAGATCGTACTTCCGGTGCAAGTCGGTGGTGTGCAGATTGATCCACATGCGGCCCGGGATTGATCCGTCCTTGCTGCCTGCTCCGCCATATGCGCCGGGTGCGCCGGGTTCTTCGGCGGGTGGCAGGCGGCGGATTTCCATATTGGGATCGACCAGAGTGTTGAACGCGCGCGGCATTTGCGCCTTGATCCAGTCGACCCGTTCATTGATGAATTCCATGATTTCCGCGCGGCCGGGATCACCTTCGGCAAATTTGTAGCGCGGGTCTTGGCTCAGTGCCTGCATGCGTTCACCGACACTGCCGGTGGTATAGCCGATTTCGCGCAGGATCGGGTCCATCTTGCCGTGCAGTTCCTCCAGTTCGGCGAGGCCCTGCCGGTGAATTTCATCCGGCGTCTTGCTGGTCGTGGTGCTGGAACGCAGCGCCCAGGAATACCATTCCTCACCAAAAGGCCGCTCGCGCATTCCGGGATCGCCCGTGGCTACAGTCTGTTCCTTGAACAGTTCGGCAAGCTGCGCTTCCAGTGCCGGGGCAACCTTCTCGAGAGTGATCTTCTCTCCTTCGGTCGCCCATTTGCGGGCGCCGGGCAGGGTGGCACCGGCTGTGCGCAATGGATCGACCAAAGATCCGCCGCCCTGCATCAGGTCACCCAGCGTCGCCTTCATCTGGCTGACTGCCTTCGCAAGTAGGAAATCAGGCGGAACCACGCCCATTGCCCGGGCCTGCTTCATCCGTTCCAGCTCGCCCGCGAAAACGCCGGGGACGGCTTCAAGCCGCGCAAGATACGCTTCGGCATCTTCAACATCGGCGAGTGGGTGAGTGGAGCCCATGAAACGGGGCAGGTCGAGATAACTCCCGACATTCTGGATCACGACATAGGGCGCGGTGCGCCAGCTGCCGACCGGGACATCGCCGTATGGCAAGGCGAAACCGGCCAGCGCCGTCTCGTATCCGCTTTGCACGACCTCAAGATTGGTGATGTGTTCCGCATCGAGGCCTTCACGTGGCCAGCTGCGGATAATCTGCAAATCGGTTTTGAGCTGAGCTGCATAGGCTGCCTGCCCCTCTGGCGACTGATCTTCCAGCTTGCCTCGCAGACCGGAATGATCGCCGGTGTCGACGCCGAGCCCGGTGGCTCTCTCAGGCTCATGCTGAAGCAAATTGTATGCAACTTTTTCCAGCATGAACTGGGTGCTGCGCGTCTGGGCAGACGCTGCAATTGTGCCTTCGCCAGCGGCGATGGTCGTGCAGCCGCCAAGTGTGACAGCGGTTGTGGCGCCAAGGCCTGCGATGGCTTGACGGCGAGTTATCTGAAATTGTGGTGTGGTCATGGCTGAGTGTGTGGCGCGGCGCAGGCACCGTGTCAAACCGTCATGCGCCCACAAAAAAGGGGCGAGCAAACGCCCGCCCCTTCCAGTTCAATGTCTGACAGATCAGTCGAGGAATTCGGCTGGAACCTTGCCGCCATTCTTGGCCAGTTCCTGCATCGTTTTCTTGTGCAACCAGATATTCTCTTCAGCCGATCCGGAATAATTCGTGTCGCCGAGTTCACCGGCCAATTCCTTGCGATTGGCGAAGGAAGAATCCACGCCAATCAGCTTCATCAAGTCGACGATCGACGTGCGCCAGTTCAGTTTGTCGGAACCGTCCATCGCATCAAGACGGGCAGCAACATCAACTTCGCTGATCGCAGCTGGCTGGGTGCTGGCAGCTGGCGTGACCGGTGCCGTCGGTGCTGCTTTCTCTTCTTTTTTGCCGAAGATCGCGTTTTTGATCGAGCTGAAAATACCCATTACCTAATTCTCCCGTCTATTTCGAAATGTGAGTTTTACCGCAGATTTGCGACTCAGACATGTAACGGTCCAGAGTCGCTTTAGTTCCACTCTTTCAGGGTGACACATACTGGTAAAAAGCGCTATCCGAACGATATGAATACAGTTCTTTCGATCTTGGCGCTCGCGGTTGTCGCACTTCTATTCGGGGCATTTTTGCTGTGGCGAAAAGGCGGTCCGATCAAGCAGGTTCTGCTGATGGTCGTTCTGGCCATAATTGCGGCAGTCAATATCGCGATCTGGACACTTCCCGACGACGAAGGAAAAGCGCCCCTCGACCGGTTGGACCAGATCGAGGGGCCAGTTGCAGGCTCGTGATTTCGTAAGGTCTATTCGGGCAGCTGCCAGCGCACTGCATTGGTATAGGTACCGCTGACCTTTTTGCCGCTGCTGTTGCGGGCCGGTTCGAAACGCGCGCGGCGCTGGACCAGTTTGCAAGTCGCCTGGTCGAGAACGTTATGGCCAGTCGATCCGGTAATCTGGCAGTTTTCGACTTTGCCGCTGGCGCTGACCGTCAGTTTGAAGCGGGCCAGACCGTCAAATTCCTTGCGGACCCAACTGGACCGGTAATCGGATTGGCTCACCCAGTCTCCCGGATTGTTCTTCGGCGCAGCTGCAACTGGATCGAACGCAGGGGGATCGGCTGGCTTCGTCCCGCCGCCAAGACCAGCACCCGTACCGGGCTTCAGGATCAATTCGTCCGCGAAATCATCGAAAGTCGGTTCGACGATGAAATCGGCCTCATTCACGACAATCGTTATCGGAAGGTCTGGAGCGGTCACGTTCTCGTTCCTCACCGGTGCCTTTGGCTTGACCGCTTCTTCCACCTCTTTCGGCGGGGGCGACGGCGGAAGGTCGATGACCGTTGTGCCTGTGAGCGGAGGTGGCGGATCGAGGATGTCGATTACCGTCGACAGTCCGCTGACCAGCACATAGCCGAGGCCGGCATGGATAGCGATAACTGCGGCAATGGCGGCGGGCTTGTTCGTCCGCGTGCCTTGATCGATATAGGACATGGCTTGCTCTCCTGTTGCGACCTCTTAGCGGCCTCCAATAGCGCAATGTTACAACATAACATTTGAAGAGCAAGGTATATCGCGTGGCAATTTGCCACTGATTTCAGGTGTGTAGGAATTCAGGCTGTGCGGGGCGTTAGCCCACAATCACTTGATCGGGCAGGCCGGGTCCAGGCGGAAATCGAGGTAATTGTCGACCGAGGCCATCAGTTCATCCTGCTCGTTCTCGAAGAAGTGGTTCGCCCGCGGGATCTCTTCGTGATGGATGGTGATGTGTTTCTGCGTGCGCAGCTTGTCGACCAGTTTCTGCACCGCGCTCGGCTGAACAACGGTGTCTGCGGTTCCCTGTATGAAGATGCCCGATGCGGGGCAGGGCGCAAGGAAGCTGAAGTCGTACATGTTTGCGGGCGGAGCGATCGAGATGAAGCCGCGCACTTCCGGGCGGCGCATCAGCAATTGCATGCCGATCAGCGCGCCGAACGAAACGCCGGCAACCCACGTCGTTTGCGCTTCGGGATGAATAGACTGCACCCAGTCGAGTGCCGATGCCGCATCGCTCAATTCGCCAATGCCATTGTCGAAGCTGCCCTGACTGCGGCCGACACCGCGGAAATTGAAGCGCAGCGTTGCAAATCCACGGTCGGTGAAAGTCTTGAAAAGTTTTTGCGTAATCCGCTCGTTCATCGTGCCTCCCCCTTGTGGGTGCGGGTGCAGGATCATGGCGACCGGCGCGCGCGGGCGCGGGGCGGGTGTGTAGCGGCCTTCAAGACGGCCTTCGGGACCGGGAAAAATTACGGATGGCATGAGTTCAACCTGTCAGATGTAGCGGACGCGCGGGTAGCGCGGCGTATTTCCCTGTCTATATAGTGTCACATGCGATTTTCGCAATTGTGATAACCATATCCAGAGGGCGCTATTTCCGACCGTATCTATCTCGACCATGCGGCGACTTCACCGATCCGGCCCGAAGCGCTGGCCGCGATGCAGGACGGGTTCCGGAAATGGGCCAATCCCAGCAGCCCGCACGCAGAGGGGCGCAAGGCGAAACAGGAGCTGGAGGATGCCCGCGCACGGGTCAAGAATGCTCTCGGCTGGAACGGCGAAGTGATCTTCACCAGCGGTGCGAGCGAGGCGCTTTCTATCGGATTGCAGCGCGCGAAAGCTGACCGCCAGATCGTGAGCGCGGCGGAACATGACGCAGTTTTCCGTGCGGCACCCGGTGCAGATGTCGTCGGGCTGCAAGGGCCGCTGGTCGACCGCGACGCGCTGGATCGACTGCTTCAACCGGATGGCTCCGCGATAGTTGCGGTCCAGCATGTGAATTCGGAGACGGGCGTAATGCAGCCGATCATCGAATTGGCACAGCAGGTCCGCTCCCGGAATGGCGTGATGCTGTGCGATTGTTCGCAAAGCGCGGGCAAGCACGCGCTCCCCGATTGCGACATGGCGGTGATATCGGCTCATAAATTCGGCGGGCCGATCGGGATCGGGGCATTGCTGGTGCGTGATTATGCGCTTCTCGATCCGATTGGCGGGCATGAGCGCGGATACCGTCAGGGGACGGAAAACCTGCCCGGTGCATTGGGTATGGCGGCGGCGCTCGAACAATGGGCGCCAGACGATCCGGAACCGTTCATTGATGTTGGCGACAAGTTCATAGAATTGACTGAAATTGTGACCGACCATGGCGGTGTGATCGTTGATGCAGATGGCATGACAACAATGTTCATCAAGTCGATCGCCCACCCGAGCCTGAGCGCGCAGGCGCAGTTGATCCGCCTGGATGCGATGGGGTTTGCCGTGTCGGCGGGCAGCGCCTGTTCATCCGGCACGCTCAAGAAAAGCCGGGTTCTCGACGCATTCGGAGTGGACGATGAAACCGCATCGCGCACGATCCGCGTCAGCATTGGCTGGAACACAGCGGCAGAAGATCTGGAACGCTTTGCACAGGCATGGGTAGGTCTGACGTGATCTATCTCGACTATCAGGCAACCACTCCGCTTGCCCCCGAAGCACGCGATGCCATGCTGCGCTGGCTCGACGGGCCTGACGGGCAGGGCTTCGGCAATCCCCATTCATCCCACAGGATGGGCCGCGCTGCCGCCGCCGCTGTCGAACTGGCGCGGGACAGAGTTGCGGCGCTGTTCCCGGCCGGCGGCAAGGTCATTTTTACCAGCGGCGCGACCGAGGCGATCAATCTGGCCATTCGCGGCACGAAAGGCGGAAAGGGAAAAGACAGCGTCTCCTTCTCCGCAATCGAGCATTCCGCAGTGGGCGATACCGCACGGTCGCTGGGCAAATTTCACGAGCTGAACGTCGCGCAAGACGGCCAGTGCAACATCAAGCAGGATATGCCGGCAGACACCCGGCTGGTCGCGGTGATGCAGGTCAATAACGAGATCGGCGTAATCCAGCCCACTGTCGAATGGCACCGCCGTGCGAAGGAGGCGAACGCGCTGTTCCTGTGCGACGCTGTGCAGGCCTATGGCAAGATCGAGGTCACCGGTGCGGACATGATCGCGATCAGCGCGCACAAATTCCACGGGCCCAAGGGCGTGGGCGCGCTGTGGATCCGCGATGGTCTTGACCTGACTGAGGTGCAGACCGGCGGCGGACAGGAAGGCGGGCTCAGGTCCGGCACGCTCAGTCCGGCTTTGTGCGCCGGTTTCGGTGCCGCTGCGAAAGAGGCGAAAGAGCGCATGGCGCAGGACGCGGAACATATTGCGGCGCTATGGGACCGCGCGCGGGAAATGTTCGCAGGCTGGGAATTGAATGGCAGCGCCGATGCCCGGTGGAAGGGCAATCTTAACATCCGCAAAGACGGTCTCGATGTTGCGAGGCTGATGTCCGATGCACGCAATGTGTGTTTTTCCGCCGGGTCTGCCTGCGCCAGCGGGTCCGGACGGCCCAGCCATGTTCTCAAGGCGATCGGGCTGAGCGACAAACAGGCCAAAAGCTCTATCAGGCTGGGTTTCGGCCGTTATACCAGCATGGAGGATCTTGAGGCAGGAGCCAGATCAATCCTCGAAGCAGCAGAGGCGCAAGGTATCTGATGGTTTGTGTTCGCTTTCAGGCGCCCGATGGCGCGATCACCGAAGCCCGCGCCGAAGCGGGTACATCCCTGCTGACAGCGGGGCAGGCGGCGGGAATGCCGCTAGAGGGCACCTGCGAAGGTCAAATGGCCTGTTCAACATGCCATGTGATTGTCGATCCCGATTGGTTTGGGAAATTGCCCGAGGCAAGCGAGGAAGAGGAAGACATGCTAGACCTCGCTTACGGTGTCACCCGAACCAGCCGCCTTTCCTGCCAGATTGCACTGACTGACGAACTGGACGGGATCACCGTAAGAATTCCCAGCGAAAGCCGCGATATGAGCGGGCTTTAGCCAACTGGCATTTCGTTGTATTCCGGGCCTTTCAGCAATCCGGAACCAGGACGGCCCGCCGCGCGCCAGCCTTTGACGGCCAGCCAGCCCAGCAGCAAGAGCGGCAGCAGGAATGTCAGCAGCCGGATCAGCGCGCCGATCATACCGCCGAAAGTCGGTCCCGCCGCGCTCAAGGCATCGGTTACGGGATCGGTGAAGCTGGATTCGCGCGCAATCACCGCGCCTGACGAATATGTAATATGCATCTGGCTGAAATCGACACGGCCAGTCATTTCGGCAAGCCAGCTTCGCGCCTGATCGATCTCTTCATTGACCTTGGCCACACCGCGTTCTGCCTCGACCAGTTCAGCGACGGTTCCGCGCCTGCTTCGCAGCACTTCCATCAGCCTGTCCCTCAGCACGATCCGGGTGCGCAGGCGTGCCTCGGTGTCGACGATTTGCTTTGATAGATCTTCGCCATCGATTGACGAAGATACCAGCTCTCCTTCGGCATTTTGCGCCACGCCGGTTATTGCCTTGCCGAAACTGCGAGCAATGGGGGCGGCAACGGCAAGTTGAAGGCTGCCTTGATGCGCGGCATCGTCCTCTCCGCTTTGCTGCATCGAAATGATCCGGCAAACATTTGGGCCGCGTGTTTCGCACATATCCGCATGCCGGTCCTGTAGCGGCTTCACGGCATCTTCCGGCAGGCGGAAGCCATATCCAAAGCGGTATGCAATCCGCGGCTGTCCGGCGATCGCTGTGCCTTCGTTTTCAAGAGCCGGAATCTCGGGCATCGCCGCTTCTGAGGGTGGTATCATCATGGCAGCAGGCGCAGAAATCGACTGGGCTGGTTCGACGTAGTCGTAGCTCGTCGAAGGTGAAGGGGGGTCCATAATCGTCAGACGTTCGATGATCTCCTCACCTCCGTTTTGCGAGTTTTCGGTCATGGTCACGACAACCGCCAACAGGCCGATTGCTGCGACGCCGCTGGCTGCCAACACCTTGTAATTCATCTCACTCTCCCTGTTTCATCTGTGAAGGCATATCCCAGTTTACGTGATGTGACAACATATCATAAGTGCAGGAGATGTTCTGGCGGAGGCGAGAGAAACAGAAGGGGCGGCCGCTCTCGCAGTGAAAGCAGCCGCCCCATCAAGCTTATCGGTTAGTCTTGTCTTTCTTAGGCGTCAGCAGTCTGGCGGATGCCGAACCTGCGATTGATTGCCCTGCCGCCAAGCACCAGGCCGCCGATTGGAACCAGCACCGCGGCGAGCATGATCAGCGCCGCAATCAGGAACCCGAAGATCGATCCGAGCGATCCGAGCGCACCCTGGATCGGGGAGAGGAAGTCGTTGCGGGCGACAGCTCCGGTTTCATAGCGGATATTGACCCGGCTATAGGCAACCCGCCCGCGCATCTCCTTCAGCCAGCTGCGTGCCTGATCGATTTCCTCATTGACCTGCGCGACGCCGCGCTCTGCCTCCACCAGTTCGCGGACCGTCCCTTTGCGTGTGCGCAGGACATTCTGGAGCCGGTCACGCAAGGCGGTTCGCGCCTCCAACCGAGCTTCGGTGTCGACGATAGCCTTGGAAAGTTCTTCGGCCGCGATATTCGCGGAGATCTGTTCTGCGCCGCTTTCGCCAGCTTCTTTCTCCAGCAACGCGCCGAACGCCCGCGCATGGCGGGTGGCTACAGCCAGTTGCAATTCGCCGGTCACCTCATCGCCGACCTCGCCGTTCTTGCGCATGCCCAAAATCTGGCAGCTTGCCGGCCCCTGTTGATCGCAGAGATCGGCGTGGCGCCGCTGAAGCTTGCCGATGTCTTCACCCGGCATCCGCCACGCGAAGTCATAAGTATAAGCCAGCTTGGGCAAATTGATCGCAACACTGCCGAGATCCGGAATGGCTGAGGATGCGGATGGCCCGCTCCCGGCTGAGTAGCCGGCCTCAGTCGCCACCTCGTCAGCTGCGGAGTCCGCCTCATAGCTTTGCGCGATATCCGCAGCTGCTTCGGTGCTTTCGCCCCGGTCCTCAGCGCAGGCCGCCAGCCCCAGCAGCGGGATCGCAAAACCAGCCAACATCGGACGTTTCATATTCTGCCTCATTTCAGCCTCCTTCTCGCCATAATTTAGCCACAATTGAGGCTCGCGAGGCCGATCGGTCAAGGCCAAAATGCAAAAAGCCCCACCGCGATCACGCGGCAGGGCCTTTCAAGCTGTTGATTATTTGCGTTTTTAGGCTGCTTCGGCCATCGCATTTTTCAGTTGGGCAATTAAGGCATCCGAGAAGGCAGGGATGTCATCCGGGTTGCGACTCGTGATCAGATTGCCATCTTCTGCCACTTCCTGATCCACGACCTTGCCGCCTGCATTGGTCAGATCGGTCCGCAGCGACGGCCAGCTCGTGACGGTCTTGCCCTTCACAATATCGGCCTCGACCAGAAGCCACGGCGCATGGCAGATTGCAGCAATTGGTTTGCCGCGCATGTTGAAGCTGCGCACGATATCAATCGCATCGCTTTCCATCCGCAGAATATCCGGGTTGATCTGTCCGCCGGGCAGCAGCAGCGCGTCAAAATCGTCGACCGATACGTCTCCCAGAGTCGTATCAACTTTGACGCTTTCGCCCCAATTGCCGTCTTTCCAGCCTTTGATCTCACCCGTTTCGATGCTTGCGACCGTGGTGTCGATGCCGGCATCGTTCAGACGTTTCATCGGACCCATCAGTTCGCTTTGTTCGAACCCGTTGGTGGCCATGATCAGTACGTTTGTCATAAAATAACTCCTTGAATTGCTTTTGCCTGATCAACGGGCGGGGACAGTGAATCGTTCCGGATTGTCCTGCGAGCCGTGCCGGTGATAAGGCGAAACGTATGGCGACTACCGACATTGAAAATACCGAACCGGATCCGTTCGACGCGATCGTCGATGCACCTTTCGATTCCGCGCTGTCGGAACGGTATCTGGTCTATGCCCTGTCCACGATTACGGCGCGTTCGTTGCCTGATTTGCGTGACGGGCTGAAGCCTGTTCACCGGCGCCTTTTGTGGACCATGCGCCAGCTCAAGCTGGACCCGTCAAACACGTTCAAGAAATCCGCCCGCGTCGTCGGCGAAGTGATCGGCAAATACCACCCGCACGGCGATACTGCGGCGTATGATGCAATGGTCCGCCTGGCCCAGGATTTTTCGCTCCGCTATCCGCTGGTCGAAGGGCAGGGCAATTTCGGCAATATCGACGGCGATAACGCGGCCGCCTATCGTTACACCGAAGCGCGGCTGACGCGCACCGCCATGCTGCTGATGCAGGGGCTGGACGAAGGCACGGTCGATTTCATCCCGACCTATAATGGTGAAGAGGAAGAGCCGGAGCTTATGCCCGGCCTGTTCCCCAATCTGCTGGCAAACGGTGCCAGCGGTATCGCGGTGGGCATGGCGACAAACATTCCCAGCCACAATGTTGCAGAGATTATCGATGCGACGCTGGAACTGATCGACAACCCCCACGTCGAACACCCGCGCCTGATGGAACTGTTCCACGGGCCCGACCTGCCGACCGGCGGATTGATCGTCGACAGTCCGGAAATCATTTCCAAGGCATATGAAACCGGGCGCGGGTCGTTCCGTATTCGCGGCCGGTTCCACGCGGTAGAGGCGGAGAAGGCCGAAGACCGCGAGGCAGGTATCGAGCGATTGGGCGGGGGCCAGTATCAGCTGGTCATCAGCGAAATCCCGTACCAGGTGCAAAAAGGCAAGCTGATCGAGCAGATCGCGCAGCTCATTGCCGACAAGAAGCTGCCCATCCTCGAGGATATCCGCGATGAAAGCGACGAGAAGATCCGTCTCGTGCTGGTGCCGAAGAACCGCAATGTCGATCCGGAACTGCTCAAGGAATCGCTGTACAAGCTGACCGATCTTGAAACCCGGTTTGGCCTCAACCTCAACGTGCTCGACGCTTCGCGCACGCCGATGGTGATGGGGCTGAAGGAATTGCTGGGCCATTGGGTCACCAGCCAGATCGACATCCTGCAGCGCCGCAGCCGCCACCGGCTGGAAAAGATCGCCGCCCGGCTGGAACTGGTCGAAGGTTATCTGGTGGCGTTCCTCAACCTCGACCGGGTGATCGAGATTATCCGCTACGAGGACGAGCCGAAAGCGGTGATGATCAAGGAATTCAGCCTCACCGACAGACAGGCCGAGGCAATTCTGAACATGCGTCTCCGTTCGCTGCGCAAGCTGGAAGAAATGCAACTGCGCGGTGAACGCGATGACTTGCTGAAAGAGCGGGAGGAACTGGAAACGTTGCTCGGCTCACCCGCACGGCAACGCACCCGCCTCAAACGCGATCTGAAATCACTGCGCAAGGAATATGCCGAAGACACGGCGATTGGCCGCCGCCGGACAACCATTGCGGAAGCTGCGCCGACCGTCGAATTCAGCATGGATGCGATGATCGAGAAGGAACCGATCACGGTTGTTCTGTCGCAGAAGGGCTGGATCCGCGGGGCCAAGGGGCATGTCGATCTGGCCGCCTCGGAAGACGGCATGGGCGATTTCAAATACAAGGAAGGCGACGGCCCGGCCTTCGCGCTGCACGCGCAAACCACCGACAAACTGCTGATTGCTGCCGATAATGGCCGTTTCTTCACGCTTGGCGGCGACAAGCTGCCCGGTGCGCGCGGGTTCGGCGAACCGATCCGCAACACGCTGGATATCGATTCCGCATCGCAGATTATCGGGGTGATTGTGTACCGGCCCAAGGGGCAGTTGTTGCTCGCTGCGTCGAACGGCAAGGGTTTCGCGGCAGAGATGGACGAAATGCTGGCCGAAACAAAGAAGGGCAGGCAGGTCGTCAATCTGAAGGGCGATGCCAAATTCCAGGTCCTGCGCGAGATAGACAAGGATCATGATCACATTGCGGTGGTCGGCGACAACCGCAAGCTCGTGGTGTTCAGCCTCGAGGAATTGCCGGTCCTGGGCCGCGGGCAGGGCGTAATGTTGCAGCGTTACCGCGATGGCGGCCTGTCCGATGCCACGACCTTCAAGCTGGAAGAGGGGCTTAGCTGGGCGATGGGCGGCAAGGGCGACCGGACCCGCACCGAGAATGAAATATGGCAGTGGAAGGTGGCCCGCGGGGCCGCTGGCCGCATGCCGCCGCAAGGTTTCCCGCGCGACAATCGTTTCACCTGATACGCGGTATAAAGAAAAGGGCCGGTGCGCTGATACGCACCGGCCCTTCTTTGCGACCCTTCAAGGGCTGCGACTTAGCTTGCCGAATTGGCAGCGATCGTCGTCTTGATCTGTTCATTGGTGAAAAGCGCCATCAGATTGGCTTCGCGTGCAACGAAGTGCTCGCGCAGAAGGCTGACCGGGCCATCGGCATGGGCGACGACTACAGTGTCACCGTCAACGCTTTCGACCACGCCCAGCGGCTGCTGGTTCGCGCTCAGAACGGCTGCGCCTTCGACGAGCAGAGCATCGCGTGCTGCTGCTGCCTTGACGATTTCTGCGTCCATCGCGTCATCAAGATAGGTCTTAGTGACAGTGATCGTCGGGCCGGTATCGCCTTCACCGAAGGATTCGGTCGGCAACGTCACGTTGTGCTTGCCGGTGTTGAAGGTGACCATGCCGTCAGCCACAGCTTCAACCGTGCCAACGGTGCCGCCTTCTGGGCCGGTGATTGTATCGCCAACCGCAGGTGCGGCGAAGGCAGAGGTGGAAAGGCTGGCTGCCGCGATTGCGGAGAGGGTGGCCAGTTTCATGAATTTCATCAATACGCTCCAAGTTCGTCGTTCAGGCGACCAGTCGCCACAGCACAGCCGGAAACCGGCGCAACAAGCGATCGCTCAGGAAATGCCCGTGCGCTGAAACCTGCTCCGCACAATACAGCGGAGCGGCCAGCATGGGCTTATGTTCGTCCCCGCAGATTTCAGCCCGCAGATTTCTGGACGTCGCGCTCTTTTCCAAATCATGGAGAAGAACGCAACACCCGGTTTATAGCGAAACAATCCTGAAGCTGGCCTGAAGCTGGCCTGAAGCTGGCCTCAAGCACTGATCTCAGCGCGTTTGGATCATGATTGGTGGCGGCGTACCGGACGGTTCCCGCTGGCTGCGCCCTGCGGCCTGCCACCCTTGCGGTGCGGTTTTTTCGCCGCCGGTTTGCTGTCATTGGTACGTTTTGCCTCGATCACGGGTTTGGTGACCGGGCCTTTCTTGTGACTGACATTTTTGGGGCGGGCGAAGTTTTCGCCCGATCCGTTGCCGGTCGAATCGTGTCCGCCGCCGCGGTTCCGGCGATCGCGGTCTTCGCGGCTCCGGTACTCGCCCTGATCGGGGGAGCGGCCCTCTGCATCGCGCCATTTGCGGTCGCGGCCACCGGCACCATTGGCCTTGGCCGGGCGATCACGGCGATTTCCGCCAGCGCCGCCTCTTCCGGCGTTACTGCCCTTGCGGAAACGTGCGCTGCGGTCGTCATCGCTACGCTCTGCACCGGTGCCCTTGCGGGCTGGGGCAGGCAGGCCTTTTGCCTGATCGACGAAATCGTCGGGCAGATTGGCCGGTGTAAGACGCTGACCGGTCAGTTTCTCGATATCGCGAATGTACGGTTTTTCATCCGGTGCGACATAGGCGATCGCGATGCCGCTGCGTCCGGCACGCGCGGTGCGGCCGATGCGGTGAACATATTGTTCTGACACGTTCGGAATCTCGAAATTGAACACCGCGCTGACGCCCGGAACATCGATGCCGCGTGCGGCAATGTCGGTCGCAACCAGCACGGGAATGCTGCCACGGCGGAAACCGTCCAGCGCGCGGGTGCGCTGCGCTTGCGACTTGTTACCGTGAATGGCAGCAGCGTTGATGCCAGCTGCCACGAGATGGCGGACGACGCGGTCGGCGCCGTGTTTCGTACGCGTGAAGACAAGCGCGCTTTCGATCTCGCCATTGGTCAGGCCCTTGCGCAGGGTCAGCGTGAGCAAGGCCTGCTTTTCGCGCTGGTCGATAAACGTCACGAACTGGTCGACACGTTCAGCGGTGGTCGATTGCGGGGCAACCTCCACGCGCACTGGGTTGCGGATGAAGCGCTTGCCCAGATCGGCGATCGTTTGCGGCATGGTGGCGGAGAAGAACAGGCTCTGGCGTTCCTGCGGCAGCATGTTGGCGATGCGGGTCAACGGCTTGATAAAGCCCAGATCCATCATCTGGTCGGCTTCGTCGAGGACGAAGATTTCGACATGCTGCAGGCTTAGCGCGCGCTGTTCGATCAGGTCGAGCAGGCGGCCCGGAGTGGCGACCAGTACGTCGCAGCCGGGGACCAACTTGCGGGCTTGTTGACGGGCAGGGACGCCGCCGAAAATGCACTGAACCGACAGGTCGAGAAAGCGCGCATACTCGCGCATGTTCTCGGCAATCTGCGCGGCCAGTTCGCGGGTAGGCGACAGGATCAGCATCCGGCAGCCAGCTGGAATGCGGCCTTTCGGATTTGCGGCCAAGCGGTGAAGCGAAGGCAGCGAGAATGCGGCGGTCTTGCCGGTGCCGGTCTGGGCGATGCCCAGCAGATCGCGGCCGTCGAGCAGCGCCGGAATGGATTCGCGCTGAATTGGTGTCGGCTCTGTATAGCCTTTGGTATTGAGGGCGCGAAGAATGGGTTCGGCGAGGCCGAGTTTTTCAAAATAAGACATAAAATACTTTCATTGGGCGCCGGTCGGAAGCCCAACAAAAGAGGGATTCCGGGCGCCAAGGGGTCCTTACGGCGACCCAAGCGTGAAAAGGGAAGCAATGCGATCAACGCAAATTCCGTGCACCGGATGCGGGACTAAACCCTTGTTTGTAAGGGGAAGTTCACGCTCGCAGCCGATTTCGCAGGACAATTCCCGCGCCGGACGTTGAGCGCCATGTAGGGTGGGGCGCTGCAATAAGCAATCAAATTACGTCAACTGGCCTGTTCGCGCCGCTCCAGCTCTTCGTCCAGAAGGGAGAGTACGCGCTCCCGGTCGGGGAAGCCTTCTGCCACCCATAAGTTCTGAATGCCCTGCAAAATGCGCGCGACCTCAGGCCCGGCGCCGACCCCTCGCTGAACGATCTCCCCGCCTTTGAGGGGGAAGGTTGGGACCTCCCAGCCGCGCAATTTTTCGATCGATCCGCCGACAAGCAAGACGCGGTCGACCGCAATCTCCATACCTTTGCGATAAGCGAGGGCGCGGGCGTTTTCGGCATCGTCTGCCAAGCGTTTTGAAACAGAAACCAGCCGTTCCCGCTGTGCGCGGGACAATCTCAGCCGCGAGGCGATGGTTTCCGCGACTGGCGGAACCGTAGGCACCATTGCGGCCAGCCGGCGCAGTCCGTCAGGCTTCACTCGCTCTGCCTTCTCACGTGCGATCAGCCGCTCAAGAACGTCGAGTTGGTGTGCCCCGCTCTCAGGCATGACCACCTGCATCACACCGAGTTTGCGCATTCTGGCAACGGTCGAGTGCGGATCAGGCAGACCCAGCAGGAGCAGCAATTCCTTCGCCACCCGTTCCCGGCTCAGCCCTTTGAGGGTTTCGGCAAGTTCGCTGCACGCCTGCTCGGCAATTTCATCTAGCTGAGAGCCAAACCGCGCCTGAAACCGGAAATAGCGGAGAATACGCAGGTGATCCTCGCGAATTCTTTCATGAGCGTTGCCGATAAAGCGAACGCGGCGCGCTGCCAGGTCTTCCAGCCCGCCGAAATAATCCGTGACTAGCCCGGTCACGGGATGCGCGTACAGCGCATTGATTGTGAAGTCTCGTCTGGCGGCATCGTCGCGCCAATTGCTAGCGAAGGCGACGGTCGCACGGCGGCCGTCAGTCGAGACATCCTTTCGCAAGGTGGTAATCTCTACCGGCCCGCCGGGCATCAGCGCGGTAATGGTGCCATGATCAAGGCCTGTGGGCACGCTCCGTATGCCAGCTTCTTTCAGGCGCCGAATGACTTCCTGCGGTTCATGCATGGTGGCGGCATCGATATCGGCCACTTCGATACCCAGCAGCGTGTCGCGCACCGATCCGCCGACCCAGCGCATATCCTCTGCCCCAAGGGCATCGACCAGCATCGCCAGGTCTTCACGGTGCAGCCAGTCTGCTTCGAGTTTGGTTTCGGCCATCGCGCCCCTATTCACCGAGAAGTGCCTCTATTTCAATCCGCCGCGACAAATTGGCGATGATAGCGGCTGTCACGCCCCAGATGCGGAAGCCTTCCCAGTCCATTTCCAGATAGCGCCGTGTCCGGCCGCGCCAGAACACCTCGTTCTCCGTCCAGTTGCTGCGTTCGAATACGACGCGCAGCGGGACTTCGAACCATGCCTCCACCTCGCGCGGGTGCGCTGTCAGCGGA
The DNA here is from genome assembly GCF_009828095.1 of Pontixanthobacter luteolus. GTDB lineage: Bacteria > Pseudomonadota > Alphaproteobacteria > Sphingomonadales > Sphingomonadaceae > Pontixanthobacter > Pontixanthobacter luteolus. The sequence continues at coordinate 1,411,176 of NZ_WTYP01000001.1, read as the reverse complement.
AGATCGGGCGGGACCACGCCAAGCACCGGGGTAATGTCGAACCCGGTTCCTGTCTGGTACCGGTCGCTGGTGCCGATCAGCTGCACGTGCTGGGGGTGCAGGGCCAATTCCTCATGCGCCTCTCTCAAGGCGGCTTCAACCGGACCTTCGCCGCTGTCCAGCTTCCCGCCGGGGAAAGCGACCTGCCCGGGATGGTCACGCATGGTGGTTGGCCGCTGGGTCAGGATTACGCCCGGTTCTGCCCGGTCGGTCACCGCGATCAGCACCGCCGCTTTCGCGGTTCGCTCTGCCACGGCGAAGCGTTCATCGCTCAGCAGATCGGGGATCGGCTCGCGGTGGCCCAGTTCGAACAGGGCTGAAAGCCGGTCGAACAGCGCGCTCATGCAGGCAGAAGCGTGAAAGTTTCACCAAGGCTGGATACGGTCCAGTCATCGCCTGCCGCCAGCGCGATTTCGGCCAGTTGCTGATACGTGCTGCGGTTCAGCTTTGCCTCCAGCCCGCGGCGCACCTGCAAATATATCGACGGGGTTTCTTCGTCGCCGCGTGCCACCAGGCGGTTTTCCGGTCCGGCAACCACCAGATCATCGGTGTTCAGGCGGAATGCCAGCCCGTCGCCGCGCTGACTGACGTCGACTGCGATCAGCGCCGCGTCCTCGACCTCGATCCGCGCTTTCTCGAACGGCGTAACCAGCCAGTGCTGGCCGTCTTCATCGCGCACCAGCAAACCGGAAAAGGCCCGCACCATCGCGTGCCGCCGGATCAATCCGCCATCGTGATACCATTGACCATCGGCCGCGATCCGCATCAGGCTGTCTGTTTCCTGCGCAGGATTCCAGCTTTCGACCGGCGGCAGTTTGCGCGCGGCAACCTGTTGGGCAATTTCGGACAGGGTCAGTCCGGCGAGTTCGGGGGGTGGTTCGTAAGGCATTGGTCTGATTGCGATGCCAGACTTGCAGCATAACGCCAAGGGGCCAGATCAGGCCATCGGGCAGGGTTAGTCTGTGCCGGCCTCTGGATTGAAATCGGAAGGCCAGGGCCCCAGCATACCTTCTGCCGGAAGGATCGCCGGGTTCTCGCACCGGACCAGCAGGCGCGATTGCTCGAACGGGCCGGGGCAATGCCATTTGCCGGTCGGTGCAGCAGAGAAGCCGAAGAAACGCCCGTAATATTCAGGATCGCCGATCATCACCTGCGGAAGCGGTGACTGCGGGGCCAGCGCGCCCAGAGCCGCCAGCATCAAGGCCTTGCCGTATCCTTCGTGCTGCTTTTCCGGCAGAACGGCCACCGGGCCGACCATGATCAGCGGATGGTTGCGCCCTTCGGGGTCCGTCAGCGCGACGGGCCAAAGCTGGATCGTACCGGCGAGGTAATCGTCTTCATCCAGCGCGGCAAAGCTCAGCGCCTCCAGCCAATCGGTACCTTCGCGGATACGATAGGCTGTGCGCGCCTGCCGCCCTTCGCCAAAAGCGCGGTCGAGCAGTTGCTCGATCAGGTCGGCATCGACATTGGAAAGGGGGACTATGGTTGCCACGATGCGCGCGCCGATAGGACGCACTTCGCGCCCTGTCGATCAATTTCAGCTAGCAGCGGGTAAGGTTCAGCTCTCGCCCATCAGTTTTGCGGGGTGAGACGCAGCAATCGTCCGCCTTCGCCGTCTTCAAGCACCCACAGCGCGCCGTCAGGTCCGGTATCAATGGTGCGAAGGCGGTTTTCGAATTCGTATCGCGCAGCTTCCCGTGCCGTATCACCATCCACTTTGACGTGGATGATGGCGTTGGTTTTAAGACCCGCGATCAGGGCATCGCCCTGCCAATCGCTGAACAGGTTGCCTTTATAGAACACCATATCCCCCGGCGCGATAACCGGCGTCCAGGTGATTGCCGATCCGGCTAGGTCCGGGCGGGTCGAATTGTTCGGGATTTTTTCGCCGTCATAATGGTTACCGTCTGACACCACCGGCCAACCGTAATTGGAACCCGCTTTCACAAGATTGAATTCATCGCCGCCAGCCGGGCCGTGCTCGGTTTCCCAAAGGCGGCCCTGCGCATCGAAGTCCATGCCCAGGATGTTGCGGTGACCATAGGACCATATCTCGCTGGTCTTTCCGCCCTTGTCAGCCATCGGATTTCCCGCGGCCGGCGTCCCGTCGAGGTTGAGCCTGACGATAGTGCCAAGCGTGTTGGAGGTATCCTGCGCGGGCTGCATTTTCTGCCTGTCGCCCGAGGCGATATACAGATGCTGCCCGTCAGGCGAAAACGCGATCCGGTGCGAATAATGTCCGCGTCCGGTGACTTTGGGTGCCTGGCGCCAGATTATTTCTAGATCGTTGATCGAGCAGGCGCTCGCGCCGCCGCAGGCAAGCTTGCCGCGGCCAACAACAGCGCCGCGTGTGTCGCCGTCGCCAGCCTCTGCCCAGCTCAGATAGATCAACCCGCTCTGATCGTAATCGGGCGCAAAGGCGATGTCGCCTAATCCGCCCTGTCCTCCGTAATCGACCGCCGGTACGCCGGACACCGTGCCGATCTTGCCGTTTTCAGGTTGGAAGAATTTAATCTGGCCCGACTTTTCAGTGATGAACAGATTGCCGGTTGTCGGTTCGAACGCGGCGGCCCAAGGCTCATTGAAAGTGCCGTGTTCCGTCACGCTGAACGGTCCGAAGGTGCCTGCTTCTTTGGCACCGGCGACAGCCTGTGTCTCAGTGGCGGTTTCCACCGATCCATTGGCCTCGCAGCTTGATAGCGCGATGGCAGCGGGTGATAGCGCGAGGGCGAGAAGGGCGTTTTTCGAGATAGTCATGTTAGCTGTAACTCCTGACCGGCAATTTGGTGCCGAAGGCTTCACCATCGGGGTGGACGAGGCCGGACGCGGCCCCTTGGCGGGGCCGGTTGTGGCCGGTGCCGTGGTTCTGTGCAACCCTTGCCCGGACGGCCTCGACGATTCCAAGAAGCTTACCGCAAAACGGCGCGCGGTGCTGGATGAAACGATCCGGGGCACATGCGCATGGGCGGTCGGCATCGTGGATGTGAAGCAGATCGACGAGCTTAATATCCTCGGCGCGACAATGCTCGCCATGACGCTGGCGGTGAACCGGCTATGCTCGGTTCTCGACGGCGCCCCTAAGGCTGTGCTGATCGACGGGAATATGTCGCCATGCGGGCGCTGCGGCGAATGGGACGAGGCCGCATGGGGCAAAGGGCGGCCGATTGTCGGCGGTGACGCGCTAGAACCTGCGATATCCGCAGCCTCGATCGTCGCCAAGGAATGGCGTGACCGGATGATGCGGCATGCGGCGGCTGAGTATCCGCAATATGGCTGGGAACGGAACAAGGGTTACGGTACGAAAGACCACATGGCCGCGCTGCGCGAACACGGCCCGACGCCGCATCACCGCAGAAGCTTCGCGCCGGTTGCGCAGCTCAGCCTGATATAGGCTGCCTGCAGCGGCTCAGGCGAGAATTTCGCGAGCTTCTGAGGCGGCGATTTCAGCGATCACGGCGAAGCTGCTGGCGAACGCTGCGCCTTCGCGCCAGACGGCCGCTATCGAGCGTTTGGGCGCCCAGTCATCGATTTCGAAGCGGCGGACCATGTCTTCACCGCCGGTTTCTGCGCGCAGATACAGTTCCGGCAGCAGCGCCAGGCCCAAACCTGACCCGGCCATCTGGCGCAGACTGTCCAGGCTGGTCCCTTCGTAATCGCGCAGAAGGTCGGCGCCCATTTCCTCGCAAATCTGTTCGGTCTGACCATGCGACGGGTGCCGCCGGTCGAGGCTGAGGACAGGCTCGCCGGCAAAATCGCCGGGCTGCAAATGGCGTTTGGCGAACAAGCGATGATCGGGCGCGCCGACCATTTGCAGGGGTTCGTCAAACAATGGCTGCACGTGCATATCTCTGCCGATTACCGGCAAGGGGGCGAGCATCATGTCGAGCCGGCCATTGCGCAGATCGGCAAAATGGTCTGCCGGGATCCCTTCACGGATATAGAGCCTGAGGCTGGGGAATTCGCGGTGCAACCGCACCACTGCGCGCGGCATCAGATAGGGGCCGATTGTCGGTGAAACGCCCAGCCGGATAGTACCGGCCATTCCGTCTTTCCCGCGCTCTGCAATCGCGCGGATTTCACCGATATCGCGCAGCACACGGCGGGCGCGGCTGGCAATTTCGCGCCCGATCGGGGTCAGGCGAACCGGGCGGCCTCGATCGATCAGTTTCGACCCGAGGCGCAGTTCCATTTCCTTCACCTGCTGGCTGAGCGTCGGCTGGGTGACATTCATCTCTGCTGCAGCCCGCCCGAAATGGGCCGCGTCCTCGATAGCGATCAGATATTCCAGCTGGCGGAGTGAAGGCATGATAGATATTTTCTATCAGAAAGAGCGATAACTAACAATTGGAATTATCAAACCGGCGATGCGATATAGTGGCCAACAGGGCAAATTCAGGAGAGTGAGATGAATGGCTACCTCAAGAAATTGCGTTTGCGGCACCGCCGGATCGATCGTTTGATCGACACCAGCAAGGCGGCAGGCAAGCAAGAGGAAGTGAAGATACTCAAGCGTATTCGTCTGCAATTGAAAGACCGTATTGCACAGGTCCAGGCACGTGGAGAACCCGCGGTCCAGTGACCTCGCATCGGCGGCGCCGGGGAACCAACCCCCCTCCTGTGACCCCGGTGCCGTCACCTAAACAGAATGAACCACAGCGGCGTCCGCGGAATTTCACCGCGGCGCCGCTTTTTTAAGGGCAAACATCGTGGCCATAACCACCGCCGTCGAGGCATCCGCAAAATATCTGCGCGACTTCATGAAGGAAGAAAGCGCGGGCGGGATCGTGCTGATGATCGCTGCTGCTGCTGCACTGATCGTGGCCAATAGCGGCCTTGCCGGATGGTATGCGGGCCTTCTCCAGACGCCGGTTGCAGTCACGATAGGCGGTGGGGGAGTGGAGAAATCTGCCCTCTTATGGATCAACGATGGTCTTATGGCGCTGTTTTTCCTGCTCGTCGGGCTCGAGGTGAAGCGCGAGGCTCTGACCGGACAGTTATCAAGCTGGAAACAGTCTTCCCTGCCGCTGTTCGCTGCGCTGGGCGGAATGGTCCTGCCGGCGCTGGTGTTCACATCGATCAACTGGGGTCAGAGCGAGAACATGGCGGGCTGGGCGATCCCTGCTGCCACTGACATCGCCTTTGCCTTGGGCATCCTTGCGCTGCTGGGCAAGCGTGTGCCGGTCGCGCTCAAGGCGCTGTTGCTGGCGATTGCTGTCATCGATGACATCGGGGCGATCGTGATTATCGCGCTGTTTTATACCCCCGGCGTTGAAACCGGGATGCTGATTGCCGCCGCGATTGTATTCGCGCTGCTGCTGCTGATCGGACGCGCACGTGTCGGATCGCGCCTGCCTTACATTCTGCTGGGCGTTGCCCTGTGGTATTTCGTGCTGAAATCCGGCGTCCATGCAACGCTGGCGGGTGTGGCGCTGGCGATGACGATCCCGGTAACCAGCCGGGGCGGTGAAAAGATGCTTGAGCATATGGAGCATGGTCTGCACCCGTGGGTTGCATTCCTGGTCGTGCCGATCTTCGCTTTCGCCAACGCCGGTGTCGGCTTGCTCGATGTGGAAATGGCCGCCCTGATCGCGCCGCTGCCGCTGGGCATCGCGCTGGGCCTGATCGTCGGTAAGCAACTGGGCATCGTCGGCTTTGCGTGGATCGCCACCAGGCTGGGCATCGCCAATCTGCCGCAGGGCATTAGCTGGGCGCAGATATGGGGGCTGTCGCTGATTGCAGGTATCGGCTTCACCATGAGCCTGTTTATCGGGAACCTTGCCTTTGCATCCCCGGAACAAATCGCCGCGGTCAAACTTGGTGTGTTGTCGGGATCGCTGGTTTCTGCAGTGGCCGGCATCGCAATCCTGCGCTCCGCATCCAAGGCGACTAAATGACAACTGCAATATTGCTGATCCTTGCTGGCCTGGTCGGACTGGGGCTGGGCGGCGAGCTGCTGGTTCGCGGGGCCGTTGGCCTTGCCCGGCGGATGGGGATTTCAAACCTTGTCACGGGACTGGTAATTGTCGGTGCGGCGACTTCCATGCCGGAAATGGTCGCCAGTGTTCAGGCGGCCCTGATCGGCTCGCCCGAAATCGCCTGGGGCAATATTGCCGGGTCGAACCTGGCCAATACCCTGCTGATTTTGGGCGCGGCCGCGCTGGTCGCGCCGATCATCCTGACCGGTACCGGCAGACGCGACGCCGTCGTCGCCTTCAGCGCATCGGTTATGTTGTGGCTGCTCGCATTGGGCGGTTTCGCATCACCATGGCTGGGCGCCGCGCTGCTCGCGCTGCTGACGATCTATATCGTGTGGAGATACCGCCACCCGCGTCCGGCCGACGAAGACGAGCATGAAGACGAGGATGAAATTCCCGCCTTGTGGAAATCAGTCGTGCTGTTCGCGATCGGCGTTGCCGCGCTGATAGCCGGGGGTAAATATCTGGTCGACGGCGCTGTGGACGTGGCGCGCTTTGCCGGCCTCAGCGAAACGGTTATCGGTCTGACCGTGGTCGCGATCGGCACTTCGCTGCCGGAACTGGCCGCCTCTGTCGCTGCCGCGCTGCGCGGGAAATCGGGCCTGGCACTGGGCAATGTGGTCGGATCGAACATCTACAATATCCTGCTGATTGGCGGGGCGACGATGGCCATTTCCCCGGTCGCCATTCCGGCCGAGCTGGTGGATATCGAACTGCCGATGGTGGCTGCGACTGCGCTGATGGTTTTGCTGTTGTGCTGGTTTGCCGACCGGATCGGCCGCGTGCTCGGCGCGGTCTTGCTCGCCGCATTCATTGCCAACATTGCCCTGATCCTTGCATAAATTCGGCCAGCCGAGTCTTTCGCGCAACACCCCATCATGTCGAGTCTGCCAAATGCCATGAGTCTCAACATCTTGTGGGGGACTCTTTTCGTTCTTTCTTGGTTAGCGGGCTGTTAACCATAGGGCCCCAAAACTCTTTCCTTGACGTGGAGTCTGCTTGGACTCACCCTGTGGATAACTCAGGAAGGGAAAAGACAAGATGGGGGTCATCGAGACCACACGGATGCGCGCGGCCAAAACGAAACGCGCCAAAGCAGAAGTAACGAAACCGGATTTGCCGCTGGGGCAAATCCTGTCGGGCGACTGTGTGGAGGCCATGCGCTCCATCCCCGATGCCAGCATCGACCTCGTCTTTGCTGATCCGCCATATAACCTTCAGCTGGGCGGGGATCTGAACCGCCCCGATGGCAGCCAGGTCGACGCGGTCACCGATCATTGGGACCAGTTCGATAGCTTCAAGATTTATGATGATTTTACTCGTGAATGGCTGACCGAGGCAAAGCGTATCCTGAAACCCGACGGCGCGCTTTGGGTTATCGGCAGTTACCATAACATCTACCGCGTCGGCGCGATCCTGCAGGATTTGGGCTTCTGGATTCTCAACGACATCGTCTGGCGCAAAAGCAACCCGATGCCCAATTTCAAAGGCACGCGTTTCACCAATGCGCATGAAACGCTGCTGTGGTGTTCGCAGGGTGAGAAAGCGAAATACCACTTCAATTACCGCGCCATGAAAACACTGAATGACGAACTGCAGATGCGTAGCGACTGGGTGCTGCCCATTTGCGGCGGCCAGGAACGGCTGAAGGAAGGCGGCACGAAAGTGCACCCGACACAAAAGCCTGAGGCGCTGCTTTACCGCGTGATGCTTGCAACAACGGAAAAGGGCGACGTGGTTCTCGACCCGTTTTTCGGTACCGGTACGACCGGTGCAGTCGCGAAAAGGCTAGGCCGCGAATGGATCGGCTGCGAGCGGGAAAGCAATTATACGCAGGCCGCGCTGAAACGGATCGAGAAGGAATTGCCGCTGGACGAAAGCGCGCTGCAAACCATGCAGAGCAAGCGCAATGCGCCCAAGGTGGCGTTCGGCGCGCTGGTCGAGAACGGCTATATCAAACCGGGCACCGAGGTGTTCGACAAGAAACGCCGCTGGGTCGCGAAAGTCCGTGCTGACGGATCGCTGGTTTACGAAAAGCAGACCGGATCGATTCATGGGCTCGGCAAGGAATTGCAGGGCGCTCCAAGCTGTAACGGCTGGACATTCTGGCACATGGAAATCGGTGACAAGGTCGAACCGATCGACGCCGTCCGGCAGACCTATCTGCTCGCGGTTGAGGATTGATATCGGCTGAGTTGTCGGCGGTTTGACGCGGCAGTGGAGAGCATTGATCCTGTCCTACAGGTCCGGTGCCACGCTAGCCTCGCTTCATGACTTTGTGCCGTGCAAATTGCTCCGATGATTCCAGTTTCAGGACTGTGTTCCATGTGTTCCATCCTGTAGGATTTCAGCTTAGGGTCGCGGCATGACAGACAAGGTATACATTCGCCCGATTGGCCTCACACTCAGCCCGCAGGCGGAGCATGGCGATGCGATCCGTCTGGCAGGCGGGATGGTCTACGCGCACCGCTTTGCCGTGATCGTGACGCGCAGCGGTCAGGTGATCGAGCGTTCGCTCGGATCGCCCGAAACGGTGGAGGAAATTCTTGCTGACCTGCCAGATGGCGTTGCTGCGGATGCGGGCGAGCAATGGGCCGGGCTGACAACAGCACACGCCCCGCTGAAACTGGGCGAGCGAACCGTGCCGCTGGACCAGCCGCAGATCATGGGCATCCTCAACGTCACGCCTGACAGTTTCAGCGATGGCGGCGAATTCCTCGATGATCCCGCAGCAGGCAGGGCGCACGCCTCTGCCATGCTGGAAGCTGGTGCGGCGCTGGTCGATATCGGCGGGGAAAGCACGCGTCCTGGCGCACCCGCCACATGGGAAGGCGACGAACTGAAACGGGTGCTTCCCGCAGTCGAATATTGTGCCGGAATGGGCGCCGCAATCAGTGTCGATACGCGGCGACCGGCAGTGATGGAGGCGGCGCTGGATGCGGGTGCGCACATCATCAACGACGTATCGGCATTGCGGCACGATCCGCGCAGCCTTGAACTGTGTGCGGCACGGCAATGTCCGGTGGTGCTGATGCATGCACCCGGTGAAGGCGAAGACCTGCACGCCAATGGCGATTATTCAAACGTGGTGTTCGATGTGTTCGATTGGCTGAAGGCTGCACGTGACCGCGCCTTGGAAGCCGGGCTGGAACGGGGCAACATAATCCTCGATCCGGGCATCGGTTTCGGCAAGACGCTGTCGGAGAACCTTTCTCTGATCAACGCGCTGCCGCTGTTTCATGCACTGGGTCAGCCATTGCTGCTAGGTGCAAGCCGCAAACGGATGATTGGCGCGTTGTCGAACGAGGCACCTGCCGAGGACCGGCTGGGCGGCAGCATCGCGCTATCGATTGCAGGGATGAATGCAGGCGTGCAGTTGCACCGTGTCCATGACGCCGCGGCGGTCGTTCAGGCGCGCAATGTGTGGCGCGGTTTGCGCGATGCGGCGCTTACTGACTTTGCTGAGCTTCCTGCGGGCTAGAATGCGCGCCGCCGGCCTGGCGGATGCGGCTGAACGCGGCCTGCATCGCCTTTGCGATCCATTCCTCGTCGACGTTTTCATAGTCGATGGCGATCGGATCACCGGGAGCAGCGGCATAGGCACTGCGGTTTACGGATTCAGTCCGGATAACCGCCTTGCCTGCTTCATAGGTCAAAGCGACCGCGATGGTGCGCTTGCCGTGCACCTTGATGACGTAACGTTTCAGCTCGCTGGTCGCACCTTCTTCGGTCAATTCGAAGTCCTCGCGGCCTGAAAATGCTTCGCGGGTCAATTCGGCAAGTCGCTTCAGTTTGGGTGCTTCGTCACGGCCCCAGCGATACCTTTCGAACTGGTCCCCATCGACAACCTTGGAAAGGCTGTCGCATACCTGTTGAAACTTGCTGTCTGTCATGTCGCATCCCGGGCAAAAATTGGCTTCGTCACAGTTTCCATACAGCGAAACATCCTAACAATTCGCACTATGCGGGGGCGGCAAAAATCACCGCCATCGAGCTTGTGGGGCTTTGCAAAAACGGCTTCTGCATTTACGCCAGCAGCCAGGGGGAATCATGCAGAGACGAAACTTTTTGAAATCCGGTTCGGTACTCGGCCTGTTGGGCGGTGCTAGCTTCTCGGCGCCGCTTCACGCAGGAGAAGTGCGGATCCAGCACACCGGCAAATCGGTGGGCGGGCAGGCCCAGTCTCTGGCGTATCACTGGGTCGATGTCCTCCAGAACATCGCGGCAGAGGACGTCAGGCGCAACGAAGCGCGGCCAACCGTACTTGCGCGGGCGATGGCCATCGTCACGGGTGCAATGTACGAAGCGTGGGCGGCGTATGACGGCAAGGCACGCGGTGTCCTGTTTGGGGCCTCATTGCGTCAGCCACAGGCAAACCGGACCGATGCGAACAAACGCGAAGCGATCAGCTATGCCGCAGCCGGCGCTTTGATCGATCTTTACCCGGAAAATGTCGCCACTGTTCACGCGGCGCTTCGCGGCTTCGGCTACCGGCCTGAACTGGCGGTTCCCGGACGCAGCAACGCGGCCGGAATTGGCACGTTGGTAGCTGAAACAATGGCCAGCGAATGCCACCGTGACGGCGCGAACCAGCTGGGTGACGAAGCGGGATCGGCTGGCACCCCCTATTCGGACTACACCCAATATTCGCCGGCCAATCCGCCTGACCGGGTATACCACCCGGATCGCTGGCAACCGATCACGTTTCGTCGTGACGACGGGAGCACCTTTGCGCCGGGCTTTCTCACCCCGCACTGGTACCGGGTTAAAGCGTTTGCCCTGAGTTCGTGCGATCAGTTCCGTGCGCCGGAGCCGCCAAGGGTTGGGTCTGAAGAACTCCGCGACGAGGTGGACGAAGTTATCGCATTCAATGCGGGCCTCTCCGACGAGCAGAAGGGGTTGGTCGAGTTCATGCGCGACGGGCCGTCTTCCACCGGCCAATCTGGGCATTGGCTGCGTTTTGCTCAGGATATCTCGCGCCGTGACGGAAATGACCTCGATGCCGACGTGAAGATGTTCTTCCAGATCGGTCAGACAGCGCACGATGCGTTTATCGCTTCATGGGATTCGAAGCGATATTGGGACACCTCGCGTCCATGGACCCTCGTGCGGCATTACTACGGCGAGCGGATGATCAAGGGGTGGGGCGGACCTGGCAAGGGCACCATCGAGCTGAAGGGTTCCGAATGGTATCCCTACTCGCCATACGTGTTCGTCAGCCCGCCATTTCCCAGTTACGTTTCGGGGCACAGCACTGTCAGCGCCGCGTGCGCGGAAGGACTGCGCCTGTTCACGGGGGATGATGCATTCGGGGCGGAACTGATCCGCCACCCTGGCGAAATCACGGAACCCGATGCGCTGGGCGAAGATGTGCGCCTCTATCTACCGACATTTACCGAGACGGCGGAAATGGCGGGAATTTCGCGCATCTATGGCGGCTATCACATCCAGTCGGATAATATTGAAGGTCTGAAAATGGGCCGCAGCGTCGGCAAGCTGGTGCACGAGCGGGCGCAGGATTTGTTCGGATAGAGGGCGACGTCTGCCGTTCAGGCAGCGTCACCCATGCCGAGATCTCCGAGCTTGCGGTAGAGCGTCGACCGGCCGATTCCGAGGCGCCGGGCGACCTCTGTCATCCTGCCGCGGTAATGACCGATGGCCAGCCGGATTACATCGGCCTCGATTTCTTCCAGCGGCCTCAGATTGCCGTCCGCCGTGTAGAGCATGATGCCAACGCCTTCCTGCAGGGGGCTTGCGGCCTCATCGGCGAAGTCGCCAACCACTTCGACCAGCTGCGGGAAGCTTTCCACCGTCAGCGTCTCGCGGTCGCAGAACACCGCAGCCCGAAACAGCACAGCCTGCAACTGGCGGACGTTGCCTGGCCAGTCGAACGCTTGAAGCAGCGAAAGTGCGCTTTCGCTGATGGACATATGCCTGAGGCCGGGCTGTTCCCCGATCCGCGCGAGGAAATGGCGGGTCAGGGCCGGAATGTCCCCGGGCCGCTTGCGCAGCGGCGGAAGGGTAATCTTCGTCTGCGAAATCTCTTTCAGGAGATCGGGATGAAAATGGCCAGCATCATTCAGGTCCGCCAAGGGCAGATTGCTGGCGCTGAGGATCCTGACATCGACGCGGAAGCCGTGCTTTGCACCGACCGGGCGCACAATACCGGTGGACAAGGTTTCCGCGAGCTTTGCCTGCAAATCTTCGCTCAAACGGTCGATTTCGTCGAGGATAAGTGTGCCGCCATCGCAATGCTGCAGAGCGCCCACTTGCCGGTCGAAAGCGCCGGGAAAGGCGTTTTGTTCATGTCCGAACAGCACCGATTCTATCGAGTTGGCCGGAACGCTGCGGGCGTTAATCAGACGGATTACGCTCTTGGAGCGCGGGCTGGCCGCGTGCATCGCGCGCAGCAGCATTTCCTTGCCCGTGCCGCGTTCCCCTTCGATCAGCACCGGACCGTGCCCTCGCGCTGTCTTGGCTGCCTTGGCAAGGGCGGCACGGAAATCGGGTGCGTTTCCGATCATGGCGTCGAAATCCAGCGAAGCGTTCAGCTTCTCTGTCAGCGGCTGCAATTCGTCTTTGGGTGCCTCGATCCGCGTGGAGCTGCGCAATGCCTGCATCAGGCGGTCGGGTGAAACGGGTTTGATAAGATAATCAGTGGCACCGGCCCGCATAGCCTCCACCGCAAGCAGCGGGCTCGCACTGGTGGTCAACATCAGGATCGGCATCGCCGGCCGCCGTGCCTTCAATTCCTCAATCAGCGAGCAGGCATCATCGCCGGGCACCCATTGATCGAGTATGATCGCAGAACACTGCATCCCCTGGCGCGTGCCGAGCATGGCAATCGCCGTCTCGGAATCCTTGGCCACCAGCGTGCGCCAACCATCGCGCGCGGCGAGTGCGGTGATCAGCCGGCTCTGTGCCGGCTCATCATCGATCAGCATTAAAAGGCGTGATTCGCTGTCTGACATAATTTCCCAAACCGTCCCGTAGCGGTACAGGCGACCCATTTAGGGACGATGGGTAAAGTTCCGATTAAGGCTAAGAACCGCTTCGGCGGGCTTGAAGCGCAGCGGGCACCGCGATAAACCCGCACCCAGCAATTCAAATACTTTATCTCGAGGAAGACTTACGATGGCTTCGGCAAACGACATGAAAGCAGCAGAAAAGACCTACAGCAGCTTCATTTCCAATCTCAAATGGTCGGTCCCGCTGATCGCGGTAATCACGGCGATCATTGTCATGCTTATTGCGAACTAAGCCAGTATCGCTTTGCACATAGCAGCCCTGAAAGAACGCGCGGCGGGGGAAAAGCGCGTGTCGGTCACTCCTGAAACGGTGAAGAAATTCATCGCTTTGGGTGCGAGTGTTGCGGTTGAAACCGGCGCGGGGGAGGCTGCGTCGATTTCAGATGCCGACTATAAGGCAGCGGGTGCGAAAGTCGGCCCTGCAGACAAAACGGTCGCAGGGGCCAGCATCATCCTGGGCGTGCAGGCGCCCGATGTGGATACGCTGAAAGGCGCGTCAAATGGTGCATGGGTCGCCGCCACTTTCGATCCATTCGGCCGCAAGGACAGGGTAGAAGCCTACGCGAAAGCCGGGCTGGAAGCGTTGTCGATGGAATTCATGCCGCGCATCACCCGCGCACAAAGCATGGATGTGCTTTCGAGCCAGTCCAACCTTGCCGGGTACAAGGCGGTAATCGCCTCTGCCGATACGTATGGCCGCGCATTCCCCATGATGATGACCGCTGCCGGTACAATTCAGGCGGCAAAAGTTTTCGTGATGGGGGTTGGCGTTGCCGGTCTGCAAGCGATTGCAACTGCCAAACGCTTGGGCGCGCAGGTTTCGGCAACCGATGTGCGCTCGGCCACCAGGGAACAGATACAATCGCTCGGCGCAAAGCCTGTCTTCGTGGAAGACGTGGCCGGGATCGAAGGCGAGGGAAGTGGCGGTTATGCCACTGAGATGTCGGAGGAATACCAGAAGGCGCAGGCCGAATTGGTAAGTTCGCACATCGCCAAGCAGGATATCGTGATCACCACCGCCCTGATACCGGGGCGGGCGGCACCGCGACTGATTTCGGACGCGCAGATCGCGAGCATGAAGCCCGGCAGCGTGATCTTCGACCTTGCGGTGGCGCAAGGCGGTAATGTCGAGGGTTCGGCGCCCGATACGCTGGTTGAAAAACACGGCGTTACGATCATGGGATATTCCAACACGCCGGCGCATTTGCCTGCTGATGCCTCGGCCCTGTTCGCGCGCAACCTCTACAACTTCCTCTCGGCCTTCTGGGACAAGGAAGCGGGCAAACCGATCCTCGACGAGGAGATCGGCGATGCCGTCCGGCTGACGCAGGGCGGGGAAGTGGTGAACGACCGGCTGGCATAACTTTTGGGCCAGTCTCTGGCTTAGGGGCTGGAGAGAAAATTCTAAGAGGGGACAGAATGATCAAATTGCAGATCGCCTTGGCTGGTATGGCATTGGCGATGACCGCTCAGCCGGCGCATGCGAAAAGGCTGTATTCCATCTGGAATCTTGTCCCCCAAGGCGAGCAAGGAGATTTGGCAGGGACTACAAGCCTGCCAATTTTCGAGCAATCGCTTGTGCCTGCGCGCGCAGTTCGCCTCATGGCTGACGCGGTTACTGACAAGGGAAAGACGATCCCTGCGGGGACCGAGCTTTTCCGCGTCGTCGAGGAGACAGGCAAATCAGCGTTCTGCACGGTGAAGGATCGATCCGCCGGCAACGCAGCCAAATCGTTGTTCATTCCTGCTTTGGATAAACGCCCATGCCTCGTGGATACCGACAATGACGGCATCTTCGATTTGTCATTCAACGTTTTCGACAAATACGGTTCGGCGCTTACGCCCAGCGGGAATCTGAAGAAGGCGAAGGCGCTGCAACAGGGTTCAGCCTACGAGGAAATGAAGCCGACTGAATTCAGCGCAGGTTATCGTATGACTTTCCGGATTTATGGCAAACCCGACCTTTCAAAATTGGGCGTCGCGGTTGCGCTCGACAAGGGTACCGGCAAAGCCGAAGAAGGTGTGGCGCGCACCGAACGTGTAGGAAACACCGTGATGGCAATGAACGGTCAATTTACTGTGAATTCGATTATCGATGATCGGGTCCTTGCGAATGTTAAGGCAGATCCTTCGGTGGTGCTTGTTGGTGATAGCAATGGCGGAATGGCGGTGGTGAGCAAGCTCCCGGCCTTCCTGGGAGACTGACGTGGACTTTATTTCGATCCTGTCGATTTTTGTGCTGGCGTGTTTCGTCGGCTATTACGTGGTCTGGTCGGTCACGCCCGCGCTGCACACGCCGCTTATGGCGGTGACCAATGCGATTTCCAGCGTCATCATCGTCGGCGCGCTGATTGCGGCGGCAGCGGCGGATGTGCCGGGGGCGAAGTGGCTGGGGCTGCTCGGCATCGTGCTCGCATCCGTGAACATCTTCGGCGGGTTCGCGGTGACGGCGCGAATGCTCGCCATGTACAAGAAGAAGGAGAAGAAGTGATGCGTCGCTTTCTCCTTGCCGCGCCGTTTGCGGTGCTGGCCACCCCCGCTCATGCCGCGACCGGCGAGGCGGTGAACCCGTGGGTGGCGCTCGCCTATCTCGTGTCGGGCGTTTTCTTCATCCTCGCGCTGCGCGGCCTGTCTTCGCCCGCGACGAGCCGGACGGGCAACCGCTTCGGCATGATCGGCATGCTGATTGCGGTGGTGACGACGCTGGTGACGCATTTTCCGACCGTTACCCAGAACGGCACATCGACCAACGACGGAACACCGACCTTCCTAGTCTTGCCTGACCTTTTCTCCGCCAGCGAAATCCTGATCGCCATCGCCATCGGCGCGGTTGTCGGCATCACCATCGCTCGCCGCATCGCCATGACCGCGATGCCTGAACTGGTCGCGGCATTCCACTCGCTGGTAGGCCTCGCCGCTGTGCTGGTCGGCTGGGCGGCCTATCTCAATCCGGGCGCGTTTGGGCTGCTCGTTCCGATGGACACGATCGGCACGGACTATAGTTTGCCCATGCAGATCGGCGCGGTCTCGAAGATCGAAATGGGCCTCGGCATCGCCATCGGCGCGATCACATTCTCCGGCTCGGTCATCGCCTTTGCCAAGCTTTCGGGCCGGATGAGCGGTTCGCCGATCCTGCTGCCCGCTCGCCATGTCATCAATCTCGGCGTGTTGGCCGCGATCATCGTGCTGACCGCGCTCTTTGCAATGGCCGGGCCTTCCGAGACCATGCCGCTCATCGTCGCCATGACGGTGCTCGCCTTCGTGATCGGCTTCCTGGTGATCATCCCCATCGGCGGGGCGGACATGCCGGTCGTGGTGTCGATGCTGAACAGCTATTCGGGCTGGGCTGCGGCGGCGATGGGCTTCACGCTCGGCAATACGGCGATGATCATCACCGGCGCGCTGGTCGGTTCTTCGGGCGCGATCCTCAGCTACATCATGTGCCGCGCGATGAACCGCAGCTTCATCAGTGTCATCGCAGGCGGGTTCGGTGCCGACGCGGGCGCGGGCGGCGGCGAGGCGAAGGAGCAGCGCCCCTACAAGCAGGGCAGCGCGGCCGATGCGGCATTCATGCTCGAACAGGCGGAGAAGGTCATCATCATCCCGGGCTATGGTATGGCGGTGGCGCAGGCACAGCACGCCTTGCGCGAAATGGCTGATCTGCTGGAGGAAAAGGGCGTGGAGGTGAAATTCGCCATCCATCCCGTTGCGGGCCGTATGCCGGGGCACATGAACGTGCTGCTGGCAGAGGCTTCGGTCGATTACGACAAGGTGTTCGAACTGGAAGACATCAACAGCGAATTTGCCCAGGCCGATGTCGCCTTCATCATCGGTGCGAACGACGTTGTGAACCCGGCGGCAAAGACCGACAAGTCATCGCCAATCTACGGGATGCCGGTATTCGACGTGGACAAGGCCAAACAGGTCTTCTTCATCAAGCGCAGCATGGGCGGCGTGGGATATGCGGGCGTCGACAACGATGTCTTCTACATGGACCAGACGATGATGCTGCTGTCCGATGCGAAGAAGATGGTCGAAGAAATCGTCAAAAATCTGGACTGATCGATGAAGAAACTAATCCTGACCCTGGCCTTGCTCGCCGGGCTGGTCGGCTTTGCGATCGCGACCGGTCTGACGGACAGCGTGGTGGAATGGCGGGTGCGCTCTGCACTGGTTGAAAACGGTGTTGGCGAAAAACGCGCGGAATGTATGGCTGCGCGTATGACCGACCGCCTCAGTGTTCCGCAATTGCTGAAACTGCGGAACATGGAAGCGCAGGATGGCGAGCCGGAAAACCCCACCGGCATCCGAGACTTCCTTCGCCGGGTTGACCGGATCGGTGATGCTGAAGTCGTCGCGGTGACGGGGAGCAGCGCAGCCCTGTGCGCTATAGGGATCGGCTAGTTCAGATCAGGCCTTGGTGAATTTGGCGGTGCGGCAGAATACCAGGACACAGCCTTTGACCTTCAGCTCGCTACCGTCGCGCCATACTTCGGCGTCGAAATAGCGCCCATCTTCCGGGCTGTATCCCTTACCCTCGAAACGCGATCCGTCAGCGGAGAGATTCCAGAAAATGCGCATCCCCAGCAATTTGCGGTCGCGCTTCGCCTTGTCCGGGTTTTCGGTGTCGCGCGCGCCGCCCGCCGGTTCCGGCACCAGGAATTGCGAAATCTTCCCGCACATGGATTGGCCGCATTTGTAGAACTGGATCACGGATTTCCCGTCGTCCGTTTTCCAGGCGCCTGTGATCGACGCTGGCGCTGCGCTGGCAGGAGAGCCAAGCGTCAGAGCGGCCATTGCAGCGCTTGCTGCAAGAATTGCGGTTCTGGATAATTTCATCGCCGGGTCCCCGAAAGATATCTGTCGCTCATATACGCTTCAAGCAGCGGCTTGGTTTCGATCAATTAATCGCGCATAGTGATGCCAAGAGGGAGAGATGCAATGGCGAAACTGAATGCGGCGTGTCTGGCGCTGTCGATGACGGCATTTATTGCTGCACCGGCATGGGCTGAAACCATCAATGTAGCGGCTGGCGAGGGTGCTCAGGAGCGACTGCAGGAAGCCCTGATCCTTGCAGAGCCCGGTGATGAGATTGTTCTGCAGGGAGGCCGCTTCGAGCTTACCGACGGGCTTAGTCTGGATGTCGACAGTGTCACACTTCGCGGTGCGGGCATGGACCAGACCGTGCTCGATTTCACCGGACAGCAGGGCGCGGGCGAGGGGCTGCTGGTCACTTCCGACTTCGTTACGCTGCGGGACTTCGCGCTGGAAAATCCCAAGGGTGATGGCATCAAGTCGAAGGGGGCAGATGCGATCGTTTATCACCGCATTCGCGTAACCTGGACCAACGGGCCTGATCAGAACAACGGCGCCTATGGTATTTATCCGGTTGAGAGCACCGGCGTGCTGATCGATGGGACCAAAGTGTCGGGTGCATCCGATGCAGGCATTTATGTCGGGCAAAGCTTCGATATTACAGTCCGCAATTCGATTGCAGAGGCAAATGTTGCTGGCATCGAGATTGAAAACAGCCGCAACGCGCTGGTCGAAAACAATATCGCCACCCGTAACACTGGCGGGATCCTGATCTTCGACCTTCCCGGGCTGCCGGTCATGGGCGGCGGAAACGTGATTGTGCGCAGCAATCTGGTGGTCGACAATGACACGGATAATTTCGCGCCCCCCGGAAATATCGTGGCAGGGGTGCGGCGCGGCACAGGTATCATGGTGATGGCGAACGACAATGTGCTGGTCGAAAACAATGTGCTTACCGACAATGATACGGCAGACATCATGGTCATCGCCTATACGCAGCCATTCGATGATGATCGTTACAACCCCTATCCGCGAGAAGTAACAGTTGGTCCGAACGTCTATGCACGCAGCGGACGAAACCCGCAGCTCGACGGAGGGGAAATGCTGATGACGGCATTCGGTGGTTCGCTTCCATCCGTATTGTGGGACGGCCTGTCGGAAGACGGCACCACTGCGCTCTATGCGGTGGATGGCACTGCAGGCTGGTCGCTAAGCCTTACCGAGCAGGGGAAGGGCCTTGGCGATGCAAATCCGGGCCCGCTGGTGGTTGATGCGCCCGGTAAGACGTTCCAGGCAGAAGGCGTCGGCGCCCCATCGGAGCTGGAGGACAGGCTGGGATGATCGCCCGCGCCGGCGTATTTCTTGCAGCCGCTATCACGCTGGCTTTGAGCGCGTCTTATTCAGCGAATTCGAGTGCGCCGCAGGCCGTCAATCATGCTGTGATTGTCGGAGAAAACCTGCCGCGCAGCCTGAGCGATTTTGCGTTCTTTGTTGATAGCAGCAGACAAATCCCCAGCGCTGGTGTGACGCCCTACCGGCTGAACACTCCGCTGTATTCTGACGGGGCGGAGAAGCTGCGCTTTGTATATTTGCCTGCCGGTACGAAAATGCGCGCAAACGGGGCCGGGCTGCTGGAATTTCCGGTAGGTGCGGCACTGATCAAGACTTTTGCGTTCGGCGATGGGAATGCGCGGCGGTTAATCGAAACGCGGGTGTTGCTGCACCGGGAAAGCGGATGGCTTGCGCTGCCTTATCGCTGGAACGATGAACAGAGCGATGCAGCCTTGGCATTGGCGGGCGCGCGGGTGGATGTCGATGCCGGCGACAGCGGCCAGATCAGTTACCGGATACCGAACAAGAACCAGTGCAAGGAATGCCACGGCTTGCAAGGCGCAGTGGTTCCTATTGGCCCTAAGGCGCGCAATCTGTCGCATAGGTGGCTGTCCGATATGGCCGGTCGTTCGCGGCTGGATAAACTGCCGGATAAGCACGATGCGCTACCAGTTTGGGAAGATCGCAAAGGCAGCGACCTAAACGCAGCTGCCCGGGCTTATCTCGACGTCAATTGCGCCCATTGCCACAGGCCGGGGGCGACTGCATCGAATTCGGGGTTGGACCTCCGCTGGGAGCAGGACGAACCCTTTGCCTTCGGTGTGCGCAAGCGGCCCGTTGCTGCCGGGCGCGGGTCTGGCGGGCATGAATTCGACATCGATCCTGGTCATCCTGAGCGCTCTATCCTGGCGTACCGCATGGGCAGCACCGCGCCCGGCGTCGCCATGCCGGAACTGGGAAAATCGACCGTCGATGAAGCCGGTCTGGCAGTGATAGATCAATGGATTGCGGAGATGGAGCAATGAAGTTTCTGGCCAAGGGTGGCGTGATAATTGCTGTGCTGCTTGTCGCAGTATTTCTGATCTTCAGAACGCCTGACACAGACCCGGCCGAAATGCGCGCCAAGTACGGGACGCCGCCTTCGCAGTTCGTTCAGATCGAAAGCGGCCTCACTGTCCACTTGCGTGACGAGGGCCCGAGAGAAGCACCTGTCATCATGCTGTTGCATGGGTCCAATGCCGATCTGCACACCTGGCAGCCATGGGTTGACCGGCTTAAATCCGACTACCGCATCATACGGTTCGATCAGCCTGGCCATGGATTGACCGGGGCAACCCCTGATGGCGATTACGGGATCGGCACGTACGTGAAGACGATAGACCAGGTAGCGGACAAGCTGGCGATCGACAGTTTCATCCTCGGCGGCAATTCGATGGGCGGCGGCCATACGCTGCAATATGCGCTCGCGCATCCGGACAGGGTCGATGGGATGATACTGGTCGACGCATCGGGTCCGCCGCAAATGCAGAGCGATGACGACGACAGCGCCGGCAATATCGGCTTTACTATCGCCCGCACGCCCGTGCTGAACCAGCTGATGAAACATATCACTCCGCGCAGTCTCGTCGAACAGAGCCTGTCGCAAAGCGTGAGCAGGCAGGAAGTGGTCACACCCGAAGCGGTTGATCGGTATTGGGAATTGCTGCGGTATCCCGGCAACCGCGAAGCGACGATTTTCCGGTTCGGTCAGAAGCGCGTGCCGCTGACAGCTGAGCAAGTTGCCGGGCTGGATATGCCGGCGCTTGTGATCTGGGGGGCGGAAGACGCTCTCATCCCCTTATCCGCAGGCGAATGGCTCGGTGCCAATCTGCCGCGCAGCGAGCTGCTGGTTCTGGACGGGATTGGGCACCTGCCAATGGAAGAAGCGCCGGACCAAACGGCCGAAGCAGTCCGGACGTGGCTGGCGCAGGTCCAATTAACCACTAGCGATCAAAACTAATTCACTTTGATCTCGTCTTATGCCTAATATCCGATGAAATCAGATTGGCCGGGATTGATCGAAATCAGTCATCGGACCTGCGAGCAGGAGTAATGCGTGCGTAATTTGGGACTGATCGGGGGGATGAGCTGGATCTCCACCCGGGTTTACCTTGAACAGATCAACCGGCTGATACAGCGCCGCACAACCCCCCGAACAACGGCACCACTTCTGGTTGAATGTCTTAACTTCGCAGAACTGCATGGTACCCGCGATGGTGCCGGATGGGACCACGCCGGAGAGAGACTGATTGAATCGGCTACCAAGCTGGAACAGGCCGGGGCAGAGGCATTGGTGATCTGTGCCAACTCCATGCACAAGAATTTCGACCGCATTTCCGAGGCGGTCGACATTCCGATCCTCCACGCGGCAGACTACATTGGGAAACGCGTTGCCGAAGCCGGGAAGACCAAGGTCTCGCTGATCGGGCGCCGCAATGTCATGACGGAGGCATTCTTTCGCGAGCGGATTGTCGCGCACGGTGTCGATCTGCTGCCTCCTGATATGAACAATGTCGAACATATCGACAGGATAATTGACGAGGAGTTGATGGCCGGCAAGGTAAGCCGTGATGCGGAACGGGCGCTAAAAACAATCATCACTCAAAAAGAGCAGGCCGGGGCAAGTGCGATCATTCTCGCCTGCACCGAACTGGAACTGGTGGTGGATATCGACGCCAACGTGCTGCCGATTTTCGATTCCGCCAGAATCCATTGCCATGCGGCAGCCGACTGGATCATGGGCGAAGAGTAAAGGGGCCTGCGGGTCCGGCTTTCGTGATGTTGCCCGATTGTTCCCGTTGTTCGCGCCGGTCTGACCGCCTAAGCCGCGCAGCAGAATGAAACGCGCACACCTTGCTGCCGATCCTGCCGCGTCGCGTGGCCGTGAATTCGATGAGAACCGCGATGGGACGCGGGGGCCGCGCAGCGAATTTCAGCGCGACCGGGACCGGATAATCCATTCCATCGCCTTCCGCCGGCTGCGTAGCAAGACGCAGGTCTTTATCGCCCCCGACGGGGACCATTACCGCACCCGGCTGACCCATTCACTCGAAGTTGCCCAGATTGGCCGAGTGATCGCGCGAACCCTTGGCCTGGACGAAGACCTGACCGAGGCGCTTTGTCTGGCCCACGATATTGGTCATCCACCCTTTGGCCATGCCGGGGAAAAGGCGCTGTCGCAGGCGATGGAAAAGCACGGCGGTTTCGATCACAACGCGCAGTCACTGCGCACGCTGATGCGATTGGAAAGCCCCTATTGCGAACACGAAGGGTTGAACCTGACATGGGAACTGCTGGAGGGGTTGGCAAAACATAACGGGCCGGTTCTATCCCCCGGATGGGCGCTTGCTGAACTGGATGCCGATTTCTCGTTGGAACTTGCCAAATATCCTTCGCTGGAGGCGCAGATCGCAGCGGTCGCTGACGATATCGCCTATGACAATCATGATATCGATGACGGGCTGAGGGCAGGCTTCCTTGAGCTTGACGAGTTGCTGACGATAGACTTCGTTGCGGATCAGTGGCGCACGGTCGAAAAACGATTCCCAAATGCCGACCGTGACCGCCAGTTACGTGAATTGGTGCGGGGACAAATCGGACTGATGGTCAACGATGTGATCGAACAGACGGAAAAAGCGACCGCCGATGTCGAAACGATCGATCAGGTGCGTGAAGCGGGCGCTGCGCTGGGCGGGTTCTCCCCTGCGATGGCTGGGGCAGAGCGCCAGTTGAAGAACTTCATGTATGACAAGCTCTATTACCACCCGGAACAGATCGCCACGGCTGAAAACGCGCGGAACGTGGTGGCGCGCCTGTATGCGGCTTTCGAACAGGACAGCAACCTGCTGCCTTCTGGCTGGAAGGATACCTTGCCCGATCACGAGCCTGATCGAAGCAGGCACATTGCCGATTTTATCGCCGGAATGACCGATCGGTTTGCAATCGATCAGTGCGCAAAAATTTACGGGACGATGCCGGAAGGCCTCTCAAATGTCTGAGTTTATTCATGAGTGACCCCGTTCGAATTGCTCTGGTCGGCGCGACCGGCCTGATTGGCCGCACGATCATGGAAGAAAGCGCCCACCGCGCGGACCTGCGTGTGCTTGGTATCGCCCGCCGCGAGGCGAGAATGCCGACCCATGCGTGTATGGAGATGGTTGTTGCGCAACCGGGCGAATGGGGTGCGGTGCTGGAGCGGGTAAAGCCCGACGTGATCATATCCGCGCTGGGCACGACTTGGAAGAAAGCAGGAAAAGACGAGGATACGTTTCGCGCAGTCGATCACGACCTTGTGCTCGAAACAGCGCAGGCGGCGCAAAAGGCCGGGGTGAAGCATATCATTTCCATCAGCTCCGCCGGAGCAGATGCGGCGTCCAAAAATTTTTACCTCAAGGTGAAGGGCGAAACCGATCGCGACCTTTTGAAGGTAGGTTTCGACCGGGTGGATATTTTCCGCCCGGGATTGCTGCGCGGGAAACGCGAAGATGACATGCGTGTCGGGGAAAAGCTCGCCATGATCGGCAGTCCGCTGATCGACGCGATGATGCAGGGCAAATACCGAAAATACCGGTCTGTTCCCGCCGAAACGGTAGCAAGAGCCGCGCTGGCCATGTCGATGCGCAAGGCCGCCGGGAAATTCGTACACGACACTGACGGGATCAGAAGGGCGGCCAACAGCCTTCCGGTCCTGCAAGACTAAATCAAGCGGAGCCTGCCATGTGGGAAGCAATATTCAGTTCGGGCAATATGCTGGCGATGATCGCATGGGCCATGCTGATCCTGCTGCCGCGAAAGCCACTGGTGATGAGCGCGATCATGTATCTGGGGGTGGGGCTGTTATGTCTTGTCTACACGGCGGGCATCGTCAGCATTCTCGCCGGCTGGGCGGACCCGGTCGGCCCAGCCGATGCAACGACCAGCTTTTCAACCATCGAAGGCGTGCGCGCGATCTTTTCCTCGCAAGGCGGGGTCACAATCGGCTGGATTCACTATCTGGCGTTCGACCTGTTCGTTGGCCTGTGGATTGCGAAGGATGCAGATGCGAAAGAGTTTTCGCGCTGGCTTCAGGCGCCGATCCTGCTCGCAACCTTCTTTGCCGGCCCAGTCGGATTATTCCTGTGGCTCATCATCCGCGAGGGGCGTGCGCGCAAACTGGGCCGGATGAAGAACTGACTTATGTTTCTTCGTCGACAGCGTCGGCAGCAGACTGAAGGTCATCGCCAACACCGCGCACGGTGTTGCAGGCGGCGGTGCCAAGCAGCATTGCGGCGAGGCCCGTCGAAATAAGGATCTTCTTGATCATATCGTGCTCCAAAAGGCCGGAATGGCCCGGGTGGAAAATAAACTACGTGACACGGTAATAGGTTCCGGCCTCAGGGTATACGGGGGACGGATCGAACCGCTGCTGCGACACGGTGTTCACGGTATGCGATAATCAGTCCTGCACCGATGATCAGCGGGGCGCCGATCCACAGGGCTGCGGTTGGCAGGCGGTCAAAAAACCAGAAACCGAACACAGTGGCCCACAGGAGCGAGCTGTAATCCATCACGATGACACTGGCGACTGCGCCGTATTTCAGCGCGGCAGTCAGCAGGAATTGTCCCAGCAATCCCGATAGTGCCAGCCCGCCGAGCAATGCCCATTGATAGGGTGAATGGGGCTCATAGGTGAAGGGCAATGCCAGGGCGAGCAGCGGGGCCGTGAATAGCGAGAAATAGAAAACGATCGTCATCGGGCTTTCAGTTCGGGTCAGATCGCGAATCTGGATCGATATGAGCGCGATCATGAATGGCGCGGCAAGCGCGACCATCGCGCCGAACAGCGGTATGTGTCCGTCACCTGGCTGGGCGATAATAAGAACCCCGGCGAAACCGAGAAAGACTGCTCCCCACCGGTAAAGGCCCACTTGTTCCTTCAACAGCAAGGCGGACAGAATTACTGCCCAGATTGCCGAGGTGAAGCCGAACGTGGTCGCTTCAGCCAGCGGGAGCAGGGTGACCGCGCCAAAGTTCAGGAACATTCCGGTGATGCCATACAGTGCGCGCTGCGCGTGTTTGCCAAGTCGCTGCGTTTTCAGCGCGGAAAGTGCGCCGGTGGATGCAAACCACAGAAGAAGGATCGGGATTGTTGGCAACTGCCGCCAGAACAGGATTTCGGCGAGATGGATACCGCTTTCACTGGATAATTTGACCAGCACCAGCATCACCGAAAGCACAAACGCAGCGCCCAGTCGGATCAACAGCGCGTAAAGCGGCCGCTGAACGGGTTCGGTGGTCTCTTCGCTGCTCACGGCGCAGCAATAGGGCAAGTTGCGCGTTGTGCAACGTGCAGGGCGCAGGCCATATTGCAAGCCGCATAACTCCTGCCCATATGCGCCGGGTGAACGCTATCGCCAATCATCTGTTATTTGCCAGCGAGGCCGAGCTGGTCGGACTGGGCGGGGCGGCTATGTTGGTGATGGCCGTGATCGCCCTGTGGGCAGAGCGCCGCCGGGCACGCACCGCGCGCTTCGACAATGTCGGCTGGGTGCCGTGGACCAGCATTTTCGTTTTCTGCACGATGATCGGATCAGCAATGATGTTGCTGGCGATAAAGAGCTTTGCCGCAGTTTAATGCGGTACGCGGCAGTAGAAGCCTGACTTAGAGGCAGGCTTCCAGATAGGCCTGATCGAAACCGAACTGGCGCGATTTTTCCAGTGTGTACGGGCGCAGGCCCGATGCGCGGAATTCACCGATGATCTTGCCGTCTTCGCTTTCGTCCAGATATTCGAACTTGAACAGCTCCTGCGTCACGATCACATCACCTTCCATCCCGATCACTTCGGTGATGTTGGTGGTGCGGCGCGAACCGTCGCGAAGACGTTTGACCTGTACGATCAGGTCGACCGATTCCGCGATCTGGCGCGAAATGGCTTCCTTCGGAATCTTGATGTCGCCCATAAGGATCATGTTTTCCATACGGCCAAGGCATTCGCGCGGGCTGTTGGCGTGAAGCGTACACATCGAACCGTCGTGGCCCGTGTTCATGGCGGCGAGAAGGTCGAAACATTCTGCACCACGAATCTCACCCAGGATGATCCGGTCAGGACGCATACGCAGAGCGTTCTTCACCAGGTCACCAATGGTAATCGCGCCTTGCCCTTCAAGGTTTGGCGGGCGCGTTTCCAGCGGCAACCAGTGCGGCTGTTGCAAACGGAGTTCCGCGGCATCCTCGATCGTCAGAACGCGTTCGCCCGGATCGATCATTTTCGACAGAGCGTTGAGCATGGTGGTTTTACCAGAACCCGTACCGCCGGAGATCACGATGTTCATCCGGCAAGCGCCCGCGATTTTCAGCGCGGTACACATCTTGTCATCCATCGAACCGAAACCCTTGAGCATGTCGAGCGTGATCGGTTTTTCAGAGAATTTACGAATCGAGATCGCGGTGCCTTTGAGAGACAGAGGCGGGACGATCACGTTGACACGGCTACCGTCCTTGAGACGGGCGTCGGCGAGTGGTGTGGTCTGGTCGACGCGGCGGCCGACCTGGTTCACGATCCGCTGCGCGATCTGGAACAGATGCTGTTCGTCGCGGAACTGGATCGGGGCGATGATCAGTTTACCGCCTTTTTCAATGTAGGTCTGCTGCGGGCCATTGACCATAATATCGGATACATCCGGGTCGCCCAGCAGTTCTTCCAACGGGCCGAACCCGAGGAGTTCGTCGATCAGCACCTTTTCCAGCGCGAACTGTTCGCGGCGGTTCAGCGTGACCTTGAGTTCCGCCAGCACTTCCATGATGATCGGGCGGAATTCTTCGCTCAATTCTTCCTTGCTGAGCGTTGCGGCCGCTTCCGGATCGACGCGTTCGAGCAAGCGCGGCAGCACCTGCTCCTTGATCTTGTGAACACTGGCTTCGAAACCGCCAACTTCAGTCTGGTCCGCCATGACCGCATTGGCGCGGTCGGTCAGGCGGGTCATTGCATCGCTTTTGTTCGGCTGGCCGCCGCCGCTTTCGGCTGAGGCCTCGCCTTCGCCCGGCAGGGGCGGGAATTGCTCGCCCCCTGGCAGAGGTGCGTCGTCTTTTGGCGCTGGTTTACTATCGCCGCCCTTCATGGGGCGCGCGACACCGAAAGACGGACGGCCACCGGAATTCATCCCGCCAGGTCCATTCTTACGTCCAAAAGCGCTCATCGAGAGTCCCCTCATGTGGGCCAAAGCCCGGTAAATCCTAAATCTCTGCTGACGCGTTATGCCCAAGCAGTTGTGATCAGAAATGGTGAATAGGTTGGAAACCTTATTTTTTCCTAAACGCGCAAATCTGCGGGCCGGTGCGGCACGAACGCTTTGTTAACCACCTTTGGATATCGTTCTTTATCAGTCGAGTACCGATCGCAGGGGGTATCATGAGCGGGCTTTTCAAATTCGAGCTATTCAAGGAAATGCCTTGGAAGTGGGCGCTTTGGTGGGTGCTGCTACCAAACCTCGCAATTGTGGCGATGTGGCCGGTCGGTGGACCTTCGATGGCTACCCCTATGTTCCTGTGCGGCATTTTTGCGATGATTGCAGCGCAGCAGCCACACCGAGTGATCCGCATGGGCGCGATGCTAGGCATCTTTCTGACGGTTCTGGCGGTTTACGTGACCAAATCATTCAACATTGGTTTGAAGAACATCATCCATGTCGATCAATACGTAGGCGAGCTGTCGCCGGCGCAGTCGCCTGAATATGTGGCCGCTGGCGTGATCCTGCTGATTTCCATGGGCCTGGCTCTTCATTTCGGCTCTCGCACGCACAAGTTCGTTTCACGGCAACAATATGTGATGGCCTTTGCTGCGGTCGCACTGTTGGTGAATGTCGATACGCTGGCAACGGAAGGGACAAGGGGCAGTTACAAAGCCGTCGCGCCGGCCGGGACTCCGATTGATTCCGCGATCCTGCAAAATGGTATCAATCCTCAATCGATTGCGGCGAAGAACCTGATTGTCATTGTTGTTGAGAGCTGGGGTGTTCCGAATAACGATTTTGACCAAAGTATCGATCGCGCTGTGTGGGATACATCCCAGCTGCAGCAACGCTACACGGCCTCGCGCGGGATCAGCGAATATTATGGCTCCACAACCAACGCCGAAGTGCGTGAATTGTGCGGCGTATGGGCGGATCATAACTCGTTCGACTTCGACAACTCCCACTGCCTTCCAGAACGCTTCAGGGAAGCCGGTTTTTCGGCAACCGCATATCATTCGTTCAACAGCGAATTTTTCAGTCGCTGGGAATGGTATCCCAAGCTCGGCTTCGAGAGCAGTCACTTTGAAGAAAGTCTCCGCGCAGATGGTGCGCATTTCTGTGACGGCGTCTTTGCTGGCGCGTGTGACGTCGATGTGCCGGCAGTCTTCGGCAAGGATCTGAAAAACTCCAAATCCGAGAGAAATTTCGTTTACTGGCTAACGCTTAACGCGCACCTTCCGGTTGCTTCGGACGAGGTTCTCGGGACGGAAAATTGTACGCTGGGAGATGCAGACTGGCGTGACAGTTACCCGATGCTATGTCGCAGCTACCGCGTTCACGAACTGGTGGCGGATTCGATCTTTAAAGAGATCATGTCGGACGATTTCCCTGAATCCGACATTCTGATCGTGGGTGATCATATGCCTCCGTTTTTCCCGCGTGCAATCCGGTCTCGTTTCGATGCCGCGCACGTGCCTTGGATCTACCTGCAAAACAGGGAAGCACTCGAGCGTAAAGCCGCTGCCTCCAGCCAGCACGCACCCTAGGCAGGCCCGCTGCGAAAGTCTGTGCTGGCAATTTGCCAATCTCCGCCATAGGGCGCCTCTTTCGCAGGGGCACTGATGGCAGAACACGATACCAGAACCGGATTGCTGTACGCGCTGGCAGGCTTTGCGTTATTGTCGGTTGGCGATGCTGTGATCAAAACGATGGCCGGCCAGTGGTCGCCAATCGCGGTAGCTGCACTGAGGTTTGTATTCGGGGCAATCGGATTGTCTGCGCTGTTGCTGGTCCAGCAAGGCCCACCGGCTTTTCGCCCGCGCAGGCCATGGCTGCAATTTGGCCGGGGCCTGTGCCTCGCAATGGCGACGATTGGCTTCTTTTCGGCAGTTTTCCTGATGCCGCTTGCAGAGGCGACATCGCTGATTTTCGTTGCTCCCATTATCACGGCCATCCTCAGTGGTCCGATCTTGAAAGAGCGTGTCCCGCGGATAACGTGGCTGGCATCGCTTGCTGCGTTTGGCGGCGTGATGCTCATCTTGCGCCCGAATTTTCTGGAACTGGGCTGGGCGGCGTGTCTGCCGCTGGGTTCTGCGCTGTTCATGAGCCTTCTGGTCTTGGCCAACAGGGCGGTTGCGCGTGACGGAAGTGCCCTTTCGATGCAGGTTTTCATGGCTGGGGTTGCTGCGCCCACTCTGATCCTTGCTGCTGCCGCGGGTCATTTCAGCGGTGAACCAATCTTGTCGATCGGCGTGCCTGACTGGACGGTGATCGCCCGCTGCGCGCTTGTCGCGGTAACTGCCAGCACAGCGCACTGGCTGGTGTTCATCGGCACGACGAAAGCGGGCGCGGCCACCATTGCGCCCATGACTTACGTGCAGATACTGGTCGCAGCATCGCTTGGCTGGCTGTGGTTCGGCGATGTGCCTGACATTGCCACATTTGCCGGTGCGGGCATCATCATCGCTGCCGGTTTGATGCTGTGGTACGCGGGCAGACCGCGAACACAGCCAATCAGCGATTGAAACGACTGCAGCAGTCGCTACACGAAGCGGAAAGCTGTTTCGGGTAAAGCTGCCCGAACATTTGCAAGAACTTGAAAGTAAGGCTTCATTCCATGTGCGGTATTATCGGGATTGTCAGCGAAAACCAGGTTGCGGATCGGCTAGTCGATGGCCTGAGGCGGATGGAATATCGCGGCTATGACAGTGCAGGGGTGTGCACAATCGATAACGGGCAGCTGGTGCGCCGCAGGGCGCAGGGCAAGCTGAACAATCTGGTCGAAGAGCTGGCTGGCAATCCGGCACCCGGAACGATCGGCATAGCCCATACCCGCTGGGCCACGCATGGCGCGCCAACCACACACAACGCGCACCCGCACGCGACTGGCGAGGTTGCTCTGGTCCACAACGGAATTATCGAGAATTTCAAGCAGCTGCGCGATGATCTGATCGCAAAGGGCCGGTCGCTGGAAAGCGACACCGATACAGAGGCGGTTGCGCATCTGGTGTCGGAAGAGATTGAAGGCGGCGCCAGCCCCGAAGATGCGGTGAAGGCAGTGCTGCCGAAACTTCGCGGAGCTTTCGCTCTGGCGATTGCATTCCGTCAGAATCCGGACCTGCTCATCGGCGCACGCCTCGGCTCGCCGCTGGTCGTGGGTTACGGCGAAGGCGAAATGTTCCTTGGTTCCGATGCACTCGCACTGGCCCCACTGACCCAGAAAATCGCCTATCTGGAAGAAGGTGATTGGGTCGTGATCACCAAGGGTGAGGCGCGGATATTCGACAGTGAAAACAATTCGGTAGAGCGCGAAATTACGACTTCGGGAGCGTCGGCAGCTGCAGTAGAGAAGGGCAATTACCGCCACTACATGCAGAAAGAGATTTTCGAGCAGCCGACCGTGGTCGCGCAGACATTGCAGAGCTATGTTCACCGGGCTCAGGAAACCGTGGCACTGCCGCAGATCGATTTCGACCTTTCCACGATCAAACGCGTCACCATCGTCGCCTGCGGAACCTCGTTTTACGCTGGGATGGTCGCGAAATACTGGTTCGAACAGTTTGCCCGAGTGCCGGTCGATATCGATGTCGCGAGCGAATTCCGCTACCGCGAACCGGTGCTGGAAGATGGCGGGCTAGCCCTGTTCATTTCGCAGTCGGGTGAAACCGCAGACACGCTCGCAGCGCTGCGTCACTGCAAACAGGCAGGGCAAACCATCGGCGTGGTCGTCAACGTGCCGACCAGCTCGATGGCACGCGAGGCCGATCTTCTACTTCCGACCCATGCCGGTCCAGAGATCGGCGTTGCTTCGACCAAGGCGTTTACCTGCCAACTGGCAGTGCTTGCCGCTCTCGCTGCGCATCTGGCGGTGAAGAAAGGCCACATGAGCCGGGATGAAGAACGCGAGGTGGTTGGACACCTTCTTGAGGCACCTGCGTGTCTGAATGCGGCGCTCGATCACGATGACGATATCGCCAGCATGGCTCATCTGATCGCTCCGGCGCGCGACGTACTGTATCTGGGCCGCGGGCCTGACTTCCCGCTGGCACTCGAGGGTGCGCTTAAACTCAAGGAAATCAGCTATATCCACGCCGAAGGGTATGCTTCGGGTGAAATGAAACATGGCCCGATTGCGCTGATAGATGATCAGGTTCCGGTCATCGTTATTGCGCCATCTGGTCCGCTGTTTGAAAAAACCGTCTCCAACATGGAGGAGGTCCGTGCGCGCGGTGGCCAAATTGTACTGATCTCCGACCGTGAAGGTCTGGACGCGGCGGGCGAAGGTTGCATCGCGACGATCGAGATGCCGCGTGTTCACCCGCTTATCGCTCCGCTGGTTTACGCTGTGCCTGTCCAACTGCTCGCCTATCATACGGCTTGCGTTAAAGGCACCGATGTCGACCAGCCGCGAAACCTCGCCAAATCGGTGACGGTCGAGTGATGGTGTGAGCAGGAATTTTCCTTTAAGTTTTTGATCTGAAGTAATTTTGCCCCGCTCTTAATGCCGGGTCGGGGCATGTTTGCGCGGGGGGTGTTTTACTGCCCGCTAACCTTTCTCGGTTACCGGCAACGGGTGAACAAAAACCCATCTGACCTTCCCGCGCTGCCGGCGCGCCTTCCTGCGCTGGCTGTCGTCGGAATCACCAGTCCCGGACAGGATGACTGGGCGCGCCTGCGCGGCCTGCAATACGCCAAGTTGGCCAAGGGGGTTTTGCCGCGCATGATCGCGCACGGCGTGGCCGCAGCGCTGGTGTTCTGGATTTTCTGGGCAAGCGTAGGGCCGATTGCAATTGCCGCCTGGACTGCGGCGCTGGCCGGCGTGCTTTATTACGGAAACCGCTGCGATCAGGGTTTGGCTGATGCCGAAAGCCGGCGGCTGACCCGCGACGAATTTCGCAAACACTGGGTCGCGGTGGTACTTATCAGCTTGGTTTGGTGCATACCGATAGTCGGCTTTTCATTACTGGCGGGCCCGCGGGAATTGCTCGCCATATGGGCCATAGCCTGCACTCTTTCAGTTGGATCCGCGCTGGTTGTGGCGGCTGCTCCGCTGGGGACCATCATATTTGTGACCATCACGGCGCTGGCGGCGGCCATTACCGGCTTGATCCTCGGCGATTATGCCACTTCCGCGATCACCATGTTCTTCGCTGGCCTGCTTTGTGTGGGAACGATTGAAAGCGCACGAACCTACCTCACCGCACGAATTGCCGAAGCAGGTGTTGCTGAGAAAAGCGAAGTCGTGTCGCTGCTTCTTCGCGAATTTGAGGAAAACCAGGCCGATTGGCTATGGCAGGTCGATACCAACCGCAAGGTGCGCAGCATCTCCCCGCGTTTCGCATTCGCGCTGGGCAAGCCGCCGGAAGAGATCGAAGGCAAGCCATTCATCCAGCTGATTGCAGGCGATGCTTGGGAGACGGGGCATTTCGTGCCGAGCCTTCACGATCTGGCCGAGAGGCTCAAGCGGCGTGAGAACTTCTCCAATCTGATCGTCAAGGTCACCATCAACGCAGAGCATCGCTGGTGGGAGCTTTCCGGCACACCGATCCTCGATGAACAGGGTACCTATATGGGGTTCCGGGGCGTGGGATCTGATGTGACCGAGCAGCGCGAATCGAGCGAGAAGATCGCCTATCTCGCACGGTACGATACGCTTACCGGTCTACCGAACCGGCTGATGCTCAACGAGGCGCTGCGTGATGCGATCCGCTATGCGGAACAATGGCGCACGCGCTGTGCGTTCCTGATGCTGGACCTGGACCGGTTCAAGGCCGTGAACGATTCGCTCGGCCATCTGGTCGGCGACCAATTGCTGGCGAAGGTGTCGAAACGGCTCAAGGAATTGATGGACGATAACACGATGTGCGGCCGTCTGGGCGGGGATGAGTTCGCAATCGTGATCAGGGACGCATCCGAAAAGGGCACGATCGAAAATCTGGCGCGCAAGGTGATCGCACGGCTTTCCCAGCCTTACGACATCGATAACCATACTTTGTATGTCGGGGCCAGTGTCGGTTCGGCTGTCGGCCCGCGAGACGGCAATTCCGTTGAAGAGATTATGCGCAATTCGGACCTCGCATTGTACCGCGCGAAGGATGAAGGCGGGGGCGAGCACTTCGCCTATGAACCGTCGCTACACGCATCAGCGGAGGAGCGGCGCAAACTCGAATTTTCGCTCCGGCGTGCGCTTGAACGCAACGAGATGTCGCTCAACTTTCAGCCTGTGGTCGATGCGCATGAGGAAACAATTGTCAGCTTCGAAGCCCTGCTGCGCTGGAACAGCCAGGAACATGGCTTTGTGCCGCCTGACAAATTCATCCCGCTGGCAGAGGATACGCGCCTGATCGTGCCGATAGGAACTTGGGTGCTGGAACAGGCCTGCCTAGAGGCGACGCGGTGGCCGCGCCATGTGCGGATCGCGGTAAACGTATCGGGCGAACAATTGATCGAACCGGAATTTGCCGCCTCTGTCATTCGTGCGCTGTCGCAAAGCGGACTGGAGGCGAGCCGGCTCGAAATCGAAGTTACGGAAAGTATCTTCCTGCGCGATGCGAATATCGCCAGGGCCGCTCTCGAACAGGTGATCGCACTGGGCTGCACCGTCGCGCTGGACGATTTCGGCACCGGCTATTCTTCGCTGGGGTATCTCCGCAAGCTGAGCTTCTCGACCATTAAGGTCGACCGCAGCTTCGTTCAGGGTGCGGCGCAAAACAGTGCCGAAAGCCTGGCGATTATCCGCGCAGTTGTGGCCATGGCCGACAGCCTTGAAATGACCACGACCGCCGAAGGAGTTGAGAATGCGGAGGAAGCTGAATTGATCCGCAAACTCGGCTGCACAAAGATCCAGGGTTACTACTTCGGCCGACCGATGCCGGCGGTCGAAGCGTTGTCACTGTTTGAAGACGGCGGACGTTTGATCGCCTGATCGCCTGATCGCATGGAGCGAGCGCCGGTCAGGCGTGAACAAGCCCGTGCACAGCGTTTTCAAATAGAGTGCGCCCGTCGGTGCCGCCATGTTCCGGTTCAATCGCCCGCTCAGGGTGCGGCATCATGCCCAGCACATTGCCGGCCTGGTTCAGGATACCGGCAATATCACGGCGGGAACCGTTGCAGCTCTCAAGATAGCGGAATGCCACGCGGCCTTCGCCTTCAAGCCGGTCGAGAGTGTCCTCATCGGCAAAGAAATTGCCATCGTGATGGGCAACCGGAATATGGATCGTTTCACCCGCTTCATAGCCGCCGGTAAACAGGCTCTGGTTGTTTTCAACCTTGAGAGCGACCGTGCGGCAGATGAAATTCTGGCTCGCATTGCGCATCAGGGCGCCGGGCAGCAGGCCGCTTTCCGTCAACACCTGAAAACCGTTGCATACACCCAGAACCGGCACGCCGCGTTCAGCGGCAGCAATGACTGCCTTCATGATCGGACTGCGCGCGGCCATTGCGCCTGAACGGAGGTAGTCGCCGTAGGAGAAGCCGCCTGGCAGGGCGATGAAATCCAGTTTTTCGGGAAGTTCGGCATCACCGTGCCACACGCGCAAAGGCGCTGAGCCAGAGACCTTGGCCAGTGCCTCGGCCATATCCCGGTCGCAGTTGGAACCCGGGAAAGTGATTACGGCAGAACGAAACGACATTAGGCTGTTTCCAGTTTTTCGATCCGGTAGTTTTCGATGACCATATTGGCGAGCAATTTGCGGCACATCTGATCGAGATCATCATCGCTCGTATCATCTGCCACGTCGAGTTCGATCAGTTTGCCTGCGCGAACATCATTCACGCCTGCGAAGCCAAGCGCTTCGAGTTCGTGATGGATTGCGCGGCCCTGCGGGTCGAGCACGCCGGGTTTCAGCGAAACGTGAATGTGGACTTTCATGGGCGAGTGCTCCCGCATATGGCGCAGCGGCGCCGGGTTCGAACTTGCCCGCAGCCTATGACGTGCGACTCGCTTCGCTGCAAGGCGAAGCTGGCCATTATCCGCCGCTGACGGTTTCGTGCTTTGCCTTGCTCTCGTGCAGGACCAGCACTTCGACAGCGGCATCTTCGCTCAAATACCTTTCCGCCATCATGCGGACGTCCTCTGCGGAAATGCCTTTGATGACGTCTTCCGATTTCAGAAAGCGGGCGATGTCTTCTGGATGGGATTGGGCCCTATCAACGAGGCCGAGCCAGCTTCCATTGCTTTTCAGGGCATTGGAATACGCCTCCAGCAAGGGCTGACGCGCTCGGGCAAGGGTGTCGGCATCAACCGCATGTTCTCTGAGCGCATTGACCGCTCTGGATATCGCCGCGCGGGTTTCCTCGATGTCGGACACGTCCACTGATGCTGTTATAGAGAAGGTCCCATAACCCGGGAAAATCCCCGACAGTGCATTGCTGGAGGTTGGCGAATACGCCTTGCCCAATTTCTCGCGCAGCTCTTCCTGAAGCCACAGCCGGGTCACCCGTTCCAGTAGCTCGAGCGTCTGCGCTTCGCGCAAGTCTTCATCGTCGCGGGTGGGCCACGTATAACGCAGCAAGGCCTGATCAGGTTCGCCCTGATGGGTGACAATCCTTTGAGAGCGGTTGGCCGTGAATTGGCGCTGGCGCGCATCTGCATACGGGCGGAACTCCATTTCACGCTGCGGAAGCGCGCCTAGCGTGGCTGCCACCAGATCGATCGCCTGTTGCGGGTCGAAATCGCCGACCAGGGCAATCTCCAGCGCTCCTTCCCTCAAGCGACCGCTGATATCCGCCTGCAATTGGCTGAATGTCCTGGCCTTCATCGCCTTCTCGCTTTGCAACGAAAAACGCGGGTCAGCGTCAGACAGGATGCTGCCGAGAGAGGCTGACAGAGCATTGCCGGGCGTCGCGTCCAGGGTCTTGAAATAATTGGTTACATTGCGGCGATACCGGGTCTGTGCCTCTTTGCGATAACCCGGATCGGTCAGCGTCGCTGCAAGCAGTTGGAGCTGCAACTCCAGATCACGCCCCGTGGTGGTGCCGCTGCTGACAAAAGTATCGCTGCCGCTGCTGATCGTGATGCGGGCGTTGCGCCCGGCAAGTATGGTCTGGAGTTCATCGACCGAGTGTTTGCCTAAGCCGCCAGCAGGCATCGCTGCGACAAGTGACGTCACAAGCGGGTTCTGTCTGGTGTTGAGCAAATCGCCGCCATCGACATTCATCCTGAAACTGATCCGATCCTGCGACAGGTCAGTCTGTTTCAGGTTAAGCATCACGCCATTTGCAAATCGGATTTTTCGGATGCCGAGATCGGCGTCTTTCTCATCTGACAGGACCTGTCCGGCTGGCCCAAAATCGGTATAGGCGAATTGACTGGCGGCAATTGTTTCAGGTCTGCTGATCTTGCGCGAGGCGAGCTCGTTCCAGCTTGAACGAAGCGCCGCTGCCCCGCCATCCGGGGCGATTCTGCCACGGAACCGGATCATCGGATTGTCGAGCCGTGCAGCATCGTTCCTTACCGCAGCCAGCACAGCAGCAGGAGTTATGTAGGGTGCAAAACGTTCAAATCGTTCGAGCGAACTTTGCGGAGTGGAGGGAACAATCCCGTCGTCGATCAGAGCAGACGCAGCTCTGATCAGGCTGCTATTGCGCCGGGTGGATGCTGCTGAAACTGCGTTTTCCTGCCCGGCGCGTGTTCGCGCGACCTGTTCGCTTACCTCAGCATCGGAGAAGCCGAACGCGAGAGCGGTCCGGAGAGTCAACGCGGCAGCTTCCAGACCCTTTGCCCATCCGCCATCGGCGGTATCAACGATCAGGTTGGTGGTCCGCCCATCTTCGAAAATCGTGCCGGTGCCGAAACCTGCCGAACGAAAGGGCGCATCCTCCCCTTGGGCAAGGCGCTGTAGCCGGCGGTTGATCACCCTGTATCCAATTTGCCGAAGCAGGTTCTGCTGGCGGCTAGCCACGGTGTCGATCTCGTCCAGCGCGGCTGTGTTGCGGGATATCGCAACCCGTTCGGACAATGCCGGATCGAGGTAAATGTCCGTTTCACCGGCACGCTCCAGCGCGATCGGCCCTACCGGTGGTTCAACCGGCAATGGTGCTGCCGCCCAGTCTGAAAAATGGTCACGGATCGCTGTTTCTACGCTGTCAGTTTCGAAATCGCCGACGATCATCAGCACCGTGTTGGCTGGTACGTATTCACGCGCGTAAAATTCGCGGAACTGATCGGCAGTTGCTTGCTCAAGCACTTCGGGAATGCCGATCGGAAAACGATCGATATAACGCGCGCCGGGGGTGAGGAATGCGAAGCGGTCTTCCGTCTCTCGCTGCGAATAATTCCGGCGGTCGCGGCGCTCTGCCAGAATAACGCCGCGTTCCCGGTCGATAGCGTCCGGGTTCAGATTGAGTTCGCTAGCGGTCTCGCGCATCAGCATCAGCGCAGTGTCCAGCAGAGCCGGATCATTTCGTGGCAGGTCAAGCCGGTAACTGGTGTTCTCGAAACCGGTGCTGGCGTTGGTGTCGGCACCGAATGCCAGACCTTCGCGTTCCAGCAATTTGATCATCTCGCCTTCCGGAATGCGCCGTGATCCATTGAACGCCATGTGCTCAAGAAAGTGCGCCAGCCCGCGTTCCTCATCGCGTTCCGACAGAGAGCCGGAACCGATCTGCATCCGCACCAGCGCGGTACCTTCTGGCCGGTTGTTTTCGCGAATGATGTAGCGGAGCCCGTTTTCGAGCACGCCAAAACGAAACGCCGGGTCTACCGGAACATCGCTTTCCTCGAATGCCCATACTGGCTGCGCAGGCGGCGCAGTTTCCTGCCCGAGAACCGGAGCGGAGAATACAAGCGAAAATGCAGCAGCGAGGGCGAATCTCATCTCAGGTCAGCGGCCTAATCCAAAGGCGCTGTCGAGACGATTAACGGCCCGCAGCTGACTTACTTCTTCGGCTTGGTTTCGCGCAATTTGCCGCGGTGCGCGCTGAGGTCGAACACTTCGCCAGGGCCGTTGTCCTCATTACCGAGAATTCCCAAGCGGCGCGCCACTTCCTGATAGGCCTCTTCCTCGCCGCCAAGATCACGGCGGAACCGGTCCTTGTCGAGCTTCTCGTTGGTTTTCATATCCCACAGGCGGCAGCCGTCGGGGCTGATTTCATCGGCCAGAATAATGCGGCTGAAGTCGCCGTCATACATGCGGCCGAATTCCAGTTTGAAGTCGATCAGGCGGATGTCGATTGCTGCGAACATCCCGCAAAGGAAATCGTTGATCCGGATTGCCATGCTGGAAATGTCCTGCATTTCGTCCTGGCTGGCCCAGTTGAAGCAGGCGATGTGTTCTTCGCCGACCAGTGGATCGCCCAGCGCATCGTCCTTGTAACAATATTCGATCAGCGTGTGCGGCAGTGGCTCACCTTCTTCGAGGCCAAGCCGTGTGCAGATTGAGCCTGCCGCAACATTGCGCACTATCACTTCGATCGGAACAATTTCCACCTGCCGGACCAGCTGTTCGCGCATGTTGAGGCGCCGAATGAAGTGTGTCGGGATGCCGATATGGCTAAGCCGGGTGAACACATATTCGCTGATGCGATTGTTGATCACACCCTTGCCGTTGATCGTGCCTTTCTTCTGCGCGTTGAATGCGGTGGCATCATCCTTGAAATACTGGATGATCGTGCCTGGCTCAGGACCTTCGTAGAGAATCTTGGCCTTGCCTTCATAAATCTGGCGACGACGGGACATGGGCGTTTCCTTCGGTGCGCTTACAGGCGCGAAAAATGCAGCGCCCCGGCTGACGAAACGGTCCGCTTCGAACGCCGGGGCGTGCGCGGCTTTTACCGTCAGTGAGGCGAAAGTGCAATCAGTGAGCGGAAGGCGAACTTTCTTCTTCCACCGCTGGTGCGTGTTCGGCCTTCAGGCTCTCGATCAGCTTGCCCAGGGTGGCACGCTGAACAAGGACAGAGAACAGGACCGCGGCAAAGGTTGCAGCAAGCAGCAGGTCGCGCGTGGGCCCGGCGGGCAGCGACAGCGCGAGAGCAATCGAGATGCCCCCGCGCAGGCCGCCCCACCACAGCACGCGTCCGGCGCCTCTATTGTCCAGCCGCGCGGCGGGAATGATCTTGGTTGCGCTGCCGACCGCGATTGCCCGCGCTGCCAGGGTGATGACAATCGCTGCCAATCCGAAGATTGCCGCATCGGTTCCGGGCGCGAGGGCAATCAATTCGAGACCGATCAACAGGAACAGCACGGAATTCAGCAATTCGTCGACCAGCTCCCAGAACTTGATCAGATAATCGCGGGTCACATCACTCATCGCATAGGTAACCCCGTGATTGCCGATCAGCAGACCTGCAACAGCCATCGCGAGCGGCCCGGAAATGTGCAGCTGGGTGCACAGCGCATAGCCGCCCATCACGATTGCGAGTGTGATCAGCACTTCCAGCGTGTATTCATCCATGCTGGCAAGCGCACGGTAGCCGATGAAGCCGAATACCAGGCCGACCAGCACGCCGCCACCAGCCTCGATCGCGAACAGGCGGGCCCCTTCGGCAAGCGAGAAATCGTTGCCGGTAACTGCTGCGCCGAGCAGGATCACGAACACCACGATGCCCACGCCGTCATTGAACAGGCTCTCGCCGGCGACCGCAGACTGAAGCGATGCCGGGACATTTTCTTCCTTGAGAACGCCCAGTACCGAAACCGGGTCAGTCGGCGAAATCAGCGCGCCGAACACGAAGTACCAGATCGGGGTAATCGGAAGGCCGAGCAGCAAGCCAAGCCCCCAGCTTGCCGCACCGATCAGCAATGTCGAAATTACGACACCGACCGTAGACAGCAACAGCACCGGCAGCCAGGCGACCCTCAACCGGTCCAGATCGACATGCAATGCACCGGCGAACAATAGAAAACTGAGCATGCCCTGCAGCAGCGTGTCGGTGAAATCCATCTGTTCGAGGAGGCTGGCGACCCAGTCATCCAGGATAATCCCCGGAATGAAAGCGTCCGCCACCATCAGGCCGATTGCGCCCAGCGCGCCCATTACGGTCAGGCCGATGACATGGGGCAATTTGATGAAATGATGGTTCAGCCAGCCGAGGAAAGCAGAGGCAACCACGAGGATCGCGGCAATATCGAAAGGCGAAAGCGTGGTCGATGTTTCGTGCATTCACAGCGCATACCCCGCGTGCCGGGCGATTCCAATCAAATGCGCAATCGTTCAGATACTTGCCGCGCAGCGTGCGGTCAGCCAGAACCGCCTTATGGCCGCAGCGTCTTCTCTGGAAAGCGAACGCTTTCATTATCGCCACTCAGGCGTGCGCATTTGTTCGGACATTCATTTGCCCGAGTGGATGGCGTTCGCAGATGACGAGCAGGGCGCGAGCGGCGTGGATATTCGCATAATTCTTGCGCCCGATGCGGGGCCGGCAGAGCCGCCACCGGGGCATGGAACTTACGACGATGGGACGCTTTGCTTCGCGGTCGATGGCATCGGATCATGGACGGTTAGTGGCGGGGCCGAGATTGCCGTACATCCCCATCCGGGCGTTGGGGCGAGGGAGCTGCGGCTTTTTACACTCGGCAGCGCATGGGGTGCGCTGGGTTATCAGCGCGGCTGGGCCATGTTGCATGGCAGCGCTGTGGCGAGGAATGACCGCGCGGTTCTGTTTTGCGGGGATGCGGGCCAAGGCAAATCGACGCTGGCCGCGGCGATGACTGAACGCGGCTGGAAGCTGGTCGGTGACGATTTGAGCCGGATCGAGCCGGGCGGGGCAGGGCATACACCGATGATCCACCCGTCATCTGCCCGGCTCAAATTGTGGGACAGCGCGCTTCATTATCTGGGATTGAATAGCGAGGGGCTGGAGCGCGATTTCTTCCGCGACGAAAAATACCACCTTGCTGTTCATCCCGGCCAACTGGCAGCCCACCCGATGCCGCTGGCTGCGGTTTTCATCCTCGGATGGGATGATCGGCTTACCGCCGAAAGGCTACGCGGGGCGGAGGCCGTGCGCGGACTGGCCGAGGCATCGATGTACAGAAAGGAATACCTGGAATTGATGGGCACGCTTGCTGAACAGATCGTCCATTGTGCGCGGATCGCCAGCAATGTCCCGATCTACCGGATAGGCAGGCCGAGGGATTTCAAATTGCTGCCGAATGTGTGTTTGCAGGTCGATAAAATGCTTTCAGACATTGCAGCCGTGCGCGATCTGGCCGAGTAGACGGGCATGACTATTCGATACCAGAGGGAGGGCACGACGGGGTACCTTCTGATCGACCGGGCTGACCGCCGCAACGCAATCACGCTTGAAATGTGGCAGGCGATCCCCAGTCTGCTCGATGAAGTGGAGGCGGAAGAAGGCATTTCAGTGCTGGTCGTGAAATCCGTCGACGATGGATATTTCAGCGCGGGCGCGGATATTCGCGAATTGCTGGCGAACAAGGACGATGATGATTGGCGGGCTGCCAATCATGCCGCGATCTCGGAAACGCAGCACCGCCTTGAGAGATGCCCGTTGCCGACTGTGGCATTTATTGACGGTGACTGCATTGGCGGCGGATGCGGGCTTGCGCTGGCGTGCGACATTCGCGTGGCAACCCCGCGCGCCCGGTTCGGGATCACACCTGCCAAGCTGGGGATCGTCTACCCGTTCCACGACATCAAACTGCTGATCGAACTGGTCGGGCCGGGGCAGGCGAAACGACTGCTTTACACCGGCGATCTGATCGACGTTGCCGAAGCGCGCGACATTGGCCTGATCGAGATTATCGCCAGCAGCCCCGATGCGCTTGAGCGGGCCATCAGCAAGGCTTCCGGATCATCCAATCGGGTGATGAAGGCGTTGATGCGCCGCATTCTCGATGGGCAGGTGGCAGAGGATGCAAAGACGCAGGCCATGTTTGCAGATGGTTTCCGCTCGGCGGATTTTCTGGAAGGCGCGCAAGCCTTTATCGAAAAGAGAGCGCCCGATTTCTCGTAAAAAGAACCACACACCAAATGGAGCGAAGTGATGGATATTTCCAAGCTGATGTACCGGGACGGCCTGATGGATGGCGAAAGCATTCTTGTCACCGGCGGCGGGACCGGATTGGGCCGGGAAATGACCGAGGCGTTCCTCAAGCTTGGCGCTGATGTTCATATTTGCGGGCGGCGGCAGAACAAGCTGGATGAAGCTGCCGAGGAATTGATGGCGGCTCATGGCGGGAAAGTAACCGGGCACGCGTGCGACATCCGCGATGCTGATGCGATCAAGGGCATGGTCGATGCGATCTGGGCCGAGGGCGGCGCGCTGACCGGTGTGGTCAACAACGCAGCCGGAAACTTCATCAGCCGCACGGAAGATTTGTCGGTCAACGGTTTCAACGCGATTTCCGACATCGTTTTCCGCGGGACATTTTATGTCACGCACGAAATCGGAAAACGGCTGATCGCGGAGGAGAAGAAAGCCAGCTTCCTGTCGATCCTCACAACCTGGGTCTGGAATGGCGGGCCGTTCGTCGTTCCATCTGCGATGAGCAAATCCGCAATCAACACCATGACGCAGAGCCTTGCGGTGGAATGGGGCCGCTATGGCCTGCGTTTCAATGCCATCGCACCGGGCCTGTTCCCGACCGACGGCATGAGCGCGCGGTTATCGCCCGGCGGGCGCGGTGATAACTCGAACGACCGGATGAACCCGATGGGCCGTCACGGCGAAATGCATGAACTCGCTAATCTGGCCGTGTTTCTGATGGGGCCGGGCGCCGAGTGGGTAAACGGACAAACAATCGCGATCGATGGCGCAGGATATCAGGCAACCGGGGGCAATTTCTATCAGATGCTGAGCCCCCTCGGCGATGAAGAGTGGGACCAGATGCGCGCAATGATCAAGGGCACAAATGCCAAGGACAAGGCAGACCGGGCGACCTAGGCGGCAGCGTCTTCCGCCAGCGTCTGAGCGGTCCTGTAGTCCGGCTTGCCATTGTTGAGCCTTAGCGACCTGCCGGTAAACACGTAGAGGCGCGGCGCCTTGTATCCTGCCAGCCGGGAGCGCACGTGCGAGTCCAGCGCGTTTTGAAGCGCTGCGTCCCCGCAGATGACGGCTGCGATCTTGCGGCCGAAACGCGGATCAGGAACGCCGACGACCCGAACATCGGCCACTCCGCTGACTTCCTGCAGAACGGCTTCGACTTCTTCCGGGAAGACTTTCTCGCCGCCGGTGTTGATGCACATATTGTCGCGGCCCTGGAATTCGATGCTGCCGTCGCTGCGATAGCGGGCCCGGTCGCCGGTCATCAGCCAGCGTTTGCCGTCTATTGTGGGGAAGGTTTGCGCGTTCTTTTC
Source organism: Pontixanthobacter luteolus (assembly GCF_009828095.1). GTDB lineage: Bacteria > Pseudomonadota > Alphaproteobacteria > Sphingomonadales > Sphingomonadaceae > Pontixanthobacter > Pontixanthobacter luteolus. The sequence continues at coordinate 1,367,480 of NZ_WTYP01000001.1, read as the reverse complement.
GTCTTCCCCCAGATAGCCCAGGGGCAACGGGCCTGAGCGAGCGAGGATGCCGAACTGGTCCGAGCCCGGTTCGATCTCGCGCAGGTCGTCGCCCAAGACCTTTGTGTCGCGTCCGGGAATGGCGGCAAAATTGCCGCCGCCGGATGTACCAGCGGCAGTGGTGATCGTGACTGCCGTTCCGGCGCTCTCACTGGAACCCAGCGCATCCACGATAATCATTGCAGGGTTTACGGCGATGAGGCGCTGTTTGACCGACTGGCTGAACACCGCGCCCGACGAAGTGATCATGCGAAGGCTTGCTATAGCCTCTGCCGCGTCGGTGCGCGCTTCCAGGGCATCGGCAAGCGGCATCGCGAACGCATCCCCGACGAATGTAAGCGAACGCGCCTGATACTGGCGGACCGCGTCGATTGCCTGATCGGGGTCGAACCGCGTCGCAGGCACAGTCGCCAAGGTTCCGCCGCGCATCAGATGGATCATCGCAGCGAATTGACCAGCGCCGTGCATCAACGGGCTGAGCAGCAGCAGAGGCGCAATGGAGCTTTCTGCCGAAGGAGGAAGGGCGGCAGCGAATGCCGAATGTTCTGCAAGCGAAGCCGCAATCTTGGGCGGTTCCCCAATGCCCTGCGGCCAATGCGAGATCTGGAAAGCTTCCCAGGCATCTTCGAACGGCCACATCACCGCCTTTGGCATTCCGGTCGTCCCGCCTGTAGCTGTGAAAAACAGCGCTTGCGGGTCACTGTGCGGGTTGAAACCTTCTGCAACCGGATGAGCTGATAAGGCGCGCCATTGGTCAGATGCCGGATTGCTGGAGATAACGTGTTCCAGAACAGAAGACCTGGCGGACAAGGCGATATCCGTGAATTCATCTTCGGCGAACAGAACTTTCAGCCCGAAACGGGTGAATATGTCGCGCAGCTCGCCTTCCTGATAGTGGTAATTGACATTCACCGGGATCACGCCGGCTTTTGCGCAGCCGATATAGGCGAGGATGTATTCAGGCGAATTGCGCTGCATCTGGCCGGCAACGTCACCCGGCCTCATTCCTGCATCGATCAGTCCGCAGGCAATCGAATCCGTTATCGCATCGAGTTCCTGCCAGCTAACCGTGCGGGTGCCATGCACCAGCGCAGGCCTGCCCGGTTCAACAGACTGTGCAATCGCTTTCGCTGCAACGCCGAAATTCTCGCCACGCCAATTCATTTGGAAAGCCTAGCATCGCGGCAGGCATTGCCAAGAACTTACAGCGGTTCTGGAAGAGGGGGGAGATGGTGCCCAGAGGCAGATTCGAACTGCCGACACCACGATTTTCAATCGTGTGCTCTACCAACTGAGCTATCCGGGCATCTCCACCGGGGCCAATTAATCCCCAGCGCTTGTTGGAAGCGGCGCTATGGCGAAGGCGCCGATGATTGGCAAGGGGGTAATAGAGCTAAGCGCAGGAAAAACGACCAACTAGGCCTATTCCTGGAGTTCCCAGTCCTCCGGCGCCAGCTCTTCAGGTGCAGCAGGCCGGCCAGGCACGGCGTATCCGTCGCTGAACCACTGGTTCAAATCGCGGTCCCGGCAGCGACTCGAGCAGAACGGTGCGAATTCCTCCGAGCGCGATTTCTTGCAGATAGGGCAGGCTTTGGTCTTGGTCATAGCGGCACCGCCTGCGCGAATCCGGCTTCAAGCGCAAGGGACGGGTCCATTGCCGTCCGCACTTCGCGGCCTGTCCGGCGCGAAAGTTCGGCCAACCAGGCATCCTGAAACTTGCCCGCGACAGCCGGATGGCAATTGAGCTGCAATGCGCCGGGCTCTGTCACGTACTCTGCCTTGCGAAGCAGCAGGCATGCAGCAGAAGCGGCGCGGGCGTAATGGATATGCTGGATCAGGGAAGGGCGTTCAAAGCGCGCCACAATCTGAATGAAGCCGAACCCGTTCATTGCGGTGCGTTCGTGCGGCCAGTGATCCAGCGCAGCCTCTATGGCCTGATCTACGGCCTTTCTGTCGGCTTTTGCCTGCAGGGTAGGGAAATCAATCCCGATCGATCCGGAAAGATTGAACCTGCCGATCGATTCCGCAATCGGGTTTACAGCTGACAGGGCCAGCAAACGCGCATCGGCTGCACCATTACCGCCGCCGTCGATATCGATCAGCATCATCGCCGGCGTATCTGCGAAAATCAGCTCGCCGCCATCAAACGGTACGGCGCCGTTCGATGCCTCCAGCCACAATTCGTTCCAATCGCAATCGGGGAAGCGCCGGACGAGCTTTGGCTTACACCCCTGCGCCGTCAGCTGATCGAAAAGCGTGTCTGCGGCGGTGGGGGCTTCATTGGTCGGCACGGCATGGGCGAGTTTGCGGCGGTCCCTTTCAGGAACCTGCGAGCGTACAACCTTGCAGCGAATGGTGCTGCCTTCGCTGGCCGACACCGCAAGCCCGCTGACCAATGCCTCTTCGCCGCTGGCAAATTGCACCGTCCCCCGCTTGCTGCCTTTCGCGCGCGACACCAGCCGGGCATCGGACACATGGCCCGGGCCCAGCATTCCGCGCCGGTAAACACGGCTTTCAAGGATCCTGCCATGATCGCACAAAACGGCACGGTCTTCGCCGATACCGTGTTCGACCAGCCATTCAGCCAATTGGAAAACCTGCGGATTTCAGAAGCGCACGCGTTTCATACAGCGGCAAGCCCATCACTGCGGAATGGCTGCCGCGGATCCATTCAATCAGGCCTTCTGCCTGCCCCTGGATTGCGTAGCCGCCTGCTTTTCCCTCCCAATCACCACTGGTGATATAGGCGTCGAGCTCTTCTGCAGAGAGGCGCTTGAACTTGACGATTGTCTCGTTGAGCTTTTCGCGCAGCGTGCCATCCGGCGATAGCAGGGCAACAGACGACAAGACCCGGTGCCGCCGCCCTGACAGCAGCGTCAGGCACTCGCGTGCGGTTTCTTCATCTTCAGCCTTGGGCAGGATTCTGCGGCCGGCTGCAACCACTGTATCGCCCGCCAGAACAAACCCGTCTGAAGATGTAGCCGCCAGCGCTTTCTCGCGGCCCATGCGTTTTGCATAGTCGCGCGGCAGTTCAGTCGGCTGCGGGGTTTCGTCAATGTCGGCGGGCGCGATGCGCGCAGGTTCGATCCCCAAGCGGCCAAGCAATTCGCGCCGTCTGGGGCTGGCCGATGCCAGTATCAGGGAGAGAGCGGACAAATCCGCCGCCGCTTATTGTGGGCCAGGGCCCTGACCGGGGCCGCCACGGCCCGGCATGAAGCGGTAGGTGATACGCGCCTTGGTCAGGTCATACGGGGTCAGTTCGCACAGCACTTCGTCGCCAACCAGCACGCGAATGCGGTTCTTGCGCATCTTGCCTGCGGTGTGGCCGAGCACTTCGTGGCCGTTTTCAAGCTCTACCCGGAACATCGCGTTGGGCAGTAGCTCCACCACTTTGCCGCGCATTTCGAGGAGTTCTTCTTTCGCCATGTGTGTTCGTTTTCCCGTATGTGATCTGCAGTTGGTCGAATAATGTTGCGCGCCCATAGCCCCCGGCGGGATAAAAGGGAAGCCTCCTGCGTATTGAGCGTGTTCGAAGTTCTTAAATCCTTATTCGTCAGGGCCGCATCATTCAGGCCGTGAGACAATCCGATACACGACCGCCGGTTGACCGGACCGGAGGGCGGCGGCAATTGGCGGGCAAGGGTGGGAACTGACCGTTTTATGGAAAGCCAATGCTCTGATGCGTTTTACCACCTCAGCCTCGATCATCGCTCTCGCCATCTGTGCGCCCCTTTCGGCGCAGGAAAGCGCCGAGGGAGAACCGCTGCCCGATGCCTCCTCAGGCGATGAAATCCTGGTTATTGCCGACCGGCTGCGCGGCCAGGTCGATACCGCCCAGGCACCGATCCTGGAACTGGATGAAGCGGATATCGCGGCTTACGGCGTATCCTCGATTGAAGATTTGCTCGCCGCTATCGAGCCGCAGACCGGATCCTCGCGCGGTCGCGGCGGCGGACGTCCGGTTTTTCTGGTCAACGGGATCAGGGTCGGCAGTTTCCGTGAGTTTCGCTCCTACCCGCCAGAGGCGATCCGCAAGGTTGAGGTGCTCCCGGAAGAAACTGCTCAGAAATTTGGCTTTCCGCCTGACCGCCGGGTCATCAATTTCCTGCTCAAGGACGACTTTTCCGCGCTCACCGCAGAAGTGGAATACGAACAGCCGTTCGATGGCGGATATTCGTATAACGAAAAGGAACTCACGCTTCTGAAAATCACTGGCGGCGGACGGCTGAACCTGAATCTGGAATTCAGTGACAGGTCGCTACTGACTGAAGCGGAGCGCGGCATCATCCAGACACCGGGTAGCATCCCTGACGTCCCTGGCGATCCCGACCCTGCGCAGTACCGTAGCCTGATCGCGGACAGTGCGAACATCGAAGCGACAGCAAACTGGGCCAAGGCATTCACAGACAGCGGTGCGTCGCTGAGCGCAAACGGAACTTATGAGCGATCATCAAGCCGCAGCCTGTCGGGCCTAAACACAGTCATACTGACCGCGCCAAGCGGCGAAAGCGCGGTCCGGACGCTGGGCGCGGATAATCCATTGGTGCGGCGCAGCCAGTCGGATACTTTCTCCTCCGCAGCATCCTATTCGCGGCCTGTGGGTGATTTCCAGCTCACCGCAACTGCAGATGCGAGCTACGTGTCTTCAACGGCGAAGATCGACCGACGTGCGGATACGTCGGACCTTGTCGCTGCCGCGGCGGCTGGCACGCTTGCGATTGATGCCGCCCTGCCGGCGTTAGCCGATCCGGGTTTCGATATCGCAGATACCGACACCTATTCGGCGACGAGCAAGCTGACCTTGCGGGGCACGCCTGTCCTGCTGCCCGCAGGCGAATTGTCGACAACTTTCGATCTGGGTTACGACTGGGACCGGATTGAAAGCGAAGATTCGCGCGCCGGGTCAGCAATCCAGCTTACCCGCGGCAACATCAATGGCGGGATCAATTTGGCTGTGCCGATCACCAGCGTTCGCGATGACGTGCTCGCCGCTGTCGGCAGCGTCACCTTGAACGGGCAGGCCGGGTTCAATCACTATTCCGATTTCGGCACGCTTTACCGGCTGACGGGGGGCGTCACCTGGGCACCCACGGACACGCTCGACCTGCAAGCGACATATGTCTGGCGCGAAGTGCCGCCTTCTTTGTCACAGCTGGGCAGTCCGCAAGTGGAGACGCTGAACGTGCCCACTTTCGACTTTGCAACCGGCGAGACTTCGCTCGTCACTGTCACCAGCGGCGGCAATCAGAATCTGAAAGCAGAAACACAATCTGACTGGAATTTCTCTGCCAACTGGGAACTGCCCTTTATCGATGGTGCACGGCTCAGGGCCGAATATGTCGACAATCGATCGAGCGACGTCTCTTCATCATTCCCGTATCTTACCCCTGACGTCGAAGCAGCGTTTCCGGACCGGGTTACGCGGGACAATACAGGCCAATTGATCGCGCTTGATCAGCGGCCCGTGGATTTCTTTGAAACACGGACAAAGCGGCTGACATTCGGGCTGACCTTGCGCGGTTCTATCGGGTCCGGTGATCGCGGTGGACGACCGGGCAGTGGCGGCCCGCCGCGCGCGAGTGCGCGGGATGGGGCGGTGCGTCCGGACAGGGCAGCTGAAGGCCCCAGAGGGCCGGTCACCGAAGAACAGCGCGAACGCTTCATGCAATTCCGCGAGCGGCTTTGTGCCGATGATGGCGATGAATTCTTGAAGCGCGTCGCCCAGGCTCTAGCGGCGGGTGAGGCACCGGCTGATATCCCCGGTTTCGATCCTGAACGATTGCGCCAGATGATCGACCGGTTCCGCAGCGAAGACGGAAGCATTGACGAAGAACGGCTGGCTGCCTTCCGCACACGCATCTGCGACAGCGACGCCTTCCCGCGCGCGGACGCAACCGGGGATCGTAACGGACAGGAGCGCGCCCAAGGCCAGCAACGGAGTCCGCGGGGCGGTATGCCGCGCGGACTGCCGGGCCGGCCGCAAGGTACGCGGTATTTCCTCAATCTGTCGCACAGTATCGAACTGGAGCGTGAAATCCTGATTGCCGAGAACGGCCCGCTGCTGGACCTTCTGGACGGAGACAGCCTGACGTCTTCCGGCAACCCGCGCCATTCGGCTCAGCTTGAGGGTGGAATTTTTTCCAACGGATACGGAATGCGGCTTTCGGCGCGCTATACCGGATCGTCCCGCATCGACGGGACGGACGGTGCCAGCAGCACAAATCTGTTCCTGGATGATCTGGCGACGCTCGATCTGCGTCTGTTTGCCGACCTCGGCACCGTTTTCAAACAGGATGAAGGCCTGCTGAAGGGGATGCGCGCAAGCTTCCGGATTGACAATGTATTCGATGGCCGGCAGCGGGTGACAGACAGCAATGGCCAGACACCTATCGGTTTCCAGCCATTACTGATCGATCCGGTCGGCCGCTATGTCGGCATCGACCTTCGCAAACTGTTCTAGTGCAGGCGCGTTCTGGGGAATAGCAGACTGGCAAGTCCAGATGGTGCGAAAGGTTTCCATTCGCCTTCACGCTGGGCAAGCCTGTCCGCGATGGCCAGCATCACTGTCGGGTTCACGCCAAGTCCGCAGTGGCTGGCGTGAACTTCGATGTTTTCCGTCTGACCGGGCAATCCTTCGCCGGGTTGCTGGACGGAACCGCGCCAGTGAACCACACCGTCGGTCTTGGTCAGGATCGAAGTGGTCGGGACGGGCGGTGCAGCATCCAGCCCGGTGAAACGGCCTGCCTTGATAGGCTCAGGTTCCTTGCCATTGAGATATTCGAACAAAAGGCGCGCGCTGGTGTGATCACGGTCGTCGCTGATCGGGCTGCCAAGCGAAATGACGCAGCGGACTTTCTCCGGCAACATTTTCGCGAGTTCGCGGGCGAATACACCGCCAAGGCTCCAGCCAACGATGGAGATTTTCCCGTCGGTATCCCCGTGCAATTGCTCAACACATGCGGCCATGGCTTCGACGCGGTCGTTATCGACTTTCACGTTGCGGCCCAGCTGCCAGCCTGCAGTCTGGTATCCCAGGCTGTCGAGCAGCGACCGCATCGGCCGGGTTGAACTGTCGGTCGCCATGAAGCCGGGTAGTACCAGCACGCCGTGACCGTCACCTTTCGGCAAAGTGCTCATTGCTGGCCGCAAGGCCAGGAAGCTGGCAAATTCTGCCATTGCCCGGCCCGGTTCCGCCAGCGTGAGCAAACGGTGCGGAGGACGCGCGGGCTTTGCTGCCGCTTCGATGGTCAGTGCTGTCATTTGGTTGATTTTCCTTTGGTTGCGACCTTGCGCGCTCTTTGCGGCGCCTTGCTTGCCGTGGAATTCTTCGTCGCTGTCTTTTTAGCAGCGGCCTTTTTCGGTGCGGCCTTGGTGGCAGCGGTTTTCTTCGCCGGTGCCTTCCGGGCAGCAGATTGTTTCTTAGCAGCTGGTTTTTTGACCGGCCCTTTGCGCGGCGCAGCCTTTTTTGCTTCAGCAGGTGTCTCGTTACGCTTGGCGAGGTCCCTTAGTTCCTCGAAGCTTTCTTCGATGCACTGTGCATAAAAATCGGGATCAGGCATCAGGCTGCGACAAGCGGTGAAGGCGATTGTCGCCTCGTCAACGTAACTTTGCACGACATGGCCGAGGCCAAGCCCGTCGGTCAGGCACAAAAGGCCCATCTGGCTTTCCAGCCGCGCCCCGCTCGAATAAATCGAAACGGGCGGGCCGGGCACATTCGTCACAACCGTCGAATACGGCGCGCTGACGCGGTTCGCGAGGCCGAGCCGTGTGTACAGCTGCGCCCCCAAAGCCATGAACAGTGCCGGGCTGACCTTGCTCATTTCAGTCATGTTGCGCGCGCCCATCGCCTCGGTCATCGCCTTGCTGTTGGTCGTCTTGTCATGCACGAAAGCAAGCCGTTCAGCGGGATCTTCGATATGGGTACCCAGCGGTGCGATCATGGCCGCGACCTGATTGCCCATATCCCCCTTTTCATCCTTGGACCGGACTGAAATCGGTGCCATCGCCGTGAGCGTGCGCCCGGGTAAATCGTCCTTGCTGAGCAAGTATTTGCGCATTGCCCCGCCGACAATCGCGAGGAACACATCGTTGACCTTGCAGCCCGGCGCCAAAGCGCGGATTGCCTTTATGTCGGCCAGTGGCACGCTTCGGCCTTCGACCACCCGGTTGGGGGAAATGACGCGATTGAACCGGCATCGCGGCGCAACCATGTCTGCGCCGACCTTGAAATCCTTGACCGCCAGACCCTTGATCGCGTTCGCAATTCCCGGCGCAGCCTTTGCCGCGACTTCGAGCTGCTTCATCGGGTTGGCAAGCGCGCTGACATATGACCGGCCCAGCAGCTCGACTGCGCTGGGTATTTTTTCCGCCTGCCAGGTATCGGGTGTTTCCGGCGGCGGTGCATCGGGTTCCAGCGTGTGCATCGCTTCCAGCAGATCGACGCCGCTCATTCCGTCGATGGCCGCATGGTGCACCTTCGTGACCATGGCGTAACTGCCCTTGGTGACACCTTCGATATTGTCGAGCCCTTCGACGATTGTGAATTCCCACGGCGGCCGTGTCAGGTCGAGCGGGCGGGCAAAGATGCGCGCGGCCTGAATGCACAGCTGGCGCCAGTCACCCGGTTTGGGCAGCGCAACATGGCGGACATGGTATTCGAGATCGAAATCCGGGTCTTCGATCCAATAGGGATAATCCAGATCGAAAGGCACCTTGACCATCCGCTGGCGGATAGTGCGAGACAGCTGCATCCGGCTCTCGAAGAAATTCAGAATGTCCTTGAAGCGGACAAATCCGCCAGGCGCGGTCTCAGGGTTGTAGATCAGCAGCGATCCGATGTGCATCGGGGAATTGCGCGTTTCCAACGCAACGAACGACGCATCCATACCCTGTAACTGGCGCAATAGTCGGCACTCCTCCTGTTTCGCTCCGTTCTTCGCCGGATGCGTAACACAGGCGTAACATGGTAAAACGCCGCGTCAATGGCCGGGAAATGCGGTATCCGCCGCTTCGGCTGGGGCTCAAAGCGTTCTGCTGGTTCCGCGTCCGATGCGCGTTCATGCCATTAGGCTGTGCGAAACTCGCCGGAATTCTTCCATTCGTTGCGCTGTCCCCTATGTAACAAGCATGGCCAAGACCCCCGCCGGAACCCCGCATGACCCGAGAGGTGCAGAACGCTTCAATGAAGAGCGCGCTGCCTATACGGTTGCTTCGGCCAAGCCCGATCTGGAGGCGGGGCTGAAGGCGATCCGCGATACGGTGAAAACCCTGAAGCCTGTTCCCGGCGTTTACCGGATGCTCGATACGCGCGGCGATGTCCTGTATGTCGGGAAAGCGCGCGCGCTGAAGAACCGCGTTGCGAACTATACCCAGGCGAACAATCTGACGCAGCGGCTCTTGCGGATGGTCAGCCAGACGCGCCGGATGGAAATTGTCACCACCAACAGCGAAGCGGAAGCATTGCTGCTGGAGGCGCAGTTTATCAAGCGCTTCCGCCCGCCGTTCAACGTCCTTTTGCGCGATGACAAGAGTTTCCCGTTCATCCTGCTACGGACCGATCACGGTTTCCCGCGGATCATGAAGCACCGCGGGGCGAGGCGCGCAAAGGGCAATTATTATGGCCCCTTCGCCAGCGCCGGCAGCGTCAACACGACAATTAACGCGCTGCAGAAACTGTTCCTGCTAAGGTCTTGTACAGACAGCTTTTTCAGCCGCCGCGAACGGCCCTGCCTGCTGTATCAAATCAAGCGTTGCAGCGCGCCATGTGTGGGGCGGATCGACGAAGATGGTTATGCGGGCCTGGTGAAGCAGGCGCAGGATTTCCTCGGCGGAAAATCATCCGCCGTGCAGCAGGATCTTGAGCGTCAGATGGCCAAGGCGGCTCAGGATCTCGACTTCGAAACGGCAGCGATCCTGCGCGACCGTTTGCGCGCCGCGACCTTCATTCAGGGCAGTCAGGCGATCAATGCCAGCGGTGTCGGCGATGCCGATGTCTTCGCGCTGGCGAGCAAGGGCGGCCAGATCGCAGTGCAGGCGTTCTTCATCCGAGGGGGGCAAAACTGGGGCCACCGCGCATTCTTTCCGACCCACACCAAAGATGTCGAAGATGACGAAATCCTCGCTGACGTGCTGGCACAGTTTTACGAAGAGGTGCCGCCGCCGCGCACCATTTTGGTGGACCGCGAACTGCCCGAACAGCCGCTGATCGAGGAAGCCTTTGCCGCCAGCGCAGAACACCGCGTGGAAATCTCGATCCCGCAGCGCGGCGACCGGCGCAAATTGATGCAGCAGGCCCAGCGCAATGCGGTTGAGGCATTGGACCGCCGGCTTGCGGAAAGCGGGACCAAGGCGAAGACGCTACGTGAAATGGCCGAATTTCTGGAGCTGCCCGATGTGCCGCAGCGCATCGAAATTTATGACAACTCCCACATTCAAGGGACCAAGGCGGTTGGGGGAATGGTGGTTGCCGGGCCGGAAGGCTATCTGAAAAACCAGTACCGAAAGTTCAACATCAAGACCGCGCAGGGCAATGACGATTTCGGAATGATGCGCGAAGTCATGCACCGCCGGTTCAGTCGCGCGATGAAGGAAGACCCGGACCGCGAGACGAGCGGGGAGAAAACCGTCTGGCCCGATCTGGTCCTGATTGACGGCGGCAAGGGACAGATGAGCGCGGTGCGCGATACGCTGGAAGAACTGGGTATCGAGGACGTGCCGCTAATCGCCATCGCCAAGGGGCCGCATCACGGCCGCGAGGGTCGCGAAGTGTTCCACTTTCCCGATGGTCGAGAGAAGACGCTGCCGGTCAACTCGCCGGTGCTGTTCTACCTCCAGACCTTGCGTGACGAAGTACACCGCTTTGCAATCGGCGCGCACCGCGCGAAGCGCAGCCGCGCGATCACCGCATCGCCGCTGGACGAGATACCAGGCATCGGCCCAACCAGAAAGCGGGCCTTGCTGCTGCATTTCGGGACCGCAGGCAAGGTCAGGGCGGCATCGCTGAAGGATCTGCAAAGAGCGCCCGGGGTCAGCGCAGCGGTGGCCCAGACGATCTACGATTTCTACCACGCCGCCGGATGAGGCAGGCAGCGATGGCAGCTGGCCAGAGCGGGTAGTCAGGCAGGGCCAGTCCGCCTTCCGTATATTGCCGTATATATTTGATTCAGATCAATGCGCAGGTGTGTGCAAGTGCCCATGATGAAAGCATAAGGAGTGATCGTTTCTGCGAGATGCGCAGCGCTCCTGAAAACTAGGAGACACGCCATGCGATCGATACTTGTTCATGTCTACAATGACCCGGGATTGGAAGCGCGCCTGCAAATTGCGCTTGATCTGGCGCGTTCGTTCGATGCGCACGTTACTTTCTTGCAAGCGGTCACGCACCAGGTGCTGATCCCCGGTGATTATACCGGCACGCTGACGGCGCAGATGATGCCAGTAGTGCAGGAACAGGCCGACGAGCTGCGTCGCGCGGTTGAAAAACGTCTGGCTGACGAGGATGTCCGCTGGGACTGGGTGCAGGAAGTCGGCATGCCAGACAGTCGGCTGATGAGCCATGCGGGCCTGAACGATCTTGTGCTGGTAGGCTCGGTCGCGCCAATGGGTTCTGAAACGCAGCCATCGCGTCTCGCCGGGGCCTTGGCGATTCATGGCCGCACTCCCGTCATGGTCACGCCCAAGGATGCCAAGGGGTTCGATGCCACAAAACCGGCGGTCGTTGCGTGGAATGGCTCGCCGCAAGCGGCGCATGCCCTGCGCGCTTCGCTGGAGATGCTGCGCAAGGCAGACAGCGTGACGCTGGTCACCGTGACCGGGGAAGAGGACGCGAAGAAATACGATCTGCCGCCCTCTGAAGGTGCGGAATATCTCTCGCGCCACGGTATTTCATGCGAGATTGTCGAGGTTCCGGCGCTTGGCCGTCATCCTGCGGAAATCCTGCTGGAAGCTGCGACTGTCAGGGATGCAGGCTATATCGTGCTGGGCGCATACGGCCATGCGCGGATGTTCGAATTGGTGTTCGGCGGCGTTACGCGGCGCATTCTGAAGGATCCGAAGATCCCGCTCATTTTGGCTCACTGATCGCGCGAAAGATGCTGGCAGTCGGCCTTGGCCGGGCCGATTGCCAGCGTCACGCTTTGTCTTGGTCCTTGGACCGCCGGCGGCGCATCATGCCTTCCTGCGCCACACTTGCGACCAGTTCGCCAGCCCGGTTGAAAATCCGGCCACGGTTGAACCCTCTGCCGCTGCCGCTCCACGGGCTGTCTGTCGCATAGAGCAGCCAGTCATCGGCTCGGGCAGGGCGGTGGAACCAAACCGCATGGTCAAGGCTGGCCCCGGTCAGTTCGCCCCGCATCCAGCTAAGTCCATGCGGCAAGGCGGCGGTGCCCAGCAATGTGTAATCGCTGGCATAGGCGATGACCGCGCGGTGCAGCGCGGGATCGTCCGGCAGCGGTGCAGCCGTTTTGAACCAGGTATGGGCGCAAGGTTCTTTTGGCTCGCTGTTCATCCAGTGCAGGCGATCTATCGTGCGCATTTCTATGGGCCGGGGGCGTAGCATCAGCTTGCGGGCGGCCTCGGGAATGTTCGGCTGCGCGTCGACATATTTGCGGCGCAGTTCCATGTCCGATTTCAGGTCTTCTGGCGGGGCGACATCAGGCATTGCGCAGTCCTGATGCTCCAGCCCGTCTTCCGCCGTCTGGAAACTGGCGGTGAGGTTTAGGATCGGACGAAGATTGCCATCTTCCTCTGCCTGACTGGCCACGACCCTGCGATTTGCGAAGCTGCGGCCATCGAAATCGCGTTCGATCCGGTAATCGATTTCCGGCCCTTCTTTCCCGCCGCGCAGGAAATACGCGTGCAATGAGTGAGCGATCTTGTCATCCGGGACTGATCGCTGCGCGGCCATCAAAGCCTGCGCGATCACCTGTCCGCCAAAGACGCGGCCAACGCCGTCCTTTTGTGGCTGCCCGGTGAAGCTGTTTTCGTCGTTCTGTTCGACTGTCAGCAGGCTAACGAGCCCATCGACCAGTTCTTGCGAAGTCTTGTTGTCACTCATCCCGCTGCTTTGCTTTGCAGCTGCGGCAACGTCAACGCGCTTGACCGGTCAGACGCAGCTTTCTGAGCGCCCGGAATGTGTAGGCCTTGGCCTTGTTGGAGCCGGGCCAGCGCGATGTGCTGGCCGGTGCGAGACCCCTGTTACGCAATATTCGGTTCAAACCGCGCGCGTCCGCTTCTTCAAAGCTCCAGTCGCTGCGCCATGTGATCGACAGCGAGATTGAACTGTCTGGTCCATTGCGCACGAAATGCGGTGCCATGACCGGAACGAACAATGCCTCACCTGCTTTGATGGCAAGTTCGATACCTTCGGCGGTGAAGTCATCGCGCCATTCGAGTTCCCGCGCGCCGCCCGAATGGTAGCTTTCATGGACGGTATCCGGTGCAAAGCGTGCATTCCCGGCTGGAAACTGGGTCATCACTTTCGACCCTTTCAACTGCAGCAGGATGTTGTGTTCCGGGTCGAAATGATAGGGAGTGACGGCATTGGGCGAGGATATGAATACAAACCCTTGCGGGCGTAGCATGGCGCCCGTCTTCGTTTCGATTTCGGCTTGGATTTCAGCAAGGAGCGACATCAGAAGATCACGGTAGGCAGGCACTTGCTCGATATTCTTCAGGACAGCCCAGCTGTTGCTTGTGGCGATCTTGCGGATCGTGTCCTGAATCGACAGACCTGTTCCGCCGGGCTTGCCGTCGACGCCGATGGGAAGGTCGCCCCGGTTATACTCGGTAGAGCTTTCCGGCAGCGCCGCACCCAGTTCAGCCAGCGCATCCAGCGTGAGCAGTGAATGTTCAGTCAAATTGTGCGGCAGGGTATGCGGCGTCTCGGGGTAATTTCTTGCAAACAAGGCCCGCGCCGATGGGCCGAATACCGGCAGCTTGTCGCTAATCGACGGGTGCGGTGCGCAAGCCTGTCCGGAATCCGAAATTTCGCCGGACCGGGAAAAATCGTGACTGTGTTCCATCATTCGGTTCCCATAATTTCGCTGCCGCTTTCCGCCTTCAGCAATTGACGGAATGCGGCTTGTCTCAATTTTCCGCCGATCCCCACGCTAAGGCGGACCATCGACCGTTTTTCGCGCCAAATCCGTTCGATCATCGGGTGATCTGCGGCAGCGCAGCTATCGGTCCATTCGATCGACGGTTCTTGCAGAATGTCGAGGTTTTCCCGCTGCAGGAGAACGCCTGGCGAAAACCGCGAATAGCGTTCGTCGAAGGCGGTCTTGAAAGAGAACGCGCCGGGCGGGCAGAGAAAGTTGGCGAGCATCGCGATCGGCCTGTCATCGAGATACAGGGCCAGACGCTCAAGTTTACCTATTCCGGCTGCACCGTTCAGCATGTCCGCGAACAAGGCCGCCGTGCGCGGATCTGATGCCAGCGCTGATCCGGCTGCGCCTTTCCAGCCTGCCGCCTCCAGTTCCAGAAAGTCGTTGGCCCAATCTGCCAGGTCGTGCGCATCGCGGCGGCGTTCGAACCGCAGTTCGCCCAATTCGGACAGGCGATTGTACTGGCGTCGCAATTCCTTGCGTTTCTTGCCGCTCATGGATGCTGCGAAATATTCTTCCGCCGAAGCGGGCGATGCGAGCATAGCGCGTTCCTCGCGGTGGACAATTGCACAAGTCGCGCGGCGGGCGGTGACTATATCTGCAAGCGAGCGGAACAGCGCGCCATCCTCGGCAAGGCCTTCAAGGTGGAAGAACAAGCTGTGTGACGGATGCGCATCGAGGTGGTCCAGCAATGCTGACCAGAATTCTCCCTCATGCCCGGCTGCGACCAAGGGAGCTCCGCAAAAGGCATTGTCGTGCATCCATCCGCGGAGATGCGGGATCGGATATCCGTAATAGCTGCCCGATCTTTGTAGTGGCAAAAGCCCGCATAGTTCGCCTGCTGCCCAGAACTGAAGGATTTCAAGCCGGCCGTCGGGGTCGAACGCCTTCAGGGCAGGCGGCAGCCCCCATGATGAGTAGAATGGATTGGGTTCGCTGGAGATTGCTTCCAGCGCGGCCCACTGCGCGATCATATCTGGCCCGGTGCAGGCATTGAGAGACGAAACCGCAATCCCATCAGCGCACGGCGCCGGGGCCACCGCGTGGGGCAGTGCGCCGTTTGCATCAATATCGGTTGGCTGCGTGGCCAAGCGTTAACCCTCATACAGTGCGGCATTGCGCGCCGCATGGGGGCCTTAGCGAAGCAATGCTGAAGAAGGTTTAACGTCTGATCCGCCGCCCCAAATGACAGAACCCCGCCCGGATCGCTCCGGACGGGGCTCTGGCTCAGCCTGGGCTGAAGTCTGGATCAGCCTGCGGCAAGTGCTGCGAGAAGCAGCAGAGCCACGATGTTGGTGATCTTGATCATCGGGTTCACGGCCGGACCGGCAGTATCCTTGTAAGGATCTCCAACGGTGTCGCCGGTAACGGCAGCCTTGTGAGCTTCCGAACCTTTGCCGCCGTGGTTGCCGTCTTCGATATACTTCTTGGCGTTATCCCATGCGCCGCCGCCGGCGGTCATGGAAAGCGCCACGAAAATACCCGAGACGATCACACCCAGCAGCAACGCGCCAAGAGCGGCAAAACCGTTTGCCTGGCCCGCAACAGCGGTGATCACGAAATAGACCACGATCGGTGCGAGAACCGGCAGCATCGAAGGAATGATCATTTCCTTGATTGCAGCCTTCGTCACAAGATCGACTGTCCGTGCGTAGTTCGGACGGCTTGTGCCGGCCATGATGCCGGGGTCCTTGGCGAACTGGTCACGAACGTCGACAACCACGTCACCAGCGGCGCGGCCAACAGCGGTCATGCCCATCGCACCGAACAGGTACGGGAGCAGGGCGCCAAGCAGCAGGCCGACAATGACATACGGGTTTTCAAGACTGAAGCTGACCGCGAGATCCGGGAAGAACTCCTTGAGGTCAGCGGTATAAGCCGAGAAAAGAACCAGCGCGGCAAGTCCTGCCGAACCGATTGCGTAACCCTTGGTCACGGCCTTGGTGGTGTTGCCCACAGCGTCGAGTGCGTCGGTCTTCTCACGGACGCTTTCTTCCATCTCAGCCATTTCAGCGATGCCGCCAGCGTTATCGGTGACAGGACCATACGCATCAAGCGCCACGACCATCCCGGCGAGCGCCAGCATCGAAGTTGCCGCGAATGCGATGCCCATCAAACCAGCGAGCTGGTAAGTGACGACGATGCCGACAACGATCACGAGTGTTGGCAAGGCAGTGGATTCAAGGCTGATTGCCAGACCCTGGATTACGTTGGTGCCGTGGCCGGTTTCGGACGATTTCGCAATCGAGCGAACCGGACGGTATTCGGTCCCGGTGTAATATTCCGTGATCCAGATGATCAGGCCGGTAACAGCCAGACCCACCATCATCGACCAGAACAGGTCCATGCCGGTGAACGTTTGTTCGCCAACGGTGTATTCAGCGCCCATACCGATCGCGTAATCGGTGGCCCACCAGATCGCCGGAATCGACAGAACGGCAGTGGTGATGAAGCCCTTGTAGAGCGCGCCCATGATGTTGTTCGATTTGCCGAGGCGCACCATGTACGTCCCGATGATCGAAGTCACGATGCACACGCCGCCAACCAGCAGCGGAAGGCTCATCAATGCGAACAGATCGGCTGCAGCAAGGCTTGTCAGCAGCAGTGCTGTCAGAACCATCGTTGCACCAACGGTAACGACATAGGTTTCGAACAAGTCGGCGGCCATGCCAGCACAGTCGCCGACATTGTCCCCCACGTTATCGGCGATGGTTGCCGGGTTGCGTGGATCATCTTCCGGGATACCGGCTTCGACTTTACCGACCAGATCGGCGCCGACGTCGGCAGCTTTGGTGAAGATACCGCCGCCAAGACGGGCAAAGATTGAAATAAGCGATGCGCCGAAGGCCAGACCCACAAGTGCGTCGATGACTTCGCGTTTCTCGGCAAGGACGGTGAGGTCGAGCCCCATTTGCCCGGTCAGCACCCAGAAGAAACCGGCGATCGCCAACAGTGCGAGGCCCGCCACGAGCATCCCGGTGACAGCGCCAGCGCGGAAAGCCACGGTCAGCCCTTCCTGAAGGCCTGTCTGGGCCGCTGCAGCCGTACGGACGTTGGCACGAACCGAGATGTTCATCCCGATAAAGCCAGCCACACCCGACAGGATCGCGCCGACGACAAAACCGGATGCCGAAATTGGGCCGAGAAACACGAATACGATGATTGCGACCACAACGCCGACCATGCCGATCGTCGTGTATTGGCGTTTCAGATAGGCTTGCGCGCCTTCCTGAACAGCGCCGGCAATTTCCTGCATTCTTTCATTGCCGGCTGCAGCGCCGAGCACCTGGCGGCTGGTAATGAAGCCGTAAACCACGGCCAGCAATCCCAGTCCGATTGCTATATAGACAATTTGCACATTAATCCCCTCACGCAGATGATTTGGCCCGCTTATACGGGTCCAAAAAGGTGGTTGGACTTTAGGGGCGGAGTTACGGCGCGCAACCCCAAAGCGGCAGAAATGCACGGCTCACCGCGTTTTCACGTGTTCAGTGCTGATAACCGAGTGTGTCGCCGGGATCTGGTTGGGTGCCGCCGATCAGCAACGGGCTGCCAGACTGTTCAAGGACCGAGCCGATACGGTGCGCTGCAACCGGAAGGGCAAGCTCTTGATTTGCCGTGAAAAGTAGCTGGTAGTCATCGCCCCAGCGAAGCGCGTCGGATCGGCGTGGTTCGGGCGCAGCAATAGGAACCTGGCTGGTCTCGATGTTGATAGTCACGTTTGAAGCAGAAGCCATCCGGCTTGCATCCAGAAGCAGACCGTCCGACACATCCATCATCGCGGTTACGTGCGGCGCTAGGGCCTGACCGGCACCGAGCAAGGGCAGCGGGCGCCTGTAGGTCGCTGTTTCTTCTGCACTAAAAGATCCGCTCTTTGCGTTCCGCATGGCTTCGAAACCAACCATTGCCCCGCCGACAGGACCTGTGACGAAAATCGCGTCACCAGGCTTTGCGCCGCTGCGCGAGGGGACCGGCACGCTTGTCGCTGTGCCAATTGCGGTCATGCCAAAACTCCGCGGGCCATCGCCGGAAACGGTGTCTCCTCCGAGCAGCGGCACCTGATATTCATCGAGCACTTCTGCCAACCCGGCAAGGAAGCGATCATCCTGTTCGCCCAGCATATAGCCGAGCAATACGCCCACCGGCTGCGCGCCTTTGGCGGCAAGGTCGGACAGGTTTGCCGCTGCCAGCTTCCATGCGACGTCGGCCATATCCTGTTGGGGCAGGAAATGGACGTCTTCGACCATCGCGTCATGTGTCAGGATCAGCGTTTCCCCGCCGATTTCCAGCACCGCCGTATCATCGGCGAGTCCGCGTGCGGCGGGATGCGTGGCGATGGCCCGCAATTGCTGGATGAAGGCGCTTTCGCTGGTCAGCGGACCGCCTTGGCAACCGCGTCGAGAACCCCGTTCACGAATTTCGCCTCGCGGTCGTCGAAGAAAGCTTTCGCGACATCTACATATTCGCTGATCACGGTCGCAACCGTGATGTCTGCGCGGGCCATCAATTCATAGGCGCCGGCGCGCAGGATTTGCAGCATGGTTTTGTCCAGACGGGCGACAGTCCAGCCATCGGCCAGTTTTTCGGTCAGCTTCGCATCGATTTCATCGCGGCGCGCGTCGACGCCCGCGACGATATCGTCGAACAGGTCGGTATCGGCATCGGCATACTGATCGTCTTCAATCTCGCGGCCAAGGCGGTGCTGGTGAAATTCGTCCAGCAATTTGGCCAGCCGAGTTTTTTCCATATGCTGCTGGTAAAGCGCCTGAACGGCGGCGAGCCGCGCAGCTGCGCGGGCCTGTGATCTGGATGTGCTCATTTCAAACGTTTCTCGATAGATTGTGCGTGCGCTGGCAGCCCTTCGGCTTCGGCCAGCGCGATGGCTGCCGGGCCAATAGCGTTTAGTGCAGCTTCGTCCAGTTCAATGAAGCTGGATCGTTTCATGAAGTCGAGCACGGAAAGTCCGCTGGCGAAGCGGGCGCGCCGCCCGGTCGGCAGAACATGGTTGGGCCCGGCCACGTAATCCCCCACCGCTTCCGGTGCAAAACGGCCGATGAACACGCTGCCTGCATGGCGGATGCCCTCGAACAGCGGCGCTGGATCGGCAACGGCCAGTTCGACGTGTTCGGCGGCCAGATCATTGGCGAGCGCGATTGACTGGTCCAGGTCATCGACCACGATAACGACGCCGTGATTATCCCAACTGGCCTTCGCGGTCTTCTGCGTGGAAAGCATTGCGCATTGTACGTCGATCCGGTCTTCGACCTGACTGGCGAAATTCGCATCGTCAGTGATCAGGATGGACTGCGCGACGGGGTCGTGCTCGGCTTGGCTGAGCAGGTCGGCGGCGATCCAGTCCGGATTGTTTTGCCCATCGGCAATCACCAGAATTTCACTTGGCCCGGCGACCATGTCGATGCCGACCACGCCATATAGCTGGCGTTTTGCCTCGGCCACCCAGGCATTGCCGGGGCCGGTGATGACGTCGACGCGGGAAATCCGCTCTGTGCCATAGGCGAGAGCGCCGACTGCTTGCGCGCCGCCGACGCGCCATATCTCATCTACGCCAGCAAGGTGCGCAGCGGCCAAAACCAGAGGATTGATTTGCCCGCGCGGCGTGGGTGTCACCACGGCAAGCCGTGCGACACCGGCGACCTTTGCGGGGATCGCATTCATCAGCAGGCTGGAGGGATAGGCTGCGCGTCCACCCGGCACGTAAAGACCGGCGGCATCGACCGGCAACCAGCGAGCGCCCAGCCTGACGCCTGCATCGTCGGTGTAATCCCGGTCAGTAGGCAATTGTGCTTCGTGATATGTGCGGATGCGGTCTGCGGCCAGTTCGAGCGCCTGCCGCAGGCTTGGCTCCAGTGCGTGAAAAGCCGCTTCGCATTCGGCTTTGGAAATAGACCAGTCGGCATCGCTGGACAGGTTGTGCTGATCGAAACGGGCGGTCAATTCGACCAGTGTTTCATCTCCGGACGCCCGGACCTTCGAAAGGATCGTCTTCACCTGATCGGCGACACCTTCGTCGCTTTCGCGGCGTGAATTTACTATCCTGCGGAATGCCTTCGCGAAGTCCGGCTGACTGATAGACAGGCGCTGCATCAGGCCGCTGCCTGCGCCGCGTTTGCGCGGAAGGCTTCGACCAGCGCGGCAACGCGCCCGTCCGTCTTAAGCGCTGCACGATTGACAATCAGACGCGCGGAAATGTCGATAATCTTGGATGTCTCGACGAGGCCGTTTTCCTTCAGCGTGCGCCCGGTGGATACAAGGTCGACGATACGGCCTGACAGGCCGAGGCTGGGGGCAAGCTCCATCGCGCCGTTCAGTTTGACGCATTCCGCCTGGATACCCTGCGCCTCGAAGTGGCGGCGCGTCAGGTTCGGGTATTTCGTGGCTACGCGGACGTGGCTCGCGCCGTCGATGCCTTCTGCACCCTCAACCGGCTCGGCCACTGACAAGTGGCATTTGCCAATCTCCAGATCGACCGGAGCGTAAAGATCCGAATAGTCGAATTCCTCGATCACGTCGGAACCGACAATTCCCAATTGTGCCGCGCCGTGTGCTACGAAGGTTGCAACGTCGAATGCGCGCACGCGGATCAGCCGCATATCGTCGCGCGTCGTTGCAAAGCTGAGCGCACGATTGCTCTTGTCGTGAAAGCCATCCTCCGGAATTACTCCGGCATCGGCCATCACTGGCAGAGCTTCGTCAAGGATACGCCCCTTGGGCACGGCAAATGTAAGCTG
This sequence comes from Pontixanthobacter luteolus, assembly GCF_009828095.1. GTDB lineage: Bacteria > Pseudomonadota > Alphaproteobacteria > Sphingomonadales > Sphingomonadaceae > Pontixanthobacter > Pontixanthobacter luteolus. The sequence continues at coordinate 1,346,590 of NZ_WTYP01000001.1, read as the reverse complement.
CGCTGTCATAACGGGCGGCAAATAGGCAGAGCCGGGGCAAAGGGCAATGGAAAGGAAGCCAAATGGCTGCGAATGCGATCATGGACATCGGTAATGTGGCCGAAGCGATTGAATGGCAGGCTGTCCATGCGGAAGAAGCAGGCGCGCCCAATACGGCAAAAGTCGTCCGGGCGCTTCTTGCGATCCTCCAAGGCGATACGGCGGTGGGTCGCCGGATTGCGAATTGGGAAGGGCTGAGTGTGAAAGACGCCATGCCGCTGCGGATTACCGGCGGGCTGCACAATCTGCTTTTGACCGGCGAGGATCGGCGTCTGGAACCGGTTTACGCAGGGCTAGTCGCGGGACAGGATGCTGTCGATGCAATCGTGGTGGACCTGGTTGAGAAATTCGATGCGCGCCTGCTGCCATGGCTGGATGGGCCGCCGCAGACCAACGAAGCCGGACGGTCCTGGGCGTTTATGGCTGCGCTGAAATGGCTGTCGGAAAAGCTTGGGCCAAAGTTCGAGATCAACGAGCTGGGCGCGAGCGCAGGCGTCAACACCATGATGGACCGCTATCATTTCAATCTTGGGGGCGTGACTGCCGGGCCGAGTGCGTCACCGATGAGGATTGAGCCGGAGTGGGAAGGGCCGCCGCCTCCTGATTTTCCGGTGGAGATTGTTTCTATCCGTGGATGCGATCAAGCTCCGGTTGATCTGTCCGACCCGGAATCCGCGCTCAGGCTAAAAAGTTACGTCTGGCCAGAGGCGGCGCAGCGCATGGCACGGATCGAGGCCGCGATCGAGCTAGCAGGGAAATGCCCGCCCGATCTGGTCAAACAGGATGCCGGGGATTTCGTGGCCGAGATGCTTCAACGGGAACAGCCGTCGGGTGTCACACGGGTCCTCAGCCACTCGATAGTCTGGCAATATATCCCGGAAGCGACGCAGCAGAAGATCATGCACATGATGGAACAGGCCGGCGCGAAGGTCACTGCGGAACGCCCGCTTGCGTGGGTTGCTCTCGAAACCAACCGCGAAACTTTCCGGCATGAGCTTAGCGTACGTTACTGGCCTGGTGGGGAGGATGCGGTGACGCTAGGCTGCGGCCATCCGCATGGTGCCTGGGCTGAATGGTACGGCTGATCAGCCGCCTGTCCGGCCAAGAAAATCGTCGATAGCCGCGTTGACCTTTTCCGGTGCCTCCCACGGGACGAAATGTCCGCAATCGGGCACTTTTACCAATGTCGGGTCTTTGATCACACGATCCAGACCATCCAGATTTTCCGGCGGCAGCGCCATGTCGTCGAGCGCCCATATGACAAGCGTGGGAATATCCAGATTGGGTAACATCGGCGGAGCAAACCCTTCGGGCACATCGAACGGAGCGTCCATAGGCGGCACGTCGATCTGGCTGGCGCGGTACCAATTCAGCATCGCAATGCCCGTTTCCGGATCGGACCAGTCACGCAGCTGCGCCGCGCGTTCTTCCGGCTCCATTGCCGACGCACTTTCCCATTCGGCTTCGCGCCTGAGGAATTCGGCCAAGCCGTGTTCTCGGATAAAGGGATCATGACCAGCATCGCGAAAAGCGCGCATGTACTGGCTCGCCTGTCGCTGCACCTGGTTGGTGTATAACAGCTTCTGAAAGATCACCGGATGCGGCGCATTGGCAATAATCGCCCGTTCTACTCGTGCGCCCTGACCGCCGATTGCCACACCCCAGGCAATCGCGCCGCCCCAATCATGTCCAACCACCGTAAATTTATCGACGCCCAGAGCATCTGCGAGCAGGAACACATCCCCGATCAGCTTGTCAGGGGTATAGGCATCGATCCCGGCTGGACGCGACGAAGCGCGATATCCGCGCTGATCGGGCGCGATGCAGCGATAACGGTCCGAAAGATGCGGAATCTGGTGCCGCCAGGTGCGGTGCGATTCCGGAAAACCATGCAGGAAAATCAGCGTTTCACCGCCGCGCGGCCCCTCATCGACCACGTCCAGTTCGATGCCGTTGGCCAGCGCAACGCGTTTCTGGATGAGAGCCATGTCAGCCATCCGCTTCCATTTTTTCCATATATCCGGCAGCGACCATCCCGGCGACCTGATCGAGCAATTGGTCAGGGGTGCGGCGCATCTCGCCCATCGCCTCTTCCATCCCGCGTGCCACGATGATTTCGCGCTGCCCGGCTTCGATCGCGTCGACCATAGTCTTGGCCGCTTCAGCGGGCGGGATACCGTTGTCGATTACATCATCGCTCTTACCGCGCTTTGATCCGTCTGCCGCCAGCGCATTGCGGGAGACATTGGTTGCGACAGAGCCGGGCGCAATCACGTGCACTTCCACGCCTTTTACGGACAATTCGGCCCTCAGCGCATCAGCATAACCGATGAGGCCGAATTTCGCGGCGCAATAGGCAGTGCGCATCGGCACGCCGACCTTGCCCGCGATAGAACTGATAAAGACCAGATTGCCGGATCCGCGCTCCGCCATATGCGGCAGTAGGGCCTGCGTCGCTGCAATCTGGGCCGTCAGATCGATTTCGATGATGTCGCGGTACACCTGCATGTCGGTTTTCAGCGCTTGGCTGCGCTGGGAAATACCCGCATTGGCGACAAAGACATCGACATTGCCCGTCCATGCGGTCGCCTTGGTGACGGCGTCGTGCATCGCGGCATCGTCACGCACGTCGAAGGGGAGGATCAGGCTATCCGTGCCGAGGTTCTCAGCCACTGCGGAAAGCCGGCTCTCGTCGCGTCCCGAGAGGATGATGCGTGCGCCGCGCGAGGCCCATTCTCTGGCCAGCGCCTCTCCGATTCCCGACGATGCGCCGGTGATCCAGATGGTCTTGTCTTTGAAGCTCATGGGTAACTCACTGTCTTTGGGGTGTCGGGGATGGGAATATATTCGTCTCTGTCACCGGGTACCTCTGCAAACCTGCCTTGGTCCCAGTCTTCCCTTGCCTGCTGGATTCGCTCGCGGCTGGAACTGACGAAGTTCCACCACACATGGCGCTTGCTGGCAAATGCTTCGCCGCCAAGATACATGACGCGCCCGCCTGATTTGCAGGCAAGGGTCATCGTTGTTCCGGGCTTCAGCACCGTCAGCTGATAAAGGCCTAGGGCTTGCCCATTGATCTCTGCCTCGCCACCGACCAGCATCAACGCGCGTTCGTCTGCGCTGTCATCGATCGGGATCGATCCTGACGGGGAAAGGACAATCTCGGCGTAAATCGTTTCTGCGTGCGTGGTGGTTTCCGCCCGCTGACCCCACAGGTCACCCATGATGACGATCGCCTTGGCACCGCCTCCCTCGATCACCGGCAGGTCCGAAACAGCCTCGAAAGCGGGGTCGATTTCTTCACGGCCATCAGGCAGCGCGAGCCAGGTTTGCATTCCATAAAGCTGCGGCCCTGCGTCACGTTCGGCCTGCGGGCTGCGTTCTGAATGAACGATGCCGCTGCCTGCTGTCATCAGGTTCACCTGACCCGGCCGAATGGTCGAATAGCTGCCAATGGAATCTCGGTGATCGATAGCGCCCTGGAACAGCCATGTGACGGTGGAGAGATTGATGTGCGGATGCGGGCGAACATCCATTCCGGTTCCGATATCGAGCGAGCCGGGACCGAATTGGTCGACGAAGATGAACGGACCAACCATGGTGCGATCTCTGGAAGGTATCGCGCGGCGCACTTCGAACGCACCAAGGTCGTGCGTGGCCGGTGTGATGGTCTGTTCGACGATATTATTCATCAGGGGCACTGGCCTTGATCGCGAGCGCGTGTACCCGCTGCCCCGGTATATCACCCAACGCGCCATTGATCTTGCGCTGCCGGTTCAGCCGTGACACGCCGGAAAAATGTTCACTCTCGATAACGATGGTGAAATGCGATTCCCCGCTGCCATCATCGCCGGAGTGGCCGGAATGTTTGGCGCTGTCGTTGATAATTTCCAGCTTTGACGGGGCGAACGCGCCCTTCAGCAAGGTTTCCATTTCTTGGGCAACGGTCATCAGGTCAAACTCCAGATTTGCAATTTCAGCAGGGCTCCCCATCCTAAAGCCCTATGCGCGGTGACAGGTTCCATGGTCGGTTTGAAGATGTAGGGCAAGAATGCCAGGCGCCCGGATGCAGGGAGGCGGGGGAATTCCGCGCCCCGGGATCGCGCGGAAACAGTTTTGATGGGCCGGGTGAATGGCGCTGGTTCTGCTTGGAGCACGTGCGCGAATTCAACTCCGGGTACGACTGGTTCGAAGGCATGAATGCCGAAGAAATTCTGGCAGCCCAGTCACCTGCCGCAGGCTGGGCGAGCGAGAGCAGGGCCTTTCGCCCCGATGCCGGGATCGACGGGATGCCGCGCTGGGCTGATTTCAGCGACCCGCTCGATGCGATTGGCGGACGGGCCGCAGATATCAGGGCGCGCGCCGCGGGAAACACGGCCGAATATGGGCGTTTCACCCCGCACGAGCGGGAGGCGCTGAATGTCATGGGGCTCAAAGTCGATATTGACCGGCAGAAGCTGCGCCGGCGGTATTCGGAACTTGTCCGGCGCTATCACCCGGACCGCAATGGCGGCGACCGAAGCCACGAGGCGCGTTTGGGGAAAGTCGTCGATGCGTACCAGTTGCTGAGGAAAAGCGCCGCTTTCGCCTGATTTAAGAGCCTGAAATATGTTCGGCCATCGCGATACTTTTGCTTGGCCCGGTCAGCCCTGCCGAAATGCCCAGCGCAGTGTTCGTCCGGCAGTGCGTGCGGCCAATTTTGCCGGGATCGCGGTGATCCCCGGGCTGCTCAGGCCGAGCATCGAGCGGGCATAGGCGGGCAGCATGTCGACTGCGGCGGTTCCGAGCATCTGCTGCACGCCGGGCGGTGTCCCCTCAGGCCGCTGTGTCAGGACCAGATCAGCGACCTGTCCGGCCTCTGCAGAAGGGCGAAGCTCGGTGCGAAATTCCCGCATCAAGGCGTCCGCCTCCCTTTTGTTTTCCGGGACAGGTTCTGCGCCCAGCTTTTTCGCTATCACGGCGAATTGACGGAAATACTCGTCCTGATCGGCCAAGCTCATCCCAGGGCGGACATATTGCAGGTAGGCGTCGAGAAAGCTGGTCGCCTCCGCCACGTGAACCCATGCCAGCGTGCGCGGGTTTTGCGCTGAATAGGGCGTCCCATCGGGAAGTGTACCCGCGACCGCGGCATGGATCCGGTTGACCCTTTCGATCACCTTTTCCGCTTCATCCCTGTGGCCAAAGGTCGTTACCGCAATGAATTTTGCGGTCCGCCGCAGCCGGCCATGCATGTCTTCACGAAAGTTTGAATGATCCAGCACCCCTTGCAGCGCGTGGGGGTGCAGCATCTGCAGCAGCAGGCTCCGAATACCGCCGATCATCATCGAGACAGCATCGGCATGAACCAGCCGGATCGGGGAATCCTTTGCGAACAACGCATCATCGGACGGCGGAACAGGCTTTTCACCCGAAGCGGTGTCGTTAAAAACCGCGCGCACACGGTCCACCAATTTCGTGCGAATATAATCGGATGGAAGCGGCAGAGGCATCTTGGCGAATATAGGCTAATCCGCGGTCAAGGGAATGTTATTGTGTCAGCGCTTGCAGGGACCCTATCGCGCCGCTAGGCGTTGCGGCGATATGACAGACAAGACTTTCGACCCGACCTCCAAGACATCGCTGGCCGCGCCCGATACCACTGTTGATGTGCGCGACACATTCGGCATCGATATCGACTGGCAGGTTCCGGCCTTCAGCGAAGCGGATGAACGCGTTCCCGATTTCGACGCAAGCTATGTGTTCGACCCGGACACGACACTCGCGATCCTCGCCGGTTTTGCGCACAATCGCCGGGTGATGGTGCAGGGCTATCACGGCACGGGTAAGTCGACCCACATCGAACAGGTCGCAGCGCGCCTCAATTGGCCATGTATCCGCATCAACCTCGATGCGCATATCAGCCGTATCGATCTTGTCGGACGGGATGCCATTGTCCTGCGTGACGGATTGCAGGTCACTGAATTCCGCGAAGGTCTGCTGCCGTGGGCTCTCCAGCATCCGGTGGCACTCGTGTTCGACGAATACGACGCTGGCCGCCCCGACGTGATGTTCGTGATTCAGCGTGTCCTTGAAACAGAGGGCAAGCTGACGCTGCTCGACCAGAACCGCGTGATCCGCCCGGATCCGAATTTCCGCCTGTTCGCCACCGCCAACACGGTGGGACTGGGCGATACCAGCGGGCTTTATCATGGCACCCAGCAGATCAACCAGGGCCAGATGGACCGTTGGAACATCGTTGTCGGCCTGAATTATCTGCCCGCCGAGACCGAGTTGGACATCGTATCTGCGAAGAACCCGGACACCGACCGCAAGCAGATCGCCGACATGATCAAGGTTGCCGACCTAACCCGTCAGGGTTTCATGAACGGCGATATCTCCACCGTGATGAGCCCGCGTACGGTCATCACCTGGGCGCAGAACACGGCCATCTTCAAGGATGTCGGCTTCGCGTTCCGTCTCAGTTTCCTGAATAAATGTGACGAGGCAGAACGTATGTTGGTGGCTGAATATTATCAGCGCGTGTTCGGCACCGAATTGCCCGAGAGTGTTGTCTCGAAAGGCTGAAATTGCGTCTCGCATTCAGCGTATTAGTCTGCTAATACAGTTGTAATGGTTGCGCGCTTTCTGAGCTTTCTGAAAAATGGCCGGCGTGCGTCTCCGGAAACGGAGCCGCGCGGCAACGACTATTATTCCGTGCAGGAGCCCTACGGGAGCGCCTGGGCAGATGATGACGACGATTTCGATCTGCACGAAACGCCGCGTGCTACGCCCCGCGCGACCAGGCCTGATTTCGATGCGTGGGACGAACGGCTGGATCAGATCGACGGTCAGGTCGTGGCGCCCGATCGAACGCGTCACCGGTGGTGGCAGCCGCGTTATTGGCGCCAGCGCCGCAAGCGCTGGTGGATCGCGCGTATTGTTGCAGCGCTTCTTCTATCATTTTTCCTGATCGTTGCGTGGCTGGCGGTCACTGCTCCGCTGTCGAAATCGCTTGAACCGATCGCCCCGCCGCAGATCACCCTGCTGGCGGCGGATGGGACCCCGATCGCGCGCAATGGCGCGATCATGGGCGAACCGGTGGACCTGCAAAAACTGCCTGATCACGTGACCGAGGCATTTCTCGCGATCGAGGACCGGCGTTTCTTTGACCATTGGGGTGTTGATCCGCGCGGCTTGGGCCGGGCAGTATGGGCGCGCGTGTCCGGCGGACCGATGCAAGGCGGCAGCACCATCACACAGCAATTGGCTAAATTCACGTTCCTTACGCCGGATCAGACCCTCTCGCGCAAGGCTCGCGAAATGCTGATCGCGTTCTGGCTGGAAGCCTGGCTGACGAAGGAGGAGATCCTCGAACGCTACCTCTCCAACGCGTATTTCGGAGATAATGTCTACGGTCTTCGCGCCGCATCGCTGCACTATTTCTATCGCCATCCCGAGAACCTGAAACCGGAACAGGCAGCGATGCTGGCGGGCCTTGTGCAAGCCCCATCGCGCTTCGCACCGACACGCCATTACGACCGGGCCAAGAACCGCATGGTCATGGTCAAGAATGCCATGGTCGCGGCAGGTTATCTGACAGAGAACGAAGCCAGAGCGATGCCATTTCCCAAGGTCGACAGCCGGACCATCCGGGATTTGCCGACGGGCACATATTTCGCCGATTGGGCGCTACCCGAGGCGCGCGATCTGGCCGGCGGCGGATATTCCAGCCAGCAGGTTACGACCACGCTCGATTCTCGGCTGCAAAATATCGCGGGCAGGGTCGTCAAAAATGCCCGGCTAGGCGATGCGCAAATCGCGCTGGTGGCGATGCGGAAGAATGGTGAGGTCGTCGCCATGATCGGCGGCAAGGATTACAGCAAATCGACCTTCAACCGCGCTACTCAGGCAAAGCGGCAGCCCGGCTCGACCTTCAAATTGTTCGTCTGGCTGGCAGCGCTTGATGCGGGGATGGAACCCGATGACCTGATCGACAATTCTGCAATAGAAGCCGGCTCCTACAGGCCAAAAAATGCGGGTGAGCGATATTCGGCCAATATCACGCTGGAAGATGCTTTTGCCCGGTCGAGCAATGTCGCAGCAGTACGGTTGTTCAACCAGTTGGGCGATGAAGCGGTGCGTGAGAAAGCCCGTGAATACGGCATATCATCCCCGATGCCGGCTGGCGACCCAAGCGTGGCGCTGGGCACGTCGACAGTAACCTTGCTTGAACTCACCGCAGCGTATGCCGGAGTTGCGGCAAACAGTTATCCAATCGAACCGCACGCTTTCCCGCGCGAAGAGCAGGGATGGTTCGACTGGTTGTGGAACATGCCGGGCAGCATGTCCTCGTCCTCGCATGCCGACATGGAACAGATGCTTCGGACTGCGGTGAACCGGGGCACTGGCAGGGCTGCTGTCTTGAGCGTGCCCAATTTCGGAAAAACCGGGACCAGCCAGAACAACCGTGATGCGCTGTTCGTCGGCTATGCGGGCGATCTGGTGGTCGGCGTGTGGATCGGGAATGACGATAATTCACCGCTCGCGGGGGTCAGTGGCGGCGGGCTTCCTGCGCGTATCTGGCGCGATTTCATGCGCCAGGCTATCGGTGCAACGGCTGTGGAGGCTGTGCCAACACCCACCAATCCCGAAGGCCCGGTCCAGCCGCTGGACGTGCCCAACCTCGAAGATATCCCTCTCGATGACAATGGATCGCGTCTGCGCATCGATGAAGGCGAGGGGGTGACCATTTCAACTCAGGTCGAAGGCGTGCCGCTGGAAATCCGGCTCGATGATAACGGGCTGGTGGTCAATCCGGGAAGGTCGGAAGACGATCGGGCACCGCGAAACTAGCGCGGAGCTATTCCCCTGCCATCAGGATATTCATGATGGCGGTGGCAATTGGCCTGTCGCGGTCATCCTGCCATGCTTCTACAGAGATATTGGCGTTTCGCCGGCCTAGCTTGGTGATCCGGCCCTTGGCATAGGTCGTGCGGCGCTTCCCCGCAGACAGAAACTGGACCGTGATGTTGATCGGTTTAAGCCGGTGGGTCCGGCCCCGCTGCTGCAATTCCTTGCGCAGCAGCGCATATCCTGCGGTTTCCAGCAGGCCGCTGGTCGCGCCGCCATGAAGATGTTCCGGGCGTCCCTCTACATCACCGGTAAACTCAAATGCGAGGACGGGGGCGCCGTCTTCTTCACCCTCGATCCGGATGCCGATGGATTTCGCATAAGGGGTTAGGTCTGTGCTTGCATCAGACATTGCGCGTCTCCCCACTGATCGACATGAACACCGCAGACATGGTTGCAACCGTATCTTCCGGATCGCCATCATGCGCGTAACCGCGAACGAAGGCCGCTGATTTGGTGAGGCGGTAGCATTCCACATGCGCAATCACTGCGCTGCGAGCACGGGCAGGGCGCTGATAATCCACCCGCAGGTCCATCGTTGCAATGCCTACGAATTTGCCGTTCGCAGTCCAGATCGAGAGGCCGGACGCCATGTCGAGCAGGCTGATGATCGGGCCCGATGCGAGAATTTCCTGGTCGGCTTCGCCCACCAGATCTTCGCGCCAAGGCAGCTCCAGTTCGACCCAGTCATCCCCGTGATCATGATATTCAAGACCCAGCGCAGAAGAGTGCCCATGGCGGAGCATGAATTGCGCGGCCTGGCTTGGATCGAATTTGTGGGGCTCGGACATGGTGACGCTGTTATCCTGTGGGCCGTTCAATTCAATGGTAGTTTTCGCAAAAGCGTGGGTGAACGATTAGAGGACGCCGCCGGCAAGCGCGTCGATTGCGCCCTGCAGGAAAACCGCCGCCGCGTGGCTGTCGATCCGTTCCGCACGTTTGCGGCGGCTCATATCCTGACCGATCATGTCGCGTTCTGCCGATGATGTGGACCAGCGTTCGTCCCACAAAAGCACCGGCAATTCGAACGCAGCCGACAGGTTCCGAGCGTAAGCGCGGCTGGCCTGTGCCCTTGGTCCCTCGCTGCCGTCCATGTTGCGGGGCAGGCCGATTACCATACCCCTGATCGTGCGTTCTTTGACAAGCTCGGCCAGGCGGTCACGGTCGCGTCCGAACTTGCCCCGTTCCAGCGTTTTTCCGGCGGTCGCGAATTGCCAGCCTGCATCGCAGGTTGCGAGGCCGATTGTCTTTGTTCCGAGGTCGAGCGCGAGCAACGCACCGCCATCGGGGAGCGCGTCACGAAACTCGTTTGCGATGTCGGTAATCAGCGGCCCGAACTCCAGCTTCCGACGCGGCTTACAACGTCGGACTGCAGGTTCTTCCAGAACAGCGGAATATCATAAACATGGTAATTGTTGCCCGGCAGCACCGCATTGCCCATTTCCGGTGGCGGGCCGATCAACAGCAGGCCGTTATCCGCGCAGCGAGCGGGAACATAGCTTTCGACAAGCTCGCCATTGGATAGATCATCCTGCGGCACCAGCGTGCCAGCATTGCTGCTGGCAGGTGCCGACCCGCCGACAGAGCCGGTCAGTGGGTTTGTGCACAGAATTTCGCTTTCGCCGCGAAGCTGACCGTCGAAACCGGGCGAGGTAGCATATGCCTCCAGAACGGGACCGGGATCGGCCGGTTCTGCGTAGCTGGACCAGCTCAATATACAGCCAGCCTGCTGGGCAGTAGCGCAGGCCGGCAGACCGAGGGCGGGCAGATCGTGCGCGATGGAAATCGGCCAGCCAGCGGCATAGACCGCCGCGATCCGGTCTGCCGCGGGCTTACCGGCGACTTCTTCGCGCAGCAGGCGGAGAAGGTGCAGAGAGCCTTGGCTGTGCCCGACCAGTACAACGGGTGTGTCGGCGTCGACCGTCGCCATGAAGAAATCATACGCCTGCTTCACATCCGAATACGCCGCTTCGATGGATTTTTGCGCATCCGCGCTGTCGGTCAGGAACGCGCCGAATGTTGCCTGCCGGTATCGCGGTGCCCAGATTTCGCTGGCGCGGTTGAACGGGCTGGCCATGCCGCGGACATACAGTTTCGCAATGCGCTGCGATTCGCCCTCTTCCAGCGGCGCATTCCAGCTGCTGCGGTCGAGGTAGCTTGTCGGATGTACGAAGAAGACCGCAAATTCCGGATCGGGCTTCGCTGTGCGGGGCAAGGCGCGTTCTTTCCCGCGCGTCGCCGGTTGCCAGCGAGCCGGATCGTCCAGGCCGATACCGGGCCGGGAAAACCACATCGCTGGATCCTGATAGGCGTTCTCTTCGAGCGGGGACTGTTCCACGAAGCCGCTGCTGGGCACCATGGCAAGCCGGGTCAGTTCTTTCGACCAGATATTCAGAACGAACCCGCCCGCGATCACCAACACAATGATGATGGCAATGAAATAAAGGAATTTACGCGCCATTTTTGGCAGGCTCCACTTTTTCGCGGTTGTCGTAACGCTGGGCACGCTGTTCCAGGGCAACTTTTAGCATGGCCAGCATCGGATCGGCCAGAAACAAGCCGATGATCCCAAACAGAATACCCATTATCAGCTGGGCTGCGAGAACCAGTGCAGGGGCAAGATCAACGGTCTTCTTGGCGATCATCGGGATAACGACATAGCCGTCGAATGTCTGAACAAGGAAATAGACGAATATGGTGTAGACGCCCATGTCCGTTCCGCCTGAAAAACCGACCAGCACCATTAGCGACCCTGCGACCAGTGCGCCGAGATTGGGAATGAAGGCCAGCAGGCCCGTCAGAATGCCCAGCAACGCGGCCATTGGCACACCGTACCATGCCAGCAATATCCAGGTGAAAATCCCTTCGAAAATCATGCCCACCAGACGGCCCGCCATCAGGCGGCGCATGGTATAAGCCATCTTCGATGCAGTTTCGAAAAACTCTGCGCGGCGGTGGCGCGGCAGCATCCATGCGACGCCGCGTTCATACAGCTGCGGTTCCATCGCAAGATACACTCCGATGATGCTGATCAGCAGCAATGTGGTCAGCCCGCCCAGTATACCTCCAATGGCGCGAGTGACGGTGCCAACACCGCTGATCAGCTGCCCGGCCATGCCCTGCAGGTCATCGACGGCCACTGCGAAACCCTGCGCGCGTAGCCAGCCAAACGCCACCGTCGCTTGCGCTTCGATAATTTCAGGAAGCTGCGCTGCCTCGCGCGAAATCTGCGACCCAGCATACCCGGCCAGCCAATAGAAAAATCCGCCGCCGATGAACAGGACGATTGCGACCAGCCATGTGCGGGGCAGGGGTACAACCCGGCCAAGCAGGCGCGCGCCGCCATCGATAATCGTCGCGGCAACCATCGCGCCGAAAATGACCAACAGCGATTGTGAGATGTAAACGGCGAGGATCACCACGCCGATGACGCTGGTCCAGACAAATGCACGCTGCGCTTCGAACCTCAGTTCGGGGCTTGAGATGCGGGAAGGGCTGCCGCCAATCCCCTCGTCAAAGGCCTGCTCGTCTGGTTCCTGGCTCATTCGTTCTCCGGCGTTTCCGAGATTGCCGGACGCAGCGTGGTCCAGGAACGCCCGCTGCGCAAGGAAGACCACCAGCTGGCCGGGTTCCAAGTCGTGCTTCCATCCAACGAGAAGGTCAGGAATTCTGCGCGCCCGCCCACGTTTTCCATTGGAACCGGCCCGCCAAGGCCAAGCTCGAACGTTGCTGCCCGGCTATCGGCCGAATGGTCGCGGTTGTCGCCCATCATGAAGATGTGCCCGGCGGGGATGGTGATCTCGTCAAAATTGTCGAGCGACTGGTTCATGTGGTCAATAATCAGGTAACTCGCGCCGTTGGGCAGCGTCTCGCGGTAGGTCGGCACTTCGTAGACATCCCGGCCATCATCCAAAGTGGTGCGGTATTGCTCAAAATAGGCCAGACATGGCCCGCCATCGCAGGTTTGCTGCGGATCGATAGGTAGCCTGATGGCCGGTTCGACGGCCTGCGGAACAGGGTTTCCGTTGAGGATGATCTGGCCGTTGACCACGGCGATCTTGTCTCCCGGCAGGCCGACAACGCGCTTGATGTAATCTTCATCGCGCACCGGCGGCACAGCGATCACGATATCGCCATATTCAGGCGTGCGGGGCCAAACGCGCCAATCACCGCGCGGCAGAACGTGGAACGATGCCGAAACCCACGACCAGCCGTACGGGTATTTGCTGACCACCAGACGGTCACCAACCATCAGATTGGGCAGCATCGAAGTGCTGGGAATGTAAAACGGTTTCGCCACCAGGCTGTGAAATGCCAGCACCGCGAGCAGCATCAGCGCCAGCCCGCGGATTTCCGCAATCCAGTTAATCTTTTCAGACGATTCGCCGTTGGTCTGCTGTGTCACGTTTGCTACCGAAACTCGTATCTTTACCGGAGGATGGGAATGGCTTCGATTATTACGAAGGCCTGCGCCCATGGGTGATCATCGGTGAGGGTGAGATGAATAACTGCCTCATGGCCATCGGGCGTCAATTCCGCAAGCCGCTTTGCTGCGCCATTGGTGAGGGCAAGAGTGGGCGCGCCGGACTTGGCGTTCACAACACCGATATCCTTCATGTAGACACCGCGATAGAATCCGGTGCCGACCGCTTTCGAGAATGCCTCCTTGGCCGCGAACCGCTTTGCATAGGTTCCGGCGCGGGTGAAGGGGCGCTTGGCAGCCTTGGCACGTTCGATATCGGTAAAGCTGCGTTTTTCGAAGCGCTCGCCATGCCGGTCGAGAACACCCTGGATGCGCTCGATATTACACAGGTCGGAACCGGTCCCGATTATCATTCCGGGCCTCTCAACGTGCTTCGTCCATCAGGTCGCGCATCCGGCGCACCGCTGGCTCCAGACCGGTGAACACCGCTTCGCCGATCAGGTAATGCCCGATGTTGAGTTCAGCCAGCTGCGGTATCGCGGCAATCGGCTGAACATTTTCGTATGTCAGTCCGTGGCCCGCGTGTGGCTCGATTCCATTCTTCGCTGCTAGGGCCGACATATCGGATATACGCTTGAGTTCCGCAGCGACCAGCTCGCGGTCGTTGTCGAGGTGGGCGTGGGCGTATTCGCCGGTATGGAATTCAACAACCGGGACGCCAAGCTGAAGGGCCGCGTCCAATTGGCGTTCCTGCGCCTCGATAAACAGGCTCACCCGGATACCCGCATCGCGCAGCCGGGAAACAATCGGTGCCAGGCGGTTGTGCTGGCCCGCAGCATCCAGACCGCCCTCGGTCGTACGTTCTTCGCGTTTCTCTGGCACGATGCAGGCCGCGTGCGGATTATGTCGCAGCGCGATTTCCAGCATTTCGTCAGTCGCCGCCATTTCCAGATTGAGCGGCAGATCGGTTGCGTCCTGTATACGCTTCAGATCGTCGTCGCGGATATGGCGGCGATCTTCCCGAAGGTGCGCGGTGATCCCGTCGCCGCCGACAGCCGCGACGATCTGTGCTGCGCGAACCGGATCGGGATGGTCACCGCCGCGCGCATTGCGGATGGTGGCGACGTGATCGATGTTCACACCGAGACGCAATCTGCCTGACACTTTACTTGCGGCTCCCCGGCTTGGTGACTGGCACGGCGGCCAGTTCGGCGGGAATCTCATCTTCCGCATAAGTGGGGAAGGTGATCTCGACCAGTGCATGATAGGGAACGTCGAATTCGACATCACCGCCCGACCGGTTGACGATGGAAACCAGCGCCAACACCTCGCCGCCGGCATTTTCCACCGCTTTCATCGCTTCTTTCGAAGAAAGGCCGGTAGTGACCACGTCTTCGACCACGATCACCTTCTCGCCCGGCTTCAGGCCGAATCCCCGGCGGAATCCAAAGGTCCCGTCGGGCCGTTCGAGGAACATCGCTTCCTTGCCCAGTGCACGGCCCATTTCGTGGCCGATAATGATGCCGCCCATCGCAGGCGAGACGACCGTGTCGATCTCAGCGCGCAGTTCGCGCGGCAGTTTGGCGGCAAGGGCGGCTGCGAGTCGGCTGGCCCGCATCGGGTCCATCAACACGCGCGCGCATTGAAGATAATGTGCGCTGTGACGACCGGAGGACAATTTGAAATGCCCTTCCAGCAGCGCTTCACTGGCGCGAAACTCGGACAAAACTTCTTCTTCAGTCATGGTGATTTACCGGTGATCCCATTGCTCATTGCCCCAAAGACAACATTGGTTGCGGATTTTTCTCCTAGAAGCGCTTGAGGCAGGGGGCAACCATGCGTATAGGCGCGGCTGAAAAGTCCCTGAACGGGATGGTTTGGGCTGCTTGCCGCAGTCCGCAAATGAAAACGGAAAGCGTCAACGCATGAATTTCGGTGATCTGCCCAAAGGGGCAATGCGAACGATAACCACACTCTGGATGGCAGCAATGCTTGCGCTGGCACCTCAGGTTGCCGCAGCACAGGATGTGGCCGCAGCTGACACTGTCGAAGTGGCTGATGCCTCTGCCGATGTTGCTGCGACGACCGAAGCTGCCGACGCCGGTGCTGGCTACACGCCGCTGGGCCCCGACATGATCAAGGGTCAGCCGGAGCCTGGTGCGATCGATTTCCAGCCGCAATATACCGACGATGGTGAGTTCGCATACAAGATGCACACCTATCTGCTGGTTCCGGTCATCACCGTGATCAGCCTGTTCGTCCTTGGCTTGTTGCTGTGGGTTGTGGTTCGCTATCGCCGTGCCAAGAACCCTGTACCTTCGAAAACGACGCACAACACGCTGATTGAAGTCGTGTGGACGCTGGTCCCGGTTCTGGTGCTGGTCGCCATTGCCATCCCGTCTATCACTCTGCTGGCGCGCCAGTATGAAACCCCGCCGGAAGACGCCGTCACTATCAAGGCAATCGGTTATCAGTGGTATTGGGGTTACGCATATCCCGACAATGGCGGTTTCGAAGTTATCTCGAACATGATGCCTGAAGAAGACGCGATTGCTGCTGGTCTTCCTGCGCAGCTGGCAGTCGATAACCGCATGGTTGTTCCGGCAAATACACCGCTGCGCATTCAGACAACCGGTGCAGACGTGATCCACTCATTCGCTGTCCCGTCGCTCTGGTTCAAGATCGACGCTGTGCCTGGCCGCCTCAACGAACGTCTTCTGACGATCAAGGAGCCGGGCATCTATTACGGTCAGTGTTCCGAGCTTTGCGGTGCGCGTCATGGTTACATGCCGATCGCTGTTGAAGCGCTCCCGCGCGATCAGTGGGAAGCCTGGGTGCTGTCGAAAGGCGGCACGATTGGCGAAGAAGCTGAAATTGCGGTAGAAGACGCGCAATCGGCTGAAGATGCTGCCGAAGCTGGCGATGCTGAAGGTGTTGCTGCAGCGAACGCCGCCGCAGCTGCTGAATAAGCCCGAACGAATTTCAAAGAAGGTCTAGAGAAAAGCCATGGCAACCACAGCCGAAAATTTCCCGGTCCACAGTGAAGATCACGGGCATGATGCAGATCACAAGCCCGGTTTCTTCGCGCGCTGGTTCATGTCAACCAACCACAAGGATATCGGTACGCTCTACCTGATCTTCGCGATCTTCGCGGGTATCATCGGTGGTGCCATTTCCGGTATCATGCGTGCCGAACTGGCAGAGCCTGGCATTCAGGTTCTTGGCGGTGTTGTCACCATGCTTGGCGGCGAAGCGGCCTTCGACCAGAACCTGCACATGTGGAACGTGCTGATCACTGCCCACGGCCTGATCATGGTCTTCTTCATGGTCATGCCGGCGATGATCGGCGGCTTCGGTAACTGGTTCGTTCCGATCATGATCGGTGCGCCTGACATGGCGTTCCCTCGCATGAACAACATCTCGTTCTGGCTCACCGTTGCCGGTTTCTGCAGCCTGCTTTTCTCCATGTTCGTGCCGGGCGGTACGGGTAATGGTGCGGGCACTGGCTGGACCGTCTATGCGCCGCTATCGACCAGCGGCTCTGCGGGGCCGGCAGTCGACTTTGCGATTTTCTCGCTCCACCTGGCGGGCGCAGGTTCGATCCTTGGTGCGACCAACTTCATCACCACCATCTTCAATATGCGCGCGCCGGGCATGACCCTGCATAAAATGCCGCTGTTCGTTTGGTCGGTGCTGGTCACTGCATTCCTGCTGCTGCTCGCGCTTCCCGTGCTTGCTGCTGCGATCACCATGCTGCTGACCGACCGTAATTTCGGAACCACCTTCTTCGATCCGGCTGGCGGCGGCGATCCCGTTCTCTACCAGCACCTGTTCTGGTTCTTCGGTCACCCTGAAGTTTACATCATGATCCTGCCGGGCTTCGGCATGGTCAGCCAGATCGTGGCCACCTTCAGCCGCAAGCCGGTGTTCGGCTATCTCGGCATGGCCTATGCCATGGTCGCAATCGGTGTCGTCGGCTTCATCGTGTGGGCTCACCACATGTACACCGTCGGTCTCGACGTGAATACGAAGATGTACTTCACCGCAGCGACGATGGTTATCGCGGTTCCGACCGGCGTGAAAATCTTCAGCTGGATCGCAACCATGTGGGGCGGTTCGCTTGAATTCAAATCGCCGATGGTCTGGTCGCTGGGCTTCATCTTCCTGTTCACCGTTGGCGGTGTGACCGGTGTGGTCCTCGCAAACGGCGGCGTTGATGACGCACTTCATGACACGTATTACGTTGTGGCTCACTTCCACTACGTGCTGTCGATGGGTGCGGTGTTCTCGCTCTTCGCGGGCTTCTACTACTGGTTCCCGAAAATGAGCGGCAAGATGCACAGCGAGTTTCTCTCGCACCTGCACTTCTGGACGTTCTTCATCGGCGTGAACGTAATCTTCTTCCCGCAGCACTTCCTGGGTATCCAGGGTATGCCGCGCCGCTATCCGGATTACACGGAAGCTTACGCCTACTGGAACGAGGTTTCCTCGATCGGCTACATCATCATGGCCGGTTCGATGGTGATCTTCTTCGTCAACCTTGCCTATGCATTCCTTGCAGGCCGCAAGGCGGGCGACAATCCATGGGGCGAAGGTGCAACGACGCTGGAATGGACATTGTCCTCACCGCCGCCGTTCCACCAGTTCGAAACTCTTCCGGTTATCGAGGATCACCACGATTACCACGATCACCGTCCGGCAACGGCATAAGCCAGTCGGAGCTTCCCCGAAGGAAGCGTGAATTTGAAAACGGGGAGGGGCGCGTCGGATACGGCGCGCCCCCCTTTATAGGAGCAAGCCGAGCAGGCAGCTTGAACATTTGATGCAACAGGCGAACCCAACATCCACACAGGCGCTGCCCGCCGACTGGCGCGATTTTTTCGCGCTGACGAAGCCGCGCGTGATGACTTTGGTGATTTTCACCGGTCTGTGCGGACTGCTGGCTGCGCCAGGATCCATCCATCCCGTCATCGGGTTTACCGCAATTTTCTGCATTGCCATCGGCGCTGGCGGTGCTGCTGCATTGAACCAGTGGTGGGAAGCGGATCTCGACGCGGGAATGAAGCGCACCTCTGCGCGGCCGCTACCGGCCGGCCGGATGCAGCGCACCGATGCGCGTGATTTCGGCATATTACTTTCGGCTGCTTCGGTCGGGGTGATGGGGCTGGCGGTTGGCTGGCTGGCGGCGGGCATACTAGCCGTATCGATCGTCTATTACGCGGTTGTCTACACCATCTGGCTGAAGCCGCGGACCCCGCAGAACATCGTCATAGGCGGCGGAGCCGGCGCATTTCCGCCCATGATTGGATGGATCGCGGTAACAGGCGACATCACACTGATGCCGGTGCTGCTATTCGCAATCATCTTCATGTGGACCCCGCCGCATTTCTGGGCGCTCGCGCTGTTCGTGCAGAGCGATTACGCCAAGGTCGGCATTCCCATGATGCCGGTTGTCAAAGGGGAGGCTTCGACCCGCAAGCAGATCTTCGTTTACAGCGTTCTGTTGGTTCCCCTCGCAGCCACCCCGTGGTTTATCGGCGGCACGACCGCTGTTTATGGTATAACTGCGCTGGCCTTGTCGCTCATGTTCCTGGCGCTCGCCATCCCGGTCAGCTTTCGCCGTTCTGTTGAAGGCGACACGATGAAACCGGAAAAGCGCCTGTTTGCCTTCAGTATCATCTATCTTTTCGCCCTGTTCACCGCGCTGGTGGCGGACAGGCTAGCATTTTATCAGGGATTCATCGCATGACACCCGAAGAACAGGAAGAAATCACCAAGCGCCGCAAAGGCCGCAACATCGCAGTTGGTGCTGTGCTGCTGTTTTTCGTGGTTCTGTTTTACGCCATTACAATTGTGAGAATGGGAGACTGACGATGTCGACTGTCGCGCTCGAACAGAAGAACCTGAAGGTCGCGATCTATGCTTTTGCCGGCGCGCTCGCGATGCTCGGGCTGGGATATGCTGCGGTACCGCTATATGATTTGTTCTGCCGCGTAACTGGTTTTGGCGGGACTACGCAGCAAGCGACAGAGGCTGATGCCGACATTGCCGCGCGATTGGCGCAAAGTGCCGGCGCGCGCGAAATTTCGATCCGGTTCGATGCGACGACCGCTGCCGACATGCCGTGGACCTTCAAACCGGCTCAGGTCACCGACAAGGTCCAGATCGGGCAGCGCGACCTTGCGTTCTACACTGCAAAAAACAACAGCAACGTGCCGATCACCGGTACCGCGACATTCAATGTCGAACCCGAACAGACCGGTGCCTATTTCAACAAGATCCAGTGTTTCTGTTTCACCGAGCAGACCCTGCAACCGGGCGAAGAAATCCGTATGCCGGTCCTGTATTATGTCGACCCGGCAATCCTGCAGGATGAAAATGCCAAGGACGTCGAACAGATCACTTTGAGTTACACATTCCACAAGGCGGCCCAGGGCGCGGCGGTTCAAGGCGAAAAAGCTGCCCAAAAACCTGAATCCTGAGGCTGGACCTGCGGCCCGCAGATGATTAAGGGCATCCCATCAATCTCGGCGCACCGTATGGCAAAGGCGCTCTGACAGGACGAGAATTTCCATGGCTGGTACGAAAAACCACGATTATCACATTCTGGCTCCCGACATCTGGCCCCTGATTGGCTCGGTTTCGGCACTGACTTTCACCACCGGCATGGTCTTCTACATGCACGAGATGGCTAACGCCTATCTGGTGCTCGGCCTTGGTATCGCAGGCCTCATCGCCACGTTCTTCAGCTGGTTCAGCAACATCGTTCGTGAAGCGCAAGGCGGCGATCATACGCCAGTTGTCCAGCTTCACATGCGTTACGGTATGATCCTGTTCATCGCGTCGGAAGTCATGTTCTTCGTCGGTTGGTTCTGGAGCTGGTTCGACTTCTCGCTGTTTCCGTTCCCGATCGAATATGTCGATGGAGCGGTGATTTCGCGCTTCGGCGAAGATGGCGCTGCGGCAATCGCACAGTGGCCGCCAAAGGGTCTCGAAGTTCTCAATGCCTTCGATCTCCCGCTGCTTAACACGCTGATCCTGCTCTGCTCGGGCACCACCGTAACCTGGGCGCACCACTCGCTGATCCACGGTGATCGCGACGGCCTCAAGAAAGGTCTGTGGGCGACCATCGCACTTGGCGCGTTGTTCACGGCAATTCAGGCATACGAATATTCGCACGCTCTGGGTGCTTTTGGCTTCGGTCAGAGCAACTACAGCTCGGCTTTCTACATGGCGACCGGCTTCCACGGTTTTCACGTTCTGATCGGCACGATCTTCCTGATCGTCTGCCTGGTCCGCACCTACAAGGGTCACTTCACCCCGCGTCAGCACTTCGGTTTCGAAGCTGCGGCATGGTACTGGCACTTCGTTGACGTCGTATGGCTGTTCCTGTTCATCGCCGTCTACGTCTGGGGTGGCTGGGGCGCCGAAATTCACTAATGTCTTCGGAAGTTCCGGAGAAAACGAAGGGGCAGCCGTCCATTGGACAGGCTGCCCTTTTCGGTTTGTGCCCGCAATGCGGTTCGAAAACTCTGTTTGAGGGCGTTGCTCAGTTCTCGCCGAAATGCAGTTCCTGCCAGCTTGATTTTACCCGCTTCAATGTCGGCGATGGTCCGGCAGGTTTCCTGACCCTGATAATTGGCGCAATTATCGTTGGCCTCGCCCTGTGGCTGGAAGTTTCCCAGGCGCCTCCATTCTGGGTTCACGCGATGATCTGGACGCCGATCACCTTTGCAGCAGTGATTCTTGGTCTGCGCGCTGCCAAGGCTGCGCTTCTCTACGCAGAATATGACCGGAACGCCGGCGAAGCGGGGCGCGGAGAATGAACTTGCGGTCCCTCCCGGTTTTGCCGAGCCTGATCGTGGCGGCTGCAGTTGCCGCCATGATTGCGCTGGGTTTCTGGCAATTGGGCAGGGCGGACGAGAAGGAAGCGCTGCTGGCCAGTTACCGCAATGTTCCGCAGGATGCCGCTCCGGTCGAATATCCTCTGACGGACGAGGGGATCGAGCAGAACCTCTACCGGGCAACGACAGTCCAGTGCGGAGAGGTGGTTTCAAAACGCGACATCGTCGGCACCAACAGTGTCGGGGTCAAAGGCTGGGCGCACCTCGCGACCTGCCGACTTGCCAGTGCAGGCGAAGGCGCTGACGAAGCAGAAATCGCCCTTGGATGGTCGCGGACACCGCAAGGCCCCGATTGGGCGGGCGGCGAGGTAACCGGCATGCTGGCGCCCGGCGGCAAGATTGTTGCCGATCCGCCGCTTGCGGGACTTGGCCCGCTGGCAAAGCCCGATCCGGCCGACTTGCCGAACAATCACTTGTCCTACGCTGTGCAGTGGTTCCTGTTCGCGCTGACCGCGCTTGTTATCTTCATATTGGCAGTGCGCAAGAAGGCTGGCTGATACACGGTTTAGAGGCAAGCTATGGCCGGGTAAAGCGCGCCTCGCTTGCCCAGTCTGGCCGCTGCCGCTAACCGCGCAGAACGATGCAGTATATTTCGACACGAGGAAGCGCGCCGGCGCTCGATTTCGAAGGGGTAACCCTTGCAGGTCTGGCCAATGATGGCGGGCTGTATATCCCGGCTGAATGGCCGCGTTTTTCCGAAGGCGAGATCGCCGCGATGGCGGGCCTGCCTTATGCAGAGCTTGCTGCGCGCATTATGACACCGTTCATTGGAGACAGCCTGTCGCAGGACAAGCTGCGCGAGTTATGCGCCGCGGCCTATGGCCGTTTTTCCCACGCCGCTGTGACCCCTCTCAAGCAGTTCGACGAACAGCAATGGTTGCTCGAACTGTTCCACGGCCCGACGCTGGCTTTCAAGGATGTCGCCCTGCAGATGCTAGGGCTGCTGTTCGAGACTTTCCTGTCGCGCAGCAATGATCACCTGACGATTGTCGGCGCGACCAGCGGTGATACCGGCTCTGCCGCGATTGACGCGGTTGCCGGGCGTGAGCGGATCGACATTTTCATGCTGCATCCCAGTGGGCGGGTCAGCGACGTGCAGCGCCGCCAGATGACCACGGTGCTCGCGCCCAATGTTCACAACATTGCCATCGATGGCAGCTTCGACGATGCGCAGGCCATGGTGAAGCGGATGTTCGGCGACAGCGAAATGAACGGCCGTTTCCGCATCACCGCAGTCAATTCGATCAACTGGGCCCGGTTGATGGCGCAGGTGGTGTATTACTTTGCCGCCGCCCTGCAATTGGGTGCGCCGCAGCGCAAGGTCGCTTTCTCCGTCCCGACCGGCAATTTTGGCGATGTTTTCGCGGGCTATGTCGCAGCGAAGATGGGCCTGCCGATCGAACGTTTGATTGTGGCGACCAATGTGAATGACATTCTCCACCGCGCGCTGTCGGATGGTGACTATTCCGCTGGCAGCGTAACCCCAACCGCCGCACCGTCGATGGATATTCAGGTCAGTTCGAACTTTGAACGGCTGCTGTTCGATTGCGGCGGCCGCGACGGAACCGCGCTGGGCGAACAGATGCGCGCGTTTGAGCAAAGCAAGGCCATGCAGCTCACCAATTCGCAGCGTGAGGGAGCCTCCGGCCTGTTTACCAGTACCCGCGCAGGGGCAGATGACATGGCATCGGCAATGCGCTGGGCCAGCGACCATTGCGGCGAGATCATCGATCCGCACACCGCCATTGGCCTTTATGCTGCGCGCAGCACCGAACTGGCCAAGAATATCCCGGTAGTCACGCTTGCAACAGCGCATCCGGCGAAGTTCAGCGATGCTGTGGAACGCGCAACGGGAATGCGGCCTGCCTTGCCATCCCGCGTTGGCGACCTCTTCGCGCGCGAGGAGCGGTTTGACGAGCTGCCCGGCGATTATGATGCCGTTGCCGATTATGTGGCGCAGCGTGCGACCGAGTCCCGCTGATGGCGCAGCTGATTGAGCAGCCAAGCCTCCTCACCGGCGAAGCGTGGGACGATTACGGTCTGGTCGATAGCGGTCACGGCCGCAAGATCGAGCGATACGGTCCATATCGCTTCATCCGCCCGGAACCGCAGGCAATGTGGCAACCGCGCTTCGAAGACTGGGATGCGCATGGCGAATTCATCCCGGGATCGGACGAAGATGGCGGCGGACGCTGGCATTACAGCAAACAGGTTCCAGAGGCTGGGTGGCCGATGAAATGGCGCGATGTGTCCTTCACAGCGCAGTGCACTCCGTTTCGCCATCTGGGTTTCTTCCCCGACATGGCACCTGTGTGGGACTGGATGCGCGGGCAGCTGGATGGGAAGCCCGATGCCGAAACGCTCAACCTGTTTGGATATACTGGTGTCGGTTCGCTTGCCTTGTCGCAGTGCGGCAAGGTGACACACGTCGATGCGTCGAAGAAATCGGTCGCTCAGGCACGTGAGAATGCTGAGCTTGCCGGAATGGCTGACAGGCCGGTTCGCTGGCTGGTTGATGATGCAGCGAAATTCACCGCGCGCGAGGTGCGTCGCGAACGAAGGTATGACGGGATCATCCTCGATCCGCCCAAGTTCGGGCGGGGGCCGAAAAGCGAAACCTGGCGTCTGGAGGAAGGGCTGCCCGATCTGGTGTCCGATTGCCGCCAGTTGCTCGATGCTGACAGCAGGTTCCTGTTCCTGACCGTTTATGCCGTGCGAATGTCCAGCCTGGCCCTTGCCGGATTGCTCGCGGAAAAATTTGCCGACCTGCCCGGCACGATCGAACACGGCGATCTGGCGGTCCGGGAAGAGGGTGAGGGCGGCAGGATGCTGCCAACCGCGATCTTCGCGCGCTGGTCGAATAAAGGCTAAGGAACCTTATGGCCGATTCGCTAATCCTGGAAGTTGCCGATCTGGAGCATGATGTTCTGACTGGCATCTACTCCGAAGAAACTGGCAAGCCCCAGCCGCTCCGCATTACCATTCAGGCGAAGATGAAGATCGCCGATCGCTATGATCCGGACACGCCGCTGGAAGCGAGCAAGAATTATATGGACCTGAAGTTTGCAGCGACCGATGCGCTGCCCGAAGGGGTGCATTTCAAACTGATCGAGGCGGTGGCTGATCATATCTGCGAAACCCTGTTCGTGCAGGATGACCGGGTGGAGGCAATCACGGTCAAGATCGTGAAACTCGCGATTGCAGAAGCGAACGAGAAAATCGGCATCACCATGACGCGCGAGAGGCGCTGATCGCGGTGCACGAACTGCTGCGGATAGAAACACTGCCTGATGCGGCACTCGATGCCGCGGCTGCTTTCACCCGCGAATATCTGACCAGCGCGCGGGAGACTTTGGCGGGCGGGGCTGATCTCACGATTGTCTTGCCGGGAGCGCCGTATGACCACCGCGACTGGCGCCGGGCCCTGGCCCGCGATCTGGCCCGGGCGCACGCCCCTGCGCGGATCAATATCATTGCCGGGTCCGATGACTTGCGCATTTCGGCCACGGCGGATTATCTCGCCAAGGCTGCGGGCGTGACAGGTCAATATCTGGAAATGGCGCGCGATGAATGAAGCGCCGCTGCTGGACAGTTTCAACCGCCGGATCACCTATCTGAGGCTTTCGGTCACTGACCGGTGCGACCTGCGCTGCACCTATTGTATGCCGCAAAAAATGACCTTCCTGCCAAAGGCCGAAGTGCTTTCGCTGGAGGAGCTTCACACCCTTGCGATGGGATTTGTGGAGCGCGGGGTTGACCGGATCCGCCTGACCGGCGGCGAACCTTTGGTCAGGCGCGGGATCATGTCTCTGGTCGGGTCATTGTGCGGGCAGATCGGCAAGGGGCTGCGCGAGGTCACTCTCACCACGAATGGCACCCGGCTGAGCGAATTTGCCGCCGATCTGGCGAATGCCGGCGTGAGGCGCGTGAATGTTTCGCTCGATACGCTGGATGGAGCGATTTTTGAGCGGCTCACCCGGCGCTGCCGTTTGGATGAGGTAATGGCCGGGATCGAAGCCGCTCTGTCCGCTGGGCTGAGTGTGAAAATCAATACCGTGGCGCTAAAGGGGATCAATGAGCACGAAATCCCTGCGCTGATCGAGTGGGCGCATTCTCGTGGGTGCGACATCACCCTGATCGAAACTATGCCGCTTGGTGTGGTCGATGAAGACAGGACCGATCATTATCTTCCGTTACCCGGAGTGGTGCGCCAGCTCGAAGATCGCTGGGCACTGGCTCCGTCTCAGTACAAGACGGGCGGACCTGCCCGGTATTACGACATCAACGCGACCGGCGGCAGACTCGGAGTGATTACTCCGCTGACAGAGAATTTCTGCGCCGGTTGCAACCGCGTCAGGGTAACGGCGACCGGTCAGCTTTTCCCATGCCTCGGCGGGCGCGAACAAGTGGATCTGCGTGCGGCGTTACGGTCGCAAAACCCTGCAGAAGAGCTATCACGGGCGCTCGATACAGCGATGCACATCAAACCTGAGCGGCATAATTTCCGCATAGGCGATGACGAGACTGAGCCGCCACTTGCCCGCCATATGTCGATGACGGGCGGGTAGAATGGCGGTTCGGATTCTCTTCCTTGGCCCATTGGCTGATATTGCCGGCAGGCAGGAGCTGGCTGCACCTGCGCCGCTCGACTGGGCCGGACTGCTCGCGCTGGTCAGTGCAGAAGTTGCCGATCAGATCGCCGAAGACCGTGTGAACATCGCCTGCGGCGGGAGAGTTCTATCGGACAAGCGCACTCTCGCAGCGCAGGACGGCGATGAAGTCGCGCTTTTGCCGCCGGTCAGCGGCGGATAGCTGCATGGCATTGCGCGATGTCAGGCTGGTGGCCGAGCCATTCGATTCGGCCGAACTTGTGGAGCGCGCATTCAGCGAAGTCCCCGACACTGGCGGTGTTTGCACTTTTACCGGCAAGGTTCGGGGCAGCGGCGGTGTCGAGGCACTTGAGCTGACGCATTACGAACCGCTCACCCTGCCGGGGATGCATGATCTGGCGGATGCTGCCTTCACGCGATTCGATTTGCTGGGCCTGCTGATGGTTCACCGGATCGGGCAGATGGTGCCAGGGGACGATATCGTGTGCGTATCTGCCGCAGCTATGCATCGCCGCGATGCGATTGATGCGGCCGATTTTTGCATGGACCATCTGAAAAGCGCAGCATGGTTCTGGAAACGCGAAAAACGCTCCGACGGCTGGCACTGGATCGAGCCGGTACCCAGCGATCATGCAAGCCTCGCCCGCTGGAAATAATGCGCACAATTCGCCAAGCTGATTCGATCCTTTGATTCAGATCAAAGCGTGATCCCGGCGCACGGTTCACAAAGGTCTCCGACGCAAAGGAGCCTATCATGTCCAAATACAGCACTCGCGAACTCGTTGCCGACAAGGCCATTGTCCGTGAAGAGATCGCCATCTCTGCCCCGGCTGTTCCCGAGGCGGACCGTAGTTTCAATCTTCCAACCGGCCTATATGTCGCGACCGCTGGATCCTATTTCGCATTTCTCGGCATCATGTCGGTCGGGTTTTCCACACCCGGCCTGATCCTGCCAATCGGGATCATGGTTGTCTTGCTGACGGCGTTTTTTGGCATCGCGACCATCTTTGTGCGGACCGACCCCGCAGCCCGTGCGAAGATCATGCGCTTAGGCCAGCTGCGCAGCCGCGGTGTGATGACCCACACTGGCAGACTGTCGATGAAGGATGTGGCGATCCAGATGCTGATTCTTCCGGTCCTGATTGTCATGTGGGGTCTGACAGTCGTGACCATAGCTGCGCTGGTGTGATTAAGAGGAAAGATCACTCATGAAGCGCAGCCGCGCGGGGTCGACAATCTCGATCCCGCGCGAGCCGTTTTTGACGATCACGCCGGTTTTTTCCAATTTGGATAATTGCCGGCTGACCGTTTCGATAGTGACCCCGAGAAGGTTAGCAATCTCGCCGCGGGTCAGCGGCAATTCGAATCGCTGGGCCGGATGACAGGGCGAATCGCTCGCTGCCTGAGCCAGAGCCATAATAAGCGTGGCGATTTTCTCTTCAGCGCTGTTCTTGCCTGCCATCGCCAGCAATTCCCGTGATGCGTGCAAATCCTCCTGCGCACGGCGGAGCAGCGCCCGGGCCAGGGCGGGGTGCTGATCAAGCGCGTTTTCCATATCTCCGCGGCCAAACAGGCACAGCCTGCTTTCGCCCAGCGCAACAACGTCATAATCGGAAAACGGGCGGAACAACTCGCCGATGAAACCGGCAGGGTGGATCAGCGCAAGTATCCGCTCGTTTCCTTCACTGTCGATCCGGGTAACTTTCAGCGCGCCGGTCAGAAGGGTAGCGCATGCATTGCCTTCGTCACCTGCATGAAACAGCGTATCGCCGCGCTTCAGATCGACATGCCGGCCTGATTTGGAAAGCGTGTCGCGGTCAGCCTCGGACAATACTGAGCAGGCAGCACGGTCGCGTACTGGGCAGGTCGCGCAGGCAAGGCTCATTGCGCGCCGCCGCGAAGTTCCGCGAGAACTGCATCCTCTTCGCGGACCATGGCCAATACCTTGTCCCGTGCCTGTGCAATCTGGCCCCGTTCGACAAAATCGAGAGTCGCGTCGGTAAAGATGAGGTCGAGGTCGCCCAAGGCAATTGCGGTGAGGCTCCTGATCGAATCGAGGTCTGCCAGAGCAACTTGCGCGCTCGCCCATGAATTGCTTGCGACTGCTGCATTCCTGCCAGACCTAACCGCACCGCGCGCGTCGGGGGCTGCGGCGAGGAAGCGCTGATGGGATTCGCGGGCGGAGCTTTCAAGCGCGGCAATGCGGCCTATAAGATCGCTAGGTAATGGGGACGGGGCCGTTTGGACTGCATCCACACCGCCTACAGGCAGAGTCCCCGACACCCGCTCGGCATCGCGGATAGCGAGCGAGGGGTAGGTCTTGCCTGAAGACGCGCATCCAGCGGCGCAGAACGCCAGAGACAAAAGTGTGATCGCTGCTGTTCGACTAGACATCGGCCTTGCCTTAGCACGCAATCCCCGGCTTTCCATCCAGAGAGTGCCACTGGTTGCAGCAGATCGTGAAAAAAGCAGGCCTGAAAACGTTGACTTGAGCGGGGCTATCCCTTAACGGCACCTTTCTTTCCGGCAGGCCCGCCATTTCGGCGGCTTTTCGGGTGCGCCGTACTCATGATGGGTGCGGCACTGCAGATAAATTGAAAGTGACAAAACCATGTTCGCAGTAGTGCGCACTGGCGGCAAACAGTACCGGGTTGCCGCAGGAGACAAGATCGCAGTTGAAAAGCTGGCTGGTGAAGCTGGCGATACCGTTACCCTGGGTGACGTGCTGCTTGCCGGTGAAGGCGATTCGATCGCTGATGCTTCCAAGGTTTCGGTTTCGGCTGAAATCATTGCGCAGGCCAAGAGCGAAAAGGTCGTCGTTTTCAAGAAGCGCCGCCGCCACAACTACCGCCGCAAGGCTGGTCACCGTCAGCAGATGACCCTGCTTCGCATCACCGACGTTGGTGAAGGTTCGAAGAAGGCTGCGACGAAGAAGGCCGCTCCAAAGAAGGAAGCTTCTGAAGAGACCAAGGCTCCGGCTAAGAAGGCTGCTCCCAAGAAGGAAGCTGCTGAGAAGAAGGCTCCTGCAAAGAAGCCTGCTGCCAAGAAGGCGCCCGCTAAGAAAGCGGACTAAGACAAGTTTCGAAAGAGTAAGAGACAATGGCACATAAAAAAGCAGGTGGTTCATCCCGCAACGGTCGCGACTCAGCAGGTCGCCGCCTTGGTGTGAAGAAATTCGGTAGCCAGGAAGTGATTCCGGGCAACATTATCGTGCGCCAGCGTGGCACCAAGTTCTATCCGGGCACCAATGTCGGGATGGGCAAGGACCACACGCTCTTCGCCCTCGAAGGCGGTCGCGTGCGATTCCACTCAGGTAAACAAGGCCGTAAATACGTGTCCGTGGACATGATGGCCGAAGCCGCCGAATAACTGGATAGTTCACTGACAGGGCTATCCGACAGGATGGTCCGCCGAACACTCGGCAACTCCAGAGGGAGATCGGATCATCCGGTCTCCCTCTTGTCGTATCTCCCTCACGAACCGGCGAAAATTGCTTTCGCCGCAATGTGAATGTCACGCATCATGCTTAGGGGGCTGGTGCGGGGCCTTGAGGAGAAGACGCCATGTTCCATCGCACTGAACGGCTGTTTCTACGGCCAGCCTGGCCCGAGGATTGGGAAGAGATCTATCGCGGCATGGCTGATCAACAGGTCGTGATGAACCTCGCCACCGCGCCGTGGCCCTATACGGCAGAGGACGCCCGCAATTTCGCCGCGCGCAAGCAGGATGGTTTTCTGCCCAGTTTCGTGGTCACTTTGCCCGAAGCAGGTCTCATCGGTGGGGCGGGAATCGGCATTGATGACGATACCGGCAATGTCCAGCTCGGCTATTGGATCGCACGCGAATGGTGGGGCAAGGGTTTCGCGACAGAGGCGGCCCGTTCCCTGCTGCAGATCGCAGGCACGCTTGGACACAAGCGTATGACGGCATCACATTTCATCGATAACCCTGCCTCGGGCAAGGTTCTGCGGAAAGCGGGTTTCACACCGACTGGCCGAATCCGGCCCGCATATAGCCGTGCCCGCGGTCGGCGCGATCCGGTGGCCTGTTTTGAGGCGAAGCTTGACGGAGACGATGATATCGGTCCGCAAGACATGAAACAGGCCGCCTGATGTCTCACAAATGACAAAGCCCCCGACCGCGAGGCCGGGGGCTTTTTCGTAAGTCCTTAAGGGGATTGTTACTCAGCAGGCATCAGTGCGTCTGCAAATTCGCCTTCATATTTCTGGATCAGTTCGCGGTCGTCATGATCCCATGGGTGGAAGCCCGGTTTGAAATAGGCGAGCCATGCCGGGAAAATCCGGCGAACGACACCGGGAGTGACTGTCAGGTATTTGAACAGACCCCAGCGCGCCTTCCATCCGGTGATACCGTCCTGAGCAAGCAGGTTCAGCGAGTCTTTCCAGCGGTTCTTGAAGAACCGGCCAGTCACCGAAACCATCACCAGACTGCGAACTTTCCAGCGCTGCCAGTCGGACCAATCCTTGGTCGCATGGTTCCAGGTGTCATACGCCACGCCTTTATGCTCGACTTCCTCGACCGAGTGCCAGCGCCACATGTCGCGCACTTCCGGATCGGCATTTTCAAAATGCTTGGGGTTGGCGAGGAATTCGTGCGCCATCATCGCGGTGTAATGCTCCAGCGCCATCGTCACAGCCAGATTGGCGATCGCCGGACGGTCCTTTGTCAGGTCGAGCATTTCTTTCACGCGCTGATCGATTGCCTTGATGTCGTAACCGGCATTTTCAGCCAGTTTGTTGAAGGCAATGTGCTCGCGGGTGTGGTTGATTTCCTGCTTTACGAAAGCGCGGATTTCTTCGGCCAGTTTCGGCTCGGCGCCTTCGCGGTGTGCCTTTACGGCTTCGATGAAGAAAGCCTCTCCGCGAGGGAAAGTCGCCGAAAGCGCGTTGTGCCAAGCGGTTCCGAATGCATCGCCGGCCCACCAACGGTTTGGCGTGGTTTCACGATTGAAGCGTTCGTCCCGGACCACGATGTCGAGGTCGTTAGGTGTCGGGCTGCGTTTTGTCGCATCCAGATTGATCTTGGCAGGGGCGTTCAAGGCAAACTCCATTGATAACTGACATTGATGTAAGTAGCTCTTACTTACATCAATGTCAATAAGGGTTGGTTGCGCTTGAGCCGACGTTACTCGGCGGGCATCACCGCGTCTGCATAAGGGCTGTCGAGCTTGCCGATCAATGCTCGGTCATCCAGCTTCCAAGGGTGGAATCCCGGCATCAGGATCTTTGCCCATTCGAAGAACATGCGGCGCATCATGCCCGGCTTCCACCACAGAAACGCATAAAGCTTCCATTTGGCTTTCCGGCGGCTGTAGCCATCCTGTTCCAGCAAGCCGATCGCATCGCGGATGCGGTTTCCGAAATATTTGCGAGTGATCAGCATCGCGATCAAGGTCTTGACGCGGTATCGCTTCCACCGGCTCCAGTCTTTCGTCGCGTGGAGCCACACATCATAGGTGATACCCTTGTGCTCGATCTCTTCTGTCGCGTGCCAGCGCCAGATATCCGCGGCAACCGGATCGGCACCTTCCAGATAGCGCGGATCGGACAGCAGATGATGGCTGATGATCGCGGCGAAATGTTCCAGTGCGATGGTTATGGCGAGGTTGAATTCTTTCGGCCGGCCTTCGGTCAGTTCCAGCATTGACTGGATGCCCTGGTCAATGCTTTCGACATTGTATCCGTGGTCGGACACGAGCCGGTTGAACGCGACATGTTCGCGGGTGTGATTGATTTCCTGTGTGGTGAACGCCTTCATCTCAGCAGCGATTTCGGCAGGCACCGTATCGCGAAACATCCGCATGGTATCGATGAAGAACGCTTCACCGCGCGGCAGGCTGGCGGACACCGAATTGTACCACGCGGTCGCCACCGGATCGCCCGAATGCCACCAGCGCGGCGTTCTGTGATTGCGGTCAAAGCGCTGGTCGCGAACAATGAGTTCGTGTTCTGCGGGCGTTGCGCTATCAATCGCGGTGAAGGCCTGCGTCGCCGGCTTGTCGAGAGCCGCGGTCCGCTTTACGTCGATCGAGGTCTGCTTGTTCATGTTAAGAATCTACTAGGCATAAGTGTTAATGGCAACTCGCAAACGTTTAACCCCCGAAGAGTCCCGCAATTCTGCGCTAGAAGCGGCGCGCGCGTTACTTATCGAAACGGGTCCGCAATCAGTCACTCTTAAGGCTGTTTCTGCAAGGGTTGGGCGCACACATGCTAACCTGCTGCACCATTTCGGGTCAGCTTCTGGATTGCAGAAGGCGCTGGCCGAACATTTGGCAAAAACCGTCTGCGAGACGATCAAGGACGCGGTTCGCGCCAGCCGTGCGGGACTCGGCAGCCCGCGCGAAGTGGTCGATCTGGCTTTCGACGCTTTTGACAAGGAAGGCGCGGGCGGGCTCGCCAGCTGGATGCTGCTGACGGGTAACGAAGATGCGCTCGATCCGATTATCGAAACGATCCACGAACTGGTTGATGAACTGGCACCGGAAGAAGCCAGCGATCATCAGGGCGTGATGGCGATGCATGAAAACACGCTTACGCTGGTTCTGCTGGCGCTGGGTGATGCTTTGATGGGCAAGGCGCTGGCCCGGTCGCTCAACCTGCCGGAAAGCGCGGCGCGAGACCGGGCGGAGCGTTTGCTGACCGATTCGCTCGATCTGGTCGGGCAGGGCTGACTTCAGCCGGCCTTCGGACCGTCAGCCAGCCTCGCCTGCCGTTAATTTCATCCATTCCGGAGTGCTGGCCGGATCGATATCTGCAACGCGCAGGTGATCGATGGCAAAGCAAAGCTCGGGATAGGCTATCTTTTGCCGCTTCGGATCAGAGTCGCTTGCCGGAACCACCAGCAGGCGGCGATTGACCTTTTGCCGCCAGTTCATGCGCGCGGTGTTCTCCTGACCAATATAGCAGCCCTTTTCGAAGCTGACGCCGTGCAGTTCGGCTGCATTGGTTTCCAGCCACAGAATATCGCC
This sequence comes from Pontixanthobacter luteolus, assembly GCF_009828095.1. GTDB lineage: Bacteria > Pseudomonadota > Alphaproteobacteria > Sphingomonadales > Sphingomonadaceae > Pontixanthobacter > Pontixanthobacter luteolus. The sequence goes on along the minus strand of NZ_WTYP01000001.1, from coordinate 1,313,737 downwards.
AAGCTCGCCGCGCCCCTCCGGCACGCCAAGGCGCAGCCTGTGTTCCAGCCAGGCATGGTCTGCCGCGGCGTCATCTTCGGATACGGGTGACAGCCAGCGCTGGCCAAGATCGGCGAGACGCGGATCGCGAGCACCCCCGTCGCCCTGTTCTGCCTGCCAGTAGACGCCGATTGTATCGTCGCGGCTGATGTCGATCTTGCGGCGGAGCCGGTACAGAGAAAGGCGCTTGACTAAATCGTCTGCGGCGTCAGCTTCGCAATCGATCAGCAATTGCCCGTCACCGGCAGGCCATATCAGAAAGTCGAACATCGTCTTGCCTTGCGCGCTGAGCAATCCGGCCCAGACAGGTAGCTGTCCCTTCACATCGTTGGTGACGAGGCCTTGCAGGAAATCGGCCACGTTTTCCGTGTCGTCCTGAGGAGCCAAACGGATAACCGCGCGTTGGAACAATCTGTGTGCTGACATACGCTACACATAGGGCGCGGGTTTCCTAAGGGAAGGGGCAAGGACAAGCAGATGAGCAGCAGAGACACCGGATTTGATCAGGTTGCTTTCTCGGGCGGAGGGATCCGCTGTTTCTGGCATGGCGGCTTTCTGTCTGAGGTGGGAAGCTATGCCGACCTGCGGCCCGACCGAATCAGCGGCGTTTCCGGCGGCGCTTTGTCTGGTGCCGCGTGGATCGGGGAGGTCGAGGAAGACCTCTACGATTTGATGCGGCAAGCGTTTCAGCAAAACGACGCCAACCTGAAATCCGGTCGCTCCAATTTCACCCCGCATCAGGAAATGTACCGTGCGGTTGTGTCCACTACGCTCGATGATCGGGCGATCGAGCGGATTGCCGACGGACCGCAATTCGAAGTGATACTTGGTCTGCCTCCGCAATGGCTGTACCCCCGTCTTGTGGCGGTTTTTGCCGGAATTGCCTATCAGCTGGACCAGCAGGTTCGTTCGACCCCGCACCTTGCCTTGCCGCGCGCGATGGGCATGCGATCGCTGCGAGTCGATGCCAGGCAGGCGGCACAACAAGGCCGGCTGGTCGATCTGATCTGCGCCGCAGCGACGATACCGCCCGTGTTTGACGTGCCCGAATGGGAAGGGCGCGACGTGCTCGATGGGGGAATGCTCGACAAGGCCCCTCTGCCGCAGCCGGACGAGGGAAGAACTCTCGTCTTGCTGACCCGGCGTTATCGCAATCTGCCCGTGAGTGACCAGCATATCTATGTCCAGCCAAGCAAGGAAGTGGCGGCAGACAAGATCGATTTCACCGACGAAACCAAGGTAACCCGAACTTGGGAGCAGGGGCAGCGCGATGCGCGCAGCTGGCTCGGCGGCGGCTGCGACGCCTGATGATGCGCTTAAGTCGGGACTCTGCGGCAATTCGTCCCTATGGATACGGCCAACCCTGAACCGCGTCATTTGCGAGTATGAGTAGTATGGACAGCATTACCATCCGCCGGCCCGACGATTGGCACGTACACCTGCGCGATGGCGCGATTCTGGAAGGTGTGGCCCGCTACACTGCGCGCCAGTTCGCTCGTGCGATTGTTATGCCGAACCTGTCACCGCCTGTTACCGATGCGGCGTCCGCATCCGCCTATCGCGACCGGATCATGGCGGCGGTACCGGCGGATATGGACTTCACCCCGCTGATGACCTGCTATCTGACCGACCAGACCGACCCGGCAGAAATTGAGCGCGGGTTTGCCCAAGGCGTTTTCACCGCCGCAAAATTGTATCCGGCGAATGCGACAACGAATTCCGCGCACGGTGTCAGCGACATCGCCAATTTGCGCGATGTGATGGCCGTGATGGAACAGATCGGGATGCCGCTGCTGATCCACGGCGAAGTGACTGATGCCGACATCGACATTTTCGACCGGGAGAAAGTCTTCATTGAGCGGAATATGAAACGCGTGGTGGGCGACTTTCCCGAACTGAAAGTGGTGTTTGAACACATCACCACCTCTGATGCGGTTGATTTCGTCGAATCGTGCGGTGCGAATGTCGGCGCGACGATCACGCCGCAACATCTTCACATCAACCGCAACGCGATGCTGGTCGGCGGGATCAGGCCGCACGCCTATTGCCTGCCGGTTGCCAAGCGCGAACATCACAGGCTTGCGCTGCGCAAGGCGGCGACTTCGGGTTCTGCGAAATATTTCCTCGGCACCGACAGCGCGCCTCATGCAAAGGATGCGAAGGAGAATGCCTGCGGCTGTGCCGGTATTTTCAATGCGCCGTTCGCGCTGGAAAGTTACCTGACAGTGTTCGAGGAAGCGGGCGCGCTGGACCGGTTCGAAGCATTTGCATCGCTAAATGGTCCCGCATTCTACGGCCTGCCGGTAAACGAGCAGACGATCACGCTGACCAAAACGGCGAATGAAGTCCCGCAGACTGTCGACGCCAATGGCACGCCCATTGTTCCGTTCCACGCAGGCGAAACGATAGGCTGGAAATACGCCTGATCAGGCCTCGGTTTTTACCGGTCTGGCCCGGCGGGCCCACATATCCCAGACGAATATCGCCAAGGCGGTCCAGATCATTACGAAGCAGGCCAGTTGAACAGGCTTCAGATCTTCCCGGAATACGAACAGGCCGAGCAGGAACACGATGGTCGGGGCGAGGAACTGGATGAAACCCAGCGTCGAATAATCCATCCGGCGCGCGGCCACCGCAAACATCAGCAGCGGAACAGCGGTTAGTACGCCGCCCAGCATGATCGCGAGGCTAAGCCATAGATCCACGGTGAAAGAAGACCCGACCGGCTCCTGCGCATAGAAAAGTGCAACTCCGGCTGCGGGTAGCAGCAGGATCGCCGACTCGATGGTCAGTCCGGGGAGAGAGCCGACCGCAACCCGTTTGCGCAGCAGCCCGTAAGTGCCAAAGCTGAAGGCCAGAGTCAGGCTGATCCATAGGGTGGTCAGCGCGCCAGCGGCCAGGATTGCGACGCCGGATGCAGCCAGACCTACGGCAAGCCATTGCCGCTTGCTCAGCCTCTCACCCAGCACAAACGTGCCGAGCAGCACGTTGATCAGCGGATTGATGTAATATCCAAGACTGGCTGCATAAATATGCCCGTTCTGGATGGCCCAGACGTAAACCAGCCAGTTGATCGCGATCAGCGTCGCACTGGCGCACAGTGTCATCACCACCCGCCGGTCGCCCAGCGCGGCGATTACGTCAGCAAATTGTTTGCGAAAGGCGACGATCAAAAGGCAGAAGGGCAGCGTCCAGATAATTCGCCAGCCGACGAATTCGAAGGGCGGCACCGTCTTCACCAGCACGAGATAGAGCGGCAACAAGCCCCAAATTATGTAGGCACCCAGCGCGGCTGGCAGTCCCGATGGGGGTGAGTTTTCAGGCTGTGTGCTCATCGCCAGCCCTTAGTCGTGCATGATTCCTCCCGCAAGTCCGCCGAAATGAAACGGTCCAACCGTGTTTTTCACTCATCTCGCCGCAGCTTTCGATTCCTGACTTTGCGGTTGCACTCTGTTCAGGAAGTGCGGCCTATTCCTGAACATGCCGGACGAAAACACACTGTCTCGCCCGACTTTGATGACAGTTAAGGAAAGAATCATGCAGCTAACAAAATTCAGAACGCTCGCCCTGGCAGCCGCAGTGCCGTGCGCCATTTTGGCTACTCCGGCAGCCGCGGCACCTGCCTCCCACGGCCAGTACGGCGTCGAAATCTATCACTCCGCGCAGAGCGACAATCACCAAGTGTTCGAGCACAAGCGCAAGAAGCATCGCCGCGCTTACAATCGCGGGCGTGGCTACGACGACCGCGGCTATCGCAACTATCGCAGTGACTACCGCGATTATGGCCAGCCGGTTTACCGCGATACGCGCATCTGGCGCGGACGCGACAACCGCTATTATTGCCGCAAGGAAGACGGCACCACAGGCCTGCTTATCGGCGGTGCTGTCGGCGGCCTGATCGGCAATGAAGTTGCCGGCCGCGGGGACAAGACGCTCGGCGCGATCCTTGGCGCAGCAGGCGGTGCAATCCTGGGCAGGGCAATCGACCGCAGCAATTCGCGCTGCCGCTAAAATCTCTCAACTACGGCTGCACCCACCAGCAGCCGCAGCGCGGTTCCCACCGATCCGTGTGAAGCGTCCGGTCGTCATTCAGGCGGCCGGGCGCTTCTTTGCGTACGATTGCGGGAACTTCAGGAAGTGTAGGAATTGCGGGCAAAACCATCCCTAATAGGGACAGCGCAAATCTTAACCATGTCTGGTAGCGTTTGATTAACCTTGGCAGGCGAGGCGAGTGGAAATTGATTTTCCTGGATGGAGTCCCGCTCATGTCGAAGCCCGTATCGAAACGCCTTATGTTGTCTGCCGCTCTCGCGCCCATGCTGTTGCTGGCGGCCTGTGACGACACACCGGAGGGCGCCGCCGATGGGACGATGGACCCGGCATCGGAGCAAGCTCTTAACGATCAAATCATGGTCGATCCCGACCTGGCGGGCCAGAACGAGGGCAATGCTGCCCTGACTGGCGGAACCGACCAGTCGATACCCAAGGAAAACATGACACCCGAAGCGATCCAGGCGGCACGCGATGCAGCCTTTGCGCTGGTTGGTGGCAGTGACGGACTGAAAGAGCTTCCGGCTGCGAAGAAAATGGAAGGCGCGCTGCCCGACAGTGCTGCACTGACAGCAGCGGCCCGCGCCGCGGTCTCGCCGGGCGGGGCAAATTGTTCTGAAAGTGTAAAGTATTCAGCGTCCTGGGCAGCAAAGTTGCCAGCGATTTTCCCGGTCTATCCACGCGGTACCACTAAGGAAGCTGCGGGCACCGACATGGGCGATTGCGCGCTTCGCGTGGTGAATTACCTCACGCCGGTGCCGATGGAAGAAGTGCTGGCGTTCTATTACAGCCGTGCGGTCACTGGCGGATATTCCGCAGAACATGTGCTGCGCGGCGGCGACAACATCGTGTCCGGTACCAAAGGCGATGCGTCGTATGTGATCTATGCGCGCAAGCTCTCCAACGGCCTGACCGAAGTTGACCTGGTGACCAGCGGCAGTTGATCAGCCGCTCAGCTGTCGCCCAGGCCGACTCCGATATTGGCACGCGGTTGTTCCATCTCGGTGCTGGCAACGGGATAGGCACAATAGTCAGCGGCATAGAATGCTGCCGGTCGGTGGTTGCCTGACAATCCCAATCCGCCGAATGGCGCGCTTGATGACGCACCGTTTGTCGGCCGGTTCCAGTTGATGATCCCGGCGCGTACATTCGCCCAGAAGCGGTTGTAATCCTGCGGGCTGCCTCCTATCAGCGAGGCTGAAAGGCCAAATCGCGTCCGGTTCGCTTCCTTGATTGCCGCGTCGAAATCCTTGACCTTGATCACCTGAAGCAGCGGGCCAAACAGTTCGACATCGGGCCGGTCCGACATTTCCGTTGTATCGATTATCGCGGGCGAGAGGAACGGCAGGTCGTCTTTCGGGCGGGTCATGTGGCGAATTGCCTTTCCGCCATTCGACAGGAAATAGAGAAAGCTTTCTACAAGCTGCTCTGCCGCCATGTTGTCGATAACCGGACCCATGAAAGGGGCGGGATCGGCAAAGGGCTCATCCACGATTATCCGGCTAACAAGCGATTTCAGCTCGGTGATGACCGGTTCGTACATGCTTTCCTTGATGATCAGGCGGCGCGCGGCGGTGCAGCGCTGCCCTGCACTGGTGAACGCCGACTGGACGATCAAAGTCGCCGCATCGGTGATCTTCGGCGTGTCTATCACGACGATCGGATTGTTGCCGCCCATTTCCAGCGCGACGATCTTGCCCGGATTGTTGGCTAGCCGCTTGTTGATCGCAATGCCTGCCTGTGCAGACCCGGTGAACAGCACGCCATTGACCCCGCGATGCGCGACCAGCGCCTTGCCTTCTTCCGGGCCGCCCACGACGAATTGTGCGACAGCGGCAGAAATTCCGGCGCGGTTGAAGCAGGTCATCAGCAATTCGCCAACGGCCGGTGTCTTCTCGCTTGGCTTGAAAATCACCACATTGCCCGCGATCAGAGCTGGCACGATGTGTCCGTTGGGCAGGTGGGCAGGGAAGTTGTAAGGGCCGAGCACGACCATCACGCCGTGCGGCTTGTGCCGTACCGCGGATGAACCCTGCAGCGCCCCGTCGAGCCTTTTCTGTCCGGTCCGCTCTGCATAGGCGTTCACGGAAATCTCGACCTTGTTTATGACGGCCTCGACTTCGGTACGCGCTTCCCACAGCGGTTTGCCGGTTTCTTTCGAGATTAGCTCGGCCATCTCGTCCGATGCCTTGCGCACTTCATTGGCAAACCGGCGTACCAGTTCGATTCGTGTGGCAAGTGGCTGCGCGGCCCAGGCGGGCCATGCACGGCGCGCACGGTCGACCGCTGCATCGACATCGTCGACCTTGCGCCGCCAAAGCTCTTCCCCCGTCGCCGGTTCGAAGGAAATGATCTCGTTATCAGCCACGCGTGTCGTCCTCACTCGCATACAAGCATTCATTATATTGGCTTTACAGGCGGTAATTCCAGCCCGAAGCACTTCGCTTCTAGCTAGAGTTTCCAGCGGGTCAAATTTACTCGGCAGACTGCCAACAGGCTGGAGCGGCCTGACTGCGCATAACTATCATTTTAGGCCCCGGCAGATTGGCGCTCGCATGATTATCTATGAATAAGCATCAGCCGGAATGCCCGGCAGGTCGCGGCGGCACACCGTGCGCATCGCCCATACGCCTGACCGCATCGACTTTGGCCTGCAGCGGAGCCCAATCATCACGTTCAGCGATTGCTGACCACAGGGTTTCAACCTCGTCGATCAGCATCGATTGCGGTGCGCCTTCACCCCAGTATGGATGATCGGGGCCTGCGGGATCGTATTCGGCAATTACGCTTGCTACCCCGCCAGTCGAACCTTTGCCGGCGCGGTTGCGATAGAAGAAATCGTCCACGCTTTCGCCGGTTTCGCGCATTTCCTTCTCGCAAGCGGCAACGAGTGCTGCATCGGTTTCCGGGCTGGCCTGAACAACGCCCAGACGCCAGCACCAGCGGCGTGCGACTGCGTCCATATAGAGCGGGCCAAACCGCTCCATCGCGGCAAGCAAGGGGCGCGCATCGGCCAGCGATCGCAGCGCAACCGCAAACTGCCCGCAATTCCAGTGCAGCGCCTCTGGCTGACGGCCGAAGGCGTAAAGGCCGGTCTGATCGAAATATGCGGCGGTAAAGGCCGGGTCCCATTTGGGCAGCCAGCGCCACGGCCCGTAATCGAAACTTTCGCCGGTAATGTTCATGTTGTCGGTGTTGAGAACGCCGTGGACGAAACCTGCAACCATCCATGCAGCGGCAAGATCGGCCATTCTTTCCACGACCAGATGCATCAACTGCACCGCAGGCTCATCGCGGCCTGGCGCGTCTGCGGGCGGCGGCGGGCCGGGATATTGTTTCAGGCAGTAATCGACCAGCTGCGCCATGTGATCGCTCTCTTCCAAGGCTGCGAGCCGCTGGAAGGTGCCGATGCGGATATGCCCGTGGCTCAGACGTGTCATCACCGCCGAACGGGTGGGAGATGGCTCGTCGCCGCGCCACAGTTCCTCGCCCGTTTCGACGATGGAGAACGTTTTCGAGGTGTAGACCCCCAGGGCCTCCAGCATTTCAGTCGCCAGGATTTCGCGGACCCCGCCTTTCAGCGTCAACCGGCCATCGGCGGTGCGGCTGTAGGGCGTCGTTCCCGATCCCTTGGTGCCAAGGTCCAGCAGACGGCCATCCGCGCTATGCATCTGCGCGAACAGAAATCCCCGGCCGTCGCCGATCTCCGGATTGTAGGTGCGAAACTGATGCCCGTGATATTTCAGCGCGAGAGGGCGGGGCAGATTGCCTTCTAAAGGCTCGAACCGCCCGAAATGGCGTTGCCACTCCGTATCGTCGAGGCCGGAAAGTCCGACGGTGGCGGCTGCCCGGTCGTTGCGAAACCTGACAATGGTTTGCGGAAAATCAGCCGCATCCACGGCATCACCCAGCCAGCCGGCAAGTTCTGAGATTGCGGGGTCTGGCCGATAGTTGGCGGCTTGCGGTTCGGCCTTCATCAGGCGATAGTGGGGAAACGCGCTGCAATTCGCAAGGAGCGCGTGTGTCTGACCATGGGAAACAGCTCGCCACAATGGATAAAGCCTACACCGACCGTTTCTGGGTAAGCCCTGACGGCCTCAAACTTCATTTTCGCGATTACCCTGCGCGCAGCAGCAGCGACGGCGAGGAACACCCGCCTGTTCTGTGCCTGCATGGCCTGACCCGCAATTCACGCGATTTCGAGGTGTTGGCGGAACGCCTGTCGGAAAAGCGGCGTGTGCTGGTGCCGGAAATGCGCGGACGCGGCGACAGCGAATACGCAAAAGATTCGGCCACTTACAATCCGCTGAACTACGTTATCGATGTGGAGGCATTGCTTGCTCAGGAAGGAATTGAGCGGTTCGTCGCGATTGGAACTTCGCTTGGCGGTCTGATGACAATGATCATGGCAGGCATGAACGCGGACCGGATTGCCGGGGCGGTTCTGAACGACATCGGACCTGTTGTGGACACTGGCGGGATAGACCGGATTCGCGAATATGTTGGGCAGGGCCGCAGCTATCCATCGTGGATGCATGCTGCGCGCGCGCTCCAGGAGGTTCATTCACCCTCGTATCCTGCCTTCGCGATCGAGGATTGGCTGACGATGGCGAAACGCGGCATGGTGGTTCAACAGAATGGCCGGATCGGCTTCGACTATGACATGAGCATCGCCGAACCATTTCAGGAGCCGGACAGCGCCGCCCCGCCAGATTTGTGGCCCGCACTGGACGCGCTGGCAGGGCGCCCGGTCTTGATCGTACGCGGCGCGTTGTCAGACCTGTTTTCAAAAGAAACGCTGGCGGAAATGCAGCGGCGGCTGCCCGATGCATCAGCGGTTACCGTGCCCGATGTGGGACACGCACCGCTGTTGGAAGAACCGGTCGCGGTCAAGGCGATCGACGATCTGCTTGCCAGAATCTGATGAGCGTTGACCGGTCTGATCCGCCACGGATCCTGCATCTGCACTCGACCTTTTCGGCTGGCGGAAAAGAAGTCCGCTGTGCGCAGCTCATCAATGCCTTCGGACCGGGTGTTTCGCACACAATAGTTTCGGCTGAACCGGATAGAATGGGCGCCTCCCAGCTGATATCGAAGGGCATTCCGGTCACGTACCCCCGCAATTTCCCGCCGCTGAAGGGGCGTCCCACCCCGGGCCGGCTGCACAAGATCGCCAGCGCCATGCAGGGTTATGATCTGGTGCTGACGTATAATTGGGGCGCGATGGACGCGGTGATGGCGCATACGCTGTTCAGCAATGCGATGGGGCTTCCCCCGCTGATCCATCATGAAGACGGGTTCAACGAGGATGAGCGCGAGCGCCTGAAACCGACCCGCAACTGGTATCGCCGGATCGCGCTGGGCAAGGCGTCGGGCCTGGTTATTCCGTCCGAAGTGCTGGAGGAAATCGCGCTCGACACATGGCAGCAGCCAATGGGCCGGGTTAAACGGATATCGAACGGCATCGACACCAAAGCATTTGCCAAGGTGCCCAAACCCGACGCGCTGCGCGGTGTCGTAAAACGAAGCGATGAATATTGGGTCGGCACGCTTGCAGGCTTGAGGCCGGTCAAGAACCTGAAGCGGCTGGTGCGCGCATTCGCAGACCTGCCGGAAGAATGGCAATTGGTCATCGTAGGTGAAGGGCCGGAAGAAGACGCGATTCGCGATGAGGCATTCCGGCTGGATGTAGGGCACCGGGTTCACCTGCCCGGGTTTGCAAGCGAACCGGCCAGGATCATGGGCCTGTTCGATATATTCGCTTTGTCGTCCGACAGCGAACAATTCCCGATTTCCGTGATCGAGGCGATGGCGGCATCGGTGCCGGTTGCAGCCACCGATGTTGGCGATATTGCGGAAATGGTCAGCGACCAGAACCGCCCGTTCATAAGATCATGCAAGGGCAAAGATGCCGATACGCAGCCATTGGCGGCGGCGCTCCGCGAACTTGCAGCGGACCGGAAATTGCGACGCGAAATTGGCGAGGCCAACCGGGTGAAGGCTGCGGCAGAGTATGACCAGAAGGTGATGATCGACGCGTATCGGCGGCTCTACAGCTCCGCGATGGGCATCAAATTACCGGCTTCAGCGGACAGATTACCTTAATTGCCGGTTCACGCGGTGGGGGACAGGGTTGCAAACATGAATTGCATCACTGCGCCCATCGTCTAAAGACGCGAAACCCTTATTTTGCAGCAAATCGGATGAGCCACCCTTGGCCCTGACACCAACGACACCCGCCAATCCCTCTGACCAGCGCAAGGATCGCGCCGCCGCACAGGAAGATGTCCTGATGCGCGAAGTCGACGAAGCTGTCCGGCAGGATGAATTTTCCGACCTTGTCGCTCGCTATGGCAAGCCGCTTCTTGCGGTCGTTTTGATCGGCCTCGCGGCGTTCGCGGGTTACCTCTACTGGGATGGGCAGCAGGAATCTGCTTTGGAACAGCAGTCGGAAACGATGACCAGCGCGCTGGATCAGTTGGAAGCTGGCAACCTCGACACTGCCACTACTACGCTCAGCACTCTGGTGGATGGCGGCGATGCAGGGGTCAAGGCGAACGCCATGATGCTGCAGGCCGGGATCGCGATGGAACAGGGCAAGACCGAGGAGGGCGCGCGTCTGTTCGCCCAGATCGCTGCCGACACCGATGCACCGCAACTGCTCCGCGAATTGGCCACGATCCGTGAAGTTTCCGCCAAATTCGATACCATGAAACCCGAAGATGTGATCACCCGGCTCAAGCCGATGGTAGAACCCGGCAATGCGTGGTTCGGCAGCGCCGGTGAAATGGTCGCGATGGCTTATCTCGAGCAAGGCAAACGCAAGGAAGCCGGAGCTCTGTTTGCGGAAATTTCGAAGAATGACGAAGTGCCCGATTCCATGCGGTCGCGCACCCGCCAGCTTGCCGGCCTGCTCGGGGTTGATGCAATCGAAGACGTTGATGAAGTTCTTGACGAAGTTGCTGCCGCCTCGGGCGAAGCCCCGCAGCAGCCCGCCCAGTAAAATTTAGGATTACCCAGACCCATGATCGGTAAAAACATCTCGACAATCGCCAAGACGGCAGCGGGTTTGGCTCTGCTAGGTAGTCTTGCAGCATGCAGCGGCGGCCTGTTTGGCGGCAAGGATCCCAAAACGACGCCGACTGTGGGTGAACGCACGCCGATCCTGTCACGGATCGAAAGCGGTGCGGTGGTCGATCCGGCGCTTTCCGGTGTTTCGATCGTACTGCCGCCGGCACAGGCTAACACCGAATGGGCGCAGGCGGGCGGCAATGCGAGCAAGTCCAACGGCCACCTTCAGCTTGCGAATAATCCGGTTAAGGCGTGGTCGGCCAATATCACTGGCTCGACCAATCGCCGCCGTCTGGCCGCGTCACCTGTGATCGGTGGCGGTATGCTGTTTGCCGTGGGCACCGATGGTGTCGTCCATGCACTGGACGCGCAAACCGGTTCGCGGCGCTGGGCCTATCAGATGAAGGTCGACGGCGATCTTGAATCCTCTGCTTTCGGCGGTGGTGCCAGCTATGACAGCGGGCGCGTTTACGCGACGAACGGTGTTGGCGAGGTTGCTGCAATCGACGCTGCGACCGGGAATGAACTGTGGCGGGTAAAACCTGCCGGGCCTCTGCGCGGATCACCGACCGTGGCGTTCAATGCCGTGTTCGTGATGACGCAGGACAACCAGATCATTGCGCTCAATTCTGCTGACGGCGCGAACCTCTGGCAGGAATCCGGTTCCAGCGCCCAGGCGGGCGTATTCGGCGTTGCGGCGCCAGCAGCCGGGCAAGGCACGGTTATCGCTGGCTACAGCTCGGGCGAACTGATTGCGTACCGTTATGAAAATGGCCGCGTCCTGTGGTCGGATGCCTTGGCGCGCACATCGATTTCAACTGAAGTCGGCGCTCTGACCGATATCGATGCTGATCCGATTGTTGATAATGGCCGCGTCTATGCTCTGGGGCAGGGCGGCCGCATGGCGGCTTATGAACTGGTCACCGGCCAGCGCATCTGGGAAATCCGCGTTGCAGGCATTTCCACCCCCGCGATCGCTGGCGAATGGATTTTTGCTCTGACAGACGATGCTCGGCTGCTCGCAATTGCACGTTCGACCGGCAAGATCCGCTGGATGACCCAGCTTGAGCGTTTCCGCGATGAAAAGGACAAGAAAGGCCCGATCTTCTGGACCGGGCCAGTTCTGGCAGGCGGTTCCCTTTGGGTCGCAAGCACCGAAGGCGAAGTGTACAAGATCAGCACGACAGAAGGTTCGGCGGCGCTTTATCAGGATTTGAAATCTCCGATCTCGCTGGCACCGGTTGTAGCGAACAACACGCTCTACATCATGGATGATGACGGCACGATCCACGCGTTTCGCTGACCGTGAGGGTGCGCTGACCAGGCGGGCCGTTTCGGTCCGGCCTGTGCAGTCGTTACACTCGCTTTAACCCTTTTCAGCTAGCCGTGCGTGCGATGAGCGCGACATCTTCTTCACCCGGCACGGGTACTGCCACTCCTGACGCCAGCCGGCCGCCCAGGAGCGATGTCTCGGCGGCGACCGGTTTCGTGGGCCTACTGGGCCTGCTGGCTTGGATCATTTTTTGCCGTAACTATCCGGCTTTTGCAGACTTTTTCGGAATAGGCGGGCCGCGCGCGCCGCTGACCGGTCCGTATGCGGCGCTGGCAGCGCTCGCCTTTTCGAGCATTCCGATGGTGCTGTGGTCGGTGCTTGTGGACAAGGTTCACCGCAATCCGTCGACCGGAATCGATTGGGACAATCCCCGTCCGGCCAGCACGGTGCTCGAAATATCCATCGTCAAGATAGCCGGCCTTTGGGCCACATGGGCCATGATCGGTTTTCTCTACTGCGTCGCGCGATGGTATTGGTCCGGCCAGTATCTGTTCGCGATGGAAGTCATCGCAGGTGCGGCGATACCGATGTTCATTCTCTCCATCCCCTATGTCATCTGGCTTGACCGGGTGATGGTTAATCCGCGCGACCATGCATGGCATTTCGGCGCGATGCTTCTGGGGCGGGAAGCATATGATCCTGATGAAGTGAAAAAGCATTGGCGGGCATGGATCATCAAGGGTTTCTTTGGCGCCTTCATGATCTCGATCTTGCCGGGTGGTTTTGCCTATATCGTATCGGCTGACCTAGCCGGAATTACGAGTGACCCTGTCCGTCTGGCCCGCAGCCTGATCGAACTGTTGTTCGTGATAGATGTGCAGATAGGCACCGTAGGTTATCTGGTCACCATGCGCCCGCTCGATGCACATATCCGCAGCGGCAATCCGTTCCTCAGCGGCTGGCTCGCTGCGCTGATCTGTTATCCGCCGCTCGTTTTCGCATTCATGGGTGCTGACGGGATGCTCGCCTACGAAGTGAATACGGCTGGCTGGTCATTCTGGTTTGCCGATAGCACGACCTTGCTATGGATATGGGCGGCCCTGCTGGTGTTCCTGACAGGTGTGTACGCCTGGGCGACCATTGCGTTCGGTATCCGGTTCTCAAACCTGACCTATCGCGGGGTGCTGACCAACGGGCCGTATCGGTTCACGCGGCACCCGGCCTATCTGTCGAAAAACCTTTTCTGGTGGTGTTCGACCCTGCCGTTTCTGGTGACCAGCGACTCGCTGACAGACCTGGTCCGCAACACGTTCTTCCTCGGATGTGTCAGTGCGATCTATTACTGGCGCGCCCGGACGGAGGAAGCGCATTTGCTTCAGGAAGACCCTAAATACCGCGAATATCACGCGTGGATGGAACAGAACGGGATTATCACGCGTCCGCTGTCTGCGATCCGCAAACGGCTGCGTCCACGCGGCCCCGTCATCGCCCAGCCTGCCGAATGAGGCGAAGCCCAGCGCGCGTTAAAGTGCTTGGCCGTCATCCGTAATGTACATCCGGATATCGCGGCTAATGCCGTCATATTTGGCCAGTTCCTCCTGAAAAACCGCCATGTGATCCGATTTGCCATGCGCATCCACTGCGGCTTCATCACGCCAGCGTTCGAACAGGATCAGGGTGCCCGGCGCAGTCAGATCCTCGGCGAACGTATAATCGAGACAGCCGTCTTCCGCCTGTGACGCCTTGGCCATTGTGACGATCGCTGCTCGTGCTTTTTCCAGCGTGCCTTCGGGCAATGTGATGCGGCCATTTATCTGGATCATGCTGATTTCCTGTCAGAAACTGTATTTGTAGATGCGCTTGATATCGCCGCCCCATTCGCCGTGGTATCGGTCCAGCAGGCGCTGTGCCGGCACTTTCCCGCTGGCGACGATTTCATCCAGAGTTTCAAGAAACCCGGTTTCATTGTCGCCTCCGCTGTTCAGCCGCGCACGTGCAGCAAGTCCGGCGCGTGAAATGGCGAGCACTTCCTTGGCCAGTTCGCGAAGTTTGCGCCCACCGGGAATCGGCGCGTCAAGAGCCAGCTTGGGGACCGAATTGCGAAGTGCTTCCCGCTCTTCCATCGACCAATCCTTGACCAGATCCCACGCTGCATCGAGCGCAGTCTGATCATAGAGCAACCCGACCCAGAATGCGGGTAAGGCGCAAATGCGGCTCCACGGGCCACCATCGGCGCCGCGCATTTCGAGGAAACTTTTAAGGCGCACCTCGGGGAAAGCGGTGGAAAGGTGATCCCACCAGTCCCCTTCGCGCGGCTTTTCCCCCGGCAGAACAGACAGTTCACCGTTCAGGAAGTCGCGGAAACTAAGCCCGGCTGCATCGATATATTTCCCGTCGCGGAAGACGAAATACATCGGCACATCGAGCATATAATCGGTCCACCGCTCGTAACCGAAACCGTCTTCGAACACGAACGGCAGCATACCCGTGCGGTGCGGATCGGTGTCCGACCAGATATGGCTGCGATAGGACAGATATCCGTTGGGCTTGCCTTCGGTAAACGGAGAGTTGGCAAACAGCGCGGTCGCCAGCGGCTGGAGCGCCAGGCCGACCCTAAATTTCTTCACCATGTCGGGTTCGGACGAATAGTCCAGATTAACCTGGATGGTGCAGGTGCGGAGCATCATGTCGAGGCCAAGATCGCCGACCGTTGGCATATGCTTCAGCATAATGTCGTAGCGGCCCTTGGGCATGATCGGCAGTTCGTCCCGCGATTTGTCGGGCCACATACCTAGGCCGAGAAAGCCGACCCCGCAGCGTTCGCCAATTTTCTTGACCTGTTCCAGATGGCGGCCGGTTTCAGCGCATGTCTGATGCAGGTTCTCCAGCGGTGCACCGGAAAGTTCAAGCTGACCTGCCGGTTCAAGACTGATGGCGCCGTCTTCACCCTTCAGCGCAATGATTTTGCCGCCTTCTTCGACCGGGGTCCAGCCAAAGTCCTGCAAACTCAGCAGGATATCCCGGATTCCTCCGTCTTCATCGTAAGACGGGGCGTGGAAATCTTCTCGTTTATAGACGAGCTTCTCGTGCTCTGTTCCAATCCGCCATGCATCGCGCGGTTTTTCACCTGCCTGCATTGGTGCGACCAATTGGTCGCGGCTTTCGATTATCGGGTCATCGACCACTGAGGTATCGCGCGTGCTCATATCAGTTTCGATAGGCAACCGGCGCGCGCCTGACCAGATGTAAAGTTCCGCATCTCAACCCCTCTCTTGCGTCCAGTCACCCGCGATGCCCATCCATAGCGCCACCGCCGCGATGGTCGCGGTCTCTCCTCGTAGTATTCGCGGGCCGAGTGAAATTGGTTTCACGCGCTCGTGCGATCGGAGAATTTCGCGTTCGCTGTCATCGAAGCCGCCCTCTGGCCCGGTGATCAATGCGCAAGGACCGCGAATGTAGGCGAACGCCGCCGCTGCATCTTCACCGCCCTGTTCGTCGGCAAAAAACAGTGTGCGGTCTTCAGGCCAGTTTCCGATCATGTCCGCAAACCGGATGACCGGCGACAATTCGGGCAGGGCGGTCCGCGCGCACTGTTCTGCCGCCTCGGTCACAATGGTTTGCGCACGCTGCATATTAAGCTTGTCCGCAACGCAGCGCCGCGTGACGATCGGGGCGATCCGGCGAACACCCAGTTCCGTCGCCTTTTCCAGAACCAGATCGAAGCGGTCCTTTTTTAGCAGAGCCGGACAAAGCCAGAAATCAGGTACTTGTTCGCGTTCCCGCATCATCTGATCGACCGCCACGCTGACCGACCGTTTGCCGGCATCCGTCACGGTTGCCGCCCATTCGCCGGTCTGGTCATCGCACAGGACAATCGTGTCGCCTTCGCGCACCCGCATTACCCGCGACAGGTAGTGGGCCCTGGTCCCGTCGAGCTCTATCGAGGCGCCCGGATTCAGCTGTGTTTCGACAAACAGGCGAGGTGCGCTGCGCGGAGGCCATGCGGGAGTAGCGGGCATGGCTTTGCACTAAGCCCGGCAGGCGGTAGTAGGCAAGTATGAGTGATCAGACCGTCCCCAATCCGGCACATGCTAAAGATATCGTGCCGGACACAGAGCATCGCGGCCTTGTCGCGCGCCTGCCGCAGGTGCCGCGCGATCTCGCTCAGTTGGCACGGTTTGACCGACCGATTGGCTGGTGGCTGCTGTTCTGGCCCTGCGCATGGGGCGTGTGGCTCGCAGGGGCAGGTCCGCAGCTCGATTTGCTGGGCTGGTTGCTGCTGGGAAGCATTGCCATGCGCGGTGCCGGCTGCGTCTATAACGACATCGTTGATGCGAAACTGGACCGGCAGGTGGAACGGACCGCATCGCGGCCCGTCGCCAGTGGCCGGATCAGCAAGAAAGCGGCTTGGGCATGGCTGCTGTTCCTGTGTCTGATTGGCCTAACCGTCCTTCTGCAGTTGCGGATCGAGGCGCAGATTGTCGCGCTGGGCAGTTTGGCCCTCGTGGCAGCCTATCCGTTCATGAAACGCATTACCTGGTGGCCGCAGGCATGGCTGGGCATGGTCTTTACGTGGGGCCTTCCGGTGGGCTGGTTTGCGCTCCGCACTGACAATCTGGATGCAATCGCGGCCATCTATGCGGGAGCTGCCCTGTGGGTGATCGGTTTCGACACGATCTATGCGCTGCAAGACCGCGAGGACGACGCGATAGTCGGGATCAAATCCTCTGCGCTGCGACTGGGCGCCAGCGTGAAGGGCGGGGTGACGTTGTTCTACGGCTGCGCGGTCGGACTTTGGGCGCTGGGCTTCTGGCTACTCAGGGCAGACTGGGTGGCGCTGCTGGCTTTGGTGCCGGTTGCGGTGCATTTGATCTGGCAGGTTGTCACGCTCGACCCGGACGACCCATCCAATCCGCTGGACCGGTTCCGGTCGAATCGCTGGGCAGGGGCGCTAATGGCCGCCGCCTGTTTCGTGATAGGAAATGCAGGAGCCTGAACGCCGATGTGCAATCTCTACCGTATGACGAAAACTCCGGATGAGGTGGCAGGCTGGTTCGATGCTGTGAACGAAGCGGCAGGGTCGAATGTCGGCGGAGAGGTTTATCCCGGTTACCCCGGACTGGTCGTCGCAGGCGGCGCGGTCACGCAAATGGGATGGGGTTTCCCGCTGCAGCGCAAGGGCGCGTCGGGCCAGCCGTTGAAGCCCAAGCCGGTGAACAATGCCCGGACGGACAAGATCGACGGGTTTTTCTGGAAATCGAGTTTCCAGAAACGGCGCTGTCTGATCCCCTTGACCGGCTGGGCGGAGGCGGAAGGCCCAAAGGGTGCGATGACCCGGACATGGATGGGAATGCCCGGCACCGACCTGTTCGCCGCAGCGGGTATCTGGCGAACCAGTGACGAATGGGGCGACGGCTATTCGATGATCATGACCGAGGCCGCCGGCACCGCTGCCGAGGTCCATTCGCGTATGCCGGTGCTGCTTGCGCCGGAAACTTACGAAACCTGGCTTACAGGCGAACCCGAGGCGGCATTGCGGCTGTGCAGGCCGTGGAATGACCGGCTGCTGATCGACCGGACGGATGAACCGTGGTCGCGCAGCAGCCAGGCATCGCTGCTTTAAAAAGCCGCCGGTTATTTTACCCGAACACCGCCTTTGATCACGGCATCTACGTCGGTCATTTGGCTGACATCATTCAGCGGATCGCCGTCGACTGCGATCATGTCTGCCCATGCACCCGGCTTGATCACGCCGACCTTGCCTGCCTGTCCCAGAGCTTCTGCTGCATTGACCGTCGCCGCCCGGTAAGCCTCTGCAGGGGTCATCCCGTATTCGACCATAACGCGGAACTGGCCGCCCACATCCTCGTGCGGCATCACGCCCGCATCACTCGCGAAAACCATACGTACACCGGCCTTGTGAGCACTGCGGAAATTGTCGCGCTGTGCCTGGCTCAGCTCGCGTTCCTTGTTGAGGTTTTCTTCCAGCACACCGTTCGCCGCGCCTTGTGACAGGGTGTATTCGGTGTTGAAGATATCCATGGAAAAGAAAGTGCCGCGTTCCTTGGCAAGCTTGATCGCTTCATCGTCGGCATAGCTGGCATGTTCGATGGTATCGAACCCTGCGCGGATCGCCGCCTTGATACCCGCTGCTCCGTGAGCGTGGGCTGCCGCTTTCAGGCCCCAGAAATGCGCCTCGTCTGCGATAGCGGTGAGTTCTTCAAGTGTAAGCTGCTGAATGCCGGGCGCGGTATTGCGAGAGAATACGCCGCCGGTTGCGCACGCCTTGATGACTTCGGCGCCGTATTTGCGCTGTTCGCGCACGCGTTTGCGCAGTTCATCGGGGCTGTCGCCCACCGCTGGACTCTTCGCGTCAAAACTGGGCGGCAGGAACGTCTGGTCGCAGTGTCCCCCGGTTGCGCCCAGCGCGTGGGCCGCGCCAACAATCCGCGGACCTTCCACCCAGCCAGCCTCGATCGCCTGGTCCAGCCCGACCACATTGTAATCGGACGCGCCCAGATTGCGGACAGTTGTAAAACCGGCGTGCAACATGTTGCGGGCGTTGGCAGCGCCGATGACGGACCAGAAACGGTCGCTGAATTGTAGCCCGCTATAACCGCCATATTCAGGCCGTCCGTCGAGGTGGACATGCATGTCGATCAACCCCGGCATCAGCGTATGGCCGGACAGGTCGATCACATTGGCGCCTTCTGGCGAAGCGCCGCTGCTGACTGCAACGATTTTGCCGTCCTCGATCGTGATCAGGGGCGCAGCGACATAGCGGCCGCTTTCCACATCCAGCATCCGGTCAGCGGTGACATACGTGGTTTCGGCCAATGCCGGACTTGCCAGCAAAGCTGCTGCCGCCACGCCGATGCCGATTGAAAGATGCTTCATAATCATGTCCCCTGTAATTTTCTCCTTCCTCTCATACAGGCAAGAGCGGTGTTGTGAACGGGCTTTGCGCCGCCGGGCCGGTGCGGCTTGGAACCAGCCGGGTTGAAGAGCGGGCGTCTCAGGATCGGCTCATTCATAGCTGACCACCTCAAATTCGATGCCGTCCCAGTCGAAGAAGTAAAACCGGCGGCCGGGTTCGTAATCGTCATGGCCAAATGGTGTCAGTCCGTGGTCTGCGACGACTTTCTCGGCTGCATCCAGATCATCCACAACAAAGGCGATGTGGTTGAGCGGATTGCCTTTCTCATATCCCCCGGAGACATGGCTGCCGGTGTACAGGGCAAGATAGGTTTTGCTGTCCCCCACATGCACCGATCTGCCGTATTTCATCGACGGGCCGCGCCACCGTTCTTTCCAGCCGAGCATATCGATCAGCAATGCCGCGCTCCTTTCCGGATCGGTGACGGAAATATTGGCGTGTTCGAGTTGTCCATTCGGCATCGCTATTCTCCTGTTCGGGAGGCCCGAAATCAGCCTCGTTCTTGCGATGCAGAATCAGATACAACCTCAAGCTAACTTGAGGTCAAGTGTGTAAATCCCTATGACTGTAATCGATGAAAGCGAACGATACCCTGACGATTGGTGACCTTGCCCGGCGCACCGGACTGAGCGTTTCGGCAATCCGCTTCTACGAGGAACGCGGCCTTGTCGAACCGATGCGAACCAGCGGAAACCAGCGCCGTTTCCTGCGTTCCGACATTCGCCGGCTCAGCTTTGTCATGATCGCCCAGCGGCTGGGGCTGGCGCTTGACCAGATCGAGGCCGAATTGGCCCGCTTGCCCCATGGCCGGACCCCGAACGCGCGGGACTGGGCGCGAATAAGCACGTCGATACGGTCCGAGATTGACCGGAGAATCGACGAACTGCAGCGCGTGCGTTCAACGCTTGACGGGTGCATCGGTTGCGGCTGCCTGAGCCTGAAGAAATGCCGGATTTACAACAAGGATGACCGGCTCGCTGCCGAAGGGCCGGGGCCGCGCAATGCGCTCGGTTAAAACTCTGGGCCCAAATCGGGATCAAGGTCGCGCGGACGTTTGAAATGCACGAGCTTTCCGCAATCTTCCTGTAAATCAGCCCAGTCGTCGATATCCAGTTCGAATACCGCAAAGGTCGCGGTTGGATATTTTGTCGCTGCCTCATCGAACAGGGCATTTTCGGCTGACGGTGCGACCAGCGTAAAAAGCATTTCCTGAAGACCAGGATTGTGCCCTACTACTAGCAGCGCATCTGCATCGCCTGCATGGTCCTGAATCGCCTCGATGATCGTATCGGTACTGGCCAGATAAAGCCGTTTGTCCCAAACCGGCTCTGCATCGGGCAGGGCAGACTGCGCGGTCAATTTCACACGCTGGGCCGGGCTGGCAATGACGACGTCGAACTTGGTCCCGTAATCGGCGATATGCCTGCCGATCAGACGCGCACCCTTCTGCCCCCGATCATTGAGACCGCGGTCGAAATCGCGCGTCCCCAGATCATCCCAGTCGGACTTCGCATGGCGGAGAAGGGCAAGAGTTTTCAAAAGGGGATTTCGTCCTCATCGATGTCCAGCGCGGGAACCTCCGCAGATCTGCGTTCTCCCGAAACACCTTCTGCGACGCGTTGTAAAGCCTCCTCCAGTGTAAGGCGTATGACAGGGGTGCCTTCGGGAAAGGCGCTGAGCAGCCGACTGGGGAACGCAGCGGACAGGACGATGAAGTGGCCCTTGTCATCCTTGCTGCGGATCAGGCGCCCGAATGCTTGCGCGAGGCGGGCGCGAATAAGCCTGTCGTCATATGCGCTGCCGCCGCCCGCCGCGCGCCTTGCGCGGTGGAGGATGCTGGGTTTCGGCCATGGCACGCCTTCCATCGCCACGCAGCGCAGGCTTTCGCCAGGCACGTCGACACCGTCCCGCAAGGCATCTGTGCCGAGAAGGGATGCGCGAGGATCGTCGCGAAAGATATCCACCAGCGTACCGGTGTCGATCGGATCGACATGCTGCGCGAACAGCGGCAACCCCGCCCGGGCAAGCCTGTCAGCAATGCGCCCGTGCACGACCCGCAACCGGCGAATCGCGGTGAACAACCCCAACACCCCGCCGCCGGCGGCCTCGATGATACGGGCATAGGCGCCGGCCAGCGCCGGCAGATCGCCGCGCTTGATGTCGGTAACAATCAGTACCTCTGCCCGGTTGGCGTAATCGAACGGGCTTTCCGCCGACGACAGCTGCGGTTTGACCTCGATATGATGAGTGCCGCTGGCGGCGACCGCGCTTTCCCAGTCTTTGCCGTCCGGCCCGCGGTCGGTCAGCGTGGCAGATGTCAGCATCACCCCGTGCGATGGTTCGAGGACGACTTTGGCAAAGGGTTTCATTGGGTCGAGCCAGCGCCGGTGTATCCCGATATCGAATTCGCGCGCATCGCTGCGATCCACCGCCAGCCAGTCGACGAACTGCGGATCGCTTGGCCCGCCAAGCCGGTTGAGCAGCGATTCCCATGCACCAATCAGATCAACCCGCCAGGCGAGCGAGTAACGGGCTCCTTCGATCCGCGCACGGCCCTGTCCGTCGAGCCAGTCGGGTGCATCCTCTACAATCGCCTCAAGCCGGACGCCGAGCTTGACCAGAGGGTGCCGAATTCGGGCGAGAGCCTCCTCCGCCTCTCCGGCCAGCTGGACGAAATTACCCGGCAGCTGCGCGGCTTCCGTCTCGATGCCGTAGCCGGCTTCCTGCCCGCCGCTTTCATCGCGCGCATAAGTGAGCGCGCGGACCGCGCCGAGCAGCTTTTCCAGCGGTCCGTAAGCCTCGCCGTCATTGAGGCGCTGCAACCAGCCATCGGAGGGCAGGGCCTGCGCCGCCTCTATCGCAGCCTCGACCGCTTCGCCGCCGGCATCGTCATAACTGGCGACGTCGGCCAGCCTTGCGGCCAGTCCTCGCCTGCGGCCTTTGGTTTTGCGTTCCGGGCCGATGATCCAGCGGCGCAATTCGATTGCCTCTGCCCCGGTGAGAGCCGCCGCGAATGTCGAATCGGCGGCCTGAAAGACATGATGCCCTTCGTCGAAGATGATGCGGCTCGGGCGCTGTGCATGATCACGGCCGCGCGCCGCATTGATCATCACCAATGCGTGATTGGCGATCACGAGGTCGGCCTGGGCAGAGGCGCGGGCAGCCCGTTCGATGAAACATTTCCGGTAGTGCGGACAGCCGGCATAGACACATTCGCCGCGCTGGTCGGTCAGTGCGGCAATGCCCCTTTTCGGATAGAGCGTGCCAAGCCAGCCCGGCAGGTCGCCGCCGATCATGTCGCCGTCGCGCGAAAAGCTGGCCCAGCGGGCGACCAGCTGCGCCAGGATCGCGGCGCGGCCGCCGAAGCCGCCTTGCAGGGCGTCCTCCAGATTGAGCAGACAGAGGTAGTTCTCGCGCCCCTTGCGAACCACCACTGGCTGCGTCCCGTCCGCGCGTTTTTCCGGCCATGCGCGGCGGCTTTCGCTGCGCAGTTGGCGCTGCAGGTTCTTGGTAAAAGTGGACACCCACACGGTCCCCTTTGCGCTTTCGGCCCAAAGCGATGACGGCGCGAGATAGCCAAGCGTCTTGCCAATACCGGTCCCTGCTTGGGCGAGCAGGACGTGGGGCAGCTTTTGCGAACTGCGCGGGGCGAAAACCTTGCCGACGGCTTTGGCATAGGCGCGCTGGCCATCACGGCGTTCGGCACCTTCGCCGGTCAGCCGCTCTAATTGGGCCTCGACCTCGCTGTCATCCATCATGATCTGGGCGGGTTGCGGACGTTCAGGACTTTCATCCCACTCCGGCAATTTGGAAAACAGCCATCTTTCGGCCCGTTCCGGCTTGCGGATATGCGGTGCCAGAACCTGTGCCCACGGCCAGCGGGCTTTGGTCAGCGATTGCAGTGCCGACCAGGCACCATCGCGCTGTTCCCAGTTCTCGCTCTCGCAAACCTCCAATATCGCACCGGCGGCAGTCTGCA
The DNA here is from genome assembly GCF_009828095.1 of Pontixanthobacter luteolus. GTDB lineage: Bacteria > Pseudomonadota > Alphaproteobacteria > Sphingomonadales > Sphingomonadaceae > Pontixanthobacter > Pontixanthobacter luteolus. The sequence goes on along the minus strand of NZ_WTYP01000001.1, from coordinate 1,290,388 downwards.
GCAACGCAGGAACCGCATCATCGCTGGCAGGCTCTTCCAGCCCCAGCGCATGGGCAAGACCCTTGGGCGTGGGTACACAGAATTTGGCCGGAAAAACGAAGGCATAGAGCTCCAGCAGGTCCAGACCAGACAGATCCGGATAGCCAAGCCGCGTTGCAACCAGCGGTGCGTTGAGGATCAGCGCCGGCGTATCGGCGGCAGCCATGATCGCCTCGCCCTTGGATAGCCCTCTCGTGCTGCCATTCGCATCGCGCAGCCAGGTGCCGGCATGGCTCGAATGCAGCGCGGGGAGGGGCAGAGGGGCAGGCATTTCCGCAGCTATGATTTGGGAGGAACGAAAAGTAAACGTTTGCGCCTTAGCTTTCCAGAAATCCGCGCTTCCAGAATTGCAAAGGAGCCGACGAATGCGGACTTTCTGTACGTTCATTGCCGCTTTGGCCATCGCCGTGCCTGCCGCTTATGCGCCGGCTGCCGCGCAGGAGAGTCCGGTTACGGTGGTGCAGAGCCACATTGATGCGTACCGGGCCAGGAATCTCAACGCCTTCATGCGTAGCTTCGCAAGCGATGCGGTGGTGGTGATTGACGGAGTGGCGGTGCAGGGACACGCGCAGATCCGTGAGCTGTATTCGCTAAATTTCACACCCGGCGCTCCGAAATTAAAGATGATTTCCAGCGGACAAGCAGACGGCGTGGTGTGGTTCGAATCCGGCTACGTATTCCAGGACGGCTCGGAACTGTGCTGCGGATATTCCGAATACACGGTTGAAAACGGCAAGATCACAATGTTGGTTGCCCGCACCGCCTGAGCCGTTTTGAGATAGCTGTGTCCGAACTTAACGGTACAGCTATTTCTGCTTCGTCCTGCGCTTCGCACTTGCAACATGGGACGAAGCGCGCAAAAGCGCTCCCATGACTGACAGCACTTTGATCGAAGCCGCACGAAACTCCAAGGCATGGCCTTTTCAGGAGGCGCAGCGGCTGCTCAAACGGTATCCGGACGGCACCAAGCCGAACGGAGAGCCGGTGCTGTTCGAAACCGGATATGGCCCATCGGGCCTGCCGCACATAGGTACATTTCAGGAAGTCTTGCGGACGACCTTTGTTCGCCGGGCATACGAGGCGCTGACGGGCGGCGCACCGACGCGGCTGGTCGCGTTTAGCGATGATATGGACGGCCTGCGCAAGGTGCCCGACAATGTGCCGAACCAGGCGATGCTGACCGAAAACCTCGGCAAGCCGCTAAGCCGGATTCCCGATCCTTTCGAAAAATATGAAAGCTTTGCGCACCACAATAATGCGAAGCTTCGCGAGTTCCTCGACCGGTTCGGGTTCGAATATGAATTCGTTGCCGGATCGGAACGGTATAATTCGGGCGCATTCGACGATGCGCTGAGGAACGTCCTGCGCCACAATCAGGCCATTCTCGACATCATGCTGCCGACGCTGCGTGCAGAACGCGCGGCGACATATTCGCCGATCATGCCGATCAGCCCGACCACGGGTGCCGTGTTGCAGGTCCCGGTCGAGGTGGTTGATGCCGATGCTGGTTTGATCCGCTTCACCGACGAAGATGGCAGCGTGGTCGAGCAGAGCGCTCTGGGCGGCCAGTCAAAGCTGCAATGGAAGGTTGATTTCGCCATGCGCTGGGTCGCGCAGGGCGTCGATTATGAAATGTACGGCAAGGACCTGACCGATACCGGTGTGCAGTCAGGTAAAATTGCCAAGGTGCTGGGCGGCCGCAAGCCAGAAGGCCTGATCTACGAACTGTTTCTGGATGAAAACGGCGAGAAGATTTCCAAGTCCAAAGGCAACGGCCTCACCATCGAGCAGTGGCTGGAATACGGTACGGAAGAAAGCCTAGGTTTCTACATTTTCCCGAATCCGAAAAGCGCCAAGCAACTGCATGTTGGCGTTATTCCGCGCGCGGTCGATGATTACTGGCAGTTCCGCGAACGTCTGGCCGAACAGCCGCTCGACAAGCAACTGGGCAACCCTGTGTGGCACTTGCTGCGGGCGAACCAGAAGTTCGACGGGCCGGACGCCCCTGGTGCCGGGGATACGGTGCCGGTAACATTCGGTCTGCTGCTCAATCTGGTTGGCGTGCTTGGCGCAGAGGCGAGCAGGGATCAGGTTTGGTCCTACCTCGCCAACTATGTTGCCGATGCAGACCCGGACAAGCATCCGGCGGTGGACGAAATGGTCCGCGCAGCGCTTGCCTACAACCGCGACTTCATCGCGCCGACCTTGAACAAGCGCGCGCCGAGCGAAAACGAAGCCGCGGCGCTGCGCGCGCTGGATGCCGAACTGGCAGGATTGGCGGGATCGATGTCTGCGGAAGACCTGCAGACCAAGGTTTACGAGATTGGCAAGCAGGAAGAGTTTGCGTTCGAGAGCCTGCGCGACTGGTTCAAGGCGCTCTATGAAACGCTGCTTGGATCATCCGCAGGGCCGCGCATGGGCAGCTTCATCGCGCTTTATGGGATCGAAAACACGCGCAGCCTGATTGCGGAAGCGCTCGCACGCTAAGCTGCGAGTTCAGCCCCAGCGGCGTGTGCGATACCACTTGGTGATCACGTATTTCGTGCCTGCCTCGACCGGGGTGCCTGCGTGCATCGTGTTTTCGTTCGGCGTGCCGTCTGGCAGCGCGTTATTCCACACGAGCAGCACACCCGGCTTCGGGTCGATCTTCACGCCCACTTCGGTGAAGTGCGTCGCTCCGCCTTTTTCAACCGGGTTGAGAAACGCCATCGCTGTCCAGCTGCGCTGACCGCCGCGTTTGCGTTCTGCCTTCCAGTAATCCTGATCGGTATAGAACCAGTCATTGTGCGGCTTGAACTGCTGGCCAGGCATGTAACGCTGGCCCTGAATCGCCTCGCCGCATTCCGCCTTGATGCCCAGCAGGTCGTCGATCCGGCGCGATATACCGGTTACAAACGGGTCGCGCGGGTCGAGATTTCCGGAATACGACGTTCGAAATCCGGTTGAATAATCGACATTGAACAGTTCGCTGGGCTGCGCGACCAGATCGATCATCATGCACAGACGCTGGCATTCTGCACCGGTCAAAAACCCGCCAATTGCGAAGATTTCCGCCTTGTCGGTCTTGACCTTGTAAGCTTTCGGGTCGGCTTCCAAACGCTTGCGAACATTCGCGCCTACACGTTTGAGCGCATCCTTGTCGGGTGTATTTGCAGTCTTTGTCATCGGCCGCTGTCTAGCACCGAAATGCCGCCCTTCAACAGGCTGTCTTGTCGGCAGCGTCAGGGATGATAGAATCAGCCCAGAAACAATCAGGAAGGCCCCGGCATGAATACATCGACACAGGCACGTTATTCCAAGGGGGCGATGCTGTTCCACTGGGTGATTGCGATCGCGGTAATCGCGAACTGGCGCATTGCAGAAGCCGCTGAACATGCCGAGATGCCAGCAAAGGCCGAGATTTTCGGTTACCACAAGGCGCTGGGGATCACGATCCTGGTTCTGACCATTGGCCGCCTGCTGTGGCGGTGGGCGCATCCCGTTCCGCCGCTGCCGTCCACATTGGCAAAGTGGGAAGCAGCGCTTGCCCGCACTGTTCATGTGATTTTCTATGTGTTGCTGATCGGCCTGCCGATTGGCGGGTGGCTGGCCAACTCCCTTACCGGGCGCAGCGTCGACATGTTCGGCCTGTTCACTATTCCGCCTTTGCCGGTGGGCATGAACGAAGCGCTTGGCAAGTCGATCTTCGATCTGCACGGTTTGGGCGGCGAGATATTCATCTATCTGATTGCACTGCATATCCTTGGCGCGCTGAAGCATACGTTCATCGACAAGAATGGCGGTATCTTCCGGATGTTGCCGTTCGGGAAAGTTTGAAAGAGACCGGGTTGACCGGTAAAAGAAAGGCCCCCGCCAGAACACTGGCGGGGGCCTTTTTTGTCTACCGGTCAATCTGTCCGGCAGAGTGACGATCCGCTGTTACCAGAAGAAGTCGTAGATCACATCGACCACTTCGCCGCTATAAACGTTCACCAGCATCACGTCGTCGTAATAGCGAACCCAGCGGTATGGTCCGTACACTTCGGGCAGACGATACTGCCAAGGGTCACTGATCCAGTACCGGTTGCTGTAGAACAGGCTGTCGAGATAGAACCCGATGCTGATCCGGCTGTAACGATAGTCACGGTACGGTGAATAGTAACGACCGAGGTTGAACAGGCTGCGGTTATACCGGCGGTAATTGTGCCAGTTGTACCGGTTGTTTGTGCGCCAAGCGTTGCGGTTCCACTTGCGATATTGACGGTTGTAGCGGCGCTGATCCCGGCGGACGTCTGCCCTGCGTTCAGCACGGCGGCCATCGCGGTATCCGGCGCGCCGACCATCACGATATGTGCGGCTGCGGTCACGGTCGGTGTAGGTGCGGTTGCGCTCTACCCGGCGTTCGGTGCGGCGGTCTACTCTGCGTTCAGCACGGCGGTCAGCCCTACGGTCTGCTCGACGCTCGACACGGCGGTCTGCCTGACGATCGGCGCGGCGCTCGGTCCTGCGTTCAGCACGCTGGCGTGCCTCGACTGGGGCAATTGCAGGGCCACGGGCACGGCGTTGGTCGCGATTGCCCGCTGTCCAAGCCCGATCACGGCGATCAATAGTGGCTTGGGCGCGGGCATTCCGATTTTCAGCACGTACGGCTGGCTTTGTTGCATTGCGCGTCCGCTGGCGGTTGGTTTCGCGATTGGCGCGCCGATCCTGGCGTGCTTCGCGGCGTTCCGACCGGTTTGCCCGGGCTTGGCCGCGATTGTTGCGGTTCTGGCGTGCCTGGCTGCGATCACGATCGCTGCGGTCCGCTCGCTGGGTATCTGCGCTGGCTGCTTCGGCAGCTTGCGCGGGCAGGGCACTCAACGCCATCGCCAAGGCGAGGGCCGATGCGCTTCCCGCGGATAAAAGATGTTTAATAGTCATGCGGCTCTCCGTAAATTCAATGCCGCGCCCACCCTGCGGCTCACTTGATAACGCTCTTCTAGTTCAGCTTTGATGACAGTAATCTGAACGGAGCAGTTGGGCATCTGTTAATATAAGGCGGGCTTTCGATGAACCGCCGATCCGATTGACTCGGCGGTCCGTGTCGTGGCTAAGAGCGCCCATGGACATGACCCTTGCCGACGTAGAGAAAGATATCAAGACCCGCCTGCAGCAAGGGGCGACGAGCCGCAAATCTGCAATGCATACCTGTGTGGTGGCAACAGCCGATTGCGATCTGCGAGTGATGGTGCTGCGCGAATATTGCAGTGAGACCAACCGCCTGCGTTTTCACACCGATTCTCGCACACCGAAGGTAACCGCAATCGCTGGCAATCCTTCAGTGGCGGTGCTGGCCTATGACCAACAGGGAAAGGTTCAAATCCGAATGCGGGGGACGGCACGTATCGAACAGGACGGGCCCGTTGCCGATGCCGCATGGGCCGAGGCAACGAACTTTGCCAAGCGATGCTATCTCGCGCAGCAAGCGCCCAGTTCTGCAGTGCCAGAACCGACTTCAGGCCTGCCGCAATGGGCGGAGGGGACGAACCCCGCCGACGACGAAGTTGCGCCAGCGCGCGACAATTTTGCGGTGCTGCTGATCGAGATTGCGCAGTTTGACTGGCTGTATCTGGCGAATGAGGGGCACCGGCGAGCGCGAATCACTCCGGGCGAGGATGGGGCCGAGCCGGATCGAACATGGTTGGTTCCGTAAGCCAGCCAATTGGGGCAAGCAAAACGCAAACCCGGGCATTTGACGTCAGGCAGCGCCGATGTTGCGCAGTTTGGCCAGCAGGCTTTCTTCAGTGAAAGGCTTGGTCACGAATTCGTCCGCACCGACATCGATTGCCTTGTGGATGTCCATGGCACTCGAATGCGTTGTGCAGAACACGACTTTCGGTTGCTTCGCGCTTTCAACCGCGCGCAATTTGGCGAGGAATTCGATACCGGTCATGATTGGCATGTCCCAGTCGAGCATGATCAGGTCGGGCATTGAAGCTCCGCACTTGGCCAGTGCTTCCTCACCATTTTCAGCTTCTGCCACGGCATAACCGCGTGCTTCGATAATTTGGCGGGCAATTTTCCGGATCATGCGCGAATCGTCGACCAGCAGGCAATGCCGGGCCGTTTCCGTCGCTGAATCGACCGGAGTCGGCGTAGCCGGAGCCACGCGGCGGCCGTAGGATGTCGGTTGGGCGGGCGCTGTAGCCGACTGCGGAGCGGCTGGTTCCTGAACCGGCGCGGCAGGCTGATCCGGCAGAGCCACGTCTTCTTCGCGCGGTGCCGGCGTATCCGCCTTCGGCGATTCCGGCTGGTTGTCCTGGTCCGGCGTGCTGCGTCGTTTGATCAGATTGTGAATGGGACTACCTCCCCTTGATCGCGGGCTTCGCGTTTTGCCAACGGAGACACAGCGTCTTCTTCGCCTGCTGTTTTGCGCACATGCAGGTAAGGCACCCAGACATCGCCATATTCGGCTTTCTGGTACCACAGGTCCAGAATGTCATAGCTGGCCCAGAAGCCGTTCTGATCCTGCAGGCGCACACCTTCTCCGATGCGCGGAACCACGGCAAACTTCACTTTCTCGTGCGTTTGCGTGCTCTCATTCTGGATCTCGACATCAATCACTTTGGCGCGTCCCCAACTCTCGGTCTGGTTCAAGTAGCCTGATTTGGTTGATGGATTGCTAAGGAGGTCGAATTGATCAGCTGCAATCCGTATTTTGTGGCCAGGATTGCCTCTTGCGTTGCCGGTTCTTCGAGGTAAATGCCCTCGCGTGAACCGGTTAATTCGCCTCGTTGCCCTGCTTTCAGTCCTGATGGCTTCCTTGATACCTGGCGGGTACATGGTCGCATCTGCCAAAGATGGCTCGTTGACTGTGCGGATGTGCAATACCGGTGACACGAGCCAGCGGCAGGTGTCCCGCGTCGACCCCGATTACGAAACCTATCTGCTACTGTATGGCGAAGTTCCGGAAACGGATGCGGATCCCGTGGATGAGCCATGCGATATGGGTCCGTCACCATTGGGCAAGCTGGATCCCGCGCTGATCCTCCCCGCCGCTTTGATTGGCGATGCGCCGGTCCAAGGGCTGGGCCGCAAGGTTCTGACAGGGATTTTCCCGGCTGCGCTTCCTCCATCCACCGGACCACCTGCCACCTGAAAATTCGAACCATCCGGGCTTTCGCCCGCGCACACGATTTTTCAGGAATTATCTATGTCTAATACTACCCGAATTGCGGGCGCGATCGCGCTTGCGACTGCTATCACTCCTTTCACTGCCGCAACTGCGCACTCCGTTTATGCAGACGACCATGCGCCGATTGGCGTAATGGCCGACCACGCGCATAAGAAGGGGGAGATCATGTTCTCGCTGCGCGCGATGCACATGGAAATGGACGGGAATCAGATCGGCACCGACGATGTCTCGCCAGATACGATCGTGACCACCATCCCCAATCGATTTGCCGGCATCGGGATGCAGCCGCCCACGCTGCGCGTGGTGCCGCAGACCATGCGTGCCGACATGTACATGTTCGGCATGATGTATGCCCCGTCAGATGCAGTCACGCTGGCCGTGATGGGCAAATACATCGAAAAAGAGATGGAAATGACCGTTTATCAAGGCGGCATGGGCACGGCCCAACTGGGGGATAATGCCACCAGTTCCAAGGGTTTCGGCGATGTGAAGGCCGTGGCGATCATGCCGCTGCTCGGCCATCCCGACAAGGAAGCGGACAACCGCGACGAACTGTATCTGAAAGCGGGTGTGAATATTCCGGTCGGTTCGACAACCAAAACCGCGCAAATGCTGACTCCGATGAACACCACGCCTGTGATACGTATGCCCTATGGGATGCAACTGGGCACCGGAACCTGGGATTTCGAACCGGCACTGACTTACAAGATGCGGCGCGGCAAGTTCGGCCTGGGTCTTCAGGCCAGCGCATCGATCAAGCTGGGTGATAATGACCAGGGCTATAGCTTCGGGGACAGCTATGAAAGCACCGCATGGCTCAGCTACCGCCCTGCGCAGTGGGTCAGCCTGTCGGGCCGAGTCAAAGCGCGGACGATGGGGCCTATCGACGGGATTGATCCGGTAATCATGGGCCCCGCACAAGGTGCAAATCCCGACTATTACGGGGGTGAGCGTGTGGACTTGATAGCCGGCGTGAACTTTGTCGCCACTCATGGCTCGCTGGCTGGTCACCGCTTGGGGATCGAACTGGGTAAACCGGTCTATCAGGACCTCAACGGACCACAAATGGCCGGAGACTGGTCAGTAACCGTCGGCTGGCAAAAAGCTTACTGATCCGCAGGTTCGGAAGTTTGATGCAAAAAGGGGCGGGCCAAATGGTCCGCCCCTGATCGTTTGGGTCAATGCGCAAATTCTGCGTTCAGCAGGTCACGCTGCCTGCTTGATTTCCCGCAGGGTCAGATCGAATGTCAGGTCCTCACCGGCCAGCGGATGATTGCCATCAGCTTTGACCGACTGCTCGCCAACCTCGATGATGTGCAGGGTCATCGGCTGGCCATCGGGTGATTGCGCCTGCATCGCCATACCCGGCTGAGGCGCCGGTTCGGGCGGCAGGTTTGTGCGAGGGATTTCGATGATCAGCTCTTCGCGGCGCGGGCCGAAAGCCATGTCGCATGGAACGGCGATCGTCTGCTGGTCGCCGACCTTCATACCGGTCAATGCTTCTTCGATCTGCGGAAAGATCTGCCCGTTGCCGAGCTGAATATCTTGCGGTCCGACCTGAGCCGTATTGCCAATTTCCTCACCGTCAGTCCGCTTGAGGACGTAGTCGATTGTTACGGTGTCACCGTTGTTGGGAGTAGTCATGCAAGTCCTTTGGATTTTGTGTTCGCGGCAGAGAAATGCCGCCTGGAACGCACTCGCTTGCCGAGCGCCTTGGGGTTAAGTCTCGCAAGTCAGAGTGTGCGAGTCAAATACGCGGGTCAAAATCAAATCTTAGCAATTTAACGCGATTGATCAGTACCATGCAGTGCAACCGTAGAACCGCTGTCCTGGCCTCTCTCGCCATTGGTGCAGTTTGCGCAGGCTTTGCGCTGGACGCACCGGCCCCGGAAACTCCCATTTCCGGCAAGGCGGTTCGCGGCGCCGGCGGTATCATCAACGGCGCCGTCGAAAGTTTCGGTCCAACCGGAGCGGCTGCGGTATTCGTGGTTCTCGGTATAGCTATGGCGGGTTTGTCTGCACTGATGTGTCCGTCGTCACGGCAGTGAGCGGCGATCAGGTGCCGATAACCAGTGGATGCCGGATTGCTGCACGTCAGTACACATCCGCTGAGCATTGACTTAGTGAGCTAATACGCTAACTCACCCGGCATGAGGATTAGCCTACCGATGCTCGCCGCATTTGCGTTGATGTCTTGTTCAACCGGTCCGATGGAGCTCTCTCCATCAACAACCAGTGCACCCCACTGGGGCGAGAAGCCCAGAACGCGATTGGTAGAAGCGAACTCTGTCTATTCGCAGCAATTGCCCGATGCACGCGTGCACCTGCCAAAAGGTGCGCGATATCTCGGTTCGACCAGATTCGATCTGAAAGACGTGGTCGATGCTGAAATACACCTGTTTGTCGAGGCGAATGAGGAGCGGGTGGTCGAGCGAGCGTACTGGATCCAGTTCGAATCGTATCTTCCCGAATATCCCGATGCCGCTTACGACTTCATGGATGATGGCATGCCATTGGCGAGCCTGGGTGATATGGAGCTGTTTTACCGGGCCCGGTTCGGGAGAGCAGAAGATGTACCGCCGGAAGGGTCCGAGGCGCAGCGCGTTCAGCAAATGATTGCCGATGCAGGATACGAACTACCGGCTGAAACGTTCAGTGCGCAGTTCCACCAGGTCGTGAGCGCAGACAACCGCTCCGAAATACTGGTGATCGTCATTGGCGACCTAGCGCAGCTCGATTTGTCGTTTGCACAGATTGTCGCGGGCGGCCGTCAAGAGGAACCGATGAAGCGGCTTTCTGAGAAAGCGCTTCCCGTTGCTCAAAAGACGGTCCGGATCCGATCACCGGTCCGTTCCGCTCGCTAACAATCCAAGCACATTCGCACCCTGAGTAGGGTGCGCGCTTATCTGGTCAGCTTCTTATAAGCCAACCTCGTCGGGCGATCTGCTGCATCGCCCATGCGGCGGCGCTTGTCTTCTTCATACGCTTCGAAGTTGCCTTCGAACCATTCGACATGGCTATCGCCTTCGAAGGCAAGGATGTGGGTGGCGAGACGGTCAAGGAAGAAGCGGTCATGCGAGATAACCACGGCGCACCCTGCGAAGTTTTCAATTGCATCTTCCAGCGCACGCAGCGTTTCCACGTCGAGATCGTTGGTTGGTTCGTCCAGCAGCAGCACGTTGCCGCCTTCTTTCAGCATCTTGGCCATGTGAACACGGTTGCGTTCACCGCCCGACAGCTTGCCGACGACCTTCTGCTGATCTGCACCCTTGAAGTTGAACGCGCCGACATAGGCGCGCGTGCTCATGTCGTGGCCGTTGACCTTCATATAGTCGAGTTCATCCGACACTTCCTGCCAGACGTTCTTCTTCGGATCGAGGTGATCACGGCTCTGGTCGACATAGCCCAGATGGACCGTCTCGCCGATTTCGATCGTGCCGCTATCGGGCTGTTCCTGACCGGTGATAATCTTGAACAGGGTGGACTTGCCGGCACCGTTGGGGCCGATCACGCCGACAATGCCGCCCGGGGGCAGCATGAAGGACAGGTTTTCGAACAGCAGCTTGTCGCCGTAAGCCTTTGAAATGTTCTTGGCTTCGATAACCTTGCTGCCAAGGCGTTCCGGCACCTGAATAACAATCTGCGCCTTGCCCGGCTTGCGGTCCTGCTGCGCGTCCTGAAGCTCTTCGAACTTGCGGATACGAGCCTTGGATTTGGTCTGGCGGCCCTTGGTGCCCTGACGGATCCAGTCGAGTTCCTCGTTAAGCGCTTTCTGGCGGCCCTGGTCTTCGCGGTCTTCCTGCGCGAGACGCTTGGCTTTCTTCTCCAGATAGGTCGAGTAATTGCCTTCGTATGGATAATACGAGCCGCGATCGAGCTCCAGAATCCATTCCACCACGTTGTCGAGGAAGTAACGATCGTGGGTGATCATCAGAACAGCGCCGGCATATTCCTTGAGGTGGTTCTCTAGCCACTCGACCGATTCCGCGTCGAGGTGGTTGGTTGGTTCGTCGAGCAGCAGGATCGACGGTTTCTGGATCAGCAGACGGGTGAGGGCGACGCGGCGTTTTTCACCGCCTGAAAGGTTCGAGACCGAAGCATCGGATGGCGGGCAGCGCAGTGCTTCCATTGCGATCTCGAGCTGGTTGTCGAGCGTCCAGCCGTCAACCGCGTCGATCTTTTCCTGCAACACGCCCATTTCTTCCATCAGTGCGTCGAAATCGGTGTCGTCCTGCGGATCGCCCATTTCGGCCGAAATCGCGTTGAAACGGTCGACCATGTCAGCAACTTCGCGGGCACCGTCCTTGACGTTTTCAAGAACCGTCTTGCTTTCGTCCAGCTCCGGTTCCTGCGCCAAATAGCCGACGGTGATGTTCTCACCCGGCCAGGCTTCACCGGAGAAATCGGTGTCGATACCAGCCATGATCTTGATCAGGGTGGATTTGCCTGCGCCGTTTGGCCCGACAATGCCGATTTTTGCGCCCTGATAGAATTGCAGGTTGATGTTCGCCAGCACCGGCTTTTTCGCACCGGGGAAAGTCTTGGTCATGTTCTTCATGACATATGCGTATTGCGCGGCCATTGGGTCGGTCCTTCGGGTAATCGTAAACTGAGCTTGGATTTAGTCGGCAGATAGGGTGCGAATGCCCCCGGGGCAAGCCGCGAGCGCTCCGGGCCGTAGCAAAACTGCAACGAAGTTTTCCGAAATTGGTCCTGCTTGGACCGGCTGATTGACCGGCGCAGGACCTCCTGCGAATTGCGCCCCGGTTTCACTCGACATTCATTCTGGCGATTCTGGTGAACGGCGCAGCATCCCGCGACGATCACTTCGTTTCAGTGGAGACAATTCCATGACACTCAGCGCAAAATATCTTTCCTCGGCAGCGGTTTCTGCGCTTGCCGGCACTCTTGTATTTGCAGCGCCTGCTGCGGCGCAGGACACCGAAAGCACCGGTGCATCAGAAGGTGGCCTCACGGAAATCATCGTGACGGCACAGCGCCGCGAAGAAAACCTGCAGGATGTTCCGGTTTCGGTTACCGCGATCAGCGACGACCAGCTCGAAGCGCTCAGCAGTTCAGGGCAGGATATTCGTGCGCTTTCGGGCCGCGTCCCCAGCCTGCTGGTCGAAAGCTCGTTTGGCCGTACTTTCCCGCGTTTCTACATTCGCGGCCTCGGCAACACCGACTTCGATTTCAACGCCGCGCAGCCGGTCAGCCTGGTGTATGACGACGTTGTCCTGGAAAACCCGATCCTCAAGGGCTTCCCCATTTTCGACATGCAGCAGGTCGAGGTCCTTCGCGGCCCGCAAGGCACGCTGTTCGGCCGCAACACCCCGGCCGGGATCGTAAAGTTCGATTCCGTCAAGCCGGGTGATGAAGCAGGCGGCTATGCGCGCGTGTCATTCGGACGGTTCAACAACATCAACGCCGAAGGCGCAGTTGGCGGCCCGCTGGGCGATAATGTCAGCGTGCGCCTGTCGGGTCTTTACCAGCGCCAGGACGACTACGTAGACAATGTCCTGCCGAGCGGCACGACCAAGGACGCATTCGGCGGTTATGATGACATGGCGTTCCGCTTGCAGGCTGCCGTGCGCCCCTCCGACGATTTCGAAATCCTCCTGACCGGCCAGCTGCGCGATCTCGACGGCACTGCGCGCCTGTTCCGGGCGAATAACTTTACCCGCGGACAGGAAGGTCTGAACGCCAATTTTGACCGCGACAGTGTTTCTGTTGACGGCCAAAATGAACAGTCGGTCAAAACCCAGAACGCGTCTGCTCGCATGACCTGGGATGTCGGTCCGGTATCGCTTATTTCGGTCACCAGCTATTGGCATGGCACATCGACTTCGGTCGGCGATGTCGATGGCGGCTTTGGCGCGAACTTCCTACCCCCGGCGCTGTATGGTCCGGGCGATATTCCGTTCACTGCGGAAACCCGCGACTCTGTGCCTGAACTTGAACAGTTCACCCAGGAACTGCGGATTGCCAGCAACGGCAACGGCCCGGTCAGCTATCAGGCAGGCATCTTCTACTTTGACGAATCGCTCAGCATTCTGAGCGAGAACTATTCTACCCTCGGTGATCCGCTAAACGCGCCGGGCGGGGTGAATATCGTCGTTTCGCAGGACCAGCAGAGCAAGGCTCTGGGCGTATTCGGTTCCGTAACCGTCGATCTGTCCGATCAGCTCAGCGTCACCGGCGGCATCCGCTATAATGACGATGAGCGTGATTTCACCGTGGTTCGCAGCCAGGACAGCCAGTTCCCGACCTTCCTGCAGAACCCGCTCGGCACGGTCACTCGTTCGGTCAGCGACGATACGATTACATGGGATGCCAGCGTCGCCTACGAAGCGAGTGACGACATCAACCTGTATGCCCGGGTGGCACGCGGTTACCGCGCGCCCAGCATACAGGGGCGTATCCTGTTCCCGCCAGCAACTGCCACTCCGCTGGAGGACGGCGTCTCGGTTGCCGGTTCGGAAACGATCACGTCCTACGAAGCCGGCATCAAGTCGACGCTTCTGGATGGCCGCGCGCGGATCAACCTGTCCGGTTTTCTCTATGATCTGAACGATGCGCAGCTGACCGCAGTGGGCGGCAATGTGAACGCGAACCGCCTGATCAATGCCGATAATGTGCGCGGATACGGGTTCGAACTGGATGCCGAACTGGTGCCGGTAGACAATCTCTACCTGACGGCCGGCCTCAGCTACAACCACACCGAGATTCAGGATACCGGCCTGACCACCGCAGCGTGCGGCGGGACCCGTGTCGATACATTCCCTGATGTATCGCTGTGCACGATCCTCGACCCGATCGTCACGCCAGCTGCACCGTTTTCGGCCGCGATCGTGAATATCGATGGCAACCGTCTGCCGCAGTCGCCGCGTTGGATCGCCAACTGGACCGCCAAATACGCTATCCCTGCCGGTGAGGGAGAATTCTATGTCTTCACCGACTGGTCCTATCGTTCGCGGATCAATTTCTTCCTCTATGAATCGGTGGAATTCCAGGATGCCAGCCAGCTCGAGGGCGGGGTGCGTGTCGGATACGATACGGATACGTTCGAACTCGCGGCCTTCGTGCGCAACATCACCAACGACACCTCGCCCGTCAGCGGGATCGATTTCAACAACCTGACTGCCATGGTCAACGAGCCCCGTGTCTGGGGTGTGTCGGCCGGGATCAAATTCTGATCTTCTGGACTTGTGCGGCGGGTGTGATTAGCACTCGCCGCCATGAAGAAATACGCACTCGCGCTCGCTGCGCTTTCGCTCCCGGTTGCAATTAGCGCTCAAGAGGCTGGTTCTGTCAGCCTGCCTGACATGGCGGACGGCGCGCTAACCCAGGATACAATCGCCTGGAACTTCGTCGAGGGGCTGACGACCGAAGTCGGGCCCCGGCAGGCCGGGACAGAGGCCGAGCAGCGCGGACGCGACTGGGCGGTCAACTGGCTGACCTCTCAAGGTTTCCAGAACGTGGCGGACGAACCGTTCATGATGGATACGTGGGTGCCGGGTGAGCTTGCCAGCGCCGCGATCACTTCACCATTCCCGCAGCCTTTCCAGGTCACACCGCTGGGCGGCAGCGCATCGACCGGTGCCGACGGTATCGAGGCCGAGGTCGTGATGTTCGCAACCACTGCCGACCTGATGGCTGCGCCTGCCGGCAGTCTGGACGGCAAGATCGCCTATATCAGCCATTCGATGACCCCGACGCAGGATGGCTCGCAATACGGTTTCGCCGGTCCGGCCCGCTGGGTCGGTGCCAGCATCGCGAAGAGCAAAGGCGCGGTCGGCACTGTCATCAAGTCGATCGGTACTGACAAACACCGCAACCCGCACACCGGCGGGACACGCGTGGTAGACGGGATGATACCTGCAGGCGCGCTGTCGATCCCGGATGCTCTGAATCTTGAGCGCATGTTTGAGCGCGCCGACGGACGGCCGATTACCATGAAGCTGGTGCTAACACCTGAGAAACTGGGCATGACCCGCAGCGGCAATGTTGTCGGCGAGATTGTTGGCCGTGATCCATCGCTGCCGCCAGTCCTGCTGGCCTGTCATCTGGACAGCTGGTGGAACGGGACGGGCGCATTCGATGATGGTGCCGGCTGCGGCATCGCTGCTGCGGCGGCGCTCCACGTGTCGCACACCGGCCAGCCGCTGCGCACCATCCGTGTCCTGATGGCCGGTGCAGAGGAAGTCGGCTTGCATGGCAGTGTCGCTTATTCAAAAGCGCATATCGATGAGCCGATCGGGGTCGCATTTGAAAGCGATTTCGGGGCGGACCGCATCTGGCGCTTCGAAAGCAATTTCCGCGAGACAAATCCTGAGCTCCACGCACAGCTCGCATCCTCTGTTGCGCGCTTTGGTGTCGCCAATTCGACTATCGAGGCCAGCGGCGGTGCGGATATCAACATCGCGCGCGATCAAGGCACCGCGATCATCGATCTGCAGCAGGATGGCACACGCTATTTCGATCTGCACCACACGCCCGACGATACGCTGGACAAAATTGATCCGGCACAGCTTCGTCAGAATGTCGCGGTATGGACGCAGGTCGCCGGAATTCTCGCCAATTATGAAGGCTCGATCAAAGGCGAATAATCAGGCTGGGCTCGGCTGACGCGACAGCCGCATCAAATCCATTCTGACCAGTTCGGCTGGCAGTGTCAGGCCGGGTGGCAACCGCCACCTGGGGCTGCGCGCGGGTGCCATTCTGTCGAAGAAAAGATAGACGGTCACCGCAGTCATCGCCGCGAGGTGCAGGTCTTCGGCTGCCATCGGAACCAGCATCCAGGGCCAGCAACTGGCGATACACGCCGCTGCGTGACGGAGGCCGTAAGATACACAATCACGTGCCATTGCTGCACCGCATGCGCTGATACGCCGTATCTTATGGCACCGGTTGCGTGCCCGCTGGCTGATCGGGGAGGCGCTCCATAGAAAGGCAAAGGCCAGCATCGCCGCCAGCGCCGCCTCTTCACCGAATACGGACCGGGTAAGCACAGACAGGGGAATTACCACAGCACCCGCCCCCATCCAGGCGCCAAGATATGCACCGAGGAAAACCACCGCAGCGCGGGGCCGCCATGCTTTCACGGCGGATTGCCATACGTGCTGCAGCGGGGATGCAAGCAGCACCAGCATCATCGGCACCATCATGAAGAACCAACCCGCGGCAAAATTGCTGAGCGGGAACAGCTGCAGGTTCGAGATCCCGCTGCGAACACCCAGCATGATCGAGCTATCCCCGCACAGCGATGCAATCTTGACCGGTGCTGGCAGCCAATTGACCGCAAGGAACATGGCGGCCGAACTCAGGATCAGAAACCGGTACACATTCTGCCGAGACAGCCTGTTGAGGAAAGCGATCATGGTCCGGCCCCGGCCTTAGCGTGCCGGCTGACTGTAGATGCTGATCCTTTCGACCGTAACGGGTGCCGCCTTCGCTTCATCGGGTTGTTCGATGGTCACTTCGAGCATGTCGAGAGTGGCGTCATGACTGGCGATCAGCTTGTTCGCCGGACCGGTGATGTCGATTGTATAGGTCAATCCGTTGCCCGCATGATCGCCGTCTTCCTGAGAAGCTTTCTGAAGGCCGAAAAGGGCCAGCGTGTCGGCAAGCTCACGGTGTCCGTCTGGCAGGCCGATATAGACATTCAGGACGCTACTGGCAGTCTCGCCGCGCACGTGTTCCAGATTTAGGAACAGGCGAGAAGGCTCGAACGATTTGGCCAGCATTTCCGGCCCCTGCGCCATCTCCACAGCGGTCGTTGCAGCATTTGCATGCGTGCTCAGGCTCTCCGTGCTCGAGCCGATAAGCGTCGACTCAGGCGGACCTTCGGTTCCCTTATCTGCACCCATTTCGATACCTTCCATCAGCACGGTCTTGGCGATCAATGGTCCGACCCCGATGCCTGTGCCGCGAGTCAGATCGTCATAAGTCGGCGCATACGTCTTGCCGGGCAAGGTCTGCCCGGGAACGAACACGGTCGTCTGCCCGGAGCTTGTCGGCATTTCAAACTGTCTGGGCGATGGCCCGTCAGACCAGTTTGCGCCGGTTTCCTGCACATTGCCAGGGACAGTCAGCCACGCCGCCCAAAGGCGGTCGATATTGCAGTGATGTGTCCAGAAAATCGGATCAAGAGCGGCAAAGTTCGGATCGGCCATCCATCCCATCGGTGAAATGCCGCCAACCATCACGTGAACCGGGTTGTGCGGATTGCCTTCGCAGGCACCTGTTGGACCGCTGAAATGATTGAAAGCAGTTACCCCGCCGCCGAAACCGAGAGAGCCGACTGCGGAGGTGTAATAATGCTGATTCATACAGCTCAGATCGATGTCGCGCGGATACCAGGAGCTGGGGCCCAGGCGCGTAAGTCCATTGCGCTCTGCGTCATGTAGCGGATTATCGCTCCCGTCGGGCATGGTTGCAGACATGAACGCATCGGGAATATCGCGCGCATTGGGATTGGTCGCGTCGAGGTAGTTCCAGTAAGGCAGGCCCCAGTCGGAAGGGCCGCCGAGCGCCTCCACAGTGGCTCCGATAATTTGCTCGAAAGACCAGCAATATCCGCGATGCCACGGCAGGAAATACCAGGTTCCATGCTGGCACTGGTTCCACATCCGGTCCTGCTCAGATTGAGGCGGCATGGGGCTTTGCGGGGTAATCACCCCGTCATTGATCCAGCCTTGCCGGTCAATTCCGTGGATTGCGCCAAGATAGGCCCAGCTATTTCGGTCATTGGGGTCGAGCGACCTCAGCTGCCTGACAGCTTTTGCGTACCAGATGAGGGTTTCTGGCCATGCTTCCCCGAAGCTGGCAATATCACGGCGAATTCGAACCACAGTCGCTCTCCCATAGGAATAACCAATTGCGCGACTCGAATTTTCTATTTCATCTATAATGCATTTTTAAATAGTGATTGCAAATTTAGTCGAAACACCAAGGAATTTTACATTCGATTATAAATCTTTGCGCGGAAGGTTTGGGGAACAACTTGCCGCGATTTCAGAATGGTTGCAGCGCGCGTCAGGCCATTGACGTGCGGATCAGGCGCGGCAGCCACAACGCTTGCAGCACGGCTCTGGCGATCAGGAACGCAGTGAAGCTCAGCCACAGGCCCTGATTGCCCATCGGCCAGGTCAGCCACAGCATGGCCGCGTAGATCAGCGCCGCGCCCAGCATTGTGCCAAGAAGCGCGCGGGTCCAGCTCGCGCCGACAAACACTCCGTCGAATATGAAACCGGCGACCCCCGCGAACGGGATCAGCACCAGCCAAACCGCGCTTTCCTGCGCGGCTCTGGCGACGCCCGGCGTCGCGGCAAAGCTGGTCAGTATAGGACCCGCGAGGGCGTAGAATGCGGCCGCCACCACTGCTGCGACCGCAATCCCGCGCACCAGCAACGCACCAATATATTGAACGAAACCGTGCCGGTCGCGCGCGCCGTATCGTTCGCCATTGAGAACCTGCGCGGCATTCTCGAACCCGTCCAGCAGCAGCGCTGTGAAGACGAACAATTGATAGATGATACCGTTGGCCGCGAGCACCACCGCACCGCGTTCTGCGCTTAACCGGGTGAGGGCGGCTAGCGCGATCATCAGTACCAATGTGCGCAGGAACAGGTCACGGTTGACCGACAGAAACGGCTGCAGCGACTGCCAACGCAAGAATGACCCTTTGGCTAGGACTTTCAGCAAATGGCCCGTCACGTCGCCGCGAAAAACGAACAGCATCACGGCAGCGAGTTTGACGTACTCTGCGATGAAGCTGGACCAGCCGATCCCGGCGATCCCCATATCCATTTCCAGCACGAGCCACAGGCCGAGCCCGACATTCAGCGCATTATAGGCAACCTCGAAAACCAGCACTGCGGCCATCTGTCTGCGTCCGACGAGAAAGCCGATCAGCGCGAGATTCAGCATGACGCCGGGCGCGCTCCAGTACCGGATGTCTGCATAGGTGCGGGCGGCGCCAAGCACGGCGTCTTCCGCGCCCAGCAGCGACAGAAATAGGGGCTGGATCACAGGTTTCGCGATCAGCAGCATGACCGCAATGGCAAAACCTACAGTAATCCCGCGCATCAACACGGAAACCTGCGCCTCGCGGCCTGCACGCGTGCCTTCCTGCGCGACCAATCCAGTCGTGCCGGTCTTGAGGAAGTTCATCACGGTGAACAACACGGCAAACAGCCGCGCGCCGACATCAACAGCGCCCTGTGCTGCCGGATCGCCCAAACGGCCCACGATCCACATGTCGCCAATCCCGATCAGCGCGGTGGCGACGTTGGTCACCATCGCAGGCAGGGCAATCGCCCAGATTGCGCGCGTATCAAGTCGGGAAAGGGTGGAGGCGGTGATGATGGTTACTCCTCAAGCAGATCGCTCAGGAGTAAATTGAAAAGTGTGGTCGGGGAGACAAGATTCGAACTTGCGACCCCCTGTACCCAAAACAGGTGCGCTACCAGGCTGCGCCACTCCCCGACACTTACTTTTCATTTATCGCTTCATCACAAAGGCGATAACTCCGCTGGCTTCCGGTGGGCCCGGCAGGACTCGAACCCGCGACCTAGCCGTTATGAGCGGCCAGCTCTAACCAACTGAGCTACAGGCCCCCAGGATGCCTAAAGCGAATGCTGTCCGTCAATCGCCGGATAGCAGAGCGCGCCTAGCGGGGGGAAGCGCGAGTAGCAAGCATCGTTTTTGCGATTTCACAAATTAGCTTGCTTGGCGGGCTTAAACTTCCGCCGATTGCATGATTTCAGCCACCGTTGTCGGCTTCACCCCGCGCTGATCGAGGTAAGCGTAAATTCGCCTCCACCATTCGTAAAGCTCGTCCAGATCATCCTCGGTCCGCACGTATGGTGTATGGCCAGGCACCAGTGAAGGGCTGTGGAACGATAGCACCAGAACAGGCAATTGATCGTCGATCGCGATGTCGATCCCGCGCAGTGCCTCGTCAGCGGAGACACCCTCTGGGGTCAGCGCGATTCGTTCCAGCATTCCCAGACGCGACGCGATGCCGTTCACTTTCCCCAATCGCGAAAGTGCCGGGTAGAGTGCGCGGCCCTGCTTGCGAAGCATTCCCCAGAACACGGTCGTCAGCGGCAATTCGAGCAGCTGGTGTTCGCTATCGACCCAATAGGGTTCCAGCGGATGGTCGCGGTAATTGGGGCCGCCGCCCGGGCTGTAATCGAAATTGGCGCGCACCGAGCTGTCGATCGCGACGCCAGCCTTTTTCAGGATTTTCGCGCTCGACGGGCCAAGTCCGTAACGGCCAGCGCGGTAGATCTGGGGTGCGCAGCCGAAATTCTTCTGTATCTCGTCGCGCAGCTTGAAGAACTTCCGCTCTTCCAGGTCCGGTGGCAGATTTCCGGCGAACGAATTGAATGTGTTCACCTCTTCTTCGAAGGGCGGATTGACCCACGGGTGGAGCTGGATGCCGATTTCGGCCTTGCCTGCTTGCAAAGGTGCGCGAAGGATTTCCATCGCCACTTCGGATGTCGCCACGGGCCAGTCGACCAGATAGACGGGGCAGACGCCGATGCCTTCGCAAAACTGCTGGAATTTGGCGAGGCGGGGTACATGGTCGAGGCCGTGTCCGCTGGGGCTGAACGGGCCCTCCCAGTCGAATTCTTCCTCGGTATCGACAGTGAGCAGCGAACGCTGGCCGAAACCGGCTTTGAAGCGCGTGGCTGATCCCTTGACGGGCGGTTCGATTATCGACCGGTCCACGTGCCGGTACTCCCTGCCAAAATGGGCGCAATCAGTGTGCCGCGCCGTCTGCTGTCTGGCTAGGTTCGCTCCCGGCTGCGGTCAAGAGCGGCAGCGTGAGCACGATCGAATCGTCCACACGCATCAAGTCGCCGCCTGCCGATCGGGCTTCTGCCCGGGCAAGCCGCAAGGAAAAGCCCGCGCCGAACATTCCCGCGCTAACCGCAGCCTTGCCGGGTTTTGCGGTTGCCGCGAAAATATCATCGGTGGCGGCGAGAGATGCGGGCAGGTCGATGTGCAGGCCCAGCATCCTGTCTTGCGGCGCAAACCCGACCGGAATGCTTTCTCCTGCGCCGATGGCACCTGCCAGCGTTGCGAGCAGCCGCCACGCGAGCGTTTCGGCTTCCCTCTGGTCCAGCGGCACATTGCCGGCACTCGGCCCGGCCCCTGCCGATGCGAATTCGAACGCAGCGGTACGCGGGGCGAGCACGCGGCCCAATTGTTCGATCTGGGCGGCCACGATGGCGCCGAAATCCGCTTCGCCCATTTCAAGGTCCAGCGCACCGGTTTCCAGTTTCGCCAGCCGGTCCAATTCATCGAAGCCTGCGAGCATCCTTGCGCTGTCGCCTGCAATATTTGCAGCAAGCGCGCGGTATTCATGCGGTGTCGGGCCAAACAGCTGCTGCTGGATTACCTCGGAAAAGCCCTGAATCGCGTTGACCGGTGTCTTCAGTTCGTGAAGCAGCTGGCGCAGGCGGTCGGCCTCGCTCGAGGCTTGCGGATCGGTGATGTTCGAAATATCGTCAGGCGCACGGCGGAACATGCCGGCATAGCCGAAAAACCGGCCTTCCGGCTGCGTGAATTGGGGGGCCGCATCGACAACCCATTTGCCAGATATTTTCGGCGCACCGGCCAGTTCGAGTACCTCGTCACGGATTGGCTGGCGAAACTTGATCGCAGGACCAAGCTTGTCGCGGTCCAGGACCGTCCCGATCACCATCGGAGCGATCGGCAGGTCTGCCCAATCGATTCGTCCGCGGGCATCGGCGGTGAAGGCGAAGGCACTGACCTGCTGATCTGTGTCGGCGATTTGTTCGCCCAGTGGCAAGCGGGGCGCATCGGTCTTGTCAGGGGCCGATACGCGCGCCTTGCGAAACGCCTCGATCCGTTTGACCAACGCACCGATTTCGGTGTCTTCTTCAAGCACCTCTTCTTCGCTGAGTTCCAGCGGGATATCGTTGGCCGGCAAAGGGGTGCTGCGAATAGGGGTTACATTGCTTCCCCCTTGGATAAGACCATCTGGACTGTCCGGCTGCTGCACCTGCTTTTCGGCTGATGCCGGATTGGGAAGTCCGCGATCCTGGATACCCAGCCGTTCGAGCAGGTCGGTCGTCTGCGGCGGAAGGTCGCGGCGCAGGCGCAGAAAGCCGCGTGCACGCACCGGCAGACGCGGGATGAGTGCCTCCCAATCGTCAGAGCTGATTTCAGCGCGAGACAGGGCAGCAGCGGCAACCGCAGGTTCGTCTTCCGCCAGATGTACAGCCAACTCCGGGTTCCGAATCCGCAGGCCCGCGTCTGCAACCATTGCCGCGCGATCTGCCGCAGGGATAATTTCGCCCAATGCGCCTAGTCTGAGCCACGCTGATGCAAGCAATTTGCGGTCCTTGATGTTCCGGCGACTGCCAAGCAGGTCGAGCAGTTGGCGGAACTGTGTCCGCGCCGCACGATCACCCGATGCGCGGTGGCGCAGTACGGTGGCAAGGCGGTCATCAAACTGCATTACGGTTTCGCGAATCTCCAACGGGGCTCATAATCCCCTTCAATTTCGGACTAGCGAGCCCTACCAGTTTCGCACCCCCTTGGAACGCTGCCCCTGTGGATCGTTGCAAAGCGGGACAATTGCTGGCAAGAACAATAATATTAGCAATGCGTATTCATATACGTATCTTTCATTGCACGGCAGCGCAGTTAATGGCGCTCAGGGACTGACAGGGGCGTAAGAGGTGGCCAATCTCGACGATATTGACCGGCGTTTGCTCGCAGAATTGCAGAGCGAAGGGCGCGTAACCAACGTAGAACTTGCACAGCGCGTCGGATTAACCGCACCGCCGTGCCTGAGGCGCGTGCGCGCGCTTGAGGAAGAAGGGGTTATCCGCGGCTACCATGCGGAGCTCGACGCTTCGCAATTGGGATTCGCAATCACCGTTTTTGCAATGGTCAGCCTCAAGAGCCAGGCGGAAAGCGCGCTGCGCGAATTCGAAGATCATATGCATGCTCTGCCCGAAGTGCGCGAAGTGCATATGCTCAACGGTGAGATCGATTTTATCCTCAAGGTGGTGAGCAAGGATTTGCAGAGTTTTCAGGAATTTCTGACCAGCAAACTCACGCCTGCGCCCAATGTGGAAAGCGTAAAAACCTCGCTCACCATCCGCACGGCCAAGCATGAGCCGGGCGTACCGTTGGAATAGCTACCTGACGGGACGGTTCCGATGATCAAGAACGCATTTCTCGCTATCCCGGCTCTGCTGCTGGCATCGTGCACAAGCACCGATACACAGGTGGAAAGCGCAAACGCAGCTTCGCCTGCGCCGGTAACCGCCCCATCCGGCGCCGATATGGAACCGCTGGCCGGTTTTGAAATGTCGGAGGCGCTTTGTGCTGGCTGCCACGCCGTTGCGCCGGGCCAGATCTCTCCTAATCCGTCCGCGCCCAGCTTCATGATGGTGGCGAATATGCCGGGCCTCACCAATACCACGCTCAAGGCGTTCCTGCTCGATTCGCACAGTTTCCCGCAGGAAATGAATGTCGAAGTGTCGGACGAAGACGCCCAATTGCTGACCGACTACATCATCACCTTGCGCGAGGAAGGATATGCGGCACCCGGCCAGTAACCGGGCACCGCGATATCAATTTTCAAATCAGGGTTATGATCGCCGCGTCAGAGCGGATTGGACGGCGGGCGATTACTCGCTGCGTTCCTTGAGCCATTCTTCGAGCCACTTGATCGAATAATCGCCGCTCAGGATATCATCCTGCGTCAGCAGTTCACGGTGCAGAGGGATGGAGGTGTTGACGCCTTCGATCACCATTTCTTCCAGCGCACGCCGCAGACGCATGATGCATCCTTCGCGGTTGCGGCCGTACACGATCAGTTTGGCGATCATGGAATCGTAGTATGGCGGGATCGAATATCCCGCATACAGGCCGCTATCGACCCGAACGTGCATTCCGCCCGCGGCGTGATACGATGTGACCTTGCCTGGTGAAGGGGCGAAGGTGAACGGATCTTCCGCATTGATGCGGCATTCGATCGCGTGGCCTTTGAACTCGATCTCGTCCTGCTTGACCGACAGTGCCTTGCCATCGGCAATGCGGATCTGTTCGCGCACCAGGTCGACGCCGGTGATCATTTCGGTCACGGGATGTTCGACCTGAAGCCGGGTGTTCATTTCGATGAAATAGAATTCACCGTTTTCCCACAGGAATTCGATGGTTCCGGCACCGCGATAGCCCATATCGGCCATGGCCTTGGCGCAAATTTCACCCATCCGGTTACGTTCTTCGGTAGAAAGTACCGGCGAGGGTGCTTCCTCGAAAACCTTCTGGTGGCGGCGCTGCAGCGAACAGTCGCGTTCACCAAGATGGATCGCATTGCCATTGCCGTCGCCGAACACCTGGAATTCGATATGGCGAGGATCGCCGAGATACTTCTCGAGATAGACCGTGGCATCGCCAAACGCAGATTTGGCTTCATTGCCGGCCTGCTGCATCAGGGTGCCCAGAGTTTCGGGGCTTTCGCACACTTTCATGCCGCGGCCGCCGCCGCCCGATGCTGCCTTGATGATGACCGGGTAACCGATTTCTTCCGCGATCTTCGCGGCTTCTTCGACATTGTCGATCGCGCCGTCAGACCCGGGGACCAGCGGAAGGCCTAGCGCCCCCGCGGTCTTCTTGGCCATGACCTTGTCGCCCATCGTGCGGATATGTTCAGGCTTCGGACCGATCCACGCGATGTCATGCGCTTCAACGATTTCGGCGAACTTCTCGTTCTCCGAAAGGAAGCCATAACCCGGATGAATTGCGTCGCATTGCGCGACCTCTGCCGCAGAAATGATCGCCGCGGTGTTCAGATAGCTGTCGGTTGCAGGCGGCGGGCCGATGCAGACCGCGTGATCGGCGAGGCGAACATGCATGGCGTCAGCGTCGGCAGTTGAATGAACCGCAACCGTTTCGATGCCCATTTCGTGCGCCGCACGGTGGATACGCAGTGCAATTTCGCCGCGATTGGCAATGAGAATTCGGGAAATGCCCATGTCGCGCTTAGCCGATTACTGCGAGTGGCTGGTCGTATTCGACAGGCTGGGCATTCTCGACCAGGATTTCCTTGATCGTGCCGGACTTGTCGGCGGTAATCGGGTTCATCACCTTCATCGCCTCCACGATCAGGATAGTGTCGCCTTCCTTCACGCTGTCGCCCACGCTCACGAACGGGGCAGCGCCCGGTTCGGCGGCGAGATAGACGGTGCCGACCATTGGTGACTTCAGTGAATTCGCATTGTCGGCAGGTGCTGCCGGCGCGTCGCCAGCGGGGGCTGCCGCTGCGGGAGCAAGCGCGGCCGGCGCCGGGGCGTGCATCGGTGCAGGAGCCGCCATTGCAACGCCGCCGCCGCGCGATACGCGCACCTTGCGGTCGCCATCTTCGACTTCGATTTCAGTAAGACCGGTTTCGCCCAGCATTTCAGCAAGTTCACGTACAAGCTTGGTATCAACGTTCATGCCGTGTTTCTTTCCGGCAGTGCCCTTGGTGGTGGCCATGTTTGCCTCATAGTTGTTTCAGGCTTCGGCCTATGCGCGGCATCGCGCGTCAGGGCAAGGGGGTGTGACCGATTTTGGCGGGGAATCAGGTAGCGTTTTGGAGCCTTGCCGCTACGTCGAGCGCCGCCACATAGCTCTGTGCCCCGAGGCCCTGAACCGTCTCTTGCGCGGCCATGCCGACATACGAAACGTGCCGGAAATCTTCCCGCGTCGAAGGGTCTGAAAGGTGCACTTCGATAACCGGCGTCCGGATTGCCCGGATCGCGTCCAGCAACGCGATGGAGGTGTGGGTATAGGCCGCTGCATTCAGCAGCACGGCCACTGCGCCTTCAGCCTGCGCCTCATGCAGCCAGTCGACCAGCATCCCCTCATGATTGGTCTGGCGCATGTCGATTTCCAGCCCGAGTTCGCGGCCGCGATCCTCCAGCATTCCGGCAATGTCATCTAGTGTATCGGAGCCGTAAATGTCTGGCTCGCGCGTGCCGAGCAGGTTCAGGTTCGGCCCGTTGAGGACATAGACGGTATTTGTGATCGGAATACTCATTCGCCAGCCTTAGCGGCGGTTGGCATTGATCGGAAGGGATTTGGCCGAAGGGAATCAGGGAACAGTGCAGTCCGTGTCGCTTGCCCGATTGCAGCTTTCGGCTAACAAATCTGCCGTTCCGCTAGCGACCCGATTGCCGCCGTTGGCTTCCGACAGCTAAACGAGGTCTATGAAGATCCCTGAGAACCTACTGCCGAAAGAACTCCTTTCGCGGGCAACCCTCCGAGGAAAGGAATATGCGTGGCCATTGGAAGACATTCCGAAGGTGATCACTGCAGCGAGAGATTGTAATCTCGCCAGTGTCGGAGGGCAGCTTCAATTTCGGTTCCCGGAAGGGGGCACCTGCGAATGTTACTGGATAGAGGTCGACACCCATAAATCGGTGTCTTCTGATGTGTCTTGGGCGGAGCGGGTTGCACTCACTTCAGAAACAGCACTCGCTGACTTTCAAGAACTTCAATCGAAGTGGGACTTCATTTCAGAAGGTCGCTCAGCTTTCGGGGAGGAGTTCAAAAAATGGGAAGTGGCCGGTGGTGATCCTTCTGAAGCAATGTGCTTTGTCTGGTATGTCGCCGCTCAAGCTGAAGCGGCATAGTCCAACGAGCCATCGGCGGCAGCAATCCACCCATTTCCAGCCGTTGAGTTGGCGAACCACCAGGACGCTTGTCTTTCCAGCGGTTTTTGTTAGCGGCAGAGGAAGGCTTTTGGAGGAGAGGTGCACCGTGACCGACAAGCAATCTTTGGGCGCATGGGTAGAGGGTATTCCAAGCTTGCTGCTTCAGTATCGCTTGTGGGTCGGCCTGGCCGCAATTGCGCTTAGTGCCGCAACTTGGGCTGTCGATTGGTTTGAGATCGTTTATCAATGCCCTTTCTGCCGCGCGCAGAGAACAGTTATCGGGCTGCTCGGCCTGTTGCTCATTCTTCCAAATCCCTCGCACTGGGTTGCTCGCTACCTATCGGCAGTCTTTTCGGTCTTTGGGCTTTCCGTTGGCGCAACTCAGCATTTCCGCGGCTGGGTGCGCATTATGGGTGGCGAGTTTGAGTGGGGAGATCAATGGTATCTGAACTCATGGCTACTCTCTGGTTTCGCCATTTTTATCATCGTCGCGCTATTGATGCTGATCTGGTCCTACCAAGCGCCTGAATAAGGATCGCGTTCCAGCATCCTCAGCGAAAGTCCCTTCCCACCATTCTGGCGGCGTTTGGCATGCTTGTGCTGCCGCCTTCTAGAAGACCGACCGCCTATACTGCTGTCGCCCCATAAGCAGACATTCGGCTAACGACCCAGAACCAGACATTGGCTAATCGGGGTCGACGAATTTATCTGGACCAATCTTAATTGGCCACTGCCTGAAATCGTGCCCTTCGGCGCAATGCCCAGATCGGCACAGTGCGGTTTCTGCCAAGCCAGAGCGATGCTTGACCACAAACTTACAAGGCGTTCCAGACTGAATTTCCGTCACAAAATAGGGTGGAGGATTGAAACCAATCGCCTTGCGCGCATTTTCCAGAAGTGCAGATGCAGCCAAACTCTCTCCATTCAACGAGAGGCTGTCATCCAACGAAAGTTTGACAAGATAGACTATCGCATGATGGTCAATTCCATCCTCTGCAGTCCGGAATGGCTCAGGCGGTTTGCTACATGCTTCTGGATAGTTGCCATGAGCCACTTGGACCGGTTTACTGCTCGACGGAGTTTTGCCGTCGTTGCATGCAATCACCAGAGCAACCAGCATTAATCCTGTGGCGAACCTGACGGGTTTTTTCATCCAATTGGAATGCTGCAAAGACGAGCGGGGCGCAAGGGCAGCTTTCCACCCCATAATCGGGCATTAGTCGTTTCTGCGCCGTTTCCCAAAAGCTGACATCGCAAGAGAGGTCGTTCCGCCCCCTTTACCTGAACAGGGCACAGCGCAATTCTGGACAGAGTATAAAAATTAGAGACATAATTTTTATCTGTCGGTCCCGCGGGTCTTGCCCCACTGCCGCGCCGCTGTGTATCCGAGATAGCCTGTGCCGAACAAAGCGTAGAGCGGTTCGGGCAGCCCGCCCAAATATGCGTTCATGCCCGCCGCAATGTCTTTCGCTGTGGCCGGGCTGAAGGCCGCGAGAATGCCCATGGGGAGGGCGGTCAGCAGCAGGATATACATGACATAAAGGAAGCTGGGCCGGGCGCGGCTGGTCCACGGGTCGTGCGAATTGGCCTCTGCCACGATGGCGGCGAGGCGCGCCTCGATCGCTTTCAGCTCATGGCTTCCCTCCAGCCTGAGCAATTCCAGCTTTGCTTTCGCCCGGGCTTCCTTGTCAGGGATGATCTTGTCGATGATCGAGGAGATAGGCCCGATCAGTGTTTCCAGAAGCGGCATTGGCGAAATCCTTGCTGAGTGATTCGCACGATGCCTAACCAAATAGGTTCCTGTAGGAAAATCAATGTGCCGCTTTTGGTGCTCGGACCTTAGTCCTCCGCACTGGCGAGCAATGCATGGGCAAGCGCGAGATGCGGCCGGTCGAGCATGGCCCCGTCCACGCCAACCGTGCCTGCGCCCGGATTGGCGGCAAAGGCCGCGATGACCGCGCGTGCTTTATCCAGCTCTGCTTCGCTCGGCGTAAATGCCTGATTGATAACGGGCACCTGCGCCGGATGAATGGCCAGCATCCCCCGGTATCCCTGGCTGCGGACCATCAAGGCGCGCTCGCGCAGTCCGTCGAGATCGCGGAAGTCGGCCTGTATTGTCTCGATCGGTGCTGCACCTGCGGCAACTGCGCCCAGCAGGCACAGGCTGCGGGCCAGTTCGAACACCGGCATATACTGCCCGTTAGGCTGAAACTGGACTGAAGCCCCGATTGCGGAGGACAAATCTTCCGCGCCCCAACTCATCGCGACAAGCCGCGGCACGTTTTCGTAGTCGCCGGTGTGGAACATGGCGTGCGGGGTTTCAGTGACCAGTGCGGCCACGCGGGTAGATCCCGGCTCGATACCGTGGGTTTCCTCGTGCTGCGTCAGCAATTGATCGAGCCGCTCGGGATCGCAGCTCCCCTCCGATTTCGGCAGCAGAATGCCGCCCGGCGCAGATGGCATGATCGCG
This sequence comes from Pontixanthobacter luteolus, assembly GCF_009828095.1. Lineage (GTDB taxonomy): Bacteria > Pseudomonadota > Alphaproteobacteria > Sphingomonadales > Sphingomonadaceae > Pontixanthobacter > Pontixanthobacter luteolus. The sequence goes on along the minus strand of NZ_WTYP01000001.1, from coordinate 1,261,032 downwards.
GCCAGATCATCCTCGGCAAATTCGCTGGTGATCGGGTTGATCCTGACCCAGATCCGGTGGCGGTCGCTGCGCGCCGCGATGAATGCGCTGACGAGCCTGCGCGCCTCCGGCTTGTTTTCCGGCATGACCGAATCTTCAAGGTCCAGCAGCACGATATCTGCCTCGCTATCGCTGGCCTTCTGCATCTTTCGCTCGCTGTCGCCCGGGGCAAACAGCCAGGATCGCATCTTCAGTTTGGGTGTATCGGTCATCGGAAAAACTCCATTGCGCGCTGGGTAGGGCGCACGCTGGCGGCACGCAAGATCGTTGGACCTGCGCGGCGGCATTTCGGCGATGGAGGAGATTTTCCACTGGTCGGGACGACTGGATTCGAACCAGCGACCCCTACACCCCCAGTATAGTGCGCTACCAGACTGCGCCACGTCCCGATCAGTGGAGGCGCGCCTATAAGGCCGCAGATACGGTAACGCAATATCTGATGCAGCAAGAACACACTTGATCGCATTGCGTTGCCCTGTCCTTGCATTGCTGCTAGTCGCGCCCACCTGTTGCCGAGGAGAGGCGGGGGTATGGTCAACCATCATATCGCACGCAGCCCGGTGTCTATGAATTTCTAAAGGTACAGGCTCAATCGATGCTCGAACTACTTACTGCAGCCGCCGGTGCAGATGCACCTCCCGCATGGCTCCAATTCATGCCACTCGTGGCGATGGGCCTGATCTTCTGGTTCCTGATTATCCGGCCGCAAATGCGCCGCCAGAAAGAACACCAACAGAAAGTCGCCGCGATGAAGAAAGGCGACAAGGTCGTCACCGCAGGCGGACTGGTCGCCAAGGTCATCAAGGTCGACGATGATTATGCCGAGCTGGAACTTGCCCAGGGCGTTCGCGTAAAAGCGGTGAAAAGCACGATCGGGGATATCATCCCGCCCGCAGGTCAGGCCGCAAACGACTAAACCTGCTGCGTTGATCCTCAAGAGAACGGGACTACCAAATGCTCGAATATCCTCAGTGGAAGAAGGTCATGCTGTGGGGCTTCACTTTGCTCCTTGCAGCTGCGGCACTTCCATCCTTGCTCGGTTCGACCAGCCTGAAATGGCCTGACGTGCTGCCAAGCCCGACAGTCAATCTCGGCCTCGACCTTGCCGGTGGCAGTCACATCATGCTGGAAGCCAATCCGGAGCAGGTGACCGAGCAGCGTCTCGAAAACATGGAAGAGGGTGTTCGAGATGCCTTGCGCAGTGCCGAACCCCGCATCCGTTTCGGGGATATGTCGACGCAGAACGACCAGCTCAGCTTCATTCTCGACAGCGATTCCGATGTCGATCGCGCGCGAGAGGAAATCCTGCCGCTGATAAACGGTTCGGGCATCATCACGGAATGGAACCTCGACGTTGTCGATGAAACCCGCTTCGTCCTGACCCAGACCGATGAAGGCGTCGAAAACGCGGTGTCGCAGGCGATGGACGGCGCGATTGAAGTGATCCGCAAGCGTATCGACGGCCTCGGCACGCGCGAACCGACCATCATCCGTCAGGGCGACACACGCATCGTGGTGCAGGTCCCCGGCCTGCAGGATCCGGACGAACTGAAAGAACAGCTGGGCAAGACCGCACGGCTCGAATTCAAACTGGTCGACCAGAACGCGCTGCCATCCGATGTGGCGCAAGGCATTGCCCCTCCCGGTAGCCAGATTTTCCCATATGCCGAAGGCACACCGCGAGAAGGCACCGGCCTTGCCGTTCGCCGCCTGGGCGGGATCAAGGGCGACAATCTGACCGATGCGAATGCATCGCGTGACCCGAACTCCAATGCCCCGGTGGTGGATATCACATTCAACGCGGAAGGCGGCGCGAAGTTTGCCACGCTGACCCAGCAGAACGTCAACAAGCCGTTCGCGATCATTCTCGACGGCAAAGTGCTGTCAGCGCCCAATATCAACGAACCGATTCTGGGCGGACGGGCGCAGATTTCCGGCAATTTCACCGCCGATGAAACCGCACAGCTTGCGATTTCGCTGAAATCGGGCGCGCTGCCTGTTGATCTAGCAGTAGTCGAAGAACGCACTGTCGGGCCGGACCTGGGTGCGGACTCGATCAAACGCGGCATGATCGCCATGCTGATCGGCTCCATCGCGGTTATCGCTCTGATGGTGGCAAGCTATGGCCGCTTCGGTGTTTATGCGACCATCGCGTTGGTATTCAACGTGATGATGCTGCTTGGGATCATGGCTATCGCCAATTCCACGCTGACATTGCCGGGTATCGCGGGCTTCGTGCTGACGATCGGTGCCGCTGTCGACGCAAACGTGCTGATCAACGAACGCATACGCGAAGAACGCAAACGCGGGCGGCGGGTCATTGCTGCGGTTGAAAACGGTTACAAGGAAGCAAGCCGCGCGATTTACGACGCGAACGTCACCAACTTCATTGCTGGCGTGCTGCTCTTCCTGTTCGGCTCTGGCCCGATCCGCGGCTTCGCGGTCGTGCTTATCGTCGGCTTGTTCACCAGTGTCTTCACCGCCGTAACTCTGACCCGTCTGTGGGTCGCCGGCTGGCTGCGTAAATCGCGGCCCAAAGACATCACGATTTAAGGGGCTTTAGGATCATGCGACTTCTCAAGATTGTCCCTGACAACACAAACATCAAATTCCTCAAGCTGAGGGTCCCGTTCTATGTGATCAGCGTCCTGCTGGTTATTGCGAGCTGGTTTCTGGTGTTCACCAATGGACTGAACTACGGCGTCGACTTTGCCGGCGGTCAGGAAATTCGCGCCACTTTCGTGGGTGAGGAAACCGCACCGGTGGCCGAACTGCGCGATACAGTCAGCGCACTTCCGACTGTTGAAGACCCGGTAATCCAGCGTTTTGGCGAACCGAACCAAGTGTCCATCCGCGTGAAACTGCCTGCCGAGGCAGAAGGCGATCCGGGCTTTGCCGACGCCATGACCGTTTCGATCACCAATGCGATGAAGGAAAAGCATCCCGATGTGCGGATCGACGGTGTCGACTCCGTATCGGGCAAAGTGTCCGGCGAATTCCGCAATGATGCGGTTCTGGCGCTGGTTGCCGCCATGATCGCCGTCGCGATGTACATCTGGATACGTTTCGAATGGCAGTTCGGCGTGGGCGCGCTGTTTGCACTGTTCCACGACGTTTCGCTGACACTGGGCATGTTCGCTCTGTTCCAGCTCGAATTCAGCTTGCAGATCATCGCCGCAATTCTGGCCATCATCGGTTACTCGCTGAACGATACCATCGTCGTGTACGACCGGATCAGGGAAAACCTGAAGAAATTCCGCAAGATGCCGGTGCCTGAATTGCTCGACCTGTCGGTGAACGAAACGCTGGCACGTACAGTGATGACATCGTTGACGCTGCTCGTCGCGCTGGTTCCGTTGCTGATCTATGGCCCGGCAAGTCTGTTCGGCATGATTGCGGCAATCACCCTGGGTCTGTTCGTTGGTACGTACAGCTCTGTTTACATGGCCGCGCCGATCCTGATCTGGCTCGGTGTCAATTCCGACAGCTTTGTTCCGGAAGAGACGGTGGCAGACAAACAGGACAAACTCGCCCGCGGCGAGGGGTGATCAGTCTTTGCGGGGGGCAATCAGCCCCTCGTAATACTGCGCAAGCGAGGCGGCGTTGCTGGCCCAGCTGAACCGGCTGGCCGTTGCTGCGACGACTTCCTTCGGGCGGGGATTGGCAAGGACGTGGGCAATCCCTGCGCTTACCGCCTCCAGCGTGCGTTCCACGATCAGTCCTGCGTCGGCAGACGTCACCAGTTCACGCGCGCCGCCTGCGTCTGCGATGATTATGGGTGTTCCGCAGGCAAGCGCTTCGACCCACGCATTGGCGAGGCCCTCTCTGGCGGATGGCAGAACCATTGCATCGGCTGCTGACAGGATAACCGGCAAAAGGTCGTGATCGACCGAGCCGAGAAAATGCACCCGATCTTCGACCCGCATATCGGCAGCGAGGCCGCGCAGGTGTTTCTCGTCTGACCCGGTGCCGACCAGCAACAACTGCGCCTCTGGCAGGCTCGCCAGCGCGCCGATCGCCAGGTCTTGGCCCTTGCGTTCGATCAGCGCGCCGACGGACACCAATAGCGGCTTGTTCTCAGGCAGATCGATCCCGAGTGTCTTGCCCAGGTGGGCACGAAGGCCGCTATATTCTAGCGGGCGAAAACGATCCCGGTCGAGGCCGGTATAGTTTATTGCGATCTTGTCGCGGGCCATCCCGATGGATGCCATGTCGCTGGCCAGTTTTTCCGAAACGGCGAGCAGACCGGTCGCGCGCTCTGCCGCATCAAGCATCTGTTCCAGCGCAAAGGATTTGCCGCCCCAATAGGTGATATCGGAACCGCGGGCCTTGATCGAACTTGGCAGGCCCAATTCGTTGGCAATCCAGACGGCGGCGGGGCCATCGGGATAAAAGAATTGCGCGTCGACCAGATCGAAGGGATTTTCCTCGTGCAGACGTCGCGCCAGAGGCAAAACCTTCTTTGCGATCACGCTGGCATTGATGCGCGCACCAACGCTGGGAATCAGGGTGAAAGTCGGCCGGTAAACCGACACGCCATGCTCAATCCCGTCCGTCGCCGCTGCGGCCAGCGCCTTGTATTTGCCGAATGCGATGGGCGGTACGCCAATCGGATTGATCACTGTTACATCCCAATCGCCGCGATCAGCGAGCGCCTCCAGCGACCGGGCGACGAACGTGCCGAAGCGCGGGGTGTGGGCATTCGGATACAGCGTCGACAGGGAAAGGAGGCGGCGTTTCACAGGCTTATCGCCAGTCATAGTGGCCGCACCAGCATTTCCGCCACGGCAATCCAGGGCGGATCATCAACCACTTGCTGTTTCTGCCCGAGACCCGGCGGCAGGATGCCTACAAGCGTCCCCTGCCGGTCGATCAGCCGGCCGAAATAAAACCGCCCGCCTTTGCGCGGCACTAGCACATCCCGGTTGATTGCCTTGCCCGCATCTTCAGGCGCCAATTGCCGCATCCATAGCTGATCGCCAGAACGGTATTCCCCGGTGCTTGCGCTGATCGAAAGCGCCATCAGCGGCGCATCGCCAAGCAGCTCTGTCGGCAGAACTGCATCTGCAGCCTTCGCGAGCGGTTCGGGGCCATGTTCGCCCAGTATTGCGACGACGCTGGGGGCGGGCTTGTCTTCCGACCGAACCAGCGATTGCGGATCAATGTCGAGCGCGCGGCCGATGCGGTCCATCCACTTGATCGAAAGGTTGCGCATTCCCGTTTCCAGCCGGCCAATCGTTTGCGCAGTGGTCGGCGGATCGCAGGCTTCTGCCAGATCGGCCAGTGTCCAGCCCTTTGCCTTGCGCAAGTCGCGAATTCGATTGATCATTGTGAAACTCCTGCGCGAACCGATTTGGTTTCTTCTTTCCTACAGATGTTCAAATTTGGCAAGCCGCGATTCGAAATGGATCAATGGAGTGTCTGATGCAACGTGAACTTGTCGAACGGGAATTGACCAGCGAGGGGCCGAAGCAGGGGATGGGCAAGGCGGCAAGGCGGGTGAGGGCGAGAAGCAGAAGCGTGACGGTGAATCTCGCCGAATCGCCGCTGTCGTGGCTGCATTCGCGCGGGCATCTAGACGACCGCCTGTTTGATGCGGGCGAGCGGCTGAGGGCCGATTACGAGCGCGCCCAATTGTCGGCCAGCGTAACCATGCGCTGGGATCCGGTGCGGATCAGCGGGCAGGGCAGCGGCGACGGACTTTCCCCCACGGAACGGCAAATCGCCGCAAAGGCCCGGTTCGACGCGGCACTGGCGGAGGCGGGCAGCGGGTTGTCCGATATATTGTGGCGGGTCGTATGCGGCGGTGACGCGCTGCCTGAAACAGAAAAAGCGCTGGGCTGGCCCGCACGGAGCGGAAAACTGGTGTTGAAGCTGGCACTGGACCGGGTCGCACATTTTTACCGGATCGGCTGAGGCTGGTTAGCCGAGCAATTCCTTGGGCGGGCCGCCGCGCCAACTGGGCATCCAGTTTTTCGGGTCGAACCAGCCGCACACGATAATTGGGCGGGCTTGTTCAAGCGCGTGATATTGGGCCCAGGGCGCGATCACCGCGCCGTCGATGAATTTGAGATTGGGGCAGGTTTCCAGCGGCGTGATATCGCGGCTCTTCAGGGTCATCGAAATGCACAGAAACGCCTCAATCGCGAATTCCCGGAGAGGTTCGAGTGAGGCGATCCGCTGGTCGGTATCTATCGCCCCTTCAAGCCCCAAAATCCTCAGCCGGTTTTTCATCGGTTTCATCCATTCAATATCAAACAGGTGTTTGGCATTGGTGATCATCAGGACTTCCAGCTTTGGCAGGTCCAGGATCGGGGTGAAATCGGTGACCTTGGCGCCGGGGCTGTCGATCTTGAGATAGGTCAGATCTTTCAGGTTCTTCAGCGGCTCCAGACTTTCAGTGCCGCGCATTGGCCAGCGCAGCTCCAGCTTTTCTAGCTGGGTCAGTTCGCCAATTTCCTCCATCACCGCCTGGTTGCAACCGGCGACGGCGAGTTCCCTCAGATGTTGATGCTGCGCCAAACCCTGATGCGAATTGCGCGTTCGACGCAGCTCCGAATAGTCGAGATCGGCTCGGATTTCTGCGGCTGAATCTCGCGGTGGGCCGACCATGAGGCTCGGCCGCATATCATGCCTGAGCTTGCGAAATTCGATGGACAAGCGGCCTGACTCCTAACCCTGTGCAAGCGGGCAATATAGTCAGGCCGTTTGGTTGTCATCCCTCGACCATTTCGGCAATTTCCAGCCAGCGTTCCTCGGCTGCATCCTTTTCCGCACGGGCGTTTTCAAGACCCTTGGTAATGTCCGCAAACTTTTGTGGATCGGATGTGTAAAGCGCTGGATCCGATAGGATTTCCTCGCCGCGCTGGATCGCAGCCTCCAGCTTCTCGATCCGTTCGGGGAGCAATTCGTAGTCGCGTTGATCCTTGTAGCTCAGCTTGGTGCTCTTGGACGCGGATTGGGGCGCAGGTGGCGGGGGCGGTGTACCGGATTCCTTGGCCGGTTTGCTCTTGGCGGCCTTGTTTCTTTCGGTGCGCTTCTTTTCCCAGTCTTCGTAGCCGCCCGCGACGATGTCGACAAAGCCGCTCCCGTCGAGGCCGAGCGTCAAGGTGACTGTCTTGTCCAGAAAATCGCGGTCATGGCTGACGATCAGGACGGTGCCTTCGTAGTCGGCAATCACTTCCTGCAGCAGGTCGAGCGTTTCCAGATCAAGGTCGTTGGTCGGCTCGTCGAGCACCAGCAGGTTCGATTTGCGGGCGAATTCGCGCGCCAGCAGCAGCCGCGAGCGTTCCCCGCCCGACATCGTGCCGACTTTCGTATCCACCAGGCCGGGATCGAACAGGAATTCCTTGAGGTAACCCTGCACGTGCTTGCGAATGCCGCGCACGTCGATCCAGTCGCCGCCTTCGGCCAGCACATCGCGCACCGTCTTGTCAGGGGTGAGCAAAGCGCGCTGCTGATCGATCATCACCCCGGTCAGCGATTTTGCGATAGTGACGCTGCCTTCATCCGGCTCCATTTCGCCGGTCAGCAGTTTGAGAAGGGTCGTCTTGCCTGCCCCGTTAGAGCCGACGATACCGATCCGGTCGCCCCGCTGGATGCGGAGCGAGAAATCACGGATGATCTTGCGCTCGTTTTCGCCGGTGCCGAAGCTTTTATAAACCTTGTCCGCCACGATGACGGACTTGGATTTGTTCTCCTCATCGACGGAAAGGCCCAGCTTGGCCGATCCAGTCGGATTGATCATCGCCGCGCGCTGGGCACGCATTTGCCACAGTTTTTCGAGACGACCCTGATTGCGCTTGCGCCGCGCGGTTACGCCGCGCTCCAGCCAATGCGCCTCCAGCTTGAGCTTCGCATCCAGCCTCTCGGCGGCGCGCGCTTCCTCGGCATAGACCTGTTCTTCCCACGCATCGTATCCGCCGAAGCCAACATCCTTGCGGCGCAGGATACCGCGGTCGAGCCAGATGGTCGCACGGGTCAGCCGTTTGAGGAAGGTCCGGTCGTGGCTGATAACCACAAACGCGCCTTTGTAACGGTCCAGCCAAGCCTCCAGCCAGTCGATCGCGGCGAGATCGAGATGGTTGGTCGGCTCGTCCATCAGCAACAGGTCCGGGTCCTGCGCCAGCGCGCGGGCGATTGCGGCCCGCCGTTTCTCACCGCCACTGGCACCCTTGGTCGGGGTGGCCATGTCGATACCGAGCTGGCCAGCAATCGCCTCGACCTCATGCTCGGCAGGTGGGTGCTCACCGTCGAGCGCGAAGTCCATGAGTGTTTCGTATGGCGTGTAATCCGGCTCCTGCTCCAGCACCACGATCCGGGTGCCGGGCTTCACCTTCCGATTACCGCGATCAGCCTCGATCTGGTCGTTAATCAGGCGGAAAAGCGTGGTCTTGCCTGCGCCGTTTCGGCCGATCAGGGCCAGCCGGTCTCGCGGGCCGATATGCAGGTCCAGCCCGTCGGATTCCGGACCGCCGAACAGCCAGCGGCCGCCCTGTTGCAGGCCGATGCCTTCCAGGCTGAGGATAGGTGGTTGCGCCATAGGTGGCGGCAGGTAGGCGCTCCTTACGCATGCGGCAAGCGGCAACCTGCGGCTATTGCTGCGAAATCGCCTCGCTGCTGTCAGCGGCTTTCTGAGCTTCGACCATGGTGGCAACATCGGCGAGGAGCTTGTGTGCGTCGTAGACAATGCCGTCCTTCACCGTCCACCGCACGCCGCCAATTGTTTCCAGCCGGTTGGTCGTGCGGTTGAGGCGGGTGTGTCCGGTGCCATAAAGCACTTTGAGGTTCGCCAGCGGGTTTTCCGGCACGATCACCAGATCGGCCAGTTTGCCGACCTTGATCGATCCGAATGGCGGCTGTGTCCCCTTCGATTTGTATATCTCTTGCGCGCCGTTGATCGTCGCGGCCTGAATTACCTCCAGCGGGGTCAGCCCAGCCTCGCGCAGCATTTCCAGTTCAGCGATGTAGGCGAAACCCCATGTCTGATAGATGTAACCGGGATCGGACCCGGCCGTCACACGCCCGCCGCGGTTCTTGAAATCGCGGGTCAGATCGAACCATTTGCGGTAGAAATTACGCCACGCGGTCTCGTCTTCGCTGGTCCAGTCGTGATAATAACTGCCGTGATTGGTCAGGCTGGGGGAATAGAAATCCATCAGCGAAGGCAGCGTGTATTTGGCGTGCCATTCCAGATTGCGAGCGCGCATCACGTCGCGGCTGGCGGAATAGATGTTGAAGGTCGGGCTCAGCGTGACATCATTGTCGATCAGATGGTCGATATACTCGTCCCACTTTTCACTGCCCGGTTCGACTGCCTGATCGGCGAGCCGCGCAACCCACGCAAAACGCGCCTGTTCATCAAGGTAGTTGTAATCTGCCGGGTATTGCGGGGCCGAGCTGTCACCCAGCAGGCTCTCGAAATGGCCGTAATAATGGGTCACTCCGTCAAGGCCCAGTTCGGTCGCCTTTCGCGCGTTGACCTGAGCAACCCCGCGCTGCCCCAGATGCGCGACGGAGCCGAGACCCTGCTTCTGCGCTTCGTCCAGTATCGCCTCAAGAACCGCCGGGTCTTCGCTGTTGAAAAACTTGATCCCGTCATACTCGCGAGCGGCGATCCAGCGCGTCCATTCGCGGCCCTTTGCCGGGCTGTCGGCCGCGCCGCTGGCCCAAACATCGCCGGGAACGGCATATGCGAAAAGGCGGGGGGCGACGATCGTGTTGGCGGCGCTGCGGCGTTTCTGGTCGAGCGAGGGATCCTGCTGTCCGCCGCCGAATCCGACACCGCGGACCGAGGTAACGCCATGCGCAAGCCACAGTTTGAAACCGTAGGACGGCTGCGGAGCTTTTGTCGGGTCGCCATTATGGCCGTGCACATCGACGAAGCCCGGCAAGACATACATTCCGCCGGCGTCAACAATCTGATCGGCGCCGGCGTAAACGCTTTGCGGTGATCCGCCGCGATTGATCGACGCGATGGTGTTGCCGCGAACCACGATGTCCACCGGACCCTCTGGCGGGGCGCCGGTTCCGTCGATCATGGTGGCGCCCTTGATAATCAGCGTCTGGAACGGTCCGGCACCTTCGCTGGACTGCCGTTCGGGTACCGGTTCCATCCGCAATTGGGCAGAGGCGCTGGCCGCGAGCAAGCCGGCTGCAAAAATCATGAGATGTCGGAACATTGTCAGGTAGCCCCCATTGATTGTGCACAAGGCCTAGACGTTGGCAGGCACGCTGTGAAGCGGTTGCGGTTCAGCGCCGGGCAAGCGTCCGCCATCCAGGAAGGCGCCAACAAAGGAGTTTTCTTTATGATCCGCAAAGCCATCCCGCTCGCCGCCATTGCTGCTGTATCCGCGCCGCTCTCCGCTGCAGAAATTCAGATCCAGTCCTCTGGTCCGGTCGTCGAATTGACGATTTCTGAATCGGTCAGGCAGGCGCCCGACATTGCGACAATCGGGGCAGGGGTTTCGAGCGAGGCGGCAACCGCCGTGCAGGCAATGCGGTCCAATGCCGATGCGATGTCGGGCGTAATCGCGAAGATCAAGGCGCTTGGTATCGATGAAGATGATATCCAGACAACCGGCATCAACCTCAACGCGCGATATGATTATGATCGGACCAACCAGAAGCAGGTGTTTCGCGGGTATGTTGCATCCAACCAGGTGCGCGTGACGCTGCGCGATATCGATACGACGGGCCGGGTACTCGATGCTCTTGTTGCAGCGGGGGCGACCGACATTAACGGGCCAAGTTTCTCAATCGATGATGATACCGCCGCGAAGGCGCAGGCCCGCAAGGCTGCCATGGAAACCGCCCGCGATCAGGCGATGGAATATGCCGGGTGGGCCGGGTATTCCGATATCCGCTTGCTGGAGGTCAGCGAGGCGATCCAGTATAACGCGCCGCAGCCGATGATGCGTACGATGGAAGCGGTGCAGGAATCGGCGGCATCCACGCCGGTCCAGCCGGGCATGGTCAGTTCGGGTGTCACCGTCACCGTTAAATACGAGATGGTGCAATAAACTCGGGCGGGCGGTACCGGCTTCGCTGAACACACGGCAACGTTCACATTCAGACCTTGTTCAATGGAACACGGCTAGGCACATAGGCACGATGAAAAAGATCCTGACCCCGATCCTTGCAGCTTCCCTGATTGCGTCCGGCATGGGCTTTACGCCTTTGGCGGCGCAATCGCGTTCCGATCAGGGGGAAGCGCGCAAGGAGATGAGGGCGGGCAACGTTTTGTCGCTGAGAGAGATCGAGCGGCGTGTGCTGCCGACGATGCGCGGCGCAGAATATCTCGGTCCGGCATACGATTCCACGGCCATGGCATACCGCCTGAAGTTCATTCGCAACGGCAAGGTGATGTTCGTCGACGTCGATGCCCGCACCGGCCGCGTCCTTAGCCGCACTCGCTGAGCGAAGGGCGAAAGGTCCACAATTGATAGCCGGAACGAAACCGCTGACGTGTTGACGCGTTTGCGACAAAAGACCACTTAGCTATCGAACCCGGTGACGGGCATTATCAGGGGAAAGAGGCAGCATGCGCATTCTGATTGTCGAGGATGAACCAACACTCGGCCAGCAGCTTAAATCAACGCTGGAACAGAACGGCTATGCGGTCGATCTTTCGACCGATGGTGAAGACGGACATTTTCTCGGTAGTACAGAGGATTACGATGCCGTAATTCTCGACCTTGGCCTGCCGGAGATCGACGGGCTTACTGTTCTCGGTATGTGGCGCAAGGAAGGCCGGGGCTTCCCCGTGCTGGTCCTTACTGCGCGCGACAGTTGGTCTGACAAGGTCGCCGGGCTCGATGCCGGTGCCGATGATTACCTGGCAAAACCGTTCCAGACAGAAGAACTGATCGCGCGCTTGCGGGCGCTGATCCGCCGTGCTTCAGGCAACACCTCATCGGAATTGACCGCTGGCCAAATTCGCCTCGACACCCGGTCGGGCCGGGTAACTCGCGGCGGTGAACCGGTGAAATTGACGGCTCAGGAATACAAACTCCTCAGCTATCTCATGCACCACAAGGGTAAGGTGGTTAGCCGCACGGAATTGATCGAACACATTTACGATCAGGATTTCGACCGCGATTCCAATACGATCGAAGTGTTCGTCACCCGTATCCGGAAAAAGCTGGGCGCGGAAGTGATCACCACCATTCGCGGGCTTGGCTATAGCCTGGATGATCCTGACGAAGCACCGCGAGCTTCCTAAAATGAACGCGCCCGAGGCCGATCTGGTCGCCGAAGGGCGCGTTCCCGCATCCAGCGACGAAGCGGAAAAGGCCGCGCACACCGGCAGCCTGGCTCGGCGCATGATGGTGATCGCAGCCGGCTGGATCCTCGTGCTTTTGCTGGCGGGCGGATTTGCGCTCGACCGCGCGCTTACCGATCTTGTTGAGGATAATTTCGACGAACAGCTGGAATATATGCTGACTGCAATGGTCGCCTCCGGCGAGATCGGCCCGGACGGCGAAGTGCTGTTTTACCGCGCGCTGGGCGATCAGCGCTTCCTCGAACCCAATAGCGGCCTGTACTGGCAAATCAGCGGAGATGGGCACGAACCGTGGCCTTCGCGCAGTCTGTGGGACCGGACGCTGGACCTGCGCGCCGACCACATCGACAACGATGTGCATTTCTATGACAGCGATCAATTCGGTGCAGAGCCGCTCCGTGTTGTCGAGCGTACGGTCATCCTGCCCGACAGCGACACCCGGTGGACGTTCGCCGTTGCATCTGCGCGCGGTGAACTGGACAATCAACTTGCCCGCATCCGTTCGATCCTGATCTGGTCGTTTGCGGTACTTGGCCTGGGCCTGTTCATCATGGCCGCCTTGCAAAGCTATTACGGGCTGCGTCCGCTGCGCCGGATACGCATGGCGATCCAGCGGATCAGAACAACCGGCACCAACCGCGTGACCGACCCGCTACCCCTGGAGGTTCAGCCGCTCGTTGAAGAACTGAACATGCTGCTCGACCATTCCGAAAAACAGGCCGACGAGGCGCGGATGCATGCCGGCAATCTCGCCCATGCGCTGAAGACGCCGCTGACAGTTCTGATCAACGCGGCGACAGCGAAGGACCCCGACCTGTCAAAGCTGGTCCACCGCGAAACGCGGACTATGCAGCGTCAGGTCGAACACCACCTTGCCCGCGCGAGGGCGATTGGCCGCCGCGCTGCCGGCCTCAGCCGCGCGGCTGTATGGCCCAGCGCGGAATCGGTGCTCCGCGCCGTTACCAGACTGTATGAAAACACCCGGTTCGACCTTGCGGGTAACAAGGTTGAGGTCGCGATCGAGCGACAGGATCTGGACGAAATACTGGGTAATTTGATCGAAAACGCAGCCAAATATGGCGGCGGCAGCGTGTTCGTGACGGTGGATGCAGAACCCGATGCGAAGGATTGCGTGATCTGGGTTGAAGATGACGGGATGGGGATACCCGAGCAGGAACGCACCCGAATATTCGACCGAGGCGCGCGTCTGGACACCGGAAAACCGGGCACCGGGCTGGGTCTGGCCATCGTTCGCGACGTGGCGGAGATTTACGGCGGTACGGTTGAACTTGGCGAGAGCGAAGATCTGGGCGGTCTGCTGGTCAAGCTGACCCTGCCGCGCGCGATTTAGGCCTGTCTAGCGTTCTTCGCGCGCCTGTTCATGGTGGCGGATCACCTCGTCGATGATGAAACGCAGGAATTTCTCCGAAAATTCGGGGTCCAGATGCGCCTCTTCGGCAAGGTTACGCAGCCGGGCGATCTGGCGCGCTTCGCGCTGCGGGTCTGCCGGGGGCAGGGTAACCCGCGCCTTATATTCACCAACCGCCTGTGTGATACGGAACCGTTCTGCCAGCATATGGATCAGCGCGGCATCGATATTGTCGATGCTGCGGCGGAAGGCTGCAAGCTGCGGATCGGGTTCGGGCGTGTCGGTCAGGTTGCTCATTGCGCAACTGCCTATCACGCAATTTGCAACGATTCTACGCCCGTTCGTACTTGCCATAACTTCGCCGCGCCGCCATGTGACTTCGCACTATGACCGCTGAAGTCGTTCCGATCCCGCGCAAAAAGCCCACGCTCGATCCGATGCTGGCACTCACAGCAAACGGCATGAACGCGGTGAATTCCGTGATTCTCGACCGGATGCAGAGTGAGATCCCATTGATCCCGGCCCTGGCTGGCCACCTGATTTCAGGCGGCGGCAAGCGGCTGCGCCCGATGCTGACGCTCGCCGGGGCTGAACTGGTGGGATACACGGGCGACCGGCACTACAAGCTCGCAGCGGCGGTGGAATTCATCCACACCGCGACCCTGCTGCACGACGATGTGGTGGACGGCAGCGACCTTCGCCGGGGCAAGGCGGCGGCCAACATCATTTACGGCAACCCGGCGACAGTGCTGGTCGGCGACTTCCTGTTCAGCCGCTCGTTCGAATTGATGACCGAAGACGGCAGCCTGAAAGTGCTCAAAATCCTGTCCGGTGCCAGCGCGATCATTGCCGAGGGCGAAGTCGATCAGTTGACCGCCCAGCGCCAGATCGAAACCAGCGAAGAACGCTATCTCGGGATTATTGGTGCAAAAACGGCGGCCCTGTTTGCCGCAGCCAGCCGCATCGCAGCAGTCGTCGGGGAATGTGACGATGCGCAGGAACGCGCGCTGGATGATTACGGACGCAATCTTGGCGTCGCGTTCCAGCTGGTCGATGATGCGATCGATTACGATTCCGATGCAGCCGAAATGGGTAAGGATCAGGGCGACGATTTCCGTGAAGGGAAAATGACGTTGCCAGTCATCCTCGCCTATTCACGCGGCACCGAAAGCGAGCGCAAGTTCTGGAAGAATGCGATTTCCGGCATCAAGGCAGACGATGCCGCGTTGCAGGAAGCGATTTCGCTGATCGACAAATACAACGCAGTGGAAGACACACGCGAACGCGCCCGCCATTTTGCCAGCCGTGCGGTGGATGCGATATCCATCTTCCCCGATAGCAAGGCGCGCGCAGCGATGGCAGAAGCCGCGCATTTCGCGGTCGCCCGGGGATATTGAGCGAACAACTGCCAATCCATTCGGTATTGCCGGAACTCCTTGGCGCGCTGGGGAGTGACGGCACCGCTGTCCTGATTGCCCCGCCGGGTGCGGGTAAGACCACTGCCGTTGCGCCCGCGCTGCTCGATCAGGATTGGTGCACCGGGCAGGTAATCCTGCTTAGTCCGCGCCGCGTTGCCGCCCGCGCTGCTGCCGAAAGAATGGCGGAACTGCTGGGCGAAAAGGCAGGTGAAACGGTTGGCTATCTGACCCGCCTCGACAGCAAGCAGTCACCGCGCACACGCATATTGGTGATGACGGAAGCGATTTTCGTGAACCGCATCGTCGAGGATGCCGAACTTGCCGGGGTCAGTGCGGTGTTGTTCGACGAAGCACACGAACGCCACCTCGACAGCGATCTGGGGCTGGCACTCGCGCTGGAAAGCCGCGCCGTGCTGCGCGATGATCTGCGCATCTGCGTTATGTCCGCCACGATTGACGGCGCACGGTTCGCCCGCCTGCTGGGCGATGATGCGCCGGTTATCGAAAGCCAGGGCAAAGCTTATCCGCTTGCGATCGAATGGCTCGGCTCGCGCGCGGAACTGCGCATCGAAGATGCGGTGACAGCGGCGGTGATGACCGCCTGGAAGGCAGAGGAGGGCGATGTGCTCGTGTTCCTTCCCGGAGTGCGCGAGATCGAGCGGGTTCGCGAACGGCTGGCGGAAAAACTGCCCGGAACACCGATCCTGCCGCTGCACGGGCAAGTCGACCCGGCCAGCCAAAGGGCCGCAATCAAGCGCGACCGTGATGGCCGCCGCCGGATAGTTCTGGCCACCGCGATTGCGGAAACATCGCTGACGCTCGACGGTGTATCCGTGGTTGTAGACAGCGGCCTGTCGCGGCGCGCGGAATTCGACCGGGCGGCGGGAACCTCGCATCTGATTACCGTGCGTGCGAGCCAAGCGGCTGCGGACCAGCGCGCTGGCCGTGCAGCGCGTCAGGGGCCGGGCACTGCCTACAGGATGTGGCTGGAAGGCGGCCATGCGGGCCGGCCACAGTTCGATCCGCCGGAAATCGAAACTGCTGACCTTGCTCCGTTGCTGCTGTCGCTGGCCCGTTGGGGCACTGCTGATCCATTATCGCTGCCGTGGCTCGATACTCCGCCAGCCGCGTCGATCGCGTCTGGCCGTGACCGGCTGCAAAAGCTGGGTGCGCTGGACGAACGCGGCGCGATTACTGACTGGGGCGCAAAGATTGCCGCCCTGCCAATGTCGCCGGCACAAGGTGCGGCGGTCTTGTTCGGGGCGCGATTCGGGTGCGCTGAAGATGCGGCGAAAATCGCGCTTCTGCTGCAGGAACGCGGATTAGGCGGGCGCAGCGAAGACCTGTTGCAGCGTCTTTCGCGCTGGAATGCCGACAGATCGGGCCGGGCAGAGGCGTCTCGCAAGCTCGCACATCGCTGGGCGAAAACGGCAAAGGGGCTTGTCAGTGCCGACGGCGCCGAAGCGCCAAGCCCGTCCGCCGCGCTGGCATTTGCGTTGCGCGACAATATCGCCAAACGGCGCGGCGCGTCGGGCGAAAACTGGATCTCAGCCGGTGGGCGCGGCTATTTCCTCGACCCTGCTTCGCCTCTGTCGCGGGAGGAATGGCTGGTTGTCGGCGATGCGCAGGGTCAGGCAAAAGGCGCGCGGATCACCGCTGCTGCGCCCTTGCTGCCCGAAGAAGTCGATCAGTATCTCGCTGACATGATCGAGCAGCGATCTACGCTCGCGTGGAATGAACAGGCCGGCAGGGTGGAGGCGCGCCTTGAACGTGCGCTGGGTGCGATCACCATGGCAAGTGGGCCGGATCCTGCCCCGGACATGGACGCGGTCCTGACATTGCTGCTGGAGAAAGCGCGCGAAAACCTTGGCGATTTAGTCCCGCCAGAACTTCTCGCCAGAGCGCGCTTCGCCGGCGTCGATGATCTGTCACTCCAGCGGCTTTCCGACAATGCCGAATTGTGGCTGGCCCCGCTGCTGACCGGCAAGCGCAATCTCGATGTGGCGAAGGGGCAGATTACCGAGGCTATCCTTGGCCAGCTGGATTGGAATGCGCGCCAGTCGCTCGATAAAGTCGCCCCGCGGCAGTTTACCAGCCCCGCTGGATCAAGCCACCCGATCGACTATTCGGGCGAGGGGGCACCGTCGGTCGAACTGCGTGTGCAGGCCCTGTTCGGGCTGGATAGCCACCCGATGATCGGCAAAACGCCGCTTCAGCTCAGCTTGACCAGCCCGGCGGGGCGTCCGATCCAGACGACCCGCGACCTTCCCGGATTCTGGCGCGGAAGCTGGCAAGATGTGGCGAAGGACATGAAGGGCCGCTATCCTAGGCACCGCTGGCCCGACCAGCCGTGGACAGAAAAGCCGAGCCTGAAAACCAAGAACGCCTTTTCACGCAGCGAAAGCTGATTTAAGGGGGCGGCCATGGCTGCACGTATTTACCAGATTCCGAAGAGCGCGATGCAATCGGGCAAGGCGAAAATTGACACCTGGGTGCTCGAATTCGAGCAGTCCGAGGCGCGCACTGCCGATCCCCTGATGGGCTGGACCGGCAGCGGCGACACGCAGGCGCAGGTGCAGCTCAAGTTCGAGAGCAAGGAAGCGGCCAAGGCGTATGCCGAGAAGCACGGCATCGCCGCGCGGGTTCATGCCACTCCGCCCAAATCGCTCAAGCTTCAGGCATATGCGGATAATTTCCGCTAAGCTGCTCGGATAAATCGGTTCCGGCGGCGCGACGCCACTGGACAAACCCCTGCAACATCACCATATGGCCGCCCGGGAGTCGGGTGGACGTTTGCGTTCGCTCACCGGGTCAGGTCCGGAAGGAAGCAGCCCAGGCGTGTTGCGACGGGTCGCTCGGCTCCTTTTTCACACACAATTACTGCATGCAGGAACATGACAAGCGCGGCTGCTGCGCCTACCAAGTCATGCATGGGTGATTCACCGGACAACACAGATTCTCCGCCTTGGGATACGGGCGAACAGGATAACACGCCGTCTGCCGCAGAGCTTGAGGCGGCGGGACAGAATTCGATGTTTGGCGATGCGCCCGCTGAACCGGAAAAACCGGCTGAGCCCGCACCGCAAGCGGTAGAGCCGAAACCAGCTCCGGCCCCGGCTGCTGCTCCCGCACAGGCCAACCAGCCTTACCGGGTTCTCGCGCGCAAATACCGTCCGCAGACATTCAGTGAACTGATCGGGCAGGAACCGATGGTTCGTACGCTGGCTAACGCGATTGAGCGGGACCGGCTGGCGCACGCATTCCTGATGACCGGTGTTCGCGGGGTCGGCAAAACCTCCACCGCGCGCCTGATTGCGAAAGGTCTCAATTGCATCGGGCCGGACGGGCAGGGCGGGCCAACGATCGACCCGTGCGGCGTGTGCGAACCCTGTACGGCCATTGCCGAGGGCCGCCATATCGACGTTATCGAAATGGACGCCGCATCCCATACCGGCGTGGATGACGTGCGCGAGATTATCGAGGCAGTGCGTTATGCAGCGGTTTCGGCGCGCTACAAGATTTACATCATCGACGAAGTTCACATGCTTTCGCGCAATGCTTTCAATGCCTTGCTCAAGACACTTGAAGAACCGCCTGCGCATGTGAAGTTCCTGTTCGCCACAACCGAGGTCGATAAGCTGCCGGTAACGGTGCTCAGCCGGACGCAGCGTTTCGACCTGCGGCGAATTCCCTCGGAAATGCTGCAGGAGCATTTCGGCAAGATTTGCGGCCTGGAAAATGTCGAGGCTGAGGACGAGGCGCTGCACATGATTGCCGCCGCAGCAGAAGGGTCTGTGCGCGACGGCCTGTCGATCCTGGATCAGGCAATCGCCCATGCCGACCTTGGCGGCGAGGGCAAGGTTACTGCCGAACGGGTGCGCGACATGCTGGGCCTGTCCGACAAAACTGCGCAGCGCCGTATGCTGGGCCTGCTTCTGGCTGGCGACGGCAAAGGGCTGCTTGCGGCGATGGCGGATCAGTATGCGCTGGGTGTCGAACCGCTGGCTCTGCTGCGCGGTTTGATGGATCTGGTCCACCGGATCACGGTGGCGCAGGTTGGCGGCGGCGAACCCGATGCGCCGACCAGCGAAGAACGCGCTGCACTCAAGGACTGGGCGGGCAAATTGTCTCCCGGCCAGTTGCACCGCCTGTGGCAATTGCTGCTGAAAGGGCACGAGGAAGTGCGCCAGGCGCCCGATCCGCTGATTTCTGCGCAGATGGCGCTGCTGCGCGCGTTGCACGCCGCCGATCTGCCCGATCCGGGCAAGCTGGCGAAAAAGCTGGAGCATCTGGCGACCACCGGGATCGCAGCCGCGCCGGCAGGCGGCGAGGGCGGGGCACCTGCCGCGCCTGCCGCCAGTGCGAACTGGAAAGAACTGGTTGAGCAGGTTGAACAGAACGGCAATCATCTCGCGTCGAGCATCATGCGTTTGCAGGTCCGGGTTGTCTCGCTGGAAAGTCAGACACTTCGCTTTTCGCGCCCCGAACAGTTCAAGGATGATATCAGCGCGCAACTGCGCGACGCATTGATGGGCGCAACGGGCGACCGCTGGACCGTCGAGGAATGCGATGAGGGCGGTGAAATGTCGCTCGTCGAACAGGACGAAGCGGCTCAGCGATCTGCGCTTGAACAATTGAAGAAACATCCCCTTGTAGAAGCCACGATGGCTGTCTTCCCCGATGCGGAGATGGTCGAAGAAGACAATTCCGCGCCGCAGAGCCGCAAGGCCTGGGGCCGCTAACCGTTTGAGGAACACCCGATGAAATCGATGGAAGAAATGATTCAGGCCGCGCAAAAAGCCGCCGAAACGATCCAGACGCAAATGAACGATGTGCAGGCCAAGCTCGATGCGATCGAGGTTCAGGGCGAGGCAGGCGGCGGTCTTGTGAAAGTCCGCGCCAGCGCCAAGGGCCGCATTCTGGGCGTGACCATCGATGAAAGCCTGATGAAGCCCGAAGAGAAGCAGATGGTCGAAGACCTGGTCGCGGCGGCGTTTAACGATGCACGCGGCAAGGCCGACCGGGTTTCGGAAGAGGAAATGAAGAGAATTCAGGGCGGTATGGGCCTTCCCCCAGGCTTCAATCTTCCCGGTATGGGATAAGCTATTTCCGTGCTATCAGTGGCGGAAAGAGACTGAAGGAGAGAGCGCAATGGCAACCGTAATGAACGACAATGGCACCGGGTCCGACGCAGATGTACGCGGCCAGGTTTCGGAAGAAGAATGGGCCGTTCGCGTCGATCTTGCCGCTGCCTACCGTCTTGTTGCGCTCTACGGTTGGGACGATCTGATTTTCACGCATCTGTCCGCGCGCGTACCGGGGCCGGAGCATCATTTCCTGATCAATCCCTACGACATGATGTTCGAGGAAATCACTGCGTCATCGCTGGTGAAAATTGACGTTGAAGGCCAGCCGGTTATCCCGACCTCGCACCCGGTAAATCCGGCCGGTTTCACCATTCATTCCGCGCTGCACATGAATTGTGAAGACGCGCACTCGGTCATGCATCTGCACACACCGGCCGGTCAGGCTGTCAGCGCGATGGCCGACGGGCTGATGCCGCACACGCAAACCGGCATGATTGCGCGCCACGACATCGCCTATCACGAGTATGAAGGCATCGCGACCGACCTTGAGGAGCGCGAGCGCCTGGTTGAGGATATGGGCGACAAGCACGCCATGATCCTGCGCAATCACGGCACGCTGGCGATCGGACGGACGGTGGGCGAGTGTTTCCTGCGGCTCTATTTCATCGAGCGCGCCTGCGATGCGCAGGTGAAAATGCTGTCTGCGGGCCGTGAAAACCTCAACAATCCGCCGCAGGGCACACCGGAAAAAGTGCAAACGCAAACGTCGCCTGCCGGTATCGGCATGGTCGCCAACGGGCTGGCATGGCCGGCATTGCTGCGCAAGCTGGACCGGATCGACCCGAGTTTCCGCGACTAGCGGAGACCGGGGGCGGGGGTTTTTGGATGGGAAGCGGGCGATGACTGACAAGTCGGCAACGTCGTTGACAGAACATTGCTACTGATCAAAAGTGTCCTTCATGGACGCTGTTATTTCTTCCGCTATTCTCTCTGCCATTCTCATTGCAATTCCAGAGCCTTCTTCGGTTCCGACCGAAGAACTCGGAGAATTAATACTCGAAGAGCGGGCTTCCCAGCCAATTGTTAGCCAGGAGCTTCGGCATTCCCAAATCTTCCGGCCTCTCACCGCGCTCGTCCTTAACGAGCAGGCGGTACGCCAAGGAGCTTCATGCCGCCGCACACAATGGCTGGTCAGGCTAACACCGACTGGAAATACAAACGAGACGAAGGTTTGGTGGGTCGACAGGAAGAAGGGAGTGCGTAGCCAAAGCCAGATCGCCTTGACGGACCCCTCAGGTGAATGCACCACCGAAGGCTACATACAAATATCGGATCAGGCGCGCGCTGATTCTGAGCGAGTGGCTTGGGGGCTTGATCGTTATCACGCCTTCTTGAACGGTGAGGAAACCACTCCTTACCGTTGCGTTGCTGAGGAGGAGCTGTTCCTTGACGCGTGTTCAGATCTTGAGGCCCTACGCTCAAGGCTTAGCGAAAAAACACCGGTTTATATCAATTCTTATAGCCAACATGTTCGGATCAAGATCGACAGTATGAGCGATGTCGAGATCGACTTTGCGTCTCCCCATCATTTGACCGTAAAATTGCATCGCCCAGCGATTTTCTAGCGGCATTCGCAAAACTTCTTAGCGCTCCGTCGCTTTCGCGCGACAACGCGACATACCTGATTTCCTACAAACGCCGCCGCCGCTAACATAGCCTCAGCGCCAAATGGCTCAACTTGGTCACCCGGCACCCGGCCTTTTAACTTAGCCCGTCTGGCACTGATCTTTTCCCGTTCAGAACCGTGTTCCATGTGTTCCAAGCTGTAGGATTTGCCGGGGGCGGGAGGTGATTTGGCGAGAATTGCCATGGCTGGCCCAACATCACCGTTGCAGCCGCGCGCAGGGGTTCCCATATGCTTTGCATGACACAGACATTTCCCCTTCTCCCCCTGCGCGACATCGTCGTGTTTCCTGGCATGGTTGTCCCGCTTTTCGTTGGACGCGACAAATCTGTTGCCGCGCT
Organism: Pontixanthobacter luteolus; assembly: GCF_009828095.1. Lineage (GTDB taxonomy): Bacteria > Pseudomonadota > Alphaproteobacteria > Sphingomonadales > Sphingomonadaceae > Pontixanthobacter > Pontixanthobacter luteolus. Next base: position 1,238,811 of record NZ_WTYP01000001.1, on the reverse strand, counting down.
CGAAGTGGCGATGGAAGGCAACAAGGACATTTTCCTGCTCGCCCAGCTGGACCCGGGCTGTGATGATCCGCAGACCGATGATCTTTACGATATCGGCGTGGTGGCGCAGGTGCTGCAATTGCTGAAACTGCCCGATGGCACCGTTCGCGTACTGGTCGAAGGGACGGGCCGCGCGAAACTGGCGGAGCTGCGCGCCGAGGGCGAGCATATCCAGGCCGAAGTCGAATTGCTGGAACCGGAAACTGCGGCGGGCACCGAAGTCACCGCGATGATGCGGTCTGTGACCGAACAGTTCGGCGAATATGCCAAGCTGAACAAGAAGCTTGGCGAAGATGCCAGCGACGATCTGGGCGATATCGACGATGCCGGTGCGCTGGCCGATGCGATTGCCGCGGCGATCAATACCAAGGTTGCCGATAAGCAGGCGCTGCTGACCGAAGCCGATCCGCTGAAGCGTCTGGAAATGGTCATGTCCTTCATGGAAGGCGAACTGTCGGTGCTGCAGGTGGAGCGCAAGATCCGCGGGCGTGTGAAACGCCAGATGGAAAAGACCCAGCGCGAATATTACCTCAACGAACAGATGAAGGCGATCCAGAGCGAGCTGGGCGGCGACGGTGAAGATGGCGATGAAATTGCCGAGCTCACTGAAAAGATCGAAAAGCTCAAACTGTCGAAGGAAGCCAAGGCCAAGGCGCAGTCGGAACTGAAGAAGCTCAAAGGCATGCAGCCGATGAGCGCGGAGGCGACTGTCATCCGCAATTATCTCGACGTGCTGCTCGGGCTGCCATGGGGCAAGAAGAGCAAGATCAAGAAAGACATTTCGAAGGCTCAGGAAGTCCTCGATGCGGATCACTATGCGCTGGAGAAGGTCAAGGACCGGATCATCGAATATCTCGCGGTGCAGGCGCGCACGAACAAGCTGAAGGGGCCGATCCTGTGCCTCGTCGGCCCTCCCGGTGTGGGTAAGACCTCGCTCGGCAAGAGCATCGCCAAGGCGACGGGCCGCGAATTCGTGCGCCAGTCGCTGGGCGGCGTGCGCGACGAAGCGGAAATCCGCGGTCACCGCCGGACCTATATCGGTTCGCTGCCGGGCAAGATCGTGACCAATTTGAAAAAGGCCGGGACCAGTAACCCGTTGTTCCTGCTGGATGAGATCGACAAGCTGGGTCAGGATTTCCGCGGCGATCCTGCATCGGCCTTGCTCGAGGTTCTCGACCCCGAACAGAACAGCAAGTTCCAGGATCACTATCTGGAGCTGGATATCGACCTGTCGGACATCATGTTCGTGACCACCGCGAACAGTCTGAACCTGCCGCAGCCGCTGCTCGACCGGATGGAGATCATCCGGCTCGAAGGTTACACCGAAGACGAAAAGGTCGAGATCGCCCAGCGTCACCTGATCGCCAAGCAGATCGAACAGCACGGCCTGACGGAAGGCGAATTCGAGCTGACCGAAGACGGTCTGCGCGATCTGATCCGCTATTACACGCGTGAAGCCGGTGTGCGTACGCTGGAGCGTGAAATTGCCCGCCTGGCGCGCAAGACACTGCGCAAGATCCTCGAAAAAGAGGTCACCGGTGTGGTCATCACGCCGGAAAACCTCGGCGAATTCGCAGGGGTGCGCAAGTTCAAGCACGGCATGTCGGATGACGAGGCGCAAGTCGGCGCGGTGACCGGGCTTGCCTGGACCGAAGTCGGCGGAGAGCTGCTGACCATCGAAAGCGTTACGACACCTGGCAAGGGTGAGATCAAGACCACCGGCAAGCTGGGCGAAGTGATGAATGAAAGCGTCGCCGCTGCCTTCAGCTTTGTGAAGGCGAGGGCGCCCGCTTACGGGATCAAGCCGAGTATCTTCCAGCGCAAGAACATCCACATCCACCTTCCCGAAGGTGCGGTTCCGAAAGACGGGCCGAGTGCAGGTGTCGGTATGGTTACATCCATCGTCTCGACGCTCAGCGGGGTGGCTGTCCGGCCCGATGTCGCGATGACCGGCGAGGTTACTCTGCGCGGCCGTGTGCTCGCGATCGGGGGGCTGAAGGAAAAACTGCTCGCTGCCTTGCGCGGCGGCATCAAGACCGTCCTGATCCCGGAAGACAATGTGAAGGATCTTGCCGAGATTCCGGACAATGTGAAAACCGGGCTGGAGATTATTCCGGTGGCGCATGTCGATCAGGTGCTCGAAGTGGCGCTGACGTCGATGCCGGCGGCAATCGAATGGACAGAAGCAGACGATCTCGCGAGCCAGCCTGGCGGAGCGGGAGCAGGCGGAGCGCCTTCGCCGACCGCGCATTAGGTCATCCATGGCAATGCTGCATTGCAGCGACTCGGAAAAAAGCGGGGCGCCGACTTTCAGTGCGGCGCCCGCTTTATTTGCCCGGGCCGTTTCGATTCATCGCAAAATCTTTGATTATGCTTGGTTTGGGCCGTTTTTGACCGGATTTGCCTTTGACAGGTGCTGCAAAAATCCCTTCAATCTCGCGCTTCGCGGCGGCGATTCCGATGTCCCGCTAAAAGCATAATCCAGTGGGGGTTCAAGAATGAACAAAAACGATCTGATCAGCGCAGTAGCCGACGCCAGCGGCCTTTCCAAAAGCGACGCGGCAAGTGCGGTTGAAGGGGTTTTCGATTCGATCGTCACAGCACTTTCCAAGGGCGACGAAGTCCGTCTTGTCGGCTTCGGCACTTTTGCAGTTGCAAAGCGCAAGGCTTCAATGGGCCGCAATCCGCGGACCGGCGAACCCATGCCGATCAAGGCTTCCAACCAGCCGAAATTCAAGGCCGGCAAAGGCCTCAAGGATGCTGTGAACTAATACTGCGATAAACGATACGAACAGGGCCCCGTCAGCGTATTGCTGGCGGGGCCCTGTTTATTTGTACCTAGTACATGGGGGCTGGGTGGCCGCCCTTATTGGGCCAGATGGATCAAAGCTGTCGGTGCAGCCGCTGTCTTGAGCGACACGTTCCATGTCAGTGTCTGGGCAGAGACGCCGCCTACCGGGCCTTCATCGGTGTTGTTCGCCAGAATACTCCCATTGGTGATAATCCGGAATGTCCCGTCCATCATCGGAACCCCCGGCATTGCGCCGCCGCTTTCTTCGGCGTTAGCGCCCTCTGACATCGCAGCCGCCATTCCGCCTGCCATGCCGCCCATCATAAGGCCGCTCATCGGATTGTTACCTTCCGATGCTGTGAAGCCCGGCGCGTTGACGCGGACCTTGCCTTCATCGCGCAGGATGACCTGGACGAAGGGGGAGGGCACAGGCACGCCTTCCAAAATTGGAAATGTCAGGTCGTGGGTCAGGCGCCCGCTGACTGCGTAGCGCACGTTGAACAGCCCATCGCCAGCATATTCGACCGATTCCCACCCGCGTTGCCGTGCCAGCTTCTGGGCCAGCTCGTTACCGGCCTCGGGATCAGTAGGATCGATGCCGCCCATCATCTGGGCCATCTGCTTGGCTTCTTGCTCTCTCTTCAGGCGCCGCTCTTCAGCCCCTGCCTGCCATTCGGCTTCCTGCTCGGCTATCTCGGCGGCGGTGCACTCGCGGTCTTCATACGTATCCTCGTCGAAGCAGCCATCTGCCTCGTAAGTCTCTTCGCTATTGCTGCCCATCATTGCGAGCTGGCTCAGCCCAAGAAAGAATATCTCGCCCTCATAGGAGAAGCTGAAGCTTTCATCCCGGTTCAGCGTCAGGGTGGAATCGAACTGGCCGGGCGTGACAAAACACCCTGTCAGCATCATCGAGAGTGCGAGCAGCAGGCTCACGGCGCCGTTGCGTTTACGTGGCGTGGACTGAGACATGTAAAATTCCCCCTGATCATGTGCTGGATGACCTTTAGCGCGTGGCTATAGCATAAAGTGCAATCGCCGCCGCATTCGAGACATTGAGGCTTTCGATTGCGCTACTGATCGGCAGCTTGGCCAGTGCATCGCAGTGCGCCGCGATGTTCTGCCGCATTCCGTCGCCTTCGGCACCCATCACGAGCGCGACCGGCCCGGCGGGCAGCGCCTCGGCCAAAGTGGCTTCCGCTTCACCGGCCATACCGATTCGCCAATAACCAGCCTCTGCTATTTCATCGAGCGCGCGGGCCAGGTTCACGACCCGGACCCACGGAACAGTCTCCAGAGCGCCGGATGCGGTCTTTGCGACAACCCCCGATTCTGGTGGAGCGTGGCGATCCTGGGTGACAATGGCAGAAGCGCCAAATGCGGCAGCCGAACGAAGGATCGCGCCGACATTGTGCGGGTCGGTCACCTGGTCGAGCACCACGATCGGGCGGCTTGCGTCGCCACTCAGCACTTCATCCAGGTGAATATCATCGAGCGGGGCGCATTCCAGCACCAGTCCCTGATGCGGGGTGTCGCGCGTTACCAATCGGCCCAAATCGGATGCGTCAGCGTATTCGACAGGAAAATCTTCCGGCAGTTCACCATCGAGCGATGCGACACCCTCTCGTGTCGCCCACAGCTTGTTGTGGCTGCGCTGCGGGTTCATCAAGGCCGCTTCGACAGCATGGCGGCCCCAAAGCCGAACCTGACCCGTGCTTGCGCGCCCGCTGCCGCGACCACCTTGCATCCGGCCGGCTCGGCCCCTCAATGCGCGTTTGCGGTCACCCTTGGCCATGAATACTCCTGAAAATGTGCGTTCTTGGCGCCCCATGCCAGTAGCCCCATTGACAGGCAAGCGGACGTTCGCCATTGGGGCGCCTCTCGGCAGGTGACCTCGCGTTTTCGTGATTACCAGCAAAGCGGGATTTCCCGCTTCAGGCAAGCCAGTGGACAGGTGGCCGAGTGGTTAAAGGCAGCAGACTGTAAATCTGCCCGCGCAAGCGTACGCTGGTTCGAATCCAGCCCTGTCCACCACTTGCCCCACTCTTCAAAATTGTCGTTCAACGGCCACGCGAAATTTGATTTTGCGGGCTCTGAACTCCTGCGCCGTGTGCATACGAATGCGCCGAGTGGTGCAAATTGGACACTAAGTGTAAAAGTTGCGTGTTAAAACCGACACATTGCGTTGTGTAACGTTAGGACCGTGTGCATTAGTCGAAAATAACAGGACCGGCCCGTTTTAGAGGTGCGGCCTGACGATTAAGTGCCGGGATCGGCATGTGATATAAAGGGAAGAGGATGAAGAAAGCTCTGTTGAGTTCAACTGCGTTTGCGTTTGCCATGGGTTTCACCGGCACCGCTTATGCTCAGGATAGCGAAGCCGAAGAGGCGCAGGCGAATACGGACGATATCATTATCGTTACCGCGACCCGCCGCGCAGAAGACGTCCAGGATATTCCAATCGCCGTTACCGCCGTCAGCCCGGTTCAGCTTGAACGCCAGGGTGTCGTGAACGTGCAGGAAATCACCAGCGTTTCGCCAAGCTTTTCAACCTCAAGCGCGCAGCTTGCGTCCGGTTCGGTCGTTCTGCGTATTCGCGGTGTTGGTACAACATCGAACAATATCGGTTTCGAAAGTGCGGTCGGTATTTTCGTTGACGGTGCATACCAGTCGCGCCCCGGCGTTGCTCTTTCCGAGTTTGTCGATGTGGAACGTGTCGAGGTTCTGCGCGGTCCGCAGGGAACACTTTTCGGACGTAACACTTCCGCCGGCGCTCTCAACATTACCAATGTTCGCCCCGATCTCTCCGAATTCGGCGGCTTCGCGAACGCAACTTACGGCAATCGCGACCTGATGAGCATTCAGGGCGCTGTGAACCTTCCGGTCGTGCAGGACACTGTCGCTGTACGCCTGACAGGCGCTTACCGCGAGCGTGACGGATATATCACGGTCGTTGATCGCAACGGCACTGAAATCGGCGAATCGAACGGTTCCGATCAGTATCTGGTTCGTGGACAGGTGGGCTGGGAAACCGAAAGCGGCATTCGCGGCCGGATCATCGGCGACTATTCCAAGAGCGACGCCGGTGTCGGCGCTGCAGTGGAAGTGCTGCAATCACCTGTCGAAACGGCAGGTTTGTTCGCGGCGGTGGGCCTTGGCGCTCGTGGCGGTATGGCTGGGCCAATCGTGGCGACGAACGGTTTCGATCAGCAAACGGCCGAAGCGGCGACTGACAATCTGATTGCAACCGCGAATTTCGCACCAATCACAGAAGTCGAGCAGTTCGGTGTCACCGGCGAGATCGAGATCCCACTCGGCGATTCTGCGGACATTATCTATATCGGTTCGTACCGTGAGTTCGACGCATTCGAATCATACGATTCCGACTTCTCGGGTCTCGATGTGTTCAATGTCGATGGCAACGTGACCAGCATCAACACCATGACGCACGAACTGCGCGTTCAGGGTGATGCATTCGATGGCCGTATCAGTTGGCTGATCGGTGCGTATTATTCTGAGGAAGACATTTCGCAGGCCGTCAGCTTCTCGCTCGGGGAAGATTATGGCGAACTGATCGGTGCACTGTTCTTTGCACCAACCGGCGGTGCCTTGGGCGCTAATCCGCTCACGCTGCTTTCGGGCGGTGTCGATCCGGCGGGTACCACCAACACCAACCTCTACGCTCAGAACAGCAAGAGCTGGTCGGTGTTCACCCACAACACGTTTGAAATTACTGACAGTTTTGATCTGACAGTCGGTCTGCGGTATTCGGATGAAAGCAAGGATGGTTCCTTCGCGCAGGGTAACAACACCAATGCGATCTGCCCGGCAATTCTCGCATCGATCGCAGCGGGCGGGGTACCTGCGCCGCTGATCAACAACGTGTTCGGAACGGGCTGTTTCGCATTCACTGCACCGGCCGATCTGCCGCAGGCTGCGGCGTTCCCACTGCCGCGGACCTTCAATTCCAAGTTCAGCGACGAAGAACTGATCTATACGGTCAAGCTGGGCTACGAATTCGAGGCTCCGGTTAATGTCTACGCCAGCTTCACGCACGGTTATAAGTCGGGCGGTTTCAACCTCGATTCGACCGCTGCATCAGGCGGCGCAGACCCTCGCTTCGCCTCGGAAGAAGTCGATGCGTATGAAATCGGCATGAAGGCGCGTTTGATCGATAACGCGGTAACCCTGAACGTTGCGGCGTTCCGTGAGGAATTCACGAACTTCCAGGTTCTCGAATTCACCGGCGCGCAGTTCCAGACTTTCAACGTCCCCAAGGCGAATACCCAGGGGCTTGAAATCGAAACGGTTATCCGCCCGAGCGACAATCTGACGGTGAATGCCGGTGTCACATACACTGATGCCAATTACCCGAGCGATTGTGCGGGTACGCAGACCGCGGTCAACGTGGTCAACCTGTGCGGAATTTCTCTCACCAACGCGCCAGACATCGTTGGTATTATGGGCGCAACCTACGAACGTGATCTTGGCAATTACCTCGATTTCTTCATGACCGGTCAGATCCGCTTTGAAGATGATCGCCGGACTTCCACTCAGAAGTTCGATCCCGCGATCACCACGTCGCAGGTTCTGGTCCCGTTTGACGTTCAGGACAGCAACACCAAGATCAATCTGCGGGCCGGCATTGGTGCTCAGGATGATAGCTGGGCGCTGGAAGTGTTCGGAACCAACATCACCAACCAAGTCACTCGCGGGGTTACCTTCAACACCGTGCTACGTTCGGGTTCGCGCTCTGCGTTCCCGCAGGAACCACGCAGCTACGGCGTGACACTGCGCACCAAGTTCTAAGAACTGCTGCAAACATCGAACGGGCCGTCTGCGAGTGGCAGGCGGCCCGTTTTTTTATGCGCGGAAGGGAAGCGCAAATCTTGCGGCTCGGCCATTGCCGCAGTAGGCAGCAGCGATGGAACTTACACATCGTCCCGTCATTTCATCGACCGGCCTGTTCACGCCGTCGGAAAGCATTTCCAACGCAGAACTGGTCGAAAGCTTCAACAATTATGTAGAGCTGTTCAACACCCGCAACGCTGACGCGATTTCGGCAGGGGAGGTTGAAGCGCTTGCCCCTAGCTCAGTCGAATTCATCGAAAAAGCCAGCGGTATCAAGGCGCGCCATGTCATGGCCAAGGATCCTATACTCGATCCGGAAACCATGGAGCCGCGCTGGCCTGAGCGCGGTAATGACGAGCTTTCCATCCTCGCTGAAATCGGCGTTCTGGCTGCCCGCCAGGCGCTGGAAAAGGCCGGCCGCGACGCGAAGGATGTGGACGCTGTTTTGTGCGCTGCTTCCAATATGCAGCGGCCTTATCCGGCGATGGCCATCGAAATCCAGCAGGCGCTGGGAATCGACGGTTTCGGTTTCGATATGAACGTGGCTTGTTCCTCGGCGACCTTCGGCATCCAGACAGCGGCCGATTACATCCGCGCCGGTAACGCGCGCTCTGTTCTTGTGGTCAGCCCTGAAATCACCAGCGGGCACCTTAACTGGCGCGATCGCGACAGCCATTTCATCTTCGGCGATGTAGCGACTGCGGTGCTGGTCGAGGACGCAGCGATCGCCCCAGCCGAACATTGGGATATTCTGGGTACCAAGCTTAAAACAGTGTTCTCGAACAATATCCGTAACAATTTCGGGTTCCTCAATCGCGCTTCGCCGGAAACGGAAGGCACGCCTGACAAACTCTTCGTTCAGGAAGGGCGCAAGGTCTTCAAAGAGGTGGTCCCGATGGTCGCGCAGATGATTATCGACGAGGCGGATAGGCTGGGGATTGAACCTGAAGGGCTTCGGCGCCTGTGGCTGCATCAGGCCAATGCGGGGATGAACCGCCTGATCGCGCACCGTGTGCTCGGGCATGAGGCGAATGACGATGAAAGCCCGACTGTTCTGGACACCTATGGCAACACGTCCAGCGCAGGTTCGATTATTGCTTTCCACCTCAACAGCGAAGATCTGAAGGCGGGCGATACCGGCCTGATCTGCAGTTTCGGGGCAGGCTATTCTGCGGGTACTGTGTTCGTCAGGAAGGGGGCCTGAACCCTCGGCAGAGGGGCAGACTGTCCACCGCTTCGGTCCCAAAGGTAGGCGCTTCGGCTTGTCGCTTTGCCGGCGAGACCCTAGGTATCAATCATGGCCGGTGAAATTCTAGACAATCAAGGGCGCGGTGAAGCTGGCTGGCAATGGCCGGCAATTCACCCTGAAGGCAGGAAGTTTGGCGTGATCGCAGGTGCGATTGCGCTGGCATTCCTGCTGATTCTCGATTGGGAAATCATCGGGTGGCCAATGCTGGCTCTTACCGGCGGCATTTTCGCATTTTTTCGCGATCCGGAACGCGTTGTCCCGCAGGATGACAGAGCCATCATTTCGCCAGCTGACGGTACTGTTTCGCAAATCATACAGGTTGAACCGCCCAGAGAACTGGTTGGCGATGACGGGTCGGGTCATGACGGTTTGTCTGACGGCGCGATAACCAGAGTTTCGATTTTCATGAGCGTGTTCGATGTGCACATCAATCGCTCGCCAATCGCGGGTACGGTGAAGCGCCTCGTCTATATTCCCGGGAAGTTCATGAACGCTGACCTCGACAAGGCGAGCGATGAGAATGAGCGCCAGCATATCCTGGTTGAACGCGGTGATGGCATTGTGATCGGGTTCACCCAGATTGCCGGCCTGGTTGCGCGGCGGATTGTTCCGTTTGTGAAACCTGGCGACATGGTGGCCGCTGGTCAGCGCGTCGGTCTCATTCGTTTTGGCAGCCGAATAGATGTTTATCTGCCTGCCGGTACCGCACCCAAGGTATTGATCGGACAGAAAGTTGTTGCAGGTGAGACGGTTATCGCCGAACTGGGGCAGCAGAAACTAATTGAGGGAGTTGCCCAGTGAACGAAGAGAACGCTCGGGTCGGTCCCAAGGCCGCAGAAGATGAAGTCCCTGCAAAGCATGGCTTGCGCAAGGGGCTGTCGCTTAGAGCGGTGCTGCCCAATGCTATTACAGCTGCCGCGCTTTGTTCGGGGCTTACAGGCATCCGTTTCGCCATTTCGGCCGATTGGGGGCCGGCCATCTTTGCAATCATTCTTGCCGGCTTGCTCGACGGGATAGATGGCAGGATCGCCCGCCTGCTGAAGGCGCAGTCGCGTTTCGGCGCAGAACTGGACTCGCTTGCTGATTCGTTATCCTTCGGGATGGCACCTGCGATTATCTTCTATCTCTGGACGCTGCAGGACTTGCCCCGTCTGGGCTGGTTCGCATCGCTTGCCTTCGCGATTTGCTGCGCTTTGCGGCTGGCGCGCTTCAACGCGCAAATCGACACCGATGATCAACCGCACAAATCCGCAGGATTTCTGACCGGCATTCCGGCACCAGTGGGTGCGGGGCTTAGCTTTCTGCCGTTTTACCTTTGGATGGCAACCGGCATCGCCGAATTCCGTGAGCCGTGGTTCAACGCTGTCTGGATGATTATCATCGCGTTCCTGATGATTTCGAACATCGCCACGCTTAGCTGGACTTCGATCAGGCCGCGCAGGCAGGTGAGGCTGGAATTGATCGCGCTGGTCGGGATCCTTTTCGCAGCGTTGCTGCTCGAACCTTGGTGGACCCTGGCGGTGATTTCCGCAGGTTACCTCCTGCTCATGCCATATGGTCTGATCCGTTACGGCCGGATCAAGCGGCAGCGGGCAGCAGCATAGGATCGGCCAGACCGGCATTTTCCCGGAACGACCGGGTGATGCGGTAAGTATTGGCCTCCGCCAGCAGCGCAAAGTCTGCAGGTGCGTGTTCACGAATAACTTCTGCCTGCGGCACTGCCGCGCAATCAGGCTGCGAAGCTTGACGCAAATGCTGATAGGCCCTGTGGCCGCGCACCGCGCTGTCCGCCAGCGAAATCAGCGTTGCCACAGCGGCAACAGCGAACAATGTACCCAGAACAAATGCAGTCATCTCGAACCTCAATCAATCGGCACAGGCTGTTGGTAACCTGTGGATATAGTGTTAATACGTCTGGAGAACGCATCTGGTTTCCCAATACGGAACAATGTTCTCTGTTTGTTCTCGCCTGTCAAGCGATTTTCGCGGCAGGCTTGGCATTTTCGTCGGTGAACCGAGGGCAGATTGAGGGTGGATTTCCATCCGGCACAGCGCTATGGGCACCTATCTGAATGGCGGAGGCCCCGATTCCCGGGGTGAAAGTCATCAGAAAATCCACATGGAAAGCACATATACCGGTGCCGCAGAGGGATCTCCTCACGGTTCCAGCTTTCCAGAGGCATAACCGGAAGGAATTCTACTATGGCGGCACCTACCGTCACAATGCAGCAATTGATCGAGGCCGGCGCACACTTCGGCCACCAGACCCACCGCTGGAACCCGCGGATGAAGCCGTATATCTTCGGCGCCCGCAACGGTGTTCACATTATCGACCTGTCGCAGACTGTTCCGCTTTTCGCGCGCGCACTCGATTTCGTTGAATCGACTGTTCGTTCGGGCGGCAAGGTCCTGTTCGTAGGCACCAAGCGTCAGGCGCAGGAACCGATTGCTGAAGCTGCCCGTCGCAGCGGCCAGCATTTCGTAAACCACCGCTGGCTCGGCGGCATGCTGACCAACTGGAAAACCATCAGCGGTTCGATCAAGCGTCTCAAGACCCTTGAAGAGCAGCTTGGCGGCGACACTTCGGGTCTCACCAAGAAAGAAGTCCTCCAGCTCACCCGCGAACGCGACAAGCTGGAACTTTCGCTCGGCGGTATCCGCGACATGGGCGGCATTCCGGACGTGATGTTCGTAATCGACGCCAACAAGGAAGAGCTGGCGATCAAGGAAGCCAACGTTCTTGGTATTCCGGTTGTCGGTGTTCTCGACACCAATGTCGATCCGTCGGGCATCGCGTTCCCGATCCCTGCCAACGATGACGCGGCACGCGCCGTTCGCATGTATTGCGACGCGATTGCGGAAGCAGCGACTTCGGGCAAGGGCGGTGCAGTTGCCGATTCCGGCGCTGACTTTGGCGCGATGGCTGAACCACCGGTTGAAGCGTAAGCTTTAAACCCGATATCAGCGTCACATTCTTGCAATGGACGCGATCTAGCGCGCCGGACCAGCCCGATCTACCGTTTATGGCAGGTCACTTTCGCGGTCCGGCGACGCAATTTTTGAAAGGATTAGAGCAATGGCTGCATTCTCAGTCGCTGACGTAAAAACGCTGCGCGAAAAGACCGGCGCAGGCATGATGGACGCCAAGAAGGCGCTGACCGAAGCTGGCGGCGACATCGAAGCCGCTGTCGACGCGCTTCGCGCCAAGGGTCTCGCAACCGCACAGAAGAAATCCAGCCGTACTGCGGCTGAAGGTCTCGTGGGCGTTGCCGTGGAAGGCACCCGCGGTGTCGCCGTTGAAGTGAACTCCGAAACTGACTTCGTCGCGAAGAACGACCAGTTCCAGGAATTCGTACGCAACACCACCGAAGCTGCACTGGCTGTTGACGGTGACGATGTGGAAGCTCTCAAGGCTGCATCTTACCCGACCGGCGGTACCGTCGCTGAAAAGCTGACCGATAACATCGCAACCATCGGTGAGAACCAGCAGGTTCGCCGCATGAAGACCGTCACTGTCGAAAACGGCATTGTGGTCCCGTACATGCACAACGCCGCAGCGCCGAACCTCGGCAAGATCGGTGTTCTGGTCGCGCTGGAAAGCGAAGCCGGTGCTGACGTGCTGGAGCCGCTTGGCAAGCAGCTTGCGATGCATATCGCTGCTGCTTTCCCGCAGGCCCTGAACGCTGACGGCCTCGATGCAGACCTGATCGCACGCGAACGCGCGATTGCTGCCGAGAAAGCTGCTGAAAGCGGCAAGCCTGAAAACGTCCAGGAAAAGATGGTTGAAGGTGCGGTGAAGAAATTCGCCAAGGAAAACGCACTCCTCAGCCAGGTCTTCGTGATGGACAACAAGACGCCGATCGCAGACGTCGTCGCCAAAGCTGGCAAGGATGCCGGCAAGGAAATCGTCCTGAAGGATTATGTCCGCTTCCAGCTCGGTGAAGGCATCGAGAAGGAAGAGAGCGACTTCGCAGCTGAAGTTGCAGCAGCAGTTGGCGGCTAAGCCACGCTGAAAACTCGGCAAAACAAGATCGGCCGCCGGACCCAATCGGGATCGGCGGCCGAATTATTTTCGGGTCCGTATACCGCGCTGTCGCAACTGGTTTACAACCTGCTTTCGATCTCGAGTTCGTTGTTCCCTGCTGGAAGGACAAGGATCAAGAGACCTTCGCCGCTGGTGATCTGTCCATCAAATCGAGATTGCGGGCGCGGCCTCCGCCTGCATCAATGACGAAAACATGATCGCCAACGACGATCACATTGCATGTCCCGGCACCGGCTGGATTTGGCAGTGCTAATCCGGTTCCACAAAGGCCGAGTGTAAGCGCGTCTTCTGAAGCCAGTACTCGGCGCGTGTTTCGGCTTTCTACTGCTTTTTCAAACAGTAACTGGACGGTCTGCTCCTGAAATGTGAAGCTGGCTGTTACGATCAAACCTGCCAGCCTGAACAGGCTCAGCAAACTTTTCTTCATGGGCATTCCCCCCAAAGCGGGCGGCCTTTCCCTTTGCGCCTGTTCGGCTGTCCGGCTAAGGAACCCGGCAACCTCATAAACAGCCGGATTCTCGTAAAGCCATGACAGCCCCCAAATACAACCGCGTCCTGCTCAAACTTTCGGGCGAGGTGCTGATGGGGGAGCAGGACTATGGCATCGATCCTGCCTATGTCGCGCGCCTGGCCGAGGAGGTTAAGGCAGCCAAGGATACGGGCCTCGAAATTTGCCTTGTAATCGGCGGCGGCAATATCTTCCGCGGCGTTGCAGGGGCGGCTAGGGGGCTGGACCGTACGACCGGCGATTACATGGGTATGCTGGCCACAGTGATGAACGCACTGGCCATGCAAAATGCGCTGGAGCAGATCGGTGTTCCTACCCGCGTCCAGTCGGCCATTCCGATGTCGTCCGTGTGCGAACCCTATATTCGCCGCCGTGCCGAACGCCACCTCGAGAAAGGGCGGATCGTGATCTTCGCCGCGGGCACAGGCAATCCGTTTTTCACCACCGATACCGGCGCTGCATTGCGCGCTGCCGAAATGAGCTGCGATGCCTTGCTTAAAGGCACCAGCGTTGACGGTGTGTATGACAGCGATCCGAAAACCAACAAAGACGCCCAACGTTTCGAAGAGATCACCTATTCGCGTGTTCTGAATGACAATCTGAAAGTTATGGATGCCACCGCCGTTGCGCTATGCCGAGAAAACAGCATCCCGATCGTGGTCTTTTCGATCCGCGAGAAGGGCAATGTCGCACGGATAATCGACGGTGACGGCACCAAGACAGTTGTGAGAGAGGAAGCCTGACAATGGCAAAGTATGAAAAAGCCGATATCGAACGGCGTATGCAGGGCGCGGTGGACGCGCTGAAAAGCGACCTTTCCGGTCTGCGTACCGGGCGCGCGAACACATCGCTGCTCGATCCCGTGGTGTGCGAAGTTTACGGCGCAATGATGCCGCTGAACCAGGTCGCAACCGTCTCAGCGCCGGAACCGCGCATGCTCAGCGTGCAGGTGTGGGACAAGGCAAACCTAACCGCAGTCGAGAAGGGCATCGCACACGCCAATCTTGGCCTCAATCCGATGATCGATGGGCAGACACTGCGCCTGCCGATGCCCGACCTGACGGAAGAGCGCCGCAAGGAACTGGCAAAACTGGCTGGCACCTATGCGGAAAAGGCCAAGATCGCAGTTCGCAACGTGCGCCGTGACGGCATGGAATCCCTGAAGGAAGACGAGAAAAAGAAAGAAATCTCGGAAGACGACCGCAAGCGGATGGAAGACGAGGTGCAGAAGCTAACCGATCGCTTCACCGGCGAATGCGACACCGCTGCCGAAGCCAAAGAAAAAGAAATCATGACCCAGTGATCAGATCACTCGGGGGATTTTCAGAGTGACTAGCGAAAGCCAGCAGGGCGATAGCGCCCAGAAAGCGCGGCATGTCGCCATCATCATGGATGGGAACGGCCGCTGGGCGAAGCGCAAGCACTTGCCGCGGGTCATGGGCCACCGGCAGGGTGTGGAGGCGGTTCGCAAGCTGGTGCGAAGCGTGGAAGGCATGGGGATAGAATGCCTGACGCTGTATGCCTTCAGCAGCGAAAACTGGAAGCGGCCCGAAGAAGAGGTTGATGACCTGATGAATTTGATGCGCAAGTTCATCAAATCGGATTTGCCAGAATTCATCGCCAATGATGTCCGGCTGAAAATTATCGGTGATTGGCAAGGGCTTGCGCCCGATATTGTGGAGATGCTCGAGGATGCGCTCGATCAGACTTCCAAGGGCAAGAATACGCTTGCCGTTGCGCTCAATTACGGTTCGCAGGACGAGATTGTCCGCGCAGCCAAGAGCGCCGCAGCGGCGGGGGAGATCACCACAGAAAGCTTAGAAGCGAACCTCGATACCGCAGATCTGCCGCCGCTCGACCTGCTCATCCGCACAAGCGGTGAAGTGCGGCTGTCAAACTTCCTGCTGTGGCAATGTGCCTATGCAGAAATGAGTTTTGTCGACGTATTGTGGCCGGATTTCACACCGGAACATTTGCAGGCCGAGCTCGATAATTTTGCAATTCGTGAGAGACGCTTCGGTGGACGGTGACGGTCTGAAAAAGAAATCCGATCTGGGCGTCAGGGCGGTATCCGCAGTGATCATGCTGGCGGTCACAATAACCGCCCTGTGGCTTGGCGGCGTGTGGCTGGATATTTTCTTCGCGCTCGTTACGTTTGCGGCATTCGCTGAGTTTGTGCGGCTTATCCTGCGGATCACGGACAGCCCGCTCAAGCGGGTTATCAGCATCGTCCTTGGCGTAGTTTACATCGGGTTTGCCGCGATTTCGCTCATCCAGGCGGATTCCTATTACGTAATTGCGGCTCTGGGTGCCGTGGTATTCACCGACACGTTTGCCTATTTCTTCGGCCGCACGATCGGCGGGCCGAAAATCGCGCCCCGCATTTCGCCTTCCAAGACCTGGGCGGGACTTTTCGGCGGCATGGTGGGCGCAGCCTTGTGGCTGGGCCTGTGGGTTTCCACGTTTCACTACACCAGCGGTTACACTGAATGGGCCGATTTTCTGGAGGCGACTTCGCAGGATTCGATGGGCGCTGCCGTCATCGGTGCAATTCTGGCGATCGCAGCCCAGTCCGGTGATTTCCTTGAAAGCTGGCTGAAGCGAAAAGCCGGGATGAAAGACAGCTCCAACCTGATACCGGGCCATGGCGGCGTGTTTGACCGGGTCGATGGAATTATCCCCGTTGCCTGCATCGTTGGCTTGCTGTCGGGGGTCGCATGACCCGCTCCATCTCAATTCTCGGCGCGACCGGGTCGGTTGGCGCTTCCACGCTGGACCTGATCCGCCGCGAGAGGGGCAAATGGCGTGTGGCTGCACTCACCGCAAACTCCAGTGCCGACGAGCTGGCAAAACTGGCGATCGAATTCGGCGCGGAGATCGCGGTTGTCGGTGATGAAAGCTGCCTCAATGATCTGCGCGCCGCATTGTCGAGCACGGGCGTGGAGGCCGCAGGCGGCGCACAGGCTCTGCGCGAGGCGGCGGCGCGCCCGGTCGATATAACGGTCGGGGCGATTGTCGGCTGTGCTGGCCTCGCGCCTGTTATGGCAGCGATAGAGCAGGGCGGTACGATCGCGCTCGCCAACAAGGAAGCGCTGGTCTCTGCTGGTGACGTAATGACCGCTGCTGTTGCAAAACACGGGGCAACGTTGCTGCCGGTCGATTCCGAGCACAACGCGATTTTTCAGTGCCTTCAGGGCAATGACATGGGCGAGGTCAACTGGATCACCCTGACGGCCAGCGGCGGGCCGTTCCGCGAATGGTCGCAGGCGCAGCTCGATGCTGCGACGCCGAAGCAGGCGGTCGCGCATCCAAACTGGGATATGGGCGCGAAAATCAGCGTCGATTCGGCGACGATGATGAACAAGGGTCTGGAATTCATCGAGGCGCACCATCTGTTCCCGGTCGGGCTCGAACGGTTAAGGATAATCGTGCACCCGCAAAGCGTGATCCATTCAATGGTCGAATACCGCGACGGATCGACGCTGGCGCAGCTTGGCCCATCGGACATGAAAGTGCCAATCGCGTCGTGCCTTGCCTGGCCGAAACGGATGGAAACCGGCTGCCAACCGCTTGATTTGGCGGCAATTGGGGAGTTGTCTTTCTTCGCCCCCGACGAAGATCGTTTCCCCGCAACCCGCCTGGCCCGCGAGGCAGTGCACGAAGGTGGTTCGGCCCCGGCGACGCTAAACGCCGCCAACGAAGTTGCAGTCGCGGCATTTCTTGCCGGTCAGATTGGGTTCACCAGGATTGCGGCAATAGTGGCAGAAGCCTTGAACCGCGATATAGACACTGCGCCGGCCACGCTTGACGAGGTTCTGGCGGTCGACGCAGACGCCCGATTAAGGGCAACCGAAATTTTGGAGAAAGCCTGACTTGTTTGATTCCGTACCACTGTGGATGATGATTGCCGGGTTCCTGCTGGTTCTCGGCCCGCTCGTCACGATTCATGAACTTGGCCACTATCTGGTGGGCCGCTGGTTCGGAGTGAAAGCGGAAGCGTTCTCGGTCGGTTTCGGCAAGGAAATTGCCGGGCGCACCGACAAGCACGGCACGCGCTGGAAGCTGTCTGCCTTGCCGCTTGGCGGATATGTGCAGTTCAAAGGCGATATGAACCCGGCCAGCATCCCGGATGCGGGCGCGCTGGAGGATCTTTCCGAAGAAGAGCGCGAAGGCAATTTTCACCACGCGGCGCTGTGGAAGCGAGCGTTGATCGTGGCTGCTGGGCCAGCAACAAACCTGATCGTCGCTGTGGCCATATTTGCCGGCTTCAACATGATCTATGGCAAGGCCGTGTCGGTTGATGAGGCGCAAACCAATGTTGTCGGCTCTTTTGCGGAGGTTTCGACCGGCCGTGACGCAGGGCTGCAAGTCGGCGACCGAATTCTGGCGATCGATGGCGACACCGTTACCGAATTTCAGCAAATCGTGGAAAAGATTGTTCTGTATCCCGGGCAGAAGATCGACATCTCGATTGACCGAGAAGGACAGCAAACTGTCATTCCGGTGACAATCGGCGATTACACCGAGAAAGACCGATTTGGGAACGAAGCCCGGGTCGGCAGGATCGGTGTGTTTTCAGCCGAACAGCAGCTCCAGACAGTTGGCCCGGGCGAGGCAGTGACGCTGGCGCTCGATCAAACGGTCGGGATGGTCAAAATGATGGTCACTGGCGTCGTCCAGATCGTGACGGGTGACCGGTCGGTGCAAGAGTTGGGCGGACCGATAAAAATTGCCAAGTATTCAGGCGAGCAGTTGAGCCTCGGCTGGCCGGCTTTCATCAGCTTTGCCGCGCTGATCTCGCTTAATTTGGCATTCATCAACCTGCTGCCAATCCCCGCGCTCGATGGAGGACATCTGGCATTCTACGCGGTCGAGGCCGTACGCAGGAAGCCTGCTGGCCCGCGCGGTACCGAATGGGCGTACCGCACAGGCGTTGTGCTGGTGCTGGCGCTGATGATCTTCGTAACGGTCAATGACGTGATTTCGCTGCCGATTTTCAGCAGTTGAATTGCAACGAGAGGAACTCCTTGGGGGAGTAGGGCCTCACACCGCTTGATTGGGGGCACGGCATCGGGCAGAGGGCGGCAAGTGTCCGTCAGGGCCCGATGGCATCGGCGGTGACGATAATTTTTTTGGTTTATACGGGAAACCCGTGTTGATGATTGGACGGAAAATGCGCGGCGACAACAACATGCAAAATGGTCGCCGACTGGCGTTGGCATTGCTAGGTGGAACGATGTTGGGCGGGATGCCCGTCATGGCATCTGCTCAGGATGAAAACGCCGAAGAAGCAGCGCCGCAGCCCAGCGCTCAGCCGCAGGCACAGATCATTCAGTCGATTGCGATCGTCGGTGCAGAACGTCTCGAGCCGCAGACCATCCTCAGCTACATCACCTTGCGTGCAGGGCAGCCATATTCGCAGGCTGCAGCCGACCAGGCGCTGAAGGAACTTTACGCGACCGAGCTGTTCGCGAACGCCAGCGTTCGCAACGATGCCGGCAACGTCGTCATTAACGTCACTGAAAACCCGGTGATCAACCGCATTATCCTGGAAGGGAACAAGCGGATCAAGAACGACAAGATCGTTCCTGAAATCAAGCTGGCCGCGCGCCAGATTTTCACCCGATCCAAGGTTCGCGCCGACGTTGCGCGTATCATCGAATTGTACAAGCGGCAGGGCCGTTTCGCTGCCACCGTAGAGCCGAAGATGGTTCAACTGAGCCAGAACCGTGTCGATGTGATCTTCGAAATCAGCGAAGGGCCCAAATCGAAGGTTCGCCAGATCAATGTCATCGGCAACGATGTGTTTTCTGATGGTGAGCTTCGCAGCGAAATGGTCACCAAACAGGCGCGTTTGACCAGCTTTTTCAGCTCGAACACCAGCTACGATCCTGACCGTCTGGCATTCGACCAGCAGAAACTGCGCCAGTTCTATCTGACTGAAGGTTACGCCGATTTCCGCGTGGTATCGGCGGTCGCCGAACTGACCCCTGACAAGCGTGATTTCATCATCACCTACGTCGTTGAGGAAGGCGAACGCTACAAATTTGGCGATGTGAACGTCGAGAGCCAGATCCGCGACTTTGACAGCGGCCTGATGACGTCGAACCTCGCGATGAAGGGTGGGGACTGGTACAACGCTAAATCCGTCGAGGACACAGTCGAACAGTTGACGGAACTGGCTGGCCGTTTCGGCTATGCATTTGCCGATGTTCGCCCGAACTTTACGCGTAATCAGGAAACGCTGACGATGGATGTGACCTACTCCATCAACGAGGCGCCCCGTGTTTATGTCGAACGGATCGACGTAAACGGTAACACGCTCACGCAGGACAAGGTTCTGCGCCGTGAATTCCGTGTCGCAGAAGGTGACGCGTTCAGCTCTATCGGCGTCAATCGTTCCACCAACCGCATCAAATCGCTGGGTTATTTCCAAGAAAACTTCGAGATTGAACAGAAGGAAGGCAGTGCGCCTGACCGGATCATTCTTGAAGCGAATGTTGAAGAGCAACCGACGGGCGAGCTGCAGCTGTCGGCGGGTTTCTCATCGATTGAAAGCTTCATCTTATCCGGTTCGATCCGCCAGCGTAACTTCCGCGGGCGGGGCCAGACGGTTGGCGCCAGCGTCAATTATTCGCGTTATTCGCGCTCTTTCAATCTGAGCTTTACTGAACCGTATGTTTTCGACCGGAATATCTCGGCGGGGATCGATATATATCGCCGAGACTTCAACAGCTTCAATTTCCAGAACAATACGCGCAACACCACATACGAACAGTCCACAACAGGCGCATCATTGCGTGTCGGCGTGCCGCTGACCGAATACATGTCGCTGGTTGGTAGCTACACGTTCAACTACGATGAAATTGGCTTGGACGAAGGAACTTTCTTCCGCGACCAGAACGGCGACGGTATCCCGACCTGCGATCCGTTCCTCGCCGGCCGGTTCCTGTGCGATGTCATCGGTTCGCGGACCAGTTCAATTTTGGGGGCGACGCTGGCATTCGACAACACTGATAGCCGCTTCCGTCCAACGCGTGGTCGCTCGGTCACATTTACGACAGAGTATGCCGGTCTTGGCGGCTCAGTTAAGTATCTGCGCTTCCGCGGCAAGGCGGCACAGTACTGGAATGTACTCAACGGCTTCATCTTCTCGCTTTCTGCAGAAGGCGGTGTGATCAACGGCCTACAGGATCGCGGCGGGGTAGGCGTCGATGACGTTATCCTGACCGACCGCTTTTTCCTCGGCGAACCGCAAATTCGCGGGTTCGATATTCGCGGTGTTGGTCCTCGTGTTCTGCGTCAGCGCATCGTTGAAGACCCGGATAGTCCAGAGGGCGATCCGCAGCCGTTAGTCCTCACCGATCGCAACCAGGTCAGCGATGACGCGATTGGCGGTAAAGCCTACTACCTCGGCCGTGCCGAACTTGAAATTCCGCTTGGTTCCGGTGTACGCGAACTTGGCCTGCGGCCTTCGATTTTCATCGATGCCGGCGCACTGTTCAATGTTACCCGTCCTGAACTTCTCAGCAGCCCGTTTCTGCTGCAGACTGCGGATGCTGACGGAAATCTCCAATATGTTCGTCCCGATGGCGTGGTTACCATCGAGCCGAACGACGGGATGGGCACAGATTATGATCCTGACCTCGCGGTCAATCCCGGCGCCTTCCAGGAAGTTTTCCTTGGCGATTCCGCCAAACCACGCATCACTATTGGTGCTGGTGTGAACTGGAATTCGCCTTTCGGTCCTTTCCGGATCGATTTCGCCCACGCCATCACCAAGGTTGATGGTGATGACACAAAGAAATTCTCGTTTAACGTAGGAACTCAATTCTAATGAAAAACCTTCTCAAACCGGCGCTTGCCGCTGGCCTCGCCATGGTAGTTGCTGTCCCGATGTCTGCGCCAGCGCAGGCACAGGTCGCCGGCATCGCAACCAGCAGCCCTGAATCGGTGCTGGTCCGTTCGGAAGCCCGCATCGCTGCATATCAGGCGATCAACACCACCTATGCATCGCAGATCCAGCAGGTGAATACCTTGCGCCAGGAAGTGCAGACGCTGTCGCAGAGCCTCGACACCAATTCCGACCAGCAGATTTCGCAGGCTGAAATCGACGCCAACCCATCGGTTCGCGGTCAGATCGAACAGAAGCAGCAACAGGTCGAAACCCTGACGCAGCCGATCGCACTGGCGCAGTATTACGTGGTTGAGCAGATCATCAATGATTATGCCAATGCGCAAAATCAGGTCATCCAGAACAAGAACATCCAGATCATGCTGACGCCTGAAGCGTTCCAGTATGCGGCTGAGGGTGTCGACGTTTCTGACGACATTCTGGCAGTTGTGAACCAGCGCCTGCCGACTGTCGCGACCACGCCGCCGGCAAACTTCCGCCCGCGCCAGAACACTGTGCAAACCCACCAGTCGATTCAGCAGATCATCCTTGCAGCAGCGCAGCGCGCCGCGATCCAGCAGCAACAGCAGCAGGGCGCAGCCGCGCAGCAGCCGGCACCGACTGGCCGTTAATTCACGGGAAATGGGGGCAAGGCCATGAGCAATGAGAAGGGCGAGGAATTCGCCTATGATATTCAAAAGGTGCTCAAGGCCTTGCCGCACCGCTACCCGCTATTGCTGGTAGACAAGGTTAAATCGCTGGAGCTTGGCGAACGTATTCACGCGGTGAAGGCCGTGACGTTCAATGAAGAGTTCTTCCAGGGGCATTTCCCTGGTGCGCCGATTATGCCTGGCGTGCTTCAGATCGAAGCCATGGCCCAGGCGGCAGCAATTCTCGGGATCGAGACGCTGGAACTGGCCGGTACTGGTAAACTGGTGTTCTTCATGGGCATCGATGGAGCCAAGTTCCGCTCACCGGTTACCCCGGGCTGTCTGTTGGACCTGGAGGTCGAGTTTCTGCAGAAGCGCAGCCGCGTTTACAAATTCAAGGGCAAGGCCAGTGTCGAGGGCAAGGTGACCAGTGAGTGCGAATTCACTGCAATGATCGCCGATCCGCCAGCAGGTTGACCGCAACCCCTTGCCAAATGCTGCGGTCCGCCCTATTGGCGCCGCTTCTCATTTCAGTTGCAGTTCCGGTCGGTACCGGAACGATTGCATAAAGGACTATGCCATGAAGGCCGAAGGACACCCCGATTACCACATGATCACGGTCAAGATGACCGATGGCACCGAATTCCAGACCCGCTCCACCTGGGGCAGCGAAGGCGACACTCTCGCACTGGAAATCGACCCGACCAGCCACCCGGCATGGACCGGCGGCAAGCAGCAGCTTCAGGAAGGCGGCCGCGTTGCAGCCTTTAACAAGCGTTTCGGCGGCATCAGCCTCAAGAAATAAGCTGGGATATCAGTTTTGCGGTTTTCGGACCGTAAAAGAAGGGCGGCCCGACGGGGCCGTCCTTTTTGATTCGTGTCCGGCCGGTAGTCAGCCAGGGTTGATCAGGCAGCGTGCTTGATGCAGCGCGTCGCGATTGGGCGTGCCTTCAGCCGCTCTATTCCGATGTCTTCACCGCATGTCGCACAGGTGCCGTAAGTCCCTTTTTCGATGCGGAACAATGCGGCGCGCACCTGTCCGATCTCTTGGCGGAGAACTTCGTCCACGCCAATCAGCGCCTCGTCATCGGCCAGATCCTGTGCCTGTTCTTCCCAGTCGTCGTCGAGTGGATGCCGCAGATCATCTTCGATCACCTCGGCGCGTTCGACCAGGGTTTTCAGCCTTGTCTTGAGTTGATCTTCTAGCTCTTTGTACTGGTCCATATTCATCCCCATTCCTTTTCCCGGTACCATTTGGTCAGGATGTATTTGACCCCTTGGCGAACCTTCATGCCATGGTGGATCGTGTCGGGATTAACTGCAAGATCGCTTGTGCGATTATTCCAGCAGAGCAGCTTGCCCGCCTCAGGTTTGAACGTCTTGCCGATTGCCTTGAAACGGGTGCCGCCGCCGGCCTCCACGTCGTTTAGGTAGATCATGAATGTCCAGGTGCGTTGGCCCGCGACGCTGCAATATTTGAGATAGTCGGTTCCGCCAGGGTTGAACCAATCGCTATGGGCCTTGAATTCCTGGCCAACGTCATAACGCTGCCCCTGCAGCGGTTCTCCATAGCGTGGGTCGATGCCATTTAGTTCATACAGCAATTTCTCGACCAAGCTGACGGCTGGTTCCTCCGGTGCAAGATCGCATGTTTCGCTGGTCCGGAAATGCTTGTCCCCGTTGTCGTCAGCGATGGTGGAGGGGCGCCGTTCCGCTTCGATCAGGCCGACCAGCTCCCGCGCGAGAGCATCCGGCAGAAAATCACGCAGCTGGAAAATTTCTGCTTTCGGTGTCAGGACGCGCTGCATCCCTTGCTGCTGGAGCAAGCGCCGAGCCGAAGAATCACCCCCATGTGTCACCAAAACAGTGATAAGCCCGGGCAATCCCATGGCAAGGCGCGAAATAATCTTGCGCCGATTGCAAATTGACGCAGTTTTCGCTTTCAAAATCCGGTAAGCTATGCAATTGGCGCTCGCCCGCGTCGGAAGCGGCTTGACCGCACGCCGTGCAGCCTTAACAGGCCCCGCAGCACGGCATTTCACGAGTGCGGATGCGGATATGTGGCGATCGTAGCTCAGTTGGTTAGAGCGCCGGTTTGTGGTACCGGAGGTCGGGGGTTCGAGACCCCTCGATCGCCCCATTATCCCCCTCCCAATGCCGTCCCTGCAAAAAAACGCATTCCGCGAGCGGACTGCAATTGGGAATTTTATAATGACGGCATTCTGGACGGAACCGGACTTTGACGATCACGAGAACGTACAGCTCGTGCATGATCGAAAATCGGGTCTGACGGCCATTATCGCCCTTCATTCCACGCATCTTGGCCCGGGCGCTGGCGGGACCCGGTTCTGGCATTATCCAGAGCCCAAGGATGCCATGCGCGATGCATTGCGCCTCAGCCGCGGGATGAGTTACAAGAACGCAATGGCAGGCCTGCCTCTCGGCGGCGGCAAAGCGGTGATCCTGGCTGGCAAGGACAAGGCTAAAACTCCTGAAATGCTCGCAGCCTTCGGCGATGCAGTCGATGCGCTCGGCGGCCGCTATGTCACTGCAGAGGACGTGGGCATCAGCGAGGCGGACATGGTTGCCGTATCGAAGCGCACCGAATTCGTTTCGGGCCTCCCGGTATCGGGCGAAGACGCTGCTGGCGGCGATCCCGGACCGTTCACGGCCATGGGCATCTATCACGGTATCAAGGCAGCAGTGCTGCACAAAATGGGCAAGGATTCGGTCAAGGGTGTGCATGTCGCAATCCAGGGCACCGGCAGTGTTGGTGGCGGCGTTGCGCGTCTGCTTGCCCATGACGGTGCGAAGCTTACGCTCTCTGACATTCACGAAGACCGGGCGAAGGCGCTGGCTGGTGAACTAGGCGGCGAATTTGCCCCGGCTGACGCGATCATGAGCACGGCGTGCGATGTCTTCAGCCCGAACGCACTAGGTGCGATTCTCGACGATGAAGGGATTGCCCGGCTTGAGGCTCCGATCGTGGCAGGCGGCGCGAACAATCAGCTGGCGAGACAGGGACACGGCCAGAAGCTGGCTGATCGCGGCATTCTGTACGCACCCGATTACGTCATCAATGCAGGCGGCATCATCAGCGTTGCGATGGAATATCTTTGCAAGCGCCATGGCGACCCGTGCGACATTAACGAGGTGCGCAAGCGGATTGCGCAGATCCCTGGTCGGCTGGAGGAAATTTGGGCCGAAAGCGACACCAGCGGCGTCTCGCCCGATGTCGTTGCCGACCGCATGGCGCAAAAACTTATCGGTCGCTGATCGGGCGGGGGATTGTAGTCTTGCGACCTTCCGTCAGCCCTGCCAAAGCTGGTGCCGGACGGTAACAAATGCACGGCTTTGCCAATCCCAAACGATTTCTGGCCCTCGCGAGCTGGCTAACCCCGCTTTTGCTGGTCAGTGGCTTGTTGCTGACGTCCGTCGCACTTTTCTGGGGCGTTACATCTGTTCCGCCGGATCAGCTGATGGGCGAGACAGTGCGCATCCTGTTCATCCATGTCCCGGCTGCGTGGCTTGGGATGGGCGGGTGGACTGCCATCGCGCTATCCAGCCTGGTCTTTTTGGTGTGGCGTCACCCCCTCGCAAGTCTTGCTGCACGGGCAGCTGCTGTGCCCGGTGCTGCTTTCACCGCGATGTGCCTGATCACCGGATCAATCTGGGGCCGCCCGACATGGGGCACTTGGTGGGTTTGGGATGGGAGGCTGACATCGATGCTGGTTCTGCTGTTCCTCTATTTCGGCTATATCGCGCTGTCGCAGGCCGTTGCGCGGGATGGCGGCTCCAGCCGAATCCCGGCGATTTTCGGCCTCGTTGGTGCGATCAACATTCCGATCATCAACCGGTCGGTGGTTTGGTGGAATTCGCTGCATCAACCACCAAGCATAACCATGGGCAAAAGCGCGATCGATCCTGAATTTCTCGTCCCACTTGGGGTTGCCGTCTTGGGCTTTTCGCTGTTGTTCGGCGGCGTGGTTTTGGCCCGGATGCGGGCGTTGCTGGCAGAAATCCAGACAGAGGCGCGCTTGCGCCGTAAAGCTGGCGGAGCAAGCTGATGCGTGAAAATCTGGACCAGTGGGACTATGTGATCGCGTGCTACATTATCGGCATTGTGATGACGCTCGGTCTGGTAGGGTGGAGCTGGATTAGCATGAAACGCGAAGAAAAACGGCGTGCGGAGGCGAGGCGCAAATGACCAATGGTTTGAAGGCCAAGCATCAACGGCTCATCCTGGTGGTGATCGCGCTTGTCGCGCTCATCGGGGCGGGGCTGCTTGCCGCGTGGGCGCTGCGCAATCAGGCGAATTATTTTTACCTGCCAGGACAGATGATTGCAGAACCGCCAGAGGTTGGTCAGGCAGTCCGTCTGGGCGGAATGGTGCAGCAAGATTCAATCCGTAACATGCCAGACGGTGTAACCGTCTCCTTTATTGTAACGGACAAGGACAGCGCAGTCGTGCCAGTGCGCTTCACCGGTATCCTGCCGGACCTGTTCGTCGAAGGGTCAGGAGTTGTGGCGGAAGGGCGGCTGGCCGCCGACGGGACGTTCGTTGCAGACAACCTGCTGGCCAAGCATGATGAGAACTACGTTCCGCGCGAACTTCAGGAAATGGATCAGCACAAAGCGGATGAAACTCTTGTAGCGCAGGGGCCTGCTACATGATCGCAGAGCTGGGGCTTGCGGCATTGTGGCTAGCGGCCGCGCTTTCCGTGCTGCAATTGATCGCAGGTGCGCTTGCGCTCCGAGACGGCAGCGGAGAGCTCGCGTCGCTGGTTCGTCCTGCCGCTATCGTACAAGGCCTGCTTGCAGCCTTTGCATTCGTGATGCTGCTGTGGCTGTTTGCGGTTACCGACCTTTCGGTAAAGCTGGTCGCAACCAATTCGCATTCAGCCAAACCGATGATTTTCAAGCTCGCCGGTGCGTGGGGTAACCACGAAGGGTCGATGCTGCTCTGGGTGACTGTCATGGCGCTGGCAGGCGGATTGATCGCGCTCGTGGAACGGCGGTTGCCCGAACGGACAATGTTTGCCACGCTCGCAGCGCAAGCCTTTGTCGGAATTGGCTTTTACGCATTTCTATTGCTGAGCTCCAACCCGTTTGAACGGCTTCCGGAGCCAGCGTTGGAGGGGATGGGGCTAAACCCGCTATTGCAGGATATCGGCCTCGCATTCCATCCGCCCACATTGTATTTCGGCTATGTGGGATTGTCGGTCGCCTTCAGCTTTGCCGTTGGTGCCTTGCTTACGCGCCAGGTTGGTCCGGCATTCGCCAGAGCGATGCGGCCATGGGTGCTAGGCGCATGGATTTTCCTGACGCTGGGAATCACAGCGGGAAGTTACTGGGCGTATTACGAACTCGGTTGGGGCGGCTGGTGGTTCTGGGATCCGGTCGAGAACGCGTCCCTCATGCCGTGGCTAGCGGCAACCGCGCTGCTCCATTCGGTGAGTGTTCTGGCGGCCCGCGATGCATTGCGGGCGTGGACCATCATGCTTGGCGTCGTGGCTTTCTCCATGTCCATGCTCGGCACGTTTCTCGTCCGATCCGGCATCCTGACCAGCGTGCATGCATTTGCAGTCGATCCTGAGCGCGGTACGTTCATCCTGTTCTTGCTCGGGCTCTACATCGGCGGCGCGCTGCTTTTGTTTGCGTTGCGGGCTGGCTCCGTTGCGGAGGGTGAGCGCTTTTCCATCACTTCGCGCGAAGGTGCGCTGGTGTTCAACAACGTGATGCTCAGCGCAATCCTGGGCATCGTATTGCTCGGCACACTCTATCCTTTGCTGACCGAAGTGTTCGATGTGCGAGTATCCGTGGGACCGCCTTACTTTAATCCAGCAGGGGCGATCTTCACGATCCCCATGCTGCTGGTCATGGCAGTCGGGCCGTTGCTCCGCTGGCGGGGTGACAGAATTTCCCGAATCAAAGTGCCGATGATTGTCATCGCAGCCATCATGCTAGCGGTGCTGGCTGTGGTCATCATCCTCGGCTCATACGGGCTATTGGCTGATCTGGGCCTGGCGGTTGCTGCCGGACTTGCCATTGCCAGCTTCCTGCCTCTGCGCGGGCGCAACCTGCTGCGCGTACCCATCGCGACCTGGGGTATGGTTGTGGCCCATTTCGGGATCGCAGTGGCGCTGTTCGGAATGGCGAGCGAATCTGCGTTCTCAGAAGAAAAACTGGCCGCTGTAAGCGTTGGCGACAATGTGGAGATCGGGCCTTGGAACGTGTCACTTCTGGCGACCAGGCCCGTTGCTGGCCCGAACTGGACAGCCATCGAAGGGCAATTGATGGCCAGTTACGATGGCGGCGAAGCTATCCTGCTGAAACCGCAATCCCGCAATTTCTGGGCTCCGCCACAAGAGACGACGGAAAGTGTGCTCTCAACGCGCTGGAACGGCCAGCTTTACGCGGTCATCGGGAACGAGGCCAGCGGGGGCGAGGGCGCGGAACGGTGGCAGCTGCGGCTGTGGTGGAAGCCATTTGTCACGCTGATCTGGTACGGCGGTATCCTGGTGGCGCTGGGCGGATTGCTTGCCCTTATCGGCCGCGTGAAGGGCGACCTTAAACGCCGGTATGTCCAGTCGCGCCTTGCTGGCCGGAAGGAAGAAGGGGAATCCGCATGAAGGGGGTGCGCATGTGGGTGCCGCTGCTGCTGTTTGCGGGCTTCTGCGGTTTGGCGGCGTATCAGCTGACACAGCCAAAGGATGAATTCATCGAAAGCACGATGATTGGCGAACCGGTTCCCGATTTCAATCTCAGGCCGGCCATCGAAACGCGCCCGGGCGTCGCCTTGGCGGACCTCAAGGATGGCCGGGCGAAACTGCTGAACATCTGGGCCAGCTGGTGCGTCCCGTGCATTGCAGAGGCTCCTCAGCTTGAGGCACTGCAGCGGCAGGGCGTACCGATTGTCGGGATCGCCATTCGCGACAAACCGGAAGACGTCGCGCGCTTTCTTGCAAATTACGGCAACCCCTACACCCGTATCGGGGCCGACGATTTGTCCGAAGTGCAATTGTCGATTGGATCGTCAGGCGTGCCGGAAACCTTTGTGGTGAACGGTGACGGGGTCATAACCTACCAGCACATCGGCGACATTCGTGCTGAACACGTGCCCTTGTTGCTGCAAGAACTGGCCGAGGCCGGGGCATGAGGTGGTTCCTGCGCATAGCGATAGCACTGGCTGCTGCCGTGTCAGGCCCGCTTGCCGCTCAGCAATCGCTGCCGCCCGCGCCGCTTGCTTATGAGCAATTGCCCGATGCAGAGCAGGAAGCGCAGGCGCAAGCGTTGATGGAGACACTGCGCTGCCTGAAATGTCAGAGTCAGTCGATTGCCGACAGCGATGCCCCAATGGCCGGGGACATGCGGCATCAGGTGCGAACACGCATCGCAGCTGGTGAAGATCCAGAGGCAATCCGCGCATGGCTTGTCGCGCGATATGGCGACTATGTTAGCTACGCGCCCACTGTAAGCGAAACTACTTGGCCGTTATTCGCCATACCGGGTTTGCTTATTCTGATCGCCGGTATGATCCTTTGGCGCCGTTTGAGGAAACAGGCATGAGCTGGCTCCCGATTATCGCGCTTGGCGTTGCTGCATTCATTCTCGCGGCATTTGTGTTTCGCTTGCCCAAGGGGGGCTGGACACTGTTCGGTGCCGCTTTGCTGTTCGGGCTGGCGGGATACGCATTACAGGGTTTCCCCGGATATGCAGGCGCTCCGAAGAGCGCACAGCCGGACGCAAGCGAGGGCAACGAGATATTGATCGAAGCCCGCCGTGAATTTTATGGCCCTCAGTCAACGCCGAGCCGGTTTGTCACTGTGGCCGATGCGTTTGCTCGAAAAGGGCAATATGAAGATGCTGCGAACATGCTGGGGAACGCAGTTACGGAAAATCCGGTAGATGCCGAGGCCTGGACTGCGATGGGCAATGCGCTGGTGGAACATGCAGAGGGTTCCCTGACCCCGGCCGCGCTTTATGCATATTCGCGCGCGGAACGGGCAGACCCCGGCAATCCTGCGCCGACGTATTTTCTCGGCATTGGCTTTCTGCGTGCGGGGCAACCGGGCCGGACCCGCGACCTTTGGCTGAACCTGCTGGAAAATTCGCCCGAAGATGCACCATGGCACGCTGATCTCGAGCTGCGGTTGGAACGGCTCGAGGCCCTGATGACGCAAATGGGTCAATAATCCGTAGCGGCTAATCTATTGCCGGGTGTATTCGATACTGCTAAGCGCCGCCGCCTTTGAACCGGCAACCATTTGACGCCGGGTAGCTACAGTCGGGACTACCGATCCAATGGCCGAAACCAGCCAGCACAAGATTGTACCACCGCCGGGAGCGGTCTCGGGGCATGCCGCTTCCAAGACTGCGCTTGCCGTGGGTGCGATTGGCATCGTCTTCGGTGATATCGGTACCAGCCCGCTTTATGCTTTCCGCGAAACGTTTGTCGGACCGCACCCGCTGGCGCTGGACACAGCGCATGTGCTCGGTGTTATCAGCCTGATTTTCTGGTCGATGACGCTGGTCGTGTCGTTACAATATGTCACGATCCTGATGCGCGCCGATAACAAGGGGCAGGGCGGCAGTCTTGCTCTTGTGGCGCTAATTTCAAGCAAGATCAGCAAATCTCGATATGGCTGGCTTGCCGTGCTGCTTGGTGTGTTTGCGACGTCGCTTTTCTATGGTGATAGCATGATCACACCGGCGATCTCTGTCCTGTCCGCGGTCGAAGGGCTGACGGTCGTCGACCAGGGGCTGAAACAATTCGTGATTCCCATCGCCTTGGCGCTGCTTGTATTCCTCTTCATCCTGCAGAAACGCGGGACGGCGAAGGTCGGGGCGCTGTTTGCTCCGGTAATGATTGTCTATTTCACCGTGATTGCCTGCATGGGCGCATGGCAGATCGTCCAGACCCCAGAAATCCTGTGGGCTTTGAACCCGTATTACGCAGTCAATTTCTTTGTCATCGACGGCACGCTCGCTTTTCTGGCGCTGGGATCGGTCGTGCTGGCCGTGACAGGGTCAGAGGCGCTTTATTCCGACATGGGGCATTTCGGTCGCGGACCGATGCGCTTGTCATGGTTCGGCTTTGTCATGCCGTGTTTGCTGCTCAACTATTTCGGGCAGGGCGCAATGATTATCGGCCTTCCTGCAGATCAGGCCGCGCAGGCCATCCAGAGCCCGTTCTTCTTCCTCGCGAATGAAGAATGGAGGCTGCCGCTGGTGTTCCTGGCGACAATCGCAACTTTCATCGCCAGCCAAGCGGTGATTTCCGGCGCGTTTTCCATCACGCACCAGGCCATGCAGATGGGATATATTCCCCGCCTGTCGATCCGCCACACCAGCGAAACCGAAGGCGGCCAGATTTATATTCCGGTGGTCAATTGGGCGCTGATGATCGCCGTGATCATTCTGGTTCTGACATTCCAGAATTCGTCCAACCTCGCCAGCGCATACGGCATCGCGGTGACCGGGGCGGTCACTATCGATACGCTTCTCATGGGCGTTCTGTTCGTAGGCGTATGGAAGTGGAAGTGGTGGTACGCCGCGCCAGTGGTGGCTTTGTTCCTGATCGTGGACGGCGCCTACTTCGCAGCCAACTTGACCAAGGTGCCGCAAGGCGGCTGGTTCCCGCTGCTGGTCGGTGCGATCGCCTTTACCTTGCTCACCACCTGGGCGCGCGGGCGCAAGCTGATGCGCGAACGGATGAGCGAAGTTGCTCTGCCGATCGAGATTTTTGCCAAGTCGGCGAAAAACAGCGCGGTTCGCGTTCCCGGGACGGCGATCTTCATGGCATCGTCGACCGGCGGCGTGCCTTCTGCGCTGCTGCACAATATCAAGCACAACAAGGTTCTGCATGAACGGGTTGTGATCCTGACGGTGCAGATTGCCGAGATACCCTATGTCGATCCGGCGACCCGGTGCGAGTATCATGATCTGGGCGATGGCTTCTTCCGCGCTGTGCTGCATTATGGCTTCATGGAAGAGACCGCTGTTCCTGCCGGGCTGAAAACGATGCAGCAATGCGGCGGTGAATTCGACATGATGCAGACCAGCTTCTTCCTGTCGCGGCAGACCTTGTTGCCGTCGGAGAATCCGGGAATGCCGATCTGGCGAGAAAAGATTTTCGCGTGGATGCTTCGGAATTCGGCGACCGCGATGGAGTTCTTCCGCCTGCCTACGAACCGGGTTGTAGAATTGGGCAGTCAGGTCCGGATCTGACCGGAACGGACGGTGTTAGTCCATTTCAAGCGTTTTGGATAGGTAGTGCGAAGCGTGACCTTTTGGCCGGTCATGCAGTGTCGCCATATGCGTGTAACCCAGCTTTTCGTAAAAGGGCCGCGCTTGCCAGCTGGTGGTCTCGACCAGTGCTTTCCTGCAGTTCTGGCTGATGGCGAATTCTTCGGCTTTCTCGACTAGTTCGCGGCCAATTCCTGTTCCGCGCGCGGTGTCTGACAGCCACAAAAGCTCAATGTGAAGCGTGTTCCAGTAACAGGTGGCTCGCAGCCCGCCGGCCACATTCCCAGCCGCGTCTTGCGCCAGGACATGGAACTGCGTTTCAGCCTCGTTCGGCTCCAGATCGGGAACAGCAGCCCGGTTGAACTCCACTATTCCCTCGCTGAGCTGCTGTGCCCGCTCACGATCCAGATCGAGTTCGATGGAGACTTTCAAATTTGCTGCCTCAGCTGCCCGTAGGCGGCTCTTCCTTGATCACGTCATCCTTTGCCTCGACATCAAGGCCGTGACGCATCAGCATCGGTATCTGGCTGAAGGTAAACAGAAATGTCAGCGGCATGAACACCCAGAACTTGGCCCATAGCCAAGTTTCGAAATTGTCGTTCTCTACATTGTAGAGATAACGCAGCACCTCGTTCAGGATGGCTAGCGCGAAGAAGAAGATACCCCAGTTGCGTGACAGTTTTAGCCAACCTTCATTGCTTAGCCCCTCGAACGCGGCCTCCAGCAGAACCTTGAGCAGCGCCTTCCCCTTGAACCAGCCAAGGGTCAGGACCAGACCGAAGATTGTGTAGATAATAGTCGGCTTGATCTGCACGAATGTCGGATCGCCAAAGAAAATCGTAAGGCCGCCGAAACCGACGATCAGCGCGGTGGAAAACCACAGCATCGGGGAAACGTGTCCAAGTTTGAATTTGGAAAACAGCAATGCGATCACGGCGGCGATCATGAAAGCGAAGGTGCCTTTGATCACGGCAGTCACTTCGGCGATCGCGTTGGCCTCTTCCGGTGAGGAGTATTTGTAAACGCCGAGGAAGACGAGCAGTGGCCCGTAATCGACTGCTACATTGAGCCACCCGGAAGGTTTCTTTTTCGCCGGGGCGGTTTCACTTTTCATCAGGCTACTCCTGCAATTACACGGGCAACCAGGTCCGGATCGAACGGCCGCAAATCGTCAATTTTCTCACCAACGCCAATGGCATGGATCGGCAGGCCGTATTGTTCCGCGGCTGCAACAAGAACGCCGCCACGCGCGGTCCCGTCCAACTTGGTCATGATCAGACCGGTTACGCCGGCCACTTCCTTGAAGGTTTCGATCTGGGCGAGGGCGTTCTGGCCGTTGGTTGCATCGAGCACCAGCACCACGTCATGCGGCGCCTCAGGATTGAGCCGCCCGAGCACACGGCGGATTTTTTCCAGTTCGTCCATCAGTTCGCGCTTGTTCTGCAGGCGTCCTGCAGTGTCGACAATCAGTGCATCGATGCCCTGTTCTGTTGCCGCCTTCACCCCGTCGAAAACAATGCTCGCCGGGTCGCCGCCTTCAGGGCCGCGAACAATCGGGACCCCGATGCGGTCAGCCCAGGTAGCAAGCTGGCCAATGGCGGCAGCGCGGAATGTGTCACCTGCCGCCAGCATCACGCCGTAATCGTCTTCCTGAAACAGATGCGCCAGCTTGGCGATGGTAGTCGTTTTGCCGCTGCCGTTCACGCCAATAACCAGCACCACTTGAGGGCGGGGAAAAGCGGTGATTTCGAGCGGCTTCGCAACCGGACGCAGAATCTCGGCGATCTCTGCCGCCACTGCCTCGCGCAGTTCGGTTTCGGTAATGTTCAGCCCGAACCGTTTTTCTGCCAGCTTGCTCCGAATGCGCGCGGCAGCGGAGGGGCCGAGATCCGACATGATCAGCGCATCTTCGACATCATCCAGCGCCGCATCGTCGAGCTTGGCAGTCCCGACGACACCGGTCAGATTGCTCGACAGCCGCTCTGACGTCTTGCGGAAACCGCCGAATACGCGGTCGGTCCAACTTGTGTCGCTCATCTTAGCAAGCCTTCGCTGAGTTCATTCGGAGTGATAGTCAGGATTGTGCCGGCAGCGGTGCCCTGTGGCACCTCGACCCGCGCGAAATTGGGCGCATAGCCTGTTCCATCCCGTTCCGCGAGGACGGAAAGCGGCTGGCCGACCAGCGTTTGCATCCAGGCATTGCGCCGCGACCGGACAGCTTCGCGCAGTTCGGCGGCACGCTGTTTGATCAGCGGGCGGCTGTGCTGGGGCATACGCGCCGCTGGGGTGTCGGGGCGCGGTGAGTAGGGAAACACATGGCCGTGGACGATATCGAGCGCTTCGATGATCGAGAGGTTATCGGAATGCATCGCCGCGTCTTCTGTCGGAAATCCAGCGATCAGATCTGCCCCGATGGCGATTTCTGGACGCTTGGCTTTCAATCGTTCAACCAGGGCAATCGCATCTGCGCGAAGGTGCCGCCGCTTCATCCGTTTGAGCATCATGTCATGCCCATGTTGAAGCGACAGGTGAAGATGCGGCATCAGCCGGTCCTCGCCCATGAACAATTCTTCCAGCTGCGGATCGATTTCGATCCCGTCCAGCGACGACATGCGCAGGCGCGGCAGGTCCGGGAAACGGTCCAGCACCGCCGATACGAGTTTGCCCAGTGGCGGATTGTCGGACAGATCATGGCCCCAGGAAGTCACATCGACCCCGGTTAGGACGATCTCCGGCGCGCCAAGTGCAAGATGCTTTTCCACCTCTTCCAGCACTTGGGGGATGGTTTGGGACCGGCTTTTCCCTCTGCCTTGGGGAATGACACAGAAGGTGCAGGCGTGGTCACACCCGTTTTGGACTGTGACAAAGGCGCGGGTCCGGCTGGGCACGAAGGGTGGTGCATCCAGCGGTACGTTCCAGGCACGCGGATCAAGCTTGGCGGTGTTTTTGACGAGGCCGTCGACCTCGGGCATCGCAGCCAGCTGGTCGCGTTCGATATCCGCCGCACAGCCAGTCACCATCAGGCGGGCTTCAGGGCGCGCCTTCCGCGCCTTGCGGATCGCCTGCCGTGTCTGGCGCACCGCTTCCGACGTGACTGCGCAGCTGTTGATGACAACCACATCATCTTCCCCGGCGAGCATCGCCTTGATCTGCTCGCTCTCGGAAATATTCAGCCGGCAGCCTAGGGATATGACTTCGGAATTGCCGCTCATGCGTAATCGGACCATTCGAATGTACCGCGATACGATTCTGTGGCCGGGCCTTCCATGATGATCGATTGGCCTTCCGACCATTCGATTGTCAGTGTTCCGCCGGGCAGCGTCACCTTGACCGGCGATTGAACCAAACCCCGGCGCAGCGCGGCTACGGCGGTTGCGCATGCACCGGTTCCGCAGGCGCGCGTCAACCCGGCACCGCGTTCCCACACGCGCAGATTGATCGCACCGCCTGAAACCTGCGCGACATTCACGTTAACGCGCTGCGGGAACAGCGGATCGGTTTCGATCACAGGCCCCAGCCGGGCAAGATCGATTGCGGCCAGATCGTCAACAAAGAAGATCACGTGCGGGTTACCGACATTGACCGCGGAAGGATCTGTGAGCCCCTCCCAAGAAACGGGGAGGTGCAGGGTATCCATCGCATAATCGATCGGGATAGCGTCCCATTCGAAGCGCGGCTGCCCCATGTCGACACGGGCTCCGCTTTCTGACCGGGAAATATTGATGATGCCGCCGCCGGTTTCGACTGCCGCCGCCCGTCCGTGCAGCAATGCGGCCGCGCGAGAGGCATTGCCGCATGCTTCCACTTCGCCGCCATCGGAGTTGTATATTCGCATCCGGAAATCAGCGCGGTTCGAAGGCTCCAGCACAATCAGCTGATCGCAACCAATACCGGTATGCCGGTCGGCAAGCGCAGCTACAGTGGCCGCGGTCAGATCAGGCAGATCCTGTTCACGCGCGTCGAGCATGATGAAATCATTGCCGAGGCCGTGCATCTTGGTGAAGGGGATGCGCATAGCAGCGTGCATCTATGCATGAAGGGGCCGCGCGTCCAGTGGGCGGGGTTTCAGGCAGTATTCATGCGCGTGCTGAGAGTGTACAGGTCAGATGGCTTCGCGCTTCGCATTGACGGTCTCATCCTCAGGCGGCAACATGCTGTCTTCGGCTTCCGGATGATGATCTGCGAGCAAATCCATTGCGGCCAAACGGCCTCTTACCGCGGCGGCATGTTCGGGCTTGCCGTAGTGATACCCCTGACCCTTCATCTTGCCTTTGCCCTTGAGCGCTTTCAGAATTTGCGCGTCCTCGATACCTTCGGCAGTGACCGGAAGGTCCAGGCCGTCGGACAGAGAGATGATCGCGTTGACGATCTTGTCGCTGGCATCTTCATCGTTCAGTTCGCCAACGAAGCTGCGATCGATCTTGAGGCGATCAAAGGGCAGGGTGCGGAGTTGGGTAAGACTGGAATAACCGGTGCCGAAATCATCCAGGCTGATCTGAACGCCCTGATTTTTGAGGCTGGTGATCATCGATTTCACCACGCCGACATTTTCATGCAGGCAGCTTTCCGTGATTTCGATATCGAGCCGTTCAGGCGGGAAATTGTGCTTCACCAGCAGCTTAAGAAGTTTCTGGGAGAACCACGGATCGCGTAGCTGCACCGGCGAAATGTTGACCGAGAGTGTCAACCGCGAGTGCCAACCCTTAGCGTCTTCAAACGCCTGCTCGATCAGATTCTCCGACAGGGCGGCGATCACGCCGATTTCCTCGGCAACTGGAATGAAAACTTCAGGACTGACGAGGCCTAGGTCTGGCGAATGCCAGCGTGCCAGCATTTCGAAACCCATCAGTTCACCGGACTGCAGATCAATCTGCTGTTCGTAATAGGGCACAAATTCCCCATTCTTGATGCCGTTCCTGATGCCGGTTTCCAGATCGCTGCGAAAACGGAGTTCTTTCTCCATTGACGGTTCAAACCAGAAATAACGGTTCTTGCCCTGCTTTTTCGCATGGTACATCGCGATATCGGCGCGGTGCATCAAATCTTCACCGCACGCCGGAGCTTTGTCGCGGGTTTCCTGCGCACTCGTCGCAATGCCCACGGAGAGCGTGATCTCGATCATCGACTTGTTGATTATTTCAGGGCGCGATGTGCGCTCTATGAGTGTTGCAGCCAACTGATCGACGGCATCGGGCTTGCGACAATCGAAAGGTACAATGCAGGCGAATTCATCTCCGCCGAGGCGCGCCAGGGTTGCACCCGAAGGCAGGACTGCGCGAATCCGGTCGGCGGTTGTTTGCAGCACCCGGTCTCCGACCTTGTGGCCGTTCAAATCGTTGATCTGTTTGAAGTTATCCAGATCCACCATGAGGAACGCGACTGCCGCATCGCTCTGGTCGATCTTCGCAATGAGATCATCGACGACCGGCGCTACGCTCCGGCGGTTTAGGCAGCCTGTCAGTGGGTCTGTCTCAGCGAGGAGCTTGGCCTTTTCCTCGGCCTTGCGGCGTTCCTCGATCTCGGAGATGAGCTCGCGGTAGCGGCGCATACCGAAGACAATGAGTGCGATATTGAGTAGGAGAGCATTGACCAACAGATTGTCCGGGCCCTCAACGCCCTGGATCCAGCTGCGGGCAATCGATGGCAGGACCGAGCTGCCGGTGCCGACGAACATGAGTATGGCAGCAATCGCAATGCCCAGTGCGACCATATCCCGTTCGACGCGCTTCTTGCTGTCATTCGTGGGTTCTTGTTTTGCAGACATTATTGATGCGGCATGAGCAGCCGCGCCTCCCCTGAAGCATTTGAAGGTTCGGACGATAAGAATTTGGATTGAAGAACTGGTTAATTCGCCCCGTAGCCGGGTGGAAACATTCTATCCGCGCCGCTAGTCCGGAAGCATCGATGACCGGCTTTGATGGGAGAATGTGAAAATGGCGCGTTTCTGGCTGATGAAATCGGAACCGGATGCCTACAGCTGGGACGATCTCGTCAAGCAGGGTGAAGGCACGTGGGATGGTGTTCGCAACCACCGCGCAAAAAACAATCTCGCCGCCATGGAGGAGGGCGACCAGGTGTTCTTCTATCATTCCAATGTCGGGCTGGAGATCGTGGGCATCGCGGAAGTAACCGTGGCCGGGATTGCCGACCCGACCGATCCGACCGGCAAATGGGCCGCAGTAAAAGTGAAACCGGTCCGTAAATTGAAGCGTCCGGTCACTTTGAAACAGGTGAAGGCCGAGCCGGCACTGGCCGAAATGGAGCTAGTGAAGCTGATGCGCCTTTCCGTCAGCGAGGTACGCCCCGCAGAATGGGAAAAGATCCTCCAAATGACGGAAGAATGACCGGAATAGGCTGACCAAGCTTGGTTAATGTCCCGATCTAGGCCAGTGGATAGCTGCCCCGCGCATAATGGTTAGTATTCCGTTAACACGGCACCCATGCGTAGATCACTTGTTCTTTCAGACGAAACCGCCGGTCACCCATTTCTGGCATCGCTCCCCCCGCATGTGAGGGCGGGCAGCGTTCCGGTTCCTGCACGTCCGGCACTGTCGATCACCCGTGAAGATATTCGCGGATTCCTGACCGCCTATGTCGGGTGTTTCGTGGCTGCGCTGATTTTCTTCAGCTAGCCTATCTCAACTAGCGGGGCTGTTCGCCGCGGCGGTTAGCTCGGCGTTGTAGAGCCGTTTGCCGAGCCATGCCGATACCAGGCACATGCCGGCGCTCATCAGCAGCTGTTCGGCTATCGAAATGCCGATCATATTGAGCGCCATCGCGGCCAGTGATCCGATCACCATTGCCCCTGAATTGACGATATTGTTGGCTGCGATCGTACGCGCTGCCTGTTCTGGCGGAACGCGGGTGGTGAGAAACGCATAGAGCGGCACCACGAACATGCCGCCGGCAATTGCGATACCAAGCAGTGACAGAAGCAGGAAACTTGCCATCGGCCACGCCAGGAATTCAGTCACCCCGAGCATTTCGGTCGGCTGGCCTGCAGCCCACAGTCGCGACACAAAATAGAATGCCACCACGAACCCGCCCATCGCAATGACGGAAATCGGTGAATAGCGGGCGGAGACTGTGCCCTTCAGCAGGTAATTAATCGACACCGAACCGATTGCGACACCGACAGAGAAGATGACCAGGAACAGGCTCGCGACCTCTGGCTCGGCCATGATGACGTTCTTCGCCAGTGGCACGAACTGGATGAACAGCACGGCGCCAATGGTCCAGAAGAAGCTGATGGCGAGGATCGCGTAGAACACTTCCTGATTGTGCATGGTCTCGCGAATGAGGTTCTTCGACGCGCGGAACAGGTTCCAGTCGAGCTTTTCCTTCACCAGTCCCTGCGGCGGGGCATCGGGGACCTGACGGCTGACGAAATAACCGATGATGGAGGTTATGATGATGCCTACGGCGGCGTATTCGACATCGATCCATCCGGCGAGGATGGTGCCCGCGAGGATTGCGATATAAGTGCCTGCCTCGACCAGACCGGTCCCGGCCAGGACCTCGTCCTTCTTCAGGTGCTGCGGCAGGATCGCATATTTGATCGGGCCAAGAAATGTCGACTGAACGCCTGTCAGCAGCAGAGCCAGCAGCAATAACGGTATCGCAACCGTTTCCACTGCAATTCCCTTCCACGCCAGATATAGTCCGGTCGCCCCGATGATCATCAAAATGATCTCGCATGCTTTGACCGTTCGGATAATCGCTGCCTTGTCCCTCATATCGGCGAGTTGCCCCGCGAGCGCGGAAAGAAGGAAGAAGGGGAGGATAAAGAGGCCCGATGCTACGGCACTGAAAAGACCCTCGGTATTGGGCGAGTTATAGACCTGGTACACCACGAACAGCACCATGGCGTTCTTGTACAGATTATCGTTGAAAGCATTGAATAACTGGGTGACGAAGAGAGGCAGGAAACGCCTGCGCCGCAAAAGGTGCGTCGATGTTGTCATACTGGCTGCGTTACCCCAAACTTTGAGCCTTCTCGGCATCTGCGGCCCTTTGAACAGGGATAAAGCGGGGGGACAAGCGCAAACAGGTGCTTTTGCCCCGCCGACTAAGCGGGTAGAGGGGGTGTGATGCTGACTTTGCCTAACATGTTGACCCTGTCGCGGATCGTGGCCGTCCCCTTGCTGGCTGCGCTGCTTTGGTGGCCCGAATGGAAGTTGGGCTATTGGTTCGCGTTCGCGCTGTACTGCCTCATGGGCATCACCGATTATTTCGATGGTTATCTGGCGCGGTCCAGCGGAGCCGTGTCGAAGCTAGGCATTTTTCTGGATCCGATCGCCGACAAGATCATGGTTGCCGCGGTAATTCTGGTGCTTACGGCGCAAGGCTATCTGCGGGGGCCTTATGTCGGTGACTTGCACGTGATTGCGGGCCTGATCATCCTGATGCGCGAGATCGCCGTATCAGGACTGCGTGAATTTCTGGCTGGGTTGCAGGTATCCGTACCGGTGACGCGACTGGCGAAATGGAAAACGACTCTCCAGCTCGTTTCGCTGGGCGCGTTGATCGGGGGCGGGGCGGTTCATGGACCGCCGCCGACGCTGATGGCCGAAGCGGCGAGGCCGCTGGCTGATCAATGGATTCACCTGACGGGCCTGGCATGCCTGTGGGGCGCTGCGGCGCTGACAGTGATAACGGGTTGGGATTACCTCAGGGTCGGCCTGAAGCACATGGACTGATGCTTTATTCGATCAGACCCGCAGCCACCGAGCATTCGACAAGCGGAATACCAAAGCGATCACGCGGATCATCCCGGTCAAATTCTTCTTCAGACGAGTAACCGAATGCCTCGACAACCTTTTGGTGCAGAGGCAGATCGAATTTAATCCCGACATTCCGGTCGACACGCCAGACAATTTTGCCCGGCATCGCGACTTTATCACTCAGCTTTATTTCGACCTGAGCGCCTTGCTCGGCCAGTTTGCTGCCGGTTTCGATCATGCAGCCGCCACTGGACAGGTTGTAAAGGGACACGGCGCCCTTCTTGCGGCCGATCCTGCATTCCACTTTGTGGTCTGTTTTAAAGCGATTATAAGAACGCATCTGCCGTTTCCTGCTGCTACCCGTGGCGTCTGCGACTATTACTATCCGTTCAATCGCAAATATTTAGTAAATATTCGGTAGGGAATATTTAACCATCGGATGGCTCTGGAACCCTCGACAGATGGCGCCGACCAGTCAGCCAGCTCGCAATTCCTCCGCGAGGAGGCGGAATTCCTCGCCGCGAGGCGAATTCTTACGCCAAATCAGCGCAATTTCGCGGCTGGGGTTATCAGTCTGCAGGGGGCGGGCGATAATCTCTGTACCTTTAAGAATACCGGCCTTGATCGCCATTTCGGGCAGCATGGTAATGCCGAGTCCGTTATCCACCATCTGGACCAGCGTATGCAGGCTGGTACCGATCATCGTGGCGCTGGCATTGAGTTCGGGCCGGTTGCAGGCGGCCAGCGCGTGTTCCTTAAGGCAGTGCCCGTCTTCCAATAGCAGCAGATGTCCCTCATCAATCATGGATGGGGGAATGGAAGCCGGCGGATCCCGCGGGTCATCCTTTGGAAAAGCGACGAACAGCTTGTCGTCGCAGATATGTTCATATTCGATGTCGCCCGTCGCGAAGGGCAGGGCGAGCAACACGCAGTCGACCCGCCCGTGCTGAAGCGATTCGATCGCATCTGCGCTGGTTTCTTCGCGCAGGAACAGTTTCAGTGCAGGGCGCTCCTTGCGAAGCCGGGGCAATATGTGCGGCAGCATGAAGGGGGCGATTGTGGGAATGACGCTCATCCGCAATTCGCCCGACAGCGGCGTCCCTGATGCCTGCACCAGTTCGCTCAACTCTTCGGCTTCGCGCAGCAGACGGTGCGCCTTGGCAACAACCTTGTCACCAAGCGGGGTGAAGCGGACCACACGGCGGCTACGCTCGACTAGCGTTACGCCCAGCAGTGTCTCGAGCTCGCGGATGCCCGCCGACAAGGTGGATTGGGAAACGAAGCTCGCCTCTGCCGCACGGCCGAAGTGGCCGGTTTCATGCAGCGCGACCAGATATTGCAATTGCTTGATGGTGGGGAGGTAGGTGCTCACTCGCGTTCTTCACCGTTGCTATCGCTGTCACTCTCGCGGCTTCGCTCACCTTCGGAAGGCATCTCGTCAGGTTTCGCCTGTGCATCGTCAGCGTCGTCCGCATCATCGGCAGGCGCGGCATCGCCTTCGGCAACATCGATATGCGTCATGATGAGCCGGCCGTCCTTTACCGCGAAACCGGTTTTGCCTTCGACCA
Source organism: Pontixanthobacter luteolus (assembly GCF_009828095.1). Lineage (GTDB taxonomy): Bacteria > Pseudomonadota > Alphaproteobacteria > Sphingomonadales > Sphingomonadaceae > Pontixanthobacter > Pontixanthobacter luteolus. The sequence goes on along the minus strand of NZ_WTYP01000001.1, from coordinate 1,196,248 downwards.
GTTCCAGCGCGTCCTGACCGAACACATCGTAACGCCAACCTTTCAGGATCGGCAGATCTCGAAGGCCAGCGGCCAATGCTTCCAGCTCATCCGATTTCGTCAGCAGGCGGCTGGCAATATCGATCTCGCGTGAACGGATCTTGAGCAACAGTTTGAGCAGGTCGGCAACCAGCGCCCCTTCCTTGCCCAGTGGCGCGCCGCGCTTGGTCTTGGTCGGCATTTCGCTTTTCGGCAGCGGTTCGGCACCGGACAGGACTCTCATCATCCGTTTGCCGATGTCATTTTCGCGCCAGGCGTTGGACAGGCCGCGAACCTTCGCAAGGTCTACCTGCTTCTTCGGCGGGTGGCTGGCAATGTCGGCCAGCGTTTCATCACGCATGATACGGCCGCGCGGGATATCCTTGTGCTGGGCTTCTTCTTCACGCCAGGCTGCCAATGCCTTCAGCCGTCCCAGAACCTGCGGGTTACGCCCGGCGGCGCGAATCCGGTGCCATGCCTTGGTTGGATCGTTGCGATAATTCTCCGGATCGGCGAGTTTTTCCATTTCGGCGTTCAGCCATTTGCCGCGGCCTGTCTTGATCAGCTTCTGCAGCATTTTCGGGAAGATTTCGGACAGGTGTGTCACATCGCCGATTGCATACTCGATCTGCCGATCGGTCAGCGGGCGGCGGCTCCAGTCGGTAAAGCGCGCGCCCTTGTCGACTGTGATGCCCAGCCAGCTCTCGACCAGGTTGGCATAGCCGATCTGTTCACTCTGGCTGATTGCCATCATGGCGATCTGGGTATCGAAAATGGGGTGGGGCGTCTTGCCGGTCAGGTTGTAGATAATTTCGACGTCCTGACCGCCGGCGTGAAATATCTTCAGCACGTCTTCATTGTCGCACATCAGGTCGAGCAGGCTCGTCAGGTCGATGCCGTCTGCAAGCGGATCGATTGCGGCCGCTTCTTCATCATTGGCGATCTGGACCAGGCAGAGTTCAGGCCAATACGTGTTCTCGCGCATGAATTCCGTATCGACGGTGACGAAGTCGGATTTTTCGAGGCGAGAGACCAAATCGTCGAGTGCTTCGGTCGTGGTAATCAAATCATGTATTTTCATCGTACTTTTCTATATGCGGGCGGAGTACCGCCACTCGGGATCCGCATCGGCGTTCTGTCACCTTGACAAAACCCCTCGGTTCCCCTGTTAGCCCGCCCACACATTTGAGCGAGGGCGCAGCCAATGCGCCCCTAGCGCCATAGTCCGGAAATTGGAAAGATTTTAGATGCACGCCTATCGTACCCACAACTGCGCAGCCCTGACCAAGGCGAATGTCGGTGACACCGTCCGCCTTTCCGGCTGGATCCACCGCAAGCGCGACCATGGCGGTGTGCTGTTCGTCGACCTGCGCGATCATTACGGACTGACCCAGATCGTTGCTGACGAAGATTCGCCCGCTCTGCCGATTCTCGACGGTCTGCGCGTTGAAAGCGTCGTGACGATCGACGGTGAAGTGAAAGCGCGGGGCGAGGGCACAATCAATTCTAACCTGCCCACAGGTGAAATCGAAGTCTTTGCGCGCGGCGTAACGGTCCAGTCCAAGGCAGACGAACTGCCACTGCCGGTTGCCGGCGAGCAGGAATATCCCGAAGATATCCGCCTCAAATACCGTTTCGTCGATTTGCGCCGCGAGACGATGCACAACAACATCATGCTGCGCAGTCAGGTGATCTCCTCGATCCGCCGCCGCATGACCGATCAGGGTTTCAACGAAATCCAGACGCCGATTCTGGCAGCTTCCAGTCCCGAAGGTGCTCGCGACTACCTTGTCCCAAGCCGTCTGCACCCGGGAAGCTTCTACGCGCTGCCCCAGGCTCCGCAAATGTTCAAACAGCTGCTGATGGTTGCTGGTTTCGACCGGTATTTCCAGATTGCGCCCTGCTTCCGCGATGAAGATCTGCGCTCCGACCGCAGCCCGGAATTCTACCAACTCGACCTCGAGATGAGCTTCGTTACGCAGGAAGACGTATTCCAGGCGCTGGAACCGGTATTGGCCGGCGTGTTCGAAGAATTCGCGAACGGCAAGAGCGTGACGCCATCGGGTGAGTTCCCGCGCATCCCTTACCGCGAGGCCATGCTGAAATACGGCAGCGACAAGCCCGATTTGCGCAACCCGCTTATCATCAGTGATGTCACCAGCCACTTCGAGAAATCAGGCTTCGGCCTGTTTGAGAAAATCGTTGGCGGCGGCGGTGTGGTGCGCGTGATCCCTGCTCCTAAAACCAACGAGAAGAGCCGCAAGTTCTTCGACGATATGAATAATTGGGCCCGCGGAGAAGGTTTCGCAGGGCTCGGCTATGTGACCCGCAAGGGCGGCGAATTCGGCGGGCCGATTGCAAAAAATCACGGGCCTGATCTGATGGCCAAGCTTTATGACGAATTGGGCCTGGGTGATGATGACGGTCTGTTCTTCGCGGCTGGCAAGGAAAAAGAGGCCGCCAAACTTGCCGGTGCTGCACGCACCCGGGTGGCAGAAGAGCTCGGTCTGATCGAAGAAGGCTGCTTCAAGTTCTGCTGGATCGTCGATTTCCCGATGTTCGAATACGACGAAGAGCGGAAAAAGGTTGATTTCAGCCACAACCCATTCTCCATGCCGCAGGGTGAGATGGACGCTCTGGAAAACCAGGACCCGCTGGACATCCTTGCGTGGCAATATGACATTGTCTGCAATGGCTACGAACTGTCTTCCGGTGCGATCCGGAATCACAAGCCGGAAATCATGTACAAGGCATTCGAAGTCGCCGGCTACAGCAAGGAAACGGTCGATGCCGAATTTTCGGGCATGATCGAAGCGTTCAAACTTGGCGCACCACCGCATGGTGGCTCTGCACCGGGGATCGACCGCATCGTCATGCTGCTCGCGGATGAGCCGAATATTCGCGAAGTGATCGCATTCCCGCTCAATCAGAAGGCACAGGACCTGATGATGGGCGCGCCGAACAAAGTTTCGAACCAGCAATTGCGCGATGTGCACATTCGCGTCGTAGAACCACCAAAGCCTGCCTCGCAGGGCTGATGGTGTAGGAGTTGGATAAGAAGCGCAGAAAATCTTGCATTTCGAAAAGCTCCGCACCATTTGCACGGCTAAGACTTGCCACAACGCCTGTCGTTCATTAGGGCGACAGGAAAGTTTCTAACCCCCAATTTCGAGAGGGAAAATATGTCCGATACCGCTGATCGCGTTTCCAAGATTGTTGTCGAGCACCTCGGTGTTGAAGCCGACAAGGTCACTCAGGAAGCAAGCTTCATTGACGACCTGGGCGCAGACAGCCTCGACATCGTCGAGCTGGTAATGGCGTTCGAAGAAGAATTCGGTGTTGAAATCCCTGACGACGCGGCTGAGAAAATCACCACCGTCGGCGATGCTACCAAGTACATCGAAGAGCATAAGGGCTAATTGCCTATCCCGCTGCGCTCGCTTGAGGGTTTGTCCGCAAGGGCAGCCGGCGGGAAATTGACAGGCTCGACCCTTTACTGGGCCGGGCCTGTTGTTTTTGGAGAATAGAATGCGCCGTGTCGTTGTAACCGGACTTGGTCTTGTCACCCCGCTGGGCGGTGATGTCGAAACATCCTGGGCAAACCTGATCGCCAGCAAAAGCGGCGCAGGTCAGATCACGAAGTTCGACACCTCTGATCATAAATGCACCATTGCGTGCGAGGTGAAACCAAAGGATCACGAATTCGGGTTCGACCCGGACAAACGCGTTGACCACAAGGTCCAGCGTCAAGTCGATCCGTTCATCGTCTTCGGCATCGATGCCGCAGGTCAGGCACTGGAAGATGCCGGGCTTGATCAGATGGATGATGATCTCAAGCTTCGCGCCGGCTGTTCGATCGGTTCGGGCATTGGCGGCTTGCCAGGGATCGAAAGCGAGTCGATCGTCCTGAAGGAACGCGGACCGAGCAGGGTTAGCCCGCACTTTGTACATGGTCGTCTGATCAACCTGATTTCAGGTCAGGTTTCGATCAAATACGGGCTGATGGGGCCGAACCACGCTGTGGTAACCGCGTGTTCCACAGGGGCGCATTCGATCGGCGATGCTGCCCGTATGATCAAGGACGGCGATGCCGACGTGATGCTGGCTGGCGGCGCTGAAAGCACCGTGAATCCGCTTGGCGTCGCAGGTTTCGCGCAGGCGCGCGCCCTGAACATGAGCATGAACGACCGCCCGACAGAGGCAAGCCGACCTTATGACAAGGGCCGCGACGGCTTTGTCATGGGTGAGGGAGCCGGTGTTGTTGTCCTCGAAGAATACGAGCACGCCAAGGCACGCGGCGCCAAGATCTATGCCGAGGTCGTCGGATATGGCCTTTCGGGTGATGCCTATCACGTCACCGCGCCGCATCCCGAAGGCAAGGGTGCAGAACTTGCGATGAATATGGCTCTGCGCAAGGCGGGCATGACCTCCGGCGACATCGACTACGTCAATGCGCACGGTACTTCCACCATGGCTGATACGATCGAACTCGCTGCGGTAAAACGCGTTTTGGGCGACGATCTGGGCGGCGCATCCATGAGCAGCACCAAATCTGCAATCGGGCATCTTCTCGGCGGGGCCGGGGCGGTAGAGGCGATTTTCTGTATCCTTGCGATGCGCGATCAAATCGTCCCTCCCACGCTGAACCTCGATGACCCTGATGAAGGGACCGAAGGCGTCGATCTTGTTCCTCACAAGGCGAAAAAGCGCGAAGTCAAAGCGGTCCTCAACAACAGCTTCGGCTTTGGCGGGACCAATGCCAGCCTTGTGCTGAAGAAGGTCGACTAAAATGATCCGCCGTGCCGGCTGCTTCCTTGCGATTGCTGGCTTGATCATCGCCGCAATATTAGGCATCGTTTTCGCGGGCGGCTGGTACGGTTCGGCTAAAGTCGAAGAAGATACGCCCTTCGTGATCCCGTCCGGTTCATCGCTCACATCGGTTGCGCGCAAGCTGGAGGATGAGGGCTATATCGGCTCCGCGGACGCTTTCCTGCTGCGGGCAAAGATTTTTGGCGGCAGCGACCCGATCCAGGCCGGTGAATTCGAGCTGGTGCCCGGGATCAGTCCCGCGCAGATGCTGGAAGCATTCCAGTCTGGCGATGTAATCCGGAGGTTCATTACCATTCCCGAAGGGCTTCCTTCGATTATGGTCCACGAGCGGCTGATGGCAGAACCCCTGCTGACCGGAGAAATTCCGGTTCCGGCAGAAGGCTCTGTGCTGCCTGACACCTATGACTTCGAGCGCGGTGAAGACCGGACCAAGGTTCTCGCCCGGATGCAGGTTGCCATGCGCAATTACATTGCAGAGGCTTGGCCGAAGCGGAAATCGGATATCGCAGTCGATACGCCTGAAGAGGCGGTGATTCTCGCTTCCATCGTTGAAAAAGAAACAGGCGTCGCGTCAGAGCGGCGAATGGTCGCCGGCTTGTATTCGAACCGCGTCAAGACCGGCATGTTGCTGCAAGCCGATCCGACGATCATTTATCCGATTACCAAAGGTAAGCCGCTTGGCCGGCGTATCAGGCAATCTGAGATTGCAGCAGTAAATGGCTACAATACCTACACAATGACAGGCTTGCCTGACGGTCCGATTACCAATCCGGGCCGCGAATCCATCGCAGCAGTGCTCGATCCGGCCACCACGAAAGCGCTCTATATGGTCGCTGACGGCAAGGGCGGTCACGAATTCAACGAGACACTGGCGGAGCATCAGGCAGCGGTGGATCGCTGGTTTGCGCTGCGCCGCGAGCGCGGCGAGATGTGAGCGGCGCGATTTCCGACGCTCCATTCATCATCACTGCCGAACTGCCGGATGGCTTGGGAAAATGGGCGACCGATCTGCGTACCCGGCATTTCCCTCCTGAGCGGAACTACCTTTCTGCCCACGTTACACTCTTTCACGCTCTGCCCCCATCGGCGGAAGGTGAAATAAAGCGGGCACTGGCCAGTATTTCAGCCGAAAATGCACCGGTCGAGGCTCGTCTCGACGGGATCATGCCGCTGGGCAAAGGGACCGCTCTGAAGCTCTCCAGCAGCGGTATATTGCACATTTGGGAGGAGTTGGCGGATCGGTTCCACGGGCTCCTGATACCTCAGGATCAGCAAAAGCCGCGCCTGCATGTCACCATCCAGAATAAAGTCGATCCGAGCGAGGCGAAAGCCCTTCAGCAGCAACTCGAACTGCAGGTCGAGCCGCGCGATTTCCGTTTCTCCGGCCTGTCTTTGCACATATATCGCGGGGGGCCGTGGGACTTTGTGAGAACTTACCCGTTTCGCGGTTGACCCGGAGGCAGCACGGCCCTAAATGCGCCGCCTGCGCAGGTGGAACACCCGCGCAATACCCTTCTCGGGGCGGAGTAGCTCAGGTGGTTAGAGCAGCGGAATCATAATCCGCGTGTCGGGGGTTCGAGTCCCTCCTCCGCTACCAAATTTTCGATCTAGCATCAGAAGCCGAGGTTTAGCCTTGCGGCGAACGCCAGCGCCAAGCCGGCAATGATGTAGGCTAAGTTCATTGCGGCCCTTGCCGGCCATGGCCAAGTGTCGAAACTCCATCCAAAATGACTGCTGATCACTACAGCTATGCCTTGGATCGAGAACCATGGCGTGAAGAGAAGCACAATTTCCTTGCGGATTGCCATCATGACCAGGTCATGCAGCACACCGCTCACCGCAAATGTGACAACGAGAGCAAGCCATTGTGGGGCAACACGTTGAAGCGGCGACAGAATATATCTGCCTAAACCATAGCTCCAAATCGGGTTCCAATGGCGCCAGAATCCAGCCAAAGAGCTTGCCCCCAGCGAGCGGCCAAGCATGTTCTGCAGCGATCGCTTATGTCCGAGAGGGACACCGTTTCGTCTGCGCACATATTGCGCCAAAGTCAGATGTCTGGCCAAGCCATCAGTTAACATGATGCTGGAGTAGATTCCAACACAAGCGGATGCGGGCTAGCCGCGCATTTTGACTAAGCAAGAATACCCGCAATTTCAACGGATGTGGAGATTGGTGCCACTTCTGCAGGAATTGAGTTTTCATCAGGCGTCGGAGCGGCGTGAGCTAGACCGAAACGTGAGGTTGGGTTGAAAGCCTCAGCCCATGCTTTCCATCAGGAAGGTCTTGTTGAGCATCGCATCATCGGTGGCAGCTCTCGCCAGAATGGCCGCAACGTCGCCGCGTGCGGCTTTGCCGCTTGGGTCGACATCGTCACCAAGCCGAACATTGCGCTGCCCGTCATCATCGGTCAGCGAAACTGGCCGCACGATCGTGTAGGAAAGACCCGATGCCTTCAGGTATTCATCGGCATCGTGCTTTGCCTGCAGGTAGTTGGCGAGTTCCGAATCCGGATCGGGATTGTCCGCCCCGACACTGCTGAGCATTACAAACCTGTTCGCTCCGGCCTTTGCGGCTTTGTCGATCAGGCTTTTTGCACCGTCCCGGTCGACTTTTTCTGTCATTTCTTCGCTGGTACCGCCGCCGGATCCTGCCGCGAATACGACTACGTCGGCACCTTCGCATACCTCGTCCGAAAGGTCGGTCAAATCCGCTTGGCGAAGCTGCGCATTTTCCGGCAGCTTGCTCGTGTCAGAGCTTTCGCGGTGGAGGGCAATGACGTTGTGGCCTGCGTCCGCCAGTTGGTTCGAAAGGCGAAGGCCGGTGTTTCCGGTCGATCCTGCGATAAGTACATTCATTGGTCTGACTTCCTCGAGATATTACGTCTGTCCGCGTTTGCGGCTGTGCCTTACCAATGGACGGGGTGGCTTTTCGTTTCGAGTTTTCGGCAGATCATTCAGCTCAGCCATGGGAGGATCGAGCCGGCAACGCTGCTTTCACAGAACTCTCCGGGCGGAAGTGAGGTTCTCCTCGCGCAGGCTTGCCTGACGGATCAGCAGGTCTTTCAGATCCAGATGCTTGGGCCGGTCCGCGCGGGTCCTCAAAACGTGGTCGACTTTCCAGGTGAGAAATTTCGCATCGAAGGGTTTGCGGACGTAATCCTGTGCCCCGGAATAAAGCGCCTGCTGCTCGTCTTCGGCGCCGGTGATCGCGGTGAACATGATCACGGGCAGGTCATAAAGCCTGGGCGATGTGCGTATGGTGCGGAGGACTTTCGCACCTGTCAGGCCGGGCATATCCTGATCCAGCAGCAAGAGATCGGGCCGCCTCCATTCGAGCAGTTTGAGTGCAGCCGATCCGTCCACCACCCATCCGCATGCGTGGCCTGCATCCATCAGGATCTCACACGCCATTTCTGCGACCATTTCATCGTCATCAACGATCAGAATATAGGCCATTTGTCAGGTCTCCTTGGGTTGTCCGAGCTTTGGGACCTAAGGCACGGAGGCAAAGACGTTCTGAAGCGGCGCGGGGGTGAAAATACCTAGGGCGGGCCGGGAAATGCTTGTGCAAGACCGGCAAGGCTGGCAACCGATCCGGCATGACCGATCAACGTGTAATTCCGCTCCAGGGTGTCCATAATTTCCGCGATTATGGCGGGTATGCCGTGCAAGGCGGCGGCAGGGTGAAAACCGGCCTACTGTTCCGTTCCGGTGAACACGGTAAAGCAACAGACGAGGATCTGGCTGCAATCGCCGACCTCCAATTGCAGCACGTTATCGACCTTCGCGGTAACAGTGAGCGAAACGCAAACCCATGCCGCCGGGCAGAGGGCTTCGATGCTCAGGTTCATTTCTTCGACGGTGAAACCGCCGGGCTGGCCCCGCATGTCGAAGCCGCAAAGGATTCGATCGATGCTGATGCAGCGCACGCCGCGATGGAACGTCTGTATTCGCAGCTGCCGTTCCGTGACAATCTGATCTGGATATTCAAACGCTACTTCTCGGCGCTGGCATCCGGTGAAGGCGCCAGCGTTGTGCACTGCCTTGCGGGTAAGGATCGCACGGGAATGGCGGTGGATTTGCTCCATCATATTCTGGGTGTCCATCCGGATGATGCGATGGAAGACTATCTGCTGACAAACACAGCCGGGAATTTGGATGCTCGCGTGGCTGCGGGGGCAAAGGCTGTCCGCGCAAAATACGGTAATGTCGATGATGCGACAATCCGTGTGCTGATGGGCGTCGATGCCCGTTATCTTATTGCGGCGCGTAAAGCTGTGGAGGAGCAGCACGGTTCTCTCGACGCATTTCTCGAAGACGTGTTGGAAGTCGACAATGCGCGGCGCGAGGCGTTACGCTTGCATCTGCTGGAAGCGTAACCAGATCGGCTCAACATCGAATTAATGGCGGCGGCCAATTTCAGTACCGGGCGCCGAAGAATGGAAATTTTCAATGGCAACTCATCATACCAAAATGCTCATCATCGGGTCCGGTCCGGCTGGATATTCCGCAGCGATTTACGGGGCGAGGGCAATGCTCGAACCGATCGTGGTGCAGGGGCTCCAGCCAGGCGGCCAGCTGACCATTACTACCGATGTCGAGAACTATCCCGGCTTCAAGGATGTGGTCCAGGGCCCGTGGCTGATGGAACAGATGCAGGCTCAGGCAGAGCACGTCGGAACCCGTATGATGTGGGACACGATTGTCGAGGTTGATCTGGCAAACGGTTCACCTTTCCGCGCGATCGGCGACAGCGGGGATGAATATATCGGCGATACGCTGGTGATTGCCACCGGGGCGCAGGCAAAATGGCTGGGCGTGCCGGGTGAACAGGAACTGGGCGGGAAGGGCGTGTCAGCCTGCGCCACCTGCGACGGATTTTTCTATCGCGGCAAGAAAGTCGTCGTGATCGGCGGAGGCAACACTGCGGTCGAGGAAGCTCTTTACCTCACCAACCATTCTGACGACGTGACGCTTATCCATCGGCGCGACGAATTGCGGTCTGAGAAAATTTTGCAGGAGCGGCTTTTTGCGTCCGACAAGATTACGCCGCTTTGGAACAAGACCGTTGAACGGTTTGTGGCTGGTGAAAACGGCGCTCTCGATCATCTGGTGCTGGTCGATACCGTGACCGGCGACAGGAGCACGCTGAAGGCTGACGGTGCATTTGTCGCGATTGGCCATGCGCCAGCAACTGAGCTGTTCAAGGACAAGCTGCCGATGGACGATAGCGGCTATCTGATGGTTGCGGCGGGAACTCCGAAGACGGAAATTCCCGGCGTTTTTGCTTGCGGTGACGTGATGGATCACACTTACAGGCAGGCGGTGACTGCGGCCGGTACCGGCTGCATGGCCGCGCTGGATGCGGAGCGTTTTCTAGCCACGCTGGATTTCGCGGAAACACTGCCCGAGCCGGAAGCGGCAGAGTAAATTCAGAGCATTGAATTTTTGGATGGAGGGACGCACGGCAGCGCCCCTCCATCGGTTTTCTGTGCGCGGGTCAGATGTGGATGTCGAACACCACGATCGCCGCATGGAATATCAGCACCATCAGCACCACGCTGGATAGTGCGAAGAGAACGAACCGCACCAGAACCCGGTTCGCGGTCACTTGCACCAGTGAGTGGATGATCCGCAGGCCAGCATAAATCCACGCCAGCAGCGCGTTCATCCCGTCACCGTGTCCGAGCAAAGCGAGGATGATCGCAACCGCATAGAACAGCGTCGGCGCCTCGTGCAGGTGGTTGTAATTGTCTGCCTTCCAGTTGACGCTGTCGGGCAATTTCTCGCGGAGGCTTGCACCGGTGGAACCGACCAGCGTTGAGGCATCGCCGATCTCGTCCGATTTCGACATTGCCGGAATGCGCGTGGCATACATCCACACCCACATGATCATCGTCCAGATCAGAAGGGCAACGACGGGTTTGAAAATCATCGCTTCGACAATCATCACAGCACTCCGGGATTGGCGAACAGGGTGACCATCACCGCGCGCAAGGCCAGGATGACCATTACGATGCTGGAAACGACGAAGATGAGAAAGCGGACCGGCACCTTGTTCACAGTTGCCTGATAGACCGAGTGAATAATCCGCAGGGCGACATAAATCCACGCGAGCGTCACATCCACTGCGCCGGCACCCATGATCGCAAGGATGATCACCGCCGGATAGAAAATGGTCGGCTGTTCCATGAGATGCGCGTAATTGTGCGCCTTCCACTGAACATTGTCGGGGATGACCCCTTCAAGGTCCTGCCCCCGGCCGCCTGGTTTTGCCTCGCCGAGGCCATTGCCAGCTTTCTTGATCGCTGGCAGCCGCGTGCCCGCCATCCAGAACAACATTACGAGCGACCACAAGACGAGCACCGCTGCCGGTGCGAGTATCTGAGCCTGCATTCAATCCTCCCTGATTTGGCCGCGGAACCTGCTTCGGGGGCGGTCCGTTGTCAATTGCAACTACTCTTTGCGGTGGATAGTCGCGGCAAAGTCAGCCGGATCGCAATTGCCGCCGGTGATCATGATAACGGTGCTTTCATCGACCGGGACCTTGCCTGCCAACGCTGCCGCCAGCGCCGCTGCACCGCCCGGTTCGGCCACCAGTTGCAGGTTGGAGAACGCAAACCTTTGCGCGGCGCGAACCTCCTCGTCAGTAACGGTTACCCCGGCGCAGGCACGGCCCGTCAGAACGTCAAGATTGATCGGCGCGGTGGCCACAGGCTGCAAGGCGTCGCAAATGGTTGCCGGCGCGTCATCCCCTGCGCGCACGATCTGTCCCTGCGCCATGGCTTGCCCAACCATGTCCCAGCCAGCAGGCTCCACCGGATAAATCTCTGAATCGGGGCAGGCGAGCGAGAGACCCGCAGCCAGACCTCCGCCGCCGCAGCACGCGATGATGCGTGACGGTTGATGGCCCAGCTGCTGCGCGATCTCGATACCGGCACTGCCTTGCCCCTCGATCACCCATGGATCGGCAAAGGCATGGACTAGTATCGCACCTGTCCTGGCGCGCACCGTTTCGGCAACCTCGTCACGGTCTTCTCCCGGGCGTTCATACAGCACGATTTCGGCCCCGAGCGCACGGGTTGCATCCAGTTTCACCTGCGGCGCATTTCGCGGCATCACAATCGTTGCCTTGACGCCCAGCTTGCGCGCTGCCCATGCGACACCTTGGGCATGGTTACCGCTGGAAACGGCAATAACGCCGCGGGCGCGTTCTTCCTCGGACAGATCGCTCAGCCGGTGCCAGCCGCCACGTATCTTGAATGCGCCGATCGGCTGCAGGTTTTCTGCCTTCACCCATGCCGACACGGGCCCGATGTTTACGGGCAGCAGCGGGGTAGGAGGAAGGATTTCGGCAATCTTGTGTGCAGCCCGCTGAACGCCTTCGGCAGTGGGGTGTCGGACGGCGTCTTTCATGGGGCAAATCCTACAGCTTGGAACACATGGAACACGGTTCTGATCGAAATCCTCGGCCTGCCCAACCGGTGGACGATCGGGTTTGCGTTGACGCGGGCGAGCATGATCATTTGCGGCCTATGCCGCAACTGCGCGGTGTAGGAAATTCCCGGATCGTTTTGCCTGCCACGCGCATTGCCCTAAAGAGCGCGCAAGATTCGAATTCGGAGAAACCAAATCATGTCGACAGTCCTCGTAATCGGTGCAGGCGGCGTCAGCTCGGTCTGCGTCCACAAGATGGCAATGAATGCCGATATCTTCAACAGCATCCACCTCGCCAGCCGAACCAAGAGCAAATGTGATGCCATCGCCGCATCGGTGAAGGAACGTACTGGCCAGGCGGTCAGCACTTATGAAATCGATGCCGAAGAAGTCCCGGCAATGATTAACCTGATCAAGAAGGTGCAGCCCAGTCTGGTGGTCAATTTGGCCCTGCCTTATCAGGATCTGCCGATCATGGACGCGTGTCTGGCTGCGGGCGTCGATTACCTCGACACCGCTAACTATGAGCCCAAGGACGAGGCGAAGTTCGAATACAAATGGCAATGGGCCTATCACGACCGGTTCAAGGAAGCGGGCCTGATGGCGCTCCTCGGCTCCGGTTTCGATCCCGGCGTGACCAGCGTCTTCACCATGTGGCTGAAGAAGCACAAGCTGAAGACCATCCGCCAGCTCGATATCCTCGATTGCAATGGCGGCGATCACGGGCAGGCCTTTGCGACCAATTTCAATCCCGAGATCAACATCCGCGAAGTGACCGCGCCCGCCCGCCACTGGGAAAACGGCGAGTGGGTGGAAACGCCCGCCATGCAGGTGAAGACCGAGTTCGACTTCGACCAGGTGGGCACGCGCAATGCCTACCTGATGTATCACGAGGAGCTGGAAAGCCTCTCCAAATTCATCCCCGAACTGGAGCGCGCGCGCTTCTGGATGACCTTTGGCGATGAGTACATCAAGCACCTGACTGTGCTGCAAAATGTCGGCATGACCGGGATCGAGCCGATCAAATATCAGGGCCGCGAAATCGTGCCGCTGCAATTCCTCGCCGCCGTATTGCCCAAGCCCGAAACGCTCGGCGAGACGACCACCGGCAACACAAATATCGGCTGCATCGCCACCGGAGAGGCGCTGGACGGGTCAGGCGAGAAAACGTTCTACATCAACAATATCTGCAGCCACGAGGCGGCCTACGAGGAAACCGGCAATCAGGGCGTAAGCTACACCACCGGCGTCCCCGCAATGATCGGCAGCGCGCTGATGGTGCAGGGCAAATGGGCCGGGGAGGGAGTATTCAACATGGAAGAATTCGATCCCGATCCTTTCATGGACCTGCTCAATGAGCACGGCTTGCCGTGGAATGTCGTGGAGATGGACGGGCCGGTCGGGTTTTAGGCGCATGATAATAGGGTCAACCGCGATCGAGGCTGTCGAGGGTAACATCGTCAAGATGGAGTTCGACGCGATTGTGAACGCGGCAAACTCGTCTCTGCTGGGAGGCGGCGGCGTGGATGGCGCGATTCACCGGGCCGCCGGCAAAGAGCTCGTCCACGAATGCAGACTTCTTGGGGGGTGCAAGACTGGGCAGGCCAAAGTGACGAAAGGCTATGATCTGCCGGCGAATTGGATAATTCACACGGTTGGTCCGGTTTGGCGAGGGGGCGAAAACGGTGAAGCGGGACAACTCGCTAGCTGTTATAGCGAGTCCCTTAGCCGCGCGGTCGAAATCGGCGCGCGAACAATTGGCATCCCGGCCATCTCAACCGGCATATTCAATTATCCGCTGGAGAGCGCGGCGCAGACTGCGGTTGCGACCCTCTCGGCATTTGTCGAACAGCATCCCGAAGCCTTTGACCGGATCGCGCTGGTTTGCTTCGACGAGCAGGCCACCGAAGCTTTTACAAAAGCGATGAAAGCTTTCTAATGGAAACTAAAGCTGGCGATCCGGGCGCGTTCGGCCAATTCGACTTGTCGCGCGTCGACAGTCCTGCCTTCGTGGTGGACGCGGCCAAGCTGCGTTCCAATTTGCAGATCCTTGCAGAAGTGCGTGACGCCGCGGACATAAAGGTGCTCGCGGCGCTCAAGGCGTTCTCGATGTGGTCGGTTGCACCGATTATCGGCGAATATCTCGACGGGGTATGTTCTTCGGGATTATGGGAAACGCGGCTCGCTTCCGAATTCTACGATGGTGAGATTGCGACTTATTGCGCGGCTTACAAACCGGACGAGCTGGAGGAAATCTGCCGGCTATCCGATCATGTGATTTTCAATTCGCCGGGCCAGATGCGGCGCGCATCCTTGATCATGGATCAGGGCAGGGCGGCTGGCGGCGATTTCGACATCGGTCTGCGGATCAATCCGCAGGTCCCCACCGGCGAAGTACCGCGTTACGATCCTTCCAGCCCGGGTAGCCGCCTCGGCTTCCCGCTCGACCAGCTTACCGATGAGCATATGGAAGGTGTAGACGGAATCCACTTCCACAATCTGTGCGAACAGGATTTCGAACCGCTCGCGCAGACGTGGGACAAGGTGTTTGACGCGATCGAGCCATATTTCGGTCAGCTCAAATGGATCAATATGGGCGGCGGTCACCACATCACCCGCGCCGATTACCAGCGCGACGAACTGATCGAATTCCTGAAGGATGCGAAGGAAGATACCGGCGCTGAAATCTATCTCGAACCGGGGGAGGCTGTCGCATTGGATGCAGGTATTCTCGTCGGTACGATTCTCGACAGCGGACAAAACGATGTGCCGCTGGCGATCACCGATATTTCCGCCACCTGCCACATGCCCGACGTGATCGAGGCGCCGTACCGCCCGGCCATGTTGCATGAAAAGGTTGCCGATGGTCAGCCGCCGGTACGGTTGGGCGGTCCGTCCTGTCTCGCAGGCGACGTGATCGGTGATTACTGCCTGCCTGTCCCAAACGAACCGGGGCAGCGGATCGCGTTCCTGGACCAGGCGCATTATTCCATGGTGAAAACCAACACTTTCAACGGCGTACAACTGCCAAGCATTTACTTGTGGGACAGTGAGACAGATGTTCTCGAGCTGGTGAAATCGTTCGGCTACGAAGATTTCCGCGGCCGGCTCAGCTAGGTCCCGCTTTCCTTCGGCCAGGCTGGCCTACCGGGCATCGGTTTTGGAACAGATCTGCCGCGCATCTATTGGTTGGGAAAGAAGGCTGAAATTCTGCGCAGGGAAGCCTGAGACTGCGCGATTTTTCTTGCGGTTTCGCGCACACGGATTATAGGCGCGCTCCACTGCCCCAAGGGACGAGATTACCGCAAGGCAGCCTTGACGTTTAACTACCTTCAGGGGGTCCCTTGAGTTGCACATTTATCCTGACGCCACTGCTGTAGTCCGCGACCTCGCTCCGGACGAACCGGTTATCCTCAATCGCCCGCAAGCCGCCGCGCGCGCTGCCCGCTTCTTTGTCGAGAAGTTTCCGGGCAAGTCGCTTTATGCGGTGAAGGCGAACCCGTCGCCGCAATTGCTGCGCATCCTGTACGATAACGGCATCACCCACTTCGATGTTGCATCGATTGCCGAAGTGCGGCTGGCGCGTTCTGCCGTTCCCGAAGCAACCCTGTGTTTCATGCACCCGGTCAAGACAACGCGGGCAATCCGCGAAGCCTATCATCAGCACGGGGTGAAGACTTTCAGCCTCGATACGGTTGAGGAACTGGAAAAAATCGTCGCCGCATGCAGCGATGAGCAAGGCAACCCTGCCAAGGATTTGCGCTTGCTGGTGCGCCTGCGCGTGTCGAGCGAATATTCCGAGTTGTCACTTGCGTCGAAGTTCGGCGTCGATCTGGCTGACGCAGGCGAATTGTTGCAGGTCACGCGCCAGCATTGCGACTGGCTGGGCATCTGTTTCCACGTAGGCAGTCAGGCGATGACGCCATTTGCCTATGTACAGGCCCTTGAACGCGTGCGTGCCGCGATTGCTGATGCCAGCGTCGTGATCGATATGATCGATGTCGGCGGCGGTTTCCCGAGCGTTTATCCGGGCATGGAACCGCCCCCGCTGGAGGATTACTTCTCCGTCATTCACCGGCATTTTTACGAGCTGCCGATCGCGTACAATGCTGAATTGTGGTGCGAACCGGGCCGGGCGCTGTGCGCGGAATATTCATCGCTTATTGTGCGCGTCGAAAAGCGCCGCGGCGAGGAACTGTACATCAATGATGGCGCTTACGGCGCGCTGTACGATGCTGCCCATGTTGAATGGCGGTTTCCGGTTGTGGCGCTGGAAGACGATCTGCGCGACCCGCTGGAGGAATTCAGTTTCTTCGGGCCGACCTGCGACGATGCGGATTTCATGCAGGGCCCGTTCCTGCTGCCCGGCGACATCAAGGCCGACGACTATATCGAGATTGGTATGCTGGGTGCATACGGCGCAGCCATGAAGACCGGTTTCAACGGTTTCGGTGATGCGCAGCAGGTTGATGTCGCTGACGAACCAATGGCGAGCCTGTACCGCGGCGACCGCGCGGACCCGCGCGAAAGCGACAATGTCGTCAGCTTGCGCTGATTACATACGGCTCAGGCTGACTTCCGATAAAATGGCTTGTCACCGGCAATCGTGACACGTTCCATCACGCGGCGGGCAGGGTAATAATCGCTCGCCGCGAAGTGCTGACACAGCCGGTTGTCCCAGAAAGCGACCGAACCCTTCTGCCAACGGAAGCGGCACTGGATCTCGGGATTGCTCGCAGCTGCAAACAGGTGGTCGAGCAACCAGCGGCTTTCCTTCGCGCTCAGTCCTTCGATGTGGCTGGTGAAGGCGGTGTTCACGTAAATAGTCTGCTTCCCCGTTTCCGGATGAGTGCGGATGACCGGGTGGGACATGGGCGGGTATTTCTCGTGCAGATCTTCCGGTGCCTTGCCGAGGCGCCCGGCAAACACGCGGGCGATGTCGTGCACGGCGGTAAGCCCTTCGCAGAATTCCCTCATTTTGGGGCTCAGGTTCTCGTATGCCAGGTGCATATTGGCAAACAGGGTATCGCCGCCAACCTCAGGTACTTCGACAGCGCGCAAGATCGACCCGAGCGAAGGTTTGTCGCGCCAGGTCACGTCAGAATGCCAGGAATTTTCCTGCCCCCTGCTTTTCGGGCCATGCGCAATGCGCAGGATTTCCGGGTTCTCCTGATCCTTCGGCGTGGCCGGATGAATTTCCAGATCGCCGAAATGGCGGGCCAGCGCGATATGCTGTTCTTCCGTTAGCGTCTGGTCTCTGAAAAAGATCACCCCATGCGCAAGAAGGGCTTGGCGCAAGGCGGGGATACTCTCCCCGATGTTCGCCGCAGAAAGATCGATGTCGAATATTTCTGCGCCAATCGCCGGTGTCATTGGCCTGATTGTCAGCGTATCCAGCAGCCCGTCTGCAGCGGTGCGTTCCAGTTTCGTTGCCATAAGTCTCTCCTGCCCTGCGGAGAAACATGCTTCAAAGTCTGCGAATTGGCAAGAAACGGGGGCCGCAACGCCGTAAGACGCGGTCTGGTGGTCACGGCCCCGATTGTCTTTCGGTCATCGTTCCTGATGGCTTCAGGACGGATTGGTGCACGGTTTCAGCGTGTCAGGGGTTTGACCCGACTGTGTTGGCCGCAAAGATGATCCTGCTTCCATCATCCCTGCGGATGTCCGCACCCCACGCAAAAGCCATTTCGGCCCCCTGCGGTCCGAAGAACCAACCGCCAAATGAACCGGTCGCGACATTGTTTCCATCTGCCAGAAGTCCGTCGAAGCTTTGGTTGGTACCATCGATGCTGGTCGATCCGCTGAACGTGGCGAGTTCTGATACAGTCGCGGTACCGGACTCTGTGCCTTTCACTGTCAGGGTGAAGTCGATCGCACCGTCCGTCGGATTGGCTGCAAAGCTCAATTCTGTCGACCGCAGGTTGAAGGCTCTCAGATTTCCGCCCACTTCCTCCAGAAATGCGGTGCCGGTGGTGAAATATTGCGAATATGAAACTGTCCCGGCTGGTAGTGAGTCCTCAAGTTCGGTGGGAACACCGAATACGCAGCGGTAATCTTCCTGCGAACCATCGGCAGCTGCCGTGATAACGCGGCTGACTCGCGCATAATCTGTCGGTTGGACGGTGATGCCGGGGTTGAACACGATAAAAGTATCGGGCTGGCCCCCGTTCGCGTTGGCCTTCTCATACCGGAATCCCTGCGCATCTTCGCTGGCCAGGTCGGCCGGCGCGAATGTCAGATTTAAATTTGACGCAGTGATCGAATAAGTGTCGGCGGATTCGTCAAAAATGTAGGTGAGGCCATTGCCGAAAGCGGTTGCTGCCGGGGCACTGGTCGATGCACCGGAACGGACGATCAGCGTGCAAGCAGTGTTGAAGCTTCGATCGCCGGTCAGTTCGGCGAACTTGGTGTAGCTGATGGTTGGGGTGGGCGTGCCGCCGCTACTACCTCCGCCGCCGCCGCTGCTTCCACCGCCCGTGCTCCCTCCGCCAGTGCCGCCGCCGGTGCTGCCGCCAGATCCGCTTGAGGAGTCGCCGCCACCGCACGAAGCCAACGCCAACGCCAATGCCGCTGCGCTCAAGAACCTGATCCGACCCATTTTATCTCTCCCTGAAGACGATCAGGGGAGGCTAGGGCATGGCAGAGATATGTCCTTGCATCACAGCGGCATACTGCACTGTGGCTGTATGAATTTGGTCGCAGGGCCGGTTGCGGCCTTAGTCCTCGAAACCCACGAACCGCGCTGCTTCGTCGACGGTCTTGCGATTGCTGATCACAGCGTTTGCAGGGAAATCTTCGTCCGGCCAGCCCATGGCGACGGCTTTCATGATTACCTGATCATCGGGGATACCGGCGTGCTCGCGAACGACCGGGCTTTGCATGATCCCTTGCGAATTGATGACGCAGCCAAGACCTCTGCTCCATGCAGCATTAACCAGAGCGGTGGTGACCGCGCCGCAATCGAAGGCGGTGTCGTCGCTGCCCGATAGTTCGCGGTCATAGGCGACGATCACACAAACCGGTGCATCGAACTGACGGAAACCGCGCAGCACCCAATCCTGGCGTTTTTCCTTGTCGTCGCGTTCGATGCCCATGGCCCCGAACAATTGCTTGGCAACGTCGACCTGCCGTTCGCGGTGCACGCCGGCGAACGGTTCGCCGCGGCGGAATTCCCGGCTGTCGGGTTCACCAGCCAGAATACGTTCAGTGTTGCCCTTGCGAATCCGGTCGAGCGGTTCGCCGGTTATGACGTGAAAATGCCATGGTTGGGTGTTCATCGATGTGGGTGAGCGCATCGCGAGTTTGAGCACTTCCTCGATCAGTTCGCGCGGCACTGGCTTGTCTTGATAACCGCGGATACTGCGGCGGCCCATTACGACGTCATCATATTCCATGTGCAGATTTACCCTCTCGAATTGCTGTTTTCACAGCGAATGCCAGAGCGGGCAGTTAAATGGAACCGCGCATATTCCTCATTTCGAGGGATGCGTTCAGGCGGCGCCGCCTGCGGCGCTGACTTCCATGTATTTGGGCGAGGACTGATCGCGCTTGCCTTCGGTCGGGCCGGCCGTGCCGGGCTTCTTCGGCAGGCCTGCAGCGGCGATCGTGTACGGCGAGACACGGTGGCGTGTGCACAGATTGCCTGAACCGTCATTGGTCAGCTGTGTTTCAAACTCGACACCGAACTCGTCGTCCTTGACGCGGGTTACCTTGCAAACCGCCAACTGGCCTTCGCCCAGATCGAGCACGAGATCAGTGCCAACCTCGACGCCGACGATGCCCTCTATACCGGCACCGTTGCGCGACAGATCGCGCATGACGGCGTTGTAGTAATAGTCTTCATGGATGACGCCAATCCGGCGGAACACAGAACGGCGGTCAGGTCGGTAAGTGTCCGGCCCGTCCGGCTTGATTGTGAATTCGCCGCTCTCGAAGTTTTCCAGCACGGCTGTCTGGTGCAGCGGGCGCGAATAAATGAAGCCCTGAACCAGCTTCGCGCCCTTTTCCTTGACCACTTCCAGCTGGTCAAAAGCCTCCACGCCCTCGACTGTGGTTTCCATGTTGAGGGCGTTGGAAAGTCCGACAATCGCGGCGATGATCTTCGCGCTGTTCTTGTCTTTCTGGGTACAGCTGTCGACGAAGCTTTTGTCGACCTTGATCTTGTCAAAAGGTGCGGCGCGCAGATAACTGAGCGAAGAGTAACCGGTGCCAAAATCATCGAGAGCGAGACGCACGCCAAGCGATTTCAGGTTTTTGAACATCCGCTCGGTTTCGTCATTGTCACCGACGAAAATGCTTTCGGTCAGTTCCAGTTCAACGCGGTCGGGATCGATGCCGGTATGTGCCAGCGCATTGGCGACAACCGTCGGGAAGCCCTGATTGGCGAACTGTACGGCTGATACGTTTACCGCCACCCGTACCGACTTGGGCCATTCCAGCGCAGCCTCGCAAGCGGTGCGAAGAGCCCATTCGCCCAGATTGTTGATGAGGTCGCTGTCTTCGGCCACCGGGATGAACGTGCCCGGGCTGACAAAGCCTCGCTCGGGATGCTCCCAGCGCATCAGCGCCTCGAGGCACACGACATTGCCGGTCTTGATCGAAACGACCGGTTGGTATTGCAGATATAGCTGATCGCCTTCCAGCGCCTCGCGCAGGTCATCGAGGACAGTCTGGCGTTCCTGTTCCTCGTCCTTGAGGTCGGAGGCATAGAAGCGGAACTGGCCGCGCCCGCCATTCTTTGCGGCGTAAAGGGCAAGGTCGGCGCTGCGGATCAATGCTTCGCGTTCGTCGCCGTCAAACGGTGCCACCGCAATGCCGACCGACGCGCCGATGATGGCGCGCTTTCCGTCGTCCAGGGGATAGGGCTGGGACAGGATCTGGATGATTTTCTCTGCCAGGGTGCCCAGTTTTCCGCGGTCGTCCTCATCGGGCAGCATGACCTGGAATTCGTCCCCGCCAAGCCGCGCAATCTTGCCGCGGTCGCCCACGATGGTCCGCAGACGCTCTGCCACTTCAATAAGCAGTGCGTCGCCTGCCTGGTGGCCGAGCGTGTCATTGACGCGCTTGAACTTGTCCAGATCCAACATCATCAGCGCGCATGGGCGCCCGGATGCCTTGAATGCGGACAGCGTTCCTTCGATCTGGCGGTCCATCAAATGGCGGTTTGCAAGGCCGGTCAGCGAATCGAAATCCGCCATTTTTGAATCGACCAGCTTGCGTTCGTATTCGACCGTCACGTCGCTGGCGCTGCCGCGATAGCCGACGAATTCGCCTTGAGCGTCGCGAACCGGATGGCCGGAGATTGACCACCATGTCTGCCGCTCCTGCTGCGCCGCTCCGTTCATGACGAAACGGACAACCTGATCGCGGATCTTGTTGCGAGCCTTGATCTGGAACTTCAGCGAACGGCCTGAGCCGCTGGCCTGGTTCTCCGAATCAATTTCGAAAATGGCGTCGAGCGGATTGCCGATCAGTTTTTCGGGTTCCTGGCCAAGCCGTTCGCTGGCGCGCTGCGACAGGTAGATCAGATTGCCTGAGCTGTCGGTCGCCCAGATCCAGCCGATGCCGGCCTGGTCGAATTCATCCAGCACGCGCAGGCGCAATTCGGAGCCGACGCCACTGAAAGGCTCGCCTCGCGATTCGGCTTGTTTGCCTGAAAAGCCTTGAAGAAAATTCTTCATCGCCACGGCAAGACCAAACCAATCATGGAAAACACGTAAAACATGCGCCCGGCTTACGGTCTGGTGGTTAATATCGATTTAAATGATGCCCGCATCCAGCATGTGCCACAGGGCTTTGCTGGCCGGTATTAAGCGGCCTTGCGCAATTCGAGTTCGAGGCGGTCCCATATTTCGACCAGCGCGTTGGTCAACTCGTCCATCATTTCCTCGGTATGGGCAGGGCCGGGGGTGAACCGCAGCCGCTCCGTACCCCTAGGGACAGTGGGGAAATTGATCGGCTGCACGTAGGCGCCGTATTCTGCGAGCAGGATATCGCTGATCTTTTTCGCGCGCACCGGATCGCCAACCATGAGCGGCACGATGTGGGTTTCGCTGAGCATTACTGGCAGGCCTGCGTCCGAGAATTTGCCTTTCAGAAGTGCGGCATTGCGCTGCTGTGCGTCACGTTCCTCGCTCGAATTCTTCAGGTGTTTGACCGCGGCCAGCACACCGGCCACCAGTGCCGGGCTGAGCGAAGTGGTGAAGATGAAGCCGGGCGCATAGGAACGGATGCAGTCGACGATTTTCTGGTCGGCTGCGATATATCCGCCCATCACGCCGAACGCCTTGCCCAGCGTGCCTTCGATAATATCGATCCGGTCAGCTGCTTCGTCTCGTTCTGAAATTCCGCCGCCATGTTCGCCGTACATGCCCACGGCGTGTACTTCGTCGATGTAGGTGAGCGCGTTGTATTGTTCTGCCAGATCGCAGATCGCGTGGATCGGGGCGACATCGCCGTCCATCGAATACACGCTTTCAAACGCGATCAGCTTGGGCGCATCGGGATCTTCAGCAGCCAGCAATTCTTCGAGATGGGCGAGGTCATTGTGCCGGAAAACCCGCTTCGGGCAGCCCGAATTGCGGATGCCGGCGATCATGCTGGCGTGATTGAGCTCGTCGGAAAAAATTACGCACCCCGGCAATAGCTTCGCCATGGTGGAAAGCGTCGCGTCGTTCGACACGTAACCGCTGGTGAACAGCAGCGCGGTTTCCTTGCCGTGAAGCTCTGCCAGTTCGCGTTCAAGCTCGACGTGATAGTGTGTGTTGCCGCCGATATTGCGGGTTCCGCCTGAACCGGCACCGACATCATGCAGGGCTTCTTCCATCGCGCCGATAACCTTGGGGTGCTGACCCATTGCGAGGTAATCGTTGGAACACCAGACGGTGATCGGTTTCGGTCCGTTATGCCCGTGGAAACAGCGCGCATTGGGGTATGCGCCCTTGTTGCGCAGAATATCGATGAACACGCGGTAGCGCCCTTCGGAGTGCAAGCGGTCAATCGCCTGGTCGAAGATCTGGTCGTAATTCATCGCAATCCTGCGTCTTTCGCCGCGCCATGCGGCCGGTTAGTCGGGGGGATTTAGTCCGGCGATGCGCGGAATGCCACCCCGATCTTTGCGAATCGTTCGCGATTAAAACCTTTCGGCCCGTGTCAGTCCGTGGCTTTCAAGAACTGCACCAAGTGTTGCAAAGTTTTCCAGCGGCCCGGTGGTGACCGCCAGTCCGCCCGAATCCGCCTGAAATTCCTGCCCTTCGCATAACGAGGCGATGCGCCTGGCAATTCCGCGAGACCCATCGATCAATGCGACATCCGGGCCCAGCGCCTGCGACAATTCTGTGTGGAGCAATGGAAAGTGCGTGCACGCCAGAACGACTGTGTCGATTTCCGCCCGGCCTTGCTGTTCGCGCAGACCGGCAACCGCTTTTGCTATTTCGTCTGGATCAACTGGTTCGCCCCGCAGTTTGGCCTCAGCCGCGGTCACCAGCCCCGGTGCCGCCTGCCGGATCAGGCGTTTGCCGTGGGCAAATTCCGCTTCCAGCTTGTCGACATAGGCCTGCCTGATGGTGGCCTCTGTGCCGAGCAATCCGATGGTGCCTGTCCTGGTCAACGCGGCAGCCGGCTTGATCGCTGGAACCGTGCCGACAATTGGTATTTCCAGCACGTCGCGGACCATGCCCAGCGCAATGGTGGAGGCGGTGTTGCACGCAATGCAGACCAGCCGCGGGCGGTATCTCTCGCTCATCCGGCCCAGCAATCCGGCGACCCGCGCTGCGATTTCAGCCTCGCTCTTGGTGCCATAAGGCAGGCCCGCCTGATCGGCTGCGAATATAACCGGCGCATCGGGCAGGATTTCGCGCAGCGCGGCAAGCACGGTGAGGCCGCCGACACCCGAATCGAAAATCAGGATCGGCGCGTCAGGTTGGATAATTTTGTTCACGCGCCTCTACTTTCCCCGTTTTCGTTCTTTCTCCTTATTTTTCCGGTGACCGAAAGCAAGCATTCGTCTTATGATGTCCCTCAATTGGAGGGTCGAAGATATGGAATTGAGCTCACTTTACGCTGCGCTGCTGGGATATGCGCTGGGTTCCATTCCGTTCGGACTGATTCTGACAAAGATGGCCGGGATGGGTGATGTCCGCTCCATCGGTAGCGGCAATATCGGCGCTACCAATGTCCTGCGCACCGGCAACAAGTGGCTGGCGGCCGCGACGCTGCTGCTCGATCTGGCCAAGGGTTTCCTGCCCGTATGGCTAGCCTGGCAATGGTTCTGGCAGGATGTGGGCTGGGCCGCACTGTTTGCCGTCATCGGGCATTGTTTCCCGGTCTGGCTGAAATTCAAGGGCGGCAAGGGCGTGGCAACGAATGCCGGCGTCGCGTTCGCGCTCGGCCTGCCGCTGGGTCTGACATACGCAGCCGTGTGGATCGCAGTGCTGGCCGTCTTCCGGATCAGCTCGCTTGCAGGAATGAGCGCGGTCATCGCCTCTGCAATTGCTGCGCTGTATTTCGGACCCACAGTTGCGCCGCTGGTGCTGGCGCTGATTGCCGCAATCATCGTCTGGCTCCACCGCGAGAATATCAAGCGCCTGTTTGCCGGAACGGAGCCGAAGGTCGGCAGCAAAGGCTGATTGCCGCTCATGCCGATCGATCAAGCAGAGGCCTTTGCGCGCATTCGCCTGCTGCGTTCGCCCAATATCGGGCCGGTTACCTATCGGCACCTTCTGGCGCGTTTCGGCGCCGCTACCGCAGCTATCGATGCCTTGCCTGACATCGGCAAAAAGGGCGGGCGTGCCTACCGGCCGGCACAAAGAGAGCGGATCGAAACCGAGATAGCAGCGACGCGCAAGGCGGGCGCAAAATATCTGTTCCACGATTCGCCCGATTATCCGGAGCTTCTGCGCGAACTGGATAGCGCGCCGCCGATTGTGACATGGCGCGGTAAGATGAAAATTGCCGCCAGACCCTGCGTTGCGATGGTGGGCGCGCGCAACGCATCTGCCGCTGCGATAAAACTTTCGCGCGAATTCGCCCATGGCCTCGCCGATGCCGGGATGACCGTTGTCTCCGGATTGGCCCGGGGGATCGACGGAGCGGCGCATCAGGGCGCGATGCCGGCGACCATCGGCGTGATCGCGAGCGGTATCGATATCGCATATCCCCCGCAGCACGGCGAATTGCAGGAACAGATCGCGAATGAGGGATTACTGATCGCCGAACAGCCACCCGGTACCGAACCGCGCGGCAGCCACTTTCCCAGCCGCAACCGCATCATCGCTGGCTTGGCATCCGGCACGCTGGTGGTGGAGGCGGCGCCCAAGTCCGGCTCGCTGATCACCGCAAGACTGGCGGGCGAGGCCGGCCGTGAAGTCATGGCCATCCCCGGCAGCCCGCTTGATGCACGCTCGCAAGGGTGCAACCAGTTGATCCGTGACGGTGCCGTGCTGGTCCAGTCGGTTGATGATGTGATCGAACTTCTATCGGGTTTCGAAGGGCAACCCCGATCCCGTTTTCGCGAAAATGCCACGCTGGATTTCGATTTTGGCGACGAGCTTTCCGATGCCGAGCCGGCGAATATTTCAGCCATGCTTTCGACTGCCCCGATCGGTGTCGATGAATTGATCCGCCAGTCGGGCGAAAGCGCGGGGGCCGTGCATATCTCGCTCATGGAACTTGAAATTTCCGGCCAATTGCAGAGACATGCGGGCGGCCGCGTCAGTCTGAACGCTGCAAACAGGGGGTAAAATGAAAAACGACGCTGATATCGGCGGATTCCTTTCCGAGACATTTGCCATCGCACGCGACAATCTGGTTCCGATCGCGATTTTCGTGGCCGTGATGGCATTCTTTGGCACAGGCAGTGACTGGCTGACCCTTCAGCCGGAGATACTGACGGAAAGCGATCCGATAATAATTGTGTTGGCCGGGTTTGCAGTCGGTATTGGCGCAATCGTGATTTCTGTTCTCGCGCAATATTTCCTTACATCATCAATGCTGGGGTCGCGCGGCGAACTGCAGCAACCGGGCACTCGCATCTGGGCCTATGTCGGGCTGTCCGTACTTTTCCTGCTCGGTCTGATGGTGGGTTTCCTCCTTCTGATCGTTCCCGGTATTATCCTGCTTACGCGCTGGATTGCTGCACCTGGCTACCTGATCGGCGGCGGGCGCGGAGTCGTGGAATCTTTCGGCGCAAGCTGGGAAGCCACCTCAGAGAAGGGCTGGCACATATTTGGCGGCATCCTGATCCTGGGTCTGGTAGGAAGCGTTTTGATCTTCGGTGCCGCAGGAGCGGTGCTGTTTGCGGCAGATAGCTTCAGCTTTGCGACGTCGCTAATTTCGAACGTCCTGTCCAACGCATTCTCGGCCATATTCGTGGCCTATGGTGTGGCTGTTTACCACCTGACGGCTGACAACACGCAGCACACGACCGAAGTGTTTGAATGAAGTTTCTGGGGCGCAGCAATCCGGCGCTGCGCCCACAGATACCTTGACGCGAAAGACCGCTTGACGAATAGCGCCGCGCGGCACCACCCTCGCGCGTATACGCACACGTAAGGACTTTCGTACTTTTCCATGCAGCTTGTCATCGTTGAATCGCCCGCAAAGGCGAAGACTATCGAAAATTATCTGGGCAAGGACTTCAAGGTCCTCGCGTCATACGGTCACGTCCGCGATCTTCCACCCAAGGATGGCAGCGTCCGGCCGGATGAAGATTTTGCCATGGATTGGGAATTGTACCGCGACAAGCAGAAGCGGTTCAAGGAAATCGCCGATGCCGCGAAGTCTGCGGATCGCCTGATCCTCGCGACCGACCCTGACCGCGAAGGCGAGGCGATCAGCTGGCACGTCCAGGAATTGCTCAAGAAGCGCAAGGCGCTGCCAAAGGAAGTCGACCGCGTCACCTTTAACGCGATCACCAAGGCTGCCGTCACCGAAGCGATGGGCAAGCCGCGCGAACTGGATATGGACCTGATCGACGCGTATCTCGCACGTCGCGCGCTTGATTATCTGTTCGGTTTCACGCTCAGCCCGGTTCTGTGGCGCAAGCTGCCGGGGGCCAAGAGCGCGGGCCGCGTGCAATCGGTTGCGCTGCGTCTGATCGTCGACCGGGAACGCGAGATCGAAGCGTTCAGGGCCGACGAATACTGGTCTGTCGTAGCCAAGATGGAGCAGGACGGAACCCCGTTTGATGCGCGTCTGGTGCGGTATGACGGAAAGAAGCTGGAAAAGCTTTCGCTGGGCCATGAAGGCATCGCGCTCGAGGCGAAAACCAAGATCGAAAACGCGCCGTTCACGATCGAGGACATCGAAACCAAGCCGCTGAAGCGCAATCCTTCGCCGCCATTCACGACATCTACCCTGCAACAGGAAGCTGCGCGCAAGCTCGGCTTTTCTGCCAGCCACACCATGCGCTGTGCCCAATCGCTGTATGAAGCGGGCGCTATCACCTACATGCGTACCGACGGCGTGCAGATGGATGGCAGCGCAATTTCTGCCTGCCGCAAGGCGGTCGCCGACCGGTATGACGGCCATTACCTGCCTGAAAAGCCGCGTCACTATTCTACCAAGGCGAAAAACGCCCAGGAAGCGCACGAAGCCATCCGGCCCACCAGTTTCACCGTTGATCGCGCCGGTTCGGGCGATGATGCCAAATTGTACAGCCTGATCTTTAAACGGGCCATGGCCAGCCAGATGGCGGCCGCCAGCCTCGAACGGACCACGGTAACCATGCGTGACCCTGCCGGACTGCACGAATTGCGGGCGACCGGTCAGGTTGTGAAATTCCCGGGGTTCCTGGCTGTGTATGAAGAGGGCCGCGACGACAGCAAGGACGATGACGACAATTTGCTGCCGGTAATGCACAAGGGTGACAGCCCGGCAAAGAAGTCCGTCGAGGCCAATCAGCACTTCACTCAGCCGCCGCCGCGCTTCTCCGAAGCATCGCTGGTCAAACGGCTGGAAGAACTGGGCATTGGCCGCCCGTCAACCTACGCCTCCACAATCCAGACACTGCGCGACCGTGACTATGTGCGGATGGAGAAAAACCGTTTCTTTGCAGAGGAAAGCGGGCGTTTGCTCACATCATTCCTCGAACGGTTCTTTGATCGTTACGTGGCGTATGACTTTACCGCCGGGATGGAAGACGAGCTCGATATCGTTTCCGACGGCAAGGAAGAATACAAGGAACTGCTGAAGAAGTTTTGGAAGGACTTCAAACCCAAGGCCGACGAGGTCATGGACAAGATGCCATCCGAAGTTACCGAAGCGCTCGACGAATACCTCTCCGACTATCTGTTCCCCGAACGGGAAGATGGCAAGGACCCGCGCTACTGCCCGCTATGCGACAAGGAAGGCCGCGAAAATGGCCGGCTGGCGCTTCGCGGCGGTCGCTACGGCGCGTTCGTTGCCTGTGCCAACTATCCCGAATGCAAGTTCACGCGCCGCTTTGCCCAGCCGGGCGCTGACGGCGACGAGGGCGATCAGGATGCGGTACTGGGCCAGCATCCTGAAACCGGGCTCAACATCGAACGCAAGACCGGCCGGTTCGGACCCTATGTGCAGATGGGCGAGGGCAAGGAAGCCAAACGTGCATCGATCCCCAAGGATCTCGATGATTTCGATCTCGAATGGGCGATCAAGCTGCTTGATCTGCCGCGCATTGTGGGTGAGCACCCTGAGACAAGCAAGGAAATCGAGGCCGCGATCGGACGTTACGGCCCGTACCTTCGCCACGATGGCAAGTACGCGAAATTGCAGAGCACGCGTGATGTCTTCGACACCGGGATGAACGCGGCGGTTACGCTTCTGGCCGAAGCTGCCAACCGCAAAGGCGGGGCGCGGCAAAAGGCGGAGCCGATCAAGACTTTCAAGGAACATCCGACCAGCGGCGGCGAAATGAAAGTACTGCCCGGTCGCTATGGTCCGTATGTGACTGATGGCACCACTAACGCCACCATTCCCAAGGACATGAAGCCCGAGGACGTGACCGAGCAGCAGGCGATCGAATTGATCGATGCGCGCGCGGCCAAGGGTCCGCTAAAGAAGAAGGGCAAGAAGGCACCGGCCAAGAAGAAGGCTGCTCCCAAGAAAGCTGCCGCGAAAAAAGCTCCGGCGAAGAAAAAGGCGCCAGCGAAGAAAAAACCAGCCGCTAAGAAAGCCGATTGATGGGCATGAGCCGGTGGAACTTGTCTGATGGGTAAGGAAGCATTCGTTCGCCACAAACAGCCGTGGAATGCCGAAGAAGCGGGCAAGCTGCGGCTTCTCGCGAGCAAGGGGCAAGGGCTGAAACAGATTGCCAAGGCCCTGAGCCGGAGCGAGGAATCGACCAAGGACTTCGCGAAAAAGAACAAGATCGCGATTGCGAAGAAACGCTGATCCGGCTGGTCAATTCGCCAACCAGTGTGGCCGGCGAACCCTAGAGCGCGAACCAGCCAGCGATCAGGCTTAGGCCTAGGGCTGCCATGCTTGCTGCAAGTGCGATGGCTGCGGGCCGTCCGCTTCTGCGGCCATAGGCGATAGTCACGCCCAGTTTAACGGTCATATTCGCCAGAATGGTTCCGGCAATCGCAAGCGCCGCGAGCGCGGGCGAGATTGATCCGGGCTCAAGACCCCCGGCAGTGATGATCGCTGCGTCCACATCCATGCTTCCCATCAGCAGCAGCAGAACAGCGATCCCTTCTTCGCCGAACCTGCTTTCTGCCCAGCGGGCGGCAACCGCCGCCACTGCAACGAATGCGACAAAGCTGAAAGCAGGAAGCAGAGCGATGGGATTGCCTGGCGGGGAAGGCCCGCTGGAATGCGGTGCGCGGCGATACAGGAAACCACTGGTGACCGCGCCAGTAACGAGCGCGGGCAATACAAGCAGCACAAAGGGTTCAAGCAGCGGACGGGCAAGAATGGCGACGAGGAGCAGAACCCGCAGATACATCACCGCTGAGGCAAGCGCGATCCCCGCATTCTCCGCACCTCCGCCATCGCCGGCCCCGATTTTCTGCGCAAACGAATATGTGACTGCGGTTGAACTGTAGGCCCCGCCGATCAATGCGGTCGCGATCGTTCCTCGCCGTGTGCCAAAGATGCGGTTCGCGGCGTACCCGGCAAACGAGAACCCGGTAACCAGAATGACCACGAACCATAAGTTTCGCGGGTTCCATGCATCATATGGGCCATATGGGCCTTCGGGCAGGAAGGGGAAAATGGCCAGGGCAATCACAGCGTAGCGTGCCAGTGCCTTGATATCTGCTTCGTCCAGGCGGCCGATCAACCTGTGCGTCTCCTTGCGCAGTGCGAGCATAAGTGTGAGCAGCGCCGCACCGGCAAGCGCCATGCCAAATTGCCCGATCCCAGCCAGGAAGCCCAACGCCAGCGTCAGAACAGCGGCAATCGCGGATGTGGCATCGGGCTTGCCGTTCTCGCCCGAAGATCGGAAATATCCGATCACGACGATCGCTGCAGCGCCAGCCATCAACGAGGCGGAGGCGAGGGCGTAATCGCGTGCAACCAGATATCCGGAAATGCCAGCGAGCAGGCCCAGCATGCTGAAGGTTCTGACGCCGGCAACTCGAGATCCGTCAGCTGCGGTGCGCAGGGACCAACCGCGTTCTATTCCGATAAGCGCACCGGAAATCGTCGCGACAAATACGGGCAGAAGTTCGTCAAGCAAGCCCGCTGGCTCCTGCGATTACCCGATACACACTACTTCCCCCAGTCTAGGCCCATTTCCTCGAAAACTTCCTTGTCATCGGCCCAGCGCTCATCGACTTTGACGTGCAGGAACAGGTGGACTTTCTGCCCCAGGACCTCTGCCAGTTCCTTGCGTGCTTCTTCACCGATGGATTTGATGCGCTGTCCGCCTTTGCCGAGCACGATAGGGCGCTGGCTTTCGCGGCCAACGACGATCTGCTGGCGAATTTCCACGCTGCCATCATCGCGCTGGGTGTAGCTTTCCGGACGAACTGCACTGTCATACGGCAATTCTTCGTGCAGCTGGCGGTACAATTGTTCGCGGGTGATCTCGGCTGCAAGCAGGCGCTCGCTGGCATCGGAAACCTGATCTTCGGGGTAATGCCAGGGCCCCTCGGGCATGAGCGACGCCAGATATTCCTTCAGCTCTCCGACCCCGTCGCCGGTCAGGGCGGAAACGAAGAACACCTCCTCGAAAGCGACCTTGTCGTTCAGATCCTGAGCCAGCGCCAGAAGCGGCTCTTTCTTGGCCTTGTCGACCTTGTTGAGGACGAGGATCTTGCGCTCGGGCCTGTTGGAAAGCGCCTCCACCAGCGGTTCCAGCTCATGGCGGCGCTGTTTGATCGGGTCGACAAGCAGGACAATCGCGTCCGCTTCTTCCGCACCTTCCCAGGCCGCGCTGACCATCGCGCGGTCCAGCCTGCGCCGGGGCGCAAAGATGCCTGGGGTGTCGACCAAGATGATCTGCGTTTCGTCGGCGAGCGCAACGCCCATCATACGCGCACGGGTCGTCTGAGCCTTCGCGCTGGTAATCGCGACTTTTTGTCCAACGAGATTGTTGACCAGTGTGCTCTTGCCTGCGTTCGGTGCGCCTATAATGGCGACAACGCCGCATTTCGGGCTTGCTGCCGGTGTGTTTGTGTCGGTCACCCGAATTTCTCCATAAAGTTCTTTGCTGCGGCTGTTTCCGCTTCTTGCTTGCTCGAGGCGGTCGCCTCTGCATCGCCAACATTGTGTACTGTAACGCGCACCGTAAAGCTGGCCTTGTGGTCGGGCCCGGAACGGTCGATCATGCGATATTCGGGCGGCCGGCGCTTGTTTCCAGCGGCCCATTCCTGAAGTGCGCTTTTCGGATGCTTCGACTTTCCTGCGGTGCCGCCCAGTTGTTCTGCCCACATCTGCTGGATCAGCTTTTGCGTGGCATCGAACCCGGCATCGAGGAATGATGCGCCAAGCAGCGCCTCCATCACATCGCCCAGCACGTTGCTGCTCATCGCCGCGCCATCGTCGCGCGCTTGTTTGCCCAGACGGATATGATCGGATACGCCAATTTTCAGCGCGACATCGGCGCAGGCGCCCTTGCTGACCAGAACATTCAATCGCTGCGCCAGTGCACCTTCCGCGCCGTCCATTTCATGGAACAGCCAATCGGCGATGGTCAGGCCAAGAACCCTGTCACCAAGGAATTCCAGCCGCTGATAATCGATCTTCTCATCGGTGCTGCCGTGCGTCAGTGCCTCGGCCCAGCGCGCATCGTCTTTAACCGAGAATCCCGATTTCTTCAGCCACTTCAGGGTGCTGCCTTCTAGCTGCGTCAAATGTCGTCTCCCAGCCGCTCGGCCCGCAATGCACTGAACCAGGTCCACGGCAAAAGCCATTCGGCGGAACCGTCTGTCGACCACATGATGGTGCTGGCCCGTGCAACCAGCAGCTCTTGCGGGACGATACCTACACCGCGCTGCGCCTCTGCCGGGAAGCGGCTGTCCTGCGAATTGTCGCGGTTGTCACCCATTACGAACATTTGCCCCTCCGGCACGATGACGGGTTCGAAATTGTCCACGAACATCGGGCCGAAATCCAGAACGTTGAAGCTCTTGCCCGATGGCAGAGTCTCGCGGAACTGGCGGTAGCTGCAAGCCAGCCGGCCATCGTCCAGCGTGACCTGTTCGGCCAGCACATGGCAGCTGGTGTTTGGCGAAAGCGCCAGCACGAAATCTTCGATCTGAACCTTGGGGATTGGCTGGTCATTCAGCACCACCTGGCCGTTGACCATGCCGATCGTGTCGCCGGGCAGGCCGATCACACGCTTGATATAGTCGGTGCCGTCGACCGGGTGCTTAAAAATTACAACATCGCCGCGCTCAGGCTCACCGGCAAAAATGCGTCCGGGGATGAGCGGCGCGCCTAACGGCAGCGAGGCGCTGGTGTAGCCATAGGGCCATTTGGCGGCGACCAGATAATCGCCATTGCGCAAGGTAGGCAGCATGCTTTCGCTGGGGATGTTGAACGGTGAGAAGATAAAGCTGCGGAATATCATCACCACGAGCACCAGCTTCAACAGAAATACGAAGAAATTATCTTCCTTCTTCACCGGTTCTGCCGCTGCTGGTTCGGCATTCTTTTCGAGTTCCGTCACGTTTGTTTCGGCGGTGCTATCGGTCATTCTTTGCGTATTCTTTCCAGACGTGTCGGGGAACCGGAGCGCGCGCATGTCCCGCATCGGCAGGAAATTCGTATCCGGAGCGCAGCAACGGGTTCCAAATCATTGGCTTGGTCCCTACTCGGAAGAGCAAGATACAGGAAGGATTTTTCATGGCCGATAATGTTGCAGCGATCTGGGATAAGCTGAAATCCCATGATGACGCATCGCTGACCGAATTGTTTGCCGATACTGACCGTGTTTCGAAACTGTCGGATCGCATCGAATGGGGCGAAGGCGAACTCACTTCGGGTATCCTTTTCGATTGGTCGAAAACCCATCTGGATGACGGTCTGATTGCGGGGTTCGAAGAACTCGCGGATGCAGCCGATTTCGCTGGCAAACGTGCCGCACTGTTCGGCGGGGAAAAGATCAACAGCACCGAAGGCCGCGCTGCCCAGCACACGGCACAGCGCGGTGTCGGCACCGAGGCGGCGGTTGAAGAAGCTATGGCGCTGCACGCGCGCATGCGGATGCTGGTAGAGGCGATCCATGACGGCGCGCTGGGCGAGGTCAAGCATCTCATTCACATCGGGATTGGCGGTTCCGCACTGGGGCCTGCACTGGCGGTGGATGCGCTGACCCGCGATCTCGCGCTGGTCGATGTCCACGTGGTTTCGAACATTGACGGGGTGGCATTGGAACAGGCCTTTGCAGCCTGCGATCCCAAGACAACCATGCTGGCGGTCGCATCCAAGACATTCACCACGATCGAAACCATGACGAATGCGCAGAGCGCGCTCAAATGGCTGGCGGATGGCGGAATATCCGATCCTTCGGGACGGGTCGTCGCACTCACGGCAAGCCCGGAAAAAGCGGTCGAGTGGGGCGTGGATGAAACCCGCATCCTGCCTTTCAGCGAGACCGTTGGCGGACGGTACTCACTTTGGTCCAGCATCGGTTTCCCGGTCGCTATGGCTGTCGGCTGGGACGAATTCGAACAGTTCCTCGCCGGGGCCCAGGCGGTCGATTTGCATTTCGAGAAAGCCAACGGCCGGGCGAACCTGCCGCTGCGCGCGGCTTTTGCCGATCAGTTTTATTCGCGCATCAAGGGCTGCCAGACCCGGGCGGTGTTCGCATATGACGAGCGTCTTGGCCTGTTCCCCGACTACCTGCAGCAGCTGGAAATGGAGAGTAACGGCAAGAGCGTCACCGCACAGGGCAAGCCTGTCGATGGACCAACAGCGCCAATCACCTGGGGCGGAGTGGGGACCGATGCGCAGCATGCAGTTTTCCAATTGCTGCATCAGGGCACCAGGCTTGTCCCGGTCGACTTTATCGCCAGCATTGCACCCGGCGATGACCTCGATCCCGCGCACCACCGGATCTTGCTCACCAATTGTTTCGCGCAGGGTGCGGCCCTGATGGCAGGCAAGGCCAACAAGGACGGCGCCCGCAATTTCGAAGGTAACCGGCCAAGTGCAACCATGCTGTGCGATGATCTGGATGCGGCAACACTGGGCGCGCTGATCGCTTTCCACGAACACCGGACCTTTGCCAATGCGGTCCTGATGGGAATCAATCCGTTCGACCAGTTCGGAGTGGAACTGGGCAAGGAGATGGCCAAAAGCATCGAGGCAGGCGGTCAGGAGTTCGACTCCAGTACAGAGCAGCTTCTGACGGCTGCCGGGCTTTCCTGACCCTAATTTGCGACCGGGGGCAGGCGTTGCTGCGCTAGATCTGGTCCCGATTCCGACTTTCGTGCATTGGGGTGGCAATGGCACACGATGGCAGCACATTGGAGCAAGCCTTTCAGGCTATCGCGATCGATGATGAAGGTCGCGCCTGCAAGGACATACCCGGCAGTGCCTGCAACGATCAGCCGCGCAATTTCTTCACCCATGTTGGCTCGCTTTCACTGAGCAAGCTGGCTGACGGCCTGATTGATCCAAAGCTGGTCCTCAGCTGGCTGATGACGTCGCTTGGCGCCCCGGCCTACTTGATCGGGCTATTGGTGCCGGTTCGCGAATCCGGCGCTTTATTGCCGCAGCTGTTTACTGCCGGCACCATCCGGGAAATGCCGCTGCGAAAATATGCCTGGGCAGCGGGCGCCGGGGTACAGGGACTGGCGGCGCTGGGTCTGTTCGCCAGCGCCATGCTGCTGAAGGGCGAACTGGCCGGTTGGGCAATGCTTGGCTGTCTGGCGGTCCTTGCTCTTGCGCGCAGTGTTTGTTCGGTATCGTACAAGGATGTGCTCGGCAAAACGGTCGCCAAGTCCCGCAGGGGCACCGCGACGGGGCTGGCATCGTCGGTGTCTGCAGCATTCGTGATTGTGTTCGCGGTCATGCTGATCACAGACTGGTTGCCGCGCATGAAACTCGTGCTTGGCGCACTGGCTTTGGCTGGCATCCTCTGGATCATCAGCGCTTTCCTGTTTCTGATGCTGGAGGAGAAGAAGGGGGCGACGGAAGGCGGGGGGAGCCAATCCGCACTCTTCAGACAGCACTACCGCGTAATGAAGAACGACCGGCAGCTACGCACTTTCATCCTCGCAAGAGCTTGCCTGACGGCGACCGCACTGGCACCGCCATTTATGATCTCTGCTGCTTCGGCGGGCGGGCAAAGCGCATTTGAAGGCCTCGGATTTCTTGTCCTTGCTTCTTCCGGTGCTGCGCTTGTCAGTTCGACTGTGTGGGGCCGGCTGGCGGACCGGTCGAGCCGTAAGGTGCTGTTCTATGCGGGGGGTGCAGGCGCTGCTGCGCTCGCGGCGACTTCCATCTCAGCAGGCCTTGGTTTTCTGGAATTCGTCTGGGTTTTGCCAGCGCTGCTGCTGGTTCTGATGGTCGCATATCAAGGGGTGCGGCTTGGCCGCTCGACCCACCTTGTCGACATGGCGGATGAAGACACAAGGGCAATTTATACCGCCGTTTCCAACACCATAATCGGCATTGTGCTGATCGCTGGCAGCCTGTTTGGCGTGATCGCTTCGCTGGTTGGGGAAATGCCGGTTCTTGCTGCGATGGCGGCGCTCTGCGCGATTGGAGCATTTTTCGCCTGGAGACTGGAAGAGGTCCAGGCGGGCAAAATGTAACCAACCCGGAGTGCAAGACGGAAAGACAAACAACCAATGAGCCGTTGCAATGTACCGGACGATAGTCTTGGGAAGCGGCAAGGAGATTAGCCTACATGTCCGATTATGATTTCGACCTTTTCACCATCGGTGCCGGTTCCGGCGGTGTTCGCGCATCGCGCGTGGCGGCAGCGCACGGCGCAAAAGTGGCCGTGGCCGAGGAATACCGCGTAGGCGGAACCTGTGTCATTCGCGGCTGCGTGCCCAAGAAGATGCTCGTTTATGGCGCGCATTTCGCGGAGGATCTGGAGGATTGCCAAGCGTTCGGATGGACCATCGAGAAGGCTGAATTCGACTGGGTGAAACTGCGTGACAACGTTCAGAAAGACGTTTCGCGCATCGAAGGGCTGTATACCGAAACGCTTGAAAATCACGATGTCACGATTTTCAACGAACATGCGAAAATTACCGGTCCCAACGAAATTACGCTGGAAGACGGCACGGTGAAGACCGCCCGCTATATTCTGGTCGCAACCGGCGCCCGCCCGCGCATTCCGGGCTGTGGCGGCGCTGAACTTGGCATCACGTCCAACGAGGCGTTCCATCTCGACAAGCTACCGAAGAAAATCCTGATCGCCGGAGGCGGCTACATCGCCAACGAATTTGCCGGCATCTTCAATGAATTCGGTGTGCATGTGACAATCATCAATCGCGGCGACCAATTGCTGCGATCGTACGATGAATCGGTGCGTGACAGGCTGCTTCAGATATCGGTGATGAAAGGCATCGAGTTCCGTTTCAATGCGGAATTCCAAAGCATTTCTGAAACCGAGAATGGGTGCCTGAAGGTGGAAATGTCGAATTTCGATCCGCTCGAAGTCGACTGCGTTCTGTATGCAACCGGCAGGGTTCCGCAAACGGAGAATCTGGGGCTGGAAGACGTCGGTGTCGAGCTGGACGAAAATGGTGCGATCAAGGTGGATGAACATTCCAGATCGTCCGTCGACAGCATTTATGCGGTTGGCGATGTGACCGACCGGATCCAGCTAACCCCTGTGGCAATTCGCGAGGGGCAGGCATTTTCGGACACGGTGTTCGGCGACAAGCCCACCACCGTCGATTACAGCTGCGTGCCCAGTGCTGTGTTCAGCCACCCTCCGATTGCAGCGGTCGGGATGACTGAAAGCGAAGCGAAGAACAAACTCGGTTCGGTGAAGGTCTATCAGTCCGATTTCCGTGCGATGAAGAACGTGGTCGCTGGGCGGAACGAGCGCAGCCTCTATAAAATGATCTGCGACGGGGACAGCGGCAAGATCGTGGGCATCCACATGATCGGCCCCGAAGCACCGGAGATCATGCAGGCAGCGGCAATCGCGGTGAAGGCAGGGCTGACCAAGGATGATTTCGACGCGACCGTGGCGATCCATCCGACCATGGCGGAGGAGCTCGTCCTGCTGAAGTAAGTTGCGGGCCAAAACCACAGCCGCTAGCCATGCGCGATAAGCATAAATGGGAGTTGCAAATGGCGGGTACGGTTCTGGTGACTGGCGGCACAGGGTATATCGGCGGCGAGGTGATCGATCAGTTGCTGGCCAAGGGGTATACGGTCCACACCACCGTTCGCAGCAAAGCCAAGAGCGAGGAACGACTGCACCAGCGTTGGAAAGATGCCACCGGGCGCCTGAAGGTGTTTGAGGCAGACCTGATGTCAGATGACGGATGGGCTGCCGCAAATGCTGGCTGTGATGCCGTCGCGCATGTCGCCTCGCCATTCCCGATGGGCGTGCCCAAAGACAAGAACGATCTGGTGATCCCTGCCATGGAAGGGACGCTGCGGGCGCTGAAATTCGCGCAGCAGGCCGGGATCAATCGCTTTGTGCAGACCAGTTCTGCGGCAGCGATCGCCTATGGTCAGAAAAACAAGGACCACTTCGACTACACCGATTGGACCAACCTGACCGAAGGTGTGCCGCCTTATATCGAATCCAAGACTGTGGCCGAACGGTCAGCACGCGACTGGGTCGCCGCCAATGCGCCTGACATGATTTTCTGTTCGATCAATCCCGTTGCAGTGTTCGGCCCGGTTTATGATGATGACCTCTCCACCAGCGTGGAAATGGTCAAGAAGATCATGGACGGATCGATCCCGATGGCACCGAACATGGGCATCTGCGTAACCGATGTGCGCGATGTGGCCGAAGCGCATGTGCGCGCAATAGAGGCACCCGCGGACAAGGTCCGGGGGGAGCGTTTCCCGACTTCGCAAAAATTCATGTGGATCGAGGAGATGGCAGAAACCGTGCGGCAGCGAGCGCCCGAATTTTCAGCGAAGGTGCCGACCCGGCGGATGCCCGATTTTCTGGTGAAACTGCTCGCGCTGTTCATGCCGGAAATGAAACAGATCAAGGGCGAACTCGGCAATGTCCGGGACGTGTCGGGCAAGCACACCGAGGACGTGCTCGGTTACCGTTTCATCACGGCGGAACAGACAATCGAAGACACCGTCCGCAGTCTCGTCGCGCACGGGATCGTGAAGGTTTGAAGCGACTAATGGCGGGGCACCGCTTGACCGGATCGATCAGCCATGGCTAGGCGAGTTATCTAACTATGTGCGTTCAGCAGCATTAATCAGGGAACTTCATGTCAGCCAATATCGCCGAAATGGAAAAGCGCCGCGCAGCAGCCCGTATGGGCGGCGGGCAAAAGCGGATTGACGCACAGCATGCCAAGGGCAAGCTGACCGCACGCGAACGTCTCGATATTCTGCTCGACGAAGGCAGCTTCGAAGAAGTCGATATGTATGTCGAGCATGACTGCGTCGATTTCGGC
The DNA here is from genome assembly GCF_009828095.1 of Pontixanthobacter luteolus. GTDB lineage: Bacteria > Pseudomonadota > Alphaproteobacteria > Sphingomonadales > Sphingomonadaceae > Pontixanthobacter > Pontixanthobacter luteolus. The sequence continues at coordinate 1,156,965 of NZ_WTYP01000001.1, read as the reverse complement.
ATGGCCGAAACCAAGATCCCCGGCGACGGGGTGGTTACCGGCAGCGGCACGATCAATGGCCGTCTGGTCTACGTTTATAGCCAGGATTTCACCGTGTTCGGCGGCTCGCTGTCAAAACGCCATGCGGAGAAAATCTGCAAGGTGATGGAAACCGCCATGAGAAACGGCGCACCGGTGATCGGATTGAACGACAGCGGCGGCGCGCGTATCCAGGAAGGCGTGGCATCGCTGGGCGGATATGCCGATGTGTTCCAGCGCAACGTGCTGGCCAGCGGTGTTGTGCCGCAGATCAGCCTGATCATGGGGCCATGCGCGGGCGGGGCGGTTTATTCCCCCGCCATGACCGACTTCATCTTTATGGTGAAGGACAGCTCCTATATGTTTGTGACCGGCCCTGATGTGGTCAAAACCGTGACCAACGAAGTGGTGACACAGGAAGAACTGGGCGGCGCGGTTACGCACACCACCAAAACCTCCGTCGCTGATCTCGCTTTCGAAAACGATATCGAGACGCTGCTCGCAACGCGCGATTTCTTCGACTATTTGCCGTTGTCGAACCGCGAGGCTGTGCCCGAAAGGCCAACCGCCGACCCGTTCGACCGCGAGGAAATGAGCCTCGACACGCTCATTCCCGACAATGCCAACCAGCCATACGATATGCACGAAGTGATCCGTAAGGTGCTGGACGAAGGCGATTTCTTCGAGGTCCAGCCCGCCCATGCAGGCAACATATTGTGCGGTTTTGGCCGGGTGGAAGGACGCACGGTCGGCGTGGTCGCGAACCAGCCCATGGTGCTGGCGGGCGTGCTCGACATCAACGCATCGAAGAAGGCCGCGCGCTTCGTGCGGTTCTGCGATGCGTTTGAAATCCCGATCCTGACTTTCGTGGACGTGCCCGGATTCCTCCCCGGCACCGCGCAGGAGCATAATGGCATCATCAAACACGGCGCCAAACTGCTGTTCGCCTATGCCGAGGCGACCGTGCCCAAGATCACTGTGATCACCCGCAAGGCATATGGCGGGGCGTATGACGTGATGGCGTCGAAGCACCTGCGCGGCGACCTCAACTACGCTTGGCCGACCGCAGAAATCGCGGTGATGGGCGCGAAGGGCGCGGTGGAGATCATCTTCCGCCAGGACCGCGACGATCCGGGCAAGATCGCCGAGAAAACGAAGGAATACGAAGACCGCTTCGCGAACCCCTTCGTGGCGGCATCACGCGGTTATATCGACGAAGTGATCCACCCGCATTCAACGCGGAGGCGGATTGCGCTGGGCTTGCGGAAATTGCGCAACAAGCAGCTCGAGAACCCGTGGAAGAAGCATGACAATATACCGTTGTGAGTGATCCGATGGATGCGCGAGGACTCATTTTTCTGATAGGATTTGTCGCTGCGACATCGTTTGCTGCTTGGCTGTGTTTCAATCGCCTTTCTGCAGCCAAGGCCACCGGCAAATTCCGCTATGTATTTCACGGCATCGGGGAGGAAAATTGGCCGGTCCTTTTCAAAGTTTGTAAGGCTTTTATCTCGGTTCAAGGGTATGTTTTTTGCCTAATGGCGGGGATCGGAGCGATTTGGTTTGTGATTGCGATTGTAGGGAAAATGAAATGAAACTCGGTCGTCTCAACCACATCGGCGTCGCCACGCCCTCGATCGAGGAATCGGTGCGCTATTACCGCGATGTCATGGGCGCGACCTCGTTCCATAAGCCCTTCGATCTGGAGGCGCAGGGGGTGAAGGTCTGCTTCGTCGACACGCCGGGTGAAAACGGGACCAATGGCACTCAGATCGAGCTGATCGAGCCGCTTGGCGAGGGCAGCCCCATTGCCAAGTTCCTCGAAAAGAACCCCGCCGGGGGTCAGCATCACCTGTGCTACGAGGTCGAGGATATCGAGGACGCGCGCAGCTGGTTCGAGGGGCTGGGGAAGCGCATCCTCGGCCCCACGCGGCTGGGCGCGCATGGCACGCCGATCTTCTTCCTCCACCCCAAGGACATGATGGGGCAGCTGACCGAAATCATGGAAACGGCCAAGAACGGGCATTGACCGGAAAGCAGGCAGCCGGAGGCTACATGCACGCATCAGATAATACGGGAACGCGTGTCGGCTATCTCGGTCTGTTCGCCTGTATTCTCACAGTAATCGTGTTCGTCGTTGCGGATCAGGCGCTCAATTTTGATCCCTGCAACAATGTTTTTAAGCAAGCTGGTGTCGAATGCCTCGAATCCGGGTGGGGCGGCGTTTTGGTTGGCTTGTTCTTCGCCTTCATCGGTGCCTCCATTGCGGTTGGCGCGGTTCTGAGGGGGCGCAAAGTGCTGGGCAACCGCTTGGAGGCATTTCTCCTCGGCTGGATTGGCCTTTGCATGACGGCGATTGGTACCGCTGCGATGTATGCAGGATTTAGCATGATAGGGTCAGATTTGAGCGGTAAGTCACAGGGGCGCGTAGAAGTGCAGGCGAGTTCTGCTGATCGCGGCAATTCCTGACCCGCCGCGTTCTATCGGCCTTGCTATCCGCCCATCCGGCGCGCTAACCCGGTTTCAAATCAGGACTTCTGGGAGAGATATATGAGCTACGAAACCATCACCTTCGAGAAAGATGGGCCGCTGACCACGATCACGCTGAACCGGCCCGATCGGCTGAACGCGATGCCGCCGCAAATGGCGGATGAAATCGGCGCTGCATTCTACGATCTCGGCGATGCGCGCGCGGTGCTGATAACCGGCGCGGGCAAGGGTTTCTGCTCTGGCGCGGATCTGTCCGCTCGCGGGGACCGGACCGAACGCGAGAACAAGGGCGGCAGTCATCTCGCCCTGCAAAACCATTACAACCCGGCAATCAGTCTGGTCATGCGTGCGCCGGTGCCGGTGATTTGCGCGGTTAACGGGCCTGCGGCCGGTGTCGGCTGTTCGCTCGCATTGGCGGCAGATTTTACTCTGGCCGGCAAGAGTGCCTATTTCCTGCAGGCCTTCGTCAATATCGGCCTGGTTCCTGATGGCGGATCGACCTGGCTGCTGGCCCGCGCAATCGGCCGTGCCCGCGCCACCCGCATGATGATGCTGGGTGAAAAGATCGGTGCGGAGCAGGCAGAGGATTGGGGCCTGATTTACAAGGCGGTCGAAGACGACGCGCTGATGGCCGAGGCAAAGGCACTGGCGGAAAAGCTCGCCAATGGCCCGACGCTTTCACTCGCCACGATGAAGCGCAATATCGCCACCGCGATGGACGGCACCCTGCCGGAAATCCTGGTGGCAGAGGCAGAGGGGCAGCGCATTGCAGGTGCCAGCGCAGACGCGATGGAGGGCGGCATGGCTTTCCTCCAGAAACGCAAACCTGAATTCAAGGGCAAGTAATGCTGTTCTACGACAGCCCGAACCCCGCGCCGAACCCGCGCCGCGTGCGTATATTCGCGGCGGAGAAAGGGATTGAGCTTCCCAGCCGGGAAATCTCGATCCCCAATCGGGAACAGAAATCGGAAGAGTTTCTTGCGATCAATCCGCGCGGCCAGACACCTGCCTTGCAACTTGATGGCGGTACGGTGATCACGGAAAGCATCTCGATCTGCCGTTATCTCGAGGCGTTGCATCCCGATCCGGCTCTGTTCGGCACCGATCCGGTGGAAATCGCGCAGATCGATATGTGGGTTCGCCGCGCGGAAATGATCCTGATGGCACCGGTCGGTGCGGTGTGGGTGCATACCCATCCGTTCACCGCCGCCATTCCGGGTCGCAACCAGGAATATGGCGAGGCATCGCGTCCGCGTGTGGAAGAGGCTTACCGGTTTTTCGACCAGTCGCTGCAGGGCCGCGAATTTCTGGCCAGCGACAGCTATACCATCGCCGATATCGTGCTGCTTACAACTATGGACTTCTCCGCCTTCGCGGGTTGCCCTGCGCCGGAAGATTGTGCAGCGCTGCACGCGTGGCACGCCGGTGTCAGCAGCAGGCCAAGCGCGGCCGCCTAAAGGATCCAATATGACTGACGCCTCCGATACAGGCCCCACCGTTTCCGACTGGAAAGAACTGGCCGACAAGGAGTCCAAGGGACGCGATCTCTCGACAGAGATGCCCGAAGGGTTCGCGGTTAAGCCGCTTTACACAGAGGCGGACAGCCGGGATCCCGGCCTTCCCGGTTTTGCCCCGTTCACCCGCGGCGTGAAAGCGACGATGTATGCGGGCCGCCCGTGGACGATCCGCCAGTATGCGGGGTTCTCGACCGCTGAGGAATCGAACGCTTTTTACCGCCGCAATCTGGCTGCAGGGCAAAAGGGCCTGTCCGTTGCTTTCGACCTCGCAACCCATCGCGGCTACGATTCCGATCATCCGCGCGTTGTCGGCGATGTGGGCAAGGCGGGCGTGGCGATCGACACGGTTGAGGATATGCAGATCCTGTTCGACCAGATCCCGCTGGATACCATGTCGGTTTCAATGACCATGAACGGCGCGGTCATACCGGTCCTGGCGTTTTACATCGTTGCGGGTGAAGAACAGGGCGTTCCGGCCGAGCAGCTGAGCGGCACGATCCAGAACGACATTCTGAAGGAGTTCATGGTCCGCAACACCTATATCTATCCGCCTGCGCCCAGCATGCGGATCGTGTCGGACATCATCGCCTATACCAGCGAGAAAATGCCGCGCTTCAACAGCATATCGATTTCTGGCTATCACATGCATGAAGCAGGCGCGACCGCGGTTCAGGAATTGGCCTTCACCATTGCCGATGGCAAGGAATACGCCAGATCCGCAATGGCAACCGGGCTGGACATCGATGCGTTTGCCGGACGGCTAAGCTTCTTTTTCGGCATCGGCATGAATTTCTTCATGGAAATAGCCAAGCTGCGCGCCGCGCGGACGCTGTGGTACAAGGTGATGGACGATCTGGGCGCAAAGTCGGAACGCTCCAAAATGCTGCGCACGCATTGCCAGACTTCGGGCGTGTCGCTGCAGGAGCAGGACCCGTATAACAACGTGATCCGCACCACGGTGGAGGCGATGGCCGCGACCTTGGGCGGAACCCAGTCGCTCCACACCAATGCGCTGGACGAGGCGATCGCCCTGCCTACCGATTTCAGTGCCCGGATTGCGCGAAACACTCAGCTGGTTTTGCAGGAAGAAACCGGCATCACCAATGTCGTCGATCCGCTTGGCGGAAGCTATTATATCGAGGCGCTGACCGCGAAACTGGTCGAGGAAGCGGAAACGCTGATGTCCGAAGTCGATGCAGCGGGCGGCATGACCAAATATGTCGCCAGCGGCGCGCCCAAGGCAGCTATTGAACGCGCAGCGGCGGAAAAACAGACCAGCGTCGACCGGGGCGAAACCGTGATCGTCGGGGTCAACAAATACCGCCGCGACAAGGAAGACGAGATCGAGACGCTCGATATCGACAACCACAAGGTTCGTCAGGGGCAGATCGCCCGCCTGAAAAAGAACCGCGAGAACCGCGACGAAGCCGCGTGTCAGGCTGCACTGGCGGCACTTGCCGAAGGCGCGAATGCTGGCGGAAACCTGCTGGCACTGGCGGTGGAGGCTGCACGCCAGCGGGCATCGCTGGGCGAGATTTCCTCTGCAATGGAAGAGGTTTTCGGGCGCTACGATACGGTGCCGACTCCGGTGAAGGGCGTCTACAAGAGCGCTTACGAATTCGACAAACGCTGGCAGCAGGTGCTGGACGGCGTCGATGCGGTCGAGCGGCGTCTTGGCCGCAAGCCGAAGATCATGGTCGCCAAAATGGGCCAGGACGGGCACGATCGCGGCGCCAATGTCATTGCCAGCGCATTTGGCGATATGGGCTTCGATGTGGTGTCAGGTCCGCTGTTCCAAACGCCGCAGGAAACACTGGAGATGGCGCTTGAAACCGGCGTGGATGCCATCGGTGCCAGCTCGCTTGCGGCCGGGCACAAGACCTTGATCCCCGAACTGATCGGATTGCTGAGGGATGCCGGTCGCAGCGACATCAAGGTCGTCGCGGGCGGTGTCATTCCGCCGCAGGATTACGAATTCCTGCGTGAGGCAGGCGTGCAGGGTATCTATGGCCCGGGCAGCAACGTGGTTGAATGCGGTGCGGACATGCTGCGCTTGCTGGGCCACAATATGCCGCCTGCGGGTGAGGATATGGACGAGGCTGCAGAGTGAGCGCTTCGTCTTCGACTGCGTTTGCACCCATCGCGGCAATGATGTTTGCAGCGGGCCTTGGGATCCCGGTGTTCGCGGCGCTCAATTCGGGGCTGGGGCAGCAGCTCGGCGGGCCAGTCGCGGCAACCGCAGTGACTTTTGCCATCGGCTTTGTGGTGGCAGCGGCGATGTTGGCGTTTACCGGCTTTCCCGAGCCTGCGGCGTTTACATTCGAGAAGCCGTGGCTCTGGATCGGCGCAGTGGTGATGCTGTTTTACGCCACGTCGGTGGCATATTCCGCGCCGCGTATCGGGCTTGGCAATGCGATCTTCTTCGTTTTGCTGGGACAAATCGTTGCCGCTGCAATCATCGACCATTTCGGTCTACTGGGGTCAATCCAGAGCGCGATCACACCGAAGCGCGCCCTTGGCCTCGTGGTAATGGCTGTTGGAATCTACCTCGCGCGGAAGCCTGTATGACTTGTCTTTCCGGCGAATTTTCTGGTGCTGGCATCTACGGCCCGGGCACCAATTTGGTCGAATGCGGCGCGGACATGCTACGGCTGCTGGGTCACAAAATGCCGCCTGCGGGTGACGGTCTGGAGACGGCGGAATGCTAATTTCGAGCATCTTACTAAGCTTATCGACTCCGGAGCATCCAGACACGTTGAATTGTGCTGAAATTGTAGACGATGATCTCGCTACGATGTGCGCGAGAGATCGTCTGACTGAGTCTTCTGCAGCCTTAAAATCCGAATATGTGAAAATGCTGGAGCTGATGAATCGAATTGATGAAGATGGCCAACCAGTAGGTTTCGTATCTGATATAACTGCAACTGAAGAATTCGGGCGTGCCCATGGCAATTGGCTGAATTATCGCGATTTTCATTGCTATTTCGAAGGCAGGCTTTCGAAAGGCGCGTTGAGAATTCCGTCGACTATCCTTCTTTGCAGAGCACGCATGAATTGGGAAAAAACAGACCAATTTAGAGATTATCAAATTATGGCGAGAGACCATAAATGACCCAAATCCGCACCGACTGGACCCGCGAAGAAATTGCCGCGCTGTTCGACCTTCCCTTTACTGAGCTGCTGTTTCAAGCGGCAAGCGTTCACCGCGAGAACCATCCGCCCGAACAGATCCAGCTATGCACCCTGCTGTCGATCAAGACAGGCGGGTGTCCGGAGGATTGCGGCTATTGTTCGCAGTCGGTGAAGGCTGATAGCGGGGTTGAGGCGACCAAGCTGATGGAGGTGCAATCGGTCCTCCAGCGCGCGGCGCAGGCGAAGGACGCTGGCAGCCAGCGTTTCTGCATGGGCGCGGCATGGCGCAACCCGAAAGACCGCGACATGCCTGCGATCGTCGAGATCGTAAAGGGCGTGCGGGCCATGGGGCTTGAAACCTGCATGACGCTGGGGATGCTGACACCCGGACAAGCGAACATGCTCAAAGAAGCGGGCCTCGATTATTACAACCACAACGTCGATACGGGGCCGGAATATTACGAGCGGGTGATTTCCAGCCGCAAGTATGAGGACCGGCTCGACACGCTTCAGAACGTGCGCGGTGCGGGCATCAACGTGTGTAGCGGCGGGATCGTGGGCATGGGCGAAACGCGGGATGACCGCGTCGGCTTCGTCCACACGCTCGCCACGCTTGAACGCCATCCCGAAAGCGTGCCGGTCAATGCGCTGGTGCCAGTGAAAGGCACGGTGCTGGGTGATATGCTGGCAGATACGCCGCTCGCGAAAATCGACGATATCGAATTCGTTCGCACTGTGGCGGTCGCGCGCATCTGTATGCCGATGAGCATGGTGCGCCTCAGCGCTGGCCGCGAAAGCATGAGCGAGGCCGCTCAGGCGCTGTGTTTCATGGCGGGCGCCAATTCGATCTTCACCGGCGACAAATTGCTGACCGCACCCAATGCCGGCGACGACAGCGACAGCGCGCTGTTTGCAAAGCTGGGCCTGACCGCCCTGACGCAGGAAGAGCCCATGCGGGCGTGCAAGGTGAGCGAGCCGGCTGAGTGATTGCAAGAGCCTTCGCAGCGATACTGGCCGCAGCCGCAGCAATTACCGCGATGGCATTTGCAGCGCTGTGGCATTCGGCGGTGCCAAGGCCCGGCTGTGACTGGGCGCAAGACTTTTGCAGCGATTACGGCGCTTTCTATCTCGGTCTTGCGATAATCTCGGCAATCGTTGCCGCACTGGCTTTAGCCATATTTATTCGGACAAGGCGGAAATGACACTTGGCTTTTCCGCCGATGAACTGCTGCCCCGCGCCCGCGGTGGCGGCGTGCTGAAAATGGGGCTGGCCAAGCTGGACGAGCGCGACTGGCTGCAGCCGCGCCCCGATCTTGCCGCCCGAGCCGAAGGGTTTGCGGCATATCCGGAAGGCATTCAGTTATCCGCAGAGGGCGCGGCGGCGGGGGCTGAACTTGCGGCGATGCTCGGTCTTTCAGGCGGACTTGCCGAGGCGGCGCGCGCGCATCACGAGGATATGTGCCTGCTAACTCTGCGGCCCGGGGACGAGCAATACCGCCTCGTCGGTGCGGCAGTGGCGTGGCCGTCTGACTGGACGCCCGCTGACAAGATGGGCCTGCCGCTGCGTGCGCTTCATGCTCCGATCCAGGGATATGAAGAACAACTTGCGAGCGGCGTCGATCACTTCATGGCCAAGCTGAAGCCCGGCGCGATCTATGGCCGATGCAACTGGTTCATTGCAGCGACGGGCGAAAAACGCTGGGTGGCCGAACCGCCCGAGCAAGCTTTTTCCCATGTCACTCAGCAAAATGCTGGCGAAACCCTGTTCGTTCGCTCCGAACGTCAGACGCTGCGGCGCCTGCCGGAAACCGGCGCAATCCTGTTCACCATCGGGATTTATACATCGCCTCTCGGTCAGTTCTCTAGGCAGAACCAGGCGCGGCTTGGCGATGCAATGCGCTCGCTTTTGGAGGGCGAGGGGGACCGGCGCGGCGCAGGGGCTTACGCAGCCGCTTTAATCGGCTATGCGCAGAGGCAGGAGATTGAACGCACACCATGATTTTGTCCCTTCTTCTGGCGGCTTCCGCGCCCGCAGTTATCGACTGCGAAGATGCCATGACGCAGGCGGAGATGAACCGCTGTGCAGAGGCGGAATATCGCGCGGCGGATCACGATCTGAACGCTGCATGGCGTCTCGCACGTGCCCGTTCCGGTAGCGACGAATCCGGCGACGAATTGCTTCAGGCGCAGCGCGCATGGATTGCTTTTCGCGATGCCCATTGTGCATTTGAAGCCGGTATTTATCGTGGCGGTTCGATCGTTCCGCTCATCCATTCGAATTGCATGACTTCACTCACCCGTGCGCGCACTGAACAGCTGCGCGCCTATGTTGAAATGGCCAATTGATGTTCAAGAAAATCCTTATCGCCAATCGCGGTGAAATTGCCTGCCGTGTGATCAAGACTGCTCGCCGAATGGGTATTCAGACGGTTGCAGTCTATTCTGACGCCGATGCGCGTGCACCGTTCGTGCGGATGGCCGACGAAGCGGTTCATATCGGACCGGCACAGGCTTCCGAAAGCTATCTGGTCGCGGACAAGATTATTGCGGCTTGCAAACAGACCGGGGCAGAGGCCGTGCATCCCGGTTATGGCTTCCTTTCCGAGCGTGCGAGTTTCGTTGAACAACTCGCGAAAGAAGGCATCGAGTTTATTGGCCCGCCAGTCGGCGCGATTGCCGCGATGGGCGACAAGATCGAATCCAAGAAACTGGCGCGGGAAGCGGGCGTGAACGTTGTGCCCGGTTTCGTCGGTGAAATCCGCGATACGGACCACGCGGTCGAGATCAGCGATGAAATCGGTTATCCGGTGATGATGAAGGCCAGCGCGGGCGGCGGGGGCAAGGGTATGCGGCTTGCCTATGATGAAAAGGATGTCCGCGAAGGGTTCGAGGCGACCAAGCGCGAAGGACTCAATTCCTTCGGCGACGACCGCGTTTTCATCGAGAAATTCATCGAAAACCCGCGGCATATCGAAATTCAGATCCTCGGCGACAGGCACGGCAACGTGATCTATCTCAACGAGCGCGAATGTTCGATCCAGCGCCGCCACCAGAAAGTGGTCGAAGAAGCGCCTTCGCCGTTTGTCACGCCCAAAATGCGCAAGGCTATGGGCGAGCAGTGCGTCGCTCTTTCGAAAGCGGTGGATTACCACTCGGCCGGTACCGTGGAACTGATTGTCAGCGGCGCGGACAAGACGGGGGAGAGTTTCTATTTCCTCGAAATGAATACCCGCCTGCAGGTCGAACATCCGGTGACCGAGGCGATTACCGGTGTCGATCTGGTGGAACAGATGATCCGTGTTGCCGCCGGCGAAAAGCTGGAGATCACGCAGGATGATGTGAAGATCGACGGTTGGGCCATCGAAAACCGTGTTTATGCAGAGGACCCCTATCGCGGTTTCCTGCCGTCAACCGGGCGTCTCGTGCATTACCAGCCACCGGTCGAACCGTGGGCCGATGACGGCGCGGAAAATGGCCGGCGCGGGGTTGACGGTATCCGCGTCGACGATGGGGTGTTCGAAGGCGGCGAAGTTTCAATGTTTTACGATCCGATGATCGCGAAACTGGTCACCTGGGGCGAAACCCGTGACGAGGCTGCTGATTTGCAGGTTCAGGCACTTGATGCGTTCCGGATAGAAGGGCTCGGTCATAACGTCGATTTCCTCAGCGCGATCATGCAGCACGAACGCTTCCGCAGCGGCGAACTCACCACCGGTTTTATCGCGGAGGAATATCCTGAAGGTTTCGAAGGTGCAGCCGCGTCCGATAAACTCAAACGGGGGTTGGCGGCGATCGGCGGCGTAATCGCGACTATCGATGCCGACCGTGCTCGGCGGATTGACCAGCAACTCGACGGGCCGCTTTATGCGCCTGGCGACTGGACAGTTCGGATCGGCGACAGCGACTATGAAGTGGTGCTGGAAGAAGAAGAGATCACCGTTGATGGAATCCCTGTCGAACTGGAGATGGAATACACCCCCGGTGACCGGATGGTGGACGTTGATCTGGGCGCAGAGACCATCACCATCCAGCTCAAGTCAACGCGGACCGGCTATGATGTGACAACACGCGGGGCGACACATTCCTTGCGAATTCTGCCGACCCGGATTGCCGATCTGGCCGAGCATATGATCGAGAAAATTCCGCCTGATCTTTCGAAGATGCTGATCTGCCCGATGCCCGGTCTGCTGGTAAAGCTGCATGTGGAAGAAGGCGAGGAAGTCCAGCCGGGACAGCCGCTCGCCACGGTCGAAGCGATGAAAATGGAAAACATTCTGCGCGCAGAGAAAGCGGGCACCATCGCCAAGATCAACGCGGAACAAGGTGAAAGTCTGGCAGTCGACGCGGTCATTCTCGAGCTAGACTGATGCATCTGCTGCACGATCCGCAGGCTCCGGCTGCCGACCCGATTGCGTTCGACGATTTTCTGAAGGTCGACATTCGTGTCGGTACGATCGTGGTGGCGGAGGAGTTTCCCGAAGCGCGCAATCCTGCGTACAAATTGCAGATCGATTTCGGGGATATCATCGGCGTCAAGAAAAGCTGCGCGCAAATCGTCGCGAATTATCCGATTGATGAACTGCCGGGGCGGCAAGTTGCGGCGGTGGTCAATTTCCCGCCGCGTCAGATCGGCCCGGCGATGTCGGAAGTTCTCACGCTCGGTTTCGCAGATGGGGAGGGCGAGGTGGTCCTGTTCGCGCCGGATGTGAAGGTCGCCAATGGATCGCGCCTGTTCTGACTTTTCGCGTCAGTCGATGATTGCCACCGCCCTGATCCATCCGGCACTTGCCTTGTCGATCTTCACCGGAAAGCAGCTGACGGTGAAACCTTTGTCGGGCAGTGCCTCGAGGTTCGTCAGTTTCTCGATCTGGTAATACGGACGTATCCGGCCTGCCTTGTGACCTTCCCAGATGATTTTCGGATCGCGGGTTTCAGCCCAGCGTTTCGCCGTGTGGCTGAACGGTGCGTCCCAGCTCCACGCATCGGTTCCGACCACTTCGACCCCACGTTCAGTGAGGTAGAGTGTCGCTTCTTCGCCGAGGCCAACACCCTGATCGGTGAAGTTGTCTGTCCCGTAAATCGCACCCGACTGGACCAACACGATATCCAGCGGTTCGAGCGTGTGACCGATGCGTGCAAGCTCCGCCTCGACCTCTGCAGCGGTGACCACGTGGCCATGCGGCAGTTTGCTGAAATCGAGCTTCACGCCGGGCCGCAGGAACCGGTCCAGCGGTGCCTCGTCGATACTGGGGGCTTTGCGCGCGCCGTTGTCGGTGGTGGAGTGATAGTGCCACGGGGCATCCATATGGGTGCCGTTGTGGGTCGACAGCTGCAGCATTTCGACCGCCCATCCTTCCCCGTCGGGCAAGTCATCCTTCTCCAGTCCGGGGAAGAACATCGCGATCTGCTGCCAACTGGTTTCGTGCGTCACGTATTCGATGCGCGGGCGCATAACATCAGGATCGGAGATCACATCGTTTGTGATCGGGATCGAAAGATCGATAAAACGTTTCATGCTGCGCAGCATTCACCGGCGCAGCGCCGAGGTCAATGCGCCTGTAGCTGCTCGTCCAGAAATGCGGAGGCATCATCCAGACTGACATCATGATCAAGAAATGCTGCGCCTATGCTGCGCAGCAAAATGAATGGCAGGGTGCCTGCATCCATCTTCTTGTCATGCCGCATATGGTCAGCGAGGCGGGCACCATCGCAGTCCAAACCGAGCGCGGAAATCTCCGTCGGCAGGCCCGCAGAACCAATCGCCGCTGCGATCCTTTCGGCATCACCTAGTGACAGGAGGTCGCGCCTGGCAGAATAGCGGGCGGCGAGCACCATTCCCAGGGCAACGCCTTCGCCGTGCAGCAGTGCGGAAGAGTATCCTGTTTCCGCTTCCAAAGCATGGCCGAACGTATGACCCAGATTGAGCAGCGCCCTGCGTCCGGTCAGCTCGCGTTCGTCCTCAGCCACGATCCGCGCTTTGGTTTCGACGCTTCGCGAAACGGCAGTCTCAAGCGCTTGTTCGTCAAGCGCGACGACTTCTCCGCCATGGTTTTCGCACCAATCGAAAAATGCAGCGTCGCCCAGAATTCCGTATTTGATTACTTCTGCATAACCGGCACCAATCTCGCGCGGCGGCAAAGTTGTGAGCGAGTCCGTGTCGGCAAGGACCAGCGATGGCTGATGGAATGCCCCGATCAGGTTTTTGCCCGCAGCGGTGTTGATTGCGGTCTTCCCGCCAACCGACGAATCCACTTGTGCAAGCAATGTGGTCGGTACCTGGATAAAACCGCAGCCACGTTTGAGGATCGAGCAGGCAAAGCCGGTAAGATCGCCCGTCACTCCGCCGCCAAGGGCAATTACCTTGTCACCGCGCTCCACACCCTGGGCCAGCAGCCAATCGGTCAAACGTTCAAGTTCACGCCAGCTTTTTGACCCTTCTCCCGGCGCGACATCGTACCATGCGATTTCATGACCGGCATTGGACAGTGACTGGTCCAGACGATCACCATGATGCGCGCGTGCATTCTCATCCGCCACAACCGGGACGATGGTCTTGCGCAGAAAATCTCCGCAGATTTCGGCCGCATTTTCCAGCAACCCGCGTCCGACATGGACCTGATACGGCCGGCCGGCCAACTCCACGGGGATTACAGCCATCGGTCGATTGCCTTTAGAATTGCGATTGCGGTTTCATAATGCGGGCCGTCTTCACTGCCCACCCGTATCTGGGCCTGCGAATAGAACGGTTCACGTTCCTTGTGCAGACGCGTCAATATTTCCTTGGGGTCGCCGGCACGCAGCAACGGCCGCGTATCGCGCCTGCCTGTCCGCTCCACCAGAATATCGATCTCACAATCAATCCAGACGGCGATCGCCTTGTCCAGAATAAGACTGCGGGTTTCGTCGTTGATAAATGCGCCGCCGCCAGTTGCGATCACACCGTCATGCTCCTCGATCAGTCTTGCGAGCACACGGCGTTCACCGTCGCGGAAATAGTCCTCGCCAAACTGCGCGAAAATCTCTGCCACTGAAAGCTGGGCGGCATCCTCGATTTCCTCATCGGCATCGACGAAATCGGATCCGATCAAGCTGGCAAGTTTGCGTCCGACGGTCGATTTTCCCGTACCCATCAAGCCGACAAGCACGATTGGCCGATCGATCCGCGAGGCAATCGCGGCGATCTCTGCATCCGAAATGCCCGGATGATCGGTGTTTTCACTCTCAACACGCATTGCCGCTTCGCCTATAGATGCGCTAGGCGGGGCGCAACCAAGGTTGTGACAGGCAGCCTATAGAGATGCTTTGTCAGGCATGAGGACAGGATCCGTAAACAGAATGGGGTCGGGTAAGCGAATGGTGATTGCAGGGTGCATTTTGGTTGTCCTGATTCTGGCGGCCGCCTGGTTCCATGGCGGAGAACAGCCGCTTCGGCCGATTTCGGAGCGGATTGAAATGCCGGAGGCTGTGCAATGAAGCGTCTGCTGCTGGCTGGCAGTGCAGCTCTCGCGCTGTGTTCGACCCTCGTCATGGCAGAAGAGGGGCCGACTTCGCTGCTTCCGCCAGGTTTTGACGATCCGGCACCTGCGCCAAGTCCGACGCCGACACCGACGGCCACCCGCGCTCCATCGGCACCAACCGCGCCGAGTGGTGGCAGCTCGCCCGTGGTCCAGCCAATACCCAGCGCGCCATCCGCGCCGGTAGCTGCGGGTCCGCTGCCCTCGAACCTTCCCTCGCTGGAGGAGCTGGAAAATCTCGATGGAGATGAGTTGGACGAACTGCTCGGCCTGAAGCCGAAGTTCGATATTCCGCCCGCTGCGCGCCGATCCACAGAACGAGTCGGCATTCTGGACATGGACGAGGGCGGTCTGCCTGAAAAATCGCTCGCCCGGCAGCCCGCATCACTCGTCCGCGCCTCGCTGGCGGGCATTCGCGGACCGTTGGTTTCGCGGTGGGGCCATATCCTTATGCGAAGGGCGCTTGCCAGCCGTCTGGCGGCACCTGACGGCATGGACCCGGTCGAATTTGCCGCACTGCGCGCCGAAACGCTCAACCGCATGGGTGAATTCGGCGTTTCGCGGCGGCTCGCGCAGGATGTCGATACCGGGAACTGGGACAACGATCTAACCGACGCGGCACTGCGCGCATATGTCGCCACCACAGACATAGTCGGGGCCTGCCCGATCGTGCAGATCAAGGGCGGCGAAAGAGAAGACCCGCAGTGGCAAATGTTGCAGTCGATCTGCTACGCTTTCGCGGGACAGGAAGCGCGATCACAGGCCAATCTGAACAGGGCGTTCCGTACTGAAATCGCCCCGCAAATAGACGTCTTGCTGGCCCAGCGATATGCGGGCGCGGCCGGGCGCGGGCGGCGTGCTGTGAATCTGGAATGGGACGGGGTGTCGGAACTGACCCCCTGGAGATACGCGCTGGCAACTGCCGTTGGTGCCGAAATTCCCGATAATCTGCGCGACAATCCAGACCCGTATTACAGAATCGTTTCAGCGATCAACCCCGCCTTGCCGCTGGCGCAGCGAGTTGACGGGGCTGGCCTTGCCGCACAACGCGGCATCCTCTCATCCGCAGCATTGGTCGATCTGTACAGCGAAGCGTTCGCGGATACCGCCGCATCTGGCGAAGCAATTTCTGCCACTGCATCGCAATTGCGCGAAGCCTATGTTGCAGGCGATGGTACGCAGCGGGTCGCAGCGATCCGCTCGATATGGGAAACCGGACCATCCGATTACGCCGGACGGGTGCTGACGGCTTATGCCGCAGCCCGCATTACCCCTGATCAAGCATACTCTGATGACGCAGCCGGTCTGATCGCCTCCATGCTGACCGCTGGTCTTGATGCAGATGCACTCGCTTGGGCAGAAATCGCAACCGAAGGCAGCGAGGCGTGGGCGCTGCTCGCACTTGCCCAGCCGGTTGGCGCCGCTTCCTTCAGCGAAGGGGAGGTCGACGGTTTCGTCGACGACGATGAAAGCGCTGGTCAGCGAAAATCGGCTTTCCTGGTCGCTGGCCTGGCAGGGCTTGGCCGGATCGACGGCCAGACCCGCGCCGGGTTTGAGGAACGACTGGAAATCGACCTGAGCAGGGCGACCAAATGGAGCACCCTCATTCAGCGAGCAGCACAGGTTAAGAACCAGACGCTTGTCACATATCTCGCAGCTGTCGGGATGCAGGGGCAGGGGTGGGACAAGATGACTGCCCGCCACTTGTACCACATCGTCTCCGCGCTGAATCAGGTCGGCCTGACGGCCGAAGCCCGGATGATCGCTGCGGAAGCTGTTGCACGCGGGTGATGGTTACGTCGCAGCGGGGCGAGAGTTCTTGTGTCGGCTGACATAGAAAGCTTTCTCGCAATGCTCGCAGCAGAACGCGGCGCGGCCGCAAATACAATTGCCGCCTACCGGCGTGATCTGGAAGGCGCAGAGGAGGTCGCCGGTTCGCTCGCCGCGGCGGACAAGCGGAAACTCGCGTCTCTGGCAAATGCGTGGGCTGAATTTTCCCCATCGACGATTGCGCGCAAATCATCGGCGCTGCGGCAGTTTTTCGGCTTTCTGGTGGATGAAGGGCTGCGCAGCGATGACCCGTCATCGGCGCTGCCGCGTCCGGCCGCACGCAGGCCGTTGCCCAAGATACTTTCGCACGGCCAGGTTGCAGAGCTGTTCGGCCGCGCCGAGATGGAGGCTGGGACGGGAAAGCCAGCCTGCGTGCGCCTCCTCGCATTGCTTGAACTGCTGTACGGCTCCGGGCTGAGAGCAACCGAGCTTGTTTCGCTGCCTCTTTCCGCGGTTCCGCGCGATGCGCCCTTTCTGACGGTCACGGGTAAGGGCGGGGCCAGCCGCATGGTCCCGGTTAGCAGGCGCGCAAAAGAGGCTTTGTCGCGCTGGCTCGATGTGCGGCCCGATGCGCCTGCATTCCTGTTCCCATCACGGGGCAAGCACATTACCCGAATCCGGCTGTATCAAATGCTAAAGGAGCTGGCGGTTAGGGCTGGGCTCGCGCCAGAAAAGATTAGCCCGCACGTGTTGCGGCATGCCTTCGCCACCCACTTGCTTGAAGGCGGTGCCGATCTCCGTGTGCTGCAAACCTTGCTGGGCCATGCCGATATCGCCACGACGCAGATATACACGCATGTCGACAGCGCGCGGCTCGTCGCACTTGTGAATGAACGCCATCCCCTTGCGCAAAACCGTGGCTGAGGTGATCGCTCTGCTCTTGCCGATTGAGACAGTTGGGACTAGCGCAGCGCAATGATTTCTTACCTCGAATTTGAAAAGCCGGTCGCACAGCTGGAAGCTCGCATTTCGGAGCTTCGCTCTGCAGCCGAGGGCGACGACGTCGATATCTCGAACGAATTGCAGCGTCTGGAACTCAAGAGCGCCGACTTGCTGGCAAGCACCTATGGCTCGCTGACGCCGTGGCAGAAAACGCAAGTGGCGCGGCATCCTTCGCGGCCTCATTTCCGGGATTTCGTGGAGCTCGCGTTCGATGAATTTATCCCGCTCGGCGGTGATCGTAATTATGGCGATGATGAGGCCATAATGGGCGGCTTTGCCAAGCTGGACGGACGCCGCATCGTTCTGATCGGCCATGAAAAAGGCAACGATACCGAAAGCCGCCTACGCCACAATTTCGGCATGGGTAAGCCAGAGGGTTACCGCAAGGCGATCCGCCTGATGGAACTCGCCGGCCGGTTCGGCCTGCCGGTGGTGACGCTGGTTGACACGTCCGGGGCATTCCCCGGTGTCGAAGCTGAAGAGCGCGGCCAGGCCGAGGCGATTGCCCGTTCGACAGAGGCATGCCTTTCATTGCCGGTCCCAATGGTCGCGACGATCGTTGGCGAAGGCGGTTCAGGCGGTGCAGTCGCGCTGGCGAGTGCGGAGCGTGTACTAATGCTGGAGCATGCGGTTTATTCGGTGATTTCGCCTGAAGGTTGCGCGTCGATCCTGTGGCGCACGGCTGAGAAAGCGCCCGACGCTGCAGAAGCGATGCGAATTACTGCCCAGCAACTCAAAAAGCTTGGTGTCATTGACCGGATCGTGGCTGAACCGGTTGGCGGTGCTCACCGCGATCCGCAGGCTGTTGCTGCCAACCTCGCAGTTGCCATCGGGGAAGAACTGGACGCGCTGGACAAGCTCTCGCCGGAGGAAATCATCCGCCAGCGTGAAGAGCGGTATTTGCAGATTGGATCACTTTAAAAAGGGAACCAGCTCGCCTCCAATCGGTTGTTTCCTATAATCGATTTAGAACGCCGAAGAGCGCGTTGAATTTTGGAGGAGCCCCCTATGACCCGTTTGAAAACACTTGCCATGACCTCGGTTGCATCGGCCAGCCTGGCGCTTGGCGGCTGTATGGGGGGCGAGATTCCCGATGCCTCTGCACCGATCACGCAACAGGAAGCCTCACAGGGCGCTGAATTTCATCCGCAATTGCTCGCCGAATTTGGCGGTACATATAACGGCCCTCAGGCCGCTTACATCGAATCTGTTGGCAAAAATATTGCCGTCCAGTCGGGCCTAGGCGATGCACGCAGCTCGTTCACTGTGTCGACCCTTAACAGCCCGGTGAACAACGCTTTCGCGGTGCCGGGCGGCTATATCTATACCACGCGCCAGCTGGTTGCCCTGATGAATAACGAGGCTGAACTGGCCGGCGTTCTCGGGCATGAAGTTGGTCACGTCGCCGCGCGGCACTCGCAGCGCCGCCAGGCCAAGGCGCAGCAGAACACCCTGCTCGGTGCAGCAGGCGCGATCCTTTCGGGAATTTTGCTCGGTGACAGCCAGATCGGCAACACACTTTCCAAGGGATTCCTGCAGGGTTCGCAATTGCTGACTCTGAAATTCTCGCGCAGCCAGGAATTGCAGGCTGACGAACTGGGCATCGAATACCTGAACAAGGCCGGATATGATCCGAAAGCGATGGGTACGGTTCTGCAGAGCCTGGCCGCTCAAAACGCGCTCGACGCGCAGTTGCAGGGCCGTAATAATGCCTCGGTTCCCGAATGGGCATCGACCCACCCGGACCCGGCCAGCCGGGTACAGACCGCTTTGACAAAGGCTGGCGGAATGACCGGCACGGTCAACCGCGATACCTTCCTGACGCGGATCGACGGCTTGTTGTACGGTGATGATCCCAAGCAGGGTGTGATTGAAGGACGCCAGTTTCTCCACCCGGAACTGCGTCTGTCTTTCACTGCGCCCCAGGGTTTCTACATGGTCAACGGCACCCGCGCGGTTTCAATTAACGGCCAGAGCGGTCAGGCTCAGATGAGCACGGCTGCATATGACGGCAATCTGGAGCGTTATGTCCGCAGCGTATTCACGGCGATTGGCGGCGAGCAACAACAGCTGGTTCCTGCAAGCGTGGAGCGTACGACTGTAAACGGCCTGCCGGCTTCTTTTGGCACAGCACGGGTAAATGGCAGTAGCGGCCAGGTTGACGTGGTAGTGTTCGCTTATGAATTTTCGAATGATCAGGCGTTTCACTTCGCCGCGATCAGCCCAGCGGGCCGCGCCAGCACCTTTACGCCGATGTTCAATTCGATGCGGCGTATCAGCCAGAGCGAAGCGAACGCGGTTGTTCCGCGCAAGCTTGACGTTGTTACGGTGGGTCGCGGCGATACAATCCAGTCACTGGCAAACCGGATGGCATACGATAGCGGCAAGGTAGAACGTTTCCGCGTTCTCAACGGTCTGGGCAGCGGCGACACTTTGCAGGCCGGCCAGAAGGTGAAGCTGGTAGTAAGAGGGCGCTGATCACTAGCGCCTGATTATTGCAGGCAAAAGAAAAGGCGGCGGGTTCAACCCGCCGCCTTTCTTTTTGGTTATGCAAACCGTCTATTAGACAGTGTTGCCTTCACCCATCTTGTCCGAAACGGTCGTGAACGTGGTGTTCAGCTCGTTACCCAGACCCTGCATTGCAGTGATAGCAGCAACTGCGATCAGAGCAGCGATCAGGCCGTATTCGATGGCGGTGGCGCCTTCTTCGTTGCGAAGAAGCTTGTTGATGAACTTCATGTGTAGTCTCCTGGTTCAGTCTTCGGTACCCGACCCATTCTGGTTGACCCAGATCGAGTAATGGGTGTGTTAGGAGCAACTGATTGACAAATTCCTAAGCGCCCAAGCTTAGTTGCCTCAGTTGCCCATATTGTCGCCCACCTTGCTTGAGATCGTCGCCCACAATCCGGTGTTTTCGTTTGCAACAGCATCGAAAGCACCGATAGAGGCGATGACAACCAAGGAAGCGATCAACCCGTATTCGATCGCGGTGCCACCGGTTTTGTCTTTTGCTACCCTGTCTAGGAGTTGCATCAGTCCCATTGTCACACCTGTTCTCGTCGCGAAGTTGATGAGTGCTTTCTGGTTCAAAGTTCTTAAGAAAAGGTTGAAGAGGGGCTTCTGAGTGGAAAATATCCCGACATGGACTCTCGTGGTCGCCGGTGCGCTGCATGACAGGGAAGGCCGCTTCCTCATGCATAAAAGGCCCGAGAAGAAGCACCACGGCGGGTTGTGGGAATTCCCTGGCGGAAAGGTCGAAACAGGCGAATGCCCTGCGGATGCGCTGGTAAGAGAGCTGGCTGAGGAACTGGGAGTGACGATCAAGCCTGAAGACTGTGTTGCGAACTGTTTCGCGGATTCTACGCAGACAGACGCCGATTTTCCGATTGTAATCCTTCTTTACACTATCGCCGAATGGGGCGGGGTGCCCGCCGCGCTGGAAGGCGGCGCGATCGACTGGTTCATGCCAGACGAGATCGCGAAATTGCAGAAACCACCGCTCGATATCGAGCTTGCTGGCCAACTCTTTTGAAAAAGCGTGTGATAAGGGATTGCCAAGCTGCACAGGCCCCCTTATGTGCCGCCCTCCAAGCGCGCCCGTAGCTCAGCTGGATAGAGTACCTGACTACGAATCAGGGGGTCGGAGGTTCGAATCCTTCCGGGCGCGCCAATAAAAAGCCATCCTTCACGGGATGGCTTTTTTGTTTGAGCCAGATGGCGGTGGATGATGGCGATTCCGCCTCCCGCCCATGGCGCGGATCAGTCGCTGACCGAATCCTCCAAGGCGTGCATATCGTCATCCGAAAACCCGAAATGATGTCCGGCCTCGTGGATCACCACGTGCCGAATCAGATCACGCAGACCGACACGGGTTTCTTCCCATTCACGCAGGAGTGGCTGGCGAAACAGCGATATGACCGCAGGAAGCGTACCGCTTTCCCAGATTGAAACCTCGCTGATCGGACGGCCTTCATATAGGCCAGTCAGGTTCCACCGGCACTCTATCCCGACTGCTGCCAGCTGATCGGCCGATGCAAATTCGTCTATTCGCAAGGCAATGCCTTCCAATTGCTCCCCTAGCGGTGCGGGGATGGAGGCAAGCGCCCCGCGTGCCTCAAGCTCGAAAACTTCGGCGGTGGGATAGCGGGCGTCTTCATACTTCATGGGAGGAATATGGTGCTTTTGCGTGCCGCTTCCAAGGCGGAGCGGAACCACGTGCATTCCGGCTCGTTTGGATGGCGTAGCCCATTCAAAAGGAAGTCAAAATGTCCCAAGCCGAAGCCATCTTCGAACGTCTCAAAGCCGACCATGACGATCACCGCAAACTGCTCGACAAAATCGAGGATACGTCAGGTGACAGCGAAACGCGCCGCGACCTGTTCGAAAAATTCACCAAGGAAGTGAAAAGCCATGCGGCGGCAGAGGAGCAGGCGGTCTATTCCACCATGTTGCGCAAGCCCGAAACCACGGATGAAACACGCCACTCGGTCGCTGAACACCACGAGCTGAACGAAGCGCTGAACGATCTTGCTGCCACCGACATGTCATCTGCGGCCTGGTTGCAGAAGTTCAAGCAGTTGAAGCATGATTATCTGCATCACATCGATGAAGAGGAAGAGGACCACTTCCCTGATTTCGCGGAAAAGCTGAGCGATAGCGACGAGCAGGAAATGGCCAAGATTTTCGAACGCCGCAAAAAGGCCGAGAAGGCACAGGCCGAAGTCACGCCGGAAAAGAAATCCGAAGCAAAGGAATAAGGGGCAGGGCGGAACGAATCCGCCGTTGCACCATTTGCAATGTCAGCGCGCTTGGGTGAAAGACGCCCAAGCGCGTTTTCATTTGCGTGCAAGTCATGATCAAGGTGGTGGATAGATGAGCAGCCTCGTAGGGCCCGATGAAGACACAGGACGCGGGAAGCCTCCCGTTCCGGAAAATGTCCAGGACGCGATCCGCACTCTGATCGAATGGGCCGGAGACGATCCAAGCCGCGAAGGGCTGATCGATACCCCAAAGCGCGTCGCCCGCGCGTGGAAAGAATACTGTCAGGGATATGGCGAGGATCCTGCGGTCCATCTAAGCCGGGTGTTCGAGGAAGTCGGCGGCTATGACGAAATAGTCCTGCTGAAAGATATTCCGTTTCAGTCGCATTGCGAACACCACATGGCCCCGATCATCGGCAAGGCCGCGATTGCATATCTGCCGCGCGATCATGTCGTCGGGATTTCGAAGCTCGCCCGCGTTCTGCATGGGTATGCCCGGCGTCTGCAAATTCAGGAACGTCTGACGGCCGAAGTCGCGGAATGTATCTGGAACCACCTCCAACCCCACGGGGTCGCGGTGGTTATTGAGGCCAGCCATGCCTGCATGACCGCACGCGGTGTAAGGACACCGGGCGTGGGAATGGTCACGAGCCGGCTGATGGGTACGTTCCTGAACGACCAGAGCAGCCGCAAGGAAGTACTGAGCCTGATGGGTTATGGCTGAGCCATGAAAAAGGGGGCGGACCAAATAGCGGTTCGCCCCCTTTTTAGCTGATTGGATATCCGGTCAGATGTGCTCGAGCAGGTATTCCGCGCTCGAAACTGAAAAATCACCGGGCGCTTCGATATTCAGCTGCTCGACAACACCGTCATTGACGATCATCGAGTAACGCTGACTGCGCTGCCCCATTCCAAAGCCCTGGAAATCCGCGTCGAGGCCAATCGCCTTGGCGAAGTCGGCGTTTCCGTCTGCCAGCATCGCAATGTCACTAGCGTCGTTGTCTTTGCTCCAGGCATTCAGCACGAATGCATCATTCACCGAAGTGCAGGCAATCTCATCAATGCCTTTCGATTGAAGGTCCGATTTCTTTTCTACGAAACCGGGCAGATGCTTGGCAGAACAGGTCGGGGTGTAGGCACCGGGGACTGCAAACAGGGCAACTCGCTTGCCAGCGAAA
The DNA here is from genome assembly GCF_009828095.1 of Pontixanthobacter luteolus. Classification (GTDB taxonomy): domain Bacteria; phylum Pseudomonadota; class Alphaproteobacteria; order Sphingomonadales; family Sphingomonadaceae; genus Pontixanthobacter; species Pontixanthobacter luteolus. The sequence continues at coordinate 1,133,584 of NZ_WTYP01000001.1, read as the reverse complement.
TAGTCGCTCGACTGAACAGCCTCGGGCCCCGCATCGGTCGCCTTGACCAGCTTTACGTCAGGCAGTTTATCGCCAACAGAAATTGTCATCGTGTAATTTCCTTTCATAGAAAGTTGCCGTGGCGCTCGATATAGGGCGTCGGTGCCGGTGGGCAATGACAACATGATATAAAGATATCTTTATATTTGCATCGTGGCACCTCGACCGCTACACGAACTGCAACATTCCAGCGCCCGGATAGCCATGGCTGCGGGCGCAATTTTTTGACACTCAGGAGACGCCGCGTGGCCGCTGACAAAGACTATATCATCAAGGACATTTCGCTGGCTGGATACGGCCGTGCCGAGATCAAGATTGCTGAAACCGAAATGCCGGGCCTGATGGCTCTGCGCGAAGAATACGGCACCAGCAAGCCGCTGAAGGGCGCACGCATCACCGGCTCGCTGCATATGACGATCCAGACAGCTGTCCTGATCGAAACCCTGGTTGAGCTCGGTGCGGAAGTACGCTGGGCAACCTGCAACATCTATTCGACGCAGGATCATGCGGCAGCGGCCATCGCCGATCAGGATATCCCTGTCTTCGCCATCAAGGGTGAAACGCTGGCTGAATACTGGGATTATGTCGGCAAGATCTTCGACTGGTGGACCCACGCAGACGGCGACCGGACGGCAAATATCATCCTCGACGATGGCGGTGATGCGACCGCATTCGCGCTCTGGGGTGCACGCCTCGAAGCCGGCGAGGAAATGCCTGAGCCGCAGAACGCTGAAGAAATCGAAATGCAGCGTGCGCTGAAAGACTACATCAAGCGCAATCCCGGCTATCTCACCAAGACGGTCGCCAACCTGCACGGTGTTTCCGAAGAAACCACCACCGGCGTTCACCGCCTTTACCACCTTGCCAAGCAGGGCAAGCTGCCGTTCCCGGCTATCAACGTGAACGATTCCGTCACCAAGTCGAAATTCGACAATCTGTATGGCTGCCGCGAAAGCCTGGTCGACGCGATCCGCCGTGCGACCGACGTGATGCTGTCGGGCAAGGTTGCCTGCGTTGCCGGTTACGGCGATGTCGGCAAGGGTTCGGCGCAGTCACTGCGCGACGGCGGCGCCCGTGTAATGGTCACCGAAATCGATCCGATCTGCGCGCTTCAGGCGGCGATGGAAGGTTACGAGGTCGTGACCATGGAAGAGGCAACGAAGCGCTGCGATATCTTCGTGACCACGACCGGTAACGAAGACGTCATCACCGCCGATCACATGAAGGCGATGAAACCGATGAGCATCGTCTGCAACATCGGTCACTTCGACAGTGAAATCCAGATTTCCGCGCTCGACAATTACGAGTGGACCGAACTCAAGCCGGGCACCGATCTGGTCAAATTCCCCGATGGTAAGGAACTGATCATTCTTGCCAAGGGGCGTCTGGTGAACCTTGCCTGCGCAACCGGCCACCCAAGCTTCGTGATGAGCTGTTCCTTCACCAATCAGGTGCTGGCGCAAATCGAACTCTACACCAAGGGTGATGATTACGAGAACGACGTTTACGTCTTGCCCAAGCATCTGGATGAGAAGGTCGCGGCGCTCCACCTCGACAAGCTGGGCGTCCAGCTTACGAAGCTGAGCCAGCAGCAGGCTGATTATATCGGCGTGCCGGTCGATGGCCCGTTCAAGCCGGAGCACTATCGCTACTAGGCTTTGACGAACATTTTGGCGTCATACGCCGCAGACAAGCGCCATTTCCGTTTTGCGGAGGTGGCGTTTGTCGTATTTGTGCCCAACAATCGGAAACCGGCATTGCATCAAGCCTCTGCCGCGCATAGCTGACCAGTCATGGAATTTTCGCCCACAGCAATGATTGGAATCGGGCTTTTGCTCGCGGTTTGGACCGCGGCAGCGGCCTGGATGATGATCGCTGCCAGTACCAAGGCCCGCAAGGCAGAAGGCAGCAAAAAGGCCGCCCGCCGGATGGCGCGCATGATTGACGAAGCTCCGGCCATTCCGCTGATGATCCGGACCGATGGGCGGATCGAAGGTTCAGACCGCCTCGCCGGCTGGCTCGGCTTGGATAAACTGCCTGAATATCTCAGCGAGTTGGACGGCGGTGCCGGCAAGGGCCTGTCAAAAGGCCAGCTTACCGAATTGACCGAACTGGTGCGCAAAGCGCAGAAAACTGCTGCGCCGTTTCGTATGGCACTGACCCCGCCTGGATCGCAGCGCAGCCTGGCCCTGCGCGGTGTCCTGGCGGATCCACAAGTGTCCCCCGGCGGTGCCGCGCTGGTGTGGGTATTCGATTTCAGCGAGAGCGAGAGCGAGCTGTCACGTCTGCGCGAAGAAGCCGCCCGCGCACGCGGCGATTTCGGTGCGCTGGTCGGACTGATCGAAGCGGCCCCGATGCCGATGTGGTTTCGCGGGCGCGACACACAGCTTAAACTGGTCAACAAGGCCTATGTCGATGCTGTCGGTGCAGCGAATGCGGATGCAGCGGTTGAGAAACAGGCTGAACTCATTGAGGCAGTAGATGGCCTGACAGCGGCTCAGATTGCCGGGCAGGCGGCAGACAAGAACCTGCCGATTGAGCGCGTTGTTTCGACTACCATCGATGGCCAGCGGCGCGCGATGCGGGTCAGCGACCTACCGCTCGGCAGTGAGGGTGTTGCCGGGTACGCTGTCGATATCGAGGAGATGGAAGAACTGGGCCGTCAGTTCCGCGCGTTTCGCGATGCACAGCGGTCGATCCTTGATCAATTGTCGATCGGGGTGGGACAGTTCGATGGAGAGCGTAAGCTGGTATTTGCGAACCAGCCTTTCCGGCGCATCTTCGGTCTGAATTCCGGCGCGGTAGCGCAAAACCTTGAGTTTGAACGCCTGCTGTCGAACGCGCGTGAGAATGGGAAGACACCCGAAGTCCGGGATTTCCCCGAATGGCGCGCCGAACATACAGCCTGGTTTGCATCCGACGAAACGCAGGAAGAAGCCTGGCCGTTGTCGGACGGAACCCATTTGCGTGTGGTTGCGCAGCCGATGCCCGATGGCGGGCTGGTGATGATCGCGGAAGACCGCACCGAACAGCTGGCCCTGTCCGCAACCCGCGACACGCTGCTGCGAACACGTACAGCCACATTCGACAGTCTGTTCGAAGCGCTGGCGGTGTTTGCGCCCGACGGGCATCTACAGCTGTGGAACCGCAGTTTTGCCGGCACGTGGGGGCTGGACCCCGAATTGCTGGATGCGCATCCGGCGGCACCCGAATTGCTGGAAGCGATCGCACCCAACCTCGAACAGCCGAAACAGGCAAAGTCGATCGGTGAGGTTATTCGCGCAGCCACGCTTGACCGAAAGGAACAGGCGGGCCGGATATTGCTATATGATGGCCGCACACTGGAATTTGCCGGTATTCCGCTGCCTGATGGCAACGGGCTGCTGACAGTCCTCGACGTGACCGCGAACGAGCAGGCGGAAGCCGCCCTGCGAGAGCGGAACAAGGCGTTGGAAGCAGCGGACGAAGTCAAAACGCGGTTCTTGTCCAACATGTCGTATGAATTCCGCACACCGCTGACCTCGATTGGCGGGTTCGCCGAATTGCTCGAGGCGGGTATCGCGGGCGATCTGTCGGATCAGGGCCGCGAATATGTGCAGGCGATTCTGGAATCGGTTTCGCGTCTCACCGAGCAGGTCGAAAACGTGCTCGATCTGTCACAGAGTGAAGCGGGGCTGTTGCCGCTTGCGAAAGAGCGGATCGATATGATGCCGTTCGTAACCGATGTCGTTCGCGCGCGCGAAACGTCGATCAATGCTGGCGAACTCACCCTCGACCTTCGTGGCAGCAAGGCAAGCGGCAAGATCGAGGCCGATCCGCGGCAACTGGGCCGGGCAATTGGCCAGTTGCTCGACAATGCGATTGCAGCAACGCCCAAAAACGGGAAAATACTGGTCGATGTTTCAAAGCCGAAAGGCGTGGCCCAGATTGTCATCTCCGACAGCGGGGCGGGCATGACCAAGCAGGAACTTGCCCGTGCGCTGGACGGTCAGGGCGATGAAAAGCGTCAGGGGCTGGGCATTCCGCTGTCCCGCCAACTGATCGAGGCGCATGGCGGGACGCTGGAAATCCAGTCACAAAAGAACGCCGGAACATCCGCGATCATTCGGCTCCCATGAAAGTGAACCTGCCCGATCTGGCTGCGATGGAGGCATTCGGCAGCCGAATTGCGGATGTGCTGGAACCCGGTGACGTGGTCGCGCTGAATGGCGGTCTCGGTGCAGGCAAGACAACACTCGCGCGAGCGATCATCAGGGCGCTTGGCCACGAGGGCGAAGTGCCGTCACCGACCTTTACAATAATCGAGACTTACGATCCCCCTGCGGTTTCGCTGCCCGTGGTGCATGCAGATTTCTACCGCCTCGAAGATCCACGGGAAGCCGAGGAAATCGGTCTCGACGATTACCGCGATGGCACGGCGCTGATCGCGGAGTGGCCCGAAAATGCTGGCGGATTCTCGCATGAGGCAGGCTGCCTCTCCATCACGCTGGAAACTGCGGATGAGGGGCGGATTGCGATTGTCCAACGCGGCCAGAATTGGCTATCCCGATTGTCATGAACGATTTGCCCGACGGACTTGATTCTTTCCTAAAATCATCAGGCTGGGCGGGGGCCGAGGTAAGCCCGATCCCAGGCGATGCGTCTTTCCGGCGCTATTTCAGGATCAGGGACGCGGACCGCCGGGCGATGCTGATGCATGCCCCGCCGCCGGAGGAAGACCCGAAGCCTTTTCTTCACGTCGCCAAATGGCTGGGCCAGCATGGCCAGCGGGCGCCGGAGATTTATGCCGAAGATGCCGGTTCGGGCTGGGTCCTGACCGAAGACTTCGGCAATGACCGGATGCGCGACTGGCTCGATGAAAATCCGCAGGGTGAACAGGCAGCCTATGCCGCCGCGATCGATGCGCTTGCGCGGCTCCATCAGAGCCCGGCCGGGCCGTTCGATCCATACGATATGGCCGTATATCAGCGTGAAACCGATTTGCTGACCGAATGGTTCTGCCCTGCGATGGGGCTGGATGCGGATCACGAAGGTTACCGCGCGGCCTGGAAAGAAGTGCTGGCGCCCGTCGTGGAGAGGCAGGCACCCGGCGTTACTGTACTGCGCGATTATCACGCCGAAAACATCATGTTGCTGAATCCGGCCAAGGACGGGTCGGGCGAGCAGGGGCTGATCGATTTTCAGGACGCTTTGGTGGGCCACCCGGCATACGATCTGGTGTCACTGCTGCAGGATGCGCGGCGCGATGTGTCGCTGGAACTGGAAAGGCAAATGCTCGACCGGTATATTGCCACTGCTGCACCGGGCGCCGATTTTGAGGCCGACTTCGCGCGCCTTGGTGCCCAGCGCAACGCAAAGATCGTGGGCATTTTCACACGGCTCAACAAACGTGATCGCAAACCGCATTATCTGGATTTCATACCGCGTGTCTGGGACGCGCTGGAACGTGACCTGATGCATCCCGCGCTTGCACCGCTGGCGGACTGGTTTGATGCCAATATTCCCGGCCATATACGCGACGCCAAGGGAGGGCGCCCGGAATGACGACGAAGCTCGCATCCGACACCGCCATGGTCATGGCTGCCGGGCTGGGAAAAAGGATGCGGCCGTTGACTGCATCACAGCCAAAGCCGCTGGTTCGCGTCGCCGGAAAACCGCTGATCGATTATGCGTTGGACAGCCTTGCATCTGCTGGTGTCGAGAACGCTGTCGTGAATGTCCATTATCTTGCCGATGCACTGGAGGCACATCTTCAGGACCGCACATCGCCCAAGGTCGCGATCTCTGACGAGCGCGAGCAATTGCTGGAAACCGGCGGCGGGATGATCAAGGCGCAGCCGAAACTGGCTGACCCGTTTTTCTGCCTGAATGCCGACAATATTTGGCTCGACGGGCCACGCGATGCATTTCACGACCTTTCCCGGCGATGGAATCCGGAAATCATGGACGCGCTGTTGCTTCTCGTGCCGCATGCCCGAGCGCTCAATTTCAGCGGCAAGGGTGATTTTCACATGGACGCGGTCGGGAAAGTCAGTCGCCGGCGTTCCGGGCGTATCGCGCCATTCATCTACACCGGCATCCAACTGGTATCGCACCGCCTGTTGAGGGAGGCGCCAGAGGGTCATTTTTCGACCAATCTGCTGTGGAACCGGGCGATCGAAGAGGGGCGCCTTTACGGGACGTCCTTTACCGGTAACTGGTTCGAAGTCGGCACGCCGGAGGCAATCAGGCCGACCGAGGAAGCGCTGCAACGTGGATAGGCCAGCCGCATGAGCGGCCAGACGCCGCAGATGTATTCCATCGCTGCGCATCGCGGTTTTGCCGATGCACTCGTTGCCGGTCTCGTCCCGCGCTATTCCGAGGAACAATTCGGGCTTGCCAGGCTGACCCTGCTGCTGCCGAGTTCGCGCGCCATGCGCACTGTGAGCGAGGCTTTCATCAGGCACTACGGCGCACAAGGCGGGCAGGGAATGCTGATGCCGCGCATGGCGGTGGTCGGCGACCTTGATCTCGACGAAGCGCTGGGCAGCCTGCTTGATCCGCTCGGCGCGCTGGGCATCCCTGCTGCGGTCGAGCCAACACGCCGCTGGCTCACGCTGGCGGACATTATACCTGCAGCGATGGCACGTCTGGGAATGACAGTTCCGAATGCGGCCACGGTCTTGCGTCTGGCTAGGCAACAGGCAGAAACGATGGACAGGCTGCTAGCGGAAGAGATTTCGCCAGAGCAGCTGTGGGAACCGGAAACGCTTGCCGCGATGGAGGGTAATGCCCGTCACTGGGAAGACAACACCAAGCTATTTTATGCTGTCCAGAAAGCTTGGCAGGCTGAGCTGGAGAACATGGGCCGGATTGATGCCGCATCCCGGCGCAACCGTTTGTTCGATCACGCAGCGAAAACGTGGAAGGACACGCCCCCACAAACCCCGGTGGTGGCGGCCGGTGTAACCAGTGCGGCACCCGCGCTTGCAAGGCTTCTCAAGGTCGTGTCGCAATTGCCGGGCGGTGCGGTGATCCTGCCTGATTTCGATCTCGCCCTGGATGACGAGGTATGGGACGAACTGGGCGCTGCGGGCGGTCCTCCTGAGCCAGGCAGACCGGTGTTCGAACGCGGTGATGCGGTGACCCATCCGCAATATCACCTGAAATTGCTCCTCAATCGGATGGGGATAGCGCGCGGTGAAGTACAGCAGTGGCACCGTAAGGGTTTGGCTGCCGCGCCGCCAGAACGGACCCATGCAATTTCCAGCCTGTTCCTGCCGCCTGAAGCCAGCAAGAGCTGGGTCGATCTTCCGCCCGACAAACGCCGCCTGTCCGGTGTGCGTATCATGGAAACCGCCAGCCCCGAGTCCGAAGCACAGGCCGTCGCGCTGCTTGTCAGGCAGGCGCTTGAAGAGCCTGAGAGACGGGTCTCGGTCATCACGCCTGATCGGGGGCTCGCCCGCCGTATCGTCCAGCATTTACGCCGCTGGTACATAGAGGCTGACGATTCCGCCGGGCGGCCGCTTTCCCAGACTGCTGCTGGCCGTTTGTATCTGCTGCTCTCGGAGGTGATGGCCGAACGGGCCGCTCCGGTGCAGCTTCTGGCACTGCTTCAGCATCCATTGGTGAAGTTCGACGATGGGCGCGGGGACTGGCTGAAAGCTGCCCGGCAGTTCGAGCGCGCTTTGCGGGGACCGCGGCCGGCACCGGGTCTGGACCCGCTCAAGCCGATTGCGGAAGAGGCGCATGTTTCTGAATGGTTCACGCAGGTGTGTGACATCTTGCAGCCATTGCTGGATGCGAACGGGCCTCAGCCGCTGGAAGACTTCATCACCCTGCTATCCGAGGCCGGCGAGCTGCTCTGCGGTGATGCGTTATGGAGCCGAGAAGACGGCCGCGCCTTGTCTGCGTTCATTGAAGATCTGCGGCTTCACTGCGCTGATACCAAAACCGGTCTTGAAGCTGACGAGTTATACGTCGCACTCCGTGATGCGATGGAAGCGGTGGCGGTTCGGCCCCCATATGGCGGACATCCCAGGGTTTCGATCTACGGTCTGCTTGAATCGCGGATGAGCCGCGCGGATCTGGTCATCTGCGCGGGCCTCAATGAAGGCAGCTGGCCTGCGACACCGTCAAGCGACCCGTTGCTGGCACCGCCGGTCTTGCGGGCATTGGGAGTGCCTGGCGCAGACTTCCGGATCGGTCTTTCCGCGCATGACCTTGCAGGTGCGCTGGGCGCACCGGAGGTTGTGCTGAGCAGGGCTGAAAGGGACATAGACGGACCAGCGATACCTTCCCGGTTCCTGCTCAGGGTCAAGGCGCTGCTGGGCGACGATCTTATTGATCGCCATATCGAACAGCAGGTGCCGAAACTGGCCGCTGAAATCGACAATGCCGAACGGGCGGGGCCGTATGAAGTGCCTCAGCCTTGCCCGGCGCCTGAGCAGCGGAAGCAACGGATCAGTGTAACCGCGCTCGATCGGCTGCGGTCCGATCCGTACCAGTTCTATGCAGGTTCGATTCTGCGCCTCAAGGAACTCGACACGCTTGATGCCAGGCCATCGCCCGCGTGGCAGGGAACAGCGGCGCACGAAATTCTGGAGAACTGGCACAAGACCGGACGGCCCATGGTGGAGGTTGCGGAGGAGGGCCTGCGCCAGATGAATTCGCACCCGCTGATGCGCGCCCTGTGGCAGCCGCGCCTGATGCGAGGGCTTGAGTGGGTCGAGGACACAATTGCGAAATTCGAAGGGCGAAAGCCGAGATTGTTCGAAGAATGGGCCGAGATGATAGAGCGCGGCGTGACTATATTCGGCAAGGTCGACCGGATCGACGAGCTGGAAGACGGCGGGCTGGCAATCGTCGATTACAAAACCGGGAAAGCGCCTAGCAACAAAGAGGTGGCAGCCGGTTACGCGCTGCAGCTCGGCACGATCGGCTTAATGGCGCAAAAGGGCGCATTCCCGGCACTGTCAGGTACGCCAGAGAAATTCGAATATTGGTCGCTGGCGAAAAGTGACAATAGCGAAACTGGCTTCGGTTCTGTTTCGACCCCGGTCAAGAAAGGGCAGAACCGAAGCAACATAATGCCTGAAGACTTCTTGCCGCAGGCGCAGGCATTTCTCGATGATGCGCTGGACACCTGGATATTGGGCAATGCGCCGTTCACGGCGCGCCAGAACCCCGATGCGAAAGTCTATGCCACCTATGACCAATTGATGCGGCTGGAAGAATGGATGGGGCGCGAGGAATGAGCAGCGCACCGAAAACAGGCCGGGTGTTCCCGCTGCAGGAAAATCAGGCGCTGGCGGTTGATCCGCAGGAGAGCGTTTGGCTGTCCGCATCGGCGGGCACAGGCAAGACCCAGGTTCTCTCAGCCCGCGTTTTGCGTTTGCTGCTGCGCCAAAGTGTCGATCCGTCGCAGATTCTGTGTCTGACATTTACCAAGGCTGGCGCAGCGGAAATGGCGACCCGTGTGAACGAAGTGCTTGCCAACTGGGTGCGCATGAAACCGGAAGTTCTGGCCAAGGATTTGCGGGCCATCGGTGCCCCGATCGACGAGGCAACGCAAAGCCGCGCTCGCAGCCTTTTTGCCAGCGTGCTCGATTGCCCCGGCGGCGGGCTTCGGATCGATACAATCCACGCGTTCGCGCAGTGGCTGCTGGCTGCTTTTCCAGAAGAAGCAGGACTGGCTCCGGGCACCAGGGCGATGGAAGATCGCGACCGTGAGCTGCTCGCCCATGATGTGCTGGCCGACATGCTGGTCGAATGGGAAAGTGCAGGCGAAACCGACCTGCTGGATTCTCTCGCCATGCTCAGCATCCAGATGGCCGCGGACAAGACGCAGGCATGGTTGATGCGGTGTGCCAATGCGCGCGAATTGTGGTTCGGACCGGACGCTTGGCCGGATGACCTCATGCCGCGCGTCAAGAGTCTGTTGGGTCTGGGCGTTGATGCAAAGCCAGAAGATTTGGCTGAACTGTGCATGGATGAGAATTTCGACGTCGACGCGCTGAAGCAATGCGCTGCTGCGGCAGTGTCGTGGGGCAGGCCGACCGGTCTCAAGATTGCTGACGCGATCGCAGATTGGTTGGCAGCGAGCCCGAAAGTTCGGCTCGAGAAGATCGATGAGCTGAACGATGGGATTTTCACCAAATCCAAGGCTCCGCGGTGGCTTGCTTCCATCGTGAAACACGAACCTGATTACCAGGCCGTGACAGATCGCGCTCTGGATTCGATTTCGAAGATCACCGAGATGCGAATGCGGTTCGAGTTCGCTGACCGCCTGGCACCCGCATTGCGCGTCGGGCGGCGGTTCGCGCTGCGCTGGGAAGAGGCGAAAAGCCGGGAAGGCTTCATCGATTTCGATGATCAGATCCGCCGCGCCGCGATGCTCCTTTCGCGGTCGGATATGGCCGACTGGATACGCTACAAGCTGGACCGCCGTTTCGACCACCTCCTGATCGATGAAGCGCAGGATACCAACGAGGCGCAGTGGTCAATTATTCGCGCGCTAACCGGGGATTTCTTCGCCGGAGAAGGGCAGCATGATGACAAGCTGCGAACCATATTTGTTGTCGGTGATTACAAGCAGGCGATCTTCGGATTTCAGGGGACCAGCCCTGAAAACTTCGAGATCGCGCGCGAGCATTTTGATAAGGAAATGTCGGCGGCAGCGGACAATGCAGCTCAAATCCGCGGTGGTAACGATGTCCGCGAATTGCTCAAACTGGGGCTGGGCAGGTCATATCGCACGGCGCAGCCGGTGCTCGATTTCGTCGATGCGGTGATTGAAAAGATCGGGATCAAGGCATTCGGCCTGACCCGAGATCCCGGAAAACACAAAGGTGACGAGCGGCCGGGCGAAGTCGTTTTATGGAAACCGATCAGCGCCGCCCCGGCGGACGACGATGCAGCCACAAGCAACGACAATGATGGCACCGAACTGCGCGTGACCGGGTCTGAACGCCGCATGGCGGACGCGATTGCCAATCAGGTCAGGGACTGGCTCGATCACGGATATCCGCTGGTCAAGGGCGGCACGCCGAGGAATGCCGGACCGGGCGATATCATGGTGCTGGTCCGCAAGCGCAAGGAACTGGCCGGACTGATCGTGGCGCGGCTTTATGCCAGAGGCATTCCCGTTGCGGGGGTCGACCGCCTGCGGCTGGGTGAACCGCTTGCGGTCAAGGATCTGATGGCAGCCCTGCGGTTTGCTGCGCAGCCGCTGGACGATCTGGAATTGGCGAACCTGCTGGTGTCTCCCCTGATCGGGTGGTCGCAGGAAGATTTGCTTCAGCACGCCTGGCGCGATCAGAATGTGCGCCTGTGGGATCATATCAGGAAAAGCGATGCGCCGCTGGCGGTAGAAACCGCGGACCGGCTGCGCGATTTGCTTCGGCTGGCCGATTTCGAGCCGCCACAGGCGCTGCTCCACTGGATGCTGCTGGGACCATGGCAAGGCAGAAAGAAACTTATCGCGCGTCTTGGGAAAGAGGCGAATGATCCGATCGATGAATTGCTCAATGCGGCTTTGGGATACAGTTCGGTTCACACCGCCAGTTTGCAGGGTTTTATCCAGTGGTTCGATGCCAGTGAAAGCGATCTGAAACGCGAAGCCGGGGCGAGTGAGGGGCTGGTCCGTGTCATGACTGTGCACGGTTCAAAGGGGCTTCAGGCACCGATCGTGATTTTGGCCGATGCGACCGGGAACCCCGACAATTCGGACGTCGGCGGCGTGACCCTGACAGAGAAAAGGGCGGGCGGCGGCGAGATTGAAGTGCCGGTACTTTCGCTCAGAACGGACGAGATGATCGATCCTGTGCGTGAGGCCAAGGAAGCTTCCATGGCGATTGGCCGGGAAGAACACTGGCGTCTGCTTTACGTGGCGATGACCCGTGCGGAAGAAGCGCTGTTTGTCGGCGGCGCGCTGGGCAAGACGGAGAAAATCCCTGCGCCCGACAGCTGGTATGCGCGGCTCGAATCGCTGATGCCAGAGGAAAGCGAGGAGGGTACTGCGTTCGGCAGTTACCGCGTCTGGGGCAGACGCCCCGAGCCGGTATCCGGTGGTCAGACACCTGACGCTCATTCGGCTCGTTCCGTTTCCCTGCCGGATTGGGTCACCACGCCGATCGGGCCCGAACCGCGCCCGCCTCGGCCATTGGCACCTTCGGCTGTGGGCGAGGAGCAAGCAGCCGACCCGCCGCTTCCCCCAGATGCGGTTCGCGAGGCAGCCCGGCGCGGCGTCTTGATCCACAAATTGCTGGAAAGGCTGCCCGATGTCGCCGTTGAGGAAAGGAACGATCGCGCCGAGAAATGGCTGGCCGTGCATGCAGCCGACCTTTCCGGACCTGCGCGGGATGAGATCGCTCTCGCCGCGATCCGGGTGATTGGCGACGCGTCGTTCGCAGCGTTGTTTTCCGACCAGGCCTTGGCAGAGGTTCCTCTGGCGGCAACCGTCGATGGGCAGGTAGTCGCTGGGATCGCCGACCGTCTTCTGGTGACCGCCAGCGAGGTCACGGTTGTCGATTTCAAGACTGCGCGCCGCCCGCCCGAAACGCTTTCACAAGTGCCCGAGGCGACAATCCGCCAGATGTCAGCTTACGGCGCAGCATTGCAGGCGATCTATCCAGACAAGGCGGTCAGGGCCGCATTGCTCTATACTCAGACCCCTAAACTCATCGAGATTCCGGCCGAGATGATGGCGGCAGGCAAGTCGCGTTTGTCCACAAGGCAGGAAAGCTTTCCGCCAATGGACGTTGAGTAAATATGCTTCGTGCCTAGATAGGGCACAACAGAACAGGAGATTTACCATGGCGACAATCAACGTCACCGATGAAAGTTTCAAAACCGACGTACTCGAATCCGACAAGCCCGTGCTGGTCGATTTCTGGGCCGAATGGTGCGGACCATGCAAAATGATCGGCCCCTCGCTTGAAGAAATCAGCGAAGAGCTCTCCGACAAGGTCACCATCGCCAAGATGGATATCATGGAAAACACCGGCATTCCGGGTGAAATCGGTGTCCAGTCGATCCCGCTCATGGTCCTTTTCAAGGACGGCAAAGCTGTCGCGCAGAAATTGGGCGCAGCGCCGAAAAGCCAGCTAAAGGGCTGGATTGAAAGCGAGCTCTAAAGTTCTCTTTTAGCTGATCAAGGCAACCCGTTCGGCCAGCTCGTCCCACAAGGATGGGCTGGCCGCGCCGATCAGGCCCGGACGATCCCATTCGTCCACGCGGTATTCGCTGCCATCGTTGCGAGCCGCCTTGCCGCCCGCTTCGTTGAGCCAAAGTACGCCTGCGGCATGATCCCACGGCAGCGTGCGGTTGAATATGCTGACGTCGTTAGTGCCTAGCGCTAGCCGCGGATATTGTTCCGCTGCACAGCGCGGAATGTCGACCAGCGAATAATGCGGCGCGATATGCTGCTGCACCTTTTCACGCAAACCGTCTTCCATGAACAGGGTCGAGATACCCGCGATCGGCGGTGTCTGTCCGGTAGTGCGGGCGGTTATGCGTTCACCGTCAATGAACGCACCTTCGCCCCGGTGCGCATGGCAGAACCGGCCTTCGAGCGGATCGTAGATCCATCCAGCCTGTGTCAGACCACCCTCGCATAGTGCGATTAGGATGCCGAATGGCGGCTTGCCGCTGGCAAAGTTTCCCGTCCCGTCGATGGGGTCAATAATCCAGCACTGCTGCGACAGGCCGTCGAGAACAGACGGGTCTGCTTCGCTAGCCTCTTCGCCGACAATCGCGAGGCCGGGCAGGATCGCTCCCAATCCTTCTGCCAGCATGACCTCTGCCTCACGGTCAGCGACTGTGACCAGCTCGTTCTTGCCCTTGTCGGCAATCTCGCTCTGCGTCAGGTTCTGGTAACGGGGCAGAATTGCTGTCTCCGAAACACGGACCAGCAGTTCGCGCATGGCTTCGTTCAGTGATTTCACGATCTGTAATCCGCGTTGATGTCGATATATCCGTGGGTCAGATCGCAGGTCCAGACTGTCGCGCTGCCGCCGCCAATTCCGATGTCGATTTCTATAGTTATGTCCTGCCCCTGCAAATGTCTTGCGACAGGCTCTTCGTCATAGTCAGGAACGGGTTGGCCGTTTTTCGCGGCCCAGATCCCGCCGAACCCGATCGAGAGCCTGTCCCGGTCGGCAGGTTCGCCGGCCTTGCCAACCGCCATGACCACGCGGCCCCAGTTTGCGTCCTGCCCGGCGATGGCCGTCTTCAGCAGAGGAGAATTCGCCACCGACAAACCGATCTTCCGCGCGCTTTCGTCGCTGTCAGCGCCGCTCACCGATATTTCGATGAATTTGCTTGCGCCTTCGCCGTCACGAACGACCGATTGCGCCAGCTGCAGGCAGACATCGTGAAGCGCCGCGGCGAACGCGTCCGCTCCGTCATCGTCATAGGATCTGATCGGCGCATTGCCCGCAGCGCCGGTTGCGAACGCCAGCACGGTATCGCTGGTCGACGTGTCGCTATCGACGGTGATGCACGAAAATGTCCGCCGGTTCGCTTCTGACAGGATTTCCTGCAGGAATGCCGGGTCGATTGCTGCGTCGGTGAAGATGTAGCCGAGCATGGTTGCCATGTCTGGCGCGATCATCCCGCTGCCCTTGATGATCGCGGAAATCTCGACGCGTGTGCCGCCAACCATCGCCGATGCCGTGGCACCTTTGGCGAAAGTATCGGTCGTCGCAATCGTGTTCGCGGCGTCTTCCCAGCTGCACGGCTCCGCATTCAGCGCAGCGTCCACGCCATCGCGGGCCTTGTCCTTCGGCAGAGGCACGCCAATGACCCCGGTTGAACTGACGAACACTTCGGCAGGTACACAATCGAGATGAGCGGCCACCTGTTCCGCGATCTGCTCGACAGCTTCGCGGCCGCGGTATCCGGTGAAGGCGTTTGCGTTGCCCGCATTGACGATCAGCGCCCGGGCCTTGCCGTGCTTGACCTGCTCTCGCCCCATTTCGACTTCGTTCGACGGGCACGCGCTCTGTGTAAATACCCCGGCAACCGCAGTGCCTTCAGCAAATTCGGCAAAGGTCAGGTCGGCGCGGTCCCATTCCTTGTACCTCGCACGCGCGATGCGCAGGGTTACTCCGCCGATTTCCGGCATTTTTGGGAAGGGAGTGGCCAAGGGAGAGCGTGCAAGTTCCATGGCATTGTCGCTTAGTTACTCGTTGTGGTCCCCGCAATCCGCATCTTGGCAATTTCTCGCAGTGGACTATCCGGCGCGGCGTACCTATAAAGAATGCCATGCGCCGTTTGCTCGCTTTTCTTGCGCTTCTTTCCGGACTTGCCGCCGTTGGTACGCCGGTGGGCGCTGCCGTTTCGAACGGTGTTTGCGAACAGGTCGCCAGCGCGGAAGTCAGCGAGCCTGGCAAACAGGTGCAGTGCGCCTGCGATACCAAGCGTCGCGGCCCGGCAGGTGTTGCGGGATCCGAACGCGGGGCCAAGACGCGCAAAGCGGTCAAAATCTTCATCCCGACCGTTCAGTTCGGTGCTGACCGCGCGCACGAATAGCGCCCAGCTTTAACCGGCTAACCAATTCTGCTGCCTCACTGCGCGCTGCGCCGGGGCGGCCCTCTCCATATTCTGTCTCTCGAAAGACTTCGCATGATCAATTCACTCCTGAAATCCGTATTCGGATCGTCCAACGATCGTTACGTCAAATCGCTTGGTAAAATCGTCAATCAGATCAATGATCTGGAGCCTCAAATTCAGGCTCTGAGCGACGAGGAACTGCAGGCGCAGACAGTAAAATTCCGCGCTATGCTGGAAGAGGGCAAGACCCTCGACGATATTCTGCCGGAAGCTTTTGCGACGGTTCGCGAGGCATCCGTCAGGGTGCTGGGTATGCGCCATTTCGATGTGCAGATGATTGGCGGCATCGTGCTCCATCGCGGCGAAATCTCCGAAATGCGCACGGGTGAAGGCAAGACGCTGGTGGCGACGCTGGCGGTTTATCTCAATGCGGTCGAGGGCAAGGGTGTCCACGTGGTCACCGTCAATGATTACCTCGCCAGCCGCGATGCGGAATGGATGGGCCAGCTCTATCGGTGGATGGGCCTGACCGTCGGCGTGATCGTGCCTAATCTGGGCGAGTATGAGCGCCGCGAGGCTTATGGTTCCGACATTACGTACGGCACCAACAATGAATTCGGTTTTGATTATCTGCGGGACAACATGAAGCAGAGCCGTGACCAGATGGTCCAGCGGACCTTCAATTTTGCAATTGTCGATGAAGTCGACTCGATCCTGATCGACGAAGCGCGGACCCCGCTGATCATCTCCGGCCCGACCGAAGACAAGACCGATCTCTACGTCTCGATCGACGCGATCGTGAAGGAGATCCCTGAAGACTGGTACGAGAAGGACGAGAAGAGCAAAAATATCGGCCTGACAGAAGACGGCACCGAAGAGATCGAGAAGCTCTTGATCGAGCGGGGCCTGTTGGAAACCGACAATCTGTACGACGTCGAAAACACGCAGATCGTGCATCACATGGATCAGGCGCTGAAAGCCGTCCATATGTTCAAGCGCGATACCGACTACATCGTTAAGGACGACAAGGTCGTCATCATCGACGAATTTACCGGCCGCATGATGGACGGGCGTCGGTGGTCCAATGGCCTGCACCAGGCTGTCGAGGCGAAGGAAGGCGTCAAGATCGAGCCTGAAAACCAGACGATGGCCTCGATCACTTTCCAGAACTATTTCCGGATGTATCCAAAACTAGCCGGCATGACCGGTACGGCTGCCACGGAGGCGTCCGAATTCTGGGACATCTACAAGATGAACGTGGTCGAGATCCCGACCAACAAGCCGGTCCAGCGGATCGACGAAGAGGACGAGTTCTACAAGAACACGCAAGACAAGTTCGCAGCCATTGCCAAGGCGATCCGCGAGAAGAACGAGATTGGCCAACCGGTTCTGGTGGGTACGGTTTCCATCGAGAAATCGGAATTGCTGGCAGAGTTTCTCAAGAAAGAGGGCGTCGCTCACGAAGTTCTGAACGCCCGCTTCCACGAACGTGAAGCGCATATCGTTGCACAGGCAGGCCGCCTGGGCGCTGTCACCATCGCGACCAACATGGCGGGCCGCGGCACCGATATTCAGCTGGGCGGCAACGTCGAATTCCGTATCGAGGCCGAGCTGGCCGGTATGCCGGAAGGGCCGGAACGTGATGCCGCGATCCAGAAGATCGAGGAAGAAGTCGGCGCCGAACGGCAGAAGGTCAAGGAAGCTGGCGGCCTGTTCGTGCTGGCAACCGAACGGCACGAAAGCCGCCGTATCGACAACCAGCTGCGCGGGCGTTCCGGGCGTCAGGGAGATCCGGGCCTGAGCCGGTTCTACCTGTGCCTGGAAGACGATCTGCTGCGCATCTTCGGGCCAGACACGCTGTTTTCGCGGATGATGAACTCCAACCTCGAAGACGGCGAAGCGATCGGTTCAAAATGGCTGTCGAAAGCCATTGAAACCGCTCAGAAAAAGGTCGAAGCGCGCAACTACGACATCCGCAAGCAGGTTGTTGAATACGACGATGTCATGAACGACCAGCGCAAGGTTATTTATGAACAGCGCGCGGAAATCATGGACAGCGAAACGGTTGGCGATGTGGTGGTCGATATGCGCCATGACACGGTCAACAGCATCGTCATGCAATCCTGCCCTCCGGGATCCTATCCGGAACAGTGGAACATGGATCTGCTGAAAGAACGCGTCGCAGAAGTGCTGGATCTGCAGCCGCCATTCGATGAATGGCTGGAAGAAGATACGGTGGAACCGGAAATCATCGAAGAACGCCTTCTGGCCATGGTCGATGAACGGATGGAAGCGAAGATCGCCAATGCCGATCCGGATATCTGGACCCGCGTCGAGAAGAGCATCCTGCTGGAACGGCTCGACCATTTCTGGAAAGAACATCTGGCGACGCTCGACGCTTTGCGTCAGGTCGTGTTCCTGCGTGCACATGCGCAAAAGCAGCCGATCAACGAATACAAACAGGAAGCTTTCGGCCTGTTCGAACAGATGCTCGACAGCTTGCGTGAAGACATCACCAGCATCCTGCTGAAAAGCGAACTGCGCATTCAGCAGCCTGTTCAGGAGGAATTGCCTGATCTGCCGGACTTCCTGACCGGACATATCGATCCGCTGACGGGCCTCGACAATTCGAACGATGGTGACGGATCGGCTTCGCAGGCATCCCTGTTCGGTTCGCTGGCGGGCAGCCCCCGTGCGGCAGCGGGGCCGGGCGGGTCGAACCGAGAAAATCCCTATGCCGATCAGGTAATCAGCCGCAACGCACCGTGCCCATGTGGTTCGGGTAACAAGTACAAGCACTGCCACGGCGCAGTCGCGTAATAACGGCATGAATGTGCGGGAAGGTCTGGTGCGCGCAGCGGGCTGGCCTTTCCGCAAGATTCGCCGCGAAATACGGCTTCACTGGCTTGCGAGGGTGCGTGCGCGCGGCTGTGTGCCCGCTGCTGAACCTGCGGCCCCGGTACCGCCCTGTTTGATCATTTCACCGGGCGGTGTCGGCACCACTTTTCTGATCGATCATTGCGCCCGCTTTACCAGCTCGAATCATCGCAATGATCGAGACGGCTTGAAGCATCTGCCCCGATTTCCCGGCACCGAGGAATTTACCCGATCGAGGATCATATTTGTGACGGGCAAACCGGAAGACGTGTTTGCAAGCTTGCGGCGGCGGGGATGGCTGCGCGATCAGGCGGCGAAGCTGGGATTGCCGCGCGCTCTCTGGCTGACAGGTCGCGCACGCAAGGCGGCTTTTATCGCGGGTGTCGAAGCGCAGGCTGAATCATTCCGTGCGGCGGCAGAAAGTGGCCAGGTCCTGATGATCGACTATGAACAAATCTGGGACCGGAAAGCGGAAATTGCGCGGTGGTTCGGCATCGGCGATCCGGCATTTCTGGCTGACTTTCCCGAAAGGCGAGGGCGTACCGGCCAGAGCGTTTGAACGCACCGGCCAAGCCGTCTGAATATCCTTGGGAAAGGATGGCTCCCCGAGTTGGATTCGAACCAACGACCAAGTGATTAACAGTCACCTACTCTACCGCTGAGCTATCGGGGAACAGCCCTTGTTGCCGCGATGTCTCGCGGGCAGGGGTGGGCCTATATTGGGGCCTGATTTGTTTGGCAACCCCAGTTTGTGCATTCACACCATGAATTGTTCAGCCACGATCCGCTCGTCGAGGGCGTGACCAGGATCGAACAGTAAAGTCAGCTCCGAATCGTAGGCAATCTCGACGCTTACCTCCGCGATGTCGCGCACTTCCTTCTGGTCGGCAACGGCAGCGACAGGGCGCTTTGCAGGCTCGAACACCTTGAACCGGATTGTGGCACGGTCGGGCAGGATTGCACCGCGCCATCTGCGCGGGCGGAATGCACTGATCGGGGTTAGCGCTAGCAGCTGCGAATCGAGCGGCAGGATCGGCCCGTTTGCCGACAGGTTGTATGCCGTCGACCCAGCGGGTGTGGCGACAAGAACCCCGTCACCGACAAGTTCCTTGATCCGGACCTTGTCATCCACGCTAACCTCCAGCTTTGCAGTCTGGCGGGTTTCACGCAGCAACGACACTTCATTGATCGCGCATTCGACATGTTTCTCGCCGTCTTGCGTGACAGCTTCCATCCTCAAGGGAGAGATACCGATAGAACGCGAGCGATTGACCTTGTCGAGCAGCTTCACACCGGCACGGTATCGATTCATCAGGAAGCCGACAGTGCCTCGGTTGATTCCGTAACAGGGAATGATCTGGCCCGAATCCAGCATCCCGTGAAGGGTGTGCAGCATGAAACCGTCACCGCCAAGCGCGACAACTGCGTCCGCTTCCTCGATCGGGACCCAGTCATGCATATGCTTCAGTTCTTCGGCAGTTTCGGCTGCCTTGGCCGTGTCGGAAATGGCGAGTGCCAGGTTCCGAAAACCGTGATTGCTGCTCAATTACCCCTCCGCGCGCACATGATGGTGCGGCGTGCAGTCCTATGGGGTGCTGTGCCATTTGGCAACGCATTGGAAATCCTGGCATCCTATTGTCACAGGTGCCGCTAAGGAGGGGCATGGCCAGTGTTGCAAAAAGAGATGTCGATCCGTTGCGTGATGATTTGACCGGTCTTGCCAGCGTGGAAACAGCGCACCGGACCCTGGCGGCGTGGCAGCAAAGCGCCATCGCCGACGGACGAACTGCACCGGTTCATGCGATGCTGATCGGGCTCGCACGGTTCAACGCCGTCAATCTCGCTTATGGCGAAGACGCTGGCGACGGCGCGTTGGTCACGACTGCGCAGCGCATTCTTCATTTCGCGGAAGATGAATTCGAAGAAGGCGACTGGCTCGCAGCCCGGCTAGGAGGCGGCAATTTCCTTCTTGCGGCGCATGAGGCTTGCAGCCGCGAGAGGTGGCAATGGCTGGCGGAAGCGCTTGCAGACGCTGTAGCGCATCCGATTTCGGGCCTTGGTGATGCGGGCAACCTCCGTTTGTGGGCCCGTATTGCGCTGATGCGACCGGCACCGGGCGAGGGGCCGACAATGATATTCGACCGTCTGGCTGAAACGCTGGAAGAGGCGCGTACCCACAAGGGGCGGCGCATCCTTTGGTCCGACCGGGGCCTGACCGTGCCCGGCCGCAGAAGCGCCGAAGTCGACGCCGATCTGCTCGGGGCGATTGATGCCGACCAGATTGAAATCGTCTATCAGCCGCAGGTCTCGCTGGACGATGGAACGATCATCGGGGCTGAGGCTCTTGCACGGTGGCAGCACCCGCAGCTTGGCCGGATCGGCGCGAGCCAGCTATTCGCGATCGCGGAACGGACCGATCATGTGGCGCAGCTATCGCGGCATATCGCGGAAAGGGCATTATCGGATGCCGCAAGCTGGAATGCCGACCTGCGTCTCTCCCTCAACATCACACCGGCAGATCTGGCGTCGCGCAGCTTCGCACGCGAGTTTCTCAAACTGATCGCCGAAAGCGGCCATGCGCCAGACCGGCTGACGATCGAGATCACCGAACATTCGCTGGTGTCCGATCTGGAGCGAAGCGCGGAAGCCCTGAGGGAACTGAGCGCGGCAGGGGTGCAAGTTGCACTGGATGATTTTGGGGCGGGGTTCTGCAATTTCCGCTATCTCAAAATTCTGCCGCTGGATGCGATCAAGCTCGACCGTGCGATGATCGACGGGATTACCACCGACGAACGCGATCTTGCGGTCCTCAGGGGCATCGTCGCCATGGCCAAGGCGCTTGGACTGAAAGTGATCGCTGAAGGCGTCGAAAACGAAGATCAGCGTGCAATCGCAGCGAGTGAGGGCTGCGAATATTATCAGGGCTACCTGTGTTCGAAGCCGTTGGAGCACGCAGAGTTTCTCGCGTTGCTCCCCGAACATTCCGGCCTTTTCCGCTAAATCTCTTACCTCCTGAAATACAGGTTTATTTCCGCGCCTTGCGGGCAACATTGCTGAGTCCCTTGGTCAACTGGAACAGGCCGTTCAGGCGGGAACGCGGATCGCTCCATGCGCGGTTGATGACCAGTTTCATGTCGGGCCGCAGTTTCGCAGTGCCTTTCAATCTGTCGACATAGGCAATCAGTCCCGGACCATCGGGGAAGTCGTCATTGTGGAAGCTAACTAGAGTGCCGCGCGCGCCAACGTCGATTTTGGCGATGTTTGCCTCGATCGCCTGATGCTTGATCTCGATCAGGCGAACGAGGTTTGCGGTCGCATCGGGCAGCGGTCCGAAACGGTCGATCATTTCGGCGGCCATTGCTTCGATTTCCGGCTTGTCCTTTGCGTCGTTCAGGCGGCGATAAAGCGCCATGCGAACGGCAAGGTCCGGGACGTAGTCTTCCGGAATCATGATCGGTGCATCGACGGTGATTTGCGGGCTGACGGTTTCCGGCTTGGCTTCCAGGCCAAGCTCGCCCGCCTTGGCCGCCAGAATCGCGTCTTCCAGCATCGATTGGTAAAGTTCGAACCCGACCTCGCGGATGTGGCCGGATTGCTCGTCTCCCAAAAGATTGCCGGCTCCACGAATGTCGAGATCGTGGCTGGCAAGCTGGAAACCAGCGCCAAGACTGTCGAGATCGCCGAGCACCTTCAGGCGCTTTTCAGCCACCTCGGAAAGCTGCTGGTTCTTGGGGTAGGTGAGATAGGCATAGGCGCGAAGTTTCGAACGACCCACCCGGCCGCGAAGCTGGTATAGCTGAGCAAGGCCGAAGCGATCCGCGCGGTGGATGATGATCGTGTTCGCGCTCGGAATATCGAGTCCGCTCTCGACAATCGTAGTGGACAGGAGAACCTCGTACTTCCCCTCGTAAAATGCGCTCATGCGCTCTTCAACTTCGGTGGGGGACATTTGCCCGTGCGCGGTGATGACTTTCACCTCGGGCACGTGTTCGTGCAGCCAGTCCTGCACGTCGGCCATGTCGGCGATGCGCGGAACGACGATGAAACTTTGTCCGCCGCGGTGGTGTTCGCGCAGCAAAGCCTCGCGCATGACCATCTCATCCCATTCCATGACGTAAGTGCGCACGGCCAGCCGATCGACCGGCGGGGTCTGGATGGTAGATAGTTCGCGAAGCCCGCTCATTGCCATCTGCAAGGTTCGCGGAATGGGCGTTGCGGTGAGCGTCAGCATATGGACGTTGGCGCGCAACTGCTTCAGCTTTTCCTTGTGGGTTACGCCAAAGCGCTGTTCTTCGTCCACGATAACGAGGCCCAGATCCTTGAACTGAGTGCTTTTCGACAACAGAGCGTGCGTGCCGATCACGATGTCCATCGTTCCAGCTTCCAGCGCGTCGCGCGTCTCTTTCATTTCCTTCGCCGGGACCAGACGCGATAGGCGCCCGATCTTGAGCGGGAAGCCATCAAATCGCTCGCTGAAATTGGTGAAGTGCTGCCGGGCCAACAAGGTCGTCGGGGCCACCACAGCAACTTGCTGTCCGTTCATGGCGGCCACGAATGCCGCGCGCAATGCGACCTCGGTTTTGCCAAACCCGACATCGCCGCAAACGAGACGGTCCATGGGCCGTCCGCTCTCCAGATCGCGCAGAACGTCGGCAATGGCGCGGTCCTGATCATCTGTTTCCGCCCACGGGAAACGATCAACGAACTGGTTGTAGCTTGCGTCGTCGGCCTCGAACACGGGCGCCTTCTTCAGCGCGCGTTCCGCTGCAACTTTCATTAGTTCGCCTGCGATTTCGCGAATACGCTCTTTCAAGCGCGAGCGGCGTTTTTGCCAGGCTTCTCCGCCCAGCCGGTCCAGCGCTACAGCGTCTTCGGACGAACCATAACGAGTTAAAACATCGATGTTTTCGACCGGGATGTAGAGCTTGTCGCCGCCGTGATATTCCAGCATCACGCAGTCGTGCTGGCTCTTCCCGACGGTGATCGGTTCCAGCCCGAGATATTTGCCGATGCCGTGTTCGGTGTGAACCACCAGATCGCCGCGGCCCAGCGCTTGCAATTCCGCCAGGAATGCGTCGGCATCTTTCTTGCGTTTCTTTCGCCTGACCAACCGGTCGCCCAGGATGTCCTGCTCGGTCAGCAGTTCCAGTTCGTCGTTTGCGAAACCGCTATCCAGTGGCAAGACCATTGCCGCCGTCTGTCCCTTGGCAGCGAGGCCGAGCGCTTCCTGCCAATTGTCCGCCAGTGCGGTTTTTGCGCCGGCTTCCTCCAGAATAGACGCAATCCGCGACCTGCTGCCTTCGGAATACGCGGCGAGCAGCGGTTTCTTGCCGGACTTTGCGACAGACTGAAGATGCTTTGCAGCGGCATCATAGACGTTGTCGCCGCGTGCGCGTTCGGGCGTGAAGTCGCGCGCAGAATTGAAACCGAAATCGATCGCCTTGCCGCTCTCTGGCTCGGCAAAGATCACCGCGCGGTGGATCGGCCAGCTTTGCAGGCGGCCCTCGAATTCTTCGCGCGTAACGTACAGCGCGTCTTGGGCCAGAGGGCGATAACTGCCAGCTGCCTGTCCGGCGGCTTTCTCGCGCGCCTGATGATAGTCGGCGATATCTTTCAGTCGTTCGTCGCCGGCCTGTATCGCGCCGCTATCGATGATGATCTGGTCCGCATCTGTCAGATGGTCGAACAGGGTCGACAGCTTTTCCTCAAACAGGGGGAGCCAGTGTTCCATCCCGGCCAGCCGGCGTCCGTCGCTGACTGCCTGATACAGCGGATCGCCGGTTGCAGCCGCGCCGAATTGTTCGCGGTAACGGCTGCGGAAACGCTTGATGCTGTCTTCATCGAGCAGTGCCTCGCTCGCCGGTAGCAGCAAATGCGATTCGAGAATTCCAGTGCTGGTCTGTGTCGAGGGATCAAACAGCCTCAGGCTTTCGAGTTCGTCGCCGAAAAAGTCGAGCCGCAGCCCCTGTTCCAATCCCGAAGGGAATATGTCGACGATCGATCCGCGAACGGCGTACTCGCCTGCGTCGACCACCGTGTCAGCACGTGAATAGCCCTGACGCTGAAGCAAGCCGGCCAGGCTCTCGCGGCCAATTTCAACGCCGGGTTTGAATTCGCGCACCGATTCGCGAATGCGGAATGGCGACAGAACCCGCTGCAGTACCGCATTGGCGGTGGTGACCAGCAATTGCGATCCGTTCTTGCCAGCCTGAAGCCTGTGCAATGCCGCCAGCCGCTTTGCACTGACCGACAGCGCCGGGCTGGAACGGTCGTATGGCAGGCAATCCCATGCCGGGAATTCGATAACCTCCAGCTCAGGCGCGAAATAGTGCGCAGAATCGGTGATGGCCCGCATCGCGGCATCATCGGCTGCGATGAAGATGGCGCGGCCTTCCGAGGCGCGGGCCAGATCGGCCAGAACCAATGGCTGCGCACCGCGCGCCAGTGAAGACAGGGTCAGTGGCTGCTTGGCCGCCAGTATACGGGAAAGATCGGGCATCAGGTGTTCAAGCTTTTTCGGCGGGATGGGTTCCGCCCGGTTGCTGCATCAGCGAGGAATATCGACGTAGTCGAGCCGTTGCATAAGATCCATGTGAGGGCCGGAAAATTCCTCGGGCACCAGCTGTGTTTTTAGCGCCCACGCCATCACGTCGACATCGTCTTCATCCAGCAAGGTTTCGAACCAGACCAGATCCTGGTCCCCCCAACCCGCATGATATCGATCAAAAAAGCCGCCGATCATGTAGTCGGCTTCTCTTGTACCGCGGTGCCATGAACGGAATTTGGCGCGCGCGAAACGAGCGGAAAGGTCGGGGGTATCGGACATGCGAAAGCGGGTAGGCCACTCGCCAATTGCGTGCAAGCAGCTATAGGAAGGCTATGCGTCCAGAGGTCTTGAATCCATTGTTTGTAGAAGTCGGCGCGCTTGATGGAGTCGGGCCGAAACTGCGCAAGCCGCTCGACAAGCTTGGTCTGACGCGGGTTCGCGACATTGCCTACCACCTGCCAGATCGTTTCGTGACCCGGCGCGCAGTGGAAAGTCTGGATGAAGCTGGCATTGGCGAGCAGGTTGTCATCGCTCTGACACCAACAGAGCATCGCAGTTCATCGGGCAGGGGGCCTTACCGCGTACTGGCGCAGGATTCTGCCGGAAACATATGCGCACTCACCTATTTCGGGCGGGCATCCTACACTGCGAAGAAATTGTTACCGGTGGGCGAGAAACGCTGGGTCGCCGGCAGAATCGACCAATTTGGCCAGATGCTCCAGATAGTCCATCCAGACCATGTGGTAGAAGACAGCGGCGAAACGCTTACACGGCTGTGTGAGCCGGTTTACGCGCTTTCCGAAGGGCTCACGCAGCCCAAGGTCGCCGGGCTGGTGGAGCAGGCGTTATCGAAGCTGCCCGACCTGCCGGAATGGATCGAGCCGGGCCAGTTCGAGGCGGAGAAATGGCCTGCCTGGAAGGATGCGTTGAAACTGGCCCACAAGGGCGAACATGAAGCCGCCCGCGATCGCCTGGCCTATGATGAGCTGTTGGCGAACTCGCTGGCGCTGATGCTGGTGCGGGCCGACAATCGCCTGCGCAAGGGGCAACCATTGCGAGGCGATGGCAGTCTACGCGGCAAGCTGCAGCTGCCTTATGAATTGACGGGCGCACAGGAGCGCTCTGTTGCTGAAATCGAAGGCGATCTGGCGCAAGAGGCGCCGATGCTGCGACTTTTGCAGGGCGATGTCGGGGCGGGTAAAACCGTCGTCGCTCTGGAAGCGATGCTGATCACCAACGAGGCGGGCAAGCAGGCAGCGCTGCTGGCGCCAACCGAAATCCTTGCGCGCCAACATTTTGAGACCCTTCGCAGCATGGTGCGGCCAACGGGGATCGAAATCGCACTGCTGACGGGGCGAGACAAAGGCAAGGCGCGCGAATCCATCCTGATGGGTTTGCTGGATGGCAGCATCGACATTGTTATCGGCACCCACGCTATTTTTCAGGATACGGTGGCCTACCGCGATTTGGGATTGGTGGTGATTGACGAGCAGCACCGCTTCGGCGTCGCACAGCGCCTGATGCTGACCGCAAAGGGCAAGCGCACGCCGCATACGCTTGCCATGACGGCCACCCCGATCCCGCGCACGCTAACGCTTGCTCAGTACGGCGAAATGGACGTTTCCCGGCTCGACGAGATGCCGCCAGGCCGGCAACCTATCGACACACGAGTGGTGGCGCAGGAACGCCTTGCCGATGTGGTCGAAGGTGTCTCGCGGCACATCGCAAGCGGTCAGCAAGCCTATTGGGTCTGTCCGATGGTTCGCGAGAACGAGAACGAGGATATCGCAGCTGCCGAGGCGCGGTTTGCATCGCTGAAAGAGCGTTTCGGGGACGAAGTCGTTCTGGTTCACGGGCAGCTGAAGCCAGAGCTGAAAGACGCTGCGATGGAGCGTTTTGCGAGTGGGAAAGCGAAGCTGCTGATCGCGACCACCGTGATCGAGGTCGGGGTGGATGTGCCCGCTGCGACCCTGATGGTTATCGAGCAGGCCGAGCGGTTCGGGCTGGCGCAACTCCACCAGCTGCGCGGACGGGTTGGCCGCGGTTCGGAGAAATCGGTCTGCCTGCTGTTAAGAGGGAGCGCATTGTCTGAAACCGGGCGCGAACGGCTTGCCCTGATGCGCGAGACACAAGACGGTTTCCGGCTAGCCGAGGAAGACTTGCGGCTGCGCGGCGGCGGCGAGCTGCTCGGGACACGGCAATCGGGTGACACGCCCTTCCGGGTTGCGTCGTTGGAACAGATCACCCGCCTGCTGCCCAAAGCCCATGATGATGCGCGCATTTTGATGGACCGTGATGGCGGTCTGACAGGGACGCGCGGCGAGGCGGCGCGGATTCTCCTCTATCTGTTCGAGCGTGACTGGGGCGTGCAATTGCTTCGCGGCGGCTAGCTGCGCTGCTGGCCCGTCAATTTCGCCACCAGGCTCTGCGCTGCACGGCTCACGTCTTCCCAGGTGTCGGCGAAATGTTCTTCCCCGCCATAATATGGATCGGCGACCGCCGCCCCTTCGCGGCCCGGAACCATATCCATCAGGAGCCCGACATGCGCGGAATGATCAGACGGTGCGACCGACCGGATATTGTCCAGATTGGAATGATCGAGCGCGAAAATATGAGTGAAGCGCACGAAATCGGCTTGTTCGATCTGGCGGCCCTGGAAATGCGAAATCTCGATACCGTGGCGGCGCGCAGTGTCGATGCTTCGCGGATCGGGCGGCGTGCCAACATGATAGGCTGCCGTACCCGCTGAGTCTGCTTCTGCGTCCAGTCCGGCATCCGCGGCTGCTTTGCGAAAGGCTGCTTCCGCGAGCGGGGAGCGGCAAATATTGCCGAGGCACACGAATAATATGGATGGCTTGCCGGTCATTGTGTGGTCCTACTGGACCATCATTGCTGCTCGCAATAGGGTGCGCGCGATTCAGGAGATCCCGGTAATGAAAAAATTCGTAGCAGCTCTGGCACTTTCAACGGCCATGATCGCGGCACCCGCGTCCGCACAGGTGAAAGTGGAATTCGGTGCTGAATCCAATTCCCCGGCGGTCAAGGCATTCGAGGAATTGCGCGAAGAGATCTGGGAGTGGACCCTCGACAACAGCCCATTCCTTTCAACAAGCATCGGCGACCGGCGCGGAGACGGCAAGCTGGGCGATTTGTCGCTCGAGGCGTATGAGCGCCAAATCGCCGAAAGCGAGACATTTCTCGCGCGGCTCAACGCGGTTCCGCGCAGCGAACTGCCAGCAGATATGCTGGTCGACGTTGCCATCCTGAAACGTAGCCTGTCAGACAACATCGCTTCTGCGCAATTCGACCACAGCCGCTATGTCCTGTTCACGAACCGTGGCGGTTGGTTTTCAGGCTTCGCGTCGATCCCGTATCGCTCACCCTTCTTCACCAAGGGCGACTATGAATCTTACGTGTCGCGGCTGGAAGGTTTTGCAGAAATCAACCAGGCCGGGATCGCCCGAACCCGCGAAGCTGTCTCGCGCGGCCTGACTCAGGCGTGCGAACCGATGGAAGGTTTCGCTGAACGCATCGAAAAACAGATCTACGATGATGCGGAAAAATCACCATTCTGGCGTCCGTTCGCTGAACGTCCGGGGTCTGTTTCCGAAGATGAGTGGCGCGCGCTGACCGACCGGGCTCGCATTGCTCTCGATGAGTCTGTCTTTCCCGCTTATCAGGAATTCGCGGATTTTTACCGCGCCGAATATGCACCCAAATGCCGTGACGGGATACCGGGACTGCTGGCAACACCGCGCGGCGCCGAATACTACGAACAGCGCGTTCGCAGCTATACCACGACGGACATGACATCGGACGAGATTCACAATCTCGGCCTGTCGGAAGTCGCTCGGATCCGTTCCGAAATGGTCGAAGTTGCCAAGGGCGCAGGGTTTGAAAGCCGCGAGGCGTTTATCGAACACCTGCGCACCGATCCGCAATATTATGCAAAGACGCCCGAAGAGCTGATGATGGCGGCCGGTGCGCTGGCTAAGCACATCGACGGTTTCATGCCAAAACTGTTCGGCACTCTGCCGCGCCAGCCGTACACTGTTTTGCCAATCCCCGCGGCCACGGCACCGGGGAATACCACGGCGTATTACGAACCCGGCTCACTGGCGACGGGCCAGCCGGGTATTTACCGTGTGAACACCACAGAGCTGGATCAACGTCCGCTTTGGGAATTGCCCGCGCTGGGCGTGCACGAGGCTGTGCCAGGGCATCACCACCAGATCGCCCTGCAGCAGGAACTCGACATCCATCCGCTGCGTGCGAACGGCACGTTCTTCACCGCTTTTGTCGAGGGCTGGGGCCTTTATTCGGAACGGCTCGGGATTGAAATGGAACTGTACGACACCCCGGCCAAGGAGATGGGGCGGCTCAGTTACGAGATGTGGCGCGCGACCCGGCTGGTGGTGGATACGGGCCTCCACGCGAAGGGTTGGAGCAAGCAGCGTGCGGTCGACTATATGCTCGACAATACGGCACTGACCGCTGCCAATGTCGATGCGGAGGTGAACCGGTATATCACCAATCCGGGGCAAGCGCTGGCATACAAGATCGGTGAGCTGAAGATCCGCGAGCTGCGCGAACGTGCCAGCAGCGAACTCGGCGCCGAATTCGATCTAAGGGCGTTTCACGATGCTGTGCTTGAAAACGGATCGGTCCCGCTGGACGTTCTGGAGCAGCATATCGACCGCTGGATTGAAAGCGTGAAGCAAGGCTGACTGGCCATTTGCCCTCAGGGCTGATTGCTCAACTGCCGGGTTATGATTCCCCGAACGTCGACAACAGCCTTGAGCCGGGCGCCTAACAGCGCGGTGCCGCTTACCTTCCGCTGGACGAACAGCGTTTCGGCGGGGGGCATATGCCAGGCCTCGCGGTCGGCTGCGATGCGCATACCTTCATCGCGCAGCACGCCGACAAATGCGCGGTCCCCAAAATCGAACGGACCTTCACGTGTGAATTCGTCCAAAATCACCTGAGTCATGAATTCGATGCCATCTCGGTGCTTCATCACCGCCACGGGATTGACAAAACCGGCATCTACAGACGCCTGAATGACTTCGTCCATTTCCCCGTTCAGACCAGCCTCGATCAAATTGCGATAAGACATGCTGATGGCGGACGGGACTGGGCGCGTGGCACCGAAATCGAGGAGCACGATCTTCTTCGTATCGGGCTGATAACGGTAATTGGCAAAATTGGGGTCGGTTTGCATGAAGCCGAATTCGAACAGCTCACGCGAAACGAGTTCTATGACGCGAGCTGTGACATCATCGCGCAGTTCCTGACTTTCTGTCTCGATGCTTTCGATCGGAACGCCGGGTTCGAAGCTCATCGCGATAACCCGGTCGCGCGTAAGCTCTTCGTCTAGCAGGGGCACAACAAAGCCGTCTTCGTCTGCCAGCAATGCGGCATAACGCTGCATCTGTTCGCCTTCGCGCTGGTAGTCAGCTTCTTCGTGCAACTGGGCCTTTGCCGCCTCGAGCAAGGGTGCAAGATCGAGCTGCGGCGGCAACATCGTGGACATTTTCAATAGAGTTGCGACATTGTCGACGTCGGCATCGATGCTTTCCCGAATTCCCGGATATTGCACCTTGATTGCCAGGACGCGCCCGTCATGGGTTGTCGCCTTGTGAACCTGACCGATTGATGCGGCCGCAATCGGACGGGCCTCGAAATGGGCGAACTGGCTGCGCCAATCCTCGCCCCACTGTGATTTCAGCATCTGGTTCAATTGCCGGGGCGGCATGAAATTTGCTCGATCGCGTAATCCGGCGAGTATGTTGGAAAGCTCAGGCGGCAAAATGTCGCCGGCATCCATGGAAATCATTTGCCCCAGCTTCATCGCTGCACCGCGAAGATGCGATAGCCTGTCTGCCAAGCGCAGCGCATTGCCCGGCGTGAGGAGCATATCCTCCAGCTTTGGCAACTCGCCTGTTGAAAGCCGCCGAACGCCTTCGGCCATCATTCCGCCAGCAATGCCTCCGGCCAGCCGTCCAAAACCGGAGAGCCGGGAAATGCGCGAGCTGGGAACGGCGCGATGTTTGGGTGTCTTGCGATCTTCGGACATGGTCTGGATATGAGAAACCGGCGCGCGCTCAACAAGGAGCGGCGCCGGTCTCAAAACCCTACTGAACGAGGGTACTGCGAATTAACGCAGGAAATTCACATAGATGGCATGGATCACGCCAGGTACGAAAAAGATGATCGTGAGGATCAGGTTGATCCAGAAATCATTGCTCAGTCCGTGCTTGAGCGCAACGCCAAGTGGGGGAAGAAGGATGCTGAGAATGAGGATGATGATCTGCATTGTGTTTTCCTTGTAAGATCGTTTTTGCTTTGAATAAGCTTGCCTGTTCAACGGACTGGTTGGCGGTCGGTTCCGCGCGGGTCTGCACTTTTGGTCGCTGGCTGGAACACAAGGGGCCGTTCATGCCTTTCACCGGAGCAGGGTGCCGCCACCGCCGGGAGGTACCAAACCGGCAGAGCAAACAGGGACGCGCATGAACAACGAACACCCACCACTTCCGACGTCCGCAAAGCTGCTTGGCTATGCCGGGCTGTTGCCTCAAGTTTTGGCGCTCGCGCTGTTCGTGCTGGCCGACGAACTCGGTTGGATCGCGCTTGCGGGCGGGTTTGCCTATGCGGCGCTGATCTTCAGTTTCCTTGGCGGTGTTTGGTGGGGGCAGGGTATCGCGCTCGGCAATCTCAATCCTGCCATGCTGATCGTGGCGGTTATTCCCAGCCTGATCGGCCTTGCGCTGTTTATCCCGTGGACGCTGGGCTGGGCATGGCCCGAACCGTCGATGCTGTGGCTCGGACTTTTCCTGATGCTCTCGCCGCTGGTCGACCGCTGGTTGGCGCTGGGCGGTGCAGACTGGATGAAGCTGCGCTGGCACCTTTCCATCGGTTTGGGCGCACTGACCCTGGTGTTGGGAAGCGCGGGCCTTGCTGCCAGACCTGCTTGAACAAATTTGATTGGAAATGGTCGGGAAGAGAGGATTCGAACCTCCGGCCCCCGCCTCCCGAAGACGGTGCTCTACCAGGCTGAGCTACTTCCCGACTCGATTGCGCTGCCGATAACCGCCAGCGCGGTAGAGGCGGCGCTATACGAGCGGTTGCCCGGGGTGGCAAGCGGGCAAATGCGCGGCTAGGGATGCGGTATGGCCAGCGTTCCTTCCTCCACCGATTCCCGCAATCGCACCCATCCTGAATATCAGTATCTCGATCTGATGCGCGAGATCTGGACGCACGGCAGCGAACGGCGCGACCGGACCGGTGTGGGAACACGGTCCGTATTCGGTGCGATGCTGCGGTTCGATTTGACCGGCGGAAAGATGCCGCTGCTAACAACGAAGCGCGTCTATTGGAAAACCGCGACGCGCGAGATGCTGTGGTTCCTGACAGGCGATACGAATATCCGCGAATTGTGCCGGCAGAATGTCCAGATATGGACTGACTGGCCGCTCGACACCTATCGCTGCGAAACCGGTGAAGATATAAGCCGCGAGGAATTTTCGGCGCGCATCGTGGCGGAAGATGATTTTGCCGCGCGCTGGGGAGAATTGGGCCCGGTCTATGGTAAGCAATGGGTCGATTGGCCAACCTACCAATATCAGCCCGATGGATCCTATCGCAAAGGTCCCGGCATCAACCAGGTTGCTGAAGTCATCGAGTCCTTGCGCAACAACCCCGGCAGCCGGCGCCATATCATCGAAGGGTGGAACGTGGCGCAGCTGGATCAGATGGCGCTCCCGCCGTGTCACAAGACCTACCAGTTCCACGTCGCTGATGGGCGCCTGAATTGCGCGTTGTACCAGCGCAGCTGCGATGTGGCGCTGGGCCTTCCGTTCAACCTTTGGTCGGCGGCCCTGCTTCAGCGGATGATCGCGCAGCAGACCGATCTTGAACCGGGTGAATTTGTCTGGATGGGCGGCGACACGCATCTCTACCTCAACCATGGTGAACTGGTGGAGGAGCAATTGTCACGGGAACCCGACGGGCACCCAACGCTTGTTCTGACAAGGCGGCCGGATACGATCTTCGATTATACAATCGAAGATTTCGAGGTTCCGGATTACGCGCCGCAAGGGGCGTTGAAGGCTCCTATCGCTGTCTGACGACGGCTTTGAGCGGGCCGCTTGACCCGAACTGTGCTTTGAAATAAAATAACGCAGTTCTAAAATATTGCGTCGCGGTCTACCTTCGTTGGCGCAGGGCACTGTTGGGAGAGCACCACATGGCCGATCGGCCCGAAGAAGCTGCTGGCAAGGGCGTAAACAAGCCCTCGCTTTCGCTTCACGTACCCGAACCGACGTATCGCCCTGGCGACCCGGTCGATTTCGCACATATCGTAGTGCCCGAAGCCGGCGCACAGGCCCGGCCGGACGAGGCATGCGAGGCGATTGAAACCAGCGACCTTTGTTACGACCTGATCCGCGTATTGGGCGACGATAACAAGGCGCATGGCCCGTGGGACCCGAAACTCGACCCCGATACATTGCGCACAATGCTGCACAATTTCGCGATGACGCGCGCGTTTGATGAACGCATGTTCCGCGGGCAGCGGCAGGGTAAAACCAGCTTCTACATGAAGTGCACCGGTGAAGAGGCCACCTCCATTTCGGCGGCAATGGCTCTGGCCAGCGATGACATGATTTTTCCGTCATATCGCCAGTAGGGCATCCTGATCGCGCGCGGTTATCCGATGATCGAAATGATCAACCAGATCTATTCGAACAAAGGTGACAAGCTGAAGGGGCGCCAGCTCCCCATAATGTATTCCAGCCGGGAACACAGTTTCTTCTCGATTTCCGGCAATTTGGCCACGCAAACCCCTCAGGCGGTTGGCTGGGCCATGGCGAGCGCGATCAAGCGCGACAGCCGGATTGCCGCCACATGGGTGGGTGAGGGCAGCACTGCGGAAGGCGATTTTCACAGCGCCTGTACCTTCGCCACCGTCTATAATGCACCGGTTATCCTCAACGTTATCAACAATCAGTGGGCAATCTCCAGCTTCAGCGGTTTTGCCGGGGCGGAGCGCACAACCTTTGCCGCGCGTGCGCTTGGCTATGGTCTCGCAGGCTTGCGTGTCGACGGGAATGATCCGCTGGCCGTGTATGCGGCAGAGCGGTGGGCCGCGAACCGTGCCCGGGCCAATGCCGGACCGACCCTGATCGAACACTTCACGTACCGCGCCGAGGGCCATTCGACCTCCGACGATCCAAGCGGCTATCGCAGCGCTCAGGAGCGCGAGGAATGGCCACTGGGTGACCCGGTGATGCGCCTGAAAAACCACCTGATCGAAATCGGCGAGTGGGATGAAGACAGACAGGAAGCGCTCGACAAGGAATGTGTCGACCACGTGAAAGCTGTCACCAAGGAAGCCGAAAAGAACGGCATTCTCGGGCATGGTCTGCATCATCCGTTCAAGACAATGTTCGAGGACGTATTTGAAGAACTGCCCTGGCATCTGAAAGAGCAAAGCGAACAGGCGATCCACGAACGCGAGACAAAGTTCCCTGAAGGGAGGCCGAACTCGTGAGTGCAGATACGAAAGAAAAGACTGTGAACGGTAGCGGGACCGAGCGCCACCTGAACATGATCGAGGCGATCAACGAAGCGCTCGACATCAAGCTTCGCGAAGATCCCGATGTGATCGTGATGGGTGAAGACGTCGGTTATTTTGGCGGCGTTTTTCGCGCCACTGCGGGACTTCAGGAAAAACACGGCAAGACGCGCGTATTTGATACGCCGATCTCTGAATGCGGCATTATCGGTGTCGCGGTGGGCATGGGCGCATACGGCCTGCGCCCGGTGCCTGAAATCCAGTTTGCGGATTACATCTATCCCGGGCTGGACCAGTTGATTTCAGAGGCAGCACGGCTGCGGTACCGTTCCGCTGGTGATTACATATCGCCTATGACGGTGCGTTCGCCCTTCGGCGGCGGTATTTTCGGCGGGCAGACCCACAGTCAGAGCCCCGAGGCGATCTTCACCCATGTTTCCGGCCTGAAAACGGTCATTCCCTCGACACCCTACGATGCGAAGGGGCTGCTGATTTCATGCATCGAGGACAATGATCCGGTCATCTTCTTCGAACCGAAGCGTATCTATAACGGTCCGTTTAGCGGCTATTACGACAAACCGGTGGAGCCGTGGAAAAGGTTCGATGAAAGCATCGTGCCCGAAGGTCACTATAAGATCCCGCTGGGCAAGGCCCGCCATGTAACCCAAGGCGAGGAACTGACCGTCCTCACCTACGGAACTATGGTCCATGTCGCCGAAGCGGTCTGCCGTGAAAAAGGCGTGGAAGCCGACATTCTCGATCTGCGCACCCTGGTGCCGCTCGATATCGAGGCGATCGAGGAATCGGTGAAGAAAACAGGCAAATGCCTGATCGTTCACGAGGCGACCCGCACATCGGGCTTTGGCGCGGAACTCTCCGCGTTGGTAACAGAGCGGTGCTTCTATCACCTGGAAGCGCCGGTCGAGCGGGTGACAGGTTTTGACACCCCGTATCCGCATAGCCTGGAATGGGCCTATTTCCCTGGTCCGGTCCGCATTGGCGAGGCAATCGACAAGATGATGGCGGGCTGAATGAAGGCCGTTACTCTCGATTTGCCGGCGATCATGGACCAGTTTGGTCCCGTTGCAGTCCAGCGTTGGCTGGCTGGGGCGGGTGACGAATTCGAGGATGGCACGCCGCTCGTTTCTTTAGAAACAGAAATTGCGCACATTGAGCTGAACAGCCCGTGGCCGGGCAAGTTGACTGAAATACTTTGCGGCGATGGTGCGCCGGTCGCGGTTGGAACTGCGCTGGCAACAATCGAAGTGACCGACTGGGTCTACGACAACATGGTAAGCGAGTAATCGAGATGACAAAATTCACCTTCAACATGCCCGATATCGGCGAAGGTATCGCTGAAGCAGAAATCGTGGATTGGCACGTCGGCGTTGGTGACCGGGTCGAGGAAGACCAGGAAATCGTGGACATGATGACCGACAAGGCCACGGTTCCGATGGAAAGCCCCGTTTCCGGCACAGTCATCGAGGTCGCTGGTGAGGCGGGCGACATGGTTTCGATAGGCTCGATGCTGGTCGTTATCGAAGTCGACGGTGAAATTCCCGATGATGCGGCTGAGGACAGCGCAGATGACGGGCCTGCTGAACCTGCCGAGAAGCAACCCGAAGCGGCGAAAAGCACGAAGCCGGAAGCGGTGGCGAAAGCAGAACCGGCTCCGCAGCCGGCCCCAAAACCAGTCTCTGCACCCGCACCCAAGGCTGAGGAAGTGCCCGCTGCGCAAGCAACGTCTGGCCACAAGGTTCTTGCATCCCCTGCGGTCCGCAAGCGTGCAAAGGATCTTGGTATCGACCTTGGCGAGGTGAAGCCGGCGGAAGACGGCCGGATCCGTCACGCCGACCTCGATGCATTTCTGTCCTACAATGCCGGCACCGGCTTCAGCCCGGCAGGCGGGCAGCGCGAGGACAAGGAAATCAAGGTCATCGGCCTGCGCAAACGCATCGCGCAAAACATGGCCGCATCCAAGCGCAACATTCCGCACTTCTCCTATGTCGAGGAAGTGGACGTTACCGAACTTGAGGAAATGCGCGCGGATCTAAACGCCAATCGCGGCGACAAGCCGAAGCTGACGATGATGCCGCTGATCATCACGGCGATCTGCAAGCTGATCCCAACCTTTCCGATGATCAATGCGCGCTATGACGACGAGGCAGGAATTGTCACCCGCCATGGCAGCGTGCATTTGGGAATCGCAGCCCAGACCGATGCTGGCCTGATGGTGCCAGTCATTCATAACGCTCAGTCGAAGAATTTGTGGCAACTCGCCCGCGAAATCGGCCGTCTGGCAGAGGCTGCACGTGATGGCTCGGCAAAATCAGACGAGCTTTCCGGATCGACGCTGACGCTCACTTCGCTCGGGCCGCTAGGCGGGGTGGCCACCACGCCCGTTATCAACCGGCCTGAAGTCGCGATCATCGGTCCCAACCGGATTATCGAACGTCCGATGTATGTCAGCGATGGTGCTGGCGGCGAACGGATCGAGAAACGCAAGTTGATGAATATCTCGATCAGCTGCGACCACCGCGTCGTGGATGGTTACGATGCGGCGAGCTTTATCCAGGAATTCAAGAAGCTGGTTGAAACACCCGTCCTGCTCCTGACGGAGTAAGCACGCTCAACGCACGATTGCGCTATAGGTGATCCGGCCGTTCTTCTGCCCGGCATCACCTGGCGCAATCTGCCAGCGAAGATGGGTCACATCCTCGACTGTGGCCATGCGTTCGCCGAATTCGTCGCGGATGCGCAGGTTGCCGATCAGGCCCCAATTGCGGCCGCCATCAACCGATACGCTCTGCGTGCGCAGACTGCTGCGTTTGAAAGACAGGCTCGGCGGGATCGGACTTGAAACAGTGAATGCGTCGCCTGCCCGCGCGGAGTTCCATTCGACCAGCAGGATAACCGTGTCTCCCTTGCGGAACTGGCGTGCAGGCGCGATTTCCCGCTGTCCGTTATCGGCAACACGCTCAACATATACAGCGCGCGACAGCTTCACGCCGGAGTTTGCATGGGCTGAAGCCAAAGGGGCGAGAATCGCGGCCACACCGCACAGGCCGATCCTGAAAAAATTCGTCATTCCGATCTGTCCTTAGCCTTCGTCTAGAGGCGAAAAGGCATGACAGGAGCGGGCAAAAATATGGTTAACGGAGGTAAATTAGGGGGCACCGGCAGATTTGTTGAAAACTGTTCGAAAAATGGCCTTTTTGTGCGTTGACAGCATTACGATGCTGGCCTAGTTGCGCGGCTCCCAAGCGCAGTCTTGCACGCGGGTGTAGCTCAGTTGGTTAGAGCGCCGGCCTGTCACGCCGGAGGTCGCGGGTTCGAGTCCCGTCACTCGCGCCACCACTTTTGTGGGGCGCTGGTTTCTCCGAGAAATTTAGTCAGTCTATCTGAGGCGCGGCTTCGCTCTAAATGCGCGTGCCTAGCCCCATTTCCCTGTTTCCATCCAGATAAGGAAACGGCGTAGCGGCAGCAGCCAGATCACCCCCAGAACGATGTAGATCAGTGTTTGGGCCAGGGTTGGCCAATCACCAATCAGATCGGGCAAATAACGCGCGAGGACGACGCCGTAGATCGTCAGGGCGATCAGCAAGCCGAGAATTCCCAGAGGGATGCGAGCAGTCGGTTCCTTGCGCATCAGAACGGCCCGTAAAGGCGGGTAGGGGTAACGATGGCGTCCAGCATCATATCGTGCGGCTCCGTAGGTATCTGGTCGAGCAATTGGCAATCCCAAGCCATGCCAATTGCTTTCGTTTCGGGGTTGTCTGCAAGCCAGCGGTCATAATGCCCGCCGCCTTGGCCAAGCCGCGCACCCTGATCGTTGAAAGCAAGCAGCGGCACAAACAGGATATCAGGCGTAAGGGCTATGCTGCTGGCGGCAGGCTGCATGATCCCGAACGGGCCGTGCTCCAGATCCTGCTCTCCAAACGGATCGTCATGGGCGGCAAAGTCCATCGGCGAATCTTTGGATTCGAACCGGGGCAGGGCCACAGGATGGCCGGCTTCGGAGAAATGTCTCGCATAGCCGGAGGCAGGCGCTTCATGCTCGGCAGCATGATAAAGCCCGATCGTCCAGTCCGGCTTGATCAATTCGCGCAAGGGACCGGGCGGATGCCGAAAAATGAGACCGCGCATGTTTTCGGGAACGGCGGAGGCATGCTCGCGCCGCAAAGCGCGCATCTCTCTGCGAAGTGTCGATTTGCTGGCCATGGGTTCCCTAGGCTCGTGTGGAGTGGCGGAACCACCATGGGTCGTTTACCGGGAAATCCGCCGACGCCTAAAACGTCAGGTGGGCGCCGTGTGCCTCAAGGCCCCGTGCGAAACGTTACCTTGGACAGGGACAGCTCCCTTGGATTGCTTATAGCCTCAGGGATGTTCTGCGGCTCGTACCGGGCAGTCCCGCCACACACCATTTAGGTGTTGCTGTCGTGCTTCTCAAGCTTGTCTGCACATTCTTCCAGCAAGTTGGCGAATCTTTCCAGTGCGGGCGCAAGGTCTGGGTCGTTTGCCAGATCAGCGCTCTCTGACGGTTGGCTCGCTGAATTGAGAGCCTCGTCGAGCTTCGCGTTGGTTTCACGCATCTTGTCATTGGCAATTTCAAGAAGCTCGTTCTTGCTCTCGATCTTGCTCAGCAAATTGTCGCGTTCGCGAGTAATCTCCGCAAGTTGAGCCGCGATTACTTCCTTCTCGCCTACCGCACTTTCGGCTTCCTCGCGCCGCTGGGCCAGTTCGGTCCGCATGTCATCGACTTCTGCATTGTGGCGCTGCTGTGCAGACTGCAATCCGTCCAGTTCGGATTCCAAATCGCTCACCTTCAACTGCAATTCGTCGCGCTGCCCCACGGCGACGCTGGCGCTGCGGACAGTCTCGTTCAACTCGCTCAGCTGACGATCGTGTTCCTGCTGCCTGTCCGCTGCGCTCTTGCGCGCCTCGTGCAGCTCATCGGCAACA
Source organism: Pontixanthobacter luteolus (assembly GCF_009828095.1). GTDB lineage: Bacteria > Pseudomonadota > Alphaproteobacteria > Sphingomonadales > Sphingomonadaceae > Pontixanthobacter > Pontixanthobacter luteolus. Next base: position 1,094,051 of record NZ_WTYP01000001.1, on the reverse strand, counting down.
AACAAGGCACCGAAGAGAAGGTTCTGCGACTCACTCACAGGCAGGTCGGCGCCCAGCTGGCTCAGTTTTTCGTGGATCATCGCGCCCAGACTGGCCACGTGACCTTCCTCACCGGGGGCGCAGGCCACGCTGTATTCGCGCCGGCCAATGGTGACTTTCACCTGGTTCACTTCTCGAGCTCCTCGATCAGATTGTCGAGTTGCAACAGAGTGTTCGATGCCGTTTCGCGCAGCGCCTCATGTTTCACCACGAGCGCCGACACAGCTGACGGTGATGCCGGCGCGCTGTCCGCGGCCTTCGCAATGCGTGCAAGTGCTGTCTCAATACGTTGGACAGCAGATTCGATACGGTCTCCGCTCATGCGCGCTTTTTATCCGAATTGGCGTTGTCAGGCAAAGGCTTGGCGTGGCCTGTTGATAATTTATGGCCGGACCGGATGTGTCATGGTGCGGTCAATCCTGCTGGGGATCGGCTTAACGGCAATCCTTGACCTGCAAGAGCGCGTCCGCGAAGGCTTCGCGCGCGCCGAATCGCTATCTGCGCGTGTACAAAAATTCTATCCGGCAGGAGCTTCCCGAATGAGCCTCGATCCGTCCCGCATGGCACCCATGGCCAATGCCATCCGTGCCCTTTCGATGGACGCTGTCCAGGCAGCGAATTCCGGGCATCCCGGAATGCCGATGGGGATGGCAGATGTCGCGACCATCCTGTGGTCCAAATATCTGAAATTCGATCCTTCCGCGCCGCATTGGGCCGACCGCGACCGTTTCGTCCTGTCTGCCGGTCATGGTTCGATGCTGATCTATTCGCTCCTTCACCTGTCCGGATACGCGGCACCGACGATGGACGACATCCGCAACTTCCGCCAGCTGGGCAGTCCGTGTGCCGGACACCCGGAAAACTTCCTGCTGGACGGTGTCGAATGCACCACCGGTCCGCTGGGCCAGGGCGTCGCCATGGCTGTCGGCATGGCGATTGCAGAACGCCAGTTGAATGCACATTTCGGCGATGATCTGGTCAACCATCGCACCTGGGCAATCGCCGGTGACGGGTGCCTGATGGAAGGCATCAACCACGAGGCAATCGGACTTGCCGGGCATTTGAAGCTGGGTCAGCTGATCGTGCTGTGGGATGACAACAACATCACTATCGATGGCGCGGCTGACCTTTCGACCAGCGAAGACGTGAAGGCCCGCCACCAATCCGCAGGCTGGCACGTCGTAAGCTGCGACGGGCACGATGCCTCCGACATCAGCCGCGCAATCGAAGAAGCGATGGCGGATGATCGCCCTTCGCTCGTCGCCTGCAAGACAATCATCGGCAAGGGCGCGCCTAACAAGCAGGGCACATCAGCAACCCACGGTGCGCCGCTCGGTCCCGACGAAATCGCCGCCGCACGCGAAATGCTTGGCTGGGAATACGAACCGTTCGTTGTGCCGGACGATATCACTGCCGATTGGAAGTCGACCGGCGATCGCGGCGCGAAGGAACGCGCAGCGTGGCAGTCCCGCTTCGATGCTTCGGACAAGAAGGGCGAATTCGAAAGCCGTATGGACAACATTGCGAAGCTCGCAAGTCCGGCAATCGAGGCGCACATCGCAGGTCTGGTTGCCGAGCCGCAAAAGGTCGCGACCCGCAAGGCGTCGGAAATGGCACTTGGTCCGCTCACGCAGCAAATCCCGCACCTGGTCGGTGGTTCTGCTGATCTCACCGGGTCGAACAACACCAAGACCCCGAGCACCGAGCCATTCAGTGCAAACAATTATGCGGGCCGTTACCTATATTACGGCATCCGGGAATTCGGCATGGCTGCGGCCATGAACGGTATGATGCTTCACGGCGGCGTGGTCCCCTATGGCGGGACCTTCCTGATCTTCAGTGATTACTGCCGCAACGCCATCCGCCTGAGCGCGCTTCAGCAGACCGGTGTCGTTTATGTGATGACGCATGACAGCATCGGGCTGGGCGAAGACGGGCCGACCCACCAGCCGGTGGAACAGGTTATGAGCCTGCGCCTTGTGCCAAACCTCAATGTCTATCGCCCCTGCGACACGATCGAGACAGCGGAATGTTGGGCGCTGGCGCTTGAAACACCTTCGACGCCGTCAATCCTCGCGCTTTCGCGTCAGGGTCTGCCGCAATTGCGAGGTGAGGGCGACAAGAACTGGACATCGGCGAAGAACCGCAGCGCGAACGGCGGGTATCGCCTGCGCGCCGCGAATGCAGACCGCAAGGTTGTGCTGGTCGCGACCGGTTCGGAAGTCCAGTTGGCGGTGCAGGTCGCCGATCAGCTTGAGCAGCAGGGAATTGGCGCCGATGTCGTATCCATGCCGTGCACCGAACTGTTCGACGCGCAGGACGCAGCCTATCGCTCGGATATTCTGCCGGCCGATACGCTGAAGGTATCGATTGAGGCGGGCACCAGTTTTGGCTGGGAACGCTATACCGGTACGGACGGAATCAATATCGGCATTGACCGCTTCGGCGCGTCGGCCCCGGCGAGCGATTTGTTCGAGAAATTCGGTTTCACAGCGGACGCTATCGTTCCGCAGATCACTAATAAACTCAACGGTTAAGCAGGAGTTATTTCCATGGCGACGAAGGTTGCAATCAACGGTTTTGGGCGCATCGGCCGCCTTGTGGCTCGCGCAATTCTGGAGCGTGACGATCACGATCTCGATCTGGTCGCGATCAACGATCTGGCTGACGCAAAGGCGAATGCGCTGCTGTTCCAGTACGATTCCACGCACGGCCGTTTCCCGGGCGAAGTATCTGCCAGCGATGACAGCATCACTGTAAACGGCAAGAAAATCGCCGTCACTTCCGAACGCGATCCGGGCAATCTTCCTCATGGTGAGATGGGCGTCGACATCGTTCTCGAATGCACCGGCTTCTTCCAGTCGCACGAGGCAGCCGAACCGCATTTGAAGGCAGGAGCCAAGCGTGTCCTGATTTCCGCCCCGGCGAAGAATGTTACCGCGACCATCGTATACGGCGTCAACCACGACATCCTGACCTCGGACGATGTCATCGTTTCCAACGCCAGCTGCACCACCAACTGCCTGTCGCCGGTTGCCAAGGTCCTTAATGACCTGGTCGGTATCGAACGCGGTTTCATGACTACGATCCACAGCTATACCAATGACCAGCGTATGCTCGACCAGATGCACAGCGATATGCGCCGTGCCCGCGGCGGTGCGCAGAACATGATCCCGACCACCACCGGTGCTGCTCGCGCTGTCGGTCTGGTGCTGCCGGAACTGGCTGGCAAGCTGGATGGTTCGTCGGTTCGTGTTCCAACGCCCAATGTAAGCCTCGTCGATCTGGTATTCACACCGGGCCGCGACACAACTGCGGAAGAATTGAACGCCGCGCTCAAGGCAGCTTCCGAAGGTCCGATGAAGGGTGTGCTCGATTACACAGACCAGCCTTTGGTTAGCAGCGATTTCAACCACTATCCCGCAAGCTCGACCATCGACAGCCTCGAAACTTCCGTCATGGAAGGAAAGCTGTGCCGTGTTGTTTCATGGTATGATAATGAATGGGGCTTCTCCAACCGCATGATCGACACCGCCGGTGTCATGGCTGGCTTGCTCTAAGGAGCACATGATGAGCAACTTTCGCACTCTCGATGATCTCGGCACCGTTCTCGGCGATGTCACTGGCAAGGTGGCGCTGGTTCGGGTCGATCTGAACCTGCCGATGGACGGCGGTTCGGTAACCGACACGACCCGCGTTCAGGCATCTGCTCCGACAATTCTCGAGCTCGCAGATGCGGGTGCGAAAGTTCTGCTGCTGGCCCATTTTGGCCGGCCCAAGGGTGAACGTAACTCGACCATGTCGGTCAGCATGACGCTCGACGCGGTCGAGGATGTGCTGGGCCGCGAGGTCATGTTCATCCCCGAAGTGCAGGGACCGGTGGTCGAACAGTCCATCGGCATCCTGCGTAACGGGGATATCGGTTTGCTGGAAAACACCCGTTTCTGGCCCGGTGAAGAGGCTAACGACGAAGAATTCGCCCGCGGCATCGCCGCCAATGGTGATTTCTACGTCAACGATGCGTTCTCTGCGGCGCACCGCGCTCATGCGAGCACTGAAGGAATCGCGAAATTGCTTCCTTCCTTTGCTGGGCGGGCGATGGAAAAAGAGCTTACCGCTCTGGAAGCGGCGCTCGACAAGCCCGAACCTCCGGTTGCTGCGGTCGTTGGCGGCGCGAAGGTATCCTCCAAGCTGGCAGTCCTCGAAAACCTCGTGGGGAAGGTCCAGCACCTGATTATCGGCGGCGGCATGGCCAATACGTTCCTGGCTGCGCGCGGCGTGGATGTTGGTAAATCGCTGTGCGAACACGACCTCACCGACACAGCAAATGCGATCATGGACAAGGCCGACCATGCCGGCTGCACTGTACATCTTCCCTATGATGTCGTTGTAGCGAAGGAATTCGCTGCCAATCCCCCAAGTGTGCGAACCTGCAATGTGCACGAAGTCGCGGCCGACGAGATGATTCTCGACGTGGGGCCGCAGGCTGTCGAGGCGCTGGGGGACGTGCTGAAAACCTGCAAGACGCTGGTCTGGAACGGACCGATGGGCGCATTCGAGACAGAGCCTTTCGACGAAGCAACTGTTGCGCTGGCCAAGACCGCTGCGGCATTATCGAAGGCGGATTCGCTGATTTCGGTGGCGGGTGGGGGCGATACTGTCGCTGCGCTCAATCATGCGGGGGTGGCCGGCGATTTCAGCTATATCTCCACTGCAGGCGGTGCTTTCCTCGAATGGATGGAGGGCAGGGAACTGCCCGGAGTCGCAGCGCTGAAATCCTGAGGTCAGCAGTATCGGCGGCGTGGGTGCGATAATCCGGCACCCTGCGGTCCGCAAAATCTCTGTTTGCCATTGGCTGGTCGCGGTTCGGCTACTTGCGCGTATGCTTTGCTGCATGCGGCCCGGCACGTGCCATTTTCTCCCTTTGGGACAAACCAGCGTTTGAAACGTGAATTGCGCGCCGCATGAACTTGCGAAGCGCATGGGGCATGGGTAAAGGCGCGCCGAACCCTCCATGCATTCGTATGCAAGCAAGCAGGATGAATACGATGAACACCGCTGAAATGACCGCCAAGATCGCTGAAGGAAAAGGCTTTATCGCAGCTCTGGATCAGAGCGGCGGTTCGACCCCAAAGGCACTGCGCGGTTATGGTGTTGAAGACAGCGAGTGGTCCGGCGACGATGAAATGTTTGCCAAAATCCATGAAATGCGCTGCCGTATTGTCACTTCGCCCAGCTTCACCGGTGATAAAGTCATTGGGGCAATCCTGTTTGAGCGGACCATGAACGGTGCGACTGCCGACGGCACGCCGATCCCGACCCAGCTGACCAATCGCGGGATTGTTCCGTTTCTGAAGGTTGATGCGGGAATGCACGACACGGAAAACGGCGTTCAGTTGATGAAGGACATGCCGCGTCTCGATGAAATGTGCGCTCGTGCAAAAGAGCTCGGTGTGTTTGGCACCAAAATGCGCTCGGTCATTCATGAGGCGAACGCCGAAGGCATCGCTGCAAACGTCCGTCAGCAGATGGATTTCGGCCTTCGGATTCTTGAAAATGGATTGATGCCAATCCTCGAGCCGGAAGCATCGCTGGGTAGTGATACACGCGCAGAAGCCGAAGAAATCTTGCTTGAAAATGCGCTTGAGCAGCTTGACCGCCTCGGGGATGATCAGAAGGTCATGTTCAAGCTGACGATTCCTTCGAAGGCCAACATTTACAAGCCGCTGGTTGATCACCCCAAGGTGCTGCGGGTTGTCGCATTGTCGGGCGGCTATTCGCGCGAAGACGCTGTGCGCGAACTGGCAAAGAACACCGGAATGATCGCAAGCTTCAGCCGCGCATTGCTCGAAGAGTTGCGGGCGCAGATGGACGATCAGGAATTCGACCGGACTCTGTCGAACGCCATTGATGAAATCTACAACGCTTCGATTGCGGGTTGAGCTCGGGCTTGGCGCATCGCGCGTCAGGCTCTAAGCGGCGATCATGTCTAACGCAGAACACATCGCAACGCAGCTATATCTGATCTCACCGCTCGACGTGTCGGGAGGTTTTCCCGCACGGCTGGAACGCGCTCTTAGCGTGCTGGGTGAAAATAATCCGGTCACGGCCTTCCAGTTCCGGGTCAAAGGGCTGGATCAGCACGAGGCAGCCGAACTGGCGGCCCCGCTGCAGGAGATATGCGCGGCGCATGAAGTCGCATTCATCGTCAACGACGATGTCGCCCTGGCGAAACGGCTGGGCGCTGATGGTGTTCATCTGGGACAGGGTGATGGTTCACCCAAAGATGCGCGTGAGGAACTGGGCCGCGATGCCCAGATCGGAGTGACCTGTCACGGCAGCAGGCACCTTGCGATGGAAGCCGGCGAGCAGGGCGCGGATTACGTAGCTTTCGGTGCCTTCTTCCCCAGCACGACGAAAGAGACCGAACATTCCGCAGAGATCGAACTGCTCGAATTCTGGAGCGAGCTGTTCGAAATACCCAGCGTCGCAATTGGCGGTATCACGCCAGAAAACTGCGCGCCGCTGATCAAAGCCGGGGCTGATTTTCTCGCGGTATCGGGTGCAGTGTGGAACGGGGACGAGGCCAGCGTGATCGAAGCGTTTGCCAAACAGCTTGGTCAAACAGCCTGAGTGCAATGCGCTGAAACCCTGTTATAAGGGCTTATGGCCATGAATATACTCGATAGAATTGTCACGATCGTTGCCACCGCGACGATAACGTCAGCCGTATGGATCGTCGGCGGCGGCAGTCTGATCGAAATGTCGGATAGCGACAGTCAGAAAGATGTGACCCGCCCGGCGGAAGCTGCACCGAGCCCGGTGCCAACAATTGCGACGGATGGAAGCCCGGAGACTTTCACCGTCCCGCCAAGCGAGACCGCGCCGTCAGCTGCCGTGCTTGACCGCGACACCGCGAGTTCGCCGGAGCGATCCGAAACGCGCGGCCTCATGATCCCGGTGCTCAATATCAGGGCGAGCGATCTATCCGACACGTTCAGCACCCGAGAAGGTGCCGGGGCGCAGTTGCATGAAGCGCTGGATATAATGGCACCTGCCGGAACCACCGTTGTTTCTGCAGCGCCCGGTACGATCGAGAAGCTTTACGCCTCCGCTGCCGGGGGCAAGACCATCTATGTGCGATCAGAGGACCGGTTGACGATCCATTATTACGCCCATCTTCAGGATTATGCGCAGGGCCTGCGGGAAGGACAACGCGTGCGCCGCGGGCAACGGCTTGGCAGTGTCGGCAGCACGGGCAATGCAGAATCTGATTCGCCGCACCTTCACTTTGCCATTCTGCGCACGACCAAGGATGCAGAATGGTGGGAACCTGCGAACGCAGTGAATCCCTATCCCATCCTCACGGATAAATAGACCTATCGCGTTGCTGCGCTGCGAATGCAGCGGATCCGGCCTGGTTTGCCATCATCGTCAATCCAGCGAAGCGAGGCATTGCCCGTCCGCTCAAATTTCATGCCCTTCATCGGGCCGCGGGTGAAGGTCACCCGCTTGCCGGTGAGAAGATAGGTCCCAGACCCGTTTTCGGTGCGGTAGATAGAGGCATTCTCGATCGTGAAACGCTTGTCTTCCAGTTCAAGCCAGGCGGGCCCGCCAGCATCGCCGGGAAGCGAGCAGACATAGCTGCCGTGAGGAAGTGTACCCAGCCTGCCTTGCATTTCGCCGCCCGAGGCGGGCGCAGCCAATAGGCCGAACGCTGTAAAGAGGGCTAGCGCGGGGCCAGACGGAGTGAAAATCTTTGAACCGATCATGATGCGCCTTCAAATAGCCATCGAACGCCATTAGCGCCAGCCACCTTGCCCGCCGCTTACTGCTCCGCTAAAGGCGCGCAGTAATTCGCGTGCAGCAAGCTTGCTGCACCATACCCCGATAAAAGGCTCTTTCTCCCATGAAGATCAGCGGCGTGGACATTCGTCCCGGCAATATTATCGAATACGAAGGCGGCATCTGGAAAGTCGCCAAGATTCAGCACACGCAGCCTGGCAAGGGTGGCGCGTATATGCAGGTCGAAATGAAGAACCTGCAGGACGGGCGCAAAACCAACGTTCGCTTCCGCAGCGCCGACACAGTCGAGAAAGTGCGTCTGGACACCAAGGAGTTCCAGTACCTTTACGAAGACGGCGATCTTCTGGTGTTCATGGACGGCGATACGTACGAGCAGATCAATCTCGAAGCTGACCTTTTGGGAGAAGCCAAGGATTTCCTGCAGGACGGTATGCAGGTGACGCTTGAGCTGTGGGAAGAAAAACCGATCAGCGTTGCATTGCCTGACCAGATCGAAGCCGAAATCGTCGAAGCTGACGCGGTGGTGAAGGGGCAAACCGCCTCTTCCAGCTATAAGCCGGCAGTGCTCGACAACGGCGTTCGCGTGATGGTTCCCCCGCACATCGAAAGCGGCACCCGTATCATCGTCGATACGTATGAGCGCACCTATGTAGGCAAGGCTGGCTGACGAACCATGGCAGCAGTATCAGGTCTGATCCGCGTAATGGAACGCGCGGCACGCAAGGCGGGCCACCGCCTGCGCCGTGACTTCGGCGAAGTCGAACATCTTCAGGTGAGCCGCAAGGGCCCTGCCGATTTCGTGTCCAAGGCGGACATGCGGTCCGAGCGGACCCTTTACGACGAACTTCTCGCGGCACGCCCGGATTGGGGCTTTGTTCTGGAAGAAGCCGGCGTGATCGAGGGATCACCCGACATGCCGCGCTGGATCGTCGATCCGCTCGACGGCACGAGCAATTTTCTTCACGGCATCCCGCATTTCGCGATTTCCATCGCTGCGCAGGAACCGAAGCCGGGCGGTCAGGGCTGGGGTGATGTGATCGCTTCGGTGATTTACAACCCGGTGACCGACGACACCTATTGGGCGGAAAAGTCCCGGGGTGCATGGCTGCAAGACGCGCGGCTGCGGGTTTCAGCCCGCGGTTCCTTGTCGGATTCGCTGATCGCCACCGGGGTGCCATTCCAAGGCCATGGCGATTTTGCCGAATGGACCAAAATCTTTGGTGCAATCGGTCCGCAGGTTGCAGGTATTCGCCGCTACGGCGCAGCATCGCTGGATTTGGCATGGCTTGCTGCCGGGCGATATGATGGTTTTTGGGAAAGCGGCCTGAACGACTGGGACACAGCTGCCGGCTGCCTTCTGGTTCGTGAAGCTGGCGGGTTCGTCAGCGATTATCGCGGCCGTTCGGAGCCGATCCATTCGAAGCAGGTCCTTGCTGCGAATGATACGCTTCATTCCAAACTGCATAAACTGTTGGCAGGCGCGATCAAAGCGAAGGCCTAAAAAGGACGCTTGAAGAGGCCGCGCTCGCTCGCTAAGCGCCTCTTCCTGCAACACGGGATGCCCCTGTGGTGGAATTGGTAGACGCGCTCGACTCAAAATCGAGTTCCTAACGGAGTGCCCGTTCGAGTCGGGCCAGGGGCACCACCGCTTCATCTTATTTGAAAGAGCTCAGTTGCTCGACCGGCCCCGGCCATTCCCAACCCGCTCATCACATTGCACGTACACGTCAGTTTGGTGCGCCTCAGCCTACCGTCATATTGATCTTCAGTACGCCTTCGTCGCGGCTGTCGAACAGGCTGTAAGCTTCCGGCCCCTGCGACAGGTTGAAATCGTGGCTGAACAGGTCGGGCGCGGTGATCCGGCCTTGTTGTACCAGCGGGACGAGATGAGGCCACATGTTCTGAACATCGCAAATCCCGCCTCGAACGGTGATGTTCTTGAACATGATCAGGGGCATGGGCAGCGCGTCATCCGGCTCCGGTATACCGATAAACGAGGCATTTCCGCGCCGCGCGGTTAACGGCAGCACGCTGGCGATTGCCCCGCTGGCACCTGATGCCTCGAAAACCGATTCGACCCCTTTCCCGCTGGTCATGTCCCGTACGCGGGGCACGAGATCCGCACCGGGGGCAAGGGTGATTGCACCAAGTTTCTCCGCCATCGCACGCCTTGATTCCACCGGGTCGATTGCGAAAACTTTGGCAGCCCCCAAGGCAAAAGCCAATTCGACACCCATCAAACCAATCGGGCCTAGGCCGACAACGGCAACGGTTCCGCCCGGCTTCGGTTCGGCTCTGGTCAGGCCGAAATAGGCGGTCGCCATTCCATCGGTCAGCAGCAACGCCTGTTCGTCGGTCAGCCCATCCATGGACATCAGCGTCGCATCTGCGTTTGGCACACAGACGTATTCTGCCTGGCCGCCTTGAAGCGTCGGGCCGATACCAAAAGCCGTGGACACCGCGCAGTTGCCCGGGCCACCGGTTAGACATGCCGGGCATGATCCGCATCCGGTCCCGCCTGCAGCCAGAACTTTGTCGCCGGTTTTGAAGGCGTGCACATTCGGTCCTGCTTCCACGACTTCGCCAATGAATTCGTGACCGGTGCAGAACGTTTCACTGTCGGCCCCGTATTCCTTATTTCCGATATGCGCTCCATGATACATGTGCAGGTCCGAGCCGCAGATCGAGCAATTGCTGACTTTCAGAATTGCGCTGTTCGGTGTCCGCAATTCCGGATCAGCATAGTTTTCGAAGCGGATGTCGCGAGGGCCGTGGAAGACGAGGGCTTTCATAAACTGTATCCTGGAAAGGCTGCCCTCACTGGCTACCATGTGGCGGCGTCATGTCCAGCATGACGCCAGATGTAGAAAACTGCTTGTGTTTCTGCGCGTCCTTTGGGATTCAGCCAATTAACGATGACCGCTTTACCATCATTCCACGCGCTTGCGGCCATGATCGTGACCGTTGCCATGTTCGTTGGATTCGTGCGCGGGCGGATGTCGATCGAGATCGTCTCGCTTCTGACCATCGCAGTGATTGCAGTTGGTCTGTATTTCTTCCCTCTGCCGGGTAACGACCCGACCGATGGCCTGGTCCTCGCCTTCGCAGGATTTGGCCATTACGCGCTGATAACGATCTGCGCGCTGATGGTGATGGGCCGGGGCCTCGTGGTGACCGGTGCGCTCGACCCTGCGGCACGCCTGCTGGAGGTCGTTTTCAAGCGCAATCTGCAGCTTGGCTTGCTGGTTTCGCTGCTCATCGCCTTCGTTCTCTCGATGGGAATCAACAACACGCCCGTCTTGGTCTTGCTGATCCCGATTTTCGCTGCCCTCGCGGCGCGCGGTGCTCTGCCTTCTTCCAAGACCCTGATGCCTCTGAATGCGGCATCCCTGCTGGGCGGGCTGGCGACGACAATCGGCACATCGACCAACATCCTTGTCGTTTCAATCGCGGTGGACCTCGGCATGCCGCGCATGGGCGTGTTCCACTTTACCCCGATCGTCCTCCTCGCCTCCGCTATTGCGCTGCCCTACATTTGGCTCGTCATGCCGCGGCTGCTGAAGGACAACCGGGTTGAGGAACAGCATGCGGAACGCCGGTTCCAGACCCGGTTGCGGATCGGATCAGATAGCACGTTCATCGGCCAGGAATTATCGGCAATTCTTCCGAAACTGCCAGACGGGATTGAGTTTCATGATGTGCCGCCAGGTCCGATTGAACAACAGCAACGACTGAAGATATCGGGCACCCACCAGGCGTTGGAAGACGCAATGAGGGTGTTCAAGGGAGAGGTTGCACCGGTCTGGGTGCTCGACCGTATCCGCCGCAAATCGACCGAGGTGAGCAAGGATATTGTCGTCGTCGAAATGACGGTGACGGCGGATTCGCGCCTCGTAACTCGCACCTTGCCCACTTCGGGAATTGCCGACCTCTATGGTGTAGCCGTGCTTGGCATTCATCGCCCCGAACGTCTACTGGGCGCAAAAGACCAGTTCAGCGAAGGCGGCGACCTGCGAATTTCTGAAGGCGACGTTCTGCTTGTGATGGGCCTGAACCACGACCTGCAGGAATTTGCCCGAGCCGACAGCTTGCTGATGCTGGAAGGCGCGCGGGAGCTCCCCCGCCGGTCCAAGGCCTGGCTTTCCGCTGGCATCATGTTCGGTGCGGTTGGCACAGCATCGATCGGCCTGTTCCCGATTGCGATTTCCGCTCTGGCCGGGGCAATTTTGATGTTCCTGACCGGCTGCGTAAAATTTGACCGTGTTGGCCGCGCGCTGTCGGGGCAAGTAATTGTCCTCGTGGCGGCCAGTATCGCCGTGGGCCGCATAATTCTGGAAAGTGGCGCTGCCGCCTGGCTGGGTGAGGTGATGTCTTCCGGCCTGCAATATCTGCCCGCTGCGGGCGTTCTTGCGGCGATCATGCTGTTCGTAACCTTGCTGACCAATTTTGCATCGAATGCGACCGCTGCAACGGTTGGTACGCCGATTGCATTTGCAATCGCGCAGCAATTGGGCCTCCCGGCAGAACCTCTCATCCTTGCCGTTCTGTTCGGCTGCAACCTTTGCTACGCGACCCCGATTGCATATCAGACAAACATGCTGATCATGTCCGAGGGGAGCTATGAATTCGTCGATTACATCCGAACTGGTTTGCCGCTGGTTCTGCTGATGGTGTTCACTCTCTCGATTCTGCTGGTGATGAGCTACGGTATGTGAGGAGAAACCATGCTTAGCTTTGCGGGACTGCGAAGCTATGGCATGCGTTGTGTGATGGCTGAGAGAAAAATGAAAAGGGAATTCGGGATGCGGATTAAACTGGCTCTTATCTGCGGTGTCGCAGCATTGGCAGGCGCGGGATCACCGGCAGCGGCGAACGACGTGCGCGATGCGGTGACGCAGGACATGCCCGAACTGATGGACCTTTACCGAGATCTCCACGCCAATCCCGAACTGAGTTTTCAGGAGGTGGAAACTGCCGCAAAGCTGGCGAAGCGCGCTCGCGATCTCGGGTTCGAAGTCACCGAAGGCGTTGGCAAGACCGGCGTTGTCGCCGTCATGCGCAATGGTGACGGGCCTGTCGTTATGCTCCGCGCCGACATGGACGGGTTGCCGCTGGTTGAGAAGACCGGATTGCCGTTCGCCTCGAAGCGGACTGCCGTTCCTGCATCTGGCGTAGAAACCGGCGTCATGCATGCTTGCGGCCATGATACGCATATGACCGCCTGGATCGGCACTGCGCAGGTGCTCGCTGAAAGCAAGGATCAATGGCAGGGGACACTGGTCATGATCCTGCAGCCAGCAGAAGAAATCGGCGAGGGCGCGCTCGCGATGCTCGAGGACGGCCTTTACGAACGTTTCCCCAAGCCTGATTATGTGCTCGGATTTCATGACGCGGCGCAATTCCCAGCGGGGATGATCGGATATTCGCCCGGATATGCGCTCGCCAATGTCGACAGTGTAGACATCACAGTGCCCGGCATCGGCGGACATGGCGCTTACCCGCACACGACGAAGGATCCGGTTGTGCTGGCCAGCGCAATCGTAATGAAGTTGCAGACATTGGTCAGCCGCGAAAGCAGCCCGCTTGATCCAGCAGTGGTGACCGTCGGCAGTTTCCGTGCCGGTTACAAACACAACATCATTTCGGACGAGGCCAAGCTTCAACTGACCGTACGGTCCTATTCCGATGAGTCGCGGCAATTGCTGCTGGATGGCATCACGCGGATCGTTAAGGGCGAAGCTATTGCGGCGGGAATGCCCGACGAAAAGATGCCAACGGTGACCGTGCAGGTGCCGTACACGCCATCTACATACAATACGCCCGAATTTACCGAGGAAGTAATGGCGGGCCTGAAATCAAGGTTCGGCGATGACCGCGTTATGCAGGTGCCTTCGGTGATGGGCGGCGAGGATTTTGGCCAGTTCTACCGGGCCGATCCTGAAAACGTCGAATCGCTCATCTTCTGGGTCGGCGGCGTCCCGGCTGATGATTTCGCCAAGGCTCAGGCAGGCGAAATGGAATTACCATCCTTGCACAGCCCGTTCTGGGCGCCAGATGCGGAGAAAGTGATTGCAACGGCATCCGAAGCAATGATCGCGGCAACGCTGGATATCATGGCACCGCAAACCGGCGGCTAGGGCAGGGCTGGCGCGCATATCAGGTGCGTTTAGTAGTCTGCACCTGCGCCGCCGCCTGATCGGGCGAGGGATGCGACCGCAGCCGCTTCCGCTGCCCGTTTGCGGTCTGCGGCGGGGTCGGTTTCGCCATTAAGCATGGCGAGCAGCACACGTTTCTGTTCGGGTGACAGGGCGTTGAACTGTGCCAGGGTCAAACCGGTCCGCGACAACTGCATCCTGCCGTTCTGGCTGTCGATATTGTCGGCAGTGAGTACGCCGCTGCCGCCGATGTAGCTTGAATCCATCCCGGCTGTGCTCGCGGTGTCGCTACTGGTGTCGGAATAGAAGCCCGACATATCCCCGCCGCCGCCTTCGCTTACCCGATCATTCCGGATGATCAGCGCCGGAGCCGATTTCTTCACATCGGGAACCTCGATCTCGGCGACTTCCCGGGCGATGGCTTCGCGTTTTTCGCCGTCCGCCAGCAATGCAATCGCGCCGGTGATCACCACCGTTGCGACGGCAAAGTGCCGGTACATTTTGGCATTCAATGTCGGTTGCTTTCTGCGCGCCATGGTGCCCGTTTACCATGCAGGCGTTAACCACTGCATCGCTATTATGGTTACGCAAAGCTTACCGAACCAGCAGAGTGGCTCAAAAATTTGTGGTCGCCGGCCACAAATTTACGGCCGCCGGAGCGTAAACTCCGACGGCCGTTTCTCCTCCCCAGGAGACTGTTTGTACCGGTTAGCTGTAAGTGCCGAGCCGGTGGTGCAGCGCGTTGATCTTGGCCAGTTCTTCACGGTCGTCCGTGGTCTTTGCATGGCTGGCAAGCGCGGTGCGCAGAAGTTTGAAATCTGCAGTCGAGAGCAGGGCGCGAGCGCGGCCTGGCTCTTTCGGTTTTGTGTCAGGATCTGTCATTGGATTTCTCCTTCGATTTGTTTCGACGTCAGGCAGCGGCGAACTGGTTCATGGTGTTGTCCTTGCCGCCGGCTTTCAGAGCCGCTTCACCCGCAAAGCTTTCCTTGTGGTCGTCTCCGATGTCGGAGCCAGCCATGTTTTGGTGCTTAACGCAAGCGATACCCTGACGGATTTCTTCGCGTTGAACGTTCTTGACGTAGCCGAGCATGCCTTCTTCGCCGAAGTAACGCTTGGCGAGGTTGTCGGTGCTCAGTGCAGCCGTGTGGTAGGTTGGCAGAGTGATCAGGTGGTGGAAGATGCCTGCCTGTGCTGCCGCGTCTTTCTGGAAGGTGCGGATGCGCTCGTCTGCTTCTACGGCCAGCTCGCTGCTGTCGTAGTCTACGCTCATCAGCCTGTCGCGGTCGTACGCTGACACGTCCTTGCCGGCTTCTGCCCATGCATCGAACACTTGCTGGCGGAAGTTGAGCGTCCAGTTGAAGCTTGGCGAATTATTATAAACCAGCTTTGCATTCGGGATCACTTCGCGGATTCGGTTCACCATTCCGCCGATCTGGCCGATATGCGGCTTCTCGGTTTCGATCCACAGAAGGTCTGCACCTGCCTGGAGGCTGGTGATGCCGTCGAGGACGCAGCGATCTTCGCCGGTGCCAGCGCGGAACTGGAACAGGTTCGATGGCAGGCGCTTGGGGCGCAGCAGCTTGCCTTCACGGCTCAGGAATACGTCGCCGTTCTTGATGTTGGACGGATCGACTTCTTCGCAATCGAGGTAGCTGTTGTACTGGTCGCCCAGATCGCCTTCTTCTTTGGTCACGGCGATCTGTTTTGTCAGGCCGGCGCCAAGCGAGTCGGTGCGTGCGACGATGATGCCGTCTTCGACACCCAGTTCGAGGAACGCGTAGCGGATCGCCCGGATCTTCTGGTGGAAGTCTTCGTGCGGGACGGTGACTTTGCCGTCCTGGTGGCCGCACTGCTTTTCATCGGAAACCTGGTTTTCTATCTGCAGGGCGCATGCACCGGCTTCGATCATCTTCTTGGCGAGAAGATAGGTCGCTTCAGCGTTACCAAACCCGGCATCGATGTCGGCGATGATCGGCACGACATGCGTTTCATAATTGTCGATCGCGCTTTCGATCCGCTTTGCTTCGACTTCGTCGCCGCCTTCGCGGGCAGCATCCAGATCGCGGAACATGATGCCCAGTTCGCGGGCATCAGCTTGCTTCAGGAACGTGTAGAGTTCTTCGATCAGTGCCGGAACACTGGTTTTCTCGTGCATCGACTGGTCGGGAAGGGGGCCGAATTCGCTACGGAGCGCAGCAACCATCCAGCCCGAAAGGTAGAGGTAGCGCTGTTTCGTTGTGCCGAAGTGCTTCTTGATCGAAATCATCTTCTGCTGCCCGATAAACCCGTGCCAGCAGCCGAGCGACTGCGTGTAATTCGCAGGATCAGCGTCATAAGCTTCCATATCGCGGCGCATGATTTTCGCAGTGTACTTCGCGATGTCGAGACCGGTGTTGAACCGGTTCTGGATCTGCATACGAGCGGCTGCTTCCGCGTCGATCGCGTTCCACGGTGCGCCCTGCTGGGCGATGGTGGATTGAAGCTCGTTGATCTTGGCCTGATATGTCATGGCGATTCTCCGTAGGGGATTTGATTACCTGTCTGGTATCGCCATTCCTTGCCTCGATTTACAGGAAAACTTACAAACTATCTTGTCTTCCGGCAGTGATTTTGGCATCAAACTCTGTAACGTTGTAAAGAAAGTTACAATATGTCTGAAGGTGCGCTGTTTGCGGGGCCGGCCATGCGGCGGCTGCGGAAGAAGGAAGGTCTGACGCAGGCGGCGATGGCGGCCCGCCTGTCTATCTCCGCTAGCTATCTGAATCTGATCGAACGCAACCAGCGGCCGCTTTCGGCACGAGTAATCGTGCAGGTCGTGGATCAGTTCGACTTCGATCCGCGCAGCCTGCGCGAAGACGAAGCGATCGGCGGCGTCGACGGTCTTTCCCGCCGCTTTGCCGATGAACGGTTTTCCGAATTTGGCATCGACCGCGACGAAATTGCAGAATTCCTAGCGGCAGCACCGCATGCGGCAGCGGCCTTTGCACGTCTGTATGACACGGCAGGATCCGGAGCGCGGGAAGCTGACGATCCGCTGATCCAGTCGCGGCTAGAGATAGAGCGTTGGCGCAATCACTTTGCCGATCTGGATACCATGGCAGAGGAATTGTCGGATGAGCTCCGCCTCTCACGAAGCGATATCGGGGTCGCACTTGGCGAACGCTTGCGGGAGAAGCACCAGTTGGCAGTCCGAATTTTGCCAAGGGAGGTTTTGCCAGACGCGCTGCGCAGGCTCGATCTGCATGCGCGTCAGTTGCAGCTATCCGAGATGCTGTCTCAAGCCTCCCGGAATTTTCAGGTCGCCATGCAAATTGCCCAATTGGAACGCTCTGCGGAGATAACCAGCATCGCGGCCGGGTCCAAATTTGCTGATGAGGCGGCGCGCAGACTTTTTGAACGTCATCTGGTCGGATATTTCGCGGCCGCGTTGCTGATGCCATATTCCCGTTTTCTGCGCGCCTGCGATGCAACGAATTATGACCTGCCGGTCCTGCAGCGGCGATTTGGGGTCAGCTTCGAACAATTGGCGCATCGTTTGACTACGCTACAACGCGTCGGCCAGCGCGGTCTGCCATTCTTCATGGCGCGCATCGACCGAGCAGGGCAGTTTTCCAAGCGGTTTTCCGGCGCCAGCGCGACCACCATCCTTGAAAGCGAAAGCAGCTGCCCGCTGTGGATCGCCAACAAGGCATTCGAACGCGCCGGCGAATTGTGCCGTCAATCGGTCACGGTCGAAGGTTCGGATGCAGCGCCAGCGAACTGGTTCACCGTTGCCCGTACGGTCGAGGGTAGCGGAGCGAGCGAAGAGGCGCGTTTTGTCGTGGTACTTGGTATCGAAGCACGGCTTGCCGCCAATCTCGCGCAGGCCCGAGGCATCGATCTTGAGCAGAATGCGGCGCAGGAAATCGGCCCGGGATGCGCGCGCTGTCACCGCCCCGCGTGCCGCCAGCGTTCACTTCCCCCGCGGGGAGCATTGCTACAATTCGACCCGATATCGCGCGGCGTTACCCCGTTTCAGTTCGGCCCGAATTAACCATCGGATTTCGCAGGGTGGGAAACTTTCACGCAGCCCCAGTGTTGTTCGGTCATAATTACGGAGACAAAACATGTCCGAAGAACGAATTACGCGAACAGAGACAATTGACGGCAACACGCACACGGAAACCACGATTGTCCGCGATAGAGAGCCGTCAGGCGGCGGATCCAAGACCTGGGTTCTTCTCGCAATCCTGGCAATTGTGGCCGTTATCGCATTTGTCGTGTTCGCACAGGTAAGTGATGCCGAAATCGCGCGAGACAATGCCATCGCGGGCGCAGCCAATGACGTTGGTGAAGCAGCGCAGAAAGCTGGCGACGCTGCGGAGGATGTGGCCAGGGACCTTACCGGCAACGATTAAGACTGAGTTAACCTTTCAAGTCCGCTGCGGTCCGGGGAAAATTTGCCCAGTGTAAAGTTTACCGACATTTCACAACTTCCGGTTATCCGGGTGATCCATTGAAGGATGACCGGACCGGGGCAAATGATCCGCCTGTTTAAACATTACATTCCCAACGCAGTTATGCTGCTGGCGCTGTTCGACATCGCCTTGCTTCTCGCAAGTGCTGAGATCGCGTGGCTTGTCCGTGCCTCGCAAATCGGCAGTCTGGTGGGGCCGATGTCCGACCGGTGGTTTACGCTGGCTGGCTTCGTTGTGACCGTTTGGGTCGCGATGATTTCTGTCGGTGTGTACGGAAGCGACGCGCTTCGCTCCATGCGGTTTGCCAGCGCACGCCTGCTGGTTGCAGTCAGCCTGAGCGTGATCGCGCTCTCTTTCATCGATTTCGTGTTGCCTGGATCAACATTCTGGCGGTCCACTTTGCTGTATGCGATGGTCATTTCTGTCGGACTGCTGATCGCCAATCGTCTTCTGATTGGTGGATTTCTCGGCAATTCTGCATTCCGTCGCCGCGTCATGGTGCTGGGCGCAGGTGACCGTGCGATGCGGCTCAAGAAGCTGGGAGAAGATCCAGGCTGCGGGTTCGCGATAGTATCATTTATCGGGATGAACGAGGGCGCTCAGGTTATCGAAGAGGCGATCCCGCGCGCTGCTGTTCATGATCTGGGTCGATTTGTCGAAAATCTGGGCGCTAGCGAGGTTGTTCTGGCGCTGGAGGAACGGCGCAATGCACTCCCGCTCAAAGATCTTCTCCGGATGAAGACAATGGGCGTCCATATCAATGATTTCAGCAGTTTCGTGGAACGCGAGACTGGCCGTGTTGACCTGGATTCAGTCAACCCGAGCTGGCTGATTTTCTCCGATGGTTTCTCGTCCGGGCGCGCGATTTCGAGCGCGGCGAAACGCATTTTCGATATCACCGCAAGCTCACTCCTGCTGCTCATCACCTTTCCGATCATCGCTTTGTTCGCGCTGCTGGTGAAACTCGACAGCAAAGGGCCGGCGTTTTTCCGTCAGCCCCGCGTCGGGCTGTACGGACAGCATTTCGACGTCATCAAGTTGCGCTCGATGCGGACCGATGCGGAGAAGGACGGTGTGAAATGGGCGGAGAAGGACGACCCCCGGGTCACGAGACTGGGCCGCTTCATTCGTAAAGTTCGGATCGATGAATTGCCCCAGACCTGGAGCGTCTTGAAAGGCGAAATGAGCTTTGTAGGTCCGCGTCCAGAAGTGCCCAAATTCGTCGGCGATCTGGAACAGAAACTGCCATATTATGCGGAACGCCATATGGTTAAACCTGGGATCACCGGATGGGCCCAGATCAATTATCCATATGGCGCATCGATAGAGGATGCCCGGCACAAGCTGGAATATGATCTCTATTACGCGAAGAACTATACGCCGTTTCTGGATCTGCTGATCATGCTTCAGACATTGCGTGTCGTGCTGTGGCCGGAGGGTGCACGTTGATGCCGGCCATGTGGTCCCTTGCAAGCTTCCTTTTCGGGCTGATCGGCGCGGGTACCTGTGTCGTAGCAGCTGTGTGGATACTGACACGCGGTGACCGGGACCGGTCGGACCGTATGGCGGTGATCGGCGCTCTTGGTCTCTCGACGCTCTGGTGCGTAATCATCGCCTCAATCGGGGCGGACAGTCTGCCAGCGAACATCGCCGAGGTTGTAAGGAATCTGGGATGGCTGTTTGTCGTCTACCGCCTGTTCGCGAATGACGGGCGCCACGAATCGCTTCGCCCGATCCGTCCTGTCGTCGCGGTGCTTGCGTTCGTAGAACTGCTCCAGCTGGCGTTGCTGGTGGTCGCAATCCGTTTTGCCATCACCGACCAGCTTGCCGCGCTGACGTTCCAGCTCATGAGTATGTTCCGGATCATGGCGGCGGTGGGCGCACTGGTATTGCTGCACAATTTGTATGTCGGCGCGGTGAAAGGCGTCAGGCCGGTATTGCGGTGGAGCGCAGCCGCGCTCGCGGTTTTCTGGGGGTTTGAACTCAATTTCTATACTGTCGCCTATCTCAGCAGGGACTATCCTGCGGAACTGGACGCCGTTCGCGGATTGTTGATTGCCTGTATTGCGATCCCGCTTGCAATTGGCTCGAAACGCAGCGCTGCTGATATCCGCATCCGTCCTTCGCGCAGCGTCACCTTCCAATCTCTCTCGCTGCTGATCATCGCAAGTTACCTCTTGCTGATGGTGGTGATTGCCCAGTCGCTGGCGATGCTGGATGGCGGCATCGGTCGGCTGACGCAGGTCGGTTTCACCTTCGCGGCGTCCATCGTTGCCTTGCTCTGGTTGCCCTCGCAGCGGCTGCGCGGATGGGTAAAGGTGACCGCAGTCAAACATCTGTTCCAGCACCGCTATGATTACCGTGCTGAATGGCTTCGTTTCACCCGCACCGTTAGCCAGGGTGACGATGCATCGCGTCCGCTGCAGGAGCGCGTGATACAGGCCATGGCGGACATCACGGACAGCCCGTCTGGTCTGTTGCTGATGCCGGGGGAGACTGCCGCGCTCGAACTGGCTGCTGCCTGGAACTGGAACGACATCGAAGTCCCTGCCGGACCGATCCCGCAGGTATTGGTCGACCTGTTCGAATCGAACGGTTTCATTCTCGACGTAGATGATGTGAGGGCCGGGCGAGATCAGCATGGCGAAAGTGCGATGATACCCCAGTGGATTCGCGAGGAAGAGAACGTGTGGGCGATTGTCCCGTTGCTCCATTTCGACCGCTTGACCGGGGTCATCGTCTTGGCGCGCCCTGCCGCTCCGAGACGGCTCGATTGGGAAGATTTCGATCTGCTGGGCGTGGTCGGTCAGCAGCTGGCAAGTTATCTGGCCGAACAATCCGGTCAGCAGGCCTTGATGGAATCCGCCCGCTTCGACGAGTTCAACCGGCGGATTGCCTTCGTGATGCATGACATCAAGAATCTCGCCAGTCAGCTCTCGCTGCTTGCGCGCAATGCCGAGAAACACGCAGAGAACCCGGAATTTCGCGCCGATATGCTCGTCACGCTGCGTAACAGCGCGGACAAGCTCAACACGCTACTGGCCCGCCTGAACCGTTACGGTGCCGGCGGTGACAAGAAGCGGGAACCAACCAGTCTTCTCGACATCGCGCAAAGGATCATCGCCCAATATGAAGGGCAGCACCCAGTATCCATGATCCGCAATGACGACAGCCAGGTGCTGGCGGATGCGGAAGGGGTCGAACAGGCGCTGGTTCATATCGTGCACAATGCGATTGAGGCGAGCGACACCGACACTCCGGTCTATCTCGATCTGTACTGCGACGGTGTTCGCGGGTGCATTGAAGTTGTCGACAGCGGCAGCGGCATGAGCCCGGATTTCATCCGAAACGGTTTGTTCAAGCCGTTTGTATCATCGAAGAACGGAGGTTTCGGTATCGGTGCCTTCGAGGCGCGCGAAATCATTCGTGCGATGGGCGGCCGGCTCGACGTGGAATCGCGGGAAGGGCTTGGAACCCGTTTCACGGCCTCATTCCCGCTATCCGCAGTCGCAGGTTATCTATCTGAAACTCATTCACTCAAAAACGCCGAGGTCGCATAATGGCGCAAGAAAAATCACCCCCGCTTCCAAAGCTGCTGATTGTCGAAGACGACGAGGGGCTGCAGGCCCAGTTGAAATGGGCTTACGAAGATTTCGACGTAACGATCGTGGGCGACCGTGAAAGCGCCATCGCTGCTTTGAGGGCAGAGGAACCAGGCGTTGTCACTCTTGATCTCGGATTGCCGCCGGACCCCGACGGTACGACGGAAGGGTTTGCAGTGCTTGACGCGATCATGGCGCTTAAACCGGAGACCAAGGTCATTGTTGCATCCGGCCACGGGGCGAGGGAAAGCGCGCTGAAAGCGATCGAGCACGGTGCGT
The DNA here is from genome assembly GCF_009828095.1 of Pontixanthobacter luteolus. Taxonomy (GTDB): domain Bacteria; phylum Pseudomonadota; class Alphaproteobacteria; order Sphingomonadales; family Sphingomonadaceae; genus Pontixanthobacter; species Pontixanthobacter luteolus. The sequence continues at coordinate 1,071,713 of NZ_WTYP01000001.1, read as the reverse complement.
ACGATTTCTATCAGAAGCCGGTCGATATCGAAGCGCTGGGATTGATCGTTCGCCGCGCATTGAACTTGCACAAGATCGAGAATGAAAATCGCCGCCTGGCGGATAAGGTGGGTGAGGACAAGACCGTCCTGGGGGCGATGATTACGTCAGCACCCGAAATGGTGAAGGTCGCACGGACAATCGAACGTGTCGCCAAAACCAATGTCTCGGTCATGCTGCTGGGCGCGAGCGGAACAGGCAAGGAATTGCTGGCGAAGGGTCTCCATGAGGCAAGCGACCGGAGCGGGGGATCGTTTGTTGCGATCAATTGTGCGGCGATCCCGGAAAACTTGCTTGAAAGCGAATTGTTCGGCCATGAAAAAGGCGCCTTCACCGGGGCGGTCAAAACGACCGAGGGCAAGATCGAACAGGCCCATGGCGGCACGCTGTTTCTGGACGAGGTTGGCGACATTCCATTGCCGTTGCAGGTGAAATTGCTTCGGTTTTTGCAGGAACGCACAATCGAACGGATCGGCGGACGCAAGCCGATCGAGGTTGATACGCGGATCGTGTGCGCGACGCACCAGAACCTGGAGGCAATGATTGGTGAAGGGCGCTTTCGTGAGGATCTGTTCTATCGCCTCGCAGAGATCGTCATCAAGATACCGGCTCTGTCTGAAAGACCCGGTGATGCCATATTGCTCGCCAAGGCATTTCTGAACAGATTCTCTGCGGAGATGAACCCGCAGGTGAAAGGCTTTGCGCCCGACGCGCTGGCAGCGATCGACAGCTGGAATTGGCCAGGGAACGTCAGAGAACTGGAGAACCGGGTCAAGCGTGCGGTTATCATGGCTGATGAAAAGCTGGTCTCAGCAATCGATCTGGATCTTGAGGCAGACGCCGACGAGGCTGCTGAGGTTCTCAACCTGAAGAGCGCGCGGGAACAGGCTGATCGCAAGGTTATTCGGCATGCCTTGGCGCGAACCGAAGGCAATATTTCCAGCACGGCAAAGATACTCGGCATCAGCCGGCCCACGCTTTATGATCTGCTGAAACAGTATGATCTTCAGGGGTGAAAACTTACCATCTCTGGTTTTTGCTGCCGCGCTGATTTTTACGGCGGCAGGCTGCTCCGCGCCCGAAGCAGATGACCCGCCAATCCAGCAAGCCAAACAGGCCCTGGCCGATGGCGACGGACTGGGTGCTGAACTGATACTGCGCGACCTGCTTGCTTCGGGAGCGCCGCGTCCTGAGGTCGCCGCTTATCTGGGCGAGGCTGAATTGCAGCAGGGAGAGCTGGCCGAGGCACGCAAATGGCTGGAGCCGGGCGACTTCACCGATGAAAGCGTGGGCCACGGGTTCCACATGCTCGCCAAACTGGAAATGGCGGCGGGTAACCTGCCGGCCGCAGGTCAGGCTTTCGACAAAGCCCTGGCAGTCAAACGGGAAAATCCTGAACTGTGGGTCGATATCGGGCGTTTGCGTTACCGTGGGGGAGAGCAGGCGGAGGCGGTCGAGGCCAGCATCTACGCGGTGGAAATCGATCCGGCCAATCCCGCAGCGCTACGGTTTCGTGCGCAGTTGCTCCGTGATGCAGAGGGGCTGGCAGCAGCTGTTCCGTGGTTTGAGAGAGCTCTGGAGCGCAACCCGGATGATGTCGGCTTGTTGTATGACTATGCAGCCACTCTGGGCGAACTGGGCCGCGCGAGCGAGATGCTCTCCGTCGTTCGTAAAATTGCCAAAATCGATCCAGCCTACCGCAAGATATACTATCTGCAGGCTGTTCTTGCTGCCCGGGCAGGGAAGTTCGAGCTCGCACAGTCGATGCTTTTGCGCAGCAGCCGTGAAGACCGGGACACACCTGCGGGACAATTGCTTGCAGGCATCATAGATCTTGAGAACGGTAATTTCGCCAGCGCAGCGCAAACGCTTGAGCGGTTGTCCGCCGCGCAGCCTGACAATCGGCGTGTATCCAGCCTGTTTGCCAGAGCGCTTGCGATGGGCGGCAATGACAAGGAGCTTGTCTATCGCTTCGAAAATGTAGCCGCTCTGCCTAGCGCATCCCCATACCTGACCACCTTGGTAGGCCGATCGCTCGAGGTGCTCGACCGCCGCGACGATGCCGCCCGCTATCTCGATAAGGCGGCAAGACCGCGCTCGGGCAATCTCGTGGCTGTGAGCAGCGCCACACCGCTGGGCGTGGCCGAGGCGCGCGGTCCGGCAAGCGGCATGGATGCGCTTGCGCTTGTCAGGGCGCGAATAACTGCCGGAAATGGGCGCGGTGCCGTAGCCGCCGCCGATGATTTTCTTAACCGGTTTCCCGGTTCGTCCGACGCCATCACGATGGCTGCCGATGCCAGCCTGGTGGCTCACGATTACCCTAAGGCGATAGAGCGCTATGAGCGGGCTGCACGAATTCGCGGGCCGTGGACTGCGACCCGCAAGCACATAAAAGCGCTGGAGGCCGCGGGGCAAACGCAGGACTCTGCCAGAGTGCTGACAGATTATCTGAGGGGCGACCCCTCTAATCTGGAAGCAGCCGTTTTGCTGAGCATGCACGCCGGTGGCGAAGGCAGATGGGGCGCGGCAGCGGCATTGGCCGACCACGCGATCCGCAATGGCGGGCACCGTGATCCCAGCTTGCTCGCCCTGCGTGCCGAGATTGCGCTCCGCCGGAATGAAGATATCGCGCTCGCTTTGGAATACGCAGAAATCGCCTATGCGCTTCAGCCGATGAGCGCAGATACCACGCGGACGCTGGCACTTGTTTACCGCAAAGCGGAAGGGTTTGATGATCTGGCCGGCGTGCTTGAGGCGAAGCTCGAGGCGATGCCGCGCTAACAACCCATATTTCTAGACAAGCAGCGGGGCTGGCGGCAGGGGGCATGCATGTTCGCAGTGCTATCCCGTGTCGACCTCATGGTCAGGTTGCTGATCGTAGCAATAGTGCTTGCCACGTTCCTGCCCGTCACCGGTGCCCAGCGCGAAGCGGCGCAGATGGTTTCGAGCATTGCGATTTTTCTACTGTTTTTCCTCAACGGGGTCCGCCTGTCGCGCAAACAGGTCATCGCGGGCCTTGCAAATTGGCAGATGCTGCTGCCGCTTACGCTGTGGTGCTTTGCCGCTATGGCATTGGCAGGATGGGGTCTGTTCGCGATTGGCGACGGCTATCTGCCGCCGCTCGTTGCGCTTGGGCTGCTGTATTTGGGGGCGCTGCCTTCGACGGTTCAGTCTGCCACTGCATACACATCAATGGCCGAGGGGAACGTGGCCAGTTCGGTTATTGCAGCCGCGCTGCTGAATATCCTGGGCATTTTCATCACTGCGCCGATCTTTGCTTGGTTAAGCGGTGGAGACAGCGTTCAGCTGGGGCTGGGCGGCCTGACCAAGATCTTCATGATCCTGCTGCTGCCGTTCGCCTTGGGGCAGATTTTCCAGACCCGTCTGGCTCCCTTGCTGATGCAGAGGCCAACGATCATCTCGTGGCTGGATAAACTTGCAATCGCGATTGCAGTCTATGTCGCCTTCTCCGGCGCTGTCGAACAAGGTATCTGGCACCAGTTGGACCCGCTTGCGTGGATGGTACTGATCGTTCTTCTGAGTGTTATGCTGGGGTTCGCGTTTGCCGGAAGCTGGCTGGCTTCACGAGCGGTCGGGTTGACGCGAGGCGACCGGATTTCATTCATGTTCGCTGGTGCGCACAAGAGCGTGGCCATGGGCGCACCGCTTGCGTTGGTCCTGTTTCCGGCGGCAGAAGCAGGACTGATCCTCGTCCCGCTCCTGCTTTATCACTTGTTCCAGCTGATCTTGTCCGCTCCGCTGGCTACGCGTCTGGCTGCTCCGCGCCGTCAGTGTTAAGGCCAGCATTAGCACCGTTCCGGTTGTGGCGTATCGACCACCACAGCGACAAACCGATCAGCGCGGCCCCGATCAAGCCCGTGATGGTTTCCGGAATATGGAATTTCGCAGAGGCTAGCATGATGCCGCCCAAAACGATGATCGCCCAGAAAGCGCCATGTTCAAGGAAGCGGTATTGAGCGAGCGTGCCTTGCTTCACCAGGTGGATGGTCATCGAACGCACGAACATCGCACCGATTGAAAGACCGAGCGCGATCACGACCATGTTGTTCGACAAAGCGAACGCGCCGATAACACCGTCAAAGCTGAACGATGCGTCGAGTACGTTGAGGTAGAGAAAACCACCTAGGCCGCTACGCACAACCGCGCCTTGCAGCCGCGCTGCTTCCTCGCGCAATTCCAGGATCGCGTTGATCCCCTCGACCGCGATGAATGTCACCAGGCCAAGGATGCCGGCAATAAGGAATGTCAGCGCCTCGTCCGGTTCGAGCAATCCTGAAATGCCCCAGAGGACCAGAAGCAGAATAGCGATCTCTGCCGCTGGCAGGGCAGCAAACCTGGAGAGTTTTTCCTCGACAACGCCGATCCAGTGAATGTCCTTGTCCAGATCGAAGAAGAATTTCAAACCGACCATCGCGAGAAACGCGCCGCCAAATCCGGCGATGCCCACATGTGCTGAGCTGACAATCCGTTCGTACTCCGCAGGCTGATTGAGAGAGAGGTTGATCGTCTCAATCGGTCCGATACCAGCGGCGATTGCCACAATCGCGAGCGGGAAGACGACGCGCATTCCGAACACCGCGAATGCGATCCCCCATGTCAGGAACCGTTTCTGCCAGACATCACTCATTTCCTTCAGCACCGACGCGTTGACCACCGCATTGTCAAAGCTGAGCGAAATCTCGAGTATCGACAGTACGAAGACGATCCACAGCAAAGACGCGGTGCCCGACAGCGTGCCCGTGCTCGACCAGCCATACCAGCCAGCAAGGCCGAGACAGATCAGTGTAAAGATGAGCGCGAAGGAATAATAACGCTTGATAGTGGCCATTGTGGAACCCTGTTTTAATTTCGTGCGCAGCTAGCCCGCGTCAGCTGCGGGGGCAATCCATCAAATTCCGCTTTGAGCGGGCTATTTCTTCGGTTGGTAGGTCTGGTCCGGGCCGGGGAAGCTGCGTTCCCTGACTTCGTCTGCATATGTCTTGACCGTGTTCTCGATCATCCCGGCAATGTCTTCGTATTTCTTCACGAAGCGGGGGACCCGATCAAACATTCCCAGCATATCCTCTGTGACCAACACCTGTCCGTCACATCGTGCGGAGGCACCTATTCCGATGGTCGGGCAGGAAATCGCCTTGGTGACTTCGATTGCGATGGGTTCGACGACCCCTTCGACGACAACTGCAAAAGCGCCCGCATCATCCAGCGCCTTCGCATCGGCAACGATCTTGTCCGCTTCGTTGTCGCTGCGGCCCCGCGCCATATATCCGCCGAGGACATTCACCGCTTGGGGAGTCAGGCCGACATGGCCCATGACCGGAATACCCCGTTTGTTCAGGAACTCTACGGTTTCTGCCATTGCTTCGCCGCCTTCCAGCTTGACCGCGGCTGCACCTGTTTGTTTGAGCAGGTAGGAAGCGCTTTCGAACGCTTGCTCTTTCGATGCCTCGTACGAACCGAACGGCATGTCGATAATTACGACGGAATGGTAGCTGCCCCGGACAACCGCAGCGCCGTGGTTCGCCATCATCTCGAGCGTGACGGGAATGGTCGACGGCAAGCCGTAAATGACCTGCGCCAGCGAATCGCCGACGAGCAACATATCGCAATGCGCATCCAGCAACTGCGCCTGTCTCGCGGTGTAGGCCGTGAGCATGACAAGCGGTTCTGCGGTGACGCCGTCTTGCTTGCGCAGGCGGATTTTGGGCACCGTCAGGCGCTTCATGGGGGCCGGCGTTGGGTTGGCGCGGCTGGTCGAAGTGTCGAGCTGAAAGGTAGTAGACATGGGGCGCACTTCTAGCCGAGTGGGGGATTTGCGCAATTCCTGCCTCGACTAGAGGCCTGATTCATTGCAGAAGCCCCCGGACGAAGCGGCGCTGAGGGGTGCCGCCGAGAGAGGAAATTTAAGCTTATGGTCGCAACTGCCGCTTCACCGCGCGAAGGCTGGTCTTCCCGCTCAGCATTCATTCTCGCCGCTATCGGGGCAGCCGTCGGGCTTGGTAACCTGTGGCGATTCCCGACCCTGGCGGGAGAAAACGGGGGCGGCGCCTTTGTTTTGTTCTATATCGGATGCGTGTTCCTGCTCGGCTTACCGCTTTTGCTGGCCGAAATTTTCATTGGCCGTGCTGGGCAATCGGACGCAGTTGGATCGATCCGCAACGTAGCCGCTCAGTCAGGCGTATCCACCAGATGGTCGTTGTTCGGCGGCCTGGGCGCGCTTGCCGCCTTCCTGATCGTTTCCTTCTATTCCGTGGTTGCGGGCTGGGTGCTTTACTATGTTGGTGTCTTCGGCATGGACTTGCTGCAGGCTCTGCTTGCGGGCGATCCCTTCCGGGGTGCGCTGCAAGGCCAATCGCAAGAAGTCATCGCCGGACGTATGGGCAACCTGTTTGCGAGCCCCGGGCTTTTGCTGACGATGCACCTGCTATTCATGGGTGCGACCCTCTTTACTGTTGCGCGCGGCGTCAGCGGCGGGATCGAAAAGGCAGCTACATGGCTCATGCCGGCATTTTTCGTGCTTCTTGTCGGCATCACCATTTACGGTGCGGTTGTCGGTGATGTGGGAGAGGCGGTTGCGTTTCTTTTCACACCCGATTGGTCGAAACTGACCCCCGAAGTGATGAACGCGGCGCTTGGGCAGGCATTGTTCTCGCTATCGCTGGGTGTAGCCGGGATCATCACCTACGGTTCGTACATTCAGGAAGGGACCAAGCTTGGCTCGACCGCTGCTGCGATTGCGATTGCGGACACCGGCGTCGCTTTGCTCGCAGGCCTTATGATCTTCCCGATCGTATTTGCTGTTGGTCTTGATCCGGCAGCAGGTCCGACACTTGTGTTCCAGACGCTACCTTTCGCGTTTGAAGCGATGCCCGCCGGGTCTTTGATCGGTTTCCTGTTCTTCATCCTTATCCTGGTGGCTGCGATTACAAGCTCGATCTCGCTGCTCGAAGTTCCGACAGCTTGGGGTGTGGGTGAAATGGGTTGGTCGCGGCACAAATCCGCGCTGATATTCGGTGCCGGTGCTTTCGCGATCGGTGTCTTCTGTCTGCTGGGTTACAATGTGCTGGCAGATGTCAGGCCGCTGGGCTTCTGGTCCATTTTTGCCGAAACGGACATTCTCGATACGGTGGATGGATTTACCGGCAAGATCATGCTGCCGCTGGGCGCTTTGCTGGCGTCGCTGTTTATCGGTTGGCGGGCGGATCGGCGTTTGCTGGAAACGACAACCGGCCTTTCAAACGGCATGTTCATGGTTTGGCGGTTCCTGCTGGCCTGGGTTTGCCCGCTAGCGGTCACGATCATTCTTGTAACGGGCCTGTTCCCAAGCCTGCTGGGCTGATCCGAACGGACAACACAAAAAGGGCCGCTCGATTGAGCGGCCCTTTTATTTTGGCTTGTGCTGAATTTTAGAGTGCAGCTTCAGCGTGCTGTTTTTCGGCCTCGTCGTGGACGTTCATGCCGAGCGCCATCTTCGCCACGTTAAGGATGCTCATGTCGCCGTTCCAGATCTCCGCATTGCCGAGGTCCATACGCAGGAACAGGATGTCGGGATCATCCTTGCCGCCGTCGTACCATGCTTCGACAAAGTTGTTCCAGAACTGGTCGAAACGTTCTTTCGACGTTTCGACTGCGAGGTTGCCGTGGAAGCGGGCGAACATCTTGTGATCATCGCCGGTGAAGGTTGCGGTGGCTGCGCCCAGCTTGGCGAAATCGCTGTTCTTCTGAGTGAAGAACCAGATCGCGCTGTCGGCGTCTTTGTCCAGCTGTGCGGTCATCGGAACTGCGGTGCTGGGATCGCCGTCTAGCTGGAGGAAGAGAAACGACGAATCGTCCATCGCCTTCCAGAATTTGGTCTTCAGTTCATCGGCTTTGCCATCTTGATATCGCATTGGGGGCTCCTTGTTTCGTTTGGTAGTTCAACGGGAAAGGCGCGTGTTTTGTTCCTAGGGAAAAGATTCAGCGGGGATATTGCGCGTCTTTGCGGATTGGAACATAATAAGAACATATGAGTCGTTCCAGCATGCCACACGATACCTCCCCTTCGATTCCGCAGCCTTTGCTGAAGGATGCCGCTGCGCTTGCCGTGCAGCGTTCCGCTCGCTGGAAACCGGGCTTGTCAGGCGTGCATCACAGCGAAGTTTTCGCTTCGGGGCGTGAGGGGAGCGGCGCGGCTGCGGCGCTGTCGCTTGCACTCGATCAATGGCGCGGCGAACACATCAAACGGCAGGCAGATCCGCTGGCTGCCGGGGATGACCAGCGCTCGATATTATGGGTTCAGGACCGTGCGGCGGTGAAGGCCAATGGTCGGCCTTATCGCCCTGGTCTGCCAGCGGAACTGCGCCACCGGATCATCCACGTTCTGGCGGAAAAGGCAGAAGATGCACTGTTCGCACTGGAGGAGGGGGTGCGCTGCCGCGACCTTGCCTTCGTGATCGGGGAACTGGCGGGAAATCCGCGTGCACTCGATTTCACTGCCTCACGCCGTCTCAGCCTGGCTGCGGAAAGACACGGTGTTCCGTTATGGCTGGTGCGGTTCGATGCCGGGCATGACCTTTCCTCTGCCCGGATGCGATGGGAAGTGCGTTCCGCCCAATCGCCCTGGCCCCGATGGAACGCCGCCGCCCCGGGCGCACCCAGCTGGCATGCCGAGCTGTTTCGTGCCCGGTCCCACCCACCCGGAGAATGGATTTTGCACGATGACGGACAGTCTCTCAAAGCCGCCCGGCCTGGGACCCGGCCCGGCAGCGCCGCAATCATCGCCGACAACGATACAGAGAGAGGAGCAGGCGCGCCCGCCGCGGCGTATCCTGTCGGTCTGGCTCGCCCGACTGTCGGTCGATCGCTGGCGGCTCTCTAACGGCCTCAAACGGGGCGAGGGCGGCGATGCCCTGCCAACCGCATTGATCACTGAAACCGCGCATGGACCGCGCATCAATGCAGTTAACGAAGCGGCCATTGCCGCCGGTGCGCGCAAGGGCATGATGCTGGCTGACGCGCGTACGCTGTGCCCGTCGATACAGGTCGCCCCCAGCGATCCTGCGGGCGATATCGATGCGCTGGAAAAACTTGCCATATGGGCACAGCGATGGGGCCCGTGGAGCGCGATGGACCCGCCTGACGGATTGCTGATCGATATCACCGCTGCGGCGCATCTTTTTGGCGGGGAACGGCGACTGCTGGAAGATGCCCAGGCATTGTTCCGCAAGCGCGAGCTGGCTGCACGGCTTGCCATCGCGCCGACTGCCGGTGCGGCTTGGGCATTGGCACATTACGGCCCCGAACTGACAATTCTGGATCCTGATGACGACATCGCGCAGCGCCTGTCGCAGCTGCCGGTTGCCGCGCTCCGCCTTGATGATGACGTCATGACGGTTCTGAGGCGCCTTGGTTTGAAACGGTTATCCGACCTTTCGGGCATCACTACGGCCGGCGGGACAGGTGGCACAGGCCGCGATGCAATCATGCGCCGGTTCCGCAATCGCCGCTCCCCCGCAGCCAATCCGCTGGTGCGGATGGACCAGTTGCTGGGCAAGGTTCCGGAACCGCTGCTGCCTGTAATTCCGCAACATATGCCGCTGGTCCAGCGGCGTCTTGCAGAGCCGATCCGGCACCGCGAACTGCTTGACCAAGTATTGGCCGATCTGGCGCAGGACATGTCACGCGAACTGGAGGGGAAGGCCAAAGGCGCACGCCGTCTGGAACTTGGGCTATGGCGCGTCGATGGAGAAGTGGTTGTCCGTGCGCTGGAAATGGCCGCTGCAACCCGCGATGCCGCGCATATCTGCCGCCTGCTCGCGGCCAAGCTGGATGATGTAGATGCCGGTTTCGGGATTGAAACCGTGCGTTTGCGGGCGAGCTGGGCGGAACCGCTGGCCCTATCACAAGGTGACATAGAGACATCGGCTGAAAACCAGGGCACTTCGCTTGCCGCCTGCGTGGACCGGCTGACAGTCCGGCTTGGCTCCCGGGCAGTGACCAGACCGGTGCCGTTTGCCAGCCATATTCCTGAACGCGCGCAGCGTTGGCAGCCCCCGCTGGAGCCGGAACCTGCATCACAAGGTGAACTAGCTTTTCATCACAGGCCGCTGAAAATGCTGGATAAGGCAGAACGTATCACGGTTCTGTACGCCACCCCCGATGGTTATCCGCGCCGTTTCCGCTGGCGCGGCCAGGTGCACGAAGTCGCCCGCGTCGAAGGGCCTGAACGCATTGCCCCCGAATGGTGGCGTGAAAGGTCCAGCGTTCGCCTGCGGGATTACTACCGGATCGAGGACGGCGAGGGCCGCCGTTACTGGATTTACCGCCACGGCCTGATCGGTGACGGACGCGGCAATGACAAACAGGGCGGATTGCCCGACTGGTACCTGCAAGGACTGTGCGCCTGAGGCCCCAGTCGGGCTTGTGATTATCCGGGGTTATTCAGCCGGCGCAACCAACAGACGATTGCCGAGGGGCTGGATCGACCGTGCGCTACTGCCAAGAATCTTGCTCAGAGCGGCGATCTGGTCCGCGCTTGCGGTCACGATGTCTTTGGAAACGTGCCAGTTTACACCTTCGCTGCAAGGGGGCGTGGTAAGCGAACCCATGTAGCGGTAAACAGAGAGGTTATCGGGAATCATCGTTTCGATATCCAGATTGACCTCTGCACCGCTCCCGCTGTCCAGCGCATCTATGATGGTGGCAAGCCCGGTGTTCGCTTCGCCTTCTTTGAACATGATGCCCAGAACGCCCAGCTTTCCGTCTTCGGTGGCGTGTACGAAATGGCCGACCAGCGGGAAGCGTTCACCGTTTATGGCGTGTTCCGATGGCGTATGGAAATGAACCTGCAGAAGGGAGAAATCCAGTCCGCCGGACACCATTCCCATACCAGCGGGGAAATCGAGTTGGATCTTCTGATTGCCAAGGCTCAGCTTTGCTTCTGTCTCGCCATAGCTCGTTTCCAATTCAATATCGGCCACGGCATTGGGGGCACCAAGATCAATGGGGGACTGGTTGAGCCCGGCATCGCACAAGGCATAATTGCTGTTCTGGAGTGACCAGCGTTCGGGCGCTGCGCCGTCGCCGAATTTCCAGTCTTGCGCGGATGCAGTGGTCGCAAGACAGGCAGCGACAGCGAAAGATGCGATATATTTCATTGTATTTTCCCACTTTTACAGCGGGGCAATGCTCTCACACGGACCCGCTGTTGCCGGTCATAGCCGGCGCAATCTAACCTGACAGTGAGTGAAAATCGGTTCGGCCCACTGTCGTTCGATACGTCCGACATCACGAGCATTTGCTCGCCAGAGGGGCCCGGTCCGTGGCTCCATTACGCATGACTGTAAAAGTGGTTCCCGCGGAAACGCAAAAAAATCTCGATTTCCTGCTTCCCTCACGAGGCACAAGAACATATATAGAACAAATGGGCCAGTTAAGCACGATAGAGAAGCTCGGCATTCTCGCCGATGCGGCGAAGTATGATGCATCCTGCGCGTCTTCGGGCACGGCGAAGAAGAATTCGCTCGGCGGGAAAGGCATCGGTTCGACGGAGGGGATGGGAATCTGCCATGCTTATGCGCCGGACGGGCGCTGTATCTCGCTGCTCAAGATATTGCTGACCAACCACTGCATCTTCGATTGTCACTATTGCATCAACCGCAAGAGCAGCAATGTCCGCCGTGCGCGATTCACGCCGCAGGAGGTCGCGGACCTGACGATCAGTTTCTACCGGCGCAATTATATCGAGGGGCTGTTTCTCTCATCCGGCATCATAAAAAGCTCCAATTTCACTATGGAGCAGATGGTAGAATGCGCGCGTATCCTGCGGGAAGAACACGATTTTCGCGGTTACATCCACCTGAAAACCATTCCCGAAGCGGATCCTGAACTGGTGCATCAGGCGGGGCTTTATGCAGACCGCGTCTCGATCAATGTTGAACTGCCCACCGACAGCGGGCTCACCCGCCTCGCGCCTGACAAGAACGCGCAGCAGATCGAGGGCGCGATGGGCAAGGTGAAATCCGACATCGCCGAGATGAAAGACGCCAGGAAGCGGTTCAAACACGCCCCCCGCTTCGCGCCTGCCGGCCAGTCCACGCAAATGATTGTCGGCGCAGATGCCGCCAGCGATGCGGACATCATGGGCAAGGCAAGCCGGCTGTATGACGGGTTCAAACTGCGCCGCGTGTATTATTCCGCTTTCAGCCCGATCCCGGATGCCAGCGCCGTATTGCCGCTCAAACGTCCGCCGCTGATCCGCGAACACCGCCTGTACCAATCCGACTGGCTAATGCGGTTTTACGGTTATCAGGCGCGCGAAGTAATGCAGGCGACCGATCATGACGGCAATCTGCCGCTGGATATCGATCCCAAGCTTGCATGGGCGCTCAAGTTTCGTGAGAGTTTCCCGCTCGACGTCAACCGCGCGCCCCGGGAAATGCTGCTCCGTGTACCGGGCCTTGGCGTCACGGCGGTAAACCGGGTTCTGGCTGCGCGACGTCACAAGACGCTCCGGCTCGAAGATGTCGGGCGTGTGACGGTTTCTATTGCCAAGGTGCGCCCGTTCATCATCGCGGCCGATTGGCGGCCGACTACGCTGACCGATCGCGCGGATTTACGCACGTTGCTTGCGCCGAAACAGGAACAGCTGGAACTGTTTGCCGCATGACCGCGCTCCGTCAGCCCACCGATACTGCCTATTACACCGTTTCCATGCTGGAGCCGGACGATTTCGCTTTCTGGCGGGACAAGGCGCGCCAGCTGGTCCAGTGCGGTATTCCGCCCGGACAGGTCAGCTGGACAGAGCCGGGCAGCTCGGGTGATCTGTTTGCAGGGGAAGGCACTCAATTGCCGGTCCCGCCAGCTGATGTGCCGCAAATTCGCGCCAGCAAGCGATTTCTGGCGCTGGCGAAGAATGTCGTGCTCCATTCCGACCCGGAACGCTTTGCCTTGCTCTATGCGCTTCTGTGGCGATTGCAGGCCAATCCCCGGATCATGGAGGACAAGACCGATTTGCAGGTCCGCCGGGTGGAGGAACTGGACAAGAATGTCCGGCGCGACAGCCACAAGATGCACGCCTTTGTCCGTTTCCGCCGATTGGAGCGCGACGATGGCGAAGATCACTATGTCGCCTGGTTCGAACCTGATCATCACATCGTGCGCGCCAATGCAGGGTTCTTCAAACGCCGCTTTGCCAATATGCACTGGTCCATCCTGACGCCGAAAGGCTGCATCCACTGGGATGGAGACACCATGCGGGAAAGCCCGCCGGCAGAGCGGGGCGATGCGCCGAGCAGTGATCCGGCCGAGGAGCTTTGGCTCAAATATTACGCGTCGATTTTCAATCCAGCGCGCTTGAAAGTCAGCGCGATGATGAGCGAAATGCCCAAGAAATACTGGAAAAACATGCCCGAGGCAGCGCTTATTCCGGAATTGGTGGCTGGCGCGCAAAAGCGGGAATCGCAAATGGTTGCCGCGGGCGAACTGACCTTTGACGAGCGCCCGGAAACACTTGGCGCTATCGAAAAAGCGATCGATCGGTGCCGGAAATGTCCAATCGGTGAACTCGCCAACCATTCGGTGATGGGTGAGGGGCCGCAGGATGCGGCGCTGATGATTGTCGGCGAGCAGCCGGGCGATCAGGAGGATCAGGCTCGCCGCCCCTTTGTCGGTCCGGCGGGCCAATTGCTTGATGTTCACCTGCAGAAGGCGGGTATCGAGCGCAGCAAGGCATACGTCACCAATGCCGTGAAGCATTTCAAATATGTCCAGCGGGGCAAGCGGCGCATCCATCAGTCCCCGGCGGCGAAGGAAATCGACACCTGCCGCTGGTGGATCGAGGCCGAACGCGAAATCGTAAAGCCCAAGGTGGTTCTGGCGATGGGGGCCAGCGCTGCGCGCGGGATACTCGGCCGGACAGTCAGCATTTCGAAGGTTCGCGGGCAGCCGGTCCCGCTCGAGGACGGCAGCGAACTGTGGATCACGGCGCATCCTTCCTACCTGCTGCGGCTTGAAGGCGAAGCGCAGGAGAAACAGGTGAAACTGTTCGATGCCGATCTCGCCGCAGTGAGGGAGCGCCTGGCGGAGCTGGCAGTGTGATATGCCGGAGGCTCCGCTTACCCCTGACAAGCGCACGCTGGAGATTGATCCGGCAATGCTCGATGCGCCCGCGCGTGCGCCTTTCGTGGAGCTGGGATTGGTCAGCTGCTTCAGTTTCCTGCGCGGTGCGTCTGATGCGGTAGATCTGGTGCTGGCCGCAAGGCAGCTGGGCTATGATGCAATCGCGATTGCCGATGCCAATACGCTGGCCGGGGTTGTGCGTGTTCATGCAGAAGCAAAAACGCTTAAATTGCAGCCTGTTATTGGCTGCAGGATCGAGACGGTCGAGGGGCTTTGCTTTCTTGCCTATCCGCGGGACCGGGCAGCTTACGGGCGTCTCTGCCGCCTGATTTCTGCCGCGCGAATGCAGACGCTGGACGGTGAGTGGCAGGAAAAGGGTGCATGCGATATCTCGTTGGCCCTGCTTTCGCAGCATAGCGAAGATGTGCAGCTGATCCTGATGCCTCCGTCCGATCTGCGAGCCCATTTCACGATACCAGCCTGGGGCAGCAACGTCGTAGATCTGGATGGATCTGCGCTTGCGGCGTCAATTGATTGTAATTTCGAGGAAAGCCTGCCCCATCTGGCGGCCGGCCTGCCATCGCTGCGGCACCTTGCCGCAAGTTACCTCTACACCGGCAATGATATCGCCCGGATCGACCGCCTCAATATGCTCGCGCGGCAGAACGGGCTTTGTCTGCTAGCGACCAACGATGTCCATTATCACACGCCCCAGCGCAGGCCGCTGCAGGATGTCATGACCGCGATCCGCCATAAGACCACGGTGGCAAAGGCAGGGCATCTTCTGCACGGCAATGGGGAGCGTTACCTCAAATCGCCCGAAATGATGGTAAAGTTGTTCGAACGGTGGCCGCACGCGATCAGCGCCGCCCGCGAGGTGGCCGATGCGTGCCGTTTCAGCCTGGACGAATTGCAGTATGAGTATCCGGAGGAAAGCTATCCCGGCGGCATGACGCCGCAGCAAATGCTTGAAAAGTCTAGCTGGGAAGGGGCCGCGTGGCGGTATCCAGATGGTGTGCTCGATAGCGTCCGGCTGACGATCAAGAAAGAACTGGCGCTGATCGAGAAGCTCGATCTCGCGCGCTATTTCCTCACCATCAAGGAGATCGTCGACTTCGCGCGCGGCGTCGATCCGCCGATCCTGTGCCAGGGGCGGGGCAGCGCGGCCAATTCGGCGGTGTGTTATTGCCTGGGCATCACCAGCGTCGATCCTGCAAAACATGCTTTGCTGTTCGACCGCTTCATTTCCGAGGAGCGGAAGGAACCGCCCGATATCGATGTCGATTTCGAGCATGAGCGGCGCGAGGAGGTGATCCAGCATATTTACCAGAAATACGGGCGCCACCGAGCCGGCCTGTGCGCCACGGTGATCCATTACCGGCCGCGCATGGCGATCCGCGAAGTGGGCAAGGCGATGGGGCTGAGCGAGGACATAACCAGTGCACTCGCCAAGACCGTCTGGGGCGGGCATGGCCGTGAGATCGGCGAGGCACATGTGGCTGAGACGGGAATGGACATCACCGAACCACACCTTCGCCGGGTTCTGAATCTGACCGAGCAAATGATTGGAATGCCTCGGCATTTGTCGCAGCATGTCGGCGGCTTCATCCTTACCGAAGGGGCGCTGACTGAAACCGTTCCGATCGGCAATGGCGCGATGCCCGACCGCAGTTTCATTGAATGGGACAAGGATGACATCGAAACGCTGGGCATTCTGAAGGTCGATGTGCTGGCGCTGGGGATGCTGACCTGCATCAGGAAATGCCTCGATCTTCTTGAAAACCATCATGAAAGGCGGCTCGATCTGGCGACTGTCCCGCGCGAAGATCCGGAGACCTATGCGATGCTGCGCAAGGGGGACTCGCTGGGTGTGTTCCAGGTGGAAAGCCGCGCACAGATGAACATGCTGCCGCGGCTGCGCCCGCGCGAATTCTATGATCTGGTGATCCAGGTGGCGATCGTGCGCCCCGGACCCATCCAGGGGGATATGGTTCACCCCTATCTCAAGCGGCGGCGCGGCGAGGAGAAGGTGATCATCCCGGCCCCCGGGCCTGAGCACGGGCCGCCGGACGAATTGTCGAGCATTCTGGAGCGGACTCTGGGCGTTCCGATCTTCCAGGAACAGGCGATGAAGATCGCGCTCGATGCGGCAAAGTTCAGCAGTCTGGAGGCCAACCGCCTGCGCAAGGCGATGGCGACATTCCGCAGCCGCGGCATGGTGGACGAGTTGCAGGACATGATGGTCGAGCGGATGGTTCATCGCGGCTACGACCGCGAGTTTGCCCAGCGCTGTTTCAACCAGATACGCGGCTTCGGCGAATACGGCTTTCCCGAGAGCCACGCCGCCAGCTTTGCGCATCTTGTTTACGTGTCGAGCTGGCTCAAATGCCATTTTCCCGCGGCCTTCGCCTGCGCCTTGCTCAACTCTCAGCCAATGGGCTTCTATGCCCCGGCACAGATCGTGCGAGACGCGGCAGAGCATGGCGTCACGGTGTTACCGGCCGACGTCAATCATTCGCAGTGGGACTGCACACTGGAGGAATTGCGCCGGCCAGCAGGGCAGGCAGGGGAAAAAGGGCGCATGGACAGCCATATCGCACTGCGCCTCGGTCTGAGGCAGGTCGATGGTCTGCCTGAACATGTTGCGGCGCAATTGCTGTCGGAACGTGATAATTCAGGAGGTTATGCTGACGTCATGGCGCTGCGCGACCGTGCCCGCATCTCCCCGGCGCATATCGAAAGGCTGGCATCGGCCGATTGTTTCTCCTCCCTGCGGCTTTCACGGCGGCAAGCCTTGTGGGATGCGCGCAGCCTGATCGGTGGGCCGGACTTGCCGCTGTTCAGCTATGCAGAGGAACGCGATGAAGGGGCCGAGCGGCACAAAGCGGCTTTGCCCGCCATGCCTCTGTCCGAAGAAGTAGTGAATGATTACCAGACCACGCGTCTCAGCCTGAAGGCACATCCCATGGCTTTCTTGCGCGCTGGGCTGGGTGAGCGCGGCTTCGTGCGGGCGTGCGACCTCAGGAAGCGTAAATTCCGCTCCATGGTCAATGTCGCAGGCGTCGTGCTGATCCGTCAGCGGCCCGGCAGCGCCAAGGGCGTTTGCTTCATCACGCTTGAGGATGAGACCGGCGTGATCAACCTGGTCGTGTGGCCCGATCTGAAGGAGAAGCAGCGGCGGGTTGTGATGGGTGCCCGCCTGATGGAGGTTCGCGGGCGTGTGGAGTATGATGACGAAGTGATTCATGTCATTGCTCACCACATGACCGATGCCTCGAACGAGCTCTACAAACTGTCGGATGAAATGCTCAATGCCCCGGTTGCGCGCGCTGACCATGTGAATAGCCCGTTGCCGGCCAAGCTGAACCCCAGAGATGACTTGAGAGAAGGTGCAGAGGACCCATATCGGCCGGTGGAGCCATGGGAGGAGCCGCCGCCGGGCAATCGTGAATGCGGATGGCATGGCGGCCACCCGCGCGACGTCCGCGTAATCCCCAAATCGAGGGATTTTCATTGAATATGGGCAAGTCGCGAATTTCCCGCAAAATTGGTGTGTTCAAGGCAGACAGGAGGGCCGCGCTTGCAATCGCGATCCTGGCGCTCGCGCTCGCTGCCTGGCGGTTCATGGCCGAGAACCCGCAACACAATCCATGGGCACCGCTTGATCTACGCGATCCGGTGGGCTGGACCACAGCCAGCAAACTTTCTTCGCTGAGGGATGATACGGCGCTTTGCCGCGCAGTCCTTACGCGAAGCGAGATCGAATTCGAGGCCCTGCCGCCATCAGGCGAAGGCGCATGCGCCCGCCGCGACCGGACCTTGCTGACCACATACCCGTTTGCCGGAAGGCCGCCGGCGACAACCTGCGCGGTAGGTGCCGGACTGGAACTGTGGTTGGAAAGAAGCGTTCGCCCCGCCGCACAGGAAATGCTGGGCAGCAAAATCGTTTCTGTTCAGCACTATGGCGCATATAGCTGCCGCCGCCTCTATGGCCGCGACGATGGACCATGGAGCGAACATGCAACCGGCAATGCCATCGATATATCGGGGTTTGTGCTGGCAGATGGCCAGCAAGTCAGCCTGGTCAATAATTGGGAGGGTGATGCAGATAAGTCAGCGTTCCTGAAACGCATCAGGGACGAGGCGTGCGATATATTCGGGACTGTCCTTTCGCCCGCCTACAATGAACAGCACCGGGATCACTTCCATCTGGATCAGGCAGCGCGCTCATGGAGCACCTGCCGGTGATCGGCAGAAATCAGACCCCTTCCATCGCGTAGCCGGCTGAACGGACGGTCCGGATCGGATCCTTCGTCCCGTCCATCTGGATCGCTTTGCGCAGGCGGCGAATGTGCACATCGACCGTCCGCAATTCGATGTCGCTGCCCGTTCCCCAGACACCGTCGAGCAGCTGGTTGCGGGAAAATACCCGGCCCGGACTTTCCATGAAGAATTTCAGCAGCCGGTATTCGGTTGGGCCAAGCTGCAAATTCTTGCCGCAGCGTTCGACCTTGTGAGCGACCGGATCGAGACGGATATCGCCGACCTCGATCGACTCGCCTGCAAGTGCAGGGCGGATGCGGCGCATCACCGCAGCAACGCGTGCCAGCAATTCGCGCGGCGAAAATGGTTTCGTAAGATAGTCATCAGCGCCAGTTTCCAGGCCGCGGATCCGGTCATCCTCGGCCTCGCGCGCGGTCAGCATGATGATCGGGACGTGTGCCGTGGCCTTGGCCCTGCGCAAGCGCCGGCACACCTCGATGCCGCTCGTCCCTTCGATCATCCAGTCGAGAATGATCAGATCGGGTACATCCTCTTCAGCAAGGATCAGCGCCTCATCGCCATCAGGCGTGGTGCGGACATCATAGCCTTCGTTCTCGAAACGAAACTCCAGCAGTTCGGAAAGTGCCGGATCATCTTCGACAAGTAGCAATTTGGCGTTTGGCATTTTGGATTCGCCCCTGTGATTTTCATCCTTCTGGCGCGAAAATTGTTACAGCATCACGACAGCAATATGTCAGGCGCGCGGATCAACTATCCTCGTCTGGCGGATAAAACCCGGTTGCCGCGAAATGCACCATCTCGGCAACATTGGTTGCGTGGTCCCCGATGCGTTCGATATTACGGGCAATGAACAGCAACTGTGCAGCGCTTGAAATGGTTGCAGGATTTTCAACCATATAGCTGACAACATTGCGGAAAATACTGTTGTAGAAAGCGTCGACTTTCTCGTCCGTGGCGATCACTTCCTTTGCCAGGACAGGATCGCGTGCGGCATATGCAGTCAGCACATCATGCACCATTTCACTGGCAACTTCGCCCATCGCGGCAAGCAATGTGAGCGGTTCGAATTTCTTGCGATCTTCAATATCGCTAACGCGCTTGGCGATGTTCTTCGAATAATCGCCGATGCGTTCAACCACGCCGGCAATTTTCAGCGCTGCGATCACTTCGCGCAGATCGTCGGCCATGGGCGCACGCAGAGCAATGATGCGGATAGCCAGCTTGTCGACTTCGGCTTCCAGCGCGTCGATTTTCTTGTCGCGCTTGATCACCCCGGCGGCGAGCTCTTCATCTCCGCGGATCAGAGCGTCCAGCGCCTCGTGGATCGACAGTTCAGACAGGCCGCCCATCTCCGCGATCAGGCCGCGAAGACGAGTGATGTCCTCGTCGAAGGCTTTGACTGTATGCTCGTTCATTTTAGCCGTACCGTCCTGTGATGTAATCTTGCGTCCGTTGCTCCAGCGGATTGGTGAAAATATCCGTGGTCCGCCCATACTCTACCATTGAGCCAAGGTGGAAGAAAGCGGTCCGCTGGGAAACGCGTGCGGCCTGCTGCATGCTGTGCGTGACGATCACGATTGCATAGCGTCCGTTCAATTCGTCGATAAGCTCTTCGATCTTGGCCGTCGCAATCGGATCGAGCGCAGAACACGGCTCGTCCATAAGGATAACTTCAGGATCAACTGCAATTGCGCGCGCAATGCACAGACGCTGCTGCTGGCCGCCGGAAAGCGCGGTGCCGCTGTCGGTCAGCCGGTCTTTGACTTCGTTCCAGAGGCCAGCACGCTGAAGCGAACGCTCGACAATCGCATCCAGTTCGTCTTTCCCCTCGGCGATGCCGTG
The DNA here is from genome assembly GCF_009828095.1 of Pontixanthobacter luteolus. Lineage (GTDB taxonomy): Bacteria > Pseudomonadota > Alphaproteobacteria > Sphingomonadales > Sphingomonadaceae > Pontixanthobacter > Pontixanthobacter luteolus. The sequence goes on along the minus strand of NZ_WTYP01000001.1, from coordinate 1,051,433 downwards.
AATTTTCGGACCATATGCGATGTTGTCGTAAATCGACTTCGGAAACGGATTTGGCTTCTGGAAAACCATGCCCACGCGGGCGCGGAGCTGGACCACGTCCATCTTCGAACGATAAATGTCCTCACCGTCCAGGGTGATTTCACCATCGACACGCGCCGAAGGGATCGTGTCATTCATCCGGTTGAGCGTACGAAGGAACGTGGATTTACCGCAGCCTGAAGGGCCGATGAAAGCGGTCACGTACTCGGTCGGAATGTCGATCGAAACCTTATCGATCGCCATTTTGTCACCATAGTAAACGGACACGTCCTTCGCCTTCATCTTGGCGTCGGTAGTTTCCAGATTGGGATGGATTACTGTCACCACTTTTTCTCGAATTTGTTGCGAAGGTAGATTGCGAGGCCGTTCATCAGCAGGAGGAACAGCAATAGCACGATAATTGCGGCCGATGTACGTTCGACGAAGCCGCGGTCGATTTCATCCGACCACAGGAAGATCTGCATCGGCAGGACCGTAGCCGGGGAGGTAAACCCGTCTGGCGGCGTCGAGACGAACAGGCGCATACCGATCATCAGCAGCGGCGCCGTTTCACCCAGTGCGCGAGCCATTCCGATGATTGTACCGGTCAGGATGCCGGGGAGGGCAAGCGGCAGAACATGATGGAACACCACCTGCACCGGTGATGCGCCAATCGCCAATGCGCCATCGCGGATCGACGGCGGAACGGCCTTGATCGCATTGCGTCCCGAGATGACAATCACCGGCAGCGTCATCAATGCCAGCGTCATCCCGCCGATAACCGGAGTGGAGCGCAGATTGGGGAACAGGAAGAGGAACACGGCAAGGCCAAGCAGGCCGAAAATGATCGAAGGAACGGCTGCCAGATTGTTGATCGACAGTTCGATAAAGTCGGTCCAGCGGTTTTTCGGGGCGAATTCTTCCAGATAGAGCGCAGCCAGCACACCGATCGGGAATGCAAGTAGCAGCGTCACGAGCATGGTGAGCGCGGAGCCTTTCAGCGCGCCCCAGATGCCGGCGGCTTGCGGGTCAGTTGCATCAGACCGGCTGAGGAAACCCGCGTCGAAATTCTTTTCCAGCTTTCCTTCAGCGGCAAGCTGGCTGGCCAGCGCCTTCATTTCGGGCTGGCCCTCACCGTCGAAACCGGATGCCAGCGACGGCGCTGCGGGGAGCCAGAAGATTTTCTTCTCCCGCAGAATGTCCGGGTCGGCAATGATCTGATCGGCGACTTCGCGCCAGGCAGTGTCACTGATCTGCGCGGCCCCTTCCACCCCGAGAGACTGCTCGGCATAGAATTCAACCACCGCAGGCAATCCCTGCATTTCAAGGCTCTGGACCGCGTTATCCTGCGCCAGTGTGCTTGCATTGCCCGACAGACCAGCTTCGGTCATATCGATGGGCACAGCGAGTTCTGCACGCTGGAAGCCGCCAATGCCGTTGATAGTCATGGTGACGAGCAGGAACGCCAGAATGACAACGGAAAATAGCACAGCCCCAAAGCCGATGGCCTTGAACCGTTTTTCCGCAGCGTAACGCTTCTTCAGGCGCGCCTCGAAGGCAGCCGAGCGGGTTGGGAGTTCGATATCACTCATAAGCTTCGCGGAACCTTTTCACGACGCGCAGGGCGATAAAATTGAGACCAAGGGTGACGATGAACAGCACGAATCCCAATGCGAAGGCGCTGAGCGTGGCCGGGTGGTCGAAACTGCCTTCACCGGTGAGCATCTGAACGATCTGGAATGTTACTGTCGTCATCGCTTCCAGCGGATTGGCCGTCAGATTGGCCGCTGCACCGGCGGCCATCACCACGATCATGGTTTCACCAATCGCGCGGCTGATCGCAAGCATGATACCGGCGACAATGCCGGGCAGGGCGGCGGGGACGAGGACCCGTTTGATTGTTTCGGATGTGGTTGCGCCCATTGCCAGGCTGCCATCGCGCATGGCCTGCGGGACAGCGGCGATAGAATCGTCGGCCATGGACGATACAAACGGAATGATCATCACGCCCATCACAAGGCCGGCAGCCAGCGCGCTTTCGCTGGAAGCACCGCTTATCCCAATCGATACGGCCAGATCACGGATGAATGGCGCCACGGTCAATGCAGCGAAATATCCGTAGACCACGGTCGGCACACCGGCGAGGATTTCCAGCGCGGGCTTCAACCAGCTGCGGGTACGCGGGGCGGCATATTGAGTAAGGTAGATCGCGCTCATCAAGCCAAGCGGTATCGCGACAATCATGGCGATGATTGCGCCGATATAAATGGTACCCCAGAACAGAGGGATCGCACCGAACCGATCGGGATCCGGATTATCCGGATTACTCATTGGATCGGGGCCCCATTCGGTACCGAAGAGGAAATCGATCGGGTTCACCATGCCGAAGAAACGGACCGTCTCGAACACGAGGCTCACGATGATGCCCAGAGTGGTCAGAATCGCAACCAGCGAGGCCACAAGCAGGGTGCCCATGACGATCCGCTCTACACGTGTCCGGGCGCGGAAATCGGGTTTGACCTTCAAGAAAGACCATGCCCCGCCCAAGAAAGCGATCACAAGCGTGGCCAAGCCGCCTAGAAGACCATATCGGGAAATCGCGTCACGGTATGGATCAACCAGAGCGGCAGCCTGTTCGTTGAACACAGCGGGCGAACTTCCTGTCGCGACCGACTTGGCTTCTCGCAACAGTGCATCGCGCTGGAAGCCAAATTCCGGCAGTTCGGATGCCGCCGGCGATGCAATGACGGCCTGATCGATCAATTGCGGCGAAACGAATGACCAGATTGCGATAAACAGGACCGCGGGAATGGCGATCCAAAGGGCAACATACCAACCGTGATAGCTTGGCAGGGCGGCCAATCGGCCGGATTCGGCTTTGCTGCGAAACGCCCATGCACGCGCACGAGCGGCCAGCCAGCCAGCAAGGCCGAGACCGATCACGAGTAGCAGAAGTATCGCTGGTGACATTGCTAAGGCGTGTCCTGAGTCATTCGCAGATTATCGGCGTTGCTGGGGAAGCAGCGGGAAGTCAGAGAATCGGACGAGTGCCGCATGCTGTTCGCAGCACCGTTGTTTGAGAAACATGACAATTCCATGACAATCACGATGCCTTACCATCAACCAGCGGGATTCGGGCCGAAACAACCGTTCCCTGACCTTGTTGGCTGGCGATGTCGAGCCGTCCGCGATGACGTTCAACAATATGTTTCACAATCGCCAGCCCCAGTCCGGTACCGCCCGATGCACGGCTGCGGCCCGGATCGGTTCGGTAAAAGCGGCGCGTCAGATGCGGGATATGCTCGGCCGGTATGCCTTCACCTTGGTCCGCCACAGAAATCAGGGCTTCATCATTGTCCGTCCGGGACAGGCTGACGTTTACAGCACCGTCAGGGCCGCCGTACTTCAGCGCATTATCGACCAGGTTTCGTACCAATTGTTCCAATTGGCGCTGGTCCCCGAGAACGGTCAGGCCAGCAGCAAGATTGAATGTTAGGCGAGGGACTCTCTCGAGGCCGGCCGCGTCACGCGATGCGGTTTCGATCAATGGTTTTAGGTCGACCCTCTCGCGCGGCTGTTCATGCTTTTCCGCTTCGATCCGGGACAACGACATCAGATCGCTGACCAGGCTCTGAAGCCGGTTCGCCTCTGCGAGAATGGTGGAAAGAAATTTGTGCTTGGTGGCTTCTGCTACCTTGGTGTCACTTTCCTGCAGCGTCTCGACATAGCCAATGATCGAAGCAAGCGGCGTGCGGAGTTCATGACTGGCATTGGCAACGAAATCCGTGTGGGCCCGCGCAATGTCCACCTCTGCAGTCTGGTTGAGAAGTTCCACCACTGACAGATTGTCGGACAAAACCTTGCGGTTCATCCGCCACACATCGCGCCGCCTGACCAAACCCACAATCTGCGTGAATCCACCATTTTGCTTGTCTAGAAGGCGTATCGCCTCTGGATGGCGAAACGCGACGCGCATGTCCTGGCCGACGATATGCTTGCCCAACAGCTTGCGCGCGGCCCGATTGGCAACGCTGATCCGGCCATGATCGACCAGCAGTATTGGCGTTCCTGAAAATTCTATCAGTTCGCTCATCTTGTCGGTGCGGAAGGGATCCTGCTGCGGGGCGACTTGGGGTGGGGGCGGCCGCAGCGTAAGTATCCAGATCGAGCCGATCCAGACCAGTCCGGAGGCAGCGATCACCCAAGCATCGACTCCGGCGATTCCCATGACAATCAATGTCGCGGCGCAGAGTAGATAACTCGGCCAGGTATGGGGTCCGGTCTGGTCCATCTTGCCCGCGGCCTTAGCGTTAGAATGCGGCACACACCAGACGCGAAATTGCAATTCCGCAAGCGAATCTGAGGGTAACCGATGCTGTGGGAGGATTGGTGACCCCTACGGGAATCGAACCCGTGTTTCAGCCGTGAAAGGGCCGCGTCCTAACCGCTAGACGAAGGGGCCATCCTGTTGGCCAGCGCACAATGCCGCTCACCTGGAATGAAAAACGCCATCGATGGTGACCCCTACGGGAATCGAACCCGTGTTTCAGCCGTGAAAGGGCCGCGTCCTAACCGCTAGACGAAGGGGCCATACCGATGGCGTGGCGGCGCAATTAGGGGCGTGGAACGGCCGCGTCAAGCCTCGGCAAGTGATTGTTGGCGCTTTGATGCAATTTTCTGATCAATCTGCCCAGGCTGCGTCTTCCAAATGCAGCTCTGCAGCGGGCCTGCTGCCCCAGTCATCGATCTTTGCCCGGCCAGCGAGCCACAATTTGCGCCCCTTCGCCGCATGCAGCAGCGCTTGGCCCATATCGGTCTCTACTGCTCGGAATGCGATCGCCTTGATCGAGCCGCCATCATTGCCGCCGACAATCAACCTCAGATGATCAGTGCCGACAACATCGGCCTTGATCAGATGAACTGGGCCCACGGCAACTCTCGGTCCGGGCCAGCCTACGCCATAAGGGCCGGCTTCCTCGAGGCTTTCAACCAGCGAGGGTACAAGCCCCCGCGGCGCGACCGCCAGATCGAGCAGCACCGATTGCGATGCCTGTGCCTTCGCTACGGTATTGCCCAGCCGGGCATCTAGATAATCCGCAAATTCTTCCAGCTTGCCAGCCTCGATTGTGAGGCCAGCCGCCATCGCGTGGCCGCCGCCGGCCACCAGGATTCCCTCTGCACGGGCAGCGATGATCGCCGCCCCAAGATCCACGCCGGAAATCGATCGGCCCGATCCTTTGCCGGTGTCACCATCCATCGCGATCACGATTGATGGTTTGCCGGTCTTTTCCTTGATCCGCCCGGCGACGATTCCGATCACGCCTGGATGCCACCCTTCGCCTGACAGAACGATGACAGCGCGATTGTGCTGTTGCGCAATCTGTTCTTCTGCCGCTTCCTGAACGGCAGCCTCAATCGCGCGGCGTTCCTCATTCAGGCTCGAAAGCTGAGCGGAAATGTCGCGTGCTTCCTCAGCGTCCTCTGTGGTCAGCAGGCGAACGCCAAGTGTGGATTCGCCAACCCTGCCGCCAGCATTGATGCGCGGACCCAGAGCAAAGCCGAGATCGCTGCAAATCGGCGCGCGTTTGAGCCTGCTGGCATCGATCAGCGCCGCCATCCCGGTGTTGTTACGGCGAGACATCACTTTCAGCCCTTGCGCCACGAAAGCGCGGTTGAGCCCGTGCAATGCGGCAACGTCGGCAACGGTACCGAGCGCGACCAGATCGAGCAGCGACATCAGGTCCGGCTCCGCGCGCCCGTCGAAGAAACCTTGCTTGCGCAGCGTTCGCACAAGCGCGATGCCGAGCAGAAACGCTACGCCCACGGCAGCCAGGTGGCCGAACGAAGCCGCGAAGTCCGATTCGTCGAGCCGGTTCGGGTTTACAAGGGCCGCGGCCTTGGGCAGCTCGGCGGCGCATTTGTGATGATCGACGACTATGACATCGACGCCCGCATCTCTGGCCATTTCCAGCGCCTCGTAAGCCATCGCGCCGCAATCGACCGTGATGATCAGGCTTGATCCCTGTTCTGCCAGTTTGACCAATGCTTCGCCGCTTGGCCCATATCCTTCGAGCAGGCGATCAGGGATGTAATAATGCGCATCACAGCCCAGCATACGCAGGAGCCGCACCATGAGTGCCGCACTAGTTGCGCCGTCCACGTCATAATCGCCGTAGATCGTGATTTTTTCCTGGCTCAGTATCGCTTGCGCAATTCGCTCAGCTGCAACATCCATGTCCTGAAATTCTGACGGATCGGGCAAAAAAGTGCGCAGAGTAGGCGACCGGTGCCGTTCAAGATCATCCTGCCCCACGCCGCGCGACAGAAGAAGCTGGGTCACAATGTCGTTTTCAAGGCTCGCGGACTTATCGGCAATATCCATATTGCCGCCGCGCCAATGCCACGCCTTTCCGGAAAGGGAATTTGTGACCCCGAAAACGGGTGTGAGTGTTCGTGAAGGCATCCGGATCCATTACGTGATCCCGGCCAAGCTGACAAAGGGTAGATGTTGACAATCGACAGCCGGACGCGATGGTCCGGCCATGGCTGATCCACATGAAAAGCTTTTGATAATCTGGCATAGCCGCACCGGAGCGAGCGAGGCGATGGCCAAAGCGGTTCTCGAAGGCGCGGGTGAGGTTGGCCGGATCTTGGCCGCAGATGCCGTGGAGCCTCGCGACATAGTGAACGCCGGTGCGTACCTATTCGTGTGTCCTGAAAACCTCGCCTCCATGTCCGGTCTGATGAAAGAAATGTTCGACCGGTGTTACTATCCAGTACTCGGCCAAATCGAGGGCAGGGCATACGCCACCGCAATCGCCGCCGGGTCTGATGGTGAGGGGGCGCAGCGGCAGATCGACCGAATTGCTAAGGGTTGGCGTCTCAAACGAGTGGCTGAGCCGCTGATAATCAATTGCGATGCGCAAACACCGGAGCAAATCCTCACGCCCAAAATCATTGCAAGTAACGACGAAGAAACGTGCCGTGAATTGGGCGCGGCGCTGGCTGAAGGTCTGACGATCGGAATGTTTTGATTTGTTGCATCCAATTCGGATTATTCATCTTTTGAGGGACTCGACTGCGCAGAAAAACCTAGTCAATAGGCTCCCAGAGGACGAGTAGGGAGCGCAAAGCGATAAAACGGAAACAACCCCAGAATGAAGCGAGGCCAGTGGGGTTGTTGTTGCTGGCGTTTGCTGAAGGGGCGAAAGCCGATGCGGCGACTGTTCTGACGGCTCTCGAAGCCAGCGAACGGATCTTCGTTAGCCACGTGCCCGATGCGATTGAGCATGCAGGATGGGCGGAACTCCTCGTCGATGGTCTGACCTACGATATCTCTGGCTTTGGCGTAAATGCAGAGACCCGGATTGCACGGCCTCGCCACCATTTCGGATATAGCGATACTGACTATTGGCCGGACTCGCTCCCCGACACATTGGCGATTTCCCTCGGCCCGCACCTGCGAAATGCGAGCTCGCACCTTCCGATTCTGCGTGGAATCATGGAAATCGGCGTTGCCCTGAGCGCCGCTTTGCCTGATGTTATTGCGGTCATCTGGAGACCTGCAGAACTTGCGATTGAGCCCGGGCATTTCCAGTCTGACATGGCCCGATGGCTGGATGGCGGTACATTGCCCGCGCAATTACTCGCACCGGTCAACAGTTCGCTGGATGGCGGACTGCAAAGCACTGGACTGGCTCACTTCACCGGGCAAGAACTCAGGATTGAACCTGAACTCACCGAAGATCGCGACTATGCGATGCGACTGGCATCACGCCTGCTTGGCCAATTGCTGCTTTCGCCGCCTGTCAGCAGCGTCGAACAGGTGATCGGGCCCGACGGCAATGCTCTGCGCCTTGAACCGTCGCGCAACGGAAAATTCGTGCGTGTCTGGAGGGGGTAGTCATCAGTCGGCGGCCAGAAGTATCTGGCCGCTAACCTTGCACTCAATCAATCAACCAGCTTCGCCAGCAGGTCACGTTTCGCTTCGTGATATTCGCGCTCAAGCCGGTCCACACGGTCTGCAACGCTGTCGACCGCATCGACTACTCCAACGCCCTGGCCGGAACCCCAAATATCCTTCCAGGCTTTCGCCTTGCTGTTTCCGCCGGACCCGAAATTCATCTTGCTCGGGTCGCTTTGCGGCAGATCGTCAGGATTGAGGCCAGCTTTCTCAATCGATCCGCGCAGGTAATTGCCGTGAACGCCGGTGAAGAGGTTTGTGTAGACGATATCGGCCGCACGGCTGTCGACGATTTCCTGCTTGTAGGCTTCGTCGGCATTGGCCTCCTTGGTCGCAATCCATGCCGATCCGATATAACCGAAGTCCGCGCCCATTGCCTGCGCCGCAAGCACCGAACGCCCGTGCGCGATAGATCCCGACAGCGCGACCAGACCATCGAACCAGCTGCGAATTTCCTGCATCAGCGCGAACGGGGATTGCGTGCCTGCATGTCCGCCGGCACCAGCCGCGACCGGGATCAATCCGTCGGCGCCCTTTTCAATAGCTTTGCGCGCGAAACGGTCATTGATGACATCATGCATCGAGATACCGCCCCATGCCTTGACCGCAGCAAACACTTCTTCGCGCGCGCCGAGTGAAGTGATGACCATTGGCACCTGCCACTTCGCGCAAACTTCCATATCTTCATCGAGACGATCGTTACTACGATGCACGATCTGGTTGACGGCAAAAGGCGCTGCCGGGCGGTCCGGATTGTCACGATTGTGCGCGGCCAGTTCTTCAGTGATCCGGTGCAGCCATTCATCCAGCACGCCGGAAGGGCGGGCATTGAGAGCAGGGAAGGAACCGATGATCCCGGCCTTGCACTGCGCGATGACCAGTTCCGGGCCAGATACGATAAACAGCGGTGAACCGATTATGGGAAGGCGCAGGCGGTCAAAGGGTGCGGGCAGGGTCATCGGGTGCTCCGTTGCGAATTGAAATTGAATTTGCGGTTTATGGGTTCACAATGGTCTTGTCGAGTTTCCGCACTTGCCACCGATGTTGGGGCCCGCCGACCCTACGTCAACAGTTCTTCAATGCCGTAGAACCGGGCGGCATTTCCGGCATAGAGCGCGGCCTTTTCGTCGGCTGAATGACCGGATGTGATTCGCTTGAAAGCGTTCCACAATACCGGGTAGCTGGCGCCCCACCTGTCGACGGGATAATTGCTTTCGAACATCGCGCGATCTGTGCCGAACGCTTCGATGCAGGTCTCGATATACGGGCGCCACATCGCTGCGAGAGTCTCCGAACCGACGCCTTTTGCAGGTCCGTGTTCCGGCATGCCGCAGAACGCCATCGCCAACCCGCCAAGTTTGACCGACACGTTGGGGCATTCTGCAAGTGCGTGGATCGACGAACGCCACCGGTCGAAGTTTTCGTGCAATTTGCCGTGGTATGATGCGATGTTCAGAGGCGTGCCGCAGTGATCGATAACGATCTTCTGATCGGGGAATGCCTTTGCCAGATCGGTCACATCGCCGATCTGAGGTTCGAGTACCCACGCGTCGAACGTCAGCCCGCGGCTTGCGAACTCGCCAAATCCAGACCGGAACGCGTCGGAGCCATACAACCCTTCCGGGGCATGAAATGGCGCGCCCAGCACGTCTGGATCGGCATCCCATGCGCCCTGATGCCGAATGCCGCAGAACCGGCCATTCCCCGCCGCTTCCAAGGCATCGAGAACCGGGCCGACCTTCGAGCCTAGCGTCAGATCGGCGTGGCCCACGATGGATGCGCACGCACGAAGAGGGCCGTAGAGGCCGCTGGCAGACTGCGCGGCGACACCGTTTACAAACTCGACCTCGCCGAGGACCTTCATCTCGTCACTGGCGTTGGCACGGTAGAATGCACCGCATTCCATGAAGACCGTGCCGACCACATTATGCCCGCTGGAAACATCGGCATGCAATTGGTCGAACGTGTAATAAGCAGCGCCCACGATTGCATCCAGAAACGGGTGCCTCGGCTCGGGAAAAGCGGGGAGCATCGGGCGCAGGTCCCACAGATGATGATGCGGGTCGATGATCGGCAGATCGGGTTCGAGTATTGCTTCGGTCATAAAGTTTCTCCCTTGATGCACTGTAAGGTGGAAATTTGACCTGTCGAGAGCTGAGGGAAGGCGTAGATTTGTCGGAAATTTTACTCTGCACTATCACTTTCCGGAAATGGAATGAAAGTGTTAGAGTGATGTCAGGAGGTCGCGAACATGAAGCTTTTGGATCCGAAAATTGCCTTTGCCGGTTTGGCAGCGGGGGTTCTCTTAACCGCTGATGCGGGCCTGTTGGCTCAGAACCAGATGCCTGAAGACGAAGAGGCGCGGGAGCAAACCATCATCGTCACGGCGACTCGGCTCAGGCAAAGCGGATCACAGGATATCAAGCAGTTCCGGTCCCTTTCGCTGGACGGCGAATTTCTGCCCAGACCAGAAAGCCTGACGATCGAAGGACTGCTGGGCGAATATGATCTGGCCCTGCCGAGCAAGTCGGAATGCGATCAGCTGTTCTGCATTGCGGGATACGCGGCGGAGGCCAATCTGCCCACGCGCCCGCAAGACGAGTATTTTGTCGGGCTGGGCTTTGAAAGCAACGCGGATGCGGATGCCCTCCAGAAAGAACCGCTAAGCCTGATTGCGGTAATCGATCGGTCGGGTTCCATGTCCGGTGAGAAAATCGCCCGCGCGAAAGAAGGCTTGCTGCAGGCAATCTCGATGATGCGCGACGGGGACCGCCTTGGCATCGTCGAATTCGGGACTGAGACGAACCTGTTGCTGCCGGTGACCGATATCGGCGGCAATCGCGAGATGATTGCGGAAACGATTTCGGCAATCGAGGCTGAGGGATCAACCTTCATGGAGGCGGGCCTTCGTCTGGGATTCGAGACCGCTTTCGCAGAGCTGGAACAGTCCGGCCGCAAGACCCGCATGATGCTGCTGACGGATGAGAAGCCTAATGTCGGCAACACCGATCCAGACGGGTTTATGGGTCAGGCTGTGTCCGGTTCGCGGCGCGGTGTCGGGATGACCACGATCGGTGTCGGGCGGGATTTCGACAACGCACTGGCCATGCAGCTATCGAGTGTGCGCGGCGGGAACCTGTTTTATCTGGCCACGGATGCCGATGCACCGGCGCTTTTCCAGAGCGAATTCTTTAACATGGTCACGGAAGTAGCCCATGATGTGACGATCACCATGACCCCGTCTGCCGGTTATAAGCTGAACGCGGTTTACGGTGTGCCCAATGAAGTGCTGACCCAGGCCCCTGCGGGCGCGATCACAGTCACCATCGGGTCCGCTTTCCTTTCCAGTAACGGCGGCGGGATTTTTACTAGTCTTGAAACCACGGATGGGGCCAGTGCGCCGCCCAATGAACAGCCGCTGATGTCGGTTGCAGTCAGCTATACCGACGCGCGCAGCGGCGCTGCCGGGTCGAATTCAGACACGGTTATGCTGCCCGGCGGTGAAGTTCCGCAGAACCTGAAACTGGCGCAGGCGCTGGTCGACGAATACCTTTCGCTTTCCGGTGCGCTGGAACTGTATCATGCGAAAGGCGATGCACCGGGCGCATACCGGATGATTTCCGGATTGTCGGAGCGGCTCGGTGGTGCAGAATTTGCTGGCATCGGCAAGGAACGCGAAATGGTTGCGGGACTGCTCGGCAGAGCGGGTGCATTGGCAGGGCAGGGTGATGTGCCCGCTGAAATGCGCCACCTTGGCGTTATTGGCCGATGGGAAGTGACCCGCCAGCGCGGCCTCAATGATGTCTTGCGCGGCGACACGGTTGAACTGACCGGCGACGGCGAGCTCATCACTGAGCGCAAGTCAGGTCCCGAAGCTGGCCGCGAAGTGTACCAGACGTTTCAGATCAACGAGGACCAGATGCACATCAATTACACCGATCTGGTCTTCTATTACCGGCTCAAAGGCGAAAAACTGCAATTGCGGGGCAAGAACGGCAAAACGAAGCTGTTCCTGAAACGCATCGGCAGCTGATCGAGGTCACTTCGCAATTGCAGAGTTTGCCGCGCTCAACACCGCGCGCACGCTGGCTGTCGCGACGTCTTCATCAATCCCTACGCCCCACAATGTTCGTCCGCTGGCGTCACGGCACTGGAGGTAGGCGGCAGCATTGGCATGGGTGCCGGCACCAAGCGCATGCTCGCTATAATCGCTGACTTCCAGTTCTACGCCGAAGCTTTCACGGATGGTGTCGATCACCGAAGAAATCAGGCCGTTGCCTCTGCCGCTGACGCTCTGTTCCTTGCCCTGAACCGAGATAGTACCGGCGAATACGCGGGTTCCGTCTGTGGCCCGGCTTTCTTCGTAAGAGACGAGCTGGAAATGCTTGTCCGGGGTTTTGACATGATAAGCAGTCTGGAACGCATCCCAGATGTCCGCAGCGTTGAGTTCGCGGCCCAGTTCATCGGCCAGATGCTGAACGTGGCGCGAGAAATCGGCCTGCATTGCCTTGGGAAGCTTCAAGCCCTGATCCTGCTCGAGAACCCAGGCAAACCCGCCTTTGCCGCTTTGTGAATTCACCCGGATCACGGCCTCGTAACTACGGCCAAGGTCAGCCGGATCGATCGGCAGGTAAGGTATCCTCCACCGTTCGTCATTCTGAGCTTCGTGAGCGGAAAACCCTTTCTTGATCGCGTCCTGATGGCTGCCGGAAAACGCGGTAAACACCAGTTCGCCGCCATAGGGATGGCGTTGGTGAACCGGGATCTGGTTGCAATATTCGACAGTTTCGATGACGCGGTCGATATCCGAGAAATCGAGCCCTGGATCGATACCTTGCGTGTACATATTGAGCGCGACAGTCACGAGGCAGCAATTACCGGTACGTTCGCCATTGCCGAACAGGCATCCTTCTACGCGGTCTGCCCCGGCCATCAGGCCCAGTTCCGCGGCAGCGACACCTGTTCCGCGATCATTATGCGTATGCAGGCTGATGACCGCCGCCTCGCGGTTTGGCAGGTTACGGCAGAAATATTCGATCTGGTCGGCATAAATGTTTGGGGTTGCCGCCTCCACCGTGGCCGGGAGATTGAGAATGATCGGCTTTTCAGCAGTGGGTTGCAGCACGTCCATCACCGCCTCGCAAACCTCGATGCTGAAATCGAGTTCGGCGGTGGAGAAGGTTTCAGGGCTATATTGAAAATTCCAGTCGGTATCGGGCCGTTTGGCGGCCTCGTCACGCATCACTTTCGCGCCGTGAATAGCGATCTCCCGGACTTCGTCCTTGCTCATACGGAACACGATATCGCGCCATGCCGGGCTGACCGCGTTGTAGAGATGTACGATGGCCGTGCCGGCGCCTTCCAGGCTTTCGAAAGATGTCCGGATCAGGTCTTCGCGAGACTGGGTCAGGACCTGAAGCATTACGTCACCGGGTACCCTGCCGGATCGCACCAGCCCCTGAATGAAGTCGAATTCGGTCGCGCCGGCACTCGGAAAACCGACCTCGATTTCCTTGACCCCGATTTCAACCAGCAGGTCGAAAAACCGGTTTTTCTTCACCGCGTCCATGGGATCGATAATCGACTGGTTGCCGTCCCTGAGGTCAGTCGAAAGCCAGCGGGGCGGGGCGGATATGACATTGCCCGGCCACTGCCGGTTGGGCAGGTCGATCTGCGGAAATGCCTGATATTTGCGAGAAGGGTTGCTGAGCATGGTCATTGATGAAACTCGAAACTGCGATTTTGTGGAATTTTGGCGTTTTCCCTTGGGCGATCAGCGCACCCGATTAAGCACGCCGGTCTTCACGCCCAAGGGCGGGTAAGTCGCAGGAGTAGTTCGATGGCCTTTGGCATGTCTCATTCTATGAGGGTTGCCGTTTGGCTTGTAAAGGCAAAGTAGGTTAGCCAGGCTGAGAAACAATCTTACATCACGCAAGGGAATGAATGTTCATGGAAAGCAACCCGGCAGAGCCGCTATACAAGACGATGGGACTGGTTCGGATCGTCGAACTGGACAAAGCCGGGCGCGCCGTTCTGGAATATGAAGCAACTGCCGCTCAGTGTCATTCGGGCGGCGTGGTGCAGGGCGGTTTCGTCACGGGCTGGATCGATGCAGCAATGGCCCATGCCGCGATTGCCCTGAAAGGAAAGGACATCGTGCCGATGTCGCTGGAGCTCAAAGTGAGCTTCTTCGCGCCAGCACGGCCTGGATTGGTCATAGCCGAGGGGTGGGTGGAGCGAGACGGCCGCCGGACAGGTTTCTTCGAAGGTGTGCTGAAAGACAGCAAAGGCAACGTGCTGGCCAAGGGTACAAGTACCGTTCTGCTCGCTGACCGAAGCAAGGTCGAGGCAGCGGCAAAGTCTGCCAGCTGATTTTTGCTGTGCCGGCCGCCCATAGCGGGCGGGCCGGCGCAGCAATTGGTTTTAGTTCTTGTCCTTGTCGACCAGCTTGTTGGCTGAAATCCATGGCATCATCGCGCGCAGTTCCGACCCGGTCTTTTCGATCGGATGGGCTTCTGCGGCTTTCCTCGATGCTTTGAGTTCCGGCTGACCGGCGCGGTTGTCGAGAACAAAGTTCTTCACGAAACGGCCCGACTGGATATCGGCCAGAACACGCTTCATTTCTGCCTTGGTTTCATCCGTGATGATCCGCGGGCCTGTGGTGATGTCACCATATTCCGCAGTGTTGCTGATGGAATACCGCATATTGGCAATGCCGCCTTCATACAGCAGATCGACGATCAGCTTGGTTTCGTGGAGGCATTCGAAATAGGCCATTTCTGGCGCATATCCGGCTTCAACCAGCGTTTCGAAACCTGCCTGGATCAGGTGGGTTATCCCGCCGCAAAGGACAGCCTGCTCGCCGAACAGGTCAGTTTCGCATTCTTCGCGGAAATTGGTCTGGATGATGCCCGAACGGCCGCCACCGACCGCGCTGGCATAGGCGAGCGCAACATCGTGCGCGTTTCCGGTTGCATCCTGATCGACTGCGATCAGGCAAGGCACACCGCCGCCGCGCTGGTATTCACTGCGCACCGTGTGGCCGGGACCCTTGGGCGCGATCATGATTACGTCGATATCTGATGGTGCCTCGATCAGGCCGAAATGGATATTCAGGCCGTGGGCAAATGCCAGCGCGCTGCCGGCTTTCATGTTACCCTTGAGATCATTTTCCCAGATCGCTGCCTGATGTTCATCAGGTGCCAGGATCATGACGATGTCGGCCCATTCAGCGGCCTGTTTGTTCGTCAGAACCTTGAATCCGGCATCTTCAGCCTTCTTGGCGGTCGCGGAACCTTCGCGAAGGGCGATAGCCACGTCATTCACGCCGCTGTCACGCAGGTTTTGAGCGTGGGCGTGACCCTGGCTGCCGTAACCGACGATTGCGATCTTCTTTCCGGTGACGAGGTTCAGATCGGCATCGGCATCATAATAGACTTTCATCATTTCCCTTTCGTCAGGTGCTTTTTGCACCGCGCATCATTCCAACGATCCCCGTCCGTCCGACTTCCACCAACCCAAGCTCGCGCATGAGGATGATGAAATTGTCGATCTTTTCTGGGGATCCTGTGAGTTCGAAAACAAAGCTCGAAGTGGTCGAATCGACGACTTGAGCGCGAAAAATTTCAGCTGTGCGGAGGGCCTCGACCCGCGCATCGCCCTTGCCGGTAACCTTGATCAGCGCCAGCTCGCGTTCGACGTGCGCACCGGCGGTTGTCAGGTCAACAACCTTGTGCACCGGCACCAACCGTTCCAGCTGGGCCTCGATCTGGTCGATAACCGCTGGCGGGCCGTTGGTGACGATGGTGATCCGGCTGATTGCGTGGTCTTCAGCAATATCGGCCACGGTCAAGCTGTCGATATTGTAACCGCGCGCGGTGAAAAGGCCTGCGATCTTCGCGAGAATACCGGCTTCGTTATCAACCGTGATGGCGAGCACGTGCCGCTCTGCCGTTGTTTCCTTGATATGCATTATCGTGCCCTTACACCAAAGCCTTCGCTTCGTCGTCCATGGTCCCTTCGACCTGATCGCCATACAGCAGCATATCGGTGTGTGCCGCGCCGCTGGGGATCATCGGGTAACAATTGGCGTCCTTGGAAACCTGGCAATCCACGATGACAGGCCCGTCATGCTCCAGCATGGCCACGATTCCCGCATCGAGTTCGCTTTCGTCATGGATGCGGATACCTTTCCATCCATAGGCCTCGGCCAGGCGAACGAAGTCGGGCAGGCTGTCCGAATAGGAATTGGAATAGCGGCTTTCATAGGTCAGTTCCTGCCACTGGCGGACCATTCCCATATATTCATTGTTCAGGATGAATACCTTGACCGGCAGGCGGTATTGGCTGGCGGTCCCGAGTTCCTGAATGTTCATCTGGATGGACGCCTCACCTGCAATATCGATGACGAGGTCGTCCGGATTGCCCAGCTGCGCCCCGATCGCGGCGGGCAGACCATAGCCCATTGTGCCGAGGCCGCCGCTGGTGAGCCATTTATTAGGGTCGAAAAAGCCGAAATATTGCGCGGCCCACATCTGGTGCTGGCCGACTTCGGTCGTGATGATTGGCTTTCGGTCACGGGTGAGAGCGAACAACCGCTCAACTGCCTTTTGCGGCATCAGGGAATCGCTGCGTTCGGGGTAGGCGAGGCTTTCACGGGCGCGCCATCCGGCGATCCGGGCCTTCCATTCACCCAGATCCATTGGATTTACGGAGGCGAGACCATCGATCAATTGTTGTAGAACGGTGCCGCAGTCCCCGACAATTCCCAGATCGACCGGTACAACCTTGTTGATCGACGCACGGTCGATATCGATATGTATTTTCTTTGAATCGGGCGAAAATGCGTCGAGCCGACCTGTCACGCGGTCATCGAAGCGTGCGCCGATGCAGACCATCAGGTCGCATTTGTTCATCGCCATGTTGGCTTCGTATGTGCCGTGCATACCCAGCATACCGAGCCAGTCGGGATGCTCGGCCGGGAATGCTCCCAATCCCATCAGGGTTGATGTGACAGGCGCTCCGGTAATGTCCTGCAACTGGCGCAGAAGCGTGCTTGCCTCCGGGCCCGAATTGATGATTCCGCCGCCCGTGTAGAGAACGGGGCATTCTGCCTGAGCGATCATCTCGACCGCCTGGCTGATCTTGTCTTTCTTGCCGACAGTCCGCGGCTGATAACGGGCAGAGGCGGGCGGTGCTTCCGAAACGGCGTCCCAGTCGGCCAATGCGATCTGCACGTCCTTGGGGATGTCGATCAGCACCGGGCCGGGGCGTCCGCTCGTGGCAATGCGAAAGGCTTCCTCGATCGTGACGCGCAAATCCTTGGGGTCTTTGACGAGGTAATTGTGTTTCGTGCAATGCCGGGTAATCCCGATCGTATCGGCTTCCTGAAACGCGTCTGTCCCGATGAGCGCGGTCGGAACCTGTCCAGTGATTACGACCAACGGGATCGAGTCAAGATAGGCATCGGCGATGCCGGTGACTGCATTGGTTGCACCGGGGCCGGAGGTAACGAGTACGACGCCCGGCTTGCCGGTTGAACGGGCGTAGCCTTCGGCGGCGTGGGCTGCGCCGGCTTCGTGACGGACAAGGATATGGCGAATGCGCTGGTCTTCGAACAATTCGTCATAGATCGGCAGCACGGCGCCGCCCGGATAGCCGAAGATGAATTCGACACCCTGACCAACCAGGCTCTCGATCAAGATCGATGCGCCGCTGCGCTCCTGTTCAGACACTGTTTCCTCCAATTCCATAGTCGCGAATGTTCGCTGGTCAAAAATTTAGCCCGGCGCAAGGGACGATGCACCGGGCTATGACCGACGCCTGCACTAAAGATATAAAATGATTCGTCAAGGCCTAATTGCGCAATAATAATTCAAATATACTGCCAATATCGGTATTTTCCGGCGCAGACCTTGGCCAATCTTTCGGTGGCTGGTTCCGGAACCAGGTAAACTGGCGCTTTGCATACTGGCGCGTGCTGAGCTGACCCGCCTCGATCATCTCCTCTTTGGAAAGATCCCCGGATAGCCAGCCCATAATCTCCCTTACGCCGATCGCACGCATCACCGGCAATTCCGGATTAAGGCCGCGCGCCGCGAGCTGCTGCACTTCCTGGACGGCGCCCTGATCAAGCATAAGCGTGAAGCGCCGATCGCACCGTTCATACAGCCATTCGCGATCGGGTTGCAGGACGAGTGGGTGCAGCATTACATCGCCGCCGATCCCGCCCACCAGCTTGCCGTGCCAGTGATACATCGGAGATCCCGTCGAGCGGATCACTTCCAGAGCCCTTGCGGTTCTGGTGGTGTCCGCCGGAGCCAGCCGGCTTGCCGCCTCGGGATCTTCGATTTCCAGTGCGGCCCGTGCCTCCACCTGCGGCATGGCGCGGACGGCTTCTCTTATTGCCGGTTCGATCGGAGGGATGGGCGAAATCCCGTCGAGCAGTGTGCGCATATAGAGGCCCGTTCCCCCTACCAGAATCGGAACGCAGCCGGCATCATGCAATTGGGCGATCACTTTTTTCGCGGCCCCCGCCCATTCCGCAGTCGAACATGCTAACGCGCCGTCCCAGTCACCGAACAGGAAATGCGGGATGCCTTGCATTTCCTGTTCGTTTGGCCGGGCGCTCAGCACCTGCAAATCGCGGTAAACCTGTGCGCTGTCGGTATTGATGATCGCTGCTGGCCGCCCCTGTGCTTCCAGCTTTTTGGCCAGCTTTACTGCCAGATCGCTCTTGCCGCTGGCCGTCGGCCCTGCAATGAGCGCGAGGGGCGGCAGCCGCGCTGGCTGTTCGCCCAATTCAGGAGACTTTGCATTGCTCATCGCCCGGTTGATAGCAGACCCGGAAGGACTTGAAACTCGCCTTGATCGTGTTGTGAACGCGCTCAGCGAAAAAGGCATGTCGGTGGCAATGGTCCGGATGCTCGAACACGCAGGCAAGGTTTTGCATCTGTCACTGCCAGAGGGCGATATGCGCACCCTGCGCGCAGTTGTCGAAGATATCATGCAGCCGCAAGCCGCGCTGTTTTCAACCAACGATATAGAAATACCGAAACTGTTCGTATCGGACATGGATTCGACGATCATCGGGCAAGAATGCATCGACGAGCTGGCCGACTTCGCCGGAATGAAAGATCAGGTTTCCGAGATTACCGAACGGGCGATGCTGGGGGAATTAGATTTCGAAGCGGCGCTGCGCGAGCGCGTTGCGCTGCTGAGCGGTCTTGAAGAGAGCGCGATAGATCGCTGCCTGGCCGAACGGATCAGGCCGATGGCCGGCGCGAGAACGTTGCTCAATACCCTCAAGGCCCATGGCTGCCGAACTGTGCTGGTCACTGGCGGGTTCCATCATTTTGCCGATGCCGTGGCCGAGGATCTCGGCTTTGACCGTGTTGTCGGGAACCGTCTGGAGGTTGCATCCGGCGCGCTTACCGGCGGGCTTGTTGGGCCGATTGCGGACAGCTCGACCAAGCTGAACGTATTGCTGGAAGAACGTGCGAAGATATCCTCACCGCATGTCATGGCCGCGGGTGACGGCGCGAATGACATTCCGATGCTGGGCGAAGCCGATTACGGGATCGCCTATATGGCAAAGCCGAAAGCGCGCGATGCGGCGTCAGGCTGGGTCGACACGGGTAATCTGTCTGACATTCTCGATCTGTTGGACATCCCGATCGGGGACCGGGCCGGCTGATTCAGGCAGCTGGCGTCACAACCAGCTGCTGATCATATCGAGCGGCTTTTTTCTCAACGCGTGTGTCGGAACGGTGGCGCCGGGTGCAGGCTTGCCCGCGACGATGATCATCAAAGGCTTTTCTTCTGCAGGCCGGCCGCACAGATCGCGCAGGAAACCCATAGGCGAGGGGGTATGGGTCAGGGTGGCGACCCCTGCCGCATGAAGGGTGGAGAGTAGCATCCCGCAAGCAATTCCCACGCTTTCATTGACGTAGTAATTCTGCGTCTTTCCGTCTTCTTCGATGCCGCCCTTGCGCTGAGCGAACACCACGATCAGCCAAGGGGCTGTTTCCAGAAAGGGCTTGTCTTCGTCAGTGCCAAGCGGAGACAGGGCATCCAGCCATTGATCGCTGGCGCGCGCGTTTTCCCCGTCGGCGCCGTAGAACTCACGCTCCTCTGCCTCTGCCGCCTCGCGGATTGCCTTCTTCTTGTCTGGCGAAGATATCACGCTGAAATGCCACGGTTGGTGATTTGCGCCGTTGGGCGCGTTTCCCGCCGCCTGAACCGCGTATTCGACGACTTCACGCGGAACTGGCTCGTCAGAGAAATAGCGGCAGGTTCGGCGTTTTGCGTGCAATTCCTGATATTCGCGCGCCCGTACGATGCGTTCCTGATCGCTGATGTCGGGCAGGCAATACGGAACGGAATCATGATTTTTCATGTCGTAGATATCGTACGGTGCAGTCCGAATGGGAAGGGCTTTTACGTCTCCCTAATTGACACCGTTGTAAGTAATGATCAGATTGACCCGCAGGAGATTTGATATGGCAGCGATCGACAGGCCTTTGAAACATCCGGCACGCAAGCTTGCAGGGTTCCAGCCCTTCAAGGCGATGCGTCATTTTCGCAATCTGATCGCGGACAAGGAAGATACCGAACAGGTCTTTCACATTATTGAGGCGCTGAAAGGCAGGAAGAGCGCACGCCAGGCCGCAGACTTTGTCCAGTCAGAACCGGGCCGCGAATTGCTGCGCAAGGATTTCGATATACCTGCAATGCTCGACGATCATGATCGCTGGGCAGACTGCGGACCGGAAACGGTTGCCCAGCATTATATGCGGTTCATGAAGAGCGAAGGCCTGACCGCTGCTGGCCTGGTCGCCGAATCGTATAAATGGCTACCGCAGGATCAACGCCCGCAGGACCTGTACGAATGGTATTTCGAGCGGCTTCGCGACACGCACGATCTGTTTCACGTATTGACCGGCTATGGCCGCGATCCGCTGGGTGAAATCTGCCTGCTGGGCTTCAGCTATGCGCAGAACCACAATCGCGGCGTGCTGTTCATTGCCTATGCCGGGGCACGCCAGATGAAGAAGGAATCGGGCACTGCTGCGCCGATTTTCGAAGCCGTCAAAGAAGGCCGCAGGCTGGGTAAAGCAGCGGCCAAGCTGGCTCACCAGGACATCGAGTCCCTCATGCGTGAACCGATTGATGCCGCCCGCGCGCGGTTAGGTCTCGGCAAGCCGGTCGTTTACCGCGAATGCCTGCGGATCCTCGAAGACGAAGGGCATACGGCAGAAGAAGCGTTTGAAGGTGCCCAGCAGGCAGCCTGACCTCAGTCTTCCATCCAGTCCTTGAAGAAGCTTTCATTGGCTGCACGCAAATCGTTCACCGGAATGTCGAACAGGATTCTGTCCTCGTCATCCTTCCAGGAAAATGACTTTCCGCCGGTGAAGCCGATCCAGTCGGCGCTCACGCCAGCCTGTTCGCATTCTTCCTTGAACGCTTCCCATTCCTCACGTTCCGTGAAGGTGAAGGTGGCGATGTAACGCGACTGATCTTCACCGAACATGTCGAGAAGCGAGTCGCCCAATGTATGGACGGTTGCGCCAATACCGCTGGACATCGCCATTTCGGCCAGCGCGACCGCAGCGCCGCCATCCGAGATATCATGGACAGCGGTGCATCGCGCCTGTTCGATCAGACCGCGAACGAATTCGCCAATTTTACGCTCAAGCGCAAGATCAACAGGCGGCGGTGAGCCATCCTCCAGTCCGCGGACCTCGCGCAGCCATGTCGACTGGCCCAGGTGCGAACCGATCGTACCAATTGCGCCATCGGCACGCATGGCCGGCAGGTCCGGTGTTTCGGACTTGGCGTTCCACAAAACGTCGCCATTGTCGGTAAAGCCGCCGAGCACGACGATAGCATGGCCTTCATCCTTGAACGGGATGGTAGCCATATCGCCAAGATCTTCGAGCACGCCGACGCCGCCGATTGCGGGGGTGGGCAGGATTGCACTACCGCCGCCGGTGGCCTTGCTTTCGTTGTAGAGCGAAACATTGCCGCTAACGATCGGGAAATCGAGCGCGCGGCAGGCTTCGCCCATGCCTTCCAGACAGCCAACGAACTGAGCCATGATTTCGGGCCGCTGCGGATTGGCGAAGTTCAGGCAGTTGGTCACTGCAAGCGGCCTCGCACCAACGGAATTCAAGTTGCGATATGCCTCTGCAATCGCCTGTTTTCCGCCTTCATATGGATCGGCATAGCAATAGCGCGGATTGCAATCGGTCGAGATGGCGAGCGCCTTGTTCGTACCGTGAACGCGCACAACGGCTGCATCACCGCCCGATTTCTGCAGTGTGTCTGCGCCGACCTGACTGTCATACTGTTCCCAGATCCAGCGGCGCGATGCGAGCGCGGGGCTGGCAAGCATATGCAGCAGTTCCGCACCATGGTCCTCGCTATCCTCGATCCGGGAGAGCGACGGGATGCCTGCCCAGGCCTTGTATTCTTCCTTGGACGCATATGGCCGCTCATATTCAGGAGCGTCAGAGGCGAGCGGACCAAGCGGAATATCGCAGACCACTTCCCCGCCGAATTCCAGAACCATGTGCTGGGTGTCGGTGACTTCACCAATGACCGCGAAGTCGAGCTCCCACTTCTTGAAGATCGCCTCTGCCATGGGTTCTTTGCCCGGCTTGAGAACCATGAGCATCCGCTCCTGGCTTTCACTCAGCATCATTTCGTAAGGCGTCATGCCTTCCTCGCGGCACGGAACCTTGTCCATGTCGAGGCGTATGCCGGTTTTGCCGTTCGTCGCCATTTCGACGCTGGATGATGTCAGACCCGCAGCGCCCATATCTTGGATCGCGACGATGGCATCGGTTGCCATGAGTTCGAGGCAGGCTTCGATCAGCAGTTTTTCGGTGAACGGATCGCCAACCTGCACGGTCGGGCGCTTTTCCTCGGTGTCTTCGCTGAAGTCGGCGCTGGCCATGGTTGCGCCGTGGATACCGTCACGTCCGGTCTTCGATCCGACATAGACGATCGGATTGCCGATGCCGGTGGCAGCGCTGTAAAAAATCTTGTCCGCGTCGGCGACACCGACGGTCATCGCGTTGACCAGAATGTTCCCGTCATAGGCCGGGTGGAAATTGGTTTCGCCGCCGACAGTCGGAACGCCCACGCAATTGCCGTAGCCGCCGATTCCGGCAACCACGCCTTTCACCAGATGTTTCATCTTTGGGTGATCAGGCGAGCCGAAACGCAAGGCATTCATGTTCGCTACGGGACGGGCGCCCATGGTGAACACGTCCCGCAAGATACCGCCTACGCCAGTGGCTGCACCCTGATAGGGTTCGATATAGCTGGGATGATTGTGGCTCTCCATCTTGAAGATGGCAGCCTGACCATCGCCGATGTCGATCACGCCGGCGTTCTCGCCCGGTCCACAAATCACCCACGGTGCTTCCGTTGGCAGCTTCTTCAAATGGAAGCGGGACGATTTGTAGGAGCAATGCTCAGACCACATCACGGAAAAGATGCCCAGCTCAACCAGATTGGGTTCGCGGCCAAGACCGGCCAGAACGCGATCATATTCCTCTGGGCTGAGGCCGTGGGCTTCGACGACTTCGGGAGTAATTTCGGACATGCTGCGCCCTTAGCGGGGTGGGCTTGCTCCCGCTAGCCCCCGATCACTTATATGGCGGCGAGTTGTCCCCACCCAAGATGCAACCCATGCCGCAATCCCGAAGCTGGCAAGCGCAGTCAGGTACAGCCCGATGCCGGCAGATTGTGGTTCGGGCCCGAACCAGTTGATCGATTGCATGGCGAGCAACAAGGCAAGGAGTATCCACGGCGGCATCACAGGCCCCTTGGTCTTGCGGACGTACCAGAGGAATGCGGCCAAGGTGATGCCGAGCTCCAGCGCAATAGCGATTGCCGGGTAATTCCAGATGCCGAAACCGATTTTCGAATCACCGCCGGCAAACGTCAGGTCGGGCCGGTGGACCAACAGATCAACGAACCAGTGGGAAAGCACAACCAGCCCGCCGATCAGCGCCGTGGTCAATTCGCGCCGTGCGAGCAGCAGAACGACAACGAAGGCTATCGCCCAGATCGCAGAGCCGAGCAGGCTATGGGTATAGGGCATGTGATACAGGTCGAGCGGGTTCATGGCCGTCGCCCCCGGTTCGATCCGCATATGCTCCACGCCCACCGTTGCCAGTGCGAAGAAACCCCAATCGACCAATTGGCCGGCGATGAAGAGAGTGCCAAGCTTTGGCGCTCTCTTGCTATAGGCTGCCGCCGCAAAGGCCGGCGCCCAATGACCGATAAACATTTCCCCAGTGCCCCCGGATGAAATCCGATTAATGTGTGAAGCGCAGTGTTACCCATGTGGCAATGCCGCTGGCAACCGCTGTTGCGAATGCTCCCCAAAGAATGTCCATCACGCTTATCTGGGTGGACCAGACTTTCAGCACAGCTTGGCTAGTCAGGTCATAGGTCGCATAGCAAAGCCCGCCCAACAGCGCGCCGTTCAGCATTGCCGTCGGAACATTTCCCGATGCCAGCCCGGGCTTCACCGCAAACCAGATCATTCCGGCGATGTAGAGGAGGTAGAAAACGCCTGCTGCGCCGACCCGGATGTTGTCGGTCATAATCTCACCGATTACCGGGCGGTAGAGGTTCGGTGCCGCCCAGCGCAGCCAAAGCGCGTCGAGTATGCCGAAGCTTATTGCCGCGGCGACGTAGGCTATGATCCATTTCATTGTGATTTCCCCTGTTTGCACAGCTTGACCAAGCAAGCCGTGACCGTCAATGCTCCCTGCCATGAACGAGGCAGCACCCGACATTGACAAGATGACTTTCGAAGACGCTTTGCGGGCTTTGGAAGATGTAGTGAAACGGCTTGAGAGTGGGGAGGTTCCACTGGACGAGTCGATCAGCCTTTATGAACAAGGCGAGAAACTGCGCCTGCATTGCCAGGCCCGGCTCGATTCGGCGCAAGCGAGGATTGAGAAGATCGTGACCGGCGCTGACGGCAAGGCATCGGGCACTGCGCCGTTCGACGCGGACAGTTGATGTGAGCGATACCGGGTCTCCCGAAGCCATCCTGTCGTCCGGACTGGCCGATATCCAGCAGGATGTAGACAAGGCATTCGACGCAATGATGCCGGTGCCGGATGACACCAGGGCGCGGCTCGTCGAAGCGATGCGCTATGCCGCGATTGGCGGCGGCAAACGGGTCCGCCCGTTACTGGTGGCAGCAACCGCCGCGATGTTCGGGGTGGACCGCGACGCTGCGGTGCGCACCGGCTGCGCGGTTGAGGCCATCCACGTCTATTCGCTTATCCACGACGATCTGCCATGCATGGACGATGATAATCTGCGCCATGGGAAGCCAACGGTTCACAAGGCCTTCGACGAAGCAACTGCAGTACTTGCCGGCGATTCGCTCCATGCGCTCGCGTTTGAGATCCTTTCGGATACAGCGACCAGCGGCGATCCGTTCACCAGAGCTGAGCTGATAGCGACCCTTTCCACCGCCAGCGGAATGGGCGGTATGGCCGGCGGTCAGATGATGGATATGGTCGCGGAAGAAACCGATTACGACCTGCACGCCATCACTCGTCTACAACAACTGAAGACCGGTGCGCTCTTGGCAGCTTCGGTCGAAATGGGCGCAATTCTGGGCAAGGTCGCGCCAGAGGGGCGGGCGCATTTGAGAGCCTACGCCCGTGATATCGGGCTGGCATTCCAGATCGCCGACGATCTTCTGGATCACGAAGGCGACGAAGATTTGGCCGGTAAGGCCCTGCGCAAGGATGACGAGCAGGGTAAGCAAACCTTTGTGACCCTGATGGGCCCGGATGGGGCAAGGCAGCAGGCGAAAGCGCTTGTTGAACAGGCAGTTGGCCATCTGGTCAGTTACGGCGATGACGCCGCGCTGCTGGGCGCGCTGGCACGGTATATTGTGGAGAGGGATCGATGAGTGAACGGATAGGCATTTACCCGGGCACTTTCGACCCGATCACGCTGGGCCATGCCGACATTATCCGGCGCGGTTCGAAACTGGTCGACCGGTTGATCATCGGCGTGACCACCAACCCTTCGAAAAACCCCATGTTCAGCACGGACGAGCGGATGGAAATGGTTCGCCGCGAGGTGACGAACCTCGGTCTCGGCAATGTCGAGATTGTCGGTTTCAATGCTCTGCTGATGAAATTCGCACGGGCGCAAGGCGCGAGCGTTATTGTCAGAGGTCTGCGCGCAGTCGCCGATTTTGAATACGAATATCAGATGGCTGGCATGAACCAGCAGCTGGATGCCGAGATCGAAACCATTTTTCTCATGGCAGACGTCTCGCTACAACCTATTGCATCCAAGCTGGTGAAAGAAATCGCCCTGTTTGGCGGTGACATCACACCATTTGTCAGCAAGGAAGTCTGCGAAGACGTCGTTGCGCGGGTGGAAAAAATCGGCCGCTTGGGCGATTATTGATCATTCATTGAAGTGACAGGCCCCGGACGCTAGATGGTCGGCCATAGAAATTACCAGATTGACGGGATATTGATGTTTAAACACCTGATCGCCACCAGCGCATTCGCTGCGCTTGCTTTCACTTCCGGCCAGGCTTTTGCCCAAGACGAGGCCCCGGTAGTCGATGAAAGCGTGGAAACGGCGAACCTTCCCAAGCAATATGCGCCGATCAATTACAATGTGAACGAGGATCGCGAGAATATCCTCGTTCTCGATCTTTCCAATGGTCGCCGCGTGCAGGTCCGGTTGATGGAACAATGGGCGCCCAAGCATGTTCAGCGGATTAAGACGCTTGCTCGCCAGGGTTTCTACGACGGGATCATTTTTCACCGCGTGATCGAAGGGTTCATGGCCCAGACCGGTGACCCGACCGGCACGGGCCAAGGCGGTTCCGAACTTCCCGATCTGGAGGCGGAATTCAATCCGATGCCGCATGTTCGCGGAACGCTCTCCATGGCACGTGCACAGTCGGAAGACAGCGCCAACAGCCAGTTCTTCATCAATTTCTACCCGCGTTTCTCGCTGGATAAGCGCTACACCAATTTCGGCCGGGTCATTTCCGGTATGGACGCAGTGGATGCGATCAACCGCGGCGAACCGCCGGCGAACCCGACCCGTATTTTACAGGCATCGATCGGCTCGGATAACAAGCCCGTGCCTGCGCCAGAGCCGGTCGCTCAGCCCGAGCAGGAAATAACTTCCGACATGCTCAGCGCCCCGATCGAGGGTTAGGCTTCACATACCATCGCAGTGCAGATAGGGCCGCGCCATGCGTGTCGACCTGTTTGATTTCGAGCTTCCCCAGGAACGGATAGCCTTGCGCCCGGTATCGCCTCGCGATGCTGCCAAGATGCTTGTGGCCGACAAGGATTCAGACCTTCTCGACGTTCATGTGCGCGATTTGCCGTCATTCCTGAACCGCGGCGATGTGCTGGTGTTCAACGATACCAGGGTCATTCCTGCTCAGCTGGAGGGCGTTCGCGGAGAGGCAAAGATCGGTGCGACGCTGCACAAGCGGATCGATCTGCGCCGGTGGCAGGCATTCATTCGCAACGCCAAACGGCTGAAGGAAGGTGACCGGATTGCATTTCCCAGCGAGGTGTTTGCGATGGCGGAGCGCCGCCACAATGACGGCAGTTTCACTCTCGCCTTCGAAGGGGACGAACCGGTCGAGACGCTGCTCGAGCGCGCTGGCCGGATGCCGCTCCCCCCGTACATCGCAGGAAAACGGCCGACCGACGAACGGGACAAATCGGACTACCAGACTATTTTTGCGAAAGAGGATGGCGCTGTCGCAGCCCCAACCGCAGCGCTTCACTTCACCGATGCCTTGCTACGGGCGCTCGATGATCGGGGAGTGGTACGCGAGACGCTGACGTTGCATGTTGGTGCCGGGACCTTTTTGCCGGTCAAGGCTGACGATACGGACGATCACGCCATGCATGCGGAATGGGGCCGCATCGACGCAGATACCGCGGCCCGGCTCAATGCGGCCAGGGTGGCGGGTAACCGGGTTATCGCTGTCGGTACGACCAGCCTCAGATTGCTTGAAAGCGCGGCTGACGAGCACGACGTCATTCAGCCGTTTGCAGGCGACACATCGATTTTCATCACTCCCGGCTACCGGTTCAAGGCAATCGACGGTCTGATGACCAATTTCCATCTGCCTAAATCGACGCTTTTCATGCTTGTCAGCGCACTTATGGGTCGGGACCGTATGCAGGCAGTCTACGCCCAGGCGATTGAGAGTAATTATCGCTTTTATAGCTACGGGGATTCGTCTTTATTGTTGCCTTGAACTTGCAAAGAATGGAAATTGGCAAGGGGGGAAGAATAGATGCTGTCTTCGATCTCGGTTCCGCTGTCCGCTGAAGGGAACAGCTTTCCCAGCGACGATGACATTCGCGCCGCGATGCAGGCAATTGGACTGGTGACGCGTTACGATCCTGCGAAGGAGAGCAGGGACGGCAAGAAAACACGCATAAGTGATGATGGTAAAGACAAACTGGTGCTGGTCGGATCGGGCGAACACCACAAGGATTTGGCCAAGCGAAATCTAGATGCAGGTGAGCATGCCGTTTTCTCCAAGGAGATTGAAAAGTATTCTGTCTTCTGCGGAGCGCATGTCCCGACCAAGTCGAATGTCTTTGTAACCCGAGTTACGGAAGGCGCGATCACCGTCTGGTGCCAGCAATCCAGCCTTCGTGGGATTGTAGATGTCACCGGAGTACTGGTTGCGAAGCTTCGTGATCGCGGAAAATTCCCATTCATCGACCTTACCGAGTGGGAGAAAATTTCAGCTCCGGTCTCGGCTTACAGCGGCGGCGAGGCCAAACGTCTCGCGACGGGAACAATCGAGCGGGGCAAATTCGAAACGTTCTTCGAGACGCGCAAATGGGATATTCTCCTGCTGTTGGTGCTCGGTATCCTGTTTGCGGCAACACTTATCAGCGCAAGTGGATCAACGACGGTTGAAGGCGCTGACAATTGGTGGACCGTGTTCTCCAAGGCGACCTGGCCATCCTTTGGGATTGCGGTCTTGACGCTGTCGGCAACACTTTGTTTCTCATTTTTGTCGACAATCGTGAAGAAGGTTGCTTGGACTTGGGAAGAGGGCAATTCCTGAAACAAGAGCAATGGTCGGGTGATGTGACGCAGCCAATTCTAGAAATCGCGAATCTGACCAAAAAATACCCTGGCGGGCTGACCGCTTTGGACGATGTCGATCTGACCGTTCACAAGGGCGAGATTTTTGCGCTGCTCGGACCGAATGGAGCGGGCAAGACCACGCTGATCGGTGCGGTTTGCGGGCTTGTCCGGCCAAGTGGCGGGACGATCCGTGCGTTCGGGCATGATCTTGCAACAAACTGGCGCTCGGCCCGTGCCCGGATCGGGTTGGTGCCACAGGAACTGTCGACCGACATGTTCGAGCAGGTTCAGCGTGCGGTGGCGTATTCGCGCGGTTTGTTCGGCCTCCCGGCGGACCCCGCGCGGATCGAGGAAATACTGCGCTCGCTCAGCCTGTGGGACAAGCGCAAGGAACAAATTCGTGCATTGTCAGGCGGGATGAAACGCCGGGTCCTGATCGCCAAGGCGCTGGCGCATGAGCCAGACCTGCTTTTCCTCGACGAACCAACCGCAGGGGTCGATGTCGAATTGCGGCGCGACATGTGGAAACTGATCGGTGAAATGCGTGAACGCGGGGTCACCATCATTCTGACCACCCACTACATCGAAGAGGCCGAGGAAATGGCCGACAGGGTCGGTATCATTCGCAATGGCAAGATCCTGATGGTGGATGACAAGGCATCAATGATGCGCCGTCTGGGAAGCACAGAGGCGGTCATCGAAATGAAGCAACCTCTGACTGATATCCCCGATGCATTGTCGAAATATCCGCTAACTTTGACGGCGGGCGGCATCCACCTGCGCTACCGCGGCGGGGACGGTAGCGGTCTTGGCCGGGCAGAGGTCGCACAGGTTACAAGGCATCTTGCGATTTCCGGGATTGAATATGTCGGCATCGATATCCGCGATTCCAGCCTGGAAGATATTTTCGTCGGACTGGTGGAGGAAAGCGCGTGATGGGTTTCAACCTCCGCAGCACATGGGCGATTTACACCCGTGAACTGATGCGCGCGCTGCGCACCGCGTTCCAGTCCATCCTTGCGCCGGTGCTGACGACTTCGCTGTATTTCATCGTGTTTGGCGCGGCGATCGGCGGGCGGATGCCAGACCTCGGCGGTGTTAGTTACGGCGCGTTCATTGTTCCTGGCCTGCTGCTGCTCACGCTTCTGAGTGAGAGCACTTCGAACGCCAGCTTCGGGATTTACATGCCCCGGTTCACCGGCACGATTTACGAGCTGCTGTCCGCGCCTGTCGGGGTTGCGGAGACGCTGGTCGGGTTCGTCGGTGCCGCTGCGACCAAATCACTTATTCTGGCGGCGATAATCCTTACGACTGCCTTGTTGTTCGTGGATTACACCATCGCCCATCCAATCCTGGCGATCGGCTACATAATGCTCGTCGCGGCGAGTTTTTCGCTGTTTGGTTTCATTCTGGGAATCTGGGCGGACAGTTTCGAGAAGCTCGGGATTATTCCGCAGCTGATCCTCTTGCCGCTGACATTTCTTGGCGGCACATTCTATTCAATCGACATGCTGCCGGAGCCGTGGCGCACAGCCGCGCTGTTCAATCCCATTGTGTATCTGGTGAACGGGCTTCGGTGGACGTTCTATGGCGCCTCCGACGTCAATATCTGGGTGTCCTTCGGCCTGACGCTGGGTTTCCTCGCGATCTGCGTCACGATCATCACCATCATTTTCAAGACGGGATGGCGCCTTCGCGCCTGATGTCACGCGGCGAGCAAGTCCCACAGGATCTTGCCGGTCAGGCCAAGAGACGCGACGATCATCAGCGGACGGATCAATTTTGCCCCGTGCCGCATGGCGAAACGTGAACCGATGAAACCGCCGATCATGGCCCCTGCTGCCATCGCCAGGCCAAGCAGCCAGACCATTTTTCCGCCCAGTGTGAACACAATCACCGCTGCCCAATTGGTCGTTGCGTTGAACAGCTTGGCATTGGCAGTTGCCCGCGTCAGGCCCTGTCCGCGCAAACCGACGAGGCTCGCGGTGAAGAACTGGCCAGTACCGGGTCCGAAGAATCCGTCATACAGTGATATAGTTCCTGCGACCGGGGCGTAGCTTTTGCGGCTCAACCGCTCATGCGCGTCGTTATCGGTCATTCTGGGCGAGAAAATAACATAGCCAGCCAAGGCGATGAGAAAGACCGGCACGATATACGCCAGCACGCCGGCGGATATCTGCTGGATCAGAATGGCACCGATGGCCGACCCGAAAAACACCAGGCCGACGAGCGGGAGATTCCGCCGGATCTCCACCAGACCGCCCCGCCAGTAAGACCAGCAGGCGGTGCTCGTCCCGAAGACCGATTGCAGCTTGTTCGTTCCGATAGCGAGGTGCGGGGGCAGGCCTGCCGCGAGCAATGCGGGCATCATCACCAGCCCGCCGCCCCCGGCGATAGAGTCGATGAATCCGGTCAGAATAGCGACACCGAACATCGTCACGATCAACCAGGTTTCGGGTGTGAAGCTCTCGATCATTTGCCCGCTGTGGCCGCTGGCGCTAAGGGCCGCAAGCCCCATCAAAGACAGGCCCATGACAGACCAGACCCCAGACAGATTCTCGTTCTCAATATCAGCGACAGATGGAAAGGCCCGCACCGGCCTGATTCAGATGAAACGCGGCGACATTCGAACGCCTGCCTTTATGCCGGTGGGAACCGCGGCGACTGTCAAGGCGCTGAAGCCGGAAACGGTGCGCAAGACCGGCGCGGACATCATTCTGGGCAACACATACCATCTGATGCTGCGTCCGGGTGCCGAACGCGTAGCCCGCTTGGGCGGCTTGCATAAATTCATGAACTGGCACCGGCCCATTTTGACTGATAGCGGCGGCTATCAGGTGATGAGCCTTTCGGACCTGCGCAAATTGACCGAAGAAGGGGTCGAGTTCCGCAGTCACCTCGACGGATCGAAGCATATGCTGACCCCGGAACGATCGATGGAAATCCAGCGCCTGCTGGGCTCGGACATTGTCATGGCATTCGATGAATGTCCCCGGGCGGACCAACCGCGCGATGTTATCGCGAGTTCCATGGAAATGAGCATGCGGTGGGCGAAACGCAGCCGCGACGGGTTCGATTCCGGCGAAGAACACGCCTCACGTTCAGCCCTGTTCGGTATCCAGCAGGGCGCTCTGGATCAGGAACTGCGCAAACGAAGCGCCGATGCGCTCACCGATATCGGCTTCGATGGCTATGCGATTGGCGGACTTGCGGTGGGGGAAGGGCAGGAAGCCATGTTCGCCACGCTTGAATTCGCGCCTGATCAATTGCCCCACGACCGTCCGCGCTACCTCATGGGCGTGGGCAAGCCGGATGATCTGGTCGGCGCGGTGGAGCGCGGCGTGGATATGTTCGATTGCGTGCTGCCCAGCCGGTCAGGCCGCAATGGTCAGGCATTCACCTGGAACGGTCCGATCAATCTACGCAACGCCCGCTTTGCAGAGGATCAGCAACCGCTCGACAGCCGCTGTTCGTGCGATACCTGCGCAACCTATAGCAGGGCGTATCTGCATCATCTGGTGAAATCGCAGGAAATTCTCGGCGCGATGCTGATGACCGAGCATAATATAGCGTTTTATCAGCAACTGATGCAGGCAATGCGCGATGCAATCCAGATCGGGAAGTTCAAGGAATTTGCCGCGAAATTCCGAAGCGATTATTTTTCCAAATAGGCTCTTGTCTCAAAGATTTACCTTCTTATGATCCCGCAATCACAGATTTGGGGGTCCTAATTGCATAAGTTTGAAAAAGTTTCACGGGCAGCAGTGGCAGCGGGCCTGGCCCTGATCAGTCTTTCACCTCTGGCCGCTCAAACGCTGGAAGATGATGCGGCGCGGTTCGGGGCTCGGCAGTCGATCCTGAGTATAAGCCTGTCTCCCTCTGGTGACAAAATTGTCTATATTTCACCGAATGGCACCAGCGGTGAGAAGGTCATGCTGGTGGATCTGGATGCACAGGGCCCCATCACACCGAAAACCCTGCTGGCGGACAATACACCCAACGTGGATATCGATTCGTGTATGTGGGCCACTGATCAGAATCTGGTTTGTTACCTGTATTCTATTGTGGAGGATTCATCGGGCCGGCTGCTCGGGTTCGAGCGTGCCATCGGCGTTAACATTGAGAGCGGTGAGGCGACAAAGCTGACGGCAGAAACGTCTTCGAGGGCGCTGTATACCTCACAACGCGGCGGATCGATTGTTGCCTTCGATGTTGAAACTGAACCAGATAAAATCGCAATGACCCGCGCCTGGGTTGAGGAATGGACGAATAACACAAGGCTTGCGAACACGAAAAGCGGTCTAGGTGTCGATCTTGTAGATGTGAATACCGGCAAACGGGACACCATCGAGCAGCCCGACGAGAGCGCCGTGGCCTATATCGCTGATGACAAGGGAAGAATCAGGTTGAAGGTCTTGGTCGCTACCGACAATCGTGGGCGCTCGCTCGGCAGACGGGTTTATCTATATCGCCCCGCCGATAGTGATGACTGGGAGCGTTTGTCGACAGCGGTGTTCGATGGCGTTGGATCACAAGGATTTCGTCCGGTTGCTATCGATTCGGGCAAAGATGTCGCCTATGGCTTCATGGATCAGGATGGATTTACTGGCGTATATTCGCTTGGCTTGAGCGCAGATAGCAGCCCGAAACCGGTGAAGGTGCGTGACGACGTCGATGTGGATTCTCTTGTCAGGATCGGGCGCCAGCGCCGCGTCGTCGGGGTCAGCTACGCAACCGAAAAACGGAGAGTCGAATTTTTCGACGATAATCTGGCCAACTTAACCGGGCAGTTGCAAAATGCGTTGCCCGGAAACCCCGCGGTAGGTGTGGCCGGTGCAAGCGCCGATGAACAGAAGTTGCTGATTATTGCTTCCAGTGATGTTGATCCCGGCATGGTTTATCTCTTCGACAAGAACGGCTCGAAACTTCAGGAATTGCTTCCGTTGAGGAATGCCCTTTCAGGCCAGGATATGGCTGAAATGAAGCCAGTGACTTTTCCTGCACGGGACGGAACCGAGATACCCGGCTACCTGACCTTACCAAACGGTCCGGCCAAATCGAATCTACCTGCAATCGTCTTGCCTCATGGCGGGCCAAGTTCCCGCGATGAATGGGGATTTGACTGGCTGGTGCAGTTCTTTGCAGCTCGGGGTTACGCCGTCCTTCAGCCAAATTATCGCGGTTCATCGGGGTATGGCCGCGCATGGTTTGGCAGAAATGGATTCAAGAGCTGGAACACAGCGGTCAATGATATCAACGATGCCGGAAACTGGCTCGTCAGCGAAGGCATCGCAGACGGCAGCAAAATGGCAATTGTTGGCTGGTCATACGGTGGATACGCAGCGCTTCAATCGCAGGTTGTTTCAGGCAATCCGTATGGTGCGGTTGTGGCAATTGCTCCGGTAACAGATCTCGAGAAACTGAAGAATGATAGCCTGGGTTTCACGAACGAAAGGATCATGCGTGAATTCATTGGGGCGGGCCCGCACATCAAGGAAGGTAGCCCTGCACAGAACGTCGATCGTTTCACCAGCCCGGTACTGATGTTCCACGGTACATCTGACCAGAATGTAGAGGTCAGGCAGTCACGCCATATGGCTGACAGACTGAAAGATGCAGGCAAGCCTGTCGATTATGTCGAATATGAAGATTTGGCACACAACCTCTCGGACAGTGCTGCACGCGCCGACATGCTGCAACGCATCGGCGTATTCTTGGATCAAAACCTGGGCGACTGAAAAAGAAAGGGCGGCCCCGAGAGGCCGCCCTTCCTGAATTCGAGATTGGTACCGATCAGCGCGAATAGAATTCGACGACCAGGTTCGGTTCCATTGTGACCGGGTAAGGTACTTCGTCCAGCTTGGGCACGCGGGTGAAGGTGACCTTGTCGTTGCCATCCGTAGCAACGTAGTCGGGAACATCACGCTCAGGCAGGCTCTGGGCTTCGATAACCAGCGCCATTTCCTTGGCCTTGTCGCCCAGGCTGATCACGTCACCGACGTCGCAGCGGCGGCTTGCGATGTTGCACTTAACACCGTTCACGCGAATATGGCCGTGCGACACGATCTGACGTGCAGCAAAGATCGTCGGAGCGAACTTCGCGCGGTATACGATCATGTCGAGGCGGCGCTCGAGAAGGCCGATGAGATTCTGGCCGGTATCGCCCTTGATCGCAGTCGCTTCCTTGTAGGTGCGGCGGAACTGCTTCTCGGTTACGTCACCGTAATAACCTTTGAGCTTCTGCTTGGCGCGCAGTTGCAGGCCGAAGTCGCTCATCTTGCTCTTGCGGCGCTGACCGTGCTGGCCGGGGCCGTAGGAACGCTTGTTTACCGGGCTGTTTGGACGACCCCAGATGTTTTCACCCATCCGGCGGTCGAGTTTGTACTTGGCGCTTTTGCGCTTCGACATAAGTCTTTCCTTCAATCTGCAATCGCTGCCCCAGCGGCAGCGCTTTAACCCGGTATCGCTCCGTCAGATCGACCAAATAGATGATGGTATCTAACGCGGCTGCCGCTTCACCGGGATACGGAGCCAATTGCGAAGCGCGCGAATAGCAGGATCAGTCATCAGGTCAAGCGATAACACACTCGACAAACTAGCCGCAAAAGGGCAGGGCGCGCGTCGATGAATGACCAAGCTAAAGCCCCCTCAGACTGTCAGACAATGATCGATGTGCGCGCCGGGGTCGATGCGACCGATCGCGCATTGGTGGATCTGCTCGAAACCCGTTTCGGATATATGCGTGCAGCGGCACGCATTAAGACGGAGCAAAGCGCGGTAAGAGACGAAGACCGCAAGGCGGCCGTGATTGACGCTGTGCGTCAAAGGGCGGCAAAGGCGGGCATTCCGGCTGACGCATTGGCAGAGATATGGGACAGCCTGGTCGAAACCTCCATCGCCTACGAAATGACCGAGTGGAAACGCTTGCGTCGATAGGATTCCGCTGATTTTTGCCTCAGCTGTGCCTGAATTCACCTCACGAAAACAGAAACAGCCCCGGGGCATGCCGGGGCTGCTGTATCTTTTCCGCCATCAATGTGACTTGTCAGCAAGTGATGTTACTGGTTGCCCGCAGCATCATTCACACGGCGACGAGCCTGTTCAAAGTTGTCAGAAGTGTCCTGCTCGTATTTCCGCCATTCCTCGGCTGTACGGCACACTTTGCGCTTTGCCAGACGCGAACCTGTAATCGTTTCGATCCGGCAGACTTTTGCTTCTTTAGCTTCTTCGTCTTTTGCCTCGGCGCTGGCCGCTGCGTTCGAATCCAGTGCCAGAGCTGGGGCTGCGATACTGAATGCCGCAAGGGCGGCAAGGGGGAGTGCTATTTTCATCGTGTTTTCCTATAAATGAATTGAGTGCGGGAGGCCTATTTGGCTGTATCTGCAACTCTTGACCTCGCACGCTTAAATTCCATGCGTGTTTCTCTTTTATGACGCCGCCAACCTTCTGCGGTTTTGCAGTCTTCCCGAGTTCTCAAGCGGGAACCAGCGATTGTCTGCCGTTTGCAAATCAGTGTCTTATCATCTGCAGGAGTGAGATCATCCTGCGGATCAACACTTTCGGACGTTGCCTCGACTACCCCCATATCAGCAGTCGAAATGGCTGCCTGCACAGATGCAATTGCAACAAAGATTGCGAGCGTGCTCATAGAAACATGGTAACCCCGCAGCCTGTTCCAAGTCAAGTTGAGCGCTTACAGCACCTTAGCTCCGAAGCGAAACCTCGAGGTTGGGGACCTCTCGTCAGGTTCTGTCGCGCCGCGAAAGCGAGGAGAGCACGCCTCGTAGGGTACGCACTTCCAAATGATTCCAGCCTGGACGGGTCAGCACATTTCGTAAGGTTCTGCGGGTGGCATCGGACCGTGACGGCGGCAGGAAATATCCCTTCGGCTCCAGCATGGCTTCCAGGTGTCCGATCAATCCATCCAGTTCCGCTTGTTCGGCGGCGGGCAGCACTTCTTCAAGCGTCGGCTGTTTCAGCGACTGGGTCTTGGACCATTCATAAGCGCACAGAATTACCGCCTGTGCGAGATTGAGAGAGCCAAACTCCGGGTTGATCGGTACTGTCAGAATTGCGCGCGCCATCGCTACGTCTTGTGTATCCAAACCTGACGCTTCCCGACCGAACAAGATCGCGGATCGCCCGGATTCCGCGATGATCTGACCCGCCGCCTGTTCGGGCGTCACCACCGGTTTGGAATCGCCGCGTTTGCGCACAGTTGTCGCAAAGATAGTGGTGCAGTCGGCGACCGCTTCGGCAGTCGAGCCGAAAATTTGCGCCTGATCGAGCACGATATCCGCTCCGGCGGCAGCCGGGCCAGCGCTCGGGTTAGGCCAGCCATCCCGCGGCTCAACCATTCTCAGTTCAGTCAGCCCGAAATTGAGCATCGCTCT
The DNA here is from genome assembly GCF_009828095.1 of Pontixanthobacter luteolus. Lineage (GTDB taxonomy): Bacteria > Pseudomonadota > Alphaproteobacteria > Sphingomonadales > Sphingomonadaceae > Pontixanthobacter > Pontixanthobacter luteolus. The sequence continues at coordinate 1,013,906 of NZ_WTYP01000001.1, read as the reverse complement.
GGCGACCTTGCCGATGTTTTCGCCCAATTGAGGGCGCACCAGAACAATGACGGGTGATTTAGCCTGCTGCGGCATCGGATTCTTCAGCGCCGGCTCCGGCGACTTCCTGAACGGTGCTGGCGAACTCCTCGAAATCTCTAGCTTCGCTGAAATCGCGGTAGACGCTCGCAAACCTGATATAGGCGACGCTGTCGAGTTGGCGCAGCCCGTCCATTACCATTTCACCCAGGCGGGAGGACGGGATTTCGCTCTCACCGGCGGTTTCCACCTGGCGCTGGATACCCGAGATCAATTGATCGATCCGCTCTTGCGACACATCGCGTTTGCGGCATGCCAGAGCCACGGATTGCTCAAGCTTCGACCGGTCGAAAGCCTGCCTGCGATCGCCGCTTTTCACGATCGTCACTTCACGCAATTGCACGCGTTCAAAAGTTGTAAAGCGTGCGCCGCAGCTGGTGCATTGACGGCGCCGACGGATCGAGGCGTTATCCTCTGTCGGTCTGCTGTCTTTTACCTGGCTGTCTTCATGCGCGCAGAACGGGCATCGCATCTATTTCTTGATCCTGTTCCACAACGCATAGCCTGCACCGGCGGCAAGGCCGATCGGCCATGTCACGACCGGCAGCAATGCGCCGCCAAGCGCACCGATTGCCGCGCCTGCGAGCACAGGCTTGGTCGATGGATGAGCCATGCCCTGTTTCGCCATTCCGGCAATTTCAGTTCGGGCATCGTCGACCAGATCTGGTTCTTTGTCTTTCATCTTACATTCCCGGGTAAACTGGGAAGGCTGCGCACAGTTCAGAAACGCGGTTGCGAACCGATTCCTCTATCTGGGCGTCACCTTCGGGGCCGTTTTTAGAAAGCCCTTCTACCACTTCAGCGATCAGCGCGCCAATCTTACGGAACTCAGCCGGGCCAAAACCACGGGTTGTTCCTGCCGGGGTACCGAGACGAATGCCACTGGTCACGAACGGGCTCCGGGTGTCGTACGGGATGCCGTTCTTGTTGCAAGTCAACCATGCCCGGTCGAGGCCCTTTTCAGCTGCCTTGCCAGTAACGTCCTTGGACGTAAGGTCGACCAGCATGGAATGGTTGTCCGTGCCGCCCGAGACAATCCGCAGGCCGTTTTCTTCAATGCTTGCCGCCAGCGCCCGGGCATTCTCAACCACGCTTGCGGCGTAGGTCTTGAATTCGGGCCGCAATGCCTCGCGAAATGCGACTGCCTTCGCAGCAACGATATGCATCAGGGGGCCGCCCTGCATGCCGGGGAAGACAGCCATGTTGATCGGCTTTGTCAGGTCTTCATCGTTCCACAAGATAATGCCCGAACGCGGCCCGCGAAGGCTTTTGTGCGTGGTGCTGGTAACGACGTGTGCATGCGGGAAGGGCGAAGGGTGCGCGCCACCGGCAACCAAGCCGGAGATATGGCTCATATCAACCATCAGATAGGCGCCAACCTCGTCAGCGACCTTGCGGAATGCGGCCCAGTCCCACTCGCGCGAGTAGGCGGTGCCGCCCGCGATTATGAGTTTCGGTTTGTGCTCTTTTGCAATCGCCATGACCTGATCCATGTCGATGCGCTCGTCTTCCTTGCGCACACCGTATGCGACGGGATTGAACCACTTGCCGCTCATATTGACGGGGGAACCATGGGTCAGGTGCCCGCCCGAATTCAGGTCGAGGCCCATGAAAGTGTCGCCGGGCTCAAGCAGCGCGAGAAATACCGCCTGGTTCATTTGAGAACCGCTGTTGGGCTGGACGTTTGCAAATTCGCAGCCAAACAATTCCTTCGCCCGGTCAATTGCCAGTGTCTCCACGACATCAGCATAGTCGCAGCCGCCGTAATACCGTTTGCCGGGATAACCCTCGGCATATTTGTTGGTGAATACGCTCCCTGCAGCTTCCAGCACCGCCTTGCTGGCAATGTTCTCACTCGCGATGAGTTCAATCTTGTCTTGCTGGCGCTTCAATTCGTTGGCGACGGCGCCCGCGATCTCCGGATCGGCGGTGGCAAGGTCGTCATGCCAGAAACGATGCATAATGTCGGTGCTGGTGGCTTCGGCAGTGCTCATGGATCAGACCTTTGGGTTGGAAAGCTTGTCTACGCGGCGTTGGTGACGGCCGCCGGCAAATTCTGTTTCAAGGAAGGCGCTGACACAGGCCTTGGCCATGTCGCTGCCTGTCAGACGGGCGCCGATCGCGATGCAGTTCGCGTCGTTATGTTCGCGGGCGAGGGCTGCACTCAGCGGTTCGGAGACCAGAGCGCAGCGAACAGCAGGGTTGCGATTGACCGACATCGAAATGCCAATTCCGCTGCCGCATAGTGCGATACCGCGTTCGGCAGTCCCGTCAGCCACCACCCCGGCAAGGCTGTATCCAAAGTCGGGATAATCGACGCTGTCATTGGTGTCCGGCCCGAGGTCCGCAACCTCGTGGCCCTGTTCGATCAGCCACTCGCGCAGCTCGGCTTTCAGGTCGAGCGCGGCGTGGTCGGAGGCGATGGCGATTTTCATGCGCTGCACATAGAGAAATGGCCCGCTGATTGCCAGCGGGCCATGTTCGAAATCACCAACAGGTTTGAAAGAATTACTGGTCGAGGAACGACCGCATCTTTCTGCTGCGGCTAGGGTGCTTCAGCTTCCTGAGCGCCTTCGCCTCGATCTGACGGATGCGTTCCCGGGTGACCGAGAATTGCTGGCCGACTTCTTCAAGCGTGTGGTCAGTGTTCATACCGATACCGAAGCGCATCCGCAGCACGCGCTCTTCACGCGGGGTGAGGGATGCCAGAACGCGGGTAACGGTTTCTTTCAGGTTGGCCTGAATTGCCGCATCCACCGGGATAATGGCGTTCTTGTCTTCGATGAAATCGCCGAGATGCGAATCTTCTTCGTCACCGATCGGCGTTTCCAGGCTGATGGGTTCCTTGGCGATCTTCATCACCTTGCGAACCTTCTCAAGCGGCATCGAGAGACGCTCGGCCATTTCTTCCGGTGTCGGCTCACGGCCCTGCTCGTGCAGGAACTGGCGGCTCGTGCGGACCAGCTTGTTGATCGTCTCGATCATGTGGACCGGAATACGGATTGTTCGTGCCTGATCGGCAATCGAGCGGGTGATCGCCTGACGGATCCACCACGTTGCATAGGTGCTGAACTTGTAACCGCGGCGGTATTCGAACTTGTCGACCGCCTTCATCAGGCCGATGTTGCCTTCCTGAATAAGATCAAGGAATTGCAGGCCGCGATTGGTGTATTTCTTGGCGATGGAAATAACCAGGCGCAGGTTTGCCTCAACCATTTCCTTCTTCGCGATACGTGCTTCGCGCTCGCCCTTCTGCACCATATTCACGATGCGGCGGAATTCGGGCAGTGACATACCGGTCTGGCTGGCAATGTCCGCAATCTCTGCGCGGATACGCTCGACTGCATCGGCTTCCTTCTCTGCGAAGGCCGCCCATTTCTTGTCTTTCTTGACCCGGTCTTTCAGCCAATTGTCGTCCATCTCGTTGCCGATATAGGCGTCGAGGAAGTCGATCCGCTTGACCTTGTGGCGTTCGGCAAGGCGCAGCATCTGGCCGCCAAGCGCAGTCAGGCGGCGATTGAACGCGTACAGATTGTCGACCAGGAATTCGATCTTGGTCGCGTGGAATTGGACGCTTTCGACCTCGGCAGTGAGGTCTTCGCGCATCTTCTCGTATTTCTTTTCCTTAGCGGCAGGAAATTCGAGACCAGCGCCGAGCGTTTCGACGCGTTCGGCCTGCAGTTTTTCGAACTTCTTGAACATGCTCGTGATGCGGGCAAAGGTTTCGAGTGCTTCCGGTTTGAGAGCGGCTTCCATCTGCGCGAGGGAAAGGGTGTTGTCCTCTTCCTCCTCATCGTCGCGTTTCTTGGATGAACCTTCTTCGCCGTCTTCGTCATCGTCCGAATCTTCATCGGAATCGTCGTCATCGTCGCGGATGTCGACGCCAGCGGTTTCCTCGGAAATCTCGCCGTCATCATCCTCGTTTTCCTCTTCCATCTTGTCGACGGGAGGTTCCTTGGAAAGCATGGCATCGAGATCGAGGATCTCGCGCAGCTGCATTTCCTCGTTATTGAGGGCTTCGGACCAATGGATGATTGCGTGGAACGTGATCGGGCTTTCACAAAGGCCGATGATCATCGTGTCGCGACCGGCCTCGATGCGCTTGGCAATCGCGATTTCACCTTCGCGGCTGAGCAGCTCGACAGCGCCCATTTCGCGCAGATACATGCGGACTGGGTCGTCGGTGCGTTCGCCAGCGGCGAGTTTCTTTGGTCCGGCAGGAGCTTTCTTCGCTTCCTTGCCATCCTTGCCGACGCTGATTTCCTCAACTTCGGATTCCTGTTCCTTCTCGGCCTCGGCCTCTTCATCGTTCTCGACGATGTTGACACCCATTTCGCTGATCGCAGACATCACGTCTTCAATCTGATCGGTGGTCATCTGGTCCTGAGGAAGCGCTTCGTTGAGTTCATCAACCGTGATGTAACCCTTGCGTTTCGCTTTGGTGAGAAGCTTCTTCACCGACGCCTCGTTGAGGTCGATCAGGGGAGCGTCTTCTTTATCCTTGGTCTTCGCTTTGGAGGCCATAAACTTGATCAGTCCGTTTCTTGGTCGCCTTCGCCTGCCTCTGCAGGTTGGCGATCTGAATTTTCCTGAGCTGCGCGGGCAGCCCGTAAACTTACCATTTGCCCGAGTCGCCGCTCAAATTCCAGCTTTCGTTTGAGCAAGCGCTGTTGCTCGGCAAAAGCTCCTTCAGGATCGGTCTCGAAACGTGCGGTGGCCGCCGCAAGCGCAGCTTCCAACGCAGGTCTTTCGACCAGCAGTGACACAGCTTCGGCCAAATCGTCGCAGGCAGCTTTCGGATCGATACCTTCACGCAGGAAGGAGAAACGGGTTTCATCCGGCGGCGCAACGAGGCCGTCAGGCACCAATATGGGAGATGTGTCGCCGGGTTCAAGCATTTCAGCAGCTTCTATCAACGAATCAATTGCCGGCCCGATTCGAGCGTCCTGTCCTGCAAAGTGTGTGAGGCTTTCCGAATGCCGCAAGATTTCCTGCGGAAACCGCGCCAGCCCAGCGACTACTGCAGTCGCCAGATTACCTCTGCTGCCGCCCCCGCTGGCCCGCTTGAGGCGCGCTGCCGCGTCTGCCGATAGCGTTGGTGCCGCCTGCTTGAACCCGCCCGGCTTCCATTCGCGCTTGACCCACGGCTTCTGCTCGCGCGGGGGAAAAGCAAAGGCAGAAAACCGTTCCAGCAATTCGCGCTTGTACAGAGCGCGGATATCCGGGTCCTGTATGGTTTCGACATGTTCGAGGAGGCGCGCTTTCAGTCCCGCCTTGTCCTCTGGCGAACTGAGCGGCTGAACATCGCGTTCATAGGTCCAGATCGTGTCCAGCAAGCTTGCTGCATTATCCAGCAATTCGTCGAGCGCCGCCTTGCCCTTCTGCTTCAGCAGATCATCAGGGTCGAGGCCGCTCGGCAGGCGAACGATACGCAGGGAATGGGCCGGGCGCAGCATCGGCAGTGCACGCGAGATGGCCCGCATCGCCGCGCGCTGGCCCGCCGCATCGCCATCGAAACACAGCACCGGAACCTCCACCATGCGCCACAGCAGTTCCAGCTGGCGTTCCGTGAGCGCGGTGCCCAGCGGCGCAACGGCGTCTTCAATTCCGGCATCGGCGAGGGCGATGACGTCCATATACCCTTCGACCACGATCATGCGGTTGGTCTGGCGCGATGCCGGGCCGGCGCGGTGCAAATTGTAGAGGGTGCGCCCCTTGTCGAACAAAGGTGTGTCCGGCGAATTGAGGTATTTGGGTGCTTTTGTATCGGTTTCCAGAATGCGGCCGCCGAACGCGATCACACGTCCGCGCGCATCATGGATTGGCAGCATCAGGCGCGATCGGAAACGGTCATACGGTTCCTTGTCGTCGACCGCGATACGCAGACCGCCCTCGATCAGCAGCGGCTCTTCATATTCGGACAAGGCGGCTTTCATCGCCTGGCGATCGGGCGGGGCATAGCCGAAACCGAACCGGCCGACCGTATGCGCGCTGAAACCGCGAGACGTCAGATAATCGCGTGCGCCTGCCCCGTCATTGCCTTGCAGATTGGCTGCGAACCAATCCTGCGCGGATTGCATCACGTCATGCAGTCCCGCCCGCTGCTGGGCCATTTGCGCCGCACGCGGATCTGGCGCGGGCATTTCCAGCCCGGCTTCTGCGGCCAGTTCCTTCACCGCGTCCATGAACTGCATACCGCGCTGGTCGGTCATCCAGCGAATTACATCGCCGTGCGCCCCGCAGCCGAAACAGTGGTAGAATCCCTTTTGGTCGCTGACTGTGAAGCTTGGCGATTTTTCGTCATGGAAGGGGCAACAGGCCTTCCATTCATGCCCCGCCTTCTGCAGCTTGGTCGTGCGCATGATGACGCTGGAGAGCGTCACGCGAGCACGCAGCTCGTCAAGCCATTGCGGGGAAAGCGCCATCACCCCTCAATGCGAGGTGATGGCGCCTGATTCAAGGGCTGAGATCAGCGGGCTGTGGAGGGGGCGTTGCAGCCCGCTTCGTATCCTGCGGTTGCTTCGGGATAGGGACCCGGTCCCTTCGCCTCGGTATAGTTGGCGTCGATCGCATACACTGGCGCCGGGCCGGCAGGCGGCAAGGTGGACTGCCAGTAGAATGTCAGCGGTTCCGCCTGTTCCCACTGGTCGCCGGCCGTGCCGGGATTGACCGACCAGATCAGCGCACCGTCGAGGCAGCTGATCACGACGTCCGCCTTGGGACCGATGGCAGCCATTGCCTCAGCCTTGGAATAGCCGACAGCGCCGGTGAAGCCGTGGGCAGGGCGAAGCATCTTAAAGGCAGTCGCCTGTTCGATATCGGACGAATCGTTTCCGTCGCCGCTGCCGGTGTCCTCCTTGTTGTCTTCACCGGGATAAACGACGTGCACATAGGTGTAGACGGTGCCCTTGGGCGCGGTTTTCGGATCGCAAACGTCCATTCCGGCGGGGCACGCCACGAACGATCGGATATCGGCAAAGTTGCCTTCCGCGTTGGCGAGCGTTCCGGTGACCTCGTCACCCTGTGGGCCGACGATTTTCGCGCCCAGTTGAAGATCCATGAAATCGCCAGGTTCCAAAGCCCCGGCAAGCGCAGCGGCTTCACCGTCGGTTGTCGCGGTTTCCAGATCGGTCCGGTCGGTATCGGGTTCCGCCGAACAGGCAGATAATACGGCCGCGGCGGCGGCTGCAGTCAGAAAATGGACGGTCTTGGTCATGTAAGGCTCTCTTTCACCATTGCGCTGGCTTTTGTCATATCCAGTTCAGCGCCGTGGCGGGCCTTTAGTTCCCCCATGACTTTGCCCATATCCTTAATGGAATCAGCAGCTAAGTCCGATTTGATCGCCTCGATTGCAGCGCGGGTTTCTTCCTCGCTCATCTGTTGGGGAAGAAATTCCTCGATTACAGCCAGTTCCGCCTCTTCCTTGGCGGCCAGTTCGTCGCGGCCACCGTCAACATACATGGTTATCGATTCTTTGCGCTGCTTGGCCATTTTCTGCAAAACTTCGGTCACCAGCACATCATCATCAATTTCCTTGGACGAAGTGCGCAGTTCGATGTCGCGGTCCTTGATCTTTGCGCCGATCAGGCGGAGCGTGGCGGTGCGTTCCTTGTTACCTGCCTTCATGGCGGTGATGGTTTCGGCTTTGATGGTGTCACGCAGCATTTTTGAGTTCCTGTGGATGAAATTTGCCGATGGTCGGCGCAAATAGGTTGATAGCGGCCCAATAACGCAAGTTTCCGCATCGGGACAGCTTGACGAGGGGGCAGGCAGCCTCTAGCCGCTGGGTCTTAGCAACATTGCCGGAAAACCCTGACTCGGAGCGTCACTTATGGCCCACGCCGCCACAACTCCTGCGCAACCCAAAGGTGCGACGGGAGTCCTCGTTTTGGCGGATGGCACCGTGATCTGGGGCAAGGGCTTCGGCGCCACCGGATATGCGGTTGGCGAGGTTTGCTTCAACACATCGATGACCGGTTATCAGGAAGTGATGACGGACCCGTCCTACGCGGCGCAGATCGTCACCTTCACATTCCCCCATATCGGCAATGTCGGGGCCAATTTCGAAGACGTCGAATCCAGGGTCGAAGGTGCGGTCGGCTGCATCGTGCGCGAAGAAATCACTCCGTCGAGCAACTTCCGCAGCACGCAGGAATTTTCCGACTGGATGGCAGCACAAGGCAAGATCGGCCTGTCGGGCGTTGATACACGCGCCCTGACGCGCCTGATCCGCAAGAGCGGCGCGCCCAACGCGATGATCATGCATGAGCCCAATGGCGGGTTCGACATTCCCGAATTGCTCAAGCGGGCGCAGGAATGGGCCGGGCTTGAGGGGATGGACCTCGCCCAGCGCGTCAGCCGCGAGGCTCAGGAAGACTGGGGCGGCGGTTACTGGCGGCTTGGCCACGGCTATGGCCGCGCCGACTGGAACGGCAAGCCGCACGTGGTCGCGATAGATTACGGCGCGAAAGACAACATCTTCCGCAATCTGGTGAAAGCGGGCGCGAAAGTGACCGTGGTGCCGGCCAAGACATCGCTTGAAGCTATCCTCGCGCTGAAGCCTGATGGTGTGTTCCTCTCGAACGGCCCGGGCGATCCGGCGGCGACGGGCAAATATGCAGTGCCGGTAATCAAGGCGCTGCTCGATATGGATATGCCGCTGTTCGGTATTTGCCTTGGCCACCAGATGCTGGCGATCGCCGCCGGGGCGAAGACGGCTAAGATGCACCAGGGCCACCGCGGCGCAAACCATCCGGTTCAGCGGGTCGGCGAAAGCTGGGGCGAAACCCGCGATCTGGTGGAGATTACCAGCATGAACCACGGCTTCGCGGTCGATGCGGATACGCTGCCCGAGGGTGTGGAACAGACCCACGTGTCGCTGTTCGACGGTTCGAATTGCGGGATTAGCATCACCGGCAAGAAGGCATTCGGGGTGCAGTATCATCCCGAGGCCAGCCCGGGGCCGCAGGACAGCTTCTACCTGTTCGAGAAGTTTGTGGGGATGTTGGGGTGATGGTGATGAAGCGACTAAGCATATTCGTTTCACTTTTTGCGTTTCTCGTCACTCCGTCAGCTGTTTCCGCACAGGAAGACAAGTGGTTCGTTGGCTCGCACCCTGAGGTACATGCCGCGATGGTGCGTGACATAGATGGGATTTTTGTCGCAATTTTTGTTGCAAAAGAACCGTCTATCTATGCCTCACCTTTGTTGATGGAGACGGTTGTTCCGTCCTGCGATACGTCACGGTCGATCGAAATGCATAGCACACGGGCAATAATGGCTGATGGCGAAACCGCTTCAGAGCGATTGATTGAAGTCCGGCGAGCCGTTGAGGACTTTTTTGAGCGAAGCACGGAAGGGTGCGAGATCGCAGAAAATCTGGAGGCCCGCTTCTTCTACCGCTTTGACGATGCTTATCTCGCCACGGACGGACTTCTCGTTGAAGCGGGCATTTTCCCGCTCAGCAATTACGAAGCTGAATCTAGCGAAGAGACAGATACCCAGACCATGGATGCCCCTGAATAATGCCCAAACGCACTGACATCTCCTCCATCCTCGTCATTGGCGCTGGTCCGATTATCATCGGCCAAGCGTGCGAGTTCGATTATTCCGGCACTCAGGCGATCAAGGCGCTGAAGGAGGAGGGCTACCGCGTCATCCTCGTCAACTCCAATCCGGCCACCATCATGACCGATCCGGAGTTTGCCGACGCGACCTATATCGAGCCGATCACGCCCGAAATCGTTGCGAAGATTATCGAGAAAGAACGCCCCGATGCGGTGCTGCCGACGATGGGCGGGCAGACCGCGCTTAATTGCGCGCTGAGCCTTGAAAAGATGGGCGTGCTGGAGAAATTCGGCGTTCAGATGATCGGCGCCGATGCAGAGGCGATCGACAAGGCGGAAGACCGCCAGAAATTCCGCGACGCGATGGACAAGATCGGCCTCGAAAGCGCGCGCAGCGGCGTGGCGCACAATGTCGATGAGGCGTTTGAAATCCTCGAGCGCACCGGCCTGCCCAGCATCATCCGCCCCAGCTTTACGCTTGGCGGCACCGGCGGCGGCATTGCCTATAACAAGGCAGAGTTCGAGCGCATCGTTCGCGAAGGCCTCGACGCCAGCCCCACGACAGAGGTTCTGATCGAGGAATCGCTGCTTGGCTGGAAAGAATACGAGATGGAGGTTGTCCGCGACCACAAGGACAATTGCATCATCATCTGTTCGATCGAGAACGTCGATCCGATGGGCGTGCACACCGGCGACAGCATCACCGTGGCCCCCGCGCTGACCCTGACGGACAAGGAATACCAGATCATGCGCACCGCCAGCATCGCTGTGCTGCGCGAAATCGGGGTCGAAACCGGCGGGTCGAACGTCCAGTTCGCGGTAAACCCGGAAGATGGCCGCCTGATCGTGATCGAGATGAACCCGCGCGTTTCGCGTTCATCCGCGCTGGCATCGAAGGCCACCGGTTTCCCCATCGCACGCGTCGCGGCGAAACTGGCGGTCGGTTATACCTTGGATGAAATCACCAACGAAATTACCGGCGCAACCCCGGCCAGTTTCGAGCCGACGATCGATTACGTCGTCACCAAGATTCCGCGTTTCGCGTTCGAGAAATTCAAGGGCGCGAATGTCGAACTGGCCACCGCGATGAAGTCGGTTGGCGAAGTCATGGCGATTGGCCGGAACTTCCAGGAATCAATGCAGAAGGCGCTTCGCGGGCTGGAAACCGATCTCGACGGGTTCAACCGCGTGGTCGAACTGGAAGGCGTGCACCGCGATGTGCTGACAGGCTCGCTCGCCAAGCGGACCCCCGACCGGATTTTGAAAGTCGGACAGGCTTTCCGTGAGGGAATGGAGGTCGACGAGATCAACCGCATCACCGGCTATGACAAGTGGTTCCTGCGCCAGATCGAAGCGATCATTGCGGCAGAAACCGATGTCGCAACCAACGGACTGCCGGGCGATGCCGCTGGCCTGCGCAAGCTGAAGAGCATGGGCTTTTCCGACAAACGCCTCGCGACTCTAGCGGTGCGATCGGTCGGCGTGGCTGGCGGAATGGGCGAAACGCAGGCGCGCCGTAGCGGTCTGCTCCATGATGCATTGCAGGCCATGGCCGGTGCAACTTCGGAAGAAGAAGTTCGTTCGCTGCGCCGCAAGCTGGGCGTGCTGCCAGTGTTCAAACGGATCGACAGCTGCGCTGCCGAATTCGAGGCAATTACGCCGTATATGTATTCGACTTACGAGGCGCCAACCTTTGGCGAGCCTGAGGACGAAGCGCAGCCGAGCGACCGCCGCAAAATCGTGATCCTGGGCGGCGGACCGAATCGGATCGGGCAGGGGATCGAATTCGATTATTGCTGCGTCCATGCCTGTTTCGCGCTGGAAGAAGCCGGCTTCGAAACGATCATGATCAACTGCAACCCGGAAACGGTTTCGACCGATTACGACACCTCCGACCGCCTGTATTTCGAACCGCTGACAGCAGAGGACGTGCTCGAAATCCTGCGCGTGGAGCAGCAGGCGGGCGAATTGGTTGGTGTGATCGTGCAGTTCGGCGGCATGACCCCGCTCAAACTGGCGCAGGCGCTTGAGGATGAAGGTATTCCTATCCTCGGCACCAGTCCCGACGCAATTGACCTTGCCGAGGACCGCGAACGCTTCGCAAAACTGGTCAACAAGCTGAAGCTGAAGCAGCCTGAAAACGGCATTGCCTACAGCCGCGACGAGGCGGCATCTGTCGCTGCGCGGATCGGCTATCCCGTTCTGCTGCGCCCGTCATACGTTCTGGGCGGCCGGGCGATGGAAATCGTCGACAGCGAGGCCCAGCTTGATGACTACATCAAAACGGCAGTGAATGTGTCGGGCGAAAGTCCGGTCCTCGTCGACCAGTATCTGCGCGATGCGATCGAATGCGATGTCGATGCCCTGTCAGATGGCGAAGAGGTCGTGATCGCCGGCGTCATGCAGCATATTGAAGAGGCCGGCGTGCATTCGGGCGACAGTGCTTGCACCATCCCGCCATATTCGCTGCCGACTGACATCGTCGACGAAATGGAACGTCAGGCAAAGGCGCTGGCTCTTGCGCTGGGCGTGCGCGGGCTGATGAACGTGCAGTTCGCTGTGAAGGACGGCGAAGTTTACCTGATCGAGGTGAACCCACGCGCAAGCCGTACCGTTCCGTTCGTGGCCAAGGCAATCGGGCAACCGGTCGCCAAGATTGCCGCCCGCGTTATGGCCGGGGAGACGCTGGACAAGTTCCCGCCATTCAAGCGCGATCTCGACTACATGGCCGTGAAAGAGGCGGTCTTCCCGTGGGGCCGTTTCCCCGGGGCTGACCCGGTCCTGACGCCGGAAATGAAATCGACCGGCGAAGTCATGGGGATCGATCGCGATTTCCCGACCGCGTTCATGAAGTCGCAGCTCGGCGCAGGGGTCAAATTGCCGGAAGGCGGCCTGGTCTTCGTTTCGGTCAAGGAAGGCGACAAGCCGATCATCGTGCCTGCGGTGAGAACACTGGTCGAATGCGGGTTCCGGATTGTCGCCACTGGCGGCACGCAGGCTTACCTGACGGAACAGGGGATCGAGGTCGAACGGGTCAACAAGGTGGCGGAAGGCCAACCGCATATTGTCGACCGCATGATCGACGGCGAAATTGCGCTGGTGTTCAACACGACCGAGGGTTGGCAGAGCCTGATCGACAGCAAATCGATCCGTGCGACCGCCCTGGAAATGAAGATTCCGTACTACACCACGGCGGCGGCATCGCTCGCCACGGCGGAGGCAATCAGGGCCGTCAAGCCGAGCGCGCTTGAAGTCCGGTCCCTCCAAGACTATTATAGCTGAGAAATAGACGACCTCTCCCGACATCGCTTCCGGAAATGAGTCGCTCCGAATTGGGGCGGCCCGGTCTCGAATTGTCTTTCGGTAGAGGCGCTTAGAATAGATTGGGGTTACGATGGAAAAAGTGCCGATGCTCGCCGAGGGCTACGAAAAGCTCACGGCTGATTTGAAGGCTTTGCGTGAAGAGCGGCCCAAGATCGTCGACGCGATCGAGGAAGCCCGTGCCCACGGCGACCTCTCCGAAAACGCAGAATATCATGCTGCGAAAGAACGTCAGGGCCAGGTCGAGGCGCAGATTGCCGATATCGAAAGCAAGGTCACCCGCGCTCAGATCATCGATCCGACGACGCTCTCGGGAGACCGCATTGTTTTCGGTGCAACCGTCACCCTGCTCGACGACGATGACAGGCCGGTCAGGTACCAGATCGTCGGCCAGACAGAGGCGGATGCAACTGGCGGGCGGATTTCGTACAATTCGCCGCTTGGCAAGGCGCTGATCGGCAAGAGCCTGGGCGATGAGATCGAAGTGACTGTGCCATCGGGCGACAAGTTTTACCTCGTCGAAAAGATCGAATATATTTGATCCTGGACGCGGCTTGGCAAGCTAGCCGAGCCGCTTTTCCATCGCATAATTGTGAATCGCAACGCCGTCGATTTCGAAATCGCGGCGATGCGTAATGCTGTATCCGCAGCGCTCGAAAGCGGGCCGGGCAAGTTCGCTTGCTTCGGTATAAAGGCGCGCAATCCCGCGCGTGCCAGCTTCCGTTTCAGCCAAAGCCAGCAACTGGTCGGCCAATTCGCGGCGCGAATGGTCAGGGTGGCAATATAGCTGGTCGAGATGGCCGTCTTGCTCAAGTAAGGCAAAGGCGACCGGCAGGCCCCGCTCATCAGCGGCGACGTATATTGAATGGCCGTTCGCAACACGTTCACGGATCCGTCCGGGCGAACCATGGCGGCTCGCCCATACCGCAACCTGTTCGCGCGAGTATGCCGCCGGTCCGATCTGGGCTATCGCAGCCAGGGTCAGTGCGTGGAGTGGTTCCGCGTCACCTTCGCGATACCGGCGCAGAGAGTAAGCCATCGCAAGCCGCGATACTTCAGGATCAGGCGCCCGGGGTCAGCAATTTGTGCAGGGGAACGATGACGTACTTCATTTCGGCATCGTCAACCGTGCGCTGCGCATTGCCGCGCCATGCTTCTACCGCGTTGTCGTAATCGCTGAATACGCCGACAACATGGATGCTTTCCGGATCCTGGAATTCCATGGTGCGCGGGTCTTTGACACGACCGCCCATAACCAAGTGGAGCGTCTGGTTGAGATCTGTTTCTTTCATGTCGGTGCTTTCTGGGACCTGGGGAGGGTGGAAGTACTATCGCGCGGCACATAAAGAAAAAGGCGCGCCAGACAAGTCCGGCGCGCCTTTTCGCAGATCGTATCTCGATATTATTTGCCTGCGCGGTTCCGCAGATCGCGGATGGACCGTCCGGCCTTCTTGCCGGCCTCACGGGTAAAACCGCGTGCTGCAGCGGCTGCATTGCCGCTCTTGTACGCAGCCTGCCTTCGCAGGGCACCTGCATTATCGTTCAGCGCATCGCCGAAATCTTCAAGTTTGTCCTTGCCTGCTTCGGCAACATTGCCCGCCGTTGCCATCATGCCGCTGGCATATGCCAGACCGAGTTCGGTGGCATAGCTTGCGAGTGAGCTGGCTTTGCGGCCGACCTGTTGACCGGCGCGGCGGCCCGGGCGTGTCATGGCGCCAATTGCCAAACCTACAACTGCGACACCGGCGAGGGTGGCAAACGGGTGTTCTTTCACGAAATCGGTTGCCTTGTCGGTTGCCTCTTTCGCCATGTCACCAAGGCTGCGCTCTTCGTTGCGCTTCTCAGCGGCTTCGATTTTGGCTTTTAGCGCCTGGCGCTTCTCTTCACTCGACATTCTGCATCTCCTGAAACTTGTAATCTGTAAAACCAACGGAGTTAGATCGCGTCGGGTTCCTCATAATCGCCGAATAGGTCGGGATCGTCGTCGGGCCGATCGTCCGGTGCGTTATCATCATCGAACAGCGACATAATCGGGTTGCGCGCGAACCACAGTATGACAGCTGCAATCAACGTTGCGAGCACGCCCTTGTTGTCGTCAGCGACATCCACAGCTTCCTCGAAAACATCGGTCGCACCTTCCGCCATTCTGCTGGCGAAACGGGTGCCGATGCCCTGAGCGCTGTAATCCGCCTTGAGGTTGCTGATGTCTGCCTTGACCAGAGCCAATGCGGCATCACGCATCATACGATCTTCCCGCATCCGGGCTTCGGGATCTTGACGCATCATCGATCACCCTCGAACGCGGTCCCGATCTTCTCGAACCGTGCCTTCGCGGCAAGACCCGCAAGAACGGCAAATACGAGCAGAACCCCAACCACGATAAGTGTGGCGAAGCCTGGTCCGACAAGCGTCCCAAGCGTGAATATCCCGCCCACCACGAGGCCAATGAGCGCAAGGTGCAAAAGTCCGAGCGCAGCAAGTGAAAACCCGATGCCCGACTTGCTCTTGCCTGCAACGAAGGAGAGCCGGCTCTTTTGGAAAGCCAGCTCTGCCTCGGCATACGTCTTGCCATCATCGATGAGGGCACTGATGTCGTCAGTCAGGGAGCGAACAGGTCGCTCATCCGCACTTTCGAAACCAGTTTCGTCGTCAGCAGCGCGCTGAACGTCTCCCTCATCAAGCATGTTTTCTGATCCCACGTTGTTCCAGCTCAGTTACGGCTGAACAGACGCGCTACCATAAAACCGACTACCGCCGCGATACCTACTGCCATGCCCGGGCTCTTGCGCACGGCTTCGCGTGCATCTTCGCCGAGTTCCTCAACGCTCTTATTGTCGAGCTTGGCTGAGGTTTCCTGAAGCTTGCGTGATGCCGAACGGGCATAGTCGCCATACTTCTCGCCCAGTTTTTCGTCGATCACGCCGGCGTTTTCGGAAACAACTTTGCCGATTGAGGCAATACCGTCGCTTGCTTTCGACTTGGCTTCGACGGCCAGGTCGCCTGCGCGAACCTTGGCTTCACCGGCCCAGTCGTCTGATTTGCTCTTGGCCTGCTCACGGTAAGCAACCGCGCGGTTCGAAGCTTCGTCTTTCAAGGCAGCGGCGCCTGCGCGCGCTTCGTCCAGAGCAGCGTTGAAGCGGGTTTTCGCTTCTTCTGTGCCAGAGACTGGAGCCGCCGGGGTCGTTGCCGCAACCTTCTTGGGTGCAGCTTTCTTGGTAGTTTTGGTTTTGGTTGGTTTTGCGTCGACCATGTGATTTTCCCTTACCCGTTAATAATATCCGGTCAGACACCGTGGATACGGTTTCCAACCTCTCTATGTTGCAACGCAACTTGCACCAGTTAGTTCCGAGGCATAAGGCGCAATTCATACGTCGTCACTGCCCGACATGGGTGGTGTGTTAGTTAATTACAACACCAATAGCGCCGGAGCACAATATGACTGCAATTCTCGACATCCACGGCCGCGAAATTCTCGACAGTCGCGGGAACCCCACGGTTGAGGTTGATATTCTGCTCGAAGATGGCAGCTTCGGCCGGGCAGCGGTTCCGTCCGGCGCATCGACAGGTGCGCACGAGGCAGTCGAGCTTCGCGATGGCGATGCAGGCCGTTATTTCGGAAAAGGCGTGACCAAGGCTGTCGACGCAGTGAATGGCGAGATTGCCGACACTTTGCTGGGCCTCGACGCTGAAGACCAGCGTGACCTCGATCTGGCGATGATCGATCTGGACGGCACGGAAAACAAGTCGCGCCTCGGGGCCAACGCGATCCTGGGCACCAGCCTTGCGGTTGCAAAAGCTGCCGCCAATGCGCGCGGTATGCCGCTGTGGGCCTATGTCGGCGGTGTTTCCGCTCACGTTCTCCCGGTCCCGATGATGAACATTATCAACGGGGGTGAGCATGCCGACAACCCGATCGACATCCAGGAATTCATGATCATGCCGGTTGGCGCAGACAGCATGGCAGAAGCCATTCGCTGGGGTGCGGAAGTTTTCCACACCTTGAAAAAGGGTCTTTCGGACAAGGGGCTTGCGACTGCAGTGGGCGACGAAGGCGGCTTTGCACCTGACCTTGCCAGCACCCGTGATGCGCTCGATTTCATCATGGCGTCGATCGAGCGGGCAGGGTTCAAGCCCGGCGAAGAAATCGCGCTTGCGCTCGACTGCGCATCGAGCGAGTTTTTCAAAGACGGAAAGTACGAAATCTCGGGCGAGGGCAAGTCACTGTCGCCATCAGAAATGGCCGATTACCTTGCCGCGCTATGTTCGGATTATCCGATCCGCTCCATCGAAGACGGCATGGATGAAGACGATTTCGAAGGCTGGAAGGCACTGACCGACGCGATTGGCGGCAAGGTGCAACTGGTTGGCGACGACTTGTTTGTGACCAACCCTGAACGCCTCAAGATGGGTATCGAGAAAGGCCTCGCCAATTCTCTGTTGGTCAAGGTCAATCAGATCGGCACTCTGTCCGAGACGCTGGAAGCGGTGAACATTGCGCATCGCGCCGGCTATACCTCGGTCATGTCGCACCGTTCGGGCGAAACTGAAGACGCGACAATTGCCGATCTGGCTGTGGCGACCAATTGCGGCCAGATCAAAACCGGTTCGCTTGCCCGTTCCGACCGGCTCGCAAAATACAACCAGCTCATCCGCATCGAGGAAGAACTCGGCGCCAGTGCGAGCTATGCGGGCGCTGGCTGTTTCGGATAAACCTGCTCACTATTGACGAAACCGAATGACGCCATAGGATCGCCCGCAAGAGAGGAATTCCTGTTGGCGTCATTCCCGTCTGCTCCTGCAGATATCTCACCTGCATTTCTTGGCGAAGTGCTTGGGAAAGCGGTTGCCTCCTGTTCGGCCAAGCCGATCGGGGCGGGTCTGGTGGGTGACAGCGCGCGCATTTCCATCGATTATACTGAAGGAAACACAGGCCCCGAAAGCCTGGCCGGTAAATTTCCCGCAGCTGACGAGACAAGCCGGAGTACGGCTGCGTCCATGCAGCTCTATGAAAAAGAAGTCGGCTTTTACAAATATATAGCGCCCGCTATTTCCACCCGTACCCCGGAAACATACTTCGCTGAATTCGACCCGCCTAGCGGCGAGTTTCTCCTTCTGATGGAGGATTGCGGTCCGGCACAACAGGGCGATCAGCTTTTGTCCTGTACGCTTGAGCAAGCCGAACACTGTGTGCGCGAAATTGCGGCCCTTCACGGTGCCACTTTTGAGGAGAGCGAGATACTTTCGCTCCCGTTTCTTCAGCCGAATGAACAAGTGCGTGCATTTGCAGCTGCGGGATATCCCGGTGCGAGTGAGGCATTCCAGGCTTTCTACGCGGGTAAGATCGAATCAGATTTGCTCAAGTATATCGGGAGTTTGGGGGGACGTTCAGCCCGCCTGTTTGGAGAATTTCCAACTGGTCCTTGCGTGGTCCATGGCGATTTCAGGCTCGATAATATCCTGTTCGGTATCGGCGGCGGAAGCGAGCCGATGGCGACGCTTGACTGGCAGACGGTTTCGCTGGGCGATCCTCTAACCGATCTGGGGTATTTCATGGGCGCGGGTATCGGCACCGAATTGAGGCGGCCGAACGAGGCGCACTTGCTGGAACTTTACCGAGCGGAACTGGTCAACTGCGGCGGTCCCGATCTCGGCGATATTCGCAGTAATGACGGATATGCAAGAGGTGCGCTTCACGGCATCTCGACCGCCGTGTTCAGCGCGGCATTTGTCGAACATAACGAACGTAGCGAAGCCATTTTCCAATCGATGGCGATTGGTGCTGCCGAATTGGCGCGTGAAATTGATGCGATGCGGGTTTTGGAGGATTGAATGGTACTGAGCAAAGGCGACGAATTTCCGATCCACCAGACACCTGAGCCAGTTGCCTATTCGGGAACTGACAGAAATTTCTACGATCGCTATTTCTTCAATGGCTATGCGCCCGATGGCAGTGGGTTCTTCGCGCTCGCCTTCGGAGTCTACCCGCATCTCGATGTGGCGGATGCTCATTTCTGCGTAATCCGGGACGGGGTCCAGCACTGTATCCACGCGAGCCGCGAGCTCGGGATGGAGCGGATGGATCTCGAGGTCGGCCCGATCAGAATCGAGATAGTGGAACCGCTGAGCCGCCTGCGGCTTACCGTGGCACAAACAGAAGGTATCGCCGCCGAATTCGAATTCTCAGGGCGCGCATTCCCGATCGAGGAGCCGCGCTTCATCCACCGCATCGGGCCGCGCGCGTTTATGGATTATACGCGCATGACCCAGAACGGCCGTTACACCGGCTCGATCGAGGTTGATGGTGATCGCCGGGAAATAGCGTCAGGGTCGCTAGGAACGCGTGATCGCAGTTGGGGCGTGCGCCCGGTTGGTGCGCGCGACGAACAGCCATTGCCGGGTGTGTCTGCGCCGACGTTTTTCTGGCAGTGGACGCCGATCAACCTTCCGGGCGGCAGTCTGTTCTATCACCTGAATGCCAATCCTGACGGTACCGCATGGAACACCCGGGCTGCGTGGGTGCCAGAAGGCGGCAGTGTCGCCGATGTGACCGAAGGGCAGGGGACGCTCACGGCAAGTTTGGAACCTGGCAGCCGCTGGCCAGCTAGAGGCGTCTTGGAGCTGGAGGTGCCGGGTGCGCCGGCTGTTGTGGAACTCAAGGCGAAGGATCGCTTCCAGATGCGCGGGCTTGGCTACACGTCACCCGATTGGGGCCACGGGATCAACCATGGACCACTGGAGGTCGCACGCGAGGATATCAATCTGGCTGAACTCAACCCGCTGCAGGCGGACAATCTCCACGTCCAGATGATTTGCGAAGCGAAGGCCGATAACGGCGACATTGGCACCGGTATATTCGAACAGTTGATCCTGGGTCCCTACGGACCCATGGGGCTCAACGAATATTTCGACGGCGGGTCTTAACGCGCGAACTTGCCTTGCAGGTCGAGCAGGGCAATCGCAGCCTCGGCAGCTTCGCCGCCCTTGTTCTTCTGCGACGGATCAGCCCGGACCAGCGCCTGTTGTTCGTTTTCCACTGTCAGAATGCCATTGCCGATAGGGATACCGTCCATCGTCAAAGCCATAATACCGCGTGCGCTCTCGCCCGCGACAATCTCGAAATGGTAGGTTTCACCGCGGATTACGACCCCGATTGCAACGAAGCCATCATACTGGCCGCTGTCAGCTGCCATGGAAATGGTGCCCGGAATCTCCAGCGCGCCGGGTACGGTGAGGACATCGACATCATGCCCTGCTGTCTCCAGCGCGGCCTTGGCGCCTGCAATCAGCATATCATTCAGGTGGTCGTAGAACCGGGCTTCAACAATCAGAAAACGCGCCATGTTAATCTCCTGCGAGCGCCTCTAGCGGCAGTGGCGAGCAGGAGGAAGCCTGAATTGCAGGCAATAGGCTTTATCCCGTGCTGCGCAGTTGATGCGCCTGACTTGTTCTCTCGATAAAGGCCTTCCACGGCTGCGCAGCCGGATGGTCGCTATTCTCGGGTGACCAGTGTTCGCGCATGATCGCATGGGCCTCGCGTGCGTCCATCCCGCATTCTATGTGATACCGGTAGAGAAAGGCCGATACCCTGAAATTGTATACGCAGTGGAGGTGTACAGGGCGCGGCGCTTGTTCCAGCGCGGCAACGAAGCACAGGTAATGCTGCTCTGTCGGCTTATTGAACGGAACTTCGATCAGCGTGTAGCCGATGCCAAGTAATTTCAGCTTTTCGCCTTCATCCTTTAACGACAGCTCATGTTGCCTTGGGGCCAGGTCAATTACATGGCGGGTACCCAGAGCGGCCACCTCTTCCAGATCCGCGTCCACAAGGCTACCCGACGTAGTCATAGACTCGTCGATACGCTGCCACGCGTGAATTCCTCTTGGGTCGGGGCCATCCATGGGGCAATTGCAACACCAAGTAGCTAAAGCTTCGTTAAGTTTGCCTGTTTTCTCTTATTGTTCAAAGTAACCGAGACCAACATGCTCTTGAATCAGACCTTATCGACCTCAGAGCAGCGCACAGGCGCATCTGGCACTTGCAAAGACTTGTGCCATTTACGGAATGATCAGGTTTTCAGAGGAATTTGGCTTGGTGGACGCACTTGGGTTCGAACCAAGGACCCGCTGATTAAGAGTCAGCTGCTCTACCAACTGAGCTATGCGTCCATCAGCCATTTCGGGCAGTCGCCGAATCAGATCGATCAGGCGAGGCGCTGCATATAACGACCTGTTTGAAGATTTAAAGCGGTTTGATGCACAAAAAGGCATGCTGCCGTTTTCAGGTTGATATCAGCCCGCCTCGAATTGATCGGTTCCAGCGGTTTACCATCATCAGGGTTCCGATGCAGATCATGTTGGTCATCATGGAAGACCCGCCGTGGCTCATGAAAGGCAGGGGGATCCCGACCACGGGGGCGAGGCCCATGACCATCATCAGATTGATGCACACGTAAAAGAAGATCGTGGCGACCATGCCGGCTGCCAGCAGCTTTGCAAAACGGTCATTTGACGCCTTGGCGACGCCGAGCCCCCAGCGAAGAATCAGTCCGAAGATCAGCAGCACGAGCAATCCGCCCAGAAGGCCCCATTCCTCTGCCATTGTGGCAAAAACAAAGTCGGTATGAGGTTCAGGAAGGTAATTGAGATGGCTTTGCGAGCCTTCGTTAAATCCCTTGCCCGAAAATCCGCCCGAACCAATCGCGATCTTGGACTGGGTAATGTGATACCCTGAACCCAGCGGATCGCTTTCTGGATCGAGGAAAGTCGTGACGCGGCGTTGCTGATATTCCTTCAACGCAAAAAAGTAGGCCAGTGGAACAGCGACCGCGGCAGCAGCGCCGCCAGCGACGAACCACCGCATCGGCAGGCCAGCCAGGAACATCACCACCGCACCGCCGAACGCAATCGCCAATGATGTTCCAAGGTCGGGCTGGAGGAGCACCAGTGCCATAGGCGCACCGATCAGCATTCCCGCAGGCACCAATGCACGCCACGATTGCACCATTGCGCCGGGCAGCGAACTGTAGAAATGGGCCAGGGCAAGTACGATCGCCGGCTTCATCAATTCCGACGGTTGCAGCCTGAGGAAGCCAAGCTCCAGCCAGCGCTGGCTACCGCCGCCCATCGCCCCCATCGCCTCAACCGCCATCAGCAGCAGCAGGACCAAACCGTAAACCGGATAGGCCATGAAGCGCACAAAATCCCGGTTAAACAAGACCATGATGGATGCCATGAACAGGAATACAGCAAACCGGAGCAGGTGCGACGATGCGAAGGGTTTGAAATTGCCTCCCGCCGCCGAATACAGCACCGCAGCGCCAAATGCGACCAGCACGAACAGAGGGATCAGCATGCCCCATGGCTGCCGGGCAATCGGTGCTGGAATGATACCGTTCATTCGGCACCGCCAACGGTTGAGGCATCGACGTTCTGCGAACGATTGATCGCCGCGTCAGCCGCCTCGGCGACGGCGCGCTGGGCTTCCGCTCTTGCTTCTGCATCGACGCTGGCGAAGATTTCTTCATCGCGTTTGGGCAGAGGCAGCACTTCTTCACCGGCCGCCTGTGCGTAGGCTGCGTATTTTCGTGCAAGCCGCTCTTCGGCATTGCCGCCCCATTGCGTTTCGAGGCCGCGGAGAGCGTCCATGCCCTTTTGCGGGTCAAACATGAATGTCATCACATCGCGTGCAATAGGGTACGCGGCACCGGACCCGCCGCCATGTTCGATCACGACGGCACCGGCATATTTCGGATTGTCGAACGGGGCAAAGAAAATGAACAGGCCGTGGTCGCGGTATTTCCATGGGCCGGATCGGCCGTCCGACTTGCTTAGCGAAACGACCTGCGCCGTTCCCGTTTTACCAGCGATCTTGATATCATCGAAGGGTAAGCGGCCCCGTCCTGCGGTGCCAGGTCCGTTCACGACATCGCTCATCGCCTGACGAATGTAATCCTTCTGATCGGACGGGAAACGGAATTTCTCGAATGCCGGGTTTTTTCCACCTAGCAACAGATTGGGCATGACCTGCTGGCCAGTGGCAATCCGCGATGCCATCACGGCCAGCTGTAGGGGGTTGGCCAGCATGTAGCCTTGGCCAATCGTCGCGTTGACCGTGTCGAAGGCTTGCCATTCGCGGTCGTACTTGCGCATTTTCCACTGAGGATCAGGCACGGTGCCATAGAACTGGCTGACGACCGGCAGCGGGAATTCCTGCCCCATGCCGCATCTGCGTGCCATCGCGGCAATCGGATCCATACCGACACGCTGTGCCATGGCATAGAAATAGACGTCGCAGCTTTGGTAAATGGCCTTGGCCATGTCCACGGCGCCGTGGCCCCGCCGGTTCCAGCAGCCGAAAACGCGGTTGCCCACGCGCAGGCCGCCGCCGCAGAAGACCTTTTCTTCCGGATCGATACCCTGTCCCATCAGCGCCATCGACACCATGGGCTTAACGGTCGAGCCAGGAGGATAGAGGCCTTTCAAAACCTTGTTTCTGAGCGGCACTCGCTCGTCATCGCGCAGCATTGAGTATTCTACGCGGCCAATTCCGTCGGAAAAGCTGTTAGGGTCGAAGCTTGGCATGGAGGCCATGCACAGCAGCTCCCCAGTGTTGCAATCCATGACCACGACGGAACCGGATTCCAGACCGATCCTGCGCGCCGCGTAATCCTGCAGCGGGCCGTCGATCGACAGGCGGACGGGATCGCCCTGAACATCGGAGCGGGTATCCAGATCACGGACAATCCGGCCAGAGGCAGTCACCTCCACCCGGCGAGCGCCCGGTTCGCCGCGCAATTCCTGTTCGAACTGCTTCTCCAGGCCGTCCTTGCCGATCTTGTAGCCGGGCGTGATCAAAAGCGGGTTCTTGTCCAGCTCGTATTCTTCGGCGGATGCCGGCCCGACATAGCCGATCAGATGCCCGACTGATGGCCCGGTGGGATAATACCGCGTGAAGCCACGTTGCGGCACCACACCGGGAAGGTCTGGCAGGCGAACGCTGATGGCAGCAAACTGTTCAAAATCTAAGCCAGTCCCGACTTCGACCGGTTGAAAGCCGCGCGCGCCCTCCATCGCATCCTTCAAATCCTGAATGCGGGCAGGCTCGTAACCAAGAATCTCGCCCAGAGTCTCGACTGTTTTGTCGGGATTGGGCGTGCGCTCGGGAATGATGTCGACGCGGAAATCGGCGCGATTGGAGGCGAGGGGAGCGCCGTTGCGATCGAGGATCCATCCACGGCGGGGCGGGATAAGGGTAAGGTTTACGCGGTTGCTTTCAGCCTCGACCCGGTATTTCTCGTTCTCCGCAATCGCAATGTAGCCCATCCTTACGGCAAGCAAGGTACCGATTCCGGCACCAAGCCCGCCCAAGACTATGCTGCGGCGATCATATCGATTTTGGAGAGTGGCAGAGTTGATTGGCGGCTGCCGGCGACGCTTGCTGCGCATCAATGCACCCTGCGAACGCGTTTGAGGCGTATCCTGTCGAGCCTGGCTACCATGCGCGCGATAATGGGGAATAGGAGGACCGACAGCAAGGCCTGCGGGCCAAGCGCCAAGATGATCAGCAGCGATACATCCGACCCGGAAAGCAAAGCGGCGGAAAAGATGTAGGCGAGTATGATCAGCCCAAAAATGGTCCAGTCCTGCGCGAAGCTACGCCGGGGAAGCTGAGTCTCGGTAATTTCGATGGCGATCACGGCTGCGGACCAGAGAAATATGGCAGAGCCGAATGGCTGCCCGCTGAACAGATCATCGAACAGGCCAAGCGGGAAGCCTGCCCAAACCGGCAACAGGCCGGGCCGCACCAGCCGCCAGCCCAGCAGCATCAGAAAACCGAGTGGCGGGATAATCGCGACCCCGCCGCTGACAAAAAAGAACGGCAGGATGGACGCAGCCATCACGCTCAGAGTGGGAATTGAATAGGCCCGTACGGGTGAATGAACCCGGTTGATGCGGCTGCCATAGGCGTCACGGCGAGCCGAAGGATTGACGCGTTCCATTATTCGGCCAGCACCTGATCAACCGGCTGCTGCGCCCCGGCAACCGCTTCCGGCTGCCAGATGGGTTCGACGGAAACGTAATCGGTTGCCGCCGGATCGCTGATGATACGGGCAATCCCACCATCATCGGTAATCTCGGTCAAGATCGCGACGGCAATTCCAGGTCGGTAATAGCCGCCGGCACCGCTGGTGACCATCACATCACCTGGCTCCAGCGGGTTGATCCCGAGGTTGATAAGGCGGATTTGAAGCCGACCGTCACCGCGTCCCTCTGCGAAAGCGACGACGTCTTCATCTGCAAGACGCACCGGCAGGACGCTTTGGCTGTCAGTCAGCAGCAAAACTCTGGAGATGTTCGCCGATGTTTCAAGCACACGGCCGACAACACCGCGCGGGCCGCGTACTGGCATACCAATTGCCACGCCATCGTTTTTGCCTGCTCCAAGATAGGCAAAACGGCGCGTGCTGGATGCTGTTGAGCCCACCAAACGGGCAACTGCGACCGGTCCGACTTCCTGTTCTGCAAGACCGAGCAGAACTTTGAGGCGCTGGTTTTCCTGCTCGACCGCTTTGGCTTCTTGCAGGCGGATACGGGCAAGCTCCACTTCTTCTTTCAGCTCGGCATTCTGGCTTCCGGCACGGAAGTACCCTGCGATGGAGCCAAAGAAACCCTGGCCGCCTGTGCGGGCGGTGGCGCCAGCTTCAGCAACCGGAGCGACTGCTTCCGAAGCCAGACCGCGCGGCCCCTGCCAGTTCGAAGGGCTCCAGAGAGACAATCCGAGCAGGACAGCACCAAGCACTGCGCCGATTCCGGCAGCAACATATCCAGTAAAAACCCCGTATTGCGCCCGCCGTGAATAGCTGGAGCGCCGGGAAGAGGACGGCGCCATAATTCGCCCCCGTTATGCTGTCATCAATACGCCGCGGTAGATCGGATCTTCCATGGCGCGGCCGGTCCCGATAGCAACACAGGTGAGTGGATCTTCAGCGATGCTGACAGGCAGGCCGGTTTCATCGCGCAGATGCGTGTCGAGGCCGCGGATCAATGCGCCGCCACCGGTCAGGACAATACCCTGGTCGACGATATCGGCTGCGAGTTCCGGCGCGGTGTTTTCCAGCGCGATACGAACACCTTCGATGATTGCACCAATCGGTTCGGCAAGCGCTTCGGCGATGTGAGCCTGATTGATGGTGATTTCCTTGGGCACGCCATTTACGAGGTCGCGGCCCTTCAAGGTAATCGTTTCGCCAATCCCGTCTTCCGGAACCATTGCGATACCGTAATCCTTCTTGATCCGTTCAGCGGTGCTTTCACCGATCAGCAGGTTGTGATGGCGGCGAACATACGAAACGATCGCTTCGTCCATCTTGTCGCCGCCAGTGCGGACCGAAGTCGTGTATGCCAGACCGCGCAGCGAAAGAACGGCAACCTCGGTCGTGCCGCCGCCGATATCGACAACCATCGAGCCGACCGGTTCGGTCACAGGCATATCGGCACCGATTGCAGCAGCCATCGGTTCGAGGATCAGGTAAACTTCGCTCGCGCCGGCGTTGCTGGCGGCATCGCGGATCGCGCGGCGCTCAACTGAAGTCGAGCCCGACGGAACGCAAATCGTGATCTCGGGATAGCGGAACATGCTCTTCGAACCATGCACCTTGCGGATGAAGTGCTTGATCATTTCTTCAGCGATTTCGATGTCGGCGATGACACCATCGCGCAGCGGGCGGATCGCCTCGATGCTGTCGGGCGTCTTGCCCATCATCATCTTCGCTTCGTCGCCAACGGCCTTGACCTTCTTGAAGCCGCCAATGGTTTCCATGGCAACGACGGACGGTTCGTTGAGGATAATTCCCTGGTCCTGAACATAGACCAGAGTGTTGGCCGTTCCGAGGTCGATGGCCATGTTCTGCGAACCGAATTTGAAAAGATTAGAAAAGAAGCTCATCAGGCGGCGATTCCGTATAGTTTTCGGGCGTTTGCCGCGAGAATCTGCGGCAGATGCGACCCGGATATGACAGGGATGAAAGCGTCTTAACGGACGCAGCCCGAAAAGGCCAAAATTTTATGCGTATCTTGCACCGGTTTTTGCACCATCGGCCTCGAATTCGCTTCGCTTCATCGCTAGGCTTGGCCAATGCCGCAAATTCGCCGTCTACCAGAAGCGCTGATCAACCGTATTGCCGCCGGTGAGGTGGTGGAGCGCCCAGCTGCCGCGCTCAAGGAACTTGTTGAAAACTCTATAGATGCCGGAGCCCGGCGCATTTCGATCAAACTGGTCGATGGGGGGCTGACCCGGCTTGAAGTAACCGATGACGGCTGCGGCATGTCGCCCGACCAGATGAGCCTGGCGCTGGAACGCCATGCAACCTCCAAATTGCCAGACGAGGCGATCGAGCAGGTCAGCACCCTCGGCTTTCGCGGAGAAGCACTCCCGTCAATCGCCAGCGTATCGCGCTTCTCGCTGGAAAGCAGGCCGCATGGCGAGCCGCAGGGGTGGAAAAAGGTGGTCGATCACGGCGTGTTGGAGGAAGACACGCCAGCCGCGTTGCCGCCGGGAACCCGCGTGAGGGTTGAGAACCTGTTCGGCAAGGTGCCTGCACGGCGCAAATTCCTGCGCACGCCGCGCAGCGAATACGGCGCATGTCAGGATGTGGTCCGGCGGCTTGCCATGGCGCGGCCCGATATCGCGATTACGTTTGAGCACGGTGATCGCCGTGTGTTGTCGCTGCAAGGCGGCGAAACGCTGGAAGCGCGTGTTGCTGAAATCATCGCCCGCGAACTGGCTAACAATGCAGTGTCGATCGACCTTGAGCGCGGCCCCATGCGCCTGACCGGCGTGGCAGGGCTGCCAACCTACAACCGCGGCGTGGCCGATCATCAATATCTCTTCGTCAATGGAAGACCGGTGAAGGACAGGTTGCTGACCGGTGCGGTGCGCGGCGCCTACGCAGATATGCTCGCCCGGGACAGGCACGCGGTGCTGGCACTGTTCCTTGAGCTTCCGCCTGAAGATGTCGACGTCAACGTCCACCCGGCCAAGACGGAGGTGCGGTTTCGTGACAGTCAGGCCGTGCGCGGGTTCATCGTTTCCGGGCTGAGGCAGGCGCTCTCGACGGGGGATCGGCGCAGCGCGCAGTCACCTGATGCCTCTGCTATGAGCCGGTGGTCGCAAGAGCCCGTCCGGCAGGAGCCGTCCCCTGCGCTCCGGTCCATGTTCGACAGCCCCGCATGGGCTCCGTCAGCCCCGCAAATGGCGTCTGGTGTCAGTTCACCGGTTCAGCCTTACCGCGGCGAGAACGGCGATGTTCTGGCCGCCCCTCAAGGCCGTGCCGAAATGGCCGAGCCGGTTGACGAAGGCGCAGAGAAATACCCGCTGGGCATTGCGCGCGGACAGGTGGCTAACACCTATGTCGTCGCAGAAGCGGCAGATGGGTTGGTAATCGTCGATCAACACGCCGCCCATGAACGCCTTGTTCTGGAACGGTTGCGCAGCGCAGGCGCAGAGGAGGCGATCAAGCGCAGCCAGGCACTGCTGATGCCCGAAGTCGTCGAGATGGACGAACAATCCTGCGACAGGCTGGAAGACGCCATTGGCAAACTTGCCGATCTCGGGCTGGTCATCGAACGTTTCGGCCCCGATGCGATGCTGGTCCGCGCCGTCCCGCATTCGCTGGGCAAGGCCAACCCGCACAAGCTGCTGCAGGATATCGCGGACGATATTGCCAAACATGGCGATGCAATCCTGCTGGGCGAGAAGCTCGATCTCGTGCTCGCAACCATGGCGTGTCACGGATCGGTCAGGGCAGGGCGCACATTGAACGTTGCGGAGATGAACGCCCTGCTGCGCGAAATGGAACGCACACCCCGCTCGGGCCAGTGCAATCATGGCCGACCGACCTGGGTCAAACTGTCGATGGAGGACGTCGAAAAATTGTTCGGGCGGCATTAGTGTGCGCTAGTATGCGCTTTTGTGCGGCAAGTTTGATGCCTTATTGGCTAAAAGCGGGCTGTCGGCAAACGACCCGATAGCGAACATCCGAGGGCCGGGGGTGACTGCGGGTTACGTGCCTGTTAGGTGAGACCGCTAATGACGATCGGAAGTCGATCGGCCTTCAGGAGAGTATGCATGCTTTTTCACACCATGGTCGGATCGAACGACATTGAGCGATCCAAGCGCTTCTACGACACGGTGCTCGGCACCTTGGGTGCAGGGGAAGGGACGCGGAACATCGCCGACAGCGGCCATACCCGCCTGATCTATAATAACGGCAACGGAACCAACTTCATCGTCAGCCAGCCGATCAACGACGAACCGGCAAGCATCGCCAACGGCAGCACAGTCGCCTTTTCCTGCGACTCGCCCGAGCAGGTGAAGCAGCTTCACGATAGCGCCGTTGCCGCTGGCGGAACCTCGATCGAAGCTCCGCCCGGACCGCGCGAAACTGCCTCCATGGGCACCATCGAACTGGCCTATTTTCGTGATCCCGACGGCAACAAACTGTGCGGAATTCATTTTCCTGCCTGATCCGTCCGGCACGGGTCTGCTTCTAAAACCAGCGGACTTCGATCATGCGATCCCGCGAATGCCCGCTTTCCACCCGAAAATCAGATGTAGCAGCTCCGCTTCGCATTGCTTGAAACCAGACTTTGGCCAAATCCGGGAAACGCTGGTCCAGATCGTGCGCCGTTTACGTCTCGACTTTGGTCAAACTTTCGATGGAGGACGTTGAGAAGCTGTACGTGCGGCGTTAGGCTCTGCGGCAAGCGTGGTCTGCGGTTTTTGCCTCCATTGGGAACTGTCGTGCGACTGGAGGAGTAGGAGAGTCAATCAAAACAGCTGAGCATTTCGGAGGCTGACGGGTTGTCTTCCAAACGTTCAGGCTGTTTCGTGGCCATACACGCACCGCATCCTTCGCGATTGCCGCAGTGCATCCAATTTTGAGGAATTAGTCACCAATGCTGACTCTGCTTTCGCCCGCCAAGAAGCTCAATTTTGATGAGACCACGCCGGAGCTGGACGTCACCAGCCCGCGCCTGACCGATGACACGCGTGAAATTGCCCGTGTCGCGAAGAAGCAATCGGCAGCCGATCTGAAGAAACTGATGCGGATTTCGGACAAGCTGGCAGAACTGAACGCCGAGCGGTTCAAGGCGTTCGATCTGGAAGGCCGCAGCAATTCTGCGAAAGCTGCCGGGCTGACATTCGATGGCGATGTCTATTGGGGGCTGGATGCGAAAACCCTCGGCCAGGAAACCCTATCCTATGCGCAGGATCATCTGCGGATATTGTCCGGCCTCTACGGCTTGCTGCGCCCGATGGATGCCATCCAGCCATACCGTCTGGAAATGGGCACGAAGATGAAAAACCCGCGCGGCCAGTCGCTGTATGATTTCTGGGGCAGCCGGATCGGCGAGGCGCTGGAGAATGATCTATCCGGCCATGCCGATCAAACCATCGTGAACCTAGCGTCGAACGAGTATTTCAAGGCTGTCGACACGTCGGCATTGCCGGGCCGGGTCATCATCGCGTCGTTCCTTAACGTGAAGGACGGGGAAGCACGGCGGCTGATGTATCACGTGAAGTTCGCCCGCGGATTGATGGCGCGCTGGATCATGGAAAACCGGATCGAACGCGCGAATGATCTGAAGAATTTCGACGCTGAGGGATACGCTTTCGATGCCAAGGCATCCAGCGCAGAGGAACTCGTATTCACTCGCAAACAGCCGCCGGTGAAGAAGTAATCCGGCTGGCGGCGTGCCGCCGATAACCCGGCGCGCTAGTCTTCGATGGGTGCATCTGGGTCGCGGACCTGGATCAGCCCGTTCGAGATCATCTCCAGCACCACTTCGCCGTTCTGGTTCAATGTCACCCCGCGCGATTTGAAAATACCCATTTCGCGCCGCGATTTGCTGCGCCGTTTTTCGAGGACTTCAGTCTCGACGCGCAATGTGTCGCCCGGATATACCGGCTTTTTCCAGCGCAGCTGATCCACACCCGGCGATCCGAGCCCAGCCTGTTTGTGGACCTTCATATTGTCGACCATCATCCGCATGGTCATCGCGCAGGTATGCCAACCGCTGGCCGATATCTTGCCGAAATGGGTTTTTGCCGCCGCGTCGTTGTCAAGATGGAATGGCTGCGGGTCGTACATCTCGGCAAACTGTGTCACCTCCTCGAGGGTGACTTCGTAATTGCCGTACTCTTGCTTTGACCCGACTTCGATATCCTCAAAATACAGCATTGGCTCTCCTGGCATTTTCTAAACGCCGTAACGAAGCAGCATCCAGATCGCCATACCCATCATTGCTAGATTTTCTGTCAACGAAACAAAGCCCAGCGGCACGCTGGCGCTGCCGCCGACACAGGCGCATTTGATATCGCGTTTCTGGATATAGACCGCATAGATCACCGACGCGGCGCCGATCGTGCCGATGAAGAATGCAACCGGTATCGAAAGCCACGGAAGCTGCCGGCCCGCCATCAGCACCGCCGCAAGCGCCTCCAGAAAAGGATAGGCATAGGCATAGGGCACAAACCTCTTGGCCAGCAGATCGTAGCCTAGGAACATGCTCGAAAACTTTTCGACATCCTGCAGCTTCAGCATGGCGAGCATGGCCATGGAGAAAGCGACAAACCACTCGCCTGTTCTGACCGTTAGCACTTGCCCGAAGCTAAAGAGGCTGAGCGAGACAGCCAGCGCAAGGCCCACCGCAAACACTGCGATCACAGGCTTGTAACTGGTCGCCCCACTGTCCGGCACAGGATTGCCAAAATGCGCACGCAAATCCGTGTATCCGCCAATCCGTTCATCACCGATGAAGGCCTGCGGAGTGGTGGACACGCCGTATTCTTTCTTGAACGCATCGGTTTCTTCGCGGGAGGTGAGGGGGTGATCCTCGACCGTGTAGCCTTTGCGTTCAAGCAGCCATTTGGATTTGATACCGTAGGGACAGACGTGTTTGTCCATCATCATGCGGTACAATTTCGCAGATTGGCGAGCTTTGTTCATGCCCGGAAGCTGGGGACCTTGCCGCCGGAATCAAGCTGCGGAATAATCCGGTAGCGGGCAAGAACCAGGCTAAACAATCCGAACAGCAGCAGGCCCAGTGCCGTGAGAGTGAAGACGATGCCTTCACCCGCAAGCGACGCAACCGCATCGCCGAGTGTCTTGACCTTGTCGGATCCGCCGGAAAGAAACCCTGCATTGATCAGCGACCAGCCGATGATTGCGTAAACGACACCGCGCGCGGCATAACCCACTCCGCCAAGCCAGCGCGTTGCATTTGGCGCCTGTGCGCTGATGCGGTGCATGAATTCGCCGGTCAGACCCTTCTTCGCCTGGAAGAACGCGGTGCCGAGGAAAGCGAGGCCTAGAAGACCGAGCACAATGCCGCCGAATTCGACAGACAGTACGCCGGATGCTGCCTCTTGCGCGCCGCCGGCCGAAGCCTTCCCGCTGCTGGCAAACTGGTATGCCGAATAGGCGAGGGCGAGGTGGCCGATTGCGCTGCCCGCATGGCCGATGCGCTTGGCCCAGCCTTTTTTGTCCGAACCGTTGTTCTCAATGTCGAAAACCGTCGAAGCGAAGCGGAACAGTGCATAGGCAAAGAGCCCGATAACCATGAGCCACAGAATTGCGGTTCCGGCAGGAAAATCTTCAACCGCCTTGAAAATACCATTGGTGCCTTGGCTGATCTTGCCTGCGCTGGTCAGCGCAATCAGGCCAAGAACCGAATAAAGTATGGCGCGGCTCAGATACCCAATACGTACCAGCCAGCTAAATTTTTCAGATTTATCGATCACGGCAATCCCCTTGTTGTGTGACCAACAGGCGGACGGCCAAAAGGTGCCGAGAAATTTGCTAAGCGATCAGACGTTGAACTTGAACATCATCACATCGCCGTCTTGCACAAGGTATTCCTTGCCTTCCTGACGCAGCTTACCGGCATCGCGCGCGGCGCTTTCACCGCCAAGCTCGACATAGTCGGCATAGGCGATCGTCTCCGCGCGGATGAAACCCTTCTCGAAATCGGTATGAATTTCGCCGGCAGCCTGTGGTGCTTTCGCGCCGGCCGGGAAGGTCCAGGCGCGGGTTTCCTTGGGGCCTGCGGTGAAGAAGGTTTGCAGATGAAGCAGTTCATAGCCCGCGCGGATTACCCGGGTGAGGCCGCTTTCCTCAAGACCGAGTTCAGCGAGATATTCGCCGCGATCTTCTGGTTCCATCGTCACAAGTTCAGCCTCGATCGCAGCCGACACGACAACCGCCTGGGCGCCTTCGCGTTCGGCCTTGTCGAATACCAGCGCGGATAGATCGTTGCCGGTCGCGGCGTCTTCTTCAGCGACATTGCAGACATACAGGACCGGTTTGGCAGTCAGCAGCTGTGCCTGCGCGAATACGCGTGCTTCTTCGTCATCCTTGGGTTCGGTCAGCCGGGCGGGCTTGCCGTCGCGCAGAAGTTCCAGAGCCTGGCCAAGGACGCTGGCCATGATCTTGGCCTCCTTGTCACCGCCGGTCGCACGCTTTTGGGCATTGGGAACGCGTTTTTCGAGGCTTTCGAGGTCCGAAAGCATCAGCTCGGTTTCGACAACTTCGGCATCGGTCAGCGGATCAACCTTGTTGCTGACGTGCTGGATGTCGTCATCTTCAAAGCAGCGGAGAACGTGGACGATCGCATCGACTTCGCGGATATTGCCGAGGAACTGATTGCCAAGGCCTTCGCCCTGGCTCGCACCTTTCACGAGGCCCGCGATGTCGACGAACGCCAGCTGCGTCGGGATGACTTTCGCGCTCCCGGCAATCGCGGCGATTTTGTCGAGACGTACGTCAGGCACGGAAACCTGTCCGACGTTTGGCTCGATTGTGCAGAACGGATAGTTCGCAGCCTGCGCGGCCTGCGTCTCGGTCAATGCATTAAAAAGTGTGGACTTGCCGACATTGGGCAGCCCGACGATCCCGCAACGGAAACCCATCGTAAACTCCGGTATATGAATATGCCGCGCGCTTAGCGGCGCAAGCGGCGCTTGACCAGCCTATGCGTGATGGACAGCCCTGATCCACGGACCATAGGGCGATTCCCCCAGCCATCCGACTTGCACTTCGGCGCAGACTTTGTTGATCGCCATCTGCGGCTTTGCACCGGGGTGGACTTCCTTGCGCAATGGGCGGGTTCCGGCGGGCATGGCGATAATTTCCGCAATTGCACGCGGTACATCGGCCGGATCGGTATCACCGCCGGTATTTCCGCCAGCACGCAGCTGATCGACCATCGCGGTGTAACCGTCCAGATGTACCGGGTCTGCCCGGCTGAGGAGCTTTTCCGTCAGCGCATTGGCATTGGCCCAGATCTTGGTGGGGTAACCGCCAGGCTCGATAATCGTCACGTCGATATTGTGCTGGACGAGTTCATACGCGATCTGCTCGCTCATCGCCTCCAGCGCGAATTTGGTTGGAGAATATTGGCCGAAGCCAGGCAGCATCACGCGGCCCAATTGTGATGTGACGTTGAATATCTGGCCGGACTTGGCAGCGCGCATGGCGGGCAGGGCCGCGCGCATCATCCGGTGCGGACCAAATACGTTGGTCTCAAACATCAGCTTTGTCGCTTCCATGTCCTGAATTTCAATCGGCCCCGCAGTCGATATCCCGGCATTGTTGATCAGCACATCCAGCGCGCCGCCATTGATCCGCTCAGCCTCTGCCACGCCCGCCGCCACTTGCTCATCACTGGTGACGTCGATCTCGATGATGTGAATATCGAGCCCGTCATCCTCTGCGATTTGCCGTAATTCCTCAGCCTCTTGCCGCGGCAGATTTCGCATCGTTGCAAATACCTTTGCACCCCTGCGCGCGAAATCTTCAGCTGTCAGACGGCCAAAACCGGATGAACAGCCGGTAATCAGCACGGATTTGCCGGCCATGCCCAATGCAGGAGGTACCAGGTCCGGCTTCGACAATGCCGCTGTCGCGGTAAATGCGGTGGTTGCGGCTGCTGCGCCAAGCAAGGTCCGGCGGTTCATGGTTGGCATTGCAATTCTCCTGTAGGTTTCACAGCACTGATAGCAGATTAATTCTGCATTCGCAGCGCCACTTCGCTCATGAAACGCGCATCATCGCCATTTACGAGCCATTCGGCCTCCGCGCCGATAGCGCCGAGCATGTCGACAAGATCGGGTGTCTCGGCCTTCGTATAGTTCCCGAGTACGTGGCCGTGCACCCGGTCCTTGTGCCCGGGATGGCCGATCCCAATCCGGACGCGCCGGAAATCAGGGCCAAGGTGGCTGTCGATCGAACGCAGTCCGTTATGCCCGGCATGGCCCCCGCCGCGCTTTACCTTTACCTTGAAGGGGGCAAGGTCGAGCTCATCGTGGAATACGGTGAGGGCGTCCGGTTCCAACTTGTAGAAACGTATGGCCTCGGAAACTGCGCGGCCGCTTTCGTTCATGAAGGTTGCCGGCTTGAGAAGCAGGATCTTTTCGTTGCCGATCCGGCCTTCCTGCGTCCAACCCGAAAACTTCTTCTGGACCGGGCCAAAGCCGTGCATTTCGGCGATCACGTCTACCGCCATGAAGCCGACATTGTGCCGGTGCATCGTGTATCCCGGACCGGGATTTCCAAGGCCTGCCCAAATCTGCATCGTCATTCCCTAACCATTGGTGTTCCAAAAACAAAACGCCGGCCGCACTTTCGTGGGCCGGCGTCCTGATTTCCCACTGGGAAATTACTGGTAAGAAAACCGGGCGATTACTCGCTCTTGTCTTCCTGTTCCTGAGCAGCATCGGCGTCTGGGCCTTGCTCGGTAGCGGCGGTTTCGCCAGCTTCCATGTCTTCGCCAGTCTGGCCTTCGCCTTCGGATTTCTTGAGAGCCGAAGGAGCGACGAGGGTTGCGATGGTGTAATCACGGTCGGTGATTGCGCTCTCGGAACCTTCAGGCAGTTTGATCTCGCTGATGTGGATCGAATCGCCGACTTCCTTGCCGGTAACGTCGATTTCGATTTCCGACGGGATCTTGTCTGCTTCGCAAACCAGTTCCAGTTCGTGACGGACCACGTTGAGAACGCCGCCCTTCTTGAGGCCTGGCGATGCTTCTTCGTTGATGAAGACAACAGGGATGGCGACGTCGATCTTCGAGTCCTTCGACAGGCGCAGGAAATCCGCGTGCATCGGGCGATCTGTAACCGGGTGGAAAGCTACGTCCTTGGGAATGGTACGGAACTTTTCCTTGCCGACTTCGATCATGACGATCGAGTTCATGAAGTGTCCGGTCATGAGCTGTTTCACCAGCTCCTTGCCCTCGACGTGGATCGTGATTGGTTCTTCCTTACCGCCGTAAATCACAGCGGGTACACGGCCATCGCGACGCAGTGCACGGGAGGCTCCCTTGCCAGCCCGTTCGCGCGTCTCGGCCGGCAGGGTAAGAGCGTCGCTCATAATATTGCCTTTCGAAATGCATTATAGTGTTCTTCCGCGCCGCACCTCCAGGGATGACCACAGCCGGAAGCGCGCGCCTATATGCCTGAGTGGCGCGAATGGCAAGCAAAAGCGCCTATTGCACGCGGCGAACCGCGTAACCTTTGTCCCGCAGCAGGGTTGGTAGCCCGTCCGGACCGGCCATGTGTGCGGCACCGGCGGCAACGGTAATCGGACCCTCCTGCTGCATCCACCCGTCCACCTTGTCTGCCCAGTCACGATTGCGGTTTACAAGCAGAGCAGCCCGCAGTTCCGGATCGGCAAGCATGCCTTGGTTCGTTTCCAGCGCGATGCCTTCCATGTCGCCCGCCAGCCATGCGGTGACCAGATCAATCTCGTCATCCGATGCCGCGGCGGAATGATCGTCAATGATCGCTTGCAGCAGGTCGCGTTGGTCTGCCTCTGGCAGGCTGTCGAAAATGGACAGCTGGTTTGCCGCGCCTTCCAGTATCAGATGGCGACCGACCTGTCCGGAAAGAGCCCTGTCGACACCATTTGCATATTCACCGGAACTGGAAGCGCTGGCCAAGGTCAAAGCCGCAGCCCATGTCTCCGTCGCCGTGAAATCGGAGCTGCGATAATTTGCGTCATCGAGAAGCTCTTGCAGCGCAGCGCGCCGTGCAGGATCAACGCGTTCATGCAGGGGCGGCAAGCCGGGAGTTGCGGCAAGTGTTCCGAAAATCTCCGGAAGTCTGGCCTGGTCATCTGCCGATATCTCCAGCGCGATGGCGACTGATTGCCGCAATGCATCGCGCAATGCCGGAGTTTGCCACCGGACATCATCAGGCAAGGCGTGGATTGTGCCGAACAACCAGCCTTCTGTCTCGCCTTCACCATTTTCGACAAGCCACAGCGCGGGCGATGCATCTGCCGGTTCCAGCCCATCATCGCGCTGCGAACAAGATGCCAGCAGGATTGGCAGAAAAACCAATGCGGCAGTGCGCTTGTTCGTTTTCAGGCGTTGGTAGAGGCGCAGGACGATGGATCGACCGATCATTGTAATCGAACCGTTTTGATACCGCGCTGGGCCAGCACGGCCTGGACACTCTTGTCACCGGCCAGATGACCAGCGCCAACCGCGACAAAGACTGTGCCGGGCGTGTCGAGCCGCTCATCGATCCACGCCGCCCATTTGCGGTTGCGAGATGCAAACAGAGCGTCTGCCAACACATCGTCGCCGTAATCAACGTTCATCAGGGCATCGATGCCCTCGGTGTCGCCGCTCGCCCATTCCAGCACCAGTTGGTCCAGCGTGGGAACGATCGCATCGATATCGCCTGCAACCGATGCCAGATATCGCAGCTGACTATCGAACGGCAGCCCGTCCAGCATTTCTGCCTGATACCGATATGATTCCAGCTGGATACGCTTTTTACCTGCCGCTTTCGCCTCGATCACGCTTTCGACCCCGGCCCGATCGGTATAACCCTGCTGAAACAGCGGGATCAGTGACAAGTTTAGCGCAGCGTACCATGGTTCGTACCTGTCAAATGCGCTGAGCGGCATGCTGAGCTTCTTCAGTGCCAACTCATATTGCAGTCGGGCATCGGGACTCATCATGTCCCGCAGGTTCTCACCTGCGGGAAGAGTGCCGCTCGTCATGAAAGCTTTGGCAACAAGCGGCTTTTCATCTTCAGTTACATAAATCTCTGTCACCAGAGCATCAGAAGAAGCGAGAGCGTCGGCGATATCGTCTTTGAACCAGTCTACGCCTTTGGGAAGGATGTGGACCGTCCCGAAAAGATAAACCGTGGTGTCCTCATCCGCCACTCTCCAGAGAGCCGGAGCCTGAGCTACCACCTGATTGGGCGCCTGATCCGCAGGGGGCAGGGCACCCATATCGCCGGTGGGCGTGCAGCCTGGCGCCGTCAGGGCGATCCCCAGCAGGCAGGGGAGAATGCAATTGAGCCTGAAGTTCCTGATCACGTTTACCCTTTTGCATTCTGCGATGGTTCGGCAAGTCTGCCCGGCCTAGCGCAAGCCGCGACCTGTTGCGACGGTAAAAAGATCCCGACGGGCTTTGTCAGAGTGGGTATGCTGCGCTGCGGCATTGACGCGTCACGGGGCTTGCGCCAAAGCCCCGCGCATGGCGACGAATGCACCCACTGTGCCGGCCCGTAATCCGGCGAAATCGTTTCAGGATATGATCCTCGCGCTCCATGATTTCTGGAGTGCAAATGGCTGCCTAATCCTCCAGCCTTACGACATGAGGATGGGGGCGGGCACTTTCCACACGGCCACCACCCTGCGCGCGCTAGGGCCGGAGCCGTGGAATGCGGCATTCGTGCAGCCTTGCCGCCGCCCGACAGATGGCCGCTACGGCGAAAATCCCAACCGGTTGCAGCATTATTATCAGTATCAGGTGATCCTGAAACCCAGCCCGCCGGATATTCAGGACCTGTACCTGAAAAGCCTGGAAGTGATCGGGATCGATCCGCTGAAGCATGACATCCGCTTTGTCGAAGATGACTGGGAATCGCCTACGCTCGGCGCGTGGGGACTGGGCTGGGAAGTCTGGTGTGACGGTATGGAAGTTACCCAGTTCACCTATTTCCAGCAGATGGGCGGCTTTGACTGCAAACCCGTTGCGGGCGAACTGACCTACGGCCTCGAACGGCTCGCCATGTATATTCAGGGCGTGGACAATGTTTACGACCTCGACTTCAACGGCCGCGGTGTTTCTTACGGCGAGGTGTTTCTCGAGAACGAGAAGCAGATGTCCAAGTGGAACTTCGAAGTGGCCGACACAGACGCCCTTTTCGATCTGTTCAACAAGGCCGAGGCAGAGTGCAAGAATGCACTGGAAAATCAGGTCCCTATCGCAGCCTATGAACAGGCGGTGGAGGCAAGCCACATCTTCAACCTGCTGCAGGCACGCGGCGTGATCAGTGTGCAGGAACGCGCCAGTTACATGGCCCGTGTTCGTGATCTGGCACGCGGATCGTGCGAAGCGCATATGGAAAAGGAAGCGCCCATTTGGGCCGAGAAATATCCGGAGTGGTCGAAATGAGCGCGGATTTCCTCCTCGAACTGCGTAGCGAAGAGATTCCTGCACGGATGCAGGCCGGCGCGCGCGCTGAGCTGGTGAAACTGTTTCGCCGTGAAATGGATAGCGCCGGGGTATCGGTGGGCGACGTCACCGTATGGTCGACGCCGCGCCGCCTTGCGCTGATCGCACGCAGTCTGCCGCTGGAAACCGAGGCCGTAAGCGAAGAAGCGAAAGGCCCGCCAGAGGGTGCGCCGGACCAGGCCGTCGACGGTTTCTGCCGCAAAAATGGCGTCACCCGTGACCAGTTGGAAGTGCGTGACGTCAAAGGCCGCTCGACCTACTTCGCGGTGATTGAAACACCGGGCAGGGCGGTAAAGGACGTTTTGACTGACGCCATTGCGGCAATCATCCGCGACTTCAGCTGGCCCAAATCAATGCGCTGGGGCGATGCTTCGATCAGCACGGAAAGCCTGCGCTGGGTTCGCCCGCTGTCTGGCATCGTCGCGCTGCTCGATGATCAGATCATCGAATGCGAGGCACACGGGGTGACCTCTGGCGCGGTAACGCTGGGTCACCGGTTCCACCATTCCGGTGACATCACGATCGGCAATGCCGGTGACTACGCCGTGAAACTGCGCGCTGGCCATGTGATCGTCGACCATGAGGAACGGCAGGCCATTATCCGCAGCGGCGCTGCTAAAGCGGCCGCCGATGCCGGGCTGGACCTAGTTGAAGACGAAGGTCTGGTTATCGAGAACGCTGGTCTGACCGAATGGCCCGTTCCGCTGCTCGGCCGGTTCGAGGACGATTTCCTCGAAGTGCCGCCGGAAACCATCCAGCTGACCGCACGCGTGAACCAGAAATATTTCGTGTGCGAGAAGGACGGCAAGCTCGCCAATGCCTTCATCTGCACGTCGAATATCGATGCTGAAGACCCGGCCGTTGTCATCGACGGCAACCGCAAGGTCCTCGCAGCGCGCCTTTCGGATGCGAAATTCTTCTGGGATGTGGACCGCAAGAAATCCCTCGCCAAGCACGCGCAGGGCCTTGAGCGGATAACGTTTCACGAAAAGCTTGGCACAGTTGCCGACAAGGTCGACCGCGTGGCGAAACTGGCGCGCTGGTTAGTCGAAGAAGGCATTGTCAAGGATGCCGATCCGGACATGACCGAGCAGGCAGCGCGTCTATGCAAGGCCGATTTGGTCACCGAGATGGTCGGTGAATTTCCCGAATTACAGGGCCTTATGGGCGGCTACTACGCCCGCGCAGAAGGTCTGCCCGATGCCGTCGCCGACGCGATCCGCGACCATTACAAGCCGATAGGGCAGGGCGACGACGTTCCGACTGCGCCGGTGACAGTAGCGGTGAGCCTGGCGGACAAGCTGGATACTCTTTCAGGCTTTTTTGCGATGGGCGATATGCCCACCGGATCGAAGGACCCGTTTGCACTGCGTAGAGCGGCGTTGGGTGTCATCCGGCTTCTGATGGCCAATACCGTTCGCATCAAACTACACGATGCCGAGTTATTCATTATCAACAATTTGCTCGCGCACTATCGGATTGATGATGCGATCCATCGGCGCCGTGATGTTTACGATTGGATCGGCGAAGTAGCAGACATCAAACCCAAGGGTTTTAAAGGCAATTATGCGCTGGCCGAAATCCGAGGTGAGGTGGAGGCTCCTCTCGACGTTGGCTATATGTATGACCTTCTCGACTTCTTCGCCGACCGCCTCAAGGTCCAGCAGCGCGAAGCGGGCGTCCGTCACGACCTTATCGACGCAGTGTTCGCGCTTGGAGGCGAGGACGACCTTGTCGGCCTGCTTGCTCGCGTCCACGCGCTTCAGGCATTCATGGGCACCGAAGACGGCACGAACCTGCTCGCCGGATACAAACGCGCAGCCAATATCCTGAAGAAGGAAGGTTGGGATGCGAACGGGGAGCCGCCGCATACCGGCGAGGAAGATCCGCTGTCGCAGGTCGATGATCCGGCGATGAAAGAGGTTGTCGAGGCTCAGTTGGATGCGGCCAAGAAAAAGTCGCTGTCCTACGCGCCGGAAGCAGCCGAAAAGGCGCTGATCGAAGCGCTGGATGAAGCCGCACCGAAAGCTGCGGCATCCATCAGGGCCGAAGATTTCGAAGGCGCGATGACTGCGCTGGCAACCCTGCGCGCGCCGATCGACGCGTTCTTTGGCGAGGTGACCGTGAATGACGATGATCCTGCAAAGCGCAAAGCGCGGCTCGACCTGCTTTCGCGGTTCCGCAATGCGGTGCAGCAGGTCGCCGATTTCAGCAAAATCGAAGGGTAGCACCTTTCATCCAAGGACAGTGTTCCATGTGTTCCATCCTGTAGGAATGCCTATAGGAAAGAACGCATCAAATTTGGAGTTTCTGACGTGAAGACGGTTTACACATTCGGCGGATCAGCGGACCATTCGGACCCGCGACAGAAGGACAAGACCGTTACCGGCGGGAAGGGCGCGAACCTTGCCGAAATGGCCCAGATCGGGCTGCCGGTGCCCCCGGGCTTCACCATCACGACCGAAGAGTGCGTCGATTATCTGGCAGGTGGGTCTGATTTCTCTGATGATTTGCGTGCTGCAGTCGCCGATGCGCTGAAGCATGTCGAACAGACAGTCGGCAAGACACTGGGCGATAACGGTGATCCGTTGCTGGTATCGGTCCGTTCCGGCGCACGGGTTTCCATGCCCGGAATGATGGACACGGTTCTGAACCTGGGTCTGAACGACAAGACCGTTGCCGGCCTTGCAGCCACATCGGGTGATGACCGGTTCGCGTGGGACAGCTATCGCCGTTTCATCCAGATGTATTCTGACGTTGTGCTCGGCGTGGATCACGGATTGTTTGAAGAAGCACTCGAAATCGCCAAGGAAGACAAGGGCTTCTACAACGATACCGAGATGGAAGCTGAAGACTGGCAAACGCTCGTCGCGGAATACAAGGGTATCGTTGATCAGGAACTGGGCCACCCGTTCCCGCAGGATGTAAACCAGCAATTGTGGGGGGCAATCGCCGCCGTGTTCGACAGTTGGGACAGCGACCGGGCGAAAGTTT
The DNA here is from genome assembly GCF_009828095.1 of Pontixanthobacter luteolus. Classification (GTDB taxonomy): domain Bacteria; phylum Pseudomonadota; class Alphaproteobacteria; order Sphingomonadales; family Sphingomonadaceae; genus Pontixanthobacter; species Pontixanthobacter luteolus. The sequence goes on along the minus strand of NZ_WTYP01000001.1, from coordinate 971,409 downwards.
ATCGCCGGCTCAACGACATCCCCGCCGAATGGGGCACCGCAGTCAATGTTCAGGCGATGGTGTTCGGCAATATGGGCGATACCAGCGCGACCGGCGTTGCCTTTACCCGCGACCCTGCGACCGGCGAGAAAGCCTATTACGGCGAATACCTGATCAACGCCCAGGGGGAGGATGTCGTCGCCGGCATCCGCACCCCGCAATATCTGACCAAGGCCGCCCGCGAGGCTGCTGGTGCCAAGCCTCTGAGCATGGAAGAGGCGATGCCTGCTGCCTACAGCGAATTGGCCGATGTATTCGATCTACTCGAAAAACACTACCGCGACATGCAGGACATCGAATTCACGGTGCAGGACGGCAAGCTGTGGATGCTCCAGACCCGCTCGGGCAAGCGTACCGCCAAGGCGGCGCTGAAAATGGCGGTCGATATGGTCGGCGAAGGTCTGGTCGAGGAAAAGGAAGCGATCCTGCGGGTCGATCCGATGGCTCTGGACCAATTGCTCCACCCGACCCTCGACCCTGATGCGAAGCGCGACGTTCTGACCACTGGGTTGCCCGCTTCGCCGGGTGCGGCCAGCGGCGTGATCGTGCTGGATGCCGACAGGGCGGAACAGCTCGCCCATGGCGGCGAGAAAGTCATCCTTGTCCGCGTCGAAACCAGCCCGGAAGACATTCACGGTATGCACGCTGCCAAGGGTATCCTGACCGCACGCGGCGGCATGACGTCACACGCAGCGGTGGTTGCGCGCGGCATGGGCCGCCCATGCGTATCGGGGGCATCCGCCGTCTCGATCGACATGAAGGCGCGAACGCTCCGCATCGGAAATCGCGAACTGAAAGAAGGCGACACGCTCACCCTCGACGGCAGCAATGGTCAGGTTATGGCCGGTGAAGTCGCGACTATCGAACCGGAGCTTGCCGGTGATTTCGGCATACTGATGGAATGGGCGGACAAATACCGCCGTATGCGCGTGCGCACTAATGCGGAAACGCCAAACGATTGCCGCATGGCGCGCCAGTTCGGAGCCGAGGGTATCGGCCTTTGCCGGACGGAGCATATGTTCTTCGAAGCAGGCCGTATCAGTGCGGTGCGCGAAATGATCCTGGCTGATAGCGAAGCCGGGCGGCGCGATGCGCTGGCCAAGCTGCTGCCGGAACAGCGATCCGACTTCCGCGAAATTTTCGAGGTGATGGTCGGGCTGCCGTGCACCATCCGCTTGCTCGATCCGCCACTTCACGAATTCCTGCCGCACGGCGACAGCGAATTTGAAGAGCTTGCAGAAAATGTCGGCCTGAGCGTGGACTATCTGAAACGGCGCGCTGGCGAATTGCATGAATTCAATCCGATGCTGGGCCATCGCGGCTGCCGCCTCGGCATTACCTATCCCGAAATATACGAGATGCAGGCCCGCGCTATCTTCGAAGCCGCCTGCGAAGTCGCGAAAACATCGGGAGAAGCACCTGTTCCAGAAGTCATGATTCCGCTGGTCGCCACCCGCCGCGAGCTGCAAATCCTGCGCGCACTGGTGGAGCGTGTGGCCGCAGAAGTGTTCGCAGAGCAGGGCACCGAAATTGAATACATGGTCGGGACGATGATCGAATTGCCGCGGGCAGCGCTGATGGCCGGGGAAATTGCCGAAGAGGCGCGCTTCTTCTCCTTCGGGACCAATGATCTGACCCAGACCACGCTCGGGGTATCACGCGACGATTCCGCCCGTTTCTTGGGGCCGTATGTGGACAAGGGTATTTTCGCCCGTGATCCCTTCGTCAGCCTCGATCTCGAAGGGGTGGGGCAGCTTGTTGAACTTGCGGCAGAACGTGGCCGCGCCACTCGCGGCGATATCAAGCTGGGAATTTGCGGGGAACATGGCGGCGATCCGGCCAGTATCGGCTTCTGCGAAAAAGTCGGGCTCGACTATGTCAGCGCCTCTCCCTACCGCGTTCCGATTGCCCGGCTTGCTGCGGCCCAGGCATCACTTCGCTAGGATTTCCAGGCGGTTAGGGTCAGCATTTCAAACTTCTCAGTGACCTTGCCCTGATCATCGGCAAGGTCACGGAAAGCCGTTTCAGCCCGTGCCATAGCCGCACGATCCAGCGGCGGTCCGGGGCGGCGAAGAACGCTGGCAAGGCCTTGATCGCGCAAGTCGGCAACCAGTGTTCGCAGCGAGCTGTAACGAACTGTAATTACATGGCTATCGACCACCTGCCGCGTGAACCCGGCCCGCTGGAGCAAGGATGCTGCGGCCGAGTTATCGATCAAAGGATGAATGCGCGGTGCCGGGCGTTCGCCATCTGCCGCCAGCATTATTGATCGTAAGGATTGCAGGCTTCCCGCGCCGGGGAATGAGGCAATCAACATACCACCAGCTCGCAATGCGGCTCGTGAATGAAGAAGCGCTCCCGGCAAATCGTTGATTGTCGCGAAACCGAAGAGATGCACCAGCAAGTCGAGCTCCTGATGTGGGAGCGGGCGCTCTTCGTCGATCATGCCGGGCGGCATATCGAAGACCTCCCCGTGTCCTTGAAGCGCACGCGACAGAGAGCCAGTCGGATCCCCGATCACCAGCGAGCGTTCAGGCGTTGTCCGGGTGAAGTCCAGCCGGTCTTCGATGTCGCTAATTGCATCTTCCAGAAGATACCGCGCGGCGGACAGGTTCGAGCTCTGACGCTGGCGTGCCCGAAGCAAGGCCTGACACCGCCGTGCAGACGAGAATATCCGGGGAGGATTGGGTGAGTCCATTTTTATCCCGTGCCCAGCTTGCGGCCGTCGTGCAAGCACGTCATCGTAGATCCATGGAATTTAACAAGTTTTTATCCGAGGCGCTGAAGCCCGCAGTGGACTTGCTCTTCCCGCCGAGGTGCCCTCTTTGCGGCTCGGCGATTGCAGAACAGCGCGGGCTGTGCGCAGAGTGCTGGGCGCAGTTGGACGTTCCCTCCGGCACCGCTTGTTCCACCTGCCAACGTCCGTTCGGGGACGGCACTGCACACGAAGGCGCCCAGTGCGCACCGTGCCTGAAATCGCCGCCAAAGCATGACAGTATTGCGGCAGGCACTATCTATAACGACGCGTCACGGAAGCTGGTTCTCAGCTTCAAACATGGCGGGAAAATAGCGCTCGCTGAAATGCTGTCCCGCCTGATAACCGCGCGTCTGCCCAGATTGGAAGGCGAGTGGCTGCTGGTGCCGGTTCCTCTGCACCGCGGGAGATTATGGGCCAGGGGATACAATCAGGCGGCACTGCTTGCGGCCCGGATCGCGAAATTAACCGAGCAGCCACTGGTCGTCGACGGACTTCTGCGAAATCGCAAGACGCCGAGCCTCGGCGGTTTGGGGCGTAAGGAACGTGAACGGGCATTGGCCGGGGTAATCGAGGTGAACCCGAGACGGCGATCCTCTATCGATGGCGCCAAGGTCGTACTGGTGGATGATGTTCTGACCAGCGGCGCCACGTCGGAAAGCTGCGTAAGGGCGCTCAAGAAAGCCGGAGCGAACCAAGTCATTATCGCATGTTTTGCACGCGTTCTGGATGGTGCAGGTGGGTCGGGCTCGTCAGGCCTGAAACGTGAAACGCCCGAGGTCTAGGACCCCGGGCGCCACGTGACGAATAACAGTGGACCCGCCTTTCAGCTAAGACAGCCTCCCCCTTGATGGCTGTCCGGGTCCGATCCCTCATCGTTCATGGGAGCGCCTGGCTTATTACCGGCTGCGTCCCAAACCCCCTGAACCTGGCACTGCGTACCGCGTTCTGGTTGACCCTCTCGGGCCTGAGCAGCGTTGTTCCATCCATCTGGCATTCATCAAAGCTGCATTTGCAAGTGTGGTAGATTTTGGGACTAATCTGTGGTTATCGTGCAACAAAGGAAATGGCTGCTGTGCTAGCCTGTAAATCATGGATATTTTTGAATGAACGCGAGCGATCATGACGCCAAAAGGCGCGAGTCCGGAACTGACTTCATGCCTAAGTTTGATGCCAATGGCCTGCTATGTGCAGTGGTGACCGACCATGCGAGCAAGGACATCTTGATGGTGGCATTCATGGACTCGGAGGCGCTCGAAGCAACGATCGAAACCGGAGTGGCTCATTTCCATTCCCGTTCACGAGGGCGCCTTTGGAAGAAGGGCGAAAGCTCTGGCAACGTATTGCAAGTAAGGGAGATGCGGGTCGATTGTGATCAGGATGCGCTGATCCTGGTTTGTGATCCTGCTGGTCCAACATGCCATACGGGGGCCCGCTCGTGTTTCTACCGGGGGTTAAATCGAGAGACGGGTCAACTCGAAACCAGTTGACGTTTACGTAAAGGGCAGTTAGAAAACTGCCTATGGCAACAGCATCGGATCCAAAACCCACCGACAAAACCCGCGAAGCGCACGCCGGAGCGCATCTGGAGCGTCCCGACAAACTTGCGCGGGAACAATACAGCATTTCAGACCTCACCACCGAGTTTGACTGCACCGCACGAGCATTGCGTTTTTACGAGGATGAGGGCCTGATTGCTCCCAAGCGTATCGGCCTGACCCGCGTATATTCGAAGCGGGACCGCGCGCGGCTCGCCTGGATTATGCGGGCCAAGAATGTCGGGTTCAGCCTCGTCGAAATTCGTGAAATGATCGATCTCTACGATCTCGGCGACGGACGGGTGGAACAACGACGGGTCACGGTTGAAAAATGCCGCGACCACGTAGCCAAGCTGAAACGCCAGCGCGCCGATATCGATTCCTCAATCAAGGAATTGAGCGAATTTATCAAACACATCGAGAATCTAGCCCTCGACAACGCTAGCAGCTGACCCCCAAGCTCAACAGTCAGCGTTGAAAATCCACAAAGGACACGAAGATGCCCACCTATACCGCACCCACACGTGACGCCCGTTTCATCATCAATGAAGTGCTCGACCTGGCCAGTTACAACAACCTGCCGGGTTTCGAGAGCGCAACACCAGACATGATCGACACCGTCGTGAATGAAGCCGGCAAGTTCTGTTCCGAAGTCCTCGCGCCGCTCAACCAGGTTGGCGACAAGGAAGGTTGCACCCGCCATGATGACGGTAGCGTAACCACGCCAACCGGCTTCAAGGACGCTTTCGAGCAGTACCGCGAATCTGGCTGGGGCACGATTTCCCAGCCTGAGGAATTCGGCGGGCAGGGCATGCCGCACGTCCTTGGCATGCTGATCGAAGAGTTTGTTGGCACCGCCAATCAGGCATTCGCGATGTATCCGGGCCTCACCGGCGGCGCTGTTGCTGCCATCCTTGCCAAGGGTTCGGATGAGCAGAAGGAAAAATACCTTCACAAGATGATCGCCAACGAATGGCTCGGAACCATGAACCTTACGGAACCGCATTGCGGCACCGATCTGGGTATGATCCGCACGAAGGCAGTGCCGCAGGCAGACGGTTCTTTTGCCATCACCGGCACCAAGATTTTCATTTCGGCAGGCGAGCATGACCTCACCGAAAACATCATCCATCTGGTTCTGGCGAAAACTCCGGGTGCACCCGACAGTTCAAAAGGCATCTCGCTCTTCATCGTGCCCAAGTTCCTAGTGAATGACGATGGTTCGCTGGGTGATCGCAATTCATTGCAGTGCGGCTCGATCGAAGAGAAAATGGGCATCCACGGCAATTCGACCTGCGTCATGAATTACGATGGCGCCACAGGCTGGATGGTCGGCGAAGAGAACAAGGGCCTAGCGGCCATGTTCATCATGATGAACGCTGCCCGCCTCGGAGTGGGCATTCAAGGCTATGCGCAGGCAGAGGTCGCTTACCAGAACGCCGTCGCTTATGCGCTTGACCGCCGTCAGGGCCGGGCATTGACCGGACCTGCTGAACCGGAAGCACAGGCCGATCCGATCTTCGTGCACGCCGATGTCCGCCGCATGCTGATGGATGCGAAAGCCTACACCGAAGGAATGCGGGCTCTGGCTCTGTGGGGCGCGCTTCAGGTCGACCTGACGCACAAGGGCGCGACCGACGAAGACAAGAAGAAAGCTGACCAGATCATCAGTCTGCTGACCCCTGTAATCAAGGGTTACGGCACCGACAAAGGCTTCGACGTTGCAGTGAACATGCAACAGGTCTTCGGCGGACACGGCTATATTCAGGAATGGGGCATGGAACAGTATGTCCGCGATAGCCGCATCGCCATGATCTACGAAGGCACCAACGGTGTTCAGGCCATGGACCTTTGCGGACGCAAGCTCGCACAGAACGGCGGCGCTGCAATCCAGACATTCTTCGCAACCGTCGATGCAGAAATCGCCGAAGCCAAAAAGGTCGAGGCAATCGCACCTTTTGCCGAGAAGTTGGAAAAGGCCCTTGGCGAGCAGAAGGCTGCAACAATGTGGTTCATGCAGAATGCCATGCAGAACCCCGATCATCTTGGCGCGGGTGCGCATCACTACATGCACATCATGGGCATCGTTTCGCTTGGCCTGATGTGGCTGCGCATGGCAACCGTTGCTCAGGCCAAACTGGATGGCGGGGCTGAAGACAAGGCATTCTACGAAGCCAAGCTTGCGACCGCCCGTTATTACGGCGACCGCTTCCTCCCGGATGCCGGCGCACTCCGCCGCAAGCTGGAAGCTGGCGCCGACACAATGATGGCACTTGGCGAAGAAGCTTTCCAGACAGCTGCATAAAGCCAAGTCCAGAGATCAAAGGGGCCTTGGCAGATGCCAGGGCCCCTTTTCTATTTCACAGGACGTTCCGAAATATATGTCAGGTAATTGATCCTGTCCGCTGGCGAGACAAGCATTTGGATTTGGGTAAAACGTCCGGCGTAAAGCTTGCAGCCGACCTGATCGACCTGCGGACCGATCGGCCCGACTGAAACAATCAGGGGCGCTTTGACCTGATACGTGACGATACGGTCAATATCCGGCTTCCATTCGGGCAAGACCGCCAGATACTCACGCACTTCGCCCACGCTATCCAGATAGTCATAGGTCCCAAAACCGCCCGGCTGCGTGTTTTTCTGGCCATTCGACATCGCCATTTGGAAGCGGGCACCCGGCATCAGCACTGAGACTTCCGGATGAAACCAGTCGGGCCACGGTGACTGCCCGGTCAGCAGCGAGCGGTAGCCGATCTCAGCCTGTGCTTCAGTCTGATAGCGCCAGGCATTGTCGGTCATCCATGCCACCGCCGGAGCTGAAGTCAGCTTATCTGCTTCGCAGATTTCAACGTCCGCAGCCAAAGCCGGTGCTCCCAGCAAAGCGACACCTGCCAGCGCGGCAGAAACAATCAGTTTCTGTCCCAGTCGTATATAGTCCATTTGACAATCCCCCCCTTATCGAATGGGGGGAGTTATCGCAGGCGCGATATTCCTGCGATTGGACGAAATGGACTCAACTTATTCAGGAAGAAAGTCGGGTACCGACAGGTATCGCTCACCGGTGTCATAGTTGAAGCCAAGTACTCGCGTGCCCGGTTCCAGATCGGGCAGCTTTTTGGCAATTGCAGCCAAAGTTGCACCGCTGGAAATACCCACGAGAAGCCCTTCGACAGCGGCGCACTTCCGAGCCATTTCCTTGGCATCATCGGCATTTACGGCAATTGCACCGTCGATGGCCTGCGTGTGGAGATTGCCAGGGATAAACCCTGCGCCAATGCCCTGAATGGGGTGCGGGCCGGGTTGGCCGCCGCCAATCACGGGCGAGAGTGCAGGTTCAACGGCATAGGCTTTCATTCCGGACCAGTGGCGCTTCAATTCCTCGGCACATCCGGTCAGGTGACCGCCGGTTCCAACCCCGGTGATCATTACGTCGATTGGTTCATCGGCAAAATCTGACAGGATTTCCTGAGAGGTCGTGCGAACGTGCACCTCGAAATTGGCCGGATTGTCGAACTGGGATGGCATCCACGCGCCATCGGTTTTCTCAACCAGTTCGGTCGCGCGCTCAATCGCGCCCTTCATACCCTTCGTCTTGTCGGTCAGGTCGAACGTAGCGCCATAAGCGAGCATCAAGCGCCGCCTTTCGACACTCATGCTTTCCGGCATCACCAGAACGAGCTTGTAACCCTTTACCGCTGCAACCATTGCTAGGCCGATTCCGGTGTTGCCGCTGGTCGGTTCAATGATCGTTCCGCCCTCTTGCAAATCGCCGCTTGCTTCTGCGGCCTCGACCATTGCCAATGCGATACGATCCTTGATCGAACCACCAGGGTTGGAGCGTTCCGACTTCACCCAGACCTCGTGATCCGGGAACAGCCGAGACAGGCGGATATGCGGTGTTGCACCAATGGTTGCGAGGACGGAATCGGCTTTCATCTGGTCTCTCCCTTTTGTGGGTTGTCTGCTGCTTTATCTAGTAACTCTTCTGGCGGATCAAAGGTCCTTGTGGTGCGCAAAACCGGGAATACCCGGCTCCACAAGGCGACCGTCATGATCGCGCCCGCTCCGCCAGAGACTACGGCTAGAACCGGGCCGATCAAATAGGCGAGGGTGCCTGAGAAAAAGTCGCCAAATTCGTTAGATGCCGAAATGGTCAGGAGCGAGACTGCGGAAACCCGCCCGCGCTTGTCATCCGGCGTATGCAGCTGGATCAGTGACTGGCGGATATAGACCGAGAACATATCGGCCGCACCGACCACGAACAGCATCGCCAGCGATAATGGCATGCTGGTGGAAACGCCAAATATTATCGTCGCCAATCCGAAGATCGCAACCGCCCACAGCATCTTCGGCCCGACATTGGTCTTCAACGGCTTGAAAGAAAAATATAACGCGGTCAGCGCAGCGCCCACTGCGGGCGCGGCCGCGAGTTGGCTTAAACCGGTCGCACCAACTTGCAGAATGTCTCGGGCATACACCGGGAAAAGAGCGGTCGCACCGGCAAGGAACACCGCAAACAGATCCAGCGTGATCGCACCAAGGACCATCTTGTTTTCCAGGACATAGTGCAAGCCGTCGACGATCTGTCCGATCGGACGCTGCGCCCCGGCAATCGGGCTGCGCGGGACATGGCCGATGAAACTGAGTGCGGTCACCGAAACGCCGAACAAGCATAATGCTGCAATGTAAGGCATCGCTGGGTCGATTACATACAGGTATCCGCCAATGGCTGGCCCCACGATCATGCCGACCTGCCAAGCGATTGACGACAGCGCTATCGCGTTTGGCAGGATCGCCTTCGGAACAAGGTTTGGGGCAAGGGCAGACAGCGCTGGCCCTGCAAAGGCCCTGGCGATCCCCAACAAGACCGCGACCGCGAACAGGCTCGATAGGCTGATCGTGTCCTGCCAGGTTAGGTAGGCCAATATCCCTGCGCAGGTCATTTGCAGCAAGACAGTGAGGCGCGCCACATTGCGCCGGTTTAACCGGTCAGCAGCAAGTCCCGCGAAAGGCATGAGGAGAAACAGCGGAACGAACTGAAGCAGACCGATCATGGCAAGCTGGCCGGACGCTGCTGCAACACCAAGCCCGTCGTCTCTGGCGATATTGTAGGTTTGCCACCCGACAATCAGCAGCATCGAATACTGCGCCAAAGTCATCGACAGACGCGATAGCCAGTATGCGCGGAAATTCGCGATGCGGAAGGGGTGTGTCTGGTCGCTCACAAGCAGCGCCATGGCAGGCGGCGCAGAGCTTGTGAAGTCAGTGCTGCCTTATCGTGAGGAAGCGGGCTTTACGATGCCCCGGCTTAGCGCGAACGGCGAAGCCTGGGGTTTGGCTGCAGAGTGTCGATCATCGTCATGAAATCATCCATGCGGATGATACGCTCAAATTGAAAACCGGCTCTCTCGTCCCGGGTCCAGATGACGTATGCCTCGATACGGCCAACCACCGGCAGGCGGATGATCACGCGATCACCGCGCGAAAGCTCTCCGGCATCGTCAATCATGAAGCCATGAGCGGAGATATTGCAGATGTGCAGCTTCACATCGCCGCGCAACTGGTGCTCGGCAATGACCGGGAAGTCGACCGGATGCCGCGCAGCGCGCCGCAAATCTGTTACTGAAAGTTGTGCTCCAACACTCATTTTTCAGGGGCCTTCCTGCCTTGATTGCCGAAGAACCCTAATGAACAAGAAAGCCTGATAATTTGTAAAAATTTTTGTCCCGTTTCGGGACGCTAGCTGCGCATTTACGCGTTAACGCGTAATAATTCCGTGCTTTTTCTTACCCAGGCTCAGTTTCATTTCCTTACCGTCGGCAACTTCCACCAAATGACCCGCGTCGCCGATGACAACATCATCAAGCTTGACCGCGCCTTCGGCAATCTTGCGCTTGGCTTCCTTGTTCGACGCGGTGAACCCGATCTCCGTCAGCAAGGCCCCAATCCGCTTGCCCTCTGCACCGACAGAGATGCTCGGCAGGTCCTGGCCCGAGCCTCCGCCAGCGAAGGTTTCGCTTGCGGTCTTCTCAGCCGAACGCGCAGCATCTTCACCGCGAACCAGTTTCGTTACCTCGTTGGCGAGGACTACCTTGGCCTGATTAATCTCGCTGCCTTCGAGCTGCTCGAGCCGGGCGATCTCATCCAGCGGCAAGTCGGTAAACAGCTTCAAAAACCGCCCCACGTCCCGATCGTCACAATTGCGCCAGTACTGCCAAAAATCATACGCCGGGAGCTGAGCTTCGTTGAGCCACACCGCACCTGCAGCGGTTTTACCCATCTTTGCACCGTCAGCGGTCGTCAGCAGCGGTGTGGTAAGCCCGAACAGTTCGATACCATCCATCCGCCGGCCAAGTTCGACCCCATTGATGATGTTGCCCCATTGGTCGCTGCCACCCATCTGAAGCCGCGCACCAAGTTCCTGGGACAGGTGCCGGAAATCATACCCCTGCAGGATCATGTAGTTGAATTCGAGAAACGTCATCGGCTGTTCGCGTTCGAGGCGCAGACGCACCGAATCAAAGGTCAACATGCGATTGACAGTGAAGTGCGTGCCGACCTTTTGCAGCATTTCGATATAACCGAGCTTGCCCAGCCAATCCTGATTGTTGACCATGATGGCATCGGTCGGTCCGTCGCCGAAGGTCAGCAATTGTTCGAACACTGTCCGGATCGAGGCGATATTTTCATCGATCACTTCATCGGTCAGCATTTTGCGGCTCTCGTCGCGGCCCGTTGGGTCGCCGATACGAGTGGTGCCGCCGCCCATCAGAACGATGGGTTTGTGTCCTGTTTGCTGCAGGCGCCGCAGCATCATGATCTGGACCAGGCTGCCGATATGCAAGCTGGGGGCCGTTGCATCAAAACCAATATATCCCGGTACGACCTGACTGCTGGCAAGCTTGTCCAGCCCCTCAGCATCGGTCATTTGGTGGATATAGCCGCGTTCATCGAGCAGCTTCAGCAATTCGGATTTATGTTCGCTCATAGGGTGCGCGCTGTAGCAACGAAAATTGCGCTTCGTAAGTGGGTTGCCGCAGCTTTTTGAGTGCGCGATAGGACTGCCATGCAACAATTGAGACTACACCCAGAATGCGCCGCAGGACCAATCGCATCGGTCGAGGCAGTGATTGAGGCGACAGAGCGGGGCTGTAAGGCACGTTTCCGCCTGAACGGTGACATCACTCGGATCAAGATCCCGGTGCATGCGGGCAGTGAACGGACAGACTTCCTGTGGAAGACGACCTGTTTCGAAATCTTCTGGCAACCGCATGGCGGCGCCTATTACCGCGAGTTCAATCTTTCGCCGTCGAGCCGCTGGGCCTGTTATGATTTCGACGACTTTCGCCTCAACAGCCGCGACGCACCGGTTGATGCGATCGCGATTTCCTGCAGCCATGATCACACCAGTCTTTGGCTGGAAACCGAAATTGCTTCAAAACTGCCACTGCCCGCCAAGGTCGCACTGAATGCGATCGTCGAAGATCAGGACGGCAATATCCAGTTTTGGGCGCTCGACTTTTCTGGCGGTAAGGCTGAATTTCACAGTGAAGTTTGCCGCGTCATTGAATTGAACGGAGCGAACCAATGATGAAGTTCGGTGTTGAAGTCCTGCTGAAGGACGAGGCGCTTCTTGAGCGGCTTTCGGGCCGCCGCGTCTCGCTTGTGGCCCATCCTGCCAGCGTGACCGACCGGATGGTTCATTCGCTCGATGCACTGGTTGATGCAGGGGTGAATGTGACCTCTGCCTTTGGCCCACAGCATGGGCTCAAGGGCGATAAGCAGGATAACATGGTCGAGACTGATCATGAGATCGATCCCGTCCACAATATCCCCGTTTACAGTCTTTATGGGGAGGTGCGCCGGCCCACGGCGGACATGATGGCCAGTGCCGACGTGTTCCTGTTCGACCTTCAGGATCTCGGCTGCCGCATCTACACGTTTGTCACCACCTTGCTTTACCTGCTCGAGGAAGCGGAACGACACGGAAAGGAAGTATGGGTTCTCGACCGGCCCAATCCGGCAGGCAGACCTGTCGAAGGATCACTGCTGATCCCGGGGCATGAGAGCTTTGTTGGCGCCGCGCCGATGCCAATGCGGCATGGGCTGACCATGGGTGAAATGGGGCACTGGTTTATCGAACACTTCTCGCTCGATGTGGCTTACCATGTAGTCGAAATGCAAGGTTGGTCGCCCGATGGTGCGGGGTTTGGCTGGCCTGACGATCGCGTCTGGGTCAACCCGAGCCCCAACGCTGCCAACGTCAACATGGCACGGGCCTATGCTGGCACCGTGATGCTGGAAGGAGCGACCCTGAGCGAAGGGCGCGGAACGACACGTCCGCTCGAAGTCCTGTTCGGTGCCCCAGATGTCGACGCCGCGAAAGTTCATGCCGAAATGCGCAGGATAGCGCCGGAATGGCTAAGCGGGGCTCTTTTGCGCGAATGCTGGTTCGAGCCAACATTTCACAAGCACGTCGGCGAACTTTGCAGTGCATTGATGATCCATGCAGAAGGTCCGTATTACAGCCATGACCAGTTCAGACCCTGGAGGCTTCAGGCGCTCGCATTCAAAGCTATCAGGAGCCTTTATCCGGACTACGCCATGTGGCGGGGCAAGGACTTCAAATACGAGTATACCGATGATGTGCTGGCAATCGATGTAATCAATGGAGGGCCGCTGCTGCGTGAATGGGTCGACGACCGGGCAGCAACCCCGCATGATCTTGATCAGATTGCGGCAAATGACGAAGCAAGCTGGATCGCCGCAGTTAAGGGCCATCTGCTCTACTGAGCAGGGCGCTAACCGGAATGCTGCCTTAAGAGCCTTGCTTGCGGCTCAGGTCGCGCATTGCATCATCGAGACCATCGAGGCTCAGCGGGTACATCCGGTCATTGACCAATTGCTTCAGCATCTTGGTGCTTTGCGAGTAATTCCACTGCTTTTCCGGAACCGGATTGAGCCACACGGTGGCAGGATAGGTATTGGTTACACGCTGCATCCAGACCGCACCGGCCTCCTCGTTCATATGTTCGACGCTGCCGCCCGGATGGGTGATTTCATACGGGCTCATCGCGGCATCGCCGACGAAGATGACTTTATAATCGTGACCGAATTTGTGGAGGATATCCCAGGTCTTGGTGCGCTCCTGCCAGCGCCGCCGGTTATCCTTCCAGACGCCTTCGTAAAGGCAATTGTGGAAGTAGAAAAATTCGAGGTTCTTGAATTCGCTATTGGCCGCACTGAACAACTCTTCGCACAGCTTGATGAATGGATCCATCGACCCGCCCACGTCCAGAAATAACAGCAATTTCACGGCATTATGGCGCTCTGGCCGCATACGAATATCAAGCCAGCCCTGTTTCGCTGTACCGTCAATCGTAGCATCAAGATCGAGTTCGTCGGCAGCACCTTCGCGGGCGAACCGCCGCAGCCGGCGCAGCGCCATCTTGATATTACGGGTGCCAAGTTCCTTGGTGTTGTCGAGGTTCTTGTACTCTCGCTTTTCCCAGACCTTAATCGCGCGCTTGTGTTTGCTTTCACCGCCGATGCGGACACCCTCTGGATTGTATCCGCCATGGCCGAACGGTGAAGTACCGCCGGTGCCGATCCACTTGTTACCGCCTTCGTGGCGTTTTTCCTGTTCCTCGAGACGTTTCTTCAGCGTGTCCATGATCTCGTCCCAGTCACCGAGGGATTCGATCTTCGCCATTTCTTCCGGAGTGAGGAATTTTTCCGCAACCGCTTTCAGCCAGTCTTCCGGAATATCTACGGGGTTCTGCCCGTAATCCGTCAGCAAGCCTTTAAAGACCTTGTTGAAAACCTGGTCGAACCGGTCAAGCAGCCCTTCATCCTTCACGAAGGTTGCGCGGCTCAGATAATAGAACGCTTCGGGCGTCTGCTCGATCACATCGCGATCAAGTGCCTCCAGCAAGGTGAGGTGTTCCTTGAAGGAAGCGCCGATACCGGCTTCGCGAAGCTCGTCTACGAAATTGAAAAACATGAGTTGGTTCTAGCGAGCTGTTTGCCCGGGCACCAGAGCCCATGTGCTGGTGAGAGGATACCGGTCATGAAGAAAGTCTTCGCGACCTTAAGCCTTCGATAACCATAAGTACGTATGCCGATCACCGCGACGGAAAAGTGGGGACGCATAAGTCAATGAAACATACCGAATTCGACACCGTGGATCGCAAGTCCATCGATCTCATACCCCAGAGCTGCGGGGAGGTGACGGTCGGGTGTTCGGATGTCGCCGGCATCGTTCAGGCTGTTATCGATTCATCAGAAAAGCTTAGAGCGGAACACAACGCGCTACAGGGGACCGTAACGCAGCTTGAATCCGACCAGCAGAAAGTTTCCGAGGCAAGCGACGAGGCTCGCCTGCTTTCCGAACGTGCGATCGAGCGGCTCGGCCAAGGCACCACGCTGATCCAGTCCTCGCTCGGCCAGATTTCCGGGTTGCTTGAACTTGTTGAAACGCTGACCACTCACGTGACCGGATTTGCCGCAGCGATGGAGCAGGTGCGCCGCTGTTCCCAGGATATTGACCAGATTGCCGAAACCACGAACATTCTGGCCCTGAACGCGACCATCGAAGCGATGCGTGCCGGCGATGCCGGTCGCACTTTCGCGGTTGTGGCCAATGAAGTTAAAAACCTTGCCGGCGACACCCGCCGCGCCACCGAAGAAATCAGCCAGACTATCGACACACTGGGCGGCGAGGCCGAACTGGTGATCTCGCAGATCGAAAACGGCGCAGAGGCAAGCCGCAGCGCAAAGACCTCCGTCGCGCAGATCGAAGAAACGATCGGCGGCGTTGCTGAACTGGTTGAAGAAGTCGATCGCCAGAATGATCAAATCGCCCGTTCCACCGGTACGATCAGCGATCACGTGCACCGCGTGCAGGATGTCCTTGCGTCGTTCGACAGTGCTGCCATCGAAAACGAAGGCAAGCTGCAAAAGGCGCACAACCGGATCGAGTCGCTGGAAATTACGGCGAGCGAGATGTTCGACAGCATCGTCAAAGGCGGCCTGTCACCAAGGGACAGCGCGCTTGTCGATCAGGCGCAGACCTTTGCCAAGCAGGTAAGCGAGATCGCTGAGAAGGCGATTGCTGAGGGTACGCTTACGCAAGAGGCGCTGTTCGATACCGATTACAAGGAAATCGCAGGAAGCAATCCGAAACGGTTCCGTACCTCGCTGAGCGACTGGGCTGATGCGCACTGGCGGCCGGTCTTCGACAAGGTCGTCGCCAAGGGCGGTCCGATCAAGATGTGTTCCAGCGCGGATATGAACGGCTTTTTGCCAACACACATTTCCGATCGCTGCCGTCAACCGACAGGCGATCTGGCGCATGACACGAAATACTGCCGCAATGGACGCATCCTGCTGGAAGGCGTTGATATTTCGGCAAAACGAAGCACCGACGCCTACATGATGGCGGTCTATCGCCAGGAAGGCGACGGCTTGCAGTACCTGGTCGTGCGCAACGTTTATGTGCCGCTTTACATCAATGGCCGCCGATGGGGTGATTTCGAATTAGCATACACGCTTTGAACAGGGATATCCGGAAGACCGGAACCCTATTCGCCAAGGCAAAATAGCCCAAGGCGTTGAGGTAGGTTTGGGGGGGTTATGGAACACGCGAAAATAGAGGTGCCGAACAGCGCCATAATTGAATCGATCCCGCAGCGATGCGGTCAGGTCGTCGATTACTGCGCAGATGTCGGCGGCCTCGTTCACGCTGTTAAACGAACTTCAACCCAGCTTCGCCAAGAACATACCGCACTTCGTGACACTGTTGCCACCCTCGAACTGGACCAGGTCAAGGTGCGCGATGCCAGCGATGAAGCGCGTCTGCTGTCTGAAAAGGCGATTGAACGGCTAGGCGAGGGCAACGAACAGATCCGCGGCGCACTGGACCGTATTTCCAGCCTTATCGAACTCGTCAGCGCGCTGAGCCAGCACGTAACCGGATTTGCCGCTGCAATGGATCAGGTTCGAAAAAGCTCGAAAGACATCAACCGGATTGCCGAAACCACCAGCATCCTTGCCCTGAATGCGACGATTGAGGCGATGCGGGCAGGCGAACGGGGCAAAACATTTGCCGTTGTCGCCGACGAGGTGAAAACACTGGCGCAGGATACGCGCCTTGCCACCGACGAGATCGTGCGCACGGTGGATGCGCTGGAGATAGAGGCGACCGCAGTTGTCGGCCAGATCGAAGGCGGAGCAGGGGAAAGTGAAAAAGCGCGGGCCAGCGTATCCCAGATCGAAGAAACCCTGGGAAGCGTCACCGACCTTGTCGAAGAGGTCGACCGGCAAAACGATCAGATCGCCCGTTCCACAGCGACAATCAGCAGCCACGTGGATAGCGTGCAGAATGTTCTCCGCGGGTTTGAAGAAACCAGCGTCAGCAATGATGGCCAGCTTGAACGCGCCCATTCGCGTTTGAAGGATCTCGAAGCCATGGCGAACACCATGTTCGACAATGTCGTTCATGCTGGACTGGCGTCTGCCGATCAGCATATTGCAGAACTTGCGCTGGACGGCGCGAAGCAGGCCGAGGCACTTGTGCTGAAGGCTATCGAGGCAGGCGAACTCGATGAAGCTGCGCTGTTCGACGACAATTACCTGCCTATCGCCGGCAGCAATCCGCCGCGTTTTCGTACGCGGTTCACGGACTGGGCGCATGAACACTGGCGGCCGATACTTGATGCGGTGACAGGCAAGCGACCGGAAATCCTGTTCGCGCTGCCCAATGATCTCAACGGCTATCTTCCCACGCACATCACCGCGCAGTCAAAGGCGCCAACCGGAGATGTCAGGCACGATGAGCTTTATTGCTTCAACGGCCGGATGATCGAAAAGAGCGACGCCTGGGAGACGATGTCCGGTTCCGATTATGCCATGTACAGCTACCGCCAACCGCGCGCTGACGGCAAATTCTGGCTGATGCGCTGCGCCACCGTTCCGATCACGGTCAACGGTCGCAGGTGGGGCAATTTCGTCGTCGGTTACCGAGAGGACCTGCGCAAATAGGCGCTGGCCCTCCCATATATACCCGTATCAGGTCTGGCGGCGTGACATGAACGCCAGACGTTCGAACAACATGATATCCTGCTCATTCTTGAGAAGCGCACCGTGAAGTGGCGGGATCGCCTTTGATGGGTCCTGATCCTGCAGCACATCCAGCGGCATGTCTTCATTCAGCAGCAGTTTGAGCCAATCGAGCAGTTCGGACGTGCTCGGTTTTTTCTTCAGGCCGGGGACTTCGCGAATTTCGTAGAACACGTCCATCGCCTTGCTGACGAGGGTTTTCTGGATGCCCGGGTGGTGCACTTCGATGATCGAACGCATCGTGTCGCGGTCAGGAAACTTGATATAGTGGAAGAAACAGCGGCGCAGGAATGCGTCCGGCAATTCCTTTTCATTGTTCGAGGTGATGACCACGATCGGGCGTTCTTTGGCCACAACGCGCTCCTGCGTTTCATAAACGTCGAAGCTCATCCGGTCGAGTTCCTGGAGAAGGTCGTTCGGAAATTCGATGTCGGCCTTGTCGATTTCGTCGATCAGCAAGACAGGCAGCTGCTCGGAAGTGAATGCTTCCCAAAGCTTGCCCTTCTTGATGTAGTTGCGAATGTCGTGAACTCGCTCTTCACCCAATTGGCCATCGCGCAAGCGGGCCACAGCATCGTATTCGTACAGACCCTGCTGAGCCTTGGTCGTGGATTTTACGTTCCACTCGATCAAGGGCGCACCGACAGCCTTCGCAATTTCGTGGGCAAGCACAGTCTTGCCGGTCCCCGGCTCACCTTTAACCAGAAGCGGGCGGCGCAGTGTCACGGCCGCATCGACGGCGACTTTCAGGTCATCGGTTGCGATGTAGTCTTCGGTTCCGTCGAAACGCTTCGGTGCAGTGTCAGCCATGAGTTTTCCTGTGCAACTTGTCTTTACGTGAGCGTTAATCGGCATAAATCGAAAGGGCAAGGGTGCGGGTATGCCGACCTGCCCGGATCAAGTGAACTTGGCCTTCAACGTGCCAATCTGAGCAAGCGCTGCGCGAGAAGTTCCAACCTTGCGTTTTCGAGAGGCTGGTTCGGATCATTCCAGCCCATCGTCAGCATATGCCATTGTCCGGCCTTATCCCGCAGTAGCCATGTCAGATTCAAAACCCCCGGTTCAGACCCTCCCTTGTAACCCGCGTAAGACCAGCTTTGCGTCAATTCTGCTGGAAGCGATGGGTTTACCGACAAGATCTTCCGGGCAGTCGGATCCTCGATCTGCGCAAGCCTGACCGCCAACTGCTTCAGGTCGGATGCACTGGCGAACCATTCGACGGTGCCGATTGCCGTGGGCTGGACGAAGCGCGGTGGTTCTACTTTTGCCGGATCGCCGCCGACATCGTCCTGAAAATCATCAAGGATGCGGCGCTTGGCCGCCTCGTTCGCGGCGATATACTTCCGCAAATTGCCCTCGCTCCCTTTCAGCGCGAACAGCTCAAGCGTGCTTAGAAACGGCTTGTTTCGGGCAGGATCGGAATGACCGACGATCTCCATTTCCGCCTCGATTTTTCTGCGTCCCAGCTCGTGAAACAGCATGTCTGTCGCGGTGTTGTCGCTGATCGTGATCATCATGGTTGCCAGCGTTTGCAGGGTCATTGGCGTGCCATCTGGCCACGCCTGCAACTGTCCGCTGGGAAAGGATTTACGGTCAACGACGACAACATCATTCCAATTGCGTTCGTCCGTATTGATGGACCGGGCAAGAGCCGACAGGACGTAAAGTTTGAACGTCGAACCAATCGCCATCTGGGCATCAGGATTGAGCGAGAAGATCGGAGCGCCGGTATCGGCGAGCGGTGTGAACAGAACGGCGATCTCTCCCGGCAATGCCTCAAGTTCCGCTTCAATTTTCTCGATGTTGTCATTCAGCGGATGGAAAGAGGTGAATTGCAGCCCTGTGATCCTGTGCGGATCAGCAGGCGAGAGCGCGATGTGTCCAATCCCCATGCCGCGTTCAAATCGCACGGTCAGTCCCCCGGAATAGGCGCTGGTCGGGTTTATGCTTTCGACGACGACCGGCTTGCCGAATTCGGATTCAAGCCGTTCGCCCAACTCGATCAGCTGCTCTGCACTTACATCCTGCAGGAAGGCCGGATCGAATATGTTCTCTGCCAGCGCATCTCCCTGCAATACGGAAAGCGCCTCCGTTGCCCGCTCTTCAACAAGTGGAGCCTCCAAATCTTGTGCGGCCGCAGGAAAGGCGACCGCTGTGAACCACAAACTGAAGAGCGCAAACAGTTGCCGCATTGAAACATTCCTGAATTTTGTCGGCAGACTGTATCGCGGGATGAAGAACGCACAAGGTTGCATCACAACCACCGGACCACCACAACGAACTGATAATGCCGGAGCAGGGGCGTTTGCCGCCAGCAAATGCTCCTGACCGCGCCGCAAAGCGATTAAGGACCAGAGAAATGCCAACCGAAACGATCAGCATCAACACGGCAAAAGGCCACAGCCTATCCGGCTCTCTGGAAATGCCCACGGGTCTGGTCCGAGGTGCCGCGTTGTTCGCGCACTGCTTCACCTGCACCAAGCAGAGCCGCGCCGCAGTCGCCGTAGCGAGATCGCTGGCCAGCAAGGGATTGGCCACTTTGCGATTCGATTTTACCGGTCTCGGCGGAAGCGAGGGGGAATTTGGCCGAGCCGGTTTCGCAACCGATGTCGGCGATCTGGTTGCCGCCGCAGAGGTGCTGTTGGCGCGGTTCGGTGGCAAACTGCTGCTGGTCGGGCACAGCCTGGGCGGTGCTGCGGTGCTCGCAGCGGCAGACGATCTCGGGTTCGACAGAGTGGCGGCGATTGCAACAATCAATGCGCCATCGGACGTGCCGCACGTTCTGGAACGGATCGACGGCAACATTGCGCAAGTGATGGAGGAGGGTGAGGGCGAAGTGAACATTGGTGGACGGCCGTTCACCATCAGCAGCGCTTTCGTCGACAAGACGGTAAATGCCGATCTGCTAGGCGAAGTTTCACGCCTGCGAGCGCCCCTGTTGTTCATGCATTCTCCCATCGATCAGATCGTCAGCGTCGATCACGCAAGTCGGCTCTTTGCAGCGGCAAAACATCCGAAGAGTTTTGTCAGCCTGGACGGGGCGGATCATTTGCTGCTGAACCGGCAGGATGCAGAGTTCGCCGCGTCGGTTATCGCTGGCTGGGCTGATCGCTACCTCCCGCAAGAGGCCGACCTTCCGGCCCCCGAAGACGGTATTGTCGTGCGCAGCGGGCATGGGAAGTTCGGGACAGAGGTTCACACCACAAGTCACCGTTTCATCGCCGATGAACCATTGTCATATGGCGGGGACGACACCGGACCGAGCCCGTACGACCTTTTGCTTGCGGCGCTTGGCACCTGCACATCGATGACCATGAAAATGTACGCCGACCGCAAGAAATGGCCGCTGGAAGGCAGCACAATCGCGTTGAGGCATGAACGAAACCATGCCGAAGATTGCGAGCAGGTTTCAGTTGCAGAGGAGAGCAATATGCCTGCGCAGGCGCTCTACCGATGTATCACGCTGCACGGCGACCTGACCGAGGATCAACGTCGGCGGATTATCGAGATTGCTGACAAGTGCCCGGTCCACCGCACTCTGGAGGGACATCTGCACATCCATACAGCGTCTAGCGAGTAACCCTTAGCTGAGCGCGACGAAGCAATTCAGGGCAAGGAACCCCGCAAGCATAGTGATGGTCGCGATCCGCCATGCCAGCGCTGCGTTACCGATCCCGCGCTGCCAAGTGATCCATCCAATCGTACCTGTCACCAGTGCCGACGCCATGACAATCGCAATGGGGCCGCTCCCGAGAGTGAGCATGAAAACGATGGGCATCGCGATGCATTGAAGTACCAGCGCACCGGCAAACCAGGCAATCGGGATCGGCCGGTAGATAACATCGGGCGTGTACCAGTCGGGCAGCGAACTGTCGGGGCGGGACAAGCGCCGATCGCCTGCCCAAATGTCTTCTTCGGCGGGATCGGGCCGATCGTCAGGCATCGATCAGATCGCGGTCCATATCGCCGGCATTGTTCTGGATGAAATTGAACCGGTGTTCGGGATTCCGTCCCATCAGCTGGTCGACCAGTTCCTTCACCGCCGCCCGCTGTTCGAATTCGGGCGGCAGGGTGATCCGCACCAGTGACCGCGTTTCAGGGTTCATGGTGGTTTCGCGCAGCTGCGCCGGGTTCATTTCGCCAAGGCCCTTGAACCGCCCGACTTCGACCTTTTTACCCTTGAAGACAGTTGCCTCAAGTTCTGCACGGTGTGCATCATCACGGGCATAGAGGCTCTCTTTACCCGCTGTCAGACGGTAGAGAGGGGGCTGAGCCAGAAACAGGTGCCCCTTGCGCACGATTTCCGACATTTCCTGGAAGAAGAATGTCATCAGCAGCGTCGCGATGTGCGCGCCATCGACATCCGCATCGGTCATGATGATGATCCTGTCGTAACGCAGGTTCTCCGGATCACAATCCTTGCGGGTGCCGCAGCCCATGGCGAGCGACAGATCGGCGATTTCCTGATTTGCGCGGATCTTGTCAGCGGTGGCGCTGGCCACGTTGAGGATCTTGCCCCGGATGGGCAGGATTGCCTGAGTCTTGCGGTTACGTGCCTGTTTCGCGCTGCCGCCTGCCGAATCGCCTTCGACGATGAACAATTCAGTCTCGCCTTCGCCGTCGCCGGAACAGTCCGTCAACTTGCCGGGCAGGCGCAACTTCTTCGCATTGGTAGCAGTCTTGCGCTTGATCTCGCGTTCCTGCTTGCGGCGAAGCCGCTCGTCCATTCGCTCCATCACCTGACCAAGCAGCGCCTTGCCGCGTTCCATGTTGTCGGTCAGAAAATGGTCGAAATGATCGCGAACGGCATTTTCCACCAACCGCGCCGCTTCGGGTGAGGTCAGACGGTCCTTGGTCTGCGACTGAAATTGTGGATCCCGGATGAAGACAGACAGCATCACTTCACCGCCGACCATCACGTCATCGGCTGAAATGTCCTTCGCCTTCTTGGTGCCGGTCAGATCACCGAAGGCGCGCAGCCCCTTGGTCAGCGCCGCACGCAGCCCCTGTTCGTGCGTCCCGCCATCGGGGGTCGGCACGGTGTTACAATACCAGCTGGTCGATCCATCGGAATAGAGCGGCCATGCGCAGGCCCATTCGACCCTGCCGAGCGATTGCCCGTCTTCGTCATCAGGAAAATCCTGATTGCCGGCGAAGGGCTGTGCGGTCACACATTCGCGCGACCCGATCTGTTCGGCCAGATGGTCTGCAAGTCCGCCGGGAAACTTGAAGACCGCCTCTGCTGGCACATCATCGCTGACCAGGCTGTCTGCACATTTCCAGCGGATTTCGACGCCTGCAAAAAGGTATGCCTTAGACCGAGCCAGCTTGAACAGGCGGCGCGGCTTGAACTGGCGATCGCCAAAGATTTCCGTGTCGGGCGTGAAGCTGACGGTTGTGCCGCGCCGGTTCGGTGTGGGGCCGAGCTTTTCGATGGGGCCCAGGGTTTCGCCCCTTGCGAACTTTTGCACATAGAGCTGCCTGTCGCGGGCAACTTCGACCCTGGTGTCACTGCTCAGCGCGTTGACCACACTTACGCCGACACCGTGCAAGCCGCCGGATGTTGCGTAAGCTTTGCCGGAGAACTTGCCGCCCGAGTGCAGCGTCGAAAGGATAACTTCCAGCGTCGATTTCCCGGGAAACTTGGGATGTTCGTCCACCGGGATACCGCGGCCATTGTCGGCAATGGTCAGCCGGTTGCCTTCTTCCAGCGAAACCTCGATCCGGGTTGCGTGTCCGGCGACAGCTTCATCCATCGCATTGTCGAGAACTTCGGCCGCAAGATGGTGCAGGGCACGGTCATCGGTGCCGCCAATATACATCCCGGGACGGCGGCGTACCGGCTCAAGCCCTTCCAGCACCTCGATGGATGAGGAATCGTAATCGCCGCTCGATGCGGGGGTACCTTCGAAAAGATCGTCAGACATTGTCCCGCTATAAGCCCGCGTTTCACGCGCTTACAAGCGGGACTCAGTCTTTATCGTCAGTCAGCGAAGTTCGAGGGGGCTTTCTCTACCACGACCACCGATCCGTCGCGCACCTCGCGAACTTCCATCGCCCGGTCGGCAACGCCGCTACGCATGAAGCGGAACGGGCCGTCAACGCCAAGGAAACCGCCAGATTCGTACATTTGCGACTGTGGGAAGGATCGTCCGACTTTCCAGTCTTGCGCAACCTTCAGCGTGAGCAGCACGCTATCGAAGCCGAGCGTCGAAATACGGTGCGGCTGATTGCCGAACCGTTGGCGGTAACTGTCGGAATACCTTTTGAACCGGTCATCCGAGACGGCAGAGAACCATGCCCCGCGCAGCGCGGAGGTGCGCGGCACGCTTGCCTCGCCGCTGAGCAGTTCTGTACCCAGCAACTGATAGGATGTTGTCCCGGCCGATTTCAGTTCGCCCGCCGCAAGAGCCGCGAGGCGTGCGCCGTCCGCGATAAGCACAGTGTCGACACCGCTGCGCTGGGCGATGCGCTGCGCTGCGCTGACAATCGAAGTGTTGCCTCGGCGATAGCTTTCGGTTGCGACAAGCCGGCCGCCAGCGGCACGGATGGCCTTTTCAAGTGCCGCCTGTGCTGCGGTTCCATAGTCACCTTCCGGGATGATCGCAGCAAATTGGCGCGAACCGCGCTTCTGTGCGTATTCGATTGTCCGCTCGATCGACTGGTTCGGAATATGGCCCATCACGTACACATCGGGACCGGCCACGGTCGCGTCGTTGGAATAGGAAATAAGCGGAATGTTGGCGGGGCGTGCCTCTGCCAGAACCAGCGGAACATTATTTGCCAGAAGCGGCCCGAGGATCAATTTGTTGCCATCGGCCACCGCCTTGCGTGCCGCATCGCGGGCACCGCGTGACGTATCATAGGTTGTGATCCGTAGATTAGACGCATTGGTGTCGAGCAGCGCCATGGTTGCCCCATTGGCGATCGAATTGCCGACATCTGCATTGTCGCCGGACAACGGCACCAACAGTGCAATCCGGTGGCGCGTTTCGTCAGTCGGCAGCGCTGTGGCGCTCGGTTCCGGCGTCGGCCCGGTGGCAGGCCCGCTGGTCGAAGTGGTCGGGCCCTTCGGTATCACCTGACAGCCAGCCAGCAACGCTGCCGTGCCGGCAACCATCAAGCTGCGGCGATTGATACCGATATTGCCCAAATTAAAACGCTTCATCCTTGCGATCCCTCTCATGCTTGGTCCATTGGGATGCAGTGACCAGCAATGCCCCCTCAAATGCCAAACCGGCTACTCTGTCTGCCGGTCTCTATATAGTCGCTACGCCGATTGGCAATCTTGGCGATATAACGCTCCGCGCAGTAGACGTATTGAAGCGATGCGATGGCGTCGCCTGCGAAGATACGCGCGTCACCGGCAAGCTGCTCAAGCATCTGGGAATCAGCAAGCCGCTCTGGCGCTATAACGATCATAGCGAGGATAATGACCGCCAGCGCCTGATCGCATCGATGCGCGACCGCGCCGTGGTGCTGGTAAGCGATGCAGGGACACCGCTGATTTCCGATCCCGGTTATCGGCTGGTCCGCGATGCACGCGAGCAGGGGATTGAAATAACAAGCCTGCCCGGTGCCTGCGCGGTTGTTACCGGCCTGACCCTGTCCGGGCTGCCGAATGACCGGTTCCTGTTTGCGGGATTTCTTCCCAACAAGGACAAGGCGCGCGGCGATGTTCTGGCCGAACTTGCTCCGGTTGATACGACGCTGGTTTTTTACGAAACCGGGCCGAGGCTTCTCAAATCGCTGGATGCGATTGCTGCGGTTTTGCCCGGGCGTGAAGTTTCAGTGGCGCGGGAACTGACCAAGCTCCACGAAGAATGCCGCACAGGTTCACCGGATGAACTTTCAGCGCATTATTCGCAGCATCCGCCAAAGGGCGAAATCGTGCTGATGGTCTCACCCCCGGCCAAACAGAAAGCCAATGCTGAGGATGCCGACGCCATGCTGGCCGAAGCATTGAAAGACATGAAAGCATCGCAGGCCGTTGCCAAGGTTGCCAAGGCAACCGGGCTCGACCGCAAACTTCTCTACAACCGTGCCATGGAACTGCGCGGGAAATGAAGCGGCAAATTGCCGAACAAAGCGGCCGTGACGGTGAACGCCGCGCGGCAATGTGGCTGCGCATGAAGGGCTGGTCGATACTGGGCCAGAGGATCAAGACCCCGCTTGGCGAAATCGACCTGATCGCACGGCGGGGCGGTGTGGTCGCATTTATCGAAGTCAAATGGCGGAAGAAGGCGGTCGATCTCGATCACGCGATTGATGAATACCGGCTGCGCAGGGTGGCCTCTGCCTTGGAAGCAGTCGCGCACAAATATGCGGCCGATGGCGAGGATATTCGCGTTGACGTGATCCTCCTTGCGCCGGGCGCGTTCCCTCGCCACATCGTCAATGCATGGCAGCCATGAAGGCAGCCGGAAAACAGGAATAGAACATGAGCCTGCGCGTAGCTGTCCAGATGGACCCGATGGATTCGATCAATATTGCAGGCGATTCCAGTTTCGCACTGATGCTGTCAGCGCAGGACCGGGGGATGGAAGTCTGGCACTACGATGTCGCCTCGCTTGCCTATGAGACAGGCGATGCTCCCGGTGCCAGGATTACCGCCCATGCCGCGCCGGTGAAGGTCCAGAGGGTGGAGGGCGATCATTATACGATCGGCGAACGACGCCGGATCGATCTGGCGCAGGATATCGACGTGGTCCTGATGCGGCAGGATCCGCCGTTCCACCTTGGCTATATCAGCTCCGCCTTGCTGCTGGACCGGCTCAAGGGGCAGACGCTGGTCATCAACGACCCGCGCGAGGTGGTGAACGCACCTGAAAAAATGTTCGTGCTGGATTACGCACGCTTCATGCCGCCCACGCTGATTGCAAGGTCGGTAGAAGATGTGCGCGCGTTCCAGGACAAACACGGCAGCGTTGTCGTGAAACCGCTGCATGGCAATGGCGGGAAAGCCATCTTCAAGATCGGCGATGACCGGATGAACACCTCTGCCCTGTTCGAAGTGTTCAATCAGACATGGCCGGAACCTCACATGGTCCAGCCATTCCTTCCTGAAGTGTCGGAGGGCGACAAGCGTATCGTGCTGGTCGATGGCGAATTTGCCGGGGCGATCAACCGGAAACCGGGCAAGGGCGAATTCCGCTCAAACCTGGCGCAGGGCGGTTATGCAGAGGCTGCCGACCTTACCGCACGTGAGGAAGAAATCTGTGCCGCCATGGGGCCGGAACTCAAGAAACGCGGGCTGGTGTTTGTCGGGATCGATGTGATCGGCGGCAAATGGCTGACCGAAATCAATGTCACTTCGCCCACCGGGATTGTCGCAATCGACAAGTTCAACGGCACCGACACGCCGGGCCGCATCTGGGACGCTATCGAGGCGCGGCTCTAATCGTCCCGCTCGCGCGGGTGCGCCCCGCGATAGGTGTCGAGCAAGGTCGCTGCGTCGACCTTCGTGTAAATCTGCGTGCTGCCGAGGCTGGCGTGGCCAAGCAGTTCCTGCAGGCTTCTGAGGTCCGCGCCGGCACCCAGCAGATGCGTGGCGAAACTGTGTCGCAGCGCGTGCGGGGTCGCGGTAGCCGGCAGGCCCAGCGCAATGCGGGCACGGGCCATCGCCTTCTGAACCATTCCGGGGCTTAGCGGGCCGCCCTTTACCCCGCGAAACAGCGACTTGTCTGGTTCGATCGGCCAGGGCGACAGCGCGGCATACTGCGCGACAGCTTCCCGCACGGCAGGGATGATCGGCACGATCCGCTGTTTGTTGCCTTTGCCGGTAACAGCCAGCGTTTCGCCCAGCGGCACATCATTACCATTCAGCGAGAGAGCCTCTGCGATGCGCAGCCCGGCACCGTAAAGCAGCAGCAACACAGCCCTGTCGCGCGCACCAACCCAGTCATCCTGAGCCATGCCCTCGACGAGGTCGGCAATGTTGGTCGCATCATCCGGCGTGACGGGGCGGGGCAGGCCTTTCTTGATGCGCGGGCCTCTCAGCCGCGGCGCGCCTTCTTCGGCCAATCCTGCCTGTTCGCGGGCAAACTTGACGAAGGATTTGATCGCGGAAAGTTCGCGGGCGGTCGACGCATTGCTCAGCCCATCCTGCCGCCGGCTGGCCAAATGCCCGCGAAGCTGCGCCGTATTCAGCTGGGCGAGGCTGGCCCAGTTAGCGGCACCGGTGCGTTCGATCAGCAGCCTTGCCGCGGCAAGATATGCCCTGACTGTATGCGGTGAACGGCGGCGTCCCTGTGCCAGATGGTTGCCCCAATCTTCGAGAACATCCGCTTTGCTCATGCCTCGACCAGTTCGGCGCTGACAATCTCGCCGAGTAATGCGTCGAGGACAGGCATACCCTTGCATGTAACTCGAAGCCTGTCTTCGCCCGCACTCAGGAAGCCGAGGTCGCGAAATGTTGCGATCTTTCCAGCATCCACCAGATCCGCAACGGCAATGCCGAAACGCGTGGATATTTCTGCAAGTGAAATCCCCTCTGCCAGACGAAGGCCCATCAGCAATGCTTCTGACGCGCTCTCACTGTCGGTGAGTTTTCGCTCTTCTTTCAGCCCGTTTTCGTGAATGCCGACAGATTGGAGATAATTCTCCGGCTTCTTGTGCCGCAGGGTCGCGGTTCCGCCGCGCCGGCCATGCGCCCCGGGGCCGATCCCGCAGTAATCCTGATACCGCCAGTATGTCAGGTTGTGACGACTTTCCTGCCCGGGCCGCGCATGATTGCTGACCTCGTAAGCGGGAATACCGGCGGCAGCCGTCATCTCGCGGGTCAGTTCGAACAGGTCTGCCGACGGGTCATCATCCAGCGGAGCAAATGCCCCGATCCGAACATCGGTCGCGAACCGCGTATTGGGTTCAATCGTCAATTGGTAGAGCGAGAGATGGTCCGTTCCAAACGACAGCGCGCGCGAAAGTTCATCCGCCCAATCCTCTGCTGTCTGTTTTGGACGCGCATAGATCAGGTCGAAACTGGTCCGGGTAAAATGACGCTGCGCGACCTCCAGCGCTCTTATCCCTTCGTCTACCGAATGAAGCCTGCCGAGGAAGGATAACTGATCATCGCGCAGCGATTGCAGACCCAGGCTGACCCGGTTGATTCCGGCATCAGCCAGACCGGCGAATTTCGCCGCTTCGACGGAAGATGGATTTGCCTCCAGCGTGATTTCGATATCAGGTTCGAAGCCCCACAACCGTTCAGCCTCGCCGAGCAGTGATCCGACCAGTTCCGGCGGCATCAAAGAAGGCGTGCCGCCGCCAAAGAATATCGACTTGAGCGTTTCGCCGCCTGCCAGCGCCGCCTCATGCCGCATGTCTGCAATCAGCGCAGCTTCCCACCGGGCATGGTCAACCGTGCTGCGAACATGGGAATTGAAGTCGCAATAAGGGCATTTTTTGAGGCAGAAGGGCCAATGGATATAGAGCGCGCGGGCCATAATCTCAGTTTAGCCGCCAAGTCCGGCATTAGCCAAATTGTTCACTGACCAGCTTGGCGAACGCATCTGCCCGGTGGCTCATCGCGTGCTTCTGCGCCGGATCAAGTTCCGCAAAGGTCTGGTCCATGCCTGCCGGAACAAAAACGGGATCGTATCCAAAGCCCATTGTACCGCGTGGCGGCCACGTGAGGGCACCATCGATGCGGCCTTCGTAAACCGCGCTTTCCCCGTCCGGCCAGGCAATAGCCAGGACGCAGGAGAACCACGCATCGCGCGGCGCATCGGGGCCTTTTTCGGCCAGCATACCTTCGACCTTGCCCATCGCCATATACCAGTCCCGGCCCGCAGGTCCTTCAAACCATTGGCGTTCTGCCCAGTCGGCAGTGTACACGCCCGGCCTGCCATCCAGTGCGGCGACTGACAGACCGCTATCGTCAGCGAGCGAGACAATCCCCGAAGCTTCTGCCGCTGCGCGCGCCTTTATCAGCGCGTTCTGGGCGAAGGTCGTTCCGGTTTCCGGCGGTTCCGGCAGGCCCAGTGAGCCTGCCGAAAGGCATTTCACGCCATACGGCTCCAGCAGCGCAGAAATTTCTCTCAGCTTGCCCGCATTATGCGTCGCAATGACGAGCGAGCCGGAGCCGAGGCGCCTGGTCATTTGGTCGCAGCTCGCTGTGCGGCGAAGATACCGTCGCAGCCGATGTTGGCCAGTCGGAGCAGGCGCAGCAGACCTTCCTCGTCATATGTCGCGCCTTCTGCGGTCGCCTGAACTTCGGCGATTTGTCCCCCTTCGATCAAAACGAAATTGGCATCGGCATCGGCGTTGCTGTCTTCGGCGTAATCCAGATCCAGAACCGGGGTGCCGTTGTAGATGCCGCAGCTGATCGCAGCGACCTGCGCGGTGATCGGATCATCCTTGATCGCACCGGCTTCCATCAGCGAATTGATGGCAAGGCGCAGGGCCACCCATGCTCCGGAAATCGAAGCAGTGCGGGTGCCGCCGTCCGCCTGAAGCACATCGCAATCCAGAGTGATCTGACGCTCGCCAAGTTTCTTCATGTCGACCACTGCGCGCAGGGAGCGTCCGATCAGACGCTGAATTTCCTGTGTCCGCCCGCTTTGCTTGCCCTTGGCAGCTTCGCGTCCGCCGCGTGTGTGCGTGGCGCGGGGCAGCATGGAATATTCACCGGTGACCCAGCCTTCACCTTTGCCGCGCAGCCATGGCGGGATCCGTTCTTCGACACTTGCAGTGCAAAGCACGCGCGTATCACCGCAGCTGATCAGGCAAGAGCCTTCCGCGTGCTTGGTAAAGCCTGTTTCGAAAGAGATGGCGCGCATTTCATCAGGCGCGCGGCCGGAAGGTCGCATAAATTGAAGTCCTTTGATCGTTTGTTGCGGCTGCGTTAGGCGCAAGGGGCTTGAGGCCGCAAGGCCAGTGATTAGATTGTACCTATGTCGAATGTTCCACTCAATGAGCTAACCGAGCGCGCAAGGGCGATTTTCCAGCTCGTGGTGGAGGGGTATCTCGCTGATGGGCAGCCCGTTGGATCCAAAATGCTGGCCACCGATGGCAGGGTGAACCTGTCCCCGGCGTCAATCAGATCGGTACTGGCAGATCTGGAAGGACTGGGCTTGCTTGCGGCGCCGCACACCAGCGCTGGCCGGATGCCCACGGATACCGGGCTCCGGCTGTTCGTCGACGGGATGATGCAAGTGGCGGAACCTTCGAAAGAAGAGCGTACCGCTATCGAACAAAGGCTGGGCGAACCCGGTCCGATCGAACAGGCGCTGGAAGCAACAAGTTCGCTGCTCTCGGATATCTCGGGTGCGGCCGGCATGGTCATGGTGCCGCAGCGTGAAGTACGCCTGCGCCAATTCAGCATAGTGCCGCTATCGGCGCAGCAAGTGCTTGCCGTGCTGGTGGGCCTCGACGGGCAGGTTGAAAACCGGGTGGTCGATCTATCCACTCCCGCCGACCCGTCAGTGCTTGAACAGGCTTCAAACTTCATCAATTCGCGCCTTTCGGGCAAGACGCTGGCCGAGGCGGCAGGCGAACTGCGCCGTGAAATCGCCTCAGGACATTCAGCATTGGACAATGCGAGCAGCGATCTTGTCCAGCGCGGACTCGCGGTTTGGACGAAGGATCCGGCACAGCGCCCGGTCCTGATCGTCAGGGGTCAGGCCAATCTGCTCGACGACGGGGCAATCCAGGACCTGGAGCGGGTCCGTTCGTTGCTGGATGATCTGGAAAGCAAACAATCGGTCGCCGAACTGCTGGAAGACGCGCGCGAAGCCGAATCGACCCGCATATTCATAGGTTCTGAAAACCGCCTGTTCTCGCTTTCAGGTTCATCGGTCATTGCATCGCCATACCGTGACAGCGAAGGAAAAGTGGTGGGAGTACTGGGTGTGATAGGCCCAACTCGGTTGAATTACGCGCGTGTCGTCCCCATGGTTGATTTTACAGCTCGATCCCTCGGGAAACTAATCGGGTAATCAGACAGAACATCGTTCAGGTGGAACATTTCAAATGACGGATACGAACAAGCCGGAACCCAGTGGGTCCGACGCACAGGATAAGGCTGTCGAAGAGGAACTGAAGGGCGTGCCCGAGGAATTCCTTGATGATGGTGACGAAGATCAAAGCGGGGAAGGCGGGCTTGAAGAAGCGCTAGCCGGGCTGCGCAGTGATCTGGAAGCGGCCAAGCAGGAAACGCTTTACGCCAAAGCCGAAACGCAGAACGTCCGCCGCCGGATGGAAAAAGACGTGACCGATGCACGCGCCTATGCAGCAACCGGATTTGCCCGCGACATTCTGTCGGTGTCCGACAATCTGGCGCGCGCGCTCGATTCCGTGCCGCAGGAATTGCGCGATGACGAAAAGTTCAAGGGGCTGGTCGCCGGTATCGAGGCAACCCAGCGTGAACTGGACAAGGTTTTCGGCCAGCACGGCATCACCCGCATCGCATCCATGGGTTTGCCGCTCGATCCGAACCAGCATCAGGCAATGATGGAAGTCCCTTCGGACAAGCACGAACCGGGCACCATCGTTCAGGAAATGCAGGCCGGCTTCATGATCAAGGATCGCTTGCTGCGCCCGGCAATGGTCGGCGTGGCCAAGAAGCCCGACTGACACCCGGTAACCGAATACGGTGATGACAGGCGCCTCCCCGGGAGATGTTCCGGGGAGGCGCGCTGCCTTAAACCAGCTGCGCGCGGTTTTCGTCGCGGTGCTTCTTCAGATATTTCATGAACGGTGTCCCGCCCGTGCCGACATCGGGGTCATTGCCCGATATCGAGCCAGCCTGCTTGTTGATGTAGCTGGCCGCGTATTCGAGATGCCGGGTGCGGAAACGCGCCACCTGCTCTACGCAGGCATTGAACGCTTCTTTCAGCGGCGCCGACCCAGACTTGGTCACGAATTCCCGCAAATTCGAACCGGCTGCCAGATCCTCGATAAACCGCCGGTGATTGACCGGGCGGTACTGGTGCAATTCATCGAGGAAGCTCTTCAGCGGATCATCGCTGTGCCGCACGCCAAAAAGCGCGTCCATTGCAGGGACGATCGAGCTTTGCGAACCGGTTTGACCGCGTAGCGCCTGCGGCTTGCCGTCATACTTGGCGATGCCTTCATAAATCAGGCCGCCATCAAGTGCTGGATTGTTTGCCCAACCGTGGATGTATGGGCGGACCCGGTGAAAATACACGTAGGGATCGCAGCGTTCGGTCATCCGCTTGAATACGTCATAAATACGTTCCCAAGCGCCATCCATTTCAACCAGCAGCCGCTCTGCCTCGGCTTCGTCTTCATGGTTGACGGCATCGATCAGCCTGGTTGCATTGTCCAGCAACACCCCTGCTTCAGCCTCGATCGCGACATGGATCATCACGAACCAGTTTTCGTCATCTCCGCCGGCAAAGTTCTGATACATATAAACATTGTCGAGCGTGATCGGACCGGATTTGTCGAGCCTCGCCCAATTGTCGAGGACGTATCCCGAATATGGCAGCAACGGCGCCTGACCCAGGTGATCGGCGATCGCGACTATCGGCCTCGAGAGATTTGCCGGAAGGAATTGCGGCGGGGCTTCCTCACCCCAGACATAGGATTGAACGAGGAAGGAATAATGCACCATCGCAGTGCGGACCTGTTCCTCTGGTGCCTCGCGCACCCAGTCCTCCAGTTCGGGATCGGGCAATTGATCTAGCCAGTGGCGAACCCGGCCGGTTGACAGCAGACCTGACAGATTGCCGGCTGCTTCGCAGATGGGCGCGAATTGCGAGGGGAGGGTGATCTCGTCAATCTCGTAATGCGAAAGGTAGCCGCGCTCGCGCGACATTGCGTAGTCTTTAAGCTCCATTGTTGTGACTCGTTCGCCAAGCGCGGGTTTGGCCGCTTGGACCCGTATTTGGTAACGAGTGAAACCGGTTTGCTCAAGACTGCGGAATCTGTCGCTTTTCCACAGCGATTCCGTAGCGTCAGGCCGTAGATTCCGTCCCGGGAAAATTTACTAAAAGATCATATGCTTGGGCATCGGAAGCACCCGCAACGCGCACGCCATTGCGAAGCCAGAATGCGTGCTTCACAATCTCTGCCTGCTGCTCGATCCCGTACTTTTGAAGCGGCCAGCCTGGTTTCAGGCTGTAATCATACCGTGCCCACGGCATCCGGTTGAACACCAGCCACCATGTACCCTTGGCCTGCGCCTGCCATACATGGACCATTTCATGGATAAACAATCCCTGGCGCATAACGCTCTGCTGAGAGAAATCGTCGCAATAGGCATTGCCTGAAGGGTGAAAATGAATGTGTCCGCGCGGCGCCATGGTGACGCGGCGGGGCTGAAACGGAAACCATTTCTTCCGCCGGATCTTCACCTTCGAATAATCGATTTCGGTTCCGAAAATCGATTTTGCCAGCGCAACCTCGCCCCCGGTCAGCGGCCTTTCACCGCCAACCGGGCAAAACGAAACTGTGCTGTAATCTTCCCCTGAGCTCAGCGCTCATCCCCGGCTGCGCGGATTTCAACTGGGAAGCTGTATTTGTCGCCGCCAGATACAATCAGGGTAACTTCGGTCGTGCCGCCCGGTTTCAATTCGGGGGAGACATTCATCGCCATGATATGTTTGCCGCCCGGTTCAAACGTCAGTTCGGTTCCCTTGGTCAGCGGCACTGGAAGCATTTCCATCATTTGCACTTTGAAGTCGTATTCACCGTATTCATGCATCACCGCACTTTCCGCTCCTTCAACCGCAGCACGGCTTAGCGAGAGTGCGCGGTCGCCATCATATTTCAGGTCGAAATATACAGCTGCCGGATTGCCTTCGACCGGTGCCAAGAGCATCCGGCCATTGGTTGCCGACATGCCCGGAACGCCATCAGGTGCCTCGACCACTTCATCTGTCGCGTTGTCGCAGGCAGCAAGGCCGATTGTTGCAATTGCCAGCGCGGCACCCGCCATAAACCTTTTCATCACGCGTATTTCTCCCTCGTTGGTAGGAAGCGGAAACTAGCCGCCTCCATCCCTTGTGCCAACCAAAACCGCACCTATATCTCGTTCATAATCGAGCTGCCGGGTGGTTCCGCCGATAATGGGGGGCCGACAGCGCAGCGTCCAACATTAAGCATCAAGTGGGGAAACCATGGCTAAAGTAATCGGTATCGACCTCGGCACCACCAATTCCTGTGTCGCTGTTATGGACGGCGGCAAACCTAAAGTCGTAGAAAATTCTGAAGGCGCCCGCACCACGCCGTCGATCGTTGCCTTCACCAAGGACAACGAACGCCTGATCGGTCAGCCGGCCAAGCGTCAGGCAGTGACCAACCCTGACAACACACTGTTTGCGATCAAGCGCCTGATCGGCCGCCGTTTCGATGATCCGATGACCAAGAAGGACATTGATCTCGTCCCGTACAACATCGTCAAAGGCAAGAATGGCGATGCGTGGGTCAAGGCAGGCGGCGAAGATTACAGCCCCTCGCAAGTTTCCGCTTTCATCCTGCAAAAGATGAAAGAAACCGCTGAAAGCTATCTTGGCGAAACCGTCACGCAGGCGGTTATCACTGTTCCTGCATACTTTAACGACGCCCAGCGTCAGGCAACCAAGGATGCCGGCCAGATCGCAGGCCTTGAAGTTCTGCGTATCATTAACGAGCCGACTGCTGCGGCGCTTGCCTACGGCATGGACAAGGACGAAGGTAAGACCATCGCTGTTTATGACCTTGGCGGCGGTACGTTTGACGTTTCGGTCCTCGAAATCGGCGACGGCGTGTTCGAAGTGAAGTCCACCAATGGTGACACGTTCCTTGGCGGTGAAGACTTCGATAACGCGATTGTCGAATGGCTCGCAGCCCAGTTCAAAAAGAAAGAGGGCATGGACCTCAAGACGGACAAGCTTGCGCTTCAACGTCTCAAGGAAGCCGCTGAGAAAGCCAAGATCGAGCTTTCCAGCGCGCAAACCACCGAAGTGAACCTGCCGTTCATCACCGCCCGTATGGAAGGCGGCGCGACAACGCCGCTCCATCTGGTTGAAAACATCAGCCGTTCCGACCTCGAAAAAATGGTTGGCGATCTGATCAAGCGCACGCTGGAACCTTGCAAGAAAGCTCTGGCAGACGCCGGCGTGGACAAGGGCGGCATCGACGAAGTCATTCTCGTTGGCGGGATGACCCGTATGCCCAAGGTGCGCGAAGTGGTGAAGGACTTCTTCGGCAAGGAACCGCATACTGGCGTGAATCCTGACGAAGTGGTTGCCATGGGCGCCGCCATTCAGGCGGGCGTGCTCCAGGGCGACGTGAAGGATGTTCTGCTGCTCGACGTGACCCCGCTGTCGCTGGGTATCGAAACGCTGGGCGGTGTATTCACCCGCATGATCGACCGCAACACCACGATCCCGACCAAGAAATCGCAGACCTATTCGACCGCTGAAGACAATCAGCAGGCCGTGACGATCCGCGTGTTCCAGGGTGAGCGTGAAATGGCCGCAGACAACAAGATGCTTGGCCAGTTCGATCTGGTTGGCATCCCGCCTGCGCCGCGCGGCGTTCCGCAAGTCGAAGTTACCTTCGATATCGACGCGAACGGCATCGTGAACGTGTCTGCCAAAGACAAGGGCACGGGCAAGGAGCAGCAGATCCGTATTCAGGCCTCGGGCGGTCTTTCGGATGCCGATATCGACCAGATGGTCCAGGATGCCGAAAAGTTCGCAGATGAAGACAAGAAGCGCCGCGAACAGGCCGAGACCCGCAATCAGGCAGACAGCCTTGTGCACTCGACAGAGAAGCAGCTTGAAGAGCATGGAGACAAGATCAGCGCTGATCTGAAGTCCGACGTCGAAGCCGCTTTGGCCGAAACGAAGACGGCACTGGAAGGTGACGATCTCGATGCGATCAATGCCAAGGTTCAGACCTTGACTGAAGTTGCCATGAAGATGGGCCAGGAAATCTACCAGCAGGAACAGGCCAACGCCGCACCTGAAGGTGATGCCGGCGCCAGCGAAAGCGCTGCGGAAAGCGACGAAGAAGTCGTCGATGCAGAGTTTTCTGAAGTGAACGAAGACGAAAACAAGGGCTAATGCCCTGATGGAAAATCTGGCCGCCACCGATGCAGACCGCGTCGGTGGCGGTTAGGTTTGGGATGGAATGATGTCTTCAACCGAAATCGACTTTTACGAACTGCTCGAGGTCTCTCGCGACGCCGATGATGGGACCATCAAGTCGGCTTACCGCAAGCTGGCAATGAAATGGCACCCTGATCGCAATCCGGGTGATCCCGATGCCGAGGCAAGGTTCAAGGCCGTTGGCGCGGCCTATGACTGTTTGAAGGATCCGCAAAAGCGGGCGGCGTATGACCGGTTCGGCCATGCGGCTTTTGAACAGGGTATGGGCGGCGGCCAAAGTCAGCAGGGTGATTTTGGCGACATCGGCGATATTTTCGAAACGATTTTCGGCAGCGCATTCGGCGGTGGCGGCGGAAGGCCTCAACCGCGCCGCGGGGCTGATTTGCGCTATGATATGCAGATCGGCCTTGAAGAGGCATTTCATGGTCAGCAGACCCAGATTGAGATCGAAGTCTCGACAGGCTGCGAACCCTGTGGCGGATCCGGCGCTGAACCGGGCACCGGCACCCGCGGTTGCAACATGTGCAACGGGTACGGGAAGGTCCGAGCGAAGCAGGGCTTCTTCGTGGTCGAAAGGCCGTGCCCGACCTGTAACGGCCGCGGCGAAGTAATAGAGAAACCGTGTTCCGCCTGCCGGGGAGAAGGACGTGTGGATCAGGCCCAGACGCTGGATGTCGAGATTCCACCAGGCGTCGATACCGGAACTCGCATCCGCCTATCGGGCAAGGGCGAGGCCGGTCCGAATGGTGCACCTTCGGGTGACCTCTACATATTCATCCACATCAAGGAACACCCGGTGTTCGAGCGTGAAGGCACGACCTTGCTCACCCGCGTTCCAATCAGCTTCTCGAAAGCTGCGCTTGGCGGATCGGTGGAAATTCCGGATCTTGGCGGTGACAGCAATGTGATCGATATTCCCGCTGGCATCCAGTCTGGCAAACAGCTGCGCGTTCGCGGCGGCGGTATGCCGGTGCTGCAAGGCCGGGGCAGGGGCGATCTGGTCGTGGAGATCGCGGTCGAAACACCAACCAAACTGTCCAAGGCTCAGCGTGAAATCCTCGAGCAGTTTCGTGAGACCGAGACCGGCGATGAATGCCCGGAAAGTCGCGGCTTTTTCGAAAAGCTTAAAGACGTTTTCTCAGTCTAAGCGACGGACGACGGCGCTCTGCCGGATTCGGCAAGCCCACTTGTCCGGCGATCCGTTTGCAGAGTTCGCTACTGCCTGATCGAACAAGCCAGCGAATATCGCTAGCCTTCGAGGCAGTCTGACGCTGCGCACTTGGCAAGGCCGGGCAACTCGTCCAACGATTGCAACCGAAGGCCATCACTGCGGAAATTCAAGCCATGCTCCCATCGCTCATGATTATCGACGACTTCCTGGTCGATCCATGGGCTGCGCGGCGTGAGGCGTTGGGTCTCGGCTATGACCCCGCCGAACAGAAGGGCAATTTCCCGGGCATGAATTCAAGCCGGTCGGTCGATACCGCCGGTATTGATGCCAGCGTTTCGCGTCAGCTAGGTATCAAGCTGAAAGGTGCGGCGGGCACCGATCACGGACACTGCCGCCTGACCAGCAAGGCGGACAAGGGACGCAGTGGCGTCCACATCGATCCGGCGGCCTATTCGGGCATCCTGTTCCTCTCCCGCCCGGAAGACTGCTCTGCACCCAGTGCCGGGGGAACCGATTTCTTCCGCCACAAGCGCACCGGGCTGGAGAAAGTACCGCACGATCCTGCGCAAATTGCTGCGGCGGGATACGGTGATATCAACGCTTTTGTCGAAGACGTAGTGAACAAGGACACTACCTCTCCCGCAAAATGGGAAAGGACGATGCGGATACCCATCCGGTTCAATCGCCTGATCCTCTTTTCGCCGTGGCAATTTCACACAGCCGCTCCGGGATTTGGGAAATCGCCTGAAGATTCCCGCTTGGTGATGCTGCTTTTCTTCGACCGGGCCTGAAGGGGCTGCGGAACCGAACAGAAGCGGCCCGCGTTCCCCAAGATGAAACCAGAGGACTGACCATGAAAAAACTGACTTTGACCGCCAGCTGCATTCTCGCGGCTATCGCAGCACCGGTGAGCGCACAACGAGATTGGTCGCAGGTCGAGATCAAGGCGCAGGAAGTCGCCCCGGGTATCGCGGTGCTGTTTGGGGCCGGCGGAAATATCGGTGTCAGCCACGGCGATGATGGCACAATCCTGATCGACGATCAGTACGCCCCGCTAACCGGCAAGATAGAACAAGCGGTAGCCGAGTTGGGGGCGGGACCGGTGGATTTCCTGATAAACACCCACTGGCACGGTGACCACACAGGCGGGAATGAAAACCTCGGCAATGCTGGCGCGACAATATTCGCCCACGATAACGTGCGAGTGCGCCTGGCAGAAGGCCGGCCCGGTGGTGAACGCCCCGTTGAACCTGCGGCTAAGGGGGCTCTGCCCGTCGTCACTTACGGCCAGGGTATTACCATGCATCTGAACGGCGATACGGTGGACGTCATATTTCTTGGCGGCGGCCACACCGACGGGGACAGTGTCGTTCATTGGCGCGAAGACAACGTGATCCATATGGGTGATCTCTATTTCAAGATCCCCGGCTATCCGTACATCGACATCGATTCTGGCGGTAATGTCATCAACGCGATGAATTCGCTCGATCAGGTGATCCGAATGGTCGACGATGAAACGAAGATCATTCCGGGCCACGGTCCGATGTCGAACAAGGCAGAACTGGTCGCCTACCGCGCCATGATCGGACAAGCGGTGAATTTGGTAACAACTCTGAAGGATGCTGGGAATTCGATGGATGAAACGGTTGCTGCCGATCCACTCGCCGATTTCAACCGGGGGGAAGGGTTCATCGACAAGGATAGCTTCGTCAAAGCAATCTACCGCAGTCTCGGCCGCTAAACCTTACCAAGCTTGGCAAGCACCTCACTCCTGATTGTTTTCAAGAGGTTCGGATCGGTCGTGAGCCGGTCCTGCTCCTCATCGAGGATAGTCAGGAACGCCTTGCGTTTGAAACGCAGGCAATCGGGGTCCGGAACCGGTGCCTCGGCGGTTGAACAGATCAGGTCGATCATCCTCTCGGCCCCGTGCAGCCTGCCCCAAAGGTAGTCGTTTTCCCTGTAAGCGCGGCTGAAAAATGCGCCGAAGTTGTAAAACTCCGTGCCGCGAAGCGTAGCCTTCGTGCCCCCTTCACGGATCGATCGCGCGTCATCGGGTGATATCCTGTCGACCTTGACCGGATCAAACTCGGTCAGCCCTTCGTGCCGCATGAGAGGCAAGGTAGCGATGTCGTAATATGGAAAGCCCAGATAAGTCAGCAGCATCCGGCGGCGGAGTTCCTTCGGCATTTCCTCAAGCGATTCTGCCAGCATTACCTCTGCTTGCCGGTCGATCTCCGGCAACAACCGGCGCTGTTCCAAATGATCCAGCACTGCCGCAGGATCCTGCATCACATTCGCTGCTAGCGCTTTGAACTCGCTGCCAAGCGTCTCGTTTGTTTCCTGTTCGAAATACAGCGCCAGAATCTTGTAGATCGTGTCTCGCGCACTCTCAAGCGAAGGGTCGGGAATGGTCGGATCAGCCTCCCAATCACGTGCGAGGCGCCGGGCAAGCAGCCTCAGCCGCCGCACTCTGAAGCCCAGATCGTGAGCGCGGAAAAACGCAATTGCCTCTGCACTCGCACCGCCCGATGGTGAGGTGAGCTTTTCCAGGCCTCTGCGCTGCAATTCGGCATGAAACACCAGCGCGATCGGATCGGCGTCCGGAAATCCCAGCTCGGGGGCGGCATGGTGTGTCAGATGGGCGAGCTTTTCCACGATGCCTGCGAATTTGGCCTGCCCGTATGAAATGAAGGCAAAACCGGCCTTTTCAGCCGCCACCTGCTGCGCCTTGTTGCGCCAGGCTGAAAGGCGCTTTGGTGTTGGCCGGTCGAAAAACAGCGTCCGGCCAAACAGCTTCTCCACCGCGCCTTCGATCTCCGGGCGAAGAGACATGATCATGCGGCGCAGATGCTCTGCCTCGCGAGATTGCTGTTCAATCACCTCGAGATTGTCCCGGATCGGTTGTTCGCGCGGAATCGTGGAGATTGAACCGAAGATCGCGGTAAAGAACCCGACCGGTTTATCGGCATCCAGCTGCAGGGAACTGAACCGATCAGGCCGCGGGTCGATATACACAAAGCGCCGGTCGACTTCGCGCTGGGCAGGGCGGCCCTGCAACGCATCGACTGCCGCGCCAAACGGCTTGTTGACGAGCACCGATCCATCGATCAGCGAAACACCTTCGACATCACCTTGCTGGATATGAACCGGCATAATGCGGGCGCAAAATTCATCGCGGCCAGGCCACGCCAACGCATTATGCGCGGCAAGTGCGTCTATCTCCGATAGTTGCAACGGAGGGAACGCACCGGGGAAGCTGGCGGTGGCGCGGGCGGCAAAGGTCAGTTCGTGCAAATCGGCAATGCTTTTTCCGGGAACGCGCGGCGTATCGACCGAAAAGCTGATTGGCATTCTGTGCTCACTTTCCTCCACAACAGGAGGGCTGTTGAGCCTTAGCAATTCCAGATGCCCGCGAAAATCGGTCGCAGTGACAAACAGGTCGATCGGGTGGCCCGGAGGCAGCAGCGGTTCGCCAACTTCCGATTGTTTCATGGAGTTAAGCGCCGAGTAGAGCAGCTTGGAAAACCCGAGACCTGAAAAAGGCGGTTCGAACCACCTTCCGCGGACGAAGGCAGAAACCTTGCGCCGCACTTCGCGGCGAGTTTCAGGCGCAACGCTTTCGGAAACGGCGTTACCTGGCCGCTTCAGGAGCCATGACGCCACCGGTTGAGCCCAGAATTTGGCAAATCTCCACATCGGGCGTGCGTCAGGATCAACCAGACGATCGACATCGGCCCTATCCAGCCAAAGGTCTGTGAGCGGTTCCAGCGATTGGCCGGAATGAATTGCCTGCGCCAGAAAAACGGCGTTGATCCCGCCTGCGCTGGCCCCGGTCAGAATGTCGGGAAGGACACGGATTTTGAGGCCTTGATTGGCTTCGATCTGTTCCAGCAAATCACGGTAAACACCCTGAACGCCTTCGGATCGCGGGGCGCGTGCGTGATATGCCTGACTGGCCTTCGCCAGCTTCCAGACCTCTTTCGTCACGCCGTGCATGTAAACCGCAAGGCTCACTCCGCCATAACAGACCAAAGCGATTCTGAGTTCCTTGTGCCGCATCACGCGACTGTTAACTGCATTCGCGGCAAAGGCAATTGCGTTCCGTTTATGTTCCAGCTATCGGCGAGATATGGCGAAACCGAAAAAACGATACATCTGTCAGGCTTGTGGATCAGTTTCTCACCGCTGGCAGGGGCAGTGCCCCGATTGCGCCGAATGGAACACTCTGAGAGAGGATGTGCCGGCCACCGTTTTCT
This sequence comes from Pontixanthobacter luteolus, assembly GCF_009828095.1. Classification (GTDB taxonomy): domain Bacteria; phylum Pseudomonadota; class Alphaproteobacteria; order Sphingomonadales; family Sphingomonadaceae; genus Pontixanthobacter; species Pontixanthobacter luteolus. The sequence continues at coordinate 929,470 of NZ_WTYP01000001.1, read as the reverse complement.
CGCAAAAGCATGATCTTTCCAGCGGCGGCAGGGCGGTTGAATTTGTCCAGCTGGACGCTCCGGGCGAAAAACTGGAAAGGCGCAAGACTGGGCTGGCGGAATTTGATCGGGCGCTGGGCGGCGGTCTTGTGCCCGGGTCCGCAATTCTCATGGGCGGCGATCCCGGAATCGGTAAATCGACCTTGCTGCTTCAGGCTGCCGCCAGAATCGCGAAAGACAATTGCTCGACCGTTTATGTCAGCGGGGAGGAAGCTGCCGGGCAGGTCAGGATGCGGGCATCGCGGCTTGGCCTTGCCGATGCGCCGATCAAGCTGGCCGCTGCGACATCAGTACGCGATATCCTGACCACTCTGAATTCTATGGAACCGCCGACATTGCTGGTGATCGACTCGATCCAGACAATGCACTCAGACACCATCGAAGGGGCGCCTGGCACCGTCAGTCAGGTGCGCGGCTGTGCGTTCGAGCTGATCCGCTATGCCAAGGAAAATGGTGTCGCTCTGGTCCTGGTCGGTCACGTTACCAAGGACGGCACGATCGCCGGTCCGCGCGTGCTTGAGCATATGGTCGATGTGGTGATGAGCTTCGAAGGCGAACGTAGCCACCAATACCGTATCCTGCGTGCATTGAAGAACCGCTTCGGTGCGGTCGACGAGATCGGCGTGTTCGCAATGGAGGGGAAGGGCCTTCAGGAAGTGTCGAACCCCTCGATGTTGTTCTTGTCTGGCCGCGAAACGCCGCTGGCGGGCAGTGCTGTGTTTCCCGCACTGGAGGGGACACGGCCCGTTCTGATCGAAGTGCAGGCCCTGATTGTCCGCCTGCAAAGCGGGGCGACACCGCGCCGTGCCGTGGTCGGTTGGGACAATGGGCGGCTGGCAATGCTGCTGGCGGTGCTGGAATCTCGCTGCGGCCTGAATTTCAGTTCGGCAGAGGTGTATCTGAACGTTGCGGGCGGATACCGCCTGTCCGATCCTGCCGCCGATCTCGCGGTGGCCGCCGCGCTTGTTTCCGCGCTCGCTGACAAGCCGCTGCCTACGCATAGCATCTGGTTCGGCGAGGTTTCGCTCGCCGGGGAAATACGCCCGGTTGCCCATGCGGGGCTGCGATTGAAAGAGGCGGCAAAGCTTGGATTTACGTCGGGATGTGGGCCACAGGATGTGGCGAATTCATCGCAGCTTAAGTACCGCGGCATAAGACAACTCGCCAATCTCGTTGACCAAGTGATGGCTTCTGCATAATCCTCTGACCCGTAATGAACAGCTTTGATCTCATCGTGCTCATCATCGTGGGCGTCGCCGCTATTGGCGGTTTTCTGCGCGGACTGGTGCAGGAGGTGCTCTCTCTTGCGGCCTGGATGCTCGCGATTTTCGCAATCCATTACCTGCATACGCCTCTGTATGACGCGCTGAAGGAGTATATCGCGCCCGGGACACCGACTGCGGTTCTCGCCTTCGCCCTGCTGTTGCTGATCCCTTATGCCGCGATGAAGCTGATTGCTGGCCGGGTTGGGGAGGCATCGCGCTCATCCATCCTTGGACCGATCGACCGTGTGCTCGGCTTCGGATTCGGGGCGATAAAGGGCGCTCTGATCGTCGTTATTGCGTTCTCGCTGCTGGTTCTTGGATATGACACCGCCTGGGGCGTGGCCGGACGGCCGGCATGGATTGTCAGCGCCAGAACCTATCCGGTGGTCAACGCCAGCGCTGATACCCTCGTTCAGATGATCGAGAGCCGCCGCGCACGGCTGCGCAGCGAGCAATCCGAAAGTTGATGGATTCAGCCACGGGTTCTGCGCCCGCAGCCGGAAAGCTGTACTCCCGCGAAATCCTTTCTCTCGCGACCGAGCTGGCAAATTATCCGTACATTGATGACGCCGCCGCAAAAGCCAGCGCGCGGTCACGCAGCTGCGGCAGCACGCTCGATATCGCACTTAGAACAAACGCATCTGGTGAGATTGCCGCTGTCGGAATGGCCGTAACTGCGTGCGCGGTGGGTCAAGCGGCGGCGGCAATATTCGCTCTCGGAGCCGAGGGAAAAGCCGCTGGAGATTTAGATGCTGCAGACGCCGCATTGCGAGCATGGCTGACTCGATCAGGCGAGATGCCTGACTGGCCGGGAATTGCGTTTCTTACGGCTGCACAGGAGTTTCCCGGCAGGCACGATGCAATCCGTTTGCCGTGGAGAGCCGCCCGTCTGGCGCTTTCCAACCCAACCCACGCGGGCTAGAGCCGCCTCATAAGAATTTCGGGGAGGATCAGGACGCCATGACCGGTACGTCTGCAACAGTAGAGCGCGAACCATCGCAGAAGGAAATCAAGCTCGTCATCGGGGCTTCGTCCGCAGGGACGATCTTCGAATGGTATGATTTCTTCATCTACGGCACGCTGTTCTACATCATCGGCCCGACCTTTTTCCCGAGTGGTAACGAAACGCTCGAAATTCTTTTGGTCTGGGCGACATTCGCAATCGGCTTCGGTTTCAGGCCGGTTGGCGCAATTTTGTTCGGTTACCTTGGCGACAAACTGGGCCGCAAATATACCTTTCTTGTCACGGTGACGCTGATGGGTATCGCGACCGCGGGCGTCGGCTTGATCCCTAGCGCTGCGAGCATCGGGATAGCGGCACCCATAATCGTTATCTTGCTGCGCGTGCTGCAGGGCCTCGCTCTGGGCGGCGAATATGGCGGCGCCGCAATCTACGTCGCCGAACACGCCGACGCAGACAAGCGCGGGTACTTCACCAGCTTCATCCAGGCGAGTGTTGCGGGCGGATTCGTTCTCAGTATCGCAGTTGTAATCGCGTGCCGGGTGCTAATCCCCGAACAGGCATTCCTCGATTGGGGCTGGCGCGTACCGTTCCTGCTGTCGATTGTGCTTCTCGGTATTTCACTGTGGATGCGGCTCAAACTGAATGAGAGCCCTGTCTTCAAAGCGATGAAAGAAGCTGGAGAAACTGCAGGCAATCCGTTTGTCGAAAGCTTTACCTATCCGGGAAACAAGAAGCGCATTTTCGTGGCACTGTTCGGCGTTACCGGGGTTCTGACCACGATCTGGTACACAGCTTTCTTCTCGGGCCTTTCATTCCTACGCGGACCGATGCGGGTTGAGGACAGCCTTGTCGAAATCATCCTGCTGATTGCCGGCATAGTGTCGATGGCGTTTTACGTTGTGGTGGGCAAATGGTCCGACAGGGTGGGGCGGAAGAAGCCTATCATCATTGGGGCCTTGCTGACCCTCGTCACACTGTTTCCCATTTTCTGGGCGATGGGCAATTTGGCAAATCCTGGCCTCGCAGAATCGGCAAAGGCCCGTCCAGTCGTAGTTAGCGGCACCCAGTGCGTGACCGACCCGTTTGCCGATCTGTTCGACCGGACGCAGACCTCATGCGGTCAGGTTCTGGAAACTCTGACTGCAAGCGGCGTATCCTACACAATCGAGGAATCCGATACTCTTGGGGTGACGGTTGGCGGCACACCTGTCGTTTTTGGCGACGATTGGCTTACTGACGGCGCGAGCCGACGCGATGGGCTTCAGGACGCGCTTTCGAATGAAGGTTTCGACTTTTCCAAGCAGACCCCGCCGTTCACCAGCATACTGGGCATTATCGGGCTTCTTCTGGTGCTCGGCCTGCTTTCGGCGTTGACCTACGGCTCTGTTGCGGCGCTTCTGTCGGAAATGTTTCCTCCGAAGATCCGGTACAGTTCAATGTCGATACCCTATCATATTGGCGCTGGATATCTGGGCGGGTTCCTGCCCTTGATTGCCGGATTTATCGTGGCGCGTACAGGCGATGTATACGCGGGACTTTGGTATACGTGGGCCGTTGTCGCCTTCGGTGTTGTGGTAGCATGGTGGGGCCTGCCGAGCGGCCCGCCGCGCGACTTCGACGACAATGGCTGACCTGCCGCCATCATCTCTACGGCTGCTGCTTGACGAGGGGGCGATTGCAGCGAACTGGCGCACGCTGTCCGGGTTGTCGGGCGGCGCCGTTGCCGGTGCTGCTGTTAAGGCAAACGCCTACGGTCTGGGTGTGGAATTCGCCGTGCCAGCACTGCGAGAAGCTGGCTGTGCCGATTTTTATGTCGCGCACTGGGGTGAAGCAGCAAAGGTAGCTCCACTCGTCAAGCCAACTGAATTGTCGGTTCTTCACGGCCCGCTGACGGATGAACACGTAGCGTTCGCGATCGCCACCGGGGTGCGCCCGGTGATCAACAGCCTGCCGCAGGCGAAGCGCTGGCTGGACGGCGGGGGCGGTATCTGTGACTTGATGATCGATACCGGCATCAACAGGCTGGGCGTGGCAATGGCCGATATCGCTGAGCCGGTTCTGCAAGAACTCCAGATCGAAACGCTGATGTCGCACCTCTCATCGGCGGATGAGGACAGCGCGGCCAATGCAGCCCAGCTGGGCCTGTTCCGGCAAGCCTCAGCCAAATTTTCGCCGCGCAGACGCAGTCTGGCGAACAGTGCAGGGATCGCGTTGGGGGCAGATTATGCTTTCGATATTACTCGCCCCGGTCTTTCGTTGTATGGCGGGGTGCCGAGGCCCGAACTGGCCGAAGCGATCCAGCAAGTTGCCTTCCCGCAGGCAGCAATTATGCAATTGCGCAAACTGGCTGCCGGGGACCGGGTCGGATATAACGGCGAATACACAGCCAGGCGCGATATGCTGGCGGGCATAGTATCGCTGGGTTACGCCGACGGTTTCCTGCGAAGCTGGGGCGCACGGGGAGCGCTGTCTTCCAATGGCCGAATGCTCCCGCTGCTGGGCAAAGTCTCGATGGATATGGTGGTCGTCGATCTTGGCGCGGCGCCGGATCTGAAAGAGGGCGATTGGCTGGATGTGCCATATCACCTACCAGATGCGGCACGCACGAGCGGGCTTTCACAATATGAATTACTCACGACGCTTGGGAAACGTTACGACCGCCAATCAAAACCGGCATAGCAATGTTGCACTGCACATGCTGCGGCTGCTAATGCAGCATGCATTGCAACATACGGGAATTGTCCATGGCCAAGCGCGAAGCGCAAAATGGTGACAAGGTTACCATCAAGAAATACGCCAACCGCCGTCTCTACAACACCGCATCGTCCAGCTACATCACGCTTGATGATCTTGCGAAGATGACACGGGAGAACATCGAATTCGAAGTTGTCGACGCCAAGAGCGGCGATGATATCACGCACTCGATCCTGACACAGATCATCATGGACGAGGAATCGAGCGGGAAGCAGATGCTTCCAGTAAGCTTTCTGCGCGATCTCATCGCAATGTATGGCAATTCGATGCAGTCGATGATGCCGCAGTATCTCGAAGCCAGCATGAAGAATTTTCGCGATAATCAGGCAAAGATTCAAGAAGCTTTTCGGGGAGGTCTGGGCAGCAACCCGCTCGCTAAAATTCATGAAACCAACATGGCTGTGATGCGCGCAGTGGGCGAAGCAATTCTGCCCGGCGCAAAAGGCGAAACCAAACCGGGCGCTGATGCAGGTGCAGCCGGCGAAAATGCAGAGATCGACGATCTGCGCCAGCAGATGGCGGCCATGCAAAAGAAACTGGATGAGCTGAGCAAGTAAGCTCACCATTCGCAGCATTTTTACAAGTCAGGAATATTCGAACTGTGTCCAACATCCGCCACGCTTTGACCGTGAAGCGCTCCGACGACTTCGCGCAATGGTATCAGGAAGTCATTTCCGCTGCAGATATGGCCGAGGAATCGGGCGTTCGCGGCTGCATGGTAATAAAGCCGTGGGGTTACGGTATCTGGGAGCGAATCCAGCGCCTGCTCGACCAGCGGATCAAGGATACCGGTCACGACAACTGCTATTTCCCGATTTTCATTCCGCTCTCCAATTTCGAGCGTGAGGCAGAGCACGTTGATGGTTTCGCCAAGGAAATGGCCGTTGTCACGCATCACCGTCTGATCGCCGATGGTTCAGGCAAACTTATTCCCGACCCAGAGGCTAAGCTGGAAGAGCCTCTGGTCGTGCGCCCGACTTCCGAAACGATCATCGGCGACGCAATGGCGCGCTGGATCCAGAGCTGGCGCGATCTGCCACTGCTTACCAACCAGTGGGCCAATGTCGTTCGCTGGGAAATGCGGACCCGTATGTTCCTGCGGACAAGCGAGTTCCTGTGGCAGGAAGGTCATACCGCCCATGCCGACGAAGCTGAAGCGAAAGAACACACGCTGCGGATGCTCGAAGTTTACCGCGCATGCGCTGAAGAAGACCTCGCCTTGCCGGTTATCGCTGGCGAAAAGCCGGAGAACGAACGTTTCCCCGGTGCCGTCGAGACCTGGTCGATCGAAGCCATGATGCAGGATGGCAAGGCGTTGCAGGCAGGCACTTCGCACTATCTGGGTACGAACTTCTCCGAAGCGGCCGGCATCCGGTATCAGGACAAAGAAGGCGGCCAGCAGCTTTGCCACACCACGAGTTGGGGTGTTTCAACCCGTATGATTGGCGGGGTAATCATGACCCATGGCGATGATGACGGACTGCGCGTCCCGCCAACTATCGCGCCATGGCAGGTGGTGATTCTGCCGATGCTGCGTGACAAGCCCGAGGACGAGGCGCTTCTCGCTTATTGCGAAGAGCTCCGCGCGGCATTGGCTCAAAAGACGGCATTTGGCGAACGCTTGCGCGTGCTGCTTGACAAAAAGCCGGGCAAGGCTGCGGCAAAGCGCTGGGACTGGGTGCGCAAAGGTGCCCCTGTGATCATCGAGGTTGGCGGCCGCGACATGGAGGGCGGTGTCGTCAGTATGCTGCGCCGTGATGCGCTATGGGCGGACAGCGGAAAGCCTGATTTCCACTCGCCTGAAAAGATGGCGGCCGCCGAACAGATTCCCTCGCTGCTCGAAGAAATCCAGGCGTCACTGTTTAACGAGGCGCAGGAACGGCGTGACCGCAATATCGAGCGCGGTATCACGACCATGGAACAGCTCTCCGAATTCTATGCGGAAGACAAAGCTCAGCCTGGCTGGGCCGAAGTTCAATGGTCCAAACCGACCGGGGATGACTTGGAAGCCGTGGTCGAGCAACTGAAGGCGCTGAAGCTCACAATTCGCAATGTTCCGATGAATGGCGAGCCAGTTGACGGCACATGCATATTCACTGGACAGCCCGCTATCGAGCGGATTTATGTTGCAAAAGCGTATTAAGCCGAAAGGATCGATCTGATGGCGGGTGCAATTGGTTATAGCCTCAAGAATCTGACGAACTTTAACGGGCGAGACGGACGGAAGCGGTTTCTGAGCTATTTCCTTTTCGTGGTGATCCTGAACCTGGTTCTTTATCTCGCCGCGAGTATCCCTACGATCATGGCGGCGATGGATGCCGGGATCGAAGCGGCCAAGACAGGTGACAACAGCACGGCTGAAACCGCGATCATGAACCACATGATAGATTTTGCGGGCACGCTGGTATGGATCAGTCTCGGGATCGCGCTGCTCAATACCGTCCTGCTGTCAGCAGCTTTCGTGAGGCGGGCGCATGACACCGGGCTACCCGGCCTCTTGCTTGCAATACCGCTTGGTCTGCAATTGGTGTGGATGTTCTTTGCATACCGACAGCTGGACGGTTTGGAGGCGACCATGCGTGCGGCCGTCGATGCCCAGATGGCCGGCCAATCACCTGAGGTCCAGACGGGTATGATCGCACAAGACCTGATCGGTTGGCTGGTGGTCATCATCGTGCTGGTGATCGGCTTCCTGAAAACCCAGCGCAGCGAAAACCAGTACGGCGAACCAAACCTGGAGGGCTGAGGCAGCAGCGACAGGGTTGCCATTCGGTGTGCTTGTGTGGATGTAGGCAGGATGCGTTACATTCCATTGCTCGCCGCCGCTGCGGCCTTCGCCACTCCCGCCGCCGCTGATCATCACCTCGCTGATGAAATTGCAGATGATGCCGGTGAGGGTGTTTCCCAGGAACGTCTGAAATCGGACGTATATTCGTTGGTCGGTTTCGGGACGCGGCATACCCTTTCTGAACAAGATAACCCGGAACGCGGTATCGGCGCCGCGCGTAAGTGGGGCGAAGGCGAATTTCGCAAGGCAAGCGAGGCGTGCGGCGGCTGCCTTGAGATCGTATTACCTGAGCGAATGGTCCAAGGCCGCCGGATTCCCGAACCAACGAGGCTGGTCAATGTGGTCGCGATCCAGCGCGGGACCGAACGCCCGAACGAAGTCGTGATCGTACAAGGTCATATTGACAGCCGGGCAACGGACGCTTTCGATTTCACCAGCGATGCACCGGGTGCAAATGACGACGCATCGGGCACCGCCGTCGCGATCGAGGCGGCCCGTGTCCTGTCGCAGCGCCAGTATCCCACGACGATCGTCTATGCCTTGCTCTCGGGCGAAGAACAGGGGCTCTATGGCGGCCAGTTGATGGCAGATTACGCAGAAGAACAGGGCTGGACTGTAAAGGCCGTGCTGAACAACGACATCGTTGGCGGAAGCTGCGGTTCGGACGGATACTGCGATGCCGATCACATCCGTGTGTTCTCGGAGGGTCCGCGCGCCGATCTGACCGATACAATCCGTGCCGCGCAGCGCCGCAATGGCGGTGAAAACGACAGCCCCAGCAGGAACCTCTCCCGCTGGCTCGATGGCCTGGCAGAAGACAACGCAAACGGCCTTGATGTGCGGCAAATCTGGCGGACCGACCGCATGGGCCGCGGCGGCGATCAGATTCCATTTCTGGAAAAAGGGTATCCGGCCATCCGTTTTTCAGTCGCTGTGGAAGATTACGAACATCAGCATCAGGACCTTCGTGTGGAAGACGGCATAACCTACGGCGATACGCCCGATGAGATGGATTTCGCCTATCTTGCAAAGGCGGCGCAGTTGAATGTGCGCGCCTTGGACAAATTGGCCATGGCCCCGATGCCGCCGGCTCCGGTCGCTCAGGCCGCAGTGCGCACATTTACGGAAATCGAGTGGGAACCCGTGGAAGGGGCCTTCAGCTATACCATCTGGCAGCGCCGCCCCGATGAACCGTATTGGCGTGAGGAACCCGTGATCGAAAACGCGGTAGCGACGAGCGCCAGACTGGAAGGCGTGCGCGGCGATGACTGGATATTCGGCGTCAGCTCGTCAACCGCAGGCGGTCATAGCAGCCCTATCGCAAGCGCAGTGCCAGCGGGTTCCTATGCTCCAATTCCTCAGGAAGAGGGTGACACCGAGTAAGCGCAGGTCCATAGGCCGCCTATGGCCAAACCCGCTCACAAGACACAGCACGGACTCCCCACCAGAGAGCAGATTCTCGAATTCATCCAGACTTCCGACAGGGTGGTTGGAAAGCGTGAAATCGGCAAAGCCTTCGGGTTGAAGGGGCAGGAAAAGATCGCCCTCAAGAAGCTCCTGAAGGATATGGCGGAAGAAGGGCTGATTGACGGCAAGCGTACCGCATATCACCGTATGGGCGGCGTTCCGAAAGTCACCGTTCTGCGTGTGATGGAAGTCGAAGATGGGGAGGCCTTTGCGATACCCGACAATTGGGAGGCCGAAGAAGGGGCCACCCCGCCGCGTGTTCGCATTGTCGAAGACAAGAAGGGCAAAAATCGCCACGCCGCACTGCGGATTGGCGACCGGATCCTGGCGCGCACCGAAGAGGCAGGAAACGGGTGGCGTGCCCATATGATGAAGAAACTCCCCGCCAAGACCGATGGGTTGATGGGCGTCGTCGAATTAGACGGTTCAGGCAAGGGGTGGCTCTCCCCTGTCGATAAACGGGTGCGGAATTCATCCCCGATTGCCGATCTCGGCGGTGCAGAGGAAGGCCAGCTGGTACTAGCCGAGCCGGCTGGAAAATCCCCGCGCGCCGGGGTGAAGGTTGTCGAGATTCTGGGCGATCCGCTCGCACCCAAAAGCTTCAGCCTGATTGCCATATCGAAGCACGGCATTCCGAATGTCTTTCCTGAAGAAACCCTGACAGAAGCAGAGCTGGCAGCGAAGCTCCCGCTCGACCGGGACAAGCGCGAGGATTTGCGCGATCTGCCGATCGTCGCCATCGACCCCTCCGACGCACGCGATCATGACGATGCCATCTGGGCGGAACCCGATGGCAAAGGCGGCTACAACGCCCTGATCGCCATCGCGGATGTGAGCTATTACGTCAGGCCGGGCGGCGCTCTGGACAGGGAAGCGCGCAAACGCGGCAATTCCGTCTATTTCCCCGACCGCGTTGTGCCGATGCTGCCCGAGATTCTCAGCGCCGATGTCTGCTCGTTGCGGCAAGGCGAAGACCGTGCCGCAATGGCGTGCCACATCCATGTTTCTGAAACGGGCAAGGTCAGCTCATTCCGCTTCACCCGCGCTATCGTTCGAATAGCCGAAGTCGTTGCCTATGAAGAAGCCCAGCGCAGGATCGACGAAGACGAGGCTTCCGAGAACCTCCGGAACCTGTGGGGATGCTGGAAGCTGCTGGCCGATGCCCGCTCGGCGCGCGATCCACTGGAACTGGAACTCCCCGAACGGCGTGTGGTCCTCAACGATCAGGGTAAGATTGAAGAAATCGCCGTTCGTGAACGTCTGGACGCGCACCGCGTAGTCGAAGATTTCATGATCGCTGCCAACGTCGCGGCGGCCAAGTCGCTTGAAAGCAAGACCGCACCGGTCGTTTACCGCGTTCATGAACCCCCAAGCCGGGAGAAGCTGGTCGCACTGCGCGAATATCTTGAAACCTTTGGCAAGAAGCTGGCGCTTGGGCAGGTTATCACACCCGGCTTGTTCAATCGCATGCTCAAGGATGTGACGGACGAATCCGAAAAAGCGCAGGTGATGGAAGCCGTGCTGCGAACCCAGACTCAGGCCTATTACGGCCCGGCAAATGCCGGCCATTTCGGATTGTCGCTTGGATCGTATGCGCATTTCACATCGCCGATCCGGCGGTATGCCGATCTTCTGGTGCACCGCGCACTGGTCGATGCATTCAAGCTTGAGCAGCCCAAACCCCAAGGAAAACTGCCGCCAACATCGGGACTGGCCGACAAAGACCGCGAGGATCTGGGCAAGATCAGCGATGCGATCAGCCAGACAGAACGCAGGGCGATGGAGGCTGAACGCGATACCATTGATCGTTACGTGGCCGCATGGCTTTCAGGCCGCGTCGGCGAAACATTCGACACGCGCATCACCGGGGTGCAATCGTTCGGGTTCTTCGCAACGATCGAAGGGCTTGGCGGCGATGGTCTTGTGCCTGTGTCGACGCTCGGTTCGGATTACTTCCGGTATGACGAAACGTCCCAATCTCTGACGGGCGAACGGTCGGGCACAAGCTATTCAACCGGAGACAGGCTGAAACTGAAACTTGGGGAGGCGAACCCCCTGACCGGAGCGCTGAAATTCGTTCCGCTCGACTCTGACGGCAACCCGATCGAGGCACGAGGAACGCGCCCTGATTATCGGTCGAAAGGAAAACCCGGCGGTAAGGGGAAACAGAACTTCAAACAGGGACAACGCGGGCGTCCCAAAAACATCCGCCATCAGGGCAAGGGCCGCAAGAAATAGCCAGCCTCGGCTTGCTCTATTGCTGGCTCAGCAGCGCGAAAATCAGGCGGCCAGCTTGTCGATCTGTTCGTTGGTAAAGGTGCCGGGCACGATATAGAGCGGGCAGGGCAGGCTACCCGAATGGTTCGCAAAGTGGGAAATCAGGGGGCCGGGAGAACCCTCTGCCGCTGCGCCAAGGACCAGTGCGGCCACTTCGGGATGTTCTTCCAGATATTCGCGGATTACCGCCTGACCATCGCCAATCTTGACTGAAATGGTCGGCATTTTGCCGCTTTCGGAAAACAGGTTGCCCGCCGCGCTGCTGGCGATGACCTCGGTTCGGTCGCGCGCCTCCTGTTCGATGGTGGCCTGAACGGAACCGAATGCATTGAAGTTCTGCTTTGGCACCAGTGCCAGAATATGCACAGAATCTCCGCTGGCCATGGCTCGCCTTGACGCGAAACGCAGTGCTTTGCGTGCCTCGTCCGTATCGTCCATAATCACCAGATAAACCCGCATCATCGCTCCCTTGTCGGTTCGTCCCTGTCCGATGCGGTATCCGATGAAAACGTATTCGGCGCAAGAACCTTGCCCGAAAGCGCCAAATTGGCCAGAGAAGACAGGCAGGCCAAAACAGGAAAATCCGGACTTTATGCCCACAGAAATCAAGATGCCCGCCCTCTCACCCACCATGGAGGAGGGAACGCTCGCAAAATGGCTCGTCAAGGAAGGCGATACCGTAGGCGCAGGCGATATCATGGCGGAGATCGAAACCGACAAGGCAACGATGGAATTCGAGGCCGTCGATGAAGGTACGATCGTCAGCATCAAGGTCCAGGAAGGGACCGAAAACGTTCAGGTTGGCACGGTGATCGCGATTCTCGCCGAAGAAGGCGAGAGCGCCGAAGACGCCAAGGCTGCGGCCGATGCCGCGCCGAAGAAAGACTCCGAGAAACCGGCGGAAAAAGCCGAGGAAATAACGGCTCCAGAACCTTCTCCTTCCGCTGACAGCAAGCCCGCGCAATCCGCGCCTCCTGCCGAAAAGAAGCAGGGTGGTGATAGGGTCATCGCATCACCGCTAGCCAAGAGGATCGCCGAACAACGCGGGCTGGACCTCAACTCTATTCCGGGCAGCGGACCCAATGGCCGGATTGTCAAAGCCGATGTCGAGAATGCTCAGCCTTCCCAGGCTGCTGCTGGTTCCGTCGCAGCAGCGCCATCGCCGGCTGCGAAGGCCGATGCAGCCGAGCTGCCAGACTTCGGCATTCCGTTCGAGGACGAGAAGCTGAACAATGTGCGCAAGGTCATTGCGCGCCGCCTGACAGAGGCGAAGCAGAGCATCCCTCACATCTATCTCACGGTCGACATTCAACTCGACGCGCTACTCAAATTGCGCAGCGAACTGAATGCCGCGCTTGAGGCTGAAGGGATCAAATTGTCGGTGAACGACTTGCTGATCAAAGCGCAGGCAAAGGCGCTGATGCGGGTCCCCAAATGCAATGTGAGCTTTGGCGGCGATGTGCTGCGCACATATTCCCGCGCCGATATTTCCGTTGCCGTTGCCGCCCCTTCGGGGCTGATCACACCGATCATCACTGATGCCGGAAGCAAGTCCATTTCATCAATCTCGGTCGAGATGAAGGAACTCGCGGAAAAGGCACGAGAGGGCAAATTGCAGCCTCACGAATATCAGGGCGGCACGGCGAGCCTGTCCAATCTCGGCATGTTCGGGATCAAGCAGTTCGACGCAGTGATCAATCCCCCGCAGGCTATGATTCTGGCGGTTGGTGCAGGCGAGAAGCGTCCTCATGTTGTGGACGGCGCGCTGGCCGTCGCGACAGTGATGAGCGCAACCGGCAGTTTTGACCACCGCGCAATTGACGGGGCCGATGGCGCCAGGTTCATGCAGGCGTTCAAGAATCTGGTTGAAAAACCGCTCGGGCTGGTGGCCTGATCAATGAGTGGGACCGCGTTGCTTGCCATTGCTGCATCGCTTTCAGTTATGGTTCCCGGCGGGGCCCAGGCTGATCGGAACGCTGACGAGGGCCGCGCACCATTTATCGGGCTGGAGGGGCCGGCAACCGACGCGTGTCCCGGTATCGGCAGAATTGCCCTGTTCGAAGCGAAGAAGGGTGATTTCATGCGCGTCTATACCGACGCCAACGAAGTAGCCCCGGTGAAGGACAAGCTGCCGCTTTCTACGTTGGTCTGGCTGTGCGAGGCCGATGAAGGCTGGCAGGGCATCGTGTACCCAATGCCCGATAATCAGGATCTGGGTGATTGCCGCGTCAGTGCCGCTTTGCCGACACCTGAACCGTATAACGGACCGTGCCAGTATGGCTGGGTCGAAGCGAAATATATCGAACTCGTCGCCGGATAATTCTGCGCAGTTCACAACGGAGTATCTATGGCTTCCTCTTACGACGTAATCGTTCTTGGCTCCGGCCCCGGTGGGTATGTTGCCGCGATCCGCTGCGCACAGCTCGGCCTCAAGACCGCGATTGTGGAACGCGAAAATCTCGGGGGCATCTGCCTGAACTGGGGCTGCATCCCGACCAAGGCGCTGCTGCGATCGGCAGAGATTTTCCACTATATGCAGAACGCCAAGGATTACGGCCTGAAAGCGCAAGGGATCGAGGCTGATCTGGAAGCTGTCGTGAAACGCAGCCGGGGTGTCGCAAAACAGCTCAATCAGGGCGTTACGCACCTGATGAAGAAGAACAAGATCACCGTCCACATGGGCGAGGGCACTTTGACCGGCGCGAAATCGTTGACGGTCAAAGGCGACAAGGGCGAGGAAAAGCTCACCGCGAAACACATCATCGTGGCGACCGGTGCACGTGCCCGCGACCTGCCGTTTGCGCCCGCCGATGGCGAACGGGTGTGGACCTACCGCACAGCGATGACCCCACCTGAGATGCCGAAGAAACTGCTGGTCATTGGCAGCGGCGCGATCGGAATTGAGTTCGCCAGTTTTTACAATGACATGGGCAGCGACGTTACCGTCGTGGAAATGCTCGACCGGGTTGTTCCGGTGGAAGACGCCGAAGTTTCCGCCTTCCTCGAAAAATCGCTGACCAAGCAGGGCATGACGATCATGACCGGTGCCGGGGTGGAAGACATCAAGGTCGGCAAGACTGGTGTGAAAGCCAAGATCAAGGCCAAGGACGGCAAGGTTACCGAAACCGAGTTTACTCACGCGATTGTCGCCATCGGGATTGTCCCGAACACCGAAAATATCGGGATCGACAAGCTGGCCGATATGGATCGGGGTTTCATCCAGATCGACCCGTATGGCCGCACGAAATCGAAAGGGCTTTGGGCAATCGGCGATTGCACCCCCGGCCCATGGCTGGCGCACAAGGCAAGTCACGAAGGCGTTACCGCGGCGGAGGCAATTGCGCAGGAACTCGGCAACAAGGATGTCCACCCGCACGCTCTCGACCGGAACAACATTCCGGGATGCACCTATTGCCACCCGCAAATTGCGAGCGTTGGCATGACAGAGGCCAAGGCCAAGGAAGCTGGCTATTCCGTCAAGGTCGGAAACTTCCCGTTCATCGGGAATGGCAAGGCCATCGCGCTTGGCGAAGCTGAAGGCTTTATCAAAACGGTGTTTGACGCAAAAACCGGCGAATTGCTGGGCGCCCACATGATCGGCGCGGAAGTGACCGAACTAATCCAGGGCTATACCGTGGGCAAACAGCTCGAAACGACGGAAGCAGAGTTGATGCAGACCGTATTCCCACACCCGACATTGAGCGAAATGATGCACGAAAGCGTTTTGGCCGCCTACGGTAAAGCGCTCCACATTTGACCAGCACCCTATCGGTGCTGGCCAATTCAAACGCGCGGGACTAGTCAGCAGCGATGACTGATTTCCTCGTCATTGCGTTCACAATTCTGGTTGCCGGTGTGATCGCAGTGCCGATTGCGTCACGCCTCGGTCTGGGCAGCGTACTGGGGTATCTGCTGGCAGGCATGGCCATCAGCCCGCTTCTGATCGCCATGAACGTCAATATCGAGCAGCTACAGGTGTTCGCCGAATTCGGCGTGGTCATGATGCTGTTCCTTGTGGGGCTGGAACTGGAACCCAAGAAGCTTTGGGCAATGCGCGGGCGCTTGCTCGGCTTGGGTGGAGGGCAGGTGCTCCTTACTCTGCTCGCCCTGGCCGCCATTGCAATGTTCGATGGTCAACCGTGGCAAACCGCACTTGGGATCGGCATGGTTTTGTCGCTTTCCTCAACCGCGATCATCATCCAGACCTTGTCGGAAAAAGGCCTTTTAAAAAGCGAAGGTGGGGAAGCCAGCTTCTCCGTTCTCCTGTTTCAGGACGTTGCGGTAATTCCGTTCCTTGCGATCATTCCGTTACTCGCAGTACCGGAACTCGCAGCGGCGACATCGCAGATTGCTGGCCACGGTGACGGCGCACACGGCGCCGGCTGGACGGTGACGCAGAACATGCCCGCATGGCTCGCCGGGATCGTGACCTTGGCCGCCGTTGCAGCAGTGGCGGTTATCGGAAACTACCTGACCCGTCCGATCTTCCGTTTCATCGCCAGCGCCCAGCTGCGCGAATTGTTCACTGCGGCAGGACTGGTCTTCGTGATCGGTATAGCCTTGATGATGACGTTTGTCGGCCTGTCCCCGGCGCTCGGAACATTCCTTGCCGGGGTGGTGCTGGCAAACAGCGAATACCGGCATGAACTGGAATCAGATGTCGCACCGTTCAAAGGTCTCTTGCTCGGGCTTTTCTTCGTCACCGTGGGTGCAGGAATAGATTTCGGCCTGGCTGCTGAAAAGTATGACGAGGTCCTGTTCTGGGCAGCAATCGTGATCGCGGTAAAGGTGCTGGTGCTTCTAGGTATTGCCAGCATTGCCGGCCTGCGGCGCCAATCAAGATGGCTTTTCTCGCTCAGCCTTGCGCAGGCCGGTGAATTCGCATTTGTCCTGATCGCTTTCGCGGTCGCGAATTTCGTGTTTGATAGCGAGCTGGCCGATCTGCTGCTGCTGGTCGTTGCGCTCACCATGCTAGTCACACCGCTGCTGTTTATCATTTATGACAAATTCATCGCACCCGCTTTTTCAAAAGGCGGAGAGCGAGAGGCAGACTTCATCGATGAAGACAACTCAGTCATCATAGCCGGGCGTGGGCGCGTGGGCGGCATCGTTGACCGAATGCTGCAATCCGCAGGGTTTGCAACCACCGTGATCGATTACGATTCGAGCCATCTCGAAGCCGTTCGGAAGCTGGGATACCGGACCTATTTCGGCGATGCGACCCGGCCTGATCTATTGCACGCAGCGGGTATCGAGAACGCAAAGCTGCTGGTGGTCGCGCTGGACGAGCGCGAACAGATCGACAAACTGGTGAAATATGCGGTCAAGAATTTCCCCCATCTGCATATCACGGCGCGGGCGGTGGACCGCGGCCATGTTTACGAACTCTGGTCCTATGGGTGCCGGGACATCATCCGTGAAACCTACGATGCCTCGCTCCGCATGGGACGTTCGGCTTTCGAGGCGCTTGGAATGGACCGGCAGCAAGCGGTCGCCATGACCGAGGCATTCGAAGAAATGGATCGTAGCTCGATGCAGGAAGTTGCTGAGCTATACGATGCAGATATTCCTTGGTCAGAAAACGAGCCGATGCTTGAAATGATGAAGGGCTTCAAAGCCAAGTGGGACCCTATCCTGCGCGAACAGATGGACGAAATTATCAAGAGAGGCCGCTGATTATGGGTAAGGGAACGCACAGCTATGTGGCCGATCCGCGCAACGATACGGTCATCATCGATGTAAATGGCGAACACTTCGCCAGGCACGAGGCGAAGGTGTCGGTGTTCGACAGCGGCTTCATGCTCGGCGATGGCGTCTGGGAAGGGCTGCGGCTTCACAAGGGCCGGATCGCGTTTCTGGACCAGCATCTGGAGCGGCTTTATCGCGGCGCGAAGGCCATCGCGATGGATATCGGGCTGACCAAAGCGGAACTGACGCAGCGGCTGGAAAACGTGCTGCACGCGAACGGCATGACCGGCGACGGGGTGCACATCCGGCTGATGGTGACCCGGGGCATCCGCTCGACGCCCTATCAGGACCCGCGCGTGGTTATTTCGCCCGCAACGATCGTGATAATTCCTGAGTGGAAGGATCCCGTTCCCGAAACCGCGACCAATATGTTGAACCTGTTTACGGTGCACGTCCGGCGGGGTTATCCCGATGTGCAGGATCCGAAACTGAACAGCCACAGCAAGCTCAACTGCATCACAGCGTGCATACAAGCGACTCAGGCCGGCGCGGACGAGGCGTTGATGCTCGATCCGCATGGTTTCGTGGCGACGTGTAATTCAACGCACTTCTTCATCGTCAAGAATGATGAGGTTTGGACTTCAAGCGGTGATTACTGCCTCGACGGGATTACCCGCGGCATGGTCATCGAAATCGCGCGCGAGGCAGGTATTCCTGTGTTTGAACGCAACTTCTCCCTGATCGACGTTTACGGCGCCGATGAAGCGTTCACCACCGGCACCTTCGCCGGGCTCGCGCCAGTCGGCATGGTTGATGGCCGCGTGTTGGGGACGGAGCGCGGGCCAATGGTTGAAAGGCTGCAGGGCCTGTATCTTGAACGGCTGAGCAAAGAGGCCCGCTCATGACAGCGCGTCCCATTCGCATTGCGATGTGGTCGGGGCCGCGCAACATCTCGACCGCCATGATGCGCAGCTTCGGTGCGCGGTCCAATTGTTCGGTATCCGATGAGCCATTTTATGGCGCATATCTGAAAGACTCTGGCGAACCGCAGCCTATGGCGGACGAAATTATCGCCGATATGAATTGCGACTGGGATGAAGTCGCGGCCACCATGCGCGGCCCGGCACCGGGAGGCGCGGCGATCTGGTATCAGAAGCATATGCCGCATCACATGGTCGGCCCGGTCGATATTCGGGATTTTCCAGATCATGTGCACGCCTTTCTGATCCGCGAGCCCGAGCGGGTTATCGCGAGCTATGCTGTGAAACGGGTCGCGGTAAAATTTGATGATCTGAGGTATGATCGTCAGCTTGAATATTTCGAACGGGCACGGAGCCAGACCGGCAGCGTTCCTGCGGTAATCGATTAAACCGCCTTCCTTGCAAACCCGGCCGGACACCTTGAGGCACTATGCGAAAGGATTGGCATTCCATGGAGCGCTGAGATGCTGCGCTGGCAGCCAGGAATACAGGAAACCGACGGGATATGGGCCTCGCACTGGTACGATAAGGTTGCTGCCTCTAGAGGGTTCGGGCCACCTCCAGGCAAACGGCCAGAACTCAGCGGCGCAACTGCGGAACTCGCAGATCGTTGCCGACCGTATTACGAGGCCATGCGCGAACACGCGATTTTGCCGGAATAGCTAAGGGAAAAATGGCGGACAGGGTGGGATTCGAACCCACGGTACGCTTGCACGCACGCCGGTTTTCAAGACCGGTGCATTCAACCACTCTGCCACCTGTCCGCAGAGAATCGCTCGCTAGCCATCCGCGCCGCATTTGTCACCAGCAATTGACGTCCAGCACCGCCATGGTTCGCATGATCCGGCACAAATTATCGGATTTACGTTCATACTCAGCGATTTCCACTTGCGGTTCATAATTGGTGTGACACGGTTGTTTGCATGAAACTAAAAACAATTTTCGCCGCGTGTGCCGCGCTTATGACCATGTCGCCAATTTCGCCCGCCACCGCGCAGGACATGTCCTTCGATGCGTATATGCAATTGTTGATCGCACGGGCGAGGGCCGAAGGTGTCAGCGAAGCGACGATCACTCGGATGACCACCGGTCTTACTCCGAATCAGCGTGTGATCCAGCTTGATCAGGCTCAGCCAGGCACGCCCACGAGAAGCGGTTATCCGGCATTGCAGCCTTACTTGAACACCCACGTCAATCCGACGCGCATCCAGCGAGGCAAAAGCATGTTTGCTGCCACGCGGGGCATTCATCAGCGGATCGAACAGCAATACGGCGTCCCTGCGGAAATTTTGATGGCGATCTGGGGACATGAAACCAATTACGGCGGCTACAAGGGCAATTTCGATCTTTCCCGCTCATTGGCGACACTTGCCTGGGAAGGGCGCCGACGGGATCTGTTTTCATCCGAATGGGTGGATTTGCTGAAGGTCGCCGACAAGGGGTATTCGCGTTCCGAACTGGTCGGAAGCTGGGCTGGGGCGTTTGGAAACCCGCAGTTCTTGCCAAGCGTCTATCTGCGCCTTGCCACCGATGGCGATGGGGATGGCCGCGCTGACATCTTCAATAACCGCGCTGATACGCTCGCTTCGATTGCCCGTTATTTCAAGGATTCCGGCTGGCGTACTGGTCAACCATGGGGTGTCCGCGTGTCGGTACCTGCGAACCTCGACCGTACGGCGATTGAGAACAAGATCATCGCCCCTGTCTGCCCCCGCGTTCACGAGCGGCACAGCCAGTGGAAAACGGTGGGAGAGTGGCGGCAATTGGGTGTTCAGCCGCAAAAATATCTGGCCGATGATGTCATGGCATCCTTCTTCCAACCGGATGGAGACGGAAATCCTGCATGGCTCTTAACCGCAAATTATAGGGTTATCCTCGAATATAACTGCTCGAATTACTACGCGATGAGTGTGGGATTGCTTGCAGATGAGATTGCCAACTGATGTCCGTTACCGTTTCCTGGCGCTTGGCCTAACCGCCACGCTGGCGGCCTGTGGCCGCGGGGGAAATGATTTTGCCGCCATGACGTCCACCGGCGATACGCCGGCCGTATTGGCGCAGTCTGGTCCGGCTGCGGATTACCCAGTCGTGCTGGGCGAACCTTATTCCATCGACGGCACACTCTACACTCCCGTCGATACGCTTAACCATGACGAGGTTGGCTACGCCTCGCTCGATAGCGATGCGGGGAATGCCGTTTCCATCGCACACAAAACCCTGCCGCTGCCGAGCTATGTCGAGGTAACGTCGCTGGATACCGGCAAGACAATACTTGCGCGGGCTGAACGGCGCGGTCCGATGAGCAACGACTATCTGGTCGCATTGTCTGCAGGCGCCGCCACTCAGCTTGGTGTCGCACAGGGGGCCCCGGTCCGTGTACGCCGCGTCAATCCGCCTGAAGCGGAACGTGCGAAGCTACGCTCCGGCGAAACCGCACCTGACCGAATGGACACACCGAAATCGCTTCTGACGGCTTTGGTTCGCAACCTGCCGGCCAAGGGCTTCACCAGCCTGTCAGCGCCTAAAACAGGTCCGGCCCTTGCTTCGAATAACCTCGGCAAGTCCGCGATACCGCCAAGTGCAGACCTGCCTGCAATGCGAGAAGCAGCGCCTGCCGCGGCTGACGCGCCGACAGTTGATGCGGCTGCACCTGCTGCAAAAGAGACCTTTGCCGATGCATTCCGCGGCGACCGCAAAGCCGTTGGCGCCTACCCGCTTCCTCCCATTGCAAGCTCAGCAGCATCAGGAGCAGCGGAACTTTCTCCTCCAGTGCAGCAAGGTGCCACAAAGGCTGAGGCCCCTGCGACGGTTCAGGTGGCAACGCCCCAGCAGCCTAGCGCCAGCCAATCTGCAACCGATGGTTTTGTGATCCAGGCAGCGGCGTTTTCAAGCAAAGCGAACGCCGACCGCGCAGCAAGTTCAATCGACGGTTTCGTGCAGAAGTCAGGCAAGTACTTCCGTGTTCGCAAAGGGCCGTTCGCCAATCGTGGACAGGCTGAAGCGGCGCTCGCAAAGGTGCGGGACGCAGGTTATAGAGACGCACGCGTTTACACCACGGGATAGATGCCGGATCCGTCCGGCGGACGGGACAGGCTTTGACACCTCATTTCAAAATTGCGATTGCTGCAACGGCCGGGCTCGTTGGCGGTAGTGCAGCAGTGGCGTCGCAGGCGGACCAGAAGCCGGCCAATGCCGCTGCGGTGGTCGCAGAGGAAGCCCCGGTAGCTCTGCTGGTCGATATGACGTCAGGTCAGACGCTGTTTGCCAAGAACGAAGACCGGCGGTTTATCCCTGCGTCAATCACCAAGGTGATGAGCGCATATGTTGCGTTCGAGATGATTAAGTCCGGCGAACTCGATCTGCGTCAACAATTCACGATGAGCCCGGCTGTCGCGACCGACTGGTACCGTACCGGGTCCACCATGTTTCTCGAAGAAGGAGAAGCTGTCGAAGTCGATTTGTTGATCAAGGGAATCACTTCGGTATCAGCCAATGACGCCAGCGCGGTTCTCGCGGAAGGCGCAGCCGGCTCGGTTGATCAATGGGTCAACCGAATGAATGAAACTGCTGCCAGCCTTGGCATGCGCAACAGCCACTTTGGCACGCCCAACGGCTGGCCGGATGGGGGCAAGACCTTCACGACGGCGCGCGATCTCGAATTATTGGCAAAGGCGATGATATCGCGGCATCCCGACCTCTATGCCCGCTATTTCGGGAAAGAGGGCCTTCGGCACAACGGCTTCGCGCAGGCAAATCACGATCCGATTTCGGGCCGGGTAGACGGTGCAGACGGGATCAAGACCGGGTACACCAATCAGGCGGGCAATGGATTTCTCGGCAGCGCTGCACGGGAAGGCGCACGCCTTATCCTCGTGCTCGCGGCGGTGGATGATGAGCCCACCAGAGGAAACGCAGCCCGGCAGATGATCGAATGGGGGTTTGCAGGCTATGACAGGCAGTCTGTTTTCACCGCCGGCCAAACGATCGCACGGGCGCAGGTCCAGAATGGCGAAGCGAGCCTGGTCGGGCTGAAAACTGCGGCCGATGTCAGCATCGCCGTGCCGATTGGTGACACTGCGCCCCGGGTTGTCTCAGTCCTATACGATGGACCGCTGGAGGCTCCGATCAGGTCTGGTGAACGGGTCGCTCGGCTGACAATTTCAGGTGGGAATATGCCGCCCGCAAACATTGAGTTATACGCGGCAGAAGATGTCGCTGAAGCCGGGCATTTCACGAGAATTTCAAATGCGTTCGAAAGCTGGTTCTGATCATGACGGGTAAGTTCATTGCTTTTGAGGGCGGAGAGGGGACTGGAAAATCCACCCAGGCGAAGCTTCTCGCCGAATATCTGCACGGTCGGGGGATAGCGTGCAGATTGACCCGTGAGCCGGGCGGCACGGAAGGGGCGGAGGCCATTCGCGAGCTGCTCCTTCATCCTCCGGGCGAGGGGTGGGGGCCCCGCGCTGAAGCGCTGCTTTTTGCTGCGGCCCGTTCCGACCATGTTGAGAAGCTTATTCGGCCTGCTGTCCAATCCGGCGAATGGGTTATTTCTGACCGGTATCTCGATTCAAGTCGCGCCTATCAGGGCGGGGCTGGCGGCATCGGCGATGATAATGTTCTGGCCCTGCACGACATCGGCAGTGACGGGCTCAAGCCGGACCTGACCATCCTGATCGATGTTCCGCCGCAGCAGGTCACATCGCGACTGGCACTGCGCGATGGTGACAATTCAGATGCGATTGGCGGGCGGAGCGCAGATTATCACGCAGATGTGACCGCCGCCTTCCGAGAGATTGCGGCTAAGGAGCCTGCGCGGTTCAGCATCGTCAATGGCGAGGGCTCGGTAGACGATGTGCAATCCCGGGTTAAAGCAGCGATTGCACCCTTGTTTGGCGAGTTGGCATGAGCCTGATCGGCCACGATAAGGCCTGGCGCGAATGGCGCGATGCAATGGGCGGCGAGCGGATGCATCACGCGTGGATGCTGGCTGGCAAGAGCGGTCTGGGCAAAATGCAATTCGCGCTGGCTGCGGCGCGCGAACTTGTCGCTGAACCCGGCATTCCGCAGCCAGAAGGGCATCATCCCGATATCACCATCCTGATGCGGGGTCCGAAGGACGACAAGGAAGATCGCAAGCGGGAGAAGGGCGAACCTTTCGAAACCAAGCGCAACATTACTGTCGGGCAGATCCGAGCGATGCAGCAAAGGCTCACCACGCGCCCTACGCTAGGTTCGCGCCGTGTGGTGATCGTCGATCCGGCCGATGACATGGAGAAGGGCGCATCGAACGCCTTGTTGAAGAGCCTCGAGGAACCGCCGGCTGGAACATTCTTCGTACTGGTCACGCACCGTCCCGCGCGCCTGCTTCCGACCATACGCTCACGCTGCCGGATTGTCCGCTTTCCGACCGTGTCCGATGCCGATCTCGAGCAATTGCTGCGGAGAGAAGCGCCAGAGGCTGACGAGGCAACGCAGAAAGCAGCGGTGATCGCCGCGGGCGGATCGCCGGGGGCAGCGCTCGATTTCGTTGAACGCGACTTGGGTAAGCTATTCGCGCTCATGCAGCAGATTATCGCCGAAGGTGACCCCGCCTTTGCTCTGCGCGGCCGGATGTCAGAACTGATCGGCGCCCGGCCCAAACGGGAACGTATTCTGGCGACGATCGATCTGGCCCGGTCGGTGATCGCCGGTTCCATCAGTGATATATCTCCACGCGATTATCCCGCCGTGGTGGAGGCTCATGCGGAACTTGTCAGGCTTTCGGGGCAGGCGCCGACATACAATTTCGATGCCGCGTTGCTGGTGGCTGAAATCGGGACCTTGCTTGCCTCTGCCGCGCCGCTTAGGGAGCGGGCCAATGTCTGAACCATTTTATATCACCACCGCGATCAGCTATCCCAATGGCCGTCCGCATATCGGCCACGCTTACGAAGCGATCGCAGCCGATGTCATTGCGCGTTTCCAGCGCTCGCAAGGCCGTGAAGTCCGCTTCCAGACCGGAACCGACGAACACGGCCTGAAGATGGCCCGCAAAGCTGAAGAGCAAGGCCGGACCGCACGCGAACTGGCCGACGAAATGTCAGGATATTTCCGCGACATGTGTGACGGCCTGAACATCAGTTATGACCGGTTTATCCGTACCGTAGAGGACGATCATCACCGCGCCAGCCAGGCGATCTGGCAGGCGATGGAAAAGAAGGGTGACCTTTACCTCGATCGCTACGAAGGATGGTATTCCGTCCGTGACGAGGCATATTACGACGAGAAGGAGCTGGTCGAAGGCGAGGGGGGCGAGAAGCTCTCCCCGCAAGGCACGCCTGTTGAATGGACAGTCGAGGAAAGCTGGTTCTTCCGCCTTTCAAATTATCAGGATGCACTGCTCAAGCTGTTCAATGACAGCCCGGAATTCCTGATGCCGGACAGCCGCCGGAACGAAATGATTTCATTCGTGTCGGGCGGGCTAAAGGATCTGTCGGTTTCGCGCACCAGTTTCGATTGGGGCGTGAAAGTCCCCGGCAGTAACGGCCACGTCATGTATGTGTGGGTCGATGCACTGACCAATTACCTGACAGGGCTGGGATATCCCGACATGGACGGTGATATGGCCAAATTCTGGCCGGCAGACCTGCACCTGATTGGCAAGGACATCGTCCGCTTTCACACGATTTACTGGCCCGCTTTTTTGATGAGCGCGGATTTGCCGCTGCCAAAGAAGGTGTTCGGCCACGGATTCCTGCTCAATCGCGGCGTCAAGGAATCGAAGACGCTCGGCAATGTCACCGACCCGATGGCGCTGGCGGACCAATTCGGCGTCGATACGCTGCGCTATTTCCTCATGCGCGAAGTCGCCTTTGGTCAGGATGGCAGCTATTCAGCCGAGGCAATCGTCACACGCTGCAATGCAGAGCTTGCAAACAGCTTTGGAAACCTCGCGCAGCGCACATTATCCATGATTTTCAAGAATATAGATGGGCATATTGAAGCCGATTTCGCGGAAACTGATGCAGACAACGCGCTGACCAGTGAAGTCAAAGCCGCTTGCGAAACACTGCAGGAAAAATTCGAGAATCTGGCGTTCAGTGACGGTCTGGACCACTGGATGAAGGCCGTTTTTGCGTGCAATCAATATGTCGATGAACAAGCGCCGTGGACTTTGAAGAAAACCGATCCTGACCGGATGAAAGCGGTATTGCTCACGCTCTTCAAACAGGTGCGCGATCTGGCCATTACGGTCCGGCCTGTTGTACCTGCTGCCAGCGACCGATTGCTCGACCAGATGGGCATCGCTGCAGACCAGCGCGACTACGCGGCACTGACGAATGATGAATGGTACGCGTCGCTGGCGCAATCTGGCTTCATTCTGGAGAAGCCGGAGGGCGTATTCCCTCGTCTCGATATGCCGGAGCAGGAGGCCGAATAATGCTCATCGATAGCCATTGTCACCTGGAGTATGAGGGGTTGATCGAGGATCAGAACGCCGTGCTCGAACGTGCGCGCGGCGCCGGGGTGGGCGGTTTCCTCAACATTTCGACCAAACAGGCCGAATGGGAGCAAGTGGTTGCAACCGCCGCGCGTGAGAAAGATGTCTGGGCAAGCGTTGGGATTCATCCGCACAATGCAGATCAGCACGCGGATATGGACGCTGACGAATTGCGCCGCGCAGTTCAGCATCCCAAAGTGATTGCGATCGGTGAAACCGGACTCGACTATTATTACGACAAGTCCGACCGGCAAGTTCAACAGGACCTGTTCCGCAAGCACATCACTGTGGCGCGTGAAACCGGCCTTCCGGTAATCATTCATACGCGTGATGCGGAAGACGATACGCTGGCCATTCTTGAAGATGAACTGGGGAAGGGGGCATTCCCTGCCCTGATCCATTGCTTCACCGCATCTGCAGACTTCGGCCGCAAAGTCCTGAATCTCGGCCTGACAATTTCGCTTTCCGGCATTGTCACCTTCAAGAACGCCAAGGAACTGCGGGAAATCGCAGCAGAATTACCTGGCGACCGCATTCTTGTAGAAACAGACAGCCCGTTCCTGGCACCGGTTCCGCACCGCGGAAAAACTTGCGAGCCAGCATTTGTAAGCAATACCGCAGACTTCGTGGCTGAACTGCGCGGCGTCAGCACGGATGAACTCGCCAAAACGACAACCGAGAATTTTTTCCGCCTGTTCAGCAAGGCTGCTGCATGAAATTGCTGATGCTTGGCTCCGGCACGTCAACGGGGGTGCCAAGGATCGGTAACGATTGGGGCGCATGCGACCCTGACGAACCGCGCAACCGCCGGACCCGGGTTTCCATCTTGGTTGAAAGCGATGACGGCCGCAGGCTTGTGGTCGATACTTCGACAGATATGCGCCAGCAATTTCTGAGCAACCGGATCGACCGTATCGACGGGGTATTCTGGACTCACGATCACGCAGATCACTGCCACGGGATCGATGATCTGCGCGTGCTGCGTTATGGCCGCAAGGCGCCAATTCCCGGCTTTGGTTCGACAGAAACGGTCCGACGCCTCCGTCAGCGTTTCGACTACGTCTTCGCTGGACAGCATGGCTATCCAACCATCTGCGAACTGGACACGCTTGACCGAATGCGGATGTGCGCCGGGTTTGGCGTCGAATGGTGCCAGATGCCGCATGGTCCAACCCAATCGACCGCGTTCCGTTTCGAAGCCGACGGAAAATCAATCTGTTACGCCACAGATTTCAGCGCGATCACAGACGAAATGCTGGATCTGATGGATGGCACCGATATCCTCGTGTCGGATTGCCTGCGCCGGGATCCGCATCCGACACATGCCAATCTCGAGATGGCAATTTCACTTGGCAAGCAAACAAACGCTGGCGTCACGGTTCTCAGTCATCTCGATAAATCGATGGATTACAGAAGCTTGCAGAACGAAGTTCCTGATAATGTGATTGTCGGGTTCGATGGTCTGGAATTGAAGGCATGAACGAATTCGATGCAATCAACATCGTCTGGGTGCTTGGCGCGCTGGTTTTGGCTGGTAGCGCGCTCGCCGGCTACCGTTTGAGTTGGAAGCGCGGAGTGGTGTACGCATTGATGTGGGCATCGATCTTCGTTGCTGTGACGTTGCTGATCAACCTGGTGAATGTCTGAGAGGGCTCATCTCTTGCTCAACCACAATTATATTTAACATAATATATATTATCAATCTATCCTGTAGGTGCTTATGACCGACCAGACGGCCCGCCTTCTCAAGATCATGGCCAAGCTTCGCGATCCTGACGGTGGATGCGAATGGGATTTGGCGCAAACCTTCAGCAGCATCGCACCTTATACCATCGAAGAAGCTTACGAAGTCGCCGATGCGATTGAGCGCGCCGACATGGACGAACTGCGCGGAGAGCTTGGCGATCTGTTGTTCCAGGTCGTGTTCCATTCCAGAATGGCCGAAGAGGAAGGCCACTTCGCATTTGAGGATGTAGCGCGCGCGATTTCCGACAAGATGGAAGCCCGCCATCCGCACATCTTCGGAAACGAAGACGGGACAATGGGTGAAGCCCGCTGGGAAGATCTGAAAGAGCAAGAACGGTCGGACAAGGGTGCCACAAGCGCACTCGACGGGGTTGCAACGGCCCTTCCCGCACTCCTGCGCGCTGAGAAGCTCCAAAAACGCGCAGCAAGGGTCGGTTTCGACTGGCCCGATACATCAGGCCCAGAGGACAAGGTGCGTGAAGAACTCGCTGAACTGAAAGAGGCGGGCGCGGCGGACCGAGCGGAGGAGGCTGGCGATCTGTTATTTGCTGCGGTCAATCTGGTCCGCGCCTATGGAATTGCGCCAGAAGATGCGCTGCGCAGCGCGAATGCCAAATTCGAGCGCAGGTTTCGTGAGATGGAGCATCTAGCCAAAGGCAGTTTCGCCGATCGGAACCTTCAGGAACAAGAGGCGCTGTGGCAGGCAGTCAAAGCAGCCGAAAAGAACTCTGACGGGAAGACCTCCAAAAAATCAGAGGCTTGAAAAGCGGCCATATTCCTTCGGCGTCAACCGAACGTCGATGGCGAGCATAGGTCCCTCATCGCTTTCGCCGCCATCGCTTTCACCAAGCACCTGACCATGAGAATGCAGCCACGCAATTTTCTGCCCCTCGGACGCGGAAAGCATAATTCGGTATGATTTGGCCCCTTCGGTCAGGATAGCGTCGATGGTGGAAACAAGCTCGTCCACGCCCTCGCCCGTTACGGCTGAAATCGGCACAATTGCCTTATCCGATTGAGCGATCTCGATCAGCTCTTTGCGCCGGTCATCATCCACAAGGTCCAGCTTGTTCCAGGCCTCAACGATTGGAATGCTGGGGTCATCATCCTCGCTATCATAAACGCCGAGGTCGCTGAGCACGCTCAATACCTGCGATTTCTGTGCGCCGGATTCCGGATTATGAATATCGCGCACATGGACGATCACGTCGGCAGCCGTCACCTCCTCCAAAGTAGCGCGGAATGCAGCCACGAGCTGTGTCGGAAGGTCCGAGATAAACCCGACCGTGTCGGAAAGAATTGCCTTCTCGACTCCCGGCAGCCTGACGGCGCGCATCGTCGGATCGAGCGTCGCAAACAGGAGATCTTCGGCCATCACCTCCGCCCCGGTCATCCGGTTGAACAAGGTGGATTTGCCTGCGTTCGTATAGCCAACCAAAGCAATGATGGGCCACGGTGCCCGCCCCCGCCGTTCCCGGTGCAATGTGCGCGTCTTGCGCACCTGCTCAAGCTCTTTGCGAAGCCGGGCCATGCGCTGGCGGATCATTCGGCGGTCGGCCTCGATCTGGGTTTCGCCTGGCCCACCGAGGAAGCCGAAGCCGCCTCGCTGACGTTCCAGGTGGGTCCAGCTACGAACCAAACGGCTCTGCTGATAGTCGAGATGGGCGAGTTCGACTTGCAAACGCCCCTCTGCCGTCGCTGCTCTTTCGCCAAAGATTTCGAGGATCAGTCCCGTACGGTCGATCACCTTGCGCTTGAGCTTTTCCTCAAGGTTGCGCTGCTGGATCGGGGACAGCGAACCGTCAACAATGACCAGTTCGGCCTCCTCGAGATTGCAGTCGGTCTCGATATTCTGAACTTGTCCCGCCCCGAACAGAGTGTTTGGTTTTACATCCCTGATTGGAATGATAACGGATTTGGCGATTACGATACCAATGGCCATCGCAAGCCCGCACGCTTCCTCAAGCCGCGAACTCGCATCGAGATCGTAGGACTGACCGCGGATATCCGGACAGATGACGACGGCCCGCGCACCGCGGGAAACCTCGCCTAACAGATTGTCATCGAAGCTCAGTCTTCTTCACCTTCCCAATCGCCCGACAGGTCTACATGCGTGTCGGGCTGGATTGTGGATACGGCATGCTTGTAAGCGAGTTGGACAAAGCCATCGCGCTCAAGAAGCATGCAGAAAAGATCATAAGCGGCAATCGCACCCTGTAGCATCACACCGTTCACAAGGAACATTGTGACCTGCGCCTCGGCATCTTTCACACTGCTCAGGAAAACATCCTGCAACAAACGCTGTTTGCGGTTGCTGTCCTGGCTTGCGAATTGGCCAGCATCCATCGGCTGACCTGGCATGATCGTGCTGATTGCATGCTTGTAAACGAGCTGAGACTGACCGTCGCGCCTTAGCAGTATCGAGAAATTGTCGAACCACGTCACGATGCCTTGCAACTTTACGCCCTTAACCAGAAACATGGTCACAGGTGTCTTGTTCTTGCGAAGCAAGTTAAGGAAGGCGTCTTGCAAATTGGTCTGCTTGCCGGGTTTTTG
Source organism: Pontixanthobacter luteolus (assembly GCF_009828095.1). Lineage (GTDB taxonomy): Bacteria > Pseudomonadota > Alphaproteobacteria > Sphingomonadales > Sphingomonadaceae > Pontixanthobacter > Pontixanthobacter luteolus. The sequence continues at coordinate 899,466 of NZ_WTYP01000001.1, read as the reverse complement.
CGGTTCGACCTCTTTCTTGGTCACGCGCGCCGACAGGGTGCGTCCTTCGGACATTTCATTATCTCCATTATTGGCAGCCAGCTGAACTGGTCTGCAATCTGGCAACGCCGAAAAATCCAGCGAAACCGAAAACCATTTATAAAATACGTGTTTGAGCCGCCGATTTCAATCAGAATTCAAAGACGGCTTTATGACAACAACTTAATCCGCGTCATTTGCCTTGCGATCACCCATGCCGAGAAGCTTGAGTTTTCGGTGAAGTGCGGACCGTTCCATCCCGATAAAGTTCGCCGTTTTCGAAATGTTTCCGGAGAACCTGCGTATCTGGATCGTCAGGTATTCGCGCTCGAACGTCTCTCGTGCTTCGCGAAGCGGCACCCCGGTGAGAGCGGTGATGCCCCCACCATTGCCCAGCTTTCCGCCGGTTACTTCGCTTGGCAGCATTGTCGGCTCGATAGTGTCGATTTCATCGCGCGGAGTAAGGATGATTGTCCGCTCCACGACATTGCGAAGCTGCCTTACATTGCCCGGCCAATCATAGGCCTGCAAGGCGGCCAGAGCCTCATCCGAAAGGCGCGGTGCGGGGATGCCCTGCTCTGCTGCGTGCCTAGTGAAAAAGTGATCTGCCAATGCGGGAATGTCATCCCGTCGCTCCGACAGCGATGGCACAGTCACGGGGACCACGTTCAACCGGTAATACAGGTCTTCGCGAAAGCGCTTCTCTTCCATCTCGGTTTCAAGATCGCGCGCAGTCGAAGAAACCACCCGGACATCGACGCCAATCTGGCGCGTGCCCCCTACCCTCACAAAGCTCTGTTCTGTCAGCACGCGCAGGATACGCGCCTGTGTCGAGAGCGGCATGTCCGCGATTTCGTCCAGATACAGCGTACCCCCATCGGCGACCTCCAGCAGGCCCTGACGCACCAGCTTGCCGTTCGACTCCTCGCCAAACAGCTCCTGTTCGAACCTTTCGGGTGTGATGCGCGCCGAGTTTACGATGACGAATGCGTTGTCGGCCCTCGCGCTCCAACTGTGCAGCAGCCGTGCCGCGACCTCCTTGCCAGCGCCAGCCGGACCACTAATCAACACTCGGCTGCCGGTACTGGCTACCCGTTTCAGCGTCGCCCTCACCTGATTGATCGCAGCAGAGTTACCGTTGAACTCCTCACCGCGGGTAAAGCCCTGCCGCAGGCGGTCGTTTTCCCGCCGCAACCGTTCTGTTTCAGTCGCACGCTCTACAAGAAGCAACAGCCTCTCTGCCTCAAACGGCTTTTCGATAAAGTCCATCGCACCGCGACTGACTGCGGAAACGGCGGTATCGATGTTTCCATGGCCGGAGAAAATGATCACCGGCAATTCCGGCTCGCGCTGCTTGATTGCGTCCAGCACCTCCAGCCCGTCCATCTGGCTGCCATGTAGCCACACATCCAGCAGCACCAGGCTTGGCCGTTTTTCGTCGACTGCAGCCAAGGCGGATGTGCTGTCTCCGGCGGTGCGGCATTCATAGCCTTCGTCGCTCAGGACACCCGAGACGAGTTCCCTGATATCGTGTTCGTCATCAACTACGAGGATGTCTAACGCCATGGCGCAGTTTCCTTTCCGGTAATCATGTCTGTCCGCCCGTTGATTGTCATCATGCAGCTTCGCCCATTGCGGTCAGCGGGTCGCGAGCAAACCGCAAGGTCACCCGAGTTCCGCCATTTTCGGCAGAGGAAAACGCCATGTCGCCCCCGTGCTCTTCGACAATCTTTTTCACGATTGCGAGCCCAAGCCCGGTCCCCTTGTCACGGGTCGTGACATAGGGTTCGACGATCCGTTCCCGATCCTTGGGCAGGCCGATGCCGTTGTCCTCCACCGCAATCGTTACCTCATCCTCGTCAGCCTGAAGTTCGACAGCGATGCGCCCGCGGAAGTCCGGTTCTGCGTCAACCGCCCTCGCCTCCACCGCCTCGACGGCGTTCTTGAGAACGTTGGTAAGTGCCTGGCCGACCTGATGCCGGTCACAAGCCATGAGAGCCGGACCGTCCAGATCGGTCGTGAAACCGAAATCGACTTGTGGATGCGCCACTTCCTGCAGGAACAGCGCCTGCCGAGCGAGATCGATGGCGTTTTCTGATCGGAACACCGGCTTGGGCAGCCGTGCAAATGAAGAAAATTCATCGACCATCTTGCGCAGATCACCGACCTGCCGGACGATCGTATTGGTCAGGTCATCGAAGAGTTCACCATCGATCTCGATCTGCCGGCGATAGCGCCGCTTCAGGCGTTCTGTCGCGAGCTGAATTGGTGTTAGCGGATTCTTGATCTCGTGCGCAATCCGGCGGGCGACATCGGACCAGGCAGCTTGCCGTTGGTCCAGCAACTGGCGGGTTATATCTTCAAATGTAATTACCTGACCTTCAGGCGCCTCTGCGATTTTGATCGCGAGCGTGAGCAGATCCTTGCCCTTGGTATGATTGACGATGCCATTCTTCAGCTTCGCATCCAGCAGGCCAGCGATTTGCGGTGCAATATCGGCAAGCTGAGCCCCCGCTATATCGGTCTCCGGTCCTTCAAGCAGAAGGTTTTGCGCGGTGCTGTTCATGAGCAGGATCGAACCATCATGATCCACTGAAATGATCCCTGCCGAAGCAGACTCCAGCAAAGCTTCGACGAAGGCGCGCCTTTGATCGAGTTGCTCATTCGCCCCAACCAACGCATCGGTTTGCTTTTCAATCTGCGCGGTCATGCGGTTGAACGCCCGGTTGAGGAGTCCGATTTCATCCGCACCGGTGCGGCCATCAACTCTGAGTGAGAAATTGCCTGCACCGACTTTACGGGCTGCAGCAACCAAATCAGTCAGGGGCTCGACCTGACGATCTGCAAAACGCAGCGCAAACCACACCGCCAGACCGACCAATGCAAGCGAAACGAAAAACAGCGCCAGATTGAACCGCAGCTGCAACGCTCTCGCCCGCGTGGTAAGAACCTGATATGCCTGAGAAATTGCCGTGGCGCTTTCCCATGACTTGAACGACAACGCTTCTGGATTCCGGGCGTTGTAGAGATATATCCCGCTTTCCCGGTCAATTGCAGCAACTGCTTCGATCCTTTGGGAATCGCCTGTCACAATAACCGGCTCACCTTCTTCGATCCGGTTGATCGTGTTCATCGGCAATGCCTGCGGGTCGTTACCGGCACCAAGATTGAGGACCGCCGCTGTGCGCAGTTCGCCGCTGGGCAATTTTTGCAGGATCGCGGATTCGTTCAACTCCCTGCCCTGCGTTTGCAAGCTGTAGAACTCTGCAAATTCAGGATCTGCCAGTGTTCCCCGTTCGAAATAGGCGCGCAAATCGGCGGCCATCGTGATCGTGTTGTTTGCCACCTGCAGCTGGTTCTGCTCGTAATATCCTTGCGCCAGTTCGTTCGCATTGCGCATGAGGCCGCGCGAATTGTCCGAAAACCAGAAGTCGACACCCGATTGAAAAAGGAAGGCGGCGAATGCCGCGACGAGCAACGTCGGTATCGCAGCAACCAGAGAAAAGAAAAACACCAACCGCACGTGCAACCGCGCCGTGCTACCTGCAGCGCGGCGGATGGCTGTCCGCCGTCCAAACAGCACGAGAAGGCACATGGCCGGGATCAGGGTTCCGATCAGCAAGATCGCAACCTGCCCCGATGGCAGCAATCGTCCGTCAGGAGGCGCGCTCGAAAATGCGAAGTAGGTCGCGCCAATCATCGCCAGCATTGTGACGCCAGCAAGTATTTCCAGGATCAGAAAGATATTGGCGCGGCGGGACGCGACGATAAATCTACGCCACCATCGCGGGCTCTTTCGAGCTATCGTCTGATCGAAACCGGCCATCGTTGCATTCTTACAACGTCACTGTTGCAATTGTGCAAGAAGTTTTTCGCCGAACCGGTTCTCTCCCGCGCCGGGAATCAGGAATTCTGCGCGAATGTTTCAGGATCAATGGAAAGATCGACCAGTCTCTTGCGCAGCGTATTCCGGTTGATCCCGAGAATGCGCGACGCCTTTAGCTGATTTCCGCCGGTTTCCCGCAGCGCCCACTCGAACAGAGGACGTTCAAATGCAGCCTGCGCGGAATGATAGATCGTTCCGGATGGCGGGTTCTCGCGCGTCAGCCATTTGTGCAAGGCTGGCGCGATGCTTTCATCATCAGTTTCGTTGGCTGGGGCGGTATTCGCGCCAACCACTTCGACCACTCCATCGCGGTCGATCACATCGTCGCGGGCCAGCAAAATGAGGCGGTACATCATGTTGCGTAGTTCCCGCACGTTCCCGGGCCACGGCTGCTGCTCAAGCATTTCGAGCGCGCCAGAAGAAATCTGCCGCTGAGGCAGCCCCTCCAGAGTGGCCAGCTTGAGGAAGTGTTTCGCCAACGCTTCGATATCGTCGCGGCGTTCGCGGAGCGGGGGCAATTCCACGGGCACAACGGCCAACCGATAAAACAGGTCTTCTCGAAAGCGTCCCGACGCGATCATCGGTTTCAGATCACGGTTGGTTGCCGCAACGATACGCACATCGATGTCGATTTCCTGACGCCCGCCGACCCGGCGAATGCGGCCCGATTGCAGTGCGCGCAGCAGGCGCGTCTGCGCCTCGATCGGCATGTCGCCGATTTCATCAAGGAACAACGTGCCGCCATTGGCCTGTTCAAATTTACCGATTGATTGCGCGATTGCGCCGGTAAACGCGCCCTTCTCGTGCCCGAACAGCTCGCTTTCGATCAGATCAGCCGGAATTGCGGCTGCGTTTACTGCGACAAACGGCCCGCTCTTGCGGTGCCCAAGTTGGTGAATAGCCTCGGCGACCAATTCCTTGCCGGTGCCGGATTCGCCAAGGATCAGGACTGTCAGATCGTTGCGCAGAACGCGCGTTATCATCCGGTAAACGCCCTGCATGGCTTGGCTTCGGCCGACCAGCGGCAGCCCATCCCCGGCCTCGCTGATGTCAGGCACCTGATCACTGCGCGATCCGGCTGCCTGGACGACGGCGCGAACCAGTTCGTCCAGATCGAACGGCTTCGGAAAATACTCGAACGCCCCGGTGTCGGTTGCGCGAACCGCAGTGTCCAAGGTGTTCTGCGCCGACAGGATGATGACCGGCATTTCAGGGTATCGTTCGCGAACAGGTGCCAGCGTTTCGATCCCGTCGCCATCCTCCAGCATGACATCGGTCAGCATGACGGCGAATGACTGGCTGGCTAGCTTTGCGTCCCTGCATTCGATGCTGGTGCAATGGGTAACCGCGAAGCCTTCCTCGTCCAGCGCGGCAGTGACCACGGTTGCGATTGAAGTATCGTCTTCAATGAGCAAAATTTCTTTCATGATTTCCTAGTCCGCCCGGGCCAAGTGGATACGAAACAGTGTCAGCCCGCGCGCTTCATCCCGCCGGTAACTGATCCTGCCGCCCATATCGGCGACCAGTTTCTTGACCAGCGCCAACCCCAACCCCTGACCATTCTTTTTGGATGTCACGAAAGGTTCGAAAATATGATCGCCCAAATCAGGGTCTAGACCCGGACCGTTGTCGTAAATCGTCACCTCGATCGGGAGACGCACCGAACGGCCAAGGCGCATGACGTTGGCAGCAAGGCCACTTACGAAGCGCGTTCGAACCATGACTTCCGGGCTTTCGGCGCCTTCACAGGCATCAACCGCGTTTGACAGCAGGTTGATCAGCACCTGTTCCAATGCGTCCTTGTTGGCGGAAACATCGGGCAATGACGGATCGAATTCCTCGACCAGTTCGGCCCGGTCCTTTGCTGCTGCTCGCACTGTCGCCATCGCGCTACGGATCGACTGATGCAGGTTTACTGGCGCCAGCGGCTCCTGCTTGCTGCTTCCGAGTTCCTGCATTCGGTCGATCAACCGCGCGATGCGGTCGACCTCGTCGGCAATCATATTTGTGAGGCGCTTGTCCCCCTCATCAAGCTTGCGCGCGATCAACTGCCCTGCCCCGCGAATAGCAGCGAGAGGGTTTTTGATTTCGTGCGCGAGAATGGCGGGCGCTGCGAGCGATGCGCTGGCTTCGTCACTGCGGCTCATGTCGTCTTGCCCGGCATCAGACAGGGTGCAAACCCGCCATCCGGGATGACTGGGCAGCGGTGAAACTGTGAGGTTGATCAACCGCGTCTTTTCGCCAATGCTGACCGGCAGACCGCGTGCAACCAGCTGCGCATCTTCATGGCTCATTCTTTGCGCAATCCTGTCATCGGCAAATTGCAGAATGTCACGAACCTGCTGGCCGATCAGCCGTTTTGCGCTGCGGCCAAGCAGATCTTCGGCGGCATGGTTAGCCTCAACGATGACAAGGTCGGGATCGATCAGCAGGAGAGCAAAAACAAAGCCGGAGATCTGGGTCCTGGCATCCGGGATGCCCCCGGCATCACCGCTGGACTGCAAGCTGCCCGCCATTTTCAGGCGGCACGGCGATGCATGAACGGCGTGTAGAAACGCTCCAGTTCGCCGAGCACCTGCTCCGGATCGTCAATGAAATTGACGTGATTGCGGAACTCGGCAGAGCCGTGCATTCCCTTGGTGTACCAACCGAGATGCTTGCGCGCGACCTTGGTGCCAACCTCACGCCCGTAATGCTCCAGCATACCGTTGTAGTGTTCGACCAGAACTTCGTATTGTTCGTCAAAACTGGGGCTGGCGATCGTTTCGCCGGTCTGCCACCAATGCATGACCTGACCGAGCAGCCACGGTTTGCCGTATGCACCGCGTCCGATCATCAATCCGTCAGCACCCGATTGCTCAAGCGCTTTGGCACTGTCTTCAACGCCGCAGATATCGCCGTTGACGATCACCGGGATGGACACTGCGTCCTTTACCTTGCGGATGAAGCTCCAATCGGCAGAGCCTTTGTACATCTGGTTTCGGGTCCGTCCGTGGACGGTAATCATCTTTACTCCCAGATCTTCGGCAATCTTTGCCAGTTCGGGCGCGTTCAGGCTGTCATGATCCCAGCCCATCCGCATCTTGACCGTCACCGGCACGTCGACCGCTTTGACTGTGGCTTCCATCAATTTTGTGGCGAGCGGCACTTCACGCATCAAGGCAGACCCCGCCAAGCCGTTGGTGACCTTGCGCACCGGACACCCGAAATTGATGTCGATTATTTCTGCGCCGCGATCGGCATTCAGCTTGGCAGCTTCACCCATGCTGACAGGATCACAGCCCACCAGCTGCATGGAAACCGGTTCTTCCGTCGGGTCCCACGCCGCCTTCTGGATCGACTGGCGGGTTTCACGGATGGCCGCCTGGCTCGCGATCATTTCGGTCACGTTGAGGCCAGAACCATAGCGCCGCACCAGGGTACGAAACGGCAGATCGGTAACACCCGTCATCGGGGCAAGCACGACCGGACAATCGATTGTCACGCTGCCAATCTGAATGGGCTTCATTGCCGGCGGGGTCGGGATATCTGTCATTGTCGTCATGTGCCTAAAATTTGGGCAGCGCATAGTGCATTGCAGCATTGCACGCAAGCAGCTAGCGCCCGGTGCCATGGCGAAGGCAAATTCATTTCCTCCCTTTGCGGCCATTGTCGTTGCCGCCGGCAAGGGTATCCGCGCCGGGCAGCCGGTCCCCAAGCAATTTGCAAACTGGCGCGGGAAACCCGTGGTGCGCCACTCGGTCGAAGCTCTTGCCGCAGCTGGCGCCGATCCCATCATTCTGGTCATTCCGGAAAACGGAGAGGAATTGGCGCAGCAGGCTATTGGTGAGGTGGCGGCCGCCCGGTTCGTTGTCGGCGGCAAAACAAGACAGGAATCGGTCCGACGCGGGTTGGAGGCACTGGCCCAGCAGCCGCCGGAACGGGTCATCGTTCACGATGCTGCCCGGCCCGAAATTCGCCCGGCTGTGCTGCACAGGCTGTTCACGGCTCTTGAAAAGCACAAGGGCGCTGCCCCCGTTTTGCCTGTGGTGGACAGTCTTTCCATCGATGAAGACGGCTTGATGGCGGGATCGGCCGACCGTGATACCCTTCGCCGCGTGCAAACACCGCAGGCATTCCGCTTTGCCGACATTCTGTCCGCCCACCGCAGCTGGCCCGGCGCGCCCACTGCCGGCGACGACGCGCAGGTGCTCAAGGCGGCCGGGCACGATGTCGCCCATGTTGAAGGTGACGAGGCCCTCAAAAAGCTTACTTTTGCAGAGGATTTCATGTCTGAAACACCGATTTATCGAACCGGGATGGGTTATGATGTCCACCGTCTGGTCGCTGGCGAAGAGCTCTGGCTCGGCGGCATCAGGATAGAGCACAGTCATGGCCTGTCCGGACACAGCGATGCAGACGTCGCGCTGCATGCAATCGTCGATGCGATGCTTGGCGCGGTTGCCGCAGGCGACATCGGCCAGCACTTCCCGCCCTCCGATGATCGCTGGAAAGGTGCTTCGTCCGATCAGTTCCTTCAGCACGCGGCCGATCTCGTGGCAGAGGCGGGTTATCAGGTGGGCAACATTGATCTGACCATCATTTGCGAGGCACCGAAAATAGGGCCGCACCGCGACGCAATGAGATCGCGCATTGCCGGGCTGCTCGGCATTGACTCGCAATTCGTTAGCGTGAAAGCCACTACCACAGAACGACTTGGATACACCGGCCGACAGGAAGGCATCGCTGCCCAGGCCGTCGCAACCGTGATCAGGATTTAGGAAAGTACAATGACTTATCGCAAGTTGAAAGCATCAGGGGCGCTGTGCGCCGTGCTCTGCCTTGCTCAGCCGCAGATTGCCATGGCGCAAGACTGTGTCGAGCAAGCGGATGTTGTCGATGCGACGATCTATTCGATGCCGATCCTGTACGATGCCTATACCTCCAAATGCGCGGGCGAATTCGCCGATACAGGTTTCATCGCGAACCGAGGCCAGTCATTCATCGCGCCGTATTCAGCGCAGCAGGATGAGCGCTGGGCGGGTGCCGCCAGATTGTTGGGACAATTCGCTTCTTCCGGCAGCGGGAGCAGTTCCAATGCAGATATCTTCACGGCGTTGCCGGAGGAGGCCATGCGCCCCTTCGTGGACGGCATAATCTCGCTGAAAATTGCTGAAGAAATCAAATTGAAAGATTGCGGCAAGATCGAGCGTACGGTCGAATTGCTCTCGCCTCTCCCGCCAGAGAATGTTGGCGGTTTCCTTGCCCTGCTGGTCGATTTTGCAGGCGTAAAGGACCCTGAAATTTGTCCTTACGAAGCCAAATGACCGCAGGTCTTCTGCCATCTGATATTGACGCACTTGCAAAGCGAGTGGTCGAAGAAAATGCTGCCATAGGCCGCACGATCGCCTTGGCCGAAAGCTGTACCGGCGGATTGGTCGCGGCGGCCCTCACCGAAATACCGGGTTCTTCGGCAGTCCTGGACCGCGGTTTTGTAACCTATTCCAACGATGCAAAGATGCAGAGCCTGGACGTGGCAAGCGACATCATCGAAACCTTCGGTGCAGTCTCGATTGCCTGCGTTTGGGCGATGGCCCAAGGCGCGCTCAAGAACAGCAATGCCGATGTTGCAATTGCGATTAGCGGCGTGGCCGGACCTGGCGGCGGCACTGATCTTAAGCCGGTGGGAACGGTCGTTTTCGCACGCGCGCAGCGTGACGAAAATGGCGAGCCGGAAGGTGAACTGAAAAGCTTCGGCGATGTTGGCCGCGCTGAGGTTCGCCGTCAGGCGACGCTTTGTGCGCTGGAGTTGCTGCTGCCGTAAAGCTGGGCGGCCCTCGCTTCGAACGCTGCCATCATCTTGCGAAATGCACGGTCGAAATACTGACCTGCCATTGCTTCGAAAACGCGGTTCTTGAAGGTGAACTCAACGCAAAAATCGACTTCGCAACCTCCGTCATCCCGCGGCATGAACTGCCAGGAATTATCCAGATCCCTCAGCGGGCCGTCGACATAATGGACCGTGATCGAGAGCGGCCGATGTTTCATGACCTTTGATGTGAACTTCTCGCGGATCGATTTGAAACCGACGACCATGTCTGCGATCATCTCGCTTTCGGAATCCGACCTCACCCGGGTTGCCACGACCCACGGCAGAAATTCAGGATATCGGGCGACATCGGCCACCAGATCGAACATCTGTTCTGCGCTATAGGGCAGTATCCGTTTTTCTCGGATACCGGGCATCAGTTGCCCTGCTTGGCAGCTTGTTTCGCGAGCTTCGCTTCCCGCGCAGCTTTCATTTCCGCGAAATCATCGCCTGCGTGATAGCTGGAACGCGTTAGCGGTGACGAAGCAACCTGCAAAAATCCCTTGGCCCGCGCGATTGCGCCGAATGCGTCGAACGCTTTGGGGGTGACAAAATCCTCCACCTTCGCGTGTTTCGGTGTCGGTTGGAGATACTGGCCCATCGTCATGAAATCGATATCGGCGCTACGCATGTCGTCCATGACCTGGTGCACCTCCAACCGCTGCTCACCCAAGCCCAGCATGATACCGGACTTGGTAAAGATCATCGGGTCATGGCTTTTGACTTCTTCGAGGAGGCGAAGCGACGCATAGTACCGTGCACCTGGCCTGATGGTCGGGTAAAGACGCGGCACGGTTTCCAGATTGTGATTATACACGTCTGGCCCTGCTTCGCAGATTGCCTCGACCGCCGCGCGCATCTTGCCGCGGAAATCAGGGGTCAGGATTTCGATTGTGGTATCTGGCGTCTCGCGGCGCAGTGCCTTGATCACTTTTACGAATTGCCCTGCCCCGCCATCGGGAAGATCGTCGCGGTCAACCGAAGTGATAACGATATGCTCGAGGCCCATTTTCCCCGCTGCAATCGCCGTATTCTCCGGTTCCATCGGGTCGACAATGCGCGGCATACCGGTTTTGACATTGCAGAATGCGCAGGCCCGCGTGCAGACATCGCCCAGAATCATCACGGTTGCGTGTTTTTTCGTCCAGCATTCGCCAATGTTGGGACAGGCGGCCTCTTCACAAACCGTATTGAGGTTCAATTCGCGCATCAGCTTGCGTGTCTCGTGATAGCCCTTGCTGACGGGCGCTTTCACGCGAATCCAGTCGGGCTTGCGCTGGCGAGGTGCGCGTTCTTCGGGTGATGCGGGTGCTGCCGATAGATCGTTCATGTGGGCCATTTAGTGTCGGGACTTGCCAGAGGCAATGGCGCAGGCCATTTGCTATGCCATGACACATACACATGAGACAGCTTTGGACGGCCTTCTAGAGGGCTATCGCCGATTTCGTGACAATGACTGGGTTTCCGAGCGTGAACGCTGGAGCGCTCTGAAAGACGGGCAAGCACCAAAGACCATGGTCATCGCCTGCTCTGATTCCCGCGTCGACCCAGCGCAGATTTTCGATGTGGACCCGGGCCAGATATTCGTGGTGCGAAATGTTGCCGCGATGGTGCCTCCCTTCGAAACAACACCCGGTTTGCATGGCGTATCTGCTGCGCTCGAATTTGCGGTACAATTCCTGAAAGTTTCAGAAGTAATGGTGATGGGCCACGGGATGTGCGGCGGCTGCCAGGCTGCCCTCACCCAGGACCTGCATGGCAATGAGCCGGGACAGGGCGGATTTGTCGCTGACTGGATCGGCCTGCTGGACGAGGTACGTGACCCGATCGCTGAGAGCATGGGTACCACTGGCCGCGATGCTGAAAAGGCCATGGAACTTGCGGCCGTAAAAGCCAGCCTCAAAAATCTCCGCACCTTCCCATGCGTGCAGCAGAAGGAAGAACGCGGCGCGCTAACGCTGCGGGGGGCATATTTCGCGATTTCCGATGGGGTGCTGCACCTGCTTGATGAAGCCACTGGCGATTTTGTACCTGCTTCCTGAGTTTCGCCGGACGGAGCACACAAATGTCTGAAGCACACAATCTGAATATCGCGCTCCTGATTGACGCCGACAATGCGAGCCCTGCTGGTATTGATCCCGTCCTGACCGTCCTTGCCGAACTGGGGCAAGTCAACATCCGGCGGGCTTACGGCAATTGGCGAAAGACCTCGCTCAAGGGCTGGATCGACCGGATGCACCGATATGGCATCGAACCTTCGCAGCAATTCGACCTGACGAAGGGCAAGAACGCGACAGACATGAAGATGACCATCGATGCGATGGACATGCTCTATCGTGGTCGCGTGCAAGGTTTCGGGATTATGAGCTCGGACAGCGATTTCATGCCTCTGGCCATGCGTATCCGGCAGGACGGGTATCCGGTTTATGGGTTTGGCGGTGCAAAAACACCGGAAGCCTTCCGCGAGGCATGCACACGTTTTATCGACGTGAACGCGCTGATAAAGGCAGAGAAGGAAGAGAAAGCAGAGCCTGCAAAATCAGGTCCTCTTGATGACGACCTGCTTCACCTGCTTTTCGATGCTTACAACGCCAGCAAGCGGGATGAGCAAGGCTATGCAAAGCTGTCGGAAGTCGGCCAGCGCGCCGGCAACAGGTCCAGTTTCGACACCCGCAATTATGGCTATTCGCGGCTGATAGACCTGATTGAATCGATTGCCAATTTTGCGGTCGAACGCCGCGAAAACGGTCAGATTTACGTCAAGCGGCTGCGGTAAAAGGCTCAAAAAAGGGCGCGGAAGTTAATCCGCGCCCTTCTTCAATTGGTTTTAGCTGTGATTAGCTGCTGGCTTCTGGAGCCGCATCCAGTGCTGGCTCTGCTTCCATCTGCGTATCCGCATAGGTCGACCACAGGCGTGCAACGTAAGCGCGCGCTCCGGTCACCTTGGCGAAGGTTTCCTTAGCTTCAGCAAACTTGCCCTGAGCTACCTGCGCCATGCCCATACGGGTCATCACGCGGTTGCTGTCGAGACCCGGCAGCGTTGCTGCGATCGCGTAAATCTCTTCAGCCTTGGCTGGTTCGCCGTACGAATAAAGCAAATCCGCAGCCACGTTCACGGCAACCGGCTTTGCACCCGGCTTCTTTGCGTCGCGCTCGTAGGCAGGCAATTCGGCCCGATCGGCGGAGAGGCGCGATTCCGAAGCGCTCTTCGCTTCAGCTACGAACGGGTCCGAGGTCTTCAGCACGCCTTTCGATACCGCTTCGTTCAGGATGCGCGAAACTTCGCCCGGAAGGCGGATCGCGTCGGCAGCCTGAATATAGTCAGAATAGTCACGGTCGCTGGAAAGGGCTCCTTTGGCCGCAGCCAGTCGGAGCAGATCCAGAGTGATGTCATCGGACATATCGAGGGTATTGCGCTGGACAGCGAAAGCGTTGGCCCAGTTCTTGTCACTCGGGTAATATTCGATGGCCTGCATCGACAGCGCGATGGCGTCTTCGACCAGATCATTATTATAGGCGACCGAGAAGCCGACGTCGATCCAGATTTCCGTAGGCACCTTTCCAGCGGCCGCCGCCTTGTCGATATTCTGACGAAGATATTTCACGCCTTCAGCATACTGGTCATTGTCAAAGTACGTGCTGGCAACAACCGAAACGAGATCCCCGGTGTAACCGGCATCAATTGCCTGAGCGAAGCGCGCCCGCGCCGCGTCGTAGTCACCAGCCTGGCGGGCAAACTCACCTGAATTTACCAGGTACTGCGGCAGTTCCGTAGCCGCAACCTTGCCACTTTCAATCATCATGTCGAAACCACGACGCTGCATAGCGACATCATCATTTTCGCGCCCAACATTGAACAGGACGCTGCCTGCGAGACGCTTGTCATCGTCGGTTTCAATCTGTTCAAGCATGCCCGGCACAGCAGCCTTGGCTGCCACGGGGTCGGCATTTTCACCGGTCAGCAACTCGTTGACAGTCTGATAAACCTTCACGAAATTCTTGCTGTAGTTCGCCTTTGGTGCGGATTCTTTCTTTTTCTTCTTCGCGGCATGGGCCGGCGCTTCGAATGCGACGAGACCAAGTGCGGTGCCACTGGCGAGCGCAATGGCCAGCGCCAGGCTGGAACCGGTGCGGCGCGAGGGTTTTGTGCGTGCGATTGCAAACATTAGGGGTGTCTCCCATTGATAAATTCGAAAAAGCCATCTTGGGGAAAATCCAATCTGGCGGAAACTACGTCTCACATACGGCGCAATGCCGTTTCATGCCGCGTATTGCAACAATTGGTAGCTGAAGCGTGCTGAATGGACATTGAACGCCCCTGAAAGCAGCCATTACCCTGATGATCCTAGGCAAGTGTGGAAAACCCTCGAATACGGGGCTTCGCAGGGCATAGTTTAGTGGCGGATGGGCGCGCATTCCCCTAGGCTCTCGAGGTTAGTTCTTCTGGCTTCATTGACCTGGAAAAGAGATACCTTGAGCGACGATACAGACACCATCACCCCGCCCGCTTCACCGCAAGAATATTCGCGGATCGACATCGTCGATGAGATGAAGACGAGCTACCTCGATTACGCGATGAGCGTAATTGTCAGCCGCGCACTCCCTGACGTTCGCGATGGACTGAAGCCTGTGCACCGGCGCATCCTGTTCGCCAGTAACGAAGGCGGCTTTGTTGCTGGCCGCCCCTATCGTAAATCGGCAAAAATCGTCGGCGACGTGATGGGTAACTATCACCCGCATGGCGACAGCGCGATTTACGACGCACTGGCCCGCATGACGCAGGATTGGTCGCTGCGTGTCCCCCTCATCGACGGTCAGGGCAATTTCGGTTCAATGGACCCCGATCCGCCTGCATCGATGCGTTATACCGAGGCCCGCCTGGCGAAGGTGGCCAATTCGCTCCTCGATGATCTCGACAAGGATACTGTCGATTTCGCGGAAAACTACGATGGTTCCCGCGAAGAGCCGACAGTTCTTCCTGCCCGTTTCCCGAACCTGCTGGTCAACGGTGCCGGCGGTATCGCGGTTGGTATGGCGACCAATGTCCCGCCGCATAATCTTGGCGAAGTAATCGATGGATGCCTCGCCTTCATCGAAAACCCTGGGATCACCTCGGAAGAACTTTTCGAAATCATTCCCGGCCCGGATTTCCCCACGGCCCCGCTGATCCTGGGCCAGTCGGGCGCGCGTTCCGCATACACGACCGGACGCGGTTCGATCCTCATGCGCTGCCGTCACGAGATCGAGACTAGGCGCGGCGACCGCGAAAGCATCATTCTTACGTCGATTCCGTATCAGGTGGGCAAGTCCAATCTGGTCGAGAAACTGGCCGAGGCAGCGAAAGAGAAGCGCATTGAGGGCGTTTCCGACATTCGTGACGAATCAAGCCGGATGGGTGTTCGCGTGGTCATCGACCTGAAACGCGACGCGACTGCCGAAGTGGTTCTCAACCAGATCTGGCGGCACACCCCTGCCCAGTCTTCATTCCCGGCAAACATGCTCGCCATCCGCGGCGGGCGTCCGGAAGTGATGAAGCTACGCGACATCATTCAGGCGTTCATTCAGTTCCGCGAAGAGGTCATCACTCGCCGCACCAAGTTCGAACTGAACAAAGCGCGTGATCGCGCTCACATCTTGCTTGGCCTGGTGGTCGCGGTGTCCAACCTGGACGAAGTCGTTGCCATGATCCGCAGCGCACCAAATCCGGCAGAAGCACGTGCAAAGTTGCGGGCCAAGGAATGGCCGATCGGTGACATTGCCCAGTACATCAAATTGGTCGAGGCAATCGAACCGGATTCCGATCAGGCAGGCGGAACTTATCGCCTTTCCGAACGGCAGGTTAAGGCGATCCTTGAACTACGCCTTCACCGCCTGACCGCGCTTGGCCGAGACGAGATCGGTGACGAGCTGAAAGAACTCGCGATCTCGATCGAGGCATACCTCTCCATTCTTGGCGACCGGGTTAAGCTATACGGCGTCTTGCGCGCCGAACTTGTCGAAATCCGCGAAAGCTACGCCACGCCGCGCATCACCGAAATTGCGCCCGCGTGGGACGGCCTCGAAGATGAAGACCTGATCGAACGCGACGAAATGGTCGTGACAGTCACACTCGACGGCTACATCAAGCGCACGCCGCTCTCGACGTTCCGCGCCCAGAACCGGGGCGGCAAAGGCCGCGCCGGGATGGCAACGAAAGACGAGGATGCGGTCAGCGAAATGTTCGTGACCAGCACCCACAATCCGGTGCTGTTCTTCTCCACGGCGGGCAAGGTTTACCGCTTGAAAGTCTGGAAACTGCCAGAAGGCGGACCAACCACTCGCGGCCGCCCGATCGTCAACCTCCTCCCTTCGCTCGGGGATGGCGAAACAATCCAGACAGTCCTGCCGCTGCCCGAGGATGAAGACAGTTGGGGCGCGCTCAACGTTGTGTTCGCGACATCGAAAGGCAACGTGCGCCGCAATTCAATGGACGCATTTGCCAACATCCCGTCGAACGGAAAGTTCGCGATGCGATTTGACGACGAAAGCGAAGACCACCTGATCGGTGTTGCTTTGCTCGAGGCTGGCGATGATGTCCTGCTCGCCTCCAGACAAGGCAAGGCAATCCGCTTTGGCGGCGAAGATATTCGCGAATTCCAGAGCCGGACCTCTACCGGTGTCCGCGGTATGCGCCTTAAAGACGATGACAGCGTGGTCTCGCTGTCTATCCTCCACGGCGGTTCGGCAACACCTGACGAGCGCGATGCCTATCTCAAGGTAGCACCATGGAAAGCCGACGATGACGCTCCTGAACTGTCCGCCGAACATGCCGAAATGGCAGAGGCTGAGCAGTTCGTGCTGACGGTCTGCGCCAATGGCTACGGCAAGATTTCCTCTGCCTACGAATACCGGAAGGCCGGGCGCGGTGGCCAAGGGATCACCAATATCGACAATATCAAGCGGAACGGCCCTGTGGTCGCCAGCTTCACGGCGACCAAGTCCGACCAGCTCATGCTGGTCACCGATCAGGCGAAACTAATCCGCATCGGCCTCGACACTCTGCGTGTTATTGGCCGGGCCAGTGCCGGCGTCAGGCTATTCAATGTTGACGATAAAGAAAAAATCGTCAGTGTTGCAAAACTGGATGAAGAAGAAGCACCCGAGAATGAAGCGGAGGATGCAGTGGTAGAAGAAATGGTCGGCCGCGATAGCGAACAAACCGTGCCGCATACTACCGCGCATAGCGACGACAACATTCCTGGGGAGCCTGACGCAAGTTGATTAAAGTCGACCCCTCGGGCGCCACATGCGGCGCATCGGTAACAGGGGTCGACCTTTCACATCCAGTTGAGCCGTCGGTGTTGGCGGAAATTCGCGCTGCATGGCTCGCACACAAGGTCTTGGCCTTTCCCGAGCAGAACCTCGATGATGATGCGCTTGAGCGCTTCACGCTGGAGATGGGAGGGTTTGGCGATGACCCGTTCTTCGAACCGATTCCTGGCCGCACCAACATCGCGGCAATTCTTCGGGAGAAGGACGAGACGTCACCGCTATTTGCAGAAAATTGGCACAGCGACTGGAGTTTCCTTGCTGTTCCACCGTCCGGAACCTGCCTTTCGGCAATCGACATCCCGCCAGTCGGTGGCGACACGCTGTTCGTGAACCAGACGGCTGCATTTGCCGCCCTTCCTGATGATCGCAAGAACTACCTACGTACTCTGACGGCGATCCACAGTGCCCGCGGCGCATATTCGCCTGATGGCTTTTACGGGAAGAACGACAAAGGCCGAAGCATGGCGATCCGGCCAGATGAAAGCGCGATGGCCACACAGACCCATCCATTGATCATCAATCATCCCGAGACCGGCGAGGAAGGTTTCTTTAGCTGCGCAGGATACATTGTCGGCATTGAGGGTATGTCCGATGCAGATGCGTTTGCCCTGCTGACGGAATTGCTCGAGTGGCAATCACGCGATGAATTTGTCTATCGCCATAAATGGCAGAGCGGCATGCTGATCATGTGGGACAACCGCTGCGTTCTGCACAAGGCGACAGACGGCTATGAAGGCCACCGCAGAGAGTTACACCGCACGACCATCGCTGCCCCGCCCGCCGCTTAATTCTCCGCGTCGAGTTCTTTCCTGAGCGTTTGCACCACGCCGGTCGCAATTAGAAACTGGCCAGCGTAATAAAGCGGCCAGATCAATAGCGCGTAGATCGCGGCACCGGACGGGTAACCGATCCTCGCAAATATCAGCCAGTCCGACACGACGAACAAGAGCGCGCCCAAGCCGACGCGGTAACGGGAAAAACGGCTCATCCACGCAGTTGCAGCCATTCCGCCAAGCGAAAGCCCGTAAAAGGTGATGCCCAGGTCGCGTGACAGCAACCAGCAGACCAGCGGCGTCAGGAGCAAAAGGGCGGCAGCTGCGGTTTTTTGTGATGATGTCGGATGTTCACGCCGATTGCCGAGATAGAGCGTCATCGCGGCGAGATGGGAGAGGAAAAACGCACCCCCGCCATATTCCAGACTGTATTCGATCAACACATCGCCCAGCGCCGACAGCGCCATGACAAGCGACAGGATCTTGGCATCACGTACCCCGCATCTTTGCCACGCATAAACAGCGAGCAATGCGGCGCCGGCCCCCTTCAGGCTGACCAGCAAGCCATCGCTCAGCGGCTCCGATCGAAGGAAGTAATATGCGACCGCCGCGAGCACGCTCGCAGCTAGCCAGGGTCTGTGTTCAACAAGTGCCCGTTTCGGCATAAAATCCTCCGGCGGCATTTGTGGACTTGATGAAGTGGCCAAGCAAGCACTAGGTGCGCGCAATGACCCATGATGTACACATAATTGGCGGCGGCCTCGCCGGGAGCGAAGCTGCCTGGCAGCTGGCGCAGCGCGGCGCGAAAGTTCGCATCTCAGAAATGCGCGGCGGCGGGGATATGACACCGGCCCACCAGACTGACGGGCTGG
This sequence comes from Pontixanthobacter luteolus, assembly GCF_009828095.1. GTDB lineage: Bacteria > Pseudomonadota > Alphaproteobacteria > Sphingomonadales > Sphingomonadaceae > Pontixanthobacter > Pontixanthobacter luteolus. The sequence goes on along the minus strand of NZ_WTYP01000001.1, from coordinate 880,758 downwards.
CCGAGCTTGTCTGCTCGAACAGCTTTCGCTCTGACGATGATGAGCGCAATGCGGTGGGCCTGCTGCATCATGAATTGCGCCGCCTCGACTCCATAATCATGGCCGCCGGTGAAGATGCCCGCGTGCCTGCAGGATCGGCGATGGCAGTCGACCGCGACGCATTCTCAGCCAATGTCGAACGTATCTTGATGGAGCACCCGAACGTCACCGTAGTTCGGGAACGTGTCGACGCATTGCCTGAAAGCGGGCTGACCATCGTCGCCACCGGGCCGCTTACCGCTGCCTCGCTCGCCGAGAGCATCGTAGCTGCCACCGGTCAGGACCGGCTGGCTTTCTTCGATGCGATCGCGCCAATCGTGCACCGTGAAAGCATCGACATGGATATTTGCTGGTTCCAGTCGCGCTGGGACAAAGGCGATGGCAAGGATTACATCAACTGTCCGATGACCAAGGACCAATATCTCGCATTCCATCAGGGTTTGCTCGACGGGGACAAGACCGAATTCAAGGAGTGGGAATCCAACACGCCATACTTTGAAGGCTGTATGCCAATCGAAGTGATGGCATCACGCGGCGTAGACACGCTCCGGTTTGGCCCAATGAAACCCGTCGGGCTGGATAATCCCAGAGACACCACACCGGAATTCCCCCAAGGGCGCTGGCCCCATGCGGTGGTTCAGTTGCGGCAGGACAACAAGCTGGGCACCTTGTGGAATATGGTCGGTTTCCAGACCAAGCTCAAACACGGCGCCCAGGTGGAGCTTTTCCGGACCATCCCGGGGCTGGAGAACGCTGAATTTGCGCGATTGGGGGGATTGCACCGCAACACCTTCCTCAATTCGCCGCTGGTGCTTGATCGCCAGATGCGCCTCAAATCCGCGCCGCACATCCGCTTTGCTGGCCAGATCACCGGCTGCGAAGGGTATGTGGAAAGCGCAACCGTCGGATTGCTCACCGGCCTGATGGCCGCGGCAGACCTTGCGGATCGTCCGTGGGAAGCGCCACCGGCAACTAGCGCGATGGGCGCCCTTCTATCGCACATCACGGGCGATGCCGAAGCGGAAACGTATCAACCGATGAACGTCAATTTCGGTCTTTTTCCGCCGCTGCACGACGTGAAAAAGAAGCAGCGCAAGGAAGCCTATACCAACCGGGCAAAGGACGATTTCGGCAAGTGGCTCAGCCGGATGGAATTGGCACCAGCGTAGCTGTCAACAACGGCAAGCTGGCTTCTTGCGTTTCGGTTTCGGCCGGGTCGTAGCGAACTCTTCAGCAGTCAGTTCCCGGTCGCCATTCGCGTCGGCACCATCGAACCGGGTGGCTGTTGCCACCGCCCATTCCTCGAAGGTTAGCAGGTTATTGCCGTCTTTATCGAGTTTACGGAAAGCATCCGAGCGGGTGGAAAGCATCTCGTTGCGCGAAATCTTGAGATCGCGGTTGCGGTCGTAACGGAAGAACCGGCGCTGCTCGCGAGAAAGCTCGGTCGCTTCCGGCGGGGTTGGGCCCTGCATGTCGCCAACATCGGCAGTCGGCAATGTGTCGGTATCGCCAGCATCGACCTGTTCGACAGGCTCAGGCGGCGGCGCTGCTTCTTCTACCTGCGCCCTGCCCTGCCACCAGAAAAGCCCAAGACTGACCAGTAGTAACGCGCCGAGCCCGCCAAGTAACATCCTGTTCATCGCCACCCCTTTCAGGCGGCAACTCTATACTAGCGACCGAACAATCCAAGTCTTGTAATCAAAAGGATTTCACTACGTCCGCGAATAAGCTCGGAACCGCCCTGTGCCAGTGAACGGATAGCCAACCGGTCGAGGATCGCAATCGAACGCAAGGCAAAGGGCATTCGGGAGGGCGCGCGCCCTGCCCCCTCTGCCTGTTCAAGTACGAAGGCGCGTTCATCCCCGTCGCTCACCCGTGCGGCAAGGTCGGCGAGAGCCCACCGCTGGCCGGCGCTGTATGCTTTCGATGCGTGATCTTGATTGCCGGAGAGACGGGCGACGGCCGCAAAGCATGCCGCACGGCCGGTCGCAAAGTCATTGGCGGCGCTGCTGGGCAATGGCGGTTCTGCCAGTAGAGCTTCCCATCCGTCTGCGAGACACTGCAAGGCGACTTCCTCGCCCGCCCAGTGCGCGGTAAGCTGCGCCAGAACCGGATCGCCGGCTGGCCGATCTTCCGCTTTCTTGCCCAGTTGGTCCCGCCACCATGCGATCCGCATCTGAGCCAGCATCGGTTCCTTGGCCTGGCTGACAAATTGCGAAAGGCGGCGATCCAATTCGAAGAAAGGAGCCAACACTTGCCTTACCCGAGTACCAGCATGTGCCAGCGCGAGCGATTGAGACAGGGGAAGTTGATCCGAATTCATGGCGCGCTCTGTTCACCAAAGCGCGGCATTACTCAATGCCGAAGTGGCTTAGTCGCAAGCGGAATCGCTGTTTCCACCGGTCAGGCCAGGGGTCAAATTGCGGTCGTCGCGGATCAGATACGCGGCTTCCTTGCGCAAGGTCTTGTCGCCCGAACCGAACGGGTTTTCAAACAGGGCCGAATATTCGTATTCGATCTCGACAAACATCACCGCTTGCCCGGAGCGGGCGCGTATTTCACTTGAAGTGTCACCCATGCCGGTAATCGGAGTGCCTGACAGACCGTTCTTGTCGGTGTCGTTTCCGTAATCGGAATCGACGTCGAGATCGCCTTGGCAGCGCTGCCAGGCAATGAACTGGCGGCCAGTGAAGTCATCATATTCGAGGCTGGACAAAATCACCCGGCCACTTGCCTCAAGGCCGATGGATTGTCCGTCGCGCAGTGCCCCGGCCAGAACTGCATCGACATTATCTTCCGTAATTGTCGGCGTCACACCGCTGTTGTCGGTTTGCCCGAGACGCGAAGCGTTATCGGCAAGCGAAAGCGCGATCTGGCTGACTGTCATATTGATGGTCGCCATACGGGCGATTTCGGTACCGAACAGGCCGAGTGTGAGCAGCACCGGCAATACCAGTGCAAACTCGACAATCGAAACGCCGCTTTTTTCCGCGCCGAGCCGTTTGAAAAGCCTCGCGGCACGCTGCGGTGCCTTAATGAGTGACAAGCCGAACATCAGTCACAGATCCCCGCTTCAGCGCCGTAGCTTGCCTGATCGGCAAATGGCTGGTTCTTCTTCACTGCTGACGAAGAGATTTTACGCTCGCTGGCACCGCCGGGCATGAACGGATTGGGAAAGAGCGGATCGTAGGTGACTGTGACCGTATAGATCACGACGTCGCCTGCTCCGCCATTGCCCGAGATACCGATATCCGAATCCCACTGCTCATTGCCGTTTTCATCGGTGTACGCTTCGGAATTGTCGCAAATTGCGTTGTCATTCTCGTCGTTCCAAGACTCCGGCCGTTCAACGTCTTCGAAGTCATAATAGCTGACCCGGCTCGACGTGACGGTGGCACCCGGCGCAACCGCCTGCACGGCTTCCTTGACCTTGGTGTCGGCGACTGTGGTGTTGCCCGTTTCCAGTGCAGACGAGCGCGCGGCGTCCTGTGTCGCGCCTTTCAGGATCGCGTTGGCATAAGCCATCTGGCCAAGATCAAACAGGCCCAGAAGCAGTGTCATGAACACAGTCACCATCAGGCCGAATTCCATGACCGTAGTGCCGCTCTCGTCAGAGCGCAGGCGCAGCCAAAAGGCCTTGCCCAACTTCAGGGTGCAGCTTGCGGCGATCATTGGACCACCCGCAATTCGCCAACATTCTTGGCAATTTCCTGGAATGCAGCGTTGAGCTGCGAAGCACTGGCCGCCGGGAATGCGCTATCTGTTGATGCGCAGGTTTCCAGATCGGTGGTCAAAGCCGATGCGAAGGCGATGACCCACACGCGGATACCCTTCGCCTTGGCCTGCTCGCACACGGTCAGAAAACGCTTCGCGTGGCGGCGGTTCTGGTCGGCATAGCCATTCGCGGTCACCCGGCGATCATGCCATTCGATACCGTATGCCGTGTAGGCACCGCTGCTGGTGGACATCTGACCATCGGTCATAAAGATGATGTGGCGTGATACTGCACTGCCATTGGCAGGTGCCGCAGTCACGTTGGCGGAGAAAACTCCCTCAGGCGAGGAAAGCCGTCCGCCCCAGATCATGCCGATGTCGTGATAGGTCGAACCTTCCGGCTGGAGCGAGTCTGCATACGCATCGAATTCGCTTTCGCTCATTTCGGTCAGAAGCTGTGCCTCTACCGGACAAGCGGCATAGGTTTTCGTGCCATAATCACTACGCGGGCTGGCGGAATAATAGCGCCCCGAAGAGTCAGTTGTCCGGTAATACGAGACTTCCGGCCACAGCGGACGCCAACGCGTGTCGTCGTCACTTGAATCCGGTATCAGATCGATATCGAGGTCGTAAGCATCCGACGGATCAAGGCCGCTGTTCTTCGAATAATGGAAGTTGTCCTGCTCCTTGGTGGAAGCTTCCTCAACGCAGCCCTTCCAGGTCGTCGCCACGTTTGAGCCATCGGTCCCCATTGGCACGTTAACCGCAGTTCCCGCGCGGTAAGCGGCGACGTTGTAGGATACTTCCTTGTATTCCCATTTGTCGAACACGGAGACAGACGTGGTGGTATAGATCGGATCTTCGATCGCGTAATCCGTATCGTTGAAATCGCGTTCCTGGTTCTGGCGGATAATGTAATACTTGCCACGGCTCTGCCGGTAGCAATCATAGATCGTCCGCTTCTGTGGCTGCGAAACCGTGGTTGAGGTTACGCGCTGGCCAGAGCTGTTGATTTCCGTGAGCGTGCTACTCGTGGTACCGCCATTATTGGTCCAGGCAGTGTTGGACGGCAACGCATCCTGGCAATCCTTGCTCTTGGCGTAGCGAGTGCTCGAATTGAAGAACCAGTTGCCGTAGTCGATATCGCTGTAGCTGGTTTCGCTGGAATAAACGGGCGCCTCATATCCAACGAGGGTTTGGTTTTCTTCCGTGGTAAATTGCGGTTCGCGTGACTGGTAGGTCCAGTTCTCGACCAAATATGCCGGGCTGACGTCAGTGATCAACTTACCGACGTTTGCAGAAGTGCTATATGGCACAAAGCCATAACGCACACGGGCATTGGTCCCGCTACGTGATGCCTCTACTGTATCGTAGAAATTCTTCATCGCAGTTTTCAGATGCGTAATGCGCTTCTGCGAATCATCCGATGTCGTCGCACCTGACAATGTCCAGTCCATAGACCCGGTGTTGTCCAGTACCATCACAACATCGCTGTTGCCGATCGACATCGAGGCCGAACAATTGACCGACAGGTCAAGCTTGGAAAAGCCGAACAGGTTCATGACAACCGTATCGACCGTTGTTTTCGCGACCCCGTTTACACGGTTGTCATTCTGAGCGGAGGTGGTGACGAAACTCGTATTTCGAGTGCCCTCATTCGCTTGGTTGAAATTGGTGTCGAAGTAATCTTCCGCCTGATTCTTGGCCGCAGTATTGAAACCGTCGTCACTGATCGCGCGGCGCCCCGCGAGCACGCCGGAATCGCAAGCATTCTGGAGACGGTTCTGGACCATGTAAGCGCGCGAGATATCGACGCCGCCGCCGACCATGCCAGCCATCGCAATCATACCGATTGCAGCGATGGGCATGATGTTACCACGCTTATCGTTGAGTAGCCGCAATACACCTTGCGGCATTGGATCTGCTCTGTGCTTCATGGATGTTCGGCCTTTTGTCATGACCCTGCCGAAATAGGGGCAAGGGTTTAACAATCTCTAAATCCGCTCTGCCCCCGCAAACATCGGATTAGTTGACCGCAAATTAACCATACCAATTCACCGCATCGCTACTCAGGCCGCGTAATGGCAGTGCAATGATCTCTAGAGATGTTCCTTTTGCGAGAGCTTCCGGCGTGCTTCGCCGGCTGGCCAAAGATCGCTCAGGCAACACGCTTGCCTTGCTCGCTGCGGCAATCCTGCCCCTGCTTGGGCTGGTTGGTAGCGGCGTCGATATGGGCCGCGCGTATCTGGTTTCGGCGCGGCTGCAGCAGGCCTGTGACGCCGGTGTTCTGGCGGCCCGTAAAAAGTTCGGCACCGAACCGACGGTGACGGGAATGATCCCGGCGGGCACAGCCGATATGGGCCAGCGTTTCTTCAATACGAACTTCCGCGATGGAATGTATGGCAGCGCCAACCGCGATTTCACCATGACGCTGGAAGGCGATTTCGCGATCTCCGGCACCGCATCGGCAGACGTTCCGACCAGTGTGATGAACGTATTCGGGTTCGACAACGTGCCGGTTGATGTGGAATGCGAGGCCGTGCTGAATGTCACCGCGCTAGACATTATGATGGTGCTCGATGTCACCGGGTCGATGCGGCACACCAATTTCGGCGACTCCTCTTCGCGGATCGACTCTCTCAAACAGACTATCCGCGGATTTCACGGGCAGCTCGAAGGTGCCAAGGCGCCTGGCGCTCTGATCCGATACGGCTTCGTGCCTTATGCGACCAACGTGAATGTCGGCAGCCTGTTAGAAGATTCGTGGGTGGCCGATCAATGGCTTTACCAAACACGCGAGGACACCGGTTTGCGTACGTCGGTCGCTGCAAAAACCATCTGGCGCAATTGGGAATATGTAAGCGGCGACCGCACACCATGGACACTTGTGTCCACCTATAATGCCACGTGGGTTCCGCCGGTTGGTTCCGATGAAGAGGGATATTACCGGTGTGAAGGCGCGCAACCTGCGAACACATGGACGTTCACGGATACCGTAGAGTCGACTGCAACCGATGTCGCAATCGACCCGCCTGGCGTCGAAACGATCGAATACACGCGTCGTGTCCAGAACGGCACGCGCTACGGCACATCGCTGAATGGGTCATCCTGTGAAATCAAGAAGGCGACGGATACGAATTTCGTCGAAACTTATGAGAAGGTCACATTCGTTCCTGCATTCGAAAAGATCATCTATGAGTACGACCAGTTTTCCAAGGATGTGTCCAACTGGCGTTCGGAAACCACAGGCTGCATCGAAGAACGCGCAACGACGCAGATTTCCGATTACAGCAACGTCGATTTCAGCAAGAATCTCGACCTCGACATAGACCTGGTCCCCACAGCAGGTGATCCCGACACACAGTGGAAACCGCGTTATCCGGAAATCATCTACGCACGATCAATCTCTAGCGACGGGTCCGGCGACTTCACGACCCCCAAGGTACGCACTGACGAAGAGTACGCGCAATCGGGAACCTGGTGGTTTTCAGACTGCCCGGCACAAGCACAAAAGCTGCAGGAAATGACCGCCGAAGAGGTGGACGCCTATCTCGCGACATTGCAGCCCTTCGGCGCCACCTATCACGATATCGGCATGATCTGGGGTGCCCGTCTGATCTCCCCTACCGGCATCTTTGCCTCGGAGAACGGTGATCAACCCGGTGAACCGAAAAGCCGGCACCTGATCTTCCTGACCGACGGACAGACCGAACCCTACGATCTCGCCTACGGCGCTTATGGCGTTGATGGCCTCGACCAGCGGCGGTGGGACAGCAGCGCCTCGCTGACGCTGGCGGAAACTATCGAAGCTCGTTTCGGTGTGGCCTGTTCGGAAGTGCGCAAGCGCAACGTGACGGTCTGGGTGATCGCATTCGGCACATACGCCAATCAGGCGATGATCGACTGTGCCGGTGCTGGCCGATATTTCGAAGCATCGAACGCGGCCGAACTGAATGATGCCTTCACCGCTATCGCAAAGTCGGTTGGCGATTTGAGATTGTCGCAATGATACGGCGCAGCCTCCAAGACCTGCGCCAGAATGAAAGCGGCGTATCGATTGTCGAGTTCGGAATGATCGCGCCAGTGCTGTCGTTGATGCTGATCGGGCTCTTCGATCTGTCCTACAACATGTATTCGAACACGATGTTGCATGGTGCCATCCAGCAGGCAGCTCGGGGCTCAACCATCGAAGGGGCTGTTGCCAGCGGTATTGATGCAAGGGTGACTGCCGCCGTCCGCGATGTGGTGCCCAATGCCAATCTCAGCTTCTCTCGCACGGCCTACGCGAATTTCACCGACGTTCAGCAGCCGGAAGACTATTCAGACCTTAACGGCGATTCCACCTGCAATGATGGCGAACCTTACGAAGACGCCAACAACAACGGCAGATGGGACGCGGATCGTGGAACCGCCGGCATGGGCGGCGCGCGCGATGCGGTCTTGTATGAAGTCACGGTCACCTATCCCAGAATGTTCCCCTTGGCACCGTTCATCGGCGTGTCGGAAACCGTGTCGACCAAAGCCTCGAGCGTGCTGCGCAACCAGCCATATTCGCTTGATACCGACACCACGGAAACCTTGAACTGCGTATGAGTAAGATGACCAGAATGCTCCGCCGCCTCAAGGGCGATACCGCAGCAGTCGCGATGACCGAATTTGCGCTTGCTGCGCCTATGATGCTGACGGCTGGTCTGTGGGGGTTGGAGACCGCGAACCTGGCTGTCACGCATATGCAGATCAGCCAGACCGCAATGCATATTGCCGACAACGCTTCGCGGATCGGCGACACATCCACACTGACCGACCGCAAGATTTACGAAACCGATCTGAACGATCTGCTTCTCGGCTCCAACATTCAGGCGGGTGAAGCGATCGACCTGTATGAATTCGGCCGGGTTATCATCAGCAGTCTCGAAGTCGATCCGGATGACCCCACAGGCACCCAGCAGTATATCCACTGGCAGCGCTGCAAGGGTCGGATGAACGTGAACTCCGGCTATGGTGACGAAGGCACCGGCAAAGGCGACCCTAGCTTCACCGGCATGGGCCCGGCCGGTCAGGAAGTGATCGCAATGGAAGGCGAAGCTGTCGTGTTCGTCGAAGTTTTCTACGAATATCAGCCGCTGGTGACCGATGCATTTATCAGCGACCGCCTGATCAAGGTGCATTCTGCCTTCAACGTTCGCGACAGCCGCGATCTGACGCAGATATACCAGTATGATCTGGCAAACCCCGACGCCGCGTCAGGTTGTGACACCTACGACGGATACAAATCCGTGCCCGAAGCCCGCTCGGAAGGTGGCGGCTGGGAATGGGATTTTGGCGGGGGCGTCACCTCCAGTTCGTCCGGCGGCAGTACCAGCACCAGCAGCGGTAGTTCTACAACTTCCGGAGGTTCGACCACCACAACGGGAGGTTCGACCACCACATCGGGAGGGTCCACTACAACAACCGGTGGCAGCACGACCACAAGCGGCGGCAGCACAACTACATCCGGCGGATCGACGACGACTTCTGGCGGCGGTGCATCGAGTGGCGGAGGCTCCAGCGGCGGCTCCTCCGGCGGCAGTGGTGGATCCAATCCGCCTTCTTGCCCGCTCTGGGAAAAGCTCCTGTTCCTGTGCTGACGTAACGCTGACAGTCAGACCTTGTAGCAGACCTTTTTCACCGCTTCGATGATCCGCGGCGTGTCGATCAGGGCCATCTTTTCAAGATTAGCTGCATAGGGCAGCGGCACATCCTCATTGCATACGCGGGTAACCGGCGCGTCGAGGTGATCGAAGCCTTCCTCCATGCAAATCGCAACGATTTCCGAAGAGATTGAGCATGTTGGCCAGCCCTCTTCCGCGATCACAAGACGGTTCGTTTTCGCCAGACTGTCAAGAACAGCCTGTTTATCCAGCGGCCTCAGCGTTCGCAGATCGATCACTTCCGCATCGATCCCTTCGCCCGCCAATTCCTCGGCCGCTTCCAGGGCCAGCCCGACCCCGATGGAATAGCTGACGATCGTGACATCGCTGCCTTCGCGCATGATCCGCGCCTTGCCGATGGGCAGGACGTGATCGTCCAGTTCAGGCAGTTCAAAGCTGCGTCCGTAAACCAGCTCGTTTTCGAGGAACACGACCGGATCCTCACAGCGAATGGCGGCTTTCATTAGCCCCTTCGCATCGGACGAATCATACGGTGCGATGACCACCAGGCCTGGAACGCTCGCATACCATGGGCCGTAGTTCTGGCTGTGCTGCGCGCCAACACGGCTTGCTGCGCCGTTGGGGCCGCGGAACACGATCGGACAGCGCATCTGGCCGCCGGACATGTAGTTCGTTTTCGCGGCAGAGTTGATGATGTGATCGATCGCCTGCATCGCGAAATTGAAGGTCATGAATTCGACAATCGGACGCAAACCGCCCATTGCCGCGCCTGCACCGATACCGGCAAAACCGTATTCGGTAATCGGCGTGTCGATCACTCGCTTCGGCCCGAATTCGTCGAGCAAGCCCTGAGTGACTTTGTAAGCCCCCTGATACTGGGCAACTTCTTCACCCATGACGAACACTCGCTCGTCCCGGCGCATTTCCTCGGCCATTGCATCGCGCAAGGCTTCGCGCACCGTCACGGTCGCCATATTCGTGCCATGCGGAATTTCAGGATCTCTCTTCGGCTCAGCCTTCACCGGCTTGGTGATTTCGGCTTCACTGGGTTCGCGGCCAATTTCCTTGCCCTCACCATCCGCTGCGTCCGCTGCCTTTGGGGCCTCGGCTGAGGCAGCTGATACGTCGCTCGCATCCTCGCCCTCGCCGGCAAGCATAGCGATCACGGTGCCGACAGCGACGTTTTCAGTGCCTTCTTCAACGAGGATCTTGCCAACAGTGCCTTCATCGATGGCTTCGAATTCCATCGTTGCCTTGTCGGTTTCGATTTCGGCCAGAATGTCACCAGGCGCAATTTCGTCGCCTTCTTTCACCAGCCATTTTGCCAGGGTGCCTTCTTCCATTGTCGGAGAAAGCGCGGGCATTTTCAGTTCAATAGCCATGGCTCAATACTCCTCCACCAGCACATCGGTGTAGAGTTCGGCCGCTTCCGGCTCTGGCGAGTTTTCGGCAAAATCAGCGGAATCGGCGACCCGCGAACGGATCGCCTTATCGATTGATTTAAGCTCGTCTTCGGTTTTGCCGTTTTCCATCAGGGCTTTCTTGATCGCCTCGATCGGATCATGGTGATCACGCTGTTCCTGGACTTCTTCTCGGGTGCGATATTTCGCAGGGTCTGACATCGAATGGCCGCGGTAACGGTAGGTATTCAGTTCCATCAATACCGGCCCCTTGCCGCACCGAACGTGGTCGAACGCCACTTCCGCTGCGGCGCGAACAGCCAGAACGTCCATACCGTTGACGTCCATGCCCGGGATGCGGAACGCTGTGCCGCGCCGATAGAATTCCGTTTCGGCGGAACTGCGGGTGACCGCTGTGCCCATCGCGTAACCGTTATTCTCGATCACGAACACGATCGGCAGGTTCCAGAGAGCCGCCATGTTGAAGGTTTCGTATACCTGCCCCTGGTTTGCCGCACCGTCGCCAAAATAGGCGAGGCAGAAGCCGCCGTCTTCGCTGTATTGATGGGCCAGCGCCAATCCGCCGCCAAGCGCAACCTGAGCACCAACAATGCCGTGACCGCCATAAAACTTATGCTCGGTCGAGAACATGTGCATCGACCCGCCCTTACCCTTCGAAATGCCAGCCTGCCGGCCCGTCAGTTCAGCCATGATCACATTCGGATCGATACCATAGGCGAGCATATGCCCGTGGTCGCGGTAACCGGTGATGACGCTGTCCTTGTCCTTGTCCAGCGCGCTTTGAAGGCCGATCGCGACGGCTTCCTGTCCGATATAGAGGTGGCAGAAACCGCCGATCAGGCCGAGGCCGTAAAGTTGGCCTGCCTTTTCCTCGAACCGCCGGATGAGCAGCATCTGCTCATAGAACTCCATCATCTCTTCGACGCTGGCGTCGTAGCGAGGGTTCTTTTCGTGCGCATCCTGCAAACTATGGAGGACAAAATCCCCATCTGTTGCCACCGCCTCTGCGGCCTTTGGCTTTTTCGTGGCCGGCTTCTTGGCTGGCGCTTTCTTTGCAGTTGCTTTGCTGGTCCGGGGCGATTTTGCCAAAGCGAAAATCCTCGACTGTTATTACCTGGGGAGGCGGTTCTAGGGCTTTATGCCTTTCACCAGCCTATAGGCGCATGACAGACGCAAGCGCAACGGCCCAAGACCGCGCTGCATACGAAATCGTAAAGGAAATTCAGTCCTGCGCTGGCAGAGTCAGCACGACTTCGTCAGGATGCACGACATTCAGGTTCTTGCGCAGCTCTTCGCCGACCAGGTCGGGATCGGCATTGGCCGGGTCGAGAAGATCGACACGGTTGCGAAGTGCGTCACGCTCTTCCGTCAGAGTGGCTATCTGTTGATGGCGCTGGTCGAGGATCTGCGAATTCTCGCTCCATGCAAGCAGTCCGCTCGGGCCTGCAATGGCAAGACCGGTAAGCAACAGGAGCACGGCTAAAGCCAGCCCCTGCGTCACCTGCTCCTTGGGGAGCGAGATCTTGTGTCCTTCAACCGTCATAATTCTCTTAGAATCATAGTTGATTCAGTGTTTCAAGCGTTAACTTGCTTGCACGTAAATTTTTCGATGGACCGAAGGGCACCGATTGCGTGCCGGAACTTTGACAAACCATGCCCGTATCCGCTATATAGTTTCTATTGAAACCAAATTCAGGATGACCAGATGCCCGATCTCTTTGAAAACCCCGCTGGCCTAGACGGCTTTGAATTCGTAGAATTCTGCGCACCGGAGAAGGGCCAGCTGGAACCGGTCTTTAAAGCCATGGGCTTCACGCATGTCGCGACCCATCGCAGCAAGGACGTCGATCTGTGGCGCCAGGGCGGTATCAACCTGATTGCAAATTACGAACCCCGCTCTGCCGCATGGTTCTTCGCCCGCGAACACGGACCCAGCGCGTGCGGCATGGCTTTCCGCGTCAAAGATGCCCGCAAGGCCTATGACCACCTGATCGCTCAGGGGGCAGAACCGGTTGCCAACGAACCCGGCCCAATGGAACTGAGCATTCCGGCCATTCGCGGTATTGGCGGGGCGATCCTGTATCTGATCGACCGCTATGCTGATGAAAACGGTGAAGGTCTGTCGATCTATGACATTGATTTCGAATATCTACCGGGCGTCGACAAGCATCCTGAAGGCGCCGGGTTCAAGATTATCGATCACCTGACGCACAACGTGTACAACGGGCGCATGGCGTATTGGGCAGATTATTACGAGCGCCTGTTCAACTTCAAGGAAATCCGTTTCTTCGACATCAAGGGTGAATATACCGGCCTGACCTCGAAAGCCCTGACGGCTCCTGACGGCAAGATCCGCATCCCGCTAAATGAAGAAGGCGAAGGCGGCAAAGGTCAGATCGAAGAATTCCTGCGCGAATTTAACGGCGAAGGCATTCAGCACATTGCGTTGATCTGTGACGACCTTGTGGCTTGCTGGGACCGACTGAAAGAATTCGGCGTTCCGTTCATGACCGCCCCGCCCACCGCCTATTACGAAATGCTCGAAGAACGCCTGCCCGGCCACGGCGAAGACCCGGAGGCACTGCAGGCTCGCGGGATTCTGCTCGACGGCACGACGGAAGGCGGCCAGCCCCGTTTGCTGCTGCAGATCTTTGCAGAAGCACAGGTCGGACCTGTTTTCTTCGAATTCATTCAGCGCAAGGGCGATGATGGCTTTGGCGAAGGCAACTTCAAGGCTCTGTTTGAAAGCATGGAACGCGATCAGATCAACCGCGGTGCCTTGAAGGTCGACAATATGGAGCCTGCCGAATGAATGATCATTCGCCCCACCCCATCAAGCTGGGCGGCGTTCACCATGCCGCCTATCGCTGCAAAGACGCCAAAGAAACTGTCGAATGGTACGGCAAGGTTCTGGGCATGGAATACACCTCCGCATTTTCGGAGGATCATGTCCCGTCGACCGGTGAGTACGACCCCTACATGCATGTCTTCCTAGATGCAGGTAACGGCAACATCCTGGCGTTTTTCGAGCTGCCCAATCAGAAAGAAATGGGCCGTGATGAAAATACGCCGGCATGGGTTCAGCACCTCGCGTTCCGCGTAGGCTCGGAAGAGGAATTGCTGGCAGCCAAAGCGCATGTCGAAAGCCTTGGCATTGATGTATTGGGGCCAACGCATCACGGCATCTTCAAATCGATCTACTTCTTCGATCCGAACGGTCACCGGGTCGAACTCGCGGCAGATATCGGCACCGACGATCAATATGCTGAGCTGAAAAAAGTCGCGATGCCGATGCTGGACGAATGGAGCGAGACGAAGAAGGCCCCTCGCCATGCGGACTGGCTTCATGAAATCGCCCGATCAGAACATGGAAACAAGGCTTGATAGCCGCGCTGGAGGGCTTTTGCCCACCATCCAGCAGGCCGACAAGCTAGGATCGGCGGCCAAATTTCGCCGCCGGAAAACCTTGTCGGAACCATGTGTATTGCACTTGCGTTAGGGGTCTAAACAGGGGACTCCATGCAAACCGTACCAGTCGCTCCGGGCGAAAACTTCGATACAACCGTAAACACTTTCGCGACCCTTCAGGACCAGTTGGTCGAGATGGGCGAAGGTATCGTGCGCGCTCTGCCGAACATGGCGATTGCGCTCGTCATTCTGGTGATCACGTGGATCTTCGCAAAATTTGCGGTCAGGATTGCTGATCGACTGATCGGCAAAACGGAGATGCGGCCGAGCCTCAAAAACCTGGTCGATACGCTGGTGAAACTGGCGATCTGGATTCTGGGTCTGATGATCGCCCTGACGGTCATGATGCCAGGCCTGACCCCGGCAAGCTTGATCGCGGGTCTCGGCATCGGCGCAGTTGCGATCGGTTTCGCATTTCAGGATATCTTCGAGAATTTCCTTGCGGGTGTTCTTATCATGTTGCGCGAGAAAATGCGTATCGGTGACGTGATCGAATGCGACGGGATCACCGGCAAGGTTGAACACATTACGCTGCGCGAAACCTATGTCCGCAAGCTTTCGGGCGAAGTCACGCTCGTCCCAAATTCAATGCTGTTCAAGAACCCGGTCGAGATACTGACCGACGTTTCGCAGCGACGCCATGAAGTGCTCGCCGGAGTATCATACGACACTGACCTGGATCAGGCAGCGGATGTGATCCGCAAAGCTGTAGAAAGCGTGGATGCCGTCGATAACGAAAAAGGCATCGATGTGTTTGCTTGCGAGTTCAATTCGAGTTCGGTCGATTTCAAGGTTCGCTGGTGGGCTGGATCGTCACCACGCAATGGTCATGAAAGCCGCGATGCGGTTATTCGTGCCATCAAGCGCGGTCTCGATGATGCAGGAATTGAAATCCCCTTCCCTTACATCACGCACACTTTCAAGGAGCGCGTGCCGATGGGTACGAGCCCCGGCGAAGCTGCCTGAGGCAAGTCCCCCGCGATCAGCAGGCGGCTGTGAAATGGGGCTGGTGAAGGCCCCGATTTTGCCTTAGCGAAATCATCTCATGCGATTTGAAAGCGACGCGTCATGACTGCCGAAACGCGCTACCTCACCAGTAGTCAGCAATATGCGCTGACTTTTGTCGCAGCAGTTGTGACCGCCAATGCGTATTACATCCACCCGATCATCGGGGAGGTGGCGGCCGATTTCGGAGTCAGCAACGCGCGTATCGGGCTGGTTCCTGCTCTTAACCAGATTGCGCTCGCGATTGGCATCTTGTTGCTGCTTCCTCTCGGTGACTGGTTCTCGAACCGACAATTGATGATCCTGTTTGTCAGCGGCCAAACTGGCTCGCTGATGCTCATGACGTTCGGCACAAGCTTCACTCTGTTCGTTGCCGGATCGACATTGCTCGGGTTTTTCACGATCGCGCCATATCTGTTGCCGGCCTACGCATCGAAACGTGTTCCGCCGGAAAAACTCGGCCAGGTTACTGCTCTGCTCACCGCCGGCGTGATTTTCGGAATCTTGCTGGCCCGCGTTGGCGCAGGCATAATCACGGAACTGTACGGGTGGCGGACCGTCTACTGGATCGCGACCAGTTTCATGGTGATTGTGACCGCGCTGCTGCCGTTCCTGCTAGAGAAACGGTCCGATGCTGCCCGGCCAAGTTCCACCTACGTCCAGCTACTCTCCTCACTCGGCTCGCTCGCCAAGTCGCACCGCGAAGTGATCCTTTCAGGCGCGATCCAAGGGCTCAACTTCGGCGCATTCATCGCCTTGTGGCTGGGTCTGGCATTGCATCTGACAAGCCCCGAAATGGGATATGGGGTCGATACCGTCGGCTATCTTGCAGGCATCGCCGCAGTCAGCATCCTTTCCACACCTCGCCTTGGGCGATGGGCGGATATGGTCGGCCCGCGAAAGGCCCGGCTGACTTTCGGTTTGATCCAGGTTGCAGGCCTCGCCCTGCTCTATCCGCTTGGATTTTCTCTGATTGGCATTTGCATTCCGCTGGTGATTGGCAACCTTGTCGGGCCCGGCGTAGATGTGACTGGTCGAATGACGTTTTTGTCGCTGGCACCCGAACTGCGCACCCGACTAACCACGATTTACGTGGTGATGATGTTCATCGGAGGGGGCGTCGGCAGCTTCCTCGGAACCGCAGTGTATGACCGGTTCGATTGGGCCGGCACAACAGCATTGCTCGTTCTCATGTCAGGAGCGGGCGCTGCCCTGTCCTATGTCGGATGGAAGAAGTTTGGTGACTGATCACGTCTGCCGACGCGACGTTTGAGTCGGGCCTCTACAGGATTTTGAAACGCGCGCGGAACGAGGCAGTACCGCCAGCATTCAAGCTTCCCGATGGCCGGATGCGCAAGGCGTCGATATTCTCATCACACCCTTCGCCATCGTCCATGGGCAAATAGCCCCAGGTCAATCCGTCGTCCTCTGAGAACTCCAACGAATCTGTGTCGCTTGTCAGTGACGTAAAGCTGTAACTGAGGCCAGATGCTGGCGATCCATCGGTAAATACAACCGGGCCGCTGCCGCCGATACTGGCAATACACATCTTGACGTCGGCCGGGAAAATGTCACTCAGAACGATATTCTGGACCGGGTATGTGTTCGGGTTGCCGACGGTGAAATTATATTCGAACAAGGCGCCCGGAATGGATTTGGGGTTCGTCGAATTGTTGACCGGATCAGAAATGACCGAGCTAACTTTCGTCACGTTCAAGTTCGACACCGGATAGCAGAACGAGATGTCATGCAGCGCGATACCTTGCAGACCGGGATCGTTCGGCGCTGCTGCATAGTCGCCGTACCTGATGACAATCGTGTCGACCGCGCTCTGGAACGTGACGACGACATTTCCGTTCGCCTCTGCATCCGCAGAGGCCCCATCGCCGAATGCCTGATTACCAATGACATAGTTTGCAGTGCCGTTGGTGAGCACCGGAATGACGGTCGCCCCGTCGAGATAACCCACCACTTCGACGCGATCGGCAAATTGGTTGGCGTTGAAATCAACGTCAAATATGCGGAACTGTGCGCGGCTCATATCAGCGGGCAAATTGATCGTTGTGACAACTTCTGACGCTCTGGTTGGCAGATCGACAATTTGCGACAGTGCAAACTCGCCCGTCCCGAAACCGCCGTTGATCACGTTCTGACGTGCAGGTGATTGGCCGCCATAGGTCGCGCTGTTGTACCAAGTGCCCGGGTTGGTGATCCCAAAGGTGATATTTCCAAATGGCCCAAGCGGATAGCTGCCCGACGTATTGCCCGCGTTCCATGCGACCGTATTCCAGTCGAAGATCACCGAACCGTTGGGGCACACTACAGTTGGCGGGGTGCCGGCAACGCGTGTTCCGCTGACTGTAAAGCTGCGGGTTGCGTAATCATCCTCCGAGGTCACCCCATTGTTGACCGTGGAATCCGGGTCTGGAAGCGAGCTTGCGATAATCTGGGCCGTATTGGTTACGGTTGCCCCGGACGATGCATTTACGTTGCCGCTAATCGTGATTGACCGACTGCTCGACGGAGGGACGCTTCCAACTATCCAAACCCCTGTATCGTCGTCGTAATCGCCGGTCCCGCTCGCGCCTGTGAAGGTGAAACCGGACGGCAGAATGTCCCGCACCTGCACGCCCGCTGCGGTGCCTGAAGACGAGGCGGCGCTTGAAACGGTAAGAGTGTAGCTGATCGCAGAACCGGAAGTCGGGGTCGCATTGCTCACGGACTTGGAAAGCGACAGGTCAGCGCTCGGGCCCATCAGGTATAGAGTTGCGTTCCGGAACGTGCCGTTGTCAGCACCCGGGAAAAGGTCGCAAATTTCAAGCCGCCACGTGCCGGCAGAATTCTGCCCGTTAAAGGCGCTGAGCAAATTCCGCGGACGGAAAGTGTTCTGATATGGCGGGGCAGTGGTTGAGTGATTGACGGAATTTCCGTCTGTATTGACAAGCGTTGCCGCCGCATCGTCCAGCAGGACGTTGAAATTGTCGCCGTTGACATTCGTGGTATCACCATTGGTAAGCTGCACACGCGTTCCCGCCGGGGATTGCAAGGTCAGCTGAATGTCGCCTCTCCACGAATGTGTGGCAAGGACGCCGATATTCACATCGCTGAGTACAAAGCTGCTGCCGACTGTGAATGTGCGAACAAGCGGCGCAGCTGGTGAACAAGTGGTGGTGCCGTCTATCGTACCGGTTGTCGTGTTGCTGACAGTTACAGACTGCGCTGCAGCCGGGCTGGAAACGATCACAAGGAAGGCAAACAGCAGCCAAAAGGCGCAATGAGCGGCGACCGCACGCATACGCGCCGATACAATCTCGCATCCAACAAAAACCTGCCGCCAGAACATGCGGAAATGATAGAACGGCATGGTTAATGCGGCCCTAACTTCTGATGAACTTGTTATAGCCGCGCCGCTCATCGGCCCAGCCCCAGGAACCCGAATGTATCGGCGTCGAACTTGATCCGGGCGCTTGCATAGATGCCCTTGTCAGTGTTGCGAGCGGCCGAGAAATCATCGTCGCGGAAACCACTGATATTGTAGCCGACCGTGATCAGAGTGTCCTTGGCAGGCGAGAAGCCTACATTCGGACCGAACGAGAAACTTGTGACATTGTCGGTCAGGTTGGCGCGGACCGTTGCAGTGGCGCCGATTTCGAACTTCTCGCCGATGCCAAAGCGGGCATCGAGGCCGGCCAGCGCGGTAAAGCCAGCCAGATCGAAACCCTCGAACTGGTCAAAGTTATACCGCGCGCCAACAAACAGACCGAATTCATCACGGCGGTTCTGATATTCGATGCCTTCGATATTGCCGAGATCGTCATATCCGCGCGGCGACCAATTGGTCGAAAGGCTGCCGATAATGCGGCGCGATTTTGCATCGCCCGTTACGGTCAGCGCAGTGCGGCCAGCAGGGCCAGTTTCACCGGCCACGGCATTGGTAACCTGATCGCTGCGGAATTCGAGTTTGCCGAGAAACGCGATTTCGGAATTATCCGGACGGTGCGCAACAGCCACCGCGCCATCGAAGATTTCAGTCGATGCGAAATTGTCGCCATCGGCCTTGGTCCAGGTGAAGCCGGAGCCGACAACGCTGCCCTCGCCCAGCTGACGGATCGCGCCGAAGGTAAAACCCTTGCGATCGGCGAATTCACCGTCGCGGTACTCAGCCCGTGCCGTCGCGCTCCAGCGGTCCTTGCGATAGGCAGCGCCGAAGGTCATTGCAGTGAAGTCTTCTACAATCGATCCGTCCTGACCAAGCTGTCCGCCGTTAGCGATCGGCTGCGCCGGGTTGATGATGTCGGAAACGGCGACACCGCCGCCCAAAGTGCGGCTGCCATCGACGGTGGCATCAAGCATAAGCGTTGGCGAAACCTGCAAAGACTGCGCAAGACCAAAGGCCGCAAAACTGCGATTGCCATATTCACCGATAGCTTGCTGGCCCAGCGAGGTGACGATCCGTCCGCCCTGCCACGGTGCAACTTCGATACCTGCACGAACCGTGCGGGCGTCGATGCTCTCGCCATCGGCGATCTCGTAGAGGCCGACCAGCTTAACGTCGTTCGTAACAGCATAGCGAGCGGTCAAGCGGTGGCGCGCTGGCAGGTCCACCGACTCAGCCTTGTCGAGTGCCACGCTGGTGCTGGCGCTGAGTTCGAGCTTGTTGTTCAGGAACCGGTGAGTCGCGCCGCCTTCGAGCAAGGTCGACTTGTTCCGCGAACCATCATCAAGACGGTCGTTGAAGTGCGAGATGCCGAGTTGAAGGTCGGTGTCACCCGAACGATAGTTGCCCTGGACCTGGACCGCGTGACGCTTGCGGTCGTCGGTCAGGCTTTCATCGCGCCATGCACTTGCGACAACCGACAGGTGTTCGCTGAATTCATAGCGGGCATCGACGCCAACCTTCGCGCGGCCGCGTTCTGCGCCGCTTTCCTGGCCGACACCGAAGTCTGCATCCAGCCAGCGGACATAGGCGAGAAGATCAACCGGGCCGGCGCGGTGTTCTGCTTCGACCATCCATCCGGTCGATGTCTTGCCATCGCTGCGGCTCATGGCCAGTTCAGCGCGAACTTCAGTAGTGTCACCAAGACGGGCACGAACATCGACAGCACCGATATTGGTGCGGGCTTCGTCGCCCTTGTCGCTGATTGCAGTGGCGCCGATGCGGATCTTGCCCGACGGGTCGGTCCATGTCGCGCGGGCGCCCGCGTTCAGCTCACCGCCCGACAGTTCGTCGATTTCGTAATCCGCGACGATGAATTGCGGGTTGAGGTCGAAGTCGCGGCTCAGCAGCGGTTCGCTGAATGTGATCGTGCCCGAAAGCAGATCGATGTCATAATCGATGAAACGGGTCAGCTCGCGGCGATCAACGATAACTTCAGAACGGAAACGGTCGCGGGTCTCGATTGCGATGCGTTCGCTGTTCGCGATGATCCGGCGGCTGCTCAGACGGTAAGGTCCGCTGATGCCTGCACCCTGGATTTCATCGCGGCGATAACGAGTGGCAATTTCGGCGGCAAAAGCCTGTGCCTGGATTGCGCCCACCCGCGCCTCACCCTTGAAGCCGGTTGCGGTGCGGTTGTAGCGGGCCAGCTGGGTCTGGTCGAAACCAGTCTGGAAATCACCGTACAGCGCGTAGAAAGTCGAAGTTTCGATCCGGACATACAGTTTCTCACGCGATGCAGCGTCGAAACGGCGGCTCGAAGTGTCAGCAAACACAGTGTAATATGCATTCGGATCAAGCTGGCCCAGCACACGCTGATCGTCGCGCTGCCTGGCGCTGTCATACGCCAGTGTCAGCAGGAATTTGCCCAGGACACGGCCTTTCGCATAAAGCGCGACGCGTGCCTTGTCGCCAAGATCGCTGTCGAAGCGGCCGCTGCGTTCCATGTTGTCCGCAACCGTGCGCGCCCCGATCGAGCCTTCGGCGAGACCGACGACCGTCCATTCGATATCGCCTGGTTCCAGCCATGCTTCGAGTTCCTGCTGACGCGTAACTTCGCCGTCAGCAAAACGGAAGTCGAGACGGACCGAACCGCTGACCATGGTTGGGGCAAGCTCGATCCGGGCGATGCCGTCCGAACCCTCAACCATCCAGCGTGCACCGGTCTTGCCGCCGCCTGAAAGCTGGAGCAGCTGCTGCTGCGCGATCTGCGACGCACTCTGATAAGGCGCGTTGATGATGAATTCGCCTGAGATGCCCGCGCGAACAGGGCGGCCATTGCGGTCGGTGATGCGAACCGCAACGACAGGTTTGGCTGTACCGTCGGCGACCAGCACCGACTCGCCACGAACCAATTCGGCACGGGCAGCGGTCGACGTGAAATACACATCGCGCTCAAGCTCTTTGGAGACACCGCCAAGCGAGTTGATTATGTTGGCGGTGAGCTTGGTCTGTTCGTTTTCCAACGGCACACCGCGCCACAGGCTGACAGCGTAAGGGCCGTCGCTGGCGCTCTTGATGCCGTCGAATGCAGTCGCACTAACCGGCTTGCCGTCTACGAACAGCTCGGCCTTCTGGCCTTTGCGGTGGCGAATGGCGACGCGGATTGCCGGGGTACGCGGATTGTAATCAATTTCAGGGAAGAGCCAGCCATCAGGGCCATCGCCCTGTGCAAGCCAATCCACATTGCCGAGCTCTTCTGCCGCTTGCTCTTCAGCGAGCTGCGCCACGGCGAGCGGGTCTTCTGCTTTCCAGCTTACCGGAAGGTCGGCATGGAAATCTGCAACCAGCAGCGATCCGCCCTGCCCGATCGCGAACCGCGAATTCGTGCTGCCGGTGCTGCGGGTAGAACGATAGCAGTCAACGAACTTGCCGCCTTCGGGAAGCGTGTTTTCGGCAGCCTGAACCACGTGGGTTCCCGGCACCAGGCCTTCGAAGTGATAGCGCCCGTCGATGTCAGTAATTGCAAAGCTGCCATCCTCGAGCGTTACGCGGACACCCGGAATGCCGACACGGTCATCACGAAGGTCGCACGTTCCGGCGGTGACACGCCCGATCAGGGTCATGCGTCCGGCAATGGTTTCGCGCTGGATATCGACATACGCGCTTGCGGCAACAGTGTTGCCGCGGCTGTCGGTTGCGGTTGCGCGGTTTTCTGCCTGTCCCGGAGGGGCATCAGGCCGCACGACCATGGCATAGGTAACGCGTTTCTGTGCGCCGCCTGCAATATCACCCAGCGAGATCGTGAGTTGGCGCCCGTCAGCAGCGGTGGTGACAACATCGCCAGCTTCTGCACCATCAACGCGGATTGAATCCTTGCGGAGGCGGAGCCAGGGCGACGGCGTATCGACCAGAGTGACATCGCGTTTGATGCGGCCGGAATCCTGATTGCGGGCAATGATCGAATAGAAAACGACGTCGCCCGGCTGGGCCGTGTTGCGCGAAGCGGTCTTTTGCAGGCTGACGGCGATGCCAGGGCGGTCGAGCGGAATGTCGATCCGAACCGGGGTTGGATCATTCAATTCGAATGTCCCGCCATAAGACGCGTCAAGAATACGGAATATGCCGCCATCTGGACGGGTGAGCTGGGCAATTTGCGCCGGTGTCGCAACCGAAGGCGCGGTGTATGGCGAAGGCGGCTCTACGACGATGCGGTAGTTGCCCAAAAAGGTCAGCGGGAACCAGTATTCACCCGGAGGCATCGGATAAACGTTACCGGCAGCGTCGGTGATCGGCAGGCCGGAGATAACTGTTGATGGCCACGGCGTGACACCGTCTTCAGCGAACACGGTCGCTGGCTGGCCGGTCACTGCGTCGACCAGCGTGACACGCGCGCCATTCACGGCTTCGCCTGTTTCGCTGTCGAAAACCACGCCGAAGGGATCTGCCAGAACGTCAACAATGGTTGAAATCAGGATGTCGCTGTCGCCGATACGGCGGATGGCGATATTGATCGCATCGCCAGCGCGGACGCTAAGCACGCAATTCCGGACGATTGCCGAAGGCGGAACGCTGATGGTCGGGATCTGCCCGATGAAAATGCCGGTGTTCTCGCCGGTTTCGTAAATGGTGATCTCTTCTTCGTCACCATCGCTGCCGTAGATGACGGCGACAAGGCTATCGACAGCGCCAGCGTCTGTATTTGCTTGCGGAGCACTAACACGGAACAGCAGGTCCTGGCCCGGGCGAACGGTGCTCGACGGGTTTACCGGAAGCGAAACGCCGCCTGATTGGGTGCTGGACAGCCCGCGAACGGTCTGACCGTTACAAAACGGCGGGTTGTAATTGATGATGTCCCCGTCAATCGGTGCGGGAACATAGGTGATGATCGTAACCGGCGGCGGCAGAACTGCCAGTTCGACCGGATTTGAAACCGTTGTGCGCGGCCCGGCTGGATCGCTCCAGTCGGCCCGCGCCACATTGGTAATTGTCTGCGCGTGCGCATTCCCTCCAAGCACGACGAAATGCAGCAGTGCTACCAAGAGCACTGCTGCACAATCGCGCAAGGAAGGGATGAAACGCACCATGCTAGGTGATCAAATAATCAGCAGATCAATTGATCGTGGCGCGGAAGTACAAGGTGCGGGTTACGTCTGCAGCGATATCGCTGAGAGTGCCCGTTACCTGGTCTTGCGTGCCCGGAGCATTGTCGACAAAGTTGCTGTTGGCATTATCAACACCGTCAGCCTGGCAAGCGCCAGTTCCGTCCACCGTACCATCGATGAAGACACCAAATACGTCGTCGATCTCGAGGTCGACCGGCAGGTTATCGGTTACGGTAACGCCTGTGGCAGTTGCCGCGCCGGTGCCGTTCGAAACTGCGATACAGTATTCGACCACTGCACCCGGAATTGCTTTCGGGTTGGTGGTGCCGTTTACCGGATCGCTGATGATGACGCTGGTTTTGGAAACCGTGACGGCTGCTGCAGTGACGACGAAGCCGTCAGTGTCAGAGAAGTCGCCGGCGTTCGCCGCGTCGGTATCACCTGCGCCGTCAGCCAGAACTGTATCGACACCTGCGGTATTTGCACCGGCAGTATCGGTCAGTTCAGCGCCCAGCGAAGCAGCTGTGCCGCCTGCGTGTGCATCGGCTGTGAGCGTGATATCAGCCACGTCGCCGGTGTTCGCACCAACAGGAATGTCAGCGGTCACGAAGACAGTACGGATTTCGTCCTCAGCCATCTCGTCGAGATATGTGACAAGAGTATCGGTGGCGGAATCGAACACGCCGTCGCCGTTATCCTGCCAGATCTGGATGTTAGTCGGCGTGAAATCGTTGCCCGCTGCGAGAGCGGTCGAGAGATCAAGGTCGACAACGTCGTTCGACAGGTTCTGGATATCGAACTGAAGCACAGCCTCAGTCTGGTTAGGCGATACAGCGGTACGTCCGATATCGCCCGATTCAGTCACAGTCACGTCAACCTTGCGGTCAACCGTGAAGGTATCTGTATCCTGAACTGCGGTCTGATTGAACCCGCCGACCTGGTAATCGACGGTGACGGTGTTGGCGATTGGGTCGCCTGCCGTCGTCCCGGCCGCGTAGGCCGGGCTTACGCTTAAGGCAATGAGTGCTGTCGCGCTCACCGCCCCAAGCATTTGCTTGGTACGTTTCATGTTATTGGTCCTTCTTATGCGACCCGTGATTCCCCGACCGCCCACGGGACTAGGCGGCTTCCCTCCGCTTCTCAGCGAACGAATGCGTTAAAGGTGACTTGTCCGGTTTCGCCCGGCTGGATCATCTTGAGTGTCCAGCGCAGGTGGGTAACATCGCCAGCCTGTGCGGCGCGCGTTGTTCCGTCCTCATTGGTTACCGTCAGTTCTGCGAGCGCAGCCCAGGTGGAGCCACCATCAACCGAAACTTCGAGCGCCGGATCGTTGTCTTCCGCAAACACGACCGCGCTCGAAAGCGGATTGGTCAGTTTGAAGTTTTCAACCGGCTCGGTGCTCTGGTTGCGGTAGTTGTTGCGAAACAGAAGCTTGTCACCGGGAACCACCACGCTGGTGTCCGCCAGTTCCGTCTGCTCTGTTCCATCATCAGCGGTGACAGTCTTCACGACCTTTACATCGCCACTGATAACCATCGCCTGCTGTTCTGCCTGAGCAGAAACCGGCGAGGATACGAGTGCGGCCGCGACCGCAAAAATTCCGAAAATACGACCTGTTTTCATTGTTCTATTCCTTCTCAGTCGACGCTTACGTCGAAAGTAACGGAGTAATCTGTGCCGCCAGCAGCGGTCCCGATGTCTACGGAGATGCCCGCCGCGTCCGATGCCTCACCGGCGTCAGCGTCGGCAGCATCTGTCAGTGCAGAGCCGTCGAGTGCGAGGGAGGACGCGACGTAAGTCGTGTCAGCCGGGATCGGGTCGGTGATCAGCAGTCCGTTAACCGAACCGCTGCCGGTAACCGTGGCTGCTATTGTATATGTAATGACCGACCCGGGCACGACGGTGGTTCCGCCGAACGGGTCGAGGACAGAAGCTGATTTGACCAAGTCGACCGTAGTGATGCCAACGATGATCGTGCCGATGGCATTATCATCTGCACCGTTGGGGCCAACCACGGCATCGCCGCCGTTTTCGCCCTGCCCGGCAAACGTCGTGCCTGGGGTGCCGGTGCCTGTCACCGCTTCAGCGAGCAGATCCACATCAGCCTGATCAAGGTCGACCGCAGCCGCCGGAACGCTCAGCAACACAAACACTGTAAGAATCTGGTCGGGATCAAGGATCGCGGTTGTTTCCGGACCGACGAGGATTTCGTCGACACCCGGATCGTAGACGCCGTTACCGTTGGTATCGACAGCTATGCCATCAACCGTCGGATCGAAATCGTTGCCTGCCTGCGCCGGATTGGCGGTCAGGAAGTAGGCTTCTGGACCGTTGCCCGTGTTGGTGACCGAAAATGTCAGCACAGCGTCACCGGTCGTCGCAGGGATCGGCCCTGGATCAAGCGATGCGACCGCGACGTCAAGAAGCTCATCGACCCTAAGCACCACAGTGTTTGAATCGATTGTCTCTTCGCCGCCGCCTGCGTCGTAAGTCGCGCTCGCGGTGTTTTCGATGAGGGTCCCAGCAGGCACACCTTCAGCCAGCGCCGGTGCGGCGATTGCGAGGAGGATCGAGCCTGAAATAACCCTTGCGGACGTAATAAGTACTTTTGCCATAGGGGGCATTTGCCACACGAAGGTTAGCAACTGGTTAGCATTCGCTAAGATTGTCAGACCCTCAACCTAGGTATTCTGCGGTTAATCTAGCGTTCAGGCCCCCTGCGAGGCCTAACAGACAAGGCAAATATTGTGTTAACCATGCTTGGGTCGAACACTGCTGCAGGACGCCGGATAAATTGTCCGAAAATCAGCGCTTTGCACTTTCTCTGAAACCGGAACCCACTTAGGAGCCCAGGCTAGATTGAGCACATGGACCGCCGACCGCAGCGAGCGCGAACGGCAGAACGGCCATAAAAAGCACGCGCAGATCGCTCAGGCCGCCGGATTGGCCAGGTGCTCTAAAGAGATGATTTGCAGGGTATGGTGCGCCCGACAGGATTCGAACCTGTGGCCCCCAGATTAGGAATCTGGTGCTCTATCCGACTGAGCTACGGGCGCGACCGAAATTGCCTCTAAGGCTCTCAGACGCACGATGCAATCAGTTCAAATCTTCCGGCGGAGTGACGGGAAACGGCAATGGTGCAACCGCAACCCCTTCATCGATCAAGTCCTGCGCCTGTTCCGCCGTCGCTTCCCCGTGGATCAGTTGCTGCTTCTGTTCGCCGTAGTGCATGGCACGCGATCTGTCCGCAAAGTCCTTGCCCACCCATTTGCTGTCCTTGAGAGCCTGCGCCTGAGCCGTCGCCAACTTTTCAAAAAATTTGACAACTTTCCGGTCTAACTTATTGTTTGAAAGCGCAACATTGTCACTTCCAGTTGACTGACTGGTGGCTGGTTGATCAGGCGCTCGTGCATTACCCTTCACTGGCACGGCCGGCGCCATCGGTGCCTTTGCAATCTGGGTGCTCCCGCATTCCGGGCACATCAGATAGCCATTTTTGCCCTGCTCAACAAAGTCACCGGTCGATTTGAACCAACCTTCAAACCGGTGCCCTTCGCCGCAGTGGAGATCGAATACAATCATGGTGCGTCAGACCTAGGGATATCGCGGCGGTTGGCAAGACTGGGAAGCTGCCGGCGGACTTCTTCGATCCTGGAGAGGTCCAGTTCTGCAAACTCCAACCCTTCTCGCTGCTCCATGTCGAGGATCACTTTGCCCCAAGGATCGACCACCAGGCTGTGCCCGTATGTATCCCTGCCATCCTCATGCTGGCCAACCTGCGCTGCAGCGACCACGAAAGCGCTTGCTTCAATCGCTCGGGCGCGCTGCAGGATATGCCAATGGTCCCGCCCCGTCGGGACCGTGAACGCTGCTGGAATTGCGATCAGATCGCATCTTTGTCCGCCAAGTTCTTGAAACAATGCAGGAAACCTTATGTCATAACAGATTGTCAGACCCAGTTTCCCAAGCGGTGTGTCTATCGTCGAAACCGCATTTCCTGGCTGATACGCATTGGATTCCCGCCAGCTTTCTCCGGTCTCAAGGTCCACGTCGAACATATGGATCTTGTCGTATCTGCCACGGATTTCGCCGTCGGCATCAATTACAAATGCACGATTGGCGAACCTTCCGGCCTCGGCCAGAACCGGCAGTGAACCGAGCGACGCCCAGACACCGTGCTCCGCACACGCCTGACAGACTGACGTCAAGACGCCGTTCTGCCCCTCACTAACGATATGTTTTGCGGCCCTTTTCCGATTCCGATCCAGCAACCCGCACATTTCCGGCGTGAACAGCATCTTGCCGCCACCTTCTGCGGTCGCCTTGACAGCTGCCACAATTGCAGAGCCATTTTCTTCCGGGTCGATGCCCGAAGTCATCTGAAGGATCGAAATGCGGTGCATAGGTTTCTATCCCGCCAGAAGGGCATCCAGCTCCCCTGCACGCTCCAGCGCGGCCAGCTCGTCCGAACCACCTACGTGCCGGTCACCGATGAATATCTGCGGCACAGTTCGCGCACCCGGGGCACGCTTCAGCATGGCTGCCTTGTCCGGGCCGCCCATCGAGATGTCGAATTCAGTGAAATCCACGCCTTTGCTGGCAAGCAGCTGCTTGGCGCGGTGGCAATAGCCGCAAGTAAACTTCGTATATATATCGACTTTTGGTGCGGTCATCGTGAAACTCTTTCCTGGCCGTCAGGCCGATTGCGCAGCCTCTTGAACGCGCTGCGTTTGACCCTAGATAATACATGTTTCCGGCGCCGCAACGGGCCGGAACTTCAACCTTCGGGGTCGCCGTTTCAAACGGGTCCCCGGCTGGCAAATTGCTCAACAGAGGATTTGATACAATGTCACGATTTGATTTCACACCCTACCGCCGCAGCACCGTCGGTTTCGACCACCTTTTCGACTTGCTTGAAAATCAGGCGCGTACGACCGGTGGCGACAATTACCCCCCTTTCAACATCGAGCGTCGCGGCGAAGACAATTACCGCATCACACTTGCAGTGGCGGGCTTCAAGCCAGCTGACCTCGATATTACCGCTCAGCAGAACCTGCTCACCATTCAGGGCAAGAAGCGAGACGAACAGGCAGATGGCGGTGACATGCTGCATGTCGGGATCGCAAACCGCGGTTTCGAACGCCGTTTCGAACTGGCCGATTATGTCCGCGTTGATGACGCGAAGCTGGAAGACGGCTTGCTCGTCATTGATCTGCTGCGCGAGGTACCTGAGGCGATGAAACCGAAAAAGATTTCGGTGAACGGCCAGGCTTCGCTGGAAGTGGTCAAGAATGATGGCGACGAGGCAGACGCCGCTTAAGTCAGCCGCATTCCGAATTGATATAGGCCCGTCCTGCGTCAAGCATGGCGGGCCTTTTCATTGTGCAGAATCAATTGGGGGCAGACCCGAAAGTCCACCCCCGCGACGACAAGCGTCGCCTCGTCCGGATTTGACCGTCCGGGTCGCAGAAGACGATCAAATCCGGGACAAGCCCAAATTTCGGATAACCCACCGTGCAGCGCTTTCGACCCCATATTGAAGCGCGCGCTGTCACCCTTGCTTGATTTCACTAGGAAAATAAAGGGTCTTGACCCGGATTTGTGGTGCACGTCACAATTTTGGACGCTTTGGACTTGCCTGAAATTACCCAAATGAAGGTCAATCCGAAATCTTGAGAAAAGGAAGCCTTTGTTTTTTGGGTTTTAATCGGCAACCAGATTTACACGAGACGGGATTGACGAACCGCAGCAGCAATGAACCCATCAAACAGTGGATGAGGTTCAAAGGGCCGGGATTTTAGTTCCGGGTGGAACTGCACACCGACAAACCAAGGGTGCTCAGGCCGTTCGACGATCTCTGGAAGAAGTCCATCGGGCGACATTCCCGAGAATACCAGTCCACAACCCTCAAGTGATTCGCGGTAAGCTGCGTTGACTTCGTAGCGATGCCGATGCCGCTCGGAGATGTCCGTCTTCCCGCCGTAAATAGCACTGACATGGCTGTTGGGAGAAAGTTTCGCGTCATAGGCACCCAGGCGCATGGTACCGCCCAGATCGCCATCCTCGGCGCGTTTCTCCAGCCCTTCTTTGCCCATCCATTCAGTGATGATGCCGACCACCGGTTCCTCGGTCGGGCCGAACTCGGTTGAAGATGCCTTGTCGTGTCCGGCAAGACGGGCGCCTTCGATGCATGCCATTTGCATGCCAAGGCAGATGCCAAAAAATGGCACATTGCGTTCACGTGCAAAACGCACGCTCGCAATTTTGCCTTCGCTTCCGCGTTCACCGAACCCGCCGGGCACAAGGATTCCGTGCAGCGGCTCGAGCTTTGAAGCGATCGCAGCATCATCTTCTTCGAAGACTTCTGCATCAATCCAGCGGATGTTGACCTTGACCCGGTTTGCAAGGCCGCCGTGGATCAGCGCTTCATTCAGCGATTTATACGCATCCTGCAGGCCGACATATTTGCCTACAACGCCGATTGTAACCTCGCCCTCAGGATTGAAGAACCGATCGGTCACATCATCCCAGCGCGAAAGGTCCGGGTCGGGTGCGTCGGTAATCCCGAAACCGCGGAGAACCTCTGTATCCAGGCCTTCCTGATGGTATTGCAGCGGGACGGAATAGATCGACGGCGCATCGAGGGCCGGGATCACTGCTTCCTGCCGCACGTTACAGAATTGCGCGATCTTGCGCCGCTCGCTCTCGGGTATTTCGTGTTCGCTGCGGCAAAGCAGGACGTCCGGCTTGATCCCAAGCGATGCCAGTTCACGCACAGAGTGCTGTGTCGGCTTGGTCTTCAGCTCGCCCGCTGCGGCGATATAGGGCACCAGCGTCACGTGGACGCTCAGCGTCTGGAACGGTTCAAGTTCGTTCCGCAGCTGACGGATTGCCTCCATAAACGGCAGCGATTCGATGTCCCCGACCGTTCCGCCAATTTCGCACAGGACGAAATCGAGCCCCTCTGTCTCCGAGACAGCGAATTCCTTGATCGCGTCGGTTACGTGCGGGATCACCTGTACGGTCGCGCCGAGGTAATCGCCGCGGCGCTCCTTCGCGATAATGTCCTGATAAATCCGCCCGCTGGTCACATTGTCGCTCTGCCGGGCAGACACGCCCGTGAAGCGTTCATAGTGACCAAGATCCAGGTCGGTCTCCGCACCGTCGTCGGTAACGTAGACTTCGCCGTGTTGATACGGGCTCATGGTTCCGGGATCGACGTTCAGATAGGGATCAAATTTCCTGATCCGTACACTGTAGCCGCGCGCCTGCAGCAATGCTGCAAGACTTGCTGCCATGAGACCTTTGCCGAGCGAGGAGACCACGCCGCCGGTGATAAATATGTACCGCGCCATGGGAGTTGGGCCTTAAGACTGGAATCGGAGTCGGCGCAAGCACATTGCTGCGCAGGCGCGCATCCATCCACAAGTGTTATTGAAAAAGATTAGTTATCGAGGTCCGCGAGCGGGTCGTCTGACGGGGCTTCGACCGGAGCGGCAGCCGGTGCAGCTTCGCCAGCGGCAACCGAGCGATCAACGGTGGATGTGATTTCACCCGTGCCGCTGGATTCCACCGCAATCGCTGCAAGGGCGATCGACAACACCACGAACGCAATCGCCAGCCATTTTGTCGAACGGCTGAGGAAATCGGCAGCGCCGCGCGCACTCATCATCCCGTTCGGGCTCCCGCCGACACCCAGACCGCCGCCTTCCGAGCGTTGCATCAGGATGACTATGACCATTGCAAAGGCAATCAGTGCCTGAACGACGGTGAGAAACAGAAACAGGGACATATTTGATTACTCTTGGTTGATTGCCGCAGCATGTAAGCGCCAGACAGCCCGAGGGCAAGGCGCTGCTCTATCGTTACTGGTCCTGCGCCTCGGCGGCAGCAAGGACGATGCCGAGGAAACTTTCAGCCGCCAGGCTGGCGCCGCCCACCAGAGCCCCGCCCACACCATCGACTGCAAGCAATTCCTTTGCATTGTCCGGCTTCACCGAACCGCCATACAGAATGCGAACCTGCGCTGCGTGATCTTCGCCATACAAGTCGACAAGTGTCGAGTGGATCGAACTATGCATCGCTGCAATATCATCCAGTGTGGGGGTCCTGCCCGTGCCGATCGCCCAGATCGGTTCATAGGCAACGGTAAGCTGGTCAGTAGGATTGTCGAGCACATCGGGGAGCGATTCCCGGATCTGCTTTGTGACAAACGCCTCGGCATCGCCAGCATCTCTTGTGGCTTCGCTCTCGCCGCAGCAGAGAATTACGCGCATCCCGGCCTCGACGGCAGCGGTGATTTTCGCGCGAATCAGTTCGCTGCTTTCGTTATGGTTTTCGCGGCGTTCGCTGTGACCGAGGATCACGAATTTCGCGCCTGCGTCTGCAACCATCGATGCGGAGATGTCGCCGGTATTGGCACCATCGACGCCTGGGTGGCAGTCCTGCGCCCCCACACCGATCTGTTCAACTTCGCGATGGACAGCGTGAATCAGTGTGTACGGAGGGGCCAATGCGACCTCCACTTTCATCAGTCGCTGCGACGAACGGTCGATCGCGCGCACTTCGGAAAGCATCGCACGGGTCCCGTTCATTTTCCAATTGCCAACAATATAGGGCCGCTCGGCCATGCTAAGTTCCTGAAATACTTGAATATGGGGGTAAAGGTGAATCGGTCTCGCCACTATATGGGGCTAAGCGCAAGGTTCGCTAGACGGAGTTTTCCTTTAGGTCAAAAGACTTGGCAACCTGTTGCCGCGAGGTCGCAGGGCCGATAAAGGCTTTGGCCAAACTGTTCCCAGAGCCGCATGCGAGATCGGCGGCTCTCAATCTGGATGTAGACCCAAGCATGATTTCCCTCATTCGCAAAATGTTCCAGTCCAAGCTGGGCATCTTCCTGACCCTAGCGTTTCTGGCGGTTATCGCCTTCGCCTTTGCCAGCGCGGATGTATCGACGCTTGGCGGCGGCGGGGTCGCTTCGGGCGAACAAGTGGCCGTAGTTGGCGACGATAAGATCAGCGCTTCGGATTTGTCCCGTGCGGCTTCAGCCGCTGTGGATAACGCCCGGCAGCAGAACCCGACACTGTCGATGCAATCCTTTGTCGAGCAGGACGGGTTGGAAACTGTGCTGGATCAACTGACCGAGCGGTTTGCCATCTCGGCATTTGCAGAACGGTTTGGTCTGAGGGCAGGCACCAATCTGGTGAACAGTGAAATCATCAACATCCCGGCATTTCGCGGTTCAGACGGCAATTTCGACGAAGAAACCTACCGTGCTGCGCTGGGCCAGCGCGGCATGAGCGAAGCATTCTTCCGCGATGATCTTCGCGCTGGCCTGCTTGCTCGTCAGTTGCTCGTTCCCGCCTCTTTCGGCGCAAAAACCCCGGATAAGTTTGCCGTGCGTTATGCATCGCTGCTTCGCGAGAGCCGTGAAGGTGCGATCAGCATTATCCCAGCGGCAGCATTCGCGCCGACCAATGATCCGACCGATGCGCAGCTGAAGGCTTTCTACGAAGAGACCCGCGGTGACTATATCCGTCCGGAACGCCGTGTGATCCGCTACGCAACGTTCAGCAGCGACGCCCTGGGCGACCGCGCAGAACCAACGGCACAAGAAATCGCTGCTTATTACGAAGAAAACCGCTCGGTCTATGCGCCAAGCGAGACACGTACCATGACTCAATTGATCGTCCCGACCCAGCAGGCTGCAGCCGCGATTCAGCAACGCGTAAGTGCAGGCGGTTCGCTGGAAGCCGCCGCACGTGAAGCAGGCCTTCAGACAGCCAAGATCGGACCGGTAACCCGGGCTGACCTTTCCGCGCAGGCATCGGCAGCAGTCGCCCAGGCAGTATTCACCGCGGATCGGGGCGCCATCGCTGCTCCGGCACGCAGCGGGCTCGGCTTCCATGTTGCGCGGGTCGACCAGATCGACCGCAAGGCTGGCCGTAACCTTGAACAGGCACGCCCTGAAATTCTCACGGCACTGCGGCAGGACAAACGCCGCCGTGCACTGGCCGATCTGGCCGCCGAGATCGAAGAACGCATCGATGATGGCGCTGCGCTCAGCGAAGTCGCTGACGATATG
The DNA here is from genome assembly GCF_009828095.1 of Pontixanthobacter luteolus. Classification (GTDB taxonomy): domain Bacteria; phylum Pseudomonadota; class Alphaproteobacteria; order Sphingomonadales; family Sphingomonadaceae; genus Pontixanthobacter; species Pontixanthobacter luteolus. Next base: position 846,895 of record NZ_WTYP01000001.1, on the reverse strand, counting down.
AGCTTGGAGCTGGTTTCAACGAAACCGGTGACCGGCGCGGGGATCGTCTATGGCAGCACTGCACAAGAACGTATCCCTGACGTGCTGGCCCCTGCCCTGCAGACGGCGTTTCAAATGGATGAGAGCGAACCACAATTGGCCGAGATCGTACCCGGCCAGACATATCTGGTTTTTGAAGTTTCCGACATCACGGATTCGGCTGCGGCCCCTCTCGCTGAAATCAAGCAAGGCGTGATAGGCGCATGGAAACTGTCCGAAGGCACGAAAAAAGCGAAAGCTGCCGCTGACCGCATTCTCAAGCGGGTTGAAGGCGGCGATACTCTTGCCGCTGCGGCGCAGGCAGAAGAGACAACCCTGCCCCGGCCCGATGCGGTAAAACTGACCCGCGCTCAGCTGGCCCAGATGGGCGGCCAGGTGCCTGCACCTCTCGCGCTGTTCTTCAGCATGGCGGAAGGCACCACGAAACGCCTTGAAGCCCCGCGGGACGGCGGCTGGTTCGTCATTCGCCTTAACGACATCGAAGCTGGCACGATCGCAACCGACGATCCGCTGTTCGAGCAGACGAAGCGCGAATTGAGCATCCAGAGCGGGCGCGAATACGGCGCTCAGCTGCGTACGGCGATCAGCAAGGAAATGGGCATCGACAAGAACGAAGCGGCGATCGAGGCTCTGCGCAAGCAGCTCAGCGGCGATCTCTGATCTGTTCATGACCTTTCGATGAGCAGCGCCGGCAAAGCAGATCTTGAGAACAGCGATTCCGCGCGAGCTCAGCTCAGCGCGGGGAAGCCGGCGCTCGTTTGGCGCAAGATCATCGCCGATACCGAAACGCCGGTCGGCGCTGCGGTCAAGCTGATCGAACCGGGGCGCGGGGATTTCCTGCTGGAATCCGTAGAAGGCGGCGAAATTCGCGGGCGTTACAGCCTGCTGGGACTCGACCCTGATCTGATTTTCAAGGCGTCGGGCGCGTCGGCATCGATCAACCGCATCTGGAAGCATGACCGCGATGCTTTTGCAGATGCACGCGATGATAGCGTCGCAGCCTTGCGCGCTCTGGTCGAAGAATGCCGCATCGATGTGCCCGATGCCCTGCCACCCGCCCTCGCCTGCTTGGTCGGTTATTTTGGATATGAAACCATCGGCCTGGTGGAAAAATTGCCACGCGCACCGGACAACGATCTGGGCCTGCCGGACATGCTGTTCGTACGCCCGACCGCAATTTTGGTGTTCGATGGCCTGACTGAAGAGCTGTTCGCAATCGCGCCGCTATGGGCGGACGGTTCAGACATTGAGCGCGCGCTGGAACGCGCTGCGGACCGTATCGACGATATCCTGAGCAGGCTGAATTTACCCGCCAGGGAAACCGTTTCTGCCGTCGATCTCCCTGAAATGGAGCTGACCCCGACAATGGCCAGCGGCGAATATGCCCGGATGGTCCTGCGTGCAAAAGAGTACATCGAAGCGGGTGATATTTTCCAGGTTGTGCTGGCGCAGCGCTTTACCTGCCCCTTCCCGCTTCCGCCATTGGCGCTTTACCGTGCGCTGCGCCGGGTCAATCCATCACCGTTCCTCTATTTCCTGGATCTTCCGGGGTTTGCGGTTGTCGGCTCCAGCCCTGAAATTCTCGTCCGCGTCCGCGATGGCCAGGTTACGATCCGCCCGATTGCAGGAACCCGGCCTCGCGGTGAAAACCCGGAGGCTGACCGGGAAGCCGAAAAGAGCCTGCTTGCCGATGCAAAGGAGCGGGCCGAACATCTGATGCTGCTCGATCTGGGTCGAAACGATGTCGGCCGCGTCGCATCTCAGGGCAGTGTGGAGGTCACCGACAGCTTCACGGTGGAGCGGTACAGCCACGTCATGCATATCGTAAGCAATGTGGTCGGCAATCTGGCCCCGGAACATGACGCGATCGATGCCATGTTTGCCGGGTTCCCGGCTGGAACAGTCAGCGGCGCGCCCAAGATCCGCGCTTGCGAGATTATCGCGGAACTGGAGCCGGAAACCCGCGGCGCGTATGCCGGCGGTGTCGGATATTTCGCGCCTGATGGGTCGGTGGATAGCTGTATCGTCCTGCGTACCGCTGTCGTGAAAGACGGCGTGATGAACGTTCAGGCCGGCGCAGGGATCGTCGCCGATAGCGACCCGGCTTATGAGCAGCGCGAATGCGAGGCAAAAGCCGGTGCACTGATCGCCGCCGCACGCGAGGCTGCTCGCGTGGCAGAGGAAGCGGGGTTCGGGCAATGAGAGCGCTTCTTGTCCTTGCATCTGCCGTACTGCTCTCTGCTTGCGAGCAGGACCCAGAGGGCACCCCTGTGATGCGGACAGAAATCGGCAGCGGTGTCGCAGATGAAAGCGTGCAGACAACCGGCACCACTGCAAGTTCGTCGGACTGTGAACGCACGACATTTGAAGGTGCTTCATTCACCCATTGCATCGCAGACCCTTCCAAACACCGTATTACCGTGGATCTTGGTCCTGACGGCGGCGATCCGTATCGCAGCCTCCCCAATCTTGCCGCTGGACGCCCGGCGGATGCCGCCCTTGTCGCTTTTGCCGTGAATGGCGGAATGTTTGACAAGGTAGGCAAGCCAATCGGTTATTACGTCGAAGGCGGAGACAGGCTGAAGGAATTGAACCGTGCCGATGGCCCCGGAAATTTCCACCTCAAGCCCAATGGCGTCTTCTTCGGCACCGCTGGTAAATGGGAAGTCCGCACGGCCAACGATTTCTATTCAAATGTAGGTGACCGGCCCGCCTTCGGCACACAATCCGGACCGATGCTGGTTGTGGCTGGAAAATTGCACCCTGAGATTGCAGAGGATGGCCCATCCAAGGCCGTTCGGAACGGTGTCGGAGTGGATACTGAAGGCCGTGCGCACTTCGTCATCTCCGATGGAGCGGTGTCTTTCGGTATTCTTGCACGATATTTCCGGGACGAGATCAAGACGCCCAATGCCCTGTTCCTTGACGGGAACGTTTCCCAATTATGGGACCCGGCAAGCAAGCGGCTGGACAATGGCGCAGCCATCGGCCCCTTGATTATCGTTGAGCACCGCGAATAGCGGCAGACAGATCATGATCCTAGTCATAGACAATTACGACAGCTTCACTTTCAACCTCGTCCATTACCTTATGGAACTTGGCGCGGACGTCGAAGTGAAGCGCAACGACGCACTCTCCGCGAGCGAGGCAATCGCGACCGGTGCTGAAGGTTTCCTGATTTCACCAGGTCCCTGCACACCATCCGAGGCCGGGATTAGCCTGGACCTTGTTGCCGCGTGCGCCGAGGCGAGTAAACCTCTGCTGGGCGTGTGTCTGGGCCATCAGTCGATCGGGCAACATTTCGGCGGCTCTGTTGTGCGCGGCGGACTGATGCACGGAAAGACTTCACCGGTTAGCCATGACGGTACCGGTGTGTTCGAAGGGTTGCCTTCACCCTATACTGCCACCCGCTATCACTCTCTGATTGTCGAGGATATCCCAGACAGCCTTGTGGTCAACGCCACCAGCGAAACGCCTGGGCTCGACGGTGTTTGTGCGATGGGTTTCCGCCACCGGACGCTACCCATTCACGGGGTGCAGTTTCACCCGGAAAGCATCGCGACCGAGCACGGTCACGCCCTGCTTGCCAATTTCATGCGTATTTGCGGCCTGATGCCGAAGGACCTTTCATGAAGCACCTGCCGCTCGCCGTACCGCATATGAACGAAGCAGAAGCCGAAGAAGTGTTCGGCTGGATCCTCGACGGCGAAGCGAGCGACGAGGAAATCGCCCGTTTCCTGCTTGCCATGACCGAACGCAGTGAAACGGCGGACGAGATTGCCGGCGCCGCGCGGGCGCTGCGCGCCCGCTACATTCCTGTGTCCGGTCCGGACAACGCGATCGACGTATGCGGCACAGGCGGCGATGGCCACCACACGCTTAACGTATCGACCGCAGTCGGGCTGGTCGTCGCAGCATGCGGCGTACCCGTAGCACGGCATGGCAACCGCGCGATTTCATCGCTTTCCGGCGTCGCCGACACTCTGGAAGTCCTCGGGCTGGATATGGCCGCAGCGGGGCGCACTGCGGAAAAGACACTGGCCGAAATCGGCATCTGTTTCCTGTTTGCCCCCAACCATCACCCGGCGATGGTGCGTATCCAGCCAATTCGCAAACAATTGGGCCGCCGTACCATCTTCAACCTGATGGGTCCGCTGTCCAACCCTGTGGGCGTGAAGCGCCAGCTGATCGGTATCGCGCGCCCGGGCTATGTGTCGATCTATGGCGAAGCCGCCGCAAGACTGGGAACCGAGCGCACTTTCATCGTCTCGGGCGATGAGGGGCTGGATGAATTGAGCCTCGCCGGCGGGAACGAACTGGCCGATGTAACCGGTAACGAGTTTGCCATGAAGCGCGTCGATGCGGCATTGGCGGGTTTGGACCACGCGCCGCTCGAGGCGATCCGCGGCGGTGATCCGGCACACAATGCCAAGGCGCTGGCCGCGCTGCTGGATGGCGACCACAGCGCCTATCGTGAAACGGTCCAGTTCAATGCCGCTGCCGCACTGGTGGTGGCGGGCCGGACAGAAGACTGGTCAGAAGGCGCCGCCATGGCCGCAGAAGCGCTCGACAGCGGCGGCGCAAAAACACTGCTGGCGCGCTGGATCGAGATGGCGAAGTGAACAAACTCGAAGAAATATGCGCGGTAAAGCGCGGCGAAGTTGCTGAACGCAAGGCTGCGATATCTTTGACGGAGCTTGAACAGTGCGCCACAGAACAAACAAGGCCGCGAGGTTTTCGCGCCGCCTTGGAAGCAAGGTCTGCGGCCGGATTTGGACTGATCGCCGAGATCAAAAAGGCATCCCCTTCAAAAGGCCTGATCCGCGAAGACTTCCGCCCTGCCGAACATGCAAAGCAGTATGAACTTGGCGGCGCGGCATGTCTTTCGGTGCTGACGGACGCGCCCTATTTCCAAGGTCACGAGGATTATCTTGTCGCGGCCCGCTCAGCGTGTTCCTTGCCCGCACTGCGCAAGGATTTCATGGTCGACACTTGGCAAGTCGCGGAATCGCGCGCCCTTGGCGCGGACGCGATCCTGATCATCGTTGCTGCGCTGGAAGATGGCCAGATGGCTGAAATCGAGCACGCCGCGATTGAGCATGGTATGGATGTCCTGGTCGAGGTGCATGACGAAGCAGAAATGGAACGCGCCGCCAATCTGAAATCGCGTTTGATCGGTGTAAACAACCGCGACCTGAAGCGTTTCGTTACAGATCTGGCCGTCACAGAACGCTTGGTCCCGTTCGCTCCTGAAGGCTCGCTTCTGGTGGGGGAAAGCGGCATTTCCAGCCATGAAGATTGTCAGCGCCTCGCAAAATCGGGGGTACGCTGTTTCCTCGTCGGTGAAAGCCTGATGCGTCAGGAAGATGTCACCGCCGCCACCCTCACGTTGCTGGAAGGATAAGGAACGGCAATGAGCAAGCTCACCCATCTCGACGAAAGCGGTAGCGCGCATATGGTTGATGTGGGGGGTAAAGCCGAAACCAGGCGCGCCGCCGTCGCAGAAGGCAGAATTACCATGTCTCCGATGGCTCTCGAAGCGGTAAGGAATGGAAACGCACCGAAAGGCGATGTTCTGGCAACCGCGCGTATCGCTGGCATTATGGCCGCCAAGAAGACCAGCGACCTCATACCGCTGTGCCACCCGCTGCCGATCAGTTCGGTCGATATCGACTTCCGGTTTCTCGATGACGCAATCTTCGCTCGCACCGAAGTCCGGCTGACCGGGAAAACCGGTGTCGAAATGGAAGCGCTGACCGCCACCTCAGCAGCTCTGCTGACGATCTACGATATGGCTAAAGCCCTGGACAAGACGATGGTCATCGGCGGGGTCAGATTGCTTGAGAAATCCGGCGGAAAATCGGGCGATTGGAAGGCACAGGAATGAGCGACTTGCTGCCACTACATGTGGCGCAACGACGCCTTCTGGACCTCATCCACCCTACCGCGGCAGAAACCGTGCCACTGGCGCAGGCGCATCGCAATTATCTTGCCGCGCCTCTGGTCGCCAATAGGACGCAGCCCGCAGTCCGGCTGTCCGCGATGGACGGTTTTGCAGTCTGCGGTGACGGCCCGTGGACAGTAATCGGTGAAAGCCGCTGCGGTTCACCGTTTCAGGGGCCGATCGCTGCGGGGCAGGCAGCGAGAATATCGACCGGCGCGCATACCCCGTCCGGCACAGATGCGATTGTCCTCGTTGAAGACGCCAAGCTTGATGCAGAGACACTGAGCACCGCGCGAGCCGTGGATACTGGATGTTTCCGCGATGCAGGGTCGGATTTTCGATCAGGCGAGAAGCTATTGGATGCAGGCTCCCGCTTCGATGCGCCGCATATGGCTCTCGCGGCCATGGCCGGAGTGGCCCATGTCACGGTCCGAAAACCGCCGCTTGTGGCGATAATCGAATGCGGTGATGAACTGACAGCAGAGATCGGCGATTGCGCCCCTCACCTCATTCCTGCGACAAACGGCCTCATGCTTGAAATGCTGGCAACTGGCGAACATTGCCGCATTACCAGAGGTGAACCTGTGGCCGACAAGCTCTCAGCGCTGGCCGATGCACTGGAGGCTGCCAGCGAACATGATCTGGTGGTGTTTAGCGGGGGCGCCTCCGTTGGCGATCATGACCTGGTCCGGCCAGCTCTTGATGCCGTTGGCGGAAAGATCGACTTCTGGCGGATCGCGATGAAGCCGGGCAAGCCGCTGATGGTTGCCAGTCGGGGCACACAAATCATCCTGGGGTTGCCGGGCAATCCTGCGTCCAGTTTTGTGACCGGGTTCTTGTTTATGCTGCCCGCAATCCGAAAAATGCTCGGCGCAGACGCATGCATTCCGAAACCGCTGATGGTCCCATGCGCGATGCCGCTTTCTGCGACAGTTGGCCGCCGCACATTCACACGCGGTGTGATGCAAGACGGCATGGCACATCCGCTTTCAAATCAGGACAGCGGCGCCTTGGCCGCACTCGCCAACTCAGACATCCTGATTGAAAGGCCGGAGCATTCCCCGGCGCTCAAAGCGGGAACGGATGTTCCGGTCTACTTCATCAAAAATGGCGGAATTGCTTGACCAGAGCAAGAAGGTTGCCTAATTGTTCCGCATTCGTTCGCATTTGTGCGAGCGGATCGACAAGGGCGACAGAGGAGCATGCGCCATGCTGACGGCTAAGCAGCACGAATTGATTTTGTTCATCCAGAAACGTCTGGAAGAATCGGGAATTTCCCCCTCTTTCGAAGAGATGAAGGAAGCGCTCGACCTAAAGAGCAAATCCGGTGTCCACCGCCTTATCTCCGCATTGGAAGAGCGCGGATTTATTCGGCGGCTGCCAAATCGAGCGCGCGCCCTCGAAGTTCTCAAGAACCCTGAAGATGCGGTGCCGGGCATCGCCGCAGCCGCGCCAGCAAATGATGTCGTATCACGGACAAGGTCGGCTCCTGCGCCGCAACCCGCACCGGCGAACGATGTGATCGAGCTTCCTCTCCATGGTCGCATTGCGGCGGGCGCACCGATCGAAGCGCTGGAGGGGCAGAGCAGCCTGCCTGTTCCAGCAGCACTGCTTGGCCCAGGCGATCATTATGCTCTCGAAGTTTCGGGTGATTCCATGATCGAAGCAGGCATTTTCGATGGCGACTTCGCACTGGTCAAACGCACCGACACTGCGCGGGATGGCGAGATCGTCGTGGCACTGGTGGATAATGAGGAAGCTACTCTGAAATATCTGCACCGCGATGGCGGAATGGTCCGGCTTGACCCGGCAAACCCGTCGCATTCGCCGCAGGTTTACCAGCCTGGTCAGGTTCAGGTTCAGGGCAAACTTGCCGGCTTGCTTCGCCGGTATCACTGAGTTTTCATTCAACCGGCATGAGGGAGCGGGTCAGTCCCGCTCCCCTCGCCACCAGCCATGGTCGCCCTGCGCATCGGCCACGCTGTTATAGGTCCCATTGGTTAGATTGATTGCCAGACCTCCCGTTCGATCAAGCATCCGTCTGTCGGCCTTGAGCCATTTGGGTTTGCATGATCGCGGCAGGTATCTGTCGGCTATTACAATGTCCGACCGGTCGCATGCTGCGGCAAGTGCTCGCTCCTCGATACGGATGTTGCTGCGAGCCATCAGGACTTGCCACGTCCGCCCCTCTCTTGTGACGGGCAGGACGCAGAAGTCCGGGCTGCAATTTGCATCAGGCCACTTACCGAGAGGTACCGGCTCGCCGTCCATCCCCGCCAGCTCCAGCAAGTTGTCTCTGGCATAATCGCTTCTGCTCTCGCGCAGAACGAGCAAGCGGTCGCCCTCGCCTGCAACCCCCACATGCCGGCCATCACCGGAGACGAGCAGATCGGGGACTGGGCTTGCGAGAAACAGCATTGCCGCCAGAACCACTGGGACGAAACCAAGCAACCGGACGCGCCCGCGCCACAGCGCCAGCCAAATCCCGCCAGACACAAACAACGCAAAGATGCCTCCGTCCATTTCGGGCATCAGCTTGACAGCACCTGGCTGCGACGCAGTGAAATGCGCAATACCGATCAGAATCTCCAGAGACTTGCCTGCAGCCCACCATGCCGGCGCGCCCAGCCCGAAAATATCGAGAAAGAGCGCCAGCCCGATCAGCGGCATGGAGAAGAAAGTCGTTAGCGGTATGCCCACAACATTCGCAAATGCACCGTAGACCCCGGCCCTGTGAAAATGAAAAAGCACGATCGGCATCAGCGCGATTTCAATCACCATTCCGGTAACCAGCAACATCACCGCTCGCCGCCCGCTTCTGGAAAACCACGATTCCTCTCGCGGAGCCAGATAGGCCTGTACCGGGGCGGAATTGTGCAATGCGACGATGGCCAGCACCGCTGCGAAACTCATCTGAAAGCTTGGTCCAACCAGAGACTCAGGCCAAAGGAAAAGCACGAACAGCGCTGCTGCCGCGACCATTCGCAGCGACAAGGGTTCACGGCCAAGAGCAAGCGCCGCGAGCACGAGTATTGCCCCGACGCAGCTTCTGACTGTCGGGACCTCCGCACCTGTAAGCAAAGTATATCCGACACCCGCTAGCGCAGCAAAACCTGCTGCCACGAGCGGAAGCCGCGCGCGAAGTGCGAGCCACGGCCATAGCGCTAATAGTTTGATAGCAATCAGATAGGCAGCAGCGATCACGGCGCTGACGTGCAGGCCGCTGATTGATAACAGGTGGGTCAGCCCGGCATCGCGCATCGCCTCTTCATCCGCATCGCTGATCGAGCCGCGGTCCCCGCTGGCCAGTGCCGAAGCGATTGCGCCGGCCGATCCGTCCAATTGGCTCCGTACATGGCTGGCAAGTTGGCGCTGCGTGCTGGCCAAGGCATCTGTCTCATTCGCAGGCTCGACCACCGCAATGTCGCCGAGAACCGATCCGGTCGCTGCAAGCCCTGCAAACCATGCGGTGCGCGAAAAATTGTACGCTCCGGGAAGCATCGGAGGCGCAGGAGGCATCAGTCGCGCCCGCAGCCTCACCACAGAGCCTTCCAGCAAGTCAGCCTGATCTGCACTTTGCGGCACGTTTACTCGGATTTTCAGAGCATCTCCTGATGCCGGATCGCGCGTGGCAAGCACCAGTCTGACCCGGTCCCGCGCGGGCTGTTCGTCGCGCTCCAATATCCTTCCGGTCAAAACCGTAACTTGGGGGCGCTCGATGGCGTCAGCCCCCACGATCTCCGACCGCGCCCAAACCACGCTCAATCCCAGTGTGATCATCAGCAGGATCGCTATGGCAGATTGCCTCAAAACCGGATGGCGTTCGTGCCTCCAACCCCAGCAGATTGCGGCAATGGCTGCGCCTGAGCATAGGATCAGCACAGCGCCCCATTCCCAAAAATTTTCCAACTGGAACCACAGCGCGATACCGATAGCGAAACAGACGGTTAGCCACGGGCCTTTCTCAAAGCCCGCGCGATTGAGAAATTGTTCCAAAACAGCTGCAATGCTGGACAATTGCGGCAAGCTAAGCCATTGGCGCTGCACTGCAGCATTGGCATCGTCCGGCGGCTCATTTGACTCATCATCAAAGGGTACTTGAACTTCGCTGGCAGCCATGCGGACTATTTGAAAGGAAACAGTCGGTTATGGCAAGCAATAGCGCGGCCAAAGACAACACGGTGGTGACCCGTTTCGCACCATCGCCCACAGGTTTCCTGCACATTGGCGGCGCGCGAACCGCATTGTTCAACTGGCTCTTCTCACGCCACCACGGCGGCAAGGCACTGCTGCGTATCGAGGATACCGATCACAAGCGTTCCACACAGGAAGCAATCGACGCTATCCTGGATGGTCTGAACTGGCTCGGCCTGGATTATGACGAGGAACCGGTTTTCCAGTCATCGCGTGCTGACCGGCATGCTGAAGTCGCAAACAAGCTGCTCGAAAACGGCCATGCCTATCGATGCTATGCGACTACGGAAGAGCTTGAGCAAATGCGCGCAGAACAGCGCGCAGCCAAGCAGCCCCTGCGCTATGACGGCCGCTGGCGTGACCGAGACCCGTCCGAAGCACCGCAGGATGCACCTTTCACGGTACGTCTGAAAACCCCGACCGAGGGTGAAACCGCTATCGAGGACCTGGTCCAGGGCCGGGTCACTGTACGCAACGAGGAAGTTGACGATTACATCATCCTGCGCGCTGATGGCACGCCCACTTACATGCTGGCAGCGGTGGTCGATGATCACGACATGGGCTGCACGCACATCATTCGCGGCGATGATCACCTGAACAATGCGTTTCGCCAATTGCCGATTTATCGCGCAATGGATGCGATTGAAGGTGGATGGAGCGATCCCACCTATGCCCACATCCCACTGATCCACGGCAGCGACGGCGCTAAACTGTCGAAGCGCCACGGCGCGCTGGGGGTCGAGGCATACCGCGACGAGATGGGCATCCTTCCTGAGGCTTTGTTCAACTATCTGCTGCGCCTTGGCTGGGGTCATGGTGACAAGGAAGAAATCACCCGCGAAGAGGCTATTGAACTTTTCACCCTGGACGGAGTGGGGAAAAGCCCCTCGCGTTTCGATCTCAAGAAACTTGAAAACCTGAACGGGCACTACATTCGCGAAGCGGACGACACCCGGCTCGCCGAACTGGTCGCTGACGAGATTGGCAATGAGGCAGACGCCGCTCTGCTCGCTCAGGCCATGCCGGTGCTCAAAACCCGCGCAAAGAATATCAATGATCTGGTTGAGGGATCGGCATTTCTTTTCGCCAAACGGCCATTGGAAATGACTGAAAAGGCGGGGAAGCTGCTGACGGACGACGCAAGATTGTTGCTCGGGAAGCTGTCCTCGCGCCTCAAGTCGGAAAACAACTGGACAATCGAGGCTCTCGAAGCCACTACGAAAGCACTTGCAGAGGAGCTCGAACTGGGCCTCGGCAAATTGGCGCAGCCTATGAGAGCGGCGCTTACCGGAACGACCACGTCACCCGGGATTTTCGATGTGCTGGTCCTGTTGGGACGAGATGAATCGCTCGCGCGGATAGACGCGCAAGCCGCGTCGTGAAGGCGCACACGGAAACCCGGTTTAAGGAGAATAATGTTGGCGGATAAACAGGCAAAACTGGATTTCGGCGGTCAAACCTACGACTTCCCGGTATTAGAGGGCAGCACTGGCCCGGACGTAATCGACATCAGGAAACTGTACGGCCAGACAGGCGCGTTCACTTTCGATCCCGGTTACAAGTCGACGGCTAGCTGTGAAAGCGCCCTGACCTATATCGATGGTAACGAAGGCGTGCTGCTGCACCGCGGTTATCCCATTGGCCAGCTGGCTGAACATTCCAGCTTCATGGAAACTGCCTATCTGCTGCTGAATGGCGAACTGCCGTCGGGCGATGAGCTGGATGATTTCACCTACACGATCACCCGTCACACGATGCTGCACGATCAACTACGCCAGTTCTATCAGGGTTTCCGCCGTGATGCGCACCCGATGGCAATCATGTGCGGCGTGGTTGGCGCGCTCTCGGCTTTCTATCATGACAGCACGGACATTTCCGACCCTGAGCACCGGAAGATTTCCAGCCACCGTTTGATCGCAAAGATGCCGACAATCGCGGCGTGGGCCTACAAATATTCGATCGGGCAGCCTTTCCTGCAGCCTGACAATTCGCTCAGCTACACCGGCAATTTCCTGCGCATGACTTTCGGCGTTCCTGCTGAGGAATACGAAGTTATTCCTGCTGTCGAGAAGGCGATGGACCGGATCTTCATCCTCCATGCCGATCACGAGCAAAACGCTTCGACCTCCACCGTCCGTCTCGCAGGTTCTTCCGGCGCCAACCCGTTTGCCTGCACCGCGGCCGGCATTGCCTGCCTTTGGGGCCCGGCACATGGTGGTGCGAACGAGGCAGCGCTCAATATGCTCCGCGAAATTGGGACTCCCGACCGCATCCCGCATTATATCGAGCGTGCCAAGGACAAGAACGATCCGTTCCGTCTGATGGGCTTCGGTCACCGTGTTTACAAAAACTATGATCCGCGTGCGACAGTGATGCAGAAGACCGTTCGTGAGGTCTTCGACGCACTCAAGGTCAACGATCCGGTCTTTGAAACGGCTCTTGCCCTCGAAGAAATGGCGCTCAACGACGATTACTTCAGAGAGAAGAAGCTCTTCCCGAACGTAGACTTCTACTCCGGCGTCATCCTGTCGGCGATCGGCTTCCCGACGACCATGTTCACCGCACTGTTCGCGCTTGCACGTACAGTCGGCTGGGTCGCCCAGTGGAACGAAATGATCTCCGATCCAGGCCAGGTTATTGGTCGCCCTCGTCAGCTGTACACCGGCCCGACCGAGCGCGACTACGTGCCTGTAGGCAACCGGTAATCAGAACAGAATGGAAGTGTCAGCCTGCTTCGGCAGGCGGCACATCCAGTATGAAGCGCGCCCCTTTGTCGGGCGCGCTTTTTACTGTCAGGTCCCCGCCCATTGCGCGGGCAATCTTGCGCGAAATGTACAGACCGAGGCCAGAACCGCCGTCTCCGCTGCGGCCAAGCCGTTCGAATTTCTTGAACACGACAGCTTGCTGTTCCTCCGACAGGCCCTTCCCTTCGTCGGAAACGCTGGCCTGCGCGCCAAACTTGGTCAGCCTTGCTGAAATCTCGACTTCCGAACCCTCAGGGGCATAGCGGATAGCGTTGCCCACCAGATTGAGCAGAATCTGCAGCGCGCGGCGGAACTCAGCTGTCGCAGGAACCGAGATTTCCGGACCCGGCGCTTTCAGCGAAATCGACCGTTCTTTTGCCCGCACCCCGAGGATACCCGCAGCGCGGCGCGCCACATCGGCTAGATCAATCTGATCCGGCGCGGTGGTAAAGTCTTCTGACTCGACAACTTCCAGATCGGCGAGATCCTCTATCAACGACATCAGGTGCTGCCCTGCGGTCGCAATATCGGCGGCATATCCGCTGTATTCTTCCGACAGCGGCCCCGCCATTTTAGAGCGGATCGTTTCTGCATTGGCGATAATGCGAGCGATCGGCTGACGCAGAACCGGTGAAAGATCTCGCCCGATCGAATGCATAGTATCCGGCTTTGGCTCCGCGAGCGGCTTTCGCCGGTCGACGAGCGGACGATCCGCAACCAGATACAGGTCGAAACCGCTACTGCCCGGCTCGGGCCGCCCGAGTGGAACAAGACTTGCCGTCCAGATACGGTCGGACCCTTCGACAGTGCACTGCGCACCGTCCAGCAGGCGCCAATGCATAGGCTGCTCATGCGTATTCGACGGGAATTCCACGAAATCGGTCCATGGGGTACCGCGCGAATGACGCATCCTAGCGGTCAGATCAGCAAGATCACGTGCTTCACTTTCGACGGTCAGAATGTTCTGTTTTGAATCGAGCCGAGCGTTTAGTTCGGCCACTGACTCGTCGACCGCCTGTCTGCGGGCCGCACTGGCCGCCTCGCTCTGTTCGGGCACCGGACTGGTCTGCCAGTTTGCTACACCGATATAGCAGCCGTCTCCGTCCTTGCGTGCAGGGGTGACTTCAACCCAGGCAGTGACAACGTCTTCACCATCGAACGCGCTAATTGAACGTGCGAGCTTAAGGTTGGATTGGCGGACTTTCAGAACCAGTTCGCGCAGTTCGGGAATCGCCAGGTCGCCCGGAATTTCTCCGCCGCAATTCTGCTGGAGCGATGCCAGAGGCTCCTGAGCCTCGACCAACCTGTCCGCCTCATCTGTGCGCGCGCGGGCGATGAAATTTCCGGAAAGTTTGTTCATCGGATCAAGCGGCCCCAAAGCCGTCTGACGATGCAAGCAACTGCGCTGCGCGGTCCACGCGAAGCATGTCGAAACCATCCGGGAGCGATATTTCCGGATGGATATGCACAAACTGCTCTTCGACTTCGCTCGGCTTTAATCCGGTTGCTCGTAGTGCGAGAGCGAGCCGTCCGAGCTGACGATCCGAGGTGGACATTGCCACGAGGTCGCGGCTTTGAGCGGTCGATAGCGCGACTGCGGTCAAGAAAATTGCGACCCCCGCATGGCTGATCGATAGCGCAGCCCGGCTCCCGCTGCCCATCCCTGACACCAGACGCGCGAGCAATCCGGCCCGTCCGTCGCCTTCATTATATGCACTTCTGAGCTGCTCTTCCACTTGGTCTGCGGTTTCTTCATTCTCACCGTTATCCAGCGCGCGCCAATGTTGGATCGCTGCATGGAACAGGTCGCCCGGCAATTCATTCAGCGGCAATTCCATGCGCCGCTGATGCTGGATAAAACGAGACTGCGCAGCGAGCACCGACATTGCCGTGCTCGATGTATTCGCGTCATCGGAAGACACCAATGCCTGCAACAGCGGTGAGAGCACCAGATCGATTGCGTTTCGCGATTCTAACCGTGCAGCCAACTGGCGTTCAACTGTCAGCGCATGCAGGTGAAACAGAAACTCGTTCTTGGAAAGGAGCGCTTCAACCAACGGATCGCGCCGCTGCTCGATATAGGCATCAAGGGCTTCTGTATTGACCGCTTTCGCCTGTGCGGAAAGCAATTGAGAAGCGATGCTGGCGGCCATGCCGCGAACCTGCGCAACGATCTCGTCACTGAAGAGCGAATTTGCCGAGCTCAGGACAAGATGCCCAAGAATAGGCGCAGTTGTACCGAGCACGGCATCGCCATGGGCGAGCTCTTCACGAAGTACGTTTTCTACCGGAATTCCGGCTTCGTGGTTTGCGGTGGTATCGCTCATCCCGCTGCCTTAGCCCAGTATGGTTAAACCTGCGTTATCCTCGACGGCAAAGATCGCACCAATGCAAAAAGCATGAGAATTGCTGCAACCACCTGAGAAATAAGGGTAATATTCCCAAAAGCTGCCGCCGCGCACAGGATCGCCAGCAGTAGCCCCCTGTCTTGGAAAAAATCCCGCAGATTCGGACCCGAAAAATCATGGGTCTTCGCCGCCAGAACACGCAGCAAGCCGAGCAGCATGAACACCGCAAAAAATGCCGCAATCTTCTTGGATGGGGGAACTGTCGCAAGCGCCAACATGATGATCAACGCATCCACCACCACCAACAGGCCTGGGGCCGACAACCGATTGAGCCGTTTCGCTTCAAGCCCGTCGCTGACTATCGACGACAATGTGCCGGCGAAACGGCCCGAGAACCAGGTTATGGCGGCTATTCCGAGACCGGCGACGGGGTATCCAGCCCAACCGGCGGCCGCTGCGCCTATCAGGGACGCAATGGAGATTGCCGCCCCCGCACGAATAGCCTTTTGCGGGCGGGTATGCCGCTTGAGCACTGACAAGGCGGTGCGGTCTGCGATCGAACTGGTAAGTGCAGCGAACGATGCCGGATTGACAGCTTTCGCAAGCCAGCGTTTTTCGAACTTGGCCGCCGAACCTGAGGAGTTGACCAGCGCCCAGCTATCATCGGCGAGCATCTCGGCAGAAACTTCTGCTGTGATTGATCCCGATTGCAAGGCAAGCCTGAGCAAAGTCGAAACCGGATCGATATCGCGCGGCATATCTGCCAACCGCTCAACGAGGGCTCCTGCCGCGATCATCACACCGGCCCAGGCGCGGTCACGGTCCAACCGTTCGAAACCCAACGGCACGCCACGGTCGGCGGGCAAGGTCAGTACTTTGCGCCCTTCCCCTAAAACTTCATGAGCCACGGACTGGTCGAAAACCACTCCGTCACCAATCACCAACAGCTTGTCGTCTGACTTGACCATCCCGGACAGTGGCCGCGCATCGCGGATGATCTGAAACTGAGCTCCGCGACTTTCCGCGAATGACTGCAAGTCCATCAATTCAGGCGAAATGCTGTCCGACAGGCACGCAATCCGCTCGCAGCCGAATGCGAGCGCAAATTCCATCTGTCGCTGCAATACGCTGCGGCCGCCAATGCGCATGAATGCACGCCGGCCCTCGTCCTCTGCGCCAAGCAATTCCAGCGATGAAAGCAATGCAACGCGCACCAGCAACCTCTCAATATCAAGAGGGCAGGTTTAGAGCGTTAAGGGTCAACAACCAAGCGTGAAGCCTGGTCCACGGGTTATGTGGTGCGAAAATTGCCGAGGAAGGTTTCGATCTTGCGAATCACCGTGGGTTCGCCCGGCGCGGAGTCAATTGCCTCCTCGGCTAACAAGATAAGCTCATCCGCGTGAAAGCCGGCTGCAACACCCTTGAGCCGAAGAGCCGCAATGTTCCAGTTCGCGTCGCATCGTGATCGTTTCAGCAAGTCAACCTGCCGCTCGACACTGTCTGCGAATGCACCGCGCAATTCAGCCATCAGCGCCGGATCTTCCCCCGCTGCTGCTGCTAAAGTCGCGTCAAGACTGCCGTTTTCATACAACATAAGTAGATTAACTAATCGCGTCAGGGTTAAGATGGGGTTTCACTCCTGTGGAAAAGTGGTAGATTCCAAGAATGACCGGGGGAAACCATATCCGGGCCATTGGCCCCGAAGAGCCGCAAGATGCGCAGTCGGACACTGTCTCGATGGAGACGGAAGACAGCCTCGTGCTTGAAGAAGAATATTATGAAGAGTGGCAGGATCCCGATGCTGCTGGCCCGCGATTTGGATGGTTGGTGCCCACCCTCGCGGTCTTGGCGATCGCAGGCTGGACCGGTTTTTACGGTTGGGCAAACCAGTCTGACATTCTGGTAGGCGGAACGCCGCAGCAATGGACCGGGTGGATCACCGCATGGGCCATTCCGGTATTGCTGGTAGTGTCCCTGTGGATGCTCGCGATCCGCAACAGCCGCCACGAGGCTGCTCGCTTTGGCGCGGTTGCGCGCACCCTGTCAGACGAGTCCGCCTTGCTGGAAGAGCGTCTGAAGACGGTTAACCGGGAACTCAGCCTCGCACGCGAATTTCTTTCGTCGCAGTCACGGGAATTGGAATCGCTCGGCCGTGTATCGAGCGAACGCCTGTCGACCAATGCAGAACATCTCCAGTCGCTGATCATTGAGAACAGCGGCCAGATCGATACGATCGCAAGCGTGAGCGATATCGCTCTCGAAAACATGAGTAAATTGCGTGACGAACTGCCCGTCATTGCCAATTCGGCGAAGGATGTTTCGAACCAGATCGGAACTGCAGGCCGCACTGCCCACGGACAAATCGCCGAACTGGTGATCGGTTTCGAACGTCTCAATGATTTCGGCAAAGCAAGCGAAACGCAGGTTGGCTCCATTCAAGAGAAGATCAACAGTGCCCTAGCTGGGTTCGAAGCGCAAACCGATCAATTGGAAACCATCGCGAACGAACGCTTCGGTGCGCTGCGCGAAAAGAGTGACGAGTTTCGCGGTGAACTGGATAGCCGCGAGGTGGAAGCCATCGCCGCGATCCGCCGCCGCGCAGATGCGCTGGCCGAGGAATTCAAGGCCACTCGCGAGAGCCTGGAACAGGAGGAAGAAGAGGCCCTACGATCTCTCCGCCTGCGTCTCAATTCAATGCGCGATGAAGCTGCAACCGTCGGAAATTCGGTTCAGGAAACCGAGACAAAGGCGCTCGACCTTTGGCAGAACCGCGTTGAAACGCTGAAAAAGCAACTGCTCGATGCGATCGACGAAATTCAGGGCATCGATCAACGTGCGCTGGAATCCGCCAATGCGAAACTGGCGGCCCTGACAAGCGAAGCAGAGGCAATCGACGCCAATATCGCGCACCGCGATTCCGTGCTGACGGAGAAGATCAATTCCCGCCGCGAGACGATGGAAGCCGATGAAGCGAAAGCCATCGAGGCGCTCGGCAAACAGCTCGCCGCGCTTGACCACGAACTTGCCGAGCGGCGCGAAAAACAACTGGCCGATGCCGATACGCTGGCAGAGCGCAGCGAAGGCATTGCCGCTCGCATTGACAGCCTCCGTACCGCAATGCGCGAGGTTGCGGAGATCAGCGACGATACACAGACCCGTGTCGCGCAGAATGCCGATGCGTTGGCGAGCAATCTCGAACGCAGCCGCTCTACTCTCGGCGGAGTAGATGAAGCGGTTGCTGCCCTCACCGATAGCAGCGTGCGCCTGCTGGAACTTATCCAGGCGAGTACGCAGCATAGTCAGCAAGACCTGCCGAACGCTATCGCGGAGGCCGAAGCTCGGCTTGAGCAGGCAAAGCAAGGCGCTGTCGAGCTTGGTTCAATCGTGGATGCTGCCGGCGGAAAGAGCGAAGAACTTTCGAACTACGTCATTGCAGCTCAGGAAACCGGCCGCGATACTATCGCTGAAATAGATACGTTGCGGGCAAAATTGATCGAAACCACTGCCGAAACCACCCGCATCGTCGGCGATTTGCGAAGCAGCCTGTCGGGAGTCAATGAAGAGAGCGACCTGCTGTCGCGCAATGCACAGACCCAGTTGCGGTCCGCGATCAGCGCGCTCGAAGAAGCAGCCCGGACCACTCCGCAGATTATCGAGACCGAGGCGCGCAAGAGCGCAGAAAACGTTGCCAGCTTTGTCGCCGCTGAAACCAGTGAAGCCATGGGCCGCACGATCGGCACCGCTGCTCGCGGATCGCTCAAGCAGCTTGAGGAAGCGGCAAGCAATGCAAGCAATGCAGGGCGCGATGTCGCCCGCCAGCTTCGCGATCAGCTGGCGAAGATCGATGAATTGGCCGGTAATCTGGAAACCCGTGTCGCCCGCGCCCGTGAGCAGGCCGAAGAGCAAGTCGGTAACGATTTCGCTCGCCGAGTTGCGCTAATCACCGAAAGCCTCAATTCAAACGCAATCGATATATCAAAGGCAGTCACAACCGATGTCAGCGACACGGCCTGGGCGTCATATTTGCGCGGTGACCGCGGTATCTTCACCCGGCGTGCGGTCAGGCTGCTCGACAACACGGAAGCGCGCGACATCGCCCAGATTTACGACGATGACGCTGATTTCCGCGAGAACGTCAGCCGGTACATCCATGATTTCGAAGCCATGCTGCGGACCATGCTGTCGACCCGCGATGGTAACGCACTTGGCGTTACCTTGCTCAGTTCCGACATGGGTAAACTGTATGTCGCGCTAGCACAGGCAATCGAACGGCTGCGCGACTGAGCGTGTCAGGAGGGCGTGCTGAGCAGGTCCTCAAACAGGTTTAGGAAGTCCGCGCCGATCCAGCCATAGACGTAGTTGAGCACGAACAGTGCGGTCAGCACTGCAGCTATGGCTGTCGCTACGATCACGTGCCTGCCCGGCCGGAAATTGGCTGGCGCGCTGTCGGCCTGACCGGGTATTTTCGGTATGCCGGCTTCATCATGCGTTTTCACGCCGAATGGGAGCATGACGAACGCTGTCATCACCCAGAATAGCGCATAGATTGCGATGATAGATGTAATCTGCATCGAACTATTCCCCGGTCAGCAAGACTTTGACTTGCGGCTTTTTCCCGCTCCAGCGCTGGGCGGCACGCCTGACTGCGAGGCGGGCGGCTTCCGAAATTTCTTTAGGATCACGGCGCGCGCTGCCTTTCAGCCGCTTCAGTCCGGCAGCGATGTCGGCTTTCGCCTCGACCACAAAGTCGGCGTAGTCTTCATCAAGCGGCAGGCCTGCGCTGTCGATTACCGCCCTGCCCTTGCTGTCGAGCGCGACCATCACGATCCCGTTATAGGCAATCCTGCGGCGCATAACGATCGAATCGCCATCGGCGGGAACAATGATGTCACCATCAAGGACGAGCCGTCCTGAAATGACTTCGGCGATCTTGCCCGGGTCACCCGGAGCCAACCTAACGATGTCGCCGTTTTTCTGAAAGACGTTGTGAGGGATCCCGCATGAAGCGCCCAAACGCGCCTGCTCTTTCATATGCCGGATTTCGCCGTGTACCGGCACCAGAATTTCAGGCCGAAGCCAGCTATACATCGCCTCAAGCTCAGGTCTGCCAGGATGCCCGGATACGTGGATTTCGCTCTGCCGGTCTGTAACCATCACTATACCGCGATCGGCAAGCCGGTTCTGAATTTTACCGATGGAAATTTCATTGCCAGGAATTTGTCGGCTGGAGAACAGAACAACATCGTCTTTGACCAGTTCGAGCGGATGGTTCGATTCCGCTATTCGTGACAGCGCAGCCCGCGGTTCTCCCTGCCCGCCAGTGGCGATGATCATAACCTCACCGCGCGGCAGGCCCATAGCCGTGTCAAAATCCACCGGGTCCGGGAAATCGAGCAAATAGCCATTGTCCTGCGACACATCGATGATCCGGTCGAGCGAACGCCCTGCGACACAAACTTGCCTCCCGCATGCTTTTGCGACCTCGCCAAGGGTGTGCAGCCGCGCGACGTTGGAGGCGAAGGTTGTTACCAGAACACGCCTGCCCTTGTGCTTGCCAACCTCTTCCAGCAGGCCGCGATAGACCGCGCCTTCGGAGCCGCTCGGATTCGGGTTGAAGACATTGGTCGAATCGCAGACGAGCGCCAGCACGCCTTCGTCACCTACTTCGGTGAGTTCTTCTTCGGTCGTGGGATCACCGATTATCGGCTCTTCGTCCAGCTTCCAGTCGCCAGTGTGGAAAATACGGCCATAGGGCGTGTCGATCAGAAGCGCGTGCCCCTCAGCAATGGAATGTGCGAGAGGGACGTATCCGATATCGAAAGGTCCGAGAGCAAAGCTGTCCGCCCCCTCGATAATGTTCAGTTCCACTGTGTCCAGCAAGCCGGCTTCTTCAAGTTTGCGCCGGACCAATTCGGCAGTGAACGGTGTTGCGTAAAGCGGAACGCCCAGATCGGCCGCGAAATAGGGCACCGCACCAATGTGATCTTCATGCGCGTGGGTAAGCACGATGCCGACCAGATCGTCTGCCCGTTCCTCGATAAATTCGAGATCGGCAAAGACCAGATCGACACCGGGATATTCATTGCCCGAGAATGTCATGCCCAGATCGACCATCAGCCACTTGCCATCACAGCCATAGAGGTTGACGTTCATGCCAATCTCGCCCGACCCGCCAAGGGCAAGGAAAAGAAGCTCTTTTTCCGGAGTGAAATCCTTCTTCACGCAGCACCCTGCTTGTCTGCCGCGCGCTGGGCCAGAATAGCCAATCCCTGAATCGTCAAATCATTGTCCACTATGTCAAAAATCTCGGTGTTATCATTGAACAGGATCGCGAGCCCGCCGGTCGCAACGACCTTTACCGGGCGGCCAAACTCGGCCCGCATCTTTTCGATCAGGCCCTCCATCATGGCAACATAGCCCCAGAACACTCCGATCAGCATCTGGTCTTCTGTATTGCGGCCAATCACGCTTTTTGTTTCAGGGGCGCGGATTGCGATGCGCGGAAGCTTCGCAGTTTTGCCAACCAGCGCGTCGAGCGACAGGTTGATCCCCGGGGCAATGATACCGCCTTTGTAAGTGCCGTTGAAATCGACCGCCTCGAACTTTGTTGCGGTGCCGAAATCGACAACGATCAGATCGCCCGGATATTTGGCGTGGGCGGCAACACAGTTGAGCGCACGATCGGCCCCCAGGGAGTTTGGCTGGTCAACATCGATTTCAAATCCCCACTCGGCATCGCCCTGACCCGCGATTAGCGGCGTGATCCCAAAATACTTTTGAGACAATACCGTGAGATTATGGTCGGCGCGCGGAACCACCGACGCAAAGATGATATGGGTGATGTCTTCGCGGCTGTAGCCTTCCACCTGCATCAACTGCAGCAGCCAGACAGCGTATTCATCCCCCGTCCGCCGTGGATCGGTCGCAATTCGCCAGCGTGTCTTGATCTCGGCCCCGTCGAACAGGGCGAAAACGACATTCGTGTTTCCGACATCGGCAACCAGCAGCATTTTGTATCCTTCAACCTAGCATCACGTCGCCGGCGTGGATGGCACGTATCGTGCCATCCGCCAAGCGAAGCAAAAGTGAACCATCTTCTGCAAGACCATCAAACGTGCCACCGATGGCACGCGCCCCGTCATCTCGAACGGTAAGGGCCGTGCCGATCGTGTGGGCCGCAATCTGCCAACGCTTGAGAGCCGGATCGAGCCCGAAAGACCGCCAACGCTCCAATTCGATTGCAAACTGATGCTGCAACAGCTCAGCAAACCTGTTGCGGTCAGGCGCCGGACCGAGTTTTGCCAGAGAGATCGTTTCCCTCCCCTCAATCGGCGGCGCCGCGGCAAGGTTCACTCCAATCCCGACAATTACCGACTGGCCTTGCCTCTCGAGCAAAATGCCCGCCAGCTTCGCGCGGCCGATCAGCAGATCATTGGGCCATTTCAGCGAAAGCGCAGCCGGATCAGGCACGAGGTTCGCGCAAACCTCGTACAGCGCCAGACCGGCCAGCAGCGCTAGCGTCGGGGCAGGCGGATCGGAGCTGGCCAAATGGACCACGGTCGAGCCCATGAAATTCCCTGCGCCGTCGAACCATTCGCGGCCATGCCGTCCGCGGCCCGACACCTGCCTGTCTGCAACAAGCCACGCCCCTTCCGGAACATGGGTGCCGCTGACGAGGCGGTCGGCCAGATCAGTGTTCGTCGAGCCGGTTTCAGCCAGATACTCGATCAAACTGGCAGCCCCGCAATTGCGATCATCAGATGATGAAAAATAGCGCGGACGCGGCTCGATCAGCAAATTCACCGAGCTTCAAGGTCGCAAGATATCCAAGCGGAGAGATGAACAGGACGCAAAGGCCCAGAACGACCCAGCGGGCGCTGCTCTTCTCAGCCACAACGACATCGGCAGGTTTATCGAAGAACATCACCTTGATGAACTTGATGTAATAGAACGCACCGATAACGCTGGCCGCGATGCCGATTGCTGCGAGCAGGATCATGTCCGCTTCAACAGCCGCCTGGAATACCACGAATTTGCCCCAGAAACCGAGCAGAGGCGGAATGCCGGCCAGGCTAAACATGAGAGCGAGCAAGCACCAAGCGAGCGCCGGGCGGGTGACCGAAAGGCCGGAAATGTCGGCGAATGTTTCCAGCTGATTGCCATCGTTGTCGCGAAGCATGAGAAGCGCGACAAAACTGCCCAGCGACATGGCAACATAGATCGCCAGATAAACGAGCATCGCCGATGCGCTCTGCTCCGTACCGGCAGCAAGGCCGATCAGGATGAAGCCGACATTGTTGATCGAACTATACGCAAGCAGACGCTTCAGATTTTCCTGTCCGATTGCACCAAGCGCACCGACAATGATTGATGCGAGCGCTGCGAAGATCACGATCTGCTGCCAGATTTCAATCTGTCCACCAAACGGGTCGAGCGCCATGCGCATCGTCATGGCAATCGCGGCCACCTTTGGCGCGGTGGAAAAGAAAGCGGTGACGGGCGTTGGCGCGCCTTCGTAAACGTCGGGCGTCCACATGTGGAACGGGACCGCCGAAATCTTGAAGGCCAGACCTGCCAGCAGGAATACGATACCGAACATGGAACCTGCCGAGACCCCGCCCTCCAGCGCGGTCCGGATGCCAATATAGCTGGTTGAACCAGTGAACCCGTAAATCAGGCTCATACCGTAGAGCAGGATACCGCTGGCCAGCGCGCCGAGAACAAAATATTTCAGGCCCGCCTCTGCCGAACGCATGTCGCTGCGGATGAAGCTGGCGAGGACGTAGGATGACAGGCTGCTCAGTTCGAGACCGATATAAAGCGTCATCAGGTCCGATGCGGAAACCATCATTCCCATGCCAACCGCGCCGAACAGCATCAGGATCGGATATTCCGCCCTGTATTCCGCGGTCTGTTCGAAGAATTTGGGTGTCACGATCAAACAACCGATCGTCGCCAGGTAAATCAGGATCTTCGCGAAGCTGCCGAACGCATCCATGCGGTACAGACCGCCCCACGCATCAGCGCCCAGCTCGAACGCAGAATTGGTCAGGAGATTACCGGTGAAGGCGGCGGCCCCGAACAGTGCGGCAACCGCCAGAATGGTGATCAGGCGGGTGGTCTTTTGACCGACAAAGGCAGCCACCAGCAGCAGGATCAACCCGCTAACGGTCAGGCCGACTTCTGGCGCCGTGAAATAGAAGGAGTTAGCGAATTCCATTAGTGCGCCCCTTCGGCATTATGCTCTGTTTCAGGCATTTCGTTGGCGATCCCTTCGCGTGGTTCGCCTGCAACAAGTTTCGCATCACCTTGCGGCGCGGCGCGGGAAATGCGCGCATCGAGCGCAGCAATGTCCGCCCGCATCGGTGCGAGGAAACTTTCAGGGTAGATACCCATCCACAGCACTGCCGCAGCGATTGGACCGAGCATCAACCATTCACGAACCGACAAATCCTTCATCGCAGCCGCATCAGCGTTCTTCTGCTCGCCGAACGCAACCCGCCGATAAAGGTACAGCATATAGCCTGCGCCCAGAATGATGCCGGTGGTCAGAACAAAGGTTGCTGTGCTCGATACCTCATAGACACCGGCAAGGCTCAGGAACTCAGCGACAAAACCGCTGGTCCCGGGAAGGCCGATGCTGGCCATTGTGAACAGCAGGAAGAACAGCGCATATTTCGGCATGTTGATCGCCAGCCCGCCGTAACGGTCGATCTCACGCGTGTGCAGCTGGTCGTAGATAATCCCGACGCACAGGAACAGCGCGCCTGATACCAGACCGTGGCTGAGCATCATGATCATCGCGCCTTCAAGGCCCTGCACGTTGAATGCGAACAGACCCGCAGTCACGATCGCCATGTGGGCGACCGAGCTGTAGGCAATGAGTTTCTTCATATCGTGCTGGACAAGGGCAATCAGGCTGGTGACCACCACTGCGACCATCGACAGGCCCAAGATCAGCCACACAAATTGCGCGCTTGCCTCAGGGAACATCGGCAGGCTGAAGCGGATGAAACCATAACCACCCATTTTTAGCAGCACGCCGGCAAGGATGACGGAGCCAGCCGTCGGCGCCTGCACGTGTGCGTCCGGAAGCCAGGTATGGACCGGCCACATCGGCATTTTCACTGCAAAGCTGGCGAAGAACGCGAGCCACAGCCACGTTTGTGCAGCGGGCGGGAAGTCGTAATTCATCAGGGTGGGAATGTCCGTGGTTCCCGCCTGGTTCACCATCCACAGCATCGCGATCAGCATCAAAACCGACCCGAGCAGCGTGTAGAGGAAGAACTTGTAGCTGGCGTAAATCCGGTTGTCCCCACCCCAGATACCGATGATCAGATACATCGGGATCAGGCCGGCTTCGAAGAAGATGTAGAACAGGAACATATCCTGCGCGGCAAACACGCCGATCATCAGCAGTTCCATAAGCAGGAACGCAGCCATGTATTCGCCAACACGCTTCTGGATCGCTTCCCAGCTTGCGAGAATGCAGATCGGCATGAGGAAGACAGACAGCACGATCAGCATCAATGCGATGCCGTCGATACCGAGGGCGTAACTGAAGCCCGCGAACAATTCGGCACGCTCGATAAACTGCCACTGCGCACCGCCGATGTCGTATCCAAGCCAAAGCACAATCCCGAGGCCGAGATTGATTAGCGTTGCACCAAGCGCCGTCCAACGGGCGCTCACCGCATCCAGAAACAGACAGGCAATCGCCGCCACCAGCGGCACTGCGAGCATTACGGTGAGGATCGGAAAGCCGTCCATTACATCAGGACCCATGTGATCGCGGCAATCAGGCCAAGCAGCATGATCAGCGCGTAGCTATAGAGATAACCGGACTGCAGCTTCTTCGCAGCGGCAGACCCTTTGACGACAACCCAGGCTGCGCCGTTCGGTCCGAACCGGTCGATGATGCCCTGGTCGCCAATGACCCAGAACTTGCGGCCGAGCCAGAAGGCAGGCCGGATAAACAGGAAGTTATACAGCTCGTCGAAGTACCACTTGTTGTAGACAAACTGGTGAACGAGCCGGAACTGCTCCACGAACTTGCCCGGGAGCGAGGTGTCCTTGATGTAGGCGAGCCAGGCTCCGAACAGGCCAAGGACCATGACGAAGAACGCAGCGTATTTCACCTGCCAAGGCACCGCGTGCATGGCGTGGATCAAAGGCTCGTTATAGAAGATCGAACCGTTCCAGAATGCAGCGCTGTCGAGGAAGCTTTCGGCAAACATCTGACCGGCCGCAATGGCGCCGATCGAAAGTACACCCAGCGGAATCAGCATAGTCAGCGGGCTTTCGTGCGGATGATAACCGCCGGTGGTGTCCTCGCCTGCTTCTTCTGGTGTCTTGTGCACTGTGTGCTGGATATGCTCGCTCTCGATCCAGCGCGGCTTGCCCCAGAACGTCAGGAACATCAGACGCCAGCTGTAGAAACTGGTCAGCAGTGCAGCGAACACGCCCATCCAG
The DNA here is from genome assembly GCF_009828095.1 of Pontixanthobacter luteolus. Classification (GTDB taxonomy): domain Bacteria; phylum Pseudomonadota; class Alphaproteobacteria; order Sphingomonadales; family Sphingomonadaceae; genus Pontixanthobacter; species Pontixanthobacter luteolus. Next base: position 820,154 of record NZ_WTYP01000001.1, on the reverse strand, counting down.
AACGCAAAGGTCGCAACGCCTGTGCCGCGGGCATAGGCAACTTCGATGATCGCATCTTTTGACCAGAAACCGGCGAAACCGGCATGAAGATCGTAGATACCGACACCGGTGATCGCCAGCGTGCCGAACATCATCGCCCAGAATGTGAGCGGGATCTTCTTACGCAGGCCGCCGTAATACCGCATGTCCTGTTCATGGTGCATCGCGTGGATGACCGAACCAGCGCCAAGGAACAGCAGCGCCTTGAAGAAAGCGTGCGTGAACAGGTGGAACATTGATGCGCCATAGGCACCGACACCGGCGGCGAAGAACATGTAACCGAGCTGCGAACAGGTCGAATACGCGATCACCCGTTTGATATCCCATTGGGTCGTGCCGATTGTCGCTGCAAAGATACAGGTTGCAGCGCCAATGAAGGTAACGATCATCAGGGCTGTCGGAGCCGTTTCAAACATCGGCGACAGCCGGCAAACCATGAAGACACCGGCGGTGACCATGGTGGCCGCGTGGATCAGCGCAGAAACAGGAGTCGGACCTTCCATTGCATCGGGAAGCCAGGTGTGTAGGCCGAGCTGCGCAGACTTGCCCATCGCGCCGATGAACAGCAGGATACACAGGATATCCATGGTCATCAGGCGGTAGCCCATGAAAGTGATACTCGCGCCGCTCATCGCGGGCGCAGCTTCGAGAATTTCAGGAATTGAGGTCGTTCCAAACACCAGGAACGTACCGAAAATACCCAGCATGAAACCAAGATCACCAACACGGTTGACCACGAAGGCCTTGATCGCCGCCGCATTGGCGCTCGGTTTGCGGAACCAGAAACCGATCAGCAGATAGGACGCGAGACCGACCCCTTCCCAACCGAAGAACATCTGCACCAGATTGTCGGCCGTCACCAGCATGAGCATGGCGAAGGTGAACAGGCTGAGATAGGCGAAGAAGCGCGGCTGATCCGGATCTTCATCCATGTAGCCCCAGCTATACAGGTGCACGAGCGCGGAAACCGTGGTGATCACGACCAGCATGACCGCGGTCAGCGTATCGACCCGCAATTCCCAGTCGAACGTGAGATCGCCGGACTGCACCCACTGGAGTACCGGGACCACATCGGCGGTCATGCTCCCGTTAAAGAACGCCAGGAAGATCGGCCAGCTAAGCGCGCACGAAATGAACAGTGCGCCTGTGGTGATTGTCTTGACCACGGTGTTGCCGAGCGCGCGATTGCCAAGCCCGCCGATAATTGCGGCGAGCAGCGGCAAGAAGACGATTGGGATAATCCAATTGTGCACGAGTGCTTATCCCTTCATCCGGTTGACGTCGTCGACGGCAATCGTGCCGCGACCACGGAAGTAAATCACGAGAATGGCGAGCCCGATGGCCGCCTCGCCGGCAGCAACGGTCAGCACAAACATCGCGAAAACCTGGCCGACGAGGTCGTTCAGGAACGCGCTGAATGCGACCAGCTGTATGTTCACCGACAGCAGGATCAGTTCGATCGCCATAAGAATGACGATGATGTTCTTGCGGTTGAGGAAGATGCCCAGCACGCCGAGCACGAACAGGATCGCGCCGACTACGAGATAATGCTCGATCCCGATTCCAGTGATACCGGTCATAGCTCGACCCCCTTGCCGATCTCCGGACGCGTCATGATTGTTGCGTCCTCAGGCCGGCGCATGTTTTGCTTTGTAATATTCTGGTGTCCGCGTGCGCCATCCGGGCGTTCGCGATAGGTCAGAACGATTGCCCCGATCATCGCCACCAGCAGGATGATACCCGCCGCTTCGAACAGGAAGATGTAATCGCTGTAGAGCAGCACACCGATGTTGGCCGTGTTGCTTTCACCGGCCAAGCCTGCAGACGTTCCATCCGCGACCCCCAGCTGCAATGATCCGGCACGGTAGGCACCAATGCCCAGAACCAGCTCGGCCAGCAGCACCAGAGCGATGGCAAGGCCCAGCGGGAAGTTCTTGATGAAGCCGCCCCGCAATTCCGCGAAATCGATGTCCAGCATCATGACCACGAACAGGAACAGCACCGCGACCGCGCCGACATAGACAATGACCAGCAGCATCGCGATGAATTCCGCGCCAACCAGCACCATCAGGCCGGCAGCGTTGAAGAATGCAAGGATCAGCCAGAGGACTGAGTGGACCGGATTGCGCGAAGTTATCGTGAATACGCCGCTGGCGATCACGAAAAACGCGAATAGGTAAAAGGCGAAGGTTTGTATCATAGCCCCAGTTTCTCGGTTAGCCGCGGCGGTTAGCGATACGGCGCATCGGCTTCAAGGTTTGCGGCAATTGCCCGCTCCCACTTGTCCCCGTTCGCCAGCAATTTCGCTTTGTCGTACAGCAGTTCCTCGCGTGTTTCGGTTGCGTATTCGAAGTTTGGACCTTCGACCACAGCATCCACCGGGCACGCTTCCTGGCAGAAACCGCAATAGATGCATTTGGTCATGTCGATATCGTAGCGTGTCGTGCGGCGGCTGCCGTCTTCACGCGGTTCGCTCTCGATAGTGATCGCCTGCGCCGGGCACACCGCCTCGCACAGCTTGCACGCAATGCAGCGCTCTTCCCCGTTGGGATAGCGGCGCAGCGCATGCTCACCGCGGAAACGCGGGCTCAGCGGGTTTTTCTCGAACGGATAGTTGATCGTCACCTTGGGTTTGAAGAAATACTTCAAGGTCAGCATATGCGCCTTGACGAATTCCCACAGGGTGAATGATTTGATCAGATGGGCGACGGAACTCATGCCGCGTACCTCGTAAGCATCAGATAGCCTGAAATCAGGAAAATAAACAGCAGGCTCAGCGGCAGGAAGACTTTCCAGCCAAGCCGCATCAGCTGGTCATAACGGTAGCGCGGGACGGTCGCCATCACCCAGCTGAACATGAAGAAGAAGAAGAATGTCTTCAGCAGGAACCAGACGATGCCCGGAATGTCGAACCATGGGATCAGATCGATATTCAGAGGCGGCAACCAGCCACCAAAGAACAGGATCGTGCTGAGCGAGCACATCAGAAGGATGTTGGCGTATTCGCCGAGCCAGAACAGCGCGAACGACATCGAGCTGTATTCGGTCTGGTAACCTGCCACCAGTTCCGATTCCGCCTCGGTGAGGTCGAACGGAACGCGCTGCGTTTCCGCCAGCGAACTGATGAAGAACATGATCCACATCGGGAACAGCAGGATGTTGAACACATAAGCGTTGACGATGCCGAACCCGTGACCGCGCTGCGCCTCGACAATGCCGCTCAGATTGAATGTGCCGGCGTAGAGCACCACGCACACCAGGATGAAACCGATTGAAACTTCGTAGGAAATCATCTGCGCGGCGGCACGCATGGCGGAAAAGAACGGGTATTTGGAATTGGATGCCCAACCCGACATGACCACGCCATAAACCGACAGCGAACTGATCGCGAGGATGTAGAGCAATCCGACATTGATATCGGCCAGCACGACACCTGCATCGAACGGGATCACCGCCCATGCAACCAGCGCCACGGTGAAGGTGATGATCGGCGCAAGCAGGAAAATCCCCTTGTTCGCCGCACTCGGGACAATGGTTTCCTGGAGGAATACCTTGAGGCCGTCAGCAAATGACTGAAGCAGGCCGAACGGACCGACCACGTTCGGACCGCGCCGAAGGTTGATCGCCGCCCACACCTTGCGGTCGACATAGATGATCATCGCCACGGCCAGCATCAGCGGCAAAGCGATCAGCAGAACACCGGAAATGGTCGCGGTTCCCCACGCCCATTCGTAGCTCATGCCGAGAGATTGGAAGAATTCGGTCATTCTGCCGTCGCTTTCATCTTGTCATGTATCTTGATGAGAACATGGATCATTGCGCCGTTTGCAACGAGGTAGATTGCCTCAACGAACGCACCATACAATGCAACCGACTTTTGAAACGCGGCCACGCTCTCCATGCCCGGAGTACCGTACATGCCAAGGCCAACCATCCCGAACCATTGATTGGCCAGATTCCAAACAAAAACCACCGCAGCAGCACCATAAATAATATATGGCATTCGGCGAAGCAGATCGGGCAAGCCTGTCATTCTGCCGCCTCCTTCAATTCATCCCCGTGCAGCAGTTCAGCCGAACATTGCTGCATCACCGCGCTGGCGCGAGCAATCGGGTTAGTGAGGTAGAAATCCTTGATCGGATAGGCAGAAATTTCGCCCTCTGCCTTGGCCTTGCTGTCCGCTTTAGGCAGCGCGCCGTAATCGGCGAGGCCTTCTTCACCCAGCGCAGGCACAGCCTTGATCATCGCGGACTGAAGCTGCACGAAGCTGTCGAACCCGACATCCACACCCAGCGCATCGGCAAGCGCGCGCAGGATCGTCCAGTCTTCGCGTGCGTCACCCGGCGCAAAAACGGCCTTCTCGGCGAACTGCACACGGCCCTCTGTATTCACATAGGTACCGTCTTTTTCAGCGTAGGATGCCGCCGGCAGAATGATGTCCGCCGCGTGTGCGCCCTTGTCGCCGTGATGGCCGATATAGACCTTCAGGCTATCTGCGAACGGCTCGAAATCCATTTCGTCAGCGCCCAGAGACAACACGACCTTCGGCTTCGCCTTGGCGATATCCGCCATGCCGCCCTTCTGCGCGTAGCCGAGCATCAGCCCGCCCATGCGCGCAGCGGAGAAGTGCATCACGTTGAAGCCGTTCCAGCCATCGCGAGCGAGCTTGAATTTGTCTGCAAAGGCAAGTCCGGTACCAAGCGCGCCCTTGGCCAGTGCCGCGCCGCCCATGATGATCGCGGGGCGTTCTGCACCCTTGAATGCATCAGCTGCCGCCTTGGGCAGTTTGGAGAGAACCGAGAGGTCTTCGCCCAGAAATTCTGCCGGGAAGGTTGTTTCCCAGTGCGGCCCGACGATGAATATCTTGGCGCCGTTCTTAACTGCCTTGCGCAGCCGGACGTTGACCAGCGGCGCTTCCCAGCGAATGTTGCTTCCAACAATCAGGATCGCATCGGCGGTCTCGATACCAGCGAAGGTGGAATTGAAATTGACCGCAGCAAGGCTGGATACATCGTAATCCATCCCCGTCTGGCGGCCTTCGAGCAATTTGCTGCCCATCGCGCCGAGCAGCGCCTTGGCAGCGAACATCGTTTCGCAATCGACCATGTCGCCCGCAACCGCGGCAATCGACTTGCCCGGCTTGGCCTTGGCGATAGCCTGGAACGCTTCTTCCCAGCTTGCTACGGTCAGCTTGCCCCGCTTGCGCATGAACACCTTGTCGAGGCGTCGCTTGGTCAGGCCGTCGACCATGTAGCGGCCCTTATCGCTCAACCATTCCTCGTTCACGTCATCATTGATGCGCGGCAACGCACGCATGACTTCGCGCCCGCGGCTGTCGAGGCGAATATTCGCACCGACCGCATCGGAAACGTCGATGCTGAGGGTTTTCTTCAGTTCCCAGGGGCGTGCCTCGAACGCATAGGGGCGCGAGGTGAGCGCGCCGACCGGGCACAAATCGATCACGTTAGCGCTCAGCTCATGCTGCGCAGCCTGTTCGAGATAGGTCGTGATCTGCATGTCTTCGCCGCGATACAGCGCACCGATTTCGTCCACGCCGGCGATCTCTTCCGAGAAACGCACGCAGCGTGTGCAGTGGATGCAGCGGGTCATCACCGTCTTGATCAGCGGACCCATGTATTTTTCAGTCACGGCGCGCTTGTTCGCATTGTAACGCGAACCGCCGCGGCCATAGGCGACTGACTGGTCCTGCAGATCGCACTCGCCGCCCTGATCGCAAATCGGGCAATCGAGCGGGTGATTGATCAGCAGAAATTCCATCACGCCTTCGCGCGCGGTCTTCACCATTTCGCTGTCGGTGCGGATTTCCTGACCTTCGGTCGCGGGGAGCGCACAGCTTGCCTGCGGCTTGGGTGGACCGGGCTTAACCTCGACCAGACACATGCGGCAATTGCCCGCAATGCTCAGGCGTTCATGGTAGCAGAAACGCGGAATTTCCTTACCCGCAAGCTCGCAAGCCTGAAGGACGGTTGCGCCTTCTGGTACTTCGAGTTCCTGTCCGTCTACGGTGACTTTAGGCATTATTCGGCCGCCTCCGCAAATTGGGCATTGTGTTCATGAATTCGTCGCTCCAGCTCGGGGCGGAAATGCTTGATCAGGCCCTGGATCGGCCACGCTGCGGCATCGCCGAGCGCGCAGATGGTGTGGCCTTCAACCTGCTTGGTAACCTGCTGCAGCATATCGATTTCCTCGATTGCCGCGTCGCCGGTGCGCAGACGCTCCATCATGCGCCACATCCAGCCTGTGCCTTCGCGGCACGGCGTGCATTGGCCGCAGCTTTCGTGCTTGTAGAAATAGCTGAGGCGCGAAATCGCCCGGACGATGTCGGTCGACTTGTCCATCACGATGACCGCAGCCGTGCCGAGGCCCGACCCGACAGCTTTCAGGCCATCGAAATCCATCGGCGCATCGATGATGTCCTTTGCCGGAACCAGCGGAACCGAAGAACCGCCCGGGATAACCGCCAGCAGATTGTCCCATCCGCCGCGAATGCCGCCGCAATGCTTTTCGATCAGTTCGCGGAAAGGAATGCTCATTTCCTCTTCGACGACGCATGGCTTTTCAACGTGGCCGCTGATCTGGAACAGCTTGGTCCCGTGATTGCCCTCATTGCCAAAGCCAGCGAACCACGAACCGCCGCGGCGCAGGATTGTGGGCACAACCGCGATGCTTTCGACGTTGTTTACCGTGGTCGGGCAGCCATAAAGGCCCGCACCGGCCGGGAATGGCGGTTTGAGGCGCGGCTGGCCTTTCTTCCCTTCGAGGCTTTCGATCATCGCGGTTTCTTCACCGCAAATGTAAGCGCCAGCGCCGCGGTGCATGAACACATCGAAGTCATAGCCCGACTTGCTGGCATTCTTGCCGATCAATCCGGCGGCATAAGCTTCGTCGATCGCCTTCTGCAGCGTTTCCGCCTCGCGGATATACTCGCCGCGGATGTAGATGTAGGCGGCCCGTGCACGCATCGCGAAACCGGCAACCAGTGCGCCTTCGATCAGCTTGTGTGGATCATGACGGATGATTTCGCGGTCCTTGCACGAACCGGGCTCGGACTCGTCGGCATTGATGACTAGGAAACTGGGACGGCCATCTTTGCTTTCCTTGGGCATGAACGACCATTTGAGGCCGGTGGGGAAGCCTGCACCACCCCGCCCGCGAAGACCCGAAGCCTTGATTTCCTCGATAATCGCGTCCTGACCCTTGCCGATCAGGTCCTTGGTATTGTCCCAGTCGCCGCGCTTCTGCGCAGCTTTCAGGCCCCAGTCCTGAAAACCGTAAACGTTGGTAAAGATGCGATCCTTGTCAGCGAGCATTGCCGTCGCCTTTCTTCAGCATTTTCAATTGGCGCAGCGAAAGGAGCTGGAAAACCAGACCTGCCGCCATCAGCGCAACACCCACTTGTTTGTCACCTGCAGCGGCAAGATATGCGCCGAGGAGGAAGCCAAGCAGGCCAGCAGCCGCAAAAAGGAGTACGCTGCCCATCAGCAAAATACCCCGTTACGAGTGCAAGAATTCACGGTGCGCTCAATCACCTTCGTCTTCTCCAACCGGTGTCGATGCGAGCGCAGCCACGCCGCCAATTAGCAGTGCAAAGCCGGCAATCATCATCCCGTCACCAAGGCCGTCCGGTCCGAAATACATCGTAAGGCCGCCGGCAATGACCGACAGACTGCCAAGCGACATGGCGATGCGCGATAATTTGCGGGTCCGTACGAACTCCATCACCATTCCTTCCGGTAATCATGATTGGCGTCGACCATATCCTTGAGAGTGGTCGGGCCGCCGCTCGGCTCGGAGGTATGACGCCCCGGCTCCTGCGTGCCTTCCTTCGGCTCCTTACCGGCGGCCAGCGCGTCGAGAACGGCATCGAGCCGTTCAACCGTCAGGTCTTCGTAATTGCCGTCGTTGATCTGAACCATTGGCGCTGTGGCGCAATTGCCCATGCATTCGACCTCGGTCAGCGTCCACAGGCCGTCTTCCGAAACTTCGCCTTTGGCCATGCCGCGCTTCTTGCAAGCGGCGATAATATCATCGCTACCGCGCAGCATGCAGGGGGTGGTTCCGCAGACTTGCACGTGGAATTTACCCACGGGAACAAGGTTGTACATGAAATAGAAGGTCGCAACCTCGACCACACGGATTACCGGCATATCGAGATAATCGGCGATGTATTCCATCACCGGCAGCGGCAACCAGCCCTGCGTATCGGTTTCCGCGCCGACCTGGCGCTGCGCCAGATCTAGCAGCGGCATAACCGCAGATTTCTGCCGGCCAGGTGGATATTTGGCGATATGGTAGTCCGCCTTCGCCTTGTTCTCTTCCGTCCAAGCGAAAGAGCCCCAGCGCGCGCGGAGTTCGGGCGTATCGTGTGCGAGATGACGATTAGCCATTAGACTGCTCTCTGCATGAATTGGTCAGACCGAGGAAAACTGGAGACACCGCAATCACCGGTCGCACTCCCCGAACACCACGTCGATCGCGCCGAGAATGGCGGTCGCGTCCGGCAGCATGTGGCCTTTCGACATGAAATCCATCGCCTGAAGGTGGCTGAACGCTGTCGGACGAATCTTGCAGCGATACGGTTTGTTCGATCCGTCGCTGACCAGATAGACGCCGAATTCGCCCTTGGGGCTCTCGGTCGCCACGTAGACTTCGCCCGCAGGGACATGGAAGCCCTCTGTGTACAGCTTGAAGTGGTGGATGAGCGCTTCCATCGACTGCTTCATTTCGCCGCGCTTGGGCGGGGAAACCTTGCGGTCGTCCGAGCAGATTGGCCCTTCGGGCATTTCCGCAAGGCACTGCTTGATGATCTTGGCGCTCTCGTAGACTTCTTTCACGCGAACGACGAAGCGATCATAGCAATCCGAATTCGTCCCAACCGGGATTTCGAAATCCATTCGGTCATAAACATCGTATGGCTGCGACTTGCGCAAATCCCAGGGGATACCGGCAGCACGGATCATCGGGCCCGAGAAGCCCCAGGCTAGCGCGTCTTCCTTGCCGACATGCGCGATGTCAACGTTACGCTGTTTGAAGATGCGATTGTCGAGCACCAGGCTCATCGCGTCGCCGAACAGTTCCGGCAGGCGGCCATCGACCCAGTCACCAATGTCGGTGAGCAGTTTCAGCGGCACATCCTGGTGCACACCGCCCGGACGGAACCATGCCGCGTGCATGCGCGCGCCAGAAGCCCGTTCGAAAAAGTTCATGCAATCTTCGCGAAGCTCGAACACCCACAGGTTCGGCGTCATCGCACCAACATCCATCACATGCGCACCAATGTTAAGCATGTGGTTGCAGATACGGGTCAGCTCGGCGAACAGAACGCGCAGATACTGGGCGCGCTCGGGCACTTCGACATTCAACATCTTCTCGATCGCGAGAACGTAGGAATGTTCCTGGCAAAGCGGCGAGCAGTAATCGAGACGGTCGAAATACGGCAGCGCCTGCAGGTAGGTTTTGTGCTCGATCAGTTTCTCGGTGCCGCGGTGCAGCAATCCGACATGGGGATCGATCCGTTCGATGATTTCCCCATCGAGCTCCATGACCATCCGCAAAACGCCGTGCGCCGCAGGGTGCTGCGGGCCGAAATTGATGGTGTAATTGGAGATGACCTCATCACCGGTAGTCGGCGATTCTTCGAGTTGGACGCCCATTACTTGGCCCCTCCCTTCGGCTTGGTAGCAGCCTTGGTGTCGGTCGTTTTACCCTTGCGGGCTTTCTTGGCGGGGCGATCCTCTGTCGGTTCAGGAGGGTTCGCAGCCTTGCCGCCCTTTTCCTTGTCTGGCGCGCCATCGCTGACTTTTTCAGCCGCCTTGGCATCCGCTTTGGCCCCAGCACCTGTCTGCTTGGGGCTCTCAGTTGTCTTGGGCTCGTCTACCGGCGGGGTATCCGCTTTCTCGTCACCTGGAAGAACGTAATCTGCGCCCTCCCAAGGACTCATGAAATCGAACTGACGCAGATCCTGTGCCAGTTTCACCGGTTCGTAGACAACGCGCTTTTCGTCTTCGGAATAACGCAGTTCGGTATAGCCGGTGAGCGGGAAATCCTTGCGAAAGGGGTGCCCTTCAAAACCGTAATCGGTCAGGATCCGGCGGAGATCGGTGTTTCCGTCGAACAGCACGCCGTACATGTCGAACACTTCACGTTCGAGCCAGCCAGCATTCGGCCACAGCGTCGTTACTGTCGGCACAGGCGTATCTTCAGAAGCGCTGACCTTGACCATCACGCGGTGGTTTTTGGTCACGCTAAGCAGCATGTAGACGACTTCGAAACGCTCTTCGCGGCCAGGAAAATCGACACCAGCGATCTCCATAAGCTGCTGATAAGCGTGGTCATCGCGCAGTAGACGCAGGACATCTTCGATGCTGTCACGCTTGACAGTGAAGGAGATTTCGCCGTGCGTTTCGCGCGCATCAAGCAGCATCGAACCCATCGCCGCAGCGAGGGTTTCCTGAACACCGTCATTCGCGGCGAATTTGGGGGCGGAGTGAAGTACAGCCATGTCGGTTACCGCCCTTAACGCTCGATCGTGCCGCTACGGCGGATCTTCCGCTGCAACTGCATCACGCCATAGAGCAAAGCTTCTGCCGTCGGTGGACAACCGGGAATATAGATATCCACCGGTACGATACGGTCACACCCGCGAACCACGCTGTAGCTGTAATGGTAATAACCACCGCCATTTGCGCAGCTGCCCATCGAAATGACATATTTCGGATTGGACATCTGGTCATAGACCTTGCGCAGAGCCGGAGCCATCTTGTTACACAGAGTGCCGGCAACGATCATAACGTCGGACTGGCGCGGTGACGCGCGCGGGGCGACGCCGAACCGCTCCATATCATAACGCGGCATATTAACGTGGATCATCTCGACTGCGCAGCAAGCGAGACCAAAGGTCATCCACCAGAGCGAACCGGTACGCGCCCATTCAAACAGGTCTTCGGTGCTCGTGACCAGGAATCCCTTGTCATTAACCTCGGTCTGAAGCGCGTTGAAATAATCCGCGTTTGGCTGGCGAACCTCGCCGCCTTGTGCCGTTGGCATGTGAGCTGCGGTCATGGCGTTATCTACTCCCATTCCAGAGCTCCTACTTTCCACGCGTATGCAAAACCAATGATCAGTTCGAGCAGGAAGGTCATCATGGTGATCCAGCCGGCCCAACCGGTGAATTCGAGGCTGACTGCCCACGGGAAGAGGAATGCCGCCTCCAGGTCGAAGATGATGAACAGGATCGCGACAAGATAGAAGCGAACATCAAACTGGCTGCGAGGGTCTTCGAATGCGGGGAAGCCGCACTCATACTCGCTCAGCTTTTCAGCATCGGGATTGTGTGAGCCCGTCAGACGCGAAACGCCCATCGGCAAAAAGACGAACAGAGCCGACAATCCCGCTGCAATGAACAGGAAAATCAGGATCGGAAGATATTGTAATGGGTCGAACACGCATGAATCCTAGGGTTCAAATTCGTGCCCGCCTCTAGGCCTCTCAGAGCGCAGGTGCAAGGGTCAGCCGCTTGCAAATTTGGCGAGAAAGCTTGCGTTTCGATCAAAGGGGCAGGCGGCGCACCTGCGTGGGAATTGGCGAGAGCCCGTCTTTCAGCGTTCCGCCGGCCTCGAATTTGTCCCATTGCCCCGTGGAAACGTAGTAAAGAGCGCCCCCGTAAATTGACCCACCGAGCGGCTCTGACCACTCCGAATGGTTCTGCTCCAGCACCTTCAAAGCGGTCGCGTAATTGCCATTTGGCGAAAGAGAGATTTCCACAATCCGCATCGGCATCATCCCGTTCTGGATTGCGATCAGGCTGTTACCGACACGCCAGATTCCGTCGATTCCATCGAGGATCATCGGCCGGGCCGATCCTAGACGAGAGACCGAACCTGTCTGCAAGTCTACAATAGCTATGCCGTATCTGTAGTCGCTGACGTAAATCCTGCGCCCATCAGCAGAGATTGCGAGACCTTGCGGGGAGCGAAAGGTGCCGGGTGCAACAAATTCTGAAATCCGGCCACCCGCGAGCATGTAGATGCCGCCGCCAACCGGATCGCTAGCATACACCGTACCGTCAGCGGCCACTGTCACATCGGAAAGATTCACGCCGTCTGGCGCTGCGATCTGGATCGGATTGTCCGGTTCACCCTGCCGGAAACCGTAAATGCCGCGAAATGGCTCATCCCCCTGCGGCATCATGCCCAGGTCACCCGACGCAACCCAGAACATTCCACGCGGAACATCAAAGGCCATACCGCTAAGATTGCCGGCATCGGATGGAGACACAGTATTCCAGACACCAGGAGCAGACTGACTTGCCAGAGTTCGTGACACTACCGATGACACAATCAGGCCCCCGGTCAGCGGATCCACCGCCACACCTTCAACCAGTAACACGTCATCTGGCACGGATGCCGTCGCAACACTCTTTTCTATCCGCACGGCGTTTTGCGCAAGTAATCTGCTCAACCTGTCAGCTGTGGCGGTCTCACCCGCTAAATCGAGGATCCTGCCGCGTGCATCTTCGCCAAAAGAGTATCCGCGCACGGCCAGCCATAACGCCTCTCGCACTGTCCCTGCCGCATTCTCTGCACCGAAATATGCCTGCAGCAGCCGCAAATGGACGGATGCGCTGTCAGGATATGCCAGCGCCAGTTCAGCCAGTTCGGCCTCACCGGAAACCGCTCCTGTGCCGGCTGAAACCGCACGCCAAACCGGGGCCGCCCTATCGACCGGAATGACGGGCTGAACCGGTCGCTGATAGGTACAGGCTGCCGCCGCGAGTGCGAGCAGCAACGCCGAAACCCTCATTTCTTCAACTGGGTCGAAATCGCCTTCTTTGTCGCCTTGCCGTAAGGCGGCTTGAACCCGGCGATTCCGGCTACGTCAATCTTGGGCTGGCTGTAGACTGAACGCGCGTGGCTGAATTCCTTGAAGCCCTCAGGTCCGTGGTACGATCCAATTCCCGATGGCCCCACCCCGCCAAACGGCAGGTCGTCCATCGCGACATGGAAGATAACATCGTTGACGGTGACGCCGCCAGAAATTGTCTGCTTGAGAACCTGCTCACGTTCTGCCTTGTCGGTGCCGAAATAATAGAGACCCAGCGGACGATCATGGTCGTTCACGTAATCAATGGCCTCTCCAACATTCTTATAGGTTTTCACCGGCAGCACCGGCCCGAAGATTTCTTCCTGCATGGCCTGCATATCATCATTGACGTTGCGAAGGATCGTCAGAGGCATCTTGCGACTGTTGGTGTTGGAAAAATCTTCCTCGCCTGGATTAACCTCGATCACCTCGGCACCCTTTTCGCGTGCGTCGGCCACCATGCCTTGCAAGCGATCGAAATGACGGTCGGTCACGACAGAGGCGTAATCGTCATTGTCCAGCAAGGTCGGATACTGGTTGTGCACCCCAAGCTGAACGGCGGCGACGGCTGCCTCTTCCTTGTCCTCGGGGACGATCATGTAATCGGGCGCGAGGCAAATCTGCCCTGCATTCATCATCTTGCCCATTGCGATGCGTTCGCCCGCCTTCTCCAGATCGGCGCTATGGCCAAGCACGACTGGCGACTTGCCGCCCAGTTCCAGCGTTACCGGCACCAGATTGCGTGCCGCAGCCTCCATCACCTTGCGGCCCGTAGCGGTCGATCCGGTGAACACCAGATGGTCGAACTGAAGCGACGAGAACGCCTGCGCCACTTCCGGGCTGCCGGTAATTACGGCGACTTCGTCCTGGGCGAAGTATTTCTCAACCAATTCAGCCATCATGTCAGACGTTTTCTCAGTAAACTCAGATGGCTTGATCATCGCCCGATTGCCGGCTGCAAGAACCTGCATCAGCGGATTGAAAGACAGCTGTACGGGGAAATTCCACGGACTGAGAATGCCGATCACGCCCTTTGGCTCAAACCGCAATTCCGCCTTCGCTCCCAGCAACCCGAGCGGGAATGTCGGCTTGCGCTTTTCAGGCTTGGCCCATTTGTCGAGATGCTTGAGGCAATATTTGCCGAAATTCACGCTGCCGACGATATCGGTCATCATCGACTGGTCACGGCTGCGATTGCCGAAATCCTCGTTCATCGCCTGACACAGATCTTCACCATGATCGACGAGCAGAGCAATCGCGCGCTTGATACGGTCCTTGCGTTTATCGAGCCCCTCCGGGCGTGCCGCAGTAAAAGCATCACGCTGAGCTTTGAGGATTGCTTCCAGTTCGTCTTTGCGATCACCGGCCATATTATCACTCTCCATTGGTATCTATTTGCCACTGATTGTTCACCAGCTTGGCAGGAATGACAAGCAAAGTGTTTGCCGGTTCGGCGGTGAGAGCGCCAAGCCGATTGATTTGGCGGCACCCCCGCACTAACTCGGCGGCAAATAGACACCTCAATGAAAGGCAAATTCATGGCCCATTTTTCCGCAAACGACCCGATAGTGATCCTATCTTACGCCCGCACCCCGATGGGTAGCATGCAGGGCGCACTGGCCGATGTTTCCGCCACCGAACTTGGCGCGACTGCGGTCAAGGCTGCGGTCGAACGTGCAGGTGTATCGGGCGAAGAGATCGACCGCGTTTACATGGGCTGCGTGCTTCCTGCGGGTCTGGGCCAGGCACCTGCCCGCCAGGCTGCGATAAAGGCCGGGCTTCCGAAGTCTGCGCAAGCATCCACTGTAAACAAGGTGTGCGGATCCGGCATGCAGACGGTAATCATGGGCGCCGAAGCCCTTGCATCCGGCTCCGTCAAAACCGTTATCGCTGGCGGTATGGAGAGCATGACCAATGCGCCATACCTGTTGAAAAAACACCGCTCTGGCGCGCGACTTGGCCATGACACTGCGTATGACCATATGTTCCTCGACGGGCTCGAAGATGCCTACGAAGAGGGCCGCGCAATGGGCACCTTTGCTCAGGATACCGCCAACGAATATCAGCTGACCCGCGAAGAAATGGATGCGTATTCGATTGAGTCCCTCAAGCGCGCAAACACCGCGATTGAAACGGGCGCCTTCGCCGATGAAGTGGTCCCGGTTACTTTCTCGACCCGCAAAGGCGAAGTGACGGTCGATACCGACGAAGCGCCTGGCCGCGGCCGACCGGACAAGATCCCTACTCTGCGCCCAGCCTTCGCTAAAGACGGCACGATTACGGCGGCAACGTCCAGCTCGATCTCTGATGGTGCAGCAGCCGTTGTTCTCACCCGTGAAAGCATCGCGTCTGAAACGGGCAAGAAACCCGTCGCCAGGATCATAGCAACTGCTGCGCATGCTCAGGAACCTTCGGAATTCACAGTTGCCCCGATCGGCGCGATCGAAAAGGTGCTGCAGCACGCCGGCTGGAGCGCCGACGATGTAGACCTGTGGGAAGTGAACGAGGCGTTTGCTTGTGTCGCCATGTTCGCCATGCGTGACATCGGCATCCCGCACGAGAAGATCAACGTCAACGGTGGCGGAACCGCGCTGGGACACCCGATTGGCGCTAGCGGGACGCGGATTATCGTGACTTTGCTCAATGCCTTGAAACAGCAAGGCAAGAAACGCGGCGTGGCCAGTCTTTGTATCGGCGGCGGCGAAGCGACGGCGGTCGCGGTCGAGATGCTCTGACCAATCTGCCTGCCAAAGGATGTCGCGGTCGAGATGCTCTGACCAATCTGCCTGCCAAAGGATTCGGCAAGCTGGCGATTCAGTGATAACTCTTCGGGATTCCAATCGAAGGAGGGGATTTATGAAGAAACTTATCGCAATCGCTGGCTGCGCCATTCTGGCAGCTTGTTCGCAAGGCGAGGCACCTGCAGAACAGGAAACTGTCGTCGCGACAGAAGAAGCGGCCGCTGAAGAGAGCATGGCCGGGTCCTATGATGTGACCGCGTCTGACGGCTCTGTCAGCACGACGACCATCGATGCAGATGGCAATTACACGACGACCAGTGCCGACGGCACCGAGGTTGAGCGCGGAACCATGGTCCAGACCAATGGGCAAACGTGCTTCAATTCAGCAGAAGAAGGATCGGCGCCTGATTGCTGGACCGATGGTGAGCCCGCAGCCGATGGCAGCTGGGTCGCAACTTCAGATGCTGGTGAAACCGTCACCGTGATGAAACGCCCGTAATCGGCATCTTTCCAGCACACTCAGCTGTGCAGGGATGAATAATGAAAAGGGCGGTCTTCGGGCCGCCCTTTTTGCATGCGATTTGAAGAAACCTTACGGTGCGCCTGCACCCCAGAGCCGCTCCTGCCTGACCCAGCCTGTATGGCCTTTCACATCGAGCTCGCACCAGCCTGCTTCACAATCGCCCAGAATCCCCACGACGCCAGCCTCCAGGTTCCATTTCAGCTGGCTCTCTTCGGCAGGTTCCACCCGCATCGCGGTGGTACCTTCACCAACCACCAGCGCGCCTCTTTGCGGGCTGAGCAGTGTGGATGTCACCCAGCCCTGCGTGCCATCCATATCCTGGATCAGGCGCCAGCCTTCCGAAACCCGGACAACCTTGATCGGCAACCCCTTGCGGCGATAGACCCAGTCGATCTGGTAATCACGGCTGGGGCCGACGCGCATGTTCAGTTCTTCTGTCTTGATCGTCGCCCAGTAAGGCACGTCACGGTCTTGTGCGCGCAGCGGCGAACCGCAAAATGCAGCGAACAGCACAAGTGACAGGAGAATCCGGCTAAGCATCTGGTCTTGTTAGAGCCTTTGGCGGCACATCATCAAGCCATCATCTCTTGTCGCTTGACGATTTACCCGCTTGCGTCCTAGCGCTCACACCATGCCTCATAACAGTGACATTACCAGCAAGGACTCAGTCGGCCGCAGGATTGAGGGGAAACCTCGCGTGGTCGTTACCCGGCACCTGATGCCTTCGGTGGAAACGCGGTTGGACGAATTGTTCGACACCCGCCTCAACACCGATGACACCCCGTTCACGCGTGAACAGCTGGCGGCGGCAATGCAGGACTGCGATGTTCTGGTACCGACAGTCACCGACAAGATTAACGCAGACCTTATAGCGCAGGCTGGTGACAAGCTCGGACTGATTGCCAGCTTCGGCGCCGGTACCGACCATATCGATCTGAAAGCGGCGCGTGACCGCGGGATCATGGTAACCAATACCCCAGGCGTTTTCACAGATGACACCGCAGATCTCGCCATGGCGGGCATCATCGGTGTCCCGCGCCGCATTCGCGAAGGGGTTGAACTGGTGCGCAGCGGACAATGGACCGGATGGGCGCCGTCGCGCTTGCTCGGCCGTAAGCTATCGGGAAAAACCCTCGGCATAATCGGCATGGGGCGGATCGGGCAGGCTGTTGCCCACCGGGCAAAAGCCTTCGGATTGCAGATCGCCTATCACAACCGTAAACCGCTCCCCGCTGCGATAGAAAGCATGTTGGGCGCGAAATATGTCGAAGATGTAGACGATCTGATCGCAATGTCGGATATCGTCACCCTACACTGCCCGGCGACTGAGGCAACGATCGGCTTTTTCGATGAGCGGCGCTTCGCCTTGATGAAGCCGGGCGCATGTATCATCAACACCGCGCGCGGTGATCTGGTCGATCAGGAAGCGATGATTGCTGCCCTCGAAAGCGGTCATCTCGCCGGCGCCGGGCTTGATGTTTATGTGGATGAACCGAATGTCGATCCGCGCCTGATCCAGCACGCAAATGTCATGACCTTGCCGCATATTGGCAGCGCCACGGCAGAAGGCCGGGAGGCTTCTGGCGAAAAAGTCATCGCCAACATCCGCTTCTGGACAGACGGTCACCGGCCGCCAGATCAGGTGCTCGACGCGCTGGTTTGATCCATCAAAGCAATTCTTGTGAACAATCGTTGCGTCGCAGGGTTGTTTTTCAGTCGGAAAAAATCATAAGCAGCCCTCTGGTCCGGCACCGCCGGAACGAGAGGGGACCACCGATGCCGAATTTCCGCAGCTTCAAGGCGGCGTTCTACGCGCCTTTGTTGACGCTTGCCGCCCTGCCCTTGCCCGCCTCCGCACAGGATGCAGGGCAGATTGCTGTAAGCGACAGCGGTGATACCGCATGGATCCTCACATCGGCCGCACTGGTACTGATGATGTCGCTGCCCGGTCTCGGCCTGTTTTATGGCGGTTTGGTCCGCACCAAGAACTTCCTGTCTGTTCTGATCCAGTGCGGCGCGGTCGCTGCGGTCGCGTCTGTCTTGTGGGTGGTGATCGGATACAGCCTCGCCTTCGGGCAGGTTTCCAATGGCTGGCTGGGCAATGGAATGTACTGGATGCTCGGCAATCTCGGCAACGTGCGCGAGGGGCTGACCATACCGGAAAGCACCTTCGCGCTGTTCCAGATGACGTTCGCCGTGATCACGCCTGCGCTGATGGTCGGCGCATGGGTGGACCGTGCGCGTTTCGGCTGGGTGCTGGCATTCTGCGCATTGTGGGGCTTGGTTGTTTATGCGCCGGTCGCCCACTGGATGTGGGGCGGCGGCATCCTTTCATCGGCATTCGGCGCACTCGATTTTGCTGGCGGCATTGTCGTCCACACGACGGCCGGCGTCTCGGCACTGGTCATCGCGTTGTTGCTCGGCAAGCGTGACGGGTTTCCGCAGAAACTGATGCTGCCCCATGCCCCGGCGCTGACCATGGCGGGCGCGGCATTGCTGTGGGTCGGCTGGTTCGGCTTCAACGGCGGTTCGGCGCTGACGGCCACCGACGACGCATCATCTGCAATCATCAACACCCATGTGGCAGCCAGCGTTGCCGCGCTCACCTGGTTGCTGGTGGAAAAATTCACAGTCGGCAAGGCGACCAGCGTCGGCTGGGCAACCGGCGCGATTGCCGGACTGGCTACCATTACCCCCGCCGCAGGCTTCGTATCGCCTGGCGCTGCGATCCTGTTTGGTATCGCGGCAGCAGTAGTCTGCTACGGCGCAATCCAGCTGGTGAAGCAGAAGCTGCACATTGACGATTCGCTCGACGTCTTCGCCGTGCACGGCGTTGGCGGAATCATCGGCTCGATCATGCTTGGTGTATTCCTCAGCAGCGATCTTGGCGGCACCGGTTATGCAGAGGGTATGACCATGGGTAGCCAGCTGATCGCACAGATTGTCGCAGTCGGCGGGGTTGCACTGTTCAGCGCGGTTGTCAGCGCAATTCTGGCCCTGATGGTTTCCGTGGCAATCCCGATGCGGGTAAGCGCCGATGAGGAACGCGAAGGTCTGGACATCACCAGCCATGGCGAACGCGCCTGGGAAATGGATTGAGCCGCGTCTGGACGCTCTCGTTCCGCGCTATTCCGGGCCGGGCCGTACCGGCCTCGCCGATCTAAGACGCGCACTTGAATTCAGGCTGCCCGGTATCGCTTGGTTCATTCAGCAACCGACCAGAGAATTAGAAAGCCCTGACAGAACATGATATTCTGCCAGGGCCAGTTATTCATTCAGTTATCGGGGCGCGCTAGTCGCCCGTGAGGATCCGGTCGACCAGCTGTTTCACGGTCGGCGTGAAATTGTTCGAATAGAACGGATCCTGCTTAAAGCGGTATGCTGCGTGACCGGCAAATGCCAGGTTCTCGTCTACCGGCTCCCCATGCGCGATGTTCTGCAGATTTTTCTGGATGCAGAAACTGCGCGGATCGGCGAGCCGCCCGGTCGTGTAATCGTCGTGGTCTTTCCAAGACGAGAACGCACAATGCGACAGACAGCCCATGCAATCGGTCTGATCCTTGCGGATTACATCGCGTTTTTCCGGGGTCACGAAAACGAGCGTGTCATCGGGCGTCTTGAGGGCTTCTGTATGCCCTTCGCCCATCCAAACGCGGGCCTGTTCCTGATCGGACGGTGCAACCCAAAGCTTCGCACCTTTGCCGCCGAAACCGAGCTGTACGCTTTGATCGGCAGTTTGATCTTTCGAGAAAGCGATTTGCCGTTCGCTGCGGTGCATCAGGTCGAACAGGAAGGGGTTTTTCACTGCGGACGAATAAAATCCGGTTGGCGAAAATTTATGCAAGAACACATCGCCCGGCTCGATTGTCCGCAGCATGTCTTTCCATTCCTGCGGGATCGGGCTTTCTTCCGTCAGCAAGGGCCGCGTACCGAATTGGAACGCGATCTTGCCCAGTTCTGGATTGTCGATCCAGTGCTCCCATTCGCGCAGCGCCCAAACGCCGCCCGCCATCACGATTGCGCAGTCTTCGGAAACGCCTTCCTTGCGCATCGTCTCACGCAATGCCTTCACCCGTGGATACGGGTCCTGCGGCTCGCGCGGGTCTTCCGCGTTCGAAAGTCCGTTGTGACCGCCGGCCAGCCACGGATCTTCATAAACTACCGCAGCCATCAGGTCGGGCACCTTGTTATAGCTGCGCTTCCACAATGCGCGGAATGCGCGTGCTGAACTGATGATTGGCAGATAGCTCACGTTATAGCGTGCCGCGATCTCGGCCAGCTTGTAAGGCATCCCTGCGCCGCAGGTGACACCGGTTACAAGGCCCTTGGTATTCTCGAGGATACCTTCGAGCACCGCCTGCGCGCCGCCCATTTCCCACAGGACGTTGATGTTGATCGCACCCTGCCCGTTGGAAATGTCGTAGGCCTTGCGCACCTGCTCAGTGCCGCCATCGATACCGTATTGGATCAGTTGTTCATGGCGTTCCCGGCGCGTTTTCTGCGGGTAGACCTGCGGGATCACATCACCGTTTTCATCTGTGCTGTCTGCATTGACCGCGCTGACAGTACCGATACCGCCTGCAGCAGCCCAAGCACCGGAGCTCGCGTGATTGGTCGCAGAAACGCCCTTGCCGCCTTCGATCACGGGCCAGACTTCGCGTCCGCCATACACAATCGGGCTCAAACCCTTAAAAGCCATCGTAAATCATTTCCTTGAATTGCGACCTATTTCGCCGCGTTTCCCGCGCCCGCTGTATCCCCACGGCACGGCTTTATGTCTTCAGGTTCTGGCCTCGTAGCCGCTGCTTTGAACTGTGCATAGTACCCTGCCAGTTCCGGCGCATCCTTGAATGCCACCAGTTCAAACCCGACCCGCTTGAATTCACATGACAGCAAAAGCGGATTGATTCCGTGCTGATCAGTTGGCCGGTCTACATCGACCACTATCACTTGCCCGCCTTCATTCAAGGCGGGCCACAGACGGTAAAGGAACGCGTAGGGTTCCTGAACCTCGTGATACATATGGACCAGAAATATCCGGTCGAAACTGTTTTCCGGCAGACGGGGATCGTCCCCCGCACCAAGCTTTATCGAAACGTTGTCGAGCCGTTCTTTCTCGACCCTGTTCCCAAGCCTTTCCAGTGCATCCTCGTCGATGTCCTGCGCAAGAACACGCCCTTCACTGCCGACACGTTCGGCCAGGCGCACGGTGTAATACCCCTCGCCCGCACCGATATCAGCGACAGTCATCCCCGGCTCGATTTCGGCCAGGTCCATGACTCTCTGCGCTTCCCCCGCTGCATCGCGGGCAGTTTCAGTCGAAAACTGGTTCGCCCCCAGATCGGACACGGGCCGGTCAGGCAGCGGAAATTGCCTCGCAGTTTCAGGCCGGTCCGGTTGCGCCTGCTTGCACGCGCCAAGCGCTGCGATTGCAGACATCAGCGGCAGGATGAGATAGGCAGACTTCATCCGCGAATTCTTAGGCACGTCGGCCCGCTGGTGCAAATCCCTGCGGCAGATACAAGGCCACTGGGCAGACCCTATTCGACATCTTCAACATCGACGGTTTCACCGGTCACACGCTGGGCCAGCGCGGCAGAGATGAATTCGTCGATTGCGCCGTCTAGAACATTGTCCGGCGCAGTTGAGGTCACGCCCGTGCGAAGGTCCTTCACCATCTGATAGGGCTGCAGCACGTAGCTGCGGATCTGGTGGCCCCATCCGATATCCGTTTTGGATTCGTATTCGGTACCTGCTGCCGCTTCGCGCTCAGCCATCTCGCGTTCGAACAAGCGCGCTTTCAACATGTTCATCGCTGTTGCGCGGTTCTTGTGCTGGCTGCGGTCATTCTGGCTGGCGACCACAATCCCGGTTGGCTGGTGCGTGATACGAACCGCGGAATCGGTCGTGTTCACGTGCTGGCCGCCCGCGCCGGACGCACGGTAAGTATCGATCTTCAGGTCGCTTTCGTTGATTTCGACCTCGAAATCATCGTCGATCACCGGGTACACCCATACCGAACTGAAGCTGGTGTGGCGCCTGGCAGAGCTGTCGTACGGGCTGATGCGGACGAGACGGTGAACACCGCTTTCAGTCTTGGCATAGCCGTAGGCATTTTCGCCTTTGACCAGCAGCGTGGCCGATTTGATCCCGGCTTGCTCGCCAGCATGATAATCGACCAGTTCGACCTTGTAGCCTTTGCGTTCCGCCCAGCGCGAATACATGCGCTGGAGCATTTCGGCCCAATCCTGGCTTTCTGTGCCGCCCGCGCCAGCGTGAATTTCGATGTAGGTATCGTTGGCATCAGCCTCGCCCGCGAGCAGTGCCTGAACCTTGTCGGCATCGGCGCGGTCCGCCAGTTTTTCCAGACTGGCTAGCCCGTCATTGACGATTTCCTCGTCTCCTTCGGCTTCACCCATCTCGATGAATTCCACAGCATCGGACATCTCTGAAGATATCTGCCGCACGGTGTCTACCGCGCTTTGCAGCTGCTTTTGCTCGCGCATGATCGTTTGCGCTTCCTTGGGACGGTCCCACAGGGCCGGGTCCTCAACCCGCGCACTGAGTTCGTCGAGACGCCGCAAAGCGCGCTCCCAATCAAGCGATTGGCGCACAAGCTGAAGCGCAGCTTCGATCCGGTCGATATGAGCCTGCCCTTCGGCACGCATAATTTTTTCTCCGCAAAGTCGCGGCCCGCTTAGCGGACGGACATGGATTGTAAAGTTCAGCGGTGCGCGCGCCCGGGGCAAGCCGCCGCGCGATGCCGCCGCTGATTAGTAGATTCCGCCTTGTTCTTCGGCGAAGTTTTCCGGCACTTCTTCGCGATTGGCAGTGTTTTGCGAACTGCTCGCGGCCTGACTTCCCTGCCGAATTAGGGCCAGAATTTCCTTCCGCTTGCTTTCAATTTCGTCGCGCCGCGTGATCCGCGGTGGTTCTGTATCGGGCTTGAAAGCCTCCCATATCACGCTGGCCTTGGGTTCTTTGCCCGGCCATGCGTCGAACACACGTTTGCCTGAAATGCGGTCGACCCTCACCATCCGTACTCCCGGCGGGGCAACGAACGGATCTCCACTCAGCCTGTCCTTTGTCTCGCCGAAAAATTGCCGGATGATCGGCGCGGCGACTGTGCCGCCCTGCGCATACCCCCCGAGATTACGCGGGGTATCGTATCCGACGTATACGCCGGCGACCACTTCTGGCGTGCCGCCAACGAACCAAACGTCCTTTGGCCCCGTCGTGGTTCCGGTCTTGCCGAACATTGGTACGCCAAGATCCCTGAGGACCGTTCCGGTGCCGCGCTGGACGACGCCCTCGAGCATATGGACAGTCTGATAGGCGGTGCGCGCATCAAGCGCCTGCTTGCCGGTCGGCTTCAGGCGGGGCATTGGCTGCCCGTCCCACTTGGCCATGTTGCAGCCCGTACAATCGCGTTTGTCAGCGCGATAAATCACCTTCCCGCGCCGGTCCTGAACATAGTCGATCAGTGTCGGTTCGTTCAGGCGGCCGTGGTTGGCCAGCGCGGAATAGGCATTGACCATCTTCATGACCGTGGTCTCACCCGCACCAAGGGCGAACGCCGGATATGGCTGATAATCGCCAATCTCGAGATTCTTGATCGTCTTAACAACATTGGGCATGCCCGCTTCCATAGCGATATGGACGGTCATCAGGTTCCGCGACTGTTCAAGCCCCCAACGCATCGTATGGACGCCGCCGCCACCACCGCCGGAATTGCGGAAACATTTTTCACCCAGCTGAGAGCCCTGATAATAACAGAAAGTCTGGTCAGGCACCTCGCTGGCCGGTGTCATCCCGTTGTCCAGCCCTGTTGCGTAAACGAATGGCTTGATGGTGGAGCCTGGCTGCCGGTTGGCCTGTGTCGCTCGGTTGAACGAACCAAGTCTGCTGTCGAAACCGCCTTGCATGGCTAGCACCCGCCCGCTTTGCGGGTCCTGGGCAACAAAACCGCCCGACACCCCGGGCAAGCTGCGCACCAGATAACCGGCACCGGATTTCTGGGCAGCAACGACATCGCCAGCCTTCAATGCATTGGGCAGGTTGCTCAGCGGGGCTTCTTCGCCGTCTGAAAAACCGATGGTCGCATTGCTTCCGCTGCGTTGGGTGACAACGCCGATGCGCCAGCCTTCGTAATTGATGCCGAGGAAGGAGCTTGCAAGCTGGCTGCTCCAGCTGCCTTCATCCATGTCGATGGTTGCAATGGGCCCGCCCCATCCGCGGTTGCCGTGATATC
This sequence comes from Pontixanthobacter luteolus, assembly GCF_009828095.1. GTDB lineage: Bacteria > Pseudomonadota > Alphaproteobacteria > Sphingomonadales > Sphingomonadaceae > Pontixanthobacter > Pontixanthobacter luteolus. The sequence goes on along the minus strand of NZ_WTYP01000001.1, from coordinate 795,718 downwards.
GCATCATGCCGCGGCGAAGCGCATCGCGGGCTGCAATCTGCATTTCCGGATCGAGCGATGTTCGCACCCAAAGGCCGCCCGCATAGACGCTGTTCTTGCTCTCTTCGGCGGTCTCGCCAAATTCCTCGATCAGCTTGCGGCGCACCTCTTCAAGGAAATAACCGGCATCGACGGATTGGCTGCTGGACTGCTGCATGACCAAGCCGAGTGGCAGCGCCTTCGCGGCGTTGGCTTCGCTCTCGGTAATGAAGTCATTCGCAGCCATCTGCGTCAGGACGAAATTGCGACGTTCCATCGCCCGGCCGAAGTTTTTCTGCCGGCTGTAGGTTTCCGGCGCCTTGGGCAAGATCGCCAGATAGGCCATCTCGTGCAGTTCCAGATCGCCCACATCCTTGTCGAAATACGCCCGTGATGCTGCCTGCACGCCGAAGCTGCGCCGCCCAAGCGGGATCTCGTTCAGATACAGCTCAAGGATCTGCTCCTTGGTTAGAACGCCCTCAATCCTGCGGGCCAGCATCAATTCCTTGATCTTGCGAGTCACCGAATATTCGTTGGTGAGGAGGATATTCTTCGCAACCTGCTGGGTAATGGTCGACCCGCCTACCGCACGCTCTCCCGAACCCAGCTTGCTGACATAATCGAACACAGCACCGATCAAACCGCCCGCATCGATCCCGCCATGGCTGAAGAATGTCTTGTCTTCTGCCGCCAGATACGCCTCGATCAATGTCTCGGGGAAATCGGCATATTGCAGCTGCACACGTCGTTCACGTGCATAGGAGTGTACGATCTCGCCCTCGACACCGCGGACAACGGTAGGAAGCGGCGGTTCGTAATCCAGAAGCGTATTCGCGTCAGGCAATGTCCGCGCGATCAACGCCCACACTATGATCCATAGGACCAGCAAACTGCCCAGCCCGATGGCACTCCAGCGGAACCAGCGGCGCTCGCGCCAATTGCTCTTGAACCAATTCAGCACCCCGCTCGCTTCGCGGCGGATACGGTAGCTGATGGATTCGAATTTAGATGTGTCGACCATAATTGGCTTCAGCCTTTAGCACGGCATTTCTGTCTCGCACCAGAATGTATCTCGCAGATGACCGGTGATTACGTTGCCGACTGCCGGGCGAAGTAAATCCTGATCGCTCGGGCCATGGTTTCGGCAAAGCCTTTCTTGCCCTCTTCCGACGTCAAACGGTCCGCATCGTCAGGATCGGTGATGAACCCCGATTCGTAAAGCACCGCAGGAACATCAGGGGCACGCAAAACTGCCAGCGCGGCAGCTCGTCTGCGTTGCGGGTGAAATTGGAGAATGCCGATCCCTTCGCGCACGATCAGGCCCGCAAATTCGGCCGAATTTTGCTGAACGCGCCGCTGGGCAAGTTCCACCAGAATATCGCTGATTTCCTGACTCTGCCCCTCGATGCGGACACCGTTCAATCTGTCGGCGCTGTTCTCCCGTTCTGCAAATCGCGCAGCGGCTTCACTCGAGGCTTCTTCCGACAGGGTGTAAATGCTCGCGCCGCGCACACCAGAAACCTCGCCAGAGGAATCGGCATGGATCGAGATAAAGAGATCCGCATTCAGGCGGCGAGCGATTTCAGGCCTTTCTTCCAGCACCAGAAACGTGTCGTCGCTGCGCGTTAGAGCCACACGGATGCCGCCTTCTTCAATCAACTGGTCGCGCAGCGCTTCTGCGAGGCCGAGCACAACGTCCTTTTCGCGGTAGCCGGCACCGCTGGCACCAGGGTCTTTGCCCCCGTGGCCGGCGTCGATCACAACCAAGGGGCGCGACATGTCCTGAGGCCCGAGGACTTCGGGCAAATCCAGTTCGGCCCCGGAGTCAGGCAGCAACAAACGCACCACATAGTCGCGTCCGAGGTGCGGCACAGGTAATGTCAGGCCGAATACGTACAGCCCGCCGACCAGCAGAACCGGGGCAAGAAAAATTAACCATATTTGCATACGCAGTGACATTGCGCGCCATCGTTACGGTGTTGCGGGCAAGTTGCGCAATATGGTTGCGACAAGAAACCCACGGTGCTAGCACGAACGCGTTGGCAAGGGTTCGCCTTGTTCACGCCGATTGAAGTCCGATTGCGGATGAAATCAGCGTTTTGGACATGATAATTGCCGATTACCGCCGGGGCCCCGCTTCGGCATTACTACAGGTTGATGCAGACATGAGAAGCCTCTCCCCGACCCACACGTTGCTGCCGCAAGGCCGCGCCGTGATTTGGGCGGACCGGGCGGCGCACACAATGCGCGATCTCTGCTCCGCAGACACATCACTCCGGCTCAATTCAGTAAAGCGGGCGAATAAGCGCCCGAGCTGGTCTTTCATCACCGCATCGTCACACAGAACGAGCGGACTACACACATATTTGCGCCTCCCAATAGGCGGAACGGCATCAGGCAAAGTCCTGAAATCCGGGCCGCCCGGTCGCGCATGGAGAAAATTCAATGGCAACGCGCATGCTAATCGATGCGCGCCACTCGGAAGAGACCCGGGTGGCGGTACTAAAAGGCAACCGGATTGAGGAATTCGACTTTGAATCTGCTGAACACAAGCAGATCAAAGGCAACATCTATCTTGCAAAGGTAACGAGGGTTGAACCTTCGCTGCAGGCGGCATTTGTCGACTTCGGCGGCAACCGTCACGGCTTCCTCGCCTTCAACGAAATCCATCCTGACTATTATCAGATTCCGAAGGAAGATCGCGAGCAGCTGCTCGCCGAAGAGGCCGAAGCAGCGGAAGAAGAAGCACGACTTCGCGCTGAGGAAGAAGATGAAGGCAACGTCCCCGGCGATGAATACGACGCTGACGACGAATCTGCTGGATCCTTGGCTGAAGACCTTGCCGAAGACGGCATGGAAGAAATCGACACTTCGGAAAAAGACAGGGTCGCCACCATCGAAGAAGGCCATGTAGATGGCGACGACGATAACGATGACGACGAAGATGATGATGGATCATCTGACGGCGATGACGACAGCAAATCCAAGGGTGGCCGTGGACGCGGACGCCGCGGACGCAATGGCAAAGGCCGCCGTCAGGGCGGAAACAAGGGCCGTAGCCGTGCGAAAGAAGTCGACGAAGTTCGCGCAAAGCGTATGGCCCTGCGCCGCCGCTACAAAATTCAGGACGTAATCCAGCGCCGTCAGGTCTTGCTGGTGCAGGTCGTGAAGGAAGAACGCGGCAACAAGGGCGCTGCCCTTACCACCTATCTCAGCCTTGCCGGCCGCTACACGGTATTGATGCCGAACAGCAGCCACGGCGGCGGCATCTCGCGCAAGATTTCCAGCGCGCAGGATCGCAAGCGCCTCAAGCAGATTGTCGGCGACCTCAGCCTGCCGAAATCGATGGGTCTGATCGTTCGCACTGCCGGCCTCAGCCGCACCAAAACCGAAATCAAGCGCGATTTCGATTACCTTGCCCGTCTGTGGGGCGAAATCCGCAACAACACGCTGGGTTCCAGCGCCCCTGCCCTGATCCATTCGGACAGCGACCTTATCAAGAGGGCGATCCGCGACATCTACAATCGCGAGATCGAAGAAGTGATTGTCGAAGGCGAGGACGGATACAAATCCGCTAAATCCTTCATGAAGATGCTGATGCCCAGCCATGCACGCCGGGTTAAAGCGTATTCGGATCCGGTCCCACTGTTCCAGCGCTACGGTGCCGAAGATCAGCTGCGCGCGATGTACGACCCGATGGTCCAGTTGAAATCGGGCGGCTATCTGGTGATCAATCCCACGGAAGCTCTGGTGTCGATCGACATCAACTCGGGCCGTTCCACCAAGGAACACGGGATCGAGCAGACCGCGACTGCGACGAATATCGAAGCGGCGAAGGAAATCGCCCGTCAGTTGCGCCTGCGTGACATGGCCGGTCTGGTCGTGATCGACTTCATCGACATGGAATACAATTCCAACGTCCGCAAAGTCGAACGCGCCATGAAGGACGCGCTCAAGAACGATCGCGCCCGCATTCAGGTAGGCCGGATTTCCGGCTTCGGCCTCATGGAAATGAGCCGCCAACGCTTGCGTACAGGTGTGCTCGAAGCGTCGACCCGCGAATGCCCGCATTGTGATGGCACAGGCCTGGTGCGCACCGCATCGAGCGCCGGCCTCTCCGCCCTCCGTCTGATCGAGGATGAAGCGGCAAAGGGTAAGGGAACGGTTATCCAGCTTGCTGCGAGCACCGAGGCCGCTGTCTACCTGCTAAACGCCAAGCGCGCAGACCTTGCCGAGATTGAACACCGGTACAACGTGACCGTCGAAGTCATTCCCGAAGGGGAAGACGAAGGCGCGAAGATGTCCGTCAGAAGCTCTGGCCCTCGTCCTACCGAAGCGCCAAAGTTCGATCCTATCGTCGATGACGAAGAGGACGAAGAGGAAGTCGAGGAAAACTTCGACGAAAGCGATAATGACGACGAAGGCAAGCCAAAGAAGAAGCGCCGTCGGCGCGGCGGACGTGGCCGTAACAAGGCCAATGACGGCGACGACGATTCCGATCAGGACGCATCCGATGATGACAATGACGAGAACCGTTCCGATGGCGAAGACGACGAAGATGGCAAGCCCAAGAAGAAGCGCCGTCGGCGCGGAGGCCGGGGTCGCCGTGGGGGCCGTGGTCGCGGTGATAGCGAACAATCCAATGACATAACTGCAGACGACGCGGAAAACCTCGCCGAGGTTTCCGAGCAGGTCAAACAGGATATGGCTGTCGTTGCGGGCCCGGATGGCTCACCTGAAACCGCAGAAGCTGCCGCAGCAGAAGAGAAACCCAAGCGGACACGCAGAAAGAAGGCCGCTCCGGCCTCTGCTGAAGCTTCGGCGGAAGCGCCGGCTGAAGCAGAGAAGCCGAAGCCCAAGCGGGCCCGGAAGAAGAAATCCGACGATACGGCTGACGAGCAACCGGCTGAAGACAAGCCGAAGCGCACGCGTCGCAAGAAGGCGGATATCGAGGCTCCCGCAGCTGATGATGCTGAGAAAGCAGATGAGAAGCCGGCCAAGAAGGCTCCTGCCCGCAAAGCTGCTGCCCGCAAGGCACCTGCCAAGAAGGTGAAGGAGCAGCCGGCAGAGGACGCTGCGGCTGTTTCAGTCCCCGTCACTGCAGTGAAGGCTCAGGCACCGGAACCTGCCGCAGAAACCGACAAGCCCGCGAAAAAACGCGGCGGTTGGTGGCAGCGCACCTTCGGAGAATAAATTGAGCGCCCGCCGCCTCAGGCATGCTGCAATTGCGATTGCAGCCGCCCTGATCCCGGCGGCGGGCGTCTCAGCTTCTGACAATCCTGGGCTGGACGCCTACATGGCCGGGGATTTGAGGGAAGCGACCCAGCTTTGGCGCTCCGCTTGTGAAGAAGATAACGCGACTGGCTGCTACCACCTCGGGGTTGTTTACCGTGATGGAGAAGGCGTCAAACGAAGCAACGCGCGCGCAAGTGAGCTGTTTGAAAAGGCTTGCGACCTCGGTAGCGGGAAAGCGTGCTTCAACCGTTCGCTTGAGGCTGCCAGTTCTGCCAGCGACCCGGATTTCACCAAACAAATTCGTTTTCTTCACCGTGGCTGCGATCTTGGCTCGATGCGGTCATGCGCCAACCTTGCCGGGCATTACCTGCACGGCAAAGGATTAGAGAAAAATGTCCCGGCAGGTATCTCGCTCCTCGATGCTTCCTGTGTCTCAGGAGAGCGAAGCGCTGGCAGTGCCTGCTTCACTCTGTCAGCGGTATTTGATGGTCATGGAAACATGGTGCAGATCGAAGATCCGGTGCGCGCCAACCATTGGCTCAACATCGGTTGCGGATATGTAGATCTCGACAGCTGTACCAATCTCGGATTTCACTACCGGACCGGTTACGGCGTTCCTCGGGATATGGTCCGCGCCAATGCTTTGTACGCGATTGCCTGCAATGATGGTGACGGCCTGCAGTGTCCGATGTATTCACCGAATGAGTATTTCGGCGGCGGCAGCCCGTACGAAGGTGGCAATGTCAAAGCCCGCCTGCTGCCGGTGGCTGGCCTCTATTCTGACGCGTGCGATGCTGGACTTGCGCATGGCTGCTCAGCACTTGCATATGCAATCATGCGCAGTAGATCGGCGGCCGCGAGCGAAGGTCAGGTCCGGTCATTGCTGGATCGTTCAGTCGCCTTGCTTCCGGAAAACTGGTTCGCAAAGTGGCTGCTTAACGAGGTTGAAACGACCGGTCTGAAGGAATGGGATCGCCGCAACCGGTTCAAGGATTAAGCCCGCCGTTGCGGGCTCAGGAACCAAACTTTGTTCCCACACCCCATTCTACCCAACCGACGGGCCTGGGCGTTTTGGGAACGTATTTTTCGCCAAGTCTCTCCGTTTCAAATCCCCCCTCGCGCACTGCGGTGGTGATGGGCCGGGTCAGATGGCAGCCGCCTGCGATCGGCTTCCATACCGGCTCGATCCGATCCTGCCATTTCGCCACACTCTGGTCTGGTGCACGGCCGTGTTCCAGAAACAGCAGCTTGCCGCCTGGACGCAGAATTCTGCGCATTTCGCGCACGACCTGAGCCTGATCCTGCACCGAGCACATCGTGAATGTGCACACCACAGTGTCGAAGCTTTCATCGGAAAACGGAATGTCTTCACCGATCCCGTCGCGGATGTCGGCCTGCCAGCCTTTGTTCTCCGCTTCCTGTCTGGTGTATTCAAGTAACTTCGCGCCGGGATCTATTCCGCAATAAGAATCGATCGCAGCAGCATTGTAGAATTGTTGGTTGATACCTCCGCCGCAGCCGATCTCAAAGACATCGCCGGTAGCCATCGGGACTAACTGCGAACGCAGCTTCATAATCTGTGGAGCACCGCAAGCGAACTTTATGACCCGCGGTACACCGTGTTCATCCCACCATGACTGTAGGCCCATTTTGCACTTCCCAACTGCCTCACACGAAGTCATGATACTGGAAGGGGAGGATGTTTACCATGTCAAAGGTTCACCGGACGCCGGATGCCCGCTTTGCCGATATTCCCGGCTATCCTTTCGATCCTCGCTATCACATCCTGAAAGACGGATTGCGGCTCCATTATGTGGACGAAGGTCCGCAGGGCGGAACGCCTGTCCTAATGTTGCACGGCGAACCGAGCTGGAGTTTCCTTTACCGCAAGATGATTGGCCCGGTGGTGGAGGCTGGCTACCGTGTCCTGGCGCCGGACTTGATTGGCTTCGGCAAATCGGACAAGCCAACGTCCAAGTCCGAATTCACTTACCAGCGTCACGTCGCGTGGATGCGCGAATGGTTCGAGGCGATGGGGCTTAACAACGTTATTCTGGTTTGCCAGGATTGGGGCTCGCTGATCGGCCTCAGGCTTGTGGCCGCGATGCCGGAAAGGTTCGCAGCGGTTGTCCTGTCAAACGGAGGTTTGCCTGCGGGGCAGGAACCACCTCCAGCATTTGCCAAATGGCGCGCCTTCGCAAAAATGAGTCCGGTCTTCCCGATCGGCGGAATAATCCAGCGAGCGACGACGACCGATCTGCCCGACAGCGTCGTGCAGGCCTACAACGCCCCTTACGACACCCGAGCCAGCAAGGCCGCAGCACGCATTTTCCCCGCTCTGGTCCCGCTGGGCGATAACGTCGAAGTGCCCGCACAACTCGAAGCGTGGCAAGTTCTGGAAAAGTTTGAAAAGCCTTTCACCTGCTGCTTTAGCGACAGGGACCCCATCACGAGGGGCGGCTTCACCCCGTTTCAGGAACGAATTCCCGGGGCAAAGCATGACCTGCACCGAACGCTTCACGGCGGTCACTTCATTCAGGAAGACGATCCCGAAGGATTTGTCGGAGCAATCCTCGACACGGCAAAGCTGGCAGGCGTTTAGCCGCAGCCTAAGCGCGCATCAGAAACCGGTCAGCTAACCGTCCGCTCAGCGTTCAGGGCATCGCCGATCTGGCCAATCTGCTGCGCAAGCGCCGTTTCGAGCACCTCGTCGCTCAATGCCGCGAGCCTGACCATCTGCGGCATTGAAAGGCCGACCCGCAAGGTCCCGCCCCATTTGCCTTCTTCGGTTCGCACGCTCTTTACAGGCTGCCCCAACCTCAAGCCCGACAGCGCGAGTTTGCGGTGCAGTTTTTCTGCCCCTTCAAAGAACTCTGACGCAGGATGCGAGCTGACATCGAGGGTTGCCAGCGTGAGCATTTCCAGCGGATGTCCCCGCGCCTCCGCCCCATCGTTATCACTATGGGGCTGGACGAGCTCGAACCCGAACGGCTGGATCAATTTCGCCTCCAACGCCCGCTGAAAAGCGAAAATCACCCGCTTTATCTGATCCAGGGAAAGCTGCTGAAAGCGTTCCAGTTCGAACACAGAGGCTTCCAGACGAAGCGCCAGACCTGGATTCTCGCTGTCTTCCAGATCGCTTGCACCGAGCCAGCTGTCAGGCCATTCAGCCCGCCGGAAAATGTTGCGAAACCCCTTGGGAAGCTCTGCTGCTTGAGCGACAGTCGCATCAGGGACCAATGCAAAGCCGCTGAAGGGCGCGCCGCCCATGAATTTGGACCCGGTGAGGAAAACAACCGCCCCGCGGTCGAGATAGGCCTGAACGGCGTCAGACATGATCCGCGCCTGACACGCGTCGACAACCAGTGTGAAGGCATCGCCGAATTCGGAACGCAGGCTGTCAATTTCGCTTAGCTCGGGCAGGATCAGGCCGGTTTTCGACCCGTGGACAACATGGACCAGCGCATGACGTCCCATTTGCCGGGCAAGCTCCAGCTCGACACGGATCGCCTCGGCCATCTCTGCGCTTGTGCGCGCCTGCCCCTGCATACACCGGACCGGAATGTCGGCTAGGCTGACATTTTCTAATCCTTCGACATCGGCACCCTGCTCGGTATCCCTGCCCAATGCAGTTTCCGGGGCAAAATAGTTGCCATGTGCCGAATGAACGCAGCCCCGGCCCACTTCATCTGCGCCGAGCAAAATATTGTGGATTCCGTTCGGCTGACGTCCGCGCACAGCGGCCAGCGCAACGTATTCAAGGTCGGTTCCCGACGGCGCGAACACGACATCACACCCCTCGCCCAGATCATAAGCCGACCTGATCCGGCGGCTCAGATCAGCGAGGTGTTCACGATAAGCCACAGTTCCTGCGCCGCGCAGCGCCAGGAGATGACGAAATGCGTCGGCTGACAGATCGTTTGCGGTGGAAGATGCAAATGCCAGCGCGCGCCGCGGATAAGGGGCGGACATGTAGCGATTGAGCCCGGTTTCCGGATCGAGGTCTATCCGGGCATCACCGCCAGAGGACAGCAGCGAAACAAGATCGCGCACATCATCAGTGGCCGAAAAATCAGGATGGAGGTCAGGATATTTAGCAAGCATTCAGGGATCGGCCCGACAATTGTACTTGGCCACGGCCCCTAGCAGAACTAAGGGACGGCACCACCGCAAAAGAGGTTAATCGAGTTTTGCCGCAGCTAGCCCCACTCAAGATCGACGCCGCAACTAAAGAGCGTTTGCGTATCCTTTTTATCGCCAAACATGCGAAGTGGGATGGCGGCTTGCACCCTGACGATGGCAACCACGCGCTCTATCATGTTGAAACGCGGGAGATTTTGAAAAGCCTCGGCCTCGACCTCATGCTGGCGGACAGTTTTGATGTGCTGTTCGAAAAGCCGGAGGTCGATTTCGTGTTCCCGCTGCTGAACCGGGCCGGATTTTTCAACTCCGAAATGCTCGGCCCGCTCCTTTGCACACGGCACGGCATTCCGTTTCTTGGCGCAAGCCCGATCCTGCGCGGCCTGTCTGATGACAAGCATCTAGCAAAACGTGCCGCTGTGGTAGCCGGCGTGCCAACTGCGGATTGGACGATCTATCGCCGGGGAGCGCCGATCGATCCGGCTGCGTGTCCGCAGGCAGAACGCTATGTGATCAAGCCGAATGCGTCATCCGCCAGCTGGGGCGTGCATGATGCGACCGATTGGGCCGGGGTAAAATCGGCAATCGACGAAATTCACGCGGACAAGCACGATGCAATCGTCGAGCCGTTTCTTGTCGGCAGCGATGTGGAGGTGCCGGTCATCACGATTGGCGACCCTGTGATCATGCCGCACATGATTTTCGAGCAGGCGGACCCGTCGCATCTCAGAACATATTACGAAAAGCGCGATCTGGTCGACCGCACCAACAAGTACTCACTCGACGCATTCGATGATCCTGAATTGACTGAAGTGATCAACGATTACACCCGCAAATTGTGGGGCGAATACCGTCCGTTCGATTACGGGCGTTTCGAATTCAGAGTGAACCGCGAAACGCGTGAAGTGCACTTCATCGAAGTGAACCTGAACTGCAATCTCTGGTCGGAAAAGGTTTATGGCCGCTCTGCCGTACTTGCAGGCTGGACGCAGGCAGAACTGATCGAGACAATCCTTGCCGATAGTCTGCGCCGTAACGGATTGATGGGCTGATCAGCTGGGAATCCTCTTCCCCGCAAAATCAAAAACTTCGCCGGAATTATCGGGTGTCAGGCCGCGCAGGACAGCAAGCAAATTTTGCGCTGCCTCCGCGGGATCGGTCAACTGTCCTTCAGGCAGGTTTCCCTGAAACGGCTTCGATAGCTCGCTATCGACTGTCCCGGGGTGCAACCCCGCAACCACTGCCTGTTTGTGGGTACGCCGCAGTTCGATCGCGAAATTCTTGATCAGCATATTGAGGGCCGCTTTCGAGGCGCGATAGGAATGCCATCCCCCCAACCCGTTGTCGCTGATGGAACCCACCCGCGCCGAAATTGCTGCGAACACTCCGCGTTCATGGCGGTCCAGCAGCGGCAACATATGCTTGGCGATCATCGCCGGGCCAATGGTGTTCAGGGCCATCACCTGCGCCATGATGTCAGGGCGCAAGCCGCGATAGCTGCGCTCTGGCCCGGTTCCATCGGCCAATGTCAGAACGCCGGTCGCGGCGATGATCAATTGCGGCGGGCGGGACTGCATCAGAGAAGCAGCCTGCTCGATAGTCGCTTCGTCATTAAGGTCGAACGCGAAAGGCCGCACGTCACCTTCCTGCGGGACATTGCCGCTTCGCGATCCGGCCCACACGGTCACGCCGTTATTTGCCAGATTCTCAGTCCACGCCCTGCCAATCCCTCCGGAAGCGCCGAAAATTGCCGCGCAGCTGAACTCGTTTACGTTCGCTTGTTGATCATCAGTCATGCCCGATAGACGCCCTGTGCCGGCGCATTGTTCCCTGCTTGGGTGGATGCCGCCGGACACGGTGCAAAATCCGCAAGCGATGTTGGATTCTTTGAGGGTGCAGCCGATGCGCAAGTTTCCTACATCGGAAATCAACCGCAGGCCGCTTGTGTTGACGGCCATAATAGGTAAGTAGGCGGCGCAAGCGAGATCAGGATTTTTCAGACTATGGCGACCTTCACTCTCCCCAAGAACTCACGCATCAATGGCAAGGGCCGTGACTACAAGGCCGACGGCGCCGCACGAGTGAAGAAATTCAAGATCTACCGCTACGATCCGGAAAGCGGCGAAAACCCGCGTTACGACACGTTCGAGATCGACCTCGACCAGTGCGGCCCGATGGTTCTCGACGCGCTGTTCAAGATCAAGAACGAAATCGATCCGACGCTGACCTTCCGCCGTTCCTGCCGCGAAGGGATTTGCGGCTCATGCTCCATGAACATGAACGGTAAGAACGGCCTCGCCTGCACTTCCGCAATCGAAGATATGAAGGGCGAAATTCGCATTACGCCCCTGCCGCACATGGAAGTGGTCAAGGATCTCGTCCCGGATTTCACGCATTTCTATGCGCAATACGCGTCGATCCGCCCTTGGCTGCAATCGGTAACACCAACGCCAAGCGGCAAGGAACGGCTACAGAGCCCGGAACAGCGTGAACAGCTGGACGGCCTGTACGAGTGCATCCTGTGCGCCTGTTGTTCGACCAGCTGCCCATCCTATTGGTGGAACAGCGACAAGTTTCTTGGCCCGGCAATTCTGCTCCAGGCATATCGCTGGCTGGCCGACAGCCGCGATGAAATGACGGGCGAGCGGCTTGATCAACTGGAAGACCCCTTCCGCCTGTATCGCTGCCACACGATCATGAACTGTGCGAATGTGTGCCCGAAGGGTCTCAGCCCGGCAAAGGCAATCGCCGAAACCAAGAAAATGATGGCCGAGCGTACGATCTAAGCCGCAATTGGCTGAGCAGATGCGCGCCCCGCCCGACTTCTTCGAGTATAAGCCCGTCCCCGACCAGCCCGGCTGGTACACATGGGATATGAAGGACAACACCCGGTTCAACACGCAAGTGATGGGCCCTATGATGGTGCGTCAGGAAGGCAATAAATGCCGCCTGCGCATGCTGCCCGAACGCAGGCATTCGAACCTTCAGGATATGATCCACGGGGCCATCACCCTTTCCCTGATCGATATCTCGCTGTTTTCCGCCATGCACGTGCTGCGCGAAAGCGAGGCCGGGATGGCGGTAACGCTGGAACTTTCCACCCAGTTCATTGGAGCCGGCCGGATGGACCAGCCCCTGGATGCGGTGGTGGAGGTGATGCGCGAAACCGGCAGGCTCATGTTCATGCGCGGGGAAGTGGTCCAGGAAGATCATCTGGTCGCGGCATTCTCGGGATTGGTTCGCAAGGCCTCTCCAAGAAAATGAGCGCCTCGCCCATGTCGCGGTACGACGAACTGGTTGCCGCCGGCGAACTGCGCCCCGATCCGGAACAAGCTGCTGCCGCACGAAAGTTGGCGGCTTTGCGTCACCAACTGACCGATCGCGCCGAAACCGGCTTCATCGGCAAACTTTTGGGCAAGAAGCCGGCGCAGCCGCGCGGCATCTATATGTGGGGCGGTGTAGGCCGCGGCAAATCCATGCTGATGGATCTGTTTCACGATGCTCTGGCGATCAAGGAAAAACGCCGGGTTCACTTTCACGCCTTCATGCAGGAAGTGCATCAGAAAATGCGTTCGTGGAGGCAGGCCGACCCGGGCGACCCCATACCCAATGTCGCGCGCGAACTTGGGGCAGACCTGCGCTGCCTCTGTTTCGACGAGATGGTCGTTAACAACAGCGCCGACGCCATGATCATGAGCCGGTTGTTCCGGGCATTGATCGTCGATGAAGGTGTGACCATTGTCACCACTTCCAACCGACCGCCGCATGATCTTTACAAGGACGGGCTCAACAGGGAACACTTCCTGCCGTTCATCGACCTGATTGAAAACCGGCTGGACATAATTCCGTTGAACGGACCCACTGATTACCGGCTCGACCGTATCGGCGGGCTCGATACATGGCACACACCGCTAGGAGACGATGCCACCGCCCAGGTTCGCGAGGCTTTCTTCCGTCTGACCGATTATGATCCGGACGACGGCGCCCATGTGCCTTCGTCTGAAATAGACTTGGGCGGCGGGCGCAACTTGCACGTGCCCCGCGCCCTGAAGGGGGTTGCAGTTTTCAGCTTCAAACGGCTGTGCAGGGAAGCGCGCGGCGCGAGCGATTATCTCGCCATCGCGCGCACATTCCACACCGTAATCATCGTTGGTATCCCGCTGATGGGGCCTGACGACCGCAACGAAGCAGCACGCTTCGTCACATTGATCGACGCGCTGTACGAATACCGGGTCAAGCTGTTCGTGACGGCCGCAGCAGTGCCGGAAAACCTCTATCAGTCAGGTGACGGCAGCTTCGAATTTGAACGCACGGTCAGCCGCCTGATGGAAATGCAGAGCGATGAATACATGGCCCTGGGCCATGGCACGGGCGACTGATCAAGCGGCGTCAGCCAGCCTTTGCTGCGCCGATGCAAGGCGGTTCATCACTTTCAGGTCACGTTCGCTGAGTTGCAGCGCGGCATCGGCCCACAGGTCCGTGATCCGGTTCAATTCCGCAAGCTCCAGCTTCCAGGCAATCTTCATCGCCTTGCGCGCATTGACCATTCCGGCATGGCGCCGTTCCGACTTCTTGATGAATTCCTTGCACGCGCTCAGCCCTTCGCCTTTCTCGGCAAGGTGGTGAACCAGACCAAGATCGTACATCTGTTCAGCGGTGTAGGTTTCGTTGGACACAATCAGGCGGTCGGCCATCGCGCTGCCTAGCTTGCGAGACAGAAACGCATGTGCGCCCATTCCTGGGAATAGACCGAACATAATTTCCGGCAGCCCGAAGGTCGCATCGCGTTCAGCAACAATGTAATCGAAAGAAAGCAAGGCCTCGAACCCGCCGCCAAGCGCGGCCCCTTCGACGAGCCCGACGGTCAGCATCGGGATGTCGAGCGTATTCATGTTATTGAACAGGATTTCGCAGCACCGGTGGCCATAATGCTCCAACCCTGCCCGGTCACGATTGCGGATCAATTGCTGGAACAGCGACAGATCGCCGCCAAAACAGAATACTCCCGGAGCCCTGCTGCCTAGGACGAGAAATTTGAGCGGTACCTTGCCCGGCCCGAACCCCTTGGCGATCAGTTTCTGCCAGTTTTCGAAATCGCCCAGAAGTGCGCGGGTGAAGCTGGGCCTGCCGCTGGGGCGCATATAGGACCAGAGCGTCTGCGTTTCTTCCTGATAAAGAACGTCGAGTTCCTGCAGGGAAAACAGCTCATCGGGAATGCCTGAATAGATCGAGTTCTCGACAACCAGATGGTCGTCGCCCTCGCCTAACGGCATTGCTGAAGTGGATATACTGTCCAATTCGCCCCCGCCTCGTTCAAGCCCTGATTCGATCCGATCCATTAGCGACCCCTATAATTGGGTGGTTTCGGTCCTCATCAGCTACTTGCTACATGAGCCGCGACTCGCTTGGCAACCGATTATTTTTCATGTCCTTTTTCTGGACTGGTTCGCAATTCGCAGTGGAAAATGCATTTCTGACTCTTTTTCCGAGTCTTACAGGCCAATGCCGAGACGCTTTATCGATTTCCCGAGCATCAACAATTGCCACAGGATTCGTCCGTGATCTGACTTCCCTGAAATGTGATCGTCGGCAAGTTTCGCAAGCGCGCGCTCATCGAACCAGCCGGTGTCAGCCAGGCCGCCGGCAGAACAGATCACGCGTGCTTCGCTGGCCAGCGGCCCCCGGAACCAGTCCGAAATCGGCGTCACGAAACCTTGCTTCGGCCGGTAGAGGATATCCTCGGGCAGATAGCGTTCCATTGTGTGCTTGATCAGCCATTTGCCTTGCGTACCGCGGACTCTGGCACGGTGCGGCAACTGCGCACCGAATTCGATCAGACGGTGGTCCAGCAGCGGTTCACGGGCTTCCAAGCTGACTGCCATACTGGTCCGGTCGACCTTGGTCAGGATATCCCCTGGCAACCAGAATTTGAGATCGGCATATTGCGCCCGGTCCAGACCCGAACGGGCCGGGGCATCGCGCATCATTCTGATCAGCGGTGCCTCTGCCCTGTAGCCGCCAAGTTCCCGCTTCAGATCGTCGCCATACAAGGCGAATCGCAGTTCCGGCGGGATGACCGAAAGCGACCGTGCATACCCTTCCGCACCGTCCTGCGCGAGCGATAGAAAGGTCGACTTCGCCCGCAGCGGCCGGGGCGCCCAGTCAGCCTTCGGCCAGATCGCCCCGAGGCCGCCGAACAGCGGTTTCCGCAAGGCTGAAGGCAAGACCGAACGAAGCTGTTCTTCGCGCGCATGGAAAACCTGCCGGCGATATCCGGCGAATGCCTCGTCTGCGCCGTCGCCAGACAATGCAACGGTGACGTGTTCCCTCGCCAATTGGCAGACACGCCATGTCGGCAGCGCAGAAGCGTCCGCGAAAGGCTCGTCGAACATACCGGCCAAGGCATCGATATGCTGGAAATCATCAGGGTCGACGATGCGGCTGTGGTGGTCGGTACCGAAACGCGCGGCCACTTTCTCTGCGTAGCCGGTTTCATCGAGTGCAGCGACATCGAAACCGATCGAACAGGTAGTTACCGGGTCGCGGCTGGATTCAGCCATAAGCGCAACCACGCTCGACGAATCCACCCCGCCGGACAGGAATGCGCCGAGCGCGACGTCGGCATCCATCCGGGATGTCACCCCTTCCCGCATCCTGAACAGCAATTCCGCAGAAAGATCGGAGGTTTTGCTCGATTTGCGTTGGCTGAAATCTACATCCCACCATTGACGCGGCGGCGCCGGTGTTTCCCCGTGGCGCAGCAAGCGGAAGTGACCGGCAGGCAGTTTTTCGACACCCTTGAGGATGGATCGGTGATCCGGCACGTACCCCCAGGTCATGTAATCCTCTACCGCCAGCGGATCGATTTCGCGGCGAAGCAGCGGATGGGCAAGCAGCCCTTTCAATTCTGACGCGAATGCGAGGCTGCCGTCGCTCAAATGCGCCATGAACAACGGTTTCACGCCCAGCCTGTCACGGGCCAGAAACAGCTCTTTCCGGTTCAGATCGTAAATCGCGAAGGCAAACATGCCGTGCAGCTTTTCGAGGCAATCGGGGCCCCATCGCTGCCATGCGGCCAATATGACTTCTGTGTCGCCATCAGTGCGGAATTTTGCGCCGTGCCCTTCGAGTTCGCGTCGCAGCTCGCGGAAATTGTAAATCTCCCCGTTGAATACGATTACCGCGTTCCCATCATGCGCGTGCATCGGCTGCGGCGATCCCTCAAGATCGATAATCGCAAGCCGGCGGTGCCCCAGCCCTACACCCTGACCGGTCCAAATGCCGGACCCGTCCGGGCCGCGATGAAACAACGCGTCGCACATTCGGCTGACGCGTGCCGGATCGACCGGCTTGGGTGTCCCGCAATGGAAAAGGCCGGCGATTCCGCACATAACGCGCGCCCTAACGCAGCCGCGCGATACGGTCCATCCATTCACCTTGATCACCGACAGAGCGGCGGAAATCGGAGATGGATTGAGCGGCTTCGCGGTTTTCACGTTCTTCGGCTGAAACGATCAGCATCATGGTCGGCCTCGCCCGGAGGGTCAGCCGGTCGAACATATTCGCAAGTTTCAACCTGGCAGCGCTGCCGGTAAGCAGGTTGCCGGTTCTGTAAGATGTTTCCGCGAGCCGTTTGTGTTTGCCGTAGACGAAAAGATAGTCGGCGATGGCATCTGTTCGGGCTGTGCCGGGTGCAAGCCAGCGCCAATCGCTGCCCGGATCGAGCGCGCCCTCGCCATAGGCGCTTGCTTCGCGCCCATCTTCCTGCGCGGAATACAGCGCGAGGAATACATCGACGTGCTGTCCGGAATTGTTGCGGTAGCGGCCCAGCAGCCGGTGATCCGCCCCGCTCGCGCGCGGCTGCCACGCCACAGACGGAGAATAATCGACCAGCTTCCAGTCTGCCACCTGTTCGGGCAGGCTGATCTGGTCCGGAACAGCCGCCTCTACGCGCGAGCCAGCCGTGTGCCAGAATGCGAAGATGGCCAGCAACAGGCCTGCAAACACGGCAGCCCTGTTTCCTGACATTGCTCCGACTGACAACTGCCGAAACCAGTTTGATTGCGGTGCACCGGGTAAATCAATTCCAAGATCGTCCGGGTCGCGATCGAACCAGCGCCAGGAAGTGGCAAGCAAACCACCAACAATCAGAGCGAAGAAAATCCACCCGTAGAAAATGTGATCGAAACCCTCGGCGAATTCGATGCCCTGCGACTGCGCGATGAAAATCGTGCCCCAGGCGCGGATGCTGTTCGCGGCAATCGACAATCCGATGGCCGAAACCATGAAGACTATCCGGCGCTTCCAGCTGTTGAAGCAGCAATAGCAGATCAGCGTCCCAAGCGCGATCATGGCGATGAGGAATTTCACGCCGGAGCATGCTTCCGCCACTTCGAACAGGCCGGCTGGCGTGTCTATGAAAACGCCGTCGATGACAGCGGGAACGCCGCTCCACTGCGTGAGGGTAATCACCATTTCCGCAGTGATCATCTGGAGTGCCGGCACCAACTCGTCGCCAAAAGGGACCAGGAAAATGAGATACAGCAAGGGAAACAGAGTGGCCACCGTGACACGCAGGCCAAGAAGTGCGGCAATGCTCGTCTGGAGCGCAAGAACCGCGCCGAGCTGACTGACCGTGTTAACTCCGGCCAGAGAACCGACCAACCACACGAACAGGGCAGCGCCAAGCATCAGCAGCCCGGGAAACCATGCCTGCGGCGTTATTCTGGCAAGTTCATCGCGCCGGGAATAGATCAGCCACCCGACGATCAGAGGCACGAACAGAATGTGATTGTAGGTCGAGATATTCCACCACTGGGATACCATCGCCTGCCATTCACAGAACGTCAGCGCGAAAATTGCCGCCCACACAATACCAAGCCGGACCAACGGCCCCTGCCAACACGCAGGAATGGAGGAAATCAGCTTCCTTCCACCCTCGCGCTGGACCAGCCCATCAAGCTGCATCACGCGCTTTTCCTTGGGCGCTCACACCGCATAGAAGGGAAAGCGGCGCAAGCATGGCCGGCCAGCTCTGGTGCTGCGCGACGTATTCCCGCGCAGCAGGTGCCATCTCGGCAGTTGCCGCAGGGTTGGCCAGCATATCCAGCGCAGCCGCGATCAACGCGTCGTTGGAGGTCCCGATCCGGAAGTGTTTGCCATCGCTCGCATCAATACCGGTTGCTGCCTCTGCCGAAAGCAGGACCGGGCGCGCCATTGCCATCGCTTCCAGCACCTTGTTCTGAATCCCGCGCGCGATTTCCAGCGGCGCAATTACGACATCCGCAGCTGCCAGAAACGGGCGGACATCGGGAACTTCACCCCATATCTTGACCCCGGCCTTGCCATCGTGACGCATCAACCTGTCGGTCGGCGCGCGCCCGACAACATGGAACGCGGCACCTGGATGCTTCTGGCGGATTGCTGGAAGCAACTTGGCAATCACCCTTTCCGCAGCGGCGATATTCGGGGCGTAATCCATTTGACCGGTGAACACGAAGTTCGGCCCGGATACTCGCGCAAGTTCTGCATTGGCGGTTACAGCAGAAGGATCGAAGAACGTGGTATCGATACCATTGCGTATCGCAGCTATGTTCACACAGGAAGAATTACGCAGCCTCGACCGGAACAGGTCGGCCTCAGCCTGACTGACGAACAGCGTTGCGTCCGCCCGGTGGGCCAAAGCTTCTTCGACCGCCGAAAGCTTTCTGCCTTCGCGTGCGTCGATCCATTTGCGCGGCACAGATCCTTCTTTTGCGTAAGCTTCGAACTTGGCGGAATCGACATCGCACAGATCGATGATCACCCGCCCTTTAAAGCTGTCCGGAATGAACTGGCCCATCTGGCCCGAGAACACGAAAATCGTGTCGATCGGGTGCTGCTCTATCGTGCTGGCAACCCACCGGCTCAGCGCCTTGTGGGCAAAGGCGGTCAGGCTGACCGGCTTGCCGCTTGCAAGCGCCTCGATCCCGCTGAAAGCCATCGACTTGGATCTGCGAACCAGACAATGGCTTTTCGCGGTCGCAGCAAGTTCACCCTCATGGGAAAAATCGCTGTCGGTATCGCCAAAACAGCCCACGTGAACATCGGACAATTCAGCGAGCGCCTTGAGCAGATGGTGCGAGCGGATTTTGTCCCCGCGATCAGGCGGGAACGGCATCCTGTGGGCGAGAAACAGGATATCGCCCACTATGCCAGCCCTCTGGCAATAAACGGCCCCACTCGATTGGCGAGCGCAAGCGGCAAGCGTTTCCAAAGCTCGATCTTTGCAGAGTACGCACCGTTCGCCGGGCTGAGGTCGCGCGGTTCCTGCCCGGGCGCGGTCCAGCTGCAATAGGTCAGCGGTTGCGGTTCGAACCCCCAATTCTTCTTATAGGAATACGGCCCGCTACCGGTCTTTGACCGTCCGAAATCGAAACTGTCGCAGCCCTTGCGGCGGGCGTGCAGCATCAGTTCGAAATACATCCGCTCGTTGGCTCTGAGAACGCGCGCAGCGAATGTTCCCCCTCCCCAATACGGCATCACCGCGCCGCCGTGATAGAGTGACAACACGCTTGCCACGGCAACCCCTTGATGGCGGATGGTCAGGATATCGGCCGCACTACCGAATGCATCAAGAACCGCGTCGAATAGAGACCGGGGGAATACCGGTGTTCCCAGCGCGTGAACGCTCGCCGCATAGACACGGTAATGGTCCGCACGGCTGGTCTCGCCCGTGCCGATCATAACCTCGAATTCTGTTTTCAGGCTCTTGCGAATTTCCGCACGCTGCTTTCGCGGCACAGCCAGCAATTGCGCCTCATCATCTTCAGCGAGCCTTGTTTCAAAACCGCAATGCGTATCATTCCGGCAATGCCACTCAGGCGGCGCGCCGGGCCCGCGCAGTTCGATGGCGCTGCTCGAGGTGCGAAGTGCAAGCTCCTCTGCCGCGCGGCACAAACGGTGCGATGTGGCATCGCTGACCGCCAGCGGGCCGCCGCCAACCGCGAAACCGCTGGATATCAGCGCGCGGCCGAACAGCGGCGAATGAACGTCGCTAAGCGGAAGCCAGCCGGTAATATTCCCGCATTTTCCCGCGACGATTCCCGCAGCCCTGTGTCCGGTGCCTCGCTCCACCGCGCCAAGCCAGGCAGGCCGGTGAAAGATACTGCCTTCCTGCTGGGCAACAAAGCCCTCGATCCGCGACACTTCTCCCGGATCGCGCAGATCGGCTATCGAGACTGTCTCGCTTGAAAGGGCAAACGGTGCGTTCATCAGGCAAAGGCCTGTGCCAAGGCAGCTTCGCGGTGAGCGATTACGTCCATCCGGCCCCAGGCAAACTCATGCACCAACTCGCCCAGCTTCGGCGCCATGCGCTCAAGGTTGGTATAATGGCGCAGCCGCGATTTGACCGAGGCGTTTGGCACCCGGGGCTGGTCCGGATCGATTTCCCACGGATGGAAATAGAACACTGCCGGCCGCTGATCGGTGCGGTTCACCTGCCGGATTGCCCAGCGCGAAAACGCATAAGGTAAAACCCGGAAAAAACCCCCGCCGCCAGCGGCAACACGTTTTCCGCCGAGCATCGCTGTGGTCACCGGAATTTCGATAAGATCGGACCATGGCAGCGGCTTGAACGCGAAACGCGGTGCTTCGCGCCAGCCGTAATGATCATGCGTGATCGGCGCCACGCTGGACGAATAGGTATAGCCCTGCTCAGCCAGTTCCTTGTACGCCCACGGGGTCCGGTGATCGATTGAGAAACTGGGCGCACGGTAACCGGTGATTTTTGCCCCGCTTGCGTCTTCGAGGATCATCCGCGCCTTCGCGATGTCTTCCGCAAATTCAGCCCGCGTGAAATTGAAGACCCGGGCATGGTCGTATCCGTGGCTCGCCAATTCATGGCCGGCCTCCACGATCCTGCGCATCAAATGCGTATTGCGCTGTGCGACCCATCCCAGCGTGAAGAATGTCGCCTTAACATCAGCTTCTGCAAACAGATCAAGGATGCGCAGCACGTTATTTTCCACCCGCAGCGTCAGGTCATCCCAGTCGCTGCGGTTGATAACGTTTTCGAATGCCCCGACTTGAAACCAGTCTTCGACATCGACCGACAGGCCGTTGACGATCGGAGCGGGCTCGATTGCCGAATGCTTCATCGGGTCTGGCCCCTTATGCCGCTTCACGCGGGAGTTGCCCGCTTTCCATCCATTCGATCAGCATGGTCAGAACATGGCGCACAGAACGTTCCTGTTCTTCCAGCTTTGCTTCCAGCCGGGCGACTTCGTCCATAAGTCCGCGCGTATCGCCGTTGGCCGAACTGGCGCGTGAAAGCTCCACCACAGCCTGCTGCAATTCGTTGATTTGCAGATCACGCTCGGCCAGCAATTCCTCGATCTTCGGACGCGGCACTGCCTGAGCGGCTGCAACGTGTTTGATCGGGCCCGGCGCCGGCGCAGGTGCAATTTTCTCAAGCGGTTTCGGTGCTGCCTCAGGAAAGGTGTTATCGTCCCTCATTTCGTTCAGCACCGCGCTCAGCATGGTGTTGTCAATCCGGGTGCGCTGCTCGACCGCGCCCAGCAGCAGCAGGCGGGTAACCACCTGGTTCACGCGCCGGGGAATGCCGCCGGTTGCTTCGTAAAGTTCCTTGAACACGCGCTGATCGAAATCGGGGTTTCCGGTCCAGCCGACACATTCGAGACGGTGCTTGATGTACGGCTCGATCTCGCCCGGTTCCATCGATTGCAGGTGATGCGCCGCGATGACCCGCTGGCGCAGCTGTTCCAGCTCCGTGCTTTCGGCCAGGATTTGCTTGAATTCCGGTTGCCCCAGCAAAAGCAATTGCAGCAGCGGGTGTGAGCCAAGCTGGAAGTTCGACAGCATCCGCAATTCTTCCAGTGCCTCGACCGAAAGGTTCTGGGATTCGTCGACGACCAACAGCGTCCGCCGTCCTTCACGCGCTTCGTCGTGCAGGAAATTCTCGATCGCGCCGAGGGCTGATGCCTTGTCGTGCCCTTCGACTTCAAGACCGAAACTCTGCGCGACAACGTGGACCAGTTCTTCACCATCGAGGTTGCTGGTGACCACCTGCCCGACCGTCATCTGTTCCCGGTCGATCTTTTGCATCAGATGCGCGACCAGCGTTGATTTACCCGCGCCGACCTCGCCGGTGATGACGATAAAGCCCTCACTCTGCGCCATCCCGTAACCGAGATAGGACAGCGCCTTGCGATGCGTCGCGCTTTCGAAATAGAAGTTCGGATCCGGGGTCAGCTGGAACGGTCGCCCGGTCAGCCCATAAAAATCATCAAACATTCTTCATTTCCCCTAAATCAGAATCCGAGCCGCAGGCCGACAAGCGCCGACGCGGTGGTGATATCTTCGATCGAGATATCGCTATCGATGTGATCAAGCGCGATTGCCGCACGCGCGGAAAGGCGCGGCGTCAGGCTTCGGCTGTATGAAGCAGACGCGCCAACCGCCATCACATCGCCGCCGGAATCGAACCCGCTTTCGACCAATGTCGCATACGCATTGGTCGAGAAAGCCGACCGTGCGTCGATACTGCCCGAGAGATACCAGGCCGCGTAATAACTTTCATCGATTACACCATTGGCCGCCGCGAGAACGGTGCCGGGTGCAGCGATGAATTTCCGGCGGTCATATCCGAAGCCCAGCCCGGTGCTGAGACGCCCGACAGTCGTGGAATAATTGGCTGCCACGCCCCGCGAACGGAAGACCGAACCGCGCACAGACGAGAACACGCCGTTGAGACAGCTTGATCCTTCATCCGCTTCGGCTCCGGCCACGCAACCGAACAGATCACCCGTCAGCGCATTGCGATTGGCGGTGAATTCCGCAGGCAGGTTTGCAAGTGCAGTGTTCAGCTGATTGCCGAACCCGGAGACCGTGTCATAGACAGAAACATTGACTGCGCTGCGACTGTCCGGCGCCCAGGCAAAGCTGCCGTAATAGGTGGTCGAATCGTAACGGCGACCGACATGCGCCTCGAACGCGGTGCGCGTGCTGGGGCGCCAGATGACACCGGCATCCCAGATCATTCCCGAGGTCTCGTAAGCAATAATCCGCGGCTGGCTTTTGTCGGTAACCAGCCGGCCATCATCGCCGATGACCGGATCACCGTTTACGTCGCGCACAGCATCGCGGCTGGATACCTCGACGTCTTCGTAACCGACACCGGCAACCACCGCGAGCGATTGCCCGACAGGGACGGTCACATCCCCGCGAACATACATGTCACGTACGCGCTGATCGAGGTTGGAAACGTCTTCCTGATTCCATCCGGCCCCAACGCCAAGCCCTACCGGTAGCGGTTCACCCGGGCGTGTAGCCAAATGGATGCCTGCGCTCTGGCTGAGGCTGTCATCGAAAACATCGACCGGGTCCGCACCTGGCGTCACGACCAATGAATCCGGTTGCTCAACTTTTGTGTAGCCAGCGCGGTAATTGGCGTTGATCTCTACATCGCCTGCGCTGGTATGCAGGTTTGGCCCTGCATAGACCGAGTAGATATTGCTCTCGCTCTCTTCGCCGATCAGCGGGTTCAGGGTTGCCCCGCCATTGCTGTCGACGCGCGTGCGTGCAGCCAGCGCGCCAGCTTCGACCGTCAGCGTCCGCGGGACGATAGAGGCATAACCTCGCGCAACACCGCTGAGCGTGTCGCTATCGAGCGCGTTGTCGCCATATCCGATGTTCTTTTCGTAACGCAGCGAGACAGAGCCGCCCGTATTACGTCCGGTTACAGTCGCATCGACGCCCGCAGCAAGCTGCGTGTATGTTACCACGTCATTGCCCGGCGACAGCTCGGCAACCGCGATCTGCGAGACCTCGATATACGGTTCGACCGTCGCCCTACCTGCTCCCGCGCCAATGCTGCGCGATTCATCGCGGCCTTCGCTTTCGCCGTAATCCTGCGCGGCGAGCGGTGATGCCGCAGCAATCGCGGCGACAGCGCCCATGCTCGTGAAGACAATTCGTTTCATGGCGGGTTAGCCCCCATATCCATAATATGAGCCGAAGTTTCGCCCGCTGGGGCTGAACTGGGCAGCGTTGAGAAGCAGCTTGATGTCAGGGCAAGCCGACAGCAGCTGGCACGCATCTTCCAATGCGCTTTGTCCGGTTTTATCGGCACGTGCGATCAGCAGTGCCTGGCCCACGTGTTTGGCAAGTTCCGCCGCTGGCGATGCCGAAAGCGCAGGCGGAGTATCGAAGATGACCATTCGGTTGGGCGCACCGATCGTCAGCCGGTCGAGCACTTCGCGTGTCCGGTCGCTGGACAGGTATTCGCTGTCCGAATTTGTCTGGTTCCCCGCCGGCAGCACCCACAGGCCGGGAATGTCCGTTCCGATGACGAGATCTTCCGGCCTGATCGATGGATCGGCCAGGCAGTCCATGAAGCCCGGACCCTTTGGCAGGCCAAGCGTCGACAGGATCGAAGGCTTCGCAAAATCCGCATCGACCAGCAGAACTTCGCTATCGCGTTCGGCTGCCATGGCGATGGCGAGATTGGCGGCACAGAATGTCTTGCCTTCACCCGGATGGGGCGAACAGATCAGTACCCTGCGCGACAATGCAGTGCCGCGGTCCTGCGCAGCTTTCAGCAATTGGCGCTTCACGATCCGGAATTCCTCGATCAGCGCGGTGACGGCACCTTCCGGTACAATCAGGCCCTGCTCGTAAAGAAACTCGCGGTCGACGGGGAATTTCTTGCCTGCAAGGGCAATCGATCCAACGTCCTGATGGACCACGATATCCGATGGCGGAACTGGAACGGGCAGCACCTGCGCCGGCATTGCAGTTGGCTGCTCAACGGACTCAGCCGGTGCAGACTGTGGCTGCTGTGCCTCGGCCGCCTTCTTCTCTGTCGCTGCGGACTGCGCTGCGCGGACCTTTGCGCGCTTCATTTCGCGTTCCGGCAGTTTTCCCTTGATCGGAGACGGCTTGAACGGATCGAAGCCGAACGCGCCGCTGGCCCGTTCGAACAGCGAACTTTCGGCGCTGCCCTCACCCTTTTTGCCATCTTCGGGCTCGTCGCCCGGAAGCGGGATATTCGTGTGTTCGGTCATATCCTGTTCCTCAAGCCACCATGCCGCGCTGGAGGAACTCTGCTGCCAGCAAGAGGACACACAGGCCCCCGAGCGCAGCAGAGCCAGCGTAGAAATACTTCATGCGTTTTGCGCGGATCTGGCGGGCGGTATCGGTCATCGTCAGCGAGATCGCGCCCAGCACCGGTAGGTCGAGCGCCCGTTCAAGCTTTGCCGAAGTGGCGAAGGTCGAACGCAGCTGTCCGATGGCAAAGGCCGCACCGACGCCAGCAGCAACCCCTGCCAGCAGCACGCCGATCAGCAGCAGCGGCCGATTGGGTGCAGAGGGCGCGCGCGGGGTGGTTGGCGGGTCGATCACGTCGAACTTGAACGAACTGCGCTCGTTTTCCACTTGGCCGCGCAGCTTCATTTCCTCGCGGTCCTGCAGCAGCTCGTCATATTTGTCTTTCAGCACTTCGTAATCGCGGCTGATTCGGTTTGCTTCGGCAGCAACTGCCGGTTCGCTTGCCTGGCTACCGACCAGCGATGAAAGCTCTGCCTGCAAGGATGCCTTGCGGGCAGACAATGCCTCGACATTTGCCTGACGTTCGGCCTTGATCGACACGAGCGAAGTGTATGCGGGGTTTGTCGCACCAGTCGCATTTGGGTTTTCATCACGCGCCTGATCGCGGAGGATCGCAATCTGTTTCCTGATCGCGACGACATCCGGGTGGCTATCAGTCTTGCCCCCGGCTTGCATGGTCGCGAGCTGGCCTTGCGCGTTGGAGAGTGCAGCGCGTGCGCCGCCCCCTGCACTGCCGGCAAGGTTGCGCGGTGTGCCGGACAGCTGCCCGTTGATTGCTGCCAGCGCGCTTTGCGCAGCTGCCAGATCCGCCTCGACGCCGCGCACCTCGCTGCGCATCGACTGGATCCGGCCCGACAATGTGCCGGTGCCGCCGATCAAGTCGGGATTTTCGGTTTCGAAAGCCAGGCGGCGCTGTTCGGCAGCCTCCAGTTCACGCTTCCGATCCTCAAGTTGCTGGTCGAGGAAGACGAGTGTTTCAGCAACGTCGCCCCTGTTTCCGGCAAGGTTCTCCTCACGGAAGATGTCGATCAGTTTCTGAACGACGGTTTGGGCCAGCGCAGCATTCTCTGAATCGGACAGGTCACCAACGCCGATCTCAGCCTTGAGCTCGAACAGATTGTCCTCTTCCGACTTGATTGAGACTTTCTTGGTCAGCCCCTCGATTGCCGATTCCAGATCGCGCTGGGTCTGGATGTCATCCCCCAGCTTCGTCGAACGAATGACCTTCTCCAGATTGACTGAGCTGGTCAGCGTCTGGCGGATGCGTGTAATCTCGCGTTCCGTGCCGCCGGCAATTTTCAGCTGGTCGGCCAGGACATCGTCGAGCTGGACATAAATGCGCGCCTGCGATTCATAGGAATTGGGGACCATCGCCACGACCAGCCAGCCAAGGACGCAAACGCCCCATGCCACGGCAAGCGCCAGCCAGCGCCGATGCCAGACCGTGAATATCGCTGCGCGCAGTTCTTCGAAGACTTCGTTCATTTCGCTGACGTGCCCCTCAGAACATGCTTTCCGGGATGATGATCACATCGCCCGGCATCAGGAGAACATTCGCACGGCTATCGCCTTTCTTGAGCAGGTCGCCCAGTTTCAGCGCATATTCCTGCTGGCGGCCCTTGCTCTTGTCGAAACGGATCAGCTTGGCCCGGTTACCAGCAGCAAATTCCGACAGCCCGCCTACAGCAATCATTGCGTCGAGCACGGTCATGTTCGCGCGGTAGGGAAGCGATGCGGGCTTCTCGGTTGCGCCGATAATGCGGATCTGCTGACTGATGGAGCCCTGGAACTTGGTCACGATGACTGAGACCAGCGGCTCTTCAATATATTGCGACAGCTGCAGGCGAATGTCCTGCGCCAGCATCGACGGCGTCTTGCCGGTGGCCGGCATGTCGGTAACCAGAGGTGTCGTGATGCGTCCATCCGGACGGACCTGAATCTTTTCAGCCCCCAGTTCGGGGTTGCGCCAGACGTGGATCGTCAGTTCGTCGAGCGGGCCGATGATGTAATCCTCGCCCGGACCTTCCTGCATCGACACAAACGACGCGGGCGGAAGCTGAGTGCCTCCGCTCGATGTGCAGCCTGCCAATGTCAGGGCAGCCATGGCGCTGCCCGCGAGCAGCTTGGTAAACTTTGTATTCGGCATCGATGCGCATCCCTTGCCTTGTGAACGGGCCAAATCGCGCAAGGCAGGAGCTACCTGACCTTCCGCACCCGCAGATGTGGGATGCTTCCTCGCTAAAAAGGGTGAATATACCGTTAGCCTTTTTGCGTTTGACGGCGTTTAGTATGTGCTGGTCCCAAAGCGGGACAGCCTGTCTGCAAAGGTTAACGCCGCCCTTGAGCCGCGATCAGACGAGAATCTCGCGCGCCGCCCCTTGGCCAAGGAATGCCGACGGAGAAGCGGTTGCGCCATATGCGCCTGCGCAGAATACAGCCACCAGATCGCCAACCTCGGCCACCGGCAAATGCGCCTTGTCGGCCAGCCGGTCCAGCGGTGTGCACAGGCACCCCACCACGTTCGCCTCTTCAGCGGGTTCGGCACCGAATTTCGTAGCGATAGCAAGCGGATAGTTCCGCCGCACGACTGTGCCGAAATTGCCCGACGCCGCCAGCTGGTGATGCAATCCGCCATCGGTCACCAGATAGGTCGAACCATGGCTTTCCTTGCGGTCAACGATCTCTGTCAGGTAAACACCGGCTTCCCCGACGAGGTAGCGGCCCAACTCGATGCACAGGTCAGTATCGTTAAGCGCAGCTGGTAAATCTGCGATATGATCGTCCAGCGCGCGGCCAACAGCGGTGATATCGACCGGTTCATCGCCGGAAAAATAAGGGATGCCGATCCCGCCGCCCATATTGAGTTTTGGCAAGGCTTCGCCGATTTCATCCGCAAGTTGAGCGGCAAGCTCCAAGACATTTGCCTGCGCTTCAATGATCGCGTCAGCACTCAGTGCCTGACTGCCAGTGAAAATGTGCAGGCCGCGCCATTCCGCGCCCGCACCGATCAGTTCCTTTGCCAGGGCTGGAACCCGATCCTGGTCGATGCCGAAGGGCTTTGCGCCCCCGCCCATCTTCATGCCTGATCCGCGCAGTTCGAAATCGGGATTGACCCGCAGCGCCATGCGCGGGGTCGCCCCGATGCGTTCGCCGATCGCAAACGCGCGCCGGGCTTCACCTTCGGATTCCACATTCAAGGTCACGCCGACACGGATTGCCGCCTCAAGCTCTGCATCGCGCTTGCCCGGTCCGGCAAAACTGATCTTTTCAGGGTCAAGGCCAGCAGCTTGCGCCATTGTAAGCTCGCCCCCGGATGCAATATCGAACCCGTCGACCAGACCAGCCATATGTTCGAGCACCGGGGCGAACGGGTTTGCCTTTATCGCGTAATTGATGCCGACCCGATCCGGCATTGCGGCGCGCAGATCGGCCATGCGCCGATCCAGCAATTCACGCGAATATACAAACAGAGGCGTGTCGCCGCCTTCTGCCACCAAGTCGCGTGCCGTCTTGCCGCCAATCGCCAGCTGTCCGTCTTTTGTCTCGTATCCTTGCGGGATTGGGCCAAGCGGCTTCATGCCTCGATCTCCGTTTTAATGGCGGTCCGGTCCAGTTTCCCGTTCGGGTTCAGCGGCATGGTGTCACGCCAATGGATCACGTGTGGTTGCATGAAATTGGGCAGTTCCTTAGCCAGTGCTTTCGCCAACTTTTCCTGAGGGTCAGTTGCATCGGTTGCAGCCCTGACCACCAGATGGATAGCGTGCCCCAGCCGCTGGTCTAAGATGCCGAACGCAGCAGCCTCTGCAACCAGCCCCGTTGCCCGCGCTGCATCCTCGATTTCCTGCGGGCTGATGCGGTTGCCAGCGCTCTTGATCATCGCATCGCGCCTGCCGATGAAATAGAGCAGCCCGTCGTCGTCCCGTTTGACCCTGTCGCCAGACCATACCGCCATGCCGCCATACCGCGACCCTGCCGGTGCCGGTTTGAACCGTTCTGCAGTGCGTTCCGGATCCTGCCAGTATCCTTGTGCCACCAATGGCCCGCAATGGACCAGTTCGCCTTCCTCACCGGGCTTCGCGACCATCCCTGCGTCGGTGATGACCATAATCTCGGCAAAAGGAATGGCTGTGCCCATGGAGGTCGGGTGCGTTTTCACCTTGGCCGGTTCGAGGTAGGTCGAACGGAACGCCTCGGTCAGTCCGTACATCGGAAACAGGTCCGCTCCGGGAATTATCCGCCGCAGATCATCGACCAGCTCCGTGGTCAAAGCGCCGCCGCTGTTGGTCAGGCGGCGAAGCGGTGAGGCGGCTTCCTTCCGCCAGTCCACTTCGGTTAGCTGCACCCACAGCGGAGGAACCGCCGCCAGCGTCGTGACGCCGTATTTCGCGCACGCACGTGCAACGTCTTTCGGGAAGAGATAATCCAGCGGCACTGCTGAACCGCCGGCAAACCATGTGCTGAGCAGCTGGTTCTGTCCGTAATCAAACGATAGCGGCAGCACTGCGAGCGTTACATCGTCGCTCTGCAGGCCAAGATAGGCCGCGACGCTCACCGCGCCCAGCCACAGGTTCGCATGGCTGAGCATGACGCCCTTTGGCCGCCCGGTAGAACCGCTGGTATACAGGATCGCACAAAGATCGTCCGGGTTCTGCTGTGAAGGCGGCATGGGGCCGCTGACCGAATCGAGTGCGGCGATGACTTCGCTCTCATCAAGCATTTTGCACTGGTCCGGCACATCTCCCGCTTGAAGTGACGCCAGCCTGGCGGCGGTGCCCAGCAGCAACGATGCGCCGCTATCGGCCAGAATGTGTGCCGCCTGCGAATGTTTCAGCAACGGGTTGATCGGCACATGGACGAGCCCGGCGCGCGCTGCGGCAAGCGGCAACAGGCACGTCAGCTCACCCTTGGATGCCCAGCTGGCGACACGCGCGCCATGCGCAGGCACGCGATCCCTTAACCAGCTGCTAAGACGCCCGACACGGTCCTTTAAGTCCTTATAACTAAGCGTATGGTTCCGCAGCACCAAAGCCGGATCGGAATCTGCACCGCATTCGGTCAGATGATCGAGCGGTTTCGGCTCGGGATTTGGCAATTCGGGCATCAAGGCTCCAATGAGGGAAATTCGGTTTTGATCAGCGTCAGCTATCACGACACGGTTAACGTCTTGCAAGGGACGATGGAAGATGCGCTTTCTCCGTTCGACAGGATGGAATGGTTCGCGCATTTGGCCGTTGCAGGCGCAGAACCCTGCGTCGCCATTGCGGCCGGCCCGCTCCAGACTGCAGCCCTGCCACTGGTCCGGGCGAATGGCAGGCTTGAAAGTCTGGTCAACTGGTACAGTTTTAGCTGGCGCCCGCTATTTTCGGACGACCCCGAATTGCTCCAGCATATCGCCGCGGGGCTACGCGGAAAATCACACAGAGTAACAATGTGGCCCGTCCCTGACGAAGACGGCAGTGCATCATCGATCGAATTGGCGTTTCGCAATGCCGGCTGGAAGGTGTCGCGCGAACGCTGCGATCATAACCATGTTTTGCCGGTCAATGGCCGCAGTTTTGCAGAATACTGGGCCGGCAGGCCGGGAAGAATGCGCACCACGCTCAAGCGAAAAGCGAAGAAGGTGGAATGGGAAATACTCACCCGCTTCGACAAGGCAGCATGGTCGGAATATGAAGCAGTCTACAATCACAGCTGGAAACCGGAAGAAGGCGATCCCGTTCTGCTCAAGGCATTCGCGCAGCAGGAAGGCGATGCCGGGCGCCTGCGGCTCGCCATAGCGCGAAAAGACGGCGAAGCTGTCGCCGCGCAGTTCTGGACGGTCGAAACCGGCATGGCCTATATCCACAAGCTGGCGCATCTCGAAGAGCATAAGAACCTGTCTGCCGGAACCACGCTGAGTGCTGCTCTGTTCGAGCATGTGATCGACAAGGACCGCGTCGATCTGGTCGATTTCGGAACCGGCGATGATCCATACAAGCGCGACTGGATGGAGGTGGACCGGCCCCGCTACCGGATCGACTGCCTCGACCCGCGCCAAGGCGCCAGTTGGCCCGCCCTGATCAAGCGTGCAATCCGGCGGGTTGCACCTGCACCCCGGCAAAGCTAAGGGCAGCCGCGCAATTGCAGGGGAAATGCACGCAATGACCGGCGAGCCCGTGACAGATAGTAACGAAGATACTGCCGACAAAGCTTCGGGCCTTGCCCCAAGCAGGCAGGTAATCGACGATAAATTGCGCGGTATTCTTTGCGACGTGCTCGGTCTGGATGCCGATCACGTTGAAACCTTCGATGCCGATACAGGCCTGTTCGGGCATTTGCCTGAACTCGATTCCATGGCGGTTGCAGGTCTGTTGACCGAGATGGAAGATCGGCTCGAAATTATCATCGAAGATGACGATGTCGACGGTGAAATGCTCGAAACCTATGGCGGGCTGCTCGCCTTTGCCGAGGCAAAGACCGTCGCCGGCTGACGTGCGCAGCTTTGCACAATGGCAAGCGCCGCTGCCGGACGGCGGCACAAGCGAGGAATCTGCGCTGGTGTTCAACCAGATGCGGGAAAAGCGCCTTTTGGTTCTGCCTGCGCTGTTTGACGAAGCCAACAAGCTGCGCCGCCTGACGGTGGAAATCATGCGGCGGCTCGATATGTCAGGCGTCGACAGCTTCTTGCCGGACCTCCCGGGTTGCAATGACAGTCTGCAGCCGCTGCACACCCAGACACTCGCCAATTGGCAACACGCCGCTGCCGAAGCAGGCAAATTGTTCGATGCGACGCACGTTCTCTCATTCCGCAGCGGTGCGCTGCTCGCGCCGAGTGACGTACCCGGCTGGCAATATGCCCCGCATGGCGGAAAATCACTAATCAGATCAATGATGCGCGCGCGGTCAATCGCAGCGCGCGAGGCCGGACGCGAAGAAACCCTGGCCGGGATCGAGGCGTCAGGCCGTCAGGACGGCATCAATCTCGCTGGTTGGCGCATTGGCCCGGAACTGTTCGCAGCGCTTGCTGATGCGGACAAACCCGGCACAGGCGCGCAGACGGAGATTGCCCAGGCAGAAGTCGGCGGCGGCGGGCTGTGGCTCAGGGCCGAGCCGGACGAGGACCATGAACAGGCCGATGCAATCGCTGCGATTGTCGCGGTCGGGGTGGCCGTATCATGAGCCGGCTTTCGCTGACCTTCGAGTGCCAGAACAGCACCTTGGCCGGCACTCTCGACACTGCGCCGGGATCGACCGGATTGTTGATCGTCTCGGGCGGCAATGAAATCAGGAGCGGTGCATTTTCTGGCCAAGCACAATTGGCGCAAGCTGTATGCAGGGCCGGGTTTCCAGTTTTCCGCTTTGATCGCCGGGGAATTGGCGACAGCGACGGGGAAAACCGGGGATTCCGAAAGAGCCGCAAGGACATCGTTGCAGCAATCGAAGCATTCCGCGCGATGTGCCCGCAAATGAACCGCGTAGTCGCGTTTGGAAATTGTGATGCAGCGAGCGCACTTATGCTGGCCAAAGGCGAAGGCTGCGATGCACTGATCCTGTCGAATCCGTGGACGATAGAGGAAGACAGCGGAGACCTGACGCCCGAGGCCACAAGGTCACGCTATGCCGAGAAGCTGAAGAACCCTCGCGAAATTCTGCGCCTGCTGACGGGAAAAGTGAACTTCTCCAAACTTGCCAATGGTTTGAAGCAGGCTCTTCAACCGAAGGCGAAGCCGACAAGCCTCGCGCAGGACATGGCCGAAGGTCTTGCCTCGTCGCAAATACTGGCGGTGTTCTTTCTGGCGGAAGAAGACCGGACGGCCCAAATCTTCGAAAGCCACTGGCAGCAAAGACTGGGTGATCATCAAGTGCGGCGCTGTGAAGGTGCCGGGCATTCCTATGCCGAACCGCAGGCACGCGAATGGTTGGAGCGGGAAGTTCTTGCGGTGCTGCGCGGCTGAGATCAGTCGGCGCTAGCGCACGAACAGGCTGGCCAGCTCCACATGGGTCGACCAGCGGAATTGCCCCACTGGCCGCAGTTTTTCCAGCCGGTAACCGCCCTCGATCAGGCGTTTTGCATCGCGGGCCCAGCTTGACGGGTTGCAGCTGATATAGACCACACGCTCGACTTCGCTTTGCGCGATCAGATCGGCTTGGTCGCGCGCCCCGGCCCGCGGCGGATCGAGCAGGATACCGGCGAACCGGTTCAGTTCATCCACTTGCAACGGATTGCGGAACAGGTCGCGGTGAATGGCATGAACCGGGCGGCCGCTGGATCTTGCCGCCATCTGGCACGCCATATGGGTGTCGCGAGACGCCTCGGCCGCCAATACCTTTGAATTCGCGGACAGGGCAAAAGCAAAGGTCCCCAGGCCCGAGAACAGGTCGGCAACCGTCGATGCTCCGCGCAGCCACTCTCTCGCGTCAGAGACGAGTACTTTCTCTCCATCAGCCGTGGCCTGCAGAAATCCGCCGCTCGGGAAAGCAACCGGAACGCCGGAAAGCGTTACCGTGACGGGTTCCGGTTCCCACAAGGTCTCAGGTCCGTATCCCTGATCAAGGGTCAGCCGCGCAAGTTTATGGTCGCGCGCAAAATCCAGAATTGCTTCGGTCTCTTGCAGACCCTCAATGGTCAGGTTCTTGATCGAACAATCGACGCCCTGATCAGCTTGCGTCAATTCGATATCGATTGCGTAGCGGCCCTTGCGCCGCGCCAGCACTGCTCGCAGCGCTTCGACGACCGCGAACAGCGGCTCGGTCAGAATGTGACATTCGCTGAGGCCAACCACCCGGTGAGAGCCTGCCTCGCGGAAACCGATCTGCGGTCTCCCCTTGGCGTTCAATCCATGCAGGGCCGCGCGGCGGCGGCTTTTCGGCGGCGACAGATGCGTGGGCAGCAACTCACCAACTATGATGCCCTGCCCCTCCGCTGCGTTGGCCACGCGCGAAGTCGCAAAGTCGGTCAGGCTGGCTTCATCCAGTTGCTGGAGTTCGCAGCCACCGCAATTGCCGAAGTGGCGGCAGGGCGGCTCCACATGATGCGGGCCGCGCTCAATGCTGCCGTCAGAGGTAACGAGGTCGCCAGGCGCAGTACCGGGCACATGCCTGCCATCCGCCGTGACGCCATCGCCTTTTGCGGCGATTCGAATAATCTGGGTTGTTGTTTCGTTCACAGGCAGGCCGCGTAGGCCGATGCCACCTTCCCGGCAAGCTCTGTCGCGGTAAACGGGCCGCCCGCCAGCCTTGCCGCCTCACCGTGCAGCCACACCGCCTCGCACGCGGCATCAAACGGGTTTCGTCCGGCGGCAAGCCGGCTTGCCGCAATCCCTGCAAGGACGTCGCCAGATCCGGCAACAGAGAGCCAGCTGCTTGCAGGGCGTGCCAGCGCAATCCGTCCATCGGGGGCGACAACCAGCGTGTCCGGCCCCTTAGCAATAACCACCATGCCGCTTGCCCGGGCTAATGCACCAGCCCGGTCTTTCTTGGATGACGCCACAACGGCAAAGCTGTGGCACAGCCTGTCCAGTTCGCCATCATGCGGCGTGGCAATATAAGTGCCGTCCTTGCCCAACATGTCTGGTTGCAGAAGCATCAGAGCATCGGCATCGAGAACTGTTCTCAATCCCGCCTGCAGCGCCGTACGAAGGCGATTTGCTGCATCATCGCTGCGGCCAAGGCCCGGCCCCGCCAGCAATGCGCCAATCCGGTGGTCCGAAACCGCCTCCGATAGCGGTGACGCATCGCGGACGAGATCAGGCGGCAACTGAGTATCGGTACTTTCGGATAGCAGTTTTGTATAACCAGCCCCGCCCCTCATCGCCGAAATGCACGCGAGTACCGCCGCCCCAGGCATCTCTCCGCCAATGACAGTGCAAAGGCCTCTCCGATATTTGTGTGCGTCGCTGGCAGGTGGACCGAGATCAGGCCGATCAATCAGCGTTGCTGCACCGGGCACAGAGGACACACCAATCGGCACCAGACGCCGCGCCCCCATTCTGGCACAAGCGGGCATCGTCCAGTGCGCGTATTTCCATGCCCCGAGCGACAGGCTGAGGTCATATTCCGGGAGGTGATCGTTAAGCGCCTTTCCATCGTCGCTGGAAACACCCGACGGCAAATCGATCGCAACACGGTAGGCATGCCGTCCAGCGAGATCGCGCAAAAGCAGTGCAAGCTCGGGAGACAGCGGGCGCGACAATCCGGAACCGAACAGGCAATCCACCAGGATCGCGCCGTCCACACCCTTGCCAGAACTGGCAACCGGCAATTGCCACGCCTGACGCGCATTCTTCGCCGCATCGGTTGACGGCGGCTTTGGAGCGACGACCTGAACATTCAGGCCCCGCCGGCGCAACGTTTCGGCGATAACGTAGCCATCGCCGCCATTATTGCCCGGCCCGCACAATACGGTCACGCTGCGCCCTGCTGCGATACGCCATATCCATTCGGCCGCACCCTGACCGGCAATTTGCATAAGTGCATCGACCGAAGTGCCGCCGGCAATCAGCGCCTGTTCCGCCGCCTGCATCTGAGCGACGGTGAGTATCTGGTTATTCGGCGCTGCCATCCATGCCCCTCGACTGGACGCCCCTTAACCGGACCGGAAAACGGTAGCGATCTTCTGCGACAGTCAGTTCCAGCATCTCACCATCGATCCTGCGGATTGAAGTATCGGCGCCGTCCACCTCTGCCATGCCGCGGCCGTCGTCTGTCTGTTCAAAACGCCGGAATCCACCCGTCGGATGCCTGACGATCAGCAACCGTTTGCCGTCTGTTTCAGCGCGTTCAACGAGGCAGTCCGGGCCGAAATTGCTGCCTTCACCAAGCGCGCATTCGATCATTTGTGCGCCGTCTTCCGCCTGAGGCTGCTCGGCAGCGGGGGAGCAGGCAGAGGCCAGCGACAACAGCACGGCGGCAGAAGGAATACGGCCCCGCACCCGCGATTATTTCCGCTTCAACTGGGAAACGTCGCGCACAGCACCGCGCGCTGCGCTGGTCGTCATTGCGGCATAGGCCTGAAGCGCCTGCGACACGGCCCGTTGGCGCGGCTTTACCGGTTGCCATGCTTCGTCACCCTTGGCTTCCATGGTTTCCCGGCGGCTTTGAAGTTCAGCATCGGAGACTGCCAGTTTGATGGTCCGGTTGGGGATGTCGATTTCGATCGTATCCCCTTCCTCTACCAGGCCGATCGCCCCGCCTTCCGCTGCCTCGGGCGACACATGGCCAATCGACAGGCCCGATGTGCCGCCTGAAAAACGGCCATCGGTCAGCAATGCACAAGCAGCGCCCAGCCCCTTCGATTTGAGATAGCTGGTCGGGTAAAGCATTTCCTGCATCCCCGGCCCGCCGCGTGGCCCCTCGTACCGGATAACCACCACGTCGCCTTCGACCACCTGACCGGTCAGGATTGCCGATACCGCATCATCCTGGCTCTCATAAACCTTCGCCGGGCCTGAGAATGTCAGAATGCTTTCATCAACGCCGGCGGTTTTCACGATGCACCCGTCGAGCGCGACATTGCCCGACAGCACAGCCAGTCCGCCATCCTTGCTGAAAGCATGTTCTGCGCTGCGGATGACGCCGTTCTCGCGGTCTGTATCGAGATCGGGCCAGCGGTTGCTCTGGCTGAAGGCGGTTTGCGTCGGCACGCCGCCGGGCGCAGCGGCAAAGAATTCGCGCACCTTGTTGTTCTGTGTGCGGCCGATGTCCCAATCGTCCAGCGCGTCGGCCAGTGTCGGGCTGTGAACGGTTGGCAACGCGGTGTTGAGCAGCCCGGCTTTCTCAAGTTCGCCCAGAATCGACATGATCCCGCCAGCGCGGTGGACATCCTCCATATGAACATCGTCCTTGGCCGGTGCGACTTTTGACAGGCAAGGAACGCGGCGGCTGAGCCGGTCGATGTCTTCCATCGTGAAATCGACGCCTGCCTCGTGCGCTGCGGCCAGCAGGTGCAGGACGGTGTTGGTCGATCCGCCCATCGCGATGTCCAGCGACATGGCGTTTTCAAACGCAGAGAAGCTGGCGATGGAGCGCGGCAGGACGCTTTTATCGTCCTCCTCGTAATACCGTTTCGCCAGCGTCACGATCAGCCGCCCAGCCCGCAGGAACAGGCTCTTGCGGTCAGCATGGGTCGCCAGCGTTGAACCGTTGCCGGGCAGCGAAAGGCCCAGCGCCTCTGTCAGGCAGTTCATCGAATTGGCGGTAAACATGCCCGAGCACGAACCGCAGGTCGGGCACGCCGAACGCTCGATCTCGGTCACTTGCTCGTCCGAGTAACTTTCGTCAGCCGCCGCAACCATCGCGTCGACCAGATCGAGCGCCTTGGTCTTGCCGTTCAACACGACCTTGCCCGCTTCCATTGGTCCGCCGGAAACGAACACCGCGGGAATATTCAGCCGCATCGCTGCGTTGAGCATACCCGGCGTGATCTTGTCGCAATTGGAAATGCACACCATCGCATCGGCGCAGTGCGCGTTGACCATATATTCCACGCTGTCAGCGATCAGGTCGCGGCTCGGCAGTGAATACAGCATTCC
The DNA here is from genome assembly GCF_009828095.1 of Pontixanthobacter luteolus. Classification (GTDB taxonomy): domain Bacteria; phylum Pseudomonadota; class Alphaproteobacteria; order Sphingomonadales; family Sphingomonadaceae; genus Pontixanthobacter; species Pontixanthobacter luteolus. Next base: position 757,709 of record NZ_WTYP01000001.1, on the reverse strand, counting down.
GTCGTGCCCCATCGCAATGCCATCATCGACCGCTATCGTATTGAATTCCTTGGCAACACCGCCCGCTTCCTCAATTTCGCGCGCGACCATCTGGCCCAGATCCTTGAGGTGGACATGTCCGGGGACAAACTGTGTAAAGCTGTTCACAACCGCGATGATCGGCTTCCCGAAATCGCCGTCTTTCATGCCGGTCGCACGCCATAATCCGCGCGCGCCGGCCATGTTGCGGCCGTGTGTGGTAGTGCGGGATCTATAGGCTGGCATTTTGGGCTCCGACGGGTTTGGTCTGTTTCCAGACGCCTTGCCAGCTAACCTAACCCAGCAGAAGTCCGATACGAAACAGAATTTCTTGCGCCAGAGCCATATCGGCTTGGCGGAGGATCAGAACGCAGCTCGTGCGTGCTTGGCGAAGTCGGTGTCAGCCCTCTGCCTTGAGAGCCAGCGCTACACGGTTGGCTACGTCGGTAATCAGCCCCGCCCAGCGGGCCTGTTCAGCCTTTGTGCTGATAAGGTCCTGACGAATTTCGACAGTAATGTATTTGCGGCCATGCGCCTCTGCGTGACGGTCCATCGTCGCGTTCAGTTCCTTGCCGGAATACGGTTCATTATCGCCGACGGTCAGTCCTTCCTCCCCGAACAGGCGGATCGCGTGGCGTGCGGCGCTGTCATCCTGATTGTAGAGCAACCCGACTTCCCACGGGCGGTCCTCAATCTTGCTTTCAAGTTTCGGCGTAAAGCTATGCAAGGCAACGATAAGTTCAGGATTTGCATCATCGAGCCACTGGGCCAGCGCCTCGTGGTAAGGCCGGTGAAAACGCTCCAGCCGGGAATCCAGGTTTGCGCCAATATTTCCGGGTATCAGGTGGCCGTCGCTGGATGTCGGCAGCACTGCGGGCGAATCTTCTGTGCGGTGGAGATCGCACACCAGCCGGCTGACCGTGGCGATATGCGCGGCAATCCCGTGGCGGCGGCCCATGCGGTCGGCGATCCCGTCGGTCCCGATATCGTACGCAATGTGCGTTTTCAGCAGTTCGGGTGCAACGCCCAGCTCAATATCGTCTGGCACATAAGCGGAAGCATGATCGGCAACGCACACGATGCCGCCAACTTTCGGCTCGCCTACGCGGCGATATGGAAGATCGTCGATCATCATTGCTGGAATACCCTACCTTAAATTGCCGGACATTTGCCACCACTGCGGATAATCAGAAGCCAGCTTTTCTGCGGCTTCACGCATGGCGTCATGATGTCGGTATAGTGCAAAACACGTGGCCCCTGAACCAGACATACGGCTCAGAAACGCGTCTGTTCCGGCAAGCGAAGTCAGGACTTCGGCGATTGGCGGACACAGCCGGACCGCTGGCTCCTCAAGATCATTGCGGCCTTGCTGGGCAATATCGGATACCGTGCCAAGCGGCATCGGGCCGCGGTCCTCACCATCCCACGCGTTGAACACTGGGCCGGTGGCAAGCGGAACACGCGGATTGACGAGCAAGACAGGCGTTCCCGTCAGATCGCTTTCGACCGGTTCCAGTTCAGTGCCGGTTCCGCGACCGATACAGGTCACGCTCTCGACACAGGCCGGGACGTCCGCGCCAAGCTTCGCCGCGCGCGTCTGCCAATCATCGGGCAATCCGTGCAATTCGCGCACGATCCGGAACACTGCGCCAGCATCGGCCGATCCGCCGCCCAATCCCGCCGCGACTGGCAGGTTCTTTTCCATCGTAATGTCGAGACCGCCTGGCCGGGGCAAAACGCCCAAGGCCTTGGCAACGATATTCCCAAACGGATCAGTCAGCTGGCCGCCAAACTCGCCAACCACTTTCAACTCGTCCCGATCAGCCGGTCTGGCCGTCAGAACATCACCCGCATCGACAAATGCGAACAGTGTCTCAAGCTCATGATAACCATCCTCGCGCCGCCTGCGAACATGCAGCGCGAGGTTGATCTTGGCATAGGCTGTTTCGGTTACGGCCAAGCGACCGGCTTACATATTCGGATAGTTCGGTCCGCCGCCGCCTTCAGGCGTGGTCCAGTTGATGTTCTGGTTCGGGTCCTTGATATCGCAGGTCTTGCAGTGGACGCAGTTCTGGCTGTTGATCTGGAATTTCATCTCGCCTGTACCCTCGTCTTCCAGCCACTCGTAAACCCCAGCCGGGCAATAACGGGTCGACGGACCTCCATAGACTTTCAGCTCGCTTTCCTTCTGCAGTTCCCAGTCCTTCACCTTCAGGTGGTTGGGCTGGTCTTCTGCGTGATTGGTATAGCTGAACGCGACAGAGGTCAGGCGGTCGAAGCTGATTTCACCATCGGGCTTGGGATAGTTGATCGGCTGATACAGGTCCGCACGGCCGGTCATTTCATAATCCGGTTCGTGCTTCATCGAAATCGGCAAGCCGATTTTGAGTTGGCGCATCCACATATCGATACCGGCAATTACAGTGCCAAAATCGCCGCCGAACTTGGCGACCGCTGGCTGGGCGTTCTGCACCAGTTTCAATTCCTTGGCGATCCAGCTGTCACGCACATTCGCGTCGTAATCGGCCAGTTCGGTCTTCTCTGCCCCGCCCGCGATTGCCTGTGCGGCGGCTTCTGCCGCCAGCATCCCGCTCTTCATGGCGGTATGGCTGCCCTTGATCCGGGGGACGTTTACGAAACCGGCGGCACATCCGATCAGCGCGCCGCCCGGGAATGCAAGCTTTGGCACGGACTGCCAACCGCCTTCATTAATCGCGCGGGCCCCGTAGGCGACACGCTTGCCGCCTTCGAGATATTCACGGATCGCCGGATGGGTTTTCCATCGCTGGAATTCCTGGAATGGCGAGACATACGGGTTCTTGTAATCAAGCGCAGTGACAAAGCCGAGCGCCACCTGACCGTTCGCCTGGTGGTAGAGGAAGCCCCCACCCCAGCTCTCGCTTTCGGACAGCGGCCAGCCCTGCGTATGGATCACGCGGCCCGGTACGTGTTTGGCAGGATCGATATCCCACAATTCCTTGATGCCGAGGCCGTAGACCTGCGGCTGACAATCCGCCTCGAGGTCGAATTTTGCCTTCATCTGTTTTGTCAGATTGCCGCGAACACCCTCAGCAAACAGAGTGTATTTTGCCTCGATTTCCATACCGGGCTGGAAATCGCCCTTGTGCGAACCATCTTCCGCAACGCCCATATCCTGCGTGATGACACCGCGCACCGCGCCATTGTCGTCGAACATCACCTCTGCTGCGGGGAAGCCAGGGAATACCATCACTCCCATGCCTTCGGCCTGTTCGCCGAGCCAGCGGGTCAGGCTGCCAAGCGACCCGGTGTAGCAGCCATCGTTCGACATGAACGGCGGCATCATGATGTGCGGCATCGAATAGCTTTTGCCCTTGGTGAGAACCCAGTGCCAATTATCTGTCACCGGCGTTTCCGCCATCGGGCAATCCATGTCGCGCCATTCGGGGATCAGTTCATCCAGCGACTTGGGATCGACCACCGCGCCTGACAGGATGTGCGCGCCGATTTCCGACCCTTTTTCAAGGACGACAACTTCGAGGTCCTCGTTGATCTGCTTAAGGCGGATTGCCGCCGCCAGACCTGCTACTCCGCCGCCGACGATTACTACGTCGCATGGCATCGATTCCCGCTCAATTGGTTCGGCAGTGGTTTCGGTGCTCATTCCGTCTATGTCCTTCTGCGCAAATTGCGCGTGTACAGTGGTGTCAAAACGTGCGGAAACCCTTGAATAGTGCGGCGAGGCAGGTCAAGACCCGGACTAGAAATGGACCACGCTGAACCTTCGCCATCCGGTGCCACTCTGGCCGAAGAATTTGCCGCCGCTCTCGATTGGTGGAGAGAGGCCGGCGTCGACAATGACTATGGCGATGACGCTACGGAGTGGCTGACTGAAAACCAGTCCGAAACCGCAGAAGGCAGCGCCCAGAACAAGCCGGCCAGACCACGAAAACAGGCACCTGCCCCGCCCCCGCCGAAGAAAATCGGGGGCGACAAAAATTCTTGGCCGGCCGAACTCCCAGCTTTCCAGCAATGGTTCGCCTTCCACCCGTCGATCGACGATGGCGGCGCCTATCCGCCAGTCTCGCCCAGCGGTTCCGCGAAGCCGGAGCTGATGGTGATCGTTGCCGAGCCGGAGGAAAATGACAGCGAAAGCCTGCTGTCCGGTCCGCAAGGCCGCTTGATTACGGGCATGCTCCGCGCTGCCGGGATTGCGCGGGATGAAGTCTACATCGGATCGGTTCTGCGGCGCCACACGCCCATGCCCGATTGGGACGGGTTACGCGGTTCTGGCATCGGCGAATTGCTCGCGCATCACGTCGGACTGGTCGCGCCGAAACGGATTCTGACCTTCGGGCGCAACATTCCACCGCTTCTTGGCAACGATACGGCGCAAGGCGCTGCTCTTTTACACAATTTCAACCATGACGGTGACAGCATCCCTGTATTGGGTGTCGGGTCCCTGCCCGAATTGCTGCGGTCGGCACCGCGCAGGCAGAGGTTCTGGCAACGCTGGCTCGAATGGACGGATGGTTGACGTGAAAGATTTCGGCAAACTTCGTACGGCATTGGCACTGGCCGCCGCTGCAACCGCTTGCGGGGCTGCAGCCCCGGCGCTCGCCAACAGCAGCGCAGCTGAATATTTCCGGGCGCGCGCCGCATCGAGCAATGTTCCCGAACTGCTCAGTAACAGCGACCGGCAATATTACCGCGAACTGTTCGCGGCGATTGATGATGAGCGCTGGTCGCGCGTCGATGCCTTGCTGGCAGAACGCACAGACGGTCCGCTGCACGATGTCGCAAAGGCAGAATATTACCTCCATGCCAACAGCCCGCGCGTCGAGGCGGAACAGATTTCCAACTGGCTATCGAGCGGCAATTACCTGCCTCAGGCAGAACAACTGACCAAGCTGGGCGAGAAACGCGGGCTAAACGCGACATACAATCTCCCCCGCGAACAAAGCTTTGCGCGCCAGCCTTATTCTTCCAAGAGGATCCGCCCACGTTCGATAGACGATGGCACAATGCCCGGTTCGATCCGCGCGGGCATTCTTGATCGGATCAAGAACGACGATCCTGACGGTGCACGGCAACTGCTCGACGGGATCGACGCCTCGCTCAGCAGTGCTGCCCGTGCCGAATGGCGCCAGCGTGTGGCGTTCAGCTATTACATCGAGAATAACGACCCATCCGCTCTCGCCATGGCCTTGACGGTGAACGATGCCAGCGGCCCGTGGGTTGCAGAAGGCAATTGGGTAGCCGGACTTGCGGCATGGCGTCTGAATGATTGCGAGACGGCGGCAGCGTCTTTCGAACGGGCCGCGATCGGTTCGACCAATCAGGAATTGACCGCCGCTGCGCGATATTGGGGCAGCCGGGCATTGGTGCGGTGCCGCGCACCGGAAAAAGCCACCGAGCAGCTGCGCGCAGCAGCGCGCCTCGATGAAACCCTGTACGGGATGCTGGCGCTTGAACAATTAGGTCAGGCCCTGCCCAAATCGCACTCCGACGCCGATTTCGACCTGCAGGACTGGCAGCGCCTTCGCGGGGAGGCGAATGTCCGCACCGCAGTCGCGCTGGCAGAGATCGGCGAGGACAATCTGGCCGACGAAGTGCTGCGGCATCAGGCTCGCATTGGCGATGCCTCGCAATACGGTGCCCTGTCGCGGCTTGCACGTGAGCTCGGGGTTCCCTCGACGCAGCTGTGGATGGCACACAATGCGCCGCGCGGTGCCAGTGCAGAGCCCGCGCTAAGATATCCCGCGCCGCGCTGGCAGCCGGTGAATGGCTGGAAAGTCGACCCCGCACTTGCCTATGCACACACGCTGCAGGAATCCAATTTCCGCCCGGCAGTAGTCAGCCCTGCCGGGGCGCGCGGCCTGATGCAGATCATGCCGGCCGCAGCCCGCGATCACCGGGCGAAGCTGGGCGTGCGCGGCGATGCGCGCGACCTGTCAAAACCGGCAATCAACCTCGCGTTCGGGCAGGAACACCTCGCCATGTTGCGCGATAGCAGCGCCACACAGGGGCTGCTGCCGAAAATCATGGCTGCGTATAATGCGGGTCTCACCCCGGTCACGCGGTGGAACAGCGAAATCCGCGATCAGGGCGATGCACTGCTTTACATGGAAAGCATCCCTTACTGGGAGACACGCGGCTATGTCTCGATCGTGATGCGCAATTACTGGATGTACGAACGCCAGGCTGGCGGCGCATCCGAAACGCGCAAGGCGCTGGCACAGGGAATGTGGCCCACCTTCCCGGAACTGTCGGGCAGCACCGGGGTCCGCCTCAGCTCTTCAAACTGACCGCGCACGATGGCGGTCGACGAAAGCCTGGTTTTCAAACCCGTCAATATCGCGCTGCTGACGGTGTCCGACACGCGCACCGAAGCCGATGACACTTCGGGTGATATTCTTGCACAGCGGATAGCAGACGCAGGCCATAATCTGGCCCAGCGCACTATCGTCAAAGACGATGCCGATACGCTGGTTCGCGCAATCGAAAACTGGATCGATGATCCGGCAATCGATGCAATCGTGACCACTGGCGGCACCGGCCTGACCGGGCGCGATGTCACGCCCGAGGCACTGCAGCGCATTGGCGGCAAGGATATTCCCGGGTTCGGTGAGCTGTTCCGCTGGCTGAGCTTCAAGACAATCGGCACCAGCACCATTCAAAGCCGGGCCTGCGCCGTCGTAGCGCGCGGGACCTATGTCTTTGCCCTGCCCGGATCCAACGGCGCAGTAAAAGACGGCTGGGACGGCATTTTGCAAGAGCAGCTCGACAGCCGCAACCGCCCCTGCAATTTTGTCGACCTGATGCCCCGCCTTCAAGAGGTCTGACCATGGCTAAGCGCCCTTCCAACAAATTTGTGCGCAAGGCCATTCGCGAGATTATCGAACCCGAACTGGCGAAATACGGCTTTGAAGGGAAATACCCGGCATTCAAACGCATCACCGATACGGAAATCCATTTCTTCGATATTCAGACGGCTAAATATGGCGGAAGCTTCGGCTACACGGTCGGCTGGTGCAGGAACGGTCCGCTCACTCACTGGGACGAGCAGCGGATACCGACCGAAGAAATCCAGATGCTGCACCTGCCGTTCGACAACCGCGCATCCGTCAGCCGGATGATCGATATGTGGCGGTTGAGTGGCGAAAAATTCAGGGCCACTCTTGGCGGGTTCGATTATACCCTGATCATAGAGGATGAAGCTGCCTGCCGCGAACTGGTGCGCGAGGCAGCAGAAACCCTTCCCCAAGCCATGACCTGGCTCGACACCCGTGGACCGCAGGATGCAATCTCAGCCGTCGGCCACCATCCGCCGCTGGCGCAATCGCGCGAACTCACTCTAGAAATATCGCGCAACAAGGAAGAAAATCGCCTTCGCTCCATCGGGTTGCTCGATTGACCGGAATTTTCCGGGCCCTCGGTTCAATTGTCATGCTCCACGTTTGCTCGCATGGCCGAACAGGAGAGGAATCGGGTCAGAGCTAGAGGCGCGCAATCCGCGCTCGTCCCGCCCCGCATCGGCCTCGCATCGCAGATCCAAGCGATAGGCGGGTCAGGAATTCAGCAAATCGCTCAAGCGTTCGCTCAGTTGTATCAGCATCGTTTCCCGCTTTTTGTTAGCAATCAGGACATTGCCGCTGCGTGCCATATTGTCGAAAAGATCGTTCAGGAACGGCTGGCTTTGCCGCATTGCCCTGGCGTCACAGCTTTGGTTCCATCTATAATCGTTCGCGCTCAGCAGCTCGAAACGGCCCGACGCCCCCTGTTCATTGCCGATTGCGGTGACCCCTACACGGACAAGATCTGGATAGCGGCTGTAGAGACGAAACAACTCATTGGTCCGCTCTTCATGGGTCCCGCGCTCGCGATCACGAAACTGTATATAGGCGCGCAGTAATTGCTTTAGATCGCTGTTCTGCAGCCGGTCAAATCGGCCAGTCGACAGTAACTCATCCAGGATAGGAAGCTCGTCGAGAGGCTTGCGATAAACATGAGATGACAGGATCGCAAGGCACTCGTCCTGCGTCAACGCTCGTTCGGGCTCGGCTGAAAACAACATGGGCTGCGCGCTCACCAAATCGTCAGCATGTGATTGCAAGCCAGCACCTTCGGCCCGAACAGCCTCGAGTAGATTGCCGGTCTCTTCGTGCAAGCGTTCTATGATGGCTCTTTCATCTTCGCGTGCGAGCCGCTCCTCATTCCAGTTGGCTGCCTGGAGGCCAAGAAACACACCAACAATGACTATGAAAAACTCAATGCCAGCCGCGAACCAGTCTTGCTCACGCAGGCTCTGGCCCAACCGCCGTAACACCATGTTATGCGCCTGCTTCTTCGGCATATGCCGTTTATGGATGAATTAAGGCATCTGGCAAAGATAAATGTGGCTCATGCAAGCAGCGTCCGCTTTCCGCAAATCTGGCGACGTATGCCCTTGTGCCGCCGCCGGCTAGAATACCGACCGCCTATACTGCTGTCGCGCCAAAAGCAGACATTCGGCTAACGACCCGATTGCGGGCGTTCAGCTTCTTCGATAGTTTCTATTGAACGTTCAATGGTTAGGTGTCGATATGAGAACAGCGTTTTTGGGACTTTCACTTGCCTTGGCGGCACTCCCAAGTTGCGGAAACGCGCAATCTCAGGGCGCCCTTATTTCAGATCTAAAATTGCTCGCTAGCCAAGAAAATGCGGAAGCGATCTATCATTTGGGTATGGCTTTTCACACTGGCTCCGGGGTCAAAAAAGACCGCGAGAAGGCGCTAGAGTATTTTCGAAAGGCCACCGATTTGGGTGATCCGTTAGCGGCATACAAGCTCGGCTGCTATTACGACGGACAAGGTTACGGCCTCGTCGACGATGACCTCGATTTGGCACTGCAACATAAGATGGTCGCAGCAGAAGCGGGATATGCGCTCGCTCAACAAGATGTGGCTTCATTGCTTGCCCGTAGGGGCGACTTTGAATCTGCGGTTGTTTGGCTAGAAAGAGCGGTTGACCAAGGTTGGACTGACGCGATTGCCACATACGCATCAATCCATAATGGTGCCGAAGGAGTGACCAAAGACCCAGTGAAGGTCGCTGCCTATTTTCGGATTTTTATCAGTCGGACGGACGGAAGTGCCAATCAACGCCGGTGGCTCAAGGAGTTCGAGCAGGGCCTGACCGATGAAGAACTGCAAGCAACCAAATTGATCGTGCAGTCCTTTGAGCCAACTCCGTCTGGGCTTACTTTGAAGGCCCTTGCTGGTCAAAGATCAGCAGAATTGCTCGTTACCAAGCGCACCAAGACCTGACCTTGTCCAACGTCCGCTCACCACCCAGAACGTGACTGATCTGCCGCGCTAACGATGTGCCCAGAGCGGACCAACCGCTAACGACCCGATTGCGGTCGTTAACGCTTTTCATCTTGCCTCCCAAAAGCGGACGCGGTTCGTGCTTCCTGCTTTTGTCGTGAATTGGGAGTGAAAGCGGTCGTGGAAGGGAGATAGAGCATGTGCGATTTCTCGCCCCAAGATACCGCTATACCGCCCTATTGCCGTCACAGAAATTGCATCTGATGCCTGACTGCACTTTATCCGCCCTGAAGTACCGGACGCGGCCCATTGACGAGTTTGCTTGCCTTGGCCTGAGCGGTGAGCACCAGTTCGGCGGCAAGCAGGGCCTGAGCCTGATTTTGAGCGTCCTGTGTCCGCTCAACCACGTCCGAAACGAATTGCGGGCCGAACGGGAGCGGCACATTGCTGCAATCGATGTAGCTTGTGCCCTTGCGGTCAGCCAGCAAGAGGTGATCGCCACCCGGGCGGCCCTGAATGTCGACGTACTTGCGCAGTTCAATGTAACCTTCGGTGCCCAGGATGAACAAGCGCCCGTCGCCCCACGTCGGCAGGCCGTCAGGCGTGAACCAGTCAACCCTGACATAGCCGGTCCCACCATTGCCGCTCAGTGTCATATCCCCGAAATCCTGGAAATTGGGATGGTCGGGAGTGTCCAGATTGCCGACTTGCGACGCCACGACGTGCGCTTCGGTGGAGCCGGTGTAGAACAGGAATTGATCGGCCTGATGGCTGCCGATGTCGGTCAGGATGCCGCCATAATTTCCCACATCCCAGAACCATTCGGGCCGGTTGGGCGCGCTCATTCGGTGTGGGGCGATGTTGATTGTCTGGATCACCCGCCCGATCGCACCGGCACGAACCAGTTCCCCCGCCTTGACCGCAGCGCGCACTTCAAGCCGTTCCGAGTACATGATGGCAAACTTGCGCCCGGTCGCAGCGATCGTACGGCGCACTTCGGCCAGCTGGGCAAGGCTGGTGATCCCCGGTTTGTCCGAAAGAAAGTCTTTTCCCGCGCGCATCACACGAATGCCAAGCGGCGCGCGAAGCTGGGGAATAGAAGCGCTGGCCACGAGCTGCACGCTCTCGTCGTCGAGAACCTCGGCTTCAGTGCGTGCAACTTTCACGTCGCCATAGCGGGCGAGATAGCGCGCCAATTGCCGCGAGTCGCTCGTATGCACCGCGACAAGCGTGCCGCCGCCGCGGATCAGCGCGTCTGTCATCGAGTAGATATGCGGATGGTCGAGCCCAATAACAGCGAACCGCAGCCGGTGTCTCGCGCTGGGTTCGGGCCCTGATGGCGCGGTATTGGCGGAAACCCCATTTCTCTGCCCGGTCGATTGTGCGCGTACCGCACCTGCCACACCTGCTCCGACCATTCCCAGGCCGCCCAGCATCAGGCGGCGATTGATCTTGTCCATACGATTGCTCCTTGGAGGGCAGGTAAAGATGTTTCCGCCATGCATTAAATCTCCCACAATTCGGTGACTATCAGAAATTGGGCCGGGGCGGACGATTTGCTCTAGCAACTTAAGGCAATCAATGCGGACGCAGTTTTCCGGAGCCTCACATTGACAAACAAGACTACGCAGTTCCTATTCCATCCGGGTCGCGCCGAACATCCGAGGTGGGGGAATTTCAATGAACGGCGCAAGCAACGCACATGTTCGGCCTGAACGCATTGAGTTTGTCGATGCCCTTCGAGGCTTCGCCTTGTTCGGCTTACTCATGGTGCACGCGGCTGAAGCATATAGTGTCGGCCTTTCGCGAGGGACTGACGATCCGTGGGGGCAGGCCATTTTCTTCCTTTTCGGGAGCAAGGCTTTCGCGATATTCGCGTTGCTTTTCGGGTTCAGCTTCGCAACAATCATGGGCAACCAGCGCGGACGCGGCGTCGATTTCACCGGCCGTTTCGCGTGGCGATTGCTGCTTCTCATGGCAATCGGCTTCATTCACTCGCTGCTGTATGCGTCTGAGATACTCCGGTTGCTCGCCTTTCTTGGTCTTCTGCTCATTCCGCTGGACAGAGTTCGCAGCAACTTCGCACTGCTGGTCATTGCAGTCCTGTTTTTCTTGCAAATCCCGCTGCTTATCCAGTGGATGCTGGCCAATTGGGGCAATGCCTTTGCCGGGTCAGAGCCCTATTTTGCTAACTCCTACCTATGGGATACCCTCAGGACCGGCAGCTTGGGAGAAATCATTAAGGCGAATGCGACAGAGGGTAACCTCGTGAAGTGGTCGATAAACTGGTCGTTTGGCAGGGTAAGCGAGATTGCCGGACTGTTTGCCGTTGGCGTCGTCATTCAGCGGACAGGTTTCTTTGCCCGCATCGCGAAGGACCGCGCGATCGCCCTTGGACTGCTTCTGATTGGCGGCACCATCTTCGCGATCCTCGACTTCATCGTGAAGCCGATGGTGCCTGGATCACCATCAGGCGCAGAGTTTGCGATCGGATCCTTTACCGAGCGCGCAATCCTCTTCCAGTGGATAGGGATCAGCGCCATAACGGCGCAGATCGGACTTCTGGCGCTCCTGTGGAATTCTCCAATGCAGTCGATTGTTGGCCTGTTCAGGGGGCCCGGCCGGATGACACTCACGCTTTATGTCGCGCATTCCTTTGTCGCCGTTCCCATCCTCTATCAGTTCGGTCTGGGAATGGCCGAGGTGTGGGACACGCAAACGCGAATCGTGCTCGCCATCGTCTTCTTCGGTTTGCAGATCTTGTTCGCGCATTGGTGGTATACCCAATTCCGCTACGGGCCGCTGGAATGGACCTGGCGCGCGGCAACGCTCAACGACTGGAACGTGCCGCTGCGCAAGAATGTTCAGCCAGCAGTTTAGCCCTGCAACGCGGTCATCTTAAGGAGGCAACGCAAACTGCGGCCGATCTTGGCAATCAAAGTGACGGGAGCTCATGGCTGATCTTGGGTCGTTTGCAGTCATAACAGTCTGAGTGCGATAGCGTCTGCTTTCTCCGTGTTTAATTCCAAAACTGGACAGTCGCAAAACCACCCCATCACTGGCCAATCGCTGATTTTGAGCAAATGCCTGAGAGCGGACATTCGACCGCGCTTTGACTGATCCAGATCGACAACCCGCTTTGTTCTCTGTATGTTCCAGTAATGGAATACACCAAAGGCAGAGGTGCGCAATCGGCGCTCGTCCCGCAGCGGTTCGGTCTGGCACAGCGCGAAACCGACGGTGACTGGCGCGACGCGGTGGAGACGCTCGACGGGCCGCCGGTAAAGCTGCGCACCACCGTGACCGAGGAATTTCCCAAGACGATCCTCAGCTTCAACAGTTCGCCCGACATTCCCTTCGACCGGTCGATCAACGCCTATCGCGGCTGCGAGCACGGCTGCGTGTATTGCTTTGCCCGCCCTACCCACGCCTATCACGACCTGTCGCCGGGTCTGGATTTCGAAACCAGACTGTTTGCCAAACCCGATGCGGCCAGGCTGCTAAGGGAAACTTTGGCAAAGCCCAGATACAAGCCGCAATGGATCGCGATGGGGACTAACACCGATCCCTACCAACCGATCGAAAACAGGTACCGGATCACACGGGAGGTGCTGGAAATCTGCCTCGACGCGCGGCATCCGGTGACGATCACGACCAAAAGCGACCGAGTGTTGCGCGATCTGGACATTCTGGCCGAAATGGCGCGGCACAAGCTGGTGGCAGTGTCGATTTCGGTGACCTCTCTTGACCCGAAACTGTCCGGCCTGCTGGAACCTCGCGCGGCGGCCCCCATGAAACGGCTGGCGGCCCTCGGCACGCTTGAACAGGCGGGCGTGCCAACCCATTGTTCGGTAAGCCCGGTCATCCCGGCAATCACCGACGAATTCATGGAAAGCATCATCGAACGCGCAGGATCGCTGGGTGTCCAGTCGGCCGGCTGGATACCGCTGCGTTTGCCGCACGAGGTCGCTCCGCTGTTCCGCGAATGGCTCGGTGTGCATTACCCCGACCGCGCGGGCAAAGTGATGAGCATCGTCCGCTCGATCCGCTCCAAGAACGGCGCAGGCCGCGATAACGATCCCGAATTCTTTACCCGGATGAAACCCAGCGGCGTATGGGCTGACCTGCTACGCACCCGCTTTCGCATTGCCTGCAAGAAGGCTGGCATCAGCGGCGCCAAACTGGAACTGGACTGCTCCGCTTTCAGACGGCCGGAAACCGGCGGACAGATGCGGTTGCTTTGAGGGTTGCGGTTACGCGTTACTGCGAAGCGACTTCACTCGTCACCCGAACCCCTCACCCGCTGTGCCTGGTTTGAAGCGGATCAGGCGGCTGTCGACGAGTGCCGCCGTGCGGTTTGCTACCGCCAGCTGATATTCCGGGTCCTTGATCATTTCGAAGAAGGCGGCGCTGTTGGGGTAGCGCGCAACAAATCCGTCGTGCCATTCACGGCTTTCAGGGCCTGTCACCATCGCCTGAAATGTGCCCCGCCAGACGATGCTGCCGCCGACCCGGCGAAATATCGGACCGCTGGTCTTGCCATATTCCTCATAAGCACGGCGGCCCGACCAGCCTTTCCCCGCATGTTCGTGACCTTCAGGATATTCCGCCTTTTCGCGAAACAGCAGCAGGTTGAGCATTTCGATCGGCTCATCCCGCGCCAGTTCCTTGAATGCCTGAAAGCCGGTTTTGGTGGGGTCGATGTAATGTGCCATGTCGGGTCTCCTCAAACCTGCAATTCACGCCATTCGCCGGGGGCGAGACCCTCGACGGTCCATTCGCGAACGCTCCAACGGACAAGACGCAGCGTAGGCAATCCTGCAGCCGCTGTCATCCGCCGGACCTGGCGGTTCCTGCCTTCCGAGATGGTCAGCGATATCCAGCTGTCGGGGACATTCTTGCGCACCCGGATTGGCGGGTCGCGGTCCCACAGAATTGGCGGATCAATCCGCTCCACCTTTGCCGGCTTTGTCATCCCGTCTTTCAGCATGACCCCGCTTCGCAGAGCCGCAAGAGCCGCCTCGTCAGGCTCCCCCTCCACCTGCGCGAGATAGGTTTTTTCCACCCGGTATCGCGGCTCTGCGATACGTGCCTGCAGCCGCCCGTCATCAGTCAGCAGCAGCAACCCTTCGCTCTCCTTGTCCAGCCGCCCCGCCGGATACACGTCCGGCACATCGACCAGATGCGCCAGCGTGTCATCCACGCCATCCTTGCCGCCGGTGAACTGCGAAAGCACACCGAACGGCTTGTTCAACAGGATAAGCTTACTCACGCGTCAAGCGTCGGCCAGTTTGTAATCGCTGAAGCGGTCACGCAGGTCTTTCTTGCTGATCTTGCCGGTTGCGGTGTGCGGGATATCGTCCACGAATTCGATCGCATCGGGCATCCACCATTTGGCGATCTGCCCCTCCAGATGCCCGAGGATGTCGTCGGCCGAAACGTCAGAGCCGCTATTGCGGACCACGAACAGCACTGGCCGTTCATCCCATTTCGGATGCGGCATACCGATACAGGCGGCCTCGGCAACGTCGGGATGGCCAACGGCGGCGTTTTCAAGCTCGACCGAGCTGATCCATTCACCGCCGGACTTGATCACGTCCTTGGTGCGGTCGGTCAGTTGCAGCGTTCCGTCCGGATGGATGATGCCCACATCGCCGGTGTCGAACCAGCCCTCAGGGCTCGCCGCGTCTTCTTCCGCCTTATAATAGCGCTTTACAACCCACGGGCCGCGAATTTGCAGCGCACCAGAAGTCTTCCCGTCGCGCGGCAATTCGGTGGTCGTGTCGTCCAGATCCACCGTACGCAGTTCCACGCCGAAAATCGGGCGGCCCTGCATCGCGGTCTTGTCGACCTTCTCGTCGAAAGTCAGCTGGTCCCAATCATGCGTCGGGCCGCCAACCGTACCGATCGGGCTGGTCTCGGTCATCCCCCATGCATGCTGCACGCGGGTGCCGTTCTTCATCAGCCGTTCGATCATGAAGCGCGGACAGGCAGAACCGCCAATCGTGGCCGCTTTCAATTTTGGCAGATCGATCCCCTGCGCATCGCAATACTGGAAATGGGCCAGCCACACGGTCGGCACACCGGCGCTGTCGGTCACCCCTTCGCGTTCCATCAATTCATGCAGCACAGCCGGATCGTTTACGGCAGAGAACACGAATTTGATCCCTGCCATTGCGCCGGCATAGGGCAGACCCCAGCTGGCCGCGTGGAACATCGGCACGACCGGCAGCATCACCGAAGACGCGCTGAAATTGAAGGTCGAGGGTTGCAGGCCTGCGAGTGCGTGAAGGGTTGTCGAGCGGTGTTCATACTGCACACCCTTGGGGTTGCCGGTTGTCCCGCTGGTGTAACAGATCATGCACGGGTCGCGTTCATCACCCATGACCCATTGGAAATCGCCGTCCTGCTCTGCGATCCAGTCTTCAAAAGCCGGGGCATGTTCACCTGAATCAAAGCAGATGTAATGTTCGACGGTGGTCCAGCGATCCTTCATCCGGTCGACAATGGGCTGGAACGCTGCATCGTAGATCAGCACTTTATCTTCGGCGTGATTGACGATGTATTCCAGCTGGTCGTCGAACAAACGCGGATTTACCGTGTGCAGCACGCCGCCCATTCCGGCGACGCCGTACCAGCTGACCAGGTGGCGCGAATGGTTCATCGCCATGCTGGCGACCTTGTCACCCTTTTGCAGGCCGAGCGCTTGCAGCGCCTGCGCCATCTTCAACGCATCGGTGCGGACAGCGGACCAGTTCGTTCGCGTCTCGCTGCCATCTGCCCAACGCGACACGATTTCGCGGTCCCCTGCCTCACGCGCAGCGTGATCGATCACGTGTGTGATCCGCATGGTCCAGTCCTGCATGGCTCCCAACATAAGCATCCTCTCCAAATATGTTTGTGCCTTCATGCCCGCGCTTGCCAGTCAAGGCAATCGGTCTAAAGCCGCTCAATGGAATTGATAAACGAGTTGAAAATCTGGCTGGTCGACTGGACCGGCCTCGCCAAGGATGCGCTGCACATTTATGTTGCGGTTGGCGTGTTCCTGGCTGGTTGCGCACTCTTTGGCTGGAAAGCATGGCAATTGCGCCCGCTCTTGCTGGTCTTGGCCGTCGCTATCGCGGGCGAATTTGCCGACATCGCATACAACCTGACATACGAAGGCTATGCGTTTCTCCGCAGCAGCGTTCACGACATCTGGAACACGATGCTGGTGCCCTGCATCATTTTCCTGTTTGCGAAATTTTCCGTGGTTTTTGCGCGGCCAGCGCCCGGCATGACAGAAAAATCAGGCGACCAGCCGGAGGTGTGAGGCACCGCGCCGCGTCGTCAGTTCGACCTGATCGATCCCTTCGATCAGCGCCACGCGTTCAGCCAGTTCACCGTCCAGTGCATAATCACGCCCCAAACGCATCAGCGGTTCATTCTCGGTGCCGGTTTTCAGCCTGATCAGCACTTCGCCGTGGCCCGGCGTCCCCGCTGTCAGTTCCAGTTTCAGATCATGCAGCGCCGAGGCATCAAGCAGGTCGAGCCGCAGCAACATGCGCGACCCGCCCTTGATTTCTTCCAGAGGACGTCCGCCGCGCACGGTTACCCGTGGCGGTTCATCGGGGCTCGGCGAATCGAGTTCCACGTTCAGCAGAATGCAGGTGCTTTCCGCGGCCCATTTCTGGAAATTCTCAACCAGCGATTCTTCGAAACAGGCGGCGCTAAACTGCCCGGTGGAATCGGAAAAATCAGCGCGGATAAAATCCTTGCCGCGGCGCGTTTTGCCCTTGTTCACGCTCTCAACCATCGCAGCCATCACCGCCTGCTGACGTCCGCCCGGCGGCGCGCCCGATTCCATCAGGCTTTGATAGGTGCGTGCGCCGTTTGCAGAGGCAATGGTCCAGTATTGCTGCACCGGATGGGCGCTGAAATAGAACCCGAAATTTTCGCGTTCGCGCGCCATGCGCTCAGGGCGAGACCATTCAGGCGCATCTTTCAGCCGCAGCGTATCGGAAGATGCATCTTCACCGGCGAACAGCCCTCCCTGCCCGCTCTCGCGTTCGCGTGTTGCTGCCTCGGCGGTTGCGAGCAACAACTCGACATTTTCGAACAGCATACCCCGGTTCGGCTCCAGCCGGTCGAGCGCGCCGGCGCAAATCAGACCTTCCAACTGCCGCCGGTTCATCGAGCCAGGCGGTAGGCGTTCAAACAGGTCTTTCAGATTGTCGAACCAGCCATTCGCACTGCGTTCCGCAACGATGGACTCCATCGCTTTTTCACCGACATTGCGGATCCCTGCGAGGGCATAGCGCACAGCGTAACCATCATCTGTGCGTTCAACCGTAAATTCAGCGACGGAGCGGTTCATGTCCGGCGGTGCGACTTCGATCCCGTGCCTGCGGGCATCGTCAACAAACAGGGCCAGTTTTTCCGACTGGTGCATGTCGAAGCACATCGATGCGGCGTAGAATTCCTCGGGATAATGCGCCTTCAGCCACGCTGTCTGGTAAGCGAGCAAGGCGTAAGCCGCAGCATGTGATTTGTTGAAACCATAGCCTGCAAACTTGTCGATCAAGTCGAACAGTTCGTTGGCCTTGGCTTTCTCGATACCGGACACTTCCTTGCACCCATCGACGAAGCGCACGCGTTGGGCGTCCATTTCCGCTTGGACCTTCTTGCCCATTGCACGGCGCAAAAGGTCTGCATCGCCAAGCGAGTATCCGGCCAGGATCTGCGCGGCCTGCATGACCTGTTCCTGATACACGAAGATGCCATATGTTTCCGCCAAAATGCCTTCGAGCTTTTCGTGCGGATATTCGATCGGGACATCGCCAGCCTTGCGTTTGCCGAACAGCGGGATGTTATCCATCGGACCCGGGCGGTACAGCGAGACGAGCGCGATAATGTCTTCGAACTTGGTCGGTTTCACCGCGGTCAGCGTTCGCCGCATCCCTTCGGATTCCAGCTGGAACACGCCGACCGTATTACCCGCCTTAAGCAGGTCGAAAACCGCCGGATCATCCCACGCCAGCAAGCCCAGATCGACCTCGATCCCGCGTTTCTCGAGCAGGTCTGTCGCCTTGCGCAGAACCGACAGCGTTTTCAGACCGAGAAAGTCGAATTTCACCAGGCCGCTGCTTTCGACATGCTTCATGTCGAACTGTGTCACCGGCATATCTGATCGCGGATCGCGGTATAGCGGTACCAGCTGCGCCAGCGGGCGGTCGCCAATCACGACTCCTGCCGCGTGGGTCGAACTGTTGCGCGGGAAACCTTCCAGCTGCATCGCCAGATCGACCAGCCGCTTCACTTCGTTGTCATTGTCGTATTCGCGCTTGAAATCAGCAGCGCCGTTCAGCGCACGCGGCAAGGTCCACGGATCGGTCGGATGGTTCGGCACCATCTTGCACAGACGGTCCACCTGTCCGTAGCTCATCTGCAAAATCCGCCCGCAATCGCGCAGCACGGCACGCGCCTTCAGCTTACCGAAGGTGATGATCTGCGCGACATGATCCTGGCCGTATTTGTTCTGCACATAACGGATCACTTCGCCGCGCCGCGTTTCGCAAAAATCGATATCGAAGTCGGGCATGGAAACGCGTTCCGGGTTGAGGAAACGTTCGAACAGCAGCCCCAGCCTTATCGGGTCGAGATCGGTGATGGTCAGCACCCACGCGACCAGCGAACCCGCACCGGAACCACGACCCGGCCCCACCGGAATTCCATTATCCTTGGCCCATTTGATAAAGTCGGCAACGATCAGGAAATATCCGGGAAAACCCATCTTGACGATGATGTCGACTTCGAAATCCAGCCGGTCTTCATAAACCTTGCGTTCTTCGGCCGACATTTCCCCATAGGGTTCAAGCCGCATTTCGAGACCCTTGCGCGCGTCTTCCGCCAGCTTCGCAGCCTCCCCCTCCAGATCGCCTGCAAGGCTGGGCAAAATCGGATCTCGATTGGGCGGCGCATAGGCGCAGCGGCGGGCAATCGTCAGCGTATTGGCGGTCGCCTCAGGAAGGTCTGCGAACAGCTCCTCCATCATCTTCGCCGATTTGACAAATGCCTCGCGGTTGGATCGCGGCCGCTCCTCCGCATCGATCTGCGTGGACGCGGCGATGCATAGCATGGCGTCATGCGCAGAAAAGACATGCGGTTCAGCGAAGAATGCAGGGTTGGTCGCCACCAGCGGCAAATCGCGCTGATAGGCAAGCTCTATCAGGGCATCTTCAGCCGCATCCTGCACCGGGTTATTCTTCCGCGCGAGTTCGACATAAAGATGGTCCGGGAACAGCTTTTGCAGCCGGTCGAGCATTGCCTCGCCATGTTCCTGCTGCCCCTCGCCCAGCAAACGTGAGACCGCACCCTCGGCTGCACCGGTGAGCGCAATCAGACCGCCAGTGTGCCCTTCAATATCGCTCAGGCGGACGTGTGGTTCATGCTCGAGCGGGCGATCCAGGTGAGCCTTGCTGACCAGATGGCAAAGGTTGTCATAACCCGTCTCATCCTGCGCAAACAGCGGCAGGTAATCGACCTGCTTGCCTTCCGCGTCGCGGGCGACGCCCAGCAGCGTTCCGATGATGGGCTGGATACCTTCATCGAAGCACGCCTTGGCAAACATGACTGCGCCGTACAGCCCGTTGCGGTCGCAAATTGCGATTGCGGGAAACCCTCGTTCCTTAGCCAGTTTCGCAATCTGCTTCGGATCGATCGCCGCCTCCAGCATGGAGTAGGACGATAAAATCCGCAGGGGAACGAAGGGAGCAAATGGCATCCCTGCAAAGTAAGATTTTATGCGCGATTCGGAAGGGCTGGCAGCCCCGTTTTCTCCACAGAGTTTTACCCGTGTGCAGCCACCGGGATGCGGGCAGCCAGAATTCGGTCAGCCAGCCTCGGATTTTGCAGCAGCGATTTTCTTGCGCGTGTCGCGGATCGTCGACCACGCGCCGTACACCACCAGCGCGGCAAGGAATATCCATACCCATACGGGGATATTGCGCCCTGCAATCGCCAGATAGAGATATGCAGACACGAAACAGAAGCCCGCGCATAGCGTGGGAACGACGGTTGAGCGATGCGCCTTTGCGCGGCGGATCAGCCACGCAATCGAAAGGAGGAAGAACGGAATCGCGCCAACGTAGATCGCGCCGAAAATATACGGATTCACGCCGTATTCGGCGCCAAGAGAAAGAAACCACTGATTGATAGCGACGAGCATGAGCCCTCCTGCAATTTGCCCGGTAATACGGGCCAGCCGATTGAAAGGTTACAGGAGCTTGGCGATATCCTTGTCGATTTTTGCCGGCGCGTCTTGCGGCGCATAACGGCGGACGACATTGCCCTCGCGGTCGATCAGGAACTTCGTGAAATTCCATTTGATGGTCTTGCTGCCCATTAACCCGGGCGCTTCCGATTTCATCCAGTCGAATAGCGGACTGGCTTTGTCACCGTTAACCTCGACCTTTTGCATCAGAGGGAAAGTTACTCCGAAATTGACCTTGCAAAACTGGTCGATTTCCTCGGCATTGCCCGGTTCCTGACCGCCGAACTGGTTGCACGGGAACCCGAGCACTTCGAAACCCTGATCAGCGTATTTCTTGTGGAGTTCCTCAAGCCCGTCATACTGTGGGGTGAACCCGCATTTGCTTGCGGTGTTGACCACGAGCAGAACCTTGCCCTGCTTGTCGGAAAGGTCGAGGTCGCTGCCGTCGGACTTCTTGACCTGAAAATCGCCAATTTTTGTCATTCGGATGTTTCCTGTCCGCCCCGCTGTCGGGGCCTGTAAATAAAGTCGAAACTGGCCGACCAGGTCAGCCCGTGATCGGTCGAACCTTCACCAAACTGCCGCACGCTTCCGTCGTCATTGGCAGTATATGTCATGCGGATCAATTGATGCGGCGTTTGCGGGCTTGGCCAGTTTCCTGTCAGCACCATCTTGCCGCCGGTTACACCGCCAATGAATTCAACAGCGCCGCCGCCCGAACCGACCCATTTCTGATGCCATTGTCCGGACGCCGGATCGTAGTGGTTCAGGCTCGATCCTGTGCGCCCGTTGGCAGGCATCCAGTTTTCTATCACGGCGCAGCCATTATGCGTGCGCTCTATTCGGCTTTGCCCGACCATGCTGTCAGAGCCGGTCGGATAGACATCCCAGGTTCCGACCCAGAAATCGAACCCGCCATGCTCCTCGCTGGCGCAGGGCGGCGGCGGAGATGGCGGGTTTGTATTCGCAGCGGGCGGCGCTGATTGCAGCAGAACAGCGGTGAGTATCGATGTAATCATGGCATTCCCCTCCTGCCCCTCTTAGTCCACGAACTAGCGGAACGGGCAAGCGGGAAACTACCAACGCTTGAACTGCGCCGACAGGCTGCGGTCAGGCGGGAAAGTCATCCCGCTTTGACAGCCCTTCAATCTCGCCGGCACTGAATTCGCGGTCGCCAGCCTTTTCGATCACGTATTTTTCACGATCTTCCGCCGGCATGGCCATCACTTGCGAGATCAATTCTGCAAACGTCCCGCTACGCAGGCGCTTCATGCTGTCGAGCACACCGTCACCGTCATCCTTAAGGTGCAAAGATGCGCGGTCGTCCCAGTCGATCTTGCCGACGTTTTCAGGGTCGGCGCGGTAAGTGGATGGATGGTCTGTCATGGAAATACTCCTTCATCAGACCAACGAACAAAACCCTGTTCAGGTCCGGCTATTCCAATTTTCCGTCGTGCAGGCGCAAAACGCGGTCCATTCGGCCAGCAAGCCGCTCGTTATGCGTGGCGACAATTGCTGCACTGCCCTGCCCGCGAACCAGCGCGAGAAATTCATCGAACACCTTGTCGGCAGTCGCTTCGTCCAGATTGCCAGTGGGTTCATCTGCCAGCACCAGCTGCGGGCTGTTGGCCAGCGCGCGCGCAACCGCGACACGCTGCTGTTCCCCGCCTGATAGCTGGCTGGGCCGGTGGTCGAGCCGGTGGCCAAGACCCAATGCGGTCAGCAATTCGCGTGCCCGCGTCTCGCATTCCGCCTGAGGTTTGCCGAGGACCAGCTGCGGCAGGATTACGTTCTCCTCCGCGCTGAAATCGGGCAGCAAGTGATGGAACTGGTAAACGAAGCCCAGATGATTGCGGCGAACCTCTGTCCGGCCATCTGACGGCAGAGCGCTGGCATCGATACCCGCAATTTCGATCTTGCCGCCAAAACCGCCTTCGAGCAGCCCGACCGCCTGCAGCATTGTCGACTTGCCTGATCCAGACGGGCCGAGCAGCGCAACGATCTCGCCCGGCTCAATGGTCAGATCGACCCCGCGCAGAACATCGATCCGCACACCGCCCTGTTCAAAGGACCGTGTCAGGCCGGTAAGTTTCACGACCGAGTTACTCATAACGAAGCACCTGTACGGGATCAGTGCCGGATGCCTTCAGCGCCGGATACAGCGTCGCGAGGAAACTTAGGCCCATTGCCAGCAGGCAGATCCCGATCACTTCGGCGGGATCGACCCGCGCGGGCAATTCGGTGAGGAACCTGACAGATGGGTCCCACAGTGTGGCGCCGGTCATCGCCTGTATGCCGCCCGAAATACCCTGCCTGAAATACAGGATCAAAAAGCCAAGGGCCAGGCCGCTAAGCGTGCCGAATGCCCCGATAACCGTGCCGGTCGTGACAAATATCTTCAGGATATTGCGGCGCGTCGCGCCCATGGTTCGCAGGATCGCGATATCGCGTGTCTTGGCGCGCACCAGCATGACGAGCGAGGAAAGGATATTGAACGCCGCCACCACGACAATCATCGACAGCGCGAAGAACATTGCGACCCGTTCCACCTCAAGCGCTTCGAAAATGCTTGAATTGATTGTCCGCCAGTCATTGATGACCGCCCGTCCCTGCAGCCTCGGCTCCAGCGGGGCAAGAATACGCCCGACATCCTCCGCATCCGTGGTTTCGACTTCGATCAGACCGATGGAATCGCCGGTCAGCAGCAATGTCTGCGCATCCTTGATCGGCATGATCACGAATACCTGATCGAAATCGTAAACCCCGGTTTCGATCAACGCAGCAACTTCATAACCGACCTGGCGGGGCACTGTCCCGAACGGGGTTGCCCTACCCTGCGGATTGAGCACAGTCACCGTATCACCAATTCGCGCGCCCAAATTCATTGCGAGGCGCGAACCGATCGCGACCTTGCCGGATTCGGGTGCGATCGCCGACAGATTGCCCTGCACCAGATTTTCACCCAGCTTCGCGATATCCTGCTGCGTATTCCCTCGCACATTCACCGCTTCGACTCGTCCGTTGAAGGTCATCAGCAGAGGCTGCTCGATCAGCGGGGATGCACTGACAACGCCGGGCGTATCGCGAACCTCTTCCAAGATTTCTTCCCAGTCCTGCAGCCGCCCGCCGTAGGCCTGGATGATCGCATGGCCGTTCAGGCTGACAAAACGGTCGAGCAATTCGCCTCTGAAACCGTTCATCACGCTCATCACCACAACCAGCAATGCGACGCTGAGCATGACCACGCCCACGCTGATACCGGCGACGAGGGCAATAAAGCCTTCCCCTTTGCCCGGCATCATATAGCGCCGCGTGATAGTCCATTCGAATGGTGAGAGGAGCAAGGTGCTGAGCTTTTCCCGTTGATCGTTGCGCGGATGTTTAGGGTGGCTTTCCTGTCGCTGCAATGAAATCCCTTCATTAAACCGGGACTTCACAGGTTCAGGTCAACAGAGCCGGTGTATTCGGGCCTTGTAATCAGCCCGTAACATCGCCATTGAGCGCCCCGTGATGCGCGATACTCGGCGCATGTTTCGAACACGCATCGGGCGGTCACCAAATGAACCTTACTCACCCGTTTCTGGACGACGACGGCGACAAACTTCGCGAGGAGTGCGGCGTTTTCGGCGCAATCAACGCGTCAGACGCCTCGACAGTCACCGCGCTTGGCCTCCATGCCTTGCAGCACCGCGGACAGGAAGCCGCCGGGATTTCCAGCTTCGACGGCAACAGCTTCTTCACCGTGCGCGGCATTGGCCATGTGGCGGAGAATTTCTCGACCGCAGAGGCGCTGTCGCAGCTTCCCGGCTTCATGGCCGCAGGTCACGTGCGTTATTCCACGACCGGCGGCTCGGGCCTGCGCAACATCCAGCCGCTTTATGCGGATCTGGCCAGTGGCGGTTTTGCCGTTGCCCATAACGGCAACATTTCCAACGCGCAGACACTGCGCGACGATCTGGTCCGCCGCGGCGCTATTTTCCAGTCGACCTCCGACACCGAAGTGATCATCCACCTGGTGGCGACCAGCCGCTACCCCTCGATGATTGAGCGCCTGATTGACGCGCTGCGCCTTGTCGAAGGTGCATATTCGCTGATCGTGATGACCCCCGAGGGGATGATTGCCTGCCGCGATCCGCTGGGCATCAGGCCGCTGGTCATGGGCAAGATGGGCGATAACATCCTGTTCGCCAGCGAAAGCGTCGCGTTTGACGTGACCGGCGCTGAATTTGTTCGTCAGGTCGAACCGGGCGAGATGATTCACGTCGATTTCGACGGGGAAATCAAGTCAATCCGCCCGTTTGGCGATCACCCGGCCCGCCCCTGCATCTTTGAACACGTGTATTTCAGCCGGCCCGATTCCATTTTCGATGGCCGTTCGGTCTATTCGGCTCGCAAGGCGATTGGCGAACAGCTTGCGATCGAAAGCCCTTGCGACGTCGATCTGGTGGTACCGGTACCAGACAGCGGCGTTCCGGCGGCAATCGGATATGCCCAGCAATCGGGCATACCGTTTGAACTCGGCATCATCCGCTCGCACTATGTCGGGCGCACATTCATTCAGCCATCCGACGGTGCCCGCCATTCCGGCGTCAGGCGCAAGCACAACGCCAATCGCGGCCTCGTTGAAGGCAAGCGGATTGTGCTGATCGACGATTCGATCGTGCGCGGCACCACCTCGATGAAGATCGTCGAAATGATGCGCGATGCCGGCGCCAGCGAAGTGCATTTCCGCGTCGCCAGCCCGCCAACGGCGCACAGCTGCTTCTACGGCGTCGATACGCCGGAACGTTCAAAATTGCTGGCCGCGCGCATGGATGTTGAACCCATGCGCAGCTTCATCAAGGCAGACAGCCTGGCATTTGTTTCCATTGATGGGCTGTACCGCGCTGTCGGGGAAAAACCGCGCAATTCAGCTTGCCCGCAATATTGCGATGCCTGTTTCACCGGCGATTACCCGACCCCGCTGACCGATCTGAACGCACGCGATCAGGAAGATGCGCAGCTGAGCTTCGACAAGGTTTCGGTATGACATCTGGCAAGCCATTCGAAGGCAAGTTGGCGCTGGTCACCGGCTCCAGCCGCGGGATCGGTGCAGAAGCGGCAAAGGCGCTGGCAAAGGCTGGCGCGCACGTAATCCTGACCGGGCGCGATGTAAAAGCGCTCGAAGCGGTCGAGGACGAGATTCACGACCTTGGCGGCAGTTCGACGATTGCGCCGGTCGACCTGACCGAAGCTGACGGGATCGTACGGTTGGCCTCTGCCATTTCAGGGCGGTGGGACAAGCTGGACTTCCTCGTGATTTCGGCAGCTTACCTGCCGACGCTCACACCGGTTACACAAATCGACCAGAAGCAATTCAGCCAGGCCATTACGGTAAACGTGCTGGCAACGCAGGCTTTGCTGGCCAGTTTCGATCCGATGCTGAAACGTGCCGATGCCGGTCGCGTTATCGGCCTGACCAGCAGTGTCGGGTCGGATGCGCGGGCATATTGGGCGGCCTATGGCTCGACCAAGGCAGCCTTCGAATCGCTGCTCGACAGCTATGCCCAGGAAGTCGAGAAAATCGGCAATGTGCGCGTCGCGATCGTCGATCCGGGCGCGACTCGCACCGGAATGCGGGCCAAGGCATATCCCGGCGAAGACCCGAAAACGGTCAAGTCACCGACCGTGGTCGGCGACCGCATTGTGCAGATGCTGCTCGATGATTTCGCAACCCGCCACCGCGAACGGGTGGTAAATCCCTCTTAACCTTTCTGCATAACCTGCGCGTAACCAGCTTAAGCCACTTTGTGCAAAGCCTGACCGGAGATCCGCCGGTAAGGTTTGAACAAGTCCTCAAGTCGCAAGGGTACCCGAATGTTGGTAGAGAGCCACGACAGCTACGAAATGGCAGCGCAGGAAGATCGCTGCGCGCCGCGCACCAAGATGATCATCCCGGCACAGCTGCGTGCATCAGGGGGGCGCGCGTTTCAAACCGTGGTCCACGATCTGTCGATTTCCGGTTTTTCAGCCGCAGCAATCAGCAGGATGCATCCGGGTCAGGTGTGCTGGATATCCCTCCCCGGCCTCGAATCGCTTCAGGCAGAGGTCGTTTGGTGGGACAATTCGATCGTCGGCTGCGCATTCATGGAACTGCTCAGCCCGATCGTGCACGATAACATCCTGCAGCGTTACAGCCCGTCCACGGTGTATCGCAGCACGCTGTAAGCAATCACAATCAAACGTCCGCAGCTTTGCCCAAGGTGCGGAACACGGAAGCGAGCCGGTCACCCGGGCGGCTCGCTTCTCATGTTTTCAGGTCAATTGGCGGCAATCGGTTCGGGCGCAGGGGTCAGCGCCTGCTGAACCGCTTTGTAAAACCGCTCACGTTCTGCCCCGACGCCGTCGTAATCGGTCGCCGTGGGCCAGTTGCTGTTCGATGCAATCACGAGTTTGCGGGCAGGATCAATGAAGATGCCCTGGCCGAAGATGCCCTGCGCCGCGAACGAGCCGTCATCATTGGTCCACCACTGATAGCCGTAGCCACGGCCCGGCGCGCCGATATCAGCCTGCTTGGTTGTCGCCGCTGGCAGCCAGTCATCGGGCACGACTTTATTGCCATCCGCAATCGCGCCGCCGAGGATGAACAGACCGAAACGCCCGAAATCACGAGTTGATGCCTGAATGCAGCAGCCGCTGATTTCATGGCCCGTTGATCCCAGAAGCCAGGTCGCATCCTGTTCCATCCCGAACGGCTTCCAGACCTTCTCGGACAGATATTCGGCCAGCGGTTTACCCGTGGCTTCGCTGACGAGAACTCCGATCAGATTGGTCTCTCCGGTCTTGTAGACCCATTTCTCGCCCGCCGGTGCCTCGCGCGGCAGCTTGCGCATATAGCTGACCGTAGCATCGAGACCGTCTTCAGCCTTGTGTTCATTGAACAGGGCCACGTCCGATTTCGGATCGGTATAGTCTTCGTTCCATCGCACACCGGATGTCATGGTAAGCAGCTGACGGATGGTCACGTCGTCATATGCCGATCCTTCCAGGCCCTTGATGTAGGCACTGACCTTGTCGTCCAGGCTCTTGATCGCACCATCTTTCACCGCTGCACCAACCATGGTCGAGGTCAGGCTCTTGGCGACGGAGAAACTGGTCCATTTGCCTTCGGGCCCGAAATCCAGACCATATTTTTCCATCACCACCTTGCCGTCATGAATAATGACGAGGCCGGACGTGCGCTGGTTTTCCATATAGGCATCGACATCGAAATCGAGATCGATCGGATCGCCTTTGGGCAGCGGATAGACAGTGTCGCCGGCCTCGATCACTCTGGCTTCTGACAACACCGGTATCGCATCCAGCGCACGGAATGCGGCATCGCGTTCATCGACCGACCAGAACAGGACATTCCTGTCGGTCGGCATGTTTGCCAGAACGCTGCGCGTATCCTTGTCGAGCGAAAGCCAGAAGCCCCCGGCGCCGATTGCCAGCACCGCCAGCAGCCCGATAATCCATTTCTTCATTGCCTGTTCCTCCCCAAAGCCGGCTTATTTCTTTATCAGCGTAACCTGGCTCACATCGATGCCGCCACCGCGAAAGCCCCCTTCGCAGTACATCAGATAGTACCGCCACAGCCGTGTGAACCGTTCGTCAAACCCGGCGGGCAAGCGACCTTCCCTGGCTGCAAGGTCGAAACGTTCGCGCCAGATTTTCAGCGTTTCAGCGTAATCCAGACCGAAATCTTTCTGATCGCGCCATTCGAGGCCGCGCTCGCTTGCGAGCCGCTGAAACTCGCTGTTGCGGATCAGCAGCCCGCCGGGGAAAATATAGGCCTGAATGAAATCGGCGCTGGCGGCGTAGGCATCGAACAGTTCATCGTTCATCGTGATGTACTGGATCGCCGCCCTGCCGCCCGGTTTCAGATTGCGCGCGATACAGTCGAAGAAACTGGGCCAGTATTCGCGGCCCACCGCCTCCACCATCTCAACGCTGACAATCGCATCGACCTGCTCAGCGGTATCGCGGTAATCCTGCTTGCGAAATTCGATCGCGGGATTTTGATGCGTGCGCGCCCATGCCAGCTGTTCGTCCGACAAGCTGATCGCGGTGACATTCGCACCCTGACCGGCAAAATGATCGGCCAGCGCACCCCAGCCGCACCCGATTTCCAGCAGCGTTTCCGGATTGCCAAGCCGCGCGGAAAGCGCATCCCATTTGTGCCGCTGTGCCGCCTCCAGATCGCCATCTGCGGCGAAGATTGCCGAGGAATAGCTCATCGTCGGGTCCAGCCATTCGGCGTAGAAATCATTGCCGAGGTCGTAATGCGCATGGATGTTGCGCTGCGAACCTTCCTTGCTGTTCCGGTTCAGCCAGTGGGTGAACGATGCTGCCCAGCGAAACGGACCCTTTGCGCGGCCGGTTTCACCCAGCGACACCGCATTCTGGTTGAAAATCGCGAAAATCGCGACGGGGTCTGCGCTTTCCCATTCGCCTGCATCCCAGCCCTGATACCAGCCAATCGAACCGTTGGTGGCCAGCCGGATCAGCGCCCGCCAATCATGCAGCGTAATTTCCGCATCAATTCCCGGCGCACGTCCGCCAAGCACGCGCGTGGTGCCATCGGGCAGTTTGCCGGTGATCGATCCTGTCACCAGCCCGCGGTCGATCCGGTCGATAATCTTGTGAAAGCCGGGGGCGATCAGGCGGCTTAACAGGCCCGGTTTGCGTTCAAAACGCGAACCGCCTTTGATGAGCTCGCGCCCTCTGCCGATACCCTGCGGTCTTCCGATATCCTGCGAAGTCATGCACGCCCTATGCCGCGCTGCCGATGCAGGGGCAAGAGCCGCCCCCGCTAATCACCCTTCATTTCGCGGTAGGCGGAAAGCGCCCTTTCGCGGGCTTCCTTGTGGCCGATTATCTTGGAAGGATAATTCTCGGGCTTGCAGCCATGTTCTTCCGGATCGTGGATTTTCGCATCGGGCAAATCTGCCAGTTCAGGCACGTATTCCCGGATATAGCCCGCTGCATCGAATTTGTCCGACTGGCTGAGCGGCGCCATGATCCGCACGAACATATTGCTGTCGACGCCGGTGCCGCTGACCCATTGCCAGTTCACACCGTTGGATCCGTAATCGGCATCGACCAGACAGTCCCAGAACCAGCGTTCGCCGTGGGTCCATTCGATCAGCAGATGCTTCACAAGAAAGCTTGCCGTGATCATCCGCACGCGGTTGTGCATCCAGCCGGTTTGCCACAGCTGCCGCATACCGGCGTCGACGATGGGATAACCGGTTTGCCCCTGCTGCCACGCCTCCAGATCTTCCTGGATCAGATGTCCGCGATTGGGGTTGCGCCATATCCCGCTGTCATAGCCATCGCGGTAACTTTCCTTGGGATAGGCCGGAAACTGGCAGATCACGTTTTGCGCATAATCGCGCCAAATCAGCTCCTTCTCGAAGGTTTTCCAGCCCTGGTTGCGCTTGTCCTTGAACCGGTGCCATATCTGTACCGGGCTGATTTCCCCGAAATGCAGATGCGGCGACAGGCGCGATGATCCGTCCTTCGACGGCAGATTGCGGCCTTCGTCGTAATCGGCGACGTGATCGTCCCACCATTCCAGCCGTTCATGCGCGGCATCTTCGCCCACGGTCCAGAAATCATCCAGACCGCCAGACCAGTCGGGCCTGGTTGGCAGCAGGCCCCAATCGGCCAGATCATCGCTGGCAGGCCATTTATCAGGCGAATGCAGCGTCTCCGGCTCCGGCAAGTCATCGCGCGGCGGCATCTGTTGCAGGATGGCCTTCGAGAACGGAGTGTAGATTTTATAGGGGTCGCCCGATCCGGTCGTCACATGGCCAGCCGGAAACAGGTAGCAGCCATCATGCAATTGCAGGTCGAGCCTGTCCGCCAGTCTGCCCTGCGCCTTGCGCCACCAGGGTTCGTAATGGCGATTGGCGTGGACGGTTTCCGCGCCTGTTTTTTCGGCGATCCTGACGAGTTGTTCCACCGCATCGCCGCGCCGCAAGACAACGCGCGAATTGCGCGCGCCAAAGCTTCTGGAAAGGCTTTCCAGCGAATGATGCAGCCACCAGCGCGATGCGCCGCCATAGGCGTGATCGCCCGCAGCGTCATCGTCCAGCACATAGACCGGGATAACCGGCCCGGCCTGAGCCGCAGCGAACAGTGCCGGTTGATCGGAAAAACGAAGGTCGCGGCGAAGCCACACGATTTGCGGTTTGGTCATGCGACCAGAACCCACCTAGCGCGCAGGAAGTTCCTCACATTTCACATCGGGCAGAGCGGCGGTGAAACGGTCCCGGGCGCGCGGGTCGTAAAAGCGGGCATCGCGCAACACGATCGAGCCATCTTCAATTCGTTCGGCGAAAGGTGCACGGGACCAGAAGAGGAAAGCGTCGATCTCTGAATTGCGCGTGATAGTCTCAGGCTCACAGACCGAGGTCGAGAGGGGTTTCAGCCGCGTTGTCCCCTGAGCGAAAGTGTATATTGCGCTCTGCCACACGCCTTCGGGTTTTCGGACGATCACTTCGCGCTGCCAGAAAGCGATGGGCAGCGGGCTAACGATCACTTCGGCATCCGCGCCGAATGCATAGTGGGAATGCGAACCGCGCCAGGCAATGTTGGAAAATGCGCCGTTCAGCGCGATGTAAATCAGCGCTGCGGCTATCGCGAGGCGCGCCGGACGTTTCCACTCCCCACTCCGCTTCTCCCGCCGCAGCGAGAACCACGTGGCAACGCCCATCAGCGCCCACAGCCATACATCGATGATGAACAGCGTGTCGCCGTAGGACCAACGCGATGAGAACGGCTCCAGCAGGCGGATGCCGTAGACATTGAGCCAGTCGAGCGCCGGATGCGTCAGACATCCGATGAAGCTGAGCAGATACAGCCATTTGAAACTCACCGGCAGGCGGCTTTCGGGCCGTTTTCCGCGCTTCGCCTGCCAGCGGTCGAAACCCCATAGCAGCCCGGCCAATATCAGCGGCAGCAGCACCAGCGCAGGCGGTCCGTGGGTGATGCCGCGCCGGAAACCGAGGTGTTCTGCGCCGTCCAGCCAGAAGAAACACGCCGCATCAACATCGGGCAGGTTCGCGCCGATAATCAGCGCGGGCATCGCCAGCCCGGTTTTGCGTTTCAGCCCGGCCTGCCCCAGCAAGGCCCCGACCAGCGAGTGGGTTAGATTATCCAACGATCACACCCGATCAATCGGTCGGGTGGCCCTCGCTCGGATCGACAGTCCACGTCTGGCCCTTGCCCAGCAATTTGGCGAGGTTCGCTTCCTTGCCAGCAGATGCGCGCGAGCGTTCTTCGATTACGGCTGCTTCAAAGGTCGGCGCAGGATCGTCATAGATCACGCCCAGCGCCATCGGGAACGGGCCGAACGGCATTTCGACCAGCAGATGCGCCATCGGACGATTGGTTGCATCGTGCACCAACACGCCTGCAGCTTCCCAGTCGCCATCCGCGACATCGACCACGGTTAGCGCCATCTTGTCACGGTCGAGCGCGATACCCTTGTCGAAACCGGTCTTCGGATCGCCGAACAGCATCGGTTCGCCGTGGGTCAGCCACAGCTGCCGGTCGCCTGCACCCTTGGGCGCAGCGAAATCTTCGAACACGTCTTTGTTATAGACGATACAGTTCTGGAAAATCTCGATAAATGCCGCGCCCTGGTGGGCGTGCGCTGCCTTCAGAACATCGGGCAGATTTTTCGAAACATCGAACCCGCGGCCGACGAAACGGGCACCGCTGCCGAGAGCGAAGGCGCACGGATTGGCCGGGCGGTCATACGAACCGATCGGAGTCGACGGGCTCTTGGTCCCTTCGCGGCTGGTCGGCGATGCCTGCCCCTTGGTCAGACCGTAAATCTCGTTGTTGAACAGCATGATCTGCATGTTCACGTTGCGGCGCAGGACATGCATCATGTGATTACCGCCGATGGACAGACCATCGCCGTCGCCTGTCACCAGCCAGATATCGAGATCCGGATTGGCCAGCTTCACACCCGTCGCGATCGCTGGTGCGCGGCCGTGGATCGTGTGGAAGCCGTATGTCTCCATATAATACGGGAACCGGCTGGAGCAGCCGATGCCGCTAATAAACACGGTGTTCGACGGGTCCGCGCCAAGCTGAGGCAAAGTGCGCTGCACCGCCTTCAGGATGGCATAGTCACCGCATCCGGGGCACCAGCGGACCTCCTGATCCGTTTCCCAATCCTTCAGCGTGGTCTCGATCTTTACGGGTGCGTTCATGCGTCCAACTCCGGGCTGGGAAGCTGGGCTTCGTTGACCGCAACCTCTCCGCCTTCATTTCCGGGAATATCGTCGAAATATTTGCCGATGGCGTCTTCCAGTTCGGCAATTGCGAAAGGCTGGCCGCTGGTCTTGGTCAGCGGCTGCGCATCGACCAGATACTGATCGCGCAGCACAGTCTTGAACTGGCCGGTGTTCATTTCCGGCACCAGCACGTGATCATAACTCTTCAGCAGTTCGCCCAGATTACCCGGCAATGGCCAGATGTGGCGAACATGGATCTGGCTGACGTCGAGGCCCTTTCGCCGTGCGCGGTTTACGGCCTGATGGATCGGACCATAGGTCGAACCCCAGCCGACCACGGCCAGCTTGCCGCCCGCTTCGCCCAGATCGATTTCCTGGTCGGGCACTTTCACGCCCAGCACCTTGGCAACCCGGGCATCGGTCATCGCCTGATGGTTGTCCGGCGCGTAATCGATGTGGCCGGTATCTACCGCTTTCTCGATCCCGCCGATGCGGTGCATCAGATCGGGCGTGCCCGGCTTGATCCACGGGCGTGCACCCTTCCCGTCGCGCTTGTATGGCAGCAGCTCCTCGCCGTTCTTCTCTGTCAGGAATTTGGCCGGGAACGGCTCGTATCCCGCAGGATCGGGGACTTTCCACGGCTCTGCCGCGTTCGCGATGTAGCCATCGGTCAGCAGCATGACCGGAGTCATGTATTCGACCGCGATACGGCACGCCTCGATAGCGCATTCGAACGCATCGCCGGGACTGCGGCAGGACACGACCGGCATCGGCGCATCGCCGTTGCGGCCATATACGGCCTGATACAGGTCGCTCTGCTCGGTCTTGGTCGGCAGGCCGGTGGACGGGCCGCCGCGTTGGCTGTTGACGATCACCAGGGGCAATTCGGTCATGATCGCAAGGCCCATAGCCTCCGTCTTGAGCGCAATGCCCGGACCGGACGAACTGGTAACACCCAGCTGGCCGGCATAACTTGCACCGATAGAGGCGCAGATAGCGGCGATTTCATCTTCCGCCTGGAAGGTGGTGACACCGAATTCCTTCAGCCGCGCAAGATGATGCAGGATCGCGCTGGCCGGGGTGATCGGATAGCCGCCAAAGAACATCGGCAACTCAGCCAGCTGCGCACCTGCCACCAGACCCAGCGAAATCGCTTCCGCACCGGTGATGGTCCGGTAGAGGCCCGGCTCGCTCTTGACCGGATCGATATGCACCTTGTGCAGAGGGCCCGAAAGCTCGGCGGTTTCGCCGTAAGCATGGCCCGCATTCAGCGCGGCAATATTGGCGTCGGCAATTTCAGGCTTGTTCTTGAACTTCGCCTTCAGCCAATCTTCGATCGGGCCGCGGTCGCGGTCAAACATCCACAGCGCAAGGCCCAGCGTCCACATGTTCTTGGACCGCAGCGCATCCTTGTTGCCCAGACCGAACGGTTTGACCGCCTCGATCGTGAGCGCAGAAATGTCGAATGCCAGAACGTCCCATTTGGCAAGACTGCCGTCGTCCAGCGGCGAGACATCGTATTTGGCCTTGTCGAGATTACGCTTGGTAAATTCGCCCGTGTCGATGATCACCAGCCCGCCTGGCTTGAGCGCGGCGATATTCACCTTCAGCGCCGCCGGGTTCATGGCAACCAGAACATCGGGGGCATCGCCGGCCGTGTTGATTTCGCGGCTGCCGAAATTGATCTGGAACGCCGACACACCAAACAGCGTGCCCTGCGGCGCACGAATTTCCGCCGGGAAATCGGGGAAGGTCGCCAGATCGTTGCCGGCCAGCGCGGTCGAAAGCGTGAATTGCCCGCCGGTCAGCTGCATCCCGTCACCGGAATCTCCGGCGAAACGTACGACGACCGCATCGGGTGCTGTGGTGGGGTTTTCCGCGGCTTGAGTAGCCATCAATATTCCTTTTCGTGCGCGTTATCTGCGCGCCTTATTTCGTCAGGCCCGTATAGGCTGTGGGGCACCTATGCTCCGGAACCTGCTCCCGCAATGAAGTTTTTCTCCTAGATTGGCAAAAAGTCGAGTGGAAAAACTCTGCATCAGCGTTAGACCCTGCAACCAGATACAAATCGGGAGAAAGATAATGAGCGGCACCGAACCATTCGTGCGCGATGATGTCAAAGCGCTTCTGGCGATGCTGGAACAAATGGGCGGGCCGCCGATGGAACAGGTTCCGCTGGACGAAGGCCGCGCGGGATACATCGCGATGGGCGCGCTGGTCGAAGCCGATCCGCGTGATCTTGCCGTTATCAAGGATCTTACCTGCCCCGGTCCGGCAGGCGACATTCCGCTGCGGCTGTATGATGCGCGCGAAAACAGGGAGCCCGGACCGGTTATCATGTTCTATCACGGCGGCGGGTTCGTGATCGGCAATCTTGAATCGCATCACGCCCTGTGCACCGAAATCGCAGCGGAGATGGATTTGCCCGTAGTCGCGGTGGATTACCGACTGGCACCGGAGGCACCCTTCCCCGCCGCGCCGGACGATTGCGAAGCAGCAACGCGCTGGGTGGCCAGCGGGCCTGACGAACTGGGCCGCAAACCAACCGGCCTGATCCCGATGGGCGACAGTGCCGGCGGGAACCTGACAATTGTGACCGCCAATGCGCTGGCGGCCAATCCGGCAGATGTTCCAATGGTGATGCAGGTGCCGATCTATCCGGTGGCAAGCGAAGTCACCAGTGATCAGAGCCACGCCGATTTCGCTGAAGGGTTCCTGCTGACCGCATCGACAATGGCGTGGTTCCACGAGCAATATCGCGGCGCGGAGGACGATGTCCGCAATTTCCCGATGCTGGAGGAAAGCCCGGCCCGCGTGCCAACCGTGCTGTGCACTGCGGGCCTTGATCCGCTGCGCGATTCAGGGCGCAAATATGCAGCCAAGCTTATTGGCTTGGGCACAGATGTTACCTATCTGGAATTTCACGGAAACATTCACGGTTTCACCAATCTTCGCAAGGCAATACCCAGCGCGCAGAAAGACACTCACGATCTGATCGCAGCTATGAAAAACATGATGGAGCGCCATTATCCATGAATGACCTGACTTCCCTGCCGACAGCTTATCGCCCCTGCGTTGGGGTGATGCTGGTCAATGCCAGCGGCATGGTGTTCGTGGCAGAACGGCTCGACAGCCGGCACGGAACGGATCACACCTCCGGGTTCTGGCAAATGCCTCAGGGCGGGGTCGATCCGGGGGAAGACCTGGAGCAGGCGGCATTGCGCGAGCTGGCAGAGGAAACCGGCGTTTCCGGCAGCATGGTAACCTTGCTTAAGAAAACACGTGAACCGATCCGCTATGATTTGCCGGATGATCTTATCGGCAAGCTGTGGAAGGGCCAGTTTCGCGGGCAGGAACAGGTGTGGTTCCTCGCGCGGTTCTCCGGCAGCGACGCCGATATCGATCTGGAGGCGCACGATCCGCCCGAATTTGCGCAATGGAAATGGCTGGAACCGGATTTGCTTCCGGACGTCATCGTACCGTTCAAACGGTATGTATACCGCACCGTGCTGGACGAATTTCGCGACCTGATCTGACAGGTCAGGCGCACAGCAGGCAGCCAGCGAGGCAAGCACGGGCCGATCAGCGGCCTGCGCTCCTGAGCCTCATTTAGTTTTGCGTAACCTGCGCGTCGGGCATGACCGCCTCTGCCCGTAAGACCTGAGGCTGCGGCCCGCGCGAGATCGCCGTGGCAAGCTCATCCGCTTCCTCGCAGCTATTACCGCACAGCGATTTCAGCTTAGACAGGTTGAGCCGGGCTTTTTCGATTGCGCCCTTTTCGACCAGAGCCTCGCCCTCGCCCGAAATGGCAGCGAGGTTTTCAGGATCGCGTTTCAGCGCATCGCGGTAATACCGGATCGCCTTGCCCTGCAGCCCTTCGCGGCGGGCGGCCTCTGCCAGATCGAGGTAAATCGGCGTGTGTGCCGGATCGACAGTAAGGGCAGCCTCGAACGCGTCGATCGCCTTTTGTGGCTGACCGGCTGCCAGCGCAGACTTCCCTTCCGAAATCAACATTGCCGCGCGCGGATTGGGTGCACGGTCGTCTGCCTGCCCGATGCTGGCGGTAAGGCCGAGAGCGAGCGAAAGTGAAAGTGCGGCTGGTCCAAAGCGCATCAGTAACTCCTTAAAGGCAGGCGATTCGCGTGTTTCGGTGTCTGCCATGGCTCATCAAGTTAACATGGAGAAGTCAGGCTAGCGATGAAAAATCCGTCCGTACCGTCGTGATACGGAGTGAGCCGGGTTCCCTCACCGTGGGCACGCCCAATCGGCAATTCCAGCTTGTCTGCGCTCCATCCGGGATTTGCAGCGAGGAATGCCGCGATGCGGTCCTTGCCTTCTTCATCAAGCAGCGAACAGGTCACGTAGACAATCCGCCCGCCTGGCTTCACCAGCTGCGCGGCGATCGAAAGCAGCCG
The DNA here is from genome assembly GCF_009828095.1 of Pontixanthobacter luteolus. Lineage (GTDB taxonomy): Bacteria > Pseudomonadota > Alphaproteobacteria > Sphingomonadales > Sphingomonadaceae > Pontixanthobacter > Pontixanthobacter luteolus. Next base: position 720,463 of record NZ_WTYP01000001.1, on the reverse strand, counting down.
CGACTGGATCTCTGCAAACCGTAGCAATTCGGCCTTGCCCAGCCGCCAGCGCGCCTCCGGATTGCGGCGCCAGGTGCCAGTGCCGGAACACGGTGCATCGACAAGCACGGTATCCGCCTTGCCCTGAAATTCGCTGAGTGCTTCCAGTTCCTTGCCCGGATTGAGCAGGACCGACTGGATCATCCCTGCCCCGGCTTTTTCAGCGCGAGGGGCAAGGCGCGAGAGGCGGCCACGGTCTGTATCGCTGGCGATCAGCGTGCCTGTGTTTTCCATCGACGCAGCAAGCGACAGTGTCTTGCCCCCTGCCCCGGCACACAGATCGATCACGGTCTGGCCCGGCTGAGCGCGCACAGCGGTGCAGGCCCATTGGCTGCCGTGATCCTGAACTTCCACCTTTCCGTCGCGGTAGGCATCCCATTGTTCCACCTGCGTGCCGGATTCGTAACGCAGGGCGTTCGGGGCAAGCAGCGGCTCACCGCCCTCTGGCAATTCGATCGTATCGCGGGCGGCTTTCAGCGTGTTTATCCGGATGTCGAGTGGAGCCCGCCCAAGCAGCGCCTCCGCTTCGGGCCCGGCGATGTCGGATTTGGCGAGGTGCCGCACGACCCATGGGGGCGCGGCGCCGCCAGTGGCAGCTGCCTCACCCTCGCCGATTGCAGGCGGGCCGTAATTCGACCCGTCGAACAATTCGGCTATTTCCGGCTGGAGTTCAGCAAGGCGCAGCATGGCCGTGCGCCCGCTAAGCGGAACCGGGCCGCATGCCCTGATCGCGCCATAAACCAGTTCGCGGATCGCCCGGCGGTCCTTCGAACCGGCGTAACGATTGCCGCGGGCCCATTCCGCAATGATCCGGTCAGCCGGAGCGCCGCGGTTCTGGGCTGCATCGATGATACTGTCGAGAATACCAATCGCTGACTGGACGCGTGCAGCGGGCGTCATTCTCCGCGCTCTGGCTGGCTGCGGAACAATTCCTCAAACTCGTCAGCGCGGGGCGCCGGCAGGCATCTGAATTCGTATCGGGCACCGCTTTGACTGGCTGCGCGTTCGTTCATCTGGTGCACCATTTTTCCTGCCGCGCTTTCGCATTCGGCGGCTGTTTCAAAAAGAATTTCAGGACGCTGGAGATCGATTTCCCCGGGCCTGTCCGGGTGCCAGCCCAGGATCAGGACCATAAGGGGAATAAGTTCGATCATGCAGCTGCCTTACCGTGTCGGGTAATTCGGTGCTTCGCGGGTGATTGCAACGTCATGGACGTGGCTTTCACTCAGCCCGGCACCCGTGATGCGGACGAATTTGGCCCGTTCGCGCAGGTCAGGGATCGTCGCCGAACCGGTGTAGCCCATGGCAGCCTTGATCCCGCCGACAAGCTGGTGAACCACGTCTCTTGCCGGTCCCTTGTAAGGCACCTGACCTTCGATCCCTTCCGGAACCAGTTTGAGCGCGGACACGTCGGCCTGGAAATACCGGTCGGCACTGCCGCGCGCCATTGCGCCGACACTGCCCATTCCGCGATAGCTCTTGTAGCTGCGGCCCTGATACAGGAACGTTTCACCAGGTGCCTCTGCCGTGCCTGCCAGCATGGAACCGATCATCACGGTGGATGCACCCGCGGCAACCGCCTTGGCCGCATCACCAGAGGTCCGCAGACCGCCATCGGCGATAATCGGGACGCCCGACTTCGCAGCTTCTTCCGCGCTTTCCATGATCGCGGTCAGCTGCGGCACGCCGACACCGGCGACGACGCGGGTTGTGCAGATCGAACCGGGACCGATCCCGACCTTCACCGCATCCGCGCCCGCATCAATCAGCGAACGGGTCGCTTCTGCCGTGGCAACATTACCGGCGATGATCTGGACCGAACTGGAGATTTTCTTCGCCCGTTCGACCGCCCGCGCAACGTCCTTGTTGTGGCCGTGCGCAGTGTCGATGATCACGACATCGCATTCCGCTTCGATCAGCGCCTTGGTCCGTTCGAAACCCTTGTCGCCAACCGTGGTGGCGGCGGCAACGCGCAAGCGGCCAGCTGCATCCTTGGTTGCATCGGGATAGTTGACCGCTTTTTCGATATCCTTGACCGTGATCAGGCCAATGCAGTGATACGCCTCGTCAACGACGATCAGTTTCTCGATCCGGCGCTGGTGCAGCAGGCGCCGTGCCGCTTCTTCGCCGGTGCCGAGCGGGACGGTCGCCAGATTTTCGGTCGTCATCAGTTCGCGAACCGGCTGCTGCGGATTTTCCGCAAACCGCACATCGCGATTGGTCAGGATGCCCACCAGCTTGCCGTCGCGGTCTGCAACCGGGATGCCGCTGATGTTGTGCTGCGTCATGATCGCCTGCGCATCGCCCAGCGTCGCCTCAGGCGTGATCGTGATCGGGTTGACCACCATGCCGCTTTCATAGCGTTTTACCGCCCGCACTGCCGCAGCCTGTTCGTCAATTTCAAGATTGCGGTGCAGCACGCCAATGCCGCCCAGCTGCGCCATGACGATCGCCATGTCCGCCTCTGTCACCGTGTCCATCGCCGCCGACAGGATCGGAATGTTCAAACCGATTTCGCGGGTCAGCATTGTGCTGGTGTCTGCCATGCTGGGCAGAATGTCGCTTTCGGCCGGACGCAATAAAACGTCGTCGAATGTCAGGCCGAGGGGGATATCCATAATCGCCACTTTCAAATCTGTTGCGCGAACCATTCGCGCTGTGTCCCGGGAATCGCCGGGAGCGTTTTAGTGGCGGTCCATGTAACGATGGATTGTGACACTCGCTAGAGGGGGCGAGCGAATTATCCGCCTTCGTGCCTATTCGGGGGCAGCTGTTTCATCAAAGCTGCACTCCGGACCCGGCGCCCGCCTCTACTCAGGGGTGAGACACCTTCGACGCGAAATGACGCACCAGAGCCATATGCAGCAGGACATCCTCCGCTGCTCCGCCAAGCTCCAGCGCGCCGATTTCATCATTGGCGCGGTGATACCGTTCTGCCGTATAGCGTTGCATCAGGTCGGGCCGCGCAAACGCGCTGGATATCATCAACGTGGGCACATCGCTTTGCAACAGCGCCCAGCCATCCTGCCGCCGGACAAAGCGCGCGGCATAGTCGCGCTGCTCGACCTTGCGTCCGGCACTGTTGATGACACCTTCCACTTCCCTGTCGAGCGTGGTCAGATTTTGCCCGACAATCGCCACCGGCCCTCCGGCAGGAGCGAGGGCAATGGTGTCGATATTGAATGCAGCAACAATCGATTCGAGCGGCAGCGGCGGATCGCGGGTGAAAGCGCGCGCGCCAAGCAGGCCCCATTCCTCTGCCGTCGTGGCGACAAAATACACATCACGGTCCATCCGCGCGCCTTTTGCCAGCCGTCTGGCCAGCTCGGTCAGAACCGCGAGACCGCTGGCATTGTCGACCGCGCCGTTGCACACACGGTCAGTGCTGCTTTCATCGCCGCAGGTCCCGAAATGATCCCAGTGGGCCAGCAGCATTACTGCCCCAGCCGTGGGGTCCGAACCCGGCAATTTGGCAATCAGATTATGCGTCCGGACCGTGCCGGGTGTGGAGCGCGCCTCCAATGTAGCCTTGAGGTCGAGCGGCATCGGGCGGAAATCCGCCCTTCTCGCCTGCTCCAGCAGCGCCGCGACCCGTTCACCGCCAAACAGCGCCTCTGCCGCGTCCATCGCCATGATGCCATCGACTACCGCGCCGTCGCTTTCGCCGGTCAGCCGGAACCCGCCATTGGCCCGCGCCAAAGCTTCGTTTTCGAACTGAGCGTTGTCAGTGAAGATGGTGAGCACCGCAGCGGCCCCGTTTGCCACCAACGCTTCACGCTGGCCGGCACGGGCATCGTTTTCGGCAAACAGCACGGCAACGCGACCGGTCAACTCGGGTTGTTCCAGCGATCCGCCAAGCGGGCCGACGAACAGCACGGGCGCATCTTCGATCAAGGCGCGGCGAGCGGCGGTAAATAGTTTCAGGCGGCTTTCGGGATAGGCGAGATATCTGCCCCTGCGCGAAAATCTGGCAGAACTGCTTTCAGGCGCTCGCAAATCCAGGTCGACCGGGGCGAACCACGGATGTGCCGGATCATTGGTTGCAGAAACGAGACCGGCCGCCTGCCACGCTTCGGCCAAATAGCGCAGCGTCTTGCGCTCCCCTTCCGTGCCGGGCTTGCGCCCTTCGAATTCATCGCTGGCGAGGATGGAGATATGATCGCGCAGATCGGCTTCGATAGTTTCCGCCGCCAGTGGATCCGGCCCGGCAGTGCGCGTGGCAACACAGCCCGACAATGCGGACAGCGCAGCCATGCCGGCAACCAGACGGAATATCGCCCCCATTTATGCTCTCGTATCGCCCCTATTCAGCGGTCCAGCCGCCATCGATGCTCCAGTTCGCACCGGTAACATTTCCGGCCTCTTCCCGGCACAGAAACACTGCCAGCGCTCCGATTTCCGAAGGCTGAACGAATTTCTTGGTCGGCTGTTTCGCCAGCAGGACGTCATTGATGACTTCGTCCCGGCTCAATCCGCGCGCCTTCATCGTATCGGGAATCTGCCCTTCGATCAGCGGGGTCCAGACATAACCGGGACTGATGCAATTCGCGGTGACGCCCGTCTGCGCGAGTTCCAGCGCGATCGTTTTGGTAAATCCGTCGATCCCGTGCTTCGACGCGTTGTATGCGCTTTTGAATGGCGATGCGGTTTTCGAATGCGCGCTGGCAGTGTTGATGATCCGACCCCATCCCTTTTGCTTCATGTGCGGCACAGCAAGCCGCGAGGTGTGGAATGCGGCAGTCAGGTTCAGCGCGATGATCGCGTTCCATTTGTCGACCGGAAATTCATCGACCGGCGAAACATGCTGCATCCCGGCATTGTTTACCAGGATATCGACCGGGCCAGCCTTCTCCATCAATTCCTCGCAGCCCTCCGCCGTCAGCAGGTCCGCCCCGACATGCGAGGCGCCCAGTTCATCGCAAAGTTTCGCAATCTCATCTGCATCGCCAAAGCCATTGAGGACGACCTCTGCACCCTCGGCGGCAAATGCACGGGCAATGGCCAGACCGATGCCAGAGGTTGAACCAGTAATCAGCGCACGTTTGCCGGAAAGGAACATTTGAAAACTCCGCGGGTTCTGTAAATAGGGACAATAAGTTCGAACGGACATTTGCGGCCAGCACCGCGGCTGTCCAGCACTATCGGCACCGGATGCCGACTTGAGGGGAATTCAATGCGTCTTAATCGCTTCGACACGAACAACATCAATGTCGGCACCACCGGCGGCAGCCGCTTTCCCGGCGGCGGCGGCGGAAAGGTCGGCTGCGGTACGATCGTGATCGCAATCATCGCAGCGCTGGTTTTCGGGGTGGACCCGATGCAGACGATCGGCGCACTCGGCGGCGCGGACCAGACCGGCCAGATCGAACAGCAAGGCTCCGGCCAGTCGGCAGAGGAAATCTGCACCTCGAACCAGTATTCGATGGAAACATGCAACGCGCTGAGCTCGCTCAATTCCACCTGGCAGCCAGTGTTCCAACAGGCAGGCGTGCCGTTTCAGCAGCCGATGCTGCGGTTTGCCACGTCGGACCGCTTCACCAGCGGCTGCGGCGCTGCCAGCAGCGGCATGGGCCCGTTTTACTGCCCTGCCGATCAGGGCATCTATATCGACACGCGGTTCTACGACACGATGGACAGGCAGCTTGGCGCGCGAGGTGATTTCGCCCGCTATTACGTGATTGCCCATGAATACGGGCATCACATCCAGACGCTGACCGGCGTTTCCGCCCAGATCCGCAGTTTGCAGCAGCGCAATCCGCGCGATGCAAACCAGCTTCAGGTGTTGATGGAACTGCAGGCCGACTGTTATGCTGGCGTATGGGCGGGCAAGAACCGCAACCTGATCGAACCGGGTGATATGGAAGAAGGGCTGAAAGCGGCGAGCGCCATTGGCGACGATACGCTGCAACGCAATTCAGGCCAACGGGTCAATCCAGAGGCATTCACTCACGGAACCAGCCAGCAACGGATGCAGGCACTACAGTTAGGACTTAAGAGCGCAGATGACACACAGTGTGACCGGATTGTCGAACTCAGTTAAGCGCGGGCTGGCGGCAGCATTGCTCGCCAGCTCGTTCCTTGCCGCGCCTGCTGCCGCGCAGGATCAGGACGAGGTCGTAACCGGCCGCAGTCCTGATGTGCGCGACGTTGCAACAACACCAATCCAGGATCTTAACCTGATGAAGGACGAGGTTCCGGAGGCTCTGAAAGACGCGGTGATCGCGCCTTACGCGAGCGAGAAGCTGATCGACTGCGATGCCATTAGGGACGAAGTGACCCGGCTCGACCGGGTGCTAGGCGACGATCTCGATATTGCCACCGATGACCGCCGCGATCTGACAGTGGGCAAAGTCGCGAAGAGCGCGGTCGGATCGCTGATCCCGTTTCGCGGCATCATCCGCGAGGTGTCGGGTGCAGCCGATCGGCAGCGCGATTTTCAGGAAGCAATCCTGGCCGGCGCAATCCGCCGCGGGTTTCTGAAAGGTCTGGGTGAAGCGCGCGACTGCCCCTATCCGGCGCGCCCTGCGTTCATGAAAATCGCAATCGACCGCGATGACGAGGTTGCATACGATGACGATGCGAACACCGAGGCTGTGACCACTCCTGATCCGAACAACCCGTTCTGAGATTTGGAAGTCGCAGTGATTGCGGGCTGTATCTGTTCAGTCCGGTCAAACAAAAAAGGGCGGAGGTCAGACCCCCGCCCTTTTTGATTCCTGCTGATGCTGCGGTCAGCTTTTTGCCTTCCAGGCCTTTATCTTCTCATCAAGCGCTTTCAGCACTTCCGCGCGCATTTCAGAGGGCATTTCCGGGTTTGACGCGATGGCCTTGCGCGCTTCTTTCAGGCCGGTCAGCGCATTTGCCATAATCTCGCTGGTGCACAGCTTTACGATCTTGTGACCATCCTTGCCGGTGACCTCGCCCGCACCGCCGCCGGCTTTGCAGTCGGCTTCGATCCTGGTCATGTCGCCCTTCTCGTCCTGCAGTTCGATCATCACTTCGCGATAGGTCTTCATCGCCTCTTCGATCTCGACATCAACTTCGCTCAGCTCTTCGCGCAATTCGCGCATCATTTCCTCACGCTCCTCTTTTGAAAGTTCGTGATCGCCTTCGATATGGCGAATAACCTTGCGTTCCCGGCGGACGTCCTTGCCGTTCTTGTCCTTTTCAACTTCGCGGATCACGTAAACGTGCTTTCCATCATCTGCCGCCGTAGCTCCGGCTTGCAGAGCCAGCGCCGAAGGAGGTGCTGGAGGAGCCGCCGGCGCGGGCGGAGCGATCCCGCCAATCGCCGGGGCCGCAGGCGCAGCCGGTGCGACCGGCGCAGGCGGCGGGTTCGGCGTGGTTATCGATTCTGCGTAACTGACCGATGCGGTAAGCGGCAGCGCCACCAGTGCGGCACCGATCAGCGCACGCCCTGCGATGCGGCGGCGGGTTGAAATATCAGACATAGTCAGGCTCCTCAGACGATGGATTATGCTTTTTTCGCCAATGACCGGACAGGCCATCGGTGCAGCGAGTGAAATCGGACGCGGCGCATTGGCGCTGGCCGCGAAACTGGCGATCACGGAGGCGTAGGCGGCTTTTTCGCCCTCCCCGCGAGACGCAATGACACGGGCATCGCAGGCGGCTTCCTGATCACGGCGCATCGCACGCCAGCCAAGCCAGCCGAGCGGATTGAACCAGTGCAGCGCAAACAACGGCTGGATCATCACGTTCACCAGCAGGTCGTGCGCACCGTGATGGGCAAACTCATGTTCCAGCGCAAGATCGCGTTCCTTGCGATTGCTGCGCGCCATGAAACCGGTGGGGAGCGCCACGACCTTGTCGAAAACGCCGAATGCGACAGGGGACTTGGTCGCAGGCGTTTCGACAAGGCGGATGCGGCCAGCCTCTCCCACCGGGCGCGCATCTTCCAGCAATTCATCCCGCATCCGGAAATAGAATCCGAAGCGGACAACCAGAAACACCGCAGCCCCGAGCAGCCAGATGCCCAGCACCAGCAGCGACCAGTCAATTGGTGCGGGGGCCGCTGGCAACGTAGACGATGCCTCTGCCGGGCCGGCCGGAATAAACGTGAAGCTGCCTTGCGACGTTTCTGCCGCCGGCAGCGGTTCGGCTGGTGCCAGCCATGCCGGCAGCACGATGGGCGGCAGGACAAGGCGGGCTAGTGGCAGAAACCACAAGGCATAGGCCGCGTGCGGGCCGAAATACCGCGCCACCGGCCTGCGAAGTACAAGGACCAGAGCGATTAGCGCAGCGGTCCAAACGAGCGTGTCGAACAGAAACGACTGAAATTCGCCGGTCATTTGCGCAGCTCCTTCAGCAGAGCTTCCATTTCAGCGAGATCATCCTCGCTCAGCGCTTCAGCCTCGGCCAGCTGTGCAAACAGGGGCGCTGCCCTGCCGCCAAATAACCGGTCAACCAGCCTGCGCGATTCTGCGCCGGTATAGGCGGTGCGCTCTATTGCCGGTGAATAGAGGAAGCGGCGCCCGTCGGGGGTTGTTGCCGCAGCCTGTTTCGCCACCAGACGTGATAGCAGCGTCTTCACTGTCGCCAGGCTCCAGTCGCGCTGCTCGCAGACCGCATCGCAAACTTCGGTCGCGGTCAGCGGGCTGCGTTCCCACAGCACCTCCATCACCGCGTGTTCGGCTTCGCTTATCCGTTCGGGCTTTTCATCTTTCGGCAACGCCACGTAACCGTCTCCCTTCTTCGATTACATCTGTAGCCATTACGACTACGTCTGTAAACATGAAGCCTGGATGAACGCACATTGCCGCTCGTCGAACGACATGAGGTGTTAGCCTGCTTTGCGGAAACGCTTGAGGTCGACAGCCATTTGCGCAGGGCGAAAGCCCTGGCCCGAGAAAAGCTTTTTCAAATCTGAAAAATGATCGAAATGCTGGAGCTGCCGGTGGTAGTAATTGATGTATTCGAGCCCGGCCAGAACCGCGGCTAGCGTGGCGCATATGCGATCAGCAAGCGACGCTGAAATGGCAGGTGATACCCACGCCGCCGCGACCGCGATACCTGCCGCTATCACCAAGATTAGCAGGATCCATTGCAGCCTGTCCGCCCATGCAAGGACCTGGCGAAGAGGGCCGGGCCTGCCTTGCATCTTCAACATTTTGCCGCGCCAGTAAAACCCGCCTAGCAGCAGCAGCACGGACATCGGGATGATTGCGATGCCCGACAAGAGCCCGATCCGGGTGTCCTCCGAGATAGCAACAAACAGCATTGCTGACGGAATGAACACGGCATTCGCGACTTCCATCCGCCAGTATCCAGCAAGGCGTTTTTCAAGCGCCGCCTTCCTGCCCGATTTCACGACATGTTTGCCGTGTGGGCAGCATCAGACAAGCGATTAGCCAAGGATCAGTATACCCGCTTCTTCGGCTTGATGTATTCCGCATCGTCGGTGAGCGTGTATTCGTGGACCGGGCGGTAGTCGATCTTGACCTCGCCGCCCTTGCCGCCCCAGCCGTTGAACCAGGCTGCAGTGTGCTTCATCCAGTTGGCATCATCGCGATCGGGGAAATCCTCGTGCGCGTGGGCGCCGCGGCTTTCCTTGCGGTTTTCAGCCGACGACATGGTCACGCTTGCCTGAGCAATCAGATTGTCGAGTTCCAGCGTTTCGATAAGGTCGCTGTTCCAGATCAGCGAACGATCCGACACCTTGATGTCGTCCATCTTCTTGTAGGTATCGGCAAGCTGCTTGACGCCTTCCGACATCAGCGCGCTGTCACGGAAAACGGCAGCGTGTTTCTGCATTGTCTTCTGCATGTCGGCACGGATTTCCGCAGTTGGCGATCCGCCATCCGCGTGACGGAAATGATCCAGACGGCCAAGCGCAAGATCGGCGCTGTCCTTGGGCAGTTCGGCCTGCGCCGCACCAGCCTTGGTAATTTCCTTCAGGCGGTGACCGGTCGCGCGGCCAAACACCACGAGGTCGATCAGCGAGTTCGAACCGAGGCGGTTTGCGCCGTGTACCGAAACACAGGCAGCCTCGCCCACAGCAAACAGGCCCGGAACCACCGTATCGGGGTTTCCGTCTGCGCCGATGGTAACGACTTCACCGTGATAGTTACAGGGGATACCGCCCATATTGTAATGGACTGTCGGGGTTACCGGCAGCGGCTGCCGGGTCAGGTCGACACCGGCGAAAATCTTGCCGCTTTCGGTGATGCCCGGCAGACGTTCCGCCAGAACCTTCGGATCGATGTGATCGAGGTGCAGATAAATGTGATCGCCATCGGGGCCAACACCGCGTCCTTCGCGCATTTCCAGCGCCATCGAACGGCTGACGACATCGCGCGATGCGAGGTCTTTGGCCGACGGGGCATAGCGCTCCATGAAACGCTCGCCTTCGGAGTTGGTGAGGTAACCGCCTTCGCCGCGGGCACCCTCGGTGATCAGCACGCCTGCGCCGTAGATACCGGTCGGGTGGAACTGCACGAATTCCATGTCCTGCAAAGGCAGTCCGGCGCGCAGCACCATGCCGCCGCCATCACCGGTGCAGGTGTGTGCGGAGGTCGCAGTGAAATAGCAGCGACCATAACCGCCGGTTGCCAGCACGACGTTCTGCGCACGGAAACGGTGGATCGATCCATCGTCCAGACACATCGCGATCACGCCGACGCAGCGGCCTTCGTTCATGATCAGGTCGAGCGCAAAGTATTCGATGAAGAAGTCCGCATCGTATTTCAGGCTCTGCTGATACAGCGCGTGCAGCATGGCGTGACCGGTACGGTCGGCTGCGGCACAGGTGCGCTGGACGGGAGGCCCCTCGCCCATGTTCTGCATGTGGCCACCAAACGGGCGCTGATAGATGGTGCCGTCTTCATTGCGCGAAAACGGAACGCCTGCGTGCTCCAGTTCGTAAACCGCCGCTGGCGCTTCCCGCGCGAGATATTCGATTGCGTCCTGGTCGCCCAGCCAATCGGCACCCTTTACGGTGTCGTACATGTGCCACGACCAATGGTCCGGCGTGTTGTTGCCGAGCGAGGCAGCAATGCCGCCCTGCGCTGCAACCGTGTGCGAACGGGTCGGGAAAACCTTGGAGATATTGGCGGTCTTAAGACCGGCTTCCGCGCTGCCCATGGTGGCGCGCAGGCCCGAACCGCCAGCCCCCACGACGACGACGTCATAGAGGTGGTCGATGATCTTGTAAGCCGGTGCTTGTGATGCGGCGTCAGCCATTTATGCGGCTCCTCCGAGAGCGAGACGGACAACGCAGAAGATACCGAATGCGGCTCCGCCAAGCGTTGCGAGATTGAGAAGTGCGAGCACGCCGAACTTGTTGCCCGCCGTGTGAACGTAATCTTCGACCAGAACCTGCAGACCGAGGCGCGCGTGCCAGAATACGCTGATGATCAGCAGCACCATCGCAGTCGCCGGGATCGGTCCCGCCAGATAGGAACTGACCGTCTCGTAAGACAGGTCAGGCAGCAGGATGAAGCTGGCCATCAGCCAGATGCTCAGCACGACATTGCCGATCGCGGTGAAGCGCTGGACCAGCCAGTGATGCGCGCCCTCGTGTGCAGAGCCGAGCCCGCGCACTTTACCGATGGAGGTTCCGTTACCCATGGTTCAATTCCTCAGAGCAGGATGATCGCGGCCCAGAAGGCGGCGGTCAGCAGAATGGCGATGATCGGGCTGGCGATGGACCACATGCGGTTTGCGTCCAGTTCATACCCCGCGCCGATATCCAGCACGAAGTGGCGCAGACCGGAACAAAGGTGCGTGAAGAATGCCCAGGACAGGCCAATCAGCACGATTTTGAGCAGGATCTTCACGATCGAGGACAGGATCTCTGCACCGCTAAAACTCAGCGCGCCGAAATCGGCCCAGACCCAGCCCTGGAAAGTCGCATAGGCTTCCGGGCCGCTGGCCAGCGCACCGAGCCACCAGAGCAAGATGCCAAGGCCGACAATCGCCATCCCGTCACCGGTAACGCGGTGAAGGATCGAGACCAGCATGTGCGGGCCCCATTTCCAGATCGAGAGGTGCGGTGAGAGTGGTCTGTTCGACATAAGCCTATCCGGTAAGTCCCTGTTTGCCCCGCGCATCGCCTGCGCAGCGCGACGTGAGCCCATCCCCTTAGCGCAATGTGTGCATGAAACAAGGCAGACAGCGTGGACTTCCCTTGCAAATTTTCGGATAGGGTTTGCATGACGCACATCTTACTTACCGGATCGAGCCGCGGCATCGGCGCGGCGATCCGCAGCCAGCTTGAAGCAAGACCCTCTGCAGAATCGATCAAGGTTGTCGGGCACGCCAGCAAGGCATCGGGCTCCGGCACCCTCGGCGCGGACTTTGCCCAGCCGCCTGCACCGCAGATATTGTGGCAGGAAGCGCTGGAAAAATCCGGCGGCACCATCGATGTGCTGATCAACAATGCCGGACTGTTCAAGGGATGCCCGCTCGACTGTTCGGATATCGAATGGCTCGACGCGTGGGAGGAAACACTGCGCATCAATCTGACTGCATCCGCGCAGCTTTCGCGCTTTGCCGTGCGCCACTGGCAGGAACGCGGCGTTCCGGGCCGGATCGTGCACATCGCCAGCCGCGCTGGCCACCGCGGCGACAGCCCGGCACACTGGCATTACGCAGCTGCCAAGGGCGGAATGCTGGCGATGCACAAGACCATCGCACGCGCCTATGCCAAGGACCGGATTTGCAGCTTTGCCATCACGCCCGGATTTACCGACACCGCGATGGCCGGCGACTATCTGGAGAGCCGCGGCGGCCCCGGCCTGCTCGCAGACATACCCTTGGGCCGTGTGGCGCAGCCTGACGAAATCGCCAACATCGCGGTTTATTGTGCGCTCGACGCACCGGAAAGCATGACCGGGACCACAATCGATGCCAATGGTGCCAGCTATGTACGCTAAACTCGCCTCGCTCGCTCTTTTGGCAGGAACATCCCTGCTCGCCTCATGCGCTAACGCATCGGCGATCAACTCTCCTGCCCTGACGGAGATTCCCGCTGACCAGGCCGCCTGGGCGGCTGAATGCGAACGGTGGGACAATTGGGACAAACCCGCCCCACCGTTTCAGATTCACGGCGGAACCTATTATGTGGGTACCTGCGGCATCTCGGCAATCCTGATCACGGGTGACGAGGGCCACATTCTGATCGACAGCGGAACAGAGGCGGGCGCAGATGTCATCGCGGCGAATATCCGTTCGCTCGGCATCGATCCGGCAGCAATCGATATACTGCTGCACAGCCACGAACATTTCGACCATGTCGGCGGCCATGCGACGATACAGGCACTGACCAATGCGCGCGTCGTAACCTCGCTGGAAGCGGCAGAGGTGCTCGGCAGCGGCATCATTTCGGAGGATGACCCGCAATACGGCACTCACGAGCCGATGACCCCGGTCGCAGCCAACACTCTGGTTCTGGACGGCGAGGTCATCACGCTAGGCAGCCTTGAACTGACCGCAATCGAAACGCCGGGCCACAGCCCCGGCGCGCTCAGCTGGGCATGGCGATCATGCGAGGGGAGCGATTGCCGGTCGATCGTCTATGCCGACAGCCTGTCCCCCGTGAGCCGCGAGGGTTACAAATTTAGCGACCACGCAGCCTATCTTGGCAATTACCGGCAAGCGCTGGGCCGTGTCGCCGCGCTTGATTGCGAGATTCTGCTGACCCCGCATCCATCCGCAAGTGACATGGTGCGCAGGATCGAAAGCGGCAACGGGCTTGTCGATCCGTCCGCTTGCCAGCGCTATGCCGACAGCATCAATACGCGCCTCGATGAACGGCTGGACAGCGAAATGGGCGCACCAAATGGCGGATAGCTGGAAGGTCACCGCCTACGGCAAGAAGCCGCTGATCCAGGGCGCTTTGCTGGCGCATGACGACGCGCTCGACTGGGACCCCGAAGTAGTTCTATCCGGCTGCGAAATCGCAGACGATCAACCCGACGACTGGATGCTCGAGGCGTGGTATCCGCGCAAGCCCGGCGCCGCCGACAAACAGGCGATCAAGGCGTTGTTCGCCGGTCAGGCCCCCGCACTTTCGGTCGAGAAACTGGAAGATCAGGACTGGCTGACACTTAGTCAGGAGGGAGTCGAACCGATCACCGCCGGCCGGTTCCACGTCCACACCCCCGATCACCCGCCCAGCGAAGACGGGGACCTGACCAGTTTCGTGATCCCCGCCAGCCAGGCTTTCGGCACCGGACAGCATGAAACGACCGCCGGATGTCTCGCGATGCTTACCTTGATGAAAAGCAGCGGCGTAACTGCGCGCAATGTGGCGGACATCGGGACCGGCACCGGACTGCTGGCCTTTGCCGCGCTCGATCTGTGGCCCCGCGCCCACGCGACCGCCAGCGATATCGATCCGGTCTGCACCGGTGTGGTGGAAAGTAATGCGGAAGCGAACGGTTTTGTCATGGGGCACCGCGCGGGCGAATTGACCATGATCATAGCCGACGGGATGGAGCATCCGCTGCTGCAGGCGCGCGGCCCATACGATGTACTGATCGCGAACATTCTGGCCGGGCCGCTGGTGGAACTTGCCCCCGGCTTTGCAGCCAGCGTGCCTGCTGGCGGGCATATCCTGCTGGCCGGACTGCTTACAGAGCAGGAGCAAAACGTGCGGCGGGCTTACAGGCGCGCAGGCTTCCGCCTCGCCAAGCGGCTGGTAAACGGGGATTGGTCAATATTGTGGCTGCGCAAGCGGACAACCGGCTGAAAACGGCCCTAGGCATAGCGCGCAACTCCGCCGCCTGGCTTGCGCTGGTGGCCGGGCTGTTCATGGCCAGCGCCTGGATCGGCAGCTCCGTCCCCCGCAACGCCGATTGGCAAGAGGCCGATGACGGGGTGACAATCCTGATCGAGACCAACGGTGTCCACACCGCAATCGTGATGCCGGCGATCACCGATCAGAAGAACTGGCGCACCCATTTCCCGACCAGCGATCTGAAATTCGATCTGGCCGGTTACACCCACGTCTCTGTTAGTTGGGGAGAGCGCGAGGTTTTCCTAAACACGCCCGCATGGGCCGACATAACGCCGTCCACGGTCATCGGCGCGGCAACCGGCGGTGATGGTTTGCTGCATATCGCCCATTATGTGCGCCCCGCCCCTGCATCCAACATTCGCCCGCTGACCATCAGCCGCGCGCAATATGCGCGCCTTGTCGGCGCGGTGGAGAAGAATGTCCTGCCCGTTGCCAACCGCGAGCGATATCCCGGCTATGGCGGGCAGGACGTGTTCTACGATGCGCCGGGCACCTATCACATCGGCAACACCTGCAATCAGTGGGTCAGCGACACTCTGGCGCAGGCCGGCATCAGGACCGGCTGGTGGACACCCTTTGCCGGCGGGGTGATGAAATGGGTTCCGCCGCTGGAACAATGAACGGCGCCGCAACTGCCAGACCGGCGTTCTTCATTGAGTTTTCAGGATTAACCGCGCAGGATGCCTACAGGAGCAATCAATGAACGCGGCGCAGCAGACACTTCTAAGCAAAATCGGCGAGCACATGATGCACGCGATGTATTTCGACCTGTCGCGGTACCTGATCGCGGCGGGCGTGCTCACCGCGATCCTGTGGGCAGGCGGGCGTTGGCTGGAAGTCCGCCGTATCCAGAACCGCCGGGCGAAACGGCAGGATTACACGCGCGAGTTCTTCTCCTCCATCCGCACTGTGTTCTTCTTCGGAGTAACCACCATCAGCACGCTGGTTATGCGCGAATACGGGCTGGTCAACTTCACGATCCAGGAATTCTCGATTCTCACCCTGGCCTGGCAGACCGCAGTGATGGTGATCGCGCATGATGCGTATTTCTATTGGATGCACCGCGGCCTGCATCACCGTAAGCTGTTCAAGGCGACCCACCTGCATCATCACAAATCGCGCACCCCCACGCCGTGGGCAGCCTACAGCTTCAGCACTTGGGAGGCGATTACGGAGGCTGCCTTCGTGCCCCTGTTCCTGCTCGCAACCAGCCTGCTGGGCATCACCTATGTCGGTTTCGCGATCTTCCTGTTCCTGTGGCACATGATCATCCGCAACGTGATTGGCCATGCGGGCATCGAGATTTATCCGCGGGGCTGGGTCGATAACCGCGTCACTCAGTGGTGGAACACGACCACGCATCACGACCTCCACCATTCCAGCGGCAATTATAATTTCGGGCTGTATTTCACCTGGTGGGACCGTTGGATGGGAACCGAGCATCCGCGCTACAAGCAAGAATTCCGCAAGGTCACCAGCCGGCAGGGCGAAACGGTTACGGGCGAAGCTGCCGTAAACTAGGTTCCCCCGCGCCTTCGCAGCACAGGATCAGGAACCGCAGCCGCCCGCAGGGTTTGATGATGTAACCGATCACATCAAACCAGCGAGCTTTTCATGACCAAGACACTTCTCATCACCGGCGCATCCACCGGCATCGGCGCCGCCACCGCACGCGCCGCTGCCAAAGCAGGCTGGAACGTCGCCCTGCTCGCCCGTTCGAAAGACAAGCTTGACCAGCTGGCGGATGAAATCGGCGATTGCGCGCTGGCTGTCGAATGCGATGTGACAGACCGGGCTGCGGTGAAAGACGCAGTGGACCAGACCGTTGCAAAATTCGGCGGCCTCGATGCCGTGTTTGCCAATGCTGGCACCGGGGTAAACACACCCGGCGTGGAAAAGGGCGATCCCGACGAATGGCACGACATGATCCACCTGAACATTCTCGCGGTGCTTTATACAGCTCACGCATCCTTGCCTGAACTGCGCAAGACCAAGGGACATTTCGTCGTCACCGGTTCCAAGGCGGGCCGGGAGCATTTCAAAGGCTCGATCTACAGCGCGACCAAATGGTTCGTGCACGGATTTGCCGGTAATCTGGCAGAGGAAATGCGCGAATTCGGCGGGCGCTGCACGGTGATTTCGCCGGGAATGGTCAACACGCCGTTCTTCGACGAACCAAAGCCGGAAAAACTCCAGCCCGAAGATGTCGCAAACGCGGTGATGTTCGCGGTCGAGCAGCCTGAAACCTCCGCTATCCGCGAGATTCACCTCATGCCCAACGACTGACGCGGGTCCTTCAACCCGCCCGGCAGTCAGCCGATCAGCCAGCCAGTGCTTTTTCGAGCGCAGCCAATGCGGCGCGGGTGAAATCCTCCATATTGGCAATCCGGTCGTTGCTGCCGGTCTCGGATACTGACACGAATTCTGCATCCGGGCTGACGATGGCGACACAGCTGCGCCCGGCGGGGGCGCCAGTCGGGTGTGTGCTGCCCCCTACCGAACCGCTTTCGGCGATGCCCCAGTCGGCCCCGAAATTGTCGCGAATGGACCGCGCCTGTAGCAATGCGTATTCCTCGCTCGCGCCGCGCATCCCATGATAGGCTTCGCGCGGCTGGGCAAAAAGCACGTCCCGCGCGCGGAAGGAATAGACCACCCCGCCCCCGACAAAGAAATCCAGCGCACCCGGCACGGTTAGCAGCGAGGCCGCAATCAGCCCGCCTGTCGCCCCGTCGGCCACAGCGATCTTCTCCCCCCGTTCGCGCAGCAAGCCAGCAATACGGAGCGCCTGCGGATGTGTTTCGGTAAGCATCAGCTGTTCAGCCCTTTCATCCCGGATTGCCAAGGATCGAACCTTCGGCAAGTTCGGCGTGACCATAGATCCCAAGTCTGGCTTTAAACAGGGGATCATTGGAACTTGCATTGCAAATGCGCCCGCCCCCAATACTTTCCAGCCAGTCGTCGCCAGAGGCTCTTACGCTTGAGCAACTACCGGCACGGCATTTGCAGCGGTTTTCGGACACGAGATCAGCGATCAGCTGTTTCGCGCCCTCCGCCTCATCGAAGATTGCGCCATGTCAGGAACACGCCGAACAGCACTTCGATAATCGCGACCGTCAATGTCACTCCGTCGGGAAGCGGTACGAAGCTGTAGATCCCGGCAAAGCCTGCGACCGTGACAAGCGCAGCAAGCAGCCAGAACAGCTTGTCTCCATAGGCGGTTCTGAACGCAAAATAGTGCGTCCCGACCATGATCGCCGACAGCGGCATGACCAGACCTAGATCGTAATTCAGGAAGAGCCACGCCGCGAACAGACCGGCGATCATCGCAATGGTCGATTCCATCACCAGCGGCCCGCCCGGATTGCCCGCCATTTCCTTCCCGCGCTTCAGAAATACGCGGTTCACAAGCAGCGCCGCAGGATAGATCAGCATCCCGCCAAAAAAGAGCACTCCAAAGCCGGTCGCGATCCCGGCGCGCGTTTCAGCAAGCCAGGCCGCCGTCCAGATCAGGCCCGAGATGATTACACCCGGTCCGCCGCCCGTATAGGCGCGGCTCAGATCGCTCTGTGCTTCTGAGATCTGCATGTGTTCCCCCTTGCGACAATATCCGTCAGCCTGCGGCCTTTACGATTTCGGCCCAGCCTGCTTCGTCAATCGTTTCAATCCCGAGATCCTGCGCCTTTTTCAGCTTGCTGCCCGCGCCGGGCCCGGCAACCAGCAGGTCGGTCTTGGCACTGACAGAACCGGAAGCTTTCGCCCCCAAGCGTTCAGCCTGCGCCTTGGCCTCGTCGCGGCTCATGGTTTCCAGCTTGCCGGTGAACACCACGGTTTTGCCGGCCACGGGGCTGTCCAGCGTTTCGACCTCGTAACGCGGCGGGCTGACTTCGCTCAGCAGGTCTTCCCAAACCGCAACGTTATGCGGTTCATGGAAAAAATCGCCCAATGCCTCGACCACCGCGCCGCCGATCCCGTCTATACTGGTCAGCAGGCTGGCGGCTTCTTCGTCGCCGGCGCGGGCCTTCTGCGCGGCATCGCGGATTGCGGGCAATTCGTGGAAATATTTCAGCAAATCGCGTGCGGTCACCGCGCCTACGTGCCGAATGCCGAGGCCGAACAACAGCCGCGCAGCATCGGGCTGGCGGCGGTTTTCCACCGATGCCAACAGTTTCTCCACAGACTTGTCCTGCCACCCCTCAAGCGCGAGAATCTCGTCCTTGCGCTGGTGCAGGCGGAATATATCTGCCGGACTTTCCAGCCAGCCAAGCGCAAAGAACTGGTCGATGGTTTTCTCGCCCAGCCCGTCGATATCCAGCGCCGCACGGCTGACGAAATGCTTCAGCCGCTCGGTCCGCTGTGCCGGGCAGATCAGCCCGCCGGTGCAGCGCACATCGACCTCGCCCTCCTCCGCCACGGCTTCGCTGCCGCATTCTGGGCAATGGTCGGGAAAGACATAGGGTTCGCGCTGTTCATCGCGGGTCAGGTTCTCGACCACTTGGGGGATAACATCGCCGGCGCGCTGGACCTTGATCCGGTCACCGGGCCGAACGCCTAGCCGCTCGATCTCGTCCTTGTTGTGCAGCGTCACATTGGTCACCGTGACCCCGCCGACCAGCACCGGCGCGAGGCGGCCGACCGGGGTCAGCTTGCCTGTGCGGCCAACCTGGATGTCGATGTTTTCCAGCGTGGTTTCGGCCTGTTCCGCAGGGAATTTGCGGGCAATGGCCCAGCGCGGAAACTTGGTCACAAAACCAAGCCTTTGCTGCCAGTCCAGCCGGTCGACTTTGTAGACAACTCCGTCGATTTCATAGGGCAGGTCAGCGCGCGCCGCCGCAATCGCAGCGTAGGCGGCGAACATCTGGTCGAGAGTTTCGCAGCGCTGGAACAGCGGTGAAACCGGCACGCCCCACTTGGCCAGCTGCTCCACCACATCGACCTGCGTCGCGCCCGGCACTTGCGACACATCGCCCCAGCCATGCGCCCAGAATTTCAGCGGGCGTTTCGCCGTGACGCTGGCATCTTTCTGGCGCAGGGAACCGGCAGCGGCGTTGCGCGGATTGGCGAACAATTTCCCTCCGGCTGCCTCCTGCGCCGCATTCAGTGCAGCAAAATCGGCGCGCGCCATGTACACCTCGCCGCGAATTTCGAACACGTCAGGCGCGTCGGCAGGCAATTGCTGCGGTATGTCGGAGATATGCGCAACGTTGGGCGTCACATCTTCGCCAACCTGCCCGTCCCCGCGGGTCGCCGCGCGCACCAACTTGCGGTTTTCGTAGCGCAGCGAGCAGGATAGCCCGTCGATTTTGTCCTCCGCTGTGAAGGCGATCGCGGCGTCTTCCGGCAGTGCAAGAAACCGCCGGACACGGGCGACAAACTCCGCCACTTCCTCGTCCGCGAATGCATTGTCGAGGCTCATCATGCGAACTTCGTGGCGGACCTTGCTCAGCGGTGATGCTGCGATCTGGTGCCCGACCTTCTGCGAGGGACTGTCGGGCCGCACAAGATGCGGAAACTGCGCCTCCAGTTCGGCATTCCGGCGCACCAGCGCATCATATTCCGGATCGGAAATTTCCGGCGCATCCTTGGCATGATACAGTTCGTCATGCCGCGCAATTTGCCTTGCCAGGCGCATGAGTTCATTGGCAGCTTCGGCTTCGGTGATGTCCGGCATTTACACCCCTTCCAAAAGCCTGTCTGCCTGCGCCCGTGCTTCATCGGTCACCTCGGCACCCGACAGCATTCGCGCGATTTCTTCCTTGCGCTGACCCGCATCCAGCAAGCCGACCGAGGTCCGGGTAACGGTGCCCTCGGATGACTTCGCAATCATGTAATGTTCGCCGCCCCGGGCGGCCACTTGCGGGCTGTGCGTTACGGCGAGCAATTGCCCGCCGGACGCTAGCCGTGCCAGCCGGTCGCCAATAGCGCTGGCCACCGCGCCGCCGACCCCGCGGTCGATCTCGTCAAAGATCACTGTCGCCGCGCCGCCTTTTTCCGCCAGCGCGACTTTCAGCGCCAGGATAAAGCGGGACAGCTCGCCGCCCGATGCAATCTTGCCCAGCGGGGCGAAATCGGCACCCGGATTGGTCGCGATAAGGAATTCCACCCCATCCATCCCGCTCGCGCCCCAGCGTTCTTCCGGCAATTGTTCGACCGAAGTTTTAAACCGCGCGGCATCCAGTTTCAGCGGCGCCAGTTCTGCAGCAACCGCCTTGTCCAGCCTGGCCGCGGCTTTCACCCGCGCTTCGTGCAATGCGCCTGCCTTTTCGCGGTACGCATCGCCCGCTGCGCCAGCCGCTTTTTCAAGCGCGCCGATGCCAGCCTCCCCGCCTTCGATGGCGTCAAGCTGGGCGCGCATTTCACGCGCCAGTTCGGGCAGCGTGTCGACGTCGCAGCGATGCTTGCGCGCTGCCGCCCGCAGTTCGAACAACCGTGTTTCCGCATCATCGAGAGCGGCTGGATCGTGGATCAGCTGGTAACCGGCTTCGGTCAGCTTTTCCTCTGCCTCCCCCGCCTCGATCACCGCACGATCGAGCGAGGCCAGCGCATCAGACAACAGCGGATGTTCTTCCGCAATCCGGTCCAGCTTGCGTGCAGCACTGCGCAGCGAGGCAAGCGGCGAGTTCGACCCGTCCCAAACCTTGCGCAAATCTTCCAGTTCGCCCTGCAGCCGCTCGCCCTTCTGCATGTCGGCACGCAATCCGGCCAGGCGCGCTTCCTCGCCCACTTCGGGCTGCAGTTCGGTCAGTTCGGCGAGATGCGCGATCAGCAGATCCTGATCTTCTTTTGCCTGGACGATCGACGCCTTGGCTTCTTCCAGCGCAGACATCGCCTGTCGCCATTCGCCCCATGCTGCCGCGACAGCGCCGGTGTTTGCCCCGGCATATCGATCGAGCAGCATCCGGTGCCCGCGCGGGTTTACGAGGCCGCGATCATCATGTTGACCATGCAGTTCGACCAACGCGCCCGCCATTTCGCGCAGCAGTGCCACGCCAACCGGCTGGTCGTTTACGAATGCCTTGGAACCACCATCTGCCTTGACCCGGCGGCGCAGTATCAGCGGTTCGCCCGGTTCGATCTCTACCTCGGCATCGTCCAGCACCTGCGATATCGATTTGGGTACCACTTCAAATTCGAACGTGGCCGTTACGCTGGCCTGTTCTTCGCCGGCACGAACAAGACCGCTATCGGCACGGTTGCCGAGCACGAGGCCAAGAGCATCGAGCAGGATCGACTTGCCAGCCCCGGTTTCACCGGTCAGCACACCAAGACCGCCCGCAAATTGCAGGTCCAGCGCCTCGATCAGCACGATGTTACGAATGGAAAGCTGGGTCAGCATAGACCCTGCAAGCTGTAGCCGAATGAAAACCGCGCGTCACGATGCCAAGGACGGTTTGCAAACAATCTTTTCGCCCAGTCAGACTGGCGGCCTGACATAAGAAAGGGGCGGCCCGCTTTCGCATGGACCGCCCCGATCAATTCAGCTTTTCGGCTGGCTTAGTTTACGACACCGATCGTGTCGGCATTGCCGTCTGGATCGCCGTTCACGCGGCCACCGTTACCAACCGCGCCCTGCAGCAAGATGCCGGCGAGATGCGGGGTGGCCATCGAGGTGCCGGAGATGGTGTTGTAACCACTACCGGTCCAGGTCGATTTGATCGACGAGCCCGGCTCAGCAAAATCAACCGGCGGGTTGCCGAAGTTGGAGAAGCTGGACCAGTTATCGCCAATCGCAAAGGACGAAACGGTAAACACGTTCGGGCCATTTGCACGGGCTGGCGAATGGTTGTTTGCGTGGTCGCTTTCGTTACCGGCAGCCAGTGCGAAACGCACACCGCCAGCTGCTGCGTTGACGACTGCCGTATCCAGCGCATCGCTGACACCGCCGCCAAGGCTCATATTGGCAACATCGCCCGGACGGCCATACTGCGCGACATAATCGATCCCGGCGATAACGCCTGAGAACGAACCCGAACCGCGGCGGTCAAGCACGCGAACCGAGACAACCGGTGCACCCGGCGCAACACCGATCACGCCGATATTGTTGTCAATCGCAGCAATGGTGCCGGCAACATGGGTTCCGTGACCGTTCTGGTCATTCGCATCGCCCCGGCTGAGGAAGCTGGCTGAACGAGCCAGATCGACGTTCAAATCGGGATGATCGAGCTGAATGCCGCTGTCGATTACCCATGCGGTTGCAAAGTTACCTGCGCCGCCGCCGTTAACGCGGGCGATACCCCACGGAGTTTCCTGCGCCGGCTGACTACCGCCGCCGCCGCCGCCCGGCTTGCCCTTCTGGCCGCGGAACTGGATCGCCGTGGCGACCTGGTCCTGCTCGCAATAGGCAATGTTGGCGTTGTTGCGCTGCATGTTGGCAACCGCCTGCGGCGCGGCATTGACTGCGAAGCCGCGCAGGGCGACGCTGTAGACATGCTTGAGCTGGGCCTGTTCGGCCTGTGCCGAACGTTGCGCTTCTGCACGGGCGTTGCCGCGAGATACCTTGCCATTGAATACGCAGATATAGCTGTTGGCGATCTTGTCGCCCGCCTTCTGAGCCTGCGCCGGCGTAGCCATCGCAACTAGCGGCAACGCCGCGACCACGACGAGAGTTTTGAAGTTCATTATTGTACCCTCCAGTACGTTTTCAGTCCCTACAACCGCCCGCGACCCGGAACGGCTGAAGTCAGTGAACGTATCGAAGAATATTTCCCTGTCGAGTGTAAATTACGCTTAATTCCAAATTAATTTGGAAAACCGTGAATAATCAATCGGGGCAATAGTTTACGGACAAGTAACGATGCCAGTATATCGGCAAATGACAAGCAAGGCTAAACTTCGCCAGAGGCGGATCAATCGGAAATATTGTATTTTTCAGGAGGGCAGCGACTTACTGCTTCAATATCCGGCCGTCTCTGGCTCCAATTCCTGTTCAACTGAATCGCCCGTCGACCTTTGATCTTCGAAACGCCGGTGGCGCACGATCCGCGGGGTTATGACGATATAGAGTTCGGTCTTCGTGCTGGTCGAACGTTCGTTCCGGAACAGATTTCCCACCAGCGGTATATCTCCCAGCAGAGGAACCTTCGATTTGGTGGTCAGAACGTTTTCCTGTGTCAGCCCGCCGATGACGAAAGTTTCCCCGTCGCGTACCGAAGCGCTCGTCTCTGCCTCGCGCTGGCTGATGGTGGGATACCCTTGCGAGAAGCCGGTCACACTGGAAACGACGCCGTAAATCTTGGACGTGATGTAACCATCGCTGCTGACTCGCGGCGCGATCTGCAGGGTCACGCCGACATTTACATACTGCACCTGCTGGGAAACGCCGTTGACGCCCGAAAGCTGGATGGATGTCAGGATGGGCAGCGCGTCTCCGGTGATGATCTTTGCCGTCGAACCGCTTTGTGCGGCGATGCGCGGACGGGAAACAATGCGCCCCTCTCCCTTCTGGATCTGCGCATAAATCGCAGCCTGGAGCACGCCCGAAGGCAGCACATCGTTCGGATCGATGCCAAACGGGAGGAATGATCCAGTCGTCAGCGTGCCAACGCCGATCTGGCCGTTCTGATTGTTCAGATCGAGCCCCAGATTGCGCGCCCCGGTTTCGGTCAGTTCGACAAATTGTGTTTCCAGAATCACGCTGTCTACCGGCACGTCGATCAGCTCGATCTGACGTTTCACCCGGTCGATCCTGTCCGGCGTGCCGGTTATCCAGATCGCGTTAAGCCGGCGGTCGACCGCCAGGCCGTTGCCGAAATTCTTCCCCAAGGGAACGCTTTCACGCTCTGCCTGCTGCGGGGCACCGATATAGCTTGTTTGCTGGTTGGCGGCAGGCGATCCAAAGCCCGGCTCGCGCCGGATGAAGACATCGTTGGGCGAAATCTCAACACCCTCGGCCAGCAGCCCGACCACTTCGGAAACATCCGCATATTTCAGGAACACCAGCTCATAGGCATCGCCCGGCTGATAGGCATCGATCGGTCCGCGGCTGAGTTCCTGCTGCGGAACGACATCCTCGCCGGCGGAACCGATCGGCCGGCTGCCGAGCACTTCCTCCTCGGAAACCCGGTCGACGCTGACCTGAATAGAGTTTGCGCCCATACGTTCTGCCCGGATCGTGGAAGGCAATGCAGTGCTGAACCGTAATACGAGGCTGCTTCCCTGCGTCTCGAACTGGAGCGATCGCACCAGCCCGCGATAGGTCTGGCGCGAGGCAATTCGGCCGGTCTTGAGCGTGGTCGCCATGACCAGCTCCGGGCGATTGGGGTCGCGGTCGACGGTGGCGACGCGCGGTTCGGCGGGCGAAAAGCGCAGGATGAATTTGGCGGAGCCTTCGTCCTGCGTAACCAGCCGCAGTTCTTCGAGGACCGATGGCACCACTTGTGCAGATGCGCCCGGCACAAAAATTGCCGCACCAAGCACAAACGCAAGCGCGGCGGCACAAATCAGGCCAAAAAGCGATTCTCGAATTTTATAGTTCAATGCGACCCCAGCGTCATAAGAATGCAGACGCGTCCTCTGGGATTATGTTTATCGGGCCAAGAGGCAAATGCAAGCGCGCGGGCAGCGCCTGTCGATAACCGGGGGCAACCTGCCGCAAATGCGGGCGGTTACCGGCCTGCGCGCGCCGACCTGAGCCAAGCGAGCAGGCGCCTTTCGCGGCGCCTGCAATGCAATAAAAACGGGCGTGTGCGGCTATTTAGCCGGCGGTTGCGCCAGGGGCCTCGTCCTGCACAAGGTCATAGGCCTTGTCGTACCATTCGCTGCCCGGATAGTTTGCACCGAGAACAGCGGCATATTTCACCGCTTCCTGAGGGATGCCCAGCGCGAGGCTGCTTTCTGTCAGACGGTAGAGCGCTTCGGGTGCGTGGCTGGTGGTCTGGAAATTGTCGACCACGTTCTGGAACCGGATTTGCGCCGCGAGCCAGCGGCCCGAACGCTGGTAATACCGCCCGATTTCCATTTCCTTGCCCGCGAGGTGGTCGTTCACCAGGTCAAGCTTGAGGCGCGCATCGGCTGCGTATTCGCTCTGCGGGAAACGGCGGTTCACTTCGGTCAGCGCGACACGCGCCTGCTCGGTGATTTTCTGGTCGCGCTGCACATCGCTGATCTGCTCGTAATAGCTGAGAGCGATCAGGTAATAGGCATAGGGCGCATCCTTGTTACCCGGATGGATCGACAGGAAACGCTGCGCGCTTGCCACCGCCTTGTTGTAATCGCGGGCCGAGTAATAGGAGAACGCGCTCATCAGCTGCGCGCGGCGGGCCCACGGCGAATAAGGGTGCTGACGCTCCACCTCGTCAAACAGGGCCGCGGCGAGTTTGGTGTTGCCGCCTTCCAGCCGCCGTTTCGCCTCGGAATACAGCGATTCCACATCGCGCGCGACATAGGCTGTATCGGTGCCGTCGTCCCCGCCGCCGCCAAACGCCGCACACCCGCTGAGCAGGGTGGAACCGGCAACCATGGCTGCAGTGAGGGTCAACTTGAGCGAGCGGCGCGATGTCGTGATCATGCGCTGCCTATAGCCACTGGCTTTCTGAACGCCAAGTGAAGTCTGGGCCGCCCGCGCGCAAAGACGTGGAAATCAGCCCGCCTGCACAAACCGCTGTCCTACACACCGCGCGCCATGCTTTGCCCCCGCGCATGACGCGCCGCACCGATCCCCGCACCGTTCGCACAACCCTCCCCGCTGCAAACCCCGCTGGCCAGCTGCCCGATTTCACCCCCGTCCCACGCCAGGGCAACCGGCATGACGGCTGGACCGAACAGCGCCAGCGCGCCTTTATCGAGGCGCTGGCCGACACCGGCAGCGTCCACGCCGCGTGCAAGGCGGTGGATATGAGCCAGCCCGGCGCATATTATCTGCGCCGCCAGCCGGGCGCCGAAAGCTTCCGCGCCGCATGGCAGGCCGCACTGGATCTGGGCGTGCAGCGGATAGAGGATACCGCGATGGACCGCGCGCTGAACGGGGTGGAGGTGCCGGTCTATTCCTATGGCAAACTGGTCGGCACCCGCCGCGTGGTGAACGACCGGCTGCTGATGTTCATGCTGAGGAACCGCGCGCCCGAACGGTTCGCCGAAGGCAGCGCCAAATCGCTGAACGCGGTCGGCAAGATGGAACTGAAGCGGCTGAAAAAACAGTGGCGGCAGGAATACCGCAAGGAATGGGAAGCTGAGCAGCAAGCAGGCCAGAAGGCGGATCAGGAACCCGCCAGCCCGCAGCAAAAGATGGAGACCGCCCAGCGCGCCCGCCAGATCATCGATGCCAAGCTGGATGAACTGCGCCAGAGCATAGAGGCCCGCCATGCCGCCGAATGGAAAACCCTGTCCCCCGAAACCCGCGATGCCTACCGCCGATACGAGGAACTGCGCGCCCGCGACCTGAAACGCGAGGTTCAGATGCCCGCCCACCTCGCCAGCGAAGAGGATATCGCCACAGAACACGCCGAGATCGAACGCGCCGTGCAATTGCGCAAAAGAGGCGGCAGACCGGAGGAAACCCCCACCCTACCCCCGCCCGGCTGGGGCAAACGCAAACCAGCCGAGCGGCCCGCAGAGGAAAACCCGCGCTGGCGGTCGATCAAGGATGATGGGTGGCAGTGAGTCTGTTTGTGATGGCCTCAAGCGCCGGCGGTCGCATCCGCTCGCTCAGGCTACCGCGCTAACCGCGCGCCGCGCAGTCGCGCTCTGGCTGCCGCGACCAGGATCAGGCGCGAGATAGATGGCTTGCGATGACCCGAGGCCAACGGCCTCGCAAGCGCAACCGCCCGCCCGAGCTTGTGCGAGGAAGCAAGGGAGCCGGATGGCTCCCGCCCGCAGGGGCCAAACAAAAGGCTTACGCATTTTGGGAAAACCGTCGTGACCTGCCCTCCCCTCCCGTTTGTGAGAGAGGACCAAGTCAAGCCGCGAAGGCGTGATACTCCCGGCGCCACGCCAAGCACTTAAAGGGCGAGAGAATGAATTAAGTACACTGTCCCCGGAATTTCCGAACGAGGCTCCCACGGATTATGAATTATTTCTTCGGACTTCGTCTCGCCGCGATTATTACGTTTCATACTCGGTTGCTCGCCAAGTGAAAACATGCGCCCCAATCGAGTCTTGTTTTATGGACTTGTGTTCGGGAATATTTCTCCTATGACTGGCAGGTGTGAGCATCACCGTAAATCACTGTAAAGAAAGCATTTGCATGGCGCATATCCAGGCAGTGTCTGGTATGGCGGGCACACTCCTGACCGCCAAGCCGGAATATGACTACGGTGTTGACGGTCAGTTTGACTCGGTAATCTTCCGCGAAAAGCGCCGTGTGCAGTCCGGACTTCCACTTCAATTCCAAGCAAAAGCATCCGTGAACTGGGAGATCAAAGGCGGCGAAGTTATCTATGACTTGGAAGGAAAGACATACAATGATCTCGTGAGCCGAGAGCCGCACGAAACCACACTAATCCTAATTCTTCTCTGCCTACCGAAGAACGCGGTGGACTGGCACCTGATTAATTCGGCAACGACTACCTTAAAGACCGCATGCTACTGGGACATTATCACTGGCACGCCCCTAGCGAACGAAAACACAACGAAGCGCATCAAAATTCCTGAGACACAGGTTTTCACCCCCAAGGCACTTCTTGAGCTTCTGAAAGCCGAGAAACTCCGCAGGTTGGGAATGGTGACATGAGCGCTGGATCAATAGAGCTTGGCGGAGTTCCGCTGGGACTTCTCCGAAGATACCTAAAAGTTCGCGCTTGGGACGATAAACACGCAGCGAAGCCTTCGAAAGATTTGGAAGGGTCGAGACTTAGCGAGACAATGCTTCGCCTTCTTAAGGCGCGCAGGACTGAAGTTGATTCACAGGACGAGACCTTCACTGTCTTCACATCGAAGGACCCGGCACTCAACAATATTGAGTTAGTCGTACCGACCGCTAGAGACACTAAGGAATACGAACTGCTAGTCGGAAGGGTGGTTCATGCCCTAGCTGCAGTCGAAGGGCGGAACCCAAAAGACGTCATAAGGAGTATTAGGCAGATTGGCTTCGACGTTGTCAGGTCACGCATTCCAGACACTTACGTCGTCAACGACACAATCGTGTTAGAGCGCGCGGAAAGCTTTATAAAGGGCTTTCGCAACGTCTTGGCGGCCACAGCCTCTACTGAGTTAGATCCTAAGCCTTACTACGAACGGTCGCTGAAAGCTGGCGGTCATTATGCAAATAACTGTCGCTTCGGTCACACTTTCCGCGGCAGCTTCGGCTTTACGATCGAATCGCCGCTCAGCCCTCATGACCAGACGGGCATGCCGGATGTCGAACCTCAACAGCCGTTTGAACGCAGAGTTATTGAGCGCCTCGCCGTTGGCCTGAAGACACTGGAAGAGGCCGTAATTGCGGATAACATTGACCCGATCGTTGAAGGGTACAAAAGTGGTCTCAGCGCTAACATGTGCGACCACCTTTCCGCGCTCGTCGAATCCACCTCCCACGCCGAAATGGTTTTCGATTTCTCGCTCAGTCCTGAGTGGAAAAGTTCAATAGTCGCTGCAGAACAAAAGAAAATAGTGATTGGCCCTGCACATCTCGAAGCCTCGAAAGCAGCAGCGAAAAAACTACGCAGACCTCCAGAGCCGATAGATGCTGATGTCCGTGGGCGGGTTGTCTCACTGTCCAGTACTGGTGATCCATCGAATGTTCAGGACAAGTTTGGGGACCGTGAGGTAGCGCTACATTGGGCTAGCGAGAAACATGGAGATATCACCGTTCGCACTTCACTTAGCCCAAAAGACTACCTCAGAGCCTTGGACGCGCATGGCAGTGGTCGTCCTATTCGGTTGAAAGGAAAGCTGGAGCATTCAGGCCGGAAATGGGAATTGAAGGACCCATTCATGGTGGGATAATCAATTTGCCAACAAAACAGTAAGGGGTAGGAGGCCCTTACAAAACATTCAAACGGACATGTGCCCGCCGTCTAAATTGAGCACTTTGGAGTGAGACTGATTGGCATACATAAAGCCGAGTCGGAACTTAAAACGGGTGCTACTCCTCCCCCATCCGCAGCGCAGCGATAAACGCTTCCTGCGGAATGCTCACATTGCCGTATTCGCGCATCTTGGCCTTGCCCTTCTTCTGTTTTTCCAGAAGTTTCTTTTTGCGCGAGATATCGCCGCCGTAACATTTGGCGGTCACGTCCTTGCGCATGGCGCTGATCGTTTCGCGGGCGATTACCTTGCCGCCGATGGCCGCCTGGATCGGGATTTTGAACAGGTGGCGCGGGATCAGGTCTTTCAGCCGTTCGCACATGCCTCGTCCGCGTGCCTCGGCCACATTGCGGTGGACGATCATCGATAGCGCGTCGACCGGTTCGTTGTTCACCAGGATGTTCATTTTCACCAGATCGCCTTCGCGCAGGCCGATCTGTTCGTAATCGAAGCTGGCATAGCCGCGGCTGATGGATTTCAGGCGGTCGTAGAAATCGAACACCACCTCGTTCAGCGGCAATTCGTATGTCACCTGCGCGCGGCCGCCGACATAGGTCAGGTCGGTTTGCACGCCGCGCCGGTCCTGGCACAGTTTCAGGATCGCGCCGAGATGTTCGTCGGGCGTGTAAATGGTCGCCTTGATCCACGGTTCCTCGATGCTCTCGATCCGGCTGGGGTCGGGATAATCGGCGGGGTTGTGCAGCTCTATCGTGCGGGCATCGTCGTTCTTCGATTTGTTCAGCTGGATGCGGTATACAACGCTGGGCGCGGTGGTGATCAGGTCCAGATCGTATTCGCGGCTGAGGCGTTCCTGGATAATCTCTAGGTGCAGCAGGCCGAGGAAGCCGCAACGGAAGCCGAAGCCGAGCGCGGCGCTGCTTTCCATTTCAAACGTGAAGCTGGCATCGTTCAGCCGCAGCTTGCCGATGGATTCGCGCAGTTTCTCGAAATCGGCGGCGTCGACGGGGAACAGGCCGCAGAACACCACGCTCTGCACTTCCTTGTACCCCTTCAGCGGCTGGGTCGCCCCGCCCTTCACCGTGGTGATGGTGTCACCCACGCGGGCCTGTTCGACTTCCTTGATCTGCGCGGTGATGAAACCGATTTCGCCGGGGCCGAGTTCGGGCAATTGCTCGATCTTCGGGCGCATGCAGCCGACGCGGTCGATCAGGTGCTCTGTCCCGCCCTGCATGAATTTGACCTGCTGGCCTTTCTTCACCACCCCGTCGATCACGCGGATCAGGATGACGACGCCGAGATACGGATCGTACCAGCTGTCGACCAGGCTGGCCTTGAGCGGGGCGTCGCGGTCACCCTTGGGCGGGGGGATCTTCTTGACCACCTGTTCCAGGATATCCTCGATCCCGATGCCCGATTTTGCGCTGGCGAGCACCGCTTCGGACGCGTCGAGGCCGATGACATCCTCGATTTCCTTGCGGACCATTTCGGGTTCGGCGGCGGGCAGGTCGATCTTGTTGATGACGGGCACGATTTCGTGGTCATGCTCGATCGACTGGTAGACATTGGCCAGCGTCTGCGCCTCGACCCCTTGAGCGGCGTCGACCACCAGCAGCGCGCCTTCGCACGCGGCCAGGCTGCGCGAAACCTCGTATGCGAAATCGACGTGGCCGGGCGTGTCCATCAGGTTGAGCTGATAGGTCTCGCCATCCTTCGCGGTGTAATGCAGGCGCACGGTCTGGGCCTTGATGGTGATGCCGCGCTCCTTCTCGATGTCCATGTTATCAAGCACTTGCTCGGACATCTCGCGGTCGGTCAGCCCGCCGGTGAACTGGATCAACCGGTCGGCCAGCGTCGACTTGCCATGGTCGATATGGGCTATGATGGAAAAATTGCGGATTTTGGAAAGTTCAGTCATCGCCCGCGCAAATAGCGACGAAGCAAAGCAATGTCAGCTTTATTGCGTGCTCGTCCGCGCTTTTTGGTAGCGGTTGAGCAAAAGCGTCAGCTTCCGTAGCTGGCTTTCGACAAATCGATCTGCATGAAAGCCGGTATAGACGGTGTCCCATCGGCATGCTGGTTCTTGATCAAGGGGTAGTTTCCAGCTGGCAGCGCGGCCAACGGCATACCCGCAGCGGCCAAGGCGTAAGGAGAGACACGGTGACGCGTGCACAATCCGTCTGCCCCGTCGCTCACCAAGGCCATTTCAAATTCCAGGCCCTGCGATGCGCCGTTCGATCTGCGCACGGTGCAAACTGCCAATTGCCCCCCGCCAAGATCAAGCACCAATTTGGTGCCCGTTGGCACGTCGAGCAGCCCTTCGATCATGGCACCGGTTTTCGACAAATTTCGAAGAACGGCATCGTAGCGGTGATCCTCATGGATCACGCCAATCTTGCGAAACACCGTTTTTCGATCTGCACGGTGCCGTGCCGGGCCAACCGGTTCGAATTCCAGAGATCCCGAGCCTAGCCTTTCCAACACGTCGCTTTGCGGCATCGCCTTGGCAAAAATGTAACCCTGGATCGTATCTGCACCGCGTGCTGTGACGAGTTCCAGCTCGTCCATCGCCTCCACGCCTTCTGCGACTGTCTCCATGTTGAGAGCGCCGGCAAGGCTGACGATGGCGGTGATGATTGCAGAATTGTTATTGCCCTGTTCGGTTGCACCCCGGACAAAGCTCTGGTCAATCTTGATCTTGTCGAAAGGCGCGTCACGAAGGTAGCCGAGCGAGGAATATCCGGTACCAAAATCGTCGAGTGCCAGCCGCACGCCCAGTTCCTTGAGCTGGGCGAACATCCGCTTCGTCGCATACGGGTCCGACATGAACACGCTCTCGGTAATTTCGAGTTCCAACCTCTTCGGATCAAGGCCCGACTGGCTCAACGCACGCTCTACAATCGACGGAAAGTCTTCATCGGAAAATTGGACGGCCGACACGTTGACCGCAACAGTAATGCCATCCGGCCATTGCGCTGCATCCATGCATGCGCGCTTCAGTGCCCACTCCCCGATTTCGGCAATGATGCTGGTTTCTTCTGCAATCGGAATGAATTGTGCCGGGCTGATCCAGCCGCGATCCGGGTGGTGCCAACGCATCAGCGCCTCGAAACCCTTCGCCTGACGGGTGCTCGCCTTGACCAGCGCCTGATAATGCAGTTGCAACTGCTCATGTTGCAAGGCGTCACGCAAATCTTCCTCGATCTGCTTTCGCGCCCTCGCCCCGTCTTTCAGATCGCTAGAGTAAAAGCGGAATTGCCCGCGTCCGCCGCCCTTGGCAGCATAGAGCGCCAAGTCTGCACTGCTCACCAGTTCCTCAGAGGCAAGCCCGTCATACGGGGCGATGGCGATGCCCAGCGACGTGCCGATAATCGCTCTTGTACCGTCGATCGAGTAAGGCTGAGAGATCATCTGGATAATCCTCTGCCCCAGATCACCGAGCTTGCCGCGATCATCCATATCCGGAAGCATGATCTGGAATTCATCGCCGCCCAGACGCGCAATCTCACCCTTGTCCTTGATGATTGTCTGAAGCCGCTGTGCGACCTGTTTCAGCAATTCATCGCCGGCCGGGTGGCCAAGTGTGTCATTCACCTGCTTGAACCTGTCGAGGTCGAGCATCATCAGCGCGCAGCTGCGTTTGGCGGACTGGTAAGCGGTCAACGTCGTGCTGAGGCGCTTTTCCATCGTATGGCGATTGGCAAGGCCCGTAAGCGTATCAAATTTCGCAAGCCGCGAGGCGTCTCTGTCTCGTTCGCGGTCGGCGGTTATATCCTTCGCGCCGCCGCGATATCCGAGAAACTCGCCGCCACTGCCGAACTGGGGTTTCCCCGAAATCGCCCACCAGGTTTCTCGCCCGCTATCCACCAACAGGCAAACCGAGAGGTCAGCAAATGACTGGCGCGCGCTGATGAGGAACGGCAACGGCCTTTCGACCTTATCCTGATCGTCTATTTTGCCCGACACGAACATGCTGGAAAGCTGCGTTCCGATAATCTCCGAACTCTCTTTTCCGAGAGTCCGTGCCGCGCTCTCGGACAGATATACCAAGCGGCCGCGCGGATCGGTCGCCCAGAACCATCCGAGGCCCAGCTCTTCAAAATTGTCCAGCAGCGCAAGTCGCTGCGCGGCGTCGGCCCTGCCTATGGGCATCAGGCCATGCCCGCTGCCAGCACCCACGCTGAACCGGCCGAGGAACCCGTTCTTACCCATGGCGACTGCCTTGCAGATGCAATAGCCGGATCATGCGGAACGTCTCGCTTCTTCTTCAATCGGTTGTGCTGAACGATGGATTGTCGGCTTCATCGCGCCAAGTTTTTCCATGTCGACCGGCTTGGCGAATTTTACACCCATCCGGTCGTCCTGTCCCCAAATCGATCGTGCGGTCAGGATCACGCTTTCGGAAAAGGCTATGTTGAATTCCGTGCCGGGTGGGACATTCCACAACCCTTCAATCATGGCACCCCCGACCGACATGTTCCGGATAGTGCCGTTGTAATAGTGGCCGCCGCTTTCGAGCATGACTTTGCGCAGCATCGTCTGGCGCGGCGCACGTGAAGATCTTGGTCCGCGCGCAGTCAGGCGGCCACCGGCAAGAACGAACTTGGTCGCTTCGGCGCAGCTCACAGCCTTTGAATAGATGTAGCCCTGAATATGACTGCAACCCAGGGACCGGACGAGATCAAGCTCATCCAGCGTTTCCACTCCTTCTGCGGTCGTATCCATCCCCAGTGACTTGGCGAGGCTCGTTATCGAGGTGATGATCGCACCATTGCGGCTACCAGGCTCGGTCGCGCCCCTGACGAAACTCTGGTCGATCTTGATCTTGTCGAACGGAGCTTTCTTCAAATAGCCGAGCGATGAATAGCCGGTACCGAAATCATCGAGAGCAAGACGTACGCCCACGCGTTTCAGCGCCGTGAACATCGCATCGGTGCCTTCATCGTCGTTCAGGAATACCGTTTCGGTAATCTCCAGTTCGAGGCGGGACGGATCAATCCGTGCGCGCGCAATCGCATTCGTGATGATCGACGGTAATTGCGGGTTCGAGAACTGCAAAGCCGAGACGTTGACCGCGCACCGAATATGTTCGGGCCACCGGGCAAGATCGTCACAAGCCGTCCGAATTGCCCATTCGCCAATGGCAGCGATAAGGCCGGTATCTTCTGCAATCGGGATGAACCGCGCAGGGGACAGCCAGCCCTGCTTCGGGTGGTTCCACCTCAGCAAGGCCTCGAAACCGCTCAGCGTATCATCCCCTGCATTCACAACGGGCTGATAAAACAGCTGGAGATCGCCATTGGCGATGGCGTCACGCAGATCCTGCTCCAGCGCACTGCGTTCCTCTGCTGCAGAGTGCAGGTCGTTGGAATAGAAGTGATACCGCCCGCGTCCGCCGTCCTTAGCCGCATACAGGGCAAGGTCGGAATTGCGGATTATCGATTCGCTGGTCAGGCCATCATCAGGCGCGACGGCGATACCGATAGATGCACCGATAACCACGCGCTGGCCCTCGATCGAATAGGGCTGCGAAAGCGAGTGAATAATTTGCTGGGCGAGCTGCGCGAGACGCTCTC
The DNA here is from genome assembly GCF_009828095.1 of Pontixanthobacter luteolus. Lineage (GTDB taxonomy): Bacteria > Pseudomonadota > Alphaproteobacteria > Sphingomonadales > Sphingomonadaceae > Pontixanthobacter > Pontixanthobacter luteolus. The sequence goes on along the minus strand of NZ_WTYP01000001.1, from coordinate 685,174 downwards.
TCTCTGTTCGTCCAGCAATGATCACCTTGAATTCATCGCCGCCCAACCTGCCGACGCGGCCATCACTTCCAACCGCCCGTTCCAACCGCTGAGAAACTTGCTTGAGCAGGGCATCTCCAGCCGGATGACCAAGCGTATCGTTGACGTGCTTGAACCGGTCCAGATCAAGCAGGAAAACACTGCATTCGCGCTGCTGTTCCTGCGGGGCGGAAAGTATCTTTTCCAGCGTCTGCTGCATCTGGAACCGGTTGGCGAGCCCGGTAAGCGAATCATACTGCGCAAGGCGGGTTACGCTTTCCTCGCTGCGCTTCTTCTCGGTCAGATCGGTACCCGAACCGCGGAAACCCACGAAGTTGTGGAAGCTGTCATAAGCCGGGCGTCCGTTAATGGACCACCAGCGTTCTTCGCCGGGCGTGGCTGCACGCACGCCGAGTTCCTGAAAAGAAGACCGCGCTGAGAGATGGAAGGTCAGGGTCCGTTCGCCATCGCGGTTGTCATCGCCAAGGTCGAACAGATCGGCAAACGGCCTGCCGAGTATTCTCGATTCCGGTTTTTGAGTGACCCGTACGACGGACGGCGAAACATAGGTCAACAGACCCCGACGATCAGTCTCCCAGAACCAGCCCTGTCCTGTTTCTTCGTAATCGCGCAGAATATCCTCGGCGCGGTTTTGTTCTCGGGCACGAACCTGCTGCACAGCCAGCCGCGCCCGGTTCACTTTGATCTGATAATGACCGATCAGCATCGTCGTGAGGGAGGCGAGGATCAGCGCGCCGATAGCATCGGCATTGCCTACGAGCACGGCAATTGTACCCCATGACGTCAGCAGGCAGCTGACTTGCTGTACCGGGCGGTCGGTCAGCAAGCTGAAACACAAAGTGTTCATTGTCAGGATACCGGCCACAATCCATGGCCAACCCAGCCCGGCGTGCTGGTTCCACAGAACGAGCGATGCGGCGAAAAGTCCTATCGGCGCGACGATTGTAGCCCAGGCAAGGGGCTTGTAATAGCTCGGCGTCTCTCGTCCTGCCCGTTCAATCTTGGCCAGCTTTAGCGACAGAACACTGATGCCAACCGCCGGACTGATCGAAACCAGAATTTCGCGCGATGGCAACGACCAAGTGATGCCCATTGCAATAAACAGGCTCAAGCCGAGCGCCAGAGATACAAACCACCAGGGGCCGGGAATTATCGGGGGGTCGAGAGATTCCTGCCGCGGGGGAGACTGTTTGCTCCGCCGCAGGGGATTGCGCCGCTCACCATCTGAACGGCGGTCGGCAGTGTGGGCTTGTTTCTGCTCGTTATTCGGCTTTGCGCTGCTGTGGTCCGCATTGGCAGGGCGCACGCGAACGGGTGCGCTTTCACGCACCGTTTGTTCACCATTTTCAGGCCGCTTTTGCGGTTGGAGTACGCCCATGCCTCGGCCATGCCAAATCCGCTTTGAAAAACCGTTAACCAGACGGACGATTTACGAGAGGGGCCAAAGCCGCCATCCGTTCGCTTGCCAAGACAGCGGCTGCCGTGCATGAAATGCAAAACAGAACAGAGTATCAGGAGAGCACATGGCCAACGGCACGAAGCTTGAAGACGAAGCAGCCCAGTCGACAACCGCATTGGGGCCAATGATTGGCCTCGCCAGAGAAGATTTTGTCGGCGCTATCGCATTGTTATTACGGGAAACTGCCTCTGATCCGGTTCGGTCCATGAAGCACGCTCAAGAGATGGGTCAGGACATGATCAAGATCATGACCGGCAAATCCGATCTTGCGCCCGATCCGAAAGACAAACGTTTCCGTGATCCCGCATGGCAGTATAATCCGTTCCTGAGGGCGGGCGCGCAGTATTATCTCGCCGTACAGAAAGGCATGAAAAGCTGGCTCGACGATCTCGAACTTGACGATCTTGAGCGGGACCGGGCCAATTTCATTTCCAACATCATTATCGACGGGTTGGCACCGACCAACACCCTGATCGGTAACCCGACCGCGCAAAAACGGCTCGTCGATAGCGGTGGACTCAGCCTCATCAAGGGTCTGAAGAACGCCTATAACGACATGGTCCATAACAAGGGGATGGTCAGTCAGGTCGACAAGCGTCCGTTCAAGCTGGGCGAAAATGTCGCAATTTCAAAAGGTTCTGTGGTTCTGCGGACAGAGATGATGGAACTTATCCATTACGCTCCGACGACTGACGAAGTTTACGAAATTCCGCAGCTGACGATCCCGCCGCAGATCAACAAGATGTATATCAACGACCTCAGCCCGGAAAAATCCGTGGTCAAATGGCAGGTCGACAACGGCATCCAAACATTCGTGATTTCGTGGCGTAACCCGACCAAGGAACAGGGCCATTGGGATATGGCCGACTATGTCCGTTCCTGCCGCGAAGCGATGGAAGCGGCCGCAGCCATCACAGGGTCAAAGAAAGTTAACGTATCGGCCGGTTGTTCGGGCGGGCAAACCGCTGCGATGGTCGCCAGCAAGATGGCTGCCGACGGGGACGACCTGCTCGGCGCGCTCACCCTGATGGTTTGCGTGCTTCATCCCAAGCAGAACGATATCGAAGCCGGATCGCTGGTCAGCGAAAACGGCATGGCACTGGCTCGCCGCCGTGCAGCGAAGAAGGGCGTGATCAAGGGAGATGATCTGGCGCGCGGATTTGCCTGGCTCAGGCCGAATGACCTGATCTGGAATTACGTGATCAACAATTACCTGCTCGGCGATGACCCGCCTGCATTCGACGTGCTGTTCTGGAATGCCGACGCAACCAACCTCTCCGCGAGCCTGATGGGCGATTTCCTCACGGCTTTCGAAACGCTGGCCTTCACCCGCAAGGGCGAAGTCGAAATGGTGGATCACAAGGTCGACCTTTCGAAGGTCAAGAGCGACCTGTTCATTCTGGGCGGCGTAACTGACCACATCACCCCGTGGAAGGCGACCTATCGTTCGACCCAATTGTTCGGTTCCAAGGACGTGACCTACGTCCTCAGCCAATCCGGGCACATGCAGGCGATCCTTAACCCTCCCGGCAATCCCAAGGCCAAGTATTTCGTCCAGAAAGGCGGCGGAAAGCTGCCAGCAACTGCGGATGAATGGCTTCAGGGAACAGAGGAAGTTGCGGGTAGTTGGTGGCCATACTGGGCAGAATGGGTAACCAAGCGCTCGGGCAAGAAGAAAGCGGCTCCCAAGAAACTTGGCAATACCAAGTATAAGCCACTTGATCCTGCACCGGGGCTTTACGTTTCCGAAGAGGTCTAAGAATTATCTTTCTGAATTATCAAAGGAATTTTGCTTGAGCGATCCTATGGCCTCGGCCGAAGTGACGATGGAAAGCGTGGGCGGCAGAAAGCTGCGAGTTGCACGCTGGAACCTTGACAAACCAAGCGACCATCCGCCGATCCTGTTTTTCAACGGTATTGGTGCAAACATTGAAGCCGTTGCACCCTTGGCCGAAGCCATGAGCGATCGCGGGTTCATCATGTTCGATATGCCCGGTGTCGGCGGTTCGCCAGATCCGGTCATTCCATATAACACCATCACGATGGCGTGGACCGCTACCCAGCTTCTTGACCGTTACAATCTCGATGTTGTGGACGTGATGGGCATCAGCTGGGGCGGCGGCATGGCCCAGCACTTCGCGATCCAGCACCCGGGCAGGACCCGCCGTTTGATCCTGGTTGCAACCAGCGCCGGAATGCTGATGGTACCCGGCAATCCCGCTGCATTGACCAAGATGGCGAACCCTCGCCGCTATGTCGACGCAGACTACATGGCGAAACATTTCAAGACGTTATACGGCGGAGCATTGGGCAATGAGCTCGGTGTGGACGAAGGCAAGAACGAGCATATCGACCGCCTGTCACCCCCCAGTCCGCGCGGATATATGTACCAACTTCTCGCCATGATCGGCTGGACCAGCGCGCCCGCCCTGCCCTTCATGCGCAAGGAAACGCTGATCCTGATGGGCGACGATGACCAAATTGTCCCGTTGATCAACGGCAAGTTCCTTAAAAGCCTGATCCCCAACAGCGAACTGGTGGTGATGGCAGGCGGCGGGCATCTGTTCCTGCTCAGCCACAAGGAAGAAAGCGTGATTGAAATCAAGAACTTCCTTGATGCACCTCACGGAGATGACCTGTCAGCTGCGGCATGATCAAAGCGCGCCGATAAACGGGAGAAGTTATGCGGCACATCGCGATTATTGGTTCAGGGCCGGCAGGGTATTACACTGCCGAAGCGGCGCAGAAACAATGGGGCGATGATGTCCGCGTCGATGTGTTCGACCAATTGCCGGTCCCATATGGATTGATCAGGACGGGTGTCGCGCCCGATCACCAGTCGATCAAGGGCGTGTCACGCAGGTACGAGAAAACCGCGTTGACCGAAAATGTTCGGTTTGTCGGCAATGTTACCGTCGGTAAAGACGTCTCAGTCGCCGAGTTACAGCAACATTATGATGCTGTCGTGCTGGCCACCGGCGCGCCCAATGACAAGATGCTAGGCCTTCCGGGCGAAGACCTCGCCAATGTTTATGGGAGCGCCAGTTTCGTCGGCTGGTATAACGGCCATCCCGAATTCGCCCGGCTCGATCCCGATCTGTCGGGAAAGCATGCGGTGGTCATCGGCATGGGCAACGTCGCGCTCGACGTGGCGCGGATTTTGGCCAAAACCGAAACGGAATTTTCAGGCAGCGACATCGTCGGCCACGCGCTCCAGAAACTGGTCAACTCGGGGATTGAAAAGATTACCATCCTTGGCCGGCGCGGGCCGCATCAGATCATGATGACGCCGAAGGAATTGGGCGAGCTTGGAAATCTGGAACGGGCCTCGCCCCGCGTCGACCGTGCAGACTTGCCGGATGAAGCAGAAGATGCCCTGCTGGAGCCTGGCCTGAGGAAATCTGTCACCCATCTGCGCAGTTTTGCAGCGATCCCGGAAGACATGCACGCGGAAAAGAAGATCGAGATCGAGTTTGATTTCTTCGCCAGCCCCGTTGCGATGGAAGGTAGCGGCAAGGTCGAGAGCGTTCGGGTGGAACGAACCGAAGTGAAAGCAGGCCGCGCGGTCAGCACCGGCGAAAGCTATTCGATCCCCGCAGACGTTGTCGTGGCGTGCATCGGATATCGCACCTCGCCTATTACAGGGGTACCCTTCGACGATAGGGCCGGCCGCTTCGCCAATGACGAGGGACGTATTCTGACCGGCCTTTACTGCGTCGGTTGGGCACGGCGCGGGCCATCAGGCACGATCGGAACAAACCGTCCGGACGGGTTCGGACTGATTGAAAAGATCGCCGAGGATATTGATGGCGGGCTGCTTGGACCCGCGAAGCGCAAGGGACGCAGCGGGTTCGACGAACTCGTCAAGGAACGCGGCCTCGACGTGGTAACCTTCCAGGACTGGAAGAAGATCGAAGAAGCCGAAGCCGCCGCCGCACGTGAAGGATCACCGCGCGAGAAATTTATCGATATCGAGGCAATGATCAGCGCGGCAAACTAGCTGAGCCAGGCCTTCAATTCAGCGTTCACTTCATCAGGCACGTCTTGTTGGACCCAGTGCGATGCATCGGGGAAACGGCGCACGGTCAGATTAGGCACAAATTCCGCCAACCCGTCGAGACAGTGGATATCGATGGCGACATCCTGTTCGCCCCACAGGACCAATGTGGGCGTGTTCACTTTGCCATCTCCAATTTCCCGAACATCGGGAAAGCGCAGAAGTGCACGGTAGTAAGCGAGCATTGCACGGATCGCACCCGGCTTATTCGCCGCCGCGCGATAGGGGGCGAGCTCGCGGTCACCGAAACGCGATTTGTTGATGGCCGAGCGCCGAAACGCCTGAACGATCGGCTCTGCCCGATTGCGCGAGAGGAGCCTTTCGGGCAGCCACGGCAGCTGGAAAAAGAAGATATACCAGCTTTTGCGCAATTGCCGCCATTTGCGCAGCTCGCGCTCCGAACATTTGGGATGCGGGACGTTGAGGATGACCAACCGTTTTAGCGGACGCAGCCTCTTGATCGCAAAATGCCAGGCGACCAGTGCGCCCCAGTCATGCGCGATCAGAGTGACTTCGCTGGCACCGCTTGCATCGATCAGCGCCGCGACATCTTCAGCCAGCACATCGAGCCGGTAATCGCCGACATTGTCCGGCCTCGTCGTCCCGCCATACCCGCGCATATTGGGCGCCCACACCCGGTAACCCATCTCCGCGAGCACCGGCATCTGGTGACGCCAGCTGTAATGCAGCTCCGGAAAACCGTGCAGGCACAGCGCAAGCCGATCCCCGTTTCCCGCCTCAGCGACTTCGAACCTTAGGCCGTTCGCATCGACCCACTGCATCGTGATTCCGCTATCGGGCGCGGGTTGCCAGCTGAATTCCTGATCCATCTGTCCCGTATAGCGGGCCGCGGTCTGATATGCTAAAACAGTTGCAAATAAAAATGGGAGAGAGACCATGGCATCATTCGATCTGATCATCCGGGGCGGCACAATCGTCGATGGAACCGGCGAAGAACGCTTTATTGGCGATATCGCCGTCAAGGATGGGCTAGTCGCTCAAATTGGCGATATTCGCGGTGACGCGGCCGAAGAGATTGATGCTGCCGGAATGATCGTGACCCCCGGATTTGTCGACATCCACACACATTACGACGGCCAGGCCACTTGGGATCAGGAAATGGCCCCGTCGAGCTGGCACGGCGTCACAACCGTGGTGATGGGCAATTGCGGCGTGGGATTCGCCCCGGCCAAACCTGACCGGCACGAATGGCTGATCAGCCTGATGGAAGGGGTTGAGGATATTCCCGGAACCGCGCTGGCCGAAGGGATGACCTGGGACTGGGAAACCTTCCCCGAATATCTCGACGCGCTGGAAAAAATGCCCCGCGCTGTCGATGTCGGCACCCATGTGCCGCACGGCGCTGTTCGCGCCTACGTATTGGAAGACCGCGAACAGCCCGGCGCAGTGCCAACCGATGAAGACATCAAGCGTATGTCGGAAATCGTGCAAGAGGGCGTTGAGGCAGGCGCTCTGGGGTTTTCGACCAGCCGCACGGTTCTGCACAAATCGATCGATGGTGAACTGGTACCTGGCACAACAGCCACGGCAGAGGAACTCGTCGAAATCGGACGCGCGATGGGCCGCGCCGGGCACGGTGTGTTCGAAATGGCCAGCGACCTCCAGCGCGACTGGAATGAATTTGGTTGGATGGGCGAACTCAGCCGTGAAACCGGTCTGCCGGTGACTTTCGCCGCACTGGAGTCGATCGCGAAGGAAATGCCGCTCAAGGAACAGATCGCGGCGATGCGAGCGGAAAACGACAACGGCGCAAACATCGTGGCCCAGATCGCCTTGCGCGGAAACGGCATCATCATGGCATGGCAGGGGACCGTAAATCCGTTCGTCTATCGGCCAAGCTGGCAACAGATCGCAGACCTGCCTTGGGAACAGCAGAAAGCGAAGCTGCTCGACCCTGAATTCAAGCGGCAATTGCTTTCGGAGGCGAACGATTACTCGGAAGCTCCCAAGGATATCCTCGGCGTGCTGATGGTCATCACCCAAGGTTGGGCCTTGCAGTACGAAATGGATCCTGATTTCGATTACGAACCGGATGAAACAGCCAGCGTTAACGCACGCGCGAATGCAAAGGGCGTAGACCCGCAGGAATATGCGTACGACATGCTTTGCGCCGATGACGGCAGGGGTTTTATATACCTGCCTATCCTGAATTATGCCGACGGCAATCTGGACTTCCTGCATCCATTGCAGCACGCCGACGACACGGTAAACTCGCTGTCCGATGGCGGCGCGCATTGCGGGACGATTTGCGACGCCGCAAGCCCGACCTTCATGCTGGAACACTGGGTCCGTGATCGCAAGCGCGGTGACCGCATCAGCCTGGAAAATGCAATCAAGCGGCAATGCTGGGATACGGCGCGCCTTTATGGCCTTGAAGATCGCGGTATCCTTGCGCCAGGATATCTGGCCGACATCAACATCATCGATTTCGACAGGATCAAGCTGGGCAAGCCGTGGCTCGCATTCGATCTGCCAGCAGGCGGCAAGCGCCTGCTGCAGAAAGCTGACGGCTATGTCGCCACGATCAAGAACGGCACCGTCACTTTCAAGGATGGCAAGTGGACCGGCGAAACACCGGGCGGCCTGATCCGGGGGCCGCAGCGGGCAGAATTGGCGGAAGCCGCCGAATGACTGCCTATTCGCCTTCCAAAGGCGACTGGGCTGTCATAACCGGCGCCGGGCGCGGAATTGGCCGGTTCCTTGCCCAGCATTTCGCGGCCAAGGGCATGCGGATCTGCGCCATCGACATCGATGCTTTCGAAGCCGAGCAGACTGCACGGCTCTGCGGTGATGGTAGCCGCGGAAGGGGCTGCGATGTGTCCGACCGCGATGAAACATTCGCGGTCGCTGAAAAGCTGATTGCCCAAGGCGTGGAGCCTTCACTTCTCTGGATAAATGCAGGTGTTGGCACCGCCGATACGGTCAGCAAGGCCAAGCCGGAAACGATCGATTGGCTGATGGGCGTCAACGTTTACGGACCGATCAATACCGCTCAGGCATGGCTGCCCGTGCTGCGCGCAAAAACCGGCGCGAAGCATGTCGGAGTGACCGCCAGTTCGGCATCGGTAACGCCGGTCAGCGGGCCTTACACGCTATATTCAACGACCAAGCAGATGACGGCATCAATCGGGGAGGCGCTTGGCGCTGAACTGGCCGAGGACGGCATCGGTGTAACGATTTTGTGCCCGGGTATGCTCAACACGCAAATCTGGAACGCCGCACAGGCACGTCCGGATCGATACGGTGGTGCCCGTAGCGCGCCGGAAGCGGCGGGCGATCTCTGGCGTGCCCAGCCCGGCCCCGAAGTGCTCGCGCAAGGAATCGATACCGTGCTGGGCCGAGGTGGCGGCTGGTGCATCATCCCTACCGAAAAGGACACCGAGAGCAGGATGGAAGCCCGACACCGTGCGCAGCATCACGGCTACTTCCATTACGCAATCGCTGACGATTAAGCCGTCTGACGACTTGATCACGCAAACAATTCGCCCATCCCGACACCCACTGGTTTGAGAAGGAAAAGACCGACGATGAAAGCCATTCGCACAGGTTCCGCGCCCTCTACGCTCGATACACTCACGCTCGTGGAGGTGGACAATCCGGGTGCCCCCGGCCCCGGCGAAATTCGCGTAGCGCTCAAGGCATCATCGCTGAATTATCACGACTATGCCGTGGTCAAGGGGATGATCCCCACCGCTGAAGGGCGGATACCGATGTCTGACGGAGCCGGAATCGTCGAAGCTGTCGGAGACGGTGTGAACGAATACAAGGTCGGCGATCTGGTTGTTTCAACCTTCTTCCCGGATTGGCTCGATGGTACCCCGCCGCAAAGCGCCTTCACCCGGGTGCCGGGTGATGGGATCGACGGCTACGCACGCGAAGTGGTTGTCGCGCCGACGACTTGGTTCACCCGCGCGCCCAAGGGATACGATGCCGCGCAGGCAGCAACGCTGACCTGCGCCGGATTGACCGCATGGCGCGCGCTGTTCGTTGATTATGCATTGAAGCCCGGCGACACGGTTTTGGTTCAGGGCACCGGCGGTGTGTCAATCTTCGCGCTGCAACTGGCCAAGGCGGCGGGCGCGAATGTGATCGCCACAAGTTCGTCGAACGAGAAACTGGAACGGGTCAAGGCGCTGGGGGCAGACCAGGTCATCAATTACAGGGAAACCGAAGCCTGGGGGCCGAAAGCGATGGAATTGACCGGCGGACGCGGGGTAGATTGCGTGGTCGAAGTGGGCGGATCGGGCACTCTGGACCAGTCAATGCTGGCGACGCGCATCGGCGGTCATGTGGCGCTGATCGGGGTTCTATCCGGTTTCGCCGGTCCGGTGCAGACCGCCCTGCTGTTCTCGAAGAACCTGAAAGTTCAGGGCCTGACCGTCGGTAGCCGCAAGCACCAGATCGACATGATTGCTGCTGTTGAAGCCAACGGGATCGCTCCGGTAATTTCCGATCACTTCGCAATGGCCGACCTGGCCGATGCCTTCCGCCATCAAGAAAGCGGCAAGCATTTCGGCAAGATCGTGGTCGACATCTAGGGCGTTCAATCAGGGGTGGATCACGATCCCTTTGGCGGGGTCGACCGATCCGCCCAGCATCGTGACGAACGCTTCGCGCGCTGCATCGATGCCCTCGCGCACATCCATCTCGATCGCGGTACCGACATCGCTCAGGAATTGCTGCCAGCTTTTGGCGATTTCCTTGCCGAAGCCTTCCGGGCCCAGTTCCTTGACCGCCGCAACGGCGTGATCCGGGGCGAAAAACAGGATCGGTTCGGGTCCGGCAAGTTTCCCCGATCCGTCCATGGTGCCGCCGCGAGCCTCGATATGGGTGGCGCCGACGAGGCAGGAATATTTCAGGTTTTCGCCCAGATGATTGTGCAATTGTGCCAGCAATTCGCCATTGCCGGCAAAATCAACCGATACCGACGGAACCTGCGCGATCTTGTCCAGATTGTCGTAGGCGATCACTTCGTCGTACAATCCGGATTGCTCGACGAAGCCGACATTGCCCTTCGATGTCAGTCCGATCCGGCGAATTTTCGGCGACCTGTCCTTGGCAACGCTTGCCAGCCCCATCGCGGTTTTCGATGATGCGCTGGTCAGGATAACGGCCTCTGCACCATGCCAGTTTTCGCGCCGCATGAAGCTTTCGATCAGGAAGCCGGTTTTGAACAACGGGCCGAAGATCATCCGCTCGTTCTCTTTCGCGGGATCATGCTCAGGGTCTGCATCCAGGCGGCTATACTGATTGTAGATCGGGCTCATCGGCTGCCGATGCGCCGCCATGTCCATGAAACCGTGCTTGCTCACCTTGCCCGGCATAACGGTCAGGTGTGTTCCCATCGGCAGGTAACCGTACACCCGTTCCCCCACCTTGAATTCTGGATGGGCAGAATCCTCGACCACCGCATGCCCCCACATCGGAACGATGCCGAATTCGTCCTCGGCAGGGAAGAAATTCCAGTAGCCGAACCGGTCACCCGCAACGGCATAGGTCACATTGTTTGCAGTCACTGCAAAGCTCTGAACCTTCAGGCGAACGGCACCGTCCGGCAAATCCATCTTGGGCAGTTCAACCGTCTTTGCTTCGGTCAGCTTCTCGCGGTTAACATGGACGGAATGCTTCATACGGTCTCTCCTAGGAATTTTCAGAGAGCGTAGCGTTTAGAAACTCTTCATGCGAGGGCCAATCTGCCTAACTTGCAGTAGAACCGCTTTCCATCGGCCACGCGGTGGCGGCCATCGATGCGCGCGTGTGGCACTCTTCCATCCATTGCGGCAAACGTTCCATCTGTGCGATCCCGGCCGCACCGTGGGGTGTCAGCTGCACACCGCGCAGCACCGTGTAGAGGAAAATGTCCGCCATCGAGAAACCGCAACTGGTCCACGCACCATCGCGTTGCAATTCTAGATCCAGAAATGACAAGGTTTTCGCGATGCCAGGCAAACTATCCGAAATCCGCTTGGTATCGAGCGGTTCGCCGGCATATCTGTGCATGATGTATGGCATCACCAGCCCGTGTTCGAACAGCGGGAAGAGGTAGGAATTGGCAATACCGATCCACCGCTCGCTCACCGAGCGCATCAGCGGATCGGAGGGCTGCAAAGCGCCATCATTATGCGCGCTATCGATATAGTTCACGACCGAAGCGGTCTCGTACATCTCTTGCCCGTCCAGATGGACCACGGGCACCTTGCCGAAAGGATGGCGGTTGTCAGGCGAATTGGCAGGTGTCGGCACAACGTCGTGCCGCAGGCCTGCCTCTTCGCAGACGATCTGGATGATCCTGACGTAAGTCGAAACGACCGGTCCGAATATCTGGACCGGCTTTGTCAACGACTTACACCCGCATCGGCATCAGGACATAAAGTGCCGGGCTCTTGTCATCCTTGCGGATCAGGGTCGGCGCGCCTGCATCGGCCAGGTGCAGTTCAACCTGATCGCTGTCGATCTGGCTGAGAATGTCCTTCAGGTAATTGGCATTGAAGCCAATCTCGAACCCATCCGAACCGTATTCCGCAGCGACTTCTTCTGTCGCAGTCCCGTTATCCGGGCTGGTGACAGAGAGGATGACCTTGTCATTTTCGAGGGCCATCTTGACCGCGCGAGTTTTCTCGGTCGCGATGGTCGCAACCCGGTCGACACCCGAATAGAAGGCTCGCGGATCGATTTTCAGCAGCTTGTCGTTACCCGTGGGAATGACACGGCTGTAATCGGGGAAAGTCCCGTCAATCAGCTTGGAGGTGAGAACAACGCCGCCCTCGCCGCCCAGCGTGAAACGGATCTTGCTGGCCGAAAGGTCGATTTGCACGTTCCCGTCCAGCGCTTCTTCCAGCAGCTTGCGCAGCTCAGCCACCGCCTTACGCGGGACGATCACGTCAGGCATCCCTTCGGCGCCCTCTGGCTGGTCGATGGTGAACCGCGCGAGGCGGTGACCGTCGGTTGCGGCAGCTTTCAGAACAGGTTTGTCATCATCCGCCACGTGCAGGAAAATGCCGTTCAGATAATAACGGGTTTCTTCTGTCGAGATCGCAAAACGCGTGCGGTCAATCAGTTCCGCCAGCGTCTTCGCCGGAAGCTCGAAACTGGTCGGCAGATCGCCTTCAACGATTGTCGGGAAATCATCACGCGGCAGGGTCGGGAGCGAAAAGCGGCTGCGCCCCGCCTTGATCGCCATGCGGTTTTCAGCCGTTTCCAGACCGACCTGGCTGCCTTCCGGCAGCTTGCGGGCGATATCGAACAGCAGGTGGGCAGATACCGTGATCGCGCCAGCGCTTTCGACAGAGGCAGCGCTCATGTTCTCAATCACTTGCAGGTCGAGGTCGGTCGCCATCACTTTGACCGATCCGGCTTCGTCAGCCTCGATCAGCACATTCGACAGGATCGGAATGGTGTTGCGGCGTTCGACCACCGACTGAACGTGGGACAAACAGCGCAGCAGCGTAGCGCGTTCGATTGTGGCCTTCATCGCGTCTCAATTCCCTATTGCGCGCGGGTGGCCGGAATCGCCAGCCTGCGCCGGTAAAGTCAGCATTATCCTTAGCGGTGGAGACCCCCGGGGCAAGGTTATAGAGGGGGAAACCCCGATTCCTTGGGGATAAAACCTCTCTGCCGCCCGTTCGCTCAGCCCAGCATCGCCATGCCGCCGTTCACGTGCAGCGTCTGCCCGGTAACATAGGAGGCTTCGTCAGACGCCAGATATGCAACCGCAGCACCGATATCTTCGCCTTCGCCCATGCGGCCCATCGGAATCCGTGCATTCAGCGCGTCCTTCTGCGCATCAGGCAATTCGTCGGTCATCGCTGTACGAATGAAGCCCGGCGCGACGCAGTTTACCGTAACGCCGCGACTTGCGAGTTCCTGAGCCAGGCTCTTGGACATTCCGACAAGCCCCGCCTTCGCCGCTGCATAGTTCATCTGGCCGGGATTCCCGGTGGCACCCACCACGCTGGTAATGCTGATGATACGCCCTTGCCGCGCCTTCATCATCGGACGGGCCGACGCACGCATCAGGCGGAAGGCCGCCTCAAGGTTGACCTTCATCACCTGATCCCATTCCTCGTCCTTCATCCGCATGGCGAGGTTGTCGCGCGTGATCCCGGCATTGTTGACCAGAATATCCATCTTGCCCAGCGTATCGACGGTCGCCGGAACCAGATGTTCGACGCTCTCCGTGTTCGACAGGTCGCAAGTGATTTCGACGTGATCCCCGCCAATCTCATCGTTCAGCTGTTCGCGGAAGGCGCGCAATTTGTCGCCGTTGGAGCCTGACAAGGCAAGGCGTGCCCCCTGCTTTGCGAGGGCGATGGCGATTGCGGAACCGATGCCTCCGCTGGCGCCAGTGACGAGTGCGGTTTTGCCTGAAAGATTGAACACGGGATCGGTACTCCAGTTAGAAATTTGCAAACAGGTCTTTGGCCTGCCGCTTGAGGATGATCATGGTCATCAGCGCGCCAACATCTTCATCGGTGCTCTCGCTGCCGCCGGGGTCAAGCCGCTCGAGGATTTCGCCCAGAAAAACGATGTCATCGTCGTCAGGCATTACCGCCTCGCCCAGTTCAGTGATATCCCCGGCGATTGTCTGTGCAATCGCCCAGAAACGATCTCTCTCGGATGCGGGAATATCGTTGTCGATCTGGCGCAGAATGTCAGCAGCGATCGGTGCGGATTGACGCATGCCGCGTTCGTTCAGCAAGGACATCGAATATAGGAACGCCATTTCCGACGCTTGCTCGGACCACGAGTTTTCGGCTGCGCATGCTTCGATCTGACCTGCCAATACTTCCATTACGCCTTGCGACATCAGGTCTTCGTCAAAGGTCTCAGAACTGAATTCTTCGACGTAGCGGTCCAGTTTTGCTGCTTCAGCATCGCCGCTGACGACAATCGCGCAATCGAGGTTTTCGGCCGCATGGGCCGTGGCCGGCAGGGCAAAAATGCAGGCCGTCAGGGCCGCGGAAAGTCCGAATTTCATGACAGTTCTCCGGCAAGTGCCTCGATATCTTCCATCGTGATGACGATGGAGACTTTGGCTTCACGGTCGATCCGCCCGATCATCGGGCCGAGAACCTTGCCGCCGAGTTCCACGAAATGTTCAGCACCGGCTGCGCGCATCGCCATCACGCTCTCGCGCCAGCGCACCCGCCCGGTCACCTGCTGCACCAGCAATTCCTGAACCTGCGCCGGATCATCGACCAGCGAGGCAGTAACATTGGCATAGAGCGGCACGGCCAGATCCTGTGGCGGCGTTTCGGATAGCGCCTCTGCCATGGCATCGGCTGCAGGCTGCATCAGCGAACAATGAAACGGCGCGGAGACGGGCAGCGGAACGCCGCGCTTGATGCTGTGATCTTTCACCAGTCCGACCGCGCGTTCAATCGCGCCAGTGTGGCCGGAAAGCACGACCTGCGTCGGGTCGTTGTCGTTCGCCAGTTCGCATACTTCACCCTCAGCGGCTGCATCTGCAAGCGCCTGCGCCTTCTCGACGTCAGCGCCCAGCAGTGCGCACATTGCGCCGACCCCCACGGGCACTGCTGCCTGCATCGCCTTGCCGCGCAGTTTGAGCAACCGCGCTGTGTCGGCAAGCGAGAACGCGCCGACGGCACAAAGCGCGCTGTATTCGCCCAGCGAATGTCCAGCCACGCAGCCAGCATTGTCAGCCAGCGAAATGCCGAAATCCTGCTCCAGCACGCGCAGAGTGGCGATGGCATTGGCCATGATCGCCGGCTGTGCATTCTCGGTCAGAGTTAATTCTTCTTCTGGCCCGTCACGCATGATGGTGGAGAGATTTTGCGACAATGCATCGTCGACCTCTTCAAACACGCTGCGCGCGGCGGCGCTGGCCGCAGCCAGTTCAGTGCCCATGCCCACTTTCTGGCTACCCTGTCCGGGAAATACAAAAGCTCGCATTATTCAGATCCCCTCTTCGCGCTGCCGATTGATTGTATGGCGCGCCGATGTTCGTGCCTCGCGCCTATTCGGCGTTGGCGGATCTCGCAAGTCCGAACGGCACGATTGTGTTGTCCGCGTCATGGCCGATCTCCGCATTGCCTAGGAAGGGAATACCGCCCTTTTCGCACCAATACCGCGCTATTTCCTCCGGACTGGCCCCGAATGGGCGGTCATTTTCGGGCACCTCGGATATACGGCCAAGCCGCAGCCCGGCAATACCGCGCAGATGCTGCGTGATATGAAAAAACAGGCGGTCGACCGAATACAGATGTTCCGACACTTCCTCGACCATGACCACATGGCCGCTTAGATCGGGGATCAATTCCGTGCCGACGAGCATGGCCAGCGTCGTCAGGTTGAACGCCGCCGCCGGGGTGCTGTCCAGTGAAGGTTCCAGCCCGCCTGTGCCGCCCTTCAACCAGTCAATGACCCTCAATATCGCCCGATCCCCGCCGGTCCGCCTGATGTCGCCAACCAGAGGTGCGTGAACGCTCTGGCCGATTCCAGCCTTGTGAAGCGCGGCGAGCAAATAGCCATTGTCGGAATAACCAAGATAGCTTTTCGAATGCGCAGCGTGCGTCAGTTGCGGTATTGCCTGCGCAGCAATGCGGTTGGCACCGTATCCGCCCATCGCAAACCAGACCGCGTCAAAAGACGGATCATTCGCGCATTCCAGAAAAGCATTCAGCCGGGCCGCGTCATCACCTGCGAAATGGCCGTGCCGTGCAAAGCATTGCCGGTGAAACACCAGTTCTACCTGGTCATCACTGGCCAGCAGGTCGCGCACAGCGTCCGCCCTATCCTGCTCGAGCCGTTTGCCCGGTGCACAAATCGCAATTCGTATCATTGATGCATCTAGCCAGCTTGCAAGCCGTCACACAACTGCATACCGCACGCTGCATGAGCGAATTCCCCACTTACGAAGAACTGCTGGACCGTCCTTTCTTTTTTTGCGGCATTGGCGGGTCCGGAATGCTGCCCTTGGCGCAAATCCTGAAAGGGCGCGGGGCCAGCGTATCGGGCTCTGATCGCAGCCGCGACCAGGGCCGCTCGCCGGAAAAATTTGCCGCTCTTGAGAAGCAGGGTTTCGCTCTGTTTCCGCAAGACGGCAGCGGCATTACCGTCAGCGATCAGATCCTGGTCGCTTCCGCCGCGGTCGAAGACACCGTGCCCGAGGTGGTTCGCGCCGCAGAACTTGGATGCCTTAGGATGACGCGCGCGGAATTGCTGTCGATCCTGTTCAACACATCGGGTGCAGGGATCGGCATCGCCGGAACCAGCGGCAAGTCCACCGTTACGGGAATGCTCGGGTGGATTCTGCACGCAACGGGCGGCGATCCCACGGTCATGAACGGCGCGGTGATGAAGAATTTCGTCAGCGAAGACCGTCCATTCGCCAGCGCGATCGTCGGCGGGCCCGGCGCTTTTGTAAGCGAAGTTGACGAAAGCGACGGGTCGATTGCGCTTTACCGTCCCGCAGTTGGCATACTGCTCAATGTCAGCCTCGATCACAAAAGCATGGAGGAACTGCGCGCCCTGTTCGGCGATTTCCTCGCCCGCAGCGGGGTCGCGGTCATCAATGCTGACAATGCCGAAGCTCTGGCGTTACTGCCGCGTGCAATCAAGGCACTGACTTTCGGGATCGATCAGGACAAGGCGCAAATCGGCATCGTTCCCGGCAGCATCGCGGACGGACCTGTGCGCCAGGCGGCGACCGTGATCGACCGGCATGATGGAAGCGAACACCCCCTCGTCCTGAACATGCCCGGTAGGCACAATCTATCCAACGCGCTGGCGGCCATTGCCGGGGCAATCGCTGCTGGCGTCCCGGTTGCCAAAGCTGTGACTGCTCTGGCCGGATTTGCTGGCCTGGCCCGCCGCTTCAACGTCATCGGCACGAGCGAATCCGGTATCACCGTGATCGACGATTTCGGCCATAACCCTGAAAAATGCGCGGCAACGCTGCGGACGCTGAAAAGCCATCCGGGACGCGTGATCGCGTTCTTCCAGCCCCACGGATACGGCCCGCTTCGGCAAATGGGGCATGAACTGGCGGATACCTTCGTGGCCGAACTAGGGCCAGAAGATATCACGATCATGTGCGATCCCGTCTATTTCGGCGGCACGGTGGACCGCAGCGTCGGCAGTGAACGGATCATTGAAATGATCGAGGATGGCGGGCGACTGGCTGATCATGTCCCCGCGCGCGAGGATTGCGCCAAATTGATCCAGTCGATCGCCAAGCCGGGCGACAGGATCGTGATTATGGGTGCACGCGACGATACCTTGACCGGATTTGCGGAAAGCCTGCTGAAAGCCCTCTAGCCGATGGCAGGGCCGGTTCCGGCATCCTTCGACGCTGATTCTTCCAGAGCCAGGGCTTTCTGAAAACCGCTACGCCGGGTCATGGCTGTCAGATAGTCTACAACACCCGGGCCGAGATACTCAGCAAGGCCAATCCGGTTCGCGAGGTAAAGCGCATAGCCGACGCAAATGTCGGCAACGGTGAAGCGGTCTGCACACAGAAATTCGCGCGATTCCAGGCGCTGTTCAACCTTCACCAACCGTTTACCGAACCATTTGGCATATGCGTGCCCGGCTTCCTCAAGCCCCTTGCCCTGCTCGAAGCGCGCGAAGCGAAGGTAAACCGTCTGCGGGAACGTGATGGTGGCATCGGCATGGTAAGTAAAATCGAGATATTGAGCATAGTCCGGCTCGTCCGGGCCAACCACCAGCGCATCAGCCCCACTTTTTACCGCGATATAATGCGCGATTGCGCAGCTTTCCGTCATCTTGCTACCGCCATCAACCAGCATCGGGATCGTGCCCAGCGGGTTGATTTCGAGGTATTCTGGCGCCTGAAAGCGCGGCGGAAATGGCAACATGCGCAGGTCCAGATCCGCCCCAGCCTCTGCCGCCGCCCATGTTGCACGAAGGCCCCGAGACCCTTGGCAAGTATAGAGCGTCGGACGCCAATCCTGCATCAGTGAGCGACCTCTTCATGGCCCATCTTGAACACCTTGTGCAGGATGAACACCAGGATTGCTCCGAGCACCAGCCCGGCAATCGCAGACAGGCTTGCGAATGTCAGCCAGCCGAGAATGCCGGACAATGCCCCGGTCGCACCCTCGACCGCGTGCTGCGCAAGCTCTACCGCATGTTCCGGACCTTCGATGCCGAGCTCTTTCAGGCCGTGCAGGATGATTCCGCCGCCCACCCAAAGCATCGCAATGGTCCCGATGAATGACAGCGCGATCAGCAGCTTGGGCATCGCCGCAAGCAGCAGTTTGCCGATATTTTGCGCCGCGACTGAGGATCGCTGTGCGAGATGCAGCCCGACATCGTCCATCTTCACGATCAGGGCGACTGCGCCGTACACCACAATCGTGATCGCGATTGCCACGGCGGCAAGCGCGATACCGCGCTGGAAAATGTCGTCCAGATCGATTTCGTTCAGTGCGATCGCCATGATTTCAGCCGACAGGATCAGGTCTGTCCTGATCGCCCCTGCAATTCGCTGCTTTTCGAATGCGACCGGATCGGTGATCGGGTCCTCGACGGTCTTGCCATGTTTGGCACCGCCAAGTTTTTCGATCACTTTCTCCGCGCCTTCATAGCACAAGTAGGCGCCGCCCAGCATCAGGATCGGAATGATAGCCCAAGGCAGAAATTCGCTGAGCAACAGCGCACCGGGCAGCAGGATCAGCAACTTGTTCCGGAAGCTGCCCTTGGTGATGCTCCATATGATCGGCAGTTCACGCGCCGGGCTGAGCCCGGTGACATAGGACGGGGTCACTGCGGCATCGTCGATCACGACACCGGCGGCCTTGGTCCCGGCCTTGCTTGCAGCAACGCCGATATCATCGATGGAAGCAGCCGCCGTCCGGGCGATAATTGAAACGTCGTCTAGAAGGGCTACCAGTCCGCCGGGCACATTGTTCTCCGAATCCAGTTTATCGAAGAACGGCTTAAAGCCGATTTGGTCCCGGCAAGCTAGGCAGTTCCCTGCTTCGCCACCCGCTTATCTTAGCGGAATTCTTGATGCAGGCTCCGCCGTGGGACAGGAATTGCTGATTTTGCTGGCAACCAGCTTGCGCGCAAACGGCGGCGCGCGCGGCTGAATTCGTCCGTGCGGCAATACTTATCGATGGCGTCGAATACTGCCGAAAGTTCCTGCCAATCATCAAACCCACATGGCTTTGACGCCTGCGCCTGCAGCCGGATATATTTTTCGCCCAGGGCAGAAACTCGGCAATTGCTGTCAACTGTGTGGAGGCCTGCCTTACGGAACATCGAGCGGGTGATGCGTGAGAACGGCCAGGCCCAGCTACGCTCTCCTTCTCCGGATTGACTATCGTTCTGTGCCCGCCCCTCGTTTTCTAGCCCGATCGACAGCACTTCGAATTCGTCCTGACTTATACCGAAATGTTCCTCGGCATAGCACATCGCGGCAGCGGACGGATTGCATTCCGACGATTGCGAGGTCCGGAAACGCCCACGCGCAGGGTGATCCATCGGCTGGAGAATGTGGGGTTCGAAATAGCCCTGCGCACTGCATGCCGCAGCAGCCAGATCGCTCAGCAACATTTCGCTGAACCGGTCATGACGGCCATTGCCTATCTCGATCGTAGCCCACTGGTTCGACTCAGGGTCGGATTGGCGCTCGACACTGACCATCAGTTTTGCACCGGAGCGCGGCATTTCGGACAAGCGCGCTGCACCGAACAGTTTTCCAAGTTCGGCGATCATATGCTGGTGACAATATTTCGCGTTCTCCGCATTGTTGCCGAACATGGCCTCGGCATTCTGGCGATAGAACTTCATGATCTCAGCGATTTCGACACCATTTGCGAGGGCCAGCGCAGTGATCGCGCCCATCGCATTGCCGGCAAACATATCTGCTGCACCAACCAGCTGCCCTTCCGGGTCAAGCTTGTGCATCAGATATGCAGTGCCGGCAGCACCGATTCCGTCCCTGTCGAATGCGACAATCCTGAACGTCATTGCCTGTAAAATCCCGTCGTAGAACCCTTGAACGATTCCCCTCTGCCCGATTCGTAGGAATACCTATTGTATTGATCGGACATGCTGGGCTGATTTTGTTAACCATTTCCGGAGCCAGTTCTGGCCCTGGGCCCGGGATTGATCGGCGCTTTTGCTCCCGGCCAGAATGTGTCCGCGCGGTGTTCGTCGCGCTTTCGGACTTGCTTTTCGGACCAGTCCAGCTATGTGCGCCCATCCGCTGCGAAAGTGGCGGTGTTGAAGAAAGCCGGAGGGGCCCCGCAATGGTGCGGATCAGCCAGCGATCGGCATTACATTGTGAAGGAAGCGAAGATGGCTCTGTATGAGCATATCTTTCTCGCGCGTCAGGATCTGAGCCAGTCTCAAGTCGACGCTCTGGCCGCTACGGCCACCGAGATTATCGAAGCTAATGACGGTAAAGTCACCAAGACCGAAACTTGGGGCCTGAAGAATCTTGCCTACAAGATCGACCGTAACCGCAAGGCGCATTTCGTAATGCTCAACATCGAGGGCCCCGGCTCCGTTGTTGCCGAACTCGAGCGTCAGACCCGTATCAACGAAGACGTCATTCGTTACATGACCATCAAGGTCGACGAGCATGAAGAAGGCCCGTCTGTAATGATGCGCAAGAACGACCGCGACAAGAAGCGCCGGTCCGATCGTGAGGAGCGCAACTGATGGCACGTCCGTTTTTCCGCCGCCGCAAATCTTGCCCGTTTTCGGGTAAGAATGCCCCGAAGATCGACTACAAAGACGTACGTCTGCTGCAGGGCTTCATGTCCGAGCGTGGCAAGATCGTCCCTAGCCGTATCACCGCAGTCTCTGCAAAGAAGCAGCGCGAACTCGCCAAGGCGATCAAGCGTTCACGCCACATCGGCCTGCTTCCGTACATCGTGAAGTAAGGGAGAAAGAACATGGATATCATTCTCCTCGAACGCATCGAGAAGCTCGGCACCATTGGTGACGTCGTAACCGTCAAAGACGGCTATGCACGTAACTTCCTGCTGCCGAACAAGAAGGCCCTCCGTGCTAACGAAGCCAACAAGAAGGTCTTCGAAGCAAACCGTGAGCGTCTTGAAAAAGAAAACGCCGAGAAGCGTACCGAAGCCGAGAAAGCCGGCACCGAAGTCGACGGCACCGAGATCGTTCTGATCCGCGCATCGTCGAACTCCGGCCAGCTGTACGGTTCGGTATCGGTTCGCGACATCTTCAACGGTCTGGCCGAAAAGGGCCACAACGTTGACAAGAAGCAGATCATCCTCAGCGCGCCGATCAAGACGATCGGCATGTTCGACGTGATCGTGCGTCTGCACCCCGAAGTCGAAGTCATCGTGAAGGCAAACGTTGCCCGCAGTGACGACGAAGCCGAACTGCAGAGCCAGGGCGTCGACGTTCTGGCCCAGATGTTCGAAGACGAGCAGAAGGAAATCGAGGAAGCGGCTGCAGCAAATGCCAGCAACCGTGACCCGAGCCTTGAGCCGGGTGAAATCCCTGCCGACATGCTCGACGAAGGCGTTGAAGCCGGAGCCGAGGAAGAAGCAGTCGAAGAAGAAAAGTCCGAAGACTGATCTTCCTGCCTTTGGCAAGACAACAAAGAGGCGCGGCTCCTTCGGGACCCGCGCCTTTTTTGTAACAGCAGGGTAAAATCCGGCTGGCTTTGAAAAACAGAACAGAAGGAGCTATCTCCCAGCGATGAAAACAGTTGAAACTATCCTATCCGAACTCGAACGACTTTATGCCGCCTCCGTCGCGCGTCTGCGCGCTGACGTGATGGCCTTTGGGCGCGATGGCTCGCTGCCCTCGAAGGAACGCCGCAAGGACGGAAGCTATTCCTATCCCGAACTGGTCATGCGCTTCATGGGCGGCGATCAGCCGGAAGACCGCAGCCGCGCATTCGGCCGCCTCAACGCGCCGGGCACCTATTCAACCACTGTGACGCGCCCGGCGATGTTTGCCGGCTATCTGCGCGAGCAACTGGAACTGATCGGCAGCGATTACGACATCGAGCTGGAGGCACGCCCTTCCAAGCAGGAAATTCCGTTTCCCTATGTGCTCGACGGCGATGTGGCGGCGCAGCTGGCCGGGATCAGCCCGCAGGAAATCGCCCGCCATTTCCCCTCGACAGAACTGGCCGACATCGGCGATGAACTGGCCGACGGGATCGAGATCGACGAAAGCGGCGGAACTATCCCGTTGTCACTGTTCGACGGGCTGCGGACCGATTTCTCGCTGGCGCGCCTCGCGCATTACACGGGCACCGCAACCGACCATTTCCAGCGTTTTATCCTGTTCACCAACTATCACCGCTATGTCGATGAATTCGTTGACTGGGCCGGCAAACAGCTGGGCAAAAACGGCTATACGGCGCTGGCCGGTGCCGGGGGCCTGTATCTGGAAGAAGCCACGGAGAACGCCGCCAGCCAGCTGTCGGATACGGCATGGCGCAAGCACCAGATGCCTGCTTACCACCTGGTAGGTGAAGGCCGCAGCGGTATCACGCTGGTCAATATCGGCGTCGGCCCATCCAACGCAAAAACCATCTGCGATCACCTCGCGGTCCTGAGGCCAGAGGCATGGCTGATGATCGGCCACTGCGGCGGCCTGCGGCCCACGCAGAAGATCGGCGATTACGTTCTGGCCCACGCGTATCTGCGTGACGATCACGTGCTTGACCCGGTACTTCCGCCCGAAATTCCCCTGCCCGCAATTGCAGAGGTTCAGCAGGCGCTGGCCGGCGCGGCAGAGCAGGTCAGCGGCGAACACGGCGCGGACCTGAAAAAGCGGATGCGCACAGGCACCATCGTCACCACGGACGACCGCAATTGGGAACTGCGCTACACCACCAGCGCAAAGCGGCTGTCGCTCAGCCGCGCTGTCGGTATCGACATGGAAAGCGCCACCATCGCCGCGCAGGGTTACCGCTTCCGCGTTCCCTACGGCACGCTGCTATGCGTTTCGGACAAGCCGCTGCACGGCGAAATCAAGCTGCCGGGCCAGGCCAACAAGTTCTACGAGGAAGCGATCAGCGCCCACCTCCAGATCGGCGTGACCGCCTGCAACCTTCTGCGCGAAGAAGGCAACCGCCTGCACTCACGAAAATTGCGCGCGTTCAACGAACCGCCGTTTAGGTAGATCTCAAACTAATACCCAAACTGTGCCTTGGCGGCTTCCACATCGTGGCGCTCAACCGTCACCAACGATGTCTTCGTTTCGCGAGTCCCGTCAGGATTTGTGACGACAGCATTCGTGCGCATCGACATCTTTATGACCGACCCTGTAGGTTCCAGATCAAACTCCATCCGGATCGAACCCTGGAAATCGGTCTGTGCAGCGTCACTTTCTGCTTGCTCGCGCGATAGATCTTCGTCGAGCATTTGGGCAAGGATCAAGGCATTCTTTGCTTCTTCCGCGCGGGCTTTCTGCTGATCAATCGACAGAACTACAAAGTAACCTGTTCGCGGCGCAGCCAATCGCTCCAATATGCCGGGAGAGCTCGCCATAGGGTGTGAAAATTCAGCACCGGCTTCCAGACGTGGCATACGCAGATCGAATGCTTCAATCTGGTCCAATATCGAATCCGGATCACAATCGACCCGATAAGGGAACCCACCACCGTGGGTCCAATGGCCGCATGCTTCTCGCGGAATGTTCCGTTGCGTCAACCACTGGTCGATTCGTGATTTGACGCTGTCGACATCAAGCAACTCGAGCGATCCGTCAGGCCTTTCCAGAACATCCGCCGGAAAATACCAAAATTTTGTTCTGGTATTTCCCGCCTCATCGCGCGGCAAATCATACCGGAGCACAACACCGTCATCAGTGTTCCGCATGACTGTTTCGATCAAAGACTGCTGGCCGCTGGAGCTGCTGTTTGAGCCGCCATCGGAACTCACCGATGACCTCTCGTACACTAGCTGAAGCCAGCTGGCGCGATCAGAACCCGCATTCGCCTGCGCTGCAAAAGGAATTGCGGAGACAATTACCGCTGAAAGAAAAAGGTAAAACCTCACCCCTTACCCTTCGTCTTGGTCTTACCCGCCTTCGCATTGCCCTCGATAAATTCGATAATCTGACCAGCAATATCCTTGCCGGTCGCGTTTTCGATGCCTTCCAGGCCGGGTGAGGAGTTTACTTCCATGATCACCGGGCCGTGATTGCTGCGCAGCAGATCGACGCCGCACACGTTCAGGCCCATTACCTTTGCCGCGCGCACAGCGGTGCTGCGTTCTTCCGGCGTGATCTTGATCAATTGCGCGCTGCCGCCGCGGTGAAGGTTGCTGCGAAACTCGCCCTCTGCGCCCTGCCGCTTCATAGCGGCGACAACCTTGCCGCCCACGACCAGACAGCGAATGTCCGATCCGCCCGCTTCCTTGATGAATTCCTGCACCATGATCGCGATGTTCGCGCCGCGGAATGCCTCGATAATGGACGCCCCGCCCTTCAGCGTTTCGGCCAGCACCACGCCGATGCCCTGTGTACCTTCGAGCAGTTTGATCACAACCGGCGGGCCGTTGACCGCCTTGATAATCTGCTCAGCCTGCTTGGGATCATTGGCATAGGCTGTCAGCGGCAAACCCAGACCGTATTTCGCCATGATCTGCGTGCTGCGCAATTTGTCGCGGCTCCGCCCGATGGCAACGCTTTCATTGAGCGGCCACACTCCGCCCATCTCGAACTGGCGCAGAACCGCCAGACCGTATGCCGTGATCGACGCACCGATACGCGGGATAACCGCATCATATTTGCCCAGCGTTTCACCCTTGTACATGACAGTCGGACGGTGGCTGGCAATGTTGACGGTGCAGCGCGTGGTGTTGAGGATGTCGAGCGTGTGTCCGCGTTCCTCGGCCGCCTCGACCAGACGCTTGTGCGAGTAAAGGTTCGGGTTGCGGGCGAGCATTGCAATTTTCATTTGAGAATCCTTTGGCGCTCTTCCGCGCTGGACTGGAGGTAACTTCTGCCTGAATTGACGAGGAACCGGCGGCGCAGCGCGGTTCTGCCAATCAGGATCGGGAATTTCATGTCGCTGCGATCAGCAAGGCTGAATTCGGCCGCAAACCGTTCGGACCCGATTTGCAGGTCCGTCTTGATGACATAGCGTTCCTGCGCCTCGCCATTGGAACTGGTCACGGTGCGCCGGTCCGCATGCGGTACCTCTACGGTAACCGCCTCGCTTTGCCCACCGCCTACGTCCAGCTGGAAGCGGATCCAGCGGTGTCCGTCGCGGTCAAAGCGTTCGATGTCGGTTGCGTGCAAGCTGGACGTGCGTGCGCCGGTGTCGATCTTTGCCGGTATCCGATGGCCCGAAAGGTCCGGCAATGAAACCATTTCACGCCAGCCGACCACTGCTTTTTTCGGATCAATCTGCGCCATGTGCACCCGCAGACAGGATGGCCAAACCGTCCCCGCCGTCGCCCACCTTGATGCGCCTGAGCAAGGTGCCTGAAGCATAATCGATTTCAGCCACGGTATCTGTACCGGTTTCAGCGACGTAAACGCGCTGTCCATCATCCGACCACAGGATCGTGACCTGAAACCGGGTTTGCGCCTCCTCCGGGCTTGAAACGGCAATCGTGCGGACAGGCTCGCCCGTTGCGACGTCGATCACAGTCAGCGAGCCGTCGGCCAGGTTCGAAGTGACGGCGACATCGCCCTGGGGCCGTATCGCAAGCCGCAATGGGAAACGCCCGACATTGATTTCGCGGCGCACGTTCAGCGTCATCGGCTCCAGCTCAATCGCCGTGTCTGAGCCTCTCGCTGAAACCCACAGGACCGTTCCATCGGGTGACAGATCGATCCCTTCCGGTTCTACTCCCACCACGGCACTGCGCGGCGCGCGGCGCGTGAGCAGGTCGACCAGCGTGACCGTGCCGCTGCCCAAATCCATCGTCCATGCATGGCACGCATCGGGCGATACGGCGAGCATGTGGCTGCCATCCTTGCCAGTAGAAAATTCGAACGTTTCCGGCTTCGGGCCGACCGGGTCTTTCACCCGGAAGATCGACTTGCGGCCTTCTGCGGTCACATAGATATCGCCATTATCATGCCAGACGATCCCGTGGGGGCGCGCATTTTCGCCCAATTCGATGCTCGCGGCTTTTTCAAGACCGGCAGTGGCGAGAATATCGACGCGGGTACCAGCATAGCAGGCGACAGCAAGGTGAGTGCCATCGGGAGATAGCGCCAACTCATGCGGATTGGCGCAGGTTTCCACCCGGCGCATTTCCTTGCCGCTTTCCAGATCGATGACCGACAAATCGTTGCCGCGCTTATTGGTCACATACAGCGTATCGCGCGAAGCATTCGCATCATGCGCAGGTACAAGCGTCGCCGGGGCGCACGCGCTCAGCAGCACGGCTGGCAGGGCTGCCGCAATGCAGCGCCCTGCCCCCGCATCCCGCAAGGGTCGCCTTACCATCCGGTAGGCTGGCCTTCGTTTTGTTCGTCGAGCCATGCCTGCAGCGGCGCGAAATATTCGACCAGCGCCTTGCCGCTCATCTGCCTTTCGCCGGTGAAGGCTTCCAGCGCATCAGGCCAAGGCTTGCTAGCGCCCATTTCGAGCATCGCGTTCAGGTTTTTGCCGACTTCCTCGTTGCCATAGAACGAACAGCGGTGCAGCGGCCCTTCCCATCCGGCCTGATCGCAGGCTGCCTTGTAGAACTGGAATTGCAGAATGCGGGCGAGGAAATAGCGGGTGTAAGGCGTGTTGCCGGGGATGTGATATTTGGCGCCGGCATCGAACGCATCCGCAGGCCGGTCGACCGGCGGAGTGATGCCCTGATATTCTTCTTTCAGGCCGTGCCATGCCTCGTTGTACTGCTCCGGCGCGATTGAACCATCGAACACACCCCAGCGCCATTTGTCGACCAGCAGGCCGAACGGCAGGAATGCAATCTTGTCCATCGCCTGACGCAGCAGGAGACCGATATCCTTGTCGGCGCCAGGCACGTCTTCCCGGTCGAGCATATCGATCTGCACGAGATATTCCGGAGTGATCGACAGTGCGATCATGTCACCGATAGCTTCGTGGAAGCCATCGTTTGCGCCGTTCAGATGCAGGAAGTCCTGTTCCTTGTAGGCGCGCTGGTAATAATTGTGGCCCAGTTCGTGATGGATCGTGATGAAGTCATCGGCATTCTTCTTGATGCACATCTTGATCCGGATGTCGTCCTTGTTGTCGAGATCCCACGCGCTTGCATGGCACACGACTTCGCGGTCCTGCGGTTTGGTGAACTGGCTGCGTTCGTAGAAGGTATCAGGCAGCGGTTCGAAGCCGAGCGAGCTGAAGAATTGCTCGCCCACCTTGACCATGTCGACTTCGCTGTAGCCCTTTTTCTCGATCAGATCGGTCAGGTCGTAGCCGACATCGCCGGCACCCTCCGGCGCGACCAGCGGATAAATATTGCCCCATTCCTGCGCCCACATATTGCCCAGCAGATCGGCACGGATCGGGCCGGTCGCGGGCTGCACAGCATCGCCGTGATGCTGGTTCAGCTTGTTACGGACATAGGTGTGAAGCGAGAGGTAAAGCGGCTTAACCTCCTGCCACATACGTTCCAGATCGGCGGAGAATTCCTGCGGCGGCATATCATAGCCTGATCGCCACATTGCGCCGACATCGCTAAAGCCCAGCTCCGCCGCGCCTTCATTGGCGATCTCGACCATGCGGGCGTAATCGTCTTTCATCGGCGCGCCGACATTGGTGTGCCAGCTGCCCCACATTTCGGCGAGCTCTTCTGGTGTCCGCTCGACATTGCCCATTTCGGCTTCAATGTCGGAACCGTTGATTTCCTCGCCGTTGAGCGTGCCCTTGCCCTTGCCGTACTGGCTGTTGAGCCGGGTCGCGATTTCGTTGAGTTCAACCGCAGCGCCCTCTGTCGTCGGTGCTGGCAGGACAATGCCGTTGCGAAGCATGTCGAGCTTGCGTGAAACTTCTGGATCGAGCCCGTCGATGGTCGCGTATTTCGCCGCTTCCAGCGCATATTTGACTGACATTTCGGTGCCTTCTGCACCGGAGGCAGCAGCCAGCGCATCGGTATCCTGCGTGATATAGGTGGCGTTGATCCAGTAAATCTTGCTCGCTTCGACGATGTAATCAAACATCTCGCTTTCGGCCATTGCCACGAACTCGGCCGCCCCTTCGGGGGTCATCGGAAAGGCAGTCTGTTCAGCCATCTCGGGTGCTTCGGCATGGTGATCTGCCATGGCGGGAGTGGCGAGCGAGATAGCGAGCGCGGATAGCGCGACGGATGCGAATTTCATGATGTCAAAAGTCCCCAATTCTCAAACCGGTTTCAGTTGAGACGATTGTGAACCTGCCGCGAGGTTTAATCAACTGGCTCGGCGCTGAAATCGACGAATTGCAAGGGCCGCAAGGATGCCAGCAAACGTGGCAATCCACGCGGCAACCTTTACGGGACGAACAGTTGCTGCAAGCGCGGCTTTCGCATCATCGCCTTCAAACCGCATAAGCTGTGAAAACTGGCTGATCGTTTCAATGTAGTCGGTTGCAAGGAATATTCCCCCCGCAAGCAGCACTGCCCCGCCAATCAACCGAACTGCGCCGCGCCCGGATCGGAAGAAATAGAGCCCGCCAAGAACGCTGCCGATGCCGTAAATACCAATGAACACCAGGTCGGACATCATCGCCAGCGCTGCACGGTTCCACAATGCTGCCAGCCGCCATTCGTGCTGAATTCGGTCCACTTCAGCGGCGGTTCCTGCCGCCTGATGATCCAGTATCCCGCCGGGAACGGCTGAAACCGCCAGCGGCAGCCCCAGAATTATCGTGACACCAAACAGAACCAGACCAAGTCCCCATAGAGTCAGGAATGCGGTGCGCAGCTTGGAATGTTTCATGTCAGAAAATCGACCAGCGCATCGCCAAGCGCGCCTTCGGTGACGCTGCTCATGTGGGTACCCGGAATTTCGACATAACGTGCATCGGGCAGAACTTCTGTCAGCCGCGTGGCTGAACCATTGTCATTGTCCTTGTCCCCGCACAAAACCATGGTCGGCATGGCCAATTTGGCCAGCTCGTCCGACGAGGTATCGGCCACCGATTGCAAGAGCAGACGCGCCGCAACCCGGTCCACCTTCATGGTTTTCATGAAACTGACCGCCATGAATGCAGGATCGCCGCGCTTTACCTCGTCGAAACGGTCGATTGCATCGATGAAGAAGGCAGCTCGGTTGTTCCAGCCGGAAAGCCCTTCCAGTCCCATGCCTGACAAGACCAGTCTGCGCGGCTCAAGTCCCGAAATCACTGCCCGCGCCGATGTTCGCGCGCCGAGAGAAAAACCGACAAGATCGTAATCCTCCAGTTCCAGAGCCTCGACCAAAGTGTGAACATCCCTGGCCAATACGTCGCCCGGATAACTTGCCGGATCATGCGGCGCACCGCTCATCCCGTGAGCGCGCAAATCGGGCATGATTGCCTCGAACCCGGCATCGACCAGCTTTTGCGCGTGGCCGAACCTGATCCAGTTCATGTCTGCATTGGAAAACAGCCCGTGCAACAAGACGACTGGCCTGCCCCCGCCTGTTTCCGGGGCCATACGGTGCACGGCAAGCTGGGTGCCGTCGAAGGCGTTTACCCGGGTAGACAGAGCAGCGGTCAAATCGGACCTCCCAAAAATTCAATCCATCCAGCCGCGTCTTCAGGCTGGGTTTCCATTTGCGCAATTTCCTCGGGCAATTGCAGCCACTGTTGCTTGCTGCGAACCCAGAAATGGGCCGCAAGTTCAAGCTTGTGACTTTCATCGACAGCGCCGCAATTGCACCCGCCGGTCAGTCCGCCTTTCATCGTTCGGCAAGCCCTTTTTCGTTCATGCGCCACAGGACCATCTCGATCCGGTCCTGCCCAAAGAACGGCTCCCCATCGAATACCAGCGTGGGCACACCCCAATGGCCTGAAGCTTCGAGGGCTTCTTGGTTGGCGGCGATTTCCGCATCCAGGCCCTCGGCATCCTCTACAACTGTCCGGGTCAGCGCATCCCAGTCGAGACCCGACTTCTCAGCGGCGTTTTTCAGATGATCGCCTTCATTCCAGCCTTCTGCCCCGCCCCAGATCAAGCGGGCCACTTCGTCTGCGAACACAAGCCCCTTACCCTCTCGCGCGGCGGCCTGGCCCATACGGGTGATGCGGTAGATATGCGGCTGATCTTCCGCAATCGTGCGGGTTTTCATGTCCTGCACGATAGGATCGGGTTTCGGCGGGCCGAAGGGAATGCCGTGGAACTGCGCCACGCGGATCATGTCACGCATGGTATAGCCCAGCCAGTTGGGATGATTGCGTTCGAAGAAATCGGGCTGGCGCACGGCCAGCGGATATACAGGCCGCAAATCGATTTCGACATCGAACATGTCGGCCAAAGCACGGTAACGGCCAATCGCCAGATAACTGTAGGGCGAGCGGAACGAGAAATAGAGCTGAGCTTGTAGGGTCATGCCGCCCTTTTTGCGCTGTTCAGCGGAAGAAGCAATTGGTCCCGGCATAGAATGCATCGATGCCGACCCCGTTTTCGTCCAGAAAACCGCCGATGCCCATGTCTGAAGTGAACTCATTCCCCAAAGTGCTGCCGCCGACCATCTCGAACCCGTCCAGCCCGGACGTGAGGTCGCTCACGGTGTTTTCGGTTCCAAACTTGCTTGCCACCCGCAGCAGGCCGGCCTGTTCAGCATCTGCAAGGAACCAGCCAACGAGCCTGTCTTCCTGGTAGTTGACGGTCAAACCGCCGGGATAGGTTGCGCTCGCTATGGGCCCAGCACCACATTCCGAATTGGTCGAATTTGAAAGGCTGGACCCGAGCATGGACCTAAGCAGGGCATCCACCTCGATCCTTGCCGAACCGAAAGGCAGGCCGGATGTGCTCCATGCCGCAGCTAGTCCGTCGCCGGACAGAACAAGGGTTTCCTGTTCTATATCGACCGCCTGCACCCGCTCACTTTTCGGCTCGGGCTGATTATGCAAGCGTTCGTCGCGCTGGTCTCCGCAACCAGACAAGACAAACGCTGCAAGAACTCCGAAGGTGAGCCGCAAGGACCTACCCTTTCTTCAGGTGCCGCCGGCCCAGCAATTCGGCGATCTGGACCGCGTTCAGCGCCGCGCCCTTGCGAAGATTGTCGGATACGCACCACAGCACCAGGCCGTTCTCGACCGTCGGGTCTTCGCGCACGCGGCTGATATAGGTCGCACCGTCGCCAGCGCTTTCCACCGGGGTTACATATCCGCCGTCTTCGCGCTTATCGATCAGCATGATGCCCGGCGCCTCGCGCAGGATATCCTGTGCTTCCGTAGCAGAAATTTCGTTCTCAAACTCGATATTCACCGCTTCCGAATGACCGACGAATACGGGCACGCGGACGCAAGTGGCGTTCAGCTTGATCTTGGGGTCGAGGATCTTCTTCGTCTCGACCATCATTTTCCACTCTTCCTTGGTGGAGCCGTCATCCATGAACACATCGATGTGCGGAATGACGTTGAAGGCGATTTGCTTGGTGAACGTTTCCGGCATCAGCGGGTCACCGACGAAAATCGCGCGGCTCTGCTGGAACAGCTCGTCCATGCCAGCCTTGCCTGCACCGGAAACCGACTGATACGTCGATACGACGACGCGCTTGATGGTGGCGGCATCGTGCAGCGGTTTAAGCGCGACGACCAGCTGCGCGGTCGAGCAGTTGGGGTTCGCGATGATGTTCCGCTTGGTGTAACCGTCGATCGCATCAGGGTTCACCTCAGGCACGATCAGCGGAACGTCCGGGTCCATCCGGTAGAGCGACGAATTGTCGATCACCACGCAGCCTGCTGCCGCCGCTTTCGGGGCGTATTCCTTGGCCGGGCCGCTGCCTGCGGAAAACAGGGCGATATCCCAGCCGGACCAGTCGAAGTGCTCGATATTCTTGCATTTGAGCATCTTGCCGGTGTCGCCGAATTCCACCTCGGTCCCGTGCGAGCGTGAGCTGGCAACAGCTGCGATCTCATCAATCGGAAATTCGCGCTCTGCAAGGATTGCCATCATTTCGCGTCCGACATTGCCTGTCGCACCGACGACTGCCACCCGATAACCCAAACCTATTCTCCTAAATCGAAATTCTACGCTGCCCCTCTAGCAGCATTCGTGTTAGACGGAAGCCAGCAATGGGGGGTTGCGCTGTCACACTGGAGGCAACAATCACTCTGTCTATCGATCAATGGCGCCAAAGCGCGAAGCATTTCGAGTTTGAAGGGCTGAAGATCGCCTATTGGACTGCGGGCAAAGGCAAGCCGCTGCTAATGGTGCACGGCTTCCCCACCGCTTCATGGGACTGGGCGCCGGTGTGGGACCGGCTATCACGCAGCCATATGCTGATCGCCGCCGACATGATCGGCTTTGGCCTCTCGGACAAGCCGCAATCCGGCTATTCAATCCACCGCCAGACCGACATGCAGCTGGCCCTGCTCAAGCATATCGGTGTCGATCAATTCGATGCAGTGGTGCATGATTACGGCGTATCGGTCGGGCAGGAGATGCTCGCCCGCCAGCAGGAGCAATCCGGCGCGGAGGGACTTGGCCGCATGGTCTTCCTGAATGGCGGCATATTCCCCGACCAGCACCGCGCCCGCCCGATCCAGAAGCTGGGCGTATCGCCGCTTGGCTTCCTGGTCAGCAGATTGCTGAAACGCGAAGGTTTCGGAAAAAGCTTCTCAGCTGTGTTCGGCCCCGACACCAAACCCAGCGAACAGGAACTGGACGAATTCTGGTCTCTGATCGCGGAGCAGGACGGCAACCGCATTTTCCACAAGCTGCTTCATTACATCGGCGACAGGCAGGAACATAAAACGCGCTGGATCACGGCGCTGGAAAATGCCGAGAAACGGGTCGGCCTGATTAACGGTGCGAAGGATCCGGTGTCGGGCGAGCACGCCTTCAACCGGTGGGTGGAATGCGTACCCGAAGCGCACGCATACCTGTTGCCGCAAATCGGCCACTACCCACAGGTTGAGGCTCCGGACAGGGTCGCCGCGCTCATCCTGGAATGGCTCAGCTAGAACCTATTCGGGCGGAGTAACGCCGTGCCGTTGGAGGAATGCGAAGATCGTATTCCACATATGCGGACTGATATTCTCACCCGCCACGCGGTGCGTGTAACCAGGGTAAAGCATCATCTCGAAAGGCACGTTGCCCTCTTGCAGGGTAGCGATGAGTTCGGATGAATTTTCGAACACGACATTGTCATCCGCCATGCCATGGATCAGCAGCAAAGGATCGCTGATCCTGGTCGCATCGGGAATGGCGCTGGCTTTCTCGTAAGCTTCCGGCACCTCGCGCGGATCGCCCATGAAGCGTTCGGTATAATGCGTGTCGTACAGTTCCCACTTGGTCACCGGAGCGCCCGAAATGCCCGCCGCATACAGCCCCGGATCGGCCTGCATCTGTTTCAGCGTCATGTATCCGCCATACGACCAGCCATAGATAGCGATCTTGGCCGGATCGACGAAATCGAGCGATTTGAGGTACTCGGCACCAGCCTTCTGATCGGCAACCTCGACCCCGCCCATTGCGCGGTAAAGCGGCTGCTCAAAGTCGACCCCGCGATTGGCGCTTCCGCGATTGTCGAGTTCGAACCAGATGTAGCCCGCATCGACAACCGCCTGCTGCAGCGCACCGTCCCAGCCCTTTGTCACGATCTGGGGACCGGGTCCGCCATAGTGATAGAAGAAGACCGGATACTGCTTGCCCTGCTCCATCTCTGGCGTGACCATTTTCCAGAACAGGTCCGTGGTTCCGTCTGCGGCCTTGATCGTACCGAACCGGGCAGGACGGTGGTCTGAGAGGAAGTCACTGTAAGGATGATCCGGCCCGAGTGCGTTTTCTTCCACCCATGCAAGCCGGTCGCCCTTTGCGTCGGCAATATAGGTTTGCGGGGGCTGATTGTGGCCGGAACGGGTCACCAGGAGCGTCTGCCCGTCCTTGTCCATAGTCGCGCTGTGGGTATAGCCGCGTTCGGTAAGACGGGTGATCGGCCCGCCCGTCAGACTGACCGAATATACGTGCTGTTCCAGAGGATCGTCACGGTTCGCAGTGAAATAGGCGATATTCCGGTCCTGATCGACACCCACCAACGCACTGACCACCCATTCACCGCTGGTCAGTTGCACAGTTTCCCCTTCAGGGATGCCCCGCAGATAGAGGTGGCCAAAACCATCGACCTCGCTCCACCACAGCAAGCGCGGATCGCTGCCTTTCAGGAATTTGTAATTGTCCGACAGATTGATCCAGTAATTCTCGCGCGCGGCGTTTTCCGTGAACACAGCCGCGCTTTCGCCCGTCGCCGGATCGACCCGCAGCATGTCCATCACCGTCTGGGCGCGGTTCTGCCGCTGAACGTAGAGCGCGCTTCCATCAGGTGCCCAGTCCACGCGGGCGACGTAAATGTCTCGGTCCGATCCCAGATCGACCTGCACCCGGTCACTGCCATCGGGGTTCATCACGAACAGTTCCACGATCGCGTTGTCGCTGCCAGCGACCGGATAGCGCTGATCGAACACCTTCGTTCCGGTCGCGCCGATTGCAGCGCGGGTGACGATGCCGACAGGGCTTTCATCGGTCCGCTGGACCGCGATACGGCTGTCGTTGGGGCTCCACCAATACCCGGTGAGCCGCGACATTTCTTCCTGTGCGACAAATTCCGCCTCGCCCCAGCGGATCGTGTCGCCTTCTTTCGGGGTGACCGGATTGGCCGCCGCGCCGACCTCTCCGACCCACAATTGGCGCTCCCGCACGAAGGAGACGTACTTGCCGGTCTCGCTCAGCGCGGGGTTGAGTTCGCTTTCCTCGGTATCGGTCAGCCGGCTCGCTTCGCCGTTCAGATCGGCAAGGTAGAGATCGCCGTCCAGCGGAACCAGAATGCCCGCCCCGTCCGAGGTCCATTGATAATCGATTATGCCCTTCAGATTGCCGACACGCGCACGCTCGCGCTGCATCTTTTCATCTTCGGACAGCTCACGTCCCGAGCCGAGCTTTTCCGAATCGACCAGCATGGCCCATTCTTCGCTTTCGCGGTCATAGGCCCACAGATCATAGCGGTCCCGGTCGTCCTCCCGATTGCGCAGCAGCGTGAGAAACCGGCCGTCAGGTGAAAGCTTCGCCTTGCGCGGGCTGGACCCGTCAAGCGATGGTGACGCGAACACGCGTTCGAAGCTGAGCTCCGCCGCACCGTCTTGCGTATCGCCTTGCGTATCGTCTCTCTCCGCGCTCATCGGGTGAGCTCCGGCGTGCATCGGCGCGACAAGGGCAAGCGAAGCGGCAGCAGCGAGCAGTAAACGCATATCAAGGGACGACCTCTCTCTTTCGGATACCGGTGTCCTAACGCGCGTGCCGTGTCAGGCAAGGGTGCGCCAACGAAAAAGGGCGGCTCCCGCAGGAACCGCCCTTCTTCAATTCGATATTGCGAGACTTACGCCTTGGGGGCGTTCATCCGGCGCTCGGCAATACGAGCGCTCTTACCGGTACGGCCACGCAGATAGTACAGCTTCGCGCGGCGCACGATACCGCGGCGAACCACGGTGATGCTGTCCACGATCGGCGAATAGAGCGGGAACACACGTTCCACGCCTTCACCGAAGCTGATTTTACGAACGGTGAAGTTGCTGCCCATGCCGCGGTTGGAGCGGGCGATGACAACGCCTTCAAAATTCTGGACACGTTCACGCGTACCTTCGACAACCTTCACGCCAACGCGGACGGTGTCACCAGCACGAAATTCGGGGATGTCCTTCCCCAGCGCGCCGATTGCTTCGGCTTCGAGTTCTTGAATCAGGTTCATTTGCCCTGGTCCTTATCTTTTCGCCGCGCGCCAGAGGCAGGCTGGTCCCGATCGCCACTGTAGCGATCCCAAAGGTCCGGCCTGCGTAACCGTGTATGATCTTCAGACATTTGCTTGCGCCAGTCTGCGACCTTCGCATGATCCCCCGATCGCAGCACTTCGGGGATCGTGCGCCCTTCCCATTCCTGAGGTCGGGTATACTGCGGATATTCGAGCAACCCTTCTTCGAAGGATTCCTCGGTACCGCTAGAAGCCGCGCCCATTACGCCGGGAAGCAGGCGAATGCAAGCATCAAGTATCATCAATGCCGCAGGCTCTCCGCCCGACAGAACAATGTCGCCGACAGCGACCTCTTCGATCTCCCGCCCTTCGAAAATCCGCTCGTCAAATCCCTCGAACCGGCCGCACAAGATTGTGACGCCTGGCCCCGCTGCCAGTTCGCGAATGCGCGCCTGAGTAATCGGCTTCCCGCGCGGCGTCATCGCGAGGATCGGCGCCTTGGGCTGCACCCGCTTTGCATGGTCGACTGCCGCGGCCAGCACATCGACTTTCAAGACCATTCCGGCCCCGCCGCCAGCGGGCGTGCCATCAACGTTCTTGTGCTTGTCGGTCGCGAAATCGCGGATCTGGATCGTGTCGAGCGACCATTTTTGTTCCTCCAGCGCACGGCCGGCGAGCGACAGGCGCAGCGGCCCGGGGAACATCTCGGGGTAAAGCGTGAGGATGGTGGCGGCGAAGGTCATGATGCCTTCACGCCCAAGCGCCAAACCTTTCGCACTAAAAAATAGCTGAGGGGCCAAGCGACTAGCAGCGCGAGCGCCGCTCCGACGACGAAAGTGGGAATCGAGGTAATCTCCGTTTCAGAGAGCGCACTATCTGACTTATCGATGAGAATGATTGCAACGAGCACGCACATCATGACCGGCGGTATCGCCGTCACCGCTTTTGCGAACCGTCGCTTGTCGATCTTGGGAAATGCAAAGGCAAAGATACCTGTAGCCAAAAACCCGAGAATAGAGGAGCCGAGAAAAGCCATGGCGGCAACAATAAGCCCGCCAAGAATCACGGTAGCTAAGTCCATTTGATGCCATCCTTCGCCCGGGCATCGACGCGCAGCTCGAACACATCGGGCCTTGAGTAATGACCGTCCGTATCGAGGCTCGCCAGCCCCTGCCCGATCTCGCCTAGGTCAAGGTCAGCAAATAGCGTTTCCTCTCCCTCGCTCGCCAGCGCCACGATCCGGGCATCCGGCGCGATGATCATCGAGCCGCCGCGATTGAGCGCATCGCCCTCGATCGCCTCGATCAGTTCCTTCGCCGCAGCATCGCCGCCGACCCGCTCCAGCCCGTCGAACAGATCGTCACGTCGCTGCACCAGTCCCGCCGCCAGCACGAAGCAGCGGCCCTCCATCGCATAGTGCCGCGAGGCGAGTGCGTATTCCTCGCGCACGGTGGGCCATGCCGCCACATGCACGCTCTCGCCGAGGTTGTGCATCGCCGCGCGCGCCAAGGGCATCCAGTGCTCCCAGCAGATGAGAGAGCCGACTTTGCCCCATTCCGCCTGGTGCACGCCGAGCGTCGAACCGTCCCCGCGCATCCAGATCAGCCGTTCGCCGTGGGTTGGCACCAGCTTGCGGTGCGGCAACGGGTCCTGACCCGGACGGAACATCAACTGGTTGTTGTAAAGGCTCTGCCGAACCCGCTCATGCGCGCCGATAGAGATGCAGGCATCATGTTCGTCGCACAGCTCTTGCAGCGGAAGGAGCCGCTCGTCATTCGCGACAATCGCGTTTTCGAGCATGATCCGGTGCAGCGCCCGCGTGCCGGGATGGTCCCACAAAGCCGCGCCGGGTGCCTCATCCAGCCATACCGGATAGCCGCCGAGGAAAGTCTCCCCGAAAGCCACCAGTTTCGCACCATCTTTGATCGCGCGTTCGGCCAGTTCCACCGCTTTGGTGATACCATCTCCAATCGCGAGCGGGATCGGCGCGGCCTGGATAATGGCGACGGGCAGGGTGTGGCTCATGGCCTATATGTCGGCGAAATCGTCGCTAACCACAAGGCGTGTGTCGTCCCATTCGACAACCGCTGCCTTGTTCATCGGGATCATGAACTTCTTGCCGGGCTTTCCGTCAACCGAAGGTCGTTCGATCTCCAGCACATCCTGCGCGCCGTAATTTTCGACGGCACAGATCGTGCCCAGCGCTTCACCGCTTTCGGAATGGGCGGGCAGGCCCAGCAAATCGGCGTGGTAATATTCGCCCTCACCCAGTTCGGGCAATGCCGAAACCGGGATTGTCAGGACCGTACCGCGCAGTTTTTCCGCCGCATTGCGGTCGGACACTTCGGCAAAGCGCGCAACGGCGCCGCCCTTGTTGTCGTCGCGGATTTTCTTGAGAGTGAGAGCCCCGTCGTTGAAGCTCTTATACTGTTTCAGCTGGGCGATGCCTTCGCCGAACAGTTTCAGACGGACTTCGCCCGTCACGCCATGCGCACCGGTTACGGCAGCGAGCGTGACGGGCTTGTCCTGCATGGGAGAGATTACTCGCCCTTGTCTTCGGTAGCAGTGTCGTCAGCTTGGTCGTTTGGAACGCCGGCTTCTGCAGTCTGCTCGGCAATTGCTGCCTTGTCTTCAGCGGTGTCGCCGTCAGTGGTTTCAGCCGCATCGGCAACAGCTTCAGCGGTTTCTTCCGACTTGACCGAACCGGTTGCAGTGTTTTCGTTGGAAGCTTCTTCTTCCTTGGCAGCGGCTTCAGCTTCCTTCTTCGCTTCTTCAGCTGCAGCAGCTTTTTCAGCCTTTTCTTCAGCGCGTTCGGTCGCCTTTTCGCCCGGCTTCGCCTTGTTCGGGTTGTTGCGTGCTTCGCGCTCACGAACGCCGGCAGCGTCGAGGAAACGTGCAACACGGTCCGAAGGCTGTGCGCCAACGCCGAGCCAGTAACGGGCGCGGTCTTCGTTCAGCGTTACGCGCTTTTCATCATCCTTGGCGAGCAGCGGATTGTAGGTGCCGATCTGCTCCAGATACTTACCGTCGCGCGGCTTGCGGCTGTCAGCAGCCACGATGCGGTAGTAAGGACGCTTTTTCGCGCCACCACGCGAGAGACGGAGTGCAATTGCCATGGTATTTTACCTTTCGAGTGTAATATTATGAATTAAAATGAAATTATGGTGTTCTGAAATTCTATCGCTTCTTGGGTCCGCCGAGGCCGGGTAGTCCGGGAGGGAGGCCGCCCCCACCCATTCCGCCGCCCATTCCACCAGGCCCGCCAAGACCCGGCATCGCGGCATCCATGCCGCCTTTGCCGAACAGCGCGCCCAGCCCTTTCAGGCCGCCCATCTTTTTGATCTGTTTCATCGCGCGGCTCATTTCCTGATACATTTTCAGGAGCCGGTTCACGTCCTGCACCTGCAGGCCCGATCCGGCGGCAACGCGTTTCTTGCGTTTCGCATTCAGCAGCGCGGGGTTGGCGCGTTCCTTGGGCGTCATCGATCCGATGATCGCATCCATGTGCACCAGAACCTTGTCGTCCATTCCGCTGTTCGCGAGTGCGGCCTTGGCTTTCTTCATGCCCGGCATCATGCCCGCGAGCATCCCCAGACCGCCCATCTGGGTCATCTGTTTCAGCTGCGTGCGCAGGTCGTTCAGGTCGAACTGCCCCTTGGCCATGCGCTTGGCCATGGCTTCGGCATCTTCTTCCTTGATCGTCGCCGCGGCTTTTTCGACCAGGCTGACGACATCGCCCATGCCCAGAATGCGGTCAGCAACGCGTTTGGGGTGGAAGGCCTCCAGCGCGTCGAGCTTCTCGCCGGTACCAGCAAACTTGATCGGCTTGCCCGTGACATGGCGCATCGACAGCGCCGCACCGCCGCGGGCATCGCCGTCCATCCGGGTCAGGATCACACCCGTCAGCGGCACTTCATCGGTGAAGCTTTTCGCGACGTTCACGGCATCCTGGCCGGTCAGGCTGTCGACCACCAGCAGGACTTCCTGCGGGGCGGAGATCGCGGACACGGCCTTCATCTCGGTCATTAGCGCTTCGTCGACGTGCAGACGGCCTGCGGTGTCCAGCAGCAGCACGTCGGCGGCCTGAAGTTTCGCGGATTCAAGCGCGCGGCGGGCAATGTCGACCGGTTGCTGGCCGGCAACGATCGGCAACGTCGCGCATTCAATCTGCTCGCCCAGGACGGCAAGCTGTTCCTGGGCCGCAGGACGGTTGACGTCGAGCGAGGCCATCAGAGCCTTCTTGCCGTGTTTCTCGCGGATGAATTTTGCGAGCTTGGCAGTCGAAGTGGTTTTACCCGAACCCTGCAGACCGACCATCATGATGACGACCGGCGGTTTGGCTTCAAGGTCAAGGCCGACGGTTTCTTCGCCGCCCAGCATTTGCACCAGTTCGTCGGAAACGATCTTGATGACCTGCTGGCCGGGGGTAACCGATTTAAGGACTTCGGACCCGATGGCTTTCTCGGTCACCGCGTCGACAAAACGCCGGACAACCGGCAGGGCAACATCAGCTTCGAGAAGTGCGATACGGACTTCGCGCATTGCATCGCGAACGTCCTGTTCCTTGAGCGCGCCGCGGCCGCGCAGGCCGTCGAATACGCCGGTCAGGCGATCAGACAGACTGTCGAACATACGCTCACTCCTCTTTGCTGTTCAGCCCCGATATGGGGGTCGCAGCGCCAAATGCCAAAAACGCCGGCGAACGAAACCTCGTTGGCCAGCGTGCGGAGTTCATTGAGAAAACCGACTTGAATTCGTTTTCGATGGTGGAGCCTAGCGGGATCGAACCGCTGACCTCAACACTGCCAGTGTTGCGCTCTCCCAGCTGAGCTAAGGCCCCTTAACCATCGATGTCACCTGCACCGAAGTGCGGGAGGACGCCCTTTATTCAGGACGCCCCCCTATTGCAAGTACGTAATTAGCTCTCGGGCGCTTCATCGTCGCCCTTGCCCTTGGAAACGGCAAGGTCTTCGCTGTCGTCACCGAGGTCGACGTCGGAATCGGGACGGTTTTCTTCCTCGTCCACATCGCCCAGATCATCATCGTCATCGGCCAGATCGCTGTCTGCTTCTGCGCCCTTCTTCTTGTCAGCGTCTTCGAACGGAATCGGCTGCTTCGTCTTGAGGACGGGCTCCGGATCCCATTCTTCACCGCATTCGATGCAGGTGGCGGGATCATCCTTGCCCAGATCATAGAAGCGGGTGCCGCATTTCGGGCAAGTACGCTTCGTGCCCCATTCTGGCTTGACCATTGTAAATCCTTAAATGCTGTCCGAACGGTTAGTCCGGAGCGAAAACTGCTGTATGCCTATTGGGTTCGGCGCTTGGAGAAAACAAGGCCTGAATCAGTGCGGGCGCGCCTTGCCATAGGGCAATCGCAGTGTCAAAGCCCCGCTTGTTCAGAGACACCCAGTTCGAAAGCCCAACATTGCCTGACACCCCTACCCCGAAACGTTTTTCACCGATGGGAGCGCTGACCGGCACCATCCGCGTACCCGGCGATAAATCGATCAGCCACCGCGCGCTGATGTTTGGCGCGCTGGCGGTCGGCGAAACCCGCGTCAGCGGTCTGCTGGAAGGGCACGATGTGCTGGCAACCGCCGATGCGCTGCGCGCGATGGGCGCGGCAATCGAGAAAACGTCCGACGGCGAATGGTCGATCCACGGCGTAGGCGTTGGCGGGCTGTTGCAGCCGGATCAGGCGCTGGACATGGGCAATAGCGGAACCTCGACTCGTTTGTTGATGGGACTGGTCGCCAGTCACGGGATTTCCGCAACTTTCACCGGCGATGCGAGCCTTTCCGGTCGGCCAATGGGCCGCGTAATCGATCCGCTGGGCCAGATGGGCGCCGGCTTCGAAGCAAGCCCCGGCGGCACATTGCCCCTGATGATGAAAGGCAGCCTTCCTGCCGTACCGATTACTTACCGACTGCCGGTCGCCTCTGCGCAAGTGAAAAGCGCGGTGCTGCTTGCCGGATTGAACACTCCGGGCGTGACTACGGTGATCGAACCTGTCCCCACCCGCGACCATACAGAGCGAATGCTAAAAGGATTCGGCGCAGATCTGAGCGTGGAATTGGTGGAAGGCGAGCGGCACATACGTATTCGCGGCGAGGCTGAACTCAAGCCGCAGACCATCACTGTGCCCAGCGACCCGTCATCAGCCGCATTCTTCATCGTCGCAGCCCTGCTCACCCCCGGCAGCGATCTGACAATCGAGAATGTCGGGCTGAACGATACGCGCGCCGGCCTGATTGGCATGCTGCAACAAATGGGCGGCTCGATCGAATTGCTGGATGAGCGCGAAATCGGCGGCGAGCCTGTCGCCGATTTGCGCGTCAAACACTCCGCACTGAAAGGTATCGAGGTCGACCCCCAGATCGCGCCGAGCATGATCGACGAGTTCCCCATCCTGTTCGTGGCAGCTGCCTGTGCCAGCGGCGTGACCACCACCAGCGGACTGGAAGAATTGCGGGTGAAAGAAAGCGACCGCCTGTCAGCAATGGCCGCTGCGCTTACCGCCGCAGGCGCACGGGTTAAGGAAACAGGGGATGGCCTGATCATCGCCGGCACTGGCGGCGCGCCCCTGCCCGGCACATCGGGAGAACCGGTCACCACCCACCTCGATCACCGGATCGCGATGAGCATGGCTGTTGCAGGTATCGCGAGCAGCGCCGGGGTCGAGGTTGACGACACTCGCCCGATCGCCACCAGCTTCCCCACATTCGAAACCTTGCTGGCGCAGGCCGCACGTGACTGAAATGGCCCTGCCTCCGCTCGACTGGGCCACGCTGGTCGGGTTCGTCGGCATGATCATGATCGTGTCTGCCTATGGTTATCTGACGGCCAAGGATTCGCCCGATCCATTCATTCTGCACGGCACCAATCTGGTTGGCGCAACACTGCTGGCGGTATCCTTGCTGGTGCACACCAACCTGCCATCGCTGGTTCTGGAAGCGATCTGGATCAGCGTTGCGATCTGGGGGCTGACCAAAGCGATCATGGCACGGAGACAATCGAAATGATCATCGCCATCGATGGCCCTACCGCGTCAGGCAAAGGGACGATTTCGAAACGGATCGCCGCCCATTTTGGCCTGCCGCATCTGGACACCGGATTGCTCTATCGCGCAGTCGGACGGCAAACCTTGCTGAATGGCGGCGATCCCGACAATGCCGCTGATGCGCTGGCAGCGGTCGATTTCCCGGCCGAACTGCTCGAAGACCCGGTCCTGCGCAATGAAGCGACCGGCAGCCTCGCGAGCCGAGCATCGGTTCATCCCGCCGTTCGTCAGGCATTGTTCGAGCGCCAACGTGCATTCGCCCTGCAAGATGGCGGTGCGGTGCTCGACGGGC
This sequence comes from Pontixanthobacter luteolus, assembly GCF_009828095.1. Lineage (GTDB taxonomy): Bacteria > Pseudomonadota > Alphaproteobacteria > Sphingomonadales > Sphingomonadaceae > Pontixanthobacter > Pontixanthobacter luteolus. The sequence continues at coordinate 641,461 of NZ_WTYP01000001.1, read as the reverse complement.
GCGATATCGGCACAGTCATCGCACCCGATGCCGACGTGAAACTGTTTATCACAGCCAGCGTCGATGCCCGCGCCCAGCGCCGGTTCAAGGAAATGCAGGAACGCGGAGCTTCCATCACTCTGGAAGAGATAGCCGCCGACCTGCGCCGGCGCGACGAACGGGACACAAACCGCAAGGACGCGCCGCTCGTGGCTGCCAGCGATGCCTATGTCATCGACACATCGCAGCTTGGCATCGAAGAAGCTTTCGCCGCTGCCCTTGATGCCATTGCACAGGCCCGCGCCGAATAACCACAGCGGGCCATTGCGCTGTCCTACACCAGTATCGCGCGCCTAACTGCGCCGATGCCCAGCCTTCCCGCCCCACCGGCCTGTCCGTTCGTTACACCTGATCTTCGCGCGGTGCAGCGGACGCAGAACAGACCGCCAAATGTTTCCACCTGTACAGTGTTCCATGTGTTCCATTCTGTAGGACTTGCAGGCGTAAAAAGCTTGCTTTTGCGCGGCCCCTGCACTAGGCGCGCGCTCGTCTGGCGGGCATTTTTGTCCGGCAGGCCTTTGCTGCTGCATTCGGCACGGCAAAGAGTTCGGCCCTCTTGGCCCACCAAGGCAATTCCGCCGCGGTGGAGAAAAGACCCCGGGAAACAACCTGGTGGCCGGTAAAATACAGTATTAGGAAAACCCTAACCTATGGCAACTTCAGCCAATCCTACGCGCTCGGATTTTGAAGCGCTTCTTAACGAACAGCTTGGCGGTGCAGAAGACGGTGGTTTCGAAGGCCGCGTCGTTAAAGGCACTGTCACTGCAATCGAAAACGGCAAGGCCGTTGTCGACGTGGGCCTCAAAAGCGAAGGCCGCATCGACCTTAAAGAATTCTCCCGCGGTGAAGACGATCACGGCCTGTCGGTCGGTGATGAAGTCGAAGTGTTTGTCGACCGCGTTGAAAATGCAGACGGCGAAGCAATGCTCAGCCGCGACCGCGCACGCCGCGAAGCTGCATGGGACAAGCTCGAAAACGAATTCGGCGAAAGCGCTCGCGTAAACGGCCGCATCTTCGGCCGCGTCAAAGGCGGCTTCACGGTCGACCTCGACGGCGCCGTGGCCTTCCTGCCCGGTTCGCAGGTCGACATCCGTCCGGTTCGCGACATCACTCCGCTGATGGATATCGAACAGCCGTTCCAGATCCTCAAGATGGACCGTCGCCGCGGCAACATCGTTGTTTCGCGTCGTTCGATCCTCGAAGAAACACGTGCTGAACAGCGCAGCGAACTGATCGGCGAACTGGCTGAAGGCCAGGTCATTGACGGCGTCGTCAAGAACATCACCGATTACGGTGCGTTCGTTGACCTCGGCGGCATCGACGGCCTGCTGCACGTCACCGACATGAGCTACAAGCGGGTCAACCACCCGAGCGAAGTCATCGAAATCGGCCAGACTGTTACTGTCCAGATCGTTCGCATCAACAGCGAAACCCAGCGCATCAGCCTGGGCATGAAGCAGCTTGAAAGCGATCCATGGGACGGCGTCGGTGCGAAATACCCGGTTGGCGCGAAGCTGAAGGGTACTGTCACCAACATCACCGAATACGGCGCATTCGTCGAAATCGAACCGGGCATCGAAGGCCTGGTCCACGTTTCGGAAATGAGCTGGACCAAGAAGAACGTCCACCCGGGCAAGATCGTATCGACCTCGCAGGAAGTCGATGTTGTCGTTCTCGAAGTCGACAGCGAAAAGCGCCGCATCTCGCTCGGCCTCAAGCAGGCCCAGGGCAACCCGTGGGAAGAATTCGCAGACAAGCACCCCGTTGGCTCGACTGTCACCGGCGAAGTCAAGAATGCTACCGAATTCGGCCTGTTCATCGGTCTCGAAGGCGATGTGGACGGCATGGTTCACATGTCCGACATCGCATGGGGCATCTCGGGCGAAGACGCTCTGGCTCTCCACCGCAAGGGTGAAGAAGTGCAGGCAGTCGTTCTCGATGTCGACACCGACAAGGAACGCATCAGCCTCGGCATGAAGCAGCTTGAAAAGGGTGCACCATCGGCAGAAGGCGCCGCTGGTGGCGGCCTGAAGCGTGGCGACGTAGTCACCGTGACTGTCCTCGAAGTTCGCGATGGCGGCCTCGAAGTGCAGGCTGGCGACGATGGCGCGACCGGCTTCATCAAGCGTTCGGACCTTGGCCGTGACCGTGACGAACAGCGTCCCGATCGCTTCCAGACCGGCAGCAAGATCGACGCAATGGTCACCGGTTTCGACCGCTCGAAGAAGCCTAACTTCTCGATCAAGGCGCGTCAGATCGCTGAAGAGAAAGAAGCAGTGGCACAGTTCGGTTCGTCCGATTCGGGCGCATCGCTGGGCGACATTCTCGGCGAAGCTCTGAAGGGCAAGGAAGACTAAGTCTTTCTCCGACAGCTTTGACTAAATTGGGAAAGCCCGCCGCTCGAAAGAGTTGGCGGGCTTTTTCGTGTCTGGCCCGAACGGTGCCAGTCAACCGCGCCCCCTTCCCTCGCCGCGCATCCCTGCGTAGGATCGCGGGATGATAGAAATCCATCAGTTCCCGTGCCTGTCCGACAATTACGGATATCTCGTCCACGACCCAGCCAGCGGCGAAACCGTGTGCATCGACACACCCGATGGCGAAGAATACCTGAAACAGGCAAAGGCCAAAGGGTGGACGATCACGCAAATCTGGAACACTCACTGGCACCCTGATCATGCCGGCGGGAACAAGGCGATCAAGGATGCCACAGGCTGCACCATCATCGCACCGCAGGAAGTGGAGAAGCTGAGCCCGATAGACCGGGTGGTGTCGCACGGTGACACCGTAAAGATGGGCGATTGGAACGCGGAAGTGATCGACGTTGGCGGCCATACGAACGGCCATGTCGCTTTTCACATGCCCGAAGCAGGCGCGGCCTTCGTCGGCGACGCCGTGTTCGCGCTGGGCTGCGGGCGGATGTTCGAAGGCGAGCCGGAACAGTTCTGGAACAGCCTGCAGCGTATCAAGGCTCTGCCGCCGGAAACGATGCTCTACTGCGCACATGAATACACCGCCGCCAATGCGAAGTTCGCGCTGCACGCCGATCCGGACAATCCGGCTCTGGCCGAATATGCAACCGAGATAGAACGCAAGCGCGCGAAGAGTGAACCGACAGTGCCGACAAAGCTCGAACTTGAGCTAGCTACCAATCCGTTCCTGCGGGCGGATAATCCGGCGCTGATGCAAAAATGGGGCGGCGCAGATCCGGTCGAAACGTTTGCCGCATTGCGTGCAGGCAAGGACAGTTTTTGATCACCATGCAGGCGCTGCAAGTCACATCGCTTAGCGACGACCTTTCCGGCTGCGAATTAGTCGACATCGCCGTGCCAGCGCAAAAGGCTGGCGAAGTCCTCGTGAAGGTCCACGCAGCATCGCTGAACTTCCCCGACTTGCTGATGACCAAGGGTGATTACCAGTTCAAGCCAGAGCCGCCTTTCACCGCCGGTATGGAGCTTGCAGGCGAAGTTGTAGCAGCGGGGAAGGAAAGCCGGTTCTCCGCAGGTGACCGGGTGATCGGCGGCGCGAAGACCGGCGCGATGGCAGAATACGCTTCAGTGCCCGAGATCAGTTTGCGGCTCGCCCCGCAAGGGCTCGACTATCCCCAGGCGACCGCACTCGGCGCGGCGTATAACACCGCCTACACCGCATTGGTGGAACTGGGCGGCCTCACCGCAGGGCAATGGGTTCTGGTTCACGGCGCGAGCGGCGGAGTGGCGCTCGCAGCGATCGACCTCGCAAAAGCGCTGGGCGCCCAAGTCATCGCGGCAACAGGCTCTCCGGACAAAGTCCCCGCGATCAAAAGGCTCTACGCTCCCGATGCGGTGATCGTTTCGGAAGGCCGTTTTCGCGAGAAGGTGGCAGAAATCACCGGCGGCAAACTATGTGATCTCGTCTGCGATCCCGTTGGAGGGGACGTTTTTGATGAAAGCACCCGCTGCGTGACATTCGGCGGCAAATTGCTGGTGGTCGGATTTGCGGGCGGGCGGATCGCCGATATCGCCACGAACATTCCCCTGATTAAGGGTTTCTCAGTCGTCGGCGTGCGCGCGGGCGAATATGCCCGGCGCTTTCCCGAGCGCGGCAAACGGATTGCGGACGAAGTGGGGCGACTGGCCAGTTCCGGTCTGATTACGCCTCCGATCGATCGGATCGTGCCACTGTCTCAATGGCGTTCGGCGTTTGAGGCTATGGCCCGGCGAGGATTGGTAGGCAAAGTGGTACTTACTCCCGGCACATGACACAAAAAAGGCGGCCCCGAGAGGCCGCCTTTTTTCGTCGACACTTAGTCTTGCCAGTTAGATACCAGCGATGACCTGGTCCGCAAGCTTGCTATCAGCGTCTGCGTCATGCTTCTTGGCAATCAGCTCCCGTGCAGCAGCGGTCGCGGCCATGGCAGCGCTGTTGCGCACGTCATCGACAGCGTCACGCTCTGCGGCAGCGATCTTGTCTTCCGCCATTTTCTTGCGCCGCTCCACCATTGCCTTGCTGTCCTGCTCGGCCTTGTCCATGATCGAGTCCGCTTCTTTCTGAGCGTTCTCCATCATCGCTTCTGCGTCTTTCTCAGCATTGGCGATCTTGGCCGAATATTCGTTGCGAAGCGCTTCTGCTTCAGCGCGCAGCTTCTTGGCTTCGTCCAGCTGCTCACGGATTGCGGCGATCTTGGCATCCAGCCCGCCGGTAATCATACCCGGGACTTTCTTCCACACCATCACCAGGATCAGGACCAGCATAGAGATCGAAACGATCTGGTACGGTTCCATGCCCCACAGCGTCGGACCCAACGACTCTGGAATATCGACCGTGGTGAAGACTTCGGGTGCATTAGACATTGGTCATAGCCTTCTTGACTGCCGACTTGGCATTGGCTGCAGTCACTTTGACGCCGGCGAGCTGCTTGACGATGTCCTGAGCGGCTTCTGCAGCCACACTCTCGACTTCGGTCATTGCGGCATAGCGCGCTTCGGCGATCTCGACATCGGCTTTCTCAAGCTTCGTATCGATACGCTTCTGTGCAGCCGCGAGCTTTTTCTCGCTCTTAGCAGCAGCATCGGCTTTCGCCTTGGCAATTACCGCCTGGGCCTGAGCGCGATTTTCATTCTCACGCTTGCGCCAGGCTTCTTCTTCATCATCGGCCTTGTCACGAGCAGCCTGAGCTGCAGCGAGATCGCCAGCAATCTGGCTGTCACGCTGGGATACAGTGTCCATAACCCGCGGAACCATACCGCGACCTACGACGAAGAAGACAAAACCAAAGGTCACCAGCAGCCAGAAAATCTGGCTGGAATAGGTTTCCATGATTTGCGCTATCTGGGGCATTGGATCAGGTCCCGACGCTTAAAAGGTGTCGACGAATAGAAACAATCGCGGGCGGGAACAGGCCTTGGCCGTCCCCGCCCACCGATTGATATGTTAGGCGACGAAGATCAGGATCATCGCGACGACGAACGCCAGCAGGCCGAGAAGCTCAGCTGCGGCGAAGCCGATGAACAGGCGGCCCTGCTGGCCGTCTGCTGCGCCAGGGTTACGAAGCGCGCTCTCAAGGAACGAGCCGAATACGTTACCCACACCGATAGCGGCCATGCCGGCACCGATAGCTGCGAGACCCGCGCCAACGAGCTTTGCTGCTTCTGCTTCCATTGTATTGCTCCTTAGGTAAATTTCTAAAAGTTGATCAGTAACTTAGTGAAGATTTTCAGCGTCATTGATGTACAGCGACGTCAACAGCGCAAAAACGTAGGCCTGAATGCCAGCGACCAGAATTTCCAGCGCGCTGATGCCGACCATCAGAATGAAGCTCGGCACGCCAACCAGAGCGGCAAAGCCTGCACCGGCGTTGGTTCCGTCGATCACGAAGCTCGACAGGACTTTCAGGAGAACGTGGCCAGCCATCATCGCAACGAACAGACGCAGCGCAAGGCTGAACGGACGCACGAGGAACGAGATCAGCTCGATCGGGAAAATGACCGGGATCATCGCCAGCGGCGTACCGTGCGGCACAAACAGGGTGAAAAACTTGAGACCGTGCTTCCAGAATCCAACGACCAGAACGATCGCGAAGCTGATAATGGCGAGAACGCCGGTCACGGTGAAGTGGCTGGTGAAGGTGAACGGGTGAAGACCGATCACGCCCAGCGGAAGAAGACCCAGAATGTTCGCGAACAGGATGAACATGAACAGCGAGAAGATATAGGGCACGTATTTGCGCCCGGCCTTGCCGATATTCGCTTCCAGCATGTCGTCGATGAAGCCGGTGAAGGTTTCCACCATCATCTGCCAGCGCCCAGGCACCAGCTCGCGCTTCATGCCGCCCGCGACGAAAATCGTCAGCAGGACAGTTGTGATCGCCATCCACATCGCGCTGTTGGTAAACGCGATATTGAATCCTGCGAGCTCCCAGCCATTCGAACCCAACAAGGGTTCGATGGTGAACTGGTGCATCGGATCGACTTTGCCTTCTTCGGCTGCCACGTCTGAAACGTCCCTACGCGTAAAAGAACACTAGCTTCTCGAACTCAGTCGCCCTTGGGCGCGTCGTCCGATTGCGTGTTCGCCATTCGGAAAATGTTCCTGAAGGCGACGGCTATTCCGAGGAACAACCCCACCAACAGACCCCAGGGCGATGATCCGGCGAAATAATCAATGGTTCCGCCAATCACCAAACCGCCGAGAATCCCACCAAGCAAATCCGCAAGCACCCGGTTTCCACTGCGATAATTCGCATCGGTGCCCGATTGCTGCGGCCGGTTGCGTTCATTTTCACGCTCTCTCGCGGCTTTTAACCGCGCTTCGAGCGCATCAATGCGCGCATCCTCGGCGATGGGTTCCCGTACGGGCTTCTCGTCGCTCATGCCTTGCTCCTTAATTGAGGTTGCGCGGCACGGGCAAAAAGCTGCCCGCCAAGGGCGAGGCCCCCTTAGGCGGGGGGTATAATCGAGTCAACCGGTGTGGGGTCCCAATCGGTCGATTATGTCAGGTTTTTGGACATCGCGCCCCGATACGGGCTTACGGGCAGCGGCTGTCGCGCAGCGGCGGTGCGCTGGTGCGGGTTTGCCACGTTCCGTCAGGTGCCTGATATTTTTCCCCCGGAACCGTCCGCGCGATCGCAAGACAGCCTGCGGTCAGGGCATATTCCTCCAGCGTTGCGTTGGCGGCCTGCGCCTTCTCCGCATAGACCGCGCGGCGTTTGATGTTGATATCTTTCACCATCGCTTCCAGCGCGGGATTGGAGCCGCCCACGATGCCGAGGTAGCCATCCATTTTTTCGCCAATCTGGCCAGAAGCGCGCGCCGAAGCATAGGCCGGATCGCGCTGGGCGTAAGCCGTTCCCGCGATGCCGCCCAGTGCCAGGGCAGCTGCAATTGCGATAGAAACTGACTTCTTCATTTGCTCATCCTTGTGCTGCGGATCTTATCAGAAAATATCCGCATTCTCTTCAATCGTGTTGCTGGCATCTTCCGCCAGTCGATAAATTACTTCCTGCCGGATATTGATGTTGAGTTCGATTACGATCGGCTCGGACGGGGCATTCACATTGATGCACCCTCCCAGCAGGATCGAACCCGCCAACAATATCGCCGCACCGATGCGGCCCCTTGCCCCTGCTCTGCGCTTATACTGCATGACGCAGTGTGTCGCAGCCGCGCCGGACAAGGTCAATTTACAATGCGTCATGGCACATCCTCGCTGTCTGATGTCTGAATGGGCTCTTCATCGCCCAGTGCGTTGTCTGATATGTCGTCTGGTTTGATCGCCCGGTCTTGCAGCACCGGATTGATCGGCGGCGGCAAGACAGGCTCTGCCGGTTGCAGAGGTGCCCCCGCAGGAATGAAACGTTTCCCGTCATCTTCCAGCAGGCCCAGTTCGCGGGGATCGCGCACGGTGGACGGGTCGTAAATCGATTTCAGCGTGGTCACCAGTTTGTAGAACGGAGCGCGGATGTTCACGTTGAAGCGTATCGGCAGATCGGCGATCTGGCGGGTGATGAAATTTTGTTTGGTCCCTGCACCCTGCCGCACGCCGTCGAACCGGATACGGGTGACAATATCGCCGGTCAGTGGGCCGTCCATCTCGATCCGCATATCGTCGTAATCGAGACTCTTCAGCGTTTCGAAGGCGTAATTCGCGAAGGCTGACAGGTCTTCATAGGTCAGTTCGCCAACATACGAAATGTTACCGCCGGGCGCGCGCGCTACAAGCAGGCCGCCTTTGATTTCGCCAAAGCCCAGTTCGTCGAATTCCAGCGGCAATTGCCCGTCGAAAGTGCCGGTTGCGGCGAGGTTGCCGAGTTCGAGGTTCTCGACAAACAAAGCCGCTTCCAGCCCATCCACTTCGAGTACGTATCGCCTGCGTTCCGCGACCCCGAAATTGAGGTCGACGGGGCGCAAGGTCAGCGTGCCGCCCATGAACGGCCATTCGCCGCCCGTCACGCCCAGATACTGGCCATCACGCAAGCTGAAACCGATCACTCCGTCATTCACCTCGATGCCTGGATTGATCGCGGCCACCCGCACTTTCTGATCAGGGGCGGTAGTTAGGCTGAGCAAATCGATGAACTCAACCGTTCCAGCCGCGCCTGTGACGGGGCCAAACGCGGCCGCAAAATCGAGCGATTCGGAAGAGAAACGGCCGGAGCTGGTCACTGCGTCCGAATTCCAGTCAATCCGTCCGGTGCCGGCGATGCTGCCCCTGGCATTGGCAATCACACCAAGCGCCAGCGGAGTCAGATCGACGGGCTGCAATTCTTCGTCGAACAGCACGCCGGGCACATGCAGATCGGCAAAACCGGTGCTGGTAGTCAGGTCGTGCTGGATCGAGACTTCGGCAACTTCGCTCTCATTGCCTGGATAGCGCAGCAGCGCGTCGGCCAGAATAACGCTGTCTTCCAGCGAAAGCTTCGCATCCCGCGCCATGAGCGGGTTGAACCGGGGTTCTTCGGACCGGTCGACCAATTCGAATGAAGCGCCGCCAATTTCGAATACACCGCCCGCGTAAGACCATTCCCCTGTGGTGTCTTTCAGATCGAGCGGTACCGCAAACAACGCAATTTCGGCCCCTGAGAACGACCCTGTTATATCCTCGCCCAACACGGCCTTCAGCTCGGAAATTGCGAACCTGTTTTCCTCCTGCTGCGGACCGAGCGACACCAACAGATCTTTTACAGATGCCGCGCCGGGATAAGCGAATCCTGCTGCGCCGCTCGAAATGCGAATCTCTGTGCCGGCAAGCGTGCCCGCTATATTCAATGACGGAGCACCGGCGGCGAAATTAAGACCGTTGGTGCCGTAGCTGACAATCGGCCTGCCACTCGCCGGGCAAAGCGCGATCTGTTGTCCTCTCAGCTCGAGATTGGCGAACGCGAGCGTATCGAAGCCGATCTGCGTGCACCCCCGCCAGAGGGACAAGCCGCCCGCAGAGCTCCAGCTTCCGCTAACCGGCAAACGCAGGCCGCGCACTTCCCCGCCTGGCAATGGACCAGTCGCCTGCACGCTACCGGAAAATCCGAGTGCCCCGCTGCGATCCTGCGTTGCCACCAGTTCAGGTATGGCAAGCGAGCTTCCCTGCGCCGAATACTCGGCCATCTTCAGGCGAAAAATGGACCGTCCATTTGCCTGCTCCATACGCCCGACCAGAGCCGGCAATTCGCCGCCACCGAAGCGGAAATTACCTGACATGCGCGGCGTGCGCTCTGCCGTGCTGGCGATCTGCACCTGGCTGACCGACAAGAGAGTTTCACCGTATCTACCCTGCACCGACCCCTGCGGCAAAGACAACGAAATGATATCGCCAGTTTTGCGTGCGTTGATCGCAGCAGTGAAGCTGGAATCGACGAGTTTTCGGCCAAGGGCAGAACGAATTTTCGCCAGCAAGGGAGCCGCCAGGGTTCCTTCGGCGGATTTTTCATATTCTGCCAAGGTAGCGGTGAATCCGCGGCCGATATTTATCTGCGAACCCGACAATTCTGCATCAAGATCCAGCGACGCGAATTGATCACGTCCGCGCAGCCCGCCTTCCAGCGAAAATTCACCGGCGCGGACATTGGAGTTTGCGACAGATCTTGCAGCGAGATTAAAACGCGAATTGATCGTCCCGTCCCGCACGGCGACGGTCAGCGGGCCCGCGATCCCGGCTGCGGCTATACCCGGCCCTGCAAAGGCACCTGCCGCAATTGAGGCATCGGCATCGAAACCGGCCATATCTGCATCAAACGTAATATCCGTGGCGATGGACACATCCTTGATTCTCCCGGAATATTCAGGACAATTCAGAGCAGCTGTTCGCACCGGCCCCGACAAGGTTAGCCTGCCGCTGGTGGTCGTCAGGTCGCCGTAGACGGTTGCACGCGCAACCCTGCACCCGGCGATATCAGCCTGCGGAGCGATGGCGGCGATCATGCCGGTGAACCCGTTATCCAGCTGCCCCTGCCCCTCAGCCTTCACGCCGACCGGGCCAAAATCGGTTTCGAACAGTGCCCGCCCGTCAATCAGATCAATATCCCAGGCTGGCAGACCCGTTGGTTCTTCCGATTCGGCGAAGATGACCGGATCGAGGCTGCCGAGCGAGAGCTCTCCGTCGGTGTACGATCCGTAGAGGCGCGGTCTGACCAGTGTAATCCGGCCGATTTCCGGAACGCCCAGCCCATAGGACAAGGTTATTTCGGCACGTTCGATGGTGAGGTCGGGCCGCGCGGGATCGCCGACCACTATGTTTGTCAGGACCTGCCGCTCGGGCGAGATTTCCGTCACATCGTAGGTCGCTGGCACCCCGATCCCTGCGAGTTGTTCGGCAATCAGGTCACGCGCAATCTGTTCGCGCACCGTCCACGTATACCCGACCACCACAAGTAGGATAACCAGTGCAATCGCAGCGATTTTACGCAGCAGATTTCGCGGCTTGTCCATAGCCGTGTCGTCTTGCGTATCAGTTTCCTGTTCGGGGAGCTGCGGCATTGCTTGCTACTTGCGCGCAAGCGACTGCAAAGGCAATGCAGCATGGCAGCACTTGAAAGGTGGAATGGCCCGCAAATGAGCGAAAACGCAGGAAAACATGGCGCTGCGGGCCATCGGAGCCGTCTGCGAAAACGGATGCTTGAAGGGGGCGCAGAAGCGCTCGCCGATTACGAAGTGCTCGAATATTTGCTGTTCGCTGCGATCAAGCAAGGCGATACCAAGCCGGTGGCCAAGGCGCTGATCGATCGGTTCGGATCGCTATCTGGCGTGCTCAACGCCGATGCGGGGGCATTGCAGAACGTCAAAGGCGTAGGCGAAACAAGCGCTGCCGCGTTGAAGAGCGTGGCTCTGGCGGCGCGGCGGATGGCCCGCAACGAGGTGTCCCAGAAACCCGTGCTGGGAAGCTGGCAGGCACTGCTCGATTACCTGACCATCGACATGGCGCATCTGACGGTGGAGCGGGTGCGCGTGCTGTTCCTGAACGCACAGAACCGCCTGATCCTCGATCATCATGTCGGCGACGGTTCGATAGACGAGGCTGCCATTCATCCGCGTGAGGTTATCCGCCGCGGGCTCGATATCGGTGCAACCGCACTGATACTGGTCCACAACCACCCGAGCGGCAATCCCGAGCCGAGCCGCGCCGACATCCAGATAACGAATCGCATTGCGGAGGCTGGCCGGTTGCTGGGCATTACGGTACATGATCACGTCATTATTGGCCGCGAAGGACACACCTCGCTGAGGGCAAAAGGTCTGATTTAAGGCGCGCAGACGATCTGCCGTGTGCAAACAGGCCCGCTCCCCTTGCCAATCGCCATGCCGCGCCTTAGCCGCCGCGTAACTGCCCGCAACATCACCGGAGTCGATCATGGTCCCCCGTTATTCCCGCCCTGCAATGTCCGCAATCTGGGAGCCAGAGGCCCGCTATCGCATCTGGTTCGAGATCGAAGCGCATGCGACGGAAAAGCTGGGCGAACTGGGCGTGGTCCCGGCGAGCGCCGCCAAGGCCCTGTGGGACTGGTGGGCGACCAACCCGGAAATCGACGTTCCCGCCATCGATGCCATCGAAGCGGTCACCAAGCATGACGTGATCGCATTCCTGACCTGGGTTGCCGAGCAGGTCGGTGACGAGGCGCGCTTCATGCATCAGGGCATGACCAGCTCCGACGTTCTGGACACGACGCTGGCGGTGCAGCTGGCCCGATCTGCCGACATTCTGCTGGAAGACCTCGACCACCTGCTGGCCGCGATCAAGCGCCGCGCGGAAGAGCATAAGTACACGCCCACTATCGGCCGCAGCCACGGTATTCATGCAGAACCGGTCACATTCGGCCTCAAATTGGCGCAGGCCTATGCAGAATTCGATCGCTGCAAGAAACGCCTTATCGCCGCGCGTGAGGAAATCGCCACTTGCGCGATATCCGGCGCCGTCGGCACTTTTGCGAATATCGACCCCAGCGTTGAAGCGCACGTCGCAGAAAAACTCGGCCTGGAAATCGAACCGATATCGACTCAGGTTATCCCGCGCGACCGGCACGCAATGTTCTTTTCCACGCTGGCGGTAATTGCCGGATCGATCGAACGTGTCGCGGTCGAGGTCCGCCATCTGCAACGCACTGAAGTTCTGGAAGCTGAGGAGTATTTCTCACCCGGCCAGAAAGGTTCGAGCGCGATGCCGCACAAGCGCAACCCGATCCTCACCGAAAACCTCACCGGTCAGGCGCGGATGATTCGCGGCTATGCCATGCCGGCGCTCGAAAACGTGGCGCTGTGGCACGAACGCGATATCTCGCATTCCTCGGTCGAGCGTTTCATCGGCCCCGACGCGACGATCACGCTCGATTTTGCGCTCGCGCGGCTGACCGGGGTAATCGACAAGCTGCTGATTTATCCTGAGCGGATGCAGAAGAACATGGACCGCATGGGCGGTCTGATCCATTCGCAGCGCGTGCTTCTGGCATTGACGCAGGCCGGGGTCAGCCGCGAAGACGCGTATCGTCTGGTTCAACGCAACGCGATGAAGGTTTGGGAATCGGATGGCGCGCTCGCCTTGCTCGATCTGCTGAAAGCGGATGAGGAAGTGACAGCGGCGCTTTCGAATGAGGAAATCGAGGCGAAATTCGACCTCGACTATCACTTCAAGCAAGTTGACCACATTTTCAGCCGCGTGTTCGGCTGATCGGCGGGCAACCCGCTCACCCTTCCCAATCGCGGCTCAGCAGCCTAGCATCTGCCGAAAATCTGACGGAGTACTGAAATGCAGGTCGTTCGCACCATCCTCTGGGTCTTGCTGTTTGTGGGACTGCTGGCGTTTTCCTTCTTCAACTGGAAGCCGGTGGAAGTCACGATTTGGGAAAATCTGGTGCTGGAAACGAAGGTACCCGCGCTGGTCATCATCTCTTTCCTGCTTGGCATGATCCCGACATGGCTGCTCCACCGCGGCACCAAATGGCGCATGAACCGGCGGATCAAGACGCTGGAAAACGCCGCCAGATCGGCTGCGGTTTCGCCGTCCTCTCCTCCGGCTACGACGACAACTGAGGCGGCTTCACCGTCCGGCACCGCTGCCGCGCCGGTTGAACCCGCCCCTGCACTCACCGCGGATAGCACCACCAAGCCATGACAAATCCCGTCTATCTCGCGCTCGATCTGCCGCAACTCGATGCGGCAAAAGCCCTCGCCGCGAGGGTCAAGAATCATGTTGGCGGGCTGAAGCTGGGACTGGAGTTCTTCTGCGCTCACGGTTCTCATGGCGTCCACGAGATAGCGCAAGTCGGCCTGCCCATTTTTCTCGATCTGAAACTGCATGACATTCCGAACACTGTCGCTGGTGCGATGCAGGCGATCCACGTCCTCGAACCGTCGATTGTGACCGTGCACGCAAGCGGCGGGCGCGCGATGCTGGAAGATGCCAAGGCAGCGGCGGGTGAACACACCAAAGTCGTTGCTGTAACCATGCTCACCAGTCTGGACGAGCAGGATCTGAAGCGTACCGGGGTTGGCGGCACACCGCACGATCACGTCATGCGACTGACCGAACTGGCGCATGATGCAGGTATCGACGGCATCGTCTGCTCCGGTCAGGAAGTTGGCGGGGCGCACAAGCAATGGAAAGACGGTTTCTTCGTGGTCCCCGGGTTGCGTCCCGCCGGATCGGCAGTGGGTGATCAAAAGCGCGTCGTCACCCCGCGACAGGCGCGCGACGATGGCGCCAGCGTGCTTGTGATCGGTCGGCCCATCAGCCGTGCCGACGATCCGGTTCAGGCGGCACGCGATATCGAGGCAACGCTTTAAAGCCTCTCACCATGCGCGAACAGTTGATCAAGATCTGCGGGCTCTCGTCGCCCGATACCATGCAGGCCGCTCTTGATGCTGGTGCGACACATGTCGGACTGGTTCATTATCAGCCCAGCCCCCGGCACATCGAGTTGCCTGACGCGTCACGGCTTCGCGCAATGGCAAGGGGGCGCGCCAAAGTGGTGCTGCTGCTGGTCAATGCCGATATCGAAACCACGTCCGCCGCGATCGAGGCGATCAAGCCCGAGGTGATCCAGTTTCACGGGACGGAAACACCGGAATGGTGCGCCCTGGTCCGCAAGCAGGTGAATATCGAAGTCTGGAAGGCGCTCGGCGTGAAAGACAAGCCGACGCTGGAAAAATCGGCGCGCTATATCGGCAAGGTCGACCGGTTGCTGTTCGATGCGCCGGCAACAGCATTGCCCGGCGGGAATGGCACCAGTTTCGACTGGAGCCTGCTCGCAGATCATGAGCATACCGCCGCTTGGGGCCTCGCCGGCGGACTGACACCGGAAAATGTTGCCGATGCGATTGCGCAAACCGGGGCGCCGCTGGTGGATACGTCATCCGGCGTGGAAAGCGCGCCCGGTATCAAGGACGCTGCGAAAATCGCCGCGTTCTGTGCCGCAGCAAAAGCAGGCTGAGCTTTCCAGCCCCTCACGCCTGCCCGGCAGCCGATACAAAAAGGGCGGCCCGAACGGACCGCCCTTCCATCGTATTTCTGACCAGGATCAGAAAGCTACGCCAACACCGACTACGGCAGTGTTCACGTCAACGAAATCGCTGAAGAAGTGACGGTATTCAGCTTTCAGGTAGAGACCGCTGTCGCCAACCGTCTGCTCGTAACCAGCACCCAGGTGCGGGGTGTCTTCGCCTTCACCGAAGGTGTAACCGCCGGTTGCGTAGATCTTGCCGCCGGTGCCAACCTTGGCGCCGAGACGTGCGGTGGTGCCCCAGACTACGTCTGCGCCATCAACCAGCAGCTTGTCAGCCGAACCTTCAACGCCGAAGAACAGCGAGCTGTCTTCGCCAGCACCGAGGTCGAAGTCATAACCAGCAGCAACGCCGGCAACAGCTTCTTCTTCGCCGTTTGCCCAGGCGATACCGCCGCGAGCTTCAACACGAGCTTCGTTGGCCGAGGCCGGAGCAGCTACTGCTACCGCAGCGATCGCACCGAGTACAATTGCAGTCTTACGCATATTAAATCCTTTCAATCATGCCGCCGAAATTGGGGGTCGACGGCAGGGAAAGGTCAAATAGTCAGCGAAAAATGAACTTCAACTGACAAATTATTGGTTAGTCTAAGTTTCTGATTATGTGGTGATTGTGCAACATTAGGTTCATCGGGCGTAAAGAAATAATGCGCCCTGTGAATGCTGGACAGGCCCGCAATGCTCTGCCAATCGGGGGCCATGAACGCCCCCAATTCCTTCCGCAACCAGCCCGACGATCGCGGTCATTTCGGTGACTATGGCGGCCGTTATGTGGCCGAGACATTAATGCCGCTGATCCTGGATCTGGAGCGTGAATATCGCGCTGCCCAGGCCGATCCGGCTTTCAAGGCGCAGTTCGACGATCTG
Source organism: Pontixanthobacter luteolus (assembly GCF_009828095.1). Lineage (GTDB taxonomy): Bacteria > Pseudomonadota > Alphaproteobacteria > Sphingomonadales > Sphingomonadaceae > Pontixanthobacter > Pontixanthobacter luteolus. Next base: position 625,596 of record NZ_WTYP01000001.1, on the reverse strand, counting down.
CTGGAACATTACGTCGGCCGGCCCAGCCCGCTGTATTTCGCAGAACGCCTGACCGAGGCGGTCGGCGGCGCGCAGATATGGTTCAAGCGTGACGAACTGAATCACACCGGCGCGCACAAGATCAACAATTGCATCGGGCAGATCCTGCTCGCCATTCGCATGGGCAAGACGCGGATCATCGCGGAAACCGGCGCGGGCCAGCACGGCGTTGCCACGGCGACCGTCTGTGCGCGGTTCGGCCTGCCTTGCGTCATCTACATGGGCGCGGAGGATGTCCGGCGGCAATCGCCCAACGTGTTCCGCATGAAATTGCTCGGCGCGGAAGTGATCCCCGTAACCAGCGGCGGCGCGACGCTGAAAGACGCAATGAACGAAGGTCTGCGCGACTGGGTCGCCAATGTGCACGACACATTCTACATCATCGGCACCGCAGCTGGTCCGCACCCCTACCCCGAAATGGTTCGCGATTTCCAAAGCGTGATCGGCAAGGAAGCGCGCGAACAGATGCTCAGCCGCATCGACCGCCTGCCCGATTTGCTGGTCGCCTGCATCGGCGGCGGTTCGAACGCGCTTGGCCTGTTCCACCCGTTCCTCGACGACGCAGACGTAAAGATGCTCGGCGTAGAGGCAGGCGGGCACGGGCTCGACGGTGATGAACACGCGGCCAGCCTGCTAGGCGGGGCACCTGGCGTGCTTCACGGCAACAAGACTTATCTGCTGCAGGACGAAGACGGCCAGATCACCGAAGGCCACTCGATCAGCGCAGGGTTGGACTATCCGGGCATCGGCCCCGAACACGCATGGCTGAAGGATACCGGCCGGGTCGAATATACCAGCGTGACCGACAAGGAAGCGCTGGAAGGATTCCAGCTGCTGTGCCGTACCGAGGGTATCATCCCCGCGCTGGAGCCCAGCCACGCGATCCATGCAGTGGCCGAGCGCGCAAAAACAATGCGCGATGATCAGATCATCCTCGCCAACCTGTGCGGACGCGGCGACAAGGACATCTTCACCGTGGCCGAGGCGCTCGGGGTGGAAATATGAGTGAGGCAAGCGGAGACGTCGGCAAACCTCTTCTAGTTTCACTTATTGTTGTTTGGGGCTGTGCTGCTGTCGCCTTCCTCGCCATCCAATGGCTCCTGGACTCATACCTTGCAGCCGGTCGAGGAGACGAATTCGGCTTGTCCATGATGATGACGACGCCAGGAGATGTGGTCATATACGCCGTGCTTCTGAGTTTGCTATTCTTGTTGCATTGGTGGCTTTCTGGTCTCTTCGGAAAAAGCGGCATCGCCTCACGCCCAGTCGCAAACTTGATGCTGGTCGCTGCTGGACTCTGTATCCTTCAACTTCTTTTCGAGGGAGCTACGAGAGATTATCTCGAATTCAGCGTGCTCTGTGGGCCTGACGAACCAACAGTGGTGATAATGGTTGACGAATTTTATCTGTGCGAACGATCAATGTTGGTTACCAAGGCAGCAGGATGGTTGAGCATCGTGCTTCCTCTGCTAGCCATTCCTGTCAGAATCCTTGAAAGTCGAGTTCGGATGAAGCGAACGTGACCCAACTTTCCTACACACCGGCAGTGATGGTATAAAGCACGCATGACAACTGCTTCAAGCCTTTGGAAATACAGCACAACTTGCGCACCTATTGTCGAAAAGCTTTTCGCGCCGTGTACTGTGTTCCATGTGTTCCATCCTGTAGGACTTCGCGAGAACAAATGACCGAATCCAACCGCCTCTCTTCCGCCTTCTCCAAACCACACCCTGCTCTCGTCTGCTTCGTCACTGCTGGCGACGGGGACACGGCGGCCAATCTCGACGCGCTGGTCGAGGGCGGCGCCGATGTGATCGAGCTGGGGATGCCCTTCACCGATCCGATGGCCGATGGTCCGGCAATTCAGGCTGCGAATTTGCGCGCCTTGGCCCGCCGGACAACGACCGCCGATATCTTCGCGCTGGCCGAACAGTTCCGCCTCCGTCATCCGGACGTGCCGCTGATCCTGATGGGATATGCCAATCCGATGATCCGCCGCGGGCCGGAATGGTTTGCGGAAGAATGCGCCAAGGCCGGGGTGGACGGAGTGATCTGCGTCGATATCCCGCCGGAGGAAGACGAAGCGCTCGGCCCTGCGCTGCGCACCAAGGGCATTGCGCCTATCCGCCTCGCCACGCCGACCACCGATGCCAAACGTTTGCCTGCGGTGCTCGAAGGTTCGGACGGTTTCGTCTATTACGTGTCCGTCGCCGGCATCACCGGCAAGCAGCAGGCGGCCACCGCATCCATCGAAGAAGCAGTCGGCAAGCTCAAGGCGTCAACCGATTTGCCGATCGCAGTCGGCTTCGGTGTGCGTACACCCGAGCAGGCCAGCGCCATTGCCAAGGTAGCCGACGGGGTTGTCGTCGGCTCTGCACTGGTGGAACTTGTCGGCAAATATGGCGCAGATGCTCCGGCCGCGCTAAGGGAGCTGACTTCGGCTCTCGCAGATGCCGTACATTCGGCTCGCTAAGGAATAGAAATGAACTGGCTCACCCGCGTCCGCAACTCGCTCCCGTTTGGCGCAAAGCGCGAAACCAATGACAATCTGTGGGTCAAATGCCCGCAGTGTCAGGAAATGCTGTTTGCGAAGGAATTTGCGGACAATCACAAGGTTTGTCCGCGCTGCGATTATCACGGCCGTATCGGCGCGGATGAACGCCTGAACCTGCTTCTCGACATGGGCTACGACCTGCTTGAGCAGCCGGAGGTCAAGGAAGACCCGCTGAAGTTCAAGGATTCGAAGAAATACACCGACCGCCTGAAAGAAGCGCGGGCGAAGAACCCGCACCGCGATGCCTTCAGCGTCGGTTCCGGCCAGATCGAAGGCCACGATGCTGTCGTCGGCGTGCAGGATTTCCACTTCATGGGCGGTTCCATGGGCATGGCCGTGGGCACCGCATTTTGTCAGGGCGCCGAACGCGCGCTGACCCGCGGCTGCGCCTATATCGTGGTCACAGCTGCTGGCGGTGCGCGGATGCAGGAGGGCATTCTCAGCCTGATGCAGATGCCCAAGGCGACCGTGATGACACGCCGCCTGAAAGAGGCCGGCCTGCCCTATATCGTCGTTCTGACCGATCCGACTACGGGCGGCGTTACAGCCAGTTACGCAATGCTCGGCGATGTCCAGATTGCGGAACCGGGCAGCCTGATCGGCTTTGCGGGCCAGCGCGTGATCCAGGATACGATCCGCGAGAAATTGCCCGAGGGGTTCCAGCGCGCCGAATATCTGCGCAAGCACGGCATGGTCGACATGGTCGTCCACCGCCATGAACTGCGCGAAACGCTGGCGACGCTGCTCGATTATCTGCAAGGCGCGAAAGCCGCCTGACAGGCCCATGAAGGATTTCGGCAAGTCGGATCATCCGGCGGTTCAGGCCCAGCTTGACCGGCTGGCGGGTCTGTCGCTGCCCGAAGGACGCCTTGGGCTCGATACCATACGCTGCCTGCTGGACCGGCTGGGCAATCCGCACCGCAGTCTGCCGCCTGTTTTTCATGTTGCCGGGACCAACGGCAAAGGCTCCACCTGCGCTTTTCTGCGCGCCATGCTTGAGGCGGATGGCAAGCGCGTTCACATGACCACCAGCCCGCATCTGGTGCGCTATAACGAGCGTATCCGGCTGGCGGGCGAACTGATTGCCGACGATCCGCTGGCCGCGCTGCTGGAGGAAGTGTTCGATGCAGCAGAAGGGCTGAACCCGAGCTTCTTCGAAGTCACCATCGCCGCCGCCTTCCTCGCATTCAGCCGGACGCCAGCCGATGCGTGCGTGGTGGAAGTCGGCCTCGGCGGCAGGTTCGACGCAACCAACGTTCTGGAGCCGGAGGCGCTGGCGGCCTGCGGGATCGCGGCTCTCGGGATCGATCACGAGCGATTTCTGCTCGCACCGGAGGAAGGCGTGCCGCAAGTGCCGCTCGCCCGTATCGCTTTCGAGAAGGCAGGCATTACCAAGCGGGCCACATCGCTGATCACGCAGAGTTATCCTGAAGAAGCGACACTGGAAATCGAACGTGCCGCGCTCGCCGCCGGGGCGCCGCTATCCATGCGCGGCAGGGATTGGCATTCGAGCATCAGCGAAACCGCGCTGCATTACGCCGACCGGTATGGCGAGCTGGTTTTACCGTTGCCGCAGCTCCCCGGCCCGCATCAGGGGGACAATGCGGCCTTGGCAATTGCCATGCTTCGTCATCAGGACCGGGTGAACGTAGCCAGCGGCGCGTTGGCGGCGGGTATCCGAAATGCGAAATGGCCTGCCAGACTTCAATTGCTTGCACCCGGCCCGCTTTGCAGTGGCCGCAAAGTATGGCTGGACGGCGGACACAACCCGGATGCCGGCAAGGCGCTGGCTGCGCATTTTGCCGGGCAGCGGGTTCATCTGCTTCTGGGCATGATAGAAGGGAAAGACCCGCAGGCTATTCTGGGCCCTCTTGCCCCATCCATCGCAAGCGTGACTGCGGTGCCGATTTCCACTCATGAATACCAGCCAGCTGCCTCATACGGCGCGGACATCATGCAGGCCGCTTCGCTGGAAGATGCGCTCAACGCATTGCCTGACGACGGGTTGCCGGTGTTGATTGCGGGGTCGCTCTATCTTGCAGGAGACGTGCTGCGGATGAACCGGGAAAGGCCGGATTAATCGACCCTACGCGGCTTCATCGTCAGCCAGCTGATAAGCCCGACCGCCAGAAACAGCCCGATAAACAGCGCGATTTTGCCCGTAATTGACGGCATTTTGTTGCTCGCGAAAGTCCACAGTACGAACGCGCCGATTGCATAAGATGCCCCGTGCCCTCTGGCGACGACCTGCGATGTTCCGCAGCGTTCGCAATCATAGGGTTTCCCCATGCCCCAGACGAGCAGGCGCAGCGGCGCTGCCTTACCGCATTCCGGGCATTTCGGTCCCTTATTCATTGATTTTCCTGATCAGCCGCCGGGCGCAACAATACCCGCAGCCTTGCCAAGCCGCGACTGCCGCCACCATTCGACCAGGCACAGCGCGACCGCAAAGAAACCGATCAGCGTCGTCAGGATGAACACGTCAAAATATCCTTGATCCTCGATCATCTTGCCCAGCGCACCGCGACCCAACGTGCCCACCAAAAGAGTTAGTGAGGAAAGGAGCGCGTATTGCACCGCGCTATAGCCTTTTGCCACAATGCTGGAGAGATAGGCGACGAAGGCCGCACCAGCGATCCCCACAGCGATATTCTCGCCCGCGATGGCCATCATCAATTTCGCCAGCCGCGGATCGCCGCCAAGCTCAGATACAAGCCAGGTGAAGCCGCTGGCATCGCTCACCGCTTGCATCACCGCGCCGCCGCGCGCGAGGTCGGCGTAAAGCAGGTTGGTCGCAGCAGCCAGAAACGCGCCCAGCGTCAACGTCATCATCCGCCCCAAAACGGTGAGCAGATATCCGCCCAGCGCGAGGCCAATCATCAGCGCGCCGACGCCGAAGAACTTGGACGCAACCGCAACCTCATCCTTCGTGTACTGCAATTCGCCGAGGTAGAATGGATAAGCGAAGCTGCCCCATATCGCGTCGGTAATCCGGTAAGTCAGCACGAGAGCGAATACGATAACCAGCGCCCAGCCTAACCGGCCGACAAAATCGGTCAGCGGCAGAACAAGCGCTCGGTAAAGGTGATCGAGCATCCGGTCCGCTGCCGAGGTCGCAGGTGCCGCCTGCTTGAGCAGGTTGGTGCCTTTTCTCTCGATCCGTACCAGCCATGCCGCGATCAGCGATGGGATGACCACAGTCGCCACAACCACCAGCGGCCCCATGGTGGAAATGAACGCCACCGAATCCGGCCGCGCGCCCGGATCGCTGGCAAGCGAGCGGACCATGAATACGCCAACCGTAATCAGCGCCCAGCCCCACAACAGGCCGACCGCGCCGAGCGCCATGAAGCGAATGCGCGGGCTAAGCTGACCTGCCTCGCGCAGGCCATGCGGGTCGCTTTCGTTGGTTTCGATTACCGATGCGTCGGTGTCAGGCGCGAACAGGCCAGCGATACCGACAACCAGCAGGATCGCCCCCATGGTGAGGTAGACTGTCGGCCAGCTGGTCCGTTCTGCCAGAAACAGGGCGAGCGCGCCGCCGACCAGCGCCGCAATCCGGTACCCCATCTGATACACAGTCGACAGGATATCGATTGTCGCGACTTCATCGGCGATATCGACGCGCCAGGCGTCAATCACGACGTCTTGCGTGGCCGAAGCGAACGCGCCCAAACCGGCAAGCAGCGAAAACCAGCCGAGCGCCGTTTGCGGATTCAGCGTCGACAGTACGACAAGGAAAATCCCCAGCATGATCTGTGCGGTGACGATCCACTGTTTGCGTTTTCCCAGCCGCCGCAGCAGCGGAATATCCACCCGGTCAAGCGCAGGGGACCACAGGAACTTGAAGGCATAGGCAAGACCGATCAGCGAGAACACGCCCATCGTTTCCAGATCAACTTCTGCATCCGAAAGCCACGCATACAAGGTGCCCAGCAAAAGCGCATAAGGAAGGCCGGCCGCGAAACCGAACAGCAGCATGAATCCGGCCTTGCGATTGCCGAGCGCCGCCAGAACCCTGCGCCAACCCGGCTTATCGTTCGCTTGTGCTGCGGCCATGAATCCTGCGTCCTCTTTGTCTTATCGCGATTTCGTGCGACACTAGCTAGGTTCGCCGAATAGGAAAGCCAATAGAGGCAAATGCCATGAACGAGATTGGAACCAAGCCGCACAAATTCCGCCCCACCGACAGCCAGTTGGCGCTGGCCGAGGCTATCGTCAGGGAGGAAGAACGCGAATCACAAGGGGTCACCCATGTGCCAGCGTCGGTCTATACCGATCCGGATCATTGGGAGCGTGAGAAAGCCGCTCTTTTCGGCCGGCTGCCGCAGGTTATCGCGCCCTCCGCGTTGCTACCGGAAGCCGGAATGGCTGTGCCGCACGACCAGACAGGCCGCCCGCTGCTGATCACCCGCGACGCAGAGGGCAAGGCGCATGTTTTCCTGAATGTCTGCCGCCACCGCGGCACTCGGCTGGTGGAAGGCACGGAAATACAGTGCGCGAAGCGGCTGGTATGTCCGTATCACGCCTGGACCTACAAGCTGGACGGGAAGCTGCTGGCCCTTCCCCGGCCCGACACATTTCCCGGCTTCGAGAAGTCGGAACATTCGCTGATCGAATTGCCCAGCTTTGAAGCGGGCGGGCTGATCTGGTTCTCGCCCGTTGAAGGCGCTGATTTCAGCGACGCCCAAACTCTGGGCGCAGATTTCGCTGCATTCGGGATGGACGATTTGCACCTGTTCCGGCGAAAAACCCACGATGTCGCCGGCAACTGGAAACTGATCATGGATGCCTTCCTTGAAAGTTACCATGTAACGCGGCTGCACGCGAAAACGATCGGGCCGTTCTTCAAGGACGGCATAACGTCGGGCGATCATATCGGCCCGCACGCGCGCTCTGCCGTTGGCCGCAAGGAAGAACTGGACCATGTCGATCTGACTGACATGGAAGCGCTGCGGCGGGTGATCACCTTTGCCTATCAATTGTTGCCCGCCACCATCATCATCCCCAGCCCTGACTATGTGAATGTGATGGTTCTGATGCCGCAGGCGCATAACCGGACACTGGTCGAAGACTTTATGCTGATCCCGGAAAAGCCCGCGACCGAAAAGGCCCGCGATCATTGGGAACGAAGCTGGGCGCTGCTCGACGGCGGGGTCTTTGCGAGCGAGGATTTCCGTGCCGCCGAACTGGGCCAGCAGGGTCTCGAGACAGGGGCAGTGCCGCAGATTACGCTGGGCACGCTGGAAACGGGCATCCTGCGCTTCCACGAAACGGTGCAGGAAGCATTGCGCGCGGCGAATTGAACGCCTAACCGCGCGCCATGGTCAAAATCACCCCCACCCCGCCCAAATCCGAAGATTCGTCGAACAGTGGCGATCGGCCGGAAGGGCACCGGATTGCGAAGCTGCTGGCCCGTGCCGGCGTTGCCAGCCGCCGCGAGGTGGAGCGGATGATTGGCGATGGCCGCGTTGCCATCGACGGCAAGGTTCTGGAAACAGCCGCCACGATCATTCCCGATCTGAAAGGCGTGACGGTTGACGGGAAGCCAGTGGGCAAGCCCGAAGCGGCACGCCTGTTCTGTTTCCACAAGCCCCCGGGACTGCTCACTGCAGAGCGTGATTTCAGCGGCCGCGGGACGATTTACGATGCGCTTGTCAATGCGATGCCCAAGGACGCGCCGCGGGTGATGCCTGTCGGCAGGCTCGACCTCAATACCGAGGGGCTGCTGCTGATGACCAATGACGGCGAACTCAAGCGGGCGATGGAATTGCCCAGCAGCGGGATCCCGCGCACCTATCGCGCCCGCGCATTTGGTGACATCAGCCAGGCGCAGCTGGAGGACCTGATGGACGGCATCACGATCGAAGGCGTCAACTACGGCCCGATCGACGCCAATCTCGAGCGCCGGACCGGGCGTAACCAGTGGATCGAGCTGACCCTGACCGAAGGCAAGAACCGCGAAGTTCGTAATGTGCTCGAATATTTCGGTCTCGAAGTGAACCGGCTCATGCGCACGGCATATGGTCCCTTCATTCTGGGCGATATCAAACGCGGCACGGTTGCCGAGATCAAACAGTCCGACGTGGAACGTTATCGCAAGCAGCTCGCACGTGAGACCAAGCGAAAATGAGAATTATCGCTGGCGAATGGCGTGGCCGCAAAATTACCGCTCCCAAAGGGGAAACGACGCGTCCGACTGCGGATCGCACGCGCGAAACCCTGTTCAGCATGCTCACAAGCCGCCTCGGCACCTTTGAGGGTCTTTCAGTGGGCGATATGTTTGCAGGGTCTGGCGCGCTCGGGCTGGAGGCGCTTTCGCGCGGCGCGGCGCACTGCCTGTTTGTCGAACAGGAAGAACAGGCGCTCAGGACCATTCGTGCCAATATCGCAGCCTTCGGCGCCCGCGAAAAATCGGACGTCAGGGCAGCATCAGTCATGGGTCTGGGATCTGCGCGGCAACCGCTCGACCTGATCATGCTTGATCCGCCCTATGATACAGGTGCGGGCATGGTGGCCCTCGACAAGATGCAACGACAGGGCTGGATCAACGAGGCAACTTGGATCGCACTTGAAACAGGCTTGAAAGAAGACGTTTCGGTCAAGAATTTCGAGATCGATGTCGAACGCAAGGTCGGCAAGGCAAAAATCACGCTTCTGCGCCTGAGTGAAGCCTAAGCCGGCGGTAGATCATATACTGCGCCAGATGGACTTGTTCTCTTCGCAAAGCTTAACATGCTCACCGCCCTGTGACAGCGCATGAAAAAGGGCAGCCGCGCCATGGCACGACCGCCCTCTGTCTGCGACCAGCACCGAACAAAAGCCGGTGCGTGCGCGACGAACCTTCAGTCCATTTGGCTGGCAGGCTTGCCCGGCCAGTAATCTAGCGGACGGTTGCCCCATTTGAGACCCGCCGCACGCGGATTGATGCAGCCATCGGTCATTCCGTCCATGCATACTGCATAGACCTTGCCTTCGATCTTCACCTTGGTGGCCACGCCCCGGGCGTTGCGCTCAACGATTTCAGGAGATTTTGCATCGGTGCCGTGATGGTTGGCCATAGCGAAACTGCCGCTTGTCATCGTTACGCCTGCAGCCACTACTGCGAGAAAAAACTTCTTCATTTCAATACCTCTTGGGTAATTTCGTTAGATGGTGGGTCAACGGAGGCGGGCCAAATCGGTTCCGAACAGGCAAAGTCAGGGCACATCTGGACACTTGCAGTTGCGGTCCATGTTCCCTAGCTGTTCACCATTCCATGACCGACCATCTTCCCCCTTCTGCGCCCACCCGAAATGGCGATATCCCCGCCTATGCGGCACGTCTGAACCCGCCCCAGAAGGATGCTGTTCTCACCACCGAAGGTCCGGTCCTGATGCTGGCCGGTGCAGGAACCGGCAAGACCGCTGCCCTGACCGCGCGGCTGGCGCACCTGGTCGCCATGCGCAAGGCGTGGCCGAGTGAGATTCTGTGCGTCACGTTCACCAACAAGGCCGCACGCGAAATGCGCGAGCGCGTCGGGCAGCATATCGGACCGTCGGTGGAAGGTATGCCTTGGCTGGGCACCTTCCATTCAATTGCTGCGAAAATGCTGCGCCGCCATGCCGAACTGGTTGGCCTGCAAAGCAATTACACCATCATCGACACTGACGACCAGCTGCGCCTGATCAAGCAATTGATCCGCGATGCGGAGCTGGACGAGAAACGCTGGCCGCCGCGCCAGCTGGCCGGTCTGCTCGATCAATGGAAGAATCGCGGACTTAATCCCGGCGATCTCGATGCAGTCGATAACGAGGCGTATGCGAACGGACGCGGCCAGGAATTTTATCGCAAGTATCAAGACCGGTTGAAAGCGCTGAATGCGTGCGATTTCGGCGACCTGCTGCTGCATGTGCTGAACATTTTCCGCCAGCACCACGATGTGCTGGATCAGTACCGCAAACGCTTCAAATACATCCTGGTCGATGAATACCAGGACACGAACGCAGTTCAGTATCTGTGGCTGCGACTGCTTGCTCAGGAGCGCAAGAATATCTGCGTGGTCGGCGATGATGACCAGTCGATCTATTCTTGGCGCGGTGCAGAAGTTGCCAACATACTGCGTTTCGACCGCGATTTTCCCGGCGCCAAAGTGATCAAGCTGGAACAGAATTACCGCTCCACCCCTCAGATTCTGGCGGCTGCATCGGGCCTGATCGATGCCAACAGCCAGCGCCTGGGCAAGACTTTGTGGACCGAAATTCCCAACGGCGACAAAGTGCGCGTGATCGGTGTCTGGGATGCGCCAGAGGAGGCTCGCCGTGTAGGCGAAGAGATCGAGCGTCTCGAACGTGAAGGTTCGCCGCTCGACGAGATCGCAATCCTTGTTCGCGCACAATATCAGACGCGCGAATTTGAAGACCGCTTCATCCAGATCGGTCTGAATTACCGGATTATCGGCGGTTTCCGTTTCTATGAACGGGCCGAGATCCGCGATGCGCTCGCCTATCTGAGGGTGATTGCTCAGCCGGCAGACGATCTGGCATTCGAACGAATATACAATCAGCCTAAACGCGGGCTCGGCGCGAAAACGCTGGAAAAAATGTATCAATATGCGCGGGCGGCGAACTTGCCCCTGGCTGCTGCGTCGCTGCAACTCGCTGACAGCGACGAATTGCCCAAGCGTGCCGGAAACACCATCGCCGCGCTGATGCGCGAGTTCCTCCGCTGGCGCGAGATGGAACCGAATGTCACACCGTCGGAACTGCTGCGCACGGTGCTCGACGAAAGCGGCTACAGCGCCATGCTGGAGGCCGAACGTTCGACCGAAGCGGCTGGCCGGATCGAGAACCTGTCAGAGCTCGCGCGGGCGATGGAAGAATACGAAACGCTTGGCGACTTCCTCGAGCATGTCAGCCTTGTGATGGACAATGATGCCTCTCCAGACGAGGAAAAGGTTACCATCATGACGATGCACGCGGCGAAGGGGCTTGAGTTTAACAATGTGTTCCTGCCCGGCTGGGAAGAAGGTGTATTCCCTTCGCAGCGCTCCCTCGACGAAGGCGGCTTGGCCAGTCTCGAGGAAGAGCGCCGGCTCGCGTATGTTGCGATCACCCGGGCGCGCAGGCGCTGCACCATCCTGCACGCTGCCAACCGCCGCATTTACGGCCAATGGACCAGTTCGATACCCAGCCGGTTCATAGAAGAATTGCCTGACGAACATATCGATCAGGAAACCACCATGACCGGCGGCGCGTCGCTGTGGCGCGCAAACTGGTCGGAAGCAGACGATCCGTTTGCCCATGTCAGCAATGCGCGCAGCCAGACCCGCGGTCCGGGTTTCCAGCGCGCGCTTTCCAGTGGGTACAGCAAGCAGCCGGCAGTGGTTAAGGAGCCTCGCCGCAGTGCTGCCAGCTTTGCCGCCAAACCGCGTCAGGACATCGCGCTGGGCGCACGCGTGTTTCACGACAAATTCGGCTACGGCACGGTCATGTCGCAAGAAGGCAACAAGCTGGAAATCAATTTCGAACAGGCCGGGACCAAGCGGGTCATCGACAGTTTCGTGACGCTAGCGGATTGATACATGCTGCTTGCGCAGTCGCCATGCTGCGACTGGCAGGCGTGCATCACGCCCGCCAAGGCGGCAGAATTTCAATCCTGACACTGATTAAGCTGTCAGTCGAACCCTACGCTCAGGAAATCAGGTTTGGGACCATTCCACTCGCCCGCGGGTACCGGCTCGGAATCCTCGTCGCGGTAATTGCGGCGTGATTTCGGCTTATCAGTGCGATCTGCCTTGTCGCGGCGCGGCTTTCTGGGTTGCTCGTCCCGTGCCTCTTTGGGGCCTTTAGCTTCGCGATCGTCGCTGTCAGCGCTTTTTCTCGAACGTGTTTCCTTCGGAGCGCCAACATCGTCCTTCTTCGGCTTTGGCGCACGCGGCGGCTTGGGCGCTTCAGTCAGCTCTACGCGGACATCGTCCTTGCCGAAGACCTTGATCTTGCTCTTGGTCAGCTTCTCGACATTGTCGATCGCTTCTGCGTCAGCGTCTGTCACAAAGGTGAAAGCCCGGCCTTTTGCCCCTGCCCGGCCTGTGCGGCCGATGCGGTGGACGTAATCATCGGGGTGCCACGGCGTATCATAATTGAATACGTGGCTGACGCCCTTGATGTCGAGGCCGCGTGCAGCAACATCCGAGGCCACCAGAATATTGATATCGCCCGATTTGAACCCTTCGAGTTCTTTCTGACGTGTCGCCTGATCGATATCCCCGTGGATCTCGCCGCTTTTGAACCCGCTTTGCTGAAGCTGTTTGTTCAATTCGCGAACGGTCGTCTTCTTGTTCGAGAAGATGATCGCCGTATCGACATGATCGTTGCGCAGCAGCCATTCGAGCGTTTCGCGCTTCTGGCGCGGTTTGACGTTGACCCTGAACGCAGTGATATTTTCGTTCGTGTTACCGGCCCGGCTCACTTCGATCTGTTTCGGGTTAGTCAGAAACTTGTCAGCCAGCTTTTTGATAACCGGCGGCATTGTTGCCGAAAACAGCATCGTCTGGCGGGTTTCAGGCAGCTTGTCGCAGATGAATTCGATATCAGGGATGAAGCCCATGTCGAGCATCCGGTCCGCTTCGTCGATTACCAGCAGTTCGCAGCCGTTGAGCATGATCTTGCCGCGCTCGAACAGGTCCATCAATCGGCCCGGAGTTGCGATCAGGACATCGACACCTTCGTTCAGCGCCTTCAACTGGTCGCCCATCTGCACGCCGCCGATCAACAGCGCCATTTTCAGATCGTGGTTTGCACCGTACTTTTCAAAGTTTTCTGCAACTTGTGCAGCCAGTTCGCGGGTCGGCTCCAGAATGAGCGACCGCGGCATCAGTGCGCGGCGGCGGCCAGCAGCCATCACGTCGATCATCGGCAAGACGAAGCTTGCGGTTTTACCCGTACCCGTTTGGGCGATGCCAATCAGGTCCTTCATCATCAGGATGGCAGGGATAGCCTGCTCCTGAATCGGCGTAGGTTCGGTGTAGCCGGCCTCTTCGACCGCTTTTAACAACTCATCGGAAAGGCCGAGATCGGCAAATGACATAGATTATCCGGATAAACGAGGGCATGGTGCCCGTTTCCGCCAAGGCACTGTGCCCAAGCGTAAAACCGCCGCAGCCTCTGCGCGCAAGGCGGCGAAAAGTCAAGAATTGCCGCACTGGAGCGGCATGGAGCCAGAGCGGCGAGCCTGCCTAGTCAGCAACCAATTGCCGGATTCGGCTCAGTTCGCACTTCGCCCCGGTCCTCGATTGCAGCTTGTCCCGGTCGATGCAAAGCCGCCCGTCTTTGCTAGGCTCGACATAAAAGCCGGAATAGAAGTCACGCGCAGAGCACGCTTTTTCCAAATTTGCCGCAATCATGCGTTGGTCGCGCATGTATAGCATCAGCCGGTTATCGCGCGTCGGCTGAACGCCGGCGATGCTGCTCATATCAACGCATTTGCCAATCTTGCGTTCTACGACTTTTGTAGGGCGCTCACGCTGGGGCAGGTCCGCCATCAGGTTCTGACGCACGCTGGGGCTGCGCGGAGACACCCGGATGATAACCCGCTGCTGGATTCGAACCTGGCGCTGGATCGGCATCGCGCCTGCATCCTCCAGCCCGAGCCAGTCATCGCTGAATACCGGTTGGTCGCTCTGAGCCTGAGGCGTAAGCGCCTGCTGATCACCCGCAGCTTCGCCGCTGGCTGCACCAGGCAGCAAAAGCACCAATGGCGCTATCAAGACGGTCAGGCTTGGCATAAATCAGTCAGGTAACTCCCCAATCCGCCCCATGTTTGCTTACTGGCAGGGCGGTGTGTGTGCCCTCTATACCTGCGAAGCTTGAATGTTGGCTTAATTGGAAACCCAAACCATGCAAGTGGTGGTGCGCAATGTATCCGCTGTGCAATAGAGTGCAGCATGGCAGAAAAGATTCCTCACCAGTTCGATCACTTCCTGAGCGAAGCAGGTTCTGTACTCGGACCCAAGGGCCTAACCTCCAACTACGAGGACATGGAACCCTGGCTGACCGACTGGCGCGGCCGTTATTCCGGATCGGCGCTGGCAATGGCCTCTCCTGCATCCACCGCACAAGTGGCTGCACTTGTCAGGATATGCACCAGGCATGGCGTCGCGATTGTGCCGCAAGGCGGAAACAGCGGAATGTCTGGCGGCGCCACCCCTGATGAAGGCGGCAAGTCGATCATACTCAGCCTGCGCAGAATGAATGCGATTCGCGCCCTCAACGAAGAAGAACGCAGTGTGACCTGCGATGCGGGCGTGATCCTGCAGACCTTGCACGAAGCCGCAGAGACGAAGCGGCTTCGTTTCCCGTTGACGCTCGGCGGTAAGGGCTCTGCCACCATTGGCGGGCTTATTTCGACCAACGCCGGGGGCACACAGGTGTTGCGCCACGGGACCATGCGCGCGCAGGTCGCCGGACTGGAAGCGGTGCTGCCCGATGGCCAGATTTTCAATTCGCTAACCCCGCTGAAAAAGGACAATCGAGGTTTCGATCTGAAGCAGCTTTTGATCGGATCGGAAGGCACATTGGGAATTGTGACTGGGGCCACCCTGCGTTTGCTCCCCGAAATCGGCGGCCGCGCCGTCATGTGGGCGGGCCTCTCCAGCATTCTGGATGCGCGCAAATTGCTACTGCACTTCCAGGATCAGGCTAACGAACAACTCGAAGGATTCGAAGTCATTCCGCAGCACAGTTTACAGGCGGTCCTCAACCATCAACCCGAGCAGAAGGCTCCCCTGGCAGAAATGCACCCGTGGAACGCGTTGATCGAACTCGCCGCGCCAAAGGACAAGCCTGATGCTCTGCCCGATTTGGCAGAGACCATTCTGGGAAGCGCTTTGGAACTCGGTCTGATTGAAGACGCAACCATCGCAGCCAGCGAAACCCAAGCCGAACAGATGTGGCATTTGCGCGATTCGATTTCTTCTGCCGAACGCGCAATCGGGCCGGCGATGCAACACGATATTTCAGTTCCGGTGGACAAAATGGCGGACTTTGTCGCGGCCGCCCTGCCCGCGGTTCAGGAACGCTTCGCAGAGACCAAGGCTGTGGCATTCGGGCATCTTGGCGATGGCAACGTCCACTTTCATGTGATCGCCCCGCCTAACGCGGTTCCCGGGCAATGGGAAAAAGCAGAAGGCAAGAAAATCAGCAGCTTCGTCCATGATCTTGTTACCGAATGGGGCGGATCGATAAGCGCTGAACACGGTATCGGACAAATGAAACTTGCCGAACTGGAACGGCTCGGAGACCCGGTTTCGATCTCGCTCATGCAAACGATCAAGAATGCGCTTGATCCGCAGTGTCTGTTCAATCCCGGAAAACTTGTTCCGCTTGCGCGCTCGGGCACGAACCCTTAAAGCGCGCGCTTCACATGGGAGGGCGCTCGAATACTGGTCGTCCACCAGACATATGTTTTCTTGATTAGATCTACCGGAGAATGTCCATGGCGAGCGCGCCGCAGCCCCAACTGCCCCTGTTTTATAAAGACCTCATGCCGCTCAACAGCCGCGATCACGCGAACTGGAAGAGCCGTCCGATGGATTCCGCCGAGTGGCTGAAGAGTGCGCACGCAATCCCGCTGACCGTCGATGAGTTTGTTCAGGCGCAGCGCTATTTTCCGATCGTCTTTTCGTCAGGCGAAAATCCACTTCCACTGGCGCTCATGGGCCTGAATGAAGGTGTAAACGTATTTGTCGACGACAGCGGCAAGGTGACCGACCCGATTTACCTTCCTGCCTACATTCGCCGTTATCCGTTCATGCTGGCCAAGCTGAAGCCCGACAGTGAAGAACTGTCGCTTTGTTTCGACCCGACCGTTGGTGCGGTGGGCGAGTACGAAGAAGGCACAGCTCTGTTCGACAGCGAGGGCAAGCCGTCTGAAACCACTCAGGGTATTCTACAGTTCTGCGAACATTTCGAAGGCGCAGGCCAGCGCACCAAGGCTTTCGTCGACGAACTGAAAAAGCACGATTTGCTAATGGATGGCGAAATCTCGATTGCGCTGAATGATAGTCCCGACAAACCGTTCATTTATCGCGGTTTCCAGATGATCAATCAGGAAAAGTTCGCCGATCTTCGCGGTGATCTGGTTCGTGAATGGAACAAGAACGGCATGCTTGCCTTGTCGCAGGCCCACATGATGTCGCTCGACCTGATGCGTTCGATCTTTGCCCGCCAAACCGGCCAGGGCAAAGGCCCGCGATTACCGACTGCGACTGAACCCGCTGCAGGCGCCTGAGCGCACGACAAACTGATACAATTTTGAAGGTGGGCCGGGGTTGAAGAGCTTCGGCCCCCTTACTATTTGGACAGTATTCGGATGGCACTCCCCCCTCATAGCCATCCGGATGGGTACGCCACGGCGTGCCTCCTCCCTGAACCTTGGCCACCTCGTGCGATTTGCACGAGGTGGTTTTTTCTTGTCTGAAAGGCTTATTCGGCGGCGAGCGGCAGCGCGCCTGAACGGCCCAGTCGGGCAACCAGTTCGCCCAGAACCCGCACAAGTGACGCAACGACCGATGCGACTTCAGGAAGCTTGTCTGTTGTCGTAGTCAAAGAACCATCGAGATAGGTCGAACGGCAAACTTCCAGCTGTATGGCGTGAATCCCGCGTCCCGGGGACGAATGCCGATCCAGTACGTAACCGCCGGCGTAGGGGCGGTTATGGGCGACAATGGCGCCCTGATCTGCCAGGTTCTGAAGTGCGGCGGCGACAATCCGGTCGTCTGCGCTGGCCCCGAACCGGTCACCGATCACGAATTGTGCCGCGCGATCATCCTCATGCATTTTGCGCAGAGGCGGCATCGAATGAAGGTCAACCAGCAAGGCCGCGCCCCATTTGTCTCTGACCCGTTCCAGCATCTCCGCCAATGCCGAGTGGTAGGGTGAATGAATGTTGGTGATCCGCGCATCCAGTTCGGCACGCTCCATCTGACCTGTCCAGATCTCCCCTAGTCCGGGAAGACGCCGGGGCACCAAGCCCAGTCCGCTTCGTGCGCGGCGATTGGCGATTGAGTGTTTTGCGGGGCTGCTCGCACCGCCAGCAACCATTTCCCAGTCCATGTCGTCGGCGGCCCGATTGAGGTCGAGCATGGCGCGCGGGGCATGAGCCAGCAACAGCCCTGCCCCCGTCTGGCGTGCAGCCGCAGTGCCGACATGATCGATGTAACGATCTTCCAGCCGCACCTGCGAATATTCGGGACGCCTCATCCGCTGAACCAAGTTTTCTGGATAAGTACGCCCGGCGTGCGGCACGGCCACTACAACCGGAATCGGAACATCGTCGGTCATGGAAAGCGAAAATGCAGCTTTTCTCGTCCCTGGAATCACTGTTCTTCGCACCTTTCGCGCGGTTCGACTAAAAGCATCGCGGGCCGGCCAGGCCGAAACCTCGATGGTCATGTTTTCAGGTCGCTGTGCTGAACCATCAAAACATTTGTGTCAAAGCAGGCCAATTGGCCGAATGCCAAAGATTTCTTAAGCCAATTGGGCTAAACGCCCTCGAATGACGGATACATCTGCACTGCGAATCCTTTTGGCCGAGGATGAAGAAGCCATGCGCGGCTACCTTGCACGCGCTCTGGAAAAAGCCGGATACGAGGTGGTTTCCGTCGATCGCGGTACCGAGGCCGTACCGCTGCTCGAAACACAGCATTTCGACCTGCTGCTGTCGGACATCGTCATGCCTGAAATGGACGGGATCGAGCTGGCCCAGCGCTGCAACGAGGTAAGCCCTCGGACCAAAGTGATGTTCATCACTGGATTCGCCGCGGTGACGCTGAAAGCAAGCCGCGAACAGCCGACTGCCAAGGTTCTTTCGAAGCCGTTTCACCTGCGCGATCTCGTGCTGGAGGTTGAGCGCGTTTTCGAGGATGCGGCAGCCGCCAGCCTCTAACGCGAATTTATCCCTTTCACCCTCTTGCGCGGCCTGTTCGGTGCGGCTAGAGGGCGCTCCTGCTGTTTCGGCAGCATTTTGATGGTGCGGGCGTATAGCTCAGTGGTAGAGCACTGTATTGACATTGCAGGGGTCGGGAGTTCAACTCTCTCTACGCCCACCATCATCTCAAAAGGCGTCGCATGTGCGGCGCCTTTCGTGTTTTCGGCTGCCTAACCTTGCCTCTAGTGCCTCCTCTGCTAAAGCGCGGCCAACTCTTGAAAAGGTAGCAGGAAGCACATGGCGAAAATCACCGTGAAAAACCCCGTTGTCGAACTCGACGGCGACGAAATGACCAAGATCATCTGGCAGTGGATCCGCGAGCGACTGATCCTGCCATATCTTGATATCGATCTGAAATATTACGACCTCTCGATCGAAAAGCGCGACGAAACGGACGACCAGATCACGATCGATGCAGCAAATGCAATCAAGGAACACGGCGTCGGCGTAAAATGCGCGACCATCACCCCTGACGAAGCCCGCGTTGAGGAATTCAGCCTCAAGAAAATGTGGCGTTCGCCAAACGGCACGATTCGCAACATTCTGGGCGGTGTGGTTTTCCGTGAACCGATCGTAATCGACAACGTGCCGCGTCTCGTACCCGGCTGGACCGACCCGATCGTCGTGGGTCGTCACGCATTTGGTGACCAGTACCGTGCGACCGACACCCTCATCCCCGGTGCCGGCAAGCTGCGCCTCGTGTTCGAAGGTGCAGACGGCAAGAACATCGACCTCGAAGTGTTCGAATTCGAATCGAGCGGCGTCGCGATGGCGATGTACAACCTCGACGATTCGATCCGCGATTTCGCCCGCGCAAGCTTCGCCTACGGGCTTGACCGCAAATGGCCGGTCTATCTCTCGACCAAGAACACCATCCTCAAAAAATACGATGGCCGCTTCAAGGATCTGTTCCAGGAAGTGTTCGAGGCGGAATACAAGGCTGATTTCGACAAGCACGGCCTGACCTACGAGCACCGTCTGATCGACGACATGGTCGCAGCAGCTCTGAAATGGAGCGGCAAATTCGTCTGGGCCTGCAAGAACTATGACGGCGACGTTCAGTCCGACATCGTCGCGCAGGGCTTTGGCTCGCTGGGTCTGATGACCTCGGTTCTGATGACGCCCGACGGCAAGACGGTAGAGGCAGAAGCCGCCCACGGTACCGTGACGCGCCACTATCGCCAGCATCAGGAAGGCAAGGCCACTTCGACCAACCCGATCGCATCGATCTTCGCGTGGACCCGCGGCCTGATGTATCGCGGCAAGTTCGATAACACGCCAGAAGTCGTCGAATTTGCCGAAACGCTCGAGCGTGTTTGCATCGAGACCGTCGAAAGCGGCCAGATGACGAAGGATCTCGCGCTGTTGATCGGCCCGGAGCAGAACTGGCTGACCACGGAACAGTTCTTCGAGGCGATTGTGAACAACCTCGAAAAGGCAATGGCTGCTTAAGCACCACTGCCATCAAATCAGAGGGCGGGTACCGGATGATCCGGTGCCCGCCTTTTTTGTGCGCGGACCAAACGAGCGCCCGGCTTCGCTGTGCGCGGGAACATTCGTCTGCTAATGGCGGTTCGGTATCAGACAGCCCAAAAGTGAAAGAATTCTGTGACCACCAGCAAATCAGCGCCAAGCACCAAGAAGCCCCGCAAAACAGCCGAAAAGTTTGGCAAGCGTCGTCTGGAAATCCGCAACGCCCGGGCGAAGGACGTGCGAGGGATCTCTGCGTTGATCCGCCGAGCCTATACAGAGCTGCCCCCCTACACCCAGGGCGAAATCCGGGGCCAAATCAACAACTTCCCCGAAGGCTGCTTCATCGCGCTGCTGGATGACGAGGTTGTCGGATACTGCGCGTCGATGCAGCTTCCCGAACCGGTGGTGTTCGCCGACCATAATTGGGACGAGATTTCCGGCAACGGTTATGGCAGTCGCCACGATCCGACCGGGGACTGGCTGTATGGCTACGAGATGTGCGTAGACCCCAAGGTTCGCGGCGTCCGCATCGGGCGCAGACTGTATGAAGAACGCCGCGCACTGGCAGAGGAAAGAGACCTCACCGGGATCGTTTTCGGCGGGAGGATGCCCGGTTATTCACGGGCGCGGAGGCGCAAGACCAACCGCGCCGAAAGTCCGCAGGATTACCTGGATCAGGTGCTGGCCACCAAGATCCACGATCCGGTCCTGCGTTTCCAACTCGCCAATGGTTTCGAGCCGGAACGCATTCTTGAAAACTATCTGCCCGAAGACAAGAGGTCGGAAGGCAATGCAGTGATGATGGTATGGCGCAACCCTTACGTGGACCGCGACCAGCCAGTGAAAAAACGCCTTCCCCGCGGTGTCGAGGCTGTCCGTGTCGCGACCTGTCAATTGCAGGCCCGTGCGGTCAAGGATTACGACGAGTTCATGGGTGCAATCGAATATTTCGTCGATGTTGCAAGCGACTACGAGGCAGACTTCATTGTCTTTCCGGAAATGTTCACGCTTATGCTGCTCAGTTTCGAGAAGAAGGAACTGTCCCCGGTCGAGGCGATCGAGCGTCTATCCGAATACACGCCGCGCCTGAAATCCGACATTTCCGATTTCGCCATGCGATATAACATCAACATCATCGCCGGATCGCACCCGACACGGATGGAAGACGGCGATATTCACAACGTAGCCTATGTCTGCCTGCGCGACGGATCGGTGCACGAACAGGAAAAGATCCACCCCACCCCGAACGAGCGTTACTGGTGGAACATCAAGGGCGGTGACAGCATCGATGTGATCCAGACCGATTGCGGCCCGATTGGCGTCCAGATTTGTTATGACAGCGAATTTCCCGAGCTGTCGCGCCGATTGGCCGACGAAGGCGCGCGCATTATCTTCGTGCCGTTCTGTACCGATAGCCGCCAGGGTTACCTGCGGGTCCGCTATTGCGGCCAGGCCCGCGCGATTGAAAACCAGTGCTTCGTTGTCCTGTCCGGCAATGTCGGCAATCTGCCCAACGTCGCGAACATGGACATCCAGTACGCACAGAGCTGCATCCTCACCCCGTGCGATTTCCCGTTTGCGCGCGATGGCATCGCGGCGGAAGCGAGCGAGAATGTGGAAACGCTGACCATCAGCGATATCAACCTCGCCGATCTGAGCTGGGCACGAGCCGAAGGCACAGTCAGGAACCTGGCAGACAGAAGGTTCGACCTTTACCGCATCGAATGGGATGAGGCTGGCGATCACCCGGGCCGCACGAAACCGCGCCGCGCACCGATCGGAACACACTCAGCAGGCGGTGGCTAAGCCGCAGCTTTGCGGTGACATAGGCAGAAGCGCACGGTAAGCTGCAGCAATGGCTGGGGAACTCGATACTTCGTCAATGGGTGACGCGCTGGTGATTCTCGGCGCTGCCGGGCTTGTCATCCCGGTGTTCACGCGTTTCCGGATTACTCCGGTGATCGGTTTCATCCTGATCGGGATTGCCGTTGGGCCATTCGGCCTGGGTAAGCTGGTCTTCGACGCACCCTGGCTCTCTTACGTGACTATCACCGACCCTGAGGCTTTGGAGCCTTACGCGGAATTCGGGATAATCCTGCTGCTGTTTACCATCGGGCTGGAACTGTCCTTCAAACGCCTGTGGCAAATGCGCAAGCTGGTGTTCGGCCTGGGCGCGCTGGAACTGCTCATTATCGGCTCCATGCTGGCGATTGCGCTGGCCATGATGGGCCAATACTGGACCGGCGCGCTGGCGCTGGGCTTTGCCCTCGCCTTCTCGTCAACGGCGATCGTCTTGCCGATTTCCGGCACATCGTCACCCGTTGGGCGCGCTGCGCTGTCCATGCTCCTGTTCGAAGACATCATGATCGTTCCGATCATCTTCATCCTCGGTGCGATGGCACCCAATGCGCAGGGCGAAGGTTGGGAAGGAATGATCACCACCCTTTGGCAGGGCGGACTGGTGGTTGCTGCCTTGCTCGTCATCGGCCGTGTGGCCCTGCCCCGGCTATTTGCGCAAGCTGCCCGCACCAAAAGCCCTGAACTGTTTCTGGCCGCCAGCCTGCTCGTCGTCATCGGTGCCAGTCTGGCGACTTCCGTGGTTGGCCTCTCGCCCATCGTCGGCGCGCTCATTGCTGGCCTGCTGATTGCCGAGACCGAATATCACGGCGAGGTCGAAGGGATCATGGAGCCGTTCAAGGGGCTCGCCCTTGGTATCTTCCTGATCACCGTCGGGATGAGCATCGACCTGACCACGATCTGGTCCAATTGGTGGCCAATTCTGGTCGCGGTCGTCAGCGTGCTGACCTTCAAGGCATTTGTCACCGGGTCGCTGCTGCGGATGATGGGCGCGCGCAGGAGCACTGCGGCAGAAACCGGTATTCTGATGGCCAGCCCGTCGGAAACGACCTTGATCGTCCTTGCTGCGGCGAGTTCAGCCATGCTGATCCAGCCGGGCACCGCGCAGTTCTGGCAAATCGTAACGGCCATCGGGCTCACCATCACTCCGCTGCTTGCCCGGCTGGGCCGTGTGATCGCGAGGCGAGTTGAACCAGCGCCAGAACTAGAAGATGTCGACCATACGACACCGCCTGTGATTATCATCGGCGCGGGGCGTGTCGGACGGCTGATTGCACAAATGCTGGATGCTCACGGCAAGCCCTATATCGCCATTGATGCAGATGCCGATCTGATCGAATCGGCCAAGCGCAAGGGCTACCGGGCGACCTTTGGCGATGCGGCCCGCGGCGACGCGATGACAAGGCTCGGCGTGGACCGTTCCCCCGCAGTGGTCCTGACCATGGACGAACCGGTTCTGGCTGAACGACTCACGCGCAAGCTGCGCAAGGAGCACCCTGATCTACTGATCGTAGCCCGCGCCCGCGACACGGAGCACGCAGCCCAGCTTTACCGCGCCGGTGCCAGCCACGCAGTGCCGGAAACGCTGGAAAGCTCGCTTCAATTGTCAGAGGCTGTGCTCGTCGATATCGGCGTTGCGATGGGTCCGGTAATCGCGTCAATTCACGAAAAACGGGACGAATTTCGCGCGCAGATCGAAGAAAAGGGCGCTCTGGATTACAAGCCGAAACTCAGGACTTCGACCGCCGAAAGCTGACTATCTCGAAACCAATCTTGCTCCAGTCCGTTGAAAAATCGAAGGAGATTTTCAATGAGCAGCAAGCAAGACCCATCGAAGCCGGTTTCGAACGACGAGAAATTCAAACCTCAGAACGTTCAGGACGAAAGCCACGGCAGCGTGAGCAGCAGTGGCCGTCAGGACCGCAACATTGGCCACGACGTCTCTCGTGGTAGCGAGCCGGAAACCGAAAACGCTTCCGGCTGATCTCAGGCAGCCAATTGGGCCCGTACGGCAGCAAGCGCCTCCTCGGCCTTGCTTCCGTCTGGTCCGCCGCCTTGGGCCATATCAGCGCGGCCCCCGCCGCCCTTCCCGCCCAATGCTTCGACACCGGCACGGACCAGTGCAACCGCATCGAACTGGCCGGTTAGGTCGTCAGTGACCGCGACTGCAAATGTCGCGCGCCCATCGTTCACTGCCACTGCGGCAGCGACACCCGAGCCGAGCCTCGACTTTGCTTCATCCAGCAGTCCGCGCAGCTCTTTTGGATTGAGACCATCCAGAACCTGACCGGAAAACTTCGTACCAGCGATCTCTTCGTCAGCCGGGCCAGCGCCCGCCCCACCCGCACCAAGCGCGAGCTGCCTGCGGGCTTCGGCCAATTCCTTTTCCAACGATTTGCGCTCATCAACCAGTGCCGCGACCCTGCCGGCCACTTCGTCAGGCGATGTTTTCAGCGTGCCGGCGACTTCTTTCAGTGCCTCTTCACGGTCGACCAACCAGTTTCGCGCTGCTTCACCGGTTAGCGCCTCTATCCGCCGCACACCTGACGATACCGCCGATTCCGACACGATGCGAAACACACCGATATCGCCAGTCGCGTTCACGTGCGTTCCGCCGCACAATTCGACCGAGAAATTGCGCTCTCCATCAGTCTTGCGCCCCATGGAAAGAACGCGGACCTCGTCGCCGTATTTTTCACCAAACAGGGCAAGAGCTCCTGCCTCGACCGCATCATCAGGGCTCATCAATCTGGTCTGGACCGGGTCGTTCGCGCGAATTTCTGCGTTCACTTCTGCTTCGATCGCAGCGATATCTTCCGCAGTCATCGGTTTGGGATGCGAGAAATCGAAGCGAAGCCTGTCCTCGGCAACCAGCGACCCCTTCTGCGTAACGTGTTCCCCAAGGCGATTGCGGAGCGCGGCGTGCATGAGATGCGTGGCAGAATGATTTGCTCTGATCCGGTCTCTTCGATCAGCATCTACATCAAGATGGACCGTATCACCGACGGCGATTTCACCCGCGTCGATTGTGGCCTGGTGGGTGTGCAAGCGGCCGAGTGGCTTGGATGTGTCCGAAACAGATGCCTTCAGGCCTTCTGGTGTCCAGATGCTGCCAACGTCACCGGACTGACCGCCGCTTTCGCCATAGAATGGCGTTTGGTTGGTAAGCACGGTCACCGTCTCGCCTTCGCCAGCGGATTGCACCTCTGCCCCATCCTTGACCAGCGCGACAACCCGGCCCTCGCCCGTGGTCGCGGTATATCCGGTGAATTCGGTGCTGCCTTCGCGTTCGGCAATGTCGAACCAGATTTCCGTCGAAGCTGTGTCGCCAGAACCCTTCCATGCGGCGCGCGCGGCGGCCTTTTGACGCTCCATCGCGGCATCGAAGCCGGGTCGGTCGACACCGATATTGCGTGTGCGCAGGGCATCTTCGGTAAGGTCATATGGGAAGCCGAACGTATCGTAGAGCTTGAACGCGGTTTCCCCGTCCAGCTCGTCGCCTTCCGCCATCTCGCCGGTGGCTTCGTCCAGCAGTCGCAGACCTTTATCCAAGGTCTGGCGGAAGCGTGTCTCCTCACGCTCCAGCACTTCCTCGATCAAAGCCTGGCCGCGTTGCAGTTCCGGATAGGCCTGCCCCATCTCGGCAACCAGTTCCGGCACCAGGCGGTGCATGAGCGGCTGTTTCGCGCCCAGAATGTGAGCGTGGCGCATGGCCCTGCGCATGATGCGCCGCAAAACATAACCGCGACCTTCATTCGATGGCAAAACCCCGTCAGCGAGCAGGAAACCGGTCGACCGCAAATGATCTGCGATGACCCTGTGACTCGCCTGATGTTCGCCAGAGGCGGCCACGCCGGTCAGGCTTTCTGATGCAGCAATCAGGCTTTTGAAGGTGTCGGTATCGTAATTGTCATGCACGCCCTGCATGACCGCAGCGATCCGCTCCAGCCCCATGCCCGTGTCGATCGATGGTTTCGGCAGAGGCGAGCGTTCTCCGTCTGCGCCTTGATCGAATTGCATGAAAACGAGATTCCATATCTCGATGAACCTGTCGCCATCCTCATCGGGCGATCCGGGAGGGCCACCCGGGATATGCTCGCCGTGATCATAGAAAATCTCGCTGCACGGTCCGCATGGACCGGTATCGCCCATCGACCAGAAATTATCATTGGTCGCGATCCGGATGATGCGCTCTTCGGGCAGTCCGGCAATCTTGCGCCACAGGTCGAACGCCTCGTCATCGGTATGATAGACGGTGGCAGTCAGCTTGTCCGCTGGCAGGCCCCATTCTTTCGTCAACAGGTTCCAGGCATTCTCGATCGCCTGTTCCTTGAAGTAATCGCCGAAAGAGAAATTTCCCAGCATTTCGAAAAACGTATGATGCCGCGCCGTGTAACCGACATTGTCGAGATCGTTGTGCTTTCCGCCTGCGCGAACGCATTTCTGCGAGCTTGTCGCACGCGGTGCCGGCGGTGTTTCGAGCCCGGTAAAAGCGTTCTTGAACGGAACCATACCCGCGTTCACGAACATCAGTGTAGGGTCGTTATACGGAACCAATGGTGCGCTGAGCACGACGGCATGGTCCATGCCCCCGAAATAATCGAGGAAAGAGCGGCGAATGTCGTTAGTCGATTGCATGGCCTGCAATTAGGGTCTCAGCGCATCAGCGACAAGCCGATAAACGCCCGGTTTGCTCCGCGTGCCGAAAATCGGCCACCTTATCCACGAGCAAGCCGGGCACTGACGATCCATGCGCCAGCACGCAGGGCGATGATACCATCTACGACATTGTTCGCGAGGAAGCGCCGCATACGGGCCAGAAAATGGGCATGGTCATGCGTGTCCAGATTGCGGGATGCCCGCGCCGCAGGCCCGATACGCTGGAAAAATTCTGCTGCATCTTCCACCGCATCCGGACCAGTGCCCGCAATATAGGCGTAATCGACCGGAATGAAGTTGATGTCGATCCAGCCGGCATCGCGCAGCACGCCATCAACGTGCGACTGGTCCGCGAATGCGAATGGACCAGGTGAAAAGCGATCTGGCGGATAGGTTGTGCCCGGTGGCAAGAAGCTTTCGATACGTTCTGCCCACAGATTGTCCTCCAGCGCGCGGAAGCAAGAAAACACCAGCCTACCGTTGGGGGCCGCGATGCTTGCAAGGTGTGAAAAACTGGCAACCGGATCGGGAAAGAACATCACCCCATGACGGGAAAAAAGCAGGTCGGGCGCAAAATTATCGCGTTGCCATTCTCCCGCATCGGCCAATTCGAAGGACACATTGCCCAGCCGCGATCCGCGATGGCGGGCGACCTCGATCAATTCCTCGCTGACATCGACGCCGACAATTTCGGCACCCGGATGGCCGCGGCCAAGCGCCAGTGACATCTCGCCGGCTCCGCATCCGATATCGAGAGCGCGCATGATCGGGCGTTCGCTCAGCTTGGCCATCAGCTGGTCGGTGAGCACGCCGAAGCTTCGGTCGGTGCGCTCCCATTCAGAGGCCCAAGAGACGCCTACTCGCGTCTGCCAATCGCTTTTGCTGGTCATTTCTTAGCGCCCCGCCACATCAACATTCTCCTGCGGCGATTGCACAGCGATTTATCTTCCGCGTCAACCCACTGGCATCGGTAACGGAAAGTAACGCTGCGAATTAGCTTACTCGCTCGATGCCTCAATTGCGTATCTCAACAAAGAAAAACCGGCGCGGGCCAGAAAGGCACCGCACCGGTTATCCATTTTCCCGGACGCTGGAGATCTAGCTCCCAACTGGTCGTCCGCTTGAAGAGATTGTGATCAGTCCTCGTCACTGGCCTCCGTGTCCGGGCCTGTCATCATCTCTTCGGCGACCTCGTCGGTGCGGCCGCGGATCGCAGCTTCCAACTTGTCGCGCATCTCTACATTCTCATCGAGGAAATTCTTCGAATTCTCACGCCCTTGTCCGATGCGGACCGAGTCATAGGAGAACCACGAACCCGATTTCTCGACCAGTCCGGCCTTGACGCCCAGATCGAGAATCTCGCCGGTCTTGGAAATACCCTTGCCGTACATGATATCGAATTCGACCTGCTTGAATGGCGGTGCGACCTTGTTCTTGACCACTTTGACGCGGGTCGAGTTGCCAATGACTTCGTCGCGGTCCTTGATCTGACCCGTGCGGCGGATGTCGAGGCGTACCGAAGCATAAAATTTCAGCGCGTTACCACCGGTGGTGGTTTCCGGATTACCGTACATCACACCAATTTTCATGCGCAGCTGGTTGATGAAGATCACCATGCACTTCGAACGGTTGATCGAGCCGGTGAGCTTGCGCAGGCTCTGGCTCATCAAGCGGGCCTGCAAACCGACATGGCTGTCGCCCATTTCGCCCTCAATCTCGGCCCGGGGCACAAGCGCCGCAACCGAATCGACGACCAGAACATCAATCGCGTTGGACCGGACCAGCGTGTCGGTAATTTCCAGCGCTTGCTCACCGGTATCGGGCTGAGAAATGATCAGCTCATCAATATCGACGCCAAGCTTCTTGGCATAAACCGGGTCCAGGGCGTGCTCTGCATCGACGAATGCAACGCTGCCACCAGCCTTCTGCGCTTCTGCCAATACATGCAGCGCGAGAGTGGTCTTGCCCGAGCTTTCCGGCCCGTAAACTTCGATGACCCGCCCCTTCGGCAAACCGCCGATGCCAAGAGCAATGTCGAGACCGAGCGAACCGGTCGAAATCGATTCGACGTTCATCGCCTCTTTCGAGCCCAGCTTCATCGCCGAACCCTTACCAAATGCGCGGTCAATCTGTGCGAGTGCCGCGTCGAGCGCCTTCTGACGGTCCACGTTCTTTTCCTTACCTTCTACCAGCTTTAGACTTGCTGCCATGACATGCGCTCCATCGGTTGCCTAGGTCGGTGATAAACTCATCAACTGTTGGAGTATGTACCCACTTTGTTCCGGTAGAACAAGGGGGGAACGAATTTTTATTGTGAAAGGCCGTTTTCCGAGCCGCCCGGCGGTGGTTATTCGCCCGGGCTACCGCGCTTTACAAATCTTCAGGCCCTAAATTGCAAAGGTGTGTCAGGCACCGGGCGTGCGGATCTGCCAGCTGAACTCACGGGTTTTCCCCGCCGGCACGCGCACTTCCATGATCTGCGCACCATCCTTGATCCGGACCTTCGCAGGTGTTCGGCGGGTTTCCCATTGGCCAGCTGCGCCCAGCACGAGACGGAGGCGAACCGGCTCTGAATTGGCATTGGAAATCTTGGCCTTCATATTATGCCATTTGCCGGTATCAGGGTCGCCTCGTGTCGTCGCAGAGCATTCAGCAAACACATTGGTGCTTTGCGCCAGAGTAAGTTCGATCTCCTGACCTTTGGCATAATCGCGGATCGTCTGTTCATTGACCAACAGATCACCGGCAGAGGATGGTTCGAACAGGGTGAAACCGCCCATCGGCATTGCCACACCCAGCCCATGCTCATCATCGTTCTTGGTAAAGAACATCAATTCTGCCGGTTCGAGCTCGTCGTCAAAATAGTCAAAGGGTGCGCAGCTTGTCCGGTAGAAGAATTCCCCGCGAACCTTGTCCTTATTCAGGAACGCGACCTGCTTCAGGCCCTTCGCTGAAACGCTCACCCTTTCCGGCACGCGGTACAATTTGAGATCGCCCAACTGCTCTTCGCCCGCCTGCATTCCGATTGCTGCAAGAGCGAGGGGAGATTCCATCATCTTGCGTTGGACACGTGATCCGGTCACCACAATTGTATCGGATGCATACATTGGCGGAGCGGGAGGAGGCGGCGGAGACGGCATCATCTGGCGGATCGGAGTGCCATCAGCGGTGCTGCCCAGCGGATAGCAGGTCAGACGCATCGGCCGCGCCTGCGGCGGATCTGAGAGGCTTTGAAAATCGCTTTCAACGTTCAGCTTCCCGGCGACCGCCATCAGGTTTGCGTCATTAAAACTCTGCCCGTTGTCATTGAGCAGCGTCAGCCACGACAGCAGCCGCAAGCCAACCTCGCCCTTGGCACCTGACCTGTCCAGTGTGGCGACGTAATGCGCCTCCCAGTCAAAGCCCCAAGCCAGATAAGTCAGCGTGACCTGATAGGTGCCGCCCGTATCGTCGCGCGTGTCGATGCTGAAAACCGGGCGCGCGGAAAGGCCCGCGGGCACTTTATCGAAAGTCAGTTTTTCCGGCAGACCCGAACACCGCACTGCTTCGAAGCCATCGTCTGTCTGAAGCACGAGGCCGCCATCGGCACGCGTGCGGACGATGGCGGATTGTGAGGCGCTGATACCTGTCGCAGGGTTTGTACGCGTGATCCGGACCCGGTTGCCCAGTGTGCCATCGAGCAGCGCCGCAGGGGAAAGAAGGTCCGCGTTGCGGTTCTTCTCGATCGTGCCGCCCGGCAGACCGGTAACAATCGCGGTGACAGCAACCATCCCTTCTGCCACGCCTTCGAACCGGATAGTCGATTGCCCTTGCGGCAAAGTTACCGTCCGGACCTCCGAAATCATGGCGAAGCCTTCCGGCCAATCACCGTCCATCGCTTCATCCGCACCCCGGTCGGGATCGCGGTACATGGTGACCGATATATCGGCGGGCTCTGACGCTCCGACTATCTGGCGCGCGCCAGCCGGTGATGCGGCCACAAGCGCCAAGGCGCCGAGCAGCGCGAGGAAAGATGATGCCAGGAAAGACAATGTCCGGGCCACGGCGCTGTGCCCTTAATACCGGGTTGCAAAAATTACGCGGAACTCGCGTTCACCATTGGCCGGAACCGGCACGACCCATTTTCGCCGGTCGGCATTGATCTGGACCCCGGATTCGTCTTCGCTGACGATGCGGTAGTCGCGCGACCACCAGCCGCGATCGAGCCCTGCCTGCACCAAATCGATCTCGACAGCCTCATCCTTCGCGTTGGTGATCGTGTAACGCATGGCTGTTTGCCAAAACTTTTCGGGCCTCTCTTCATCAAGACGCGCGGTTTCGTTGCCGTCCTGATAGACAACATAACGCCGGGTCTTGATCCACTCGCCAGAGGTTATTTCTTCGCGTTTTTCCACCTCGGCCTGAACAAATATGTCAAACGCATCGCCGGTGCGAAGCGAAAGCTCGCTGCCGGTCGGCGTGTGGCCAATGGTGTTCTCGCCGATAAATTGCGGAGTGCCCTGGCTGTCGCGCTGATAGAAACGGACTGTGCCTGCTGGCAGGGCATCGCCCAGCCCGCCCTGGCTAGACGTGTTGAAGGATATCTCGCTCGAAACGTTCTGCGGATTGCTGTCATTGCTCAGCCAATTAACCGTCCGCCGATAGACCTTTTTCGCCGTTACGCCCTGCACGTCGAGGAAACTGACCTGCTTGGTCTGCTGATTGGCAATCGTCGTTCGTGCATCGATTGGATAGAGATAGAAATCTCCGACCTGCTCGCGGCCCGAAGACTCAGTCCCGGCACGCAACATATTGCGCTGGCTGCGCCCGCCGCCGAACCGGCCATTGGGGCTACCGGCAACCAGCAATGTGTCGGCGTTGTGAAACGTCGTACCGGTCGTGTTTGTCAGCGTGACCCAGCCCTGCATATCGATGGTGCTGTCCCCATCATCGAACAGCGCAACATAGTCTGCGGTCCAGCCAAGGCCGGGCGTCAGATACCGGATCGCTGCCGGGCGCACACCGGAACGGGTGCTTTCGACATTGACCGATAACGTCGGGCGGGCGCGCAGGTTCGGCGGCACCCGGTCGAACACTGCGCGGACAGGCAAACCGTCATCACGCAGCACCTCGATCCGGTTGCCGATTTGCACGACCACGCCGCCAGCCGTGGAGAGGATCTTTGCTCTCTCGCGTGTTTCTGCGCCGGTTGCAGGGTTGGTGCGTACAAGCGTGATCGTCTGGCCAATGGCTTTTTCCATCAGCTTGCCGGGGGTGAGCAGGTCGAAGTCGAAATTCTGTTCGATGATAGCAGTGTCGCGCGCGGCAAAACTCAGGGTCTGAGCACGGATCTGGGCCGACACATCGGGAAACTCAATCCGGCTGCGGCCACGTGCAATATCGAGTTGCCGGATGTCCTGCACCAGCGACTGGCCATTCTGGTAAATCGTGACCGAAACATCGCCCTGTGCGGTCTCGTCTGGATCGGGGACCGATTGCGCAGCACCCGCCGCAGCTGCCATCAAACCAATCAGGCCAATTCCGCAGCTAAACTTCCGTGCAGTCCGCATGTTCGATCCCTTCCCCTGTTTGCGGGTCAAGCCCGCGTAGTATCGCAGCACCTTCTCCAATTCCCGGGCCGTAGTCAATCGACTGACCTCCCGCAAAAAAGGGCGCGCAAACAAAGCTGCACGCCCTTTCCTGATTGCCACCTGAACGTTAGGGGCGTGGCGGGTACGGCCCTTGTGTGACGACACAGAAACGCAGGACCGTGTACGGGCTGATCGCCGTAACCGGTTCCCCTTCACCGGTATTGCCAATCACTACCGAGCCAGAGTGCAGCGCATTGGCGGCGACCGGTGCTTCTACATTGGTGTAGATATCGGCATCGGTCGAACGGCCGAGGGCATTTCCGCTGGGGTTTCCGGAATCGGCAGCCACTGTCGCATTGGAAAGTAGCTGGGCCGGATGCGAATGCGCAGGGATGTTATCGGTGATCAGTTGAAAGTTCTCAGCCCCTCCGGTCTCACCGACGCTGCGGCCGGAAAGGTCCGGGCCCGCGCCGGCATGCATCGGCATACGGCCGCGCAGATCGGGCACGTTGAAACTGGTCTGGCCATCACCGCCGAACTGAACTCCCATGACCGAGAACAGCGAAGCATTCTGAGTAATTGGTAATGCCTGTCCACTGGTTTCCACGCTGCCCGCCGGGCAGAATGAGCCGGTAAACATGAATACCTGACCAAGATACATTTCTGACTGCGCTGCGGCAGGTGCTGCCGCAAGCTGGGCGGCGGTTCCAATTGCCGCAACATGTATGATTGATTTTAGAAATTTCATAAGCGCTCCGTACAGGCAAGCGAAGGGGTTCTGGGCAGCAGGTCGCCGTCCAGCTCAAAACCGAATTGATATAATGCAAATAATGTGGAGGCGCGAAAATCGCCGCGCCTCCTACCAATTCACCAAATCAGTTGCGCGAAGGGAAGATACCCTGAGTTACGACGCAGTAGCGCATGCCGAGATACGGGCTGCGCTTGCTGACAGACTGACCCCCGCCATTGTTGTTGATGAACAAGGTGCCCGGGTGCATCGCACCTGCCGCGGTCGGCGGGGAATTGTTCGAATAGATCGTCAGAGTTGACCGGGCGAGAGCGTTGCCGCCAGGATTACCGGTGTCCGCCTGAACCGCGTTTTCGGACCTGACTTCACCTGTGTGATTGTGCGACGGCATCTGTGCAACACTCAGGGTGAAACTGGTCGAACCGCCGCGTGAACCCTGTGGAACGGTCGGAAGACCTGGACCCGAACCCTGTCCGATTGCTGCCCTGCCCCGCAAATCGGGTAGGGCAAAAGTCGTACGGCCATCCCCGCCATAGATCGTCCCATAGAGCGAGAAGAGCGCAGTATTCGAACTGATCGCCAACAGCTGCCCTGCGGCTTCGGCGCTTGCACGCGGGCAGAAATTGTATCCGACCAGCATCAGTTCACCGATGTACTCATCGGTGCCCGCTGCGGCCGGTGTTGGCGCGGACAGCAAGGCAGCAGGTGCTGCGGCCAGTGCTGCGATTTTAAGAATGTTCTTCATGGAAAATTCCTTATCAATTGGTTGCCCGCCAGAACCAAGCTGCGGGCTGTGCGTTCAGCGAGTGCCTTTGCGGCGCGTCAATTGCGCGACGGGAAGACGCCCGAATTCACCACGCAGTAACGCATGCCAACATACGGGCTACGCTTGTTAACGGGCTGATTTCCGCCAGTGTTGTTGATGAACAAAGTGCCCGGATGCATCGCACCTGCAGCGGTTGGCGGGGAATTGTTCGAATAGATCGTCAGGGTCGAACGCGCGATGGCGTTGCCGGCAGGATTGCCGGTGTCCGCCTGAACCGCGTTTTCGGACCGAACTTCGCCAGTGTGATTGTGCGAAGGCATCTGGGTAATGTTCAGAGTGAAGCTGGTCGAACCGCTCTTTTCACCCCACCGAACAGTGGGAAGACCGGGGCCTGAACCTTGGCCAATCGGTGACCTGCCGCGCAAATCGGGAAGACCGAAACTGGTACGTCCGTCACCACCAAATGTCGTGCCGTATAGGGAAAACAGCGCCTGCCACTGCGCGATGGGCAGCAACGCACCATTCGCCTCAAAACTGCCGCGCGGACAAAAATTGTAGCCGACAAGCATCAGCTCACCAAGATATTCATCTACACCCGCACTGGCCGGAGTTGCAGTGCTCATCAGGGCTGCTGGCGCTGACGCGATTACAGCCAGTTTTGCTATTCGTTTCATGATGTTCCCCCATCAAATCGATAAAAGATCGAAGCCGAGTTCCCCGATCTCGTCAGACATTTGTACTGGAGGACCCGCAAACCACAAGGCGCGGGCCGCATTTTGTCGGTTTCATACAAGCCGCACAAACTTCGTGCGCGCTCCGAACCGAAACGCTCAGTCGGAACAATTTCATGAGGGGCGCATGGCTCAATGCGCCCCTCACTTTTACCAATTCCGCGTGATCAATTGCGTGACGGATAGATGCCTTGCAATGCGACGCACCAGCGCAGCGTAAGATAGGGCTGGACGTTGTAATGCGGCTGTCCGCCGCCCCCACTTGCCACGGCAATCGATTGTGGATGCAGCGCATCCGCCGCGTCGGGCGCGCTGTTATTTGAATAAATCTGCGCGCCGCGAGCCAAGGCATTTCCAGCCGGATTGCTGGAATCAGCCACAGTCTGACCTTCAGCCCTTAGCAGCGCTGTGTGGCTATGCGGGCCGACTTCGGCGCCGGTCAGTGCGACACGCTCAACTCCGCCGCGCGAACCTTGCGGATAGGTGGAAAGGCCCGGCCCGGTGCCAGTGTGGATCGGCACGCGGCTGCGCAAATCCGGCAGCGCAAAAGTGGTCCGGCCATCGCCGCCGTAAATCGTCCCGAGCAAGGAAAATAACGCCGTGTTCTGCGAAATCGGCAGCAATTGGCCGTCTGCATTTGCCCATTCACGCGGACAAAAGGTCGATCCATTTAGCATCAGCTGGCCAATGAATTGGGTGCCTCCCGCTTGCGCGTTTGCCTGGGTGGTAGGCAGCAAAGCCAACGAAGCAGTTGCTGCGGCAATCATCGATATTTTCTTGAAGGTCATCTGACCATCTCCTGAAAACTGGTTGTGACGAGTGTTAGTCTGAGAATCTGCGTCAGTTGCGCGATGGGAATATGCCTTGCAGCGAAACACACCAGCGCAGCGTCAGATAGGGCTGGACATTGTAATGCGGCTGTCCGCCACCCCCACTTGCCACGGCAATCGATTGCGGGTGCAGCGCATCCGCCGCGTCGGGCGCGCTGTTATTCGAATATATCTGCGCGCCGCGCGCCAAGGCATTTCCGGCCGGGTTGCTGGAATCAGCCACAGTTTGACCTTCAGCCCTTAGCAGCGCTGTGTGGGTATGCGGGCCGACTTCGGCGCCGGTCAGTACGACACGTTCAACTCCGCCACGCGAACCTTGCGGATAGGTGGAAAGGCCCGGCCCGGTGCCAGTGTGGATCGGCACGCGGCTGCGCAAATCCGGCAACGCAAAAGTGGTCCGGCCATCGCCGCCATATTGCGTACCCAAAAGCGAAAAGAGTGCCTGATACTGGCTAATCGCAAGCAAAGTGCCATCTGCATTGGCCCAGCCGCGCGGACAGAAATTGAACCCCACCATGGCCAACTGGCCAAGCAAGGGTTCAGACGCCTGCGCATTCGCAGATGTTACCGGTAGTGTCATGGAAAGCGACAATGCTGCCGCGCCGAAAGTGATCTTCAATTTCTTCATCGAGTTAATCCCCCTAAGCAGTGGTGATCACAACCCGATGATTGCCAATTCTTCCGCTAGAAGCGGCGCTGGCCTGACACGAAACTCTCGCAAGAGCTCAAATAATGCAAGGCCGCTCAACAATAATTTTCGGTTCTGGTCAGGAAATCTTGCCCATGACGGACCCGACGCACTCACTAATTTCCTGCACGCTGAATGGCTTAGCTATGAAATGCATGTTTTCGACATTAATCTCGCGGCGCAACTGTTCTTCGGCATATCCGGACATAAACAGCACAGGCATGTCGGGATTGGTCTTGCGCAGTGCCTTGACCATGGTTGGGCCGTCCATTCCGGGCATCACCACATCCGACAGGATCAGGTCGAACTCGCCGCCATTGGCCATCGCGGCCAGACCTTCCTCACCATCGCTTGCAGTGGTGACGGTGTAACCGGAGCGGGTAAGCGCGCGCTCTGCAACCGCGCGAACCATGTCTTCGTCCTCTACCAGCAATACGCGTCCCCCGCCGGACCATTCGCTGGCCGGTTTTTCAGGGTTGGCTTCTGCTTTTTGCGGAACTGCGCCGTGGTGGACCGGCAGGTAGATCGTAAAGCGGGCGCCGCTGGGCCGCCCATCGGCGCCCGCAATGTTGTCTGCAAAAATGAACCCGCCGGATTGCTTGACGATCCCGTAGACCGTCGACAGACCTAGGCCGGTGCCCTTACCCTGTTCCTTCGTTGTGAAGAACGGTTCGAATATCTTGCCGAGCGCTTCTGGCGGAATGCCGCCCCCTGTGTCGGTCACGACGAGCACGGTGTAATCCGACACCGGGATAATCTCCGAACCCATCTTGCGCACGTCCTTGGCCATCACACGGCGCGTAACCATCGACAATTCGCCGCTGCCATCCCCGCGGGCCTGCATCGCATCGCGTGCATTGACCGCCAGATTGACGATCACCTGCTCCAATTGCTGCGGGTCTGCACGAACCGGGCCCAGATCGCGGTCGTGGCGCACCTTGAAGGTGATCTTGGCGCCCATCAGGCGGCGCAGCAATTGGCTCACCTCGCTCAACACATCCGGCAATTGCAGAACTTGCGGCCGCAGCGTCTGCTGGCGGCTGAAGGCCAGCAACTGCCGCGTCAGGCTGGCAGCGCGGTTCGAATTCGCGCGGATTTGCTGGATATCGTCATAATCGCTGTCGCCCGGCGTGTGGCGCAACAGCATAAGGTCGCAGTAACCGATAATCGCGGTGAGGACATTGTTGAAATCATGCGCCACGCCGCCCGCCAGCTGGCCAACGGCCTGCATTTTCGTAGCCTGCGCGACCTGGCGTTTGAGACGGGTTTCCTCAGTGGAATCGGTCAGGCTCAGCAATACTGCCGCTTCTCCCAATCCGCGCACACCGGCTAGGCCCAGCGAAACCGGGTCGTCGGGCTGGGTTTTCAGGCGGATCGCCATATCGCCATTGCTGGCCGGCCCCTTGCCGAACCGGCGAACCGCGTCGGAAAGCGCCGTCTTGTCTTCGCGCACCACCAGATCGGAGGGATATTGCGGTACGCCCTGACCGTCGCGGTCCACGGCGCGCAGAAAAGCATTGTTGCCGAACAGGAAACGCCCGTCCCGATCAGTCATCGCGAGCCCTAGCGGCAAGGCACCCAGCAGCGCCTCCAATTGCGGGGTCGCTGCGGTGTTGGCAGGTTCGCCGCCAGCCCCGATGCCAACGCCGCTTTCGATCAGCAGCATCAGCGATGCATCGCGCCCCCCAGCCGAAAGTGCAGGAGACGGCACAGCCGGGTCGTGCAGCGGCACCTGCACCAGTTGCTGCGGCGGCCCTTTGCGCCCCTCTCGCGCGAAAAAGATCCGGTCGCGGTCGTCAGTGCGCAGATAAGTCACGAATTCCTGACCGGCCAGAGTGGCCGAAGAATCCCCTGCCGCACGGTCGGCAAATCCCGCGCTGGCGGCAATGATGATGCCGTCATTTCCGACAAGTGCAGCCTCGATCCCGGCGCGGGAAAGCAATTGCCCGGTCAGCCCGCCAATCCAGTCGAGCACCGCGCCTGATGTATCCGCGCCGTCCACCCTGGTGAACCGCCAGATAAGATAGTCATCGCCGCGCCCGGCGCGTTCAGCCTGCGCGTGCCAGCCTGGATTACCGTCGGTTCGAACAAGGTCCGAAGCATCGGCCTTGCCATCGCGCCATGCCTCACGCGCGGTTCGCGTCAGCGCCTCCAGCGATGGACGGTCAAGCGGAAGGTTCGGCGGGGCAATGCCGGTGCCGAACCATTCGCTGAATGCAGTGTTGGCGCAGGTCAGGCGGTTGGCACGGTCTGTCACCGCGACCGCGACACCGTCCTGCTCGATTGCTGCGACGGTCACCGACCAGTCGGGCGGCGCGAGCTCTTCACTGGCAGGTACTGTCTGAAGCCGGCCAAAGGCAAATACCGCAGCGATCAGCGCCAGCACGCCGCCGCCATACACCGCGGCCAGCACGGTGCTGCCGCTGGCGAGCCACAAGATTGCGGTGCTGATTACAAAGGCCAGCGCCAACCCCGCAATGTAAACCAGTGAGCGGTTATCCAGCGTGCCGTCAGCCTGGCGCAGCAATTGCGCCTCCCCCGATTTTGTCATCCTTCTGAAGCCCCAAGACGTTCGTCCAGCCGTGCTTCCATCCTTTTAAGCCGCTTCTTGCGCTTTCTTGCAACTACGAACCGCCAAATGAGGCCCGCGATCAGATATCCGAGCGCCGCACCGATAACCGCGAGCACGACAAAACCGAAGATCGTCACCAAGACAGTTACGCCCGCGCCTTCGAACAATTCGATCAGCCATGCCCAACGGCCGCTGGCCATCTCGGTTTCAGCGGCCCCGCCAGTTGCCACCTTGTCAATCTTCAGGATGAAGCTGCCGATACGGTTGGCAACGACAGCCCAGAGAGGGAAGGTAAACGGGTTCGTGATGAAGGTCACAAGCGCGGAAAGCGGTACGTTTGCACGCGCCGGCAAAGCCAAAAACGCGGCGAGAAATATCTGTCCGACGGGAATGATGAAGCCGGCAAAAACGCCCAGCGCCACCCCGCGTGGGACGGAACGGCGCGTAAACCGCCACAGTTCCGGCGCAAGAAAACGATGCGCGATCGGCGCAAGGTACTTGTTGCGCGCCATTTCCTCACGCGTCGGCGTGTATTTGCGGATAATGTCCGCAAGGAAAGTCTTGGAGCGAAAATTTACCATTTGTGCGGGCGCCCAATGCGCTCGGTACCGCGCAAGCGCAAGGGTCCAGATGGGATTTTCGGCGAAGCGGTCATGTCAGGCGATATGGGTACCTGAACCCGGAAAGACCAGCGCGCGGATCAGCCTTTTTCGCGCAGCACGCGCTGCTTGTCGCGCTTCCAGTCGCGGTCCTTGATATATTCGCGCTTGTCCTGCGCCTTGCGCCCCTTGGCGAGGCCCAGCTCGACCTTGGCACGGCCGGTTTTGTTGAAATAAATCGATAGCGGCACCATCGTCATGCCCTTCCGCTCGACAGCGCCCATCAACTTGTTGATTTCGCGCTGGTTGAGCAACAACTTACGTGGCCGCTTCGGTTCGTGGTTGAGCCGGTTGCCGTGGCTGTATTCGGGAATGTTGGCATTGATCAGCCAGACTTCGCCATCCTTAGCCTCGGCGTAACTCTCGGCAATCGTCGCCTCGCCGGCGCGCAGGGCCTTTACCTCAGTGCCTTGCAGAGCAAGACCCGCTTCGAACTTGTCCTCGACCGCATAATCGAACCGCGCCCGCCGGTTTTCGGCGACCACCTTATGCTTGTCGAAGGTTTCAGGTTTGGGACGTGCCATGATGGGTGCGCATGTAGGGAGCAGTCCCCACTAAACCAACCCCGCATGTTCGAGCGCTTCGTCAACTGCCTTGCGGCTGGCATCGCTGGCATTCACCAGCGGCAGGCGCACATCGCATTCCACCCAGTCATGTACGCGGGTCAGCGCATATTTGACCGGCGCCGGGCTGGCATCGGAGAACATCGCATAATGGAGCGGAAACAGCCGGTCGTTGATCTCGCGCGCCTTCACCAGGTCATTCGCAGCAATTGCCTCGTGAAATTCGGCGCAAAGGGCGGGCGCTACGTTGGCGGTTACCGAAATGCAGCCCGCCCCGCCCGCTGCGGAATGCGGTAGCCACAACTCGTCATTGCCCGACAATTGGCAGAAATTCGCATCCAGACCCATTCGGTGGTCGGCCACGCGCGAAAGGTCGCCGCTGGCATCCTTGATCGCGACGATCCGGTCAGGATATTTGCTGACCAGTTCAACAACCGTCTCATCCTCGATATCGGTGACCGTCCGGCTCGGCACATTGTACAGAACGATCGGCAAATCGCTGTTTTCTGCGAGGAAGCTGAAATGCGCGATCAAACCCGCCTGACTTGGTCGATTGTAATATGGGGCAACGCACAGCCCCGCCGCAGCGCCAGCTTTCTGCGAGAAGTTCATATGCAACAGGGCATTGCGCGTATCATTGCTGCCGCAACCCGCGATCACCGGAACGCGGCCAGCCGCCTGTTCGATGCAAATTTCAATGACCCGGTGATGCTCCGCATTGGACAGGGTCGATGCTTCGCCGGTGGTGCCGCAGGGCACCAATGCCTTGCTGCCGGATTCGATTTGCCAGTCGACCAGCCTGCGAAAAGCAGCCTCATCAATCGATCCATCGCGAAACGGTGTCACCAGAGCCGGAATTGAACCCGAGAACATTTGCGTAATCCCATCTAAAGGCGCAAAAGAATCGAAAGAAAATTCGAACTTTCCCTGCGCACAGGCGTTTCATTCAGCGCCTGATAAGGAGCCGCCCCCTACTATGTCCAGCATGGACCTCAAACGACTGCCTCTAATCGCACTTCTCACCGTTCCGGCGCTGACCGCGTCTGCCCCCGCTTTTGCCCAGCCTGCAAGCAGCTGGGATCAAGCCCGCGCAGAAATGGTGGCCAAGGCACCAACCCGAATGGCCCAGGCTATCGACCGGTGGGAATTCCTGATCGGCAACGACCGGATGGGTTTCGATGACTATGCCGGTTTCGTGCTCGCCTATCCCGGTTTTCCGCAGGAAGCGAAACTGCGCATCCGTGCGGAAGATGCGCTGGACAACGAACCTGTCAGCTCGGAACGGCTGGTCGCCTATTTCGACGCAATGCCGCCGCTGACCAACAGTGCGAAGGCGCGGTACGCGCTTGCCCTTTCTGCCGTTGGACGAACGGAAGCCCGCGAAGTCGCGCTAGAGGCGTGGCGCGGCGGTGAAATGTCCGGACCATCCTCCGCCTATCTGGAGGGGCTTTTCGGTTCGCAGTTCACACAGGCCGACCACGACGCGCGGATGGATGCGCTGCTTTGGCAGGGTGATGTAGAGAGTGCACGGCGCCAGATCGCCAAGGTTTCGCCGGGCAAGCAAGACCTCTACATGGCGCGCCTTGCCTATTTGAAACGGGAAGAACCCGATAGCGTGGGCATCGCTGTTCCGGCAGAGGCCGCCCGCGACCCGGGCTATCTTTACAACCGCATCCGCCATCTCCGCGCCTCGGGACAGGGCAGCACTGCGGTGAACCTGCTTGCGAGCCGGCAAAGCTTCAGCGAAATTCCGTTCGATTCCGAAAGCCTGCTGACTGAGATGCTGCGCCTTGCCCGTACCGGCAATGCGCGCCAGTCACAGCAAATCGCGGCTAAGGTCGACGATATGTTCGTACAGGGCGCCGACATCAGCACGCTGAGCTATCGCATCCGCGACGATTACACGTCGCTCATGTGGCTTGGCGGAACCGACGCCATGTGGAAGCTGGGCGATCCGGATTCTGCAGCGCCGCTGTTCTACCGTTATGGTGCTGCCGCACAAACGCCGCAGACCCGGTCGAAAGGTTTCTATTGGGCAGGTCTGGCTGCACAGCGTGCGGGCGATATTGACGGCGCCAACCGGTATTACGAAATGGCCGCGAGCTATCCCGACCGTTTCTATGGCCTGCTTGCGCTGAACAAGCTGGGCCGCGATGTCCCTGCCCTTGCAAATAACGCCAACGCTGCACCGACCAGAGAACAAGCCGCTGCATTCAGCGCATCTCCGCTGGCCAATGCAGTGCGTGAGGTTTCCCGCGGTGCCCCGTGGCGCACCGGCATCCAGTTCTACCGCGCCGTTGCACAGCAGGCCGATACACTGGCTGAGCATGCGCTGGTGGCTGATCTGGCCCGCGAAACCGGACGGCGCGATCTTGCCGTAAACGTTGCAGAAGCGGCTGCGGCAGACGGTCATGATGAATTCGTCGCCCAGGGTTTCCCCACGCTCCAGACGCCTCCGGGCACGAACTGGACGATGGTTCACGCGATCTCGCGGCAGGAAAGCCAGTTTGCCCAGAACGCCATCAGCCACGCCGGTGCGCGAGGGCTTATGCAACTGATGCCGGGCACCGCCCGCGAACAGGCCGGAAAGCTGGGTATGCAATACATGTCGGCCAATCTGATCGACAGCCCGAGCTACAACATCCAGCTTGGTGATGCCTATTTTGCGCGGATGCTCGCCTATTATGATGGCGCCTATCCGCTGGCGATTGCGGCCTATAATGCGGGTCCGGGCAACGTGAACAAGTTCCTGCGCAGGAATGGCGATCCGCGGACCGGCAGTGTCGACTGGATCACCTGGATTGAACAGATTCCGATCTACGAAACCAAGAACTACGTGCAACGGGTGCTCGAAAACGCGGTCGTTTATGAACATCTCTATCCTGACAAGGCGCGCTATGGCACGCCGCGCAAACTAGAGACCTATCTGAACTGAGATAGCTCGGTGAAACCCGGCAACAATCCGATTACGCCAGCCGGAATGGCTGCGCTTAAGGCGCGCTATGACCATCTGCTCGGCACCGAAAGGCCCGAGATCGTGGAGATCGTCAGCTGGGCCGCCGGTAATGGCGACCGCAGCGAAAACGGCGATTACCTGTATGGCCGCAAGCGGATGCGCGAGATCGACCGCGAGCTAAAGCACCTCTCACGCCGGATGAAAGACGCGCGTGTGCTTGATCCGGCAGACCAGCCGGACAAGACGCGCGCGTTTTTCGGTGCCGTGGTGGAATTGGCGGACGAGCACGACAACCGCAGAACCGTGACCCTGGTCGGTGACGACGAACAGGACGCTGGCGCTGGCCTGATAGGATGGAGTTCGCCCATGGCGCGCGCGCTACGCGGGGCGGCGCTGGGCGACCTGCGCACGGTCAAGCTGCCGGCAGGGGACAAGGAATGGGAAGTCGTCGCGATTGACTATCCCGCGAAGTTGGACACTATCGCTTCGTGATCAACCACCGCGTCATGATCTTGCTGGCCATTGCGGCGTTGGCTGCTCCGGTTTCTGCAAGGGACAGCCTGGGCATTTTTGCCGATTGGGGTGCATTCCGGGACCCCGGTGTGCCGCGCTGCTATGCCATTGCCAAAGCCGCCCCCAGCACGCTGCAGCGCGACCAGCAACCCTATGCAAGTATCGGCACATGGCCAAAACGTAATGTACGCGGCCAGGTGCATCTGCGGCTCAGCCGGAACATTGCTGAAAATGCGCCGATCAGGCTCAGCGTCGGCGATAGCAGTTTTGAGCTTACCGGGTCCGGCGCGAATGCCTGGGCGCGCGACAAGACCATGGATGCAGCCATCGTCGCGGCGATGCGGTCTTCGCGGCGCATGACCGTCCGCAGCCGCGATGCGAGCGGCCGGAATTTCTCGAATACATACGATATGGACGGCGCTGCAACCGCGATGGATGCCGCCACAGTAGGCTGCGCCAGCATCCGCTGATCGCCCGCTTATCGCAAAGCTGGC
Source organism: Pontixanthobacter luteolus (assembly GCF_009828095.1). Lineage (GTDB taxonomy): Bacteria > Pseudomonadota > Alphaproteobacteria > Sphingomonadales > Sphingomonadaceae > Pontixanthobacter > Pontixanthobacter luteolus. The sequence continues at coordinate 581,958 of NZ_WTYP01000001.1, read as the reverse complement.
AAAACCGTCTCAGCCGCACTATATGGCGCCCTCTCATGGCCGATACAGCACTCATGTCGATTCCGGGGCAAGTTGATCCCGTTCCTGTCGCGCGCGACATCACCCCGCGCAGCGACGGACGTACCGACTTGCTTGGCCTGCCGAAGGCGCGCATCCGCGAACTGTTCGAAGAGGCCGGTTTGGACCCGAAGCAGGCAAAGCTGCGTTCGAAGCAGGTCTATCACTGGCTCTATCACCGCGGCGTAACCGATTTCGACGCCATGACCGATATCGGCAAGACCATGCGCCCGTGGATGAACGAGCGTTTTGTCGTTGGCCGGCCCAACATTGTCGAGGCTCAGCATTCGTCCGACGGCACCCGCAAATGGCTGCTCAAGACCGATGACGGGCACGAGTTTGAAATGGTTTTCATCCCCGATGAAACACGCGGCACGCTGTGCGTTTCCAGCCAGGTCGGGTGCACGCTCAATTGCCGTTTCTGCCACACTGGCACGATGCGGCTGGTGCGCAATTTGACCCCCGGCGAGATTGTCGGCCAGGTCATGCTGGCACGCGATGCACTGGGCGAATGGCCAAAGGGCCGGATGGACATTGGCGACGACGAAAGCGAAACCGAATACCGTGCTGACGGGCGTCTCCTGACCAACATCGTGATGATGGGCATGGGCGAACCACTCTACAATTTCGATCATGTGCGCGATGCGCTGAAACTGGTGATGGACGGTGAAGGGCTTGCCCTGTCCAAGCGCCGGATCACGCTGTCGACCAGCGGCGTGGTTCCAGCAATGGAACGCTGCGGTGAAGAGATCGGCGTGAACCTGGCTGTATCGCTTCACGCCGTGACCAAGGAAGTTCGCGACGAGATCGTACCGATCAACAAGAAGTATGGGATCGAACAACTGCTGGAGGCATGCGCAGCCTACCCCGGCGCGTCCAATGCCCGCCGCATCACCTTCGAATATGTGATGCTCAAGGACAAGAACGACAGCGACGAAGATGCGCACGAACTGGTCCGCCTGCTCAAGCATTACGACCTTCCTGCCAAGGTAAACCTGATCCCGTTCAATCCCTGGCCCGGCGCACCGTATGAATGTTCCGCCCCGGACCGGATCAGGAGCTTCAGCAACATCGTGTTCGAGGCCGGGATCAGCGCGCCAGTGCGCACCCCGCGCGGACGCGACATCGATGCGGCTTGCGGCCAGCTGAAAACCAGCGCGGAGAAAAAGAGCCGCGCCCAGCGCGACCGTGAGGCTGAGGAGGCCGCATCGGCCGAGGCTCAGTCCGGCGAGTGAGCGACGAGGCGACTCTCGCCTATTACGAGCGTCAGGCGCCTTACTACACAGCGTCTACCGGCGAATTTCACCACCGCCACCTCGACCCATTCCTCGATCGGCTGGCCGAAGGCGCACGAATTCTCGAACTAGGCTGCGGCGCCGGGCGCGATGCCAGCCGGATGGCCGAACGTGGGTTCGATGTCGACGCGACCGATGGCGCAGCAGCAATGATCAAAAAAGCGAAAGAGCGGTTTGGCATCGATGCACGCCAGCTGCGTTTCGATCAGATTAGTGCCGTATCTGAATATGACGCGATCTGGGCCCATGCCAGCCTGCTCCATGCGACGAGAGCCAGCCTTCCCCAAATTTTGCAATCAATCCTGACGGCGCTGAAACCAGGCGGCTGGCACTTCGCCAATTTCAAGCTCGGAGATGCTGACCATCCCGGCGAAGGGCGAGACAAGCTGGGCCGGTGGACCAATTTGCCCGATGCAGATTGGCTTGTGGGCCGCTACCAGGATGCAGGCTTTATCATCGCAGAAACCGAACGCTATGAAGGCGGAGGCTGCGACGGGGTCCAGCGCGACTGGCTGGCCCTGACGGTGTGCAAGAACGAAATCTGACGCCGCACACCACGGGGAGGATAAAGAGGGGAGACAAGACGATGGAAGTTGAAGTCACGCATCTGCTCGCCGGAAAATCCCGCCCCTTTCGCGGCGAAGAAACGAGCGCGATCGCCAAGCTCCCCCTCACCGGGCCGCAGCATATCACCGAACTCGGGCTGGAAGCGGATGAGCAGGCCGACACCAAGGTGCATGGCGGGCCGCACATGGCGGTTCACCTGTATCCACTGGACCACCATGATTTCTGGCGCGGTGAAATCGGCGACCATCCATTGCTGAACGATGCTGGTGCATTCGGCAGCAACCTGGCCGTCAGCGGACTGACCGAAGATGCGGTCCATATTGGCGACCGGTTCCGCTTGGGTAGCGCGCTCCTTGAAATCAGCCAGCCCCGCCAACCCTGCTGGAAAATCGAGCACCGGTTCCGGCAGAAAAACATGGTTGCCACCATCCTGAAGTCGGGCCGATGCGGCTGGTATTTCCGCGTGATCGAAGCCGGGACCGCCGAGGCGGGGGACGCACTCCGAAGGGTAGTGACTGGATGCAGTGATTGGACTGTGGAACGCACTTTTTCAGCGATCTGGGGCAATCCCAATGCTTTTGGCGATAGCGAAATCGAACAACTCGCGGATTTGAAAACACTGACACCCAAATTACGCGAGAAAATGGCCGCGCGGATCGCGCATTGAGCCGCCCTTCCTTTCACGGCTGATCGGATTAGCGGCTCATTTCGGCGCAGAGTCCGCCCACAGCAGCGCCGTTCATCTGGCGTTGTGGACCTGATTGCCACCCCGCCCGTTACGATAGGCACAAGCATATCACCGGAAAGGCCATGCAATGAAAAAGACAATGATCGCAATCGCCGCAGCATCGCTGACGCTGCCCATATCTGCCCCGGCTCTGGCCGATCCACCCGCGCACGCCAAGGCATATGGCAAACGCGCCAAGGACCGCGCCAGCATTTATGATGACCGCGGGCGTTACTACGAACCGCGCCGCCTGAGCCGCAACGACCGGGTATGGCGCGGCGACAATGGCCGCTATTACTGCAAGCGCGACAACGGCACGACCGGTCTGATTATCGGCGCAGGCGTCGGCGCGCTGGCTGGTTCGGAACTGGCCGGCCGGGGCGACAAGACCCTTGGTGCAATCATCGGCGCGGTTGGCGGCGGCCTGATCGGGCGCGAGATTGACCGCGGCGAGCTACGCTGCCGCTAAGTCCGGCCGGCCGTTTCAGGCCCGTCTGTGAACGAATTGCTCCCCGCCGCGGCTTTGCCCGCTGCGGGGAGTCTTCGTTTGCCCCCTTCCCACGGCAATCAAACTATGGTGGAAGAATTCCATGAACCGGCCCGCCGTATTGATTACAGGAGCAGCCAAACGCATTGGCGCGGAAATCGCACGGGCATTCGGGAACGCCGGATGGCATGTGGTCATCCATTATGGCAGCTCGGCTGAAGAGGCCGAGGCCCTGAGCAGTGAGCTGCCGTCTGCCGAGGCGATCCACTGCGATCTGGCCGATAGCGACGCAGGCGTTGCGTTGATCAAACGTTTGTCGCAGCAGCTGGGTGACTGGCGTGTGCTGGTCAATTCGGCCGCGATATTTCGCAATGATGATGTAACCGCCCTCGATTCCCAAACGTATGACCGGGTTATGCGGATCAATGCCAAGGCACCGGCAAGGCTGGCACAGGCATTCCTGGAATATGCGCGGTCAGATGCCGGGCGAAGGGTGATCAATGTGACCGATCAAAAGCTCGAAAATCCCAATCCGGATTTCTTCAGCTATACGATGAGCAAGCACGCCCTTTCTGCCACCATCCCGATGCTGGCCCAAGGTGCGGCTGGCCCTGATGACCGTGTCTATGGCCTTGCCCCCGGGGCTATCCTGGCCAGCCACGATCAGACTGAAGAAGAAACAGAACGCTCGCATGTGATGAACCTGCTTGAACGGAAAACCGGCGCATCGGAGATTGCCGATGCCATGCTGTTTCTGGCGGAAGGCCATCTCGCTTCGGGCCAAACGCTGTTTATCGACAGCGGGCAGCATCTGTTGAACCAGCCGCGCGATGTGATCTACCTAGCCCGCGAAGATCGCGCCGAATGATGCAGCCGGAACGCAAACGCCACGGCCTGGTCACCCGCATCTGGCACTGGCTGAACGTGGTGTGCGTGATCGTGCTGTTCATGTCAGGCCTGAACATTTCGAACGCGCACCGGTATCTTTACTGGGGCAATTACGGGTTCGAGCCCGCCGATGCCTGGGCCTCTGTCATCCGCTTTCCCGGATGGGCCACCATCCCGGGATATTACGACCTAGCGGCGGCGCGCGACTGGCACATCCTGATGGCATGGCCGTTTGCATTCGGGCTGCTGGTGATGTGGGCCGCCATGCTGGTGAGCGGGCATTTCTGGCGCGATATCAGGACCACGCGGCGCGAATGGAAACCAGCGGCCATTCGCCGCGACATCGTGCAGCACCTTAAACTGAATTTCGATCACTCAAGCGGGCAGTATAATTTCCTGCAAAAGCTTGCCTACGGCCTCGTGCTGGGGGTGTTCTTACCGGGTATGATCCTGACCGGATTGGCGATCAGCCCGGGTTTCGAACCGAGCGCCCCGTGGCTGGTCGATGCGTTCGGCGGGCGGCAGAGTGCGCGCTCAATCCATTTCATATTTTCGTGGGCGATTTTCGCATTCTTCCTCGTCCATGTTTTGCTGGTCATCCTGTCCGGCCCGATCGGGCAGCTTCGTGGCATGATCACCGGCGGAACGGCCGGACCGGAGGAAACGCCATGAACGGTTCTATCGGCAGGCGCGGCGTACTCTCGGGAATGGGCCTGTTGTTTTTGGGCGCCTGTTCGAAAGTGGCCGACACCAAAATCGGCGGTTCAATGCTCGATTCAGCCGAGAAATGGCACCGCAAGATCCATCGCTCACTATCAGACAGGATGGCCCTCGCCCGCGAATATACGAAAGCCGATATTTCGCCGAATTTTCGCGGCAACGGATCACGCACCGTCGACACGCCTGAATATGCGGCCGCAATTGAAACCGGCTTCGCGGATTGGCGGCTTGAGGTTCGCGGACTGGTGGACCACCCGATGTCGCTCAGCCTCGATAACATACGCCGTCTGCCGCAAAGGACGCAGATCACCCGCCATGACTGCGTCGAGGGATGGAGCGCGATCGGTGAATGGACCGGCCCACAGCTATCGACGATACTGGAGGCTGCCGGGGTTCAGGACAGTGCGAAGTTCGTTGTCTTTCGCTGCGCGGACACGCTAGCGGGCAGCCGGTATTACGAGAGCGTCGACATGGTCGATGCCTATCACCCGCAAACCATCGTCGCACACGCGCTGAATGGAGAGCCACTGCCGGTCAAAAACGGCGCGCCGCTAAGGATGCGGATCGAACGCCAGCTGGGTTACAAGCACGCCAAGTATCTTACCGCGATCGAACTGGTCGATAGTCTCGAAGATATTGGCGACGGCGAAGGCGGCTATTGGGAAGATCGCTCCGGATATCAGTGGTACGCGGGTATCTGACCGGTCAGTCTGGATAGAGGCGGTTCATGACTGCCCAATCCTCTGCAATAATGTCTTCCAGAACGCTCAGGTCCACATCAGCCAGCTTGTTGATGTAAAGGCAGCTCTTGCCGCGCGAATGTTTTCCCAGCCGCGCAAGCTGTTCGTCGCGGCGTTTTCCGGCCTGCTCATCGCAGTAACCGCCCATCAGATACAGCGAATGCTTTGCCTTGCGGGGACTGAACCCGGCCCGCATCCATGTGACATCGCGCCCGCTGGCATACTTGGTGCTGTAACTGCCATAGCCAATGATCGACGGGCCCCACATTCGCGGAGCTTCGCCCGTAACTCGGCGAAATATCTCGTCCAGCCGCCTCGCATCTTCCTGTTTCGCGTCAGGCTGCACTGCGGCGATGAACTCTTCAGGCGCTACATCGGTCGGTGCGGTTTTGGCGTCGCTCATTCCCTGCTCCTCTTCCCGTTCGGCAGAGTAGCGCGCCTAGTATTTGCAGCAACCCCTACCTCCCGGACACGATGGCTACGTAAATGACCGGAGCGCAGCACATCGATTGCGGCGTTAACCAACGCATTCAAATCACAGCAAATGCGCCGCCGCCAAAGGATCCGCATCGATGTCGAAGAAGTTGATGACCGCCTTTCTGAACAAGAGCGTGACCGTGGGGCGGCTGGACGTGACCTTTGCCGACCAAGATACTGCCAGTTTCGGCCAGCTCAACCCTGACTACCCCGACATCGCGATCCATCTGACCGATCATAAGGTGCCGCGTGACATTATCGTTGATCCCCGTCTCGGCGCTGCCGAAGCATTCATGGCCGGACGCATGAATGTGGACCGCGGTGACATAATGGGCCTTGTCCAATTGCTGCGCGCGAATGCACCATGGGATCGCGGCGGGGCTTTGGGCAGGCCAAGCACTTTGCGGCGCCTGCGCAACAGGCTCGGTTTCGCAATGGAATCGCTGAACGGGTCAGGTGCTGCGAAGCGCAATGCAGCGCATCATTACGATATCGGCAACGACCTTTACCAACTGATGCTCGACCAGCAACATATGCAATACAGCTGCGCCTATTGGCCATCGGACGACATGACCTTGGACGAGGCTCAGACCGCCAAGCTGGCTCACATTGCCTCGAAACTTGCCCTGTCGCCCGGTCAGGAAGTGCTCGACATCGGTTGCGGCTGGGGCGGAATGGCAATCTATCTGGCCAGTCACGCGAATGTCTATGTGCGCGGGATCACGCTGAGCGAGGAGCAGCTGGAGCTTGCAAAACTGCGGGCTGCACAGGCAGGGGTCAAAGACCTGGTCACTTTCGAGCTGGCGGATTACCGGACATTGCCGAAACGGGGCAAGAAATACGACCGGATCGTTTCAGTCGGAATGTTCGAACATGTCGGGCGGCCGCAATTCGACACGTTTTTCCGCTGCTGCGCGAACCTGCTCAAGGCCGATGGCGTGATGCTGCTGCATACTATCGGACGCATGGGCGGCCCTGGGGTCACCGATGCTTTCACGCGCAAATACATCTTTCCTGGCGGTTATATCCCGGCCTTGTCCGAAACCCTGGCGGCAAGCGAGAAATACCGCCTGATCGCGAGCGACATCGAGACGCTGCGCCTTCATTATGCCAAGACTTTGCGCGAATGGTATGCGCGGTGCCTGCAGAACCGCGACCGCATTACCCAGATGTATGACGAGCGCTTTCTTCGCATGTGGTTGTTTTACCTATCCGGTGCCACCGCTGCGTTCGAGGGCGGCGGGATGTGCAATTACCAGGTCCAGTTTTGCCGTAGCCGCCATGCATTGCCGCTGACCCGCGATTACATGGCTCAGGCCGAAAGCGCGTTGCTGACCCAGCCTGCCCGCGCCCTTCCCAATGCGGAAAATTAACTAAGACCGGCTACTCCTGAAATCACTCGAGCCGCAGCCAGGCCCCAAATGTGCCGGCTGAAAAAAGCGCTCGTATAACAGGTCGCATGAGGAAAGTCGGTTCACTTGCCGCAAAGGTTTGTCACCCTTGATTTATTTCGCGGTCTCGCCGCGATAGCCGTGCTGCTTTTCCATGCAGAGCGAGTGGTTCCGCGCGGATATCTGGCGGTTGATCTGTTCTTCATGTTGAGCGGATTCGTGCTTTATCGGGCCTATTCGGACCGCCTCGGGGACTGGAATCAGATCGGTGATTTTATTATTCGCCGGATAATTCGCCTGTATCCGCTGATGCTGGCGGGCGCGGCGATCGGGCTGCTCGTCAAAGGCGGGTCGTGGTGGGTCTTGCTGCTGGTTCCGACCGGGACGAATCTGCTCTATTTCGAAAACGTCGTGCTTTGGTCGCTTCTGCTAGAGGTGTTCGCCAGCATCGCGTTCGCCCTGCTCTTCCGGTTTGGCAAACCCATCGGCATTGCGTTTGTGCTGATCGGGGCCATTGCGCTTGCATCCAGCGTGCAGTTCCATGGCGACGCCAATCTTGGATTTCGGTGGGAAACGTTCTGGCCCGGTGTGGCGCGGGTGATGTTCGGTTTCACCCTTGGGGTTGGAATTGGCGCGTTCTTCAAGCCTGAGAGGATCAGAACCAGTGGCTGGGGTTATGCGCTCGCCCTGCCGCCTGTCCCATTCCTGATGATGCCGGCTGGCTCAATCATGCCCGACCTTATCGCCATATTTTTCGTATTTCCGGCAATTACGATACTGGGTGCCAACATTCAGGTACCAGAAGCCAAATCGGCCATCTGGCTCGGTTCGATGTCATACGCATTCTACGTCATTCACTTCCCGTTGCTCCGCCTGGCGCAGCAATATCAGGTTGCAACCATCTGGGTTCTGGCGGGATGCGTCATCGCGGCATGGCTGCTCGAACGCTTCTATGACCGAAATGCCCGGCGTTTTCTCACGATGGGGCTAGATGCCCTGCAACGGCGATACCGGACGCGGTCCGGGCTAGCGAATTCAGCTGCCTGAGATCACGCTCCGGTTCGTTTGACCATCCGGTAGACGGGTCCGAAACCGACGAAAGCCGCGCCCAGAAATGGCAGGGCCACCGCCCACAGCCTGACCCCGGTCACACCATCCGGGCTGGCGATGCTGATCGCTGCGGTCATCGCCAGACCAAGGCAGATCAACAAGAGCCCCAGGACCAGCCGCCAGTGCGGCACCGGATAATCCCGCTTGGCCGGCCCACTACCCCGTTCGAACCTGACGAAAATCATGATCAGCGGCAGCGTCACCACAATATAGAGGGCAAACCAGATTGGCCGTGCCAGCCACCAATCTGCGGTGCCGGGTTCAACGCCGAGCCCAACCCCGCCCATTAGCCAGGCAGCAATCATCACCAGCACAAATGCGGTCAGATGCCACAGATAGATGCTCATGATCATCCCGTTCATCAGGACCACCCCGGTCCAGATGCCAATTCTATCAAGCATCCGCCGTGCGGGCTTTTCGAAAGAAAGCGCGAGGCCCGTCTGCATGATACCAAGCGCCATCAAAGCGATTGTGGGCGGCATCGAATTGGTAATTTCCGCCCCGGGAACCCCGATCATCGCGACCGGATACGGGCCAATGCCAACGAGCAGCAAGAGCAGCGCCAACCCGCCAAGGAACCACAAAAGCGCCGTGGCCCTGCTGTCGAACCGGCCCTCGCGCCAGGCATAACCGAGTTGGTGGATTCCCACCCAAACGAACAGGAAGTTCAGGAAATTGACATAGGGCACGCCGTAGAACAGCGTGAGAATATCGATCAGTGCAGCGCACGCCGCCAACCACGCAAAGCTCCACAATCTCGCCTTGCGCCAGAACGCATATGTGAGCGGCGCCAAGGCGGTCACCAGCAGATAAACCGCCAGAAACCACACAGGGATCAGCGCCAGTTCGGTCGCCATTCGGACAATCGCGCGCTCGATTCCCAATTGCGTGCCGAAAAACGCGATAATGCCCCAGACCAGCAAGACCGGAAACACGGGATTGATCAGGCGCTGCACGCGGCTGGCGAACCAATCCGAATAGTGACCGTTTTTCGCGCGGGTCGCGGCCCAGCTGACTCCATTGGAATATCCGCCAACGAGGAAGAAGATCGGCATGACCTGAAAACCCCAGGTCAACCACTGGCTCCACGGCAAGATGCCCAGCAAATGGCCGCCCTGCACCGCTCCGCTTTCATCAAGATACGGTGCCGCAACCAGCCAATGTCCGATCACGACTGCCAGAATAGAGAACGCCCGCAGGAAATCGACATATCGGTTGCGTTCAGGCGGTGCCTGCTCGGCCATCGCCCGCGCCCTGGCCCAAAGTCCCGCCATATGCTTAAACCCCCTCTGGCGCGCCAACAATTCCGCAGCGCACCGCGGGATATAGCAAGCAAATCCGGTTTTCCTACTCCTGATCAAGGCGATACGTGCAGCGTATGTCCTGCGCTAACACCTTCAGCAATGCCGTCTCCGCCAAGCCATTCAGATTGCAGATCACGAGTGCGCGCAGCGGTGGGAAACTTGCTTCTGGACTGTGTTCCATGTGTTCCAAGCTGTTGGATTTGTGGCGATCGAAAGCGCATGGCCCCATAGCTTCACCCGCCCTTAGCGCTTCTTCATTGCAGCGCGGTGGCGGGGCTGATACCCGCCAGCCCAAATTGCATGAAGGTTGAACAATGTCCGACGTAAAAAAAGTGGTTCTGGCCTATAGTGGCGGCCTCGACACCAGCGTAATTGCCAAATGGCTGGAAGTTGAGCGTGGCTGCGAAGTGGTTACCTTTACAGCCGATCTCGGACAGGGTGAGGAAATCGAACCGGCCCGCGAAAAAGCCCGTGCGATGGGCATCCCCGACAAGCATATCTTTATCGAAGACCTGCGCGAAGAATTCGTGCGCGACTTCGTTTTCCCGATGATGCGCGCCAATGCCCGCTACGAAGGGGATTATCTGCTTGGCACCAGCATCGCGCGCCCTCTGATTTCGAAGCGTCTGATCGAAATCGCACGTGAAACCGGCGCTGATGCGATCGCCCACGGTGCGACCGGAAAAGGCAACGATCAGGTGCGTTTCGAACTGAGCGCATATGCTCTTGATCCCGACATCACTGTAATCGCTCCGTGGCGCGAATGGGATCTGGCCAGCCGGACCGCGCTCATCGCATGGGCAGAAAAGCACCAGATCAAGGTTCCGCAGGACAAGCGCGGCGAAAGCCCCTTCTCCACCGATGCGAACTTGCTTCACACTTCGTCGGAAGGCAAAGTGCTGGAAGATCCGTGGGAGGAAACACCCGACTACGTCTATTCGCGGACCGACAATCCGGAAAACGCGCCGGACACTCCGAAATACATCACGATCGACTTCGAAGCCGGCGATGGCGTGGCACTGAATGGCGAGGCGATGAGCCCGGCTACATTGCTGACCGCACTGAACGATCTCGGCCGCAAACACGGTGTTGGCCGGCTCGACCTGGTCGAAAACCGGTTTGTCGGCATGAAGTCACGCGGGATGTACGAAACGCCGGGCGGCGAAATCTACGCACGTGCCCACCGGGGTATCGAACAGATCACTCTGGATCGCGGCGCAGCCCACCTGAAAGACGAGCTGATGCCGAAATATGCAGAGCTGATCTATAACGGTTTCTGGTTCAGTCCCGAGCGCGAGATGCTGCAGGCGGCAATCGACCTCAGCCAGGAAAAAGTCAGCGGCACCGTTCGCATCAAACTCTACAAGGGCAACGCAGACGTTGTCGGCCGGAAATCTCCGAACTCGCTGTATTCGGAACGGCACGTCACGTTTGAAGACGATGCCGGCGCCTATAACCAGCAGGACGCCGAAGGCTTCATCAGGCTGAACGCGCTGCGTTTGCGGTTGCTCGCCAAGCGAGACAGGTAAACTTGCGACGAGCTGTTGAGTTTTCCACCCGTGTCCACAGGGAATATTGGACAAAGTGGATAACTCAGCCGTTGATCTCTTGCGCGACTCGTTTTCGAGGAGCAGCTTTAAGTCATCGGAAGGGCAAGAAAGCTTCCTCGGTTGACGGTCTAACGACCTGAAAACGAAGAAAATTTCAAACCATTCTGAGGTAGCGGCGACTGTCCGCGCGGCTCTTGAGGGATACCTGCAGAAGGTTTCGACCGGAAGCAAGTACACCGCTTGAAAGAGACGCGATAGCAAGCCGCTGCGGGCCGGAAACTCCGGTTCAAAATCGAAGAGCATGCCAGAGCTTCGGCAAAGGTATTCTCGTTTGAGATGGCGAACCATTATGGGGTTGAAGGCTGCGGAACCGGAAGAAAACGCAGACGATCTTCGGATGGAATGCGAAATCGGAAGGAACCGGATGCCGGTGCGAGCGCCGGTGACAGAACCGAACCGAAGGCAGGCCGGAAGGCTGAAAGTAGGTCCGGGAAAACATCGGAGGCCAAGTGCTTTCCAGAAGATAGGTCGCAAGACCGGTCATCAGGAAAGCCCACGCTTCGGTAAGAGTGGGGTCGGTAGCAATACCGGCCCCATTTGCTTTTCGGGCTGCCAAGAGTCGCCGGATGGAGCCCAAAACGCGACAAATTGCCTGTTTTGAGGCAGATTTGGTATTCGCTGCAGTGTAAAAGCCCCACATGCAGAGGGTTCTGATAAAGAAGAGCGCCGCCGGCCGCTTCATCGCGGCATCGCTCGTCACCGCCTTGACGGTTTGTGGTTCGCTCGGCGGCCCGGCAATGGCCGACCCGGGTTTCTCCCCGGTCTCCGACGAGATCTTCGAAGATCGCTTCGCCCGCTTCGAAGACCTCCCGCCAGCACCCGACCCATCAGGCAACGTGGTTGACCTCACTCAAATCGACCCGCCGCTAGAGATAGAGGAAGCGAAGGACGCACGTTCCCTTGGTTCGGGCGTTGCATCCTATTACGGACGTCGCTTTCATGGCCGCAAGACAGCCAATGGCGAACGCTTCAACATGAACGCTCTCACAGCCGCGCACCGAACGTTGCCTTTTGGGACCGAGGTGCGCGTAACAAACCCTCGAAATGGCAAGTCAGTCACCGTCCGGATAAACGACCGAGGGCCCTTCGCACGTAGCAGAACGATTGATCTCAGCCGTGCTGCAGCGACGGAGATCGGCCTCATCAAACGGGGACACGGTACCGTGGAACTGGAAGTTCTGAATCCTTAAGCCTCGCCAGGCTATCGCAAATCCATTGCGAAAGTGAGCATCACTCCCTTGCGGCTGAACCCGTCGCTCCCGGCGTCGATCACCTCGTCAAGATAGCGAACTTCATAGTCCGAACTGTTCAGGTTGACCTGCATCTCCAGCGCGAGATGCATATCATCACGCTGCAATCTGCGCTGCAGGACAGGTGACATGTCGATGCGCAATTCGGCCTGAACGCTGCTATCTCTCAGCGTAAAATCATTTCCGCCATCGCCGAATTGCAGCTGATCCTGCCCCAAACGCAATTCCACTTTCGGCCCGCCCTTACTTCGGTAAGAAGCGCTGGCGCTGTAGAATGCGCTCTGGTCCCCGGAACCCACTGAAGATCGCTGATCCACCACCAAGGCATCGCCGGAGATGGCCCAATCACCCAGATTGAAGCTGTGAGAGACCAAAAACTGTGTGCTGCTGCTATCGCCGCGCAATTGGTCGGCGGTATTTTCCGAAGTGAAGTTGACCAGGCTATCGCCGATTGGCGTCGTCCACAGGCCCATTACGTCCAGGCTTTTGCGAACCGATGTCGCTGGCGAGGCAGAGCCGAAACGCATGCCGTGCCGGGTTTCGAAACCAACCGAAAAATGCTTGGGCAGGAGCGACTTAAACCCGGTGTCCTCCATCGCCAGCAGCGGTGCCGCGCTATAGAGGTCGAATTCCAGATTGATCCGCTGCGAGCGCGAACGCGACTGCGAAATCGTGACAAATTCATTCGGGATCGAAGCGCGGTCGCTTTGCGAAAAGCCTATTCCGACACCGGCATAACTCAGGCTCAGCTTCCTGCTTTGCGAGCGGGTGAACTGGAACCGGCTGGAATTGAACGACGCCTTCACCTTGACATCGCCAGCGCGGAATGTGGTGCGTAACCGGTCGCTCGAGCCCGGCGCGGCGAACAGCCGGTCAAAGCGTGATACGTGGTCGAGGCGGTAGTCATCGCTCGCCCGGCGCATTTCGGCGGAAACCGTCCAGCCCAGTTTGCGCCCGTCGATCAGCTTTGCATCGATCTTGTGCGCCTGAGCAAATCCGGTCGCCTGGTTCTCACGCGCCGGGCTCAGCACGGTGGCAGCGATCGGGGTTTCCCAATTGCGGCTCCACCCGATTTCGCTTTCGATCTTGAGGTTTTCGTCAAACAGCGAGCTTTTCATGCCCAGCGAAGCCAGCGTGCCTTCGCGCACGAAGCCTGGGCGGTATGACTGCATCTGCCGGTCGAGCGTGAGGCTTTCGTCGGTTCCGCGGGCGAACGCGGCACTCACGCGGATATCGCCGCCGGGCAAGTCAAAGCGGCTCGCGACATCCAGCCCGGCCGAGGTGTCGGCATACGGGCAGAGCGTCTGCCCCAATCCGCCGCCAGCGCCAATTTGCAAGCCTGCGCCGGTCCCGCACGCCGCGCCGATTTCGGCGGAGGGCGTTACTTCGAACTGTTCGGGCGCTGCCTGCGTCCCTTGCGGAAGCTCAACCGCCTCCTGCGCCAGAGCCGCAGCGGGACAGCACATCGCGGCCAGCGCCGCACCGCCCAGCATGGCCGCATTCACCCTGCGCCGCGCATTGGCAGCGGGGCTGGCAGCCTCATTGGCGGACACTGCCGCCTTGTTCAGAATTTCGAGCCTGTGCACGGGGTGAGTGCGGCCAGCCAGGCATTACCGCCCGGCCAGCCGCCCTGCACTTATTCCGGGCGCACGCGGCAAACGGCGGTTGCCTTGCCGCTGGGCGTGATCACCATGCGCGTGTCGCGGGTGAAGCCGCCTTCGAAGTTGCAGCCAAAGCCTTCCAGCTTGACCGCTTTCGTCAGTTCCGGCCCGTCGACAACATCCATGTTGCACACCAGCATGGCGTTGCCGCTGCTGGTGATGACGCGTGTCGCGCCGTCATCGGTCTGGATCACAACGGGCTGTCCGTCGATCTCCACAATCCCGCCGCAACTCGACTGGTTGATTACCAGCGCGGCATTATCGGATTTCGCAGCCGCCGGCGCGGTGCCAATTGCTGCAGTCATTGATACCGCGAATGCGGCCAAAATAGTCTTCTTCATAGTGTCCTCCTATCATGCGAATGCAGACAGGTGACGTTGCGCTGTTTTGTTGTCCCCCCGGCAAGTCACCTCATCTTCGACTCGCGACCGGGGACCATGGTAAGCTGATATTCACCCTGTTATTGGCGAAATGCGACACACGCGCATTGGACCGCCCGCTAGCCGGACGCGGCCGCCCCGGCCCGCAGCCGCGCCGCAAGATCATCCTCGCTGCACAGGGTCCACCATTCCCCCACCCCGGCCTCGAACGCTTCGAGCTGGAGGGATTCGACATCGCCCGGCTGCGTTTCAGGGGGCAAGGCCATGGCATGAGGGGCCGCCGCGCCGCGCGGGCGGGCATTTTCCATCCGTTGAAGCCGGTTGCCCAGCCACTGGCAGTCACGCGGCCCCAGATCGGCACGCGGATCGGCGCAGGCCCCGCCGCAATCGGGGCACCGTGCCCCCGCCGCCGCCCCAAACGCCGGTGCGCTGGTTTGCCGAGGGGAAACCCTACAGCTTGGAACACATGGAACACTGTCCTGATGATGATTTTCCGAGAGGGTTTGCGGCCCGGTTTCCGGCAATTCCTCCCCCTGGCGCAAGGCGGCGATCTGTTCGTCAAGCAGGGGCAAGGCCGCCGCCACTTCGGCGCGCTCAGCCAGCCGGTCGAGCCGCGCAAGATGCGCCAGCAGCAACCGGTCTGAATAGCGCCGCCGCCGCGCGATCTCCTCCCCGTGATAGAACACCGGCTCCTCCACCCCGTTCAGCGCGCGGTCGGCCAGCACCTGCTCGGCATGATCACGCGCCGCCAGCA
This sequence comes from Pontixanthobacter luteolus, assembly GCF_009828095.1. GTDB lineage: Bacteria > Pseudomonadota > Alphaproteobacteria > Sphingomonadales > Sphingomonadaceae > Pontixanthobacter > Pontixanthobacter luteolus. Next base: position 566,540 of record NZ_WTYP01000001.1, on the reverse strand, counting down.
AAGCCGCATCCCACGCCCCCGCAAAAGCCGCAGAGCCCCGCCGCGCCCGGTAGGCTGTCTGCGCAGAGACCGAAGCCGCACGGCACGCCAGCCGGACATTGCCCGACAGCTGGAGACTGGCCAGAAAATCAGCCTTGCGCCGAGCGGTAAGAATAGTGCCCCCCGCCCCATGCGGGCCAGCGGTGGGGGCAGGAGTGATGGCGACGAGAGCGTTCATGCGACACCTCCCACGCTTCCTGCTGGCGCTGCCCGGCGCGGGGCGCCGCAAGGGCGACCGCCCGCCGGCCGGTTAGGCCGCAAGCCAAGCGAACGGACGTGAGCGCCGGCGCTTGAGGCTAAACAAACAAATGCGTTCATGGTTCACCTCTGTGGAATGGAGTGAACCGGGTTAGTTATACTGAGGATGGGAATTAGGAAAATTTAAAATGCCTTCGCGACCTTCGCAAAAAAGACCTTGAACCCGACTAGATCTTTCTCCTCTTGTGGGTGGTGTCGCAAATATTCGAGATACGCGCGCTTTAGTTTTTGCCGAGCATTCTTCCGTACTTTATGGTCGCCCGACATCATCGCATTCACATCATCCACATTTATTGCGTTGACTGACACCTTCAAGGCATCTGGCAATAAGCCCTCAATACATTCGCAACCCGCACGTTTTTGTCCAACCGGCATGAAATCAGAACCTTGTGTCAGGCCCAATCTCAACAGCGAGGAGGACAATTCCTTCTCCGCATCTAAATCGAAGGTGATAAACACCCGCCTGAACTTATTAATCATGAAGCGAAGTAACGCTGTATTTTTCAGCGCATCCTTACCCTCGTAGGGCACAATCTCCACTTTATCTGGTATTTTGTATATGTTGGGATAATTATCTCTAAATAGCTCAAAATACTCCTTATCGATATCACCTTCTACAAGAATAACTTCTGAAGAGCTGGCTGAAAATGCTTGCTTCCAATCATGAAATTCGCTCTTTATGACACCAAGGTTCTCGGCAAATGGCGCCATCCAATCTTCGTCATCCGACTTAACTAGTATTGTTTCACGGGGCATTCTCCTGAAAAGGCGACGCTCAAGAAGAAAGTTAGCACGCGGATCACTTTGATTTAGCATATAAGGGCTATGCGTTGTTGCGACGATCTGCAGCCCAAACTCGTCAGCCAGATCATTCAGGATTTGACCAAATTCTGCCTGCGCAGAGGGGTGTAGGAAACTCTCCGGTTCCTCAACTAAAAATATAGGCGTAGACTTGTTTGTATCCGATGCAGTTTCTTTCGAATGCTGCGCGTCCAAAATTGACATGAAAACTCGAGTTCTATTTTGAGTTCCAGCCCCCCACTCCTGGAGCGCCACCTCCGAAACTTTGTCACTAAGCTTCATTTGCAGTGGAAATTTTGAAAGCTTCTCGCCACCTAGTGCGGTCAATTCAACATGAATTCGATCCTTGGTTTTTCCAAGAAGCTTGTCCAACTCCGCTTTGTGCTGTTTAGCCGCCTTTCGAACTCGGTTCTGGAGGTTCTTCTGCGCAGCCGCAATACTTTTTCGGTCGTCAATCGAAAAATGCGCTTCTAATATTTCGACAAATGAATCGCCAACGAAATAAAAACCTTTTTCATTCTTGGTAGAATTGTGGATAGTCAAATTATTTGTCGCCCGAAGCTTCTTAACAATCTCATCAGAACCTCGTTCATCTTGTGGCACGCCATCGATATAGCATGATAGTTTTACAGTTTCATCCTTTGAGAAGACAGCTCTGGACTTGAGCTCAATAGATTCTTTCTCACCCACGTCATCGCTGAAGCGTTCAACGAAACCAAATATCTCTGAGTCGTCCGACTTACTGATTAGTAGGTCTATTGAGACGTCGATGCTCTCACCGGCATCCGCCCACTGTGTGAAATCCCGATCATATTTTATCGAATTTTCTGAATTGTATGGAAAGCCATCATTAGCACCGCTTTTCAAAAAGTACTCAATTATTCGAAATACTGACGTTTTGCCGCAGTTGTTCATACCAGAAATGGCCGAATATCCCGGCCCTATTTCAAACTTGAAATCGACGAGTGTCTTAAAATTTCTAGCTGATATAGATTTCACTTGCATCAACAACCCCCGAGGACATTTCTGGATGTCGAACGGTCCACCTTCGCGACTTAAAAAACAATGCTTTGGTGAAATTTGCGTGTGGAAAATGTGGCTCTATTGTTTCGACCTGCGTGGCCGGTCCGTGTTCACTGGGGCCGGTCGGTCGGAATGCTTTATCACACCTGGAGTAATGTTTACCCGCCCCAAACGGCCCTCACATCGCGTTCCGCGCGCACCGCTGTGTGATCTTCTGCATCTCCGCTTGCTTTTCGCCAAAGGCGTCGGTCAGCTTGAGGCCGCGATTGTCGAATTCGCGTTTCATGCAGCCGCAGATTTGCGGGGCCTTGGCCTCCAGCTCAGCGGGGAATTGTGCGCGGGCGACGCATCGCGAGACGAAATCTTGGTCCAGCCGCTTGTCCACCTCCGCCCCGACCTCGTCGCTCGCGGAAAAACTGAAGGCGACCAGGAAGCCAATCACTGCGGCCCCGACTAATACCAGCCATTTCATCGTGTGTGCCCTCCCAAGCCGCTCCGATATTATGCCGGGAAGGATGCGCTGGCAAAGTTAAGATCGGGTTTGCCGGGGGCTTGCCCCGCCTTCAGGGGTTCTTCCAGTCGAACAGGTGCATTTGCTGTGCGGCGAAGCTGAACAATGCGGTGGCGCTCATCACGAACACCAGGATCACGGCCACCACGGCGTTGCCCGCGGGGGCATATCCCAGCGCCCCTGCGGTAAAGACGCCTGCGGACAGTGTCCCTGCCGACCAGGAGGTGACATTGTGCACCATCCCGATGGCGCGCCAGTTTGCCGCCCCCACCCTCAGGTAGAACAGGCCCATGGTCAGGCCGACCAGCACCATCATGCCCGCGCCCGCCAGGTGGAAGGCGAACAGGGCCTGCTGCTCGCTGGCCCCGTAATGAAGCGCGGCGATGGGGACCAGCGGGACAACCAACATGGGATAGGAGCCGATGAGCAGCGAGCGGCTGTGCATGCGGTCGGCCATGCCCACCTCGCGCCCGCCCATCACGAAGGTGAGGAATACGGTCACGAAGCCGATCAGCACGACGGCGATTTCGGCGGTAGTCAGGAAGAAATTCTCAAGCTGCATTGCGCGGCCCCCGTCGCAGGTTTGCGGCGCGGCCCTTTGTGCGATCCTATCGCTTTACGGGACGGCGTCAATCGGGGGCCTTGCAGTGCAGGCGGGGGCTACTCGGCGGCTTGGGCTTCGGGCTTGCTCGCGCGGGCCAGCATCGGCTTGAGATACTGCCCCGTATAACTCCCCTTCACCTTCGCCACATCCTCCGGCGTGCCTTGCGCGACGATCTCGCCGCCGCGCACGCCGCCGCCGGGGCCGAGGTCAAGCAGGTGGTCCGCGGTCTTGATCACGTCCAGATTGTGTTCGATCACCACCACTGAATTGCCCTGGTCAACCAGCCGGTGGAGCACTTCCAGCAGTTTGCGGACGTCTTCGAAATGCAGGCCGGTGGTCGGCTCGTCGAGGATATACAGCGTTTGCCCGGTGCTGCGCTTGGACAGTTCCTTGGCCAGTTTCACCCGCTGCGCCTCGCCCCCTGACAGGGTGGTTGCCTGCTGGCCGACCTTGACGTAGCCCAGCCCCACTTCGTTCAGCATGTGCATCTTGTCACGGATCGGGGGCACGGCCTTGAAGAATTCCTCCGCATCCTCGATCGTCATGTCCAGCACATCGGCGATGGACAGGCCCTTGAACTTCACCTCCAGCGTTTCGCGGTTGTAGCGTTTGCCGCCGCATTCCTCGCACGTGACATACACGTCGGGCAGGAAGTGCATTTCGATCTTGATCAGCCCGTCGCCCTGGCACGCCTCGCACCGGCCGCCCTTCACGTTGAAGCTGAACCGGCCGGGTTTGTAACCGCGTGCCTGCGCCTCCGGCAGGCCGGCGAACCAGTCGCGGATATTGGTGAAGGCGCCGGTATAGGTCGCCGGGTTGCTGCGCGGGGTGCGGCCGATGGGCGATTGGTCGATTTCGATCACCTTGTCGCAATATTCGAGGCCGGTGACCTTGTCGTGCGCGCCCGCGATCACCCGCGCCCCGTTCAGCGTGCGTGCGGCGCTGGCATAGAGCGTGTCGATGGTGAAGCTGGATTTGCCGCTGCCCGATACGCCGGTGATGCAGGTAAACGTGCCCAGCGGGATGGCGGCGGTTACGTTGTTGAGGTTGTTGGCCCGCGCGCCGTGCACGGTCAGCTGGTGGCCGTTACCCTTGCGGCGCTGCTTTGGCACCGAAATCTCGCGCCGCCCGGTCAGGTAATCGGCGGTCAGCGACTTCTTGGATTTGAGCACCTGTTTGAGTGTGCCCTGCGCCACCACCTCGCCCCCGCGCACACCGGCGCCGGGGCCCAGGTCGACCACGTGATCGGCCTGGCGGATTGCGTCTTCGTCATGCTCCACCACGATCACCGTATTGCCCAGATCGCGCAGGCGTTTGAGCGTTTCCAGCAGGCGGTCATTGTCGCGCTGGTGCAGGCCAATGCTGGGTTCGTCGAGCACATACAGCACGCCCGACAGCCCGCTGCCGATCTGGCTGGCGAGGCGGATGCGCTGGCTCTCCCCGCCGCTCAGCGTACCGCTGGTCCGGTCGAGGTTGAGGTAATCGAGCCCGACATTGTCGAGGAAACCCAGCCGTTCGTTGATTTCTTTCAGGATGGCCTTGGCGATCTGGCTCTGCGTGGGGTTCAGCTTGCTGTCGAGGGCGAGGAACCAGTCCTTCGCATCGGACACGCTCATCCGGGTCGGTTCGGCGATATCAGTCGGGTTGTCTTTCGGGCCGATTTTCACCGCCAGCGCTTTCGGGTTGAGCCGCGCGCCGCCGCAGGTCTCGCATGGCTGGCTGGTCTGGAACTTGCCCAGTTCCTCGCGCATCCACGCGCTTTCGGTTTGCAGAAGGCGGCGATTGAGGTTGCCGATCACCCCTTCGAACGCCTTGTGAACGGTGTATTCCTTGCGCCCGTCCTTGAACGTCAGCGGCACGCGGTTGCCGCCGGTGCCGTGCAGGATGATCATCTTCTGATCCGGCTCCAGATCTTTCCACGGAGTGGTCAGATCGAATTCATAGGCCTTCGCCAGACTGCCGAGCACCTGCATGTAATAGGGCGATGGCGGATTGCTTTTCGCCCACGGCACCACCGCGCCCTTTTTCAGGCTGAGTTCTTCGTTGGGGACTACCAGCTGCGGGTCGAACAACTGCTTTTCCCCCAGCCCGTCGCATGTCGGACACGCGCCCTGAGGGGAGTTGAACGAAAACAGCCGCGGTTCGATTTCCTCAATCGTAAAACCGCTGACCGGGCAGGAAAACCGCTCTGAAAACACGATCCGGTTGGCGGGCAGCCCGGCGCCTTTCATCTGGCCGCCGGAAGCGTCTTCATCCTCGCGCCCCGGCACCGTACCATCGGCTAGGTCGACATAGGCCAGTCCGTCGGCCAGCTTAAGCGCAGTTTCGAAACTGTCGGCAAGGCGCGTTTCCAGCCCTTCCTTTACCGCCAGCCGGTCCACCACCACTTCGATGTCGTGCTTGAACTTCTTGTCGAGCGCGGGCGCCTCCTCGATCGGGTAGAGCTCCCCGTCGATCCGCACGCGGGTGAAGCCCGCTTTCTGCCATTCGGCCAGTTCCTTGCGGTATTCACCCTTGCGGCCGCGCACGACCGGCGCAAGCAAATACAGCCGCGTGCCTTCGGGCAGTTCCATCACCCGGTCGACCATGTTGGACACGGTTTGCGCTTCGATCGGATCGCCCGTGGCCGGCGAGTACGGAACACCCACGCGCGCCCACAGCAGGCGCATGTAGTCGTAGATTTCCGTGACAGTCGCGACGGTCGAACGCGGATTGCGGCTAGTGGTCTTCTGCTCGATGGAAATGGCCGGCGACAAACCGTCAATGTGCTCCACATCGGGTTTTTGCATCATTTCCAGGAATTGCCGCGCATAAGCGCTCAAGCTCTCGACATAGCGCCGCTGCCCTTCGGCATAGATCGTGTCGAATGCGAGCGAGGATTTGCCGGAGCCCGACAGCCCCGTAATCACGATCAGCGCATCGCGCGGCAGGTCGATATCGACACCCTTGAGATTATGCTCACGAGCACCGCGGACTGAAATTTTTGTGAGAGCCATGACCTGCCAAGTGGGTATTGGGTGAGAGAGAGTCCAGTGGACTGGTGAATACCGCGCTCTTTAACCCAATGTTCTGCAAATGTTCAAGTGCTCGGCTGAGCGCTTGACGGGTTAACTTGCTTCCGTTCAGGGCAAGGAATCGGTCCGGCAACGACGCACCCGATCAGTGCGCCAACGCCTGAAGCGTGGCTGACGAACGCTGAAGCGTGGACCGATAACCCCGCCCGCCCGTTGATTAGGTGAATGTAAAGGCGGCGTTTTCCCCGGTTCGCCCATCAGGTCGCAGAACCGGACGCAACGCCCAATAGAAAGGAACACCTACATGCCATATGGCTATATCACCCCGTACCGCAGCCCATCCGACAGCCCGGAGAAACCGCAAGCCGATTCCGGTCAGGATCGGGACACAGAATTCAGGGCACCGCTTCTGGACGATGCAAACATCACCATCGAAGAGAATGCGTGATCGCCTATCCGTCAAAGACCAGATCACCAGCCCCGCAAATCCTGCCCAGATTACGGTTCGAGAACCGCCGGCAAGGTATCGCACCGCTTATTACCCGGCTGAAAGACCGCCGCAGACGCCGCCGGCAAGCCAAGCTGGCCCGCACGTTGAAAGGCGAACGGGTTCATATGCGCAAGCGCAAGATCGCGCTCGCGATGTCCGTCAGCGCAGCCGGCATACAGGCCGCAGCAAGTGGCGCGGTAGAACCCCAGTTTAGCAGCTCGGCGCCGCAGGCATGGATGATCGAGACACGCACGCAAACCGACTCCATGAGAGCCAGCGCGGAACTCAAGCGCGCCATGATGGAGGAGGAAGGCGTCCGGCACGACGTGTACCGCGATGTTGCGGGCAACTTGACTGTTGGCGTCGGCCACCTCGTGACCGCGTCGGATGGACTCAGCTTGGGCGATACTATCTCGGACGAACGGGTCATGGAACTGCTCGAAGCGGATCTCGAACACGCCGAAAAAACAGTTAGCGACCTTGTCGGCGATCTTCCGCTTTTCCAACACGAATTCGATGCGCTGGTCGATCTTGTGTTCAACGTGGGACAGGGAAGCGTCTCGCAAGAGCGTAGCCCAAAGTTGAACGAGGCTATTTCAGCCGGCGACCATCAATCCATAGCCGATGAACTGCATTATCATTCCGCAGGCGGCGCGACCGCAAAAGGCTTGATCTATCGCAGCGAAAGACGTGCAAATATCTTCCTGAACGGTTCGTATGAAGATCCGCGAATGACGGCCTGAGGCGGCCTGAAACTGGAAACAAAAAGAGGGGAAGGCAGCGACGCCTTCCCCTCTTTAGTGCAATCCGGATACGCGAAGATCAGTCTTTCTTGCCGACCGACACGCCTCTGAAAGTTGAGCGGCCGCTTGCGTCATCACGCAGCACGTCGAACACGGCACCATATTCCGCGGCATCTCTGCCGAAGAAGTGGCCCCTCATGCTGCCGCGGAACGGATCGTTTTGCTGCGTCGAACCGAAGAAGCCATTGGTGGCGATGCTACCGTCGAAAATCGCAGTGCCGATGAATGTATTGGCCGCATCAGCCTGACTCATGTCCAGCGTCATCACCAGCGAGCCAGCGGCAAAGTCGGCAGTAAGCGCGCTGGTTCCGCCGATTTCCCCGACATAGCCGGTTGCGGAGTTTTCGCCGTCACCGAACACGATGCCCGAATAGCTTGCTGACCCCGCCTTTGGCAGCGCCGCCGCAGCCGTTTCGACACCGAACACGAAGTAATAGCTTTCGTTACGGTCACCCTGCGCGCTGCTTTCCCGCAGGTTGAGCTGCGCGAACGAGGAATAGGTCAGTTCGAGTACGGGGTTGCTCGCACCCGGTGTAAAGATGAACCCTTCGACCGCAGTGTTGCCGGTCGTCCGGTAATAGGTCCGCGAAGCAGTGGATTCGGCCGCCACGATATTCGCATCGGACAGCGTGATAACCTCTTGCTCGTTCGGCGCGGCAAAGTTTTCTGTTCGGAAAACGAATTGCCCGTTGGCCGGATCGAAGGAAATACTGGCTTCGCCTTCGTAAATGCCGGCCCGCAGGCGGCGGCCCACCATGTCGAGCGGCTCAGTCGCGCCGGCCAGCGTCTGATCGCTGGAGAGGATGCTGTCATCTTCTTCACCGATGAATGTTCCGGCGGCGCGGTCAGTACCATCGCTCGCTTCCCAGGTCGCGCCGACTTCCTGTGCATCCGGGCCGTAGAACAAGCCGTCGAACGTGCCGGTGTAATTGCCCAGCCCGTCAAAGGCCAAGGTGCCGGAGAAATCGCGCGCGCTCGATCCGATTGCGCCAGTGCCGGAAAGCGAACCCGAGCCGGTAAATTGCGGGACACCGGACAGGAAAATCCGTTCCTCGAAGGTCAGCCCGCCGGACAGGTCCAGCGTCATCGAGCCGAAATCGACACGAAGGACACCATCACCGCTGATCCGGACCGGATTGGCGATGTCGTTATCGACCGCTGTTCCGCCAAAGCTGAGACGGTAAGCCGCGCTGCCGGTGGTCGGCACATCACCCGCCGGTGTCGCAAAGCCGTAGGTAAAGAAGGAATAGCGATAGTCAGGGTTTTGATCCGGGCTGAACAGGCGCCAGGCACCGGCCTGGACATAGGTCAGACCGCCAGAATCGAAACTCGCGGTATCCTGCGGGCCGAGCGTTTCGAACCGCTGGTTCTGTACCGAATACACCCCCGTGGTGTCGTCAGCGCTGAACACGAATTCGTTACGGTCTGCGTCATAGCGCAGCAGCAACGCGCTCTGCGTCACGTTCTGGGCAGAGAAACTGCCAGCTGGCTGCTGCCCGCCAACCGATCCGTTCAGTGCGAAATCAAGCACCCGTTCCTGAATCGAGAACGACTGGCTGTTGGTCAGGATGTTTCCGTTCGGGTTGAACTGGGAATTGGGCGGCGTTTCATCACGCCGGCCCATGATGGTGCCAGTGGCAACGCGGCTGTTGTCACCGTTCTGGGCCGACCATGCAGCGCCGATTTCCTCTGCCCCGGGGCCGAACAGGCGCCCGGCGATTGCACCGTCGAACTGACCGAAATCCTGCAGGGTGAATACGCCGCTGAAACTGTTGGCGCTGGCAGAAAGACTTGCCTGTCCACTGAAAGAGCTGGCTCCGTTCTGGAACGGTGCGAGCGTCAGACTGCCGATAAACACCAAATTGCCGCTGGCGAAATCAACGCTGGCCGTCCCGGTACCCGCAAGGCCCGAGACATTGTCGCCCGTGGTGATCGCGCCAATCAGGTCGATAGCATAGTCAGCAGATCCGGTGCGCGGCACGTCTGCATTGGGGGTTTCGACCCCGTAGACGATCGAATCAATCGAACCCGCACCAGATGTCGTGCCAACTTCTGTGCGCTGCCAAAACGCGCTGCCGACATATTGGTAGGTAATCGGGCCGGATGTGCCCGGCCGCGTCAGGGTCAGCGAATCCGTCCGGTCTCCATTGGTTTTCACATAAACGATCGACCCGGTGTTGCTTTGCGCATTGTCGATATCGCTGGCGGAGAAGGTAATCGTGCCGGTCGGTGTCACCAACTGGTAGCTGCTGTCGTTGGCGTTGTAGGTGATCTGCGCGGTGATCGCTTGCTGCGACACAGTGCGGTTCGTGCCGTTGACAGTCAGGGATGCGCGCGTCGCGGTGTTGGTGAAGTTCTCGCTCTGCAAAGTGCCGAGCAGGTCCGAATTGCCGCTGCTCGGTGGGGGAGTCGGTGTCGGGGTCGGGGTCGGGGTTGGCGTTGGCGTGCCACCACCACCACCGCCTGTCGGGGGCGGCGTACTGACTGTTCCGCCGCCTCCGCCGCCACAAGCAGCCAGTGTAAGCGACATTGCGCAGACCGTAGCCTGCAGTGCGACCCTGTAATTCTTCATGGTTTTTGCTCCCCAAAACCCTGGGCGGCGCAAGGTCCGCCCGCAATTATAGACCGGAAAGGATGGCATGTGCGCCGAACGCTCTGCCCCGCATTCACGGCAATTCGGTCAGTAATAGTCTGGAAAACAAGTGTCTCATTGTACCATAGCGTCATCGTTCAATCAGAATGCAGCAGCCACCCCGAATTCCGCTGCTAGGCGCTGATAGTCGTAAATTTCCACGGTCGAGAAATTCCGTTCGAAGCTCACTTTGGCGAGCGGCGCGAAGGCACCAATTCTCAAATCCCTGAACGTGCCGGACAGGCTCGCGCTGAACCGGTCATCGACCCGCCGCGTGGGATACAGGAACAGCCGCTTGTCGGCCTCGAGACGGTCATAACCTGCGCGCAGCACCGCCGTTGTCCGGCCCAATTCGCGGAACAGATAGGTGTTCAGGCTGCCGCTTGCGGTTGAGTACCCCGGATCGTTGGCGACTGCGCGATAGCCCGACAGGCCAATCCCGCCGCCGAACTTGCTGGTAAATGCACGGTCGAGACCGATTTCAAGCTGGTATCGATCGTTCGAACGCAGATCGTTCAGCCGGTCTTTCGTGCGGATCGCCGCGCCTTGCACATTGATCTGCGCCCTTTTGCCCACCGGATGCCGGTAATTGGCGGTCGCGCCATAGGACACGGTGTAAGGATCGCGCCCGAACCACCGCCAGCTGGCCGTGGCGGCGATGTCCAGACGGTCTTTCCCGATGGCAATCTGCGGCCCTGCCTGGATGGACGCGATATAATCATCGAAGTCGCCATTTTCGTAGAACCGCCCATTCGCGCTGGCCCGAACCAGCAGCTCTGCATTCTCTGCCAATCCGGCCTTGAGATAGGCCTGCCCGCGGGCAGCGATGCCGATGCCGGATTTTTCCTGCGCGTCTTCGGACAATTGGAAATCGCCGATGATCGTGCCAAGCGTATCGGACCGGGTCGCGCGGTTGATATTGCTGTCCGGCGCAATCGCGAAGTCGATATTGAACCCGAATGGCTTGCGGGCATTGAGCGCGCTGGCATAGAAACGAACCAGCCGCTCAACCTCTGGCGGGAGGCCCGCCGCCTGCGCCGCCCGCAGTTCCTTTTCTGCCGCGCCGAGATTGCCCATCATCGCCTGCATCCGTGCCAGCTCTACCCGCACACGCGCGGTATCGGGCTGTTCGTCGAGTATCTGGCGCAGCAGCACAGCCGCACCGCGATAGTCCTGCTGCTGATCGGCAAGCATCATTGCGTGCCGAAAACGCGCTTCGTTCCGCAGCGGCATATCCGGCAGTTCGGTAAGAGCGGTGTAAGCCTTCGCCGCGAGATCGAAATTCCCGGCAGCACGCGCTTGTTCTGCGAATTCGAACAGTTCCGCCGGGCTCAGCGTGTAAACGTCCTGCGCGGCTGGCGCGCTAACGCCTGCTGCCTCAGCAGCAGCGCCCCCGGAGTTTTCCTGGGCGGCAAGCGGCGGACTAATTGCACAGATTGCCGCAGCGGCAAGGCAAGGAAAAACGTTCCTGAACATATGGATGCGACCCCATGGAGAAAAACGGAGGCTCATTTGGCGGCCAAATCCGGCCTTGTCCAGCCGCGAAAAATGCTGGTTAAACAGAGCTTGGCAGCTCGTTTGCCCGTCGCGCGTAATTCAGCAGGGCGACCCCGCCCGTTCGACAAACGGCGTTCCTGCCTCGACCGACTATCCGCCTTTAGTTTGCAATTTCGGTCAATCTCCGGTTCAAGCAGTGTCAGTTATCAGGGGTTGCAATGGACCGCGCGGGGAATCCATCCCTGCTGCACCTACCCAGAAAATATGGAGAGTCAGATGAAGGCCCAACTTATGGCCGCAGTCGCTGCGAGCGCATTGCTTGCAGGATGTTCACAAGCCAACGGAGGCGACGAAATGGCCAGTGCCAACACCGCCGCACTTCCTGCAGAAAATGCCGTGCCCGAAGCGACAGGCTATTTCGCCGCTGAAAGCACTTTGCCGTTCGAAGCGCCCGATTTCAGCAAGATCTCCGATGATGATTACCGCCCGGCGTTCGAACAGGCGATGGCAATTCACAGCGCCGAGATCGATCAGATCAAGAACAATCCAGATGCACCGACTTTCGAGAACACGATTGTCGCACTGGAACAATCCGGCGCAATTCTGGGCCGCGTGGCCCGCGTATTCTTCGCGCTGACCGGTTCCAACACCAACGACACGCTCAATGCCGTCCAGACCGAGATGGGTCCCAAGCTTTCGGCCCACTCCGATGCGATAACGCTGGACCCCGTGCTGTTTGCCCGGGTCAAAGCGGTTTACGACAATCGCGCTGCGATGAGCATGACGGTTGAAGACGCGGCCCTGCTGGAAGACACCTACGAAGGTATGGTCCAGGCCGGCGCCATGCTGACCGCAGAGCAGAAGGATCAGGTCCGCGCGATCAACACCAAGCTGTCAGAAGTAACCAATGAATTTGGCAACCGCGTGCGCGAAGGCACCGTTGCCAGCGCGCTGATCGTCGATAGCGAAGAGGAGCTGGCCGGCTTGTCGCCTGCCGCGATCGAAGCCGCTGCAAAGCTGGCTGCTGAGAAGGGCATGGAAGGCAAGTATGCCATCGCGCTGCAGAACACCACGCAGCAGCCATCCTTGCCAGCGCTGGAAAACCGCACGACCCGCGAAAAGCTGTTCCGCCTCAGCGTCGACCGTAATGACCAGCCGGGTGAATACGACACCCGTATGCTGATCGCTGAAATCGCCCAGCTGCGCGCCCAGAAAGCCGCGCTGTTCGGCAAGCCCGACTGGGCCAGCTACGTCATGTATGACCGCATGGCGAAACAGCCGCAGACTGCGCTTGATTTCATGGAACAGATGGTTCCCGCACTGGCCGCAACCCAGCGCCGCGAGGCTGCGTTGCTCAACGAGAAGATCGCTGCCGAGGGCGGCGATTTCGAAGTGAAGCCATGGGACTGGTATCGCTATGCCGAAAAGGTGAAGGCTGAAAAATACGCGTTCGACGAAAGCGCGGTTGAGCCTTACTTCCAGCTCGACAAGGTACTGGAAGACGGCGTGTTCTACGCTGCAGAAAAACTTTACGGTCTGACATTCCAGAAACGCACCGATCTGCCGGTCTATCACCCTGACGTCAGCACCTACACCGTGTTCGACCGTGATGGCAGCGAATTGGGCATCTTCTATTTCGACCCATTCCAGCGCCCGTCCAAGCGTGGCGGCGCATGGATGAGCAATTTCGTGGATCAGAGCTATCTCAACGGCACCAAGCCGGTGATCTACAACGTGCTCAACATTCCGAAGGCTGCCGAAGGTGAAGTCCAGCTGGTCAGCTTCGACAATGTGAACACGCTGTTCCATGAATTCGGCCATGCGCTGCACGGTTTCTTCGCGGATCAGAAATACGCGTCGATTTCGGGCACTGCCACGGCGCGCGATTTCGTCGAATATCCCAGCCAGGTGAACGAGGTGTGGGCAACCCACCCCGAAATCCTGTCGAACTATGCCAAGCATTACGAAACCGGTGAAACCATCCCGGCAGAACTGATCGAGAAGATCGAACGCGCGGCCAAGTTCAACCAGGGCTATGATTTCGGTGAAGTCGTCGAAGCGGCTCTGCTCGACATGAAATGGCACGCGCTGAGCGCAGAAGAAGCCGCTGCGATCAAGACGCCCGAAGATGTCGACGCGTTCGAACGTAACTCGTTGGAAGAACTGGGCCTTGAAATCGGCCTGGTGCCGCCGCGTTATCGCAGCAGCTATTTCAACCACATCTTCTCCAGCCCGACCGGCTACAGCTCCGGCTATTACAGCTATCTGTGGACCGAGATGCTGGACCGTGACAGCCGTCAATGGTTCATGGACAATGGCGGTCTGACCCGTGAGAACGGCGATCACTACCGTGCCACCGTCCTCAGCCGCGGCGGGACGATGGACTATTTCAAGATGTTCGAAAATTTCGCCGGTCGTCAGCCGGACGTGACCCCGATGCTGGTTGCGCGCGGCCTGACCGGAGACGATTCTGCTGCCGACGCTGCCACCACTTCGGATGGCAAGCTGCCGACGAATACTGTTTCGAAGTAAATCAGGCTGATCCGGGCGGGCGCACCATCAGCGCGCGTTCGCCCGGACTACCGGCCCAATTTGCCGAGACATTCCAGACGCGCTCGACCACCCCGGTGGCGAGCGCGTTTTCGGGTGCACCGTCAGCGGCCAGTTTGCCGCGGTCCAGCACCAGCACCCGGTCGGCATGGTTCATCGCCAGCGACAGGTCGTGCAACACCATGATCACACCGGTTCCGGCGGCGGCTGTCTGCCTCAGATAGCTGAGCAAGGCCTGCTGGTGACCGATGTCGAGCGCGGCGAGCGGTTCGTCGGCAAGGACCCAGCGCGGCTGTCCGGCCAGCACGCGGGCCAGCAAAGCGCGCGCTTTCTCACCGCCTGAAAGTGTTGAGACCGGCCTGTTCGCATGGGCTTTGAGACCGAGCGCTTCAAGCGCTGCATCAACCATCTCGGGCGCCTCGTCACCATAAGGAAGCCGGCCCAGCGAGACGAGATTGCGAACCGATACATCCCACGCCGTCTCGCCGTCTTGCGGCAAATAACCGATGTGCTGCGCCCGTTCACGCGGGAGGCGGTTCTTCAGGTCTTCCCCATCGAGCACCGCCTTGCCTGAGGCTGTCTCGATCAATCCGGCAAGCGCCGCCAGCAGGGTCGACTTGCCCGCCCCGTTCGGCCCGCAGATGGCAGTGACCTGCCCCTCCTCGAACATGACCGAAAGTGGTTCCAGCCGGCCGCGAATTCCAAGATTATCAGCGCCCAGGCTCACAGCATTCCTCCTGCATGGCCGCGGCGCATCTTGAGCAGCAGCCACAGGAAGAACGGCGCTCCGATCAGGCTCAGCGCGATCCCCAGCCGCAGCTCGGTCACCAGCGGCAGGATGCGCACCGCGCTGTCCGCCACCAGCACCAGCAGCCCCCCGGCCAGCGCGCTCGGTATGATCAGCGAAGACGGGCGGCGGTCGGTAAAGGGGCGCACCAGATGCGGCACGATCAGCCCGACGAAACCGATAATCCCGGCCACAGAGACGCCGCTGCCCACGGTCAGCCCGACGCCGGCGATCAGCCACGCTTGCAAAACGCCCGGCCGCATCCCCATCGACCGTGCGGCGGCATCGCCCAGGATCAGCGCGTCGAGGTCTTTTCGGGCCATCCAGAAGCAGGCGATCCCGGCGGCGGTCAGCGGCGCGGCAAGATAGACCTCGCGCCAGCTGCGATCGGTTAGCGCGCCCATCAGCCACGTCACGATTTCGCTCATCGCAAAGGCATTGGGGGCTAGGCTGATGGCGAGGCTCATAAACGCCCCTGCAAGGCTCGCGATCATCATGCCCGCCAATGTGAACAGGGCGATCCCGCCCGTGCGCCCCGCGATCAGCGCGAGCAGCCCCATCGCGGCGGAAGCCCCGGCAAGTGCGAACAGCGGCAGCAGCCACGCGCTGGCCGCGTAACCGAACCAGAAACTGGCGACAGCGCCCAGCGCGGCGCCGGGGGCAATGCCGAACAGACCCGGATCGGCCAGCGGATTGCGCAGATATCCCTGCATCGCCGCGCCTGCGGAACCTAGCCCAGCCCCGACGATCACCGCCAGCAATGCACGCGGCAGCCGCAGTTCAGCGATAATAACCATGGCGTTCGGCGTGGCGGAAAAATCGAGCCAGACCCGGCCTGCAAACAGCGACAGGACGAATGCTCCGGGCAGCAACAGCAGCAGCATGGCATTGGCCCGGCTCATGAAACCTCGTCCCGTATGGCCTTGAGCCTTCGCGACGCCGCGATGATCGTCGGCCCGCCGCAATACAGCATTGAGGCATCCAGACTGGCCCGGTGCACCCCGCTCAGCCGGTCGAGCGCGGGATGCGCCTGCGAACGTTCCTGCCCTGCGATCAGCAACACGCGCGGCGGGCTTACAAGCAGCTGTTCAAGCGAGAGATAATCCGCCTGCCCCATGCCCAATGCTTGGCTATGGCTGGAGAAACCGGCGCGGCGCATCAGGTCGGCGATCAACGTCCCCTCGCCCGGCACGATACCAGACGGTTGCCACAGCACTGCGGGTATTTGCCCGTCTGCATCCCCCTGCGCGTCGGCCAGCGCAGCCTCGATACGCGCAACCAATTGGTCCCCCCGCGCCGCTTGCCCGGCGATTCCGGCGAGCGAGCGGATCTGTCCCACGCTTTGTTCCACATCGGCTGCCATGCCGAAGGTTTCGACGCGAATGCCCAGATCATCCAGCGCAGTGCGAGTGGACAGCGCAAGGAAACTGCCCGCCACAACGATGTCCGGCTGGAGCGCGATGATCTCCTCCACCGTGCCGCCGGTTACCGCGAATTGCCGCGCGCGCTTCATATCCATCGAACTCGCCGCGGGATCATGGCTGTAATGCGAGATCGCCAGCAGCTGACCCGGCTCCGTAACTTCGGCAAGAATGGCATCGGTGCACGGGTTTAGGCTGACAATCGTCGGCCCGGCGTTGCCCGCGTCCCCGATGACAGGTGCCGGCTGCGCGCACGCAGCCAGCATCATGCCAAGGAAAAGCGGGGCCAGCCGCATCAGAACCGCGTCCGCGCCCCGGCAAACGCCCCGCGTCCGGGAGAGCCGTAGCCGAGCGCTGTCTGGTAATCCTGATCGAACAGGTTTTCGACCCGGCCAAACAGCTCCACCTTGTTTCCTATCGGCAAGCTCCCGCGCAAGGTGACCAGCTGGTATCCGTCGAGCCGGTTGGAATTGCCCGCATCGTCGAAACTGTCGCTCACCATGCGCACATCGCCGCCCAGCGTGAAACCCGCAATCGGCGTCAACCAGTCAGCGGAAACCGTGACGGCATGACGCGGGCGGCGGGCCAGTGCGTTGCCCTGATTGGCGCTGCCCGGCGTGCGGTTTTCGGTGTCTGTCAGCGAATATACCGCACGAACGCCGAACCGGTCGGACGGGTTTGCCCCCAGCTCCATTTCCAGGCCTTGCGCGCGCACCTTGCCGACATTGTCATACGTGCCGAAGGGCCGGTCGATACAGATCGGGTCGGCCGATCCGAAGCAGGAGGCAAACTCGATCTGGTTTTCACTGTCGCGTTTGAACAGAGTAGCCCCGGCATAAAACCGGTCGTTTCGGTCGTTCCAGGCAATGCCTAGGTCAAAGCTGGTGCTCTGTTCGGCCTCAAGAGCCTGGTTGCCGAAATCGGAAAACAGCTGGAACAATGTCGGCGCCTTGAACCCCTCGCCCACGCTGGCGCGCAGGCGGATGTCAGGCACGATTTCATAGCTCAGATCAGCGCCGAAACTGGTCGCGCCGCCGAAACGCGCATGATCATCATGCCGGACACCCAGATGGCCCGAAATACCGCCAAACTCGATCCCCAGCTGCGTGTAGGCACCGCTGATCCTTGTATCATGCCGCAGTGCATCGAAATTGGTGATGTAGCTGGTCCACTCGCTTTCCCCGCCAAAGCTTACGATCAGCGGGCCGATCGCACGCCATTCACCGCGCAGTTCGACCCGGTCCGAATGGCCGTCGCTGGTAAAGCCGGGGGCAGTGCCGAACGCCGGATTGAAATTGCGCCTATCAGTATCGGCCAGCGAATAGGCCGCTTTCAGGAACAACGGTCCGCTGTCGTAAGATACCCCTGCAAATGCCGAATATTGGCGGGTTTTCTGGAATTCGTCAGTGTCTGTCAGGATAAAGGATGGTGCCGGGGTCCCGTCAATCTCCAGATCGCCTTCGCTGTAACTGCCGCCGGCAAACAGCGAGACTGCGTAGCTTACATTGGCCCGCCCGCGTGATGCAATCGCCCATTGCTGGAAACCATCATCCTCCGTGCCGCTGGCCGCCGAAGAGAATCCCTCGGTATCGTAAAAGCTGGCGACCACGCCGAAGCTGCCCCAGTCGCCTGACACCCCGCCCGTGGCAGATGCAGAGAGCGTTTCGCGCGATCCGTATTCAGCGCTTGCGGTGACACCGTCGAGATTGCGAGTGGTTACCGCCAGCACGCCGCCGATTGCGTCAGACCCCCAGATCGTACTGTTGGAACCGCGCAGCAGGTCCATTTTTTCAACATTTTGCGACAGCAAATTGCCAAAATCATATCCGCCCGCCGGGGATGCGGGATCGGCCACGCGAACCCCGTCGACAACCACCAGCAATTGTTCTGCCTCTGCACCGCGAACACGCACACCTGTGAAACTTCCGGCCCCGCCATTGCGGCTGAAGGTTACGCCGGGCGCACGCTCCAGCACGCGGGTCAGATCAGCGCCCTGGATATCCTCGATCTCGCTGCGATTGACAATCGTAACCGCCTGCCCGGTATCTTCGATTTCCGAACGAGTGCCGGTTGCCGTGACCGTGATCACATCTTCTGCGGCGCGGCAAAAGCCCTGCACAAACGACACCGGCTGGCCATCTTCGTAGACAACCCCGCTACACCCCTCGCCGACTTCTTGGGCTGCGGCGGGCACGGCCATCGCCCAGCCAGAAGACGACAAGGAAGCGCCTATAAACAGATATTTACGCATGGTTACTCCTATCACAAGCGAAGTCGCTCATGACGGAGGAAGCGCGCGAATTCGCACTTTCCCATCTGCCCTCGGTACACCCCGCCCGCCGGCTCGAACGACCATCATCGGCAGGTCTCCTGGCTCCCGGATCGCTGCGCTGCTTCCGCCTTCCCAGCCGCGCGAGCGTGGCCAGTGGCATTGTGGAGACAGCGCTCCCCGGTCACAGTTGCGGGGGCAGCGGATGATTTGGGGACACACCCCGCACATCCTTCCCTCTTAGGCCCGCTTTACGCGCGGCAACCCATGACGTCGCGGCCCCGATACTCCGCCGCGGTCAGCCATGCAACCAGAGCTTTCATGCTGCTGACTGCTCGGTAATCAATTATTCAGCACGGCGCTTAACTGCGTCTTGCAGCCTGTACCGCTAAGGGACGGTGCGGATTGATCCGTGGCGCAGCGCCGAGCCTGTCGGTACGCGCAAAGCGCGCCGTTTGCGCAAGGTAATCCAGGAAGCCGATTGAACGATAAGCCCGCCTTTTCTGCCGAACAGCGCACCGCGCGCTTTCAGGCGCGTATGCGCAGCAAGCGCAAGCCCTTGGCCGCGCGGGCGTGGGACCGGTTGGGCGCGCTGATCGGAACCCGGCATCGCGGACGCAGGATCGCTGCGCTGGCAGCGGCCATTGGCGTGCCCGCTTTTGCTGCGCCGGTTGACTGGAGCGAACTTGGCTCACCGGAGACGGCCGCTGAATATGCCAACATCGAACCCATGCCGTTCGAACAGGGCGGCAGCAGTTTTCCCGGCTCTGCGTTTTATTACCTCGAAGACGCTCCGCGATATGTCCCCGATCTGGGTGACAAGTCGCTGGCTCTGTTCGACATGTCGGGTACAGGCGGAACGCAGGCAGCCGAACTGGCCGCATCGCGCAATGCAGGTCCGGCTGCACGCGCGTTCCTCTCTAGCGGAGCAGGTCTGAGCAAGGCCCGTGCGCTGCAATGCCTCACCAACGCGATCTATTACGAGGCCGCATCGGAAGCGATCGGCGGCCAGCGCGCCGTGGCGCAGGTGGTGCTGAACCGGGTCGCCCACCCCAGTTATCCCAACAGCGTGTGCGGCGTTGTTTTTCAGGGTTCGGAACGCAAAACCGGCTGCCAGTTCAGCTTTACGTGCGACGGTTCGATGAAGCGCACACCGGGCGCAGGTGCCTGGGCCCGGGCGCAGCGAGTGGCGCAGGATGCCTTGTCCGGATCGGTCTACAATCCGGTCGGCCTGGCAACGCACTATCACACAGTCTGGATCTATCCGTACTGGGCGCCAAGCCTCGATCATATCGGCACGATCGGCGCGCACCGTTTCTATCGCTGGAAAGGTCTCGCCGGGAAACCCAACGCGTTCACTGCCCGCTATGCCGGGGTAGAACCTGCGGCTTCGTCGCGTGCATCCAAAGCCGCGCAAGCGGCAGATGCCGGTTCCAGCGAAGCGGCTGATCCGGTCGCTCTGGCTAAGGCCTATGAACAGGCGCGGCTTAAAGCGCTCGCTGAAAACAACGCCGGGCAGCGCGCGAAAACCCCTGCACCAACCTATTCACGCGAAGTGACCCAGCGCGGCGGAGAAGCATTGTTCGAGGCGGAGAACCTGCCTGAGAGCAGCGGCATCAAACCCGAATACGCCAATAGCGGGCGCTGGATCAACGAGCCGAAATAGGGTGAGAAAAATGCGCTCTGCCAGCAGGTTAACGCCTCCGAAACCTTGATTTCGAACCAGGCTTTAGCGCCTTGGGCGTAAAGGGCTGCCAACGCCCAAGCAAACAATTCAAGGTTTCAGCCCCGATGACCGTTCACTTTGCCGCTGCCCGAACTGCCGCGTTGTCGCCCGTTGCGCGCGCATTAACCCGCCGGGATGCGGTTTCGCCTGCAAATGACAATGGTGACACCGCCGGGAGCGACCATCTGCTGCACTCTGCCTTGCGCCATTTTGCCAAGCACGGCCTTGCCGCAGCAGCCGAAGCGCGCAAGCTGGCAGAGGATGCCTTTTTCGCCGGTGACCGGGAAACCTACGAGCATTGGCTCGGCGTTTGCCGTACGCTCGACCGGCGCATGGCAGACGCGATCGCCAAACAGCAGCAATTTCTCTAATATCATTAGAATGTTAGCGCCGTTTGCGCCTCGTTAGCCGGGCGTTAACTAAACGGTGACGTGTTCTGTCTATTGCAGACGTCATGGCAACGACTGCGCTTGTAACGGGGTTCAAGAAACTCCTCAAACGTCATCGGCGTAACGATGCGCTTTCGGAGCGCGTCCGGCGTACCCTCGTGCGTACGTTGTACACCCAGCCAACCAGCCTTGCGATCGGCGCCATCAACGGGATCGTGTCTACCGCTATTGCGGCATATGTCAGCGATTCCCCCTCGATTTTTATCGCGAGCATGATCCTCAGCGTGATCGCGATAGCGCGCGTTGTTGCAGCACTCGGCCTTTCCCCCGACGACCAAGGGCGCAGCACGCGCCAGCTCGAGGTGGTCTACGAAGTCGGCGCGTTCAGCTATGCTTTCGTAATCGGCTGCGTTGCCGCCATGACGCTGGTCATGGAAGCCGGCGCGGCGGTGGAAGTCCTGATGATCGCCAACGCCATGTGTTACGGCGTGGGAATCTGCGCCCGCAATGCAGGCCGCCCTGTCATTGCACTGGGCCAGCTATTGCTTGTCGTGTTCCCGGTGTTCGTCGCAGCACTGATTATCGGGACGTTGCCGTTCCTGTTTTTGGCCCTGAACATGCTTCTGCTGATCCCGGCCATGGCTTCCATCACCATGAACGTTTTCAAGGTTTTGCGCGATTCCATCGGCTCGGCCGAAACCAGCGCAAGGCTGGCAGAGAAAATGCGCGTCCTTGCGCGCACTGACGTAGTGACCGGCCTCAGCAACCGGGCCGGGCTCAACCATGACATGGTCGAGAAGCTGATGGATGTGGCCGACGACAAGATGCTGGCGCTGTTCTGGCTGGATCTCGACCGGTTCAAGGAAGTGAACGATCTGCTCGGTCACCCGGTCGGGGACAAGGTTCTGACAGAAATCGCTGCCCGTCTGACCGAGGTGTCACCCGATGGCGCGAGCGTTTCGCGTTTCGGCGGTGATGAATTCATCGTCTTCTGCGAAGTCGCTGACCGCCGTGAAAGCGAGCGTCTGGCAAGTGAAATTCACGCGGAAATCATGCGTCCGGTTCGTATCAATGGAGAGCGGATGGAAATCCACGCTTCCATTGGCATCGCCCTGCTGCCCGACGACGGGGTCGATGCCGATACCTTGATGCAAAACGCCGATCTGGCGCTCTATCATGCCAAGGTGAACGGCCGGAAACAGACCTGTTTCTACGACAAATCGATGAGCCGCGATCTTGCCCGCCGACGCGAGCTTGAGGCTGAATTGCGGATTGCAATCCAGCGCGACGAACTGTCGATTTTCTTCCAGCCGATTGTCGATCTCGAAACTGGCCGGATCCGCACATTCGAAGCATTGATCCGCTGGTTCCACCCGCAAAAAGGCGAATTGCGCCCGGACGAATTTATCCCCGTGGCCGAGGAAACCGGCGTGATCGTCACGCTCGGCAACTGGATTACCGCGCAGGCTGCGAAAGCCGCCGCGCAGTGGCCGGATCATGTTACGGTAGCGGTCAACCTTTCGCCGCTGCAGATTAAGGCACCCGGTGCCGCACTGGGTATCATGAACGCCCTGCGCGAGGCCAAGCTCGACCCGTCACGCCTCGAGCTGGAAGTGACCGAAAGCCTGTTCCTCGACGATCACGGTGCCACGGAAAGCTTCATTGCCGAACTGTCCTCCATCGGCGTTCGTTTCGCACTGGACGACTTCGGGACCGGCTATTCCTCGCTCGGCTACATCCAGAAATACCCGTTCAGCAAGATCAAGGTCGATCGCAGCTTCGTGTCCGGCCCCGATGTCGGCAAGAAGACGGACGCGATTATCCACGCGGTGGCCGAACTCGGCTCCAAGCTGGAAATGGAGATCGTCGCCGAAGGGCTTGAGACGATCGAACAGGTCCGCTCGGTCCGCAGTGCCGGCTGTACGCTGGGTCAGGGTTACTATTTCAGCCGCGCCGTGCCCGACTATCTGGCCGCCATGCTGCTGGCTCAGGAAGACGAAGACGGACAGGCACGCCAGGCCATCGCCTGACGGGCACATTACGCCGCACCAACCACAACTTGAGCCGAGCGCCGGGAACCTTACCGGCTGCCATGAATCCATTAGTTGAACTCGGGCCGTCCCGGCTCTGCTATTGCGCGCCCAACAGCGTGTTAATGCAATTGCGAACTATTTGCAAAGATAGTTGGCAGCTCTCCGGGATTGGCGGTTGCATTCGGCTGTTCAGCGGCCTAGTTCGGCAACCGTAATGGCCGGGCGTGACTTTCCCGCGGGACGTGGGTGCGCCATCCGGTTCGGTTCTTGAACGGTCCCGCATGGATTGAAGGACTCTTCCCTTTATGGCCCGCAATAAGATTGCCCTCGTAGGCGCCGGTATGATCGGCGGCACTCTCGCCCACCTCGCAGCGATGAAGGAAATGGGCGATGTCGTCCTGTTCGACATTGCAGAGGGCATGCCTGCGGGCAAGGCGCTGGACCTTTCGCAGTCCGGCCCCGTCGAAGGCTTCGACGCAAATCTCAAGGGTACAACCGATTACGCCGACATCGCTGGCGCTGACGTAGTGATCGTTACCGCTGGCGTTCCGCGCAAGCCCGGCATGAGCCGCGACGATCTGCTCGGCATCAACCTGAAAGTGATGAAGGCCGTTGGCGAAGGCATCAAGGCGAACTGCCCCGACGCATTCGTGATCTGCATCACCAACCCGCTCGACGCGATGGTTTGGGCACTGCGCGAATTTTCCGGTCTGCCGCATAACAAGGTGGTCGGGATGGCAGGCGTGCTGGACAGCGCGCGCTTCCGTCACTTCCTCGCTGACGAATTCGGCGTGTCGATGGAAGACGTCACTGCATTCGTTCTGGGCGGCCACGGCGACACCATGGTTCCGATCCTGGAATATTCGACCGTTGCAGGCATCCCCGTGCCGGACCTCATCAAGATGGGTTGGTCCACGCAGGAAAAGATGGACGCGATTGTTGCGCGCACCCGTTCGGGCGGCGGCGAAATCGTCAAACTGCTCGGCAACGGCTCTGCCTATTACGCCCCTGCAACCAGCGCGATCCAGATGGCGGAAGCCTATCTCAAGGACAAGAAGCGCGTTCTGCCATGCGCTGCCTATCTCGAAGGCCAGTATGGTGTGGACGGCCTGTATGTCGGTGTTCCCATCGTGATCGGTGCCGGCGGCGTTGAGCGGATCGTGGAAATCGAACTGAACGACGAAGCCAAGAAGGGCTTCCAGGTCAGCGTCGATGCGGTCGAAGAACTGCTCGAAGCGTGCAAGGGGCTGGATAGCTCGCTTGCATAAGCACTTCCGCCCCGTGTTTTCTGCAGTCGCAATTGTGTTGGCATCGTTCACCGGTGCCAGTGCTGCGCTTGCAGAAGGGGCGGAAAATGTTCCGGTGGCTGCGGTAGTGCAGGCTTTTGTCGAGAACTGCGCGGACTTGGAGGCTGAGGCAAATGTCCTTTCGGCCTTGGAAGCGAACGGATGGAGCCCTGCCGACATAAAGGGGCATGACGGACTTGCTGCAATGACAAGTCTGCATTCGGATCGCGAGGGCTACGACCTCGAAGCCGGAGCATTCGCGAAACCAGCCGTTCCTCACGTCTTTACGATGGTGAGCAGAACCAAAGCTGGCGGCGCGCATGTGCTAGATTGCCATGCGGTGACTTTCGAGCCGACAGATGACTTCCGCGGCAAAGAACTCGCCGGATTGGGCGCGAAGGCGATCCCGACCAAGGTGATCGACGAACCAGGAATGCACATGGCCATTTGGGACCCCGGCCTTTTTCCAGGCCACCGCGAGACATCGATTTCTTATCTGCCAGCGACCTCTGCTTTGCGTGACCACTTGCCTACCCCTTCGCCTTACATAATGATCTTAGGCAGATCGCCCTCACGCTCTGATGGCGCTGCTGTAAATTCTGAAGAGAGAGCCGAATAAATGTCCATTCTCGTAAACAAAGACACCAAGGTCATCACCCAAGGGATGACCGGTGAAACCGGCACGTTCCACACCCAGCAAGCGCTCGATTACGGGACTAAGATGGTTGGCGGCGTGACGCCCGGCAAAGGCGGCACCACGCATATCGGCCTGCCCAACTTCAACACCGTGCGCGAAGCCGTGGCTGAAACCGGCGCGACCGCATCCTGCATCTACGTTCCGCCTCCCTTCGCAGCGGACGCAATTTGCGAAGCGATCGATGCCGAGGTTGAACTGATCATCGCCATTACCGAAGGCATTCCGGTGCTCGACATGGTCAAGGTGAAAGCAGCCCTCGAAGGCTCCAAATCGCGCCTGATCGGCCCCAACTGCCCCGGCGTTCTGACCCCTGAAGAATGTAAGATCGGCATCATGCCCGGCAAGATCTTCCAGAAGGGCAGCGTCGGCGTTGTCTCCCGCTCGGGCACGCTCACTTACGAAGCCGTGCACCAGACCACGATGGTTGGCCTGGGCCAGACCACCGCAGTCGGCATTGGCGGTGACCCCGTCAACGGCACCAACTTCATCGACGTGCTCGACCTGTTCCTGGATGACGAGGAAACCAAGTCGATGATCATGATCGGTGAAATCGGCGGCAGCGCAGAAGAAGAAGCAGCCGAATTCCTCAAGAACGAAGCAGCTAAGGGCCGCAGCAAGCCGACAGTCGGTTTCATCGCCGGCCGCACGGCGCCTCCCGGCCGCCGCATGGGCCACGCCGGTGCAATTGTATCGGGCGGCAAAGGCGGCGCGGAAGACAAGATCGCAGCAATGGAAGCTGCGGGCATTCGCGTATCCCCCTCCCCCAGCGAACTCGGCACAACGCTCGACGCGATGCTGAAAGAACTGGCCTGATTTGATGCGGGCGCTTTCTCCTCCCCGGGAGCGCCCCATCACCTGAATTTTCATGCCGGAACTTCCGGCGGCAAAGGTGACCCCAATGGGTAACGAAAACCACGATTTCTCTCCCGGTGATCCGGCAACCGAACCGCAGGCGGGCCCATCTTGGGGCAACCCGTCATGGCTCGACACGATGGCCGGATCTGACGAGGATCTGACGCAGGCGCTCGATCCCACGCAGATGAAAATCGTGGTTGAAAAGGCCGCAGCAAAAGCGGGCAAATCGACCGACCCCAAGGCGGTCGAGGAAGCTGCCGGAGACTCCATCCGGGCGATGCTCTTGGTGCGGCTGTACCGTGTGCGCGGCCACCTTGCGGCGAACCTGGACCCGCTGGGCCTCAGCCACCGCGACACGCCCGAAGACCTGACGCTGGAATGGCACGGGTTCGCCGGGCAGGAAGACAAGGAAGTCTATGTCGGCGGCGTCTTCGGTTACGAATGGGTCAAGGTCGGCGTCCTTTATGACGTGTTGCGGCGGACCTATTGCGGCAATGTCGGCCTTGAATACATGCACATCACCGACACTGAAGAGCGGCGGTTTCTGCAGGACAAGTTCGAAAGCCCCGAAGACACGATCCAGTTCACGCCGGAAGGCAAGAAAGCGATTCTGGCATCAGTGATCCGGGGCGAGGAATACGAAAACTTCCTCGGCAAGAAATATGTCGGCACCAAGCGCTTCGGCCTCGATGGCGGCGAAAGCATGATCCCGGCACTGGAAGCCGTGATCAAGCATGGCGGCAGTGCCGGCGTGCGCGAGATCATTTACGGCATGGCCCACCGTGGCCGCTTGAACGTTCTCGCGAACGTGATGGGCAAACCGTACAAGGTGATCTTCCATGAATTTTCCGGCGGCAGTGCGACGCCTGACGAAGTCGGCGGTTCGGGTGATGTGAAGTATCACCTCGGCACCAGCACCGACCGCGCGTTCGATGGCATCGATGTGCATATGTCGCTGGTCCCCAACCCTTCGCATCTGGAGGCGGTCGACCCGGTCGTTTTGGGCAAGACCCGCGCGCAGCAGGCGATCCGCGATGACCTTGCGGCACACGCCGAAGTGTTGCCCGTCCTTATCCACGGCGATGCTGCCTTTGCCGGCCAGGGTATCGTGTGGGAATGCCTCGGCTTTTCCGGCGTCAATGGTTACAACACCGGCGGCTGTCTGCATTTCGTGATCAACAACCAGATCGGTTTCACAACCAGCCCGAAATTCGCGCGCAGTTCACCCTACCCGTCCGACGTTGCAAAGGGCGTTCAGGCACCCATCCTGCACGTCAACGGCGACGATCCAGAGGCAGTGACTTTCGCATGCAAGCTGGCGGTCGAATATCGCCAGACCTTCAAACGCGATATCGTGATCGACATGTGGTGCTATCGCCGGTTTGGCCACAACGAAGGTGACGAACCGAAATTCACCCAGCCGCTGATGTATGACGCGATCCGTTCGCACCGCAAAGTCAGCCAGATCTATTCCGACAAGCTGATCGGCGAAGGTGTAATCGAAGAAGGCACGGATACGCAGCTGCGCAAGGAATTCGAAAGCCTGCTGCAGGACGAATTCGACGCTGCGAAGACTTACGAGCCCAACCAGGCCGACTGGTTCGGCGGACGCTGGGCCGGTCTGAACAAACCCGCCGATCCGGAAAACGCGCGCCGCAACGTGGAAACCGCGATCGACAAGAAGCTGTTCGACAGTCTGGGCCGCACGCTGACCACCGTTCCGGGCGATCACGAGATCCACAAGACACTCGGCCGCGTACTCAAGGCGAAGGCCGATATGTTCGAAACCGGCGAAGGGTTCGACTGGGCCACCGGCGAAGCGCTCGCATTCGGCAGCCTCGTGACCGAAGGCTTCGGTGTCCGCCTCTCCGGCCAGGATTCGGGCCGCGGTACCTTCAGCCAGCGTCACGCCGTCTGGATCGACCAGAACAGCGAGGAGAAATACATCCCGCTGTGCCAGCTGCCGCACGGCAAGTTCGAGGTTTATGACAGCCCGCTGTCGGAATACGGCGTGCTCGGTTTCGAATATGGCTTTGCCATGGCCGACCCCAAGACACTGGTTCTGTGGGAGGCACAGTTCGGCGATTTCGCCAACGGCGCGCAAATCATGATCGACCAGTTCATTGCCAGCGGCGAGGCCAAATGGCTGCGTGCCAATGGCCTCGTGATGCTGCTCCCGCACGGATATGAAGGCCAGGGGCCGGAACATTCATCCGCAAGGCTTGAACGCTTCCTGCAGCTGTGTGCGAACGACAATATCCAGGTCTGCAACATCACCACCCCGGCGAACTATTTCCACGTTCTTCGCCGCCAGATGCTGCGCCCGTTCCGCAAGCCGATGGTCATCATGACCCCCAAAAGCCTGCTCCGTCATCCGATGGCGAAAAGCAGTGCCGATGAATTCATGGGCGAACATCACTTCATGCGGATCAAGTCGGATACGGCCGAAATCCCGGATGAGAAAATCCGCCGGCTCGTGCTGTGTTCGGGCAAGGTTGCCTACGACCTGATCGAGAAGCGCGACAAGCACGGTGTTGAAGATGTTTCGATCGTGCGTATCGAACAGCTCTATCCTTTCCCCGGCGAACCCCTCGCGGTTCGGCTGAAGCGGATGACGAACCTCAAGGAAATAGTCTGGTGTCAGGAAGAGCCGAAAAATAACGGCGCGTGGTTCTTCGTTGATCGCCTGATCGAGGAAGCCGCGCAGTCTGCCGGCAAGAACCTGCGGCCGATCTATGCTGGACGCGAAGTCGCGGCATCGCCTGCCACCGGCCTCGCCAAACGTCACGAGGCGCAGCAGGACGCGTTGACCAGCCTCGCTCTGGATCTCGCCAATGTCGGCGAAACAGCGAAAGTTACAATTTCACGCCCCAACAAATCGAAGAAGGGCTGAGGAAAACAAACATGGCTACTGAAATCAAAGTCCCCACTCTCGGCGAATCCGTCACCGAAGGTACCATCGGCGAATGGCTGAAACAGCCCGGCGACGCGGTTGCCGTGGATGAACCAATCGCCAGCCTGGAAACCGACAAGGTCGCGATCGAAGTCCCCTCCCCGATTGCCGGCGTGATGCAGGAACTGAAAGCTGAAGTCGGCGATACCGTCGAAGTCGGCGCAGTTATTGCGATTGTGACCGCTGGCGCTGCCCCTGCGGCGAAAGGCGAGGAAGCCGGGCGCAAAGAACAGCAAGCCGACGAAGGCAAGGAAGAGCGCAGCGACGCGGCGTCCAGCGATTCCTCGCAGACCCTTTCGCCTGCGGTCCGCCGCGCGGTTCTGGAACACGGGATTGACCCCTCCACCGTCAAGGGCACCGGCAAGGATGGCCGCCTGACCAAGGAAGACGTGATCGCCGCTGCGAAGGCCAAGGGCGATACTCCGGCCCCAGCGGCCAGCACTGCCAGCGAAGCCCCCGCACCCGCGCAGGCCGGTGCTCGCGGCACTGAGCGCGTCAAAATGACACGCCTGCGCCAGACCATCGCGAAACGTCTGAAAAGCGCGCAGGATACAGCCGCGCTGCTGACCACATTTAACGATGTGGACATGACCGCTGTCATCGAGGCGCGGACGAAGTACAAGGATCTGTTCGCCAAGAAGCACGACATCAAGCTTGGCTTTATGGGCTTCTTCGCCAAGGCCGCGCATCTCGCGCTGAAGGATGTTCCATCGGTCAACGCGCAGATCGACGGCGATGAAATCGTCTATCACGACTATGTCGATATCTCGGTCGCAGTCAGCGCGCCGAATGGTCTCGTCGTTCCTGTCGTTCGCGATGTCGACAAGAAGGGCTTCGCCCAGATCGAGAAAGACATTGCTGATTTCGGCAAGCGCGCACGCGACGGCTCGTTGACGATGGACGACATGTCGGGCGGCACCTTCACCATTTCCAATGGCGGCGTCTTTGGCTCGCTGATGTCGACACCGATCATCAACCCGCCGCAAAGCGCCGTTCTCGGCCTTCACCGCATCGAAGACCGCCCTGTGGTGGTGGGCGGCGAAGTGGTCGTGCGCCCGATGATGTACATCGCTCTCAGCTATGACCACCGCCTGATTGACGGGCGTGAAGCTGTGACCGCACTCAAGATTATCAAGGAAGCGATCGAAGATCCGACACGGATGCTGATCGATCTCTGAGGAAAGAATTATGGCTGAATACGATTACGATTGTCTGATTATCGGCGCCGGTCCCGGCGGCTATGTCGCCGCCATTCGCGCGGCGCAGCTTGGCCTGAAGACTGCTTGCGTGGAAAGCCGCGAGACTCTGGGCGGCACGTGCCTAAATGTCGGGTGCATTCCGTCCAAGGCGATGCTGCACGGATCCGAACTGTTCGAGGAAGCGACCGGCGGGCATTTTGCAACTTGGGGCATCGAAGCGACAGCCAAGCTGGATCTGGGCGCGATGCAGGCCGAGAAAACCAAGGCAGTCGGTGAACTGACCGGCGGTATCGAATTCCTGTTCAAGAAGAACAAGGTTACCTGGATCAAGGGCCATGCGACCTTCAAGGATGCGCATTCGGTTACCGTTGGCGGCGAAACCGTCACTGCCAAGGACATCATCATCGCCACCGGTTCCAGCGTTACCCCGCTGCCCGGTGTCGAGGTAGACAATGACAAGGGCCGGATCGTCGATTCGACCGGCGCTCTCGAATTTTCCGAAGTTCCCGAACATCTCGTCGTCATCGGCGGCGGCGTGATCGGTCTCGAGCTCGGTTCTGTATGGCGGCGCCTCGGCGCGAAGGTGACCGTGGTCGAATATCTCGACATGCTGCTGCCGGGCATGGACAAGGACATGCGCAAGGAAGCGGGCAAGATCTTCAAGAAACAGGGCATGGACCTGAAACTGAAGAGCAAGGTCACCGGCGCTACCGTCAAGGGCAAGAAAGTCACCCTGACTGTCGAGCCAGCCGCTGGCGGAGACGCAGAAACCATCGACGCGAGCCATGTGCTGGTATCGATCGGCCGCCGTCCCAACACCGACAAACTGGGCCTCGACGCGATTGGTCTTGAAACCAACAAACGCGGGCAGATCGAAACGGACCACGATTTCCGCACCAAGGTCGACGGCGTTTGGGCAATCGGTGACGTAATCCCCGGCCCGATGCTGGCGCATAAGGCCGAAGACGAAGGCATCGCCTGCGCTGAAAATGTTGCCGGACAAACCGGTATCGTGAACCACGCGGTCATTCCCGGCGTAGTCTATACGATGCCGGAATTCGCTGATGTCGGAATGACTGAAGAAGAGGCGAAGGAAGCTGGCCACACGGTCAAGGTCGGGAAATTCCCGATGATGGCCAACAGCCGGGCGAAGGCGAACCGCGACACCGACGGTTTTGTGAAAGTCGTTGCCGATGCGGAAACCGACCGCGTTCTGGGCGTGCACATCGTTGCCAGCCTAGCCGGAACAATGATCGCGCAGGCTGCGCAGGCGATGGAATTCGGCGCCACGTCGGAAGACATTGCTTACACTTGCCACGCCCACCCGACCCACGCCGAAGCCTTGAAAGAGGCGGCGATGGCGGTCACCGGCAAGCCGATCCACATTTAAGGCACAGGATATGCAAGCAAGGCCAGGACACCGCATTCCGGCCTTGCTTGCGCTCCTCCTGCCGGTGGGTGCCGGGCTGATCTATCTGGCGATTGCCGGAGCTCCGCAAACCTACATCATCACGAACAGCGTTGCGCTCATCATGGGCGGCATCTGGATAATGGTGGGGCGCGCTCCAGCAGGGTCCAGACTGCGCCGAATTCTCATTTGCGCTCTGCTATTCGCGCTGTTCATACCTTTGATCAGCGGCCCCTATGTGAACGGGATTGCGCGCTGGCTTCCAGCCGGTCCGTTTACGCTCAACGCTGGCGCACTGCTGTTTCCGGCGATCGCCGTGCTTGCCGCGCAGGACGATGATTTTGCCCCGCCCATGCTTCTGGCGGCCCTGCTGGCAGCAATGCTGCAACCCGATGCTGCATTGGGTTTTGCCGTCGTCTTTGCCGCGGTTGGCCTGCACGATGCCGCACGTGACTGGCGCATTGGCGTGACCTGCATCATCGGTTTCCTCGCCAGCATCGTCATGGCCCTGCGCGGCGAATTGCCGCCGCAACCCTTTGTCGAAAGGGTGCTGGTAACCCTGGCGCAGACGGGATCCCTGATTGCCCTGCTTCTGTTTGCGGCCTTGCTGGCAAGTTTCTGCCTGATGCTGTTTGCATTACCCCAGGACCGGCGCAGCAGAGCCGCACTGGCGGGATCCCTGTTCGGCTTTTCGATCATGTCCGTGCTGTCCCA
Organism: Pontixanthobacter luteolus; assembly: GCF_009828095.1. Classification (GTDB taxonomy): domain Bacteria; phylum Pseudomonadota; class Alphaproteobacteria; order Sphingomonadales; family Sphingomonadaceae; genus Pontixanthobacter; species Pontixanthobacter luteolus. Next base: position 534,581 of record NZ_WTYP01000001.1, on the reverse strand, counting down.
TTACCCGAGCGTACTCATCGGATACGGTGCCGCGCCCATCCTGGGATATGCGTTGGCACTTGGGCTTATCCCTCGCATCGGGGATGCCGCTCGAGCCAACTGACTCAGCCTCTCAATTTCCCCGCTTTGCGCGCAAGGCAAGTCGTGCCACGATGGCGCGACAAATGGGGAGAGGACCATGGCATACCCGAAATTGACACAGGAACCCGGCGCTCTTGAACTCGCAGCGATGATCGCACGATCCGAATTGTCGCCGCTCGAAGCGGTCGACGCAGCCATATCGCGGATCGAAAAGCTGGACGAAGCGATCAATGCCGTTCCGGTGCGTGATTTCGACCGCGCGCGAGAAACAGCGAAATCTCTGTCGGGCAGCTCGCCCGGCAACGCGCAGCCTCTGTTCGGCGTACCCATGACGATCAAGGAGAGTTTCGACGTTGCCGGCTTGCCAACGACCTGGGGCCATGAACAATTCGCGGGCAACATTGCGAAGCGCGATGCAAAGGTCGTCACGCAGCTCAAATCGGCTGGTGCAATCCTGCTCGGCAAAAGCAACGTCCCGCCGGACCTGTCGGATTGGCAGTCAAACAACCCGGTCTATGGCCGTGCACGCAATCCGCATGACACCGCGCGCAGCCCGGGTGGATCCTCTGGCGGAGCCGCAGCAGCGGTCGCAGCCGGGATGGTGCCGTGCGAATATGGGACGGACATTGGCGGATCGGTTCGCGTGCCTGCACATTTCTGCGGTGTGTGGGGCCACAAATCTAGCTGGGGCCTGATCAGCAAGCAGGGGCACGACCACCCGGCAATGGCGGGAAAGGATGCCCATGATGGAGTCCTTTCCATTGCCGGGCCAATCGCCCGCAACGCTGGCGATCTGGACGCGCTGCTTCGTCTGACAGCGACGCTGCCGCTGAAAGAGAGCGGCAAAAGCCTCATGGAATGCCGTTTTCTGCTTGTGGCGGATCAGGACGTAAGTCCGGTCGATGCGTCCGTACGCGGCCCGATGATGGAAGCGGTCGCCGAACTGCGCCGCGCCGGTGCTCAGATCGACGAGGTCAGCGCCCTGCTGCCCGATCTGTCCGCCCAGCATCGCAGCTATATGAAAATGCTCGGCATCGCCATGGCGCGCGGCGCGCCCGGACCCGACGGAAAACGCGCATCCGCCACCGACTGGTTCGATTTGCTCGATGCACAGGCTCAAGCTGAAATTGCTTGGGCAAATCTGTTTGCCGAATATGATTTCGTTATCGCCCCGCCCGCGCCAATTGTCGCGTTCGAACATGACGACACACCGGTCAGGGACCGCAAAGTCACTATCAATGGGAAGACCCGCGACTTTGCCGAGGTGTTCGCATGGGCCGGGATTTCTACGTTCCCGAACCTCCCCAGCACGGTTCTGCCGGTTGGCGAGAGTGCCGGCTTGCCCAGCGGGGTACAAGTGATCGGTCCGCGCTGGTCCGATCTGGACTGCATTGCTACGGCGCGTGCCATTGGTGAAATACTTCACCGCTAGGCACCGCAATGGGGAATCGCATGGCACGCAAAAGCTGGATGCAGCGGTTTGCAAAATGGCACATCTGGCTTGGCTGGCTGGTCGGTGTGCCAATCCTGATGTGGACGCTGACCGGCCTGTTCATGGTCGCGAAGCCGATCGATGAAGTGCGCGGCAATCACTTGCGCCAGCCTGTGGCGGAACAGGCGCTTCCCGCAGACATCAATATCGCGGTTTCACTACCTGATGATCCGGAACGCCCCGTCAAATCCGTCCGGACCATGATGTCACGCGGACAGCCGGTCACGATCATCGAATACATGGATGGCACTTCACAGCGCTACGGACCGGGCGGAACGCTGATAACTGCGGTAACCGAAATCGAAGCCCGGGCGATTGCCGAAGAACAGATCATCGGCGGCGAAAAAATCGTTAGCTCAACCCTGTTCCCTGCCGATCAGGTGCCATTCGATTTTCGCCGGCCGATGCCTGCCTGGCAAATCGTGCTGGAAGATGGAACACACGTCTACATCAGCGAGCAAACCGGCGAAATCGCAGCGGTTCGCACGCGCTGGTGGCGGGTGTTTGATTTCATGTGGGGCCTTCACATCATGGACCTGAAAACACGCGAGGACACCTCGCACCCAATCCTGATCCTGTTTGCCTTGCTCGGAGTAATCGGCGCACTGCTGGGGTGCGTCCTGATGTTTCGCCGCCGCAAGGCCGGGGTGAAAGCCTGACATGCCTGTTGATGAGGCAATCCTGACGCCGGTCATCAACCTGCTGGATCTGCTCGGGGTGGCGATATTCGCGCTATCGGGAGCGCTGCTGGCTGCAAAAGAACGGCAGACCTTCGTGACAATGGGCTTTTTCGCGCTGGTCACCGGCGTTGGCGGCGGCACGATCCGCGACTTGTTGATCGACGCGCCGGTGTTCTGGGTCGCCGACGCATGGGTCGCGGTGATATGCCTCGGGACCGCGCTCATCGCGTGGTTGACTCCGACCCGCTGGTGGGATGGTGAACTGCTCGATTATGCCGATGGTGCGGGGCTGACCGCCTATGCCGTACTCGGCTCTGCCAAAGCGATGTCGTATGGCATTCCGCCAATACCTGCGGTGTTGATGGGGATCATAACCGGTTGTGCGGGCGGCATTATCCGTGACGTTGTAGCAGGCAGGCCATCAATCATCATGCGACCAGAACTCTACGTCACCGCTGCCGCCTTGTCGGCTGGCCTGTGTGTCGCGGGCACATTGGCGAACGCGCCCGACGGCGTGACCTGGGTTGTGGCTGCTGCGGCCGGTTTCCTGCTGCGCAGCGCGGCAATCCGCTGGAACCTTGCCCTGCCCTCATATCGCGAAGGCAGGGAAGGTCTTGACGATATCTAGGGCCGCTTAGCCGCCGTAGGTTTCGCCGTCTTCGTCCTGATCGCCGTCGATTGGTCCGCCCGGATATGCGGGCAGTTTGTCATCCGAAAAGACCGGCGCATTGCCGCTATCACTGCGCGCACGTGCGGAAGTGTAGCGATCGTCGCTCCATTGGCGATCTTCTATTGCCCCGCCAAGAGCAGCCGAGCGTCCACCATACGTGATACCATCGACGGCGCCGTCATTGCCGATACGGCAGGTGAAACCATCGCCATTGTATATCCGGCCAGTCACACGCCAGCCATCACCCGAACGGTCCACGCTGTCGACACTATCGACGCGCACGTCGCGTTCGATCTCGCTGAGGCACATGTCCACGGCGCGGTCGATACCCTGACCGCTGTTTGAACGGCGATCGTTATCGGGGTAGCGGGGCGGAGGCGCAGGATAGCGGCGCTCATTCCGGCTGTTATTGGAAGCAGCGCTGGCAACAGCTGCAATCCCGCCCAGTATCAGAACACCGGCAATAACGTCTCCGGCATCAACGCCGCGGTGGCGGCGGTGGCGGTATCGGCGGTAATAATCGCCGCTTTCCTCCGCTTCGCTCCAGCCGTCATCGACCGGGATCGAAACGGCGGCCGGCTGTACACCGATATTCGCTGCAGCAACCGGAGAAGCTGCCATTGCAAGAGATGCGGTAAGCGCCGCTGCGGCGGAAAAAGTCTTGAAACGGGTCATAATCAATACCCCCTGATTTGAAACGGGCAGCACCCGGCCGCCACTGTGCTGGACATGACTAGACGGTCCAGGCTTGCGTCAGCCTGAACCGTCTGCCGGTGGTTAATTGGGCGGACTGGCGATCAACGCAGGCCCCGAATGCCGCTATAGTCGATATCTACGACCCGGCCTCTGCGGACATCACAGCTGAACTTGCCGGTATCCCCGCGATAGCGGCTATCGCGATAGCCATTGCGCCGGTCGTTATAGCGATAATTGTCACGGTAGCCGTAGCCACGCTGGCCATCGACGACCAAGCGGCCCTTCACTTCCCAGCCGCGCCGTTCACGGTCGACATCGCGGATCTGGGTAACGTCGGCAAACCGGTAGCCTGCGCGGCGTGCGTCACGCTCGACTGCACGGACACATTTTTCGACTGCCTGGCGGCTACCCTGCCCGCGGTAGTAATTGCGGTTGTACCCGCGACGGTCGTCATACCGGTAGTCGCGGTCGCGATATCGGTCGTTCTTGCCGCTCGACAGGACAGCAGCGATACCGCCAAGGATTACCGCTCCGGCGATTACTTCGCCGGCGGAAATGCCATCATTGTGGCGGTCGCGTGCTGCAGCGGGTGCTGCAGAAGTCATTGCCATCGCGCCTGCGGCGATGGTTCCTGCAAGTGCTTTGGAAATGGTCTTCATGAGAAGTTCCTCGCTTGTTCCCGGAACGGTAGTGCCCCGGCTTCAAACGTGGTTTAGATGATTCGCTGTGAGAGGACCCTGACTGAACCTTGCAGCAAATGTTCAGGAAAGTGCCTACTTATGTGAACGCGCCGACACTAGTCCAGATCTGCCAACACATCCCGCGTGAATGCAGCGATATCGAACCTGCTTCCGACCGGATCTTCTCCGCGCCGTACAATCACCACGTCACGGCTCGGTACGATCACCACGTACTGTCCGCGATTGCCCATCGCAGCAAAGGTATCGGCTGGAACACCCGGTGAATTGTTAAACAGCCAGAACCCGGCACCATAACCAAACGCCCGGCCTTCGGGTTGCGGGCCCGATGGGGCGGACACGTAGTCTCTCCACCCTTCGGGCAGCACGCGACTGTTACCCCGCATACCGTCGTTCAGGTAAAGCCTGCCGAGCTCCACCAGATCGAACGGACTGGCCCACACTTGGCTGGAAAGGATGAAGTTGCCCTGCCAGTCAGCCTCTGCCGTCGTATTCGTCATGCCGATATCCCACAGCTGCTCGGTCACAGAGGGGGCGGCCAAGCTGCTCTTGATCGCTGCAACAGCCATCAGCGTATCGTTATTGGCGTAGCGGTAAGCCGTGCCGGGCTTGTACATCAGCGGCCAGTTCGCCGCGCGTTCATCAACCGTTGCACCCCCGAAATAGATCGGGTCGGTGCGGTTGCCTGCGGTGTCCGAATATCTACCCGATGCCATCCGCAACAGATGGTCAATGGTGATCGTCGCGCGAGGATCGCCTTCACCCGCACCGAGACCTGCCGACGCGTGCACATCCGCTTCGCCCCGCTGAACCGCCATGCCGACCAGTGTTGCAGCGATGCTCTTGGCAACCGACCAGGTCCGCTGCGGCATGAACGGGCCAAATCCCTCGGCGGACATTTCATCGACCACCTGCCCGCCTTGATCGATGATGACGGATGTGGTGCGTGCACCCTTTCCGTAATCGTCCGTGAACGCGGCCTCTAGACGGCTGCGTACCGGAGTATCGATGCGGGTGTGCCAATTGCGGATCAACGCGTCCCCGTACTTGGGAAAACTATTACTGTCGGTTTCGGGAACCGTGCCGGGCGGCATGATCGCGCAGCCGGCACGGCCGCGATATTCTGCGACGCGCGGCGGCATGTCGTCGGCCCAGGTGACCGTGACATGATCGACGACACCGTTCGGATCGGTAACAATTTCATGCGGCAGCGTGCGGATTATGTCATCAAGCGGCGCCTGAATACCGGTCAGTTCCCATTGCTCGACATGCTCTGCAAGGCGGTCCTGGCCAACGCGGTCTGCATTGGCGATCGCGCCGCACAGGAACAGCGCCTTGTATCCCGCGGCAAGCGCCCGGTCATAACGGGCATCCAGTGCTTCTTGCTGGCTCTGGGCAGCGGCAGGACTTGCGGCGATAAGCAGCACGCTGGCTGCGAGGGTTTGACGGATCATCGCGGGAGTTAAGCGGCCTTCGCCCCGCCTGTCAAAACATCCGCCGGCTTGCCATGCGTTTCCTCGAACCGGTGCACGATCCCCAGCTTGGCCATATCATCTTCGAACTCGCTAAGGCACAGCAACCCGGCGCACACATGCGCGCCGGGTTCAGGCGGCCATCCATCGCGAAACCTGCGGATCATGCAAAGCGCGGCGAGCACAGGCACAAAAGGTCCTCGGTTGCTAATCGCTTCCAGGCTCCACCGCGCATTTATGGGCCGCCCCATCTGGTCCTCTCCGTTCGCGGAAACGATCATCGCGCCTCTATCCGACCCGAATGGCAGGAACAGTTTGGCCGCAGCCAGCATCACTTTCGAGAACGGAAGCAGACTGGCGATCCAGCCCCAGCGGACAGGCATCGACAGCATCGCGAGACCGTGGTGGAGCAGGCCCAATTCCAGCCCGGCGAAAAATTCCGCTGATCGGCGCGGCCTGTAACGCTGGACCAGCAAGTCCTGTTCAGGTGTATCACACACGCTGGCCCAGCGTTTTCCGCCGCCCGGAATTTGCTCGCTGTGGGTCAGGCCCCAGCCAGGGACTTGCTGCCATTCGCCTTCCCGGAATACCTTTACCGGCTTTCCAACATAGGAAAGGATCGCTTGCACAACCGACAGGCCGCGCGGCGCGCGGTTGCCCGGGAATATCCCTATTCGAATGTCCTCAACCGCACTCCACCTGCTCACCATGCGGTCCAGCACCGCGTGCGATAGTGCGGGGATCGAACTCGCCCCTGTAACCAGCGGCACTCCGCAGCGCTTGGCGGCATCATCGAAAGAAGGAAAATCGGCTACGAACCGCCGACCATCGGCAAGGTCGACATAGGGCGTGCCCGAACCCAGCGCTGCGGCGATGACTTGCGGCCTTGATGCCTGAAACGGACCTGCCGCATCGATCACCAGGTCGAACGGTTCCAGATCGCCCGGTTCGATCAAATCCCGGTCCAGCTGAAGCACCGAAGACTGCGGCACCAAAGCGTTGGCGATCTTTCCAAGCCGGTCCAAATTGCGGCCCGCGAGGGTCAGCGAAACTCCGGGTTCTTGCGCCGCCAGTTCCGCAAGCCTGCTCCCGAAAACGCCGCTGCCGCCGATTATGAGTACTCGTAGCGATTTGGGGATCTCAGACATCCTGAAATTCCGCATGTTGGTGCACCAGTTCTCCGAACAGAGGGTGGATCACGTCGAGATCGAAGGCAAAACGCCCCTCTCCAAGATCGCGGTGCCGCACCATAGTTCTGCCCGGCCCCATCCAGTGCGGCAGCTTCACACGCCTTCCGAACAGCATCAGGAAATAATGGGCGCTGCGAAACACCAGTTCGTTTGCCTCCGTACTGACCGACAAGGCCATGCCCAGTTTCCGCCCCAGATATTCCTCCAGCCCGGTCGGCCCGGCAAATCGTTTTGCGCTGTGTATGACCTGCGGGAAACCGTCCCTGCGTCCGTATATGCGGGTCCAGCATTGACCCCCGCTCTGCGCATCCTCGCTCACGCTTACGACAGCGGGAACATCGTTATCCCGGTAAAGGGGCAGCGGTGCCCCGATCACCCGGCATACCTGCGCCAGCATCCAGCCAAGGCGCGAATGACGGGTTTCGACCACACGGCCCTTATACAGTGCGGTTTGTGATGCACCCAGACGCTTGGAGAAGCGCCGCCGCACCAATTCCGGGAGCTGCGCCCAATCGCTTGCAGGCAACAAACGGCGGAACCTTGCATCGTATGCTGGTTGCGATGCCCCCGGGGGGAGTACTTCCGGCTGACCTCGGCTGATCCAAATTTGTCTATTTCCTGCCACCATCGCTCTTCCCCAATTCTCAAGAGCCTATATGTCTTTTGATTTGCTTCCCCAGTTGATCAGGCGCGTTATTCCCGATCCCATCCTGATCAGTGCCATCAATGCCGGCTTTGGCACCCTGAGCATTTCGTCGTGCCAGCTCGACATGGTGGTTACGAAGCTAAGCATACCTTCCAGTTTTTGCCGCGCTTCCACGCTGACCTGGGGATCGTGCTGGGCTTCCTGATTGCATTCGCGCAGCGCCGCTTCTGCAGGATCGATCTCTCGTTCCTTGCGCCCTTGGGCGATGCGGGTGGCCATTTCCCAGATGTCACCCTCAGCCGCATAATGATCGCGCCGTTCGCCCAGCATGGGCACGCGGTGTATCAACTTCCATGCAAGCAGTTCGCGCAGCGAATTGGAAACGTTTGACCGTGCCATCGAGAGCTTTTCCGCTATATCTTCCGCAGTTAGCGGTGCGTCGGAAATAAACAGCAGCGCGTGGATTTGCGCGACTGAGCGATTGACGCCCCACTGGCCGCCAAGGTCGCCCCAATGAAGCACGAACTTGGCGATCGCAGGCGATAAACGCGACTCGGCATTAATTTCTGTCATGACAGAAATGTCTGCCTGAACGGTCGGATTGTCAACTCAAAGTGCAGGCGGATTTAATTGGTGCAAACAAAAAGGGCCGAGCGTTACCGCCCGGCCCCCTTTGGTGATCTGGTTTGAAGTTCGCTCTTACGCGTCTTCGAGTTCTTCTTCGACAGCGTTCATGACCGGACCGCTATCCTGACCCTTGGCGTCCACATCGCGGTCGACCAGTTCGATCACTGCGAGAGGAGCGCTGTCGGAGGCGCGAATGCCGGCCTTGATGATGCGGGTGTAACCACCTTCGCGATCAGAATAACGCTCTGCCAGGACATCGAACAGCTTCTTGAGCTGTGTTTCGTCAAGCAGGCGGCTCTGCGCGAGACGGCGGTTCGAAAGACCACCACGCTTTGCCAGCGTGATCAGCTTTTCGATGTAAGGACGCAGTTCCTTGGCTTTAGGGGCCGTGGTCATGATCTGCTCGTGCTTGATCAGCGCAGCCGACATGTTGCGGAACAGGGCCTTACGGTGGCCCGATTTACGGCTCAGCTTACGCTGTGAAATTCCGTGACGCATTATATTCTTCCTTCAGTTCGATGAGGGGCCGTTTGAGGTACCCCAAAGCTGGCGGCGTTTGAGGTGCGCCGCCGAAACCTTTTAACCGAGCAGCTCTTGTTCGAGCTTCTTGGCCATTTCTTCGATGTTCTCAGGCGGCCATCCGGGGATGTCCATGCCGAGACGCAGACCCATGCTGGAAAGCACTTCCTTGATCTCGTTGAGCGACTTGCGGCCGAAGTTCGGCGTACGCAGCATCTCGGCTTCGGTCTTCTGGACCAGATCGCCGATATAGATGATGTTGTCGTTCTTGAGGCAGTTGGCCGAACGTACCGACAGTTCCAGCTCGTCGACCTTCTTGAGAAGGTAGCGGTTGAGCTGGTTGGCATCGTCTTCCTGCGGTGCAGCAGCGTGACCGATCATCGCGCTCTGCGGCTGAGGAATACCGTCTTCGAAGTGGACGAACAGCGTCAGCTGGTCCTGAAGGATGCGCGCAGCATAAGCCACCGCGTCTTCAGGAGTGACAGTGCCGTCGGTTTCGACATTCAGGCTCAGCTTGTCGAAGTCGAGTTCCTGACCAACACGGGCCTTCTCGACCTTGTAGCTGACCTGACGGACAGGCGAATAAAGCGAGTCGACCGGGATCAGGCCGATCGGCGCGTCGGCCGGGCGGTTCTGAACAGCTGGAACATAGCCGCTGCCAACGTCGGCGGTGAGTTCCATGTTGAAGGTCGCGCCTTCATCGAGGTGACAGATCACGAGATCCTTGTTCATCACTTCGATGTCGCCGGAAACGGCAATATCGCCAGCCTTGATTTCGGCCGGGCCAGTTGCGGAAAGCTGCAGGCGCTTGGGGCCTTCGCCTTCCATCTTGAGAGCGATTTGCTTCACGTTCAGAACGATGTCGGTCACGTCTTCGCGAACGCCGGCAAGCGACGAGAATTCATGAAGGACATTCTCGATCTTGATCGAGGTGATAGCGGCACCCTGCAGGCTCGACAGCAGAACGCGACGAAGCGCGTTACCGAGTGTCAGGCCAAAACCGCGCTCTAGCGGTTCTGCGATAAAGGTAGCTTTGCGAGCCTTGTCGCCGCCTTCCTTGATCTCGAGGGTGTTGGGTTTCTTAAGTTCCTGCCAGTTCTTGGTGTTGACGGACATGAAATTCCCCTGGTTCAGATGCGGGCTGGACCGAAGCGTTGAGTGCCTAACCCCAACGCGTCCGGTCCGGAAAAACTTGGCGACCCCGCAGGGCCGCCAGGCAGGTTCAGATCAGACGCGGCGACGCTTGGAAGGCCGGACCCCGTTATGCGGGATCGGCGTTACGTCACGGATCGAAGTGATCGTGAAACCTACAGCAGCAAGGCCGCGCAGTGCACTCTCACGACCCGATCCCGGGCCCTTCACTTCAACTTCCAGCGTACGGACGCCGTGCTCGGCGGCCTTCTTGCCGGCATCGTCTGCTGCGACCTGAGCAGCATAAGGTGTCGATTTACGACTACCCTTGAAGCCCATCGCGCCTGCGCTGGACCAGCTGATAGCATTGCCCTGCGCGTCGGTGATGGTGATCATGGTGTTGTTAAAGCTGGCGTTGATGTGCGCGACGCCGCTCGAAATATTCTTTTTGTCGCGTTTTCTAACCCGACCTGGTTCGCGTGCCATAATTTCGGTTTCCTATTTTCTGGAAGAAGACTGTGTAAGCTGCGGAAAACGCGCTTACTTCTTCTTGCCCGCGATGGGCTTCGCCTTACCCTTGCGGGTACGGGCATTGGTGTGCGTACGCTGGCCGCGAACAGGCAGGCCATTACGATGACGAAGGCCGCGATAGGACCGAAGGTCCATCAGGCGCTTGATGTTCATCGCAGTTTCGCGACGCAGGTCACCTTCGACCTGAAGATCGGCGTCAATCGTTTCACGGATCGAAAGGACTTCAGCGTCCGAAAGATCCTGCACCCGGCGGGCGTGATCGATGCCAAGCTTGTCAGCGATGCGGACAGCCGTTGTGCGGCCAATCCCGTGAATATAGGTGAGCGCGATGATTACACGCTTGTTTGTGGGGAGGTTTACCCCGGCAATACGAGCCACTTACTTCTCCATGCTCCACAGAGGATCACACTGATTTTCCGCGTATCGGAAAAGGGCGTGCCTCTATCTCATAGCGTTGTTTATTCAGCCGCCTCGAACTTGCTAACGCAAAAAGTCCGGATGGCGCAGAATGAAGGCTGCTGCCTGCCGGACGGATTCGAAACTGCCGAATGAGGGCGCGCTTAAATGGATTCGCCTGTTAGGTCAACAGGCAAACACCTTCCAAGGCACAACAAACCCGGGCCAGGCACACCAGATGGGGCTGCGTCCGGATAATGCAAGCCCCCTACCCCAGCTGGCCCGTTCAGTCATAAATCCGGCGCTTCAAACCAGCTCGCAAGTGTCAGACGACACCGAATGCCAGCATCGCGTCGGCAACCTTCTTGAAGCCTGCAATATTGGCCCCTTTGACATAGTCGACATAGCCATCGCCTGTGTCGCCATATTCAACGCATTTGCCGTGGATGCCTTCCATCAGTTCGGTCAGCATGTCGCCGAGGCGCTCCTGGTTCCAGCTGATGCGCTCCGAATTCTGGCTCATCTCCAGGCCCGAAACTGCGACGCCGCCAGCATTCGCGGCCTTGCCCGGACCGTACATGATCTTGGCATCGTGGAACACATGAACGCCTTCAAGCGTGGTGGGCATGTTCGCCCCTTCCGAAACCGCCTGAACGCCATTGGATACCAGCTCGCGCGCTTCCGCCTCGTTGAGTTCGTTTTGCGTGGCACACGGCAGCGCCACGTCGCAGGTCACATCCCATGGCCGCTTGCCTTCGTGGAAGGAGGCATTGGTGAAGTGATCAGCATATTCGCTGATCCGCCCGCGCCGCACGTTTTTCAGGTTTTTCACCCAGTCGATCTTTTCCTGATCGATGCCGTCGGGATCGTAAATGAAGCCGCCGCTGTCCGAGAGGGTCAGAACCTTGCCGCCCAGCTGGACGATCTTTTCCGCCGCATGTGTGGCGACATTGCCGGAGCCGGAGATGACAGCGGTCTTCCCTTCTACATCCTCACCTTTATGCTTGAGCATGTTCTGCAGGAAATAAACCGCGCCGTAACCGGTCGCCTCAGGCCGCATCTGCGAGCCGCCATATTCGATTGCCTTGCCGGTCAAAACGCCTTCCCAGCGGTTGGTAATGCGTTTGTACTGGCCGAACATGTAGCCAATTTCGCGCCCCCCGACTCCGATATCGCCAGCGGGGACATCGGTGTCCGGCCCGATATGCCGGTAGAGTTCCGTCATGAACGACTGACAGAAACGCATCACTTCGCTGTCGGACTTGCCCTTGGGGTTGAAGTTGGAACCGCCCTTGCCCCCGCCCATCGGCAAGCCGGTGAGCGAGTTCTTGAAGGTCTGCTCGAATGCGAGGAATTTCAGCACGCTTTCATTGACGCTGGAATGAAACCGGATGCCGCCTTTGTAAGGGCCGATCGCATTGTTGTTCTGGACGCGCCAACCGCGCTGCACACGGATGCAATGGTTGTCATCTTCCCAGCACACGCGGAAACTGACCACGCGGTCTGGCTCTGCAATCCGCCGCAGGATCTGTGCCGCGTGATATTCCTCTTTGTCGTCGATGAAGTCGAAAACGTCCTGCGCGACCTCCTGGACCGCCTGGATGAATTCGGTTTGGCCCGGATTGCGTTTCTTCACGCCTTCCATGAAAGTCGAAAGGTCTACGTGATCAGATACAGCCATGGTCGCTACTCTCCCCCTATCGCGTCCAGATCGATCGATCCGGAAACCAGAATTTTGCGACCTAGAAATGAATGCTGTCTGCGTCTTGCGGCGACTCGCATCAATCTCCTGGAAGGCACCTTAGCGGACGATCCGCTTCATCCAAGCATTTCGCGCACTTTCAGTTGCCGGGGTCGAGATCGCCAAACGCCTCATCCACCGAAATGCGGGGATCTTCTGCAGCTTCCTCGGCAGGGTTTTCGTCAGCATCACCGCTGTCCGCAGCTTCAGCCCCGTCTTCCGCGACGGCTTCATCTTCCGCTTCAGGCGCGGCTGCGACAGGCCCCAGTTGTTCAGAAAGCCCGTTCAGCTGCTGGCTGATCACGCCGTCCACCGCCTTGGCGATGGCAGCCGTTTCGAACCTCATGAAACCGGCAACTGCATATTCGAAATCAATCTTTGTCCCGGCGTCACTTTCGGACAGGGTGACGGTCAACACGGCCTTGACCGGCTCGCTCTGCAACGGCCCGAGCGCGCCTTCCATGCGCAGCGCCTGATCCGGGATAGCCAGCACGACCGACATATGCTCGACGCTTCCCGCAAGGCCGATGGTGGATGCAGTTTCCTTTGCCGGAATTCGCTCGCAGAAACACCCGCCAGCCTGCGGGGTGAGGGTCATATTCGCTGATTCGCCGGAGAATGTGTGCGCGGAATTCCACCACTTAGCGGGGGAGATCAGAAGCATCCAGGTCTCGCGCAAATCCGCCGAAACCGTCTGGCTGTCGCGAGTGACGAAGGCGCCCTGCGTTTCAGCGATCACCTCTGCCTGCGCCGGCGCAGAAAAGGCCAGCGCGCCCAAAGCCGCAATTTTCAGAAAACGTGTCATGATAACCCCTTGCATGCGCACCCTATCCCATGGCGAGCAATGCTTGAAAAGGGGTGTTGGACCAGCTTCAATCCTGTTTCAGGCCAAGCCTGCGTCAGACCAGCTCTATTTCAGTATCCCGTCGAGCGCTGCGGTGACATCTTCGATACTCGCCATTCCGTCGACCCGGCTGACAATGCCGCGCGCTTCGTAGATTGGCAGGATCGGGGCGGTCTTGGCCCGGTATTCCTGCATCCGGGTGCGCACCGTTTCCTCATTATCGTCGGCGCGCCGCTTGAACTCGGTCGAGCCGCATTTGTCACAAACACCCTCTGTCGCAGGCAGCTTGTGGCGATCATGATAACCGGCGCCGCATTTAGCGCAGGTGTAGCGTCCGGTAATCCGGTCAACCAGCGCGTCTTCGTTTACCTCAAGCTCGATAACGTGATCGAGCGTGCGGCCATGCTTGGAAAGAATCTCGTCCAGCGAAAGTGCCTGCGCCTCGGTCCGCGGGTAACCGTCGAAGATTGCGCCCGTGGTCTCTGGCATGTCTGCCAGTTTTGCGTCGATCATTGCCGAAACAATCTCGTCTGAGACGAGCGCACCGGAATCCATCACGTCAGCAACCTGACGCCCCAGTTCCGTATCCGCCTTGCGGGTTTCACGCAGCATGTCGCCGGTCGACAGCTGAAGCATGCCGTGGCGCGATTCTAGGCTGCTAGCCTGGGTTCCTTTGCCAGCCCCAGGAGGCCCCAGAAGAATGATGTTCACGCAGAAACCCCTGTTAGCTTAGTGTCTGTGTTGCCGGCGATTGCCGCGCTATCAGCGCAGCCGCCCCTTCAGCTTGGCCTTCTTGATAAGGTCACCATACTGGTGCGCAAGAAGGTGAGACTGGATCTGACTGATCGTGTCCACAGTTACGTTCACGACAATCAGCAGGCTCGTCCCGCCCAGGAACAATGGCACGCCTGTCTGGGCGATCACATATTCCGGAAGAACACAGACGAGTGTCAGATACAGCGCACCAACGACCGTGATACGGGTCAGTACATAATCGAGATAATCGGCCGTGCGTTTGCCCGGACGGATGCCTGGGATGAAACCGCCATTCTTCTTCAGATTTTCCGCAGTCTCCTCGGGGTTGAAGACAACCGCGGTGTAGAAGAAGCAGAAGAAGATGATGCCGACAGCATACAGCGTCATGTACAGTGGCTGTCCGTGCTGCAGATACTGAAGCACCTGCTGCATGAAGCCGCCTGCGCTGGTGCTGGTGTCCAGGTTGGTACCGGCGAACTGAGTGATCGTCAGCGGAAGCAGCAAGAGCGAGCTGGCGAAAATCGGCGGGATAACACCGGCGGTGTTGAGCTTGAGCGGAAGGTGCGAACGATCTGCCTGCATCATGCCGCGCGCACTGGCCCGCTTGGGATACTGGATCAGAAGACGGCGCTGCGCACGCTCCATGAAGCAGATGAACAGGATCAGGCCGACCACCATAAGCACGAAGCCAACGATAATTGCCGGGCCAATCTGACCGGTACGGCCGCCTTCAAACATGTTGGCGACAAAACTCGGGAACTGGGCGACGATGCCCGCCATGATGATCAGCGAAACGCCGTTGCCAATCCCGCGCGAGGTGATCTGTTCACCCAGCCACAGCAGGAACATGGTGCCGCCAACGAGGTTGATGATCGCGACGATGTAAAATAGCTGATCGCCGGTTACCGCGAACCCTTGAGTGACAGCGTTCTGCGCAATGAAGAAACCCTGGATCGAGCATAGCAGCACGGTGCCGTAGCGCGTGTACTGGTTCAGCTTCTGTCGTCCGGTCTGCCCCTCTTTCTTGAGGGCCGCGAGTGCGGGATGCAGCGACGCCGCCATCTGGATCACGATCGATGCCGTAATATACGGCATCACACCCAACGCGATGAGGCTCATATTTTCGAGCGCACCACCGGTGAAGGTGTTGAAAATGTCGAGGATCCCGCCCTGCGTGCGTTCGTTGAATGCCGCAAGCTCCACGGGATCAATACCGGGCAGCGGAACGAAGCTGAGGAAACGGAATACGATCAGCGCACCGATTGTGAACCAGATACGGTTCTTGAGCTCGGTGGCTTTCGAGAAATTGGCGAGGCTTAGATTGCTCGCGATATTGTCGGCGCGTGATGCCATGAGAACTTACAAATCCTGGTCAAACGCCGGGTCCTCAATGTGGTTGGCCCGACTTGAGGAGGATACATAGGGAGCGAGGCGCACGATGTCGAACCCCCGCCCCCTATTTAACCTGATTATTTGGACTTCTTACCGTCTTTACGCTCGAAAGCCTTGCCCTTGGGCGCTTTGTCGCCCTGGCCGCCATCGTGCTTCGGAGCCGGAAGAACTTCTACCGAGCCGCCAGCTTTTTCAACCGCTTCGATGGCACCCTTGGATGCACCGTTCACGATGAACTTGGCCTTTGCCTTGATTTCACCCTTGCCGAGCAGACGAACACCGTCTTTGCCGCCACGAGCGAGACCGGCAGCCTTGAGGGCTGCGTGATCGATGTCTTTCTTGGCGTCGAGCTTCTTGTCGTCGATGAACTTCTGGATCATCCCGATGTTCACTTCGGCAAAGTCCTTGCCGAACGGATTGTTGAAGCCGCGCTTTGGAAGACGCATGTGAAGCGGCATCTGGCCGCCTTCAAAGCCCTTTACGGCAACACCCGAACGGGATTTCTGACCCTTCTGGCCTCGGCCAGCGGTCTTGCCCTTGCCGGAACCGATACCACGGCCGACACGGGTACGCACCTTACGTGCGCCTGGGTTATCTCTGAGATCGTTAAGTTTCATGAGTGTGCACTCGCTTTCGCTTTTGTTCGCGCTGAATGGAAACGGCCCGGTACAAGACCGGGCCGCCTAAATCAATTGAGTTTAGATCAATCGACGACTGCAACAAGGTGCGGCAGCTTTGCTACCGCGCCGCGAACTTCAGGGGTGTCCTGCAGTTCGACGACCTTGTGCATCTTGTTCAGACCCAGGCCGATCAGCGTCTGGCGCTGGTCTTTAGGGCGGCGGATCGGCGAACCGATCTGCTTGATCTTGATGGTTTTCTTGTCAGCCATCTGTCTTACTCCGCTACAGCTGCGGCGTCGGCTTCTGCCTCTGCCTCGCTTGCGCCACCACGGCCGAGAAGGTCAGCGACCTTCTTGCCCCGGCGCTGAGCGACCGACTTCGGAGAAGTCTGGTTGGCCAGCGCGTCGAAAGTGGCGCGGATCATGTTGTACGGGTTGGACGTGCCGACCGACTTGGTCACAACGTCGGCAACGCCGAGGCTTTCGAAGACTGCACGCATCGGACCACCTGCGATGATACCGGTACCGGCCGGAGCCGAACGTACAGTGACCTTGCCTGCACCAAAGCGGCCGTTGCCGTCGTGGTGAAGCGTGCGACCTTCTTTCAAAGCGACGCGGATCATTTTCTTCTTTGCAGCTGCAGTCGCCTTGGTGATGGCTTCCGGCACTTCACGTGCCTTGCCGTGACCAAAGCCAACCCGGCCCTGGCCGTCACCGACCACTACGAGAGCGGCGAAACCGAAGCGCTTACCACCCTTAACCGTCTTCGAGACACGGTTGATGTGGACCAGCTTTTCGATGATGCCATCATCTTCTTCTTCACGGCGTCCACCGCGACGGTTGTCACGACCACCACGGCCACGGCCACCGCCGCCACCACGATTGTTGTCACGGCCACCGCGGCCCTGACGCTCGCGAGGTGCAGCATCGGAACCCGAAGGTGCCTGAGCAGTCGGTTCCGGCGGCGCGTCGGCCTTCGGAGTTTCGACAGTCTCGGCAGCCTTTTCCGCTTCCGGAGTAGCTTCGACCTTTGCTTCTTCAACCGCTGCTGCTTCGACCTTCACTTCGTCGGTCTTGGCTGCTTCGGCTTCAGGCGTTTTCTTTTCGTCAGCCATGATCAGAACTCCAGCCCGCCTTCACGGGCGGCATCGGCCAGCGCCTTGACGCGGCCATGGAAAAGGAAACCGCCGCGATCGAACACGACAGTGGTTACGCCGGCCTTCTTGGCAGCAGCAGCAATATCCTTGCCGACCGTTACAGCAGCATCGACGTTCGCACCCGAGTTCTTCGCACCGAGAGTCGAAGCGGATGCAACAGTGCGTCCGTCCTTGTCGTCGATGATCTGAGCGTAGATGTGACGGCCGGTGCGGTGCACGGACAGACGGGGACGATCGCCAGCGCGGCTGCGCAGTGCCGTACGAACACGGCGACGGCGGCGTTCAAAGAGAGATAGTTTTGCCATCTTACTTCTTCTTCCCTTCCTTGCGGAAGACGTATTCGCCCTGGTACTTGATACCCTTGCCCTTATACGGCTCAGGCTTGCGCCAGCGGCGAATTTCGGCGGCAAGCTGGCCAACGGCCTGCTTGTCCATACCGCTAATGATTACAGTCGTCTGATCCGGTGTCTTCACATCCAGACCCTGCGGAACGTCGATGTCGACATCGTGGCTGAAGCCGAGCTGAAGCTTGAGCTTCTGGCCCTGCGCCTGTGCACGATAACCAACGCCGGTGATTTCAAGCGTCTTGCTGAAACCTTCGGTGACGCCCTGGACGAGGTTCGAGACCAGCGTACGCTGCATGCCCCAGAAATCCCGGGCACGACGCGACTTGTTCGCCGGCAGTACCGAAATCTCGTCGCCTTCGACTTTGTATTCGATGTCTTCGGCCAGACCCATCGACAGGGTGCCCTTGGGCCCCTTCACGCTGAGTGTGCCATTCTCGATATTGGCGGTAACACCGCCCGGAATAGCAACAGCCCTCTTACCAATGCGGCTCATCAGAAGACCTCCGCAAGCACTTCGCCGCCGACATTTTCGTTGCGCGCTTCGTTATCCGAAAGCACACCGCGAGGTGTCGAGACGATGGTGATGCCCAGACCGTTACGTACGATCGGGAGTTCTTTCGAACCCGAATAGACGCGGCGGCCAGGCTTGGAAACGCGGGCAACATGCTTGATCGCAGGCTCGCCCTCGAAATACTTCAGTTCAATCCGCAGTGCGGGGTGCTTGCCGCTCTCGTCTTCGGAATAGCCACGGATGTAGCCTTCGCGCTGAAGCACTTCGAGAACATTTGCACGCAGCTTCGACGCAGGCGACAGGACGGAGTCCTTCTTCGCGCGCTGGCCGTTGCGGATGCGGGTGAGCATATCACCCAGTGGATCGGTCATAGCCATCTGTCAGATCCTTACCAGCTCGACTTCGTAACGCCGGGAATCATGCCACGGTTGGCAAGATTCCGGAGTTCGATACGATTGAGGCCGAACTTCCGGTAGTAGCCGCGCGGGCGGCCAGTGGTTGCACAGCGGTTGCGGACCCGGGTCGGGTTCGCGTTGCGGGGTATTTCAGCCATCTGGAGGCGTGCGATCATACGCTCGCTCTCGTCGAGCGACTTGTCATCAGCAATCGCCTTAAGCTTCGCGTACTTCGCCGCGTACTTCTTGACGAGCTTCTTACGACGCTCATTCTTGTTGATGGAACTCAGTTTCGCCATGGACTTAAGCTCTCTTCCTTAGCGGCTCACGCCGCAGCCTTTTCTTCGTCCTGCTTTTCGGCAGGGAACGGGAAACCGAACAGACGCAGCAGTTCGCGTGCCTCTTCGTCGGTTTTCGCGGTGGTAGTTACGATGATGTCCATCCCGCGAACGGTCTCGATCTTGTCGTACGAGATTTCGGGGAAGACGATCTGTTCTTTCAGGCCCATCGCGTAGTTGCCGCGGCCATCGAACGACTTGGCGTTCAGACCACGAAAGTCACGGATGCGGGGCATCGCGACCGTCACAAGACGATCTACGAATTCGTACATACGTTCACGGCGCAGGGTAACCTTGCAACCGATCGGCATGCCTTCGCGCAGTTTGAACTGTGCGATCGACTTCTTTGCCTTCGTGATAACCGGCTTCTGGCCGGCAATCAGAGCCATTTCTTCAGCAGCGGTCGCAACCTTCTTCTTGTCCTGGCTGGCTTCGCCAACGCCCATGTTGAGCGTGATCTTTTCCAGCTTGGGGACTTCGAGACGGTTCTTGTAACCGAACTTTTCAGTCATCGCCTTGACGATCTCGTCGTCAAAACGCTGCTTCATGCGAGGTGTGTAATCAGCCATCGATTTTCTCTCCGGATTTTACAGCAACGCGGACCTTCTTGCCGTCCTGTTCTTCAAAACGGACGCGGGTCGGCTTGCCATCCTTCGGATCAGCCACGGCAACCTTTGCGAGGTGCATCGGCGCTTCGAAGCGATCGATGCCACCCTGCGGGTTTTCCTGGCTGGGCTTGCGGTGACGGGCAGCGATGTTGATGCCCTCGACGACGACCTTGCCTTCTTTCGGCATGACCTTCTGGACGGTGCCGGTACGGCCCTTGTCCTTGCCCGAGAGTACGACGACGCTGTCGCCTTTCTTGATCTTAGCGGCGGCCATTAGAGCACCTCCGGAGCGAGCGAGATGATCTTCATGAACCCACGGCCGCGAAGTTCGCGGACCACGGGGCCAAAGATACGAGTGCCAATTGGCTCTTCGCTCTTGTTGACGAGCACAGCTGCGTTGCCGTCAAAACGGATCACGCTACCGTCGGGACGCCGAACGTCCTTGCGGGTACGGACGATCACAGCGCGGTGAACGTCGCCCTTTTTGACCTTTGCGCGTGGCTGCGCTTCCTTGACGGAAACGACGATTACGTCGCCGACGCTCGCGGTACGACGCTTCGACCCGCCCAGCACCTTGATGCACTGGACGCGCTTAGCGCCGCTGTTGTCCGCGACGTCTAGATTAGATTGCATCTGAATCATGGATTCAGTTCCTTCTCAATCGGCTTGCAGAAACCAGTCCTGCAGTTCCAAAAAACGTCTTACGAAGTGCTGCCAGCAGCCGCTTCGACTTCGATGTCAGCTTCAACAGCGACACCCTTGCTCGCTTGAACCGTGTCGATAACCTTCCAGGTCTTGGTCTTGGAAATCGGCTTGGTTTCTTCAATCCGGACGGTGTCGCCCATCTTGTAAGCATTCTCTTCGTCGTGAGCGTGATACTTCTTCGAACGACGGATGATCTTCCCATAAAGGGGGTGCTTCACCTTACGCTCGACCTTCACGGTCACGGTCTTGTCAGTCTTGTCGGAGGTTACGGTCCCGACGAGGATACGTTTAGGCATCGTGGCCTCCTTATTTCGCAGTCGCTGCGGACCGTTCGGTCTGCAGCGTCTTGATCTGGGCGATCGCGCGGCGGACTTCTTTAATCCGCGCAGGACGCTCCAACTGGTTAGTTGCAGCCTGGAAACGCAGGTTGAACTGTTCGCGCTTCAGTTCGGTGAGGTCAGCGTCAAGCTGGTCATCGGACTTAGTGCGGAGATCTTCGATCTTGCTCATGATCAACCCTCCAGGTGCGAGGTGTCACCCAGACGGGCAACGACCTTGGTCTTGATTGGCAGCTTCATGGCAGCGCGCTCGAAAGCAGCAGCAGCCAATGGGCCGGGAACA
The DNA here is from genome assembly GCF_009828095.1 of Pontixanthobacter luteolus. Classification (GTDB taxonomy): domain Bacteria; phylum Pseudomonadota; class Alphaproteobacteria; order Sphingomonadales; family Sphingomonadaceae; genus Pontixanthobacter; species Pontixanthobacter luteolus. The sequence goes on along the minus strand of NZ_WTYP01000001.1, from coordinate 513,718 downwards.
CCGTCCAGCTCGAACAGGATGCGGCCGGGCTTAACCCGAGCTGCCCAATATTCGACCGAACCCTTGCCTTTACCCTGACGGACTTCGGCAGGCTTCTTCGACACTGGCACGTCGGGGAATACACGGATCCACAAACGGCCTTGACGGCGCATGTGGCGGGTAATCGCACGACGCGCAGCTTCGATCTGGCGTGCAGTGATACGCTCGGGCTCAAGAGCTTTCAGACCATAGGAGCCGAAGTTCAGCGTGGTGCCGCCCTTCGCATCGCCGTGGATCTTGCCCTTGAAGGCCTTGCGATATTTATGTTTTTTCGGTTGCAGCATGTTGCTTACTCTCGAATTCTATCAGCGAGCCGGACGGACGCCGGAAGTCTGAGCTTCCATCATCAGTCGGTCTTGTGCGGTCGGGTCGTGCGCCAGAATCTCACCTTTGAAGATCCAGCACTTGATGCCGATGATACCATATGCGGTCAGCGCTTCGGCTTCGGCATAGTCGACGTTCGCGCGCAGTGTATGCAACGGAACACGGCCTTCACGGTACCATTCGACGCGAGCGATTTCAGCACCGCCGAGACGGCCACCGCAAACGATCTTGATGCCTTCGGCACCCAGACGCAGAGCGGACTGAACGGCGCGCTTCATGGCACGGCGGAAAGCAACACGGCGGATCAGCTGATCAGCAATGCCCTGAGCGACGAGCTTCGCGTCGATTTCCGGCTTGCGGATTTCAACGATGTTCAGCTTCACTTCGCTGTCGGTCATGGTTGCCAGCTTGGAACGCAGCTTCTCGATGTCCGCACCCTTCTTGCCGATGATAACACCGGGACGGGCTGCATAGATCGAAACGCGGCAAAGCTTTGCCGGACGCTCGATCACCACCTTGGAAATCGCTGCCTGGGGCACCGTGTCCATGATGTACTTGCGGATTTCGATGTCTTCCTTGAGCAGCTGTGCGTAGTCGCGCCCTTCGGCGTACCAGCGGCTGTCCCAGGTGCGGTTGATCTGCAGACGCAGGCCGATCGGATTACTCTTCTGACCCATGGCTTACGCCTCCTCTGCTTCGCGAACCACGATACGCAGGCGGCTGAACGGCTTGAGGATCCGTGTGCTTTTGCCGCGACCACGTGTGTGGAAACGCTTCATTGTGATCGACTTGCCGACGCTGGCCTCTGCAACGACGAGCGAGTCGACGTCGAGGTCGTGGTTGTTCTCGGCATTGGCGATTGCCGAAGACAGAACCTTCTGAGCGTCACGAGCCATCGACTTCTTCGAGAAGGTGAGGATGTTAAGTGCATCTTCGACCTTCTTGCCGCGGATCAGTTCAGCAACAAGATTAAGCTTCTGCGCGGAACCACGGATGGTGGTGCCAACAGCCAGTGCTTCGTTTTCGCCAACACGGCGCGGGGATTTTGCCTTACCCATTAGCGCTTACCCTTCTTGTCGGCAGCGTGGCCCGGGAAGTTGCGCGTTGGCGCGAATTCACCGAGCTTGTGACCGACCATGTCCTCATTCACGGACACCGGAATAAACTTCTGACCATTATAGACGTTGAACGTCAGGCCAACGAACTGCGGCAGGACAGTGGAACGACGCGACCAAGTCTTGATCGGCTTGTTGCCACCACTTTCCTGTGCATCTTCTGCCTTTTTCAGCAGGTGGAGGTCTACGAACGGACCTTTCCAGACGGAGCGAGCCATCTCGGTTACCTCTTCTTCTTGGCGTGACGCGAACGGATGATCATCTTATCCGTCTGCTTGTTCTTGCGAGTGCGAGCACCCTTGGTCGGCTTGCCCCATGGGGTAACCGGATGACGGCCACCCGAAGTACGGCCTTCACCACCACCGTGAGGGTGATCGACCGGGTTCTTCGCAACACCACGTGTCAGAGGCTTGATGCCCATCCAGCGGCGACGACCGGCCTTGCCCAGGTTCTGGTTCTGGTTGTCGGGGTTCGAAACCGCACCAACCGTACCCATGCAGTCACTGCGCAGGTAACGCTGCTCGCCCGAGTTGAGGCGAACGATAACCATGCCGCGGTCACGTCCGACGAGCTGGACATAGGTGCCCGCGCTACGTGCGATCTGACCGCCCTTGCCCGGCTTCATCTCCACGTTGTGGCAGATGGTGCCGACCGGCATCTGGCCCAGAAGCATGGCATTACCAGGCTTCGTATCGACCTTTTCGCCGGCGATAACCGTGTCACCAACAGCGAGACGCTGCGGGCAAACGATGTAAGCCTGTTCACCGTCGGTGTACTTGAGCAGAGCGATGAAAGCTGTGCGGTTAGGATCGTATTCGATCCGCTCCACGGTTGCTTCCATATCCCACTTACGACGTTTGAAGTCGATAAAGCGGTATTTCTGCTTGTGTCCGCCGCCGATGCCACGCGAGGTGACATGACCTTTGTTGTTGCGTCCACCGGTCTTGCGCTTGCCCTCTGTAAGCGACTTGACCGGCTTGCCTTTGTACAGGCCGGTTTTGTCGACGAGGATCAAGCCGCGACGGGCGGGGCTTGTCGGTTTATAATTCTTGAGTGCCATAGTTCTTCTCTACGCCTCAGAGACCGCTGGTGACGTCGATCGAGCCGCCGTCTGCCAGTGTTACGATCGCTTTTTTGAAGTCGCTACGCTTGTAAGGACGACCCTTCCAGCGCTTGACTTTGCCCTTTTGAACCAAGGTGTTCACACCCTTGACCTTCACGTCGAACAGAGCCTCGACCGCTTCTTTGATCTGCGGCTTGGTGGCATCGTTCGCTACCTTGAAGACAACTGCGTCGTTTTCAGACAGCAGGGTCGACTTCTCGGTAATGTGAGGAGCGAGGATAACGTCGTAGTGACGCGCGTCGATTTCTTGCTTCTTAGCCATTGAAGCGCGCCTCCAGCTTTTCGACAGCGTCGGTCGTAAGGACCAGCGTGTCGTGGTTCAAAATGTCATAGACATTGGCACCCTGTGCCGGGAGCACGTTGACGCCCGGGAGGTTACCAGCTGCCTTGCGGAAACCGTCTTCAACGCTCTCACCGTCGATCACCAGGACCTTGCCGGCAAAACCGTGCTTGTCGAGGTGACCCTTGAGAACCTGTGTCTTGGCGTCCTTGAGCTTCAGGCTGTCAACGACCACGAGGCCGTCTTTCGCCTTGCTCGACAGAGCCATCTTCAGGCCGAGAGCGCGGATTTTCTTGTTGAGCGACTGCTCGAATTCACGCTTGCGAGCACCGTGAGCCTTACCACCGCCGATAAAGATCGGGGCGCCGCGGTCACCGTGACGGGCAACGCCGCCACCCTTCTGCTTGCCGTACTTCTTGCCCGTGCGGTTAACGTCGGAGCGTTCACGCGTCGGACGTGCAGTGCCACGGCGGTTTTCAAGCTGCCATGTTACAACACGGTGCAGGATGTCAGCGCGCGGCTCGACACCGAAAACGGCATCATTGAGCTCGACTTCGCCGGACGCCTTGCCGCCGTCGATTTTCTGGACCTTCACCTTCATCGGATCAGCCCTCCTTGCCAGCGTCGTCTGCAGGCGTGTTGCCTTCATCCGACTTCGGGGTTTCAGTATCAGCGCCCGATTCCTGCTCAGCCATCAGCTTTTCTTGCTGCTCGGCTGTCACTTCGGGTGTCACTTCATGCTCAGCTGCGCTCTCAACCAGACCTGGGGTCGCATCTTCCGAAGCGAATTCCGCTTCGTTACGACGCATCACACCGGGGAACGGCAGATCTTCAGGCATCTTGAGCTTCACGGAATCGCGAACGACAAGCCATGCGTTCTTGTGGCCAGGGACAGAACCCTTGACGAACAGAAGACCGCGATCGGCGTCGGTACGAACGATTTCAAGGTTTTGCTGTGTGCGCTGACGGTCACCCATGTGACCAGCCATCTTCTTGCCCTTGAACACGCGGCCCGGATCCTGACGGTTACCCGTCGAACCGTGCGAACGGTGAGAGAGCGAGACACCGTGAGTAGCACGCAGACCACCGAAGCCCCAACGCTTCATGGCGCCGGCGAAGCCTTTGCCCTGCGTGTGACCGGTGATGTCGACCTTCTGGCCTGCTACGAAGTGCTCAGCCGAGATACGAGCACCAACAGGAAGCAGAGCTTCCTCGGAGTCGACACGGAATTCAGCAACCTTCTGCTTCAGCGGAACTTCGGCTTTCGCGAAGTGCTCACGCTGAGGCTTTGCAACATTCTTTTGTTTGGCTTCGCCCGAACCAACCTGAAGCGCGAAATAACCATCGCGGTCAGCGGTGCGGTGCGAAACGACTTGGCAATCTTCAAGAGCAAGAACCGTCACGGGAACGTGACGTCCATCCTCCTGAAACAGGCGGGTCATCCCAACCTTCTTTGCGATCACGCCAGTGCGCATCGTCAAAACTCCTAACACAGAGGCACCAGAGGCCCATCCCCGGGTGCGTGCCAGCCCATTTTGTGATGCGTCGCCCCGTCCGGGCTGAGTGCTCCCCCAGGAAAAGCCCTGGGTTTGCGAGACGGGGGACGCAGACCCGGATCAGATCCGGCGGTATCCCTAAGTCTTCGCCCCGGCAGAACCGGGACCGGAAAGTTAAGCGAGCTTAATTTCCACGTTTACGCCAGCAGCGAGGTCGAGCTTCATAAGCGCGTCAACGGTCTGGGCGTTCGGCTGAACAATGTCGAGCAGCCGCTTGTAAGTGCGTACCTCGAACTGCTCGCGCGACTTCTTATCGATGTGCGGGCCGCGGTTCACGGTAAACTTCTCAATTCTCGTCGGCATCGGAATGGGGCCACGAATAAGCGCGCCAGTACGGCGAGCGGTGTCTGCAATCTCGCCAGTTGCCTGGTCGAGTACGCGGTGATCGAACGCCTTGAGGCGAATGCGAATATTCTGGGCTTCCATGTCCAACTACCAATGAGAAAGAGCAAACAACAAAAACCAGAGACCCGCCCTCTCCCGTCTCCGAGGGAGAGCAGGGCCACTGATCAAAACTAATTCCGAATGTGAGACGAATCTCGTTCGTTGAGGCGCGCTATATGGCCAACACCCCGACGTTGCAACCCCCGACACGTGTTTTTACCGTCGGTTTCGGACTTGGGCTGCAAAAGAAAACGCCCGGCGACCGATTGGCCGCCGAGCGCTTTCTGGAAAGTAACGAATTACTTCTTGATTGCGCCAACAACGCCCGAACCAACAGTACGGCCACCTTCGCGGATAGCGAAGCGGAGACCCTGGTCCATAGCGATCGGAGCGATCAGCTTGACGTCGATGGTTACGTTATCGCCAGGCATGACCATTTCGGTGCCTTCAGGCAGGATAACTTCACCGGTGACGTCGGTGGTGCGGAAGTAGAACTGCGGACGGTAGTTCGCAAAGAACGGCGTGTGACGGCCACCCTCGTCCTTCGAAAGGACGTAGACTTCTGCGCTGAATTCAGTGTGCGGATTAACCGAACCCGGCTTCGCGAGAACCTGGCCACGCTCGACATCTTCACGGGCAACACCGCGGATCAGTGCACCAACGTTGTCGCCAGCTTCACCGCGATCAAGCAGCTTGCGGAACATTTCGACGCCGGTGACGGTCGTCTTGGTGGTGTCCTTGATGCCGACGATTTCGACTTCGTCGCCAACGTTCACAACGCCGGTTTCGATACGGCCGGTAACAACGGTACCACGACCCGAGATCGAGAACACGTCTTCGATCGGCATCAGGAAGTCCTTGTCGACCGGACGGTCAGGCTGCGGGATGTTCGCATCAACAGCGTCCATCAGTTCCTTGATCGAGTTTTCACCGATTTCAGGATCGCGACCTTCGAGAGCGGCAAGAGCCGAACCCTTAACGATGGCGATGTTGTCGCCGTCGAAGCCGTATTCGCTGAGCAGTTCGCGAACTTCCAGTTCGACGAGCTCGAGGATTTCCTCGTCGTCAACCTGGTCAACCTTGTTCATGTAAACGACCAGAGCCGGAACGCCGACCTGACGTGCAAGCAGGATGTGCTCGCGGGTCTGCGGCATTGGGCCGTCAGCTGCGTTAACAACCAGGATTGCGCCGTCCATCTGGGCAGCACCGGTGATCATGTTCTTAACATAGTCAGCGTGACCCGGGCAGTCGACGTGTGCGTAGTGACGCGCGTCGGTTTCGTACTCAACGTGAGCGGTCGAGATGGTGATACCACGCTCGCGCTCTTCCGGAGCCTTGTCGATGTTTGCGAAATCAACAGCCGAACCGAGGACCTTGGTGATCGCTGCAGTCAGGGTAGTTTTACCGTGGTCAACGTGGCCAATGGTGCCGACGTTTACGTGCGGCTTATTCCGCTCAAATTTTTCCTTCGCCATTTTCAATAACCTCTAAGTCTATGACTAATACAAATGTGGGAATCGGCGGCACCCGCCAAGACAGGCGCCGCCCTTAGACACTCGCTCGCCCTTAAGCAAGCTTCTCCTTAACTTCGAGCGCAACCGCCTGCGGCACTTCGTCGTAGTGACTGAACTGCATGGAGTAGTTGGCCCGGCCCTGACTGAACGAACGGAGCTCGTTCACGTAGCCGAACATGTTGGCCAGCGGCACGAATGCCTCGACCGCCTGAGCGTTACCGCGGGTATCGGTGCCCTGGATCTGGCCACGACGCGAGTTGAGATCGCCGATAACATCGCCGAGGTAATCCTCGGGAGTTACGACTTCAACCTTCATCACCGGCTCGAGCAGCTTGATGCCGCCACGTTCCGCTGCTTCGCGCATCGCGCCCTTACCGCAGATTTCGAAGGCCACGGTGGAGGAGTCAACATCGTGATACGCGCCGTCATAGACGTGGATCGTGAAGTCGATGATCGGGAAGCCGATGAGATAGCCGCTATCGGCCTGCTCACGAATACCCTTCTCGAGGGACGGGATGTATTCCTTAGGAATGTTACCGCCCTTGATGCTGTCTTCGAACACAATGCCCTGACCGCGTTCACCAGGGATGAACTTGGCTTTGGCGCGTGCGAACTGACCGGTACCACCCGACTGCTTCTTATGCGTGTAGTCGACTTCGATCTCACGACCGAGCGATTCACGATAAGCAACCTGCGGCGCACCGACGTTAGCCTCGACTTTGAACTCGCGCTTCATACGGTCAACGAGAATGTCGAGGTGAAGCTCGCCCATACCCTTGATGATCGTCTGGCCCGATTCGTGGTCGGTCGTAACGCGGAACGAAGGATCTTCGGCAGCCAGACGGTTCAGGGCTACGCCCATTTTTTCCTGGTCGGCCTTGGTCTTCGGTTCCACCGAAAGCTCGATAACCGGCTCGGGGAATTCCATACGCTCGAGAATGATCGGCTTGGAAGCATCACACAGCGTGTCGCCGGTGGTGGTTTCCTTGAGGCCTGCAATAGCGACGATGTCGCCGGCAAATGCCTCATCGATGTCTTCACGATTGTTGGAATGCATCAGCAGCATACGGCCGATCTTTTCCTTCTTCTCCTTGACGGAGTTGAGCACGCTGCCCTTGGCCAGGTGGCCAGAGTAGATGCGCGTGAAGGTAAGCGAACCGACGAACGGATCGTTCATGATCTTGAACGCGAGAGCCGAGAACGGCGCGTCGTCGCTGGACGGGCGCGTATCTTCTTCGTCGCTATCAGGCAGAACACCCTTAATCGCAGGTACGTCGAGCGGCGAAGGCATGTAATCGACAACGGCGTCGAGCAGAGGCTGAACGCCCTTGTTCTTGAACGCCGAGCCACACAGCACGGGAACGAAGTCGCGCGCCATGGTACCCTTGCGGATGAGCTTCTTCAGCGTTGCTGCGTCGGGCTCGTTTCCTTCGAGGTATGCTTCCATCACGTCATCGTCCTGCTCAACAGCAGTTTCGATCAGCTTTTCGCGATATTCAGCAGCCTTGTCGGCCATGTCTTCAGGGATGTCGACATAGTTGAACGTCGCGCCGAGACCGTCATTTTCCCAGACGATGCCGCGGTTGTTCACGAGGTCGACTACGCCCTGCAGGTCGCTTTCCGCGCCGATCGGGAGATAGAGGACCAGCGGGTTCGCGCCGAGACGATCGATGATCGACTGCACGCAGTAATAGAAGTCTGCACCCGTACGGTCGAGCTTGTTGACGAAGCACATGCGCGGAACGCCGTACTTGTCAGCCTGACGCCAGACGGTTTCGGACTGCGGCTCAACGCCGGCAACGCCGTCGAAAACTGCAACCGCGCCGTCGAGCACGCGGAGCGAACGTTCGACTTCGATGGTGAAGTCAACGTGTCCGGGGGTGTCGATGATGTTGATCCGGTGCTTCGGGCCCTGGCCATCTTCGGCCGACCAGAAGGTGGTGGTAGCAGCGGAGGTAATCGTGATGCCACGCTCCTGCTCCTGCTCCATCCAGTCCATCGTCGCAGCGCCGTCATGCACTTCGCCGATTTTGTAAGACTTACCGGTGTAATAAAGAATGCGCTCGGTCGTAGTGGTCTTACCGGCGTCAATGTGCGCCATAATCCCGATATTACGATAGCGTTCCAGCGGATATTCGCGGGCCATGATGATACCTCAAGGAATGATAGGGCGGGCTGCCTGATGCAGCCCTTGGTTCCCTATATAGTTACGTTTGTGACCGGTTTAAGACGGCCCGCCACATGGCGAGCACGCCCTGCCCGATCCGATTACCAACGGTAGTGCGAGAACGCGCGGTTGGCGTCTGCCATGCGGTGCGTGTCTTCACGCTTCTTCACAGCATTGCCGCGGTTGTTCGACGCATCCATCAGCTCGCCCGAAAGGCGTGCCGACATGGTCGTTTCAGGGCGGCCACGAGCCGCACCGATCAGCCAGCGAATAGCCAGGGCCTGGGCACGCTCGGGGCGAACTTCGACTGGAACCTGGTATGTTGCACCACCAACACGGCGGCTGCGGACTTCCACCTGCGGCTTGATGTTGTTCAGCGCATCATGGAACAGCTGGATAGGATCGGCCTTGGCTTTCGCTTCGACCGTATCGAGCGCACCGTAAACGATACGTTCGGCAGTGGATTTCTTACCGTCGAGCATGAGGTTGTTCATGAACTTCGACAGGACCTGATCACCAAACTTGGGATCGGGCAGGATGACCCGTTTCTCGGGACGACGACGACGTGACATATTATAAAACTCCTTCGGAGTGCAGCGACCCTGTTCAGGGCCGCCCTGCGGATCCAGCCTGCTTCGCCAGCCACCTGATGTCAGGCAACCGGATCGAAGAACGCGCTGGCCCCGCGCCTAAACCTTACTTCGGACGCTTGGCGCCGTACTTCGAACGGCTCTGCTTGCGATCCTTGACCCCTTGCGTATCCAGCACGCCGCGCAGGACGTGGTAACGCACACCGGGAAGGTCGCGCACACGGCCGCCGCGGATAAGCACAACGGAGTGCTCCTGCAGGTTGTGGCCCTCGCCCGGGATGTAGGAGATGACTTCGCGCTGGTTGGTCAGACGGATCTTGGCAACCTTACGAAGCGCCGAGTTCGGCTTCTTCGGAGTAGTCGTGTAAACACGGGTGCAAACGCCGCGCTTCTGCGGGTTCTGTTCCATCGCAGGGACCTTGGATTTGGCCTTCTGCGGAACGCGGCCCTTGCGGACCAGCTGGTTAATAGTCGGCATGAAGTACTCTTCACCTGAATTGTGAAGCCAGCGGACAGGTAAGAATGCAAAAACTCGCGCGCGCCGCGTACACCCCATATAAAGAGGCAGACGGCAAATCCGCGCGAGCTGAAACACTCCACCTGGGCCGAACGGCTCCGGGTTACTTTGACGGCCGCCCCGAAACGAACGCATCCGGAAGGACGGTGTTCGCTCAATAGAAAAGAGCCTCATCGCATAAGCGACAGGCCCCCGAGGCTAAACCGGCAATGTTCAGCTCTATCTACCCGGTGTGGCGTAAACTCGGTGGAGGATGCGCACATCGGATGGCGGGCCTTTACGGACTTGCGCTGCATCCGTCAAGCGCGAGGAACGGGAGCCCTCCACGTTCGGCCCGCTTGACGGATGCATTGCAATTCCAGGTACCGCCAGTCAATTGCCAGGACGGTTCTTGCCCCGCGGATAGTTCGGCATGCGCGTGCCATCGCGCGGCGGGTTCATGCGCCGTTCGAACCGCTTGTAGTTCGGATTGCCATCCCTGTTCTCCCGGCGGAAATGACGCCGTTCGTCCTTGCGATAGCGCCGCGCCTGCGGCGTCAAACGGTACCAGAAATATCCGTCTACGCCCCAGTAACCGTCATAGAACGTGCCGTAATATCCATCATACCATCCATAATAGGGATAGCTCGACCAGACGAGCGTACCACGGCCGTAAACATCGTGGTGGCACGCTGCCGGAAGCGTGGCAGCGATTGCGAGTGTGAGGGCGGCGGCAATCGGTCTCATCTGGTTTTACTCCATTACTCTGGGTTCGGAGCGAGTGTCCGTTTGTTGCCCTTCCTGCGAAATCAGGGATTGTCCCTAGTCTTCAGATACATGCGCCAAGGCACTGTCTGCGGCTTGCTTTTTACTCTGCTGATGGTGCGATGCGTGCTAGACCTGATGCCACCATGACTTCGGCCCCGCCCTCTTCTGCAACCATCCACACAAGGCTGGAGAACGGGACACCGGTTTGCATCAGAACCCCCGGGCCCGGAGATTTGATGTTGATGCGCGAGGGCCTTGGCAAAATGTCTGCCCGCTCGCTCTATCTGCGGTTTTTTTCCGGCGCACGCACCCCGCCCGACTGGGTGATAGACAGGCTTCTGGATGTTGACGGCCATGACCATCTGGCCTGGGGTGCGATTGCATCGGACAGAGAAGGCAAGCCTGCCATCGGCGCAGTTCACGCCTTCCGTTCGGAAGATCACCCCGAATGCGCCGAATTCTCGGTCGCGGTTCTCGACGAATTTCACGGCTTGGGCCTTGGCAAACTTCTGACTGCCACCATTCTTCTTGATGCTGCGGGCGAAGGGTTGACCGATTTTACCGCCAACACCCTGTCCGAAAATGCCAGCGCAATCGACTTTACCAAATCGCTTGGCGGGCAGCTGACTGCCCGCGACGGCGCGGTCAACACATACTCCTTTGACATCGCCGAAGCAGTCGAGCGCTTGCGGCTTGAATGCGACCCGCCTGGCATCGCCGAAGTCTTCAACGTATTGGGTTGATCCCCAGCCCCCATCGCGGAACCAGTTCCGTGGTTCGGCGTCTAGTAGGCAACAGGGGAGAATTGCATGAGCCGCGATACGCGTTCGGGACTGAAGACGACCGGAATATGGGTTTTGCGCGCTCTAGCCGCATTGCTGATCATCGGCGTGCTTCTAAGCACGACCGATTCAAATCAGTGGTGGATCCGGGCGTGGGATTTCCCCCGTTTGCAAATCCTTTTTGCCATGCTCATTATCGGCGGTCTGTTATGGATTTTCGATCGCCATTGGCGGCCATGGTTCCCGCTGGCACTGATCGCTTTGTCGGCATATCAGGCTTATCGGATATATCCGTATAGCCCGATCGCCGCGACACAGGTTGCCCGCGCGGATGCAGAAACTCTTGCGACGGCCCAGTGTTTTTCCGTCCTCTCCCTAAATGTACTGCAGGATAATCGTGAATATGGCCGCACGATCGACCTGATCGAGCGGATTGATGCCGACATCGTCTTGCTGATGGAAACCGATCAGGCGTGGGCCGATGCTGTCCAGCCGGCACTGTCCGGCTACCCTGAGGTATTATCGCAGCCGCTCGATAACAAATACGGCCTTATGTTCGCTAGCAGGTTGCCGATGCGAGACGCCGCGATCCGCGACCTTGCCCAGAAAGACACGCCGTCCGTGATGGCGACGATCGGACTTGGCAAATCGGAATTCCGGTTGGTTGGTTTGCACCCGCGCCCTCCCCAGCCCGGTCAGGATACTGAAGAACGTGACGCAGAATTGGTAGTGGCTGCGCGCGAAGCACGCGGCGCGAAAATGCCGGTCATTGCAATCGGTGATTTCAACGATGTTGCATGGTCCGACACGACCCGCCTGTTCATGCAAATTGGTCAGTTCATCGACCCCCGTATCGGGCGCGGCACTTACGCCACCTTCCCCGCCGACATGACATGGCTTGGCTGGCCGCTGGACCACCTGTTCGTGACAGATGAATTCCTGATCGACGAAATGCAGGTCCTTGGCCCCGTCGGTTCGGACCACCGCCCGATCCTGGCACGCATGTGCCTCGACTGGGACCGCGCCCGTGCCAAGAACGAAGAGGCCGAAGACGCAACGAGCGAAGATATGCGCGATGCAGATACGGTGATGCAGGAATTTGAGGAAGACACGGAGAAAGACCGCGTCGAGGGAGAGTAACGGTCAGCCGCCGGTCAGAAACTCGACCAGTGATTTGACCTTCTTCTGGCGCCATTGCGGCGCAGGTGCCACCATCCAGTACGCTCTGCGGCCCTCGTCCGGCCCCTCCAGAATGTCCAGCCTCCCGGCATCGACAGCCTCGGAAACCAGCAGATAGGGCAAGATTGCCTTCCCCATCCCGGCCATCGCGCTGGATAGGGCCTGACCGGCATTACCGACTTCGACCGTCGGCGCCGCGCCATCGGGCAGCGGGGCACCTGGCCAGTCGATCCAGTCATCTGGCGCGCCATCGGTGGAAACAACCACCCGCTTTGCCGGGGCAAGCTCCACCCCGTTTAGATCCCCGGGCCCGTCGACCAGACGGATCGCCACATCAAGATTTGCCTCGGTGAAATCGGCGTTCTCATCCTCCACGAGATGATAACGGGTTTCCGGGTTTTCCTTGCGAAATGCCGCAAGCCTCGGAGCGAGCCATTGTGCGTAGAATTCGCGGGGCGCAGCGATGGTGTAGCTGTCGCTCGCCTGACCGGCCTGCATCGCCTGCACGCTCTCTTCAAATTTCAGGAAACCTTCACGCAGCGCATCCAGTCCGGCGCAGCCTTCTGGTGTAAGCTCCAGCCCCTTGCTGGTGCGGCGAAACAAGACCGTGCCCAGATGATCTTCCAACGCGCGGATTTGCTGGCCTACCGCCGCCGGCGTGACCGCAAGCTCATCTGCTGCACGGGTAAAGCTGAGATGCCGGGCCGCGGCGTCGTAAACGCGCAGGGCGTTAAGTGGCAGATGGGTGCGCTTCATAGTGCAGGCGATTTAGGCGCAGGTTGCGCCTGCTGCAACCGTGCGATTTGCCAATGCACCAATCCCCGGCACGAATTGGCAACACGACCGGTTTGCAAGACGGGCCGCCGACAAGAATTTGGCTTTGTCGAGTTTTTCCTATTATTATAAAACGAATCCAAAATAAAGAATCGCAAAAGTAATAAAAGTGGAGTCGCACGATAACGTAGTTAATTCGAAATTAAACATAGGAGAGAAATATGTCTCGTTCAGACCACCACGGCATGATGGAACTCGTCGGATTGCAAAAGTATTGCATCCGGGGGCAAGGAGTTCCTTCTCGGGAAGACCGGTTCGGACGTATGTTCCCTGACATTCCGCCCTCCTATGTTCATCCTGCGAAACTTCAGGCGGTTGGGGCCGCTGGAGGCCCAATGGATGCAGGGACGAAGAAATCGCGGACGAAGGGAGTTGACGTCGGCCAGATATTCTTCGGCCAGTTCGTTGATCACGACATCACGCTTGATGCGTCCACCAGCTTCCAACGGGTTGTGGACGATCCGGGCGAAGTTCCCAATGTGCGCACTCCGACATTGGACCTCGACTGCATCTACGGACTTGGGCCGGAAGCGCAGCCATATCTCTACACCGATGAAGACGACGATTTTCGCGGGGCGAAACTGCTGACCGGGGCTGACAGCGGCACCGGCGGGCTTGCCGATAGCGACCTTGCTCGCGCAGTAAATGGCCGGGCGATCATCGGCGACCCCCGCAATGACGAAAACCGCGTCATCAGCCAGCTGCAACTGGCGATGATCCGCTTTCACAACCACGTTTGCGACGACCTGCATACACACGAAGGCTTGAGCCGCGGCGAATTGTTCGAAGAAGCCCGCATCGAGACGACCTGGCATTATCAATGGAATGTCGTGAACGACTTTCTCAATTCGATTTGCGGTGCGCCCGTGGTGGACGACATCCTGGCTTGTGGGCGGCAATATTACTGCGGCGGGCATCCCTACATCCCGGTCGAGTTTTCGGTGGCAGCATACCGGTTCGGCCATTCGATGATCCCGCAAAAAATCCAGCTCCAGAAAAGCGGCGCACAGCACGATCTGTTCGGCAGCATATTGGGCGGCGGCTTCAAACCGCTGGCCAGCGCAGATGCGGTGGTGGATTTCCATGAATTGTTCGACACGCCAGCAAATCGATCAGTGCAGAAAGCGGACAAACTTGATGCGAAGCTCGCGCCGATCCTGCTAGCCTTGCCGTTCATCGATCCCGACGATGTCAACTCGCTGGCCACCCGCAATCTGTTGCGCGGCAATACTTTCCTGCTTCCCGGCGGCGACAAGATTGCCATCCATATGGGACGGCCCGATAGTGAGCTCGACAAGGTTCGCGACAAGGTGGAAAGCTTTGGCTTGCCGCGCGAGGGCATTCCGCTCTGGCTATATCTGCTGGTCGAAGCGGAGGAGATCGGGCGCGCTGAAACGGGCGGCAACCGAACCAAGGGCGAAGGCCTGGGGCCGGTGGGCGCGAGGATCGTCGCCGAAACCATCATCGGCCTCCTCGAACTGGATCATGAATCCTATCTCGGCGCGAACCGCAACTGGTCGCCCAGGCCAGAGTGGGACAGCGTCGGAAAGATGGTCACTGCCGCACAGCCTTGATGGGCGCGACGTACTAAAAAGAGAGGGCGGCGGGAAACCGCTGCCCTTTTTTGTTTCGTGTGACGCTCAGCCAGCCGTAGCCGGAGCAGCCAGCGGGAAGAACGGAATCCGGACCTCAAGCTGGTCGCCTTGCGGGGTGCTGAAAGTGTAAAACCCCTCCATCGTACCACTCGGTGTCGTAAGCGGGCAGCCAGACACGTAATCGTGCGACTCGCCGGGCTTCAGGACCGGGGTTTCTCCGACCACCCCTTCGCCGTCGACATGATTGACCATCCCCCGAGCATCGGTGATGCGCCAGTGTCTGGACTGCAGCTGCACGGTGCGGTCCGAACCGTTCTCGATCCGGATATGATAGACCCAGAACCATTTACCCGCCTCCGGGTGCGATTGTTCGGGCAGAAAATTAACCGCAACGCGAACAGCGATATCGTCGGTTATGGCAGCGTGCTGGAAAAGCTCTTTCATGGCTAACACAAGGTAACCATACCCGCGCCGAACTGCAATTGCCCGCTTGTGGGAAATTTTGCGGCCTTAGCGCTGTCACGATCACGCGCCCGCCAGCCGCCCATCAATCTGCGGGATTGTGCGTCTCAAGAAACCCGATCAACTTGTCATACCACGCCTTGATGTTCTCTGATGACGAGAACGAGTGCCCTTCATCTTCGATCACAAGGGTTTCCGGCGGCATCGGAGCCTTCGCCGCTTCCTTGCTCATCTTCTTGAACTGGCTGAAGGGTACAACGCTATCGTCTTCACCGTGCGCGATCAGCAGCGGAAGGTTGATGCGGTCCGCATTTTCCAGCGGCGATACCGCATCCAGATCGAATCCGTCTTCACCCTCGATCCTCGCGCGCCAGCTCTTGCTGCCTTTTCGGCTGAGGAAGCGGCGATCATATTTGAGCATGCTGTCCCAGTCGGTCACCCCGGCCCAGCTGGCCGCGCAGCGATAGCGTTCCGGATTACGGATTACCGCCCACATTGCAGCGTAACCGCCGTAACTGCTTCCCACGACGCAAACACGGGACGGGTCGGCAATGCCCTCTGCGACCGCCCAATCCATTGCATCGTCGATATCGTCCTGCATCTTTCGCCCGATCTGGCCTTTGCCAAGTTCGGAGAATTCCTTGCCGTATCCGTCAGAGCCGCGGAAGTTCGGCTGAAGCACCGCATATCCACGGTTGGCGAGGAGCTGAACATCGTCGTCGTACCGAAGTTTGTCCCGGACACCATAAGGCCCGCCATGCGGCAGCAGGATCAAAGGCAATCCTTTGGCATCTCGCCCGCGTGGCAGGGTAAGGTATGCCCGCATTGTCTTGTCATCACGCGTTTTGAATTCGACAGGCTTTGGTTTGGCAAGCAACCGGAAGTTCAGTTTCGGGCGCATCTCTGCAAATTGATCGATCCGCTTTTCTTCGGGAGTGTAGATGTAAATCGCCCCTGGATCGGCTTCCCCACCAGCCCATATCAACACCCGCGAATCGTCCTTTGCGCGCGAAGTCACCCAGACTTCATCTTCCGGCAAAGCTTTACCGATGGCTTTGTACTGGTTGTCCGTCTTTTCATCGAACCATACGACCCGGTCACGGTCGTCGGTGTAATAGGCCGCAACCGGTTTACCGTCCCGGAGTATGGCCGAATCGAGGTTCCACTCAGGATGCTCGTAAAACGTATCGACCACTTCGCGGGTAGCATAATTAAACAGCCGCAAGCCGATGCGGCCATCGTCGCCTTCTTGCAGGACATAGCCTTCGTCGGACCCGCTGACGATCTGGGAAATGTCCCAGAATTTTTCGTCCTCGTCGCCAGCCTTGATCTTGCCGATTAGTTTCAGGCTGTCATCCGGCCCTTTGCGGTAATAGACCCTGAGCCGTTTACGGTACCAGCCCGTGCCCATTCTCACCACACCGTCTTCGTCCGCATACCAGTTCCAGATACCCTGTTTCGGGCTCTGGATGTCGTCTTCGTCACCATTCTCTTTCAGTTCGAGACGGTAAACCGAGGGATAGTCATAGGGCGTGCGCTGCATCGAAACCAATGCGTAGGAGCCATCCTCTGCAACGAAGATTACATCGTCACCGATTACCGCACCGGTCCTCCGACCGACGAACGCCGTCGTTCCCGATTGCAGATCAAGCGCATACAGCCGCGTATACCGCATCTCGTCGCCAAAATAATCGTGAATGAACGAAATCGAGACCAGGATTTTCTGGTTTCCCGCCCATCGAAACCATTCGATCTGAGCCTTTTCTCCAAGGCCGTATCTCCCGGTTGCCTGCTTTGTTGCGGCATCGATGATTACGATCACCGGGTTCCCAGTCACGCGGGTCTGCAATGCCACCGAGCTGCCATCGGGTGAAAGCTTCGCCCCGTTGAAATTGTTGTACTGGGCAAACAGTTCTGTCGGGATGATCGGCGGCCGCCCCTCCTGCGTTCCAGCCGGCGGATCAGTCTGCACTGCGGGCTCGGCTGAAGAAGTCGACCGGGCTGGTGCCGCAGCCTCAGTCTGCCCGGCTGAGACTTGAGCGGCTTCTTGTTCTTGCGCCCAAACCACTTGTGAACCGCTCAGCAGCACAGCGCCGAGAAGCCATTTATTCAACCCGCCAATCATAACGTCCCCCGAATTCAATGGCACGAGACTAAACATAGCTCACCGCCAGTGGCAAGGCACTGTAAGCAAACAAGAGTTTCGCACCGCACATTTCGATTGCCGCCGATCAGGGGGATTGGCCGATTTCGGCAGCGATGGCTCGAAAAACTCGCGCAACCCTCAGCATTGGAGACAACTCGGCAGAAACGTTGCTGCTTTGGGATGCAAGCGCTGCGGCAGGGTGTGGACCTGATCCGGTTCGCGATTAACCACCACGATCCACAGCAAAGCGCCAAAGCGCATTATTGACGTCGCCCGCGCACTAACCACGGCCCGGGATGGTTAAAATCCGGTGAACCATTACTGCTGCGAAATATTTAGCAATTCGGGTGCTCTTTACCGGATTGTAACCACACAGAAGTGCGCAGACGCGCAATTTCAGGGGCAAGAGCAAGGGGCAGCATTATGCTGAAACAGTTGCAAAGACTGGTTCGAGACAAGAGCGCAAACGTGCTGATGGTGTCCGCAATCGGCGCGACTTCCATGGTCGGTGCGGCGGGCATGGGTGTCGACACGGTGCAATGGTATCTGTGGAAACGCCAGCTGCAGCAAGCTGTGGATTCGGGCGCGATGGCCGGGGCCTACAGCCTTCGCAGCGGCGCCGCGATCACCGCCCCCGCCACCGATGCCATCGACCGCAATTTTGTCGATGCGTTCACCATATCCAGCCTGACAAGCCCCCCGGCCAGTGGGGATTTCGCAGGCGACACCGGCGCAGTCGAAGTGATTGCCACTACAAGCCAATCGCTCCCGTTCTCCAGCCTGTTCGTCACTGCTCCGCCGACCATCCGCGTGCGCTCCGTCGCAGCGATTGTTGCTGGCGCTGAACACTGCGTCATCGCACTGGCGGAAAGCGGCGTCGGGATCGATGTTCAGGGTAATGCCAATGTGAACCTTGGCTGCGGCGCTGCGGCCAATTCTCGCGGCAATTCGGCGGTGACCCTGGGCGGAAGCAGCTATCTGGTTTCGGACCCGATCAGCAGCGTTGGCGGGATCAGCTATGACGACACCAATATTCCGTCCGGCACCGACCTGCTGCCTTACGGACTCCCCGTCAGGGACCCGCTCGCATCGCGCAACCTTACTTCGCCAACGTCACCGGCGGGCTGCACTGCAAACAATCTCAGCGTCCAGCCGAACCAGACGGTCACGCTCAACCCGGGCCGATATTGCAACGGGATGGCGCTTAGGGGCGACGTTACGCTGAACCCGGGCGTCTACATCATCGACCGCGGCAGTTTTTCGGTAAATTCGCAGGCGCGCGTATTTGGTGAAGGCGTGACCCTCATTCTCACCGGAACGACCAGCGCGAACGTTGCCACCATGTCGATCAATGGCGGCGCGGAGCTGGACCTTACCGCTCCTACCGAGGCGCAGGATGCTGACTGGCACGGCGTATTGATTTTTCAGGACCCGATGGGTTCGGACACGACCACAACGATCAATGGCGGGTCGGATCTGAACTTCAACGGCATCGTCTATTTTCCGAACGGTGATGTTCGTTTCAATGGCAATGCCGGCCAGCATGCCGATTGTCTCCTACTGGTGGCACAGCGGGTAAATTTCTCCGGGACAAGCTCGCTCGACAATGATTGCCCAACCGATATCGATAATCTGGACACGCGCTCGCGCATTGTCCGGGTAGTGGAGTAAACCGCATGAGCATCCTCTCCCTCGCAAAGCGTCTGCGCAATGACCGCGCCGGCTTCGGAGCCATGGAACTGGGCCTCGCCCTGCCCTTTCTCGTCCTCCTCAGCCTCGGCATGGTCGATGCATCACGGCTGATCGGCACCAAGATCGATTTCGAACAGGCAGCCCAGCGAACAACCGATTTCGCACTGGCGCGCCGCGATGTGCTGGCCAGCAATGGCGCCACGCTGAAAGCCGAGGCCGCAGAAGCAGCCGGAGTTTCGCAAAACGACGTGACGGTGCAGATATTCCTTGAATGCAACGGCACGAAGCAATCCGATTTCACATCGGTTTGCCCATCGGGGCAGGTTCCGGCCCGCTTCGTCAACATCAACATCACCAGCGATGTGGATACTGAATTCGACTGGAGCGGCTTTGCCAGGGTTCTTGGCGTCAAGGCGTTCGATCAGGCGGTTTCGGTCAGCGGCGACAGCCTGGTAAGGTTCCAGTGATGCGAACTCTTCTGACGAACCGGGATGGTTCAAGCACGATTGATTTCGCCTTTGCACTGCCAGTGCTGGCAACGCTGATGATCGGCATGGTTCAGATGGGCGTTACCCTGCACACATCAGGCGCGCTGCGTCATGCCGCTGGCGAAGGCATCCGCCTTGCCAAGGTCAATCCCGACGCAACCGAAACCGAGGTACTGGACGAGGTGCGCGACGAGCTCGTCGCGATGAAGGCAGACAACATCACCGAACTCACATTCGAACGCGGCACCAGCAATGGTGCGGATTACGGCGAGGTATCGATCAGCTACCGTGTCGATCCGATCATCAGTTTCCTGCCGGTTCCGCCTGTCACATTGACGGAAACCAAACAGGCCTATCTGCCGGAATAAACCGGCCAGCAAGATCAGTGCGGAGCGAGGCCGATTTCCAGGCCGGTGCGGTCCTCCAGTGCGAAGCGGTCAAACAGGTCCGCACTGGCCGTATTCAGCCCGACGATACGAGTATGCCGGCCATTGCGGCGCATCCTGTCGACGACTTTTTCAAGCGCCTCGATGGCGGAAATGTCCCAGAAATGCGCGCCGGACACGTCGATTACGACATGATGGGCGGCATCTTCAAACTGGCTTTCCGGCCCCAGAGCATCGATAAACCGGTCAACGCTGGCAAAGAAAATCTGCCCGGTAACCTTGTACACTGCACTGTGCGGCCGTCGCACGCGTTCGACGTCGAACATGGTGCGAACCTTGCCGGCGAAGAATATCCCCGAAAGCAGGACCCCGGCAAGCACGCCCATCGCAAGATCGTGCGTCCACACGACCACGATCACCGTGGCCAGCATGACAGCTGACGAGGTTGGCGGATGGCGGCGCAGATTGGGAATGGAATTCCAGCTGAAAGTACCGATGGACACCATGATCATCACTGCAACGAGCGCAGGCATCGGCACGCTGCCAACATAGGGGCCAAGCACGGTCAGCAGGAACAACAGGAAAGCACCTGCGACAAATGTCGACAGACGGCCGCGGCCACCCGATGCGACGTTGATCACCGACTGTCCGATCATTGCGCAGCCGCCCATACCGCCGAAGAACGCAGCGCCGATATTGGCGACGCCCTGACCCCAGCTTTCACGCTGCTTGTTGCTTTCCGTGTGCGTCATATCGTCAACGATCTGCGCGGTAAGCAGGCTTTCCAGCAGACCCACGGCAGCCATTGTCAGCGAATAGGGGGCGATGATCCGCAGCGTTTCCCAGCTGAGCGGGACATCGGGAATGCCGAATGTCGGCAGGCCGTCGGGCAATTTGCCTTCACCGGCGACATTGTTGACCGGCAGGTTCCAGAACACTGCAACCATGGTCAGAAGAACGATCGCGACCAGCGGGCTTGGCACAGCCTTGCTCAGGCGCGGGAAGCCATAAATGATCGCAAGGCCAGCAGCCACTAATGCATAGGTGTACCAGGTGACGCCTTCTGCCGTCGGATCGAGCTGAGGTATCTGGGCGAGGAAAATCAGGATTGCGAGCGCGTTTACAAAGCCGGTAATCACGCTGCGGCTGACAAACTGCATCACCAGGTCAAGCCGCAGCAGCGCGGCGATACCCTGGAAAATACCCATGAGGATTGTCGCCGCGAAAAGGTATTCCACCCCGTAATCCCGGACCAGCGGAATGACCACCACGGCCACTGCGGCAGTCGCGGCGGAAATCATCCCCGGACGGCCGCCGGTAAGCGCGATGATCATCGCGATCGCAACCGAAGCATACAGGCCGACACTCGGGTCGACACCGGCAATCAGGGAGAAGCCGATAGCCTCTGGAATGAGCGCCAGCGCAACGACAATACCCGCCAGGATATCCGCCTTGGGCTGCGCGAGCCAGTCACGCCGAAAAGTGGCCGCGAAGCTGCGGTCTACAGTCATAATCAGTCCAAATTCTGCTGGATGCGCGCGAAGTGCCCGCCAATAGTTCGCCCGCCATCTAGGCGTTTATGCTGCGATGCACAACCGCCCACCAGCGGCAGGGGAGGATGACCGACTGTGCCCTGTCGCTTGAAAGTCGTTCTGGCGCCGCTAGACAGTCCGGATAGGGAGACCATGTTCATGAAGTCACTTTCCGCCTCGCTTGCAGCAGCACTCTATCTGACCGCCGCTCCGTTTGCCTATTCGCAGGAGCGGGCATCCGAAGCCGCCAGCGCGCAGCAAACCGATGCCGATGCGGCGCTCCAGATGCTTTACGGTGAATATCACGATTGGCGGATGACGGAGTGGGGATTTACCAAATCCGAAGACGGTGACTACACGCGCGGCGGGACGCTGCCTTCGGTCAAACCGGCGGAAATGCGCCGCCGCGCCGCCGCAGCGACCGACTTTCTGGCACGGCTTAATCAGATTGGTCATGCATCGCTGTCACCCGAAGAACAGGTCAACGCAGCCGTCCTTCGCAGCGTGCTCACCGAACAGATCGGAGATGCCCGTTTTGCCGAATGGGAAATGCCCTTCGACAGCGATTCCAACTTCTGGAGTTACCTCAATCCGCGCACCGGATTTCAGTCGGTCGAGGAATATGACGCGTATATCGCCCGCATGCGGCAGGTGCCGCGCTATTTCGAAGAGCAAATTGCCAACTCGAAAGCCGGGCTTGCTCGCGGATTCTCCGTCCCCAGGGTCACGCTGGAAGGGCGCGATGCCTCGCTGGTCCCCTACGCTGCGGAAGATTATTCGCAGAACCCGTTCTGGAGCGCATTCGAACAGATGCCCGACCGGTTCGCTGAAGAGGACCGAAAGCGGCTGAAGGAAGCAGGACGCGCCGCAATTGAACAGGCAATTGCGCCGTCATACGCCAACCTGCTCAAGTTTCTTCGCGACGACTATTTCCCCAATGCGCGCGGCACAATCGCGGCGGAGAAATTCCCTGACGGAGAGGCGTATTACGCCCAGCAAATCAGACAGTACACGACGCTCGACCTGACAGCTGACCAGATCCATGCAATCGGCCTTGATGAAGTGGCGCGGATCGAAGCGGCCATGCGCGCAATCATGCAGGAACTGGCTTTCGAAGGCAGCATCTCGGAATTCAACGAGCGCTTGCGCACAGATCCCCAATTCATCGCCCGTACGCCCGAGGAATTGATGGGTGTATCGGCCTATGTGGCGAAGCGGGTTGACGGGAAGCTGGGCGAATATTTCGGTTTTCTGCCGCGGCACCGCTTCACCATTCGACCTGTGCCTGACGCCATTGCCCCGTTCTACACTGCGGGCCGCGGTGGATATGAGAGTTGCCTGATGAACACGCACGACCTCTCGTCGCGGCCGCTCTACAACATTCCCGCACTGACTATCCATGAATGTGCGCCGGGCCACAGCTTTCAGGCGGCGTTTCAGCGCGAGCAAGGGGAAACCGCCGAGTTCCGGCGAAGCATTTACTTCTCGGGCATGGGCGAAGGCTGGGGATTGTATACCGAATTCCTCGGCGAGGAGATGGGCATTTACCGGACGCCTTATGAACGTTTCGGCCGGCTTTCCTACGAAATGTGGCGCGCAGCCCGGCTGGTGATCGACACCGGTATTCATTCGCAAGGATGGAGCCG
Source organism: Pontixanthobacter luteolus (assembly GCF_009828095.1). Taxonomy (GTDB): domain Bacteria; phylum Pseudomonadota; class Alphaproteobacteria; order Sphingomonadales; family Sphingomonadaceae; genus Pontixanthobacter; species Pontixanthobacter luteolus. The sequence goes on along the minus strand of NZ_WTYP01000001.1, from coordinate 490,620 downwards.
TGATCAGGCGGTTGAATATCTTGCAGACCGCACCGCCTTGTCGCGCCACGAGGTCGGTACCGAGATCGACCGCTATATCAGCTGGCCGGGTCAGGCACTCGCCTACAAGCTCGGCGAAATGCAGATCCGCCGTTTGCGGGGCGAGGCGGAAGCGGCGCTGGGCGACGATTTCGACATTCGAAAATTTCATGACGTGATCCTCGCGATGGGATCGGTGCCCTTGCCTGTTCTCGAAAGCCGGATCGGTGGATTTATCGCCGATGGCGGCAAGGGGCTGGAAGGTGTCGACTACTGATATCGGGTAATACCGCACTTCATTATTGCGAATTGCTGCGCCCCGAAAATGACGCTGGACGAAGGGCTGGCGCTGGAAGCGTTCGCCCTGTCGTGCCGCAAGCCTGACCGGACCCGGCGCAATATGGATATTCTCACCGGCGGCGGACAGACTTCACGCGCGATTACCGTGGCCTGTGCGCTCCAAGTTTCATTGGAGAACGCCGGATCCCCGCTGGAAGGCTAGCCTTCGAGTTCATCCTCGATCTGACCAAGGCGTTCCTTGCCGAAGAACATTTCTTCGCCAATGTAAAAGGTCGGGATGCCGAATGCACCGCGCTCGACCGCCTTGTCGGTGTTATCCATCAAAGCCTGTTTCACTGCCGGGTCGGTCGTTTTCAAAAGCAGTTCTGCCGCTTCGTAGCCTGCATCCATCAACACCGGGCCGATAGCCTCTGGATCGGTTGGATCGACCCCGTCATGCCACACCGCAGGCAGCAGAATATCGAGAAGCTTGAGTCGCTCTTCATTACCGACTGCACACAGCAATCGCTGGAGCATGATCGAATTGAACGGAAATTTCGGATTCATTTTCCAATCGGTCATGCCGTGATGAGCAATAAACCGGTTCATTTCGAGCATTGCGTACTCGTTTTTGCCTTTAACCTCTGCGTCGCGGATGAACGGCGGGGCATTTCCCGTCAGCTTGTGCATTCCGGCAAGGAAAACCGGGATAATCTCGATCGCCGCGCCGTGTTTCGCGGCGATATCCTTCAGCGGGTAATACGCGAAATACGCGTTCGGGCTGACAATATCGAAAATCATTTCAATGGTCTTGCTCACGTCGACAACTCCCTAAAGTCCCGCAGCTTTCATCGCCTGGTCCATATCTTCGATCAGGTCTTCCACATCTTCCAGCCCGACATTGATCCGCAGCATCCCTTCTTGGACGCCCATCTCCAATCTTTCCTCGGCGCTCATTCCAGCATGGGTGGTGCTCGCCGGATGACACATCAGGCTGCGGGCATCGCCAATATTGTTGGAAATGTCGATCAGGTTCAGCGCATCAAGGATTGCATGTGCCTGTTTCCGCCCTTCCACCACAAAGCTGAAAATCGGCCCGCAGGCATCCATCTGTTTCACGGCCAGATCGTAGCGCGGATGGCTCGCGAGTCCGGGATGCAGCATGGTCCCGCCCGATTGCGCAATCCGGTCCTCCATAAACTGCCCCAGCGTGAGCGCATTCTCGCTTTGCTTGTGCGCCCGCAGACTGAGCGTTTCGAGCCCCTTCAGGACGACCCACGCGTTGAACGGCGCGCAATTCGGCCCGGTGTTGCGCTGAAACGGGAGCAGGATTTCATTGATGAATTCATCGGTCCCGCACACAGCACCGGCCAATACCCTGCCCTGCCCATCCATCAGCTTGGTCGCGGAATATGCGACTACATCGGCCCCGAATTCCATTGGCCGTTGCAACGCAGGCGAGCAGAAGGCGTTGTCGACAACCGTGGTAATCCCGCGCGAACTGGCGAGGCCGCAGACAAAGTCCAGATCGACAATGTCGAGCGTCGGATTGGCCGGACTTTCGAAGAAGAACACTTTTGTATTGGGGCGGATCGCCTGCTCCCAGGCAGCATTGTCCGCACTGTCAATAACGGTGGTTTCGATGCCGAAACGCGGCAGCAGGTGATCCACCAGCCAGCGGCACGAACCAAACGCAGCCCTAGCCGCAACGCAGTGATCGCCGGCTGATAGCTGGCACAGCAGCGCCGCCGTCATCGCAGCCATCCCGCTGGCCTGCGCGCGGCATGCCTCTGCGCCTTCCATCAGCGCGATCCGTTCTTCCAGCATGGCCACGGTTGGATTTTGCAGCCGGGAATAGGTCATCCCGTCCTGCTCACCAGCGAACCGGGCCGCAACCGTTGCTGCGTCATCGTAAGTGTAACCCGAAGTCAGAAACAGTGCTTCGCTGGTTTCGCCGTGTTCGCTGCGCCATGTTCCGCCGCGGATTGCCTGCGTTGCGGGGCGCCATGCCTGAGTGATTTTGCGATCTGTGCCGGTGGTCTTTTTCATATTGCGCGGCTTAAGCGGCAGCGACCGGCCCCGCAAGCAAACTAAATTTCAGCTGCTGCAAGCGGTCTGGCTGCCGCACCTGCTGCAAACTCTCCTATTGCAAGGCCGCAACCGGATGCGCGCCTAAAATTTCGCCATGCTCATTCCAACGCCGCACCGATCATGCGATCTCGCCGGTTCTCGGATGCAATTCGCGCGCCTCGCTGGCGTCCTCCTGAAGGTCGAATTTGCGCCAATTGCCGTGATCACGGAGCAGAGGTTTCGAGCAAACCGTGCAGCGGCTGCGGTAATTCCTGCCATCGTGCCACACTCTATTGCGATTCACACTGTGCCCCTTTGCCAGACACATCAACGGCTTGATCACGGCTATTACCCTCATTTCACAGCGCATTGGATGCGCGTTTCGCTCGATGCTCTCCCGAATGCGGTCTTCTCGCCGCGTAATTGTTATCGCCCGATTGTTACGTTCAGCGGGCAAAGCGTTATTGGATGATTGCGTCAAACAAGCAGTCTTGCGGCATTCTGTGGCGCGCACTAATCGAGTGCGATGAACCACCGACACGTTCCCGATTCCGATCCAGTCGGTTGGATAGCCCTGCTTTGCCTTGGCTTTTTTCTGCTCGGCCTCGTCAGATTGACCGTGCCAAGCATCCCCTATTTTGACGAGGTTCACTACTTGCCCGCAGCTCGCGGATGGCTGGAATCGGGCGCCTGGCTGAACCGCGAACATCCACCGCTGGGCAAACAGATTATCGCTGTCAGTATTGCGGTCTTCGGCGACAACCCGACCGGCTGGCGCCTGCCCTCGCTGATATTCGGCACGCTCACGCTGTATTCGGCGATGCGGGCGCTGTGGTTCGCCAGCTTCTCGCGGTTTGCCTCGATCGCTTACGGCATTCTCTTTGCCACAGGATTTGCGCTCTTCGTCCATTCGCGGATCGCGATGCTTGATATATTCATGGTTGGCTTTTTCGCGTTTGCATTGTGGCAATGCGTTGCCGCGATGCGAGAGCCGGAGACTGGCCGAAAAAGGCTTGCGGCCGCTGGCGTTGCGCTGGGTCTTGCGATGGCGTCCAAATGGAATGTGGTGATCCTCGCGATGATCCCCGGACTTGCATTTCTGGCCCTCAGGGCAAGCGCGGGCCGGCGGCGTCTTCTGACCAGCCAGCGCGGGTTGCCGGTGCCGGGCATTTCCTTGCTCGAAGCTGCCGTATGGCTGGGCGCTGTGCCGCTAACAGTATACTCGGCAACGTATCTGCCAGCGTTTTTCGCGCCTGAGCAGCCGCTGGAGCCGGGCGGTTTCATCGCGCTCCACCGCACGATCCTTGAGATGCAAAGCTCTGTCGTCACCCCGCATCCCTACCAGTCGAACTGGATGGATTGGATGCTGAACAAACGCGCGATCTGGTATCTATATGAAGCGGTCGACGGGGCGCAGCGCGGTGTGTTGCTGATCGGAAATCCGCTGACGATGCTGCTTGGCCTTCCCGCTCTTGCATGGAGCGTTTGGGTCGGGCTGACCCGCCAGCGATGGGACGCGCTGGCAGTTGCGCTCATGTTCGCAGTCAGTCTTGGCATGTGGATCGTCGTCAACAAGCCAATCCAGTTTTACTACCACTATTTCTTGCCAAGCGCGTTCCTTCTGGCCGCGCTGGCCCTGGCACTGGCAGAATTGAAGGAGAGAGGCTGGAAGTGGCCCGCCTTTGCAGTGCTTGGTGCGAGCGTAGCGGTGTTCGTGTATTTCCATCCCATTCTCAGCGCAGCGGAATTGCCGGGCAAGCAGAGCTTCACAGCATGGATGTGGCTGGAGGGCTGGCGTTAAAAGCGGCCCCATACGAAGCGGCTGGACAGCGCGTAATTCCACACCGCGCCGATCACGATGCCGGTCAACGCGGCCAGCACCCAGTGGAGCCCGCGCGATTCCAGCAGCGTAGCTACCGCAACATTTGCGAATGCCCCAACCGCGCAGGTCAGGCAGAACCCGGCCCAGCCAGCCAGCACCGCCAATAACCCGCGCAGCCGCTGATCATGATAGGTCAGCCAGTTGTTGAGCCAGAAATTGAAGCTCATGGCCACTAGCACGGCCAGCGTTTGCGCCTTCCAGAATGTCGCGGTCATTCCGGGAAACAGGCTTGCAAGCACTGCCATATGCACAAGAACACCCAGCGCGCCGACAGTGCCGAACATGGCGAACCGGGTGGGAATGATTTTGCCGAAAAATCTCTCGTAAAGTCCGACAAGAAACTCAAACGCAACCGCCCGGTCGAGTTTGCTTTCGCCTGCCTTTCGCCGGCCGAACTCCAACGGGAATTCCTTCACCGACAGCGTACCGCGCGACGTGGCGAGAACATCGAGCAAAATCTTGAACCCGATACCTGAAAGCGACGGTGCGGCTGCGCGGAAGCGGGCGCTTTCCATCAAGAAATACCCGCTCATCGGGTCGGTCAGTTCGGTGCCGGTGATCCGGCGCGCCATCCAGTTGGCAAGACCCGATGCTTGCTCCCGCCGGGCGCTGGAAAGGCCGGCCGTGCTGCCACCTTCAACATAGCGGGAAGCGATCGCGACATCGCTGTCACCGCCCGCCACACACGTCAGCATTCGCGGCAGCAGCGCAGGATCATGCTGATGATCGGCATCCATAATCGCCGCATAGGGGGCCGCAGTGGCGCAAATCCCCTCGATTGCGGCAGATGCGAGACCGCGGCGCCCGATTCGTTGGATGACACGGATGCGCGGGTCAGAACGGGCGAGCACGCGCGCCTCGTCAGCGGTTCCGTCTTCGCTGTTGTCATCGACGATAATCGCTTCCCAACCGGTATCGCCCATTGCGGCAGAAATACGATCGATCAGCGGAGCGAGATTCTCACGCTCGTTCAGGGTTGGCAGAATAATGGCCAGTTGCAGCGTCACAGCCGCTCCAGCACCGCATCCCCGATTGCCTCTGTGCCCAGATCGCCTCCCAGATCGCCGCCGCGCACGCCATCGGAAAGCGCCCGGGCCACGGCCGTCTCGACTTTGCATGCCTGATCCTCGTCTCCGAAGGAATGGCGCAGCATCATCGCCACCGACAGGATCGTCGCCATTGGATTGGCCTTCCCCAGCCCGGCAATATCGGGCGCGCTGCCGTGGATCGGCTCGTACAGTCCGAAGGTACCGTATTCGGTCTGCCGCTCGCCCAGAGAAGCGCTGGCGAGAAGCCCGATTGAGCCGACGCACATGCTTGCGAGGTCCGACAGAATATCGCCGAACAGATTGCCGGTAACGACGACATCGAATTGCCCCGGGTTCTTCACCATCTGCATCGCGGCGTTGTCGACATACATGTGAGTGAGTTCGACGTCGGGATATTCGGCGGCGACCTCGATCATCACGTCGCGCCAGAGCTGGCTGGTTTCAAGTACGTTGGCCTTGTCGACACTGCACAGTTTCGATCCCCGCTTGCGCGCGGCGAGAAAACCGGAATGGGCGATCCGGCGAACCTCGCCTTCGCTGTAGGACATCATGTCCCACCCTTCGCGCTGGCCGTCGGCGGTTTCGCGCATACCCTTGTCGCCAAAATACACGTCGCCGTTCAGCTCGCGCACGATCAACAGATCGATTGCCCGCGCCAGTTCGGGGCGCAGGCCGGACAAGTCCTCCAGCCCTGCAAACACGGTTGCCGGGCGCAAATTGGCGAATAGCCCAAGTTCGGATCGCAGGCCCAGCACAGCTTGTTCCGGTCGAAGATGCCGCTCCAGATTGTCGCATGACGGATCGCCGACAGCGCCGAACAGTATGGCATCACTGACCCTTGCCATATCCAGCGTCTCCGCAGGCAGCGGGCGGCCATGCCTGTGATAGGCGGCCGCACCGACATCACCTTCCAGCAGCGTCAATCCGGGCAGCTTCAGAGCCTCAAGCACGCGCACAGCTTCGCGCGTTACTTCAGAGCCAATTCCATCACCCGAAAAAATCGCAATTTTCATGTGTCAGTGTGTCCCGCAATCCTGGCAAGGCGTGCCCTCAACAGGTTCCGCGCGGACATAACATCGCCGTATGTCCCGACAAGCAAGTGTTTCTCTATCGGCTTAAACAATCGGTCGAATGCGGCAAATGCATCATCGAAATCCGCGAATACCGGGGCAGCCCCGCCGCCATATCCCAGATCGCGCAGCAGCAGCGTTTCGTAAACGACCATCGCCCCCAGCCAGCCGCGCGCGGACGGAGCATTGCAAATTGCGTCGAGAAGCCCGGACATTGCCTCGTAAAGCGCCGGATAGGGGTTTCGCTCTGGCAGGACCGTGGCGGTTAGCGCTGCGGCATAATTGATTGCCGCAGCGGGTAACGGTTCGGTTAGCCAGGGTCCCCGGCTCTGAAGCAATTCCAGTCTCGCGAACGGCAACTGGCTGTCGGATTTCGAACGCAGTTCAACCTCCACCAGATTGCCGGGGATGACCACGGGGCGCAGCTGCCGCCCGCGTCCACCGGCAATATACCCGGCGACCATCCCGTATTCCTCTGTCAGGAAACGCCCGATCACCGCCGTTTCGCCGTGCGGGCGAGCAGACAGGAAAATGGCAGGGGCGCGCAGGTTCATTGCGCTGGTTTGTCGGACGTAGGCCGCGCCTGCAAGAGGCCGCGGACCTTGCGCAAATTACTTGGCCAGTTTCGCTTCGAGAGCCGCCAGCCGTTCAGCCAGTTTCTCGTTTTCTTCGCGGGCCTTGGCAGCCATGTCTTTCACCGCGTCGAATTCCTCGCGGCTGACGAAATCCATTCCGCCCATCGCTTCTTTCAAACGTTCACGCGCACTTTCGCGGGCCTCACGGGTCATACCCGCAAAGGTGCCCGCCGCGCTGTTGGCGAGTTTGACGAAATCGGCGATCATCGGATTCTGGCTTTGCATGGGCGCTATTTGGCGCTTTCGTGCCCGGCTTACAAGTCTAGATCTCTATTCGCTGGACCGCGCGATTTGGGTCCTGTCCATCTGCGTCGGGGTTCAGCAGCAGGAATTCGTAATTGAGCAGCGTGGCGAAGCACACCCATGCAAGATACGGTATCAGCAGCAGGGCCGCGAGCCGCCGGACACGCCAGAACAGCACCATGACCACCAGCAACGTCACGACCACTGCAGCCAGCACATACAGCGCGATGCTGAGCTGATGGGCACCAAAGAAAACCGGCGTCCACGAAAGGTTGAGTGCGAAATGTACTGCAAACACGAACAGGGCGGCGGTTCGCCCGCGCGCGCCCCAGGCCGAACAGATCAGGGCGAGCGAAATGCCGATCATCACATACAGGATGGTCCACACGATCCCGAACCATTTGGGTTCAGGGAATATGTCCGGTTTGATCAGGCCCTGAAACCAGAGCGAATTCGGGCTTCCGCCGAACTGGCCTGAAAGAAACCCCAGCAAAACTATGGCCGGGACAGTGAACAATGCCCAGCGCAAGAAGCTGGCCCTCAGCTGGCCCTTGGAAGCGAGTACGGTCATCAAGTTTCCCAAATCGATTCGGTTTTGCCGGATAGTGGCGATGCATGGCCCATGCCGCAATGCCCCGCTTTGCGCTGTACCGCAGCGGGATAGCGATGCGGGATTGTCAGGATGACCGGCGCGCCGAAATGAGAAATTCGACATTCCCTTCCGGCCCGGTGATCGGGCTGCGTGTGATGCCGTCAATCTGCCAGCCTTCACCTACCAGCCAGTCGCGAACTTCGTCGCAGACCCGCTGATGCAATTTATCGTCGCGCACGACGCCGCCCTTGCCAACCTCTTCCCGGCCGACTTCGAACTGCGGCTTGATCAGCGCGACGAGCTGGCACGCGGCATCGGCCAGCTTGAGCGGCACCTCCAGAACCTTGCGCAGCGATATGAACGATGCGTCGCAAACCACCCAGCTATAGCTGCGCCCCACCATTTCCGGCGTCAGGATCCGCGCGCTGGTCTGCTCAAGCACGGTCACCCGATCATCCTGCCGCAGTTTCCACGCGAGTTGATTGGTCCCGCTGTCCACCGCGATAACGTGATCCGCGCCGTTTTGCAGCAGCACATCGGTGAAGCCCCCGGTCGAGCTGCCCACATCCATCGCCGTGACGCCAGCCGGATCGAGACCGAATTCCTCCAGCGCATGGGCAAGCTTGATACCGCCGCGGCTGACCCAGGGATGATCGCGCCCGCGCACGTCGAGCGGCGCATCTTCCGGCAATTGCTGACCCGGCTTGGCCAGCTTGGTCTCACCTGAGAAAACCAGTCCGGCCATCACCAGCGCCTGCGCACGGGTGCGGCTTTCGACCAGGCCCCGGTCGACAAGCATTTGATCGAGACGGCGTTTTTTCGGCATGACCCCTGTCAGTTCTATGGACCCAAATGCCGATAGCGCGCATTGTAGGGATAAGAAACCGTATCAACCGACAAAACCGCGATTGTCTGGAGAAGCTGTGAAATATCTGCGTGCCCTTGCCGCCCTGCCCCTGTTTACTGCCGCATGCTGTGTACCTGTGCCGGAACCTGAGCCGTCACCTGCACCGGCCGCGACACAGGCACCCGCGCCAGCCCGCCCGGCGCCGCAGCCAATCGTGCAGCCAACCTACGATAATTGGCTTGATGCTCCGCAGACAGAGGGTGACTGGACCTATGGTCAGGACCCGGATGAAACCATGGCGGTTTTCGCCCAAAGCGGAACAGAAAACACCGCGCCGTTCATCATTCGGTGCGACGTTATGCAGCGCACAATATCGCTCGCTCGGCGGGGGACAAATGCGGCTAGCACGCCGATGCGAATCCGTACGGAAACCGCGCAACGATTGCTGATTGCCCAGCCGGTCCCAGGGCAGAGGGAGCTGGTTGCCGCGACGGTTCCTGCAAACGACCGATTGCTGGAAGCGATTGCGCTCAGCCGCGGCCGCTTCGCTGTCGAGACAGGCGGGCTTGAAACGCTTTACCTGCCTGCCTGGCCGGAAATTACGCGGGTGGTGGAGGATTGCCGCTGACACCCGTCGGCGGAGCGCATTATTCTGACGTGGAAAAAGAATAATACAAGCCTTGTGTTCGCGGCTGAAAAGAATCAGATTGGCATCAAGATCAGCGGCGAACGCGGTCTTGGACCCCCGGTGAAACGCGGGTTCTGGCTTTCAAGCGCGAAAGGAGGTGATCCGATGTCTCATGGTTCAGCAAGGGGGTCGGTAAAGTTCCACGCGAGGCATTATCGGTAAGCATTCCTAACCGATAAAGGTACTCGTGGGCGGCACTTCCGGCCGCTGACCATGTTAAGGGCGGCACCTCCTACGGGCGAGGGCCGCCCTTCTCATTTCCAGCCTTCTCGTTTCCGGCATTATCTTTGCGACCTCACCGTTCGCAAAACACAATCTTCCTCTGGTTCAATCACAGAGCGCTTGCCCTGCCGGACCTGCGCCATTAACCGGACGGAATGGACTTCAAGACGCTTCCCCACCCCTCGCCGACACCTGCTGCTCAGCGCGATGCAGCCTTGGCCGATCCCGGCTTCGGCACGCTGTTTTCCGACCACATGGTCACGATCGACTATGTGGAGGGGAAAGGCTGGCACAACGCCGTGGTCGGCCCGCGCCAGAATATCAGCCTCGATCCGGCTGCATCGGTGCTGCACTATGCGCAGGAAATTTTTGAAGGAATGAAAGCATACAAGCACGCCGATGGCAGTGCTGCGCTGTTCCGTCCTGAAGAAAACGCGCGCCGTTTCAATGCCAGCGCAGACCGCATGGCCATGCCGCACGTGCCCGAAGACCTGTTTATCGAGGCGGTCCGCCAGCTGGTCGCAATCGACAAGGACTGGTTCCCGAGCGTGGAAGGCGGCTCGCTGTATCTGCGCCCGTTCATGTTTGCATCCGAAGCGTTTCTGGGTGTGCGTCCGGCCAAGGAATACAAGTTTATCGTCATCGCCTCCCCCGCGGGGAATTATTTCAAATCGGGTGTGCCGGCGGTCAAGATCTGGGTCGCACAGGATTATGTCCGCGCCGCGCCAGGCGGGACAGGCGCTGCCAAGACGGGCGGCAATTACGCCGCCAGTCTGGTGCCGCAAGCAGAGGCTATCGCGCAAGGGTGCGATCAGGTCGTGTTTCTCGATGCGGTCGAACGCAAATGGATCGAGGAACTGGGCGGAATGAACCTGTTCTTCGTGATGGAAGATGGCAGCGTGATCACACCGCCGCTGACCGGCACGATCCTGCCCGGCATCACCCGCAATAGCCTGATCCAGCTGCTGCGCGAAGAGGGGCTAACCGTGCGCGAGGAACCTTACAGCATCGACCAGTGGCGCGATGACGCGAAGAGCGGCAAACTGTTGGAGACGATGGCCTGCGGCACAGCCGCCGTGGTGACACCGGTTGGCACTGTGGCTGGCGGTGACGGAGAGTTCACCATCGGCAGCGGAGGCCCCGGCCAGATCACCAGCAAGATCCGTGAAAAGCTGGTCGGCATCCAGCGCGGTACGGTGGACGACACCCACGGCTGGGTGATGAAGCTTTGATCGCAGCCGCAGCGGCGCTGTTATCGCTGGCTTCACTGCCAGCGGCAGAGGTCGTCGATAACGACCGTATCAAGGTGACAGCTCATCTTGGCGAAAACGCCAGCATACGAAAACATACAAAAGCGCATTTGATGCTGCGCAAGCTCGCAAAAAGGGCCTGCAAGGGTAAAGGTAAGCCCGTTTCCGAGGGCACGCTTCACCTCGAAACAATGCCGGTCGATGGTTATCCGGCTTCGCAACTTGTCGTCAGCGAATATTATCGCTGCATTGCGGACTGACTTCAGAAATCCCCCAGCTTCTCCCGCATCGCGTCGATCAGCCAGCTTGTCGCCGGGCCGGGCCGTGCGTCACGGCGCCACATCGCGCTGAGCGGATAGAAACCGCCCGGCCGCTCCGGCAAATCCAGTTCGACCAGCGCGCCGCTGGAAAGATCGTCCAGAACAGCATGGCGCGGCATGTTGCCCCAACCGATTCCTTCCTTAAGCAGCGAATGTTTCGCGCCCAGATCGGCCAGCCGCCAACTTTCCGGACTGAGAACGGAAAATTCGCGTCCCTCGGTCAGCGGCGAACGGTCAGTCAGCACCAATTGCAGATGCCTGCGGCTTTCGCCCGGAGCAATTTCGGGATCTGTGAGGGGATGGCCCGGTGCCGCCACGGGCACCAGTTCCACCTGTCCGATAGCCTGCCGTTCCAATTCATCGTGATCGCCGATTACCGGGCCGCCAATCGCAAGCCTCGCATCGCCTGAAAGAAGGCAAGCGGCAACAGCGCCCAGCGCCTCCACATGCAGGCGCAGGAACACGGTCGGGAACATCGTGCGGAATTCACGCAAGACCGCAGCGGTCACTTCGCCGGGCACCATGACGTCCACCACCAGCGAGACATCGCTTTCCAGGCCAGAATGCAGGCTGCGCGTTTTTGCCAGCAAGGCGTCAACTTCGTCCGCGACATTGCGCGCTTCGACCAGCAAACCCTTGCCGGCATCGGTCAGCACCGGTTTGCGCGACCCTTGCCGTTCGAACAGTGTAACGCCCAGCTGCGCCTCGATCTGCGCAATGGCGTAACTGACCGCCGAAACCGCCTTGCCCATTTGCCGGGCCGCGCCGCCAAAACTGCCTTGTTCGGCCACCGCAAGGAACACGCGGAGCTGATCGATAGTTGGCTCACCAAGTTTCACAATCACATCCTGTTCTGATTATTCGAACATTTCGGTACTTTTTATCTCACTTATCCGCACCGCTCGCAATCGCTATCTGTCCAGTAACGGAAAACAACGGGAGACTTCCCATAATCGAATTACGGCCATTCAACACACTGGGCGCGGCCAATCACGGCTGGCTCGACGCGCATCACCATTTCTCGTTCGCCAGCTATCACGATCCTGAGCGGGTCCACTGGGGCGCGCTGCGCGTCTGGAATGACGACAAGATCCAGGCCGGAACCGGATTCCCTGCCCACCCGCATAACGACATGGAAATCATCACCTATGTCCGAACCGGCGCGATCACCCATACCGACAGCATGGGCAATGAAGGCCGGACCAAAGCTGGCGATGTTCAGGTGATGAGCGCCGGCAGCGGAGTCCGCCATTCCGAATTCAACCGCGAGGATGAAGACACGACGCTGTTCCAGATCTGGATCATCCCCGACGAACGCGGCGGCGAACCCTATTGGGGCGCTGCGCAGTTTCCAAAGGGCGATCGAAGCGGGAAATTCGTGGCACTGGCTTCGGGTCGTGGAGGAGACGACGCCCTGCCCATCCGCGCCAATGCCAGAGTTCTGGGTGCCACTGTCAAAGCCGGCGAGAGCGTAACTTACGACGCCTCTGCCGACCGGCACCTTTATTTGGTTCCAGCGACTGGAAAGATCCAGATCGAAGATGTGGAAGCAAACGCAAGAGACGGGATCGCCATCACGCAAAAAGACAGCATCACGATCACCGCGCTCGAAGATAGCGAGTTGGTGCTCGTCGACGCCGCCTGAAAACCCCTTTTGAACACCCCCTAGGCCCCGTTCCGCACCCTCCCCCTCACATCGGGACGGGGCCGACCAATACGGAGTATTTTCATGTCCAATATCCTGCACATCACCGCCAGCATTCGCGGCGACGAATCCGTATCTCGCGGCCTGAGCACCAAGCTGGTAGAGCGCCTTGCCAGTGGCGGCGGCGCAGCCGTGGTCACACGTGATCTGAGCGCAAACGACATCCCTTATGTCGATGCAGACCGTTTCTCTGCCAACCTTGCCCCCCATGCAGAGCGCACGGGCAGCCAGCACGAACTCGCCGCCATCGCCGATACGCTGATCGACGAACTGAAGGCTGCGGACACTATCGTTTTTGGCGTTCCGATCTACAATTTCAGCGTGCCTGCCACGGTCAAGGCCTGGGCCGACATGGTGGCCCGTGCAGGCACGACCTTCCAGTATACGCCGGAAGGTCCCAAGGGACTTCTCGAAGGCAAGAAAGCCTATCTGGCAATCGCATCAGGCGGCACCCCGGTGGACAGCGAAATGGATTTCATGACCCCATGGCTGCGCTTCTTCCTCGGCTTCCTGGGTATTCACGATGTGGAAACCGTCGCTGCCGATGCGATCATGGGCGAAGGCGGCGAAGAAAAGATCGCCGAAGCGCACCAGCGTGTAGAGACGATGGCAGTATAAGGCCGGACCGGACCGGGGCCAGTTTGCAAATGCCCCGGCCAATCGCTGGGCGGCGTGGCGGAGTTAGCTCTCCGGCACGCCGCGGCGCATTTCCTCCAGCCATACATCGGCAACTGCGTCGCTGGGTGCGCGCCAGTCCCCGCGGGGTGACAAGGCCCCGCCCGAACTGACTTTCGGCCCGTTTGGCAGCGCGCTGCGCTTGAACTGGCTGAACTGGAAGAACCGCCAGAGGAATTTTTCCAGCCAGAAACGGATCGCCGCCAGATCGTATTCGTTCTTCTTCGCCTCGGGGAAGTCGCAGGGCCATTGCCCCTGCTGCGCATCATTCCACGCGTGATAGGCAAGGAAGGCAACCTTGCTCGGCTTCTGCCCCCAGCGGATGATGTGGTGCAGGAAGAAATCGTTGAGCTCGTATGGGCCGATCTTCTCCTCCGTGCTCTGCATTCCGCCTTGCTCGTCAGCGGGCACAAGTTCGGGCGATATCTCGGTATCGAGAATTGCCTGCAACACATCGTCGGTTGCCGGGTCAAACTGGCTGGTCTGGATCGACCAGCGGATCAGATACTGGATCAGCGTCTTGGGAACCCCGGCATTGACGCCGTAATGGCTCATCTGATCGCCGACGCCGTAGGTGCACCAGCCCAGCGCCAATTCCGACAGGTCCCCGGTCCCCAGCACGAATCCGCTATGGTGGCCCGACAGGCGGAACAGGTAATCTGTGCGAAGGCCCGCCTGCACATTCTCGAACGTTACATCGTAAACTGGTTCGCCATCGGCGAAAGGATGGCCGATATCTTCAAGCATTCTGGTCGCCGCGGGGACGATATCGATTTCCTCCGCCGTGATCCCCATAGCTTCCATCAGCTTCCACGCGTTGGATTTTGTATGGTCCGAAGTTCCGAATCCGGGCATCGTGTATCCACGGATCATCGAGCGGTCGAGGCCGAGCCGGTCGCATGTTTTCGCAGCCACGATCAGCGCATGGGTGCTGTCCAGACCGCCCGATATTCCGATCACGATCGACTTCGCCTTGGTCGCGGTCATCCGCCGCATCAACCCATCGACCTGGATGTTGAAGGCTTCATAGCAATCCTCATCCAGCTTGTGTGCGCGGCCGGGCACGAAGGGAAAACGGCGAATAGGCCGTTGCAATCCAATATCAGCGCCGACCGATGCACATTCGAACGTCACCGTCCTGAACCAGTTTTCCGGGCAAGCCTGCGCCTCTGCGGCATCGTTGAATGTCTGGTTGCGCATTCTTTCGGACAGGATGCGGTCGCAATCGACATCGGCGATACAAAGCTGCGGATCCAGGCTGAAACGCTCGCTATCCGCCAGCAAGTCCCCCAATTCATAGATCATGCCCTGACCATCCCACGCAAGATCGGTCGTGCTTTCGCCGTGTCCGCTGGCGGAATAGGCATAGGCGGCAATCGCCCGGCTCGATTGCGCGCGGGCAAGCATGTGGCGTTCGTCCGACTTGCCGATCGTGACGTTGGATGCTGACAGGTTCGCCAAAATCGTCGCCCCCGCCAGCGCTCCCAATGTCGAGGGCGGGTTCGGGCTCCAGTAATCCTCGCAGATTTCGACGAACAGGCAGAATCCTGGCAGGTTCGAGGCGCTGAAAATAAGGTCGGTCCCGAATGGCACGCTGACCCCCGCGACAGTGATTTCCTGCCCCTGAACACTGCGCCCATGGGCAAACCAGCGTTTCTCGTAATACTCACGGTAATTCGGCAGGAAGCTCTTGGGGATTACGCCCAACAGCTGGCCGCTGCATACAACCAGCGCGCAATTGTAGATCTTGCCCCCGCGCCGCAGCGGGGCACCGATCAGCAGAACTGGCGAAAGCGAGGTCGATTCTGTCACGATCCGGTCCACGGCTTGCTCAACCGCATCCAGCAGCGCGCCTTGCAGATGAAGATCGTCAATCGCGTAACTGGACACGCACAGCTCGGGATAGACCACCAGATCCACAGACGCCTCGTGCGCGCGCCTCGCCTCGGTCAGGATCGCTTCCGTATTGAAAGCCACATCCGCCGTCCGTACTTGCGGCGTACTGGTCGCGATGCGGATGAAACCGTGCGAATGCGCACTGAAAAACGGATGGGCATCGCTTTTGCCGAGCGAAGAAGTTTTCATCGATGAAGAGCTTTCGGTTTTTCGGGGCGGCGCGGCTGCAGTGAGCCAATCGGATGGCTGGCAAATCCCCAGTTCGGCAAGCCGCATCTGGACCGCCGGACGGGCAATCTTGCCCTTGGTTTCCCAGCCATACACAGTGCGGCTGGGCCACGGTTTGGGATCGCCAAAACGCTGGCCGAATTCCTCGGCGTTGAGGGGCGGCGACTGGGCCTCCCTCCATTGACGGATTTTCTGACCTGCCAAATGCATGACGGCAAGGTATCCCTAAAGGATACTACGCTGCAAGTGATTCCTCGCAAGACGGCGCTTCTTCTAAAAACGCGATCAGACCCCGCTCTTCGCGGGACTGGTATTTGGTTTTGCGCGGCAGCTCCAGCCGGCTGCGCCATTCTTCCTGACACTCGATCACATCGATAACGGCAGGATGGATATAACTGCTGCGCGTAACGGCGGGTGTATTGCCCAGCTTATCTGCGACGGTTTCAATCACCGTCTTGATCGTCAGTTTCTCTTTCGCACAAGCAAGCACCTCGAACGCCATCACGCTCGCATGCCACGTCCTGAAGCTCTTCGCTGTGAAGTCTTCGCCCATCGCATCACGCAGATAGGCATTTACATCTGACGAGCCGACCGGATGGCGCTGGCCATCATCGTCCACGAACTGAAACAGGTCCTGACCCGGCAGGTCCTGCAATTCCTCGATCGCCTGTCTGAACTCATCATCCTCGACCACGATTTCGCGTTCCTGACCGGACTTGCCCCGGTATTCCAGGTGCACAGTGCTGCCGTCAATTTCGGCGTGTTTCTGCCTTAGTGTTGTCGCACCATAACTCTTGTTTTGTTTCGTATACCGGTCATTCCCGATCCTCACGAAGCCCAGATCGAGCAGCCTGACGACACTGGCAATGGCCCGCTGTTTGGTCATCCCGGCCGATGTCAGATCTTCGGCCACTTTCTTCCGCGCCAGAGGCAGGAGTTTCCCGAAGGCGATACAGCCATCGAACTTCTCGCTTTCTTTCCGGGCGCGAAAATCCGGGTGGTAACGGTATTGCTTGCGGCCCTTGTCGTCATAACCCGTCGCGAGAATATGCCCGTTATGGGCTGGGCAGAACCAGGCATCGACATACGCCGGTGGCAGCGCAATCGCGTTGAGCCGACTTTTTTCCGCACGGTCGCGGATCAATCCGCCCTTGGCATCATAATATGCCCAGCCGCGGCCGGCGCCCTTGCGCGTGATACCCGGCAGGCTATCGTCGACATAGATGAGCTTCTCGGCTGACATGGAAAGATAACCCGCCGCCTTGCTTGCGGTTCCGTAACCCGGCCACCAATTCGAACGAACAGCACGCTGGACAAGCAGGAGAATTCCAATGGCAGACCCAACCTACACCCCGCCCGAAGTCTGGACCTATGACAGTGAAAGCGGCGGCCGGTTCGCCAACATAAATCGGCCAACCGCAGGCGCCCAGCGGCAGGAAGATCTGCCCAAAGGCGATCATCCCCACCAGCTTTATTCACTGGCCACGCCCAACGGTGTGAAGGCCAACATCATTTTTGAAGAACTGCTGGAAGCTGGCCATTCGGACGCCGAATACGATGCCTGGATCATCAATATTGGCGAGGGCCAACAATTCACCAGCGGGTTTGTCGATATCAATCCCAATTCAAAGATCCCGGCAATGGTCGACCATTCCGGCCCCGCACCGATCCGGGTTTTCGAGAGCGGCGCCATCCTGATGCATATGGCTGAAAAGTTCGGAAAATTTCTACCGACGGACGCGGCGGCGCGTGCGGAAACGCTCAGCTGGCTTTTCTGGCAGGTCGGCAGCGCGCCATTCATCGGCGGCGGGTTTGGCCATTTCTACGCCTATGCGCCGGAAAAATACGAATATCCGATCAACCGCTATGCCATGGAAACCAAGCGCCTGTTCGACGTCGCCAATAACCGCCTGAAGGAAACCCGGTATCTGGCGGGCGACGAGTATACCATCGCCGACATGGCTGCAGCCCCGTGGCTGGCGCCCTTCACGACTGGCGAGATTTACAACGAGGCAAAAACCTTCCTGTCGATCCACGAATACGAAGCGGTCGGGCGCTGGGCCGATGAGGTCATGAACCGCCCCGCGGTCAAGCGAGCAAAAATGGTCAACCGCAGTTGGGGCGATGAAAACACGCGTGTTCCCAACCGCCACTCTGCCAGCGATTTCGCAGGTAAAGCGGCCTGAAGTCAGGAAAGGTGGCAATTGTTTGAGATTGCCCCCTTCCCTTACAGATTTGTCGCGCTATACGGGGCGCGCCCAACGCAGGATCACCTGCTAGGGCTGCTGGGGTGTGGCCAAGTGGTAAGGCACCGGTTTTTGGTATCGGCATTCGCAGGTTCGATCCCTGCCACCCCAGCCATTTCATCCTGAATCACAATCGCTGCCGCCAACGGCCCTCGCAGGCTTTGGCTGAGGATTATTCTGCTGCGGCGCCTTCGGCCTCGGCCTCTTCGGCAGCATCGTCCTCAGCGGATTCACCATCCATTTCGACGGTAATCTCGCTGGTCGATGGATAATCCTTGGAAAGACGATCCTTCACCGCGCTGCTCAAATCCGCGATCCGCTGGGCATTTACACCTAGATCGCTGGTGCCAAGCCGCGAGACGGAGCGGAAATCGATCAGCACCCCGTTTGCACTTTCGCGGACACGTGCGACGACATCATCCTGGAAACCGTACCAGAAAAGTTCATCGGTCCCTTCAACGGTGCCCGTTTCCTGATCCACTTTTACGCCGTCAAATCCGCGCATCTTCATGGCTGCTTCGATTGCGGCCAGAGCGTCTTCGGCGGACTGGGTCACTCTCAGAGTTTCCAGATCCGGATAACCATCCGCGATCACCTGGGCTGCGGTCGTGCCCGACAGATCCTGGTTCTCGGCCCATTTGTCGTACTCGCCGAGTGGGCGGCTGTAGTCGAGCACTTCGTTGGCATCAGCCTCCGCCCGCGCGGCCATCATTTCTGCAGAGAAAACGGGCGCGTCGGACGTGTCAGTCGCCACGTCATAGATGAACGGAACCGAACCCGCCTGCGTGCGAAGCTGGTTGAAACCGGCCAGCACCGCCAGCGGTATTGCGATGGCGATCAGTGATGCCAGCCAACCTTTGCGCGGCTTCACAACCAGCGACACGATCAGTGCCAGGGCACCCAGCCCGGCAATCGCCATAGCGGCCATCGGGCCGATGCCTGCAGTCATGGTCGCAAAGCCGAACATCTTGCTCCAGAGCCCGAATTTCGCACCAAGCGATGCGACAAGGAACCAGACAGGCAACAGAAGCGCGAGGATCAGCGCAAGGCGGGGAAGGAAGCTGAGTTTTTTCATGCGCGGGTGATGCACCAGCCCGCTCATTGCTGCAAGCGCGGTAACTTTTAAGGTGCTGCGGTTTTCAGAACCGGCTGCGGATTGTTCGGGGTCAGGATCATCGTGCCGCCTTCAACCCGCCAGCCTTTCAGCCGCGACAGGAGGTTCATACCGATCACGCTGGTGTCGCCAAGATTGGGGGCGATGACGGCATCCAGCCCGCGCGCAGCGACATTGCCGAAACGCAGTTCATCCATGGTCGCAATCTGCGCTGATATCGTTCCGTTTGCGGTATTGAGCGTTATCGGGATTCCGCCCCGGCGCGGCTCCAGCCCCACGCGGTCCGCAACCTTTGAAGACACTGCGGTCAGCGTCGCACCGGTGTCGATCATGAAATTGACCGGCTCCCCGTTCACTTCCGCCTTGAGCCAGTAATGGCCATCTGCGGCGAGCGGTATTCGTGTTTCGCCGCCTTCCACGACCTGCTGAGGCAAGCCCATATCGGGCAGCGCCATTTCGAGCCGCGGATCGAAGCGGGATAGCTGCAGGACTATCGTCACCAATATGCCTGTAAGCACGAGAGTGCTGGCTGTCCGTATCAGGCGCCCTGTGGGAACGCGCTGGCGAATCATGACAGATCCGATCCACCCGCCAGCAAGCGCGGCAATTGTCGCAACCAATATGCCCGATCGCGGAACCGACCGGATTACGGCGGCCGCCGAATTCCATATCTCTGCCAGTGCGCCCGGGTTATCCATCAGGCCGATATAGGCACCGGAATGCTACTGGTCCATGAACGGCGGCCAATCAGGCCAGGTTGCCAGTCTGCTACGGTGGGTCCGGTCACAGCGAAGCGATGACCATTTCAGCCAATGCACGCCCTGAACGCCATGCACCCTCTACCTTCGGGTTGACCAGCCAGTCACCTGCCGCACCGATCCGGGCATCCGCATCCCATAACGCGAGCGGCCCATCGCCGGCTGGTCGCTGAGCTTTGGCATAGCGCCAACGATGCGCGGTCAAAAACTCGGCTGGTTGCGGCTCGATACCCTGCTGCTCGAAGAATTCTTGCAGCAATTGTTTTGCCGCGTGATCGGCATCGAGTTCCAGGATGGCGCGCGAATGGTCCGGTGATGCATGCAAGACCCAGCATTCGCCCGTGCCGCGCCCGGGTTTGGCGCTGTTGCGCGCCGCCCAGGAGATTTTCCCTTGCCTGTCTGCGATTGCATCCTGCTCTATCGGTAGCGGCTGCGCAAAAGACACCATCACCGCCCAACATGGCTCCGACACGGACGCAGCGGCCTGCGCTGAAAATTGCGGCGCTGCACCGACAAGAATATCGGCCGCTTGTTCGGCTGGCAGCGCAATCAGACAATGGCTGAACGTCTCGGTCCGATCTTCGAATTCTACCTGCCATGCGTTTTGCTGGGCGTTCAGCGATGTGATCCGCGTAGCCCAGTCGACATCTAGCTCGCTGGCCATGAATTTAAGCGGCGCGTTCATTCCCGGCACACCGACATAGGCGTTGCTGCCCGCTGCTGGCCAGGGTGCGACAACTCCGCGGGCCAGCCATTTGCCGATGGTGGCCGTGAATGCGGGATCGCTATCGGTGAAATATTGCGCGCCGTGGTCGAAGCGCAGTTGTTCACCATCATTACCGGCGCGGCGCGTTGCCATACGCCCGCCAGGCCCCCTGCCCTTGTCGAACAGATGTGGCTGCAAACCATGGCTGGCGAGCGCGGTTCCGCAAGCTAGACCAGCCATTCCCGCCCCGATAATTGCAATTTTCGGTTCGGTCATGGCGCGCTGCGCGGGATGCTGGCCTCTGCAAGGATCAGCGAAAAGCGTTCCTTGCTGTCGAGCCACCTCGATACCGGCGTCCAGCCGCCAGCGAGCAACAATGTGTTGGCACTGCGCTTGCCGAACTTATGGCTGTTCTCGGTGTGTATCGTTTCGCCGCGTCTCAGAGTGAATTTGCGCCCGGCCACTTCGAATTCCATGTCGCGCTGCGCCACCAGGTGCATTTCGATACGCGCAAAATCATCGTTCCACCGCGCCTCGTGCTTCAGACTGGCAACATCCAGATTGCCGTCCAATTCGCGGTTGATCCTGCGCGCAAGGTTCAGATTAAATTCTGCGGTCACTCCGGCGGCGTCATCATAGGCCGCTTTCAGCACTTGCCGGTCCTTTATCAGGTCGAAACCGATCAAAAGCTGTGATCCTTCGCCGAGTGTTTCACGCATCGTCCGAAGCAGATCGACCGCAGTACGCGGAACCATGTTGCCGATGGTCGATCCGGGGAAGAAGCCCATCTTTGGCATGTCTGCGACCTCCTCCGGCAATTCGACCCGCCGCATGAAATCAGCCTCTACCGGGAAGACCGGCAGGCCAGGAAACTTTGCAGACAGATCCGCTGCCGCCGCACGCAGGAAATCGCCCGCTATATCGAGCGGGACATAGGCGGCGGGCGAAATACTCTCCAGAAGCAAGGGCGTCTTGACCGAACTGCCCGAACCGAATTCGACAACCGCCCGACCGCTCCCGATCACCTCGGCAAAATCCTGCCCGCGATCGCGGAGAATCTCGGTCTCGGCGCGGGTCGGATAATATTCCGGCACCTTGGTTATGTCTTCGAACAGCTGCGAGCCTGCATCGTCATACAGCCAGCGCGCAGGGACGGCTTTCTGCGGCTGCGACAATCCTTCCAGCACGTCACTGCGGAAAGCCTTGTCGACACCGGTTTCGTCCAGATCGACTAGCGCAAGGCCCTTGGTAGAAGTCATCAATTGTCCTTTGCGAGCCGCAAGCCGGTGAATTGCCAACGCTGGTGCGGGTAAAAGAAATTGCGGTATGATGCCCGCGAATGGCCCCGCGCCGTGGCGCAGCTGGCCCCGCGCAGGACAAACTGTCCGCTCATGAATTTGCCGTTATATTCGCCAATTGCGCCCTCTGCAGGCCGAAAGCGGGGGTATGGCAGATAGGCGCTGCGGGTGAATTGCCAGCAATCGCCGAACAGGCCGGGCCTCCCCTCTGGTATCAGATGGTTCAGGCAGCCGAGTTGGTTACCGCCCGCCGGATCATGCGCCGGTGCGCTGTCGGCATGTTGCCCGCGTGCGACCGCTTCCCATTCGAATTCGGTCGGCAAACGCGCATCTGCCCAAGTGGCGAAGGCATCGGCCTCGTAATACGAGATATGGGTGACGGGAGCGTCCGAATCACGGCCTTGCCAGCCGTAGTGGGTAAAATGCTGATCGCCGTGCCAGTAAAGCGGTGCAGAGATCGCATTTTCCTGAACCCAGCCCCAACCGTCGGATAGCCACAAGGAAGCAGTCCGGTAGCCGCCATCATCGATGAATTGCTGCCACTGCCCGTTGGTGACCAGCCGCCGCGAAAGGGCAAACGGTTCCAGCAAAACCCTGTGGCGCGGACCTTCATTGTCATAGGCGAAGCCACTTGAAGGGCCGTCATCGGGATGCCCGATCAGAGCGATCCCGCCAGGATGCGCATCCCAGCCGTCCTGCGCATTTGCCGCGGGAATTGTCCCCGCATGGTCCAGCATCGCGGGGCCAAGCGGGTTCTGAAACAGCGCGTGTTTGATGTCGGTCAGCAGCAATTCCTGATGCTGTTGTTCATGTGCGATACCGAGCGCGATCAGATCGGCAAAACGCGGGTCATCCAGCATCGGTTCGATGGCATCGTCCACCTGCGCACGCCAGCCCAGTATCTGCTGGACCGTGGGGCGCGACAGCATACCGCGTGAGAACCGCGCGATGCGTTCACCCTCCGCCTCGTAATAGGAATTGAAAACGAACGGCCAGCGCTCGTTATACAGCGTGTAACCCGGCATGTGGTCACGCAGCAGGAACGTCTCGAAAAACCAGTTGGTATGGCCAAGGTGCCATTTCGCCGGCGATGCATCTTCCATCGACTGCAGGGTGGCATCGGCCTCTGACAAAGGTTCAAGCAATGCCTGTGTCAGCGCGCGGGTCGCACGATATTGTTCACCAATCGTATCGCCTGCCGCGTTCGGCAGTGCGGTCTCGGGCTGCGGCACGGGGCCCTCCTCTCGCGTCCGGTCTCCTCCCACATTGGCGGGAAAGGGCTACTTATTAAAGACCCGAGAGGGAATTTCTTTCCGAGATTTCAGAGCGAAACCGAATTTAAATGCGATCAGGCTGCATTTGCCTGCGATTGCCCGGCTTCCATCGTCATCATTTCAGCCAGCAGGAAAGCCAGCTCCAACGACTGCGCCGCGTTGAGGCGCGGGTCGCAATGCGTGTGATAACGGTCGCCCAGCGCCTCGTCGGTGATCGCAACGGCGCCGCCGACGCATTCGGTCACGTCCTGTCCGGTCATCTCTATATGGATGCCCCCAGCGTGCGTGCCTTCTGCGCGGTGCACGGCGAAGAAGCCTTTCACTTCGCTCAGAATACGGTCGAACGGGCGGGTTTTGTAACCGCTGTCCGATTTGATGACATTGCCGTGCATTGGATCACAGCTCCACACGACCGGATGCCCTTCCGCCTTCACCGCACGAACCAGCCGGGGAAGCCCGGCCTCCACCTTGTCATGGCCAAAGCGGCTGATCAGCGTGATCCGGCCCGCTTCCCGAGCAGGGTTGAGCGTGTCGAGCAGCTTCAGCAGAACGTCAGGCTCCATCGAAGGGCCGCATTTCATGCCTAGCGGATTGCCGATGCCGCGCGCGAATTCGATATGCGCGCTGCCTTCGAAACGGGTCCGGTCGCCAATCCACACCATGTGTGCGCTGGTGTCATACCAGTCACCGGTCAGCGAATCCTGACGGGTCAGATTTTGCTCATAAGGGAGCAGCAGCGCCTCGTGACTTGTGTAGAAGCTGGTGCGCTGCAATTGCGGCACGGTGTCGGGGTCGATGCCGCACGCTTCCATGAAATCAAGCGCTTCACCAATCCGGTCGGCAGTCTGCGCGAACTTGTCCGCCCACGGGCTGCGGCCCATGAAATCAAGCGTCCATTTGTGAACCTGGCGCAGGTTTGCGTAACCGCCGCTGGCAAAGGCCCGCAGCAGGTTGAGCGTAGCGGCCGCTTGCGAATAGGCGCGGACCATGCGTTCGGGATCATTGGTCCGCACCGCCGGGTCAAATTCGATGCCGTTGACGTTATCGCCGAAATAGCTGGGCAGCGTGATGCCGTCCTTCGTCTCGGTATCGCTGCTGCGCGGCTTGGCAAACTGGCCCGCCATGCGGCCGACCTTCACCACCGGAACCTTGCCCGCATAAGTCAGGACAACCGCCATCTGCAGCAGCACGCGGAAGGTATCGCGAATGTTGTTCGGGTGAAATTCCGCGAAGCTTTCAGCGCAATCGCCGCCTTGCAGCAGGAACGCCTTGCCCTGCGCGACATCGGCCAGATCGGCTTTCAGCGCGCGCGCTTCACCAGCAAACACCAGCGGCGGATAGGTGGACAGGGTCTTTTCCGCATCCGCCAGCGCCTGCGCATCGTTATAGCGCGGCAGATGCCGTGCCTCGTGCGCCTTCCAGCTTTCGGGGGTCCAGTTCTGTGCCACTTTAAACCTGTCTTTCATCAAAATATCGGTGCGGTAATGCGCCCATCTGCCCGCGAATTAGGCGACGCGGCATACAAAAGCAAAGCCGCATCGACCGCAAGCGCAAGAAACATTCAGCCCGGCCAAGCGCTGCTTCGCCGGCCCGGCAGTTGGCCAGACGGGATTAGCGCCCGGTGATTTCCGCAGCCCGTGCCGCGCCTCCGCCGGCCAACTCCTGACCATCGGGCAGTATGGCTAGCCGGTATGCAGGCCGATTGGCGAAGTATTTCTGCGCCAACTCCTGCATCCGTTCGGGCGTTGTCTGACTGTAATCGCTCAGCAGTGTCTGCAGGTATAGCAGCTTGCGCCGGTCCTTGCTCGACCCCTCGATCTGGTACAGCCAGAACTGGTTGCTGGTCATGATCCGCGTCACCAATTGCTTCAGCGGTTCGGTCACGCGCGCCAGCTCGTCAGCGGTTGGCGGGTTCACCGCCAGATCGCGGGCAATTGCATCGGACGCGGCGAAGAATACCGGCACGTCTTCTGGCTTAAGCTGCGCCAGCGCCATAATTCTGCCGCCAGCATCCAGATCGACTGGCCAGCTGGCGTTCACGCTCGGCGAATAGCTGGCCCCCGCACGCTCGCGCATCGCATCAAGCAAACGGTTGTTGAACAGGTCGGTGAGTATTTCCAGCTGGCGGGATTCGCGCAGCTGTTCGACACCGGCCCCGCTTGGCCACGCCACCACTGCGGCTGCACTGGTCGCATCACCGCGATGAGTGATGATCTTCGTACCCTCACCCGCCGCCGGGAATGTCGGCACGCGGCTGGCGATTTCCGCCGGGATCGGTGTCCGCTGGGGCAGCGCGCCGACTGTGTTGCGTAGCGCTTCCACCGCAGCGTCGCGCTCGAAATCGCCGAAAATAATGACTTCGACATCGCCTTGCGTCAGCAGCGGCGCCCACACTTCGCGGAAGCGTTCCGGCGTGGTTGTATCCACTTCGGTCGGGGTGAAGGTCTTGAACCGGGCATCTTCGTTGCGCAGGTAATATTCCAGATCGCGGGTCAGAATACCGCCTGCATTCGCGGCATAGCTTTCATAGCTCAGGCGCTGCGCTGCTTTCATCCGGTTGACGGGGTTCGCATCCCAGCGCGGCATCGCCAGTTTTCCGGCGAACAGGTACAACTGATCTGCCAGATCGGCATTGCGCGTCTGAGCGGAAAAACTGAACACCGCATCTTCAACCGCGAAATCGAAACCCATGACCCGGCCGGTCGAAATGCGGTCGAGTTCTTCCTGACCAAGCTCTCCGAAGCCCTGCCCGACAAGCGCGCTTTCCCCGAGCGAGATATACGGCGCGTCTTCCTGATCGAAGGCGCGCATCCCGGCGCCGAAGCGCATTTTTACAGAAACCCTGCCCGGCTCCCCGTCATTGGGCCAGAGCAAGGCGCGTGTGCCGTTGTCAAATTCGATCCGCTCGATGCCAAGCACCCCAAGCGGGCCCGTCGACACGATCGTGCCCGGCTCCCCGATTGGTGGCAGGTCTGCGAACAACAGCGTTTCCGCAGCGAGCCGGACGTCGGAATTCGGTGCCACTTCCTGCAGCATCGCGGCGCGAACGGCGGCATCGGTGGCTTCGTCTGCGGCGGGCGTTATGTAAGTCGTACGGATCACGTCGCCTTCGAACAGTGCTCGTGTCCGCTCAAGAATGCGTTCGGGTGTGATCCGTTCACGCATTCCGCGAAACACCTGCAGCACGGTTTCCGGCGCAGCAACCGCCTCGCGAATATCGACCGCATTGATGATGTCATCGGCCAGCTTTGAACCTTGCATCACCGTGCGCTGTTCGACCTGGCTTTCGTAAATCTTTTCAAATTCGGCAAACTCGCGGGCAATTTCTTCCTCGCTCGGGGCGGCGGCCAGCGCATCCTCGATCACGCCGCGCACGTCCTTCAAGGCTGACTGCCAGTCGCCAGTCAGCGGAGCAAAAGCGACAAAGGTTGAATCTGTAGACCGGCTGACATCTTCCTGCCGGACCTGAGCGTATAGATAGGAACCGCCCGCCCGTGCGCGTGCTTCCAGCCGGCGATTGATCAGCGCCTGCGCGAGCGCATCCATCAGCAACCCTTCATTGTACACGATCGTGTCCTGTACCGGCCGCCATGGACGCATGACCGTATAGGTCATCGAACGCGGCAGGTCCGGTTCGACAATCACCGCCACTTCGCCAACCGGGTTGTCCGGATCGGCACCGGCGGGGGCGACAGGATCGCCAAAATCTGGCGCCGGAGTCAGCGGCCCCTTGCCTTCCCAGTCGCCGAAATATTTCTCGATCAGGCTAGCGAATGTTTCCGCCTCGAAATCACCGGCAACCGAAATCACGACGTTCTCTGGACGGTACCAGCGGTCGTGAAATGCGGAGATGCTTTCAGCGGTTGCCCCGTTCAGCGTTTCGCGCGTGCCAATCGTCAGCCGGTTGGCGAGACGTTGTCCGGCAAAACGCGTCTGGAGCGATTTTTCGAATGCGCGAATGGACGCACCGCTTCGTTCGCGCATTTCCGCAAGGACAATCGGCACGTCGAGCGCCAGATTTTCCTCCGAAAGCACGGGCTCCTGCATCATCCCGGCGAGAAGTTTGAAGCTTTCTTCAACCGATGCAGGGGTCGCGGCGGGCAGGTCCAGCTTGTACACGGTATGCGTCGGTGTCGTCTCTGCATTGGTATCGCTGCCGAATGACGCGCCGAGCCGCTGCCAGGTCGGTATTGCTGCGCCCTGCGCCAGATATTTACTTTCGCGGAAGCTCATATGTTCGAGCAGATGGGCAAAGCCGCGCTCGCTGTCTTCTTCGTGGAGCGACCCTGCATCGATCCGGATGCGGATGGAAACCTGGCCTGGCGGCACCCCGTTTTCGCGCGTGGCATAGCGCAGGCCGTTATCCATTTCACCGAAAAGCCACTCGGTATCGCGCGGGACATCGCTGCCTTCGTATATCCACGGTGTTTCGCTGCCGATCTGCACCGCCTTCGGCGCAGGCAGCGACGACAAGGCCGCCGCCTCTGTCCCCGCCTCTGCCGCAGTCTGAACACCCTGCGCCTGCGCACTCTGCTGCGCGGAAGCCTGCGGGGCCAGATAGAGAAGCGGAAGAAGAAGCGCGAAATGGCGTGCGGCACGCGAAAATTTTGTCATATCCTGCATATAGAGGCGGCAGGGATGAAGCGATAGTGAATAGGCTGCAACAAACGCTGTCACGGTGCGGCTTGTTAGTCGCGGCGCCGGTCCCTACATCGCTGGCATGTTCATAGAGACCGAAACCACACCGAACCCCGCCAGCCTCAAATTCCTGCCCGGCCAGCAGGTCATGGCCAGCGGCACCCGCGAATTTGCCAGCCCCGAGGCCGCCGAAGCATCGCCGCTGGCACAGGCAGTGTTCGATACTGGCGAAGTCGTGAATGTATTTTTCGGCAGTGATTTCATTTCGGTAACCGCCGCGCCAGGTGTGAACTGGTCCGACCTGAAACCGCAGGTCGTATCGATCTTGCTCGACCATTTCGTATCCGAGGCACCGCTGTTCACCGGCGGAAGCGCGGCTGGCATTTCCGTTCCGCCAGAAGAATCAATGGTTGTGGAAGACGATCCGGCACACGCCGATATCATCGCGCAAATCCACGAACTGCTGGAAACCCGCATCCGGCCCGCTGTTGCCGGTGATGGCGGCGATATTGCCTATCGCGGTTTCAAGGACGGCATCGTCTATCTCACGATGCAGGGCGCCTGTTCAGGCTGCCCGTCTTCGACTGCCACGCTGAAGCACGGCATCGAAGGTTTGCTGAAACATTATGTGCCGGAAGTCGTTGAAGTCCGTGCAGCCTGATTTCAGGCACGACCAACAGACTTCAAGGGGCTTAAATGACCAAACAATTCCATGATAACGTCCTTGGTGGCGACATTCTCGATCAACTCTACAACGAAGCCCGGACCTATAATGGCTGGCTCGACAAGGAAGTGAGCGAGGAACAGATCAGGCATATCTATGATCTGATGAAGATGGCGCCGACATCGGCCAACATGCAGCCAGGCCGGTTCGTCTGGGTCACATCCGAAGAAGGCAAGGCCAAGCTGGCCGAATGCGCTTCGGAAGGCAATGCAGACAAGATCAAGGCTGCTCCGGTTACCGTCATCATCGGTTACGACATCGATTTCCACGAAGAATTGCCATGGCTGTTCCCGCACACCGATGCGAAGAGCTGGTTCGAAGGTGACGAAGAAGGCCGCAAGGAAGGCGCATTTCGCAATTCTGCCTTGCAAGGCGCGTATCTGATTCTGGCCGCGCGCGCGGTCGGTCTCGATTGCGGCCCCATGTCCGGCTATGACGCCGATGCAGTGAACGACGCATTTTTCGGTGATGATCCGAAGGTCAAATCGAACTTCATCTGCTCGCTCGGTTATGGGGATCCGTCGACCATCTTCGAACGCAGCCCGCGGCCGGAATTCGGCAAGTTCAACCGCATGGCGTAATTCATCGGGCCCGGCATGACCGGGCCCTTTCTCTTTGCCCTTGCACCCTTGTGCCGCATCATGCCAACGCGGCCAGACAATTAATCAATTCAAGACGGGGCTGACGGCGCGATCATGCGAACACTGGCGATAGAATGCGCGACGGAGGCGTGCTCTGTGGCGCTGTTCGATGGCAGCTCGCTTGCCGCGCACGATCACCGCGAACTTGGCCGCGGCCATGCTGAACGGCTTGTCCCGATGATTTCCGCCCTGCCCGGCAAGGGTAAGGCCGAACGAATTCTGGTGTCCCGCGGTCCAGGCAGCTTCACCGGAGTGCGAATTGGTATCGCGGTCGCGCGTGCGCTCGCTTTCGCCTGGCAGGCAGAGATAAAATCCTATCCGACGCTGGCCCTGGTGGCGGCAATGGCCATCGCAGAAAGCAATAAGCAGCGTGTTCTTTCCTGCATGAGCGGCGGCCACGGCGAATGGTTCGTCCAGCCGTTCGATGCTGACTTGAATCCGGAATCGAGACACGCATCGCTCAAGCCGGACGATGCCGCCAGCCGCTTCGATATACCGCTGGTTGCCGGATCGCAGGCTCAGCAAATGGTCGACCTGCGCGGAACCGGATACGCCATGCAGTTTCTGCCCGACGCGCGCTTTGCCTTGCATCTGCCGAACGGCTTGCTGTCGGCAGACACCGCCCCGCTCTATGGCAGAGCGCCGGATGCAAAACTGCCGGGCGGAAAAGCTCCCGCATGATGGACGATATCGACCGCATCATGGAGGTGATGGAGGCGGCCTTTGAACCCAGATGGGGCGAGGCATGGAACCGCCGCCAGATCTCCAGCTCGCTGGCATTGCCGCATACCGACTACACCTTGGTTGGGGAAAAAGGCGGGACGCCTGAAGAAGGTAAACCCGCAGCCGGCTTTGCCTTGATCAAGATCGCACCGGGCGAAGAAGAATTATTGCTTATCGCGGTGCGTCCCGAACACCGCGGACGCGGACTTGGCAAACGTTTACTGGATATCTTCGCCAATCAGGCCCGAAAGCGCGGAGCGGAACGTATATTTCTGGAAATGCGGGCGAACAACCCCGCAAGGGCGCTGTATGAATCGCATGGATTCGAGCAGATCGGAACCCGCAAGAATTACTATTCAATGGATAATGGCGACAAGATCGACGCGATTACATTTGCGCGTACACTCTAAGTAAAACAGCCCCATTTTGGTTACGATACTATTAGCGATGTCGCGTAACCACGCTTGAAACACATGCACGGTTGGTTCATAAAGAGTCTACCTGCAATAGCAGATAATACTGTGGTCGCACACATGATGAGGACACCAATGGATAATTTTCAAGACGATATGACGGAGACGCTAATAACGCTCACGTCAGACATCGTTGCTGCTCACGTGAGCAACAACAATGTCGACGTGGGCGAAGTGCCTTCGCTGATAACCACCGTTTATGGTGCTTTGGCCGGACTTGGACAGGATGAGGACCCTGTCGAAGAACTGCCGGACCCAGCGGTTTCGATCCGTTCATCAGTCAAGAAAGACCACATCGTCTGTCTCGACTGCGGTAAGAAGATGAAAATGCTGAAACGTCACTTGATGACCGAACACGGCATGACCATCGACGAATACCGCGCTCGCTGGAGCCTGGGCGCAGATTATCCGATGGTTGCACCAAACTACGCTGAAACCCGCCGCGACCTTGCCAAGAAAATTGGCCTGGGCCGCAAGCCGGGTCAAAAGCGCGGACGCAAGAAAAAAGCCGCCTGAACGGTCGCACGATAGCAGCGCTGTGATTTAATCATCCGGTCATGCTTGAGAAGAACGCCCCGCCCTACTAAGGGTCAGGGGCGTTTTTCACATGTTCAACCGCAATCAGGGATAGATCTTGCAGCAACGTATCGACCTCGAACAGCTATGCGCCGAACGCGGCTTGCGGATTACCGAACAGCGCCGGATCATTGCGCGCGTCCTGTCGGAAAGCGACGATCATCCCGATGTGGAATTGCTGCACGAACGCGCGTCCGCGATCGATCCGAAGATCTCCATCGCCACAGTCTATCGCACCGTCCGGCTGTTCGAAGAAGCAGGCATTCTCGACCGGCACGATTTCGGCGATGGCCGGGCCCGCTACGAAGCGGCACCGGAGGCCCATCACGATCACCTGATCGATGTGGAAAGCGGTGACGTGGTCGAATTCGTCGATCCGGAACTGGAAGCCCTGCAGAAACAGATCGCTGAAAAACTGGGCTACCGCCTGGTTGACCACCGAATGGAACTTTACGGTGTGAAACTGGGGCGTCCGAAAGACCAGGCCAACTGATGAACGCGGAGCTTCGCGCCGCTGCCGAGCGCGGGGAAGACACTCCGCTTTCCGCCGCCGGCTGGTTGCGGTTCGGATCCAGGCTTGCCGGTCTCCTCTTGCTGCTGCTGATCTTTGTGCCGCTGCATTATCTCTATCGCATTTTCAAATACGGTTCTCCGTTCCCGATGCTGTTCTTGCGCTTTGCCGGATGGATCGCGGGCGCACGTGTAAAGCCGATCGGCGCGCACTTGAAACGCGACGTTTTCTACATCGCTAACCACGTCAGCTGGATCGACATACTCGCACTGGCCGGGGCAAGCGGGACCGCGTTCGTCGCCAAGGCCGAACTGGCAGAAGTGCCGATTATCGGATGGCTATGCAGCCTGAACCGAACAGTCCATGTAAAGCGCGAAAACAGGCTGGGCGTTGCCGAACAGATCAACGCCCTGCGCGAGGCGCTCGAAGACAATTGGTCGGTCACGGTCTTTCCGGAAGGCACCACCACCGACGGTCAGTCATTGCTGCCGTTCAAAACATCGATGCTCAGCGTGCTGGAGCCGCCGCCCAAGGATGTGCTCGTCCAGCCGGTGCTGATCGATTACGGCGATGTTGGCGAGGAAATCGGCTGGATCGGTGAGGAAAGCGGGATCAACAACGCGAAACGAATTCTGGCCCGCAAGGGCAGCTTCGAAGTAAAGCTTCATTTTCTCGAACCTTTCAGTCCGGAAGAATTCCGCGGACGCAAAGCCGTTGGCGCGCGCGCCCGAGCAGCCATCGAAGCGGCCCTCTTGACCTCGCTGGGCAAGCCTCTGCGTGAGTTCAAGCACGATGTAGTGCCTGTGCGCTACGCCGCACCCAGGGATTATATCCCGATCGAATAATCCCTTGCCGGCTATCCCCCGGAAGGCATCCGGCTAAGCGTGTAGCGTCCCGGTTCTTGCAGCCCGCCTTCTCCGCGATAGACCTCAGAGCGAAGAATTGTGCCGTCATCGGCCTGGGCAAACCACAGATCGTGGGTGTGGCTTTCTCCCGCATCAAGATCGGTAACATCGCGGAATGTGAAGCGGATTTGTCCGTCCGCTCCTGCAAGACTTTCGAGGCGCGGCTGATTACCCTGCGGGCAGTAATGGGTCGCGACCAGCGCATCACCGTCCAAGTGATAAACGGTCATCGAATGCAGCCCCGAGGCTGTCTCCCACCTTTCAACCATCACGCTCCCACGGGCGGTTTTTTCAAAGACGATCTCAAGAGCGGGCGTTTCGGCAACCTGCCAGCGTCCTTCCCATGAACTGATCAATTCCAGCTGCTCGGAGGGGCTGAGCGCGGCGGCATTCTCCTGCGCATGAGCGTGAAGCGGAACCGCAAACGCCAACAGCGCGAGAAGCGCGATTTTTCTGACATTTTTCATGGAGAATCCTTAGCGAAACAAAAGCGCATCGCAAAATCCGACCATCGTTGAATTGCAGGCCATCTGCGGCTAAGTGCGCGCTCATGCAAAAAACCGCGTCTCCCAAGACCTACCGGGTCAAAAGCTTCGGCTGCCAGATGAACGTCTATGACGGCGAACGTATGGCGGAAATGCTGGCAGAAAAAGGCATTACCGAAGCGCCCGAGGGCGAAGACGCTGATCTGGTGGTGCTAAACACCTGCCACATTCGCGAGAAAGCCGCCGAGAAGGTCTATTCGGACATCGGCCGGCTTACCAAGGGCAAGACCCAGAAAAAAGCCCCGATGATTGCGGTGGCCGGCTGTGTTGCACAGGCTGAAGGCGAAGAAATCATGGCACGCGCGCCTGCCGTGTCGATGGTTGTCGGTCCGCAGGCTTATCACCGGCTTCCCGGCATGATCGACGACGCGGTTGCAGGCAAACGCTCGACAGACACCGATATGCCAGCCGACGCGAAATTCGCCGCGCTGCCCAAACGCCGCAAATCCGCCCCAAGTGCATTCCTGACCATTCAGGAAGGCTGCGACAAGTTTTGCACATACTGCGTCGTCCCTTATACCCGCGGGGCCGAGATTTCGCGCCCTTACAGCGCCTTGGTCGACGAAGCGAAGAAACTGGTAGAAGCGGGTGCGAAGGAAATCACCCTGCTGGGCCAGAATGTCAGCGCATGGACGGGCGAGGATGACAGGGGCCGCAAACTGGGCATGGCCGGCCTGATCCGCGAACTGGCCAAAGACCCCGATCTCAAGCGCATCCGGTACACGACCAGCCACCCTGCCGACATGGATGACGAGCTCATCGACACCCACGGCGAAGTCGGCAAGCTCATGCCCTATCTCCACTTGCCGGTTCAGAGCGGCAACGACCGCGTGCTGAAGGCCATGAACCGCAGCCATACCGCGGAAAGCTATCTGCGTTTGCTGGAGCGTTTTCGCGCCGCGCGGCCAGACCTTGCGCTCTCGGGCGATTTCATCGTCGGCTTTCCCGGCGAAACCGATGCCGAGTTTGAAGACACGCTCAAGGTCGTCGATCAGGTGCGTTACGCGCAGGCCTACAGTTTTAAGTACTCACCGCGCCCCGGAACACCTGCAGCGACGATGGAAAACCAGATCGAACCGCAGGTGATGGATGAACGCCTGCAACGCTTGCAGGCCGCGCTTCGCCGCGATCAACAGGCGTTCAATGAGGCAAGCATCGGCAAAACCTGCGAAGTTCTGGTCGAACGGCGCGGCAAGCTGGACGGTCAATGGCTCGGCAAATCGCCGTGGCTGCAATCGGTTCACTTCACTGGCGACGCAGAGATCGGCGACCTGATCGAGGTAAAGCTGATCCAGGCAGGTCAAAATTCGCTCGCCGGTGAAATCGTCGCCTGATTATTCGGCGCTAGCGACCGGCTTCAGTTCCCCCTCGGGGATGATTACCAGATCGATACTTCCAACCTTCGTCGCGGGTTCCACCGTGGGGTTTGACGCATATTTGGCCCCGTCAAACGGCACCTTCATGATCCCGGGCTCTTGCCCGCCGCCATAAACGCTGACGCCCAGATCCTTCATGCCATTTGTCGATGTGCTCAAAACGCCGACAGGCAACTGGCTGACAGTAAGGCTGCCAAGCTTCGTGAAACCGCCATCTGCGGTTTTCAGGACCAGCAGGTTGCAGCCGCCGCTGCCGCACATCATCGGGCCGCCAGCATATACCAGGTATTCCTCGTCACCCACCCCGTCCAGATCAGCCCTGCCATAGCTGTAGAGCACGGTTGCGGTATCGGGATATTCCGATCGCAGGAACGCTTCGACCAAACGATCGGTATCCGCTGCCACTTCGATCGGGCCGGATTGTTGCGCCGTATCGCCGGTTACTGCCGCAGGTTCGGCGCAGCCGGCAAGCCCGAACGCACACAGCATCGCTGACACCGCCAACACCTTGTTAGAAATCTGGTTCTTCATGGTTCTTGATCCTGTGATTTGTCCGTGATGAAATCGGTTACACTTGAAAGACGCTTTCCACCGTTGATTGTTTCCAGCCAGCTTGCCTCCGGCGGATATCATCCTACATTCGGAAGGAAGAGATGAAAGGAATGCATGGGACGTAAACCCTCAAGGGCCGCTGATCCGGCCCTGTCACCAGACCCGGTCGCACAGCGCGAAATTCGCCGCGCCCAGATCGACATGTCGTTCGACAACCAGTCGTTGCTGGTCCCCCTGTTCGGACAATTCGATGCGAACCTGGTTCAGGTGGAAAACCGGTTAGGCGTATTCATTTCCGCCCGCGGAGATACCCTGCATATCGAAGGCCCCGAAGACAGCGTCGCAAGAGCGCGCGACGTCCTGCAGGCCCTGTATGACCGGCTGGCGATGGGGCAGGATCTTGATAGCGGTGCGATAGAATCGATCATCGCCATGACCAACGAACCGACATTCGACGGCATTGTGGACGCGGACCAAAACGCTCCGCCGATCATGATCCGCACGCGCCGCAAGACTATCGTCCCCCGCTCCAAAGCACAGGCGCATTACATGCGGCAATTGGCGCGCGACGATGTGATTTTCGCGCTCGGTCCTGCGGGCACGGGTAAAACCTATGTCGCAGTGGCACAGGCTGTAAGCCAGTTGATCACCGGCAGCGTGCAGCGGCTGATCCTGTCGCGCCCGGCGGTAGAGGCTGGCGAGCGGCTGGGCTTTCTGCCCGGCGATATGAAGGACAAGGTCGACCCCTATCTACGCCCGCTCTATGATGCTTTGTATGACTGCATGCCGCCAGAGCAGGTGGAACGGCGTATCGAAAGCGGCGAAATCGAAATCGCGCCTATCGCTTTCATGCGCGGCCGTACTCTTGCCGATGCGTTCGTGATCCTCGACGAGGCGCAGAACACGACCAAAGAACAGATGAAGATGTTTCTGACCCGGTTCGGGCAGAACAGCCGGATGGTCGTGTGCGGTGACCCCAGGCAGATCGACATTCCCGGTGGGGACCGGATGAGCGGGCTAGCCGATGCAGTCGGCAGGCTGGAAGGGGTCGAAGGCATCGCCGTGGCCCGCTTCACCGCAGCCGATGTCGTGCGCCACCCGATCGTGGGCAGGATCGTCGACGCGTATGAAGGAACGGGCGCTTAAGACGCGCGATGGACCTCGATATCGATCTTGAAGACTGGCCCAACGGTTCTTGGGAAGACCTGGCTGAACGCTGCAGCATGTCTGCGGCCAAACAGGCACCGGAACTCGCCAATGAACGTCTGACCGCAAGCCTCCTGTTCACCAGTGATGCAGAGGTTCACACGCTCAACCGCGAATGGCGGCAACGTGACAAACCGACCAATGTCCTGTCTTTCCCCATGCTGGAACGAGAGGAACTGATCGGTCTGGATCCGGATGGCCCGCCAGTCATGCTGGGCGATCTCGCCATGGCGTATGAAACCTGCGCCCGCGAAGCAGCTGAAAAAGGCATCGCGCTGGAGGATCATGCTGCCCACCTGATCATTCACGGATTGCTGCATCTCGCGGGCCATGACCACGAAATTTCCCCCGAAGATGCCGATGCAATGGAAGCATTGGAGATTGCGGCTCTTGCATCTATGGGGATAGCGGACCCATATGGGGACCGACATTGACAGGTTACGCTTAGGAGTACCCACGAAGGGCCATGCCCGATATCGACAATTCCGCCGGAGACGCGGACAGTAGCAACGGGCTGTGGCCCGCCATCAAGAAAATTTTCGGCGGTGAAGAAACCGACCGCTCGCTGCGTGCCCAGCTCGAAGAGGCTATCGACGAGCATGAGGATGAGAATCCGTCAGATGACGATGACAGCAGCGCCAATGGCGACCTGTCCGGGGTCGAGCGGCAAATGCTGCGCAATCTGCTGCATTTCAGCGAACACGACGCCGATGATGTTTCGATCCCGCGCGGCGAGATCGTGGCGGTTTCGGCTGACATAAGCTGGAATGAATTGATCGAAGTGTTTTCCGAAAACGGCCATTCGCGCATGCCCGTCTATCGCGGACAACTGGATCAGGTGATCGGGATGATCCACATCAAGGATATCTTCCCGTTTCTTGCCAAGGGGACACCGCCGCCGAAAGACTGGACCACGCTGATGCGTCAGCCGCTCTATGTACCGCAATCGCGCGGCGCACTTGACGTTCTGGCCGATATGCGCGCGCGCCGGGTGCATCTGGCGATCGTGGTCGATGAATTTTCCGGCACCGACGGGATCATCACCATCGAAGATCTGGTCGAAGAAATCGTCGGCGACATCGAAGACGAACACGATGACCTGCCCGAAGAACTGATCACCCCGATCGGCGAGGGTATGTGGGATTGCGATGCCCGCGCTGAGCTGGACGATGTGGCCGAACGGGTCGATCCGCGCCTCGGGGAAGTCGAGGAATCGGTCGATACGCTGGGCGGACTTACGTTCATCCTAGCAGAACAGGTCCCGCCGGTCGGTACAATCGTGAAACATCCCAGCGGCTGGCATATTGAAGTGACCGCGGCCGATGACACCCACGTCAAACGGCTCCGGCTTCACCCTGCGCCTGATGCACCCGACGCGCCCGACACGAACTGAATTCAGGCTTACTTCGATTTTTTGCAACAAAAGTCTAGCTCACGCGTTGGCGGCGTAAGCAGGAGAAAAACATGCCCACCCGCCGTTTACCGCCGCTTCGCGCACTGGAAGCGTTCATGCGCACCGTGCGACTCGGTTCGGCGCGCGCCGCGTCCGAAGAGCTTGGCCTCAGCCCGTCGGCGCTGTCGCGCCGAATAGCCAATCTGGAAGAATTCACCGGCAAGAAGCTGTTTACCCGCGCAAAACAGGCAATGCAGCTGACCGACGAAGGACAGGCATTTCATGACGCAGTGGCCCCTCACCTCGAGGCGTTGGCGCTGGCGATTGAAAACCAGTCGGAAAACATCTCGCTCCTGCGACTGAGGCTTGGCGTCCTGCCCTTGTTCGGCAGCCAGCGCCTGTTCCCGCATCTGGGTGAACTGCGCAAACGCCACCCTTTGCTGCACATCGACATCGACACCGGCCCGCATCTGGAAGACCGGGTGGGTGACACGCTCGACGCGGCAATCATTTTGTCCCGCGGCCCGGCAGCCGGGCTTCACGCGGTCCGTCTAGACTACAACATGGTGCACGCGATCTGCAGCAAGGAAGCGGCGCAGATGCTGGGCACCAACCCCGACATCGACAAGCTCGCCAAGCAGACCTTCCTGATCCACAATGAACTGCCCGCGAGTTTCGAGGCATGGAAGCAGGAACTGGGTATTGAAGCGCTGGAACCCGCGGCCATCGATCATTACGATTCGGGCCAGCTGATGCTGGAGGCTGCGGCTCAGGGCCTTGGGATCGCCATCATGCACGACGACCATATGAAACGCGCAGCCGACAACCGTCTGGCAAGACTGTTCGATGCAGAAGTCGAGAGCCCCTATAGCTACTGGTTTATCTGCAAACCGACCGCGCTGGAAAGCCGACCTGTACGCCTGTTTCACGACTGGCTGGTACGCGCCGGCCTATAATCGTCAGCCGCCTTTCTTGTGCGGTGTCATCGGCGCATGGACGCATGGATCGGTGCGGAGGAAGCCAGCTCCCGGATGGGGTTTGCCTGGTTCACCGCATTCGACCTCTGGTTTTGTAATCGGATCATCGTCCGCTTCCAGCAGCCCGTAGGCCAGCGGGTCCTCATACGCTGCGATCCAGGTTAGGCAGTCCGCCAGTTTTCGGATGCTGTGTTTCTCGCCCGCGCTGGCAGACGGGTTGCAGTTGATCACAAAGACATCGGCAGCAGGCGGAGCTTTATACTGCCGCAGAATGCGCAGAAATTCACCACGTTCGGCCACGGCCAACCTGCTGATGTCATTCTGCATCGGATCGCCGCTGAAGAATGGCGACGTGTTGAAAACGTAGGCGCGAACGCGCTTGTTATCGATCGAGATCTGAGTAGCGAGTGCACCGCCAAGCGAATGGCCGGTCACTTCGATGGGAATGTCCTGATATTGCTCGGCATCAAGCGCAGCCCGCTCCGCAGCGTAAACCATGCGTGCGCCTTCGCGCTGGCTTTCGCCAAGCGAGCCGGAAAATATGTCTGAAGTAGAACCGAACTCTGTGCCGCGAAATGCGATGACTCGGGCGAGCAGTTCAGTCCGCTCCCCATTTTCGATCAGGTACCGGTCGAACACCGAGTAAGCGAGCCCGCTATCGTCGTTCTCGCTCGCTTCGCGCCTCAGGAAAGCAGGGTGCAGGACGCCGTATTGGTCATCATCCTGGTATGAATTGGAAGCGAGCATCGCATAGGGATAGCTCTCTACCGCCGCCTCCCGCACGAATTCGCACCAGCCGCCCGGCTCCATCCGGCACGGGCTGCGCGACTGAGTGAGGTCGGGATAGGGCGTGATGCAGCCGCTTAACAGCAATACACCCAGCATCGCTGCGATAGTACGTTTTACCATCCGGCGTGCGCCCTATCCCGATCCTTGTCTCTTACGAAACGGTCGCTTTCACGATCTTGCCCGGATTTGCTGGCGGTTCGCCGGTTGGCAATGCGTCAATGTGTTCCATGCCGCTCTCTACCTGGCCCCAGACGGTGTACTGACCGTCGAGGAAGTGCGCATCGTCAAAGCAGATGAAGAACTGGCTGTTCGCGCTGTCAGGAACCTGAGTGCGAGCCATCGAGCATGTTCCGCGCACGTGCGGTTCTGCATTGAATTCCGCCTTCAGATCAGGCTTGTCGCTGCCGCTCATGCCGGTGCCGGTCGGGTCACCGCCCTGGGCCATGAAGCCGGGGATCACGCGGTGGAATACCACGCCGTCGTAAAATCCGTCCTTGGCAAGTTCAGTAATGCGTTCAACGTGACCCGGTGCCAGGTCAGGACGCAATTTGATGACTACGTCGCCGGAATCGAGAGTGAGGGTAAGCTTTTGATCGGCCATATTCTTGGTATCTCCTTCTGAATTGCGCCCGATATAGACACTCATGCGCCGATGTCACCCGCCCGGGGGATGCTGGGCTTGCTTTTCACCCCCGCCCCCTTAGACGAGCGGCATGGGGAACGAGACTTATCAGGACGATGAAGAGCTGATGATCGCCGATAAACCGGCGGAAGAAAGCGCGCGTCCCGATGACCGGATCGATGATGAACGTCTCGACGAGGAAAACACCCTGAAGGCTGACTATGTCCGTTCGGTGCGCGATGCGCTGGACGAAGGAGACAAGTCGCGGGTCTACGATCTGGTGGAACCGCTACACCCGGCCGACATCGCCGACTTGCTGGAACTGTTCGACCGTGATGACCGGCATACGCTGGCCGAGGCGATTACCGACCTGATGTCCAGCGACGTCATCGCGGAACTCAACGATTACGTCCGCGAAGACATGATGGAAGCGCTGCCAGCCGAGGCTGTAGCGCAAATCGCCGAACAGCTGGACACCGACGATGCCGTCCAGCTGATCGAAGATCTCGACGAGGATGACCAGCAAGCCATTCTGGCCGAGCTGGACGATGAAGATCGTGTCGCGATCGAAAGCGCGCTGGCGTATCCGGAAGAAACCGCCGGCCGCCTGATGAGCCACGAAGTTGTGGCGGTGCCTGAGCATATGACCGTGGGGGGCTTGATCGATTTCCTGCGCGAAAACGTCGATCTCGCCAATGATTTCTACGAAGTCTTTATCGTCGATCACAAGCATCACCCGGTCGGCACCTGCCAGCTGAGCTGGATCCTGCGCACACCGCGAAATATCGCCCTCTCCGACGTGATGAAACGCGACCAAACCCTGATCCCGGTCAGCCTTGATCAGGAAGAAGTCGCGTTGATGTTCCAGAAATACGCACTGATTTCTGCCGCCGTGGTCGATGAAAGCGGACGGTTGGTGGGGCAGATGACGGTGGATGACGTCGTCCACATCATTTCCGAAGAGGCGAGCGAAGACGCCCTGCTGATGTCCGGTGCGGGCGACGGCGACATCAACGAACCTATTCGGGAAGCGTATAGTTCCCGCGTCACTTGGCTGATCGCCAACCTTGGCACTGCGCTGATCGCCAGCTTGATCATCGCCTATTTCGGCGCTGCCATCGAGAAACTGGTCGCACTCGCCATCCTGATGCCGATTGTCGCCAGCATCGGCGGTAATGCCGGCACCCAGACAATGGCCGTGGCGGTCCGCGCGATCGCGATGAACCAGCTGACCGAAGCGAACACGATGCGCATTCTGTGGCGCGAACTGCGCGTTGCCATCCTCAACGGGCTGACCATCGCTGTTCTGATCGGATTGGCAACTGGTGCAATATTCACCCCGATGCTGGGCGCCGTAATCGCGCTGGCCATGGTCATCAACGTGGTGACCGCCGGTCTTGCCGGGGTGATGGTTCCGGTGATCTTCGAACGTTTGAAGCAGGACCCCGCGGTTGCCAGTTCGGTGTTCGTTACGATGATCACCGATTCGATGGGCTTCTTTGCATTCCTTGGATTGGCGGTGGCCGCCGGCTTGGCAAACTGATGCCGCTAAACATGACCAAGATCGCCTATCGCAGCGAAAGTATTCACACGCTGCGCGCCTGGGTCGAAGGGCAGCCTGACGGCGCGGTAATGACCACGCGCTATTTGCCCAAGCGGCATGAGGAAATGAAGGGCGGATCGCTTTACTGGATTCATGATCATTCGATCTGCGCCCGCAGCCCGATCAAGGAATTCCGCCAGCGCGACGACGGGCGCTGGAATATCATCCTTGAGCCGCGCCTTATCCTGGTTGAGGCGCGGTACAAGAGGGCCCATCAGGGCTGGCGATATATGGAAGAAGACAAGGCCCCGCGCGATCTGGCCGAGAACGAACAGAGCGGCGATGTGCTGCCGGGCAAACTGCAGAACAAACTGCGCAAGCTTGGGCTGGTTTAAACTGGCCTCGAAACGGCTTTAACCGCTGGCCGGAAATTTCGCGGCCACCCTGCGCAGCGCGTTGGCGTAGACCTCTGGTGCCTGCGCCCCCGGGATCAACATTTTGCCGTCAACGATCATCGCCGGAACGCCGGTGATATTCAGATCGAATGCCTGCGCCTCTTCGGCCCTGACATGCCGGGCAATCTGTTCGTCATCCAGCGCCCGTTCCGCTTCCGTCCGATCAAGGCCGGTTTCAGCAACAACATCGAGCAAAACCTGCCGCTGGCCGATATTGCGCCGCTTGTTGAAATGCGCCTCGAACAGCGCGAGTTTCAGCCGGTGCTGAGCCTGCGGTCCGTGAGTGTGGAGCGCCCATGACAGCGCCTTGTGCGCGTCGAACGTGTTCCACATCATCGCGGGCGGTGCCTCGCCTTCACCGTCATAGTCGAGAGACACCCCCGCCTGCTGCGCGACGCTGCGCATCTGACCGCGCACGGCCTGCGTTTCTTCCGCAGTCCGGCGATATTTGCGGGCGATGTGTTCGGCCTGCTCTTCACCCTGCTGGGGCATATCCGGATTCAGTTCAAACGGCCGCCAGCGGATTTCCGCCTCGATCTCACCTTCCAGTTGAGCCAGCCCTTTTTTCAGCTGGCCGTAGCCGATGATGCACCACGGGCACATGACGTCGGAATAGATGTCGATGGTCATTTTGCGCGGTGTCTGATCGGTCATTGCGGGTCCTTGTTGAGCCACCAGTTCAGCAGGTGATGCGCGATTGCCTGACGCGGCGGCGTATTTATCGGCGCGCCTGCATCACCGTTCATCGCTGCACGCACTTCCTCCCGCGTAAACCAGCGGGCATCGGCCAGCTCCGTGGTGTCGAGCGTGATTTCAGGCGCCTCTGCAGTCGAATAGCACCCCATCATCAGTTGCGAGGGGAACGGCCAAGGCTGGCTGGCGATATATTCGACATTGCCTGCAACCACGCCTGTTTCCTCAAGGACTTCGCGAGCCACGGCTTCCTCGATACTTTCACCCGGCTCGACAAAGCCGGCAAGCGCCGAATACGCCCGCTCCGGCCAGCCGAGGCCGCGGCCAAGAAGCAGCTTCGCATCATGTTCCACCAGCATGATCGTGACCGGGTCTGTCCGGGGGAAATGCTGGGTCTGGCACGATCCGCAATTTCGCTGCCAGCCGCCCTTGGCGATCGAAGTGTCGGAACCGCATGCAGAACAGAACCGGTGGCGTGCGTGCCAGTCCGTTATACTGCGCGCGCCGCCATAGATCGCCAGATCATCGGCGCTGAGCGTGGCCATGATTGCCCACAGATTCGGGTTCGCCATACGCGGGCTCGCATCGCCTTGCGCAGGGACGGCAGCAAAGCATGGCTTCCCATCGTCCAGCCCCAGAAACACCAGCTCCGCATCTTCTGCTGCGTCGGCCAGCGTTCCCCACACCAGCTCGCCTGCATCTCCGATTTCCGGCATCAGCCCGTCGAGTTTGAGGAGCCGTGCGCGCCAGTTCATCATTCCGGCAATCGCCTCGGGATCAGCGCGCAGATTATCAGCCCGGTCCAAACGCGAACCGGTGAATGCAATCGGTTTCGTCATCACTGGATTATGCGCCCTGCAGAACTGCCAGATCCTTCAGCACCAGATCGGGGAATTCCCGCTGGATGCCATAAGATTCGGCTGGCATGTACTGTGTGAAGTTGCCCGCACGAAGTCCGCTCTCGATATCACAGAATGCGGTGGTTCCGGCAGCACCGCCCCAGCCATAGGTTGACCCGGTGACACGGCCGCCAGCACCGAACCCTTGGCCCGCCACCCAAGTACCGCTGAGATCGACAGCTTCTGGCAGAATATTGCTGGTGCCAAGGCGAACAGCCTCTTCGCTCATCACCCGCACTCCATCGATCTCGCCAAGGCCAACGAGCATCCGCTGGAACCGGTCGAAATCTGCCGGGCTGCTGACCAGCCCTGCACCGCCGAATGGGAAGGCAGGCTTGTCGAGATAGATCGAGGCCATGCCCGGATCGATCGGCAGCGGAGTGCCGTTCATGATCCCGTAATTGGTGGTCAGACGGCCGACCTGTGCCTGAGGTACGCGGAAATATGTGCTGTTCATGCCCGCCGGTTCGAACAGGCGGGTGCTCAGGAAACGGTCGAACGGCATACCCGAGACAACTTCGATCACCCGACCCAATAGGTCGAGACCAACCGAATAACTCCATTTTGTACCGGGTTGATAAACCAGCGGGAGCTTGGCCAGACCATCTGCGAATTTCTCAAGACTGTCGACCGGATTGCCGCGGCCCAAACCAGGTATCGGCAACCTGCTGACCTGTCCCGGGATCAGACCATGCTGCTCGTATGCATCCTTGATCGGACCCTTTTGGATGATCCCGTAACCAAGGCCAGCAGTATGCGTCAGCATATGGCGGATGGTGATTTCCGTCTTGGCAGGTTCGAGGTTTTCTTCACCTATGCTGCCGTCATATTCCTTCTGCACCTGCATGTTTGCGAACGCAGGAAGGATTTCGGAAAGCGGCGTGTCCAATGTAATTTCGCCGTCTTCGATCAGCATCATCGTGGCCATGCCGGTGACAGGTTTGGTGTTGGAATAGATGCGATACAGGCTGTCAGTATCGGCTTCGGTGCTGCCGCCAAAGGCAAGCGTTCCGCGCGCAATCACGTCAGGCGCGTTCTGCCCCCAGCCCAGCGTTGCCACCATATTGGCCACCTTGCCCGATGCAACGTAGTCTTCCACCGTCGCCAACACATTGGGCCAATGGCCGCCATGCGCCAATGCCATGCGACCCATCGGCAGCGCGGAAAGGGCAGCACCCGCACCCAGCCATGCGCCGCCCCGCAGCAAAGAACGGCGGGAAAATTCTTGATCGTTGAAATTGCGAAACGCCATGGCCGGATCCTCTGTTGGAAATATATTTTGCAGCTGTTTGGGGGAATGATCCTGAACGGTCAATTGCATGCTTTTCACCCTTGAACAGGCGAAGTGTGCTACTTATATAAC
Organism: Pontixanthobacter luteolus; assembly: GCF_009828095.1. Taxonomy (GTDB): domain Bacteria; phylum Pseudomonadota; class Alphaproteobacteria; order Sphingomonadales; family Sphingomonadaceae; genus Pontixanthobacter; species Pontixanthobacter luteolus. The sequence continues at coordinate 445,951 of NZ_WTYP01000001.1, read as the reverse complement.
ACACATGTTCAATATCATCTCTATCCTCATCGGGATCGTCGCCCTTGTTCTCGCCATACCTTCAGCCATCCCGCTGCTTGGGTGGGGCAATTGGATCGTCCTGCCCATTGCCGTGCTTGGCGCAGGCATCGGCGCACTTTCATCGAGCAATGGCGGACGCAATTTCTGCCTGATCGTGTTCATCATCGCGGTCATCCGCCTCAGCCTTGGTGGCGGCATCATCTGACCAAGGGCTGGCTAACGCCCGGCTAAGGCAAGCTGTGCGGCCTTGGCATACAGCGTCGGCAAGCCCGCTTCGCCAAGTTCGCCTAAGGGCCACCATTGCCCTTCGCGGTCTGCAGGGGCGGCGTCGACCTGGCCGATTTTCACAGACAGTTCCAGATGTGCGTGAGTGAATGTGTGGCGTACGGCGCCTGCTGCTTGCCAGTCAGCGTCTACGGGCGGCTGCCCAGTGCCATCGCTTCGTGCAGTCCACCCATCATCGGGTAGCGCGCGCATTCCGGCGAGCATGCCGTTCCCCTGCCTGGTCTCAAGCCAGACATGACCGGCGCACTCAATCCAGAATGCGGTCCCGGTCCGGTTCGGCTTCGGTTTCTTCTGTGCCTTGACCGGAAACCTCTCTGGCTCCCCGGTTTTGCGGGCCTCGCAATGCGCATTTAGAGGGCAAAGGCTGCAAACCGGATTGCGCGACGAACACACTCCCGATCCCAGATCCATCATCGCCTGCGCAAAATCACCTGCGCGGGCATCAGGCGTGATCGCGTCGGCTTTTTCGCGGATGGCCTTGCGTGCGCCCGGCAAAGGCTCGTCAATCGCAAACAGGCGGGAAACCACCCGTTCGACATTGGCATCAACCACTACAGCCCGCCGACCAAACGCGATCGCAGCGACCGCTGCCGCCGTATAAACGCCAAGCCCGGGCAGTTCGCGCAGACCAGCCTCGGTTTCGGGAAACGCTCCTGCCTCCCCGACAACGCGTGCGCATTTCACAAGATTTCGAGCGCGCGAATAATATCCCAGGCCCGCCCAGGCAGCCATGATCTCTTCTTCCGGCGCCGCCGCGAGATCGGCTATGGTTGGCCACCGCTGTGTGAATTTCGCGAAATACGGCTTCACCGCCGCCACGGTTGTCTGCTGCAGCATCACCTCGGACAGCCAGACCCGGTAGGGGTCCGGCGCCGGCTTCCCGGGAAGCGCGCGCCACGGCAAATCACGCGCATGGCGGTCATACCATGCGAGCAGCTCCCCTCCGATCATATCCATGCTGGCAGTCACGCCGCGGCTATGGCATGGCCTGCCGCACGATGGAACGGGATAGCGACTCTTCGAAGGCAAAAGGTGCCGCTGCAAAAGCTGGCGGACTGAAATCCGCGAAGCCGAGGGCCGGAAAAGCGAAATATGGCCAGAAATACGAACGCCCCCGTGGCGGCGCGGCCAAATCCATTTCCGAATTGATGCCGCAAATCGGGCGGACGGCGTTTCGCCGCTTCGGCTTTGTGCAATCGTCTGTCGTCACCCGCTGGCCCGAAATTGTCGGCCCGCACCATGCAAAGGTTTGCGCGCCCGAGGCGATCCGCTTTCCGCCCGGTGACAAGGAAAACGGCATCCTGCAGCTTGTCGTCTTGCCCGCCCATGCCCCGCTGATCCAGCATGTGATCCCGGAAATCATGGAGCGAGTGAACCGGTTTTTCGGGTATCAGGCAGTTACCAAGGTCAAAATCCGGCAAGGCTCGGTTAAGCCTCCGTCTGATGAAAGGCGCAGCAGTGCACCGCCGTCGCTAAAGCCGATCCCGATGGAACTCGGGGAAAGTCTGCGCGATGTGGGTGACCCGGAACTCCGTACCGTTCTGGAATCGCTTGCCCGCAGCCTGGGAAACCAGGCGGAAAATGAGAGATAGGGGATTTTTGTGAAGCAGTTTGTTCGTGCAGCCGGCCTGGTGGTGGCAGCATTCCTCAGCGTGGGTGCCAATGGCAACTGGAACACCAATGTCGTCGAGACTGATCGCGGATACGAAATCGGCAATCCCGATGCCGATGTCCACCTGATCGAATTCGTCAGCTACACCTGCCCTCACTGCGCCGACTTCACCATTCAGGGCGAGGCACCGCTACAGCTAGCCTATATCGGGCCGGGCAAAATGAAATTCGAAGTGCGGTCATTCATCCGCAACGATGTCGATCTCGCGGCGACGATGCTGGTGCAATGCGGCGACAACAGCAAATTCCTGCAGAACCACACCATGTTCATGACCAAGCAGGGCACATGGCTTGGCGAAGCGCGCAAGGCATCGGACGCCCAACTGGCCCAGTGGCTGAACGGCAGCGCATCTGGCAGGCAGTCGATGGCATCTGCGCTAGGCTTCTACAAAATGATGGAAACCCGCGGCTATGGCCGGCCGGAACTGGACAAATGCCTCAGCGATCAGGCCCTGGCCGACAGGCTCAGCTCGAATACGCAAAAGGACATGACCGATTTCGGCGTGCGCGGCACACCCAGCTTCGTGGTTAACGGAGCACTGCTGGAAAATGTGCATGGCTGGCAGCCGCTGGAACAGCATCTCAACACGCTTTATTGAGGGATAAGACGGGGGAGAAGCTGTGGATAGCGCCCCTGCCTGCTTTACCCTTCCCCCCCATCGTATAGCCTTCCCATTCGCAAGAGGAACCTGACATGACGACCACGACTTTCCGCAAGCTGGCATTTGCAACGCTCGCCGCCCCGTTCACTTTGGGACTGGCCGGTTGCGACAGCGCGCCTGAAGGCGGCGCGGCTACATCAGAGCCCATCGCCCCGATCGAGGCTCCGGCTGGTCAGCAATGGACCGACATCGTCAACGTGTCGGAATCGGATGGTTATATCGTCGGCAACCCCGACGCGCCGATCAAGGTCATCGAATACGCTTCGCTTACCTGCCCTGCCTGCGCTGCCTTCGCGGCCAATGGCGCAGAACAGCTTAAGTCGGAATATGTCAGCACAGGCCGGGTCAGTTTCGAACTGCGCAACCAGATCCACGGGCCGCATGATCTTGCCTTGGCAACGATGGTCCGCTGCGGGGCGAAAGAAAGTTTCCACCCGCTATCGGATCAGGTCTGGACGAACCTCCAGCAGGTGCTCCAGCCAATCTTCGACAACGCCGAAGCGGTCGAGCAATCGCTCACTCTTCCTGAAGATCAGCGACTTGTACAATTGGCGGAAATCGGCGGTTTCTACGACTTCTTCGCGGCTCGCGGCCTCAGCACGGATCAAGCGCGCCAGTGCCTCGCAGATGCCGACAAGTACAAGCAGATCGCTGAGAATTCGACGACCCAGTCGAACGAACTCGACGTTACCGGTACGCCGACATTCTTCATCAACGGGCGCAAGCTTGACGCCAATTCCTGGACTCAGATCGAACCTGAGCTGCAACGCGCGGGCGCTCGCTAAGGGCGCCTAGCAACGAAGAGGGGGGACAGCGCCAGCGATGCTCATAAAGCGGCTCAAGCTCAGTGGCTTCAAAAGCTTCGTAGAGCCAGCCGAATTGCGCATCGAACCGGGGCTGACCGGTGTTGTCGGACCAAACGGGTGCGGCAAATCCAACCTGCTTGAGGCGATCCGCTGGGTGATGGGCGAAAATTCACCCAAATCCATGCGGTCCGGCGGGATGGAAGATGTGATCTTCGCGGGCACCGAAACCCGCCCTCAACGCGATTTTGCCGAGGTCGTCCTTCATGCGGAGGACGATTTCGGCGAAGAGCTGGAGGTCATGCGCCGTATCGAGCGCGGAGCCGGCAGCGCTTACCGCGTTAACGGCAGCGATGTGCGGGCGAAGGACGTTTCGCTTACCTTCGCCGATGCCGCCACTGGCGCGCACAGCCCCGCATTGGTCAGTCAGGGCAAGATCGCACAAGTCATTGCCGCCAAACCTGCCGAACGCCGCCAAATGCTGGAAGAGGCGGCCGGCATCGCAGGTTTGCATGTTCGCCGGCGTGATGCAGAAAGCAAACTCAGGTCCACAGAGAAGAATCTCGAACGGCTGGAAGACCTGATGGCAGGCCTCGATTCGCAAATGGCTTCGCTCAGGCGACAGGCGAAGCAGGCTGAACGTTATACGAAGCTGACGGAACAGATCAGCGTGGCCGAAGCCCGCCTGCTGTTTGCGCGCTGGCGTGATGCCGCCGCGGCTGCAGATGCCGCCCGCAAGCAGGCCGAAACTGCCGAACAGCGCGTGAATGTGGCAAAGGGCGAAAGCGCCGAAGTCCAGAAAGCGCAGCATGAAGCAGCCAAGGTGCTCGCCGAAGCACGCGAGGAACAGGCCGACCGCCGCGACGATGCCAGCGCGCACGGTCACCGAATGGCCGCGCTAACGTCTCAGCTGGAAGCGGCGGAGCAGCGGCTTGCCGATCTCGACCGGCAAAAGGCGCGGCTGGAGGAAGATCGCGGCGATGCCGACCGGCTGACCAAAGATGCCGCAGAGGCGCTCGCCCGGTTGGAGAAAGAGCTTTCCGGCAACGAAAAAACCCTCGCCGCAGATGAACAACGTCGCCCGATACTTGCAGCGACTCTGGAAGATGCAGAACGCGCTGGTCGCAGCGCCGAACTGGCGCTTGCGAAGGCAACTGCCGATCACGCGGGGGTCGAAGCAGAATGGCGGGTGGCCGAAGCCGAAATCACTCAGGCCCGCAGCCGCGTGGACCGCGTTCGTGCCGAAACCTCGCGGCAGGAAGAAGCACGAGCTGCCCTTTCATCATCTGGCGACCCGGAGCAGGCGGTTCTGGAGGCAAAAGCCAATGCCGAGGATGCAGGCAAGGATGTCGCTCGCCTGAAAAACAAGCTGGAGGATATGCGCGCCAGCAAACAGGCGCTGCAAACAGCCCGCGATGAAACCGGCAGCGCCCTGGCCAGCGCCAAGGCGGAACTGGCCGGTATCGAGCGGGAACTGAACGCGCTCGTGCGGGACCGTGACGCGCGCGAACGGCAGCGGGCACAGCGTAGCGGGCTGCCCACCGCACTCGACGAAGTACGCGCGAAGCCGGGCTATGAACGGGCCGTTGCCGCGGTGCTCGGGCGTGATGCCAAGGCACCTCTCGGCAGCCCCGATGCGGGCAGCGAAGGGCGTTTCTGGACTGGCAGAGCAGCCCCGAAACCGGTGAACGACAGCCTCGTTAAATATGTGACCGCGTGCCCTGATCAATTGGCGGCTCGCCTCGCTCTGGTCCATGTCACGGACACTGATGACGGGCGGGAACTTGGCCCGGGCGAATGGTTGGTAACCCTCGGCGGACATTTGCGGAGATGGGATGGCTTCGTGGCACGCGGGGAAGGCGCTGCAGAAGCCGCGCGGCTTGAGGCTGAAAACCGGCTTGCGCAGCTCGAAGCGGAAATACCGGAAAAGCAGAAGGCAGCCGAGCAGGCAGAGAATGCACAGGCCGAGGCGCAGCGTGAACTGACCGAATTGCAGCAATCACTTGTGGCGGCAGAACGCGATGTCGCCGAGGCTTCCGAGGCAGAGCGGCAGGCCCTGCGCGCACTGGATCAGGCCGAGACGGCCCGCGAAAGGATCGCTTTCCGGCTGAAAGAGCTTGAAGCGGCGAAGTCCGAACTTGCCGACCAGCAAAGACAGGCGGAACAGGACCTGAAGGCAGCCGAAGACCGGAAATCCGCCCTGCCCGATCCTGAAACCGGGCGAGCGTCTCTCGAGGCGACTCGCGCGAAACACGAGGCTGCACGGTCCGCGCTGCAGGCAGCCACCGCAACGCTCGCCGCCCATGATCAGGCGCTCGCCGTTGCCCGCGAACGAACAGCAGCGCAGCGCAGCGACATGGCCAATTGGCAGACCCGATCCGGCGAAGCGGCTCAGCGTCTGTCTGATATGGCCCGGCGGTTCGAAGAGATAGCGGAAGAGCGAGCGGTGTTCGCGGCCAAGCCGGAAGGCCTGATGCGCGAAATTGAGCAGGGCGACACAGTGCGCACCAGATTGACTCAGGAGCTTGCCGATGCGGAGGCTGCTGTGGCTGAGGCCCAGGAAACCGCACAAGAAGCCGACCGCCGCTTTGCCGAAGTGAACGAAGCGCTGGCAACCGCACGCGAAGCGCGGGCCGGCCTGGCTGCGCGCGCCGAAAGCGAGGAAGCGCGCCGATCTGAAATGGCCCGCGTGTCGGGCGAGCGGTTCCAGTGCCCGCCACCAATGCTGGCACAGAAATTCGGTTTCGAATCAGATGAGGTTGGAAATTCCGGCCTTGAGGGCGAAGAACTCGAGAAGCTGAACGCCAGCCGCGAGCGCATTGGTCCGGTCAATCTGGTCGCCACGGAAGAACTGGCAAAGATCGAACAGGAACACGGTTCCAGCGCGGCGGAGCAGGCGGAACTACACGAGGCCGTCAACCGGCTACGCGGGTCAATCGGCAATTTGAACCGCGAAGGGCGCGAACGACTGAAGGCTGCGTTCGAACAAGTTGATACGCATTTCCAGCGCCTGTTCACGCGGCTGTTTAATGGCGGGCAGGCGCATCTGGCGCTGATCGACAGCGACGATCCGCTTGAGGCAGGATTGGAGATCTATGCACAGCCACCCGGAAAGAAGCTGCAATCGCTCACCTTGCTATCAGGCGGCGAACAGGCGCTGACCGCGATCGCCCTGATCTTCGGGCTGTTCCTTACCAATCCGGCACCCATTTGCGTCCTCGACGAAGTCGACGCGCCGCTGGACGATGCCAATATCGACCGTTTCTGCGATTTGCTGGATGCGATGGCGGCTGAGACCGACACTCGCTATCTGATTGTCACGCACAACGCCGTGACCATGAGCCGTATGCACCGCCTGTTTGGCGTGACCATGATCGAACAGGGCGTATCCCGGCTAGTCAGCGTGGATCTGGGTGCGGCAGAAAATCTGCTCGCTGCGGAGTAGGATCAGGCCGCGAGTGCGTCGGCCAGATTTGCCCTCAACGCCTTCAATTTCGCGAGAATTTCCGCGCGCGGCACGGCGTCGGTATGCGTTTCGGGCTCGGTCGTGGTCAGCGCCGGCGTTTCCGCCTGGGGCTCATTCGATTCTTGCGGCGACGCGGTGTCTTGCTCCGCTTCGCTCTCCGCCGGCTTACCGAAGAAATCCCCTACGCCGCCGTCCACCGCGATGGGGCTGTCAGCGCTGGACATGAAAGGGGGCGTCGAAGTCACTATACTGCTCTCCGTTTCCGCAGTTCCGCCATCGTTTGCGCGCGAATCGACACCGGTTGTGTCGGCGGTGCCGGGAATGTCTGCGCCAGAATCATCTACCGGTTCTGTGCCGTCCGTAGTTTTCGCTTGGCTGTTCGAGGCATCCCTGATGGCTTTTTTGGCGCCCTTCAGAGTGTAACCTTCATGATTGACCAGCCGGTCGATCGTTTCGATCAACTCGACGTCTTCGCTGCGATAATATCGCCGACCGCCGCTTCGTTTAAGCGGTTCCAGCATGGGAAACTGTTGTTCCCAATAACGCAGGACGTGAGTCTTTATCCCCAGCGCCTTGCTGACTTCACCAATGGTACGAAGCGCGCCTTCGTCTTTTCCATCCTCGAATTGCGCGCTCATTTTTTATCCCTTGGCTATTCGTTCTTTAAGCAGCTGGCTTGCGCGGAAGGTCATGACGCGGCGCGGAGTAATCGGCACCTCGACACCCGTTTTCGGGTTTCGGCCAACACGTTCCTTCTTGTCGCGCAGAATAAAGCTTCCGAAACCGGAAATCTTCACATTTTCACCATCTGACATGGCTTCGCACATATGTGCGAGAATTGATTCCACCAGATCGAGCGATTCCGCCCGAGAAAATCCCATCTTGCGATTGATCGTTTCGGCGAGATCGGCCCTTGTCAGTGTGCTCACTGATCGAGACATTCGCTCACTCCCTTACCGGACGCGACCCGGAAATTTTTATCTTATGGCTTAATATGTAACCAGAAAATCGCATTCAGGCAAATTATCTTAGCCAGAAAATGCATTTTCATTCACATGCGGACGAGAGAGGCGCCCCAAGTAAAGCCGCCGCCCATCGCCTCGAACATCACGAGATCGCCTTTTTTGATCCGGCCATCGCGGATGCCGACGTCGAACGCGAGCGGTACGGATGCGGCTGAGGTGTTGGCGTGCTGGTCAACAGTGACGATCACTTTTTCCGCCGGAAGCCCGAGTTTGCGAGCAGTCGCATCGAGTATCCGCGCGTTTGCCTGATGCGGCACCACCCAGTCGATATCGCCCGGCGTGAAGCCGCTCGATGCGAGTGCTTCCTTGAGAACATCGGCCAAATTGACCACTGCATGGCGGAACACTTCGCGGCCCTTCATGCGCAATTTACCGACCGTTCCGGTGCTTGACGGCCCGCCATCAACATAAAGCAGCTGGTTATGGGCGCCATCGGCATGCAGTTTTGTATCGATGATGCCCGGGCCGCCATCGTCCACGTCCTGCACCTCTAGAACGAGCGCACCGGCACCGTCGCCAAACAATACGCAAGTGGTCCGGTCTTCCCAGTCGAGAATACGGCTGAATGTTTCAGCGCCGATGACCAGAGCACGCTTGCCCATGCCTGTACGAAGCATCGAGTCGGCAGTTGCCATGGCATAGAGAAAACCTGAACACACAGCCGCGACATCGAAAGCGATCCCGCCATTGCAGCCCAGATTATGTTGAACCTGTGTGGCGGTGGCGGGAAAAGTCTGGTCGGGTGTGGCAGTGGCCAACACGATCAGATCGATGTCCTTCGCCGCGACACCGGCAGCTTCCATTGCCTTTTCCGCAGCCTTTGTCGCGAGAGTAGAAGTGGTCTCTCCCTCACCCGCGATGTAACGCTGGCGGATACCGGTTCGTTCGACGATCCATTCGTCGCTCGTGTCCACTCGCTCTGCCAATTCGGCATTGGTGACAGCACGTCCCGGCAGGGCCGAACCGCTTCCGATGATGACTGAACGGATCACTTTGCGGCGGCGCTTTCACCGGCGCTTTCATCGGCGCGGCGTGCCTGCAGCTCAGCCAGATCGCTGGTGATACGGTGGGTCAAATTGTCTTCCAGCAGTTTCGCGGCGACAGTGACCGCATTCGCGACACCTGCGGCATTTGCACTGCCATGGCTTTTCACGACAACGCCGTTCAGCCCCAGGAATACCGCGCCGTTATGATTGTTCGGATCAAGGTGGTGTTTCAGCAATTCGGTCGCGGGACGCGAAACGAGAAAGCCGATCTTGGAACGCAGCGAACTGGTGAAGGCATTGCGTAGCAGGTCGGTAACGAACCGTGCCGTGCCTTCGATCGCTTTCAATGCGATATTACCGGAGAATCCATCGGTAACCACCACGTCGACTTCGCCGCGATTGATCTTGTCCGATTCGACATAGCCATCAAATCTGAAATCCAGCCCCGGTGCCGCTGCTTGCAACTCACTGGCCGCGTCGCGCAGACGGTCGAAACCCTTGATCTCTTCTGTGCCGATATTGAGCAAGCGTACACGCGGCTGGCGGCCCAGGATAATCCGCGAATACGCAGCACCCATGATCGCGAACTGGACAAGGTTGCGCGCGTCAGCCTCGGTATTCGCACCGAGGTCGAGCATGATCACATCATCATCTTCGAGAGTGGGCATGACCGCAGCAAGAGCCGGACGATCGATCCCAGGCATCGTGCGCAAGGCAAGCTTGCTCATCGCCATCAATGCACCGGTGTTACCCGCGCTGACTGCAGCGCCGGCGTCACCTTGCTTGACGGCATTCACCGCAAGACCCATCGATGTGGTCTTGGCACGGCGAAGCGCCTGGGTGGGGATTTCATCACCGCCCACCACATCATCGCAATGCAGAATTTCGGAAGCCCCACGCATGTTGGGATGTTGATCGAGAGCGGTTTTGATTCGCGCCTCGTCACCTACCAACAGGAACTGGAACTGGTCATGTCGGCGGCGCGCCTCGGCAGCGCCGTCGATCATCACGCGCACGCCTTCGTCGCCGCCCATCGCATCAACAGCGATACGCGGCAGACTCATGAGCGCAATCTCCGAAAAACGGTCTTAAAGACCGACAGCGACGATTTCGCGTCCGTTGTAGTGGCCGCAAGCGTTGCACAGATTGTGCGGACGCTTGAGCTCGCCACAGTTGGAGCATTCATGGAATGCTTCCGGCTTGAGCGAATCGTGCGAACGACGGATGCCACGACGATGCGGCGATACTTTTCTCTTAGGGACAGCCATAGCGGCACCTGTTCCTTGATAAACTGCAGTTTGTTAAAGCCGCTCTAGGCGAAGCCACATCCGCGCACAAGTGCGTGGAATCAGGCCCGGCCATGACGGGAAGACGCGCCCTATAACCCATATTGGCGCGCATGCAACCCGCGCATTGCAACGATTGCACATTCTCACTAGCACCGCTGCACCGATGTTTTTGCATTTCGGGGCATGAGAGAGGGACCACCAATGCTGTTACCAGTAACACTTTGCACAGCCGCCGCCGCTGGCATTCTGACCCTGTGGATGATGGTCCGCACCGGGCAAATTCGCGCAAAGGCGCACATCGCGCATGGTGACGGCGACAATCCGCATCTGGTCCGCAGGATGCGCGCACAGCTCAATTTCGTTGAAAGCGCGCCGTTCATTTTGTTTCTGATCGCCGGAATCGAATTATCGGGCAAAGGCGCGCAGTGGCTCGGCTATGTTGCCGCATTCTATGTTCTTGGACGCGTGGCGCACACGGTCGGTATGGACAACGAAGAAGTCGGCAAACCGCGCATGATCGGCGTTGCGATCACGATGCTCACCCTTCTCGGCCTGTCGGTAGCTGCGGTGCTGATTGCTGCGAGGGTAATTTAAACCTGTTTAGCTCAGGGCGTAATCGCTGACGAACTGGTTTGTTTTGCGTTCGTGACCGAAGGTGCTGACCGGGCCGTGGCCGGGGATGAACGTCACGTCTTCGCCCAGCGGCCACAGTTTTTGCGTGATCGCATCGATCAGGTCCTGATGGTTGCCCATCGGGAAATCGGTGCGCCCAATCGATCCCTGAAACAGCACATCGCCAACCACCGCGAACTTGCTCGGCCGGTGAAAGAAAACCACGTGGCCGGGCGTGTGACCGGGGCAGTGAATGACCTCGAGCGTCAGATCGCCCACGGTTACCGTGTCGCCATCGTCCAGCCAGCGATCCGGTTCAAAAACTTCCCCGCGAATGCCGTATTTCGCGCCGTCTTCGCCCAGCCGCGAAATCCAGAACCGGTCGGCTTCATGCGGGCCTTCGATCGGCAGGCCGAGCTCCTTCGCCAACACACCGCTTTCGCCGCAATGATCGATATGGCCGTGCGTGATCAGGATTTTCTCCAGTTCCACCCCGGCTTTCGCAACGCCCGCTTTCAGTTTCTCCAGATCACCGCCCGGGTCGACCAAAGCGCCCTTCATTGTCTTGGTGCACCAGATCAGCGAGCAATTCTGCTGCAGCGGTGTCACCGGCATAATGGCGGCTTTCATCGGGGGGATTGCGGATGTTTCAGTCATGTTGGTGATGTGGCGGCTGCAGAGGTATGATGCAAGTCCCACCGCAGGCCCCAGTATGCCCCACCGCGCCAGCCCCAGCGCCGTGCCCCATGCACGGCCAGGTCAACGGCGTTGGATCAGGGTCTCGCCACTACCAGACGGTAACCGCAGTCGATTTCGTCCTTCGCCAGCAGCGAACCGTAGCGCCCTTCCCACACGCCCGATTCGAGATCGGCACGCAGCGCCGCCAATTGTTCGCTGACATCGCCAAGCGCCCAGAATGACGACATGGCACGCCGAACACGGTCATCCAGATACGCTGCAGGGCGCCGCCAATACGCGCTCAAAAAACCGTCAGTGCAGTCATGCGGGATCATCACAGGAGAGATTTCGACGGGCCCGAGCCAGCGCTCATAGTCATCCATTGCGGGCATCTGCCCTTCATCCAGAGTGATCAGGTCGGGAAAATAATCGGTCAGCCAGAAGCCGCGAAATGCAGGGTCAAAGGTCAGCAGCACGATGTTCCCCCGCGTAACCCTGCGCATTTCCGCCAGCCCCGCTGGCTGATCGGACCAGTGATGGATGGTCAGAACCGCCATCGATGCATCGAAACTGTCATCGGCAAAGGGCAGACTTTCGGCGCTCGCCTGCACGGCCGGCGCGGCTGATGCTGCACGTTGACTGATCATCTCTGATGAAGGCTCGACCGCTGTGACGTCCTTGTCCTCCGGCTCATAAGAGCCCGAACCCGCCCCAACGTTCAAGATCGTCTGCGCGCCGCCCAATGCCAACTGGATCGCCGCAGCAATGCGGGGATCGGACTGACGCAGCTTGGCGTAATCCAGGCCGATCGCATCGTAGCGTACCCCCATGTCAAAGCCTCCCGCTCTTCCACACCACCCGGCCGATAATCTCGACATCGTCCGCCCGCACTTCGATTGGCGGATAGGACAGGTTCTGGCTCAACAGCGATAACCGCCCCCCGCCTTGCGAGGCAACACGCTTCACCAGCAGGCTGTCGTCCAACCGGACGACATGGATACCGTCGCGGAACGGCTTGGGCGACCGGTCGACCAGGACTTCATCCCCGGCGCGGAGCAGCGGCTCCATCGAATCGCCTTCGACCGCGATTGCGGAGAGATACGATCCGTCCAGACCCTGTTCGCGCAGCCATTTGCGAGAGAACCTGAAATTGTCGAACGGGATCTCTGCTCCCGCCGCGCGGCCCGGCCCGGCAGACGCACTCAGCGGAAGACGCGGCACATCGACCCAATCGCTCTGGAGAGGCAATGGGCGAGACGGGTTATAGGATTTTTCCTCCGGCCCTCCCAATTCCGATTCGGCCACTCCGAAAAACTCGGCCAATTCCCGCCGATCCTCCTCCTCCAGTTTTCGCGGGCTACCTTTTCGGATAAACTGCTGAAGGTATGTTGGATTTCGGCCAATCATCTCTGACAGCCGAGCCAGAGAGCAGCCTCTGCTTTGCGATAGTTCCAGTAAGCGATCCCGTGCGTCCGACATAGTTTGTCCTCATTGCCGATTTTTTCCTACCTACACGATGTATTTTTCCTAGACAAGTAGGATTTCGGCGGCGACGACTCGGGCATTCAGCCGAATCGCTGCCTTTCAGCACCCGCGATTCACCCGTGCAATCCAATCGCAGAGGACCCGCATGCTAATCCGCAATATCGAGAAATTCCTTCGTCAAACCGGGATGCCCGCAACCAAATTCGGTCGCCTGGCAACCCATGATCCCCGCTTCGTGCTTGACCTTCGCAATGGTCGCATCCCCCGCAGCGACACGGAACGCCGGGTTCAGGAATTCATCCGCAGCTATGACCAGGAGCATGCGCATGTCGGCTGAAACCATGTTTGCAGAAAAGCGGGTCGAATTGTCACCACGCCGGGCACGGCGCGGTCCCGGTGAACGGCTGCGCACTGCGTTGCTGGTCCTTGCCGAAGGGCATGGCGAGGTTGCCCACCATCAGGAACGCGGATGGGCCAGCATCACGTTTTCCGGCACCCGGCACACCGTGCAGCTGGTCTTTGCAGGCGATGCCGCAGTCGAAGCGGGCGAAAACTTCGTCGCCGCCCTGCCCGATCACGAGTTCACCCTTTCCGGCCAGCTGGTCGCTGACGCGGCAATCATCAGTGTTGAACACAGCCAGTTGCCTGAACCGCGGATGCTGGTTGAATGCGAACTGCTGTTGCTGCTGGACGGCTAGCCCGCGCTCTCGCGGCGAATGACGAGGTTGCGGATTTCGGACATGTCTTCCATCGCGAAGCGGATGCCCTCACGGCCCAGTCCGGAATCCTTGACCCCGCCATAGGGCATGTTGTCGACGCGGTAAGATGACACGTCGTTTACAACCACGCCGCCAACATCGAGTTCGTCCCACGCATCGAGCACCTTGTGGATGTCGCGCGTGAAGACGCCGGCCTGCAAACCGAATTTGGAATCGTTGACCTCTTTCAACGCTTTGCCGAAGTCGGAGAACTTGCTCAGCAGCGCCATCGGGCCGAACGCCTCTTCGCGGTATGCGTCGCAAGATGTATCGACATTCTCCAGCAAGGTAGCCTGCAGCATGTTGCCGTCGCGTTCGCCGCCGCACAGCAGCGTCGCACCGGCTTCTACCGCGCCGTCGATCCAGCCTTTGAGCCGCTTGGCCTCACTTTCGGAGATCATCGGCCCGATAAATGTGTCACGGTTTTTCGGATCGCCGGAAACGAGGCTTTTCGTCTTCCCGATCAGCATGTCACGAAATTCGTCATAAACATCTTCGTGAATGATGATGCGCTGCACGCCGATACAGCTTTGTCCGGACTGGTAGAATGCGCCGAAAATGATCCGCTCCAGCGCGTGATCCAGGTCCGCATCCCTGTCGACCACCACGGCGGCGTTGCCGCCCAGCTCCAGGATCACGGGCTTCTTGCCGGCCTTCGCCTTCAGGTCCCAGCCAACCCCGGGCGACCCGGTAAAGCTGAGCAGCTTGAGCCGGTCGTCGGTGGTGAACAGATCGGCCCCGTCGCGGCTGGCGGGCAGGATCGAAAATGCCCCTTCCGGCAAATCGGTTTCGGCCAGAACCTCGCCCATGATGATCGCGCCTAGCGGTGTCTTGCTGGCCGGTTTCATTACGAACGGGCAGCCAATAGCGATCGCCGGTGCGATCTTGTGGGCCGCCAGATTGAGCGGGAAATTAAACGGCGAGATGAAGCTGCACGGACCGATCGGCACGCGTTTCCACATGCCCATATACCCTTTGGCGCGCGCAGAGATGTCGAGCGGCTGCACCTCTCCGTAATTGCGGACGGATTCTTCCGCCGCGATCTTGAAGGTGTCGATCAAACGGTCGACTTCCCCCTCGGCATCGTTGATTGGCTTGCCTGCTTCGACACACAGTGAATAGGCCAACTCGTCATACCGCTCCCGGAACCGCTTCACGCAGTGCTGCAGCACATCCTGCCGTTCGTAGCTGGCCATTTTTGCCATCGGCTCTGCCGCACGGACAGCACCTGCAATCGCTTCATCAATCACATCCGGCGTGGCGAGTGCAGTACGGAACGCCACCTCGTTGGTGAACTTATCCGTCACCTCCAGGTCGGTGTTAGGCTGCGCTGCCTTGTTGTTGAGGTAGAGCGGGTATGTATCCTTGAGCTTGACCATTTTCGGCCTCCTTTAACGCGACAATCCTAGAGCTTTGCGGAAAGTTCCTTGATGTCGTGATTCAGGATCTGGTCGTTTTCCGTATAATCGACAGGGCAGTCGATCAGATGGACGCCAGGCGTGTCGCGGCAATGGGCAAGCAGTTCCTTCAGGTGCTCCGAGCTTTCGACCCGGTGCCCTTTTGCGCCATAACTTTCCGCATACTGGACAAAGTCCGGGTTGCCGTAAGTCAGCCCAAAATCCTTGAAACCCATATTCGCCTGTTTCCAACGGATCATACCGTATGCATCATCGCGCAGGATCAGAACGGTCATGTTGAGGCCAAGCCTGACCGCGGTTTCCATCTCCTGACTGTTCATCATGAACCCGCCGTCGCCGCATATCGCCATGACTTTGCGGTCGGGATACAGCATCGCGCTCATCATGGCTGATGGCAGGCCTGCACCCATCGTCGCGAGGGCATTATCGAGCAGCACCGTGTTGGGAAGATACGCGGTATAGTTGCGCGCAAACCAGATTTTGTAGACCCCGTTGTCGAGGCAGATGATGCCGTCTTCCGGCATCGCCTCGCGGATTTCCTGCACCAGATGAGGCGGGAATATCGGGAAGCGTGTATCATCCGCCAGCGGTGCCGTGTGCGCTTCTTCCGCCTTGCGGTAATCAAGCATTTTGGCAAAATCCCATTTGCCCTGCGGTACGATATCTTCCTTGATCTGCCAGATCGCGTTCGCGATGTCCCCAATCACCTCGATCTGGGGAAAATACACCGGATCGACTTCTGCGGTGTTCATCGAAACATGGATCACCGTGGCTCCGCCTTGCTGCATGAAGAATGGCGGTTTCTCGATCACATCGTGCCCGACATTGACGATACAATCGGCATCCTCGATTGCGCGGTGGCAGAAATCCCCTGCCGAAAGTGCTGCACAGCCGAGGAACAGCGGATGCCGTTCGTCGACCACGCCCTTGCCCATCTGGGTTGAGACAAACGGGATGCCCGTTTTTTCGATCAATTGGCGCAGCATCCGGCCGGTCATCTTGCGGTTTGCACCGGCACCGATGATCAGAATGGGGGCCTTAGCTTTTTCCAGTGCTTCCACCGCGAGGCGCACCGCCTTGTGCTCGGCCGACGGACGCCGTGCGACAGAGGATTTCAGCGGCTGCGCGGATGTGTGTTCTTCCGCGATGTCTTCCGGGAATTCCAGATGGGTCGCACCGGGCTTTTCCTCTTCGGAAAGGCGGAATGCCTCGCGCACGCGGCTGGGAATGTTGTCCCCAGCGGCCAGTTGATGCGCGTATTTCGTTATCGGTCCCATCATGTCGACCACGTCGAGAATCTGGAAACGGCCCTGCTTGGACTTCTTGATCGGTTTCTGACCCGTAATCATCAGCATCGGCATTCCGCCAAGCTGGGCATAAGCCGCAGCGGTCACGAAGTTGGTCGCACCCGGTCCAAGTGTCGCCAGGCAGACACCGGTTTTCCCTGTGTGCCGGCCATATGTCGCCGCCATGAAGCCAGCACCCTGTTCGTGCCGCGTCAGGACCAGCTGGATGGTCTTTGAATATGAAAGCGATTCCAGAAAATCGAGGTTTTCTTCCCCCGGCACGCCGAAGATGTATTCAACGCCCTCTTCTTCCAGGCATTCGATGAAAAGATCAGAAGCTTTCTTCGTGTCGGTCATGGTCGTCCCCCCTGACGATGCCCGGGTGGGCACCGTGTGATGAATTGCGCGACCATTGGCATCCCCGATCCGTGCCGGAGCAGCCTGACTTAAGCTTTACTATCCAACCCGCGGCAGCCTGTCACTGCCTTGCCCACTGTGTCAGTAACCGAGAACCGGATCGAACACGGGATGTATCTCACCGCCTGCAACGTAGGCTTGGAGATTCTGGACAAAGCGTTCGGCAGATCGCCGGAACATGGAATTCTGCGCGCGTCCGGAAAGGTGCATCGTGATATGGGCATTCTCAAGTCCCCATAGCGGATGGTCCGACGGCAGCGGTTCCGGCGTGGTTACGTCGAGCATTGCCGATGCGATTGATTTCTTCTGCAGCGCGTTGATGAGCGCCGGCTGGTCCACCACTGTGCCCCGGGCGACATTTACCAGGACTGCAGTTTCCTTCATCGCCGCAAATTCTTCCGCACCGATCATGCCCTCGGTTTCCCTCGTTGCGGGAACAGCCAGGATCACCCAGTCGAATTCGCCCAGCTTGTCGCGCCATTCATCGGGCCCAAGCGCACCATCGCCGCCCGACCGGCGCACCGGCACAACCTCCACACCGAACCCTTCGAGCCTCGGCTTCACTTGTTTGCCAATGCCGCCAAAGCCCAGCAGCAGCGCGCGTGTCCCGGCCAGCTCGATCTTGCCCGGCGCGTCCATCAGCCATTCGTGACGATCCTGCGCACGAACGATGGTGCGATAATCCTTGGCGATGTTCAGCATCCCCATCACGACATATTCGGCAATCGCGATCGCATTGATGCCGATGCCGTTGGTGATCTTCGTTCCGCGTTCGTGCAGCAGGTCGAGCGGCAGAAAATCGAGCCCGGCGTAAATTGAATTGAGCCATTTCAAATTTTTCGCCAGCTTGACGGCTTCGATCATGGGCTTCTGGTCTTCCAGATCGAACCAGCCGATTTCCGCCTTCGGTGCCAGCTCGTGCATTTCCGCGACCGACGTGTAAAAGTGGGCTTCCACACTGTCTGGAAGGTGCGGCTCTACCATGGGGCGGATCAGGCTGCTGAGAACGGCAATAGTCATACTGGGGAAGCCTCCAATGCTTGCGGCACACCGGAGCAGCGGCAGGGCGTCCGCGTCAAGTAAGAAGCGAGATCCAGCGTGAGTACGGAAAGCTCTCTGTTCACGAAATTCGGCACAATCGACGGGTTTCTCGGCCCAAAAATGTCAGCTCGATTTCTCGAATTTGCCCTGCTGCAAGAAAACAGTTTTGCGCCGACCCGGGTAACTACATCCAGCGAGGAAAGCTCCAGTGACCGATCAGTGCGGCGCAGCTGGCACTATCCCGGCGACCTAGGCGAGATTGGCCGCGAATTTCGCGCCGCCATATCGGACAATCTGGAAAAATGTTTCAGCCTGGCCGGGCTGATGCCAATAGCGGACCCGATCATAGAATGTGACATGGCCGCGCACCGCGACGGGTGTTTCTTTACCCGGCATATCGACACCTTCACCGACGAAACACGCAAGTTTTCGGATACCGACCGCCTGCTGAGCGCGGTCTATTATTTTTACCGGCAACCGTCGGGATTTTCCGGCGGCGAATTGGCAATTGCACCGATCAGGGGCGATGCAGCGCCGCAATTGACCGCCCCGCTGCATGACCGATTGGTGGTCTTCCCGTCTTTCACGCCCCATGCGGTTTTGCCGGTATCTATCCCGGGCGACGCCTTTTCCAACGCGCGTTTTTCGGTCAATTGCTGGATCAGACGCGCGCGTACGCGCTAGTTTGACCGAACGGCTTCAACCCAGCTTCCATTCCCAGCCAATCGGATCGCCGTCCATCAGCTCCACGCCCTTGGCCGCCATTTCATCGCGGATGGCGTCGGATGTGGCGAAATCCTTGTCCGCCCGGGCGGTCTTGCGCCGCTCGATTGCCGCTTCGATTTCGGCTTCGCTTAGCAAAGCATTTTTGGGCCGAATACGAAGGTCTGCACGATTTAGACCGAATAGATTGAGGCCCAAAATTTCATCGCATTCACGAAGAGCAGTGAGTCGGTCTGATGCATAGCCTTTTGAGGCAGCGATTGATTCAGCGATTACTAAAACACGTGCAGTGTTCAAATCATCTGAGATGGCCTCGTCAATTTGGTGGACACTCATGTCGGCTTGGCCAGCGGGTTCCGCCTCAATCCTGGCATTTAGCCGCTCGATGCCTATCAGCATCCGCTTCAGGCGGGTGAGCGCGGCGCCCAGCCCTTCCCATGAAAATTCCAGTTCGCTGCGGTAATGCGCCTGCAGGCACATCATGCGGTAAGCGAGCGGGTGATACCCCTTGTCGATCAGCAATTGCAGACGCAGGAATTCGCCTGAGGACTTAGACATCTTGCCCGATCGTTCGACCAGGAAATTGTTGTGCATCCAGATGCGTGCGCCGCTGTTTTCGGCGTTATCGAGGCCGTTGGTGCAGCAATATGCCTGATTTTGCGCGATTTCATTGGGGTGGTGAATCTCGCGGTGGTCGATCCCGCCGGTGTGGATGTCGAACGGAAATCCGAGCAGGTTTTCGCCCATGACCGAACATTCGAGATGCCAGCCGGGCGCGCCGCGGCCCCATGGGCTGTCCCATTCCATCTGCCGCGTTTCCCCTTCCGGGGTCTTGCGCCAGATCGCGAAGTCGGCGGCGTTGCGCTTGCCTTCGACCGTGTCGATGCGGCCTTCCCCGTCTTCGGTCACTGCGCGTGCCAACCGCCCGTAATCATCGACCGTCGAGACGTCGAAATACAGCCCGCTATCGAGCTCGTAACAGTGTTTGTCTGCGATCCGCTTGCCCCAGGCAATCATCGCCTCGACGAACTCTGTCGCGCGCGGGTGCTGCTTTGGCTGGACGTTCAGGCGGGCAAGGTCACGCTCGAAATCTTCCTGGTAGAATGCTGCGATATCCCAGGCTGACTTGCCTTCGCGGGCCGCCATCCGTTCCATCTTGTCCTCGCCCTCGTCCGCGTCAGAGGTGAGGTGACCGACATCGGTGATGTTGATGACGTGGGTGAGCCTGTACCCCTTCCATTGCAGCGTCCGGCCCAGCGTATCTGCGAACACATAGGCGCGCATATTGCCGATGTGCTGGTAATTGTAGACCGTGGGTCCGCAGCTATAAACACGCGCCTCGCCCGGATGGACGGGTTCGAATGTTTCGAGGCTGCGGGTCAGGCTGTTGAACAGTTTCAGCGGGGCGTCTTTCATGGCCGGTGCCATGCACACGGCGGGCCGACCGGGTCAAGCCACCACTTGTCCCGCCATTCTATTCAGCCGCGCACTGCTCCGCATCGCCTTGCTCGCACTCTTCCGCCTCGATGAACCAGAAATCCTCGTTGCCCGCACCGGTTACCGGCTCATCCAGCAGCGGATCAGGCGAACGTTCAGGATCCGTCCTGAATTCCACTACCATCGACACGATGGTGTCGCCCGCTGGGCTGTCGGGTTCGATCTGGTCTTCGATCAGTTCGCGGATCGGGCTGTCGTTCGGATCATCAAATTCGGGATCGACGATGATGTTTACGCAGGTCGAAGGATCGGCGATCAGGCAGCCGTTGATCGTGGATTGCGCAGCGGGGTCGACATCGGTCAAATCAACCAACGCCAGGGCTTCGACACCGGTTTCGCCTGCGACGATGCCATTGATCACGATATCGACCGGATCGGTGCTACTGTTCCCCACCACGATAACGCTGTCCGCAACGAAACCACGCCTGTCATCAAACGCAGTTCCGGCACCGGTGTTCTGGATCAGCAAGCTTTCGCCCACTTCGAACAGGATTGTACCTGCCTGGAAGAACCCATCGGGCCGCACCAAACCGTCATTCTGGCCAAGCCGTTCGTCGACTTCCGGCAATGAGAGGCCGGAGATATCCGAACGCGCGCTATCGCTGATGGCTTCGACCGATGTGGCGATCAGCGAGACTGTGCCGCCGAACAATCCGTCCGTATCGGTGATGCCGATATTACCGGCCTCGTAATCCACCGTAATCAGGTTGAGGGCATCGAGTTCCACGAAGGTTGCAGACGTCGCATCTGTAACCGAGAGGGAGCCTTCCACTGCGATATCACCGGCGATAACCACAAGGCCGCCATCCTGGCCGATATTGGAGCCGCTCAGATCGCTGCCGACGCCTGCGACAACATCAAGATCATCGATGGTCACGAACGAACCGCCCGTGCTGGAACCGACCGCGTTGAGGGTGACGATCCCGCCGCTGAACACGCGGCTGAATTCATCATTGTCCAGTTCGTACACGCCGGTCACACCGCCTGCTCCGCCCAGAACGGCTTCATCCGTAATGGCGGTGAAAGTAATGCCTGTCGTGCGGTCACTCTGGCCAATCGCTGCGTCGCTGCCGACAGCGATATCGGCAGAAATGATATCGACCAGAATTCCGCTGGCAACTGCCTGAATGTCGACCAGCCCGCTTGCATCGATTTGCAGGTTACCGGCAGCAATAACGTCCGCCAGCACAGTCACATCCGGTACTGCCGAGATGACAATGTCACCGCCGCTTGAATTGACCTGCTGCGACACCGTGACCGAACCGCCCGTGCTGACCAGAGAGATGTTTCCGGGTGCGGTCGAACCGCGAACATCAAGATCGCCCGTGGTTTCAATGTCGACAGTGCCGGTATTGGCGTCAGCCTGCACTGCCAGATCATGGGCGGATCGAAGGAATACCTCGCTACCTTGGGCAACCAGCAAATCATCGAGGATTATGTCGGTATCGACAGAGATTGCCCCGTTCACCGATTGCAACGCAGCCGATGCGGCGGAAAGCGTGTTGAGGATGATCGCCTGATCGGCTGAAATTGTGACCGATCCGGCTGCTGAAATACTGCTCCCCGTCACGCCGCCGGAACTGGCAATCATGCTGACGTCGCCGCCAGCGTCGATGGATGTGAAATCGATCGAAGTGCCTGCAAGGAAATCGGCGTTACCTGCGACCGACACCTGATCGAACGCGATGCTCTGACCGGCAGCGGCAGAAAGCGCCCCACCCTGAATGTCGCCAGACGTGAGGCTGATCGAGCCAGCTGCATCAAGCGACAGGCTGCCGCCGACAATCGCCGATCCGGTCAAGGCAATCGAGCCGGTTTCGGCAGTCATGCTGCTTGCCCCGCCGCCTGCACTGGTCGTGACCCCGGTGATATTGCCATCACCGCGCACGGTGTTGCCTGTAATCCGGGCGAGCAGGTCGATCGTGCCGCCGGCTGTCAGAGATACGTAGTCGATCTGACTGCCAGCCACATCGATCAGGCCGCCGGCGCTCGAATTGCCCAGATCGACGATATTGTCGACATTGATGATGATATCGCCGCCGGTGATTATCGAATTGAGGCCGGTGGTAATGTCCCCGCCGCCAGTCGCGATGAAATCTGCGCCGGCTTCCGCATGGTCAGCGAAGATGTTTCCGTCTGCATCCAGGAAGATAGAGCCGTCGGCAATCATATTGGCGACATCAATATCCCCGGCAGAGGCACCGATGGAAATCGTTCCGCCGCTGAGTATCTCGGCAATCACGGCTGACGATCCGATCATTGTAACATCGCCCACGGCATTGATGCCTGTTCCGGCGATTGCCCCGTCAGCGGCCAGATCGATCGCCCCGCCAGCGACAAGCGCGCCAAAGTCGATAGATGAGGCCGAAACCACACTGATATTTCCAGCAGCGCTGACATCACCGAATATGACCGAGCCGCCATCAAGCGAGATATTGATCGCGGAATTGGCGGCGTCCAATTGCGCCAGGCCGCCAGCTGCAAACAGGATATCCGAGCCCGGAACGGTAACTGTTCCCACTACAATGTCGCCGCCTGCAGAAAAGTCGAGATTTCCACTGCCGACCGAAATCGTGCCCACGCGGATACTGCCCGGGACAGCGAAGAAGCCTTCCAGCACCTCGCCGACATCGGCAGCAGAGGTAATCTCGCCGCCAGCGACAAGCGAGGCAGCGTTAACGTCCAGGCCTACGGTAATTCCGATATCGCCGGAACTGGTGAGCGCGGCATTGCCCAGCAGGCTACCGGCTGCATCAATGATGATCTGCGTGCTGGAAATATCGGCATCGAACAAATTCACATTGCCGGAAATGCTGGTCGCACTGAACAGGTTGGCGGCGCTCAGCTGGGTTGCAATGCCGTTCGTGCCCATAACGATGTCGTTCCGGGTCGTGATCAGGATGTCGTTGGCATCGACGCTGCCTTGCTCGATAATCAACTGGATTACGTCGTTATTGCTCTGCTGGCCGATCTCTATGACGTTGTCGGCTTCGATGTTTCCGATGCAGATATTGCCCTGAAGGCAGTTGGCTGAAAGCAGCCCGGCATCATCACTTTGCGTCACCCCGTCCGCTGGCGCGTCGTTGATATCCAGCGCAATCGAACTGGCGATGAAATCGCCGTCCAGCCCGTCAATCGCATTCCCGGTCGCAATGATCGCCGCACCGTTTGCGTTCAGAGTGCCGTCGATCACGATCGACGCCAACGGTGTTGCCGGAATGCTGAGAAGATTGGTCAGACCTCCTGCATCCAGATCAATCGCCCCCACCCCGTTGAATGGATCGGCGGGATCGGGCGCATTAAGGGGGCTGCGCGCACTCGTAAGCGCGGCACCTGTCCCGACGATTATGTCATCTCCGGTCTGTACGAAAATGCGGTCGTTCGCGGCCGTAGACGATCCGGCCTCGAAGATGGTGCTGCCCCCTGACCGGATCGAAACACTGGCATAGGAATCGACGGCGCCAGTAATCCTGACATTGGCAAGATTATCGTATGCCGAACTGCCGAACGGGTTCAGGCCAGCGTCGATCGAAATGCCGCGAAGGTTTGAAATCCCCTGCGGTCCGGCGGCGAGTGCATTGTTTAGCAACACGCTGCCGCCCGACTGGATGGAAATCGCCGCCGCTGCGCGTAAATCGTCCGCAATCAAAGAACCGCCTGAAAGCAGGATGATCTCGATCGCCGAAAGGATCGAACCCTGCTGCGCGTCGATATTGCCTTGCGCGCTGCCAATGAGGCCAAAGCCGCTATCCAGCGAAATTGTTCCAGCCGCGTTGTTGGTGTGGACGACCGTAATATCCTGCGTGGCATTGAGCGTCGTGGCACCACCGACCCGTATTTGCTCCGCACCGTCCAGCTGCAACAGAATATCACCGGCCTGAGCGTCAAGCAGCAGGCTGCCGCCGATATCACTAGCACCAAGCGTAACAGAATCGCCCGTTATGCTCGCATTTCCGCCTGTGATGATGCCGCCAACCATGGGGGTCCCAGCAGCGGCGATGGTAATTGATGTCGCCGCATCGACGACACCGAAACCAGCATCACCGGCTGTTGCAGTTGCATCCACCGCCCCGCCAGAAGTTACATCGCCGACATCAATCGACTGGCTCAGCAGTGTCACATCGCCGCCGCTTTCAATGTCCCCGGCACCGTTGTTCGCACCGATCAGGCCGTTCGAAGCGCTGAGCGAAATCGCATTGGGCGATGAAAGAAGATTAAACAGCAGGTCCGTCGCACTGGTAAGCGCGATATTCCCTGCGGCAACATCGCCGAGCGCAATCGAATTGGCGCCCACGGTTACCGCATTGGTCGCCGTCAAATCACCGCCATTTACGGCACCGCCTGCGTTGAAAATGATGGAGGCGTTGCTGCTTGCGCCGCCGAATGCGATGTCGCCGCCAGCATCGACAGTGAACGCTCCACCTTGTGCATTGAGCGAGCCGAAACCGATGTTTCCGGTTGCATCCAGATCTATCGCGCCGCCAACCGAAATCGCCCCGCTGCCATCGATATTGCCTGCGGTTGCTTCCCATACCAGATCGCCGGTGATTGACCCGGAGTCGAGAGACGCACTCGCCCCGCGGATCGTAAAGCCAGTGCCCGTTACGGCATTGCCGACCTGCGCCAGCCCTGCCGCAGTAACTGCAGTGCTGAAGGCAGAATCTGTATTTCCGACCAGAGCATCACCCGATGCAGCATCAATGGTAACGGACTGAGTATCCGATACCGCCGAAGCGATATCGACCGAGCTTGCATTGATCGTCAGAACGCCATTGGCACTGAAGGAGCCGCCGGTGAGCGCGCCGCCGACAGAAATCGCCCCGGAGCCGGCAGAGGCATCGAAGGAAGCAATTGCGGCATCCCCGCCGACGCTGATCGGCGTGCCCGGGCTGACAAGGTTCGAAAACAGATTGCCAGCCACAAGATTGCCGCCAGCGGTAATGCTGAGGCCGTTACCGGCAGTGGCATCGCCAATGTTCGCATCCGTCCCCGCGGACACAGTTATGTCGGAAGCGTTTGCGGTGCCGTTGACCAGAAGGTTGCCGGTTGTCACCGACCCCGTCGATCTGGCCACAATGCCGAAGGTTGTGCTGGTTAGATCGCCGGAGACGAGATCGCCCATCAACGCATCGAGCAGGATACCGCCATTCTCGATCACAGCGACCGAGCCCACCGCAATGTCGCTCGCAGAAATTGTCACGCCATTGTCTGAGACGATATCACCGCCAGCTATCGACACGGCGTTGATACTGATGCCGCGGCCGGATGTCAGCGCACCGAAACTCGCGGTGCCATTTGCATCAAGGTCGATCGCAATGCCGCGAATATCCCTGCCGATCGCATCCACATTACCAACCGTCAGGTCCGTACCCGCCGAAACGGTAAGAATGCGCGTGACGATATCATCCAGCACGACCGCAGCGCCTGCGGTAAATGTCGTGTCAGCAGCACCGCCGGTATCAATGGCACCGCCCAGAATACTCCCCCCAGCGACGAAATTCATTCCTGCGGAAGAATTGGCAGCGCTAAATGTGATGTCACCCCCAGCATTGGCATTGAATGTGCCGGTCGAGGTGAGCGACTGGAAATTGATATCAACCCCGGCATCGAGGTCGATGATACCGCCCGCCGTGATCGGGGTTGCTGAATTGATAAAAATGGAATCGGTTGCATCGATATCCAGCAATCCGCCGGTCGAAACGCTGCCGGAAATGGTCGCCGAACCTGCGGTTGCATCGAGCCGCAGATTGCGCCCTGTCGCAACATCGCCAACCGTTACCGAAGTACCGCGGATCAGCGAATCCAGTGTGGGCTGGACCAGGTCGATATCCGCCAATCCAGCGGAGAAGACATTGAAGCTCAAGCGTGACGAGATGCTGCCAATCAACGCATCGCCGGATGTCGTTGTGACCGTGCCCGAGTTGTTCGTATCGACCGAAGCCAGATCGACCGAGGCGGCATCCAGCGTGGTCAGGCTGTTGCCGAAGAAATTACCGCCCGTCAGCGCTCCGCCGACATCCCAGTTCAGAAGCCCGTTGGAACTGACATCGCCCACAATCGCATCGCCGCCCACGGTCACGCCCATGCCGGGGCTGCTCGCCAAGGCGGTTATGTCGCCAGCTGTCAGATCTCCGCCGATATTCCAGGTAAGGCTGGACCGTGAGAATGCCGACGCGATATTCGCATCGCCGCCGGTGGTGACCCCTGTGCCGCTGCCTATAAGTGCACCGGTTGTCGCAGAACCTGTCGCACTGATAGTGACGCCGAAGCTGTCGGACGTCACATCGCCCACGATCACGTCACCCGCGAGACCGCGCACGAAAACGAAACCGCTCAGCGAGCGGACAGTGCCGACATTTACGCTGTCGCCGATTACGTCGACCTGATCATCGCCCAGGACATCGCCGCCATTGATCGCGGTGCCGGTGATATCGAGCAGGGACGCGGAATTGGCCGAAACGAAATCAACCGTTCCGCCTGCCTGGAGGTTCAGGCTGGCCACCCCGCCAGTCGTCGAAACATTGCCGACATCGACATTCGTACCTGCGCGCACTTGCAAGCCAAATCCGCTGGCCGACGCATCACCCAATGTAATGCTGCCCGGCGTGTCGAATGTAGTCAGCGCGCCGCCGCTTACATCACCGCCAACGATATCGCCGCCCGCATTGACATCAATCGAGCCGGTGCCGGTCAGGCTGCCGAATGCAATGCCGCCGGTTGCGTCGATATTGACGATCGCCCCGCCGCTGATGGCACCGGTACCGGTGATGTCGCCTGCCGTCGCATCGATGGTCAGGAACTGCTGAATGTCGGCATTGTCGAGGTTGATCGACGTTCCACGGAAGATACCATCGAAGGCGTTGGTGTTGGCCGCCGTTCCGACGGACAGAGTCCCGCCTGCGATAACCTGAATGCTGTCAGCTGCGTCGATTACTGCAACGCTGATATTCCCGCCCGCATTGATGAAAACGCCATCATCGACCGACTGCGCGGTTCCGCTAAGCGTGATATCCGTGCCTGCGGTAAGCACCGTTCGATCGAAGAATGCGCTGCCGACCGGAGCGTCGTTGATCGCAGAAACGCCGCTGATCGATCCGCCTGCATTAACGGTCAGATTACCATCCGAATTGATGACTGTACCAAATGCGACATCGCCGCCCGCATCGGCGGTAAATCCGGTCGCGGCATCCGCATCCAGAACCGAAATCGCCTGAGTTGCATCCAGATCGATAAAACCGGTCGCAACCATATCGGCGAGGCCGGTGATATCGCCATTCGTAGCGTTCAGGATGATATTGGTTCCGGCAAGAACATCAGAGAAAGTGATGCTTTGTGCGGTGATCGAAACAAGTCCCGACCCGTTGATGATCGATCCGGACTGGAAATCGAAGTTGCCACCAGCCGAAGCGATGAAAGCGCCAGCGCTGTCTATTGATGTTACGGTCAGCGGATTGTTCGTATGGGTGAGCAGGATATCCCCGCCGGCACTGAGCGTGGTCGAACCGCCGACCAGCATTTGTCCATCGCCGTCGAAATTGAAGATAATGTCACCAGCGACATCGGCGTCTAAATCGCCCAGCACCGTAATAGGTCCTGAACTGCTTTCGATGGTCAGCGACGGCGTGCCCGGCGCTGCCGCCGTTCCTGTTGCAATCGCGGTCAGCGAACCCATCGTGATAAGGCCGGCCGGGTCCGCCGAACCATCGGTGATCGTAATCTGTCCGCCTGCCGTTGCTCCGGTGAGCAGGCCCGCACCGCCAATTGCAGTCGCGTCCAGCAGCACATTACCGAGCGTGATGATGCCCGGGCTACCGTCGAAAGTCTCGATCGTCGGCGTGCCTCCCACACCGCCCCCGCCAAGACCCTGCGGGCCCAGCGTCGCATTGCCATCATCGCCGCCGAAACCACCGTTTCCGCCGATCCCCAGTGCGGTCAATTCAACATCGCCTGCAGAGATCGTCCCGCCAACCGATCTGAGCACCGGCGAGCCGCCCGTACCGATCCCGCCGTCTCCGCCCGACCCTTGCGTGCCGCCATTGGTCAGATCCAGATTACCGCCAGTTCCCCCGGCACCGCCCGTGCCGTTTGCCCGCAAGCCGAACGGGTCCGTCGATGGTTGGATCAACGAAACAGAGCTACCGCTTCCGGCGATAATCGCGACTTCACCGCCGGTCGCGCCGCCGCCAATTCCGCCATTACCCGCTGTGAAGCCGAGGAAATTGTCGCCGCCCGATCCGCCAGCACCGCCGGTCGCATCGGCGCCGATCAGGACAATGAAGGGATCAAATTCGAAGCTCGCACCAGCGCCTGACACTGCGAAACGCGCAGCACCGCCGAAAGCGAGGCCGCCCGTCCCACCCGTGCCGCCGACAGAGGACGTATCGCCATTTCCGCCCCGGCCACCGGTGCCGCCAAATGCTGCGGCGTTCAGGTTTAGCGAGATCAGCGACGGCAACATCGCCCCGCTACCGGCAGCAGAGAAATCAATTGTCCCGCCGCGCCCGGTTCCGCCAGTGCCGCCATTCGCGCCGAACCCGCCAGCGCCGCCCGCACCGCCTTGCCCTTCAGCGTCAATGAAAACGGAACCCACCGATGGGTCATTTGCAAGGTTGATGGAAACAGCGCCGCCGATCCCTGCCCCGCCCTGTCCGCCGATACCGCCAAAGGGGTTGTCTGCCCCGCTTCCGCCGAAGCCATTGGCTGAGATATCCAGATTTCCAAGGATGAAGGTGGAAGCTGCGTCAGCGGATACGTTCACCAGACCGCCCGTTGCAGCGCCGCCGTCGCTCCCGTTACCGCCAGTATCCCCGACAGAGGCACCGCCATCTGCGCCGGCATCGATCACCAGATCGGACAGCGAGAGTGATCCGCCCGTCACTGAAACCGTGACAAGGCCGCCTTCCGCATCACCATTGGAGTTTTCGCCTGCGCCGCCGCGGCCAGTCACATCTGCCACCAGGCTTGTGCCAGCGAAGCTCGCACCGCTGCCGACTTGCACAATCACGTCACCGCCAAATGCCGATCCGGCCACGGAGTCTGCCCGGCTGTCGAGACTGGCCAAAGCCCGCGCTTCGGCGATCAGGCTGCCGCCGATATTGAATACCGAGCCAGTGCCCGCGGTGTTAAGCTGTATCAGCCCGCCTGTAGCGTTCCCGTTTAGACCGGGCGCTGCCCGTCCCGCTGAACCAGCAAGCCCGCCATCTCCGCCGCTGCCGCCACTCGCAATAGTACCGAGCGCCAACGTGCCGGATGCTGATGACAGATCGAGGGTCGAGCCGCCCAGCACATCGATCAATATCTGACCGCCGGTCGCGTTGCCTGCATCACCGCCGACGCCGCCCACTGTAAAGGACGCATCGCCGCCTGCCCCGCCATTGCCAGCCCTGGCATTTGCGGCGATCTCGTCATCGAAAACCAGATTGGCAGAAGCCCCGTCAGTCACCTGGATGGATACGGTTCCGCCGATGCCATCACCGCCAACTCCGCCTATGCCGCCGGTTCCGAAATCAAGTGTGTTGGGCCCGCCGACACCGCCCGTGCCGCCGAAACCGCTCGCGCTCATAGTGTTTACGCCGAAGGTGCTGAAATCACCCGCAGCGCCGCTGATATTGATCGACGATGTGCCCGCGGTACCGCTGCCGCCGGCTGCACCTGTTCCCTGAAACAGAATGGATGATCCGCCGGTCCCGCCAACGGCGAGAGTATCGATAAAGAACGAATTCACCCGGACGGAAACATCGTTCACATTGATCGACGCATTCCCGCCAAAGGCATCGCCGCCAACGCCCGCGATATCTCCATTGCCCCCTGTGCCGCCAAGCGACCGGGCAATCGCGACGTAATTTTGCAAATTATCGAGCGCTCGATTGAGATTGATCGAGGCATCTCCTGCAACGGCATCGCCGCCGGCACCGCCGATTGACGACACGCCGTCGCCGGTCTGCGCATTCCCGCCGTTTCCGCCGAAAGCCTCTGCTGCGACGAACAGATTGTTGAAACTGAGCGTTCCGGCGATGTCGTTGAATGTAGCTGTGCCGCCAATTGCATCCCCGCCCGAACCTGCATCATTGGCCGGATCGAAACCCGCAGTCAGAGTAAAGAAGAAGACATCCGACGATCCGCCATTGCCGCCATACGCAGTCGCATCGACCGTGATGATATCGGCAGTGACCACCGCATCACCATCCAGATTGAAGATCGCTGTGCCGCCAATGCCAAGGCCGCCAGCGCCGCCATCTGTGCCGGAGCCTGAGCCGCCATTGCCGCGAATTTCCAGCGTATTGCCGGTCGCGGTCACCGTTAGCGTATCGGTTACATTCAGTGTGCCTCCAATCGCGTTGAAGGTGGCCGTGCCGCCGATCCCGTTGCCACCGGCGCCGCCATTCGTACTGCCGCTGGTTCCCGCTGCGCCTTCGCTGCCGATGCCGTTTGCATTGACTGTGAAGTTCAGAACGGTCGCCGACCCTGCGGTCAGATTGAAGGTCATATCGCCGCCGATACCGTCACCGCCATCACCTGCGGAAGGCAGGCCGGTCGCATGTGCGATTTCCACTGGTGTGATCAGATCGCCGCGCCCCGAAGCAGAATAGAACGCGTCTGAACCGGTGAAGCCAAGATAGTCGGCGGGTGCCGCACTTTCATCCAGTTGGCGCAAACCGTTTCCGCCGATACCCGCATTGATCAGGTCGATCGCGGATAGGGTAAGGTCCCCTCCGCCAATGTTCAGTTCGAGCTTGCCGCCCGCGCCCATGCCGCCTTTACCATCGACGCCCGCAGCACTGGCATCAATGATCAGCGCATCACCGGCAATTTCGGCATCCCCTGATTGGTGCAGGGTGAAGCTGCCGCCCTGATAATCGCGGCCCGCACCGGTCTGCCCCAAGGCAGAGCCGTTGGCCGAAGCCTTGCTATCCACCACCATGGTAGAGAACCTGAGTGCAGCGTCCTGTATGGAAACCGTCACACCGCCCGCCCCGGTTACACCGGTTTCCGAACCCGCCGCAGCCGAGGTGCCAATCGCGATGTTGCCGCCTACGAGCAAGCCGCCAGATAGCCCGGTGCCCGATGCAGAAATCTGCACTTCTTCGCCGGACGCAGCACCGACCGCGCCCGATGTACTTGCATCAACCGTCAGATCACCGCCGACTGCCAAAGTAGAGCCCGCGCCGGTAACGGATATATCGACCGTGCCGCGCGCAATCGGGCCATTGCCGGAAACGCTGGTATCGAGCGAGAGATTGCCGCCGACATTCAGATCACCATTGGAAAACACATCAATCGTGCCGCCAGACTTCCCTTCGACGCCTGCCTTCAGCAAAACATCACCGTTTGCCGAAGCTGACTGGCCTGAGCTGGCACCAAAGCGGATCGACTGACCAGCCGTGGCGCTCACATTACCCGACAGGTCGGCGTCGATAACGTTGATGGAATCGCTATCCCCAGCGGAAAGCACTATTCGCCCGTTCGCATCAACCGATGCAGCGCTTGCCGCCTGATAGCCGACGCTGCCGCCCACCAGCATGGTCATTGCCGAATTTTTCGAGATTCCGGCCATAGTGATACCGCGCGGCGCGCCGCTGGCATTTGCCGACGGGCCCGTGGTCGTACCAGTATGAACGATGCCATTGGCATCTTCGCTGCCCACCAAAACGGCAATATCAAACAGGCCATTATCGATGGTCAACTGTGCCTGTTCAGCGGCGACATAGGCAACCGAACCGCCTGCATCGACGGTGCCGTGCTGTTCGATCCGCGGGGCGACGATAGCAAGCGAACCGGTGGCCGCGATATCAGCGCCCGCTTCGATCACAATCGCGCTGCCAGGCGTTTCCACACCGCTGAACCGCATGCCCCCGCCATTGCCGGAAATCGTGTCGAGCTGGCTGGTGGTCAGGACAAGGCTGCCAACATCAAAGGCGCCTGTCGATCCGACGATGATCCCGCCAGCGCTGTAGAACCAGACATTTCCCCCGGCTGCCCCACCCGCGACCGAGCTGCTGACGCTGCCATCGATCCGGATTGCGCTGTCGAAGCCGGGCGTGAACACTCGGTTGAGAACCGTGTATTGCGACAATTCACTGGTGAAGCCCAGCTTGGCCCCTTCGCCGAGGAAGCTGACTTCACCGCCGGGCGAACCGTTTCCGAACGTTGTCCAGTTGATGATGGCTTCTGCTGCCCTGACGTCGACAATATCCGCCGCGTTTCCAGGCCTGAAGCCGATTTCCGCATCGCTGAAACGCGCATATGCGGAGACATTTATCCCCGCCACACCCGTTCCTGCGGAGCCGACATCGGAAGGAGGCACGGCGGGCGTTGCAGGTGGAAGCACTACCGGTGTCGTGATCCGGATATCTTCCACCATGACCGGCTGCGTATGGCTTTGCACCGCCGCTCTCACGGCTGGCGCAGTCGCTGGCACGAAAGGCGGGTCAAGCGTGGCCCTGCCTGAAATGCGTATGTCGTCCGGGGTGATCAGCCGGACTGGCGCGGCATTGCTCTGAATACTGATCCGGGGCACCTGCGGACCGGACATGATTGGACTGCCGGGACGCATCGGACCCGGCGTTTCCACTGGACGCTCGATCATGACGCTGCGCGGATTGGGCATGGATGGTACGCCGCCGGCAGTCTGCGCTGCGGCTGGTGATGCCAACACCCCGGCAAGCGCGATCGCGATAGAGGTCGCAATTGCCGATCCCGACTTCATGAAGCGCTGCCGTATCGCGCGGTTGCGCTGGCCGCTCGTTCCCGAAAGAGGCGTTTTCACCCGTTGCACCGTCATAGCGTCTTCTCCGCGCTGAACCTGTCAGCGTTTACAACAGCCTGAGCCGCAGAATTAATGGCGATTGGCAAGCTTGATCTGGTCATCGGTTCCACGCCCCCAACTGCACCGAAAGGGTCATGAGCAACCGGACATCGCCCCGCTCAGTCTGGAAAGGTGCGCGCTTCAACGGAACCGCGCCAAAGATATCGAGATAGGCGGTCCGGCCCAAGGTCGTACGCAGGCCGCCGCCGACAGAGGTGATGGTCTGCGGATCGCCCGGCACGTTCTTGGTGCTGACCGACATCAGGTCGAAGAAAGCATAGGGCTGCCACGCGATGCCATCCGGCGTTTCTGGCACCAGCGAACCGTAGGCGATTTCAAACTGCCCGCCGAAACCGGTATCGCCAATTACCGCACCGGGATCGAACCCGCGACCAGCAGTATAATTGCCGCCCGACACTTGCTCGTAACTGAGCAGCGCATCAGGCGAATACTGGAAGCGCGGCTTGAGCGAAAACTTGAGCAATGGTGCCGGCCGATAATCAACCTGCCCCTGCCCCCTGATGACGAACGCGGTTGGGTCACCGTCCAGCTTGGATGGCGGAACCACGCCCGGCTGCGCGCAATTGACGAATGCCGGACCGCAGGGATCGCTTGCCCCGAACAGGTCGAAACCCTGCCTGACTTCGATCGATCCGGCGAGGGCAAAACGCGGTTCGATCGATGAATAACCGCCCGCCCCGCGGACACTCGGTTCATCGACGCTGTTGAAGTCGAGCCGCGCATACATCACCCGCAGCCGGTCTTTGCTGAGCGGCAGTCCGGAAAAGTCGATATCCTGATCGACCAAGTCGAAGCCGACCGTGCCGAAGAAGTTGGACGTCTGCGTCCGCTTGAACGGATAGGTGCCGTAAACCGAAGCGATAAAACTGTCAGATTCGAACAGGTCCGGCCCTGCGATATCGGGTTCCGACCATGCATAGGTTACGTTGCCGCCAACAGTGAAACCTTCGCTGCCAAGGCGAAATTCATGCCCCGCCTGCACTACGATCTGTTCTGATGGTGTTTCTGCCGAATAAACACTTAGCGTGGTTTCATCGCCGGCACCGGTCAGGCCGTTGAAACGTGCGCGCAGCAGCCCGCCGAACCGGCCAACCGCCTTCGAACCGAAATTCTGGATATTTGCATCGGCATAGACAGGGGTGCGGTCGACATTGAAAATCCCGACCACATCGCCCGGCTGCGCGGTTCCATTTGCCGGTGCAGGCTGCATGACCAGCCTGACATCAAGCCCGGGAATATCTCGGGCCAGCAAAAGATAACGCTCAGCCTCAGTGATATTGAACACCGGCTGGGCTGCAATCTTGTCGATGTATTTCTGCAGAAGCTTGCCTGACGGGCCAGCATCGCCGCGCACCTGTACCGCAGTCATCCGGGCCGCAATCACATCAAACCTGACTACGCCGCCGTCAATGGTCTGCACCGGCACCTGCACCGCGGCGAGATACCCCGCTTCGCGCAGCAGAGCCGCCGCCCGGTCGCGAATGTCGCATATGGCCGAGACGGGCATTTCCTGGCCGACGAAACCGGCATAGGCGGGCGTAAGCAAGCCGGGATCAATCGCGCCGAGCCCGGTAAACTGGGCCTCCGAAAGGGTGAAGCGCAGATCGGCAAACTGTTCGTTCGCCAGCGGGCAAGGTGCGCGCTCGATCACGCCGTCCACGGCGACTGCTTGCCCTTCCGTGCGCAGTTCCTGCTCCAGCCGGTCACGCTGGATTTCTTCACGGGTCGTCGGACTCACCACCTGCGCGGCGGCGGTGCCGGACCATGCGCCAATCGCGATGATTGGCAAGGACATGCGGTAGATCTTGCGGCTGAGAGCAATCATCGAAGTTCCATCAGTCTTTCTCGGGGTTTGCTCGGCGCCCCGGGCGCCCTTGGCGGTGTTCATTGCGATCATTGTCCCACCATTGTGTCCGGATCACCGGCAGCCTCGTCTGCCGCAGCCAGCTGATCGGACAGTAGCGGGCGAGCCGCATCGCCGATGATTGCAAAGCCGCCCCAGTAATAGGGGTGCGAAGTGTCAGGACTATCCATCAGAGCGGCTTGCGACTGGCGCAGCGCCTGGCCGATCGAATTGCTGCGACCTGCACGAAACATTTCGCTCATCAGCCTCTCGGTCGCGTCGTAATCGTCGGGTGCGGGCCAGTGGCTCGCCATCACCGCGCGCCCACCGGCACCGATGAAGGAGCGGACAAGACCGTCGAGCGCAGTCCCCCCGCCTGTCGCAACACCAGCTGAGCGCGTCGCCTCGATGCTTGCCTCACCTGCGGTGTCGCAGGCAGAAAGGATGATGATGTCGGCGTCCAGATTGAGCGCGAAGATCTCTTCGAATGAAAGTAGCCCGTCTGAATCGCTCCCACCGAAAGAGGTAAGCAAAGAAGGTTTCGACGGGCATGTCGGACTGGGCGGCGTGACCAGCCCGTGGGTCGCGAAGTGCAACACACGGAAATCGTCGAGATCATCCTTTTCCCTGATCAGGACGTCGGTGAAATCTGCCCCGGTCATCAGTTCGGACTGCCCCTCGCCGACAATTCTTCGAGCCGTCACAAGCTCGGTATCGTCGATCGGCGCGTTCCACACCGCAGCATCCCAGCCGCAATTGTCACTGCCGCCGGCCAGGACGGCACGAATGGCCGGTGACGGATTGTTTCCGATAGCCACATTCTCGCCCATGCCGAGATATTCGCGGCTGGCGGAAGACCGTTCCACCTTTCGCGCGTCGACGAAGGCTTGCGCCGATACGGCGGTGCTGACGCGGCGGTCCCGGGCGAGCCAATTGACCCCCGTGAAATCGAACACGTCACCGTCCGCACGTGCGGAACGCTGGCCATATGCGGCGACCGATGCAGCATCTGTCACAAGGATATCGACGGGCAACCGCAGCATCGCCCCGTCCGGTTCGAATATCAGATGATCGATACCTTCCAGTTCTGCCAAGACAGAGCCGAAAATCTTGCCGTAAAGCTCGTAGGCGAGGCCGACTTCGTAAGGATAGGTCACGTATTGTCCGGCCTCGAAAATCGAAATCGAGCCGCGCAGCATATCGACATAGAAATCCAGATCCTGTTCCGTCAGGTCCAGCTTGCTTGATTTCGCTGTCTGCTTGTCAGCATAAAACAGGAATACGTCTCCGCCGACTATCGCAAGCCGCGCGTAGGCTTCGCCCTCTTCCAGAGTATCGCGGAATTCACTCAGCTCGGTCGAGCGGGGGGATACCACGCGGTATTGCGGGTAATCGCTGAGTGCAGCCTGGGTCAGCAACTGCTGCTGCTCCAGCGCATCAACCTGCTGCGACAGCTCGGCCAGTTCCTGCTCGACAGCCGCATTCCGTTCGGCGCGAAGCAGCGTTTGATACCGGATGCGCGTACGTTCGATATCCCGGTCCAGACTGATCGCCTGCCGGAACAGGCGCGCGCCATCATCTGATTTCGCGCTCAGTTCTCGGGCCAGAATCGCCTGCGTCTCGGCAACACCGGGCCGGACCAGAACCTGCGTCGCTTTGAAGAAATCTTCGGCAGCTGAGGGATCACCCGCCACACGGTGAGCCAGCAGCGTATAGTACGGTGCCAACTGGTTGACGAAACCGGTCACTGCATCCCGTTTGCCCACGGCGCGGTCGATCACGGTCTTGTAGAGATCGAGCGCCTCGCTTTCGCGGCCCCGCCTCAGCAGGAACGAGGCTAGCCGTGCCTGTGCCCCGCTGACCGCGCGGCGTTCGGGATACTGGACCTCCAATATAGCCAGACCGTTGCGCAGATAGGTTTCGGCAGCGCCAAATTCGCCGCGGCTTTCCTCAACTGCGGCCAGCTCTCCCAGAACTTGGGAGCGCAGGCGTGTGATCGATACCACGCGCCCATCACGAACCGCGATTGCTCTGCCGTACGCCGCCAGAAACGATGACCGCGCTTCTTCAGTTTCACCGATCAGGCGTAGCGCGGTTCCGCGCAATTGCAGCGCCTGTGCGTCGATTATTTCGGCACGCTCCTCCGGCGTCAGTTTCAGCTCATCCACGAACCCGAGCAGAGGACCGCCCGACCCGCCCTGATTGATCCGTGCAGACAGTGGCAGGGTTATCGCCAAGCGCCCGTCCATCTGCGCAGCGCCCAATGCACCGCCATCCAGCGCGCGATCCAGTCGGTCGATCGCTTCCGCATGGAAACCTTGGTTAAGCAAATGGATTGCTTCGAAATTGCGCTGCAGGCGGCTGGTGACCGGGTTGGCGGCGGTCTGTTCCTCTGCCTGTGCGAAAAGGCGATTTGCTTCCCCGAATTCGCCAAGATTGCTTTTCTGAAGCGCACGGTTGACCAGGAATTCACCCGGGTTGATTTCTTCTTCGCCGGCCAGCCGCTGTTGCAGCGTCTCAAAATATGCAGACGCCTCTGCATATTCGCCGCCCAGATTGCGCCGGTACCCTTCTGCCAGCGCCTGCTCAGGCTTCAGCGTTTCGGCCTGAACACGAGCGAATGAAAGCGGATCCGCAACCGATGTCGATGCAGCGTCGATCGTGCCCGCTGCAATCCGGTTGTCGAGAATCGATTCCAACGCCAAATGCGATGCGCTGTCATAGGCGGCAAAGCCTTCAGCAATGTAGGTCGTATCGCCGCGAACGAGAGTGATAATCGACCAGTCAAGGCTAGTCCCGCTGACCTTGCACACCGTGCGGCTGCCACCGAATACGCCCGGGTTGGCGGCCGTGGTTTGTGCGGAACAGTCAATTTCCTGCCTTCGCTGGCCAGCAATGGCCTGGACCGGATCGCCGCTGAGTGACCGGAAGGCATAAATCTGGGAAACCGGCTGTGCGCTATCGCGGCAGACAACTGCCCAGGCGCGGTCGAACATCGACCGTTTCGCAGGGTTTTCGACGCTGCGGTCCTGAACCTGGCATAGGATACCGCCGCCATCACCGATCGGGAATGAATCGCGAAGAAGTACCGGCCCGCTCTGCGCATATGCAGGCAGTGCGAACCCCGCCGGGATCAGCGCTGCTGCGTACAAGCTCGCCAGGATTCTGTTATTGCGATTACGCACGTGTCGCCCCCTCCCCAAGGAACTTTGCAGGCAGATCTGATTGATCAGCCATTATAGGCGCGACACCGTTTTTCTGTTCTGTTGGGGGAAGCCTAGCCCAGCCATCGCTTCGGGCCTAGGAAATATGCGTCAGTTTCCGGAATTCATTCGGTAAAATCGGGCCACTCGCCTTTATTGGCGAATGTTCAATCGAAACCGCGCCAGCGCACGGATTCGTCCAGCGCCGCGCGTTTCACAGCGAACTGGTTCACCGGGGCATCCGGGTCTCTGTAGCCGATAGCCATTCCGCAGAAGAAGATATGGTCATCGGGAATGTCCACCACCTCGCGAATTTGCGGGCTGTAAAAGGCCCAGGCTTCCTGCGCGCAGCTATCGAGCCCTTCTTCGCGCAGCAGCAGCATGATCGTCTGCAACCACATTCCGATATCGCTCCATTGCGGCGGGCCCATGTATTGAGGCGTGTGGACCAGCATCAGCACCGGTGCACCGAAGGCACGGAAATTGTTGGCAAACCACATGAGGCGCTTGGCCTTATCCTCGCGCGTAATGCCGAGTGAGGCGTACATATCCTCGCCAGCTCCAAATCGGCGTTCCTCGTAAATCCCGTCGAGGTCTTTGGGATAGAGATCGTATTCGGGCTTCAGCCCCGCGCGCCCTTTGGAAAATTGCGGCGCCACCCGGTCGAACAACGCCTGCATCGGCTCGCCGGTCAGGATGACGGCATTCCACGGCTGGACATTGCCACCCGACGGCGAACGCTGCGCCTTTTCGAGCACGCGGGTGAGGGTGTCGCGATCGACCGACTGATCGGTGAACGCGCGGACGGAGCGGCGGGATTCAATAGCTTTGCTGACCAGCATCATGCGTCTCCAACCATGCTAAGTTTCCTACCTCCTCGTCCCACCATCGCTCGATGGTCTCTCGATGCGGTAACTTTGAATGCCAATTCTGATCGGTCGAATAATTTCGTCGCAGGTAAGCCAAGTAATCTTGAGGCGACGTCTCGTGGATCATCTTGAACTCGATGCCGAGCTCATCGGCAAAGTCATGGATCAATGCCTTGAAGGCAATCTCCTTAGAGCGCAACGGTCTCACCTCTCCACCTCGAACAAGCCCGCAAGCTGTTCGATAATCGTGCCGCCGAGCTGTTCCACGTCCATGATCGTCACCGATTTCTTGTAATAGCGGGTCACGTCATGGCCGATGCCGATCGCGGCGAGCTGGACCGGGGAACTCTTCTCGATCCACTCGATCACCTTGCGCAAATGTTGTTCCAGATAGCCCGCAGTGTTCACGCTGAGCGTGGAATCGTCCACCGGTGCGCCGTCAGAAATTACCATCAGGATACGGCGGTCCTCGGGCCGGCCGAGCAGGCGCTGATGCGCCCACAGCAGCGCCTCGCCATCGATGTTTTCTTTCAGCAGCCCTTCGCGCATCATCAGGCCGAGATTGCGGCGCGCGCGGCGCCAAGGTTCGTCAGCTTTTTTGTAGATGATGTGACGCAGATCATTGAGGCGGCCCGGATGCGGAGGCTTGCCATCGGCCAGCCATGCCTCTCGGCTTTGTCCGCCCTTCCACGCGCGTGTCGTGAACCCGAGAATTTCGGTCTTCACGCCGCAGCGTTCCAGTGTCCGCGCAAGAATATCCGCGCTGATCGCTGCGATGGAGATCGGCCGGCCGCGCATGGAACCGGAATTGTCGATCAGCAGCGTGACGACGGTGTCCTTGAATTCGACTTCCTGTTCCACTTTGTAGCTGAGCGAATGGCCCGGCATGGTGACGACGCGGGCCAGACGGGCAGCATCCAGCAGCCCTTCTTCCTGGTCGAAATCCCAGCTGCGGTTCTGCTGAGCCATCAGGCGGCGCTGAAGGCGGTTGGCGAGCTTGGTCACGATGCTTTGCAAACCGGTCAGCTGGCTGTCGAGATACGCACGCAGCCGCTCCAGTTCCTCTGTGTCGCACAGCTCCGGCGCTTCGATTTCCTCGTCGAAACGGTTGGTGAAATACTTGTAGTCGAAATCGCCGGGAATATCGGTCCACGGCCGGTTCGGGCGCACCGGCATCATGCCTTCTTCGCCGTCGTCGCCAGCCTGCCCGTCGCTCATTTCCTCATCGGAAGTCTGCTCGGTTTCGCTTTCGCCGCTATCCTCGCCCTCGGTGGCTTCGCCAGCCATTTCCGTGGTCTGCGGATCAGCGCCTTCGGACTCGTCTTCGTTTTCGTCCTGCTGATCTTCGTCTTCGCCCTGGTCGTCCTCGCCATCCTCGTCATCGGAGGTTGGGGATTCGTCTTCCTTGATCAGTTCGAGATGACGCAACATGTCGAGCGTAAGCGACTGAAACGCCTTCTGATCATCAAGCGAAAGCGCCAGCGCCTCGAAATCGCCGCCGATCTTTTCTTCTATCGCACCGCGCACCATATCGACGCCCGCTGCCGCACGTTTTGGAACCGGCTTTCCGGTCAGCGCCTCTCTTAGCATCAGCGACAGAGCCGTCTGGACCGGAACATCCGCAGGATTTTGTGCACGCGAAATCGGATCTGATGCGACGCGCAGTT
Organism: Pontixanthobacter luteolus; assembly: GCF_009828095.1. Classification (GTDB taxonomy): domain Bacteria; phylum Pseudomonadota; class Alphaproteobacteria; order Sphingomonadales; family Sphingomonadaceae; genus Pontixanthobacter; species Pontixanthobacter luteolus. The sequence continues at coordinate 405,420 of NZ_WTYP01000001.1, read as the reverse complement.
CAATCGCCGCATCAAGGTTTTCCGCTATCCCGCTGAAATTGTTGCTTCCCAGCGCCTCGTAGCGGACCTGCTCTGCGGCATCGTACACCGCGCGGGCCAGCGGCTCGACCGGCGCATTTCGCGTATGGCTTGCTTCGTTATGATGCCGCAGCTTCAGTGCGAAACTGTCGGCAAAACCGCGCGCCTCGGCAGCCTGTTCAGGCGGCAGGTTGCGGCCCGGTAGAGGAACGCGGAAATTCTTGCCGCTGGAAGTCGGGCTGTCCGCGCTCCACGCAACTTCCACTTCCGCCTCACGCGCAAGCGCACGGCTGGCGCTGGTCAGCGCCTGTTTGAACTGGTCGAGAGGAGTCTGGTCAGCCAAGGTTTATCAGACGATCGATTGCCCGGTCTTGGCCCAGTCAGCAAGGAACCCTTCGATGCCCTTGTCGGTCAGGATGTGTTTGAACAGACCCTTGATGACGGCAGGCGGTGCGGTCATCACGTCCGCGCCGATCAGCGCGCTTTCCAGCACGTGGGTAGCGTGGCGCACCGATGCGACCAGGATTTCGGTTTCGAAATCGTAATTGTCATAAATCTGGCGGATGTCACGGATCAGATCCATGCCGTTCGATCCATTGTCGTCATGCCGTCCGACGAACGGCGAAATGAAGGTCGCCCCGGCCTTTGCCGCAAGCAACGCCTGGTTGGCAGAGAAGCACAGCGTCACGTTCACCATCGTGCCGTCCAGCGTCAGTGCGTTGCAGGTTTTCAGCCCATCGATCGTCAGCGGTACCTTGATGCAGACATTGTCCGCGATCTTGCGCAGGACCTCTGCCTCTTTCATCATGGTTTCGTGATCGAGCGCGACGACTTCTGCGCTGACCGGGCCGTCGGTCAGGCCGCAGATTTCCCGGGTCACTTCCATGAAATCACGGCCGGATTTTGCGATCAGTGACGGATTGGTGGTTACGCCGTCGAGCAGACCGGTCGAGGCCAGCTCCTTGATGTCGTCGATTTCAGCGGTGTCGGCGAAGAATTTCATGAACAGTGCTCCGGATTTGCGATTCCCGGTGGCCTTAAACAATGCAGCGGCCAGCGGCTAGGGGTTCGCCTCAAAGATTGCCCAGTCCGAACACGCCGATGATCAGCGGATCGTTGGTGCTTTGCGGGTCGCGCCGGATCGCCGCTTCCTCGATCCCCATTTCGTTCCAGATTGCGTCGTTGATCTGGCCGGAGAATCGGCTTGCAACTCCGCCGACGTCGACGCCGGAAAGCTGCGCAATGGCCCGTCCGATTACCGGGTCGCTGGCAAGCCTGATCGCATCGCCAAGTTCCGGCACCATCGCCTCAACCAGGCTGTTGCCCATTTCGCCGCGCAGGAACGATGTCGCCGCGGTCGGCCCGCCGCGCACAAGCTGTTCGGCGGCCTGAATCCCAATCACCCGGACCGCATCGGCCACAATCGGTGCAGCCCGCTCCGCCCCCTCTATCGCAAGGTCGGCAAACGCATCTTCCAGCCGCGATTTGAACAGGGTCGAGGTAAGAATGCTGGCAAGGATATTGCCGCGCGTGCCCATCACGTTCTCAAGCCCGATCATCCCGACCTGCTGATCCCAATACCCGCCATCGGCGGTCAGCCGGGCAAAAGCGCGCTCGCTGGAAAGCAGCAGCAACCGGCGAATGGCATCGGTAAAACCGAAACCCGGCAGGCTGGCACAACCGGAAAGCGTGACCAGGCCGACGCTGCCCGCCCCCGCCATAAATGCGCGCCTGCTTGCAGCTGTATTCAACAAATCGGTCATTTCCCTGTCTCCTCACCTTGTCCCGGCACTGTAAAGCGTCCCATATTGAGTGCCTATTATGAACCGCGTCCGCCTCATCATATTCAATGCTGCACTTGGCCCCCTTGATTACAAGGTGCCCAAGGGCATGAAGGTCGAATACGGATCGGTGGTTGTCGCCCCGCTCGGTCCGCGCCAGATCATCGGCATCGTGTGGGAGGAAGAACGCCTCCCGGCAAACCCGGTTCCAGAGGCCAAGCTGAGACCAATCATCGAGGCCCTGCCGGTTCCCCCGCTTGGAAGGGAACTGCGCCGTTTGATCGAATGGACCGCCGATTATTATTGCGCGTCCCTCGCCTCGGTCGCGCGCATGGTCCTGTCATCCGGCGGGGCAATGCGCGGGCCAACGACGATGACCGAATACCGGCTGTCGGGCAGCGAACCGGAACGCATGACCCCGCAGCGCGCAGTGGCGATGGACGCGCTGCAGAATGAACAGGCCACCATCCGCGAACTGGCTGAAATGGCAAGCGTCAGCGACGCGGTGCTGCGCGGGCTGGTCAATCAGGGGGTGCTGGAACCGGTCGAGGTGAATATCGACCGCCCTTACCCCAAGGCGCGTGCCGATCACGATCAACCCAAGCTGTCCGATGACCAGCAGCAAGTGGCAGACCGACTGACCGATGCGGTTAAGGCGCGGCAATTCGCCCCGTTTCTGCTCGACGGGGTGACTGGATCGGGCAAGACCGAAACCTATTTCGAACCGGTTGCAGCTGCACTGCGCGACAATCGGCAGGTGCTGGTTCTGTTGCCGGAGATCGCCCTGACCGAGGCATTCCTGAGGCGTTTTGAAAACCGGTTCGGGGCGGCACCTATCGTCTGGCATTCAAGCCTGAAATCGACCGAGCGCCGCCGTGCATGGCGCGCGATTGCCAGCGGCGAAGCGCAGGTGGTTGTCGGCGCGCGGTCTGCCCTGTTCCTGCCCTATGCCAATCTGGGTCTGATCGTGGTGGACGAGGCGCACGAGATCAGTTTCAAACAGGATGAAGGCGTCCGATACAACGCCCGCGATGTCGCGGTGATGCGCGCCCGGTTCGAGAAATTCCCGATCATTCTGGCCAGTGCTACGCCTGCGCTGGAAAGTCTGCAGATGGCAGAGAGCGGAATTTATGAACGGCTGGAACTGCCCAGCCGTTTCGGCGGGGCCACCATGCCCACCATTTCCACGATCGACCTGACCCAGCACCCGCCGGAAAAGGGCCGCTGGCTGGCGCCGGAACTGGTGGAAGCGTTGCAGGACCGCCTCGAAAAAGGCGAACAATCGCTGCTGTTCCTCAACCGCCGTGGCTATGCCCCGCTGACCCTGTGCCGCAATTGCGGTTACCGGTTCGAATGCCCCAATTGCAGCGCCTGGCTGGTCGAACACCGGTTTACCCGCCGGCTGGCGTGCCATCATTGCGGACACGAAACCGCCCAGCCCGATAAATGCCCCGATTGCGGTGAACCCGACTGCCTTGTTGCCTGCGGGCCGGGGGTGGAGCGCATCGCCGACGAGGTCGCTGAAATCATGCCCGAAGCGCGTGTGGCGGTGGCGACTTCCGATACACTTAACTCGCCGGAAAAAGCCGCAGAGTTTGTTGCGCAAGCAGAGGCGAAGGCGATCGACGTGATCGTCGGCACTCAGCTGGTGACCAAGGGGTTCCACTTTCCCGATCTGACCCTTGTCGGGGTGGTCGATGCCGATCTGGGGCTTGAAGGCGGCGATCTGCGCGCTGCCGAACGCACCTATCAGCAGGTCGCGCAGGTGGCCGGACGCGCGGGACGCGGCAGCAAGCCGGGCGAGGTATTCATTCAGACCCGCCATACCGATGCGCCGGTGATCGCCGCGCTGGCCGACGGCGACCGCGACGCCTTCTACGAGGCGGAAACCGATGCACGGCGTCATGCGGGCGCGCCGCCGTTTGGCCGCTGGGCCGCCATCATCGTGTCGAGCGAAGACGAAGCAGAGGCGAAAGAGGCGGCCCGCGCCATTGGCGGAACGAGGCCGAACATTCAGGACGTCATGATATTGGGGCCAGCGCCCGCCCCCCTGTCATTGCTGCGCGGCCGGTACCGCTACCGCCTGCTGATCAACGCCCGCCGCAGCGCGCAGGTTCAGGATATTATCCGAAGCTGGCTCGGCGCCCTCGACTTCCCGCGCGGAGTTCGCGTAAGCGTCGATATCGACCCCTACAGTTTCGTCTAAGGAGCCTACTATGCTGACCGTCCACCACCTTGGTATCTCGCAATCGGAACGCATCGTCTGGCTCTGCGAAGAGCTTGGCCTCGATTACGAATACAAACGTTATAGCCGGCGCGAAGATAACCGGCTGGCACCTGACGAATACAAGGCGCTGCATCCGATGGGGATCGCCCCGGTCATTCAGGATGGCGACCTGGTGTTGGGCGAAAGTGGCGCTATTTGCGAATATATCGACCGCAAATATGGCGCTGCGAAACACTGCCTGGATGTTAGCCATCCCGATTTTGCCGATCATCTGTTCTGGTTCCACTTTACCAACGGCACCTTCATGACCAACGGCATGATGCAGCTGATGCTGTCCATGGCGGAACCGAAAAACCCGATGCCCGCCGAATTCGTCGCGGACCGCACGGCAAAGGCATGGACGATGGTGGAACAGCGTCTGGGCGAGGCGGAATTCTTCGGCGGATCGCAGCTGACGCTGGCAGATATCATGATGGTTTACTGCATCACCACCGCGCGCATGTTCCGTGACACCACGCTGGACGAAATGCCCAACACAGCCGCCTATCTCCAGCGCATTGGCCAACGTGACGCCTACAAGCGTGCCTGGGAAAAATGCGAACCGGGAATACCCCCGCACCTGACCTGACGGGCACTGCCGCGCCGTTCGTGCATTGGACGGGCATGGCAGATCAAAACACAGGCCCGATCCTGGTTCCCGTGCTGGGTGACCAGCTGACCCGTACGCTCGCATCGCTGCGCGGCCGGACGAAGGACGACAGCGTCATCCTGATGATGGAGGTGTGGGACGAGGCAACCTACGTCAAACATCACAAGCAAAAGATCGTACTGATCTTCTCTGCCATGCGCCATTTCGCGCAGGAATTGCGCGATGCGGGGTGGACGGTCGATTACACCAGGCTGACCGACAAGGACAACGCGGGCAGCTTCACCGGAGAGGTCGCCCGTGCGGCCGAACGGCACAATCCGCGCGCCATCCATATTGTCGAGGCCGGCGAATGGCGCGTCCAGCAAGCGATTGAGGAATGGCCGGACAAGTTTGATTGCAAGGTGGAAATTCTGCCCGATGACCGTTTCGTCTGCTCGATTGCAGAATTCGGCGATTGGGCGGCGGACCGCAAAACCCTGCGGATGGAAAACTTCTATCAGGAAATGCGCAAGAAGACCGGTCTGCTGATGGATGACGGCAAACCCGCTGGCGGGCAGTGGAATTACGACAAGGATAACCGTGCGCCGCCCAAGGACGGGATGTCCGCCCCCGCAAGGCCCAAGCCAGAGCCGGACGAGATCACCCGCGAAGCGATGGATCTGGTAGAGGCCGAATTCCCGGACCACTTCGGTGATCTCGGCCGCTTCCAATGGCCCGTGACACGCGACGAGGCGGAAACCGCTGCCGATGCATTCTTCGCAGAACGACTGCCCGATTTTGGCACCTATCAGGATGCGATGGTCCACGGGCAGGATGATCTGTTTCATTCCATGCTGAGCACTTCGATCAATCTCGGGCTGCTTGATCCGATGGAATTGTGCAGACGGGCAGAAGACGCATACCGAAACGGGGACGCGCCGCTGAATGCGGTAGAAGGGTTCATCCGCCAATTGATCGGCTGGCGCGAATATGTGCGCGGTTTTTACTGGCATCATATGCCCGACCTAGAAAGCGCGAACGCCCTGAATGCGCAGCGCGGCTTGCCCGAATTTTACTGGACTGGCGAAACGGATATGCGCTGCCTTGCAGACTGTATCCGCTCAACCCGCGAGAACGCGCACGCACACCACATCCAGCGGCTGATGGTACTGGGCAATTTCGCATTGCTGGCGGGGATCAAACCGCGTGAAGTGCAGGACTGGTTCCTGGTGGTCTACGCAGACGCGTATGAATGGGTGGAATTGCCCAACGTCGCGGCGATGATCCTGTATGCCGATGGCGGTAAACTGGCGAGCAAGCCCTATGCGGCCAGCGCGAATTACATCAACAAGATGAGCGATTACTGCAAGGATTGCGCCTATTCAGCCAGCAAGAAAACCGGCGATGGAGCCTGCCCCTTCAATTCGCTCTATTGGCATTTCATGGACCGCCACCGCGACAGGTTGGAAAGCAACCACCGGATTGGGCGCATCTATGCCAATTGGGACCGCATGGGCGAAGACAAACAGCAGGATTATCTGGATACTGCCGACGCGTTTCTGCGCACGCTTACGCCGGCCAAAAGCGGCTGGGCGGGGGATTAACCTATTCGGAAATTGGTTGACGGGCCTTCCGGTTTCGGACCCAACGGGGCTGGATTACGTGGCCCTTTTTCATGGCCTCGCGCAGCAACCAGACGCCAGCGGTTGTCGCAATAACCAGCGCAATTACAGATGCCTCCAACCCGAATGCACCGCCCGATATCAGCGGGTGCCCGCTCATCTGCGATTCAACCAGCCCGTCCACCTGATTGCCGGAAACCGGTACATCCCAGACGTAGCCCTGCACGATATTCCAGCCGGCATGAAGGCCAATCGCAAGCCACAGATTACGGGTATACATATAAGCAGCGCCGAGCAGGATGCCTGCCTCAATCGAGATTGCGAGCGAGGAAAACCATGTTGCATTCGGGTTGTCTGCATGGAGGAAACCGAAAACCAGCGCAGAGATGACGAGCGCGGCCCAGCTTCCGGCGAACTCCTCCAGAAAACGGAAGATAATGCCCCGGGCGATGACTTCTTCGACGAACCCGGCGAAAAGCCCCGCCTGAAACAGGATCAGCGGCGCACTGGTCGATCCGCCCCAGGCGGTGATGGTGTAGGCGCCGAGAATAAAGGCCACACCGACGCACATTGTCATCAGCCACCCCGCACCGAGAAAGCCGAACAAAGTATCGCGCCCCGCCCCCTTTAATGGCAAATCATCGCGCGGCATTTCGCCCAGATGACGCAGCAAGACCTTACTCAAGGCGAACATCAGCAGAACCGCAATCACGGCGGTCAGCCCCATCATCGCAGCATCGCTAAGCCCGGTATCCGGCAGCCGCGTGACCAGCCATCCAAACCCGAGGATGACACCGACGGCGGCGCCCAGTGCAATCACCAGCGAAACCAGCGGAAACGCAACCACCCGGCGCCATGTCGGCACGGTTCCCGAAGCATTAACGGTTTCTGGCATGATGTTTCCCCTGAGCGGCCCGGTATTCAAGCCGGCAAGAATACGCAAAGCCCGCGCAAGTCAATCGCGTTTACCAAGCTCCCGCTTCAGCAATTCGCGCTTTATCTCCGGTCCGTAGGCGTAGCCTCCAATCGCCCCGTCCGATCTCACCACACGGTGGCACGGGATCAGCACCGCAACAGAGTTTGCCCCATTGGCGCTGCCCGCAGCCCGCACCGCTTTGGGATTACCCGCCGCAGCCGCAATCTGGGCATAGGACCGGGTTTCCCCCGGAGGGATCTTGCGCAATTGCTGCCACACCGCCTCCTGAAAAGCGGTACCTTTTACATCCAGCGGAATATGCGGCGCGTTTCCGGGTTGCTCCACTGCGGCAACGACCTGTTTCAGCAAGTCCGCGAAACTGGCATCTCCCTCGACCAGCTCGGCATTGGGGAAACGCCGTTCGAGCTCGTCCCTGTCCTCTCCGAAAGACAGGCGGCAAACACCCTTGCCGGTGGCTGCGACCAGCATTTCGCCCAGGCTGGTGGAGGTGATTGCATAGCGGATCATGGTATCGCGGCCGCCATCGCGCCACGCAGATGGGCTCATTCCGAAACGCTCCTTGTTTTCATCGTAAAATCTCGACGGGCCGGAATAGCCCGCATCATACATGGCATTGGTTACGGTGTCGCCGACTGACAAGGCGTCTTTCGCCCGCTCGCGCCGCAAGGCCCGGTGGTATGCCGCCGGGGACAAGCCAACTTCCCGCTTGAACAGCCGCTGCAGATGGGTCGGCGAATATCCGGTGACGGTACCCAGCTTTTCCAGAGAGACCTGGCTCTCACTCCAGCGCAAAACCTCAAGACAGCGAAGCACGGCTTTCTCGTCCGGGGCGATTGTTTCGGGGGTGCAGCGCTTGCACGGTCGCAGGCCCGCTGCCTCCGCATCGGCACCGCAGGCATAGAATTTCACATTTTCGCGCTTCGGCGCACGCGCCGGGCAGGATGGGCGGCAATATATTCCGGTTGAATGAACCCCGGTTACAAACACGCCGTCGAATGCGCGATCCTTAGCCATGGCAATCTGCCAGCGCTGATCATCGGTGAGGTTTTTCGCGTCCATCGCCGTGCTCCTATGCCATCTACTGTGCCCCTGATCCAGTAACAGGGTGTCACCGCCAGCTAGCGGCAATTGCACAAGACCGCTTCCCGAAGCTTGCGGTCAATGCAGGCACTCGCCTAAGCCCGCATCCTATGAAGCGTTTCCTGATCCTGTGCGCCGCATTGTTCGGCCTGCTGATACCCGCTCCGAGTTTTGCGGACCCTGCCGATATCAACGCCGCAGCACGCGGGGTCGTGCGCGTGGTAATCATCGGAACGGACGGAACCGACGTTTACCCGGTCAGCCATGGCAGCGGGTTTGCGGTGTCGCCGACCCGGATTGTCACCAATGCCCATGTCGTTACCCAAGCGGCGCAGGACGATACATTGCGGATCGGGATCGTACCTTCGGAAGGAAACGACGCCAATTATGCGAAGATACTGTCGATCAGCCCGCGAAACGACCTCGCGCTGGTCGAAATCACAGGATCCCTGCGCCTCCCGCCTTTGACCATATCGGGCAATCCCAACAGCGACAGCGGCGAAGTATCCTCGGTCGGCTATCCCATGAATGTGGATCAGGCGCAGGGCCTGGATCTGAATGATATCTTCAATTCGCAGCCGCCGGTTAAGAGCCGAGGGTTCATTTCGGGTGCACGACCAAGCCGCCAGTTCGATACAATCCTTCACACCGCGCCAATCGCACGCGGCAATTCCGGCGGCCCGCTGCTGGATGGATGCGGGCGCGTGCTCGGGGTGAACAGTTTCGGCGCCGATTCGGGCGGATCGGATGCGGAGTTTTTCTTTGCCGTTTCGACCAAGGAATTGCTGCCGTTCCTGCGCGCAAACAATGTCAATGCACGGGTCAACGCGCTGCCTTGCCGTAGCCTTGCCGATCTGGACGAGGCTGAACGGGAACGCATCGAACGGCAGCAGACGGCAGCGCGGGCTGAGTTGGCCGAAAGAGCGGAACAAACGCGTGCAAAGCGCGACCGCGTGCAACTGGAAGCAGAACAGGCGGTTCAGGAAGAGCGTGAGAACACCATGGCGCTCGCCTTCCTGCTGGTCCTGCTCGGGGTGGGCGCTGGCGTGATCGCTTGGCAGGCCTGGATGCAGCAAGGCGAACCGGCGACGGACGGCGACACGCATGATAGCCGTACCGAACGCAAGCTGATGATTGCCGGCACGGTCGCCGCCGCCGCGCTGATCGCCGCGCTGGCGCTATGGTTCACCCGGCCCGGCCTCGACGCCATCGACCGCCGCGTCAATGCAGCCATGAACGAAGACGATGGTTCCGACGGCGCTAAGCAGCCTGCCAGCAGCAATGGTGAAGGCACCCTGCTGTGCACGCTGCAACTGGACCGAAGCCGGGTTACCGGTACGCCCGACCCGGAACTGCAATTCACCTGGGCAGAAGACGGCTGCGTGAACGAGCGGACCCAATACGGATTTTCCGGCGGCACCTGGTCGCGCATCTTTGTGCCCAATCAGGAAGACGCCGTATCGGTAAACCGCTATGATCCGGTCACCGGCGAATTCCGCACGGACCGCTATCTGCTGAGCCGCAATGCAATGACCAGCGCCCGCGAGGCGCGCGGCAAATATACGCCCCCCAAATGCGGAACCGATGGTGCCGCAGCGAGCCTCGGCGACATGCAGGGCGCGGTTACGGCAATGCTCCCGCAGCAGCCAAACGAACGCCTGGTCTACAAGTGCGAGGCGAGGACCGACTAAGCCGCCAACGCATCTCCGCTCAGCGTGATGCGGTGCATTTCGCGGGCATACCCCTGATAATCGTTCATGGCGTTGTGCCATGTGACGCGGTTATCCCAGATGGCGACCGTTCCCGGCTGCCACACGACCTTGCATTCATTCTCCGCGCTCAGCGCCGCATCATAGAGCCGGTTCAGCAGCGGCAGGCTCTCCTCGCGCGTGCGGCCGACAATATTGATGGTGAAAGAGCTGTTCACATACAGAAGCTTGCGGCCGGTGTGCGGGTGACGGATGACAATCGGGTGGACCGCGCCGGTTTTCATATCCTGACCGCGCAGCTCGCTGCCCATGTCAGTTTTCGCGTAAATCCCGTCTTCCTTATATACATGGTCGGCGGTGTGGAACGCCTCCAGCCCGTCGATCTCCTGCTTCAGATCATCGGGCAGCGCATCATAGGCTGCGCCCATATGTTTGAAATGCGTATCGCCGCCCTTGGGCGGGAGCGTGCGCGCCACCAGAATCGAACCCATTGCCGGTATCTGGTCGTAGGAATGATCGGTATGCCATGCACCGCCGATATTGGTTTCCTGATCCGCCTTCTTGCGGACGATCGCGATTTCCGGATATTTCTGTTCCAGCGGGAAATACTGGTTGATGTCGATCTGTCCCCAGCGCTTGGCGAAGGCGATATGTTCTTCCGGGGAAAACTCCTGCTCGCGAAACACGGCCACGCCGTTTTCGTAAATCAGCTGCTTGATCGTACCCATCGCTTCGCCTTCTACCTGCGAAAGCTGGATTCCGGTGACTTCTACGCCGCAATTGGGCGACATCGGTGTGGTTTTCATGGTCCTCTCCTCTGGCGATCAGCAGCCGCCTTGCGAGAAGTTTACGCGGAAGATGACAAGAGTCCATAGACTCGTCTTGCATCGTGTCATCCCCAATGATAGGGGCGCGCCAGCTTTGCAGAGGTCGTGATTCCACCGCCTTTTCAGACAAGGCTGATGCATCGTTATTTTCCGGACCCAAGAGGACCAAACGCGTGGAGAACTCCGCCGGTATTCAGGCCAGCCTGGCAGGGCGTTACGCATCTGCCTTGTTCGACCTTGCTTCAGAAGCAGGGACGGTTAGCGCAGTCGAATCCGATCTCGACAAGCTGCACGCAGCACTTGGCGAATCGGATGAGCTGCAAATGCTCATCAGCAACCCGCGGGTCACTCGCGCCGAAGCTGAAAAAGCCGTTTGGGGCATTTCTGCCCTGCTCGGCGTAACAGAGCTCACTCAGAATTTTCTCGGAGTGCTCGCGCAGAACCGCCGCCTTGGTGATCTGCCCGGCATGATCCGTGCATTCGGAACCATCGCAGCAGCGCAGCGCGGCGAAGTGACAGCCAATGTCACCAGCGCGCACGCACTGACGGACAGCCAGCTTGATACGCTCAAGAACAAGCTGACCGCACGCGAAGGTCGCACCGTAAAACTTTCTGCCGATGTCGACCCGGACCTTCTGGGCGGCCTCGTCGTTACAATTGGATCGAAGCGTATTGACGGCTCGATCCGCACCCGTTTGAATTCCCTCGCGAACGCGATGAAAGGCTAAATGATGGAAATCCGCGCCGCAGAAATCTCCAAGGTCATCAAGGACCAGATCGCCAATTTCGGCACCGAAGCTGAAGTCAGCGAAGTCGGTTCCGTTCTCTCCGTTGGTGACGGTATCGCCCGTATCCACGGCCTCGACAATGTTCAGGCTGGTGAGATGGTCGAATTCTCCAACGGTGTTCAGGGCATGGCGCTGAACCTGGAAGCCGACAATGTCGGTGTCGTGATCTTCGGCTCCGACGCTGAAATCAAGGAAGGCGACGTTGTAAAGCGGACCGGCACCATCGTGGACGTTCCGGTTGGCAAGGGCCTGCTGGGCCGCGTGGTCGACGCTCTTGGTAACCCGATCGACGGCAAGGGCCCGATCGTTGCCGACAAGCGCAGCCGCGTCGAAGTAAAGGCTCCGGGCATCATCCCGCGTAAATCGGTTGATGAACCTGTGCAGTCCGGCCTCAAGGCAATTGACGCTCTCGTTCCGGTTGGCCGCGGCCAGCGCGAACTGATCATCGGCGACCGTCAGACCGGTAAATCGGCTGTCGCGATCGACACCTTCATCAATCAGAAGGAAGCGCATCAGGGCGAAGACGAAACGAAGAAGCTTTACTGCATCTACGTAGCTGTCGGCCAGAAACGTTCGACCGTTGCCCAGATCGTGAAGAGCCTCGAAGAAAACGGCGCGATGGAATATTCCATCGTTGTTGCCGCGACCGCTTCGGAGCCTGCACCGCTTCAGTTCCTCGCACCGTATACCGGCTGCGCGATGGGCGAATTCTTCCGCGACAATGGCATGCACGCCGTGATCGTGTATGATGACCTTTCCAAGCAGGCAGTTGCCTATCGTCAGATGTCGCTGCTGCTGCGTCGTCCTCCGGGCCGTGAAGCGTATCCGGGTGACGTATTCTATCTCCACTCACGTCTCCTCGAGCGTGCGGCGAAGATGAACGACGACAATGGCGGCGGTTCGCTGACTGCACTGCCGATCATCGAAACTCAGGCTGGTGACGTTTCTGCCTACATTCCGACTAACGTGATTTCGATCACCGACGGCCAGATCTTCCTTGAAACCGACCTGTTCTATCAGGGTATTCGCCCCGCGATTAACGTGGGTCTGTCGGTTAGCCGTGTTGGCGGCGCCGCTCAGACGAAAGCGATGAAGAAGGTTTCGGGCTCGATCAAACTCGAACTCGCTCAGTACCGCGAAATGGCGGCCTTCGCGCAGTTCGGCTCGGACCTCGATGCTTCGACGCAGAAACTCCTCAACCGCGGTGCGCGCCTGACCGAGCTGCTCAAGCAGCCGCAGTTCTCGCCCATGCCGTTCGAAGAGCAGACCATTTCGATCTTCGCTGGCACCAACGGCTATCTCGACAGCATTCCGGTAGACCGTGTGAACGAATACGAATCCGCCATGCTGAGCTTCATGCGCAGCGAACACGCTGACATCCTCGCGACCATCCGCACCAGCGGCAAGTTCGACGATGTCAAGGACGACACCGTCAAGGCACTCGACGCATTCGCCAAGCAGTTCGCTTAAGCCTGAGAGAGAAATAGGGAGCCGACATGGCAAGCCTTAAAGAACTCAAGGATCGGATCGGGTCGGTTAAATCCACCCAGAAGATCACCAAGGCCAAGCAAATGGTCGCAGCCGCCAAGCTCCGCAAGGCGCAGGCAGCAGCCGAAGCCGCACGCCCTTATGCAGAGCGTCTGGCGTCGGTCATGGCCGCCCTCGCCTCCAAGGTGTCGGGTGACGATGCACCAAAACTGCTCGCCGGCACCGGTTCGGACAAGCGCCACCTGCTGGTGGTCGTGAACACCGACAAGGGTCTGTGCGGCGGTCTTAACGCGAACCTCGTTCGGGCAGCTGCCAACAAGGCCCGCGAATTGCAGGCCGCTGGCAAGGACGTTGAGTTCTATCTGGTCGGCAAGAAGGGCCGTGCCCCTTTAAAGCGCAATTTCCCGAACCAGATCGGCACTCACTTCGACACCAGTGACGTTCGTTATCCGGGCTTCGAAGAAGCGGCTAAAATCGCTGAAGAGCTGGTCGAAATGTACGATGGCGGCAAATTCGATGTTGCCCATCTCGTATACCCGACCTTCAAGTCCGCTCTCGCGCAGGACCCGACTATCGATCAGATCATCCCGGTTCCGGCGCCAGCAAGCGCAGCGGACAGCGATGCCGTGGTCGAATACGAGCCGGGCGAAGAGGAAATCCTCGAAGAATTGCTGCCGCGTTATGTGAAGACGCAAATCTTTGGCGCCCTGCTTGAAATCGCTGCATCCGAACAGGGCGCATCGATGACCGCAATGGACAACGCTACGCGCAACGCAGGCGACCTGATCAACAAGCTTACCATCCAGTATAACCGCAGTCGTCAGGCCGCGATTACCACTGAACTCATTGAAATTATTGCTGGCGCGGAAGCGCTTTAAGATCGAAGGCTAAGGAAGACACCATGGCTACCGCACCCGTACTCAACCAATCGACCAATGGCAGGATTGCCCAGGTCATCGGCGCTGTCGTCGACGTGGCGTTCCCCGGTGAACTGCCCGCAATTCTGACCGCGCTTGAAACCAAGAACGGCGATAACACGCTGGTTCTCGAAGTCGCCCAGCACCTTGGTGAGAACACTGTTCGCACCATCGCGATGGACGCGACCGAAGGCCTGACCCGCGGTCAGGAAGTCATCAACACCGGTAAGCAGATCACTGTCCCGGTTGGCCCGAAAACACTCGGCCGCATCATGAACGTTGTCGGTGAACCGATCGACATGCGCGGCCCGGTTGGCGCGGAAATGTCCGCCCCGATCCACGCAGAAGCACCTGCCTTTGTCGACCAGTCGACCGAAGCGGCAATTCTTGTCACCGGTATTAAGGTTATCGACCTTCTCGCACCTTACGCGAAAGGCGGTAAGATTGGCCTGTTCGGCGGCGCCGGCGTGGGCAAGACGGTTCTTATTCAAGAACTGATCAACAACATTGCGAAGGGTCACGGCGGCGTGTCCGTGTTCGCCGGCGTGGGTGAGCGTACCCGCGAAGGTAACGACCTTTATCACGAATTCCTCGACGCTGGCGTTATCGCCAAGAACGAAGCTGGCGAAGCGATCTCCGAAGGTTCGAAGGTTGCTCTCGTGTTCGGTCAGATGAACGAGCCTCCTGGCGCGCGTGCCCGTGTTGCTCTGTCGGGTCTGACGATGGCTGAATACTTCCGCGACCAGGAAGGTCAGGACGTTCTGTTCTTCGTCGACAACATTTTCCGCTTCACGCAGGCCGGTTCGGAAGTGTCCGCACTTCTCGGCCGTATCCCTTCGGCAGTGGGCTATCAGCCTACCCTGTCGACCGACATGGGTAACCTGCAGGAACGCATTACCTCGACGACCAAGGGTTCGATCACCTCGGTTCAGGCCATCTACGTTCCCGCAGATGACCTTACCGACCCTGCGCCAGCAACTTCGTTCGCCCACTTGGACGCAACGACCACGCTGAACCGCGCAATTTCGGAGCTGGGCATTTACCCGGCAGTTGACCCGCTCGACTCCACCAGCCGCGTCCTTGAGCCGCGCGTTGTTGGTCAGGAGCACTACGAGACTGCCCGTAAGGTTCAGGAAACGCTTCAGAAGTACAAGTCGCTTCAGGACATCATCGCAATTCTCGGCATGGACGAGCTTTCTGAAGAAGATAAGCTGACCGTTGCCCGTGCGCGTAAGATCCAGAAGTTCCTGTCGCAGCCGTTCCACGTTGCGGAAGTCTTCACCGGCATCTCCGGCAAGTTCGTCCAGCTGGAAGACACGGTTGCCTCGTTCAAGGCAGTTGTCGAAGGCGAATACGATCACCTTCCGGAACAGGCTTTCTACATGGTTGGCGGCATCAACGACGTAGTCGAAAAAGCCAAGAAGATGGCTGAGGACGCCTAAGCGATATGGCACTTCACTTCGAACTCGTAACACCGGCCAAGCTGGTCCGCTCGGAAGACGTCCACATGGTCGTCGTTCCCGGTGCGGAAGGCGAGTTCGGTGTGCTGGAAGGCCACGCGCCTTTCATGTCGACAATCCGCGATGGTGCGGTTCAGGTTTACAAGACCGAAGGCGGCACGCCCGAGGAAATCGAAGTCCGCGGCGGTTTTGCCGAAGTGGGCGACAACGGCCTGACCGTTCTGGCGGAACACGTCGAAGGCTGATCCGTCAGCAAATCACGAATTTTAAAGGGCGGCCCACGGGTCGCCCTTTTTCGTTTGCCGCCTGGATAATGTGTCCGATTACCGCTTCACATTCGCATTGCGCTTGCCCAAGGTGAGGGCAGCACATCCCCACAGGAGAGGACATTTGAAACTTGTTTCATCACTTGCCATCGCGGCGGCCATTGCCATGACTGCATCCCCTGCCGCCGCCGACCATCACAGCACCGGTGAAATGGCCGATCAAACTACCGATGATGGCGTACCCGGCCCTGAGCAAGACCCTTACATCTGGCTGGAGGAAGCCCGCAGTGACGAGGCGCTAGCCTGGGTCAGGGCCGAGAATGAGCGCACCACCGAGCTGCTCGCCAGCGATCCGCGCTTCGACAAGCTCAAAAACGATGCGCTGGAAATCTACGACAGCGAAGACCGCATCCCATTCGTCAGCTTTTCCAAATTCGGACTGACCAATTTCTGGCAGGATAAACAGAACCCGAAAGGCCTGCTGCGCCGCACATCGCGCGAAAGCTATCAGACCGATAATCCCGAGTGGGAAACGGTCCTCGACGTCGATGCCCTCGCCGCCGCAGAAGGCCGAGAGTGGGTCTATAAAGGTTCAACCTGTTTGCCCCCAGAAGGCCGGATGTGCATGATCGCGCTGTCCGATGGCGGCAAGGATGCGGCAGAGCTGCGCGAATTCAACATGGAAACCGGTGAATTCGTGGATGGCGGGTTTTACCTTCCGGAAAGTCAGGGCAGCGTTGAATGGCTCGATGCTGACACCATGCTGGTCACGCGCAATTTCGACGAAACGTTGATGACGGAAAGCGAATATCCGTTCACCACCCGCCTGTGGAAGCGCGGCCAGTCGATCGATGATGCAGAAGAGATTTTCCGCGGATCGCCCAAAGACGTCTGGTCCGGTGCCAGCCTGCTGCGCGACAGCACGGGCAAGGTTCACGCACGCACCGCATTTCGCGGCGTCAGTTTCCACGAGACCGAATATTACGTCGACATGGATGGTGAGTGGCTGAAGCTCGACATCCCGCTCAAGGCTGCACCCTACGGCATTGTCGATGGCCATCTGCTCTATTCGACCGATGTCGACTGGAAGGTGGGCGGGCAGACTTTCCCTGCTGACAGTCTGATCGCGGTTGATCTTGAGGAATGGAAAGCTGATCCCAACGGCGCTGCCAAAACGCTCGTATGGGCACCGGCAGACCGCCAGACGAAGCGCGGCGGGGCAATCACTGCCAATCATCTCTATGTCGGCATGCTCGACAATGTGGTGGGCAAGGTGATCCGTTTCGACTTCGCCGACGGTGCCTGGACATCGAAGGAAGTCGAATTGCCCGGCAATGCCACGGTCGGCATTGCGGCATCATCGGAAGAGACAGACGAGATCATGTTCTCCGTCACCGATTTCCTGACCCCCACTACATTGTATTATTCCGACGGCGGGGTGCCAGAGGTGATCAAGACCAGTCCGGAATATTTCAACGCGGAAGGGTTCGAGGTTGAGCAGCACGAGGCTGTTTCCGCCGATGGTACCAAGATCCCCTATTTCATCGTCAAGCCGGAGGGGATGGAACTGGACGGCAGCACACCGATCCTGATGTCCGGCTACGGCGGGTTCCAGATTCCGCGCCTGCCCAGCTATCTCGGCAGCACCGGCAAGCTGTGGCTCGAAAATGGCGGAGCCTATGTACTCGGCAATATGCGCGGCGGCGGGGAATTCGGCCCGGGCTGGCACCAGACTGCGATCCGCGAGAACAAGCAGCGCACCTGGGATGATTTCATCGCCATTGGCGACGATCTGGTCGAGCGCGGTTTTACCTCGCCAGAACATCTGGGCATCCAGGGCGGATCGCAGGGCGGCCTGCTGGTCGGCACGGCGTTTACACAGCGTCCGGACCTGTTCGGCGCAGCGATTGTCGCAATTCCGCTGTTCGACATGCTGCGCTATCACGAGATCGGACGCGGCGCATCGTGGATCGGCGAATATGGTGATCCGCGCATTCCGGAACAGCGCGCATGGATCGAAGGGTATTCACCCTATCAGAAGCTGGTCGATGGCGTGGATTTCCCCGCGCCATTCTTCTGGGCCTCGACCGCAGATGACCGGACCCATCCGGCGCACGCACGCAAAGGTGCGGCGCGCATGAAGGAACTTGGCCAGCCATATTATTACTACGAAGATATGACCGGCGGTCATTCGGGCGGCGTCGATAACGAACAGCGCGCGCGGCTCCAGGCTCTGCAATATGTTTACCTGTTGCAGCGACTCAAGGATGATGAAGCGGCCGAATAACCAGCTTGCGATGAGACGAAAGGGCGGCCCTGCGGTCGCCCTTTTTCGTTTGCGGACCCGCAGCTTGGCAACTCGGCGCGTTCCTGAAACGCTTCACCTTCCGGAATATCGTTAGGGTGAAATTCACCATGTTTGGAAAGGCGGAATAAAGGATTTCCGGCAAGATTTGGCTTCAACAGGGGGCTGAATCTGGAGAATTAACAATGCCTAATGCCGTACCCCCAAGTGCCATGCGCCGCGATGTCCGTTCTCGCATAGAGCGCGCCGGCCTGCCGCCGCATCACCGTGTCCACTGGTCCGATGCCCGCAAGGCCGATGTCGTAAAGGCAGTCCGCGATCAGTTGATCACTTTTGATGAGGCCAGGTGGAATTACCTGCTCAGCCGGAGTGAATTCGAAAGCTGGCAGCGCCAGTTTGCGAAAGAGACAGACCGTCACCGCGAACTTGAACTGGGCTGACTTGATAACCGCCGCATAGGCGATTTTGCGACAGCCGTCCTGGTCCCGGCTGCTCGCAGGTTACTCTGGCCCCAAGAGCCGCCCGGCATCAACGCGAATTCCTGGTCTTTGCGTGAAAGTCGGGCGGTTTGTCTTTTACCCACCGGACGAATTTCGCCACCCGTTCATGTGCCAGGATCAACTCGCGATCTTCACCCATTCTCGCCAGTTCGGCATTGGTGAACGTTACATGGATCGTCTTGTGGCAGATGGGATGAACCGGAACCGTGTCCCGCCCCTTTTTGGATTTGGGCACGGTATGATGCCACTGTATCCGTTTCGCAAACGGCCGTTCGCATAGCCAGCAGGTTGGTTCATCACTCAACGTTCAATTTCAGGCGGATCGGCGCGCATTGTGGCCCCGGTGAAGATATCCTCTATCTCTCCGAACGCACGCTTTGCTGCGTCATACTGGACTGGCATTTCTGCCTGCCCGCCAGCGCAAAGCTGCATCCCGACAAATTCTTCACCGCGCATGATAACGACCCCATCGCTGATTGCCGGATTGTTGGGTTCGCCAGGCGCAAAGTTGGTTCGGATCATGCGGCTGAAAACGATGTAATCGGTATCGCCGTTTGAAAACAGTATCTGCGATTCGCCGCCGCCCGAATACATGGTGTTCGACCATTTACCGCCCGAGAGCGCCAGTTCGGGAGCGTCTTTGCCGAAGCGGTATTGCGCCTTCCCATCAGCCGCTGCGCACACGGCAAGACGCTTGCCGGCCGCCATCTCGCAGGAGAAAATCGTTTCTTCCCCGTCAGTGCAGTCGACCGGCGTGCGCGGCGCGGGATTTGCGGCCGCAGAAGACGGATCCGAAGCGCCTGACACTTTGTCTGGCGCTTGCGAACCTACCACATCGGCGACTTCTTTAGGCGCGGCCTCCGGCGCGGTGTCTGCGGCCTGCTCACAGCCAGCCAGCAGGGCGAATGAAGCCAGGGCCAGTGCGCGCCGCATCACTTCTTCGCCGCTGCCTTTTTCTTTTTCATCGCGTCATGGAAGCGGTCTGCCCAGCCGGGTTTGACCAGCTGTTCGCCGCGCACCATGCGCAAATCGCCCGGGCCCACATCGCGGCTGACCGCGCTGCCAGCCGCCACGATCGCATCTGCGCCGATATTGACCGGTGCGATCAGCGCGCTGTTGCTGCCGATGAAGGCCCGTTCGCCGATCACCGTCTTGTGCTTGAAATACCCGTCATAATTGCAGGTAATGGTCCCGGCACCGATATTGGCCCCTGCCCCGATATCCGCATCGCCGAGATAGGTCAGGTGGCTTGCCTTGGCGCCCTTGCCCATCACCGCCTTTTTCATCTCGACGAAGTTGCCGATTTTGGCGCCTTCTTCCAGCACCGCACCCGGGCGCAGGCGCGCATAGGGGCCGACGCTGCAATGTTCGCCCACTGTCGCCCCTTCAAGATGGCTGAACGCGCGTATCGTCGCATGGTCGGCAATTTTCACTCCGGGCCCGAAGACGACGTTGGGTTCGACCTCTACATCGCGGCCCAGCTCGGTATCCCAGCTGAAAAATACGGTTTCTGGTGCTCTGAGCGACACACCGGCGGCCATCGCCTCTTCCCGCTTGAAAGTCTGCCACTGCGCCTCTGCCGATGCCAGCTCGGCGCGCGAATTGATGCCCGCCACTTCGTCCGGGGTGGTTTCAACCGCGACCACACGGCTCCCCTCTGCAATCGCGTTGGTCGCGACATCGGGCAGGTAGTATTCGCCCTGCGCGTTATCGTTGCCGACGCTTTCCAGCAGGCGCCAGATGTCATTGCTATGCGCCACGATTACGCCCGAATTGCACAGGTCGCATTTGCGCTCTTCCTCGCTGGCATCCTTGTGCTCAACCATCTTGCGCACGGTTCCGTCGGCATCGGCGATGATGCGACCATAGGCGAGAGTATCGGTGGGTCGGAACCCGAGCACCGCAACCTTGGTATCTCCGGTAAGCGCATCACACAATTTGCGGACAGTCGCGGCCTTGACCATCGGGCAGTCACCGAAACTGACCATCACCAGCCCGTCGAAACCGGCCAGTGCATCCTTCGCCATCAGGGCAGCATGGGCCGTCCCAAGCTGCGGTTCCTGCAGCGAAACCGTAACATTCCGGTCTGCCACGGCATCGCGCAATTGCTCGTGCCGGTCACCGGCCACCACAACGGTGTGCGAAGGCGACAATTCTTCGAAGCTGTCCAGCAAATGGAACAGCATCGGTTTACCCCCGATCGGGTGCAGGACCTTGTGCAGGTCGGATTTCATGCGAGTGCCCTTGCCAGCGGCGAGGATAATGGCTGCAAAATTGTTCATCCGGCTCCCTTGCCAGCAATCGCTTGCGGTTTGAAGTCAGTTCAGCCACCCCTTCACGGCAATGAATCATTTTCCCTACAGCGCCATCGGCTTCGACCTTGATGGAACCTTGCTCGACACGTTTCGCGACCTTGGCGAAGCGGTAAATCACGCGCTTGAACTGGGCGGCTTCAAGCCGGTGCCGGTGGACAGTTCAAAGGATTTGATCGGCGGCGGGGCCAAGATCATGCTGTCGCGCGCAGTCGATGCCCAAGGCGGTATGGAGCGGGAGGATTTCCGCGCGCTGTACAAGAAAATGCTCGCCTTTTACGCAGACAACAACGCGGTCCACTCGCGCCCCTATCCGGGGGTGATCGATGCACTCGACCAGTTGGCCGAACACGGCGTGAAAATGGCGGTAGTGACCAACAAGTTCGAAAGTTTCGCCACCGATATCCTCACCCAGCTTGGCCTGGCGGATCGGTTTGTCACGATAATCGGTGGCGACACGATGGGCCGCGGCCGGGATGGGCAATTGCTGGCAAAGCCTGCCCCCGATCCGGTAATCGAGGCGCGCCAACGCTGCGCCGCCGGTCAGGACAGCACCGGCCAATTCGCATTTGTGGGCGACAGTTCCTACGATGTCGCCGCCGCGAAAGCAGCCGGTGTTCCTGTTATCGTCGCGGCGTATGGTTATTGCGACAAGCCGCCGCACGAACTGGGCGGACACGCCGTTATCGATGGTTTCGACGGTCTGATTCCGGCGCTGCACAGCCTCCCCCGCCCCTGATTCGCCGCATTGGCGGTTTATCGACGCTACGGAATGGCGGACCGGCTTGTTCGCAGTTGCAACAGGCACGATAAACTGCCACTTCACCCTCACGTTTACGGGAACGTAAAGCCCGTTCGGAATTCGGCCCTCCCCCGGGCCAAAGCAAGATGGAGAGAAAGCCATGACCATTTCGTTCAAGGATCGCGTAGCAATCGTAACCGGCGCCGGTGGCGGCCTGGGCCGTGAATACGCGCTCGAACTCGCACGCCGCGGCGCGAAGGTCGTCGTAAACGACCTCGGCGGATCGCGTGACGGCACCGGCACTTCGGACGCGGCAGCACAGGTTGTCGAAGAAATTGAAAAAGCTGGCGGTGAAGCAATCGCCAACGGTGCCTCGGTCACCGAATATGACCAGATGGAAAAGATGGTTGCCGACGCCAAGCAGAAGTGGGGCGGCGTCCACGTCCTGATCAACAACGCCGGCATTCTGCGCGACAAGAGCTTCGCGAAAATGACGCCGGACGATTTCGAGCTGGTCGTGAAAGTCCACCTGCTGGGCTCGGCCTATGCGACCAAGGCTTGCTGGGAAACTTTCCGCGAACAGGCCTATGGCCGTATTCTGATGACTTCCAGCTCGACCGGTCTGTTCGGCAATTTCGGCCAGGCAAACTACGGCGCTGCCAAGCTCGGCCTTGCCGGCCTGACCAAGACGCTTCACCTCGAAGGCGCGAAGTACAACATCCGCTGCAACTCGCTGTCGCCGGTTGCCGGTACACGCATGACCGAGGACCTGTTCCCGGCTGAAGCGTTCAAGCTGTTTTCGCCTGAAAACGTTGCCCCGGCTGCGCTGTATCTCGTTAGCGAAGATGCACCGACCAACCAGATCGTTGGTGCCGGTGCAGGCGGCTTCCACAGCGCATGGGTGACCATGAACGACGCGGTCTGGTTGCAGGAAGGCGAGCGCACAGTCGAAGGTTTCGCAGCCCGTTGGGACGACATCAATTCGATGACCAACCTCAAGGCCCCTCAGTCGGGTGCAGAACAAAGCGCTGCTATCCTGAAGGCGATGCAGGAAGTGCTCGGCCCTGATGCTGCGCCGTCCAGCACGCGTGGCTAAGCGCCTACTGTATTGACACAGTAACACACTGGGCCTACTCCAACCCTTCCACAGGGTGAGGAGTAGGCCCAATGTATACAGAAGACGATCTGCGCACGGCGGTAGCGACCGGCGCATTGAGCCCGGAAGCCGCGGACGCCTTGCGCAATTCCGTGCGGCAATCGCGCGAGGCACCGGCCGGTGATGAAGAACATTTCCGGCTGATCAACAGTTTCAACGACATTTTCGTGACCATCGCAGCGGTTCTGCTGCTGGTGGCGATGGGCGGTATCGGTCAGGCGCTGACCCCGAACATCGACGGACCGCCGCCTTTCGCCGGTTTGCTGGTGGCGGGTGCAGCTTGGGGCATGGCTGAATTTTTCACTCGCAAACGCCGCATGGCCCTGCCCAGCATCGTACTGCTACTCGCCTTTGTCGGCGGTATTTTTGCCGCCTTGCTCGGCTTCATTGTCATGTCGTTTGGCGGTGACAATTTTGGCCGCAGTGACGAGGTCCTGGGCGGCCTGCTGATTGCCGGGTCGGGTCTGATCACCGCCGGCGCAGCCTATGCACACTGGCGCCGGTTCATGGTGCCCATTACCGTCGCCGCAGGCGCTGCCGCGCTGGCAGTTACGGTAATCGCGCTGGTCATTACCGGGATTGGTCCGTCGTCACTCGACAGCCCTGACCACGTTCTGATGCCGATGGTGTTCATCGTCGGCCTCGCGATCTTTGGTTTCGCCATGCGCTGGGACACGAGCGACCGCGAACGTCAGACGCGCCGCAGCGACGTTGCGTTCTGGCTGCACCTGCTTGCAGCGCCCATGATCGCGCATCCCATTTTCCACACGCTGGGCGTTACGGAAGGCAGTGCGATTGGCCTTGGCGGTGCGGTTGCGGTGCTCGCCATCTATGTTCTGTTCGGATTGGTTGCGCTGGCGATCGACCGGCGCGCATTGCTGGTGTCTGCGCTGGCCTACGTGCTGGTTGCGCTGACATTCCTGTTCGACCGCTTCGGTGCGGTAGAACTGAATGTGGCACTGACCGCGCTGGTGATTGGTTCCGCCCTGCTGATGCTCTCAGCATTCTGGAGCCCGATCCGCAATAAAGTGGTCCAAGCCCTGCCCGGCGCATTGCAGCAGCGCCTGCCGGTGTCGGGGAAATTGGCGATTAGCTGACTTAACCACTTGAACTCGCAACAAACCCCGCGCAGAAATGTGCGGGGTTTTTTGTTGGGGGCCGTATCCGGTGAGTTTCGAGAACAATGTTCGCAGCCTGCGAACGCGGGCAACGCTAGTGAAGATTTTCGCCTGGACGTTTGTTGCCACGACGGTTTTTCAGATGGGCGCCTTGGGGTATGAAATATTCAAACCGCCAGTCGATATCGTGGTGTCCGCTGGCCCGGTAACAGAGCCAGCTTTCCCGTTATGGGCCATGATCGTCGGCATTGCCGCCCTCATCTTGCCCATCTCCATTCTCGGCCTGATGCTGTGCGCGCTGGTCTGGGTCTACAAGGCACATCGCAACCTGGCCGACGAGAATGTCGATTTAGACTATTCAGCAGGCTGGGCAGTTGGCAGCTATTTCGTGCCGTTCATCAATCTGATCGTGCCGATGCGCGCCATGCGCGAACTGCATAACCGAAGCCACGGTGAAGTACCCGAACTCGCCCATTCACCGGTCGATGACGTTGCGGCATGGTGGACAGCCTATATTATCGGGATCGTCCTGTCGCTCGGCCTGCTCCTCAAAGTCACAGTCGATGCGGCGACGAATATCGTATTCCTGACCCCTGCCTGGATGGAATTCGCGATGGCCGCATTTGCCAGCCTGCTTTTCGTCATCTCGGCGGTCATGCTGGTCAAACTGGTCGGCGCAATCACGCAGGCACAAAGCGAAGGCAATCACGCCTGGAAGGCTTTCGAATAGACTAGCTGTCGACCGACTTTAGCAACCGACGTTCGATAGGAGCCAATACGCCCGCCAGTTCATGGCCGCGTTTAAGCACCTGTCCGTGCTCGCCGAACAGGGTCCACATGCCTTGCCTGTTACGCAACGAGGGACGCTTCTCGATCCGCGCTTGCGGCCGTTCAGCCGCGCGGCGAAATGCATCGAAAACGGCCACATCCTTGGTGAATTCCATCGCATAATCGCGCCATTCACCAGCGGCGACCATCCGGCCATAGAGATCGAGGATCCGCTGCAATTCATCACGTGCGAACGCCACTTGGGCTGGCTTGCGGCCCGGAAATGCGATGATCCGCCCTGGTGTATCAGCAAGCGCGCCCATGCCGGGCCCAGATCCTGACGCCATCAGTCGCCGGTTCCGCTTCGCTGCGCTGGCACTTCCCGCTCGGCCTTGAGGACTTCCAAGTCACTGCGCATTGCTGCCAATTGGGCTTCAAGCTCAGCGATACGCCTCGGGCCGGTTTCCATCAGTTCCTCGCATGGCTCATCGCAGGGCGTGCCATAGGGAATGAAATCCTTGAGCCATTCTTCCGCCGGAACAAGTGTAGAGCGCGCTTTCAATCCGATCATCGTTGCGCCTTCGGGCACATCGTCGGTGACAACCGCATTAGCGCCAACGCGTGCGCGCTCGCCAACAGTAATCGGGCCGATGATCTGCGCACCTGACCCGATAATGACATTGTCTTTCAGCGTCGGATGACGTTTGCCGCCAACACCGTTGGTCGGGTTCGTCCCGCCGAGCGTCACGCACTGGTAAATCGTAACGTTGTCGCCAATTTCAGCGGTTTCCCCGATCACCGTAAATCCGTGATCGATGAAAAAGTTTTTACCGATTGTCGCGCCTGGATGGATATCGATGGCGGTCAGAAAACGAGCGATATGATTGATCAGCCGGGCGAAGAAATACAGCTTCGCACCGAACAGCCAATGCGCCACGCGGTGCAGGCCCAGTGCCAGGACGCCAGGATAGGTAAGCACTTCCCAGCGCGAGCGCGGTGCCGGATCGCGTGCCCGGATGGAATCCAGATAATTGGTCAGACCAGTGAACATTGGCCGATTCTCCCATCAAACGGCACCAAAGGCAAGTTGGTCGCCCTTATAAAAGGCGGCCTTGCTCCGGGCCTTGCACGGCCTCCAGCGCGTCACGCCAGATGCCTTGCGTGGCTGGTGCCTTACGTTCCAGACTTAGCCGGTCGATCGTCTCCACAAGACGTTCGATGGCGGCAAAGCTGCGCTCGGCACGCGGTACGAGGTAGGTAAGCGCCCCTTCGCCAAGTGCAAGACCGCGCTGAATGGCAATGGTTTCAATGAGAGAAGCCAGCATTTCATCGTCCGGCGTTGTGATTTCCAGATGCAGGGCTGCGCCAAGGCGGGATCGAAGATCGGGCAGCTTGATATCCCATTGCTCGGCATCGCTGATCAGCAAGAGCGGGCGGCCATCCTCCTGCGCCCTGTTCCACCTGTGAAACAGTTCTGTTTCGTCGATGGCATCGGCGCCATCGATCACATCGCCCATGCCCGAGCTTTCGAACCATTTGCCCAGCAGCGATTTGCCCGAGCGTTCCTCCCCCGCAAGGATCGCTGTCTTGTAAGGCCAGCTGTCGGGCTTTTGCAGCGCGTCGATCACCGCCGCATTGGCGCTGCCGATGACGATGCGGTCGGGATCTGAAGAACCCTGGTGGGATAGCGGCAGGGCAATCTGCGACATTACGCGGCGCCCTGTGACTAACGGCTGATGGCGAGCGCGTTGCTGCCCTGTGTAACCGTGAAGCCGCGAGCCCGCAGAGCCCCGGCCAGATCGCTCAGGCTACCGCCATAGCTGACGCTCATCACCGATGTGCCGCCAATCGCAATGCTGCTGGTCGCCGCACCGCGCACACCCGCAGTGGCGCGAACAGCAGCCAGCGTCGCGTCGATTGTGCCGGCGTCAGGGCTGGCGAACTGAACGACGTAGCTGGATACGACCGCGGCGGTCGGGGTCGGAGTAGGAGTCGGCGAAGTGCCTTCACCTGTTTCACCGGCAGCGGCGGCCGCACGCTGCGCGCGTTCCTGTGCCTGTGCTGCCCGGCCAATCTCGATCAATCGCTGAAGGACCGGATCGGCACCCTCGCCGCCCACGTTTAGCGTCGGGTTGGGGCGGAGTTTCCCATCGGCAAGCGCGGCTTCGAATATATCGTCGAACCGGGTCACCGCCTGCGCCAGCATCTGGGGTAAGTCCTGATCGTTTTTCGCAGTCAGGGTAAAGCTGTCCAGAAACTCGCTGTCAGGACCATAGCGTGCGGTGAAATAGCCCTTCACCGGGCCGCCGGGATATTGATATTCCAGCCGCGCGATCGGCACCAGCACGTCGGCAGCACCAAACTGGTCGAGGATGTTGCGCCACCACAGCCGGCTGCGTCTGGTCGTCTGACCGTAAGTCAGCATGAGCGAATCGCCGCCCGCGCCCGACGGGCGGACATAGTTGATCCGGCTGGAACCCGCCTGATATTCCGCCCACACGCGCTGCCACGGGTTGCGCTGCTGATAAACCATCGCCGATCCGCCAGACAGCGTTACCGGAAGCAGCAGCATCGGTGCAGACTGAGTCCGCTGCGCGTTGCCGCCAAGATAGCGACCGGCGCGCGCGCGGTCGAAAATGACCCCCAGGGTGGCGATATAGCGGCGCGGGCCGATCCGTTCCTGTTCGATCACCACGGCTGATACCAACGACTCCAATTGCGAATCGGGTAGACTTGGTCCGCCCAGCTTCGCCCAGCCCTTGCGCTGCGCCTCGCGCCAGCCGGCTTCGCGCGCTTCCTCTGCGGAATCGCCGCGTACGTCGACTTCGATGCCGCCGACATCGATATCGATGCTGCTGGTCACCGGAGCGATGCCGCGATCACCCTCCACCTGCGCCTGCAGAACGCGGCCAGCGACAACAGCAATCGCCAACGCAACCAGCACCGCAATCGTCTGACGAATCGCGTGTCCGGAAAGGGGGCGCTGGGCGCG
This sequence comes from Pontixanthobacter luteolus, assembly GCF_009828095.1. Lineage (GTDB taxonomy): Bacteria > Pseudomonadota > Alphaproteobacteria > Sphingomonadales > Sphingomonadaceae > Pontixanthobacter > Pontixanthobacter luteolus. The sequence goes on along the minus strand of NZ_WTYP01000001.1, from coordinate 377,779 downwards.
TGAAAGGGCGAAGGATTGAGCCATCGGGGAAAACTTCGGGCCTTTTGCCCAAACGGGCATGGAAATCCAAGCGCGAATGACTAAAGCCTGTGGTCATGTCGGCAGATAATTCATCACAAGAGAGCTACACCTACGCAAAAGCGGGGGTTGATATCGATGCCGGCAATGCGCTGGTGAAGGCGATCGGGCCGATGGTGAAAGCCACCGCCCGCCCCGGCGCAACGTCGGAGCTTGGCGGATTTGGCGGATTTTTCGACCCGAAGGCCGCTGGCTATTCCGATCCGCTTCTGGTCGCTGCCAATGACGGTGTCGGCACCAAGCTGAAACTCGCGATTGATTTCGATCGCCACGATACCGTGGGCATCGATCTGGTGGCAATGTGCGTGAACGACCTGATCGTTCAGGGCGCAGAACCGCTGTTTTTCCTCGACTATTTCGCCACCGGCAAGCTTGAGAACGGCATTGCGGAGCGGGTCGTCTCCGGAATCGCAGACGGGTGCAAGCAGGCCGGATGTGCGCTGATCGGCGGCGAAACGGCTGAAATGCCGGGCATGTACGCTGCCGGCGATTACGATCTGGCGGGCTTCTGCGTCGGCGCAGTCGAACGCGGCGAGCAACTGACCGGTGAAGCCGTCACCCCCGGGCAGGTGCTGCTGGGACTGGCAAGTTCGGGGGTGCATTCCAACGGGTTTTCGCTGGTTCGCCGCCTTGCCTCTGACAAGGGCTGGAAACTGGACCGTCCGGCGGTGTTCGATTCGGACAAATTGCTGATCGACACGCTGATCGAACCGACGCGGATTTACGTGAAGAGCCTGCTGCCTGCGATTCGCGGCGGCAAGATTGCCGCACTCGCCCACATTACGGGCGGCGGCTTGCTGGAAAATATTCCCCGCGTATTGCCCGAAGGCAGTCATGCCACCGTCGATGCAGACGCATGGGACCAGCCGCGCCTGATGGCATTCCTGCAGGCGCAAGGTAACATCGAACCGGCGGAAATGGCCCGCACCTTCAACTGCGGCATCGGCATGGTGCTGGCGGTCGAACAGGATGCAGTTGCCGCCCTGACCGCTGAACTGGAAGCGGCCGGTGAAACCGTCTTCCGCATCGGTGAAATTGGCGAAGGCCAGCGCGGATGCACCGTGAAGGGGGCAGCCGGAACTTGGTCGGCGAAATCCGACTGGGAAGCCGCCCACCTTGCCTGAAACGGCGTCTGCCAAGGTGAAAACCGCCATCTTCATCTCCGGCGGCGGCACCAACATGGCAGCGCTTCTGTATGCCAGCCGACTGCCGAATTCCGCCTATGAAGTGGTATTGGTAGCCAGCAACGTCCCTGACGCTTCGGGTCTGGGCTTGGCAGCTGCCGAGGGTGTCGGCACCTTTGCCCGCTCTCACCAGGGTATGAGCCGACCAGATCATGACGCTGTGATGGAACAGGCCGCGCGGGATGCTGGGGCCGAATGCATTATCCTGGCCGGATATATGCGGATACTCACGCCCGAGTTTACCGAACGGTGGCAAGGCCGGATGCTCAACATCCACCCCTCGCTGCTACCCAAATACCGCGGGTTGGAAACCCACAAGCGGGCTATCGAGGCGGGAGACAAGGTTCACGGCGCATCGGTCCACCTGGTGTCGAGCGAACTCGATGCCGGCGAGGTGCTGGGCCAGATCGAGGTGCGCATCACACAAGGCGACACGCCGGAAACCTTGGCCGACCGGGTCAAGATCGCCGAGCATCAGCTTTATCCGCGCGTGGTGAACGAATATCTGGGCCGCGCAAACGATCCGGAACATCTGCTGCAAAAAATCCGCGATCTGGCACTTGCATTGCCGGGCACGCACGAGCGTGAAAGCCACGGCTCACCCGGTTGGCGCGTGGGCACCGAGAAAAGCGGAAAGTATTTCGCCCACTTCAATGACCAGCATCACGGCAGCGAACATATCGCACTACTGGTCAAGACCGACAGCATGGATGAACTGCTGGGCTTGGTAGAAACGCATCCCCACGCCTATTTCAAACCGGCCTATTACGGGGCGAGTGGCTGGATCGGCGTGATCCTGAACCGATCGGGTGTGGAGTGGGATCATGTGGCCGACTGGCTCGAACGCAGCTGGCGCAACGTCGCGCCGAGACAGTTCACCAAACTGCATGATGCCGCCGACCAGTTCTGATGCCGCCGCCCCGCTCCAGCCTGCTAGACCGCGCGCCGATTGTCGGAAAACTCAACACCCGCCTGCAAGGTGCATGGAACAGCGGGTGGCTTAAACCGATTGAGCTGGAGCCTGACTGGCTTTGGCGAAAGGCGGCTAAGGGCTTCGGCTTGGACGACGAGCGTGGTGGACGCAGCGATGAAGACGTCGCAGATTTCCGCGAACGGCTGAGTGTTTTGTGCCAGTCGATCAATGCCGAGGCGAGACTGAACCCGATCGGGCAATCTTTCGCCTATGGGCAATTGGTCAGGGCAATCCGCCAACGGCTTGAGCTAGGCAGAATGTGGCGCGCCGGTCCCGCGATACCGAATACCCCGCTGGCAAAGCCGATCATAATCATCGGCCAGATGCGGTCTGGCACCACCCGTATCCACCGCCTGCTTGCTGCCGATCCGGCGCACACGGCAACCCGTTTTTGCGACAGCTGGCACCCGGTCCCGACGAAACCTGATTTGCGCCCGGTATGGAGCGGAATGGCTCTGTTCTGGGCCCGGCGGCTGAACCCGTGGATCGACACCATCCACCCGTTCGGCGCGTCGCAATATGATGAAGAACTTGGCTGGCTGGCCAGCGCGCTCGACCATTCGGCCTATGAAGCGCAGTGGCGCATCCCCTCCTACACGGCATTCAGCGAAGCGCGCAGCGCCGCGCCGGTATACCGGGAGGTTGCACGGATCCTGCGCACCGATGCAAACCATCACGGGAATGCAGGCCAGCCTCGGGTGATGAAAGTTCCGCAATTCGCCGAAGATCTGGAAGAATTACTGGCCCAGTTTCCCGGTGCCAGTTTGGTCATCTGCCGCCGCAATGATGATGACGTGCTCCGCAGTTCGGTGTCGATGGTGGCCAACCAGATGGCGATGCAATCGGACAGCGTCGATCCGGATTGGATCGAAGGGGAATGGCAGCGAAAGCTGGCCTTGCGCGAAGCCAGACTATCCAAGGCGCTTTCGCATCATGACGGTGCAATCGCCGAAGCGAGTTTCGATGCCTTGGGTGCCGACTGGCTCGGCGAGATACGGCGCATATACAGCGCCCTGCAGATCGAACTGTCCGATGAAGCGGTCCGCGCAATGGAGCGCCAGATGCAGCGCAGCGAAAGCAGCCCGCATCTGGCACACCGAGAGCAGTTGGATAAGATAAACGCCAGTTAGGCGCTCGCGTCAGGCCGCCGAGCGCGCTTCGTTGACGATCGCAGTAATTTGATCGAGCAGGCCAAGGCGCTCCTTCTTCAACTGTTCCATCCGGTCGTCGGATGCAGCCTCCACCTCCGCGTCGATCCGGTGCACTTCCCGGTTCACCTCGTGGTATTTGTCGGCCAGCTTTACGAAATGCGGGTTATTCATCTTGAGGCTGTGAAGAATCGCAGAATCCTTCGAGAATACAGCGCCCAGTTCATGCGGAGTGTGTGCCATGTGGTTCCTTTCCAATTATGCGGAAAGTTTACCAGCGGCATCAGCGGCGGCTTTGCGCCAGATCAAATTTGCGAAATTTCGCCAGTTGCCGCGATGTGCCTATTGGCCATCAGGCGCGCTGGGCAACTTCTTCAGGCGCATCACAGATTGTCAGCGGCTGTGCCACTTCGGGCATCAGCAATTTCGCCATTGCTGGCGGATTGTCACCCCGGAAACTCTGGAAATAGCTGATCTTCCGGCGGTGGAACTTTAGCGCGAAAAGCAAGTCGTCGCTCGCCATGATTGGATCAGATGCGATGACCCGGCCCTGGACAAGTGCCTGACCCCCGACCAGCGCAATGGTTTCGGGCTCTTGCCGATATGACGGGTCGACCTGCCACAGCCGCGACAGCAGTTCCAGGCAGTTGTCCCTGCCCGTGATGCAGTTCTGACAGCTATCGATGTACACGAAATCCCGTGCCATCAGCCGCTCCGCCCGTTCGAGGGAGCAGGCATTCAGTGCATCGAAAAAAGCGCGAACCGTAAATTTGCGACTCCGGATCATTCAAATTCACTAGCGTACTGAGACAGATAAGGCGAATCTGCGCGCGAGATGGCCAAAAACACAAAGGCCCCGGTGGACTTTGATGTCCACCGGGGCCTCAATATCTCGTGAGCGAGATGCTTATCCGACGATTTCGTCTTCGTTGAAGAAGAAGTCGATTTCGATCTTGGCATTCTCTTCGCTGTCGCTGCCGTGGACCGAATTGGCTTCGATCGATTCGGCGTAAGTCTTCCGGATGGTGCCTTCGTCAGCGTCTGCCGGGTTAGTTGCGCCCATGATGTCGCGGTTGCGCTTCACAGCGTCTTCACCTTCGAGAACCTGGACAACGACCGGGCCGCTGATCATGAAATCCACCAGTTCACCGAAGAACGGGCGTTCGCTGTGAACGGCATAAAAACCTTCGGCCTGGTCGCGGGTCATGTGAATGCGCTTCGACGCAACGACACGCAGGCCGGCATCTTCAAGCATCTTGGTGACTGCACCAGTCAGGTTGCGCTTCGTGGCATCAGGCTTGATGATCGAAAAAGTGCGGGTAACCGCCATGGGTATTTCCTTACGTTGTACGGGGGTAATATAGTTGCGCGCGCCACTAGCGCCGGGTTGCAGAATTCGCAAGCTTTAAGCGTATCAGGCTACCTTGACCCATTTCCCGCCATCTTGTCGGAAAAAGCTCCGCTCGAGATTTTCGGTTCCATCGAGCGAGCGCCAGCAAGACCGTGCATCCTCCAGCGTGTTTTCGCCAAACAACAGGAAACTGCGCGCGAACTCGCTGGCCTCGCCGCGCCACTCTCCGTCAGCGAAAATAACGTGGCTGGCCCCGTTTTCGGCCCCGTTTTCAACGTTGCAATGCGGTGCTAGCAATATCGGTTGGCGGGCTGCCCCTGCTTCGCCGGACTTGCCGTTGGCCAGGAAGGCTTCTGGGTCTGTTTCCCAAAGGGTCTTGCCGATAAGGTCCAGTTGATCCCCGTCGGACGATACAACCATCAACCGTTCACCGGAACCGAGCACCCGCTGCGCGATCAGGGCGACGACCCGTTCAACAGGATCGTTGCTGATCTGCCAGAAGTCGACTTTCACGTTGTCTGCCCCCTGTTCCGCTTACACCGTTCGGAGCAGTACAGGACGTTATCCCAGTCCCGCTCCCACTTTTTGCGCCATGTAAAGGGGAGCCCGCATGCCTTGCAGATCTTGCTTGGCAAGTCCGCTTTCTTGCGCATGCGGGCCATGTTGTCCCCTTAACTGGCAGTGCCGTCAGGCGCCGAGTGTGTTGCGAATGAACCGGTCGAGAAGGCGCGTGCCGTAACCGGTGGCACCCTTGTCCCATGTCTGGCCGGGTTTATCAGCCCACACCATTCCGGCGATATCCAGATGCGCCCACGGCGTATCGTTTTCGATAAAGCGCTTGAGGAATTGTGCGGCGGTGATCGAACCGGCACCCTTCGGGCCGATATTCTGCATGTCGGCAATCGGACTGTTGATCAGCTTGTCATAGGCCGGTGAAAGCGGGAAACGCCACAGCTTGTCACCTACCTGCTTGCCCGCGTCCAGCAGATCGTCGGCCAGACTGTCATCGGTGGAGAAAAGCCCGCCGTGCTCGCTGCCCAGCGAAATGATCATCGCACCGGTAAGCGTCGCGAGATCGACAATCCTTGAGGGCGCAAATTCGCGCTGGGTCCAGGTGAGCACGTCAGCGAGCACCAAGCGCCCTTCGGCATCGGTGTTCAGCACTTCGATGGTCTGGCCGGACATCGACGTAACGACGTCGCCGGGTCGCTGCGCCTTGCCGTCAGGCATGTTTTCAACCAGTCCAACGACGCCAACGACGTTCGCCTTGGCTTTGCGCTTGGCAAGCGTCAGCATCGCGCCAACGACCGCGCCGGAACCGCCCATATCCCATTTCATGTCGCCCATGCCGGGGCCAGGCTTGAGCGAGATACCGCCAGTATCAAAGGTTACGCCCTTGCCGACGAAAGCAATCGGCGCATCGCCCTTTTCGCCGCCATCCCACTTGATCGCCAAAATGCGCGAAGGCTGTTCCGAGCCAAGGCCGACGCCGAGCAGAGAGCCCATGCCCAGTGCTTCCATCTGGTCATCGTCGAGAACGATCAGCTCAGCACCGGTTCCGGCAAATGCTTCGCGGCATTTTTCAACGAAGCTTATCGGGTAGATCTTGTTGGCCGGTTCCGCGACCAGATGGCGAGTCAGCTCAACCCCGTCGGCGACGCTTGCTGCGTCAGCCCATGCCGTTTCGGAACCATCCGCAGCGCCAACCACGGTCACGGAATCGAGCGTGATCTTCTGCTCGTCCTTCAGCTTCGTGCGGTACAGGTCGTGCCGCCAGCTACGCAGTCGCAGGCCCAGCAGAACCGAAGCGGTTGCCGCTGCATCAAGACCGCTGCCGGTCAGGTCGAGGACCAGGTCGGTCTCGCCTGAAGTCAGGTATTTCGCCGCCAGTGCAGCGCCGGCCTTTTCGAGATTGATGGTGCGGCCATCCGCTCCGGCTTCACCGGCGCCAACGATTGCAACGCGCACTGTTGCGCCGCTGCGTTCAACGAAACTTTCGAAAAACTGGCCGGCATTGCCTTTGAAGCGCGCAGTCTTCGCGCCTTCGCTCAATGGTTTTTCCAATCCGTCTGGCAACTTGCCCTTGTCGGCAATATGCGCGATCAGCCGCGCGCCTGATGGCTGGGTGCCTGAAAAAGTGACTTGCATGTTATCTCCAAAACTCGTGTCTTTCATGCTCAGCGTCTCTCCGGGAGCAATGTTCCGAAATGAGCCAAGGAATGGAATTGCGATTAGGCGCGGGCGGTGCGATAGGCAAGCCATGCTGCCGCTGCCAAAATCACTCAAGCCCGGGTCGATATCGCTGTCGATGACACGGCACTTCGCCTGCGCTTCAGCCGTGGCCGCACTCAGCATGGCTCTGGCTGCACCGGCCCAAGCGCAAGACCCCGCAGCGATCAATCCCGAAGCTCTCGAGCCAGTGGAAACGCAGGTCACCCCGATCGAGAGTCCGTCTGACACGGCGCCAAACGACCAAACGGGCGATCGGCAGATCGATTTCGAGGCCAGCGAATTGGCTTACGATTCGGAAAACGACCGGGTGATCGCGAGCGGCAACGTTATCCTGCGCAGCGAAGACCAGTCCGTCCGCGCACAGGAAGTTGTCTGGGACCGGAAGACCGGCCGCATCCAGGCATCCGGCGATGTCCGCTTCGTGGATGCAGAAGGAAATCAGCTCTACACCGAAAGTATCGAGCTGACCGACGAATTCGAAGCCGGGGCGATGGAAGATCTGCTGCTGGCGCTACGCCAGGGGGGAAGGCTAGCCGCCCGCTCCGGCGATCGCGGCGAAGACGGTACCATCGTGCTGACCGACGCCGCCTATAGCGCCTGCGCCGTGGTCGATCCGGAAGGGTGCGACAAAAGCCCGAGCTGGCGGATAACCGCAGACCGGGTCACCTATGATCCGGACGAAAAGCGGATTCGGTTCAAAGGGGCGTATCTGGAACTGTTCGGTGCGCGTCTGCTGCCGCTGCCCGGGCTGACGGTGCGCACAGATGGCAGAGCCGAATCCGGCCTGGTAATCCCTGACCTGCGTTTTTCAGAATCGAACGGAGTGGAGATCGAGGGCGGCTATTACTGGCGGCTCGCCGATAACAAGGACCTGACTGCAAAGGCTTATGTCTTCACCAAAGCCCCACCGATGCTGTCGGCGCAGTGGCGTCACCTGACGGACAAGGGCGCATACCAGATCACTGGATACGCCACCAACAGCAACCGGATCAGCCGCTTCGGCGTTGCACCTACGACCGAAAATGATCCACGCGGCTATCTGTTCGCCAATGGACGGTTCCAATTCTCCCCCGAATGGAGCTTTACCGGCTCTTTGCGGCTGGCCAGCGACCGCACATTCCTGCGCCGCTATGACATCAGCCGCGACGACCGTTTGCGTTCGACTTTCAATCTGGAGCGTATTTCCAACACATCTTATCTCTCGGTTGCTGGATGGGCCACTCAGACGCTGCGCATCGGCACCAATCAAGGTCAGGTGCCGCTTGCCCTGCCCGTCATAGACTACCGTAAGCGCCTCTCTGACCCGCTCAGCCTCGGCGGGACGCTCGAACTGCAGGCGAACTCGCTCGCGATTGTCCGCGATGAGGGACAGGATACGCAGCGCGCGTTTGCCGGCGCCCGCTGGGATCTGCGCAAGCTGACAAACCTCGGGCAGATCGTGACAGTGACCGGCCTGGTTCGAGGCGATGTGTACCATAGCGATGAAAACCTGCTGACCAGCACCGCAGTTTACCGCGGAAATCCCGGTTGGGAAACGCGCGGGATCGCTCTCGCGGCGCTAGATATGCAATGGCCCTTTGTCGGCGAGGCATTTGGCGGAACCCAGGTATTCACTCCCCGCGTCCAGATAGTCGCAAGTCCGCCAATCCGTAATCTGGCGGTGCCAAACGAAGACGCCCGCGCAATCGATTTGGAAGATTCCAACCTGTTCGCGCTCAATCGTTTCCCCGGCTATGACCGGGTGGAAGACGGTGTGCGCGTAACATACGGATTTGACTGGGAAATGCAGCGCCCCGGTTGGCGTGTAAAATCCACCTTCGGCCAATCTTACCGGCTGGACAAGGATCAGGACATCCTGATTGATGGTACCGGCCTGAGCGAACGGGTTTCCGATTTTGTCGGCCGCACAGAAGTCCGCTTCCGTGATCTGGTGAAATTCACGCACCGGTTCCGGCTTGACAAGGATAATTTCGCAGTCCGCCGCAATGAATTTGACGCGACCTTCGGCAGCAAGAAAACCTACGCTGAAATTGGATATCTGAGGCTGGACCGCAACATCGCCGCCGGAATCGAGGATCTTCAGGACAAGGAAGAACTGCGTTTCGCAACCCGTGTGGCATTCGCGAAATACTGGTCACTTTTCGGTTCGGGCGTCATCAACCTGACCGACCAAAACGAAGATCCAACGCTTTCGTCGGACGGATTCGAGCCAATCCGGACACGGCTTGGCCTCGCCTATCAGGACGACTGCCTTGAACTCGGCCTGACTTGGCGGCGCGATTATGTGAACGCCGGCGATGCGCAGCGCGGCGACACATTCCAATTGTATTTTGCCCTCAGAAACCTGGGCTTCAGGTAAGCGCCAACGACCCTGTTGTGGACCGCCGATCGGTTCAGCTTCTGGGTCATTGGCATAAGCCTTCAAACGCGCTATCCGGCGTGCTTCATCTTTGGCACTCAGCTTTGGTTAAGCCTGAATGGGCGAAACACAGGGCACCCAAGGCGCGAAGGACGGCGCTGCAGACGGAATTTACATGTGATTGATATGAAACTTACCAAGCTTGGCTCCAAGCTTCTGGGCGGACTTGCCACACTCGGCCTTGCAGCCAGCCCGATCGCGCTTCAAGCGCAGGCGATTGGTCAGTCCGGTGCTTCAAACAGCAACGTTTTGAATATTCCTGACAACGTGGTCCTGATGGGTCAGAGCGACCCGAACGTTCGCACTGCCACTGCCGTTGTGAACGGTACGGTAATCACCGGAACCGACGTGGATCACCGCACCGCGCTGCTGACTGCCGCATCCGAAGGCGAATTGCCGCCTGAGGAACTGCGCCGCGTGCGGATGCAGGTGCTGCGCAACCTGATCGACGAAACCCTTCAAATCCAGGAAGCCGCCGCGCAGGAAATCGAAATTTCCGATGGCCAGGTCAATCAGCGTTACCAAACTCTGGCCGCACAGAATTTCGGCCAGCAGACTGAAGCGATGGACCAGTATTTGCTCAGCATCGGGTCCTCTCCCGCCTCGCTGAAACGTCAAATCAAGGGCGAATTGGCCTGGACGTCCCTGCTGCGCCGCAACATTTCGCCGTTCATCAATGTTTCCGAGGAAGAGGTTCGTGAAGAACTGAAACGGATGGAAGCAGAGAAGGGAACCGAAGAGTTTCGCCTTGGCGAAATCTATCTGAGTGCGACCGCTGAGAATCTTGAAACGGTGCAGCAGAACGCGGCCCAGATCGTCGACCAATTGCGTCAGGGCGGCAGTTTCGTCGCCTATGCACGTCAGTTTTCCGAGGCTTCGACCGCTTCGGTCGGCGGTGATCTTGGCTGGGTTCGCCTGCCGCAATTGCCGCGCGAACTTTCTTCTCAGGCAACACAGATGCAGCCCGGCGAACTGCGCGGCCCGATTCCGATCCCCGGTGGTTTTTCGATCCTGTTCCTGATCGACAAACGCCAGATCCTGATGGCTGACCCGCGCGATGCGACACTCAGTCTGAAACAGATTTCGATCAGCTTCAGCCCGGGTGTGACGGAAGCTTCTGCCGCAGCGAAGGTGGAGACATTCACCAATGCCGTCGCGTCAATGCGCGGCTGCGGCGATGCAGAATCCGTTGCAGCGGGAATCGGTGCAGACGTAGTCAGCAACGAGATCGTGGCGCGGCAATTGCCAGAACAGCTGCAGGCTTCGCTGCTCAACCTTCAGGTTGGCCAGACCACCCCGCCCTTCGGCTCGGTGAATGATGGCGTGCGTGTTCTGATGCTGTGCGGCCGTGACGATCCCGAAACTGTCGGCGGTCCCACCATCGACGATCTGATCGCGCAGAAAGAAGAAGAACGCATCCAGAAGCGCGCCCAGCGCTATCTTCGCGATCTGCGCAACGACGCCTATATCGAATATAATTGAGGCCCGCCGTTTCACCGATAGCTATCTCTCTCGGTGATCCGGCTGGCATCGGCCCGGAACTCATTGTCCGCGCCTGGTCACAGCGTGAGGAGCACGGCCTTGCGCCTTTTCTCGTGTTCGGTGGGTATGGAGTGCTGGTCAGGGCAGCTGCCAAACTGGGCATTGAATGCCCGATCCGGATAGTCGCCTCAATCACGGAAGCGGCAGATACATTCGCGCAGGCAATCCCTGTGTTTGGCACGCTTGATGCCGAAACTCTTCCCGGCCATCCTGATGCGGATGGGGCGAGGCTGGCACTCGCATCACTACAGGGCGCGGCCCGGCTAGCGCTTGGCGGAAAAGCAGGCGCGATGGCGACTGCCCCGATTGCCAAATCTCATCTGGCAAAGGTCGGGTTCAACCATCCGGGACAAACCGAATTCCTGGCCGATATTTGCGGGCTCGATGATCAGGATGCAGTGATGATGCTGTCCGGTCCGCAATTGCGGACCGTTCCGCTAACGGTGCATTGTGCGCTTGCGGATGTCCCCGGAATGATCACAGCCGATCTGATCGTCCACCGCACCCGGATCACGATCGCCGCGTTGAAGCGCGATTTCGGAATAGACGATCCGCGCATCGCCATAGCCGCGCTCAACCCCCATGCGGGCGAGGATGGCAAGTTCGGCAACGAAGACCAGACCATAATCGCACCGGCAATTGAAACGCTGCATGCAGAAGGGCATACGGTGTCCGGTCCGCATCCGGCAGACGCCCTGTTTTCGCCGCACAAACGCAGCAGCTACGATGCTGCTATCTGCATGTATCACGATCAAGCATTGATTCCGGTGAAAGCCCTCGATTTCGATAGCGGTGTCAACATTACCCTGGGCCTGCCGATCATCCGAACGTCACCCGATCACGGGACCGCTTTCGATATTGCCGGCAAGGGAGTTGCCCATCCCGGCGCGATGATCGCAGCTATCAGAATGGCCGGCGAATGCGCCCGCACCCGGATGTTGAGTGCCGACAATGCCTGATCTTCCCCCACTGCGCGAAGTCATCGCACGATACGGCCTCAGCGCTTCCAAGGCGCTCGGCCAGAATTTTCTGTTCGACAGCCAGCTGCTCGACCGGATCGCCGCGATCCCCGGCGATTTGCAAGACAAGGCGGTGCTCGAAATCGGACCGGGTCCCGGCGGTCTGACCCGCGCTCTGCTAAAGGCTGGTGCGCGCGTCACAGCAATTGAAATGGACGATCGCTGTCTTCCGGCTTTGGCCGAGTTGTCAGACGCATTCCCGGGGAAATTGTCGGTAATTCATGGCGACGCGATGAAACTGGACCATGGCGAGATCATGGGCGAACCGTTCGCCGTGGTCGCCAACTTACCATATAATGTCGGGACCGCGTTATTCACCGGTTGGCTCGGCGGTGAGGATTGGCCGCCGCTGTGGACGTCGCTGACACTCATGTTCCAACAGGAGGTAGCCCAGCGGATAGTCGCCAAGCCCGGCGGGTCTGCGTACGGTAGACTGGCGGTGCTGGCTCAGTGGCGCAGCTCTGCCCAGCTGGCAATGAAAGTGCATCGCAGCGCCTTCACCCCGCCGCCGAAGGTGATGAGCGCTATCATCCATGTCGAACCCGGACAGATGCCCGGCGGCGTGTCTGCCAAGACGCTGGAAAAAGTCACCGCCGCCGCATTCGGCCAGCGACGCAAAATGTTGCGCCAGAGTCTGAAAAGTGTACCCGGCGCGCTTTCAGCGATGGAGCAGCTGGGGCTGGACGAAACGCGCCGCGCAGAAACACTTTCAATCGATGAGTTTGTCTCAATCGCCAGAATACTGAGTTAGACTGAATTACCAAAAAAAGGGGCTGGAGCCCAATGGTGCCCCAGCCCTTGAAGTGGGCCCGCCAGGTAAGTTGGGGGCCGGGTCGCCTCGTGAACTGTCCTTAGGCAGTCGAGGCAACCGGATCTGAGGTTCGAATATTTTTGAATTATTTTGCCGAAGGTGTGCTTGGTCTGGCTGCATATTTTGCAGCCAATTCTATTCCACCGCCGAAATCGATAGCGCGCGCCGATACAGATGCCAGGTTGCATGCCCGATCACTGGCAGCACGATCAGCAGTCCGAGAAAAAAGGGTAACATCGCCGCGCCCAGCGACACGGCAATGATACCTGCCCAAGCCAGCATCACTGACATATTTCTGCGAACCGTTTTCACGCTAGCAATGATGGCCGTGATGCAATCAACGTCGCGGTCGATCAGCATGGGCAGGCTTATCACGGTTATCGAGAAAAGGCCCCAGGCCAGCAAAGCGCCAACCATGCTGCCGACAGCAAGCATGGCAATCCCCGCCTCGGTCTGAAGCGCGGCGATACCGTCTGTCTCCATTCCGGTGTTAGGCAGGAATATCAGCGAGATGGTGTGCGCCAGAATGACCCAGAAACTGAAAGCAACAAACACGAAACCGCCCATCAGAATGATCTGCTCATCCCCGCGCCCTTTGAGTGCGCCAAGTATTGGCCCCCAGTGCATCGGCAGGCCCGCCTCGCGCCGGCGGCTCACCTCGTAGAGGCCCACAGCAATGAAAGGGGCGATGATCGGGAAACCGGCGATGGCCGGAATAAACCATGCGGTCTGGCCCCAAGTGCGAACGCCATAATAAAGCGCCAAACCCGCAAAGACATAAATGGCAGCGAAAAAGAGACCGAACACAGGATTGGCGCGAAAATCATCGCAACCTGAAGCGAGCACACGCCCCAGATCAGCGAAGGTCAGGTCGTCGGCAACTTGAGCAGCCGGTCCTGTTGTCCCAGATTCCATTTTCAGCGCCCTCTCCCGAACTCTGATGGAAGCGATGCTGCATCAAATGCCGAGCAGCATCAAGTCCTGAGCTCTGGGGTTACGCCAGTTCGGCACTCCAGAGTGTCAAATTCTAAGGCTTCCCGGTGCGATCTGCGTCTGTCAGAAAAAAGCGCGGCACCCGCTGCTCTCGGAGCGCTGAGAGTAACCCCAACTGCGATAGCCCGAAACATCCAGGTGGAAGCGCCCGCTGGCATTGTCGGCCTTTTCTGGATCGAAATACGCTCCGAGACCGAGGCGGCTTTGTGGTCCCAAATTTCGCTGAACGGCACAAAGGCGGCGAAACAAGTCGGCATTGGCAATGTCCCCGACAGGCACAAGGTCCACTGCAGAAAATTCCAGATGTCTGCTCCGCCGCGCTCCGCCAACACACGCATTGAAGTCAGTTGTTCGATAGGAGGATTGCACCTCGACCTTACCGATTTCCGGCACGATCTGGTCGCGCATCAGGGTGAGGACCGGGATGATGTTCATCCATTTATCTCGCGGCGGGATCAAAAAGGCGGGGCGTTCGCAATCGTTTGAGCGATTGGCATCAGTGCGGGTCAGCTCCCATGCTGGCACCACATCGCCCACGTCATGGCTCGCGAGAAATTCGCCAAATGCCTCGAACTCGCCGCGGCGGTCCGGATCGGTGACAACCCATTTGTCGAATGCCGCGCGCGAATATGCGTACGGCTCACCTTTAGCGACCAGTTGCACTTCTCCCGGCCGCGCAAACAGCCAGAGCACAAGGCCGGCCACGCACACGAAAACCAGGATCAGGCTAAGCCGGCGCATCTTTTTCTGCTTTTACGCGCCCTTCTTTACCAGGCGCCAGTGATGCAGCAGAGGCTCGGTGTAGCCGCTCGGCTGCTCGGTTCCCTTGAAAACCAGATCGCACGCGGCCTTGAACGCGACGCCGTCCCAATTGTCGGCCATAGGCTCGTAGTCCGGATCACCTGCGTTCTGTTCGTCAACCTTGGCTGCCATCCGCTTTAGGCTGTCCAACACTTGATCTTCGCTGCACACCCCGTGAAGCAGCCAGTTGGCCATGTGCTGGCTCGAAATGCGCAGCGTCGCACGGTCTTCCATCAGGCCGACATCGTTGATGTCCGGCACCTTTGAGCAACCGACCCCGGCATCGATCCAGCGCACCACATAGCCGAGCAGGCCCTGTGCGTTGTTGTCGAGCTCATCACGGACCTCTTCCTCCGACCAGTTGGTACCTTGCGCCAAAGGAATGGTGAGTAGCGGTTCCAGACCCGGTACTTCGCCCAGCCCTTTCTGCACTTCGAACACATCCTTGCGATGGTAATGCAGCGCATGCAGCGTTGCCGCGGTTGGCGACGGCACCCAGGCAGTGTTCGCACCGGCATCAAGGTGACCGATCTTCTCGATCATCATCTTGCCCATCAGATCGGGCGCGGGCCACATTCCCTTGCCGATCTGCGCGCGGCCCGACAAACCGTGGCGCAGGCCAATGCCAACATTGCGTTTTTCGTAGGCACCGAGCCAGGCGCTCGATTTCATCTCGGCCTTGCGGACCATCGGGCCAGCCTGCATCGATGTGTGGATTTCGTCGCCAGTACGGTCGAGGAAGCCAGTGTTGATGAACACGATGCGATCTTTCACGGCATGGATACATGCCCCGAGATTGGCACTGGTGCGCCGTTCTTCGTCCATCACGCCGACCTTGATCGTGTGCCGGTCGAGCCCCAGCAGATCCTCAACCGCATCGAAGAGTTCATTGGTGAACGCACATTCTTCGGGGCCGTGCATCTTCGGTTTGACGATGTAGATCGAACCCTTGCGGCTGTTGCCGTATGCGGCATGGCCTTCAACGTCGAGCGTGCTGACCGCGCTGGTAAAGACCGCATCCATGATACCTTCAGGCACTTCGCTGCCATCGGGCAGATGGATCGCCGGATTGGTCATCAAATGCCCGACATTGCGCACGAACATAAGGCTGCGGCCCGGCAGGCTGCCCTGCTTGCCATCAGGTCCTTCATAGCTCTTGTCCGCTTCAAGCTTGCGGGTCAGGGTCTTGCCGCTCTTACTGAAACTTTCTTCCAGATCGCCGCGAATGATGCCCAACCAATTGGTGTAGGCCAGAAGCTTGTCCTCTGCATCGACCGCCGCGACCGAATCCTCGCAATCGGCAATCGTCGTCAGCGCACTTTCGAGAACGATGTCTGCAATGCCAGCCTTGTCGGTGCTGCCGATCGGGCTTTCACGGTCGAAGATAACTTCGATGTGCAAGCCATTGCTTTTGAACAAAAGGCCGCGCTCCGTTTTGCCAACATACTGGCTTTCGTCCTGAAGCTGGCCGTCCTGGTCGTCTTCCAGATCGGCCCAGCTTTGACCAGCAAGCGGCAGTGACTGGTCGAGGAAATCGCGCCCGGCCTGTATCACGGCGGCACCGCGCACGGGGCAGTAGCCCGCCTGCTGCGCGGGCGGCGCATCGGGCAGCGCATCAGTTCCGTAAAAGGCATCATACAGGCTGCCCCAGCGCGCATTGGCTGCATTGAGCAGGAAGCGCGCATTCAGGATCGGAACAACCAGCTGCGGGCCGGCCATGGTCGCGATTTCCGGATCGACGTTCTGCGTCCCGATGGTAAAATCGCCGGGTTCGGGAACGAGATACCCGATTTCCTCAAGGAAGGTGCGATAAGCGCCAGCGTCATGAGGCTGACCCCGGTGCTGACGGTGCCAGCTGTCAATTTGTGCCTGCAGCGATTCCCGCTTGTCGAGCAGCTGCCGGTTGCGCGGTGCAAACCGGTCCAGCAGCGCAGCGAAACCCGCCCAGAATGCATCGACATCACGGCCCAGCGGGTTCAGCACCTCTGCTTCAAGAAATTCCGCCAGTTGCTGTTCGATCTTCAGGCCGGCACGGTTTGCGATATCGCTCATCAAGTCCTCGTAAAATTACACGCAATTGAAAGCGCACGGATTGCTCCGCAACGCGTTTATTCGATCAAGTTTCCCGGGGAGGACGGGGCCGATATGGCTGCGAAGACCAGCAATTGCAACGCTTTTACGGAATGTTTTGGAGCACCGTTTCAGCAGCGGGGTTGGACAGCCCTGCTCACCAAGCTAAAGCCGTTTCAGATGAAACAACTCGATACAAATCAAGAAGCCCTGATCGCTCCTATCGATCAAGATGCCATGCTCGCTCATGCGCAGAAATGGAGCGCGATAAACACCGGCACTGCCAATCTGGAAGGCCTTGCTGAAATGGCGGCAACCCTTGCCGACGCGTTCTCCGACCTGCCCGGCGATGTGAAGCTGCTCGATCCGGCACCGGTAACTGCCATCGGGGCTGACGGCAGCGAGTTCGAGAAGCCGCACGGCCAGCATCTGACGCTCAGTGTCCGGCCCGGTGCGCAGCGGCGCCTTCTATTCACCGGTCACATGGATACCGTCTTTCCCAAAGACAGCGCATTTCAGGATCAGAAATGGCTGGACGAAGAAACGCTGAACGGTCCCGGTCTTGCGGACATGAAGGGCGGTATTGCCGTATTCCTCCACGCCCTGAAAGCTATCGAGGAAAGCGGCGCTGGTCAGCAAATTGGATACGATGTGCTGATCAATTCGGACGAAGAAACCGGTTCGCTGGCATCCGCACCGCTGATCGAAGCGATGGCGCAGGGGAAATATGCTGCGCTTACCTATGAACCGTCTGCCCTTCCCGATGGCACATTGGCCCATGCACGCGGCGGTAGCGGCAATTATTCTCTCACCATCACCGGCAAATCAGCGCATGCCGGTCGCAATCCGCAGGATGGCCGCAATGCCATCGTAGCGGCGGCCGCCCTCGTTCTAGGACTGAAAGATTTGCAGACGGAAGATTGCCCGATCAATCCGGCCAAGATCGAAGGAGGCGCGGCGAATAATGTCGTTCCCGATCACGCTGTGCTACGATTCAACATCCGCCCGAAAAGCCCCGATGCCGCCGCCGCGTTTGAAAGTGCCCTCGCCGCGCTGGTGCGCGACACACAGCAGGCTCACGAAGTCAGCATTCACCAGCACGGCGGCATTTCACGCCCGCCTAAGCCTGTCGATCGCAAGGCGCAGCGCCTGTTCGATCTGGTCCGCGATTGCGGCGCTTCGCTGGGCCAGGAAATCGGCTGGCAATCCACCGGCGGCGTTTGCGACGGCAACAACATCGCATCATGCGGCGTGCCCGTGGTCGACACGATGGGCGTGCGCGGCGGTGCAATCCATTCGGCTGACGAATTCATGATCGTCCCGTCCCTGAAAGAACGCGCAGCGCTGTCTGCGCTTGTCATCCACCGACTTGCATCGGGAGAAGAGCTTTGAGTTTTCGCCTGCGCGCTGCGCGCACCAAGGATCTGGAGCCACTATACGAAATGGCGAAACTGACGGGCGGCGGGTTTACCAACCTGCCCCCTGATCGGCCCGCGCTCGGCGCCAAGCTAGAGCGGGCTGCTGAAGCGTTTGGCCGTGATGATGACGAACTGGGCGATGACCAGTTTGTTCTCGTACTCGAGAATGCGCAGACCGGCGAAGTGCGTGGCACCTGCCAGCTGTTCAGCAAGGTTGGCCAGCAATGGCCGTTCTATTCTTACCGCCTGACCACTCTGACCCAACATTCGCAGGAACTGGACCGGACCGTGCGCGCTGAAATGCTGAGCCTGGTTACCGATCTGGAAGGGTCAAGCGAGGTCGGCGGCCTGTTCCTGCACCCTAACGAGCGTGCTGGCGGGCTCGGCCTGCTGCTCGCCCGCAGCCGGTATTTGTTCATCGCCATGCACCGCAAACGTTTCGCGGACCGGATCCTGGCCGAATTGCGCGGCATCATCGATGACCGCGGCGGTTCGCCGTTCTGGGACGGTGTCGCAGGGCGTTTCTTCGGCATGACATTTCAGGAAGCGGACTATTTCAACGCCATCAATGGCAACCAGTTCATCGCCGACCTAATGCCCAAGCATCCGGTCTATATTGCCATGCTTTCCGACGATGCGCGCAGCGTGATCGGGCTACCGCATCCAACCGGACGCGCGGCGATGCGCATGCTCGAAAACGAGAATTTTCGCTACGAAGGCTATGTCGATATTTTCGACGGCGGCCCGTCGATGATCGCACATACCGATGACGTGAAAAGCGTAAAGGAAGCTGTGTCGGCCCAAGTGTCCGAAATGGAACTGGGCGAAGGCGAACGGTCGCTGATCGCAACCGGCCACCTGACGACGTTTCGCAGCTGTTACGGTGCGCGCAAGCTGAATGATGACGGGACAATCTCGCTAGACGCGGCGGCCGCCGATACGCTGGACGTGCAGCCCGGTGACACAGTCTGGAGCGTCGCCCGATGAACGACAGCGACAAGCTGGTAGAGATCAATTTCGACGGCCTCGTCGGGCCAAGCCACAATTATGCCGGCCTCAGCCTAGGCAATATCGCATCCTCCAGCCACAAGGGCGACACATCCTATCCGCGGGCGGCCGCCTTGCAGGGTCTGGAAAAGATGCAGGCCAACCGGGCGCTCGGCCTTGCACAAGGCTTCTTCCTGCCCTTGCCCCGGCCCAATGACGGCTTGCTGCAACGGCTGGCCGTCGATGAGACCGCCGACGCTGCCCTGACCCGCGCTGCATGGTCTGCCAGCTCGATGTGGACTGCAAACGCAGCGACAGTCAGCCCGGCACCGGACACAATCGACGGAAAATGCCACCTGACCCCGGCGAACTTGATTACCATGCTCCACCGAGGTCAGGAGTGGCGCGACACCGCAGCACAGCTAAAGATCGCATTCGCGGACGACAGATACTTTGCGGTGCATGATGCGGTTCCCGACAGCTTTGGAGATGAAGGCGCTGCCAACCACATGCGCTTTGCCGAAAGCCACGGCTCGGCCGGAGTGGAAGTGTTTGTTTACGGCCGGACAGGCGGAAAATTCCCCGCACGCCAGCACGAACAGGCCAGCCGTGCGGTGGCCCGCCTCAATCGGGTAGACCCGCAGCGGGCAGTTTTCATCGAACAGAACTCGGCAGCGATCGAAGCCGGCGCGTTTCACAACGACGTCGTCGCCGTCGCAAACGAGAAAGTGCTGTTTACGCACGCTCTCGCCTTTGCCGATCAGAGCGCAGCCTATGACGCGATCCGGGCCAGATTTCCGGCGCTTGAAGTGGTCGAAGTGCCCGCTGATGCGGTCTCGCTGGCAGAGGCGATCAAGACCTATTTGTTCAATGCGCAATTGCTGACCTTGCCCGATGGCATCATGGCTCTGGTCGTGCCGGAGGAATGCCGCGAAAGCGCCGCTGTGTGGAGCTGGCTCGAAGGGATGCTCGCCGGCAACGGCCCGATCCGCAAAGTGATCCCGGTGGATGTACGGCAAAGCATGGCGAACGGAGGCGGCCCAGCCTGCCTGCGGCTGCGCGTGGTCGCTGATCCTGCCACCGTCGATCAGCGCTTCATGCTCGACGATGCAAAGGCCGAAACAATCGCCCGCGTAGTTTCGGAGTACTGGCCCGAAACGATACAGCCTTCTGAAGTCGGGAACGATGAACTGGCCGAGCGCGTTCGAAACGCACGTGGCAAGTTATTGGAAGCACTCGATTTAACGGAGCTTGGTTAACAAGCTGGACTGACTGTCGGACTGCGTTACACTTGCCGCCACGTTAACCTTCGTGACTCGCGAAACTCTGCCACTGGCACGGAAATTGCGACTGAAAAGATTAACAGGAAAGGGCACGCATGCTGAAGAAGATTGGCCGGCTATTCGTTATCAAGACGAAGTTCGAAGCCTATGCTATCATCTATGCGCTTGCTCTGGGTGCGACCGCGCGCGGTTCGCAATACCTTGTCGAATACCCGGGATGGGGCGGCAAACTTCTGTTTCTGGCCACAACCGGTGCTGTTTTCCTCGCGGGGGCAAAAATTCTCGACTGCCTGCGGTACGAGAAGGAAAAGCGCAACGCGCAGCAGCCCGCAGCGGCAGATTGATCGTTTCAATTTGAAGGAATGAGTGGGGGTTTCTGTTGCTAGCTACCCCCGGAGCCCCGGAATCCGCTTCTGTTGCCCGGTGGGTCCAACCGCGCTTAGGCTTTGTAAAGTCAGGCCGTTAGGCCATCAAATTACGCAGCGAGAGCGAGTGCTTCGTTATCGTTTGCACTTATAAAAATGAGCTTTTTACGGGGATTCTCAACCCGGGCAAAAACAATGCTTTTCAACACACGTCGATCCTAGTTCGGCCCCGTCAGGAACCGCAGTTTCCTGCGGTTTTTGGTGGAGCCGCCGGGTACTGCCCCCGGGTCCGTTATGTCTATTGCACACTGCAATTTATCGCCATATCCGGTCGAAACCGGCATCCCCTATATAGGCGATGCCGGCTTAATGTGAAGTGACCGAATTTGGCTCAGCCCATCGGACCGTTCTTGGGCGCACCCGGAGCGCCGCCTTTCAGAGCGTCGCGGATTTCAGCAAGCAGTTCGACCTCGGTCGGGCCAGCTGGCGCTTCTTCTTCAGCAGGCTTTTCAAACCGCGCGGTCACCTTGTTGGTGTAACGAACCAACAGGAAGATGATGAACGCCAGGATCACGAAGTTGATGATCGCCGTGACGAAAGCGCCCCATGCAAGCACGTTTGCGCCTGCTTCACGGGCAGCTTCCAGCGACATTCCCGCCTCTACTTCGCCGCTCAAGACAATGTATTTGCTGCTGAAATCGACATCACCGAAGATCATGCCAACGATCGGCATGATAACATCGCTGGTCAAAGACGCGACGATCACAGCGAACGCGCCGGCGATGATCACCGCGACGGCCAGTTCCATTACATTGCCCTTGGCAATGAATTCCTTGAATTCAGTAAGCACTTCTTTTTCCCCTCAGGTTTAATCCAGAGGGTTTTCTGGCAGCATGACGTCATCCTGCCAAGAGGGTGTAGCGCCTATCCTGACTGTGCCTCGCGCAAGCCTTTCAATTCCTTCCTGATATCACGCAGCACATCCAGTTGAGGATCGGTCGGAACTTTCTCATTTTCCGAACTGTTTTCGCCAGCTTTCTTGTCTTCCTCGATCGCATCCAGCACCTTGTTCACGCCCTTGATGAGCATGAAGAGAGCAAAAGCGAGGATCAGGAAGTTGACCATCTGGGTCAGCAGATCGCCATATCCGATCATCGCGACACCTGCCTCCTTCAATTCCGCGTAATTCGTGGTCGAACCGGTATAACCCTCAGGAATGCTACCGAGCAGGATAAACCAGTTTGAAAAGTCGACCGCCCCGAAAAGCCAGCCGATAAACGGCATCAGGACGCTTTCGGTCAGTGCAGTTGTTATCTTGCCGAACGCAGCACCGATCACGACCCCTACCGCAAGCTGCAGCACATTACCGCGCGATATGAACTTCTTGAATTCGTCGAAAATCGTCATGCGTTCACCCCTTCAATTTTATTCATCTGCAAACGCTAGGCAGGCCGCACGGTTCCTTGAACGCGGGCGTGCGTGTGCTATGTATGCAAGACAGCTTTCGCTTTCTTCTGAGAGGACCAATTATGACGCTTCGTTCCGCCACCCGGTTTACCATCACTGCTGTAGGCGCCCTGCTGCTGTCAGCTTGCGGGATCAATTCCGTGCCAACGGCGGAAGAAAACGCGAAAGCCAAGTGGGCCGATGTGGAGGCGCAGTTCCAGCGCCGCGCCAATCTGGTGCCCAATCTCGCGGAAGTCGCACGGGGCGCTGCCGAATCCGAAGGCGCAATCCTTCGCGATGTCACTGAAGCGCGGGCCCGTGCAACCAGCGTAAACGTTAGCGCGGAAGATCTGGGCGACGCCGAAAAGATGGCAGAATTTCAGGCAGCGCAAAACGAACTTGGTCAGGGGCTTGGCCGCCTGCTCGCCAGCTTTGAAGCGTACCCGCAGATCCAGTCAAACCAGAACTTCCTTGCTCTGCAAAGCCAGCTCGAAGGTACTGAAAACCGCATCGCCGTGGCGATCCGCGATTATAACGAGGCAGTTCGTCAGTATAACACCACCATCCGCACCTTCCCCGACACGATCGGTGCAAACCTGATCCACGGGGCGGAACCGATTGTGCCTTACGAAGCTGCGACCAACGGCGCAGAAATCGCCCCCGAACTCGATATGACTTCGGGCAGCTGATCGCAGGCCTGATGCCAAACCTCTCACGCATTGCAGCAGGCCTAGCCATTGCGCTCGGCCTGCTGACCGCCCAGCCGGCGCTGGCCCAGGATTTCCCCGAACTGACGGGCCGCGTTGTCGATGCGGCGAATATCATTCCCGACGATCAGGAAGCCGCGTTGACCGCAAAGCTGGCGGCGCTGGAGACCCAGTCGCAGCGCCAGCTTGTCGTGGCCACGCTGCCTGATCTGCAAGGCTATGACATATCCGACTATGGCTATCAGCTGGGCCGTGAATGGGGCATCGGCGACGCAGAACGCAATGACGGCGCGCTGATAATCGTCGCTCCGAACGAACGGAAAACACGGATCGAAATCGGCTACGGACTGGAAGGGATCATGACAGATGCCCTGTCGTCGGTGATCGTCAACCAGCAGATGCTGCCACGCTTTCGCGAAGGCGATTACGCTGGCGGTATCAATGCCGCGGCTGACACCATTATTCAGCAGCTGACCTTGCCCGAGGAAGAAGCCCGCGCCATCGCAACGCAGGCCGCGCCAGAACGGTCGAGAAGCAACGGATCGATCATCGATTTTCCGACCATCATTTTCCTCGGTTTTTTCCTGTTCTTCATCATCATTCCTATGCTGCGCGGCAAACGCGGTAAACGATACCGGCGCAACGGCACGCTGACCGGCAGCAGCATTGGCGACATCATCCTGTGGGAAGTCGGCAGTGCAGCTCTGCGCGGCGGATCCCGGGGTCGCTCCGGCGGCGGATGGGGCGGCGGCGGGTTTGGCGGCGGTGGCGGCTTTTCCGGGGGCGGCGGCAGTTTCGGTGGCGGCGGCGCCTCGGGTGGTTGGTAGGGGCCTTTCATGACACGAACCAATTATCTCGACGCCAGATCGCACAAGATCGTATCCGACGCTGTGGCTCAGGCGGAGCTCCAGACATCGGGCGAGATCGTTACCGTTCTGGCCGACCGTTCCGACGGTTATACCGACATTGCGTTGGCATGGTGCGCCCTTGCCTCGTTTCTGGCCCTGACGTTTTGCGTTACCTTTCCAGACTGGATCCTCAGCACCTATGCCGGGCTGCACGATGGCTGGAACACTGACTGGACCGCGCGCGAGATTTTCTCGATGGCAGCGGGCGCAGCGATTTTCTGGTTCCTGATCGTGTGGCTGATCCAGCTTTGGGACCCGGTGAAATTTGCGCTTATCCCTGGCAAGGTGAAAACCTTGCGCGTGCATTCCCGCGCCATCGCCCATTTCAAGGTCGGTGCGGAGCGGCGCACGCATGGGCGTACCGGGATCATGATCTACCTTTCCATGCAGGAACACCGCGCCGAGATCGTCGCGGATGAACCAATCGCGGAAATTGTTCCGGCCGAAGTCTGGGGCGAAGCGATGGCCGACATGCTGGACGAGATCAAACGCGGCAACATCGCTGAAGGCATGGCGGCGGGCGTGCGCGACGTAGCAATTGTGCTCGCCGAACATTTCCCGCGCGGGGATGAAGACCAGAACGAATTGCCAGACCGCCTGATCGAAGTCTAAGCCTCAGGAATGACAGCTTCAGACCCCGATGCGCAAAAGCCAGAACAGATTGTCTGGGAAGGCAAATACATAACCGCCAAAGTGCGCGGACGATGGGAATATGTCGGCCGCGCGAGGAACATCCGCGCCGCTGCAATCATCGCCATCGAGGATGGTCACGTCTTGCTGGTCGAGCAGTACCGCATCCCTTTGGGCAAACGCAGCCTGGAAATTCCGGCGGGTCTTATCGGCGACGATGACGGCGCAGAAGGAGAAGCGCCGGAAACGGCCGCCATGCGCGAGTTGGAAGAAGAAACCGGTTACATCGCCGACCGGATGGAAAACCTCGGCGAATACTATTCCAGCCCCGGAATGGTCAGCGAAAGTTTCACTCTGCTCCGCGCACACGGTCTGACCAAAGTCAGCGAAGGCGGCGGCACGGAAAGCGAAGATATCACTGTGCACCGCGTCAAACTCGGCGATCTGCGGCAATTCGTTGCAGACTGGCGGGCAAAAGGCCATGCGGTGGACGTAAGGCTGGCCATTCTGATGGCCGAGGAATTTCTGGGAGAGGATTGAAGATGGTTGATCGCGTTAAAGGCAAAATGGCCCTGGTAACCGGCGCAGCACAGGGCTTGGGTGCAGCGCACTCGATGCTTCTCGCGCAAGAAGGCGCGCGCGTTCTGTGCACCGACATCAATGGCGATGGCGCTCAGGAAACAGCAGACGGGATCAACAGTGCGCTCGGCGCAGGAACCGCTTTTGCGATTCAGCACGACGTAACGGATCCCGACGCCTGGGAAGCCGCGATTGACTGTGCGCGCGAGAATATCGGCGGATTGAATGTGTTGGTGAACAATGCCGGTATAGGCGTCGCCGGAAACATCGAAACCTGCAAATTCGAAGACTGGAAACGGTGTTTCTCGGTCAATGTCGATTCGATCTTTCACGGCTGTCAGAAAGCTTTGCCCCTGATGCGTGAACATGCGCCGGGTTCGATCATCAACATTTCCTCGATCGCCGGACTGATCGCCAGCGATACAATGCCGGCATATAATTCATCCAAGGCTGCGGTCTGGATGCTGAGCAAATCGATCGCGCTGCATTGTGCGAAAAAGAACATGAACATCCGCTCGAATTCGGTGCACCCGACATTTGTCGATACGCCGATCCTGGATGGCACGGCTCGCAATCACGATATCGACAAGGATGTTTTGCTGGAAAAGCTGGCGCGGCAGATACCGCTGAAATTTGTTGGCGAGCCCAACGACATCGCCAATGCTGTGCTTTATCTCGCCAGTGACGAGAGCCGCTTCATGACCGGGGCCGAACTGAAACTGGATGGCGGCATTTCCGCAATGTAGCTTCGGCCCCGTGGACTGTTGTTGGCCAGTTTGTGGCTGGTTGGTGTGTGAGAGTGAGACCCTCTGGCCTCACTCTCAATCTGCGATCAAGGCAATCGCAAGGTAGACAATCAGCAGCGAGCCGAAGCCGAGGAGCGTTCCGGCGACAAAGCCGATCCGGACCAGTGTGGCATCGATGCCGAAATAGTTGGCGATACCGCCACATACGCCCCAGAGTTTTGCATTCGGCTTGTCGAGATTGAAACTCTGCGATGGCGATGCGCCGACGGGTTTGTGTTCCAGGTTGCTCATGCCATCATTCCTGCGAATACGACGCCCTGCTCTGCGGGGACAATTGCGTAGGCGAACAAGACGCCGGAGATCGCGAGGGAAGAGATTGCGGCAACCGCTCTGCTTCCAATTTCGCTGAGGTTAAACATGGTATAAATTCCTTTCATTGGTTCGGTATTGGGATGATCAGGCAAGGATGCCGGTCGGGGTTGCTGGAACAATGGCGGTTGCCATGAACAGTGCGGAGATTGCGAGAGCCGAGAAAGCGGCGAAAACGCGGTTGCTGAAGTTGTAAGCGGTCATTTTGAAGTCCTTTGTTTGGTTCGGTGGGCCATTCCCGCCGATGCCAAGTACATTGCAGGGACCGTGCCAATTCCGAAAAACCCCGGAATTCTGCCATTCTCAGCCTGTCTTGCCCAATTTCAAATATGAACGATAACTGAATAGTGGGAAATTACACCACCATTTGGGATTGCGGTTTCATGTGGCGTTAAGGTGCTGCGCTAGCTAGGCGTTTTCCGGTATGGCGCTGGACCAGATCACCCTTTCCGATTTTCGCAACCACGCCGACACTCGCTTGGTCGGAACGCGGGGTTTCAACCTGCTCATCGGGGAAAACGGCGCCGGAAAGACCAACATTCTGGAGGCCTTGTCTCTGTTCGCGCCCGGTCGCGGGCTTCGCCGCGCTTCTCTGGCCGAAATGATCGGAGGCGGCGGACCTGGCGGGATGGCAATTGGCGCCTCTCTTCATACCGCGAACCAGGATGAACCTGTCCGGCTGGGTAGCCACATCGACCCGGCACGCCCCGGCAGGCGGCTGGTCAGGATCAATGGCAGCGAAAGCAGCGCAGTTACTCTTGGTGAATGGCTATCCATCAGCTGGCTAACCCCGGCGATGGACCGGCTTTTCGCAGACAGCGCGGGCGCACGCCGCCGCTTCCTCGACCGAATGGTCCTCGCTCTTGATCCGCTTCATGCCCGTCATGCGGCGCGGTACGAAGCCGCGCTCAGGGAACGCAACCGCCTGATCAGCGATGACCGGGAACCCGAGGCAGCATGGCTCGACGGGGTCGAACAGCAACTGGCCGAGCACGGTGCCATGCTGGCCAGCGGGCGTGCCATGCTGATTTCACGGCTGATGGAAGAAATGGCCATATTGCCAGAGGCCCCGTTTGCCCGACCCGCTTTGTCCTATGCTGCCGGGGGACCGATCTTGCGAAGCGATCTTGCCTCCGCACTGTTGGAAAATCGCAGGCGGGACCGGCGCGCAGGACGAACCCTAGCCGGTCCTCACCGCGACGATTTGGGGGTCCAGATGGCAGGAAAAGGCGTGCCGGCTGCATCCTGTTCGACGGGCGAGCAGAAGGCGATGCTGATCGCGATCATTCTCGCCCATGCCAGTCTGGCGGCAAAGGGACGCCCCAACCTCCTATTGCTCGACGAAGTGGCTGCTCATCTCGATCCGCTGCGGCGAGAAGCCCTGTTCGCCCGGCTGCGGTCGAGCGGTGCACAAGTGTGGCTGACAGGCACCGAACTGGCCCAATTTGGCGCCATCCGGGGTGAAGCGGCAATTTGGCGTGTGGAGGAAGGCGCCGCCGAGCGGGTGGAGTGACGATCAGCCTGCCGGCTCTTCCGGCAACGCCAGTTTGACTGCACCGACAGTTGCGCCAACGAGGGTTTCGATCCCCTCTGCCGTTGGATGAACGCGGTCATCCTGGATCAGCTCGGGCTTGGTATAGATCGAATCCAGGAAAAACGGCACCAGCTCCGTACCGTATTGTCGGGCCAGCTCTGGATAGAGCGCGTCGAAGTCAGCCTGAAATTCGCCAAAGTTCGGCGGCGCACGCATTCCCATCAGCAGCACCGGGATTTCCCGCCTCTGCAATTCGGCCAGCATAGTCTCGATATTCTGGCGCGTCTGACCGGGCTGTATCCCGCGCAGCAAATCGTTCCCGCCCAGTTCCAATATGAACAGGTCAGGCTTTTCTTCCTGCGCATCGAGTGTGAAGGTCAGACGCTGAAGACCCGCTGCGGTGGTATCACCCGACACGCCGGCGTTGACGACGCGCGCATTCACGCCGCGGCCACGCAGGGCTGCCTCCAGTTTTGCCGGATAGCTGTCTTCCGACGCAACATTATAGCCCGCAAAAAGACTGTCGCCGAATGCCAGAATGCGCCGTTCCGGCCCCATCACGGGCATCTCTGCCGCACCGCCCCGTGCTGCGGTGGTTTCGGCAGGAGCCGGCGCCGGGGCCTCTGCACTACATCCACCCAACAGGGCGGCGGAAAAAACTACGGGAACTATCGACCAACGACTGAGTAACATCTGTGAGCCTCCTTGCTCGCCCCATTCACCTATGCGATTGGATTGCGGTGACAAGCCCAAACTCAATTTCCGCCCGAAATCTCACCCTGACCTACGATCCGGACAAAAACCCGGTCGAGGTGCTGCGCGGTATCGACCTTGAAATCGCGACCGGTGAAGTGGTCGCCCTGCTGGGTCCATCCGGTTCAGGCAAAAGCTCGCTCATGGCGGTCCTTTCCGGCCTTGAACGGGCCTCTGGCGGCGATCTGACTGTGGCCGGACAGGATTTCACCAATATGGATGAGGACGGTCTGGCAAAGGCACGGCGCGGCCATATCGGAATTGTCCTGCAGGCGTTTCACCTGCTGCCGACAATGACGGCGCTGGAAAATGTCGCCACGCCAATGGAGCTGGCCGGTGATGCCGATGCCACCGCAAAGGCGCGCGCCGAACTGGAAGCCGTGGGCCTTGGCCACCGGATCGATCATTATCCGACCCAGCTTTCCGGAGGAGAGCAACAGCGCGTCGCCATTGCACGGGCCATCGCCCCCGGCCCCGAACTGATTTTTGCGGACGAACCAACCGGCAATCTGGATGTTTCGACCGGCCATGACATTATCGAATTGCTGTTCACGCGGCGCACGGACACCGGCGCAACGCTGCTGGTTATCACCCACGATGTCGAACTGGCGCAGCGGTGCGACCGGGTTATTACCATCGGCGACGGCCTGATTGCGAGCGACACCAGAAAATCGTGACTGGCGACCTGACCTGGACGGCGGCATGGCGGATTGCCAAGCGCGACCTGAATGCGCGCTTCAAGGGCCTGCGCCTGCTCCTCGTATGTCTGTTCCTGGGGACAGGCGCCCTTGCCGCGATTGGAACGCTGACCGGCGCGATCGAGAGCGAGCTTGAAGGACGCGGCCAGCAACTTCTCGGCGGCGACCTGGAGGTTGAAGTCTGGCAGCGTGATCTTTCTGCTGAGGAACTGGCGGCCCTGGGCGAATACGGCACATTATCCGGCGGCACACGGCTGCAGGCGATGGCCAGCGCAGGCGAAAACGCCGCACCGATCGAACTCAAGGCAGTTGACGCCAAGTGGCCGCTCTACGGCACACTGACGCTGAAGGGCGGAACAGAAGCTGCCGCGCCAAGTGCCAACGATGCCTATCTGGCGCAGGGCGCGATCGACAGGCTGGGCATATCGGTTGGCGACAATTTCCGCGTGGGACAGGCCCAGTTGGTGGCCGCCGGAATAATCGAAAACGAACCTGACCGCCTGAGCGAGGGCTTCCAGCTTGGCCCGACCATCCTGGTGGCCGAAGGTATTCCGGCCAAGGCAGGATTGCTTGCCCCCGGGTCGATGTACCAGAGCAAGTACCGTGTCGCGTTCGAACAAAACCGCGATCCCGATAATGTGCAGGAGGCGTTGGAAGAACGTTTCCCCGATGCAGGATTCGATTACCGCACACGCGACCGCGCATCGCCCGGCGCCGACAGGTTTGTTTCACGGATGGGTGAATTCCTGACACTGGTCGGCCTTGCTGCTTTGGTCATTGCCGGAATAGGCATCGGCGGCGGCGTATCATCCTATCTCGAGGCGCGGCGCGCCAGCATCGCAACCCTGAAAGTGCTCGGCGCTTCCAGCCGGGACATCGCGCGCATTTACGCGCTGCAAATCGGGTCGGCAGCTTTGGCCGGCAGCCTACTAGGGCTGGCCGCCGGTGTTTTGGTTACCCCGCTTCTGGCGGCGGCGCTGGACGGCCTGTTGCCGGTGGAACGCGGATTTGTGTTCGAGCCGGTCGCGCTGCTGATTGCGGCAGCATATGGTTTGCTGGTGGCGCTGGTGTTTGCCGCCACGCCGATCCTGCGCGCTCGCCGTTTCCCCGCAATGGCCCTGATGCGTGCCCGCATCGTTCCGCTGTCCCGCGATGGCCGTGCACTGTCATGGGTCTTGGGCGGGATGGCAGGTATCGTCGCCCTAGCCCTGATTACCGCGCGCCAACCGCTGCTGTCTGGCGGATTCCTGCTGGGGGCCGTCGTGGTGCTTGGCCTGCTCGCGCTGCTCGGCCTCGGTATCCAAAGGCTGGCTCGCATTGTTCCTCGCCCACGCAACCCGCTGGTCCGCAATGCGCTGGCCAATCTGCACCGCCCCGGCGCATCAACCGGTGCGCTGGTCACCGCGCTCGGCTTCGGTCTTAGTGCATTTGTCCTGCTCGCAGCGATCCAGACCAGCATTAACGGCAATATTGACCGCCGTGTGCCCGCACAGGCACCTGATTACTTCGTGCTCGATATCCCGCGCGACCGGGTGGACGATTTCCGGCAGCTGGTCACAGACGACCAGGCAGACGCGGAAATCCGCACCGTGCCCGCGCTGCGCGGCGCGATTCTGGCTTACGGCCCCGAAGGAAACATGACACGGGTCTCGGATCTGGAAGAGATCCCCGATGGCGCGTGGCCGCTGCGCGGGGAACGCGGATTGACCTATGCAGACGAAGTTCCGGCCGGCAACCGCATCGTCGAGGGCAAGTGGTGGGACCCGATGTACGATGCGGAGCCGCTGGTGTCGGTAGATGAAGAATTTGCACGGGCGATCGATCTTGAAATCGGCGATCTGGTCACAGTGGGCGTGCTGGGTGTCGAAAAGACCGCCCGGGTGGCCAATCTGCGGGTCATCGACTGGGAAAGCATGGGCTTCAATTACGTGCTGGTTTTTTCCAGTAATGCGCTGGCCGATGCACCGCACAATATTGCGGCGACGATCGATCTGCCAGACGGTGCGGCCACCGGGCCTCTGTTGCGCCAATTGGTGAACACCTTCCCATCCAGTTCGGTGATCGAAATCGGTCAGGTCCTGTCGGAAGCGCGGGTGATATTGAGCCAGGTTGGTCTTGCCACCTTTGCAGCAGCATCTGTCGCAGTGCTGGCGGGTCTGGCGGTGCTGATCGGTGCAATTGCCGCTGCCCGTGCGGTGCGCACTTATGACACCGTGGTGATGCGGGTTCTAGGCGCAAGCCGGAGGCAGGTGCTGGTGATGCAGCTGGCAGAATACGGGATCCTTGCGCTGATCCTTGCGGCTGTCGCACTGGCGCTAGGCAGCGGACTGGCATGGCTGGTCATCACGCAATTGTTCGAATTCGATTGGTTGCCCGACTGGGGTGTCGTGCTGGCGGTGCTGGGCGGCGGACTTGCTTTCGTGCTTGTGTTCGCGCTGGCCGGGTCGCTTCCGTTGCTCCGGGCCAAACCGGCTCAGGCGTTGCGCGCGCTCTAGGAAAAAACGTCCGCGATATCTTCGTCGTAAACCGGCGGGCCATATTGGTTCTCTCCGTTCTTGGGAGGCAGGCTCATCACGATCATGTAGCCGATCCAGCCGATGATGCTGAGAAACAGCACCGCAAATATCGCTGCAATGACGAGCCAGCCGGGCAAGCCAATGTCATGAAGCCTGCGGGAAGTGAGAGCGAGACCGGGAATGAAGTTCAGCAGAAAGACCCCGCCGAATGTGCTGATCGCGGCGTTACCGACTGTCGCATCCTCAGCGTCGATTGCGACATAGGCGATAAGAATGCCTGACGCGGCAAGATAGCTGAGGAACAGCAGCAGGCTGTATCACCAGAATTCCCGGCGGCCCGACCGGCCACCGAACTGCGCATAACGGCGGTAAGGCAGAACCATCCAGGCCAATACATTCCCTGTTTCAGGAATGTCTGCGCGGGAATCTGCCACTATTCGAAAACAGCTGCTGTGCCGGGGTCTTTCGGATCATCCCCGTACTGGTTCGGGCCGCGCGTGCCATCGATACACATGAACACGAAGACGATCAGCCATCCGATATACGGTATGAAGCTGAGCAGATAGAGCCAGCCGGTCATGTCCTGATCGTGGAACCGGCGCACGGTGACGGCGATCGAAGGAACAATCGTGCCGAACGCGAAAATCATCATCAGCCCGCCAGCAATCCAGACCAGCGGGCCCGGCGTCGCCGCTTCGTTCACTACAACGCCCGCGTCATCAAATTCAGGCCAAGGGATTCCAGCAAACAGCAGCACGAACAGGATGATGAAAACAAGATAATACAACAGGAAATACATCCAGTATTCCTTGCGCCGAGAACGGCCCGAAAAATCAGCATACCGCCGCAGCGGCATCAGCATCCATTCCATCAAATTGCGACCCCTGAAGTAAAATGGCGGACCTTTACCGGCCCGCCATTCAATTGATTATTCGAACACCTCGGTGTTCGCCCCGCCCTTGGGATCGGGGCCATATTCATTGTCGCCCCGGTCGCCTTCGAGACACATGAAGACCAGCACGATGATACCGCCGATCAGCGGAATGAAACCGAGCAGAACCATCCAGCCCGATTTACCCTGATCGTGGAAGCGCCGGACCTGAACGGCAAGGCTGGGTATGATGATCGCGATAATGAACAGCGTCGTTAGCGGTCCGTATACCCCGCCAACCATGCCTGACATTCCCAGCACACCTTCGATTACGCTCAAAATCACCGCAGCGATGATCATGAACAAAACGAACATCCAGTATTCCTTGCGCCGCGAACGGCCTGAGAAATCGGCATACCGCTTTAGCGGCATCAACATCCATTCCATGGGAAACCCCCTCTTTCCAAATAGTCCCGGTCAGAAAGGCACCACAGAATTTCATGTATTTCAATAAAAAAGGGGCCGCCCGCAGGCAGCCCCTCAATTTATTCAGTCGGGTTCGTTTAGAACTTGAAGCGAACCGTACCGCCGTATGTGCGCGGCTGGTTCGGATAGCCCGAAACAGTACCGGCCTGGGCAACACCATCGAACACCTGGGTAATGAAGCGTTCGTTGAGGATGTTACGGCCCCATGCGCTCACTTCGATACCGTTGTTCAGGCGCAGCGTCAGCGAACCGTTCACCAGGTTCACTTCGCGGCGGAACAGTGTCTCCGCCGTCGGACCAAATGCCGGAAGGCCGTTGGTGATGTTGACGTTGCTTTCGTGGTTGTAATCGACACGGGCGATCAGGAAATTGCCGCTGTAGCCAAACTCGTGCGTGTAAGTCGCCGAGGTAGCGAGGGTAATTTCCGGCGTACCGCCCGGTGTCTGGCCTGTCAGATCACCAACCGCCGAATTCGGGAACGAATCGAACACCGAATCCAGGTAAGTCATGGCGAAAGTCAGAACCAGCGGATCGACCGGGTTGATCGTGGCGTCGAATTCGAAGCCCTTGGTCGACTGCTCACCAGCATTTGCCAGCGCGAAACCGGTGCCGGTGAAGATGTTCGACTGGAAGCCTTCCAGCGTCTGGTCGAACAGCGCAAGGTTGAAACCGAAGCGAGGGAACTGTGCCTTCAAGCCGATTTCATACACTTCCGCGTCTTCCGGACCTGCAAAGCGGGTGCCGGTGTTCAGGTTCGGAACCGCGATGCCGGCATCGGTGATTGGCGATGGCGGCGCAGCAAATGCACTCAGGCCCGGGCCCGGTACAAAGTCGGTCGGAAGCGGACGCGAGTCGCGCGACAGGTTGACCGACGAAGCCTTGAAGCCCGTTGCATAGGTGAAATACACGTTGATCTGATCCGACACGTCATACGCAGCGCGCAGGGTGTAGGAGAAATCATCGTCACGGGTCTTACCGTCTTCAACTGCGTTCGGGATCGCCAAGAAAGGCGGCTGGAACTGGAATGCCGCCAGCGGCAGCAATGGGTTGACGTTGGGATCGGTCGCCAGTCCCAGCAGGAACGCCTGGTTCGCTGCCGGCAGTGCCTGGAACTGTGCCGGAGTGGTCACGGTTCCGCCGGTTGCCTGAACGATGAAGGCATCCACCAGATTGATTTGGCCGAGTTCGTCGAACGCGGTCAGGTTGGCAGTGAAGTCCTTCTTGTCGTCGGTGTAGTTGAAGCCGGCGGTCAGCGTGAGCCGGTCCGTGACTTCGAAATCGACAGTTCCGAAGATCGAGATTGCTTCGTTATCCAGCGTGAACGCTTCGTCCGTCAGCAGACCCGGGCTGAAAATGCTGTTCTGCGGCAGTCCGAGTGCGAGCTCGACACCGTTGAAAACAGCCGGATTGCCTGCGAGCAGCGAGAAGAATGCACGCGAATCGTCACCGGTAATCAGCTGGCTGGTCTGTTCGACGTCTTCCTTGAAGTAGTAAGCGCCAAGGAGGAAGTTGAGCGGGCCGTCGAAGTCCGAAGCAATACGGAGTTCCTGGCTGAACGTGTCGATTTCCTGATCGCGGATTTCGTTGACGATATCTGCGCTGGAGAAATCGACGTCCTGCTGGTTGAACGCTTCAAGCTTGCGGTACGCGCTGATCGAAGTCAGCGCGAGCGGGCCTGCTTGATAATCCATCTGGACCGAACCGCCGTAGCTGTCGATCTTGTTCGACGGGGCGATGTTCAAAAAGCTGGTATCGTTGAACAGGTTTTCCGGATCGATCTGGCCGCCCAATGCGAACAGCGCAGGCACCGAAGGGCCAGCGACAACGTTACCGGCGAAGCAGCACTCTTCGTCGATGCGGCTGAAATCACCGATCGCACGGATTTTGAAGTCCGAGGAAGGCTCTACCAGCAGCTGGCCACGAAGGCTCCAGCGGTCGCGGTTGTTGATGTCAATGCCCAGGTTCGGAACTTCGACATAGCCGTCACGCTTATTATAAAGCCCGTCGATCGAGAAAGCGACGCTGTCGGTAATCGGGCCGGTAACGTCACCCTTCAATTCCATCTGGTTGAAATTGCCATAGGTCGCTGCAACCGAACCACCGAATTCGAACTGCGGTTCGCGGGTCACAACCGAGATTACGCCTGCCGATGCGTTCTTGCCGAACAGCGTCGACTGCGGTCCACGAAGAACTTCGATGCGCTGGACGTTGGCAAGGTCGCCGATCTGCGCGGCGGAACGTGAACGGTAGATACCGTCGATGAAGACACCGACCGATGGTTCGATACCGGCATTGTTGGCGCCGTTGCCGAAGCCGCGAATGATGAAGGTAGTGTTGGCCGAACTTTGCAGCTGGCTGGAACGCAGCGACGGTGCAACCGTGGTCAGATCGCTGAGATCGCGGATCTGGGCCTGCTCAAGCGTTTCGCCCGAGGTGACCGAAACCGAAATCGGCGTTTCCTGCAGCGTGGTTTCACGCTTGGATGCGGTAACGACGATGATGTTGCTGTTCGGACCGCCAATTTCATCTGGCTGGGCTTCATCTTCGTCTTCCAGGACAGCTTCGTCAGCATCCTGTGCCATCGCGCCGGTCGGAATTGCCAGACCGATTGCAGCCACACCTGCGTAAAGTGCAGCGCGCTGAACCGCGCTGCCTTTGAATGAGTCAAACTTCATGGAGTCTCCATCCTCTGTAGTGCGGGATCGTTGTAAGGGGCCCGCTTCTGGGTATGACGCATAGGTATGCACCATACCTTGCTCAAGCAAATTGCACGGTTTTGCAGGGGTTTCCGGCATTTGTGGCGACTTGGCCACAGTCCTTTTTTGCGCGCAAAGCTTGCCGTAGGGTCAGCCCTCGGCTAGGGCGCGCGCGATATTGCGCTGCACAATGGCACGCACCCCAAACTGAAAGCACAAATGATGTCCGCTAACCAGCGCAACGTGGCGATTATCGCCCACGTCGACCACGGCAAGACCACCCTAGTCGACCAGCTATTCCGCCAATCCGGCACTTTCCGCGACAACCAGCGCGTGGAAGAACGCGCGATGGACTCCAACGATCTGGAGAAAGAACGCGGAATCACGATTCTCGCGAAGTGTACTTCGGTCGAATATGGTGAGGGTGACGAAACCCGCCGCATCAACATCGTCGACACACCTGGCCACGCCGACTTCGGCGCAGAGGTGGAGCGTATCCTGAGCATGGTGGACGGCGTGATCCTGCTGGTCGACAGTGCCGAAGGCGCCATGCCGCAAACCAAATTCGTGACCGGCAAGGCTCTGGCACTCGGCCTGAAGCCGATCGTCGTCGTCAACAAGATCGACCGTCCTGACCAGCGCGCAGTCGAAGTGCTGGACGAAGTGTTCGACCTGTTCGTGTCGCTCGACGCAAACGATGAACAGCTGGACTTCCCGGTTCTCTACGCATCGGGCCGCGACGGCTATGCCAGCGAAGATCCCGATGCCCGCGACGGCACGCTGGACCCGCTGTTCAAGAAGATTGTCGAGCACGTTCCCGCACCGGGTCTAGACGAAACCGGAAAGTTCACCTTCCTCGCAACCCTGCTTGACCGTGACAACTTCATGGGCCGTGTTCTGACTGGCCGCATCCAGTCGGGCACCGTCAACGTGAACGATCCAATCCACGCCATCGATGGCGACGGCAAGGTTGTGGAAGTCGGCCGCGCTACCAAGCTGCTCGCCTTCAACGGCCTCGAGCGTGTCCCGGTAGATAGCGCCAAGGCCGGTGACATTATTGCTTTGGCCGGTCTGGAAAAAGCGACCGTTTCGAACACCATCTGCGACCCGTCGGTTTCCACCCCGATCGAAGCGCAGCCGATCGATCCGCCGACACTGGCGATGCGCTTCTCCGTCAACGACAGTCCGCTGGCCGGCCGCGAAGGCAGCAAGGTTACCAGCCGCATGATCCGTGACCGCCTGAACCGTGAAGCAGAAAGCAATGTCGCAATCCGCATCACCGAAAGCGACGACAAGGACAGCTTCGAAGTTGCTGGTCGCGGCGAATTGCAGCTCGGCGTTCTTATCGAAACGATGCGCCGCGAAGGCTTCGAGCTCGGCATCAGCCGTCCGAAAGTTCTGTTCCGCGAAGAAAACGGCAAGCGTATGGAACCATACGAACAGGTCGTGATCGACGTGGACGATGAGCACTCCGGAACCGTCGTTGAAAAAATGCAGCGCCGCAAAGCCGAGCTGGTCGAAATGCGACCTTCGGGCATGGGCAAGACCCGCATCACCTTCTCCGCCCCGTCACGCGGGCTTATCGGTTATCACGGTGAATTCCTGTCCGACACGCGCGGCACAGGTATTATGAACCGGTTGTTCGAGAAGTACGACGCCTACAAGGGTCCGATCGAAGGCCGCCAGAACGGCGTGCTGATCTCGATGGTTCCAGGCGAAGCTGTTGGCTATGCGCTCAACGCGCTGGAAGAACGCGGCGAGCTGTTCATCGGCGCTCAGGCAAAGATCTACGAAGGCATGATCATCGGCGAAAACGCCAAGCCTGACGATCTCGAAGTGAACCCGATGAAATCGAAGCAGCTGACCAACTTCCGCTCGACCGGCAAGGATGATGCAATTCGCCTCACCACGCCGCGCAAGATGAGCCTGGAACAGGCGATTGCGTATATCGACGACGATGAAATGGTCGAAGTGACGCCTGAAAGCATTCGCCTGCGCAAGGCGCTGCTGTGCCCGCACGAGCGCAAGAAGTTCAAGCGGAAGATGGAATCGGCGTAAGTCAGACCGATCATCTGGACACGAAAAGGCCCCCGGAGTTTACCGCTCCGGGGGCCTTTTTCATTTGGTCAGAACATTAGCCGTGGGCCATGAAATTGGGCTGACCGTTCGATGCGCTCACCCCGCCGTCTACGGGCAGGTTTACGCCGGTGACAAATTTCGCATCGTCGCTGGCCAGAAACAGGACCGGGCCAGCGATGTCTTCGGGCTCTGCAATGCGGCCCAGCGGCAGGCGGTTCATGAACGCTTTCATCAATTCTTCGTTCTCGGTGATGCCGCCGGTCATATCGGAACGGGTGACCGAAGGCAGCACGGCGTTAACGCGCACCCCCTTGCCGCCCAGTTGCAGGGCGAGGCTGCGGGTCAGGTTGGTAACGGCGCCTTTCGACGCGTTGTAGATCGGCAGCGTCCAGTCGCCGCCAATGCCGGAAACGCTGGAGATATTGACGATCGAGCCGCCGGTTTTCTTCAGTTCGGGGATTGCTGCTCGGCTCAGGTAGAGAACGCCTTTGACGTTGATGTCGATCACCTTGTCGATGTCGCTGTCATCGGCTTTCTCCAGCATCCCGGATACGGCCACGCCGGCATTGTTGACCAGAACATCGACGCCGCCGAATTTTTCGGCCGTCTTGCTGATCAGTTCCTTGGCGAATTCCGGTTTGGAAACGTCACCCGCCACGATCAGCGTGCGGCTAGGGTCCAGATCAGCTGCAACTTTCTCGCAATCTTCGCGGCTGCGCGAATTCAGCACAACATTGGCGCCTTCGGCTGCGAAGCGGCGGGCTATGCCCTCGCCGATACCGTGCGACGATCCGGTTATGATCGCGGTCTTGCCGTTGAAACGAGAGAGGGTTGTCATGCAAATTTCCTTCCGATTGCGAGTCTGGCTGATCAACGCACCGGAAGGGCAATTGCTCCAACCTTGTCGTCCTAGTCCGCGCTTACGCCCGACGGCGCATCCCACAGCAGGTGGCGTGTTTCCAGAACCACGATATTGTTGGGCCGGATGATTTCGGCCCGGCTCTTGTAGCCAAGCAGCGTTTCCGCCGGGATATCGAGGTTGTTGACCAGGATCCGCGTCTCTTCAGAGGTGAAATCGGTCAGCCCCCTCGCCCGCTCGATCCCTTCCCCGTCATAGATATGCAAGACATCACCCCGGGTGAAATCGCCATCCATCGACACGATATCGTCCCGCTTGATCGCGACACCGTCATCCAGCCTTGCCGCAGCCTCGTCCTTCAGCACAAGCGAGCCTGCCATTTGCAACCGGTCCGACAGCCAGTTGCTCCAGCCGGATGCCGGCTCTTTATGTGCGATGCATTTGGTGCAGGCGCGTTCCTTACGCAGGACCGAAGATAGCGGACGATCCGCCTCACCATTGGCGATATAGGTCGTGCAGCCGGCGTTTTGCGCCATATTGGCCGCCTGAAGCTTGGTCAGCATACCCCCGGTGCCGAGCGTGCTGGTGCCCGTGGTTGCTTCCAGATATTCGCTGACGTCCTGCAATTCCTCGACCAGCTGGGCACCTTCTTCTGAAGGATTACGATCATAAAGGCCGTCGACGCCGGTCAGGATGATGAAGTCCTTCGCCTCGACCATCTGCGCGATCTTGGCAGCCAGACGATCGTTGTCACCAACCTTGATTTCCTCGGTGGTGATGGTGTCGTTCTCGTTTACGATCGGCATAATGCCGGACTCGAGCAAACGATGCACAGTGTTCTTGGTATTCAGGAATCGGCGGTGATCTTCGAAATCGCCCAGGGTCAGCAGGATCTGCGCGATTTCGAACCCGTATTCATGGGCAACCTGCTTGTAGGCATTGAGCAGCAACGGCATGCCGCACGCTGCAGCGGCCTGCTTGTCGCTCAACCCGGCAGTTTCCGGCTTTTCGCCGACCAGGTTCATCCCCAGCGCGACCGCGCCCGACGAACACAGGATCACATCGTAGCCATCGGCCCGCAAGCGCGCGATATCCTCAAGCAGGCGCTGCATGAAACCGAAGCGGGGAGTAAGCAAATCCGAATTTGCCAGCAGGCTGGAGCCCACTTTGACGACGAGACGCTTTCTCCGAGACACATTATTCCTTTCAATTGCCTTGAATTGTATGCAGCACCATCTAGATACCCGTTGTGCAGCGCACAACCATCAAATTAAGAAAAGTTTAGGCTTCAAATATTGAAAAGTACTAAAGCAAGTATAAAACAAGAGTATCTTGAACTATTTTGATTTTACTTTTCTATATCTCCTAATTTCGAACACATACTGCGCTTAATGAATTTATGCTTAAAATTTTACGGGATTTAACTTGAATATACTATTGATCGGATGCGGAAAGATGGGGGGAGCACTGCTGACGCACTGGCTTTCCGGACCAGAAAGCTTCTTCATTGTCGACCCGGGCCTGGAAATCGCGCCCGACGGAGCAACACTTGTTGCTGGCCGAGATGATCTCGCGGGGCGCAAGTTTGATGTCGTTATCGCTGCGGTCAAACCGCAGCAGATCGACG
The DNA here is from genome assembly GCF_009828095.1 of Pontixanthobacter luteolus. Classification (GTDB taxonomy): domain Bacteria; phylum Pseudomonadota; class Alphaproteobacteria; order Sphingomonadales; family Sphingomonadaceae; genus Pontixanthobacter; species Pontixanthobacter luteolus. The sequence continues at coordinate 337,601 of NZ_WTYP01000001.1, read as the reverse complement.
ACATTCTTCCGCAATATGCAGACGCGTATCAGGATGACGGGTATCTGCTTTCAATCGCGGCTGGTTGTTCGATAGAGCGGCTCGCGAAAGCTTCCGGCGGCAAGCCGGTGGTTCGCGTGATGCCCAACCTTCCTGCAGCGATCGGCCGGGGGATGAGCGGGATGTGCGCCAGTGACAGCGCCACTGATGGGCAAAAGGCCCACGCATCCGCCATGATGGAACGGACCGGATCGATCATCGAAGTCGCCAACGAAGATATGCTGGACCGGCTGACTGCAGTTGCCGGATCAGGCCCGGGATACGTGTTTGAGATGGCCCGCGCCTATGTCGAGGCAGCAATTGGCCTTGGTTTTGCGGAACACGAGGCACGCCAGCTCGTTCTGGAAACAATGGGCGGAACCATTGCGATGGCAGTGGAAGATGGCGGGCCGCTGGAAGAAATGCGAAATTCGGTGACCAGCAAGAATGGCACCACTCAGGCCGGTCTAGGCGCCTTGAACGGCAGCGAAGACTTCACCCGCCTGATCACCGCCACGCTCGACGCGGCATACCGCCGCGCCGTCGAACTGCGATAATCGCAGCCAGATGACAGCTTTCAATATTTCCCCCATGAGCGGGAAACAGACCAGGGATTACCTATGAACGTGCAGACATTCGACCAGACAGCGACGATTACAGATCTGGGCAAGCGCGCCAAACAGGCAGCGCGCCAGCTGATCGGCGCGACCACCGATGCGAAGAATAGAGCATTGACCGAAGCCGCCAACGCCCTGCGCAAGGCAATGCCGCAATTGCTTGAGGCTAACCGTATGGACGTGGAGGAAGTTCGCGGGAGCAAACCTGATTCCTTCATCGACCGCCTTATGCTGAACGAAGAGCGCATCGAAGGTATTGCCAAGGCGCTGGAAGAGATTGCTGAATTGCCCGATCCGGTCGGCCGCAAGCTCGCCACTTTCGAGCGGCCCAACGGTCTGTCGATCGAACGCGTGGCCGTCCCTATCGGGGTGATCGGCATGATTTACGAATCGCGCCCCAATGTCGGCGCAGATGCCAGCGCGCTATGCCTGAAATCGGGCAACGCCGTGATCCTGCGCGGGGGTTCCGAAAGCCGTCACTCGACCCGCGAAATCGTCGCGTGCATGCAAGCAGGCCTGAAAGCTGCCGGTTTGCCGGAGGATGCGGTCCAGACCGTGCCCACCACCAGCCGGGAAGCGGTCGCCGAACTGCTCGAAGCGGTTGATTACGTCGATCTCGTCATCCCTCGCGGCGGACGTGGATTGGTGGAACTCGTGCGTGACCGCGCCAAGGTCCCGACGCTTTTGCATCTGGACGGAAACTGCCACAGCTATGTCCATGCCAAGGCCGATCAAGACAAGGCTCTGGAGATCATCCGCAATGCGAAGCTTCGCCGCACCGGCGTATGCGGCGCAACTGAAAGCATCGTCGTCGACAGCGCGATTGCAGGTGATTTCCTGCCCAAGCTCGCCGACAAAATGCCTGATTGCGAGCTGCGCGGTGACGAGGCATCGGTTGCAGCCGACAGCCGGATCAAGCCTGCCGATGAAAGCGACTTCGGTACCGAATATCTCGATTCCATCGCATCGGTAAAAATTGTCAGCGGCCTGGAAGAAGCGATCGAATTCGTGTCGGAACATTCGTCCGGCCATACCGATGCCATTCTTACCGAAGACGATGACGCAGCGCGGCAATTCCTGACCGCCGTCGATAGCGCCGTGGTCATGCACAACGCTTCGACGCAGTTCTCTGACGGGGGCGAGTTCGGTATGGGCGCAGAAATCGGTATCGCTACCGGTAAAATGCACGCGCGCGGACCGGTCGGCCTGGAACAGCTGACGAGCTTCAAATACATCGTTCACGGTCAGGGCCAGACCCGCCCGTAACGCAAACCCGTTGTAAGACAGGAGCACACTGCCCTCGCGCTCCGGTGGCCATGAGCCGCCGGGGCTGTTAGGGCGCGCGGCATGCAGACAGGGACTTATATTTCACTCGCCGGCTATTTCATTCTGATGATCGCCATCGGATTGTACGCCTGGCGCAAATCCACTGACGACAGCGAGGGCTATTTGCTGGGCGGGCGCAATTTGCACCCCGCCGTCGCAGCTCTTTCCGCCGGCGCGTCCGATATGTCGGGTTGGCTCCTGCTCGGGCTGCCGGGCGCGCTTTATGCGGCCGGACTTGTCGAGGCATGGATCGGGATCGGTCTGTTTGTCGGCGCATTCTTCAATTGGTGGATCGTGGCCCCGCGCCTGCGAAAGCAGACGGAGGAACTGGGGAACGCGCTGACGATTCCGCAATTCCTGGCCAACCGCTTCCCGGACAAGGCAATCGCACTGCGCGTTACCGCTGCGATCATCATCGTCACCTTCTTCTCTGTCTACACCGCAGCTGGCTTGGTTGGCGGCGGCAAACTGTTTGAAACCAGCTTCGCGAGCCTGTTCGGAGACGTCGGCATCAGCGACTACATGCTCGGCATCTGGCTTACCGCCGGCGTCGTTCTTGCATACACCATGGTCGGCGGCTTTCTGGCCGTCAGCCTGACCGACTTCGTGCAGGGCTGCATTATGGTGGTCGCGCTGGTCCTGATGCCTGCCGTCGTTCTCAGCGGCGGGGTGGACCTGAACGCAGCAGTGCAGGCGACCGGACCGGACTATCTGACTTTGTTCGGCGGGCTGAGCGTGATCGGGTTTCTCAGTGCGGTCACATGGGGCCTGGGCTATTTCGGCCAGCCGCACATTATCGTGCGCTTCATGGCTGTGCGCAGCATCGTTGACGTGCGTGTTGCCCGCAATATCGGCATGAGCTGGATGGGCGTGTCGCTGATCGGCGCGATTGGCGTGGGTATCGCCGGCCGCGCCTATATCGAGGCGAACGGTATGACGGTCGACGATCCGGAAACGATCTTCATCGTCCTCGCCAACCTGCTGTTCCACCCGCTGATCACCGGGTTCCTGCTTGCCGCGCTGCTTGCCGCAATCATGAGCACAATCAGTTCCCAGCTGCTGGTGGCCTCATCATCGCTGACAGAGGATTTCTACCGCCTGTTCCTGCGCAAGAACGCGAGCGAGCGCGAATCCGTGAACATCGGGCGTATATGCGTGCTGCTGGTGGCTCTCGCCGCAATCGTGATTGCTAGCGACCCTGACAGCCAGGTTCTCGGCCTTGTATCCAATGCATGGGCCGGGTTCGGTGCTGCATTCGGGCCGCTGATCATTCTCTCTCTGACATGGAACAGAATGACCGGCTCGGGCGCGCTGGCCGGCCTGATCTCCGGCGCCGCCGTAGTGATCGCATGGATTTCGCTGGGCTGGAATGGTAGCTTCCTTGGCGGCGAAGGCGTCTACGAGATCATCCCGGGGTTCATCGCTGCATGGATTGCGATCGTCGCGGTCAGCGCAGCGACCCGTCCGAAGGAGGGCTAAATGGCAAAAATCACTGGTCTGGGCGGCGTGTTCTACGTCGTGGAAAATCCCGAAGCCACGCGGACATGGTACCGCGAGAAGCTGGGACTGGATGGTGATTACGGGCCTCAGCTCAACTGGTCGGAAGAACCCGGTGACAGGCCCTATTCGCTGATCAGCCATTTCGCAGAGGACAAATATATCAAGCCCGGCAAAGGCGGGTTCATGATCAACTTGCGGGTCGACGATCTGGATGGTTTCACGGCCCTGCTGAAAGAGCGCGGCGTCGAAATACTGGACAGCGCGGATGAAGGTTACGGTAAGTTTGCCTGGATCCTGGACCCTGATGGCATCAAGATTGAGCTGTGGGAGCAAGTCGAAGCGCCCGATTGATCGGCCCAAACGCGCCCGGCTTAGGCTTGTGTTAACCAAGTTTGCGCAAAAATACCCCGCATGTTTCGGGCAGTTTTCTTATTCACCATGGCGGCGCTGGTCAGCGCGTGCAACATGGTGCCCGGGTCCCGCGAGGCTGAGGCGCCGCGCGTTTCAAACACAGGGACATTCGCCGCATCCCCTGCCGCAGGCCAATGTATCGCGCGGCTGAACCGGACCGGTTCGGTGTTCGAGGCTGTGCCTGACAGGTATTACGGTGCCGGATGCTCAACACTGAATGCCGTGAACATGCAGCAGATCGGCGGTGACGATGCGCGTTTCACGCTCACCAACATTGGTGCAGTCACCTGCCCCACCGCCAACAGCTTTGCCGGTTGGGCGCGCTTCGGGGTGGACCGTGCGGCTCGGCAAATTCTCGGTAGCGAGCTTGTCCGGATCGAAACATTGGGCAGTTATGCCTGCCGAAATATTGCCGGATCGAACAAACGGTCGGCCCATTCCAAAGCCGAAGCAATCGACATTGCCGCATTCATACTCGCGGACGGCCGCCGGATAGAAGTGCGCAGCGACTGGGACGGTGGGACGAGCGCAGAACGGAAGTTCCTGCGCACCATTCATGGCAGCGCCTGCAAGCGTTTCGGGACTGTTCTGGGCCCCGAATATAACGCCGCGCACCGCGATCATTTCCATCTGGAGGTCACCGGCGGCAATTTCTGCCGTTGATAATCGGTCAACTGGCGATGCCGGGTGCGATCTCTATCTGCGCCTCCAGTTTCACCCTGACAGCTTCGGCTGCGTGCCGTGCCCCCAGCTTGGTCATCATGTTGGCCCGGTGAATTTCAACCGTACGGGGGCTGATTGCCAGTTCGCGGGCGATCACCTTGTTGCTGCATCCGCGCGCCAGCCAGTCGAGAACCTCCCCTTCCCGTTTTGACAAATTGGAAATGCGGTCGCGTGCCTCGATCATTCGGCGGCGTGACCGGGCATAGGTTTCCGCCTCTCCGCTCAACTTGCCGAGCGTCATATCCAGCCGGGCATGATCAATCGGCATCTGGATATAGTCGAGCGCACCCGCCTTCATCGCGCTGACCACCTCATGCGGGCCTGGATCATCTCCGGTGGCGATGATCGGCAACCAGACACCTTTGTCGGAAAGCTTCTGAACAAGCCCCTCGATCCCGCCGAGTAACGGATCATCGCGCATTATCAAGATACCGCTGCGCGGCGGGCGTTCGGTTACTTCAGCAATATTTGCATAAACTTCGGCATGATAGCCAAGGTCAAATACAACACTGGCAATTTCTGCCCTGACCCGGCTTACCGGGTCGACGATATGGAGTGTGATACGATCTGTCATGGATGCAATCATGCCGAACTAGGCAATTTTGCGCACTCCGTATCAATACCGCATTGGAGTATTATGGTCTGTAAATATTGAACAATTTTCGCGCCACCGGATAATCGGGTTAATCCATATTGGATCAAAGATACGCAAAATAACTAAGTAAACAAACCTGCGTTCATTACTCAGCCGATCTATTCCGATTTAAAACTATAGTCTGGCAGGGAATGGAATGCGGTTCTGAGCGCGTCGCCCCACCTGGACGAAATCGACTGGAAATACTCATCGTCCGCATGGATGCGGCGTTCGTGGATCGGTTCGTAATTGTCACGTTCGACCACCATCAGATCAAGCGGCAGCCCGACCGACAGATTGGCCTTCAGCGTGGAATCGAATGAAACCATCAGCAGCTTCGCAGCATCTTCGAAGCTCATCGTCTTGTCATAACCGCGCAAGATAATCGGGCGGCCATACTTGGTTTCGCCGATCTGGAAGAAAGGGGTGTCGAAGCTCGCCTCGATGAAATTCCCTTCCGGGTAGATCATGAAAAGTCGCGGTTCCATTCCTGCGATCTGGCCTGCCAGAATGATCGAGGCGGTGAAACGGCCCTTGCCCCGTGCGCCGTTCTCATCCTGTGTTTCCTGAATGGTCGCACGCAGCAGCTTGCCGATTTCAGATGCGACCTGAAACATTGTTGGCGCCCTTAGCAGCGAATTTCCGCGGTCTTCCGGTGCCTTGGTGCGTTCTTCCAGCTGGCTTATCACCGATTGGGTCGTCGCCAGATTGCCGGCGGTCATTACCGAGATGATCCGTTCGCCGGGCACGCGCCACGTCGACATCTTGCTGAATACGGAAATGTTGTCGACACCGGAATTCGTGCGCGTGTCGCTCATCAGCACCAGCCCCTGGTCCAGAATCATTCCAACACAGTACGTCATCTATTCAATCCTTCATCTGCTCGCCCTTGTCGCTTTCGCAGCGTTCGGCGGGCATCATTTTGCAGGTCATATATGGCAAACCGCTTAGGCGCGCCGCGGCGCGCGGTCTATTGCTTCGAGCATGGACCCGTCACTGCTGGATGGTTTGCTGCTCAACAGCGACATCGACCGTCAATTCGTCACTCTGCGTGCCAAAACTGATACCGGTGATCGGCGATGCATCGTTGTAATCCCGGCCGGTCGCCACCCGTACATAGCGCGGATCGGGACTGATCCCGTTGGATATGTCGAACCCGACCCATCCCAGACCGTCTATGTGGGCTTCTGCCCAGGCATGCGTAGCTTCCTGATCGATCCGGTCGTTCATCATCAGATATCCGCTGACATACCGTGCAGGGATGTCCATCGCGCGCGCTGCGCCGATAAAGATGTGCGCGTGATCCTGACAGACACCGCGGCCCAGCTTCACTGCGTCTTCTGCAGTGGTGTGAACCCCAGTTTCGCCGGTGCGGTATTCAACATCACTGCGAATATGATCGGACAGGGCATGGAGCGCGTCCAGGCCCGTCTCGCCGGTGCTGCTGACATCGCGGATGAAACGTTTCAGTTCCGGTCCGGGCTTAGTCAGCCGTGTCTGCCCGGTAAAGCTCCACAAGGGTAGGTTGCCCGCATGCTGGCCGATCACCCCGGCATTGTCTTCGGTGTCGACAAGTCCTTCGCATTGCACCACGACGTCCTTGGCACCTTGATTGACCGAAACCAAAGTCACTGTGTTGAAGTGCTGGTCATCATATTCCAGCTCCTTCTGCGCATTTTCATACGACATCTTCCAGTCGATGATTTTCTGGCCCTGTGTCGCCTTGGGCGTGAGGCGCAGACGCTGGAGCGCGTGAACAACCGGCTCCTTGAAGCGGTACTGGGTGGTATGGCGGATCGACAGTCTCATCGGATCACGCCGTAAACCGGTAATCTTCGGCAATAGCAGCCGCGATGGACGAGTTGCGATTGACGAATTCGATCAGGAATTCGTGAAGCCCCTTCTCGAAGATGTCATCGATAGTGGTGTCGGTCATGATCATGTCAGCCTCACGCATCAATTCGTTGCAGGCACCTTGCGCATGATGAAGCTTGGCCAGCGAGGCCAGATCATCGCGCAGCGCCGAGTGGCAGAACGCCAGGCTCCGCGGAAAACGTTCGTCCAGAACCAGAAATTCAACGATACCGCGGGCATCGATTTCACCGGCATTGAGCCAGCGATAGGCCCTGTCGCCTGATACGGACCGCAGCACGTTGTCCCATTGGCTGGTATCCAGGCTGGACCCGACATAGGTCAGCGAAGGCAGCAGCAGATAATACTTGATGTCGAGGATACGCGCGACGCTGTCGGCACGTTCGACGAAAGTCCCGGCGCGCGCGAAATGGAACCCGGAATCGCGCAGCATCGTGCCCGCCATCGCGCCGTGCACGAGCGTGCCCGCGCGCCTGACATCGCCGACAACTTTGCCCAGATTGCCCTGCGCCACAGGACGCTTCAGCTGCGATTCCAGGTTCATCCAGCTTTCGTTGATCGCTTCCCAGACTTCGCTGCTGATCGTATTGCGAACCATCCGCGCGTTTGTGCGGACCTGTTCGAAAGTGCTCAGGATATTGGCGCTGTTTTCCTTGTCGCGAAGAATGAAATTCCACACGTTGGATCCGGTGAAGTCGCCATCATATTTCGCATCGAAGGAAGCCTGCTGGCCCGATGCCCCGATGAGCGAACGCCATTCCTCCCGCGCAGAGGTGTGATCCCGCGTCAACGCCATGCGCAGGCCAGCATCCAGCAAGCGCGCCGTGTTCTCGGCCCGCTCAAGATAACGGAACATCCAGAACAACCCGTTGGCTGTGCGGCCTAGCATGAGCGGCCTCCGATCGGACAGGTCAGCACCATCAGTCTTTCAGCACCCAAGTATCCTTGGTCCCGCCGCCTTGGCTGGAATTGACCACCAGCGAGCCTTCTTTCAACGCAACACGCGTCAGACCGCCTGGGGTGATATCAACACCTTTGGGCGAAACGAGGACATAGGGGCGCAAATCGACATGGCGCGGCACCAACCCTTTTTTCGTGAAGATCGGGGTCGTGGACAGCGCCAGGGTTGGTTGCGCGATGTAATTGTCAGGCGTTGCTTGCAGCTTCTTGCGGAAGGCAGCGATTTCCTTCTTGGATGCGGTCGGGCCGATCAGCATACCGTAACCGCCGGAGCCGTGGACTTCCTTGACAACCAGTTCCTCGAGATTGTCGAGCACATAGCCAAGGCTGTCCTTGTCCGAACATCGCCATGTCTGCACATTGGGTAGCAGCGGCTTCTCACCCGTATAAAATTCGACGATTTCGGGCATGAAACTGTACACGGCCTTGTCGTCGCAGACCCCGGTTCCCGGTGCATTTGCGATTGTTATGCCGCCGGACCGATAGACATCCATGATCCCCGGGACACCAAGCATGCTGTCCTTGTTGAAGGATAGCGGATCGAGGAATTCATCATCAACGCGGCGGTAGATCACATCGACCGGTTCAAAGCCGTGCGTGGTCCGCATCTGCACCCGCCCGTCGATTACGCGCAGATCGCTGCCCTCGACGAGTTCGGCACCCATCTGGTCGGCGAGGAAAGCGTGTTCGAAATAGGCGCTGTTGTAGATACCCGGCGTAAGCACGGCCACGTTGGGCTTGCCATTGCAAGCTGGCGGCGCGCACGCAGCAAGGCTTTTGGCCAGTTGGCGCGGATAGGTCGAGACGGGTTCAACCTGCACCTGCGAGAACAGTTCAGGGAACATCGCCATCATCGTTTCACGGTTTTCGAGCATGTAGCTCACCCCCGACGGGGTTCGGGCGTTATCTTCCAGCACGTACCATTCGTCCGGGCCGGTCCGGACCAGATCGATCCCGACGATGTGGGTGTAGACTTTGCCTGGCGGGGTGAACCCGACCATCTGCTGAAGCCATGCCGCATTGTCGCGGAACAGCCGGGTCGGAATGCGGCCCGCGCGCAGGATTTCCTGCCGGTGATAAAGATCGTAGATAAACGCGTTTAGCGCGCTAACCCGCTGTTCGATCCCGCGGGTGAGACGGCGCCATTCGTTCGCGCTGATGGTGCGCGGCACCATGTCGAACGGAATCAGCCGTTCTTCAGCCTCGTCCTCGCCGTATACGTTGAAGGTGATGCCTGTTTTGCGAAAGCTGCTTTCAGCCTCTCCATGCTTGCGCTTCAACCAGCTTTGATCTTGCTGGTCGAACCATTCGCAATAGCCCGCATATGCCGGACGAACGGATCCGTCGGCATCAAACATCTCGTCAAATTTGGCTTTCGCCTCAGTCATGAACCCCCGATTCAGGCTGGCGTCGCATCTACCCTTATAGAGGTCTGCCAAACAGGCAATGCGCTTACCGTACACCAACCAAAGGTTCAGCGGCCTTCAAGTTCCCGTAAAACCGCGGAAATACATTCCGGGGAGTAGGAAAAGCCCAGATGGTTGCAGCGCAAAGCGACCGCCCGGTCGCGCTCGCCCGGCTTGCCGCACGCACTGCGCGGGCTGATTATTCCGTCGCTCGCGCTCCAGAAAGCAACCGTTTCTACCGGCGGTTTGGCTGCGTTGTCTGTTTCCACCGGCGGATTATCAACCGAATGCCCGGTCAGGAACTGGTAAATGCGCCACGCATTGTTGGCCCGCGGATTACCGCTGAAGGGGGACCCCATGGTCACGACCTTCGCGATCATTTCCGGATGCCGGCGGCCCAATTCCCGGGCGAACAATCCGCCCAGGCTCCACCCGACCAGATAGACTGGCCGGTCGTAGCGGCGGTAAATCTCGTCCAGCCGCTGTTCCAGATATTCGACATTTTCCGGCGTCGGGCCGAAATTGAAGCCCAGGCCCCAGCGTTTCACCTTGTGCCCGGCGCGCTCCAATTGCTGCGCCATGTACCGCATACGAACAGGATGCGTTGCAAATCCGGGCAGCAGCATGACAGTTCGCGGCACCTCGGCCTGAACGATATCGATTTTGCGGAACGGGCGAACCGCCGGTTCAGCCAGAAACCGCAATTCACCTGCAAGATGGCGCAGTTTCGGCCGCTCGGCAGGCTGCGGATTTTCTGCGCTTGCAAGCGCAACCCTGCGAGAAAGCTCTTCCGCAGTCCAAACCCGCGCGTTCGCGGAAGGGGGGGAATTTTGCATTGCCATCGTTTCGTAACATTGTCGCAGAAATGCCTTAATGCAACATGTCCGTAACGATGGCCGCAATCATGTCTTGAAAGGAACCCCGATCAGATCGTCAGGTGCAAGGCCCGATCCGTTCTGATTTCGTCTTCATTTTCATGTTCATCTTGCCCACCGGGCCAGCGTCTACCGCCATGTCCATCATCAGGTCCGAACGGTCCGTTTCTACCAAGCCGGTCAGCGAGATTTCCGCCCCCGCGCCAGCCGGACCATCGCAGGACATTTTTGCGTCCAGGTTCGATCCGCTGGTGTCGAACCGGGTGAAATCGCACGACAGCCCCTCGTCCGGCTTGCTCAATTCGCGGAGCATATCCTTGAAGCCTTTGTTCGCTTCGGCCTCGGTCAGGCACTGCTCCGATACGTTGGAGCCCATCCCCTGCATCTGCTTCATCTGCTCGACCTGCTCTGCAGGCAGTCCGGGAATGCTGAATTCGACCATTTCAGTAGAGGTCCGGTAAAGCCCCGGCTCAGGCTTTGCGAGGTTTTCCATTGCCGCGATCACTTCTTCTTCGGACTTGGGCTGTTCCACTTCGCTGCCGCACGCGGACAGGCCAAGCGCGGCCAGCGGGATATAAAAAGCAATACGCATAATGGGTTCCTTCAGGTTTTTAGCCGGATGACGCGCACGCAAGCTATCAATCATCACCGCCAAAGCCAAGCTTGCTCAAGCCCGCAGCACCCCCCATATGTTCCGCCATGTCAGAATTAGTAATCCGCCGCGGCCTCGAAGAACCCGATACCAGTGGTGACTTTGTCCCGCACAAGCCTGCGCGCCCGGAAAAAAGCATGCCGGGCAAGAGATTCGAGCTGGTTTCCGATTATCAGCCCGCCGGTGACCAGCCGACCGCCATCGCGGAACTGGTCGGCGGGATGACCGATGACGAGAAGACCCAGACGCTGCTCGGCGTTACCGGCTCTGGCAAAACTTTCACCATGGCCAAAGTCATCGAGGAATTGCAGCGCCCCGCGCTGATCCTTGCCCCGAACAAGATTCTGGCGGCGCAGCTATACGGCGAATTCAAAAGCTTCTTCCCCAACAATGCAGTCGAGTATTTCGTCAGCTATTACGACTATTATCAGCCAGAGGCATACGTGCCTCGGTCGGACACCTATATCGAGAAAGAAAGCTCGGTAAACGAAGCGATCGACCGGATGCGCCATTCCGCGACCCGTGCGCTGCTGGAACGCGATGACGTGATCATCGTGGCATCGGTTTCGTGCCTGTACGGTATCGGTTCGGTCGAAACCTATTCGGCGATGATTTTCGATATCAAGAAAGACACCAGCGTCGACCAGCGCGAACTGATCCGCAAGCTGGTGGCGCTGCAATACAAGCGCAACGATGCCGCATTCACCCGCGGCACGTTCCGGGTGCGCGGCGACAATCTCGAAATCTTCCCGAGCCATTATGAAGACATGGCGTGGCGGATCAGCTTTTTCGGCGACGATATCGAGGAAATCAGCGAATTTGACCCGCTGACCGGGACCAAGGGCGCAAGTCTGGACACCATCCGGGTGTATGCAAACTCGCACTATGTAACCCCCGGCCCGACGATGAAGCAGGCATCCGAGGCGATCAAGTTCGAGCTGCAGGAACGGCTGAAGGAACTGAACGAGGAAGGTCTGCTGCTGGAAGCGCAGCGGCTGGAACAACGGACCAATTTCGATCTGGAAATGATCGCCGCCACGGGCAGCTGCGCCGGGATCGAGAATTACTCGCGCTTTCTCACCGGACGCCTGCCAGGCGAGCCGCCGCCAACCCTGTTCGAATATCTGCCCGAAAACGCGCTGCTGTTCGTCGATGAAAGCCACCAGACCGTGCCGCAGATCGGCGCAATGTCCAAAGGCGACCACCGGCGCAAGCTGACGCTGGCCCAATATGGTTTTCGTCTGCCAAGCTGTATCGATAACCGCCCGCTCCGCTTCAACGAATGGGATGCGATGCGACCGCAAACCGTTGCCGTGTCAGCCACCCCCGGCAACTGGGAGATGGAAGAGACAGGCGGTGTCTTTGCAGAACAGATCATCCGCCCGACCGGCCTGATCGATCCGCCAGTGGAAATCCGCCCGGTCGAAGACCAGGTTCAGGACTGCATCGACCAGTGCCGCCAGACCGCCGAGAAAGGCTACCGCACGCTGGTCACGACCTTGACCAAGCGCATGTCCGAAGATCTGACCGAGTTCATGCACGAGGCAGGCCTCAGGGTCCGCTACATGCATTCCGACGTCGAAACTCTGGAAAGGATCGAACTGATCCGGGACCTGCGGCTGGGCGTGTATGACGTGCTGGTGGGGATCAACCTGCTGCGCGAAGGTCTCGACATTCCCGAATGCGGGCTGGTCTGTATTCTGGATGCCGACAAGGAAGGTTTCCTTCGCAGCGAGACCTCTCTCGTCCAGACGATCGGCCGCGCCGCGCGTAACGTGGATGGCAAGGTGATCCTGTATGCGGACAGGATTACGGGCAGCATGGAACGGGCCATGGCCGAAACCGATCGGCGCCGCGAAAAACAGCGCGCCTATAACGAAGAACACGGCATCACCCCGACCACGATCAAGCGCAACATCGCGGATATCGTGGCCGACACAGCCAGCAAGGACCGCGTCACCGTCGATCTGGGCGATGATCAAGTCAACAATCTGGTGGGCCACAATCTGCGCGCCTATATCGAGGATCTTGAGAAACGCATGCGCAACGCCGCAGCGGACCTCGAGTTTGAAGAGGCCGGCCGGCTGCGCGATGAAATCCGCAAGCTCGAGGCGGACGAATTGGGCATCCCCGATGGAGACAAGAAAGCCCCGCTCGTGGGCCGGGCAACAGAGGGCAAGCCGGGCACGCGCAAGACGCGTTACGGCAAAACCCAGAAGAAGTGGGGCAAATGAGACTGATCGCTGCCCTGCCATTGGTTTTGCTGGCCGCCTGCAAGCCTCCAGCGACCGACGACTATGTCGAGCGGGTCGAGATCGGGGCCTCACAGGATATGCCCTCCGCGCCGCTGGAATCCCCCGATACCGAAGGCGCGCTGTGGGCCGATAGCGACAGGCCGCTGCGGCTGGTTTATGGAAAACCCGGCGAAACGCCGCTGCTGGCGCTTGCCTGTGAACGATCAGACAACAGCAGCTCTACGGTTCGACTGACGCGGTTTGCCCCTGCCGATCCGCAAGCGCAGGCCCTCATCGCCCTGATCGGGAACGGGCATATGACCCGTCTGCCGATCGATGCAAAATGGAACGGCCGGTTCTGGCTGTGGGAGATGGAACTGGCGGCAGACGATCCTGCTCTGGAAGTGCTGACCGGCCCCCGCAGGGTAGAACTCACCATTCCCGGAGCGGGCAGTGTCGCACTCAATCCGAGCCAGCGGCCCGGCCAGTTGATCGAGCGGTGCCGGATGCCGGGGCAGGCCCCTCTTCCGCAAGAATGACCAGCGTTTCGGGCGTCAACACCTGCGGCAGGACTGCCGCCTCGCCCCCGGGCCTGTACCAGATATAAAGCGGCACGCCCGCTGCCCCTTGCCGGGTCAGAAACTCGGTTATTTCAGGATCCCGGCGGGTCCAGTCACCGCGCATCGCGATGACATCCGATTTCGCGAAGGCGGCACGGGTTGCCTCGCGTTCGATCGCCACGCTTTCATTGACCTTGCACGTCAGGCACCAGTCTGCGGTAAACCAGATAAACACCGGGCGTCCGCTTGCCCTTGCCTGTACCAGTGCCTTGTCGCTGAAAGGGACCGGATCGAGCAGTGAGGCGGCATCTTGGCCGTCCTGCTCTGCATAACTGGCCGGAAGGGCAAAGGCGGCGAAAATCAGGAATGGCGCGGCGATCAGTCCGAAGGCGGGCCATGCCATTTTCCCGCTCTGCTGCAACCGCCCAACTACGGCCAGTGCCGCGAACACACCGAACAACAGGATCATGGTGACAAGCGCGAACCCTTGCCCGCCAATGCGTGAGACAAGCCAGATCAGCGCAAGCGCGGTAAGCCCCATCGGGATCGCCATCAGCCTGCGAAAACGCTCCATCCACGGACCCGGCGAAGGCAGCAGGCGTCGGATCGAAGGGACAAAGCCGATCAGCAGAAATGGCAGCGCAAGCCCCAGACCCAGCACCGCAAACAGCAACAGCGCCTGCGCCGCCGGCATCAGCAAGGCAGCGCCAATCGCCGCGGCCATAAACGGCCCGGTGCACGGCGTGGCGGCCACCGCCGCCAGCAGGCCGGTGGCAAAGGCGCTGGCCGGTTCCCCGCTACGCGTCAAAGGAATGGAAGGCAGCGAGAAGAACCCGGCAAGGTTCATGGTGATCGCGACCGCAAGGACCAGCAGTGCGACCACAAAGGCGGGTTCCTGCAGCTGGAAAGCCCACCCGACCTGTTCGCCCGCTGCACGCAATGCGAGCATGACCCCGCCAAGCGCGGCGCACGCAAGAATGACCCCTGCGGAATAGGCGACAGCTTCTGTTCGCGCCTGTTTTTCGCTGCCCCCTGCCCGCGCCAGGCTCAGCGCCTTCAAGCTCAATATCGGGAAGACGCATGGCATGATGTTGAGGATCAGACCGCCAGCCAGCGCCGCCAGCAACAGCAGGGCAAAACCGGTGCCGGTGATCGGGGCTGCGCCTACCGGCGAGCCACCCGATGCAACCGCGCCGGGAACGGCCTGAAACCGTACGCCTTCACCGCCGCCAAAGGAAAGGATGCCGGCAATCCTCTCAGGCTTCGCGCCATTGCCTGACAGCGCGATCTCCGCGACCAGAGTATCTCCCGCGCGCCTGAATACCTGCGGCGCCGCATATTTCACCAGATTGATGTCTTCGATAAATATGTGCGGCTCACCAAGCTCCAGCGAGTGCGGGATTGGCACTGCAATGCGAAGTGTTTGCCCGCTTACCTGAAAGGCAGCGTCAGCATCGATCATGGCCGGAATGGCGGCGCGCCACTGCGCGAACCGGCTGTCCTGATTGCCGCCCTGGCCCAGCCCTACCGTCACTTGCAACGCGCCCTGTTCGGGCACGCAAATCTTATCGGTGCAGGCGAGCCACTGCGCCTTTAAGTCGATTGGCACACTGCCGGTTGCCGGGACACCTTCTGGCACCGAAACCGGCACAAGTACGGCATAATCGCCTTCGTAGATGTGGTTCATCAGCCCGCTGATCAGCAACCGTTCCGGCACCGGATATTGCGGCTGCCCCGCTTGCCATCCCGGCGGGAGGTCCCAATACAGTTCCATGCCGTAACCGGCATCGCCCGGATTTTCCCAGTAACCATGCCATTCTTCGCTGTTCGGCCGGAACAGCAGCGCAAGCGTCAGGCTCTCGCCTGGCACTGCCGGACCATCGGCAATCAGCGATGCCTGAATGTTGTTATTTGAGCCCGGAATGCTCTGCGCAAAGGCCGATGAAGGTGCAAACAATGCAGCCAGCAATACCGCGAGCACGGCAAAGCCAGTCGCCAAACGGCGGAAATCGGCCATTCCGGGCATTATCCTTGCTTGCAACACGTTGCGCCATTTAGGAGGGAACTGCTGAACCCGCAATGATGGCCGAGAAAGGCAGAATTTCCCGTTTATGTCGTTGCTCCGAAAGCTCCACACTTTTGCCGCGCTGCCCTTCCGTGAAAAGCTCGCATTTTTCGAAGCTGCCGTGCTTCTCGCCTATGCACGATTGCTGGTGCGCTTCGTGCCGCTGTCCAAGTGGCGCAAGGAAATCGCGGTTTCACGCCGCTCGGGCGATGGCGGTGCCCCGCGGATGGGCGGCCAGAGGCGCGACGATGCAAAACTGGTCCGCCGGACAATCAAGCGAGTCGGGCGCAATGTTCCAGTCGAATTCGTGTGCCTGCCGCAAGCGCTCACAGCGCGCTGGATGCTTTCCCGCCGGAACGTGCCGACCGAATTGCTGCTGGGGACCAGATTTTCAGCCGAGGAAAACCGGGAATTTCACGCTTGGCTGAAGGCGGGCGACTTAATGGTCACCGGCGACTGCGTGGAAAGCGAGTACGCCATTCTGGGTTCGCAAAAACGCGGCTGAGGGCCCCTCCCCCATTTCCAAGCTGTCACTGACGCGAAAACATTCTGGCAAGCGCCCGGCCAATCCCAAGCACAGGCGAAATAATCGGCAACGTCCATAGTGCCTGAGGCGGCAGCGGGAGCACCTCCAGATCGAGCGGACGTGCGATTTCCAGCATCAAAGCCTTGCGCCGGTATCCGCTGCCCTTGTGCAGCAGCAACGAATGGCGAATGCGCGCGGCAAAATGACGCCAGTCGCCAAGCTGGTGCTGACGTGCACGTTCGGGCCCGAATATCATTGGCATTTCCAGCTGGTGCAGCCTCGATACGTCTTGCGTTTCGACGATCTGCTGAAATTCTGGCGGAAGGGGCGTTCCCAGCAATTGCTGGGAGAGACCAAGTGATGCTGCAACTAGGGGTTCGAGATTCTGGTGCCGGGTAATGCGTGCGACCTCGGACGCTTCTTCAGCGCTCAGGCCGCGCACGACCCGGTCGATATCCACCAGCCATTTAAGCCGTGCCCAGCCGCTTTTCGCGCCATGCACCATGATGTAGACAAAATGCGGCGCCGGTTTCAGCATGGGCAGGTCACGTCCCGCGCTACTGTCCCACCGCGTCAGCGAAGGCCATTCGCTTTCCAACCAAGGTAGCAAAGCCGGGTTCTGGACCATGCGCCAGTGCAAGTCGATTTGCAGACCATCATCGCCGCGCGCGAATGAGAACGCGTTGTGGATCGATTTGAAGCTGCGCCGCACACGGTCGGTAATTTCGAAACCGGGATAGAAACGCCGAAATCCGCGGCCCACCACGAGCGCTTCGGCCTCATCGAACCTTTGGCTTTCCACCAGCAGGTCGACATCGATCATTTCCCGCTGCGATGGTTCCGGGTAATATTTCGCCGCTACGCCCAGCCCTTTGAGCAGGACGAAGCCAATGCCAGCATCGCGCAACTTCGCGGCGATTACGCTGGTTTCCGCGACCGCCCGCATATAGACGTGGGCATTGCTTTGGGCCGCCTCTGCCAGCTGCGCCGACAGCCCGTCCGGCATGTCTATCCCGCACACCTTGCATGCACCCGCATGGACCAGCGCTGCGACACGGTGGCGGTACACCAGTTGCTCGAACCGGTGCCAATCGACGCTGGATGTCCCGCCGCGAAATTCATGCGCAAACGGGGACGCTGCCGGATCGAAGGCCAGCAGGAAGAGCAGCAATCTCTGCTCCCTATCAATCACGGTGTCGACTTTTGCCCCCATATCTTCAGACCTGCTTGTTGCCTTTCGGCGCATCTGGCAAGGCTTTGCACCGTATGGGGGAATTTCTGACCTATTTTGCCGATTTGCGGCGCGATGCAGGCAGGCAGTTGCCGTTCGCGGCGCTGCTGGTCGCCTTGGGCGCATTGCTGGAAGGAATCGGCGTGCTGGCCATTCTGCCATTCGCCGCAGTCATCACGGGAACGGCCGACACACAGCTTTCCCGCGATCTGCTGGGATGGATGTCGCAATTCGGGATCGACAGCGAATGGTCGCGGGCGATTGCACTGGTTGGCGCTTTCCTGACGCTTCTTGCGATCCGCGGGGTCGTAATCTGGCAGCGCGATACTCGCCTGCTCAGCCTGGGCCTCGGCTATGTCGACAGGTGGCGCAGCAAATTGTTTCGCGCCATTGGTGCGGCCGATTGGCCAACCGTCAGTGCGCTGCGCCGCACCGATATAGAGCACGCGGTGACCAATGACGTCGCGAGGTTATCCGCCGGGACGGACCAATTGCTGCGTGCCGGCGCTGCCGCAGCGATGGTGCTGGTTCAACTGGGCATTGTCGCATTGCTATCGCCTTTGCTGCTGGTGCTGGTCGGCGTGTTGATGGGCACAGCGCTGCTTTTCACGCTGCCTCTGCTGCGCAAAGCGAACCTGCTTGGTGAACGCATCACCCATTCCGGCCGCCGCATTCACGGCGTGCTCGGCGATTTCATGGCCAGCCAGAAACTCGCCCGGCTCAACAATGCCGAAGGAGATTTCCTGAGCCGTTTCGATAGTGCGGTCAGCGATGTTCGCGGGCACCAACTGGCGTTCCAGAAATCGCAGATAACGGCACGGCTTGTGTTCCAATTCGCCGCAGGCGTAGTCGTGCTGACCGCTTTGCTGGTCGGGTTTTTCGTACTGCAGACGCCCCTGTCGGTGCTGGCCGTGACCATGGTTGTGCTCGCCCGGTTGGTCGGCCCGATCCAGATGATTGCACAGACCGGACAGGCGATTGCCAATGCCCTGCCGGCATATGGCGCCCTGCGCGGATTGTACGCCGACCTTTTGGCAGCAGCCGAATGTCCCACAGCAAGACCAGTTGAGGCCGCGCAGATCGGCGGCCCTGCCCGTCTGTCTCTGACCGACGCCGGTTTCACCTATCAAGGGCAAAGCCGGCCTGTACTGCACTCTGTTTCGCTCAAGATCGAGCCAGGTGAGATAATTGCCCTGAGCGGCAGATCGGGCGCAGGTAAAACCACTTTGCTCGACATTTTGTCGGGCCTGCTTCTGCCAAGCAGCGGTGAACTGGAGATCGACGGGGCTTTGGTGGACAGCGAGGCAGCAATGAGAGGCTGGCGTTCGCAGCTTGCCTATCTCCCGCAGGACCCGTTTCTGTTCGACGCCCCGCTGCGCGAAAATCTGGTGTGGAGCGCGGACAATCCAACTGACGAGCAGGTATGGCACGCACTGGAACTTGCCGGTGCCGCAGAGTTCGTTCGCGCTTCGCGTGGCGGGCTGGAAACGCGCTCAGGCGAACGGGGACAGGCATTTTCCGGGGGTGAGCGGCAAAGGCTCTGCATCGCCCGCGCACTGCTGCGTAACCCGCGCCTGATGATCCTTGACGAAGCGACCAGCGCGCTCGATGCGAGGCTGGAAAACGATATCCTGACCCGGCTGTCCGCAATGAGGGATCGTTTCTCGATCCTGTATGTCACGCACCGCCGTGATGCAATGATCCACGCAGACAGGGTGCTGTCATTGGAAGAAGGGCGAATTGTCTCGCAATGAGTGTCGAACTGATCGAACGACGGCGTGCCGCAATACGAAAGCATGTGTTCCTGCTGTGCCCGAACAACAGCGGTTCGACATTCCTGTCGAAAGCGATCGGGACCTCGCCAGCGGTCTGGAGCTTGGCCAGGGAGGGTCAGCACACCTTTGGGTATGCAGGCCCGTCGACCATAGCTTCACCCTGGCCGCTCATCTGGTACGCTGACGAGGAAAGCACCACGTATTTCCGCAATCACCCGGAATTTGACTGGGAACGGACCAAGCGTGCCTGGTATCTACAAGCAAGCGCTGAAAACGACACTGCCCCCGTGTTTATGACGAAGTCGCCGCCATTCCTGCTGATCGCAGACAAGCTGATGGCGAATTTTGCCAGCACCAGCTTTTTGTTCATGGTGCGCAATCCCTATGCCGCGATGGAGGGGGTATTGCGCCGCCCGCGCCGCACAGGCGATGCCGGTGCCGGCCCCGATTTGCCGCGCATTGCCGCACAGCATTTCGTCAATTGTCTGAGACAGCAGAAGGCCAATATCGCCGCATATGGCGACAATTCGATTGCCTTTACCTACGAAGAGCTATGCGCTTCACCGGAAAAAATTGCCGCGCGAATTGCAGATCTCGTACCTGAGCTTGCAGGCATTGATCTGACGCAGAAACTTTCGGTCAAACAGGCTTACGACGAACCGCTGCGCAACATGAACGAACAACAGATCGGCCGATTGACTGCGGAACAGATCAAGGTGGCCAACGAAATTTTCTGTCCCAATGCGGATATCCTGTCGCATTTCGACTATGACCTGATTGAATAATAGCGTTCTGAGGGCAAAACAGAACCTGTCGCCAGTCCTTGAGAGGGAAATTCGCGTGCCACCCAGAGTGAAGAAACCAGCCAATGTGCGCTGCCTGGCGGCCGTTGATTGCGCGCAGCTTACCCGGCTTGCGCAAAAGGTTTCCCAGCAGACTTGGTCGGCGGAAGATGCGCGCAAGGAAAACGACTTCGACGTGTTCCATCACACACAGCACGTCGTGTTTCGGTTTATCGCCGGCAACCGTGATCCGGAAGATTCCTATGCCAACCCGTCGTGGGATGCTTGGCAGCGCGTGTTGCAACCGGTGATGGATGCAGCGATTGCTCCGTTCGGTTTCACGAAGCCCGTATTCCCCAAGGCCATGCTGGCAAAATTGCTGGCCGGGCACAGGATTGACCCACACCGCGACGGGGCAGGTTCGAATGAACGGGTCCACAAGATTCACGTGCCGCTGGTCACCAACCCGGATGCAACCTTTCACGTGAACGGCGAAGATTTCCATCTGGAGGCCGGGCACGCGTACGAAGTAAACAACATCGTTTCGCACGGCGCCGCCAATGGCGGAAACGAAGACCGCATTCATTTCATTTTCGAGGTTTACGAAGGCGCTTATGCCAGCCTTCAGGCAAAGGACCGTCATGCCGTTCTATAGAGCTTACGGCCTGACTATCAGGTCGGACATCGAATTGCCTGCCCTGCCTCAAGTCGAGGGTGAGGCGTACGATATCGATTTCCGCGCCGGTCCGGTAACTCCCGGCGACGGGGGCGAAACGAAATTCCGCAATTGGGAAGCGTCAGAGGGGCGGTTTCTTGCCCATTTCTATGACGTTTGCCGCGTGCTGGTAACCGGCGGTGACAATGTGGTTTACGACCGGCTACCCGGCAATGATGACAGCCAGATTGTTTCCGTCCTGCTCGGAACCTGTCTTGCCGCCATATTGATGCAGCGGCGGATTTTGCCGATCCATTCATGCTGCGTGCTGACAGATCGCGGCGCGGTGCTGGTCATGGGTCCTTCCGGCGCGGGAAAGTCGACCACGCTTGGCGGTTTGCTGGAACTGGGCCTGCCAATGCTTGCCGATGATGTTACCGGCCTCACGATCGACGCGAATGGCCGGCCCATCGCGGTCCCGGCATTCCCCGCGATCCGGCTGTGGCAGGATTCGCTGGAAAGGCTCGGTCACGTGTCCACCGGACTGCCCCGGGTGCGCAGCGACATGGAAAAATTCTATCTCCCCGCCAGCAGCTTCCATGACCGGCCCGAACCAATCCGCGGGATTGTCCGCCTTGCACCCACCAATGGCGAACAATTGAAGATCGATCCGATTGCCCCTGCCGATCAGGTCGAAACCCTGAGCCGGTTCATTTTCCGCAAGAACTTCATCGATGGAATGAACCTGCGCCGCTTGGCTTTCGGGCACGTCGCAAGCACGGTAAATGCCGTCACGATGCTGAAGGCCGCGCGGCCTGCAACCGGGATCGAACCGCGCGAACTTGCCCGCCGGGTGCTTGCGGCAATGGATGAATTGGAGGCCAGCCGGCACCGGCAGGCGATGTCTCCGGCATGACCAGGGCAGTGTTCGGTGAGGGCCGGACGATCATCTGGCTCGCGTCTTACCTGAAATCGGGCAGCACCTGGCTGCGCAGCCTGCTGACCGCCTATCTGGCCGGTCCCGAAAATTTTGATCTAAATGCGATGGTCGGGGGGCAGGAAGCGTTTCTGCGCGAGGCGCTTGACGATCATGCCGGCATCACGTCGGCAAATTACAGCGCCAACGAACTAATCCCTTATCAGGCTGATTTCTTCCGCTCACTCGCCGCCGAGGCAGCGGCGCCCTGTTTCATCAAGACGCACAGCGCCCATCGAAAATCCGCATCGGGTGTGTCGCTGTTTCCAGCGGAAGCGAGCGCGGGGGTTGTTCACATCGTGCGTGATCCGGTCGACGTTGTCCCATCTTATGCCCATCACGAGGGCCGCGATTTCGACCACATCATTCAGCGAATGGCAGACCCAGACGCGGCGATGGATTTGTGGTCCGGCCGATCGAGTATGATGGTGCCGCAGATCGTATCAAGCTGGTCGGAAAATGTTTCCAGTTGGGTGGAGCAACGCGAAATCCCGCTGATGCTGCTTCGGTACGAAGACCTGCAAGCTGATGCCTGCGCGGCATTTTCAAAAGTGCTGCGATTTTGCGGCATCGAAGTAGACCCGGCGCGCGTTGCCGCCGCGGTGGACCGGTGCCGGTTGGACAGGCTGCAAAAAGATGAGGCTGGAACCGGCTTTACAGAGAAGCCTTCCCCGCTACGCGAATTCTTTCGCAGCGGCCGGGTCGGCGATGGCCAGCGCAAGTTATCCCGCGATCAGATAGCGAAAGTGACGCGCGATCATGCAGCGATGATGAAACAGTTGCATTACGCCGTTGATCTGGAAAAAGAACAACTTCAATAGCAAGCCGGGATGCCGATATGCCGGATCAGGGGGCAAAAACTTTATGACGATTTCTATCGATACACTGGTTGAGAGGAATGAAGATGTGCTGTTCAGCGATGTTGCTGACGGTATGTCGTTGATGGATATCGAAAGCGGAAAATATTTCCATTTCGATGAGACCGGCGCCCGTATCTGGAAGGCGATCGAAGGAAGTGTTGCAGTGAAAGATATCTGCGCCGGCCTGGTGGCAGAGTATGATGTTGATGCCGAAACGTGTTCGAAAGACACGATGGAATTCGTCGGTGAACTGGATGCACTGGGCCTGATCCAGACGAAATCATAGCGCGGCCTTGCTGCAGATAGTCTCGCCTGATTATTGCCGCCAAACGCGCGGGGCCGGTGCGTGACTGCCCGGGCTTTCAGCCTGGCGGAGCTTTGCGGTGGTCCGGCGAACGATCGGCCATACCTGCTTTACTGCGATGCGCGCATCGATGACCGGCAGAAACTGGCCGCATCGCTCGGCCTTCCGGCAGACGCTGCTGCGGCGGATTTCATCCTCGCCGCTTTTGGCAAATGGGGCGCAGACTGCCCGCAGCACCTGATCGGCGATTATGCATTTGTGATCGCCGATGCCGGGACTGGATCATTGTTCTGCGCGCGCGACCACATTGGCGCCCGCCCGTTTTGCTATGCGCTGTCAGGCGGGGTTTTTCATGTCGGCGCAGCACCCGGACCAATCGTGCAGTCGAGCCCGGAGCTTGGAGAAATCGATCCGGAATTTGCGGCCATAAAGATCGCTCGCAAGCAGTATTTCTCGCTGGACCGAACATTTTACAAGCCGATACGCAAGCTGGCCCCGGGCTGCACGCTGACTGTCACCGAAAACGGGGCGGACCTGTGCCGGTATTGGGACCCGGCGGCAGTGACCGGTGAATTCGGCGGATCCGACGAAGAGGCGGTGGCGATTGCTGCCGACCTTTTGAACCAAGCCGCTGCGGACCGCCTGCATGGTTACCGCCAGCCCGCCGTGCATCTTAGCGGGGGCCTCGACTCCTCTGCCGTTGCGGCGCTTGCGGTGAAGCATCAACGCGCCAATGCCGGTCCTGACCCACGCGCCTATGCCTGGTATCAAAACTCCGCAGGCGCCGTTGATGATGAAACGCGCTGGATCGACGCGGCAAGCCGCGCGCTGGCATTGTCCATCAATGCCCCCCGGCAAAGTGTCGCTGGAATTACAGAGCTGCTCCGCGCCGACTGGTGCGACGGTCCGAACGCATCGAACCTGTATCACGAGGATGCCGTCCAGCGCCTCGCCCAGACGCACGGCGTCGATACGATCCTGTCCGGCTGGGGCGGCGATGAAAGCCTGTCTTTCAATGGCCGCGGTTATCAGTCGGAACTGCTTGGAAAAAGGCGCTTTGGCGAACTTGCGCGGATTTCGGGGGGTGTTGGTCCGATCAGCTTGCTACGCGGGATCAAGCGCGCTGCGGGGGAGCGGTCGATCCCGCGAAAGGACAGCGGAAAAAACCGCGTAACCGGGGAAAATTACCTGACAGCCGGCGCTGTGCAGTGCCTGCCGGCCAAACAAAACCAACCGCTTGATTTTACCAATGCCCGATCGGCGATGATTGGCCTGATGGAACTTGGCTCTCTGACAGCTCGGATGGAGGATTGGTCAATTTCTGGGCGGAAGCGCGGGATCGATTACGCTTATCCGCTGCTCGACAGGCGGGTGATGGAATTCGCCTTGTCGCTGCCCGGGCATTTCTTCCTTCGTCCCGGCAGCCGCCGGTGGATCATGCGCCAGGTCCTTGACCCGGATCTGCCCGCCCTCGTCCGTGACAACAACAGCAAGACCGAACTGGCGCGGGTCGAAGCGCTCAAGGAAACTCTTGACGCAGCAATCCGGCATTGCGGCAAGCTATTGGACGAATGCGAGGATTTTTCAGGCAGAGAGGGTTACGTGGATATAGACCGGCTGCGAGAGGACATTCGCAGCCGGCGCGGCGAAACGGGCTACAGTTCAGGCTGGAAAACACGCGCCTTGCAGTTTCTGAAGTTCTGAGATGACCATGGAAAAATCCCGGCCAGCCCTGCCCGCCCACATCTATACCGTCACCTCGCGCGATTACCTGCCGGGGACGCACGTGATGCTGCAATCGTTTCTGGAAACAAATCCGTGGTTCAGCGGCCAGATCAATATCCTGCAGGATGATCTTTCAGACTCGCAGAAGGAGGAATTTTCGGGATTTTTCGAGCAGATTCATTTTCCCGACATCAGCCCGGACCTGTCCGATGCAATCGGCGAATTGGTGGCAGCACAAAATCAACTGGCCGACCGGCGGCGGCGATTTTACTCGCTCGAAGCTTTCTTTACAGACGCGGCGGGGCCAGTTCTTTTCTGTGACAGCGACATGCTGTTCAGGTCCGACATTTCGGCAATGTTCGAAATACCCGGCTCGCTGGTTGCATGCGGCGACAGGGCGCAGATCACGGGAAGCGGACGCGATCCCGTGACGCTGGCAGAAACGGCAGGCAGCACGCCGTTCGCCGGGTTTGCCAGCTTCAACGCCGGTCTGATGGTAATCGGCAAGACGTCGCGATCTGCGGACATCCGGAGCGCGCTGATGGGCGAGCTTGATCCGGAAAACTGGGCGGCGATTGCATCAGACCACACCGATCAGGCGGTGCTCAACCGGGTGCTGGGATCGTCTGTTTCGATTGCCCCGGCGCAGTTCAATTATCTGATCGGCCATGCAGCTGCCTTGAAAGGCGCCGCAGGGGTCAGCGCAAGAGAGGCGAAGGTTCTGCATTTCAACGGTCCGGCCAAACCGTGGGCGTTTGCCGCGCATATGGCCGCCGCCCGGCACAGCGCAGAGTTCGTCTGGGCTGCCGGGCAATGGTTCGATAGCTATCGCCACCACCTGGCCGCGCGTCATCTGAGGTAGCGCCCCCAACGTTACCAGCCGTGCGGAGATGATCCTATCGCCTGCGAACGATCAGTTCGCGGTTGGCTGCAAATGGTCCCGCCAGCTTTGTCTCCGAACCGTCGGCCCAGAGTACTTCGACTTCGGCGACGTCTTTTGCCGCACCCAATCCGAAATGCGCCTGAGGATAGATGCCGGTTGCAAAGCCGCCGCTCTGGCGAATTTCGCGCATCTGCGCGCTGCCATCTTTCATGCGGATCGTAACCTTTGCCCCAACGCCCGCCGTGTTGCCGATGCCATCTTCCAGCCGCACCCACAGCGCCCCGCCTGCCGGCGCGTCATTGCGGTGCACGATCGGCTGGCTCATGACCGAAGACCGGATCACATCCATGTCGCCATCACGGTCGTAATCGATCAGCACGTAAGTTGTGGTCGGCATACCGTCGGCCAGGCCGAAGGCTTCTTCCTGCCTCTCGAAAGTCTTGCCGCCGACATTGCGGTAATACGCATTGGCGACGTTGTTGCGGTGATAGATCATGCCCGACCCGACGAAGATGTCCTGCCACCCGTCCTGATCCAGGTCGACGAAGCGGGAATTCCAGCTCCAGCCCGGACGGTCCACTTGAAGCGCCTCGGCCGTGTCTTCGAAACTGCCGGTGTCGTCACGTTTGAGCAGGACATTGCGGTTCCTGATCCCGCCGACGTAATCCAGCTTTTCCATCTCGCGCGCAGCGTTGGGGAAACGCTCCGTGGCCGCGCGTTCACAGTGCCGCACGAAAATGTCGCCCATTCCCGCCAGCCTGTCGCAATACTGGGTGTCGTAATAATAGCCCGAGCTCTGGATCGCGCTGGTCGCCGCGCACATCGCACGGTAAACCGGGGCCGTGATTTGCGAGCAGCGCGAATAGCGCGAATGGGCCAGATCCATCGCGGCGGCCTGGTCCTTCAATCTCATGAAACAGTCACCAACCGATGCCGAATTCATCGCGCGGTCTTCGCAATAGGCGAGCGAGGGAATATCCTGAATCCGCTTCACCGGCATCGCGATCTGTGCGGTGTAGAATTCCTGCTGAAGATCGTTGTCGATATCGCCCATGTCGAGGCTCATCGTCGTGGTGGTCAGATACGGAACCAGTTTCTCGCTTTTAGTCGCGAGTTCAAACTTGCGGCCGCCACGCCCAAGATAGATCTTGTCTGCAGTGGAGACATCATCGCCGATCACGATATCGAGCATGCCGTCTTCATTCAGGTCGACGACCAGCGAGGCAAGGGATTCGCCCGGAATACCGTCCAGTTCCTGCGCTTCGAATGTTTCGCCGCCCTCGTTCCAGAAAATCCGGTCCTGTGATGCAAGGAGGTATGGATCGGCGTTGTTGCCGACTGTCCCCAGCGTCCAGTTGGCCGCGACGATATCGAGGTCGCCGTCCCCGTCGAGATCGGCGAAGGCAGGTGCGCCCACCATGCCGGCCAGTCCATTGGGCAGCTTCGTGCGGTTTTCATAGCTGAAACTGCCGGAACGGTTCCAGAAGATATTGGTGTCGTGCAGGAAGTTGGAAACGAAAAGGTCCGGCAGGCTGTCACCATTCAGGTCGGACAACACCACCGTGCCGGCAAATTGCTGCGACACCGGCCCCAGATCGAGCGGAACTTCGGAAAATGTCCCGCCGCGATTGGAGAACATCTGCAGTCCGCCGACCGAAGCATTGCGGGCCATGACCAGATCGACCCAGCCATCCTGATCGATATCGCCAGCAGCCATGCCCCAATACATGATGTAAGGTTCGAGCACGTCCATCCCGACCGGTTGCGGTGCCACATCCAGCCCGATTTCAGGGCCCATCAGGCGGCTGAAGCCGGCCTCGGCAGCGCTTCCTGCATTTTCCATTGGTGCGGAAATTGCGGCAGAGACAATGCCCGCGCCGTTATGCGTTACCGGATTGGCTAGCGCGGAGTAGGTGACGGGCAATGCCGCGGGCGTCTGCGCGGCCGCAACCGGCGCCGCCACTGGCCTGTCGAACGCAAAACCTTCGACATAGGCCAGATTCTGCTCGTGCGCCTGTTCGATCACATATTTGTCGACGTAATTGGCGATAACGCCGCACACAACGGCCAGCGCCGCGAGTGATGCCATCATTCCGCTGGCAATCTTCCACGAAACCGCCCTCCCCACGATCATGTAGGAATAGATGCTGAAACAGCCCAATGCGAACAGCAGCGGCATGACATAGCGAACGGGCCAGCCGGCATTGATCAGGATAATCGCTAGGATCACGTCGAATGCGATCGGCACCGGCAATACGATGGCCAAAATGGCAATGCCGCACATCGCCAGCAAGATGCCGATCTCGCTTTTGGGGACAGCCACCACGCGGCGGAAATCATTCCAGTCGAAGAATGTTACCAGGATCGAGCCGAGTACCCCGGCGAGGATCATCATCGGTACCGTCACCGCGATAATGAAGGCGAGATTCCGTCCGAAGGTACGGGCCAGCCAGGCAAATGCCTTGCCCCAGCTGTCCACGTCGGATGCAGGCACCGGCAACGGACGGAGGTCTTCCAACTTGCGGCTCAGCCAGCCGCGGCGGTCATCCAGCTGGTTCTGCGCTTCTTCCAGCGCGCTTTCGCGGTAACCCGATACGCCCAGCACACGGGTCAGCAGCGGCACACCCACCAGAACGAACAGGATCGCGGCACCCAGTTTGATCGCAGCCACGTGCAGCGGCAGCAGGGCAAAGGTCATGCTGACCACGATAACATTAAGCGTCGGCGAGGCGACCAGCGCACTCAGCGTGGTTTCCAGCCGCATTCCCGCGCTGTGGAACCCCCGCGCAATCGGTGCCGCGCAATTGACGCACACGCCCAGCGGTGTTCCGATCGCGGCACCCAATGCAGCATTGGCAAAAGGATTTTCGAACCCGCGGCGTTCAATCAGGCCGAACAGGGTCAGGGCGCAGGCAGCGAACAGCACACCGAAGGTCATCCCCTTCCAGTTTGTGTACATCCAGTTCGACGAATTGACGATGATTTCCCAGACGATCCCGCTATTGGGCGCAAATTCCAGTATCTGGTCGAATGCGATACCGCTCATGTCGGTATTCCCGCCCATGATCGCTTTCTGGTCGAGCGCCGGATAGCGCGACTGGGTCCAGAAATATATCGCAATGGCAGCGGTCAGCAGTGCCGCCAGCACCAGCCTCCGGTCCGAGATCAATTTCTGGATTACCCCCTGTTCAGGCTCGACCTGAAAGGTGTCGGAAAATTCTTTGTTCATGTGCCCCCATCTCACCGTGTTGCAGGTGATGCACCGCAGGTCTACGACCCGAAGCCCGCTATCACAAGGTTGAATCCCTTGCCTCGGCAGGCTGCATCATCCTAGGACGAATCCGACAGTTACGAAGAAAGATATTCGATGAATAACAGGCAGGATCTCCTCATTCTCGGCGGCGGACTGGTGGGGATGACTCTGGCCCTGGCGGCTGCCCGCAAGGGTATTTCAAGCCATGTCGTCGACCGCGCAGACCCCGCAGACCTGACGGCAGAAGGGTTCGATGGCCGCGCGTCAGCGATATCTACCGCCAGCTGGAACCTGTTTACCAATATCGGCCTTGCTCCGCGGCTCGAACCGCATGGGTCGCCGATTGCCTCCATCGCGGTCACCGACCAGATGAAGCCAGGGGAGATCGATTTTACGCCGGAAGACAACGAGGGTACGCTTGGCCGGATGTTCGCGAACCGCGAATTGCGGCTGGCCCTGTTCGAAGCTGCGAGCGAGGAACCGCTGATCAATTGGCATGCGAAAGCCAATGTCGTCAGCCGCCAGCGCGGAGAACACGGCGTATCAGCCATCCTCGAAAGCGGAGAGGAACTGACCGCCAGCCTGATGATTGCAGCGGAAGGCAGGGGGTCACCCACGCGTGACGAGGCAGGCATCACCTTTGCCAAATGGGATTATAGCCACCGCGCAATCATTGCCGGCCTGACGCATGAACGCAGTCACGAACAGGTCGCGTGGGAGATATTTTATCCAGCCGGACCGTTCGCTCTGCTGCCGATGCTGGACCTGCCCGATGGTACCCACCGCAGTGCATTGGTGTGGACGGTGGATGAAAAAGACGCAGCGGGAACGCTGAAACTATCCGACCGTGCATTTCTGGCCGAGGTGGAAAAGCGGATGGGGACCATGTTCGGGGAAATCACATCGGTCGGTCCGCGTTCTTCCTATCCGCTCGGTTTTCACCACACGGCAAAAATCACCGACCAGCGCCTCGCTCTGATTGGCGATGCGGCGCACGGCATCCACCCCATCGCTGGCCAGGGGTTGAACCTTGGCTTGCGCGATGTCGGTGCGCTGGTCGATGTTCTGGCCGACGGGATGCGGATCGGGCTGGATCCGGGCGATGCACAATTGCTGGCACGTTATGAGCGGTGGCGCGGGCTCGACAGCTTCATGGTCGCGCTTGCCACCGATGGACTGACGCGCCTGTTCGGCATTCCGGGAAAAACCGCCTCCGCTGTACGGCGGCTGGGCATGGCGGGGGTTCAGCGCGTGCCGGTGTTGAAAGACTGGTTCATGGACGAGGCGCGCGGCGTGTCAGGTGATCTGCCAGAATTGCTGAAAGCCTGACCGGACCCTCAGTTGCCGGTATCTTCCGCCGGGCTTGGCTGCTCGATCGGCTGCCCCGTGCGATCGCGTAGTCTGCGCGGTTCCAGCACGGCGGAAGTCTCAATCAGGTCGAGCGCTCGCTGCGCGCTGGCGTAACGTTTTGCATCGGCGATCCACGCCTCTGCATTGTCTGCACCGGGCAGGTTCTGCACTTCTTCGATCGCGCGCTCCACCCTTCCGCTTTCCAGAAACAGGCGCGCCCGGTCGAGCCGTCGTTGCGGCTGCGGAGACGGCGTGGTTTCGCGGCGAATTACGAACAAAGAACTGATTTCTCGCTGGAAACGTTCAAAGCTCGGCTCTTCAGTGGCATCGGAGAGCTTCGGACCCAGCCCCTCAAGCCGGGCCAGCAACTGGTCCAGAGTAATTGGATCGCGTGAGGTTTCGATCACCGTGCTCACGGCATTGGGCAGCGCATCGCTGAACCGAAGCCGCAACTGATCGGCCAGATAGCCCAGCTCCGCCCCGCGCTCCAGTGAACGCCGCGTTGCGAACGCGATCAGCAAGCCTTCTGCGCGGGCGGCATTGCCGGCCGCGGCCTGAGACTGAAGATCCAGTCTCGCCAGACGCTGTTCTGCTGCGGCCAGACGCTGTTCAATCCCGCCCTGCTGTTCCTCAACCCGCTCTACAGCCTGCGTTGCCTCCTGCGCTGCAACCATCTGCGTTTCAGTGGGGGTGGGGGTCGGTTCCGCGTCGCTTTCAGGCGCCGATGCGCCGGACGCGATCGCCTGCGGTTCCACTTCCAGCGTATCGCCGTCGAAGCGGGGTGTACCGTCCCAAGTCATGTAGCCTACCAGAAGCGCACCGAGCAGAAACGCGCTTAGCGCGACGCCGATGATCGCGCTCCATGAGCCCTTGGCTGTAGGTTTGGAAAACTGTCGTTCCATCAAATTCCGTTCTGCGACCCTTTACACCGTTTTCCGGTGCTATTTCGCGGATTGTTTACACATCTTTCCGGCCAAGGCCAGCAATGCGCCATCATCCACACTCGGCGATACCGCAACATCGCCCCATCCCTCACCTGCGGCAGCAGCGATACGGGCCCCCATCGCCGCAATTCGGAGCCTGGCCATGTCAGCGCCTACGCGCTTGCATTCGCTGGCAAAATGCGCTGCTGCGA
Source organism: Pontixanthobacter luteolus (assembly GCF_009828095.1). GTDB lineage: Bacteria > Pseudomonadota > Alphaproteobacteria > Sphingomonadales > Sphingomonadaceae > Pontixanthobacter > Pontixanthobacter luteolus. The sequence goes on along the minus strand of NZ_WTYP01000001.1, from coordinate 306,293 downwards.
CCGCAGAGTGCAGCACTATCACCGCTGGCTGCTTCATCGCGTCCTGCAGCGCGGCAGGCATCGGCAGAGCGACCGATTCATATACCGTTCTTTCCACAATGCGCGCGTGCTGCGGCGGTATAAGGTCGATCCGTTCCCTTGCTGACAGGCGCAGCAACCGGCGCGGCTTGTCATCAAGATCATCAAGCACCGACTGCAAACCGCCCTTGCCTGTCACTTCTACCACAAACCCGGCTTTTCGGGCCAGTTCGGCCGTGACCTGCCCGACCGCAAGCACCGGCAGGTCGAGCAATTGCGCGAGTTGTACGCCGCCATGGCGGATGGCATTCGCGCTGCCGATCAGCAGGCCGTCAAAATCCTGCGCTGAGGGGGCTTCCCATTGAGCCGGACGAACTTCGAACAATGGAAAACCGGCAACCTCGAGGCCAAGCCCCGCGGCGTTTTCAACCGTCTGCGACAGGCCCGGTTCGGGCCGGATCGCGATTATGCGGCATTCCTGCGCCGGCATCAGGACTGACCATTGAAAAGCACGGTGATCGCCGACGCCGCGCGGGACAGCATATCTCGGCCAAGAGTCCTTGCAGCGTCCAGATCATGCGGATCGCATTCGATTTCGCCGTCCACCCGTTCGTTGCCCTCCGCGCTGAACAGCGACGCTTTCATCGTCAGCATGCCTGACTTGATCTCGCTAAGAACCGCAATCGGGCTGTGGCAAGTCCCGCCCAGGGCTTCGAGCAGGGCTCTCTCGGCCATTACCGTATCGCGACTTCCCTGATGGTTGATCGCCGACAGGAGATCGCGCGTTTGGGCGTCATCGGTGTTGCACTCGATCCCGATTGCGCCTTGGGCGGGTGCGGGAAGGAATTCGTCAGCTGGCAGCACCGTGCCGGTACCTGTGCGGCCAAGCCTCTCCAGCCCAGCCGCGGCCAGAAAGGTCGCCTGCGCCTCGCCGGCAGCCAGTTTTGCCAGCCGGGTTGCCACATTGCCGCGGAACGTTACCACTTCGCAGTCGGGCCTGTGGTGCAACAGTTGCGCCGCCCGGCGCGGTGCGCTGGTGCCAACAACGGCTCCGCGCGGGATCGACTGGATCGATGACGCGCCGATCAACACGTCTCGCACATCGGCGCGCGGCAGGATTGCAGCAATCGTCAGCGATTCCGGGCGCAGGGTTTCGACATCTTTCATAGAATGGACGGCAGCGTCGATCCGCCCCTCTGCCAACCAGATATCCAGTTCGCGGGTCCACAGCGCCTTGCCGCCGATATCGGCGAGCGGGCGATCCTGTATCTTGTCTCCGCTGGCCCGAACCTTGACCAGTTCCACGGCATCTTCTGCCCAGCCATGGGCTTCGCACAGGCGGCGGCGGGTTTCTTCCGCCTGGGCCATGGCCAAGGGCGATTGCCTCGTTCCGAGGCGCAGTTTTGTTTCGCTAGACATTCGGACTCTTGCCCTAACCATCTATCTCGTTCAGGGGAAGCGCCATGGGCATCGTTCTCGGCATTGAATCCAGTTGTGACGAGACGGCGGCTGCGCTGGTTACCACCGACCGGCGGATCGTCGCGCAGCGCATCGCCTCGCAGGTGGAAGCGCACGCGCCCTATGGCGGCGTGGTGCCGGAAATCGCCGCCCGCGCCCATGCCGAAAAACTCGCCCCCATGATCGCTGAGGTCATGCAGGAGGCGGGCCTGGAATTGACAGAATTGGACGCGATCGCAGCGACAGCTGGCCCGGGCCTGATTGGCGGAGTGATGGTCGGCCTCGTCAGTGCAAAGGCGCTTGCCATGGCCAGCGATGTTCCGCTGATCGCGATCAACCATCTGGAAGGACACGCGCTTTCCCCACGCCTTGCGGACGAAACACTCGAGTTTTCCTATGCCTTGCTGCTGGTTTCAGGCGGACATTGCCAGATCCTAATGGTGGAAGGAGTCGGCAAATATCGCCGGCTGTCGACCACAATCGATGATGCGCTGGGCGAAGCATTCGACAAGACTGCCAAAATCCTGGGCCTCGGATATCCCGGCGGCCCCGCTGTCGAACAACTGGCAAAATCCGGCGATGCGGACGCTGTCCCGCTACCCCGCCCGCTGGTCGGCAGCGGCGAGCCGCATTTTTCGTTTGCCGGGCTGAAAAGCGCGGTTCTGCGCGCTAAGGAAAGCGGCCTTCATAGAGACGAGGATATTGCTGCGAGCTTTCAGCAGGCTGCGGTTGATTGCTTGCTCGACCGTCTGCGCGTTTCGCTCGACCCGCTAGACCATGTCCCATCATTGGTGGTCGCAGGCGGTGTCGCGGCAAACCAGAAAATCCGATCGGCTCTGGAAGGATTTGCAACAGACCGGTCCATGCGCTTTGTCGCGCCGCCGCTGGCGCTGTGCACTGATAATGCGGCGATGATCGCCTGGGCCGGCGCAGAACGGCTGGCATCGGGCCAGTCCGATCCGCTGGATTTCGCTGCCCGGCCGCGTTGGCCGCTGGACCCGGATGCGGCACCGGTTCGCGGCGCAGGAGCAAAAGCATGAACAAGATCGGCGTATTGGGCGGCGGAGCCTGGGGCACGGCACTGGCCCAGATGCTGGCATCGGATGGCCGCAGCGTGCTGTTATGGGCGCGGGAAACCGAGCTGGTCGAGGAAATCAACGCCAGCCATACAAACAGCCTTTTCCTGCCGTCAGCCCGCTTGGCGCAAACAATCACCGCAACCAGCGAACTGCCGGACCTGTCCGAATGCGAGGCCATTCTGGTGGTCACTCCGGCCCAGCATCTCGGCGCAGTCGTCGGAAATCTGACGAAGGCGCCCCGGGATTTGATCCTGTGCAGCAAGGGTATCGAGGCCAGCAGCGGCCGGTTGATGAATGATGTCGCCAAGGACGCCATGCCGGAAAGCGAGATCGCGATCCTGTCCGGCCCCACCTTCGCGCACGAAGTTGCCAGCGGTTTGCCCACGGCGATTACGCTGGCCTGCAGCGGCGCAGATGAACAGTGGCAGCGGCTCAAGCCGGTGATCGCGCGGCCGCAGTTCCGCCCGTATTATTCAGACGATGTAATCGGCGCAGAGATTGGCGGCGCGGTAAAGAACGTGCTGGCGATTGCCTGCGGCGTTGTCGACGGGCTGGGTCTGGGCCAGAACGCCCGCGCCGCCCTGATCGCGCGCGGATATGCAGAAATGCTGCGGTTCGGGGAAACGCTGGGTGCGCAGCGTGATACGCTGGCGGGCCTGTGCGGACTGGGCGATCTGGTGCTGACCTGTTCCTCCACATCCAGCCGTAACTTCTCGCTCGGCAAGGCGCTGGGCGAAGGGCAATCGGCCGCCGACCTGATGGCTGATCGCAGAACCGTTGCCGAGGGCGCCCACACCGCGCCGGTCCTGCACAGACTTGCGCAGGAACGCGGTATTGCAATGCCGATTGTTCAGGCGGTCAACGCGCTGCTGGACGGCGCGCCAGCCAGCGATGTTGTTGCAAAACTGCTCGCCCGTCCGCTGAAAGCTGAAACCGGACCCGCTGCGTGAGCGACCAGCCAGCGCAGACCAATTCCGCGCCAAATGGCGATACGGATATGCAGGCGCTCGCCAAGGGTGGCCGCACCAACACGTTCGGCTTCGTTCTGCGTCTCGCCGCGCGCATCCCGTTCTTGCTGATCGCAACCCGGCTTTACGGGCCTGAGGCGTTAGGCCGGTTCGCATCCGCATTCGTGCTGATCGAAATACTCGCGCTGATCTGTTCGCTGGGCGAGAAGCGCGGGCTGGCCCAGCGCCTGACCGAAGGCGAAGGGCCCGAAGTAAACCTCGTCTTTGATGGCCTGTTGCTGGCCCTGATCTATGGCGCTGCTGCGGGGTTGTTCCTGTGGGCATTCCCCGCGCCGATGTTCCCCAACGGGATGAGCAGCCCGCTGGACATCTGGCTGGTCCTGACGATCCCGGCTTTTGCGATCACCGAGGTACTGCTGGCCGCGCAGGCATATCGCTATGACATCGCAACAACCGTTCGCGCGCGCGCCGTGGTTGAACCGTGGACGATATCGATCATGGCGGGCGTGTTCTTCTATATCCCCGCGACGCAGGAAGCAGGATTGGCGCTGGCCTATATCGCGTCGATTTTTGCTGCACTGATCACAGCTGCAATACCGTTTTTGCGGACCTACGGCCTGCCCGGCGGCTGGCGACCTCATCCGGTCTATATGGCCAAGATGAGCGCCCGCGCGTTCCCGCTGGTCGGTGCGGATGCGATCGAGCGCGGCACCCGGTTGCTGGATATCTTTATCCTCGGCTTCTTTGCATCGCCGGCGGCGGTCGCGATCTATTACGTAGCGCAGCAGATTGCCACGCTGCCGCAAAAACTGAAACAGAGCTTCGAGCCGATCCTCAGCCCGGTCATCACCAAGAACCTGAAAGAGAAAAATTTCGCCGCCATCGCCTCGCAGGTGCGCCAGGTCGGTTTCTGGATCATCGCGGTCCAGGCCGGTATTGCGTTGATGCTGGGCGTTCCGGGAGAGGCCGTGATGGGCCTTTGGGGGCCGGAGTATGTCGGCGGGACCGGCGCGCTCGCGTTTCTGCTCGCAGCAGAAGTTGCCGCTGCCATGGCGGTCGTTTCGGAAAGCGTCCTTGTCTACATCGCCCGCAAGCGCAATCTGGCGATCTCAGTCGGGATACTGGCGCTCCAGGCCGTGCTGACCGTGGCATTCATCATGCTGGCAACCCGGTTGGATCTTGGCGAACCGTTCAAGGCAGCTGGCGCAGCGATCGCGCTGCTGATCGCCCTCGGCGTGTCGAGCGTGATCAAGGCGCTTCTGCTCAAAAAACTGATCAAGGCACCAGTAAGTAACTGGCGCTGGGCACTGGTTTGGGCCGCTGCACCTGCGGTAGTTGTCGGTTATGCCGCAACCTTCCTGCCTGAATGGGCAGAGCTGCTGATCGGTATTCCCGCAATCGTTGCCACCTATGGCTGGGTGATCTGGCACCGCGGGTTCGGCCCTAACGACCGTGTGCTGTTTCGCAAGAATATCGGCGGCAACTAAACGCAAACGAGAGCGAGCAGAGCACCTCGTCCCTGCTGATCGACGCAGCAAAAAACCCGAACTTCCCCTGTTCAGACGCCATTCACTCCATGAGATAGTATTACATGTTGAGGTTGGGACTGACAGGGAGAAACTGCATGCGTATTGCCGCAAACGCCGCCGCCGCATCGATGTTCGTATTTATCGCGGCCTGCACCGCAGGGCCGGCAAACGAGCAGATGGACAGTAGCGGCACCGCCAGCACCGGCTTGCCCGCTGCTCCTCCCCCACCTCCACCGCCTCCTCCTCCGCCACCTCCCCCGGCGCAAATGGCGAACGCTCCGGTCTCCGTTACCGCAAGCCGGTTTGCGCTTGCCGAGGCAGAGGTGGCCGCACGGTCAAACGTGACCGGTTCCCCCGCCCAACAAAGCCGTACGCTGCGATATGTGCCGCCCGTCATTGTTCCTGCCGATCCGGGCCGTGAACAATATCAGGGTGAAGAAGTTTCGCCGGTCAAAATTGCTGCGAGCGAACCTGTTTCGACGTTTTCGGTAGACGTGGACACTGGCGCTTACGCCAACACACGGCGCTTCCTGACGCAGGGGGCCTTGCCGCCGCGCGATGCCGTGCGGACAGAGGAAATGATCAACTATTTCCGTTATGATTATGACCGCCCGCAGGACCGCACGATCCCGTTCAGTGTCAGCACCGATGTCGCCAGGACGCCGTGGAATCCGGATAGCAGGCTGCTGCGCATCGGCCTGCGCGGATACGACATCGACCGCGCAGAACGCCCTGCAGCAAACCTGGTTTTCCTGATGGACGTATCGGGATCGATGGGCCGCCCGGACAAATTGCCGCTAGTGAAAACCGCACTTGCCGGGCTGGCAAGCGAACTGTCGCCGCAAGACCGGGTGTCTATCGTAGTCTATGCCGGTGCCGCCGGTCTGGTGCTGGAGCCGACAAACGATCCGCGCAAGATCCGGCGCGCGCTGGACCAGTTGCAGGCAGGCGGTTCGACAGCGGGCGGCGCTGGGCTGCAACTCGCCTATCAGATCGCTGAAGACAACCGGATCGAAGGCGGTGTGAACCGGGTAATCCTGGCGACCGACGGCGATTTCAATGTCGGGATCAGCGACCGCAAGCAATTGATCGAACTGATCGAGAAAAAACGCGACAGCGGCATCACCCTGACCACGCTCGGCTTTGGCACCGGCAATTACAATGAAGCGCTGATGGAACAGGTCGCCAATCACGGTAATGGCAATTACGCCTATATCGACAGCGCGCTGGAAGCGAAAAAGGTGCTCGGCGACGAAATGCAGTCGACTCTGTTCACCATCGCCAAGGACGTGAAGATACAGGTGGAGTTCAATCCGGCGGTTGTCAGCCAGTACCGTCTGATCGGATATGAAAACCGTGCCTTGCGCGATGAAGATTTCGACAATGACGCAGTGGATGCCGGAGACATCGGCGCCGGGCATCAGGTGACCGCGCTCTACGAAATCGTCCCCACCGGCACGAAAGGGTGGATCGGCCAGCGCCGCTATGAAGCCGCGATCAGTCCCGAAGCCTCCGCAAAGGCTGATGAAATGGCCTATCTCAAGCTTCGCTACAAATTGCCCGACGGTGACACTTCGCGCCTGATCGACACGATTGTGCCTGCGCAGGCGCTGCGCAGGGCGCAGGCTCCGAAAGGCGATTTTGCCTTTGCGGCCGCTGTTGCCGCCTTCGGCCAGAAACTCCGCGCCGACCCGTTGCTGGGCCGGTACGGGTTCGACGACATCCAGCAGCTTTCAGGCAAACAGGGCGATTTCTGGAGGCAGGAGTTTGCCCGGCTGGCTGATGTCGCCGAAAGCCTGGATACGCAATCCGGCGGCTAGGCACCCCGGCGATGGACCGCGCGGTTGTCATTTGGAATCGCGCGCCCCCTTTTCGTACCGCGCTTGCGTGGCTAAGGGGTGCCCATGCCGTTCAAACCGCAAATCGCTGTAATCGCTGGTGCGCTTGTTACCGCAGCGCTTGCGTTCATCGGCAACGCATCCATGGCGGATGAAATGGCCGCCGACCTGCTGGCAAAGGCAGAGGCGGCAGCCGCAGAAAATGGTGCACCGCAGATCCGCTCGCGCTTTATCCTTTCCAATGGCTGGCCTACGCGCCACCCGGAACTTAGCGGCGGCGAAGGGCTGGACGAAAGCAAACGCGCGGAAGTCGCACTCGCCATCGCAAACATTCCCGGTGTTGGCGGAATCAGATGGGCCGATGGCACTGCCAAGGCTGAAAGCGGCATGATGCCGCTGACCCCGCTGCACTGCCAGGAAGATGTAGAGGCTCTGCTGCGCGCACGCACCATCCGGTTCGAGGAATCTTCCAGTTCGATGGATGCTGCCAGCCGCGAGCTTCTGGATGAAGTCGAAGCCGCCTTGCGGCCCTGCCTCGGCAATATCATCGCAATCACCGGACACACCGACAATTCCGGCCCTGAGCCGGGCAATCTTGCCCTGTCGCGTGACCGCGCGAATGCCGTCCGCAACGCGTTGATCCGCCGGGGAATTCCGCGTGACGGTCTGCGCGCATCCGGCGTCGGATCGAGCAAACCGGTAGAGGGTCTCGACCCTGCCGATCCTGCCAACCGCAGAATCGAATTCTCGGTGATCGCTACCGCACCACTGGCACCCACGCCGGTTGACACACCGGGGGCCCGCTGAAATGCCGATCTGGTTTGAATTGATGGTTCTATTGCTGGTGACCTATGTCATCGGCCTTGGTCTGGGCTGGCTGGTCTGGGGCCGTTCGCCCGACACGGCGCCGATGGAAGATGAAGGAGACAACACCCCATGATCGAATTGGTTGAAGCCAACTGGCCGCTGTTTCTTATTGCCCTGGTGATCGGAATAATCGCCGCATGGTGGATTTTCGTCGCGCTGCGCAAAACCTCCGTCGCCACCGACAAAACCGATGTGCTGGACGAAGGCAAAGGTCCCGCAAATCGCAATCAGGCGCTGATCGACGCCCCTCCGGCTGCAGGCGCCCCCCCTGCAGTAGCGCCCGTTTCTGCCGCCCCGGAACCCGTCAAGGTCGCAGTGGCAGAGCCTGTGGCGACTGCGCCTAGCCCGGTGGTTGCAGCTGAGCAGGCACCGGCTGCTGCACCAACCGAGAACACCGGCGCAGCAGATGATCTGTCGCGCATCAAGGGGGTTGGGCCAAAGCTGAAGGCCATGCTGATCGCGATGGAGATCACCAGCTTCGAACAGATCGCAAACTGGACCGAACAGGACATCGACCGGATCGATGCCGAGCTGGGCCGATTTCAGGGCCGCATCCGGCGCGATTCCTGGACCGAACAGGCGCGTATGCTGGCCGCAGACGATATGGCCGCTTACGAGGCGAAATTCGGCAAGCTCTGACCGGAGGGAACAATTTCGCAGGGTCATGGTTGATTTCTTAAGCGCCAATGCGCTGAGGGAGATCAACTATGGCAATGCCGCGCGTTCTTGTCGCTGAAGACGAATTCATCATCGCACTCGACCTGTGCCAGACGGTAAGCGAGGCCGGCTTTCAGGTTGAAGGACCGCACGCAGATATGTCCTCGGCCATGCTCGCCATGCAAAAACGCAAACCCGATCTCGCCATTCTCGACGTGAATCTCGACGACGGAGAGGCATTTTCTCTCGCCGAACAGCTGATGAAAGAGGACGTGCCCGTCATCTTCCACTCGGGTCACTTCTCCCGCAAGGAGATGGAGGCCCGCTATCCTGATGCGTTCGCGTGCGAAAAGCCCTGCCCGCCTAACCAGATCCTGGAAACGGTGCAGGAAGCCCTGTCGACTCACTGAATTCCGCTCACTGAATTCGCGGCAAGTGCCCCAAGGCACTGGCGCTGACGCGCTGTGATGATTAGGTCTGGCCCCAAAGAGTTTGGGAGCCACGTATGACCGACGCCAATTTTCCTGTCCCTGACGCATGGGCGCAAAATGCATTGATCGACAAGCTGGCCTATAGCCAGAAATATGATCTTTCGGTCAGCGATCCCGAAGCATTCTGGCAGGAAGAGGCGAAACGGATCGACTGGATCGAACCGTTCCATACGGTCAAGGATACGTCGTTCAATGAGGCCGACTTCCACATCCGCTGGTTCGAAGGCGGTAAGCTGAACATCACGGCGAATGCGCTGGACCGCCACCTTGAAACGCGCGGCGACCAGACAGCAATCATCTGGGAACCCGACGATCCGGCCAGCGAAGGCCGCACGATCACCTACCGCGAATTGCACGCTTTGGTTTGCCGGTTCGCAAATGTCCTCAAAGCTCATCAGGTCAAGAAGGGCGATCGTGTTACGATCTATCTTCCGATGGTGCCGGAGGCGGTTATCGCCATGCTTGCCTGCGCCCGCATCGGCGCGGTGCATTCGGTTGTGTTCGCCGGATTTTCGCCCGACGCGCTGGCTGGCCGGATTGAGGATTGCCAGTCCAATATCGTCCTGACCGCAGACGAAGGCCTGCGCGGCGGCAAGCCGATCCCGCTCAAGGCCAATGTCGATGCTGCTCTTGAGAAAGTGGCGGTCGATCATGTGATTGTACTGAAACACACCGGCGCCGATGTACCGATGGTCGAAGGTCGTGATGCCGATTGGCACGGTGCTGCCGCAGAGGCGGCGGATCACTGCGATGCGCAAGTCATGGATGCGGAAGACCCGCTGTTCATCCTCTATACCTCAGGTTCCACAGGGAAGCCGAAAGGCGTGCTCCACACCACCGGCGGCTATGCGGTCTGGACCAGCATGACCCACCAGTACGTATTCGATTATCAGCCGAACCCGGATGGTTCGATGCCCGTTTACTGGTGCGCGGCGGATGTCGGCTGGGTCACCGGCCACAGCTATGTCGCCTATGCCCCGCTGATCAACGGCGCGACCCAGATCATGTTCGAAGGGGTTCCGAATTATCCTGACCATTCCCGCTTCTGGGAAATCATCGACAAACACAATGTCGAGATATTCTACGCCGCGCCAACCGCTTTGCGCGCCCTGATGCGCGAGGGCGACGACTACGTCACCCGCACCAGCCGCAAATCGCTGCGCCTGCTGGGATCTGTCGGCGAGCCGATCAATCCGGAGGCGTGGGACTGGTATCACCGCGTGGTCGGGGAACGCCGCTGCCCGATCGTGGACACGTGGTGGCAAACTGAGACCGGCGGGGCGATGATTACCCCGCTGCCGGGCGCGACCGATCTGAAGCCGGGCAGCGCGAGCAAACCGATGTTCGGGGTCAAGCCGGAAATCGTCGACAATGACGGCACCATCCAATTCGGCGCGACCGAAGGCCCGCTGGTCATCACCGATAGCTGGCCCGGCCAGATGCGGACCGTCTACGGCGATCACGATCGGTTCTTTCAGACCTATTTCAGCACTTTCCCGGGATATTATTTCACCGGCGATGGCTGCCGCCGCGATGACGATGGCTATTACTGGATCACCGGACGGATCGATGACGTGATCAATGTATCAGGCCACCGGATGGGCACGGCAGAGGTCGAAAGCGCACTGGTTGCACACCCGAGCGTGTCCGAGGCAGCCGTCGTCGGTATGCCGCACGATATCAAGGGTCAGGGCATCTATGCCTATGTGACCACCAACGCCGATGTCGAGGGCGGCGACGAGCTGCGCGCCGAGCTGGTAAAGTGGGTCCGCAAGGAAATCGGCCCGATTGCCACGCCCGACGTGGTCCAGTTTGCACCCGGCCTGCCCAAGACGCGTTCCGGCAAAATCATGCGCCGCATCTTGCGCAAGATTGCCGAGAACGACGTTGGCAATCTGGGTGACACCTCGACGCTGGCAGACCCTTCCGTAGTGGACGACCTGCTGGCGAACCGCGCCAAATGAGCGACATTCGCCCGCTTCGCAGCGCTCTCTATTTGCCGGCGAACCGTGCCAGCGCTGTCGAAAAGGCCCGCGCTGCCGACTGCGATGCGGTGATCCTCGATCTGGAAGACGCGGTCGCGCCCGAGGCGAAGGCGGAGGCGCGCGAGGCCGCGGTTGCTGCTGTTAACCAGGGGGGTTTCGGCCACCGCATTCTGGTGGTGCGAATCAATGCGCTGGATACCGAATGGGGCGCGGCCGATTGCGCTGCACTGGCCGGATGCGGCCCCGATGCGGTGCTGGTGCCCAAGCTTTGCCATCCAGAGGAAGCCGCGGTCTATCGAAGCCAGATTGGCGGAGGGCCTGAACTGTGGGCGATGCTGGAAACGTGCACCGCGTTTACCCAGTTGCCCGCAATTGCATCCAACGCCGCAAAAGCCAATCTGACGACCTTCGTCATGGGGACCAATGATCTCGCGCTGGAAATGCGGGCAACCCTTGATACAGATCGCGCGCCCTTCCTGCCGCTGCTGACGCAGGCCGTGGTCGCCGCCCGCGCCAACGGGATGTCGGTACTGGACGGCGTGTTCAACGATATCGCTGACGAGGCCGGTCTGGCGCAGCAATGCCGCCAGGGTGCCGCGATGGGGTTCGATGGAAAGACCCTGATCCACCCCAAACAGCTCGAGATTGCCAACGCCGTGTTTTCACCTTCAGGCGATGACGTAGCCAAAGCGCAGGCGATCTGCGCTGCGTTCGCGCTGCCGGAGAACACCGGCAAGGGCGTGATAAAAGTGGATGGCCGAATGACCGAAATTCTTCATCTGCGCGAAGCTGAGCGCACTCTCGCGCTGCACAATGCAGCCAAACGCAACACCACTTGAAGTGATCCCACTTGCGGCGCAGTCTGGCACCTGCAAGAGAACGGCAAAACTGTTTCAGGAGTAGATATGGCTGGCATGGTGCCCTTCAACTGGGAAGATCCGTTCAATCTGGAATCCCAACTGACCGAAGACGAACGGATGATCCGCGATGCCGCGCACGGTTTCGCGCAGGATGAATTGCAGCCGCGCGTGCAAGAGGCATATCGCAACGAAACCAGCGCACCCGAACTGTTCCCGCTGATGGGGAAAGCTGGCCTGCTGGGCGCGACCGTGCCGGAAGAATATGGCGGGTCAGGTGCCTCCTACGTTTCTTACGGCCTTATCGCGCGCGAAATTGAACGGGTCGATTCCGGATACCGTTCGATGGCTTCGGTCCAGTCCAGCCTCGTGATGTATCCGATTCAGGCCTATGGTTCAGAGGAACAGCGGCGCAAATACCTGCCCGGCCTCGCCAGCGGCGAATTGATCGGCTGCTTCGGCCTGACCGAACCCGATGCAGGTTCCGACCCTGGTTCGATGCGCACCTATGCCAAGAAAGACGGTGACGGTTATTCGCTGTCGGGCGCGAAAACATGGATCAGCAATTCGCCGTTCGCGGATGTTTTTGTCGTCTGGGCAAAAAGCGAAGCGCATGGCGACGGCATTCGCGGTTTCGTGCTGGAAAAAGGCATGAAGGGCCTCGACGCGCCGAAGATCGAAGGCAAGCTGAGCCTGCGCGCATCCACCACCGGCATGATCATGATGGACGAGGTGAAGCTGCCCGCCGACGCGTTGCTGCCTGACGTTCAGGGTCTGAAAGGTCCGTTCGGCTGCCTTAACCGGGCACGCTACGGCATCAGCTGGGGCGCGATGGGTGCGGCGGAATTCTGTATGCACGCCGCGCGTCAGTACGGCCTCGACCGCAAGCAATTTGGCCGCCCGCTGGCCAACACCCAGCTTTATCAAAAGAAGCTGGCCGACATGATGAGCGATATTGGCCTCGGCCTTCAGGCATCGCTGCAGGTTGGCCGCCTGATGGACAAGGGCGAGTTTGCGCCGGAAATGATCAGCATCGTAAAGCGCAACAATGTCGGCAAGGCGCTCGACATCGCGCGGATGGCGCGTGACATGCACGGCGGCAACGGCATCAGCGACGAATATCAGGTGATCCGTCACATGGTGAACCTGGAAACGGTAAACACCTATGAAGGCACGCACGATGTCCATGCGCTGATCCTGGGCCGCGCCATTACGGGCCTTGCAGCCTTCTGATGAAACTGTTCGGATATTACCGCAGCTCCACCAGCTTCCGGCTCCGCATTGCGCTGCAGCTGAAAGGGCTTGAATACGAAAACGTGCCGGTAAACCTGCTCAAGAGCGAGCAGAAGGGCGACGCATTTTCCAGCCGCAATCCGTTTGCCTCCGTGCCGATGCTGGAGGCGGGCGGCCGCGACCGCGCGCAAAGCATGGCGCTGATTGAATGGCTGGATGAAGCCTATCCGGCGCATCCATTGCTGCCTGCGGATATCGAGGAGCGCTATACCGCGCGCGAACTGGCATATGCGATCGCGACCGAACTGCACGCACCGCTCAATCTGCCGGTGCTGCAATATCTGAAGAATGAATACGGCAAGTCGCAGGAGGAAATCGGCGAGTGGTATCGCCACTGGCTCGCCAAGACACTGGACCCGGTCGAGAAACGCCTCGCCCAGCTGGGCACTGGCGATTTCCTGTTCGACAAACCCGGCCTGTTCGAGGTCGTCCTGATGCCACAAATGTACAATGCGCGCCGGTTCGATTTCGACTTCTCGGCCAAACCGCACATGACCCGCATCGAAACGGCGTGCCTGTCGTTGGAGCCTTTCCAGCGTGCGCACCCAGACAATCAAACCGACAACCCGGAATAAAATCCGGCCAAGACCCAGGAAGAGGGATCGCCAATGAAACTCGCAACAATCAAGGACGGAACCCGCGACGGGAAGCTCGTCGTCGTCTCCAAGGACATCACCCGCTACTGCGCGGCAGACAATATTGCGCCAACGATGCAATATGCACTCGACAATTGGGAGCGTGTGGCACCCGATCTGGAAGTGCTTTACCGCGATGTCGAACATCAGGCTGTTCCGTGCGAACGCTTCCACGAAAGCGAGGCGCTATCTCCGCTGCCCCGCGCTTATCAATGGGCTGACGGCAGCGCATACATCAACCACGTCGAACTGGTCCGCAAAGCTCGCGGCGCAGAAGTGCCCGAAAGCTTTTATCACGATCCGCTGATGTATCAGGGCGGCTCCGACGACTTCCTTGCCCCGCGCGAGAATATTCCGCTGAAAGACACCGCCTGGGGCTGCGATATGGAAGGCGAAGTCGCCTGCATCACCGATGACGTACCGATGGGCCTATCCGCAGAAGATGCCGCCGGACACATCAAACTGGTGATGCTGGTAAACGATGTATCGCTGCGCGGATTGATCCCCGGCGAACTCGCCAAGGGTTTCGGCTTTTTCCAGTCGAAGCCTGCCACGGCGTTCTCTCCCGTAGCGGTAACGCCTGATGAACTGGGTGATGCGTGGAAAGACAGCCTGATCCACCTGCCTTTGGAAGTAGACTACAACCGCGAACCGTTCGGCCGCGCCGATGTGGGCAAGGACGCGACATTCAATCTCGCCCAGCTGGTCGCGCACGCAGCGAAGACGCGCAATCTGGGTGCCGGTGCGATCATCGGTTCGGGCACGATTTCCAATCAGGGCGAAGATGGCGGCCCTGGCAAACCGGTCAGCGAAGGCGGTGCCGGTTACAGCTGCATCGCGGAAATCCGCATGATCGAAACGATCAAGGACGGCGAGGCCAAGACACGCTTCATGGCACCGGGTGACACCGTCAAGATACAGATGAAGGACAAGGACGGTCATTCAATCTTCGGGGCGATCAAACAGGAAGTCGTGCAGGCTTAAGGAGTAACTCGATGCAGCTGGGCGATCCGAACCGCATTCCCGTCATTATCGGCTCCGGTCAGGTCAACGACCGGCCCGCCACCGGGGCGGAGGGGCTGGATTCGCTCGGCCTGATGATCGCGGCTGCACGCGAAGCCGGCAAGGACGCCGGCGGCGGGCTGCTGAAACAGACCGACTGGCTTGGGGTCGTCAACCAGATCAGTTTTCCTGAACTGACCGGTACGCTGATCTCAGGCATCAAGGACGCATTGGGCATAGACCCCGGCTTCGCGCGTGAGACGCCTTCCCCAACGGGCGACAGCCCGATCCTGCTGATCAACGAAGCCGCCAACGCCATCGGCGAAGGCAAGGCCAGCATCGCTCTGATCGTCGGGGCAGAGGCTTTGCGCACCGCCGGAATGCGCAAGAAAGAGGCCGCGCTGGCAGCGCAGGATGCGCCAGCGGCAAAGAAAGGCCCCTATCCCAAACGCACCCCGGTCCAGCCGGAACCGCGGCATCTGTTCGGCCTCCACACCCCGACGGACGTTTATCCGCTGTTCGAAAATGCCGCCCGCGATAGCTTCGGCCAAACGCTGGAAGAGGCGCAAGCGGAATCCGGCGAGATCTGGGCGGGTATGTCACGCGTCGCGGCGCAAACTGAAAGCGCGTGGATCCGAGAGCCGCGCACAGCCCGGCAAATCATCGAGGTGAGTGCGGATAACCGCCCGATCGCTTTCCCCTATACCAAATTTCAGGTCGCCAACGCCGCAGTCAATCAGGGCGCGGCGGTGATCGTGACCAGCCTTGCTGCGGCACAGGCGGCGGGCGTGCCTGATGACCGGATCATCTATGTCGGCAAGGGCGCTGCCGCGCATGAGGCGGAAGATCCGCTGATGCGGCCCGATTTTGCATCTTCTGCCAGCATGAATGTCTCGCTTGAACGGGCACTGGAACTGAACGAGATCGGCATCGAACAGATCGACCATCTGGAACTGTATTCCTGTTTTCCTATCGTTCCCAAGATGGCGCGGCGCGTGCTGGGCGTGGATGCCAGCCGGCAGATCACCATGTTCGGCGGGCTGACATTCGGCGGCGGACCGATCGGCAATTACATGACTCACGCGGCCGCCTGCATGGTCGATGCGCTGCGTAAAAGCGGCACTAACGGCCTGCTGTTCGCAAATGGCGGTTATGCAACGCACAACCATACGATCCTGCTGACCAAGACGCCCCAGCCGGAAGGCACGTTCCCGCAAGAGTTCGATTTTCAGGCAGAGGCAGATGCGACGCGCGGCGAGATTCCCGCAATGGAACTGGAGTACGAAGGGCCAGCACAGCTGGAAACCTATACGATCCTTTATGACCGATCAGGTGCCCCGAAACAGGGTGTGATTGTCGCCCGAATTGATGACAATCGCCGCACGCTAGCGCTGGTGCCAGCCACCGACACGCAGGCGATCAAACGGCTATCGGTAGCAGCGCCTGGGCTGGTCGGCGCAGCAGGGCAGGTCAGCAAAGCGGGGACGCAGGGGCATTGGTCATTTGACTGACCGCCCCTTTTCCATGATGGACTGACATAACCGAAGCGGAATTCCGCTCGATCTTTTTGAGGGTGCCCATGTTCAAGACCTGGTTTGCAATTCCGCTTTGGCAGCGTGTCATCGCGGCTCTGATATTGGGCGTGATCGTGGGCTATTTCTGGGGCCCTGAAGCGGAAAGTATCAAATTCATCGGCGATATCTTCGTCGGTTTCATCAAGATGCTGGTGGTCCCGCTGATCTTCTTCAGCCTTGTCGCGGGCATCGCGTCCATCGGCGACTTGCGCAAACTCGGCAGCGTGGGCTGGCGCGCCCTGCTGCTGTTCGTGGTGAGCGGCCAAATTGCGGTGTGGCTGGGCCTGTTCCTAGGCACATTTGTGCAGCCTGGCATGGGAGTCGACACAAGTTCGATCGACATGGGTGCCACCCCTGCACCCAATGATACGACGTGGCGCGAAATGCTGCTGGGCATGGTCCCGCAAAGCCCGGTTCAGGTCATGGCAGACGTCAATGTGCTGCCGCTGATCGTGTTCTCCCTCCTCATCGGGGTTGGCATCCTGATGGCCAAGGAAGAGGGCGAGCCAGTACTGAAAATCTTCGATTCCGGTTCTGTGATCATGCAGAAGGTGACCATGGTGGTCATGGAACTGACCCCGCTTGGCGTGTTTGCGCTGATGGCGTGGGTCGCGGGCACGCTCGGCCTTGATGCGCTTCAGGCATTGGGCAAGCTGGTGTTCCTGAACTACCTCGGCTGTCTGCTGATCATTCTGGTCATGTATTCCGCGATGATCAAATTCATCGCCCGCCTGCCGGTGATTGATTTCTTCCGCGGTATCATCGATGCCATCGCGGTCAGTTATTCCACCGCCAGTTCCAACGCGACGCTGCCGGTTACCTTGCGCTGTGCGCAGCGCAACCTGGGTATTTCAAACTCGGTATCCAGCTTCGTCATCTCGCTCGGCGCGACGATCAACATGAACGGCACGGCCATGTATCTGGGCCTCGCGACACTGTTCGGCGCGCAAATCTTCGGCGTCGACCTGTCATGGGGCGATTACTTCCTGATTTCGATCCTGGGCACGCTGGGCGCGATTGGCGCAGCCGGCATCCCCGGCGCGGGCCTGATCATGATGGCACTGGTGTTTGGCGCAGTGGGCGTACCGCTGGAAACAATCGCATTCGTCGCTGGTGTCGACAGGATCATGGACATGATGCGCACGACCACCAATGTCAGCGGCGATGCCGCAGTTGCGACAACCGTGGCGGCCTTGACCGGCGAGATTGACCGCGAGGAAATGATCAGCGCAGACGATGTCTAAACCGATTTGCCGGCCATCAACCTGCACCGCCCAACGATCACACGCTTCCATCCGGAGCACGCAACCGTGAAATTCTCAGCAACCAGCGCTCTTTGTTCGGCCCTGACACTGTTCTGCAGTGCGCCCTTGGCCGCGCAGGAAATTTCTTGCGAAGGGGATGGATGCGATGCTCCGGCAGCGATCATCGTTACCGGTCAGGGTTTGGAGCAAACCCCCGCCACGCCGGCATATTCACAGCAGGAAATTGGCCGTGAACGCCTGACATCGTCCGCATCCGGTCGGATCGAGGATGCCCTGTCCGACGTCGCAGGGTTTCAGCAATTCCGCCGGTCCGACAGCAGGTCGTCCAATCCGTCGGCGCAAGGGGTCACGCTACGTGCGCTTGGCGGGAACGCCACCAGTCGCGCATTGGTGCTGCTTGACGGCGTTCCGATGGCGGACCCGTTCTTTGGCTATATTCCGCTCAGCGCTCTCGCTCCTGAACGGCTCGCCTCTGCCCGCGTAACACGCGGCGGCGGCTCGGGTGCATTCGGATCGGGCGCAGTCGCAGGCACGATCGAGCTGGAAAGCGCGGGACCGGATGAGCTCGGCCTTTTCAGCGGTGCACTGCTGGCAAACCATCGCGGCGCTACCGAAGCGTCCGCCACCCTCACTCCGGAACTTGGCGCTGGCTTTGCCGTCGTCACCGGGCGCTGGGACCGCGGCCCCGGATTCTTCACCACCCCCGCAGATCAGCGCGTTCCCGCCTCTGCCAAGAGCGAATTTGATAGCTGGTCGGTCGGTCTTCGCACCGCCGTCCCGCTGGGCGACGACGTCGAACTGCAAACCCGCGGCCTGGTGTTCGACGATCGGCGAACCCTGCGCTTTGATGGCGCAGACAGTTCGGCCAGCGGGCAGGACGCCAGCTTGCGGATCATTGGCCGGGGCGACTGGGAATTCGATGTCCTGGGCTATCTGCAATACCGCGATTTCTCCAATGTCGTGATCAGCTCGACACGGTTTGTGAAAGTCCTGGACCAGCGGAAAACCCCGTCCAACGGAATTGGCGGCAAGATCGAAATTCGCCCGCCTGTTGGACAGGATCATGTGCTGCGCATCGGCGCGGATTACCGCGGTTCGTCCGGCAACCTGCTGGAAGAATCGTTCAGCGCATTCACTGGCGACCTACGCGAACGCCGCCGCGCGGGCGGGGAAAACAGCACATTTGGCCTGTTTGCCGAACATGACTGGACACTCGGCGATCTGATCCTGACGGGCGGGCTAAGAGCTGACCGTTGGAGCATTCGCGGCGGATATTATGAGGCCCGCGATGCTGCTGGAGTATTGCTGACTGATGATCGGTTTGCCGATCGCAGCGGATGGGATGCGTCTTTCCGTGCGGGCGCTTTGTTCAGTGCGTCTGAAAACATTTCGTTGCGTGCGGCAGCCTATAGCGGTGTGCGCGTTCCGACACTGAACGAACTCTACCGCCCGTTTGTTGTGTTCCCGGTGGTCACGCAGGCTAACGAAGCGCTTGAGAACGAGAAGCTGATCGGCTTCGAGGCGGGCTTCGACTATGCACTTTCATCGCGATCGCAGCTGTCTGTCACAGCTTTCCAGAACCGGGTAAAAGATGCTGTCGCGAACGTCACCCTCACCCCGACCCTGCGTCAGCGCCGCAATCTGGACGCTGTCCGTTCGCGTGGCTTGGAAGTGATTGCGAAAACCGGGTTTGGCGCAATCGATCTGTTCGGATCTCTCGCCTGGACCGATGCCGAGATTGAAGGGAGCGGAGCTTCGCTGGCGCTGGATGGAAACCGGCCGCCTCAAACACCGAAACTGGCAGCAAGTGCGACACTGGCATACAGGTCGGCAGACGGATGGGACTTGTCGGCAACGCTGCGCCACGTGGGCGCACAGTTTGAAGACGATCAGGAAACCTTCGTCTTACCGGCAGCAACGACAGTGAACGCATTTGCAAAAATTCCTCTGGCCGCAGGTTTTTCGATTATCCTGCGGGCAGAGAACCTGCTGGACGAGGAAATTATGACGCGAAATCAAGCAGGTTCAATCGATCTGGGCGTACCGCGCACAATCTGGGCAGGCATTCGTATTGGTGGCTAATATCCCCTTTCCGTCTACTCCGCCCGGAACCAAACCCGTTCGTTTGGGGTAGTGGGTTTTAAAAGGGGGAGGCATCATGGCTTCGTTTAAACACGCACCGCGCAGCATCATCACTGTTGTCATCGTGACAATCATCGCGCTGGCATTCGGATGGTTCGCCGGTTCAGCCGGAACACAGTGGAACGGTCTGCCGGTGTTTTTTATCTGCACGCTGATCGCGTTTCTGGTGAACTGGGGCGTGTTCATCCCTTCCGCAATTGCCAAATCGGAACGCTTTTTCGATCTCGTTGGGGCAATCACCTATCTCTCGATGCTGGCCGCCGCCTGCATTCTGTCTGCCCCGCTCGACCCCCGCTCTGTCATTGTCGCGGCGATGGTCGCAATCTGGTGCACCCGGCTCGGCACATTTCTGTTCAAGCGGATCAGCGACGCAGGTGACGACAAGCGGTTCGACAAGATCCGCGGCAATCCCCCGCGGTTTTTGGTCGCGTGGACTCTGCAGGCCCTGTGGTGCATCCTGACAGCCGCAGCTGCCCTCGCCGTAATCACTTCGACCGAGCGGGTGGCGTTGGACTGGTTCTTCTGGATTGGCGGCCTGATTTGGCTGTTCGGTTTCGCTTTTGAGGTCATCGCTGACCGTCAGAAAAGCGCGTTCAAGAAAGACCCTGCCAACGAAGGAGACTTCATCGACTGCGGGCTGTGGGCCTGGTCGCAGCACCCCAATTACTTTGGCGAGATTGTCTTGTGGGGAGGAATTCTGGTGATGGCCATTCCCGTGCTTTCCGGCTGGTCATGGCTCGCCGTCATCTCGCCCTTCTTCGTTGCGTTTCTGCTTACCAAGGTCAGCGGCATTCCGATGCTGGACGAGGCAGCTGAGAAACGCTGGGGCGATGACCCGGCCTATCAGGCCTACCGCAAGAATACGCCTGTGTTGATCCCCCGCCCGCCGAAATCGTAACCGGCGCATTTCTCTGGACTCAGACCTAGCTCGATTGTGCCATCCGCACAGGCTTGGTTCTGATCTAGAGAGATAGCTTCAGGCCCGGTGATCAAGTTACGTTTCGACGCACACAGCCGGGCAGCGGCGCATATCTGCAAACTGCCCGCAATATGCGGCACCCTGGTATGGCCAAGTCGGCATGGGAAGATATCTGGGCCAAAGCATTGCAGCCTTGATGGACTGTCAGGCAACCCTCAGGTTGGGCCGCCCGAAATTCTAGCCTTGCTTGATCGCTTCCAGCGCAGTGCCCACGGCCAGCCATTTCTCCTCGGCGTCAGCCAGGCTGTCGCCGGCTTTGGCACGCGCCGTAAGCAGTTCCTGCATGTTCGCGCCGGACGGCCCTTCCGGGGCGGTGCTGCATTCACCGATCAGTCGATCGAACTCTTCCACTTGAAGAGTCAGTCGCGAAACCTCCTCTTCAACCTTTGTCAGTTGCGCTTTCGCTTCGCGAACTTTCGCACTTGCGCCTGCGCCGCTCGCGCCGCGTGATTTGCTGGACGAACTATCCCGGTCACGCTTGGGCTGCTTTCGGCCCAGAACGAAGTCGATGTAATCCTCCATGCTCCCGCTATATTCGCGTGCAGTTCCGTCGTCGACGAGAACCAGCCGATCTGCGGTCAATTCGACCATGTGCCGATCATGGCTGATAAGAATGACGGCACCGGAATAGTCATTCAGCGCCTGAATCAGCGCCTCACGCGCATCGACATCCAGGTGGTTGGTTGGTTCATCGAGGATCAGCAAATGCGGTGCATCGCGCGTGATCAGCGCCAGTGCCAGCCTAGCGCGTTCTCCGCCCGACAACTTGTCTACGCGCGTCTGGGCACGCGCGCCTGCGAAGCCGAAGCGGCCAAGTTGTGCGCGGATAGCACCTTGGGCCATGCCTTCCATCGCACGGTTCATAAGGTCCAGCGGTGTTTCCTCGCCCGCCAGTTCTTCGACCTGATATTGGGTGAAATATCCGACCTTCAGCCGCCCAGGCGCATTCATTTCGCCCTCGGCTGGTGCCAGTTGCGAGGCCAGCAGACGTGCCAGCGTCGTCTTTCCGTTTCCGTTTCGGCCAAGCAAAGCGATGCGATCATCCGCGTCGATGCGGAAATTCAGACGGCGCAGGATCGGCGGCGCTTCTCCGTATCCGACGGCGGCCTGTTCAAGCGTAATCATTGGTGAACGAAGCTCTGCCGGGTCAGGAAAGTCGAAGCTGAGCGTCGGATCTTCCATCATCGCTGCAATCGGCTGCATCCGCGCAAGCATCTTGGCACGTGATTGTGCCTGTTTGGCTGTGGATGCACGCGCGCTGTTCCGCGCAACATAGTCCTGCAAACGCGCGCGTTGCGCATCTTGCGATGCCTTCGCCGCGGCTAATTGAGATGCGCGTTCGGCCCGCTGCTTTTCAAATGCATCGTAACCGCCTGGATACAGCGTCAGTTGGCCGCCCTGCAAATGCAGGATGTGATCGACCACCTTGTTAAGCAAATCGCGCTCGTGGCTGATTACCACCAGGGTCGCGGGATAGGATTTGAGGAAGCTTTCAAGCCAAAGCGTCGCTTCCAGATCAAGGTGGTTGGACGGTTCGTCCAGCAGCAGGATATCGGGCTCAGAAAAGAGCAATGCGCCAAGCGCAACGCGCATTTTCCAGCCACCGGAGAAGCGGTCCACCGGGGTGCGCTGCATCTCTTCATCGAAGCCTAGCCCCTTGAGGATCTTGGCTGCACGGGACGGCGCGCTGTAGGCATCAATCGCCAGCAATCGGTCATGCACATCGCCCATGCGGTCCATGTCCGTGCAGGTCTCCAGTTCCTCCAGCAATTGCGCACGCTCGGTTGCGGAGGCAAGCACCACGTCTTCCGGAGTCATCGCGCCGCTGGGCGCTTCCTGAGCGATGTAGCCGATCTTCGCGCGTGAAGGCTTGCTGATTTCGCCTGCATCAGGATCGATTTCTCCGATCAGTGCTTTCATGAGGGTGGACTTGCCCGCACCATTGCGCCCGATCAAACCGACGCGCGCGCCGACAGGCACCGTCGCACTGGCGCCTTCAAGAATGGCCCGGCCGCCAAGCCGTACTGTGACACCGTCGATGGTAAGCATGCGCGGCCCCTAACAGCGAATTGGCTTCTGCCCAACGAAAAACCCGAACATCCAGCTTGCACCATGCGCCGGATCGGCTAGCGCGGACGAATGGAAATGCAAGATTTGCTGCAACGCTATTTCGGAACACGCGATCTGGCCGAAGTCGATCCTGTCGCAGTGCCCGCGGGGACCGACCGCATCAAGGTCGATTTTGGGCTGGAACGCGACCGCGGCCGACGCTTCGCATTGTGGACCTTGCTCTATATGCTGGACGCATCCCCTGATCTGGATGTCGCGTTCGAAGATCCGGCCGACCGTGAGGCAGCGCGCAATCTGATGGATTTGCTGGCTGTTGCAACACCGGACTGACACGGCACCCGCAAAAACTTTGGCGTCCCAAGTCTGATCAGATTTAAGGAATTCTGCCGCTCGATCCATTCCTCTGCCGGAGGTGAACGCTGGATAAGCGGACGCGCCTCGATTGCCTCCGCGATAGCTTTGCTTTGACAACACCCACTTGGGCAATGTCGCGAATTGATATCCATGCCCAACGGTGCAATTACGCACCGATGGAATGGAGCGATTATAAACTCGTTCTTACGGTGGCACGTGAGAAATCAATCCGTGGGGCCGCGCGGCACCTGGGCGTCAATCATGCGACAGTTTCAAGAAAATTGGGGCAGCTAAACAATGGGCCTGCAGGACCGCTTCTTCATCGCTCACCGACGGGATTTTGGCCGACCAAGGTCGGTCAGAGCGTGGTCGAAGCGGCCGAAAAGATGGAGCAAGTCAGCGACGAGGCGGTGCGCAGGCAACGTGCGGCCGAGCAGTCGCTATCAGGCCCGCTTTCCATCTCTGTTCCCCCTCTCATTTTGCAGCATTTGTTGATTGAGGATTTGGCGAGATTTGGTGAGCAGCATCCCGAGATCGAACTGACGGTCGATTCAACCGACAGGTTCGTGGATCTCGACCGGGCAGAAGCCGATGTGGTGCTGAGGGGGTCGGACAGCCCGCCTGACCATTGGGTCGGACGGCGGCTATTCCCTTACTCGCTCTCGCTCTACGCGCATAAGGATTACCTCGCCAATGTGAATGCTCGCGACTTGCGCTGGATTGCTCCGCCTGACGGGGATCCGCGCTGGCAATCCTGGCTTGAGGAATCGCCCTACCCGGCTGCCTCAATCAGCATGAGAATAACGACGATTGCGGGCCGCTTTATGGCGCTTAAACAAGGGCTGGGGATGGGCCGGGCGGCCTGCTTCATGGCTGACAATGACCCCGATCTTGTAAGACTGCCCGGCGCCCCCGTGATTGAGGTCGAGACCTTATGGCTGCTTTGTCATCCAGATTTCGCGGGCACTTCGCGGGCGAAGGCGGCGCTGGCCTATTTCTCGAATGTCATGAGCAAGTATCGCCCCTTGCTGCAGGGAGAGCGGTGCTAAGGCTTTGAAGCAAGGGGGATAGGATAGCTCTGCTCAAAGGGAGGGACGAAGGCGGTAGAAGGATAAATCAGTCGTCCCAGATCCGGCCAGATGCCGGACCGCCTTGTATGTATCCGACTGCAATAGACGGCTCGCCCCTTCCGCGTCATCCCACTCGATAAAGGTCAATTGGTCAGGCGATTTGGAGTTCGACAGGGATTCAAGGTTGGGATCGAACAGTTTCAAGATAAACTTGCCCCCCTGTTTGGCCACCTCGCCTTCGAGCCTGGCGAGATACTCATCATAGTCAGCTGCATTGTCCGGATCAGTGTATGCTATGGCCAAGGTGTAGAATTTGTCGCTCCTCAATGTAAGGGAGAGACCTTCCGCCTGAACGTCGCGATAATAGCGGATATCGTTCCAAATGGAGCGCCGCAGCTCGCTATATTCGGGCCAACGCGGATCGTTTTCAAAGCGGTTGAACGCTTCCTGGCTTGGCCAACTGGTCAAGAGAAAGCCTTGCGGCTTGAAGGTTCCAAAACTGGGGCCATCAACCAGCAAGGCGCCGTGGCGAGTGAAGCCGTTTTCAACTGCGATCGGGATGGCGGAACTCTGGAAGACAGCTCGCGCCTGCATGGCTTCGTCCGTCCTCATGTAGTCGAAGCCAATAACCGAGAAAAGCGCGTTGGCGGGCAAGTTGATGTTCACGCTCTTTGGCTCGTCCTGCGCGGCGGAAGCTACCTCCTGGGAAGGGGTGGCACTCTCTTGAGCCTGCAGCGTGGAGCATCCTGCGGTCAGGGCGATCACACCTGATGTCATGAGCAATGTGAATATGGAACTAGGGCTGTGCATTTCGAACTCCTTTAAAAGGTAAGCCCCATTCCTATCCCAGACCCGATCTCACGTGGTGGATCAATTTGGCGGGCACGTGGTTAGATTTTGCACCACCTCAGGGCGGCAATGATCGAAGCTACCGACTGGTGGTGGCAATGCGCACAGTTCAGAATTCATTCTATACGACGACACGGAAAAGCTGCCGTTTGCCCCCGACGCGCGGGAGCGGACCTTCGGAATATCACCTAGTTGCAGATAGAACCATTTCGCTATCTCGTGATTGAAGGAGAGTTCTATGTCATCACCACGCGAAGCGGTCGGCGTATTCGAGAGCGCCGATGACCTACAGGAAGCAATCGACGAACTGCTCAGCAATGGCTTTAACCGGGCGGAGCTCAGTCTTCTAGCTAGTGAGGATGCCGTCACGAGGGAACTGGGGCATACTTACAAAAAGGCGAGCGAGCTGGAGGATGATCCGGCAGCACCGCGCGCTGCCTATGTATCAACTGAAGCAATCGGTGATGCCGAAGGCGCGCTGATCGGCACGCCGCTTTATATCGCTGCGCTCTTGGCAACGGCAGTCGTTGTTGTGTCGGGAGGCACGCTTGCCGCAGCCATTGCGGGTGCCACGGTTGCCGGAGGCACTGGTGCTGCGATAGGTGCAATTCTTGCCCAACTTGTCGGCAAACAACATGCACAGCGCATCGAAGAACAACTCGTCCATGGCGGACTGTTGCTATGGGTACGCACATGGAACACCGACAATGAGCGCAGCGCCTGCGACATCCTCAAAAAGCATTCCGGTCAGGACGTACACGTACACATCCTAGGGGAATAAGAACCTCCCGCGTGCTGCTTCAGAGCATTGCGCAGGAATTTCAACGCCGGCTTTTTGTCCATTTTCTTAGTGACATAGCTTTCGAGAAACTCGCCTTCTTGATCCACTGCGCGCCACAAATAGTGCGTCTCGCCGTTGATCTTCACAAACACCTCATCGAGGTGCCAGCGCCAATGACGAAAACCCTTCATCCGGCTCACTCGCTGTCGCCGGATATCCGCAGCGAACATCGGTCCAAAGCGATTCCACCACAGCCGCACGGTCTCGTGGCAAACGTCAATTCCACGCTCGAACAGCAAATCCTCGACGTTCCTAAGCGATAGCGGGAAGCGGACGTACATCATCACGACCAAGCGGATAATCTCCGGCGATGAGTTGAAATAGCGGAACGGATTGGCTGATTTCTTACGTCTGAGCATCGGCCTGCCCTACCCAATTAGCGCCGATTTTCAATCAGGTGCATTTGCTTTGACAGCACCTGTGCCGTCACTGAAATTCTGATTGAGCTCGTTAATCATGCAGGTTCAAGACTGACAAAATGAGTCTTGAACGTTAACCTCGCAATACTCTTTCCAATTCTGACAATCCAACTCAGAGCCACGATCTTCGCAGCGATACTTGTGACATATAGGAGAATCTGAGCAAGAAATACGAACCAAATATCCAAAAGCAAAATACCCAAAGTTCAATATAGTGATCACAGCTCAAATTATTATAGATAGCTTTTTGAAGCTTTTCACCATTTCTTCCTTTTAAAACCTCTTGATATCAATGCCGCCGGGCCAGTTTGCGGCTTTTATCTCTGGCTATTATTAAGGATGCCAGCAACATGAGAATCCCGGGGACAGTATATTTAATTCCCTGCTGAATTCAGCACTTTCGGTTTTGGGCCGCGTTTGCGGGGTTGCAGGTGGCGGCCGGCTTGCGAGGTCTGGGCATGTAAATACCCTAGGCCAATTAACTCAGTTCTCAAGCAGGTGCATTTGCTCCGACAGTGCAGTAGCGAAGGCCAAGAAAGCTGATTGCGACTAGAAACGGTACTTCGCCTTCGTGATCGACCGCACGCCAAAGGTAATGCGCCTCCCCAACCGATCAGACGCATTTCGCTCGCCGGTGCATTTGCGCTGACAGAACCCTTTTTTGGATATTGGGAAATGTTGGCGTTAAGAGCTCAAATAGCAGCGCAGCCTGTCTTTCCCGATTCCCGCAAAACCTAACCAGGCTTAACCGCTCGAGGTCCGATTGCCATGGAACAGATCGCCGATCGAACGGGCGAAATGTGAGTCCATCGCGGCGCGGGCCAGTTCGGGATCCTGGTCGGCAATGGCCTGCGCGACTTCCTGATGGAGAACGAGGGTTTCCTGCCGCTCTTCAGTCGTGGCGCGTCCGGCCCAAGCCTTCGGGATCGCGACGATCATCATCTGTTCGAATGAACGCACGATCTGGAAGAACAACGGATTTCCGCTCGCCATCGCGATGGTCTGATGGAACGCGGTATCCGCGCGCGTCCGGGATTCTTCGTCACGGCTGTGCGCGAGCGCATGCGCGGCCGCCAGGATCGCATCCGCCTGCTCCTCGCTCCGGCTGAGTGCTGCGAGTTCGGCGGTTCGCAATTCCAATGTTCGGCGCACATCCCAGACATCGGCGAGCGAGACCTGCGCGGTGGAAACGGCGTGGCCGATCGAGGTCGCCATGACCGAACCGTCGATCGCCCCGACCCGCGCGCGGCGTCCATTCGCGACATCGATCACCTTCAATGCGGCCAGGGCATGGAACGCTTCGCGCATTACCGGTCGGCTCACGCCGAGTTCTGTCGCAAAGCTGCCTTCGCTCGGCAGCATGTCGCCGACCTTGAGGCTGTTCGTGCGGATGTGTTCGCGGACCGCTTGCGTGGCGGTTTCCACCAGCGACCCCTTGGGCGGACGGATGGCAATCTGGTTCAAGCGGCAATTCCTGTTCGGCGCATTTCTGACGGTGCCACTCCGAAGCGGCGGGTGAAGGCGCGGGTAAAACTCGCGTTGTTGAGATAGGAGCAACGATAGCCGACCGTCGCAACCGGAAGGTCGCTGGCGAGCAGGAGGCGGCGCGCTTCCTCGAGCCGTCGCTCGGCCAGTATCTCGGCAATCGAACTACCATAGAGCACACGGAAGCCGCGGACGAGCTTGTCGCGGTTCACGCCGACGCCGCGCGCGATTTCCGCGATGGTAATCTTCTCGTGCCAGCGCAGGTCGATCATGCGCCGCGCCTCGGCGATCCGGGCGATGTCCTTTTCACCAAAGGAACCGCCACCGACCAGCGGCAGGAGGGTGTTGTTTTCCAGGGCAACATGAATCTGGCAAAGCAGCTCGATACTGCGGGCGAGCCGGAGGGTATCGCGCGCTTCCTCTGCTCCTTCGCATTCGATGATCGACAGGGCCAGGCCCTTGAGGGCGTTGGGCAGATGCCAGCTCTCGTAGCCCGACGCTTGGAACGGGAAGAGACGGCGGCAGGCGGAGCGCGCCACGACGAAGACAAGCGGATACTCATCGATCCGGTCCAATGCACCGTCATGACGATAGGAGAGCGCCGGTGTCTCGTTCGCGGTGAAGCCGGCGAAAAGGAAGACCGCTGAACCAGCGGGCAGGCGCGTGGAAGGCGCCGCACCGTAACCGACCAGCGTGGTCATTTCATCGGATACGGTGACAACCTGTTTCATAGTCCAACCATCCTCCACACCCCTGCCTTGCTAATACCTATATTACAGGTTGGCAAGAGCTATCTTACAGGTTCAGGAACCCGCCGCATGGCCATAATGAACGCCAGGAACGATAGCGTGCTAACGCTTACCCCGACGATTGCCAGCGCTTCGGCGAGCATCGCTTCCCCGCCCAAAAAGGCGCTCACGCGGGTCACGATCCAAGGAGCGAGGCCGAAACCAATCAGGCCGGCGACCGCAATGAACGCGCCAATACACAGACCGCGAAGCTCGTTGGGAAGGAGAACGGTCAAAGCCACCGAGACGACAAGCCCGGTAACCGCTCCGCACAGGGACAGCACACCCAGCGCGACCGCGAAGCTGGTAACGCTCGGCATGAGCGGGAACAGGGCCGCAGGAATGCCCAGCCCCGCTGCGATGACGGCGCCGAGAATGATGCCCCCGCGAAGATTGCTCTTCTGACCAAGATCGGCCGAAATGCCGCCGAGCACGGCCCCTGCGATCCCCGCGCCGAACATCAGCGCGCCGACCCATCCGGCGAATTCCTGCGGACTGAGACCGAAGTCGCGCGACAGCACGGGCGCGACCCAAACCCCGGCAGCTACGTCGGCCATCACCACGGCTATCTGGCCTGCGAAAAGCGGGATCAGGAACGCTCGTCGGCTCCACAATTCGGTCGCAACGACACGGAACGGCGCATTCGTGCTCGCTTCCACTTCGCGCCGCATCGGCTCTCGCAATAGGAGCAACGGCAGGAGCAGCAGCGCACTTATCAGAGCGAGCAGCACGTGTGTGCTTCGCCAGGGCGCCATGTCGGCCAGCCAGCCAGGCGCCGAGTGATCCGAGAGCAGCCCAAAAAGCCACCCCGTGAGAGCAAAGCCGAGCGCAACACCCAGCGCCTTACCGAGATTGACGATCAACATCGCCTTTCCACGCTGGGCCGCCGCGCAGAAGTCCGCACACAGGGACAGGGCAGCGGTCAGAGACCCCGTCGATCCGATCCCCACCAACATCCGCGCAGCAGTCAGCCAACCCGCGCTGGGCGCAAATGCCGTGAGCAGGGTCCCAAGCGTCCACAGGGCGGCCAGTCCGATGGTCAGGCGGACGCGGTTGCGCCGATCGACCAAGATGCCGACCGGGATCGAGAAAAGCACCATGGGTACTGCGGCACCCAGGCCCTGGATAAGGGCAAGCGCGTCGTCGCTTAGATTGAGTTCGGCCTTGGCGCTTTCCTGGACCGTCCCGAAGCTGCCGAGCGCGGCGAAGGCCACGGTGGCCACCAGCGCCAGGAGCAGCAGCGGGATCAGCGTCGCCGCATCGGTGAGGCGACCTTGCACATCTGCCGGTTTGGCCAGACTTGCCATCAGAGCGAGAAAATCTTGCCGGGGTTCATCAGGTTCTCTGGATCGAGCGCCCGTTTAATTGTTCGCATTTCCTCGACCGCATCGCCGAGCTCGGCAACCAGCCATTCCTGCTTGCCAAGTCCTATCCCGTGCTCGCCGGTGCAGGTGCCTTCCATCGCCAGCGCCCGTTCGACCAGTCGCGCATTGATCGCCTCGACTTCGCGCATTTCTTCGGGCGCGTCGGGATCGATAGAGAAGACCACGTGGAAGTTGCCGTCGCCGACATGACCCAGAATCGTCGCGGGCATACTTGCAGTGGCGAGATCCTTGTGGGTTTCGGCAATGCATTCGGCCAGTCGGCTCATCGGTACGCACACATCGGTAGCCCATCCGATCGCGCCTTCGCGCAGGTTCACCGCCGCGTAATAGGCATCGTGCCGAGCGCGCCAGAGCTTGTTGCGTTCCTCCGGTCTGTTCGACCATGCAAATTCGCCGCCGCCATTCGTTTCCGCGATGGCTTTGACGGTCACGACCTGCTCGGCCACGTATGCCGGGCTGCCGTGGAATTCGAAGAAGAGCGTGGGCGCTTCGGGGTAATCGAGTTTCGACCAGCGGTTGACCGCCCTCATCTGCAGCGAATCGAGAATTTCCACTCTGGCGAGCGGAACCCCGCACTGGATGGACTGGACCACGGTATCGACAGCGCCGTCCAGCCCATCGAAACTGCATACCGCCGAAGAAATAGCCTCGGGTATCGGGTGCAGGCGCAAAGACAATTCCGTGATGATCCCCAGCGTGCCCTCGGCCCCGACATAGAGCCGGGTGAGGTCGTACCCGGCGGCCGATTTCCGGGCGCGCGTGGCAGTCCGGATTACATTACCCTGAGGCGTGACGACCTCGAGGCTCAGCACGGCGTCCTTCATGGTGCCGTAGCGGACCGCATTCGTCCCGCTGGCTCGGGTCGATGCCATGCCGCCCAGGGTTGCATTGGCACCGGGATCTATCGGGAAAAACAGGCCTTGGTCGCGAAGGTATTCGTTCAACTGCTCGCGCCGGACGCCGGGCTGAATCACGCAATCGAAGTCCTCGGCATTGACCGCGATAATCTTGTCCATGCGGGTCATGTCGAGCGACACGCCCCCGCGCAAGGCCGCCGCATTCCCCTCAATGGACGTGCCCGCCCCGAACGGCACGATGGGGACAAGAAATTCTGAGCAGATCCTGACCAGCGCGACGACATCCTCGCGCGAATGCGCGAACACCACCGCATCGGGCAGCATCGCGACGTAGTGGGATTCGCTTGAGCCGTGCTGCTCCCTCATGGCCTCCCCGGTCTGGAGCTGGTCGCCGAAGCGCTGCTCCAGCCGGTCGAGGAACCCCTGAGGCATGTCAACCCGCGCCTGCGACTGAGCCGGGATGGCCATCGGATCAGAACCGCAGGCTGGTGCGCACGCCGTAGCGGCGACCATCGCCTTGGATGCCCAAGTCAGAGGCGGGAAGACCCGCCAGGACGAGCGTGGTCCGTTCGATGTAGCTTTCCCAATAGTCTTCATTGAAGGCGTTGCTGATGAAGGCTGCGATCTCGAATGGACCGGTCCGGTATGTCGCCGAGGCGCCGACCAGCCAGTAGCTGTCCAGCAGCGTGGGTGTCATCTCGTTCAGCGTTGCAGCCAGACGGTCGCCCTTCCCGGTGACATTTGCGCTAAGCACGAATTCCCCGCTGCCCAGTTCGAAGGTGTAGTCGGTCGCCAGATTGGCGCTCCAGTCGGGCTGGAAAGTGAGCCGGTCGGACGACAGCGTCCTGCCGGTGGTCTCGGTATAGGCGCTAGCATCAGTCAGGCGGGCATGCATCAAGGTCACGCCGCCGCTGATCGACCAGGCCGGTACCGGGCGGAACTGGCCTTCCAGTTCCACGCCATAGCTCTCGACATCGCCCGAATTCAGGTCGACGGTCACCAGCCCGCCGCCTTCTGCCGGCGCGATCGAGTTGAGGCCGATGTAGTCGGTATAGTCGTTGTAGAAGACGGCCCCCGCCAGACTGCCGCGGCCGTCGGGCAGAGCGTATTTCGCCCCAAGCTCGTAGGTCCAGGCGCTGTCGCCACGGTAGGTTCTGGTCGGGGCGGTGGGAGCGTTAAATCCGCCCCCGCGATAGCCGCGTGCGACGGACGCGTAAGTCATGAAGTCCTCCGACCAGTTGCGCTTCAGCGTCAACTTGGGCTGGAACTCGTCCGATTTGATGCGGGCCTCTGGCAGGGGACCTCCGCTTTCGCCCAAGGGGCCAAGAGCTGTGATCACCGAACCGTTGGCAACACGATCTTCGTGATCGTAGCGCAGGCCCAGGGCGACCTCCCAGTCGATTGAGGGTTCCCAGAACACGGTACCGAACACGGCATAGGTATCCGCCCGGGTCTCGTTGGTGGTCGTGCGGACGATATCGAATGGCAGCCCGGAAAATGCCGGAAAGAGCGTTGTGATGTCGAGCGCGTCCGCTTCTTCCCGGCTGTAGAACAGGCCGAGCAAGGTCGAGACGCTGTCGGACCATTCGCTGTCGAGACGCAGTTCCGCCGTTTTCGTGCGCAGTTCGTCGCCCCCGGTCGCACGGGCAAAATCGCCTGGGCCGAAGTCGACATCGCCGTCGATATTGGTGTTGTCGCGCGCGTCATAGGCGCCGAGCAGTGTCAGCCTACTGCCGATCCCTTCCATCGGAACTGCGAGTCTGGCGTTGATACCACGGTATTCAAGATCGGTCCGGTTGAGGGTGTTGAAAGTGAGATCGCGCGAGTAATCCTGGGGTCCGTCGACCCGCGAGTACGGAATATTCACCGACTTGATCCAGTCGTAATATCCATTGACCGTCAGTTCCACCGTTCCCGGCGTGAAGTGGACGGTACCGTTGATCGAATCGCTGTTGTAGGGATTGCCATCGGCATCGAGGAGAATGTTGCGGGAAAAACCGTCTTGCTCCTGATGCGAGGCTGCAACGCGCACAGCCAGCAAGTCTTCGACGACCGGTCCGGACAGAGAACCGGCGACAATTAACTGGTCGTCGGGGCCGGCAAAGCTCCCGCTCACGCGGCCTTCAAAATCATTGCCGGGCTGGCGCGTAATAACGTTGATGGCACCGCCCAGCGTGTTCTTGCCGTATAGGGTACCCTGCGGCCCGCGGAGCACCTCGATCCGCTCGATGTCGAGCAGGGGGTTGTTGAGATAGGCGGTGTTTGGCCGGTAGATGCCGTCGACGAACAGGCCGACACCGGGCTGAACCGACGGAACCAGCGTCACCCCGACTCCGCGAATGGCAACGAAGGCGCGGCCCGCACCATCGCTGTTGATGTTCAGGCCTGGGGCGAGCACGGCCGCTTCACGGACGGAATTTATTCCCCGCGCGGCAAGGGTATCGCCATCGATCGCCGTGGCGGCGACAGGCACTTCGATCAGGGTTTCTTCGCGTTTGCGCGCGGTGACAACGATGAGGTTGCCCGAATTTTCCTGTGCGTTGGTGACCGGATCGTCGGTTACCTCGCCCCGGCCGGGACTGGCATCATCCTTTAGCGTTACCTGCGCAGTCGCAGCACTGGCGGCAAGCGCCATCCCGGCGACACTCGACAAAGATGCAATACGGAAAATTTTCATGCTCATAGCCTCTCCCTGCGGAGCATTTGCCCCGTCCAGTCAACCTATAATACAGCTGATCAACCTGTAAGAAAGGTTCGAGGTTGTGCCGATCGTCAGAGAGGCTTTGCCGCGTTTATCCGGGTGGCGATAGCTCATCCGATCGGCGATAACCCTTCCCGCAGGCTACCAGCAGGTATAGCCACCGTCTGCTAGCACGATCGAACCGGTCATCAGGCTCGACATGTCGGACGCCAGGAACAGCACCACCGCTGCCACTTCCTCCGGCTCTCCCAGCCGACCTTGGGGCGTTCCGTCGATCCATCGCTGGTACATTTCTCCTTCGCGGTCGGCAAAGGCGTTCAGCGGCGTGGCGATGTAGGTCGGCGCCACCGCATTGACGCGCACGCCCCGATCCGCCCATTCTGCGGCCAGGCTTTTGGTCAACTGATGCACGGCCGCTTTCGAAGCGTTGTAATAGCTCTGGGCCTGCGGTCGGTTGACGATGAAGCCGCTCATCGAACCCACGTTGACGATCACGCCGCCACCGGCGCCCAGCATATGCCGTCCGAAAGCGCGCGCGCACCAGAACGTACCGTTGAGGTTCACGTCAATCACGTTAAGCCAATGCTCGTCCTGGACGTTTTCTGCAGGCGTTTCGCTGCGCGCGATCCCTGCATTGTTCACCAGAATATCGACGCGGCTCTCGCGCGCGATCAATGTTTTCACCGCATCGTCGACCTGAGCAGAAGATGTCACGTCGAGCAGGAGCGAAGCGCAGTCGATACCCTGTTCGGCCAGAGCAGCTTGTCCCGAATCGAGTGCGGCAGGGTCGCGGTCGGCAAGGATTACCCGCGCCCCGGCCTCGCCCAGTGCATGGGCGCTGGCGAGGCCGATGCCTTGCGCGCCGCCGGTTACGACCGCGACCCGGCCATCGAGCCGCAGTTTTTCAAGGTACATTTCAGCAACTCCTAATCGGGCAGATAGTCGGCCGCGGGCATGCGAGGTTCAATGCGCGTTTTGCTTGCGGCAAGCTGGTAAACGGGCAGATCGCCATTGGCAGGCTCCCACGGAAGGGCGCCTTCGCGGGCGAAATCGACCCACAAGCCGTGAATCCGATCTGCCAGTTCCGATGGAGGCGCTTCACCGGCAATACCCCGCGGCCCACTGACGGATTCGAGTGTCTTGAAAACGAAAGGAAGTTCGATGCCATGACATGCGCCGAGTTCCCCTTCGCAGGCGGTCGAACGCCAATCCATTTCGTAGACCCAGCTGCGTCCCCGATGCGCTTTTGCGAACTGGCGAGCGGGCCAGCGGAAGACCAGATCGCTCATCGCCCGCGTCATCGCTTCGCCTGGCCGGGCCCCTTTCTGGCCGAGACCATAGGCCTTCAGGACCTGACGCGAACGGGGCTGCGAGCGGGACAGCAGCCACCAGGCCACAAGGCCGGGGATCTTCCTGTGCACGCCCGTCGGTACGAAATAGAGATTCATTTCCTCAGCATTCGAACCGATCAGGATGTCGATATCCTTCCCGGCCCCTTTGCGCAGAGCCTCAATCGGTTTTTCCGGCAGGACGTCGTCGCCGTAGACCGGAATGAACCGGCTGATGCCGTACACGGGCTCGAAACCCTCAGGATCGCGCAGATCGACTGCCGTCGGCTTGGAGACTTTCTCCAGCGCCTCCATGGCTGCATCGTGATCGACATTTGCGAAGCCGGCCGCGTCCGGAGTAATCCCCAGCAGTTTGGCAAGCTTGCGGACAAGACGCTGGCCAACGTCAATGTCCCGCACCATCGCGCCGTGGCCGCTCTGGATGATTGCGCGACGAAAAAGTCCCGTCGCGAGCGGCGAGGTGACCAAGTCGGCGAGAGCCATCGCCCCCGCGCTTTCGCCGAACACCGTCACGTTGCGAGGATCGCCTCCGAAAGCCTTCGCGTTTTCCTGCACCCAGCGAAGCGCGAAGAGAATGTCCCGCAGGCCGATATTCGTCGGCGCACCCGGCACCGGCAGGAACCCGTCGATCCCCAGGCGATAATTGATCGCGATGCACACCACGCCGGACTTGGCGAATTGCGTTCCGTCGCTGACCGGCGCATCCTTGCTTCCGACCACGAAGCCGCCGCCGTGAACCCAGACCATAATCGGAGCGTCTTGAGCGTTCTCCGGCATCCAGACATTGGCCAGCAGATAATCGCCATCGCTTCCGTCACTGCCGGAGCCGACCAAGGGAATGACATCCAGTTGGGGGACTTCACGGACACGATACGGCGCGCAAGATCCGGGTTGCGTCGCGTCTCTGATTTGCCGCCACGGAGTACGCGGTGCGGGCAATGCGAAGCGTTCGGGCGGATCCGCGTAAGGCACACCGAGAAAGGTGCACACACCACCCGCGCGCGCGCCTTTTAGTTGGCCGGTCGAGAGTTCGAGGACAGGTGGCTCTTCATTTCGCTGCATCGATCGGACATTGCAGCAATCGACAGCGTTCGTCAGGCAAAAAGGCTTTGCGGATTGGCAGATTGGCTTTGCCGATGGTGCTGTCAGTCTAATCGCAACTTGTCTCTGATTGGCGGAACTAGGCAAGGTCGCGCTGGGTTTAGGCAGCGAGAAACTGCCACTCAGCCAATGCGGCCGAGCGGCTAGCTTTGTAAGTTTGGCGGTCGGTGAGATGGCGTTCGGCGTTAAAGTGATTGTGGACGTTGGCGTGGACCAAACCAAATTTCTATAGGCTCTTCATCTGTCGAAAACGCAGCAGTGCCCGCTCTCGTCGTCGGATCGGTAAGTGCGAGTTCCCCCGCTCGGTTGTTTTTCCAGCGACCCACCTCTTGGAGTTCGAGGTTGCCGAGCTCTATCATCGCTGCCGGATAGGATTTAAGATCGTCGGTGACGACCTTTTCAGCGTTGCCATGATGCTTGAACGCCTTGTTGAGGAAGCGCAAAGCTGCGGCTTTGTCATGTTTTTTCGTGATATAGCTAACTTACAAGGCGCGCCGCTCAGTCGACTTGGCTGAGTGGCAGTTTCCTGTTGCCTGATTTCAGCGCGACCTTGCCATAGCTTCGCCAATCGGAGACAAGTTGCAGTTAGTCTGACAGCACCTTTTTGAGAGTTGTAGCATGTCTTTTTTCGCCAAATTTCTCCTTCTTGTGGGCGCGTTGATTTCCTTCGCTTCTAGCGCGGCGGCGCAATCGCTTAACACCGAAGCCGTTGACGCCATGGTGAAAGCCTATGGGCCATCAGACAGCCCTGGCATCAGCGTTGCCATCACGCGCAATGGCGAGTTGATCTACGAAGGGTGGACTGGTCAGGCTGACCTTGAACGCGCGGTGTCCATTTCACGCGAGACCCGTTTCCCTATCGCGTCAATCAGCAAGCAATTCACCGCCTTTGCGATTATGAAACTGGTAGACGAGGGCAAGCTGTCCCTAGATCAGGAAGTGCGCGATTTCTTCCCGAATATCCGTAAAAGCGGGGATGGAATTACAGTTCAGCACTTGCTCGATCACACAAGCGGGTTGCGCGAGATCAACACGATAACGCAGGTTCTAGGATTTTCGGAAGCCTCGCTGGTGCTTCCCGAAGCCGCATTAGCGATCATTCTGCGCCAAGAGGGGCGCAACTTTGATCCCGGCACGAACGAGGAATACAGCAACACGGGTTACCAATTGCTCGCGCATATCGTCGAACGTGTTTCAGGCATGCCGTTCGAAGAGTATCTGCGCTCGCAGGTCTTCGAACCGTTGGGCATGACGAAGAGCTTTGTTCAAAGAGATCCCGCGATCCTGACAGCCGACTTGGCGCTCAGCTACGACGCACGTCGCACTTCGATGTATAACTACCTGTATGTGTCGGGTATTATTGGCTCAAGCGGGATCGTTTCCAGTCCCAGCGATCTGGCAAAGTGGGGTCACGCCCTCAACACGGGCGGGGTCGGAAACCCCAGTATCATCACCGCGATGAACAAGCGCACCCTATTGGCCAATGGCAACACAGCTGTGGCGTCCAATGGCCAAGAGTTTCGCGAATTTCGAGGCCTTAAAACATGGTCGCATGGCGGAAGTTCGGGCGGATTTCGCAGCTTTCTATTGCGCATTCCGGACGAGAAAATAGCCATCGCAGTGATCGGCAATCGCAGCGATTTCAAGAAAGCGGCGTTCGCCTTTGACATGGCCGAGGCTTTGCTAGCCGACCGGCTGGCCCCAAAGGTCGAACAGGACATGTCTCCTGAAACCACGGCGACGCTCGATACCTATGTCGGCGACTATCAATTGTTTGCAGGACTGATCTTTTCGATCCGACGCGATGGTGATGACCTGACCTTTGGTGTCTTTGGCTCGGAAAACCCCGCTCCGCTACCTCGGATTTCCAAAGGCGTCTTCTTGGTTGATCCCGTGCGCGATCGCAGGGCTGAATTTCATACTTTCGAGAACGGGAAGGCTACCGAGCTACGCTGGCAAGTGAGCAAGGACGGTTTCATTCGTGCGCCCCGTGTTGCGATGCAGCCTACACCGAAAGCGCCCTCAAATCCTGAAGCCCACGTCGGAATCTACTACAGCGATGAACTGCAAATCGGGTTTGAGATATCCTCGTCTGAAGATGGTCAACTGTTCGTCTCCAGCAGCTTGCGCTCGCCGGTGCCATTGATCCCATTTCAGCCAGGAGTCCTGCGCGCAAATGGCAATTCCCCGCTGACCTTGTTAGATTTTGGCGTTGAAACCGACTCTCCCAAAGACCGTGTGGTAGTTTCGACTACTTTGGCTGAGAATTTCGTTTTCGAACGAATAAAGTAAGTGCTTCAATCCAATGGTGCTGTCAGTCTGGTGCTGCGAATTCCGGGGACAGTATATTTAATTTCCTGCTGCATTCAGCACTTTCGGTTTTGGGCCGCGTTTGCGGGGTTGCAGGCGGCGGCCGGTTTGCGTTTCTTGCCGCTTGATCCATTCTGCGGCGGCAAACGGTCGTCCGGTTCGCAGACGCGTTTCGATGACGTTTGCAACAGCTTCACCTTCAGCCGCCAATTCGCTCGCTTCCAGCCCTTGGCGCAGCATCTCCCGCCAGTTCCGGACCACGACCTTGAGCGCTTGCATGTCGGCAAGTGGGTCGAGCCGTGTGCGGCGTCCTTGCGCATGGTTCTTCGCGCTTGACCATGGCCAATCCTCCGGCGGGATAGCCCTGAGGATGAAATACGTCAATTAAGTATACTGTCCCCTGAACTCGTGCTGTTGGGATCACAGCGTTCCGATCAGCACGAGCTTCGGTAGGCCAATATCTCGCCTAGAGATTTGCCGGTATTACTTACCTCCCCCACCTTCGAAAACTGCACTTCGCTGACGGAATTGTGCTGCAAAAAAGTGGCTTTCGATCGAACGAGGAAGATTTTGTCAGTACGGCTAAGCGGAGCTTTATGGTTCGGGAAATTCGATAGAATAGGCTTACCTAGATCGATAAACTTCTCTTCATCGAGTGAGCTTCCATCATATAAGATTGGTGTTCTGTAATCGGCTAAGGATAGCATTTCCTCATTGCCGTGCTCCACATTCTGGCATGACAACGAAATGAACGTAGGGAAATATCCTGAGGTCGTTTCTGACAAGACCATCAGCGCCTGAAAATCACCGTCAGGTGAGCGCCAACAACCCTCATCCGAATAATAATCTGCCGCACCCAATTCTTCGCGCGGACAAAAATCAGCAGCCTGCGAGCAATTTGCCAGCGAGAGGCTAATCAAAGGCACCAGAAAGCGCTTCATGGTTTCACCCCGCCCCACTGCATAGTGCGTCTCACCTCGGCTCCACAGTGAGCTGGATGAGTGGATATTGTGCAAACGCCGTACCCTCGCAGCTGTCTTGATATGTAATTATATGGGGCCTCCCTAATTCCTCCCAAAGCGTAATCAACGAGCCACTGATTGGCAAAGGGAAGAAATTCGTTTTTCATCTCACTAAGGGAATTCACCCCATTGCGATGGTGACCAACTTCGTGGGCAACGATGCCACCCATCGAGTAAGAAACCCCACGGCTTGCCCAAGGGTGCTGTCAGACTAACTGCAACTTGTCTCCGATTTGCGCAGCTGTGGCAAGGTCGCGCTGAGTTCAGGCAGCAAGAAACTGCCACTCAGCCAGTGCGGCTGAGCGGGCGGTCTTGTAAGTCTGCCTATCGACGAGGTGGCGCTGGGAGTTGAAGTGGTTGTGGACGTTGGCGTGAACAGACGAAAACTTCTGCAGTGATTTCATTCGCCGAAATCGCTGCATGACACGCTCTTTTCGTCGGAACGGTAAGTGCGAATTCTCCACCCGATTGTTCTTCCAGCGGCCCATCTCGCGGCGGTTTTCGTTCCCAAGTTCACGCATCGCAGCGGAGTAGGAATTGAGGCCATCGGTCAAGATTTTCTCTGCTTGGCCGTGCCGTTTCAGCGCTTTGCGCAGGAACTTCAAAGCTGCCTTTTTGTCCCGCTTTTTCGTGACATAGCTTTCAAGAATCTCTCCTTCGTGATCGACCGCCCGCCACAAATAATGCGTCTCGCCGTTGATCTTCACAAACACCTCATCGAGGTGCCAGCGCCAATGACGAAAACCCTTCATCCGGCTCACTCGCTGTCGCCGGATATCCGCAGCGAACATCGGTCCAAAGCGATTCCACCACAGCCGCACGGTCTCGTGACAAACGTCAATTCCACGCTCGAAGAGCAAATCTTCAACGTTCCTAAGCGATAGCGGGAAGCGGACGTACATCATCACGACCAAGCGGATGATCTCCGGCGATGAGTTGAAATAGCGGAACGGATTGGCTGATTTCTTGCGTCTGGGCATCGGCCTGCCCTACCCAATTAGCGCCGATTTTCAATCAGGTGCATTTGCTTTGACAGCACCGTTTCGCATTTTCGCCGCAATTCCCAATAACGTTGCATAGACTGCAGTCATCGGCCCATGAGCATAAGCAGCAAAGGCTAGATATCAAATTTGACTATTTTAGCCATTTGTCAATTTTGTCTTTTCTAATTCCAAACAAAACATCTTCTCCATCGGCATTTTTTCCATAGAAAAGAACAATCGAGATGTAAATAAAGATAATAAATGCAATATAGAACTTGTATTCGTTAAATATTAACAAAGACAAAAACAGAGCAATTGGAACTATATTTATCAATATTTTTCTAATTTTCTTAAGCATAATCAACAATTCACCCTACCTAATTGACTTACAATTTGACCATTTGCCGTAACACTTGCCTCCAATGGTGCTGTCAGACTAACTGCAACTTGTCTCCGATTGGCGAAGCTGTGGCAAGGTCGAACTGAGTTTAGGCAGCAAGATTTTGCCACTCGGCCAGGGCAGCTGAGCGGCAGGTCTTGTAAGTTTGACGATCGACGAGATGGCGTTGCGAGTTAAAGTGATTGTGAATATTGGCGTGAACTGAGGCGAATTTCTGCAGTGATTTCATTCGCCGGAACCGCTGCATGACACGCTCTTTTCGTCGGAACGGTAAGTGGCTGTTCTCAGCGCGATTGTTCTTCCATCTACCCATCTCACGACGGTTTTCGTTGCCAAGTTCACGCATTGCAGCAGGGTAGGATTTGAGGCCGTCGGTCACGATCTTCTCGGCCTGGCCATGACGCCGAAGCGCCTTGCGAAGGAACTTCAAAGCAGCCTTTTTGTCTCGTTTCATAGTGACATAGCTCTCTAAAATCTCGCCTTCGTGATCGACTGCACGCCACAGATAGTGCGTCTCGCCGTTGATCTTCACAAACACCTCGTCGACGTGCCAGCGCCAATTTCGAAAACCCCGCATCCGGCTGATACGCTGTCTTCGAATGTCTGACGCGAAGATCGGACCGAACCGGTTCCACCAATAGCGCACCGTCTCGTGGCTGATCTCCACCCCATACTTGAACAGCAGGTCCTCGACATTGCGGAGGCTCAGCGGATAACGGACATACAGCATCACCGCCATGCGGATCACTTCAGGCGATGAGTTGAAACGGTGAAATGGACTGGGTGATTTCTTGCGTCTGGACATCAATACGCCCTACCCACTCAGCGCCGAACTTCAATCAGGTACGTTTAATCTGACAAGACCCGACATGGCCATCCCAGCTAAACGCATCATTGCTCTGCTTCTCGGTGCTCGTATTTTGTTGTTAAAATCGGGCCCTAATTTTTAGATTACTGCCACATTTTCGACAGCGGCTTGGAATTTTGGCGAACAAGTCAATACCTGCAAAAGCTGCAAGCGGTGCATTCGGGTTAAAGAACCAACTCACGCCACAGTTCGCACATCGAAAGACATGGATGATTGGCACAACAACGGCGGTCATGAATATGCCGAAGCCAAAAAATGCGGCTGTCGGAATTCTATCCATCCAAAATCCTGCAGACGGAATTCCTATCACAACAAGAACAATAAATGTCCATCTGAACACTTCCGCAAACAACTTTTCAGTTTTCAACACATGCTCCTGTCAAATTTGGAGTTGGCGCACTTGTATACTTCGTTTCAACACCTCCCGAGCCGCCGAACCGAGGGGCAAGCCGTGGGGAGATTGTGCCTCCTGAACCAGTCTCACTAGCTTTGAAACCAACTCCAGCGCCTCCCGAAACATATCTTCCGGTAACGGCACCTTCTTCTGTGGCTCCTCTACCAAACCCGAGAGTTACGCCACCTCCGTATCCTGCTCCTAGACCACCCGACGCCGTACCACGAAACTGCAATGTAGCTGGATCTACGCTAAATCCGAACGAACCATTGGCAGGGTGCTGTCAGTCTAATCGCAACTTGTCTCCGATTGGCATAGCCCTCCCCTTCCCCGACCAATGTCAGGCCATGAGCGTTTGCCACTCAGCCAGTGCGGCTGAGCGGGCGGTTTTGTAAGTCTGTCTATCGATGAGATGGCGCTGCGAGTTGAAGTGATTGTGGATGTTGGCGTGGAGCGATGCGAACTTTTGCAACGACTTCATCTGTCGAAATCTGAGCATCGCTCGCTCTCGTCGTCGGAATGGAAGGTGGCTGTTTTCGACCCTGTTGTTCTTCCATCTCCCCATCTCGCGGCTGCTCTCATTGCCGAGATCGCGCATCGCAGCCGGATAGGACCTAAGCCGGTCGGTCACGATTTTATCCGCCTGACCATGCCGTTTCAGCGCTTTGCGCAGGAACTTCAAAGCTGCCTTTTTGTCCCGCTTTTTCGTGACATAGCTTTCAAGAATCTCTCCTTCGTGATCGACCGCCCGCCACAAATAGTGCGTCTCGCCGTTGATCTTCACAAACACCTCATCGAGGTGCCAGCGCCAATGACGAAAACCCTTCATCCGGCTCACTCGCTGTCGCCGGATATCCGCAGCGAACATCGGTCCAAAGCGATTCCACCACAGCCGCACGGTCTCGTGGCAAACGTCAATTCCACGCTCGAACAGCAAATCCTCGACGTTCCTAAGCGATAGCGGGAAGCGGACGTACATCATCACGACCAAGCGGATGATCTCCGGCGATGAGTTGAAATAGCGGAACGGATTGGCTGATTTCTTGCGTCTGGGCATCGGCCTGCCCTACCCAATTAGCGCCGATTTTCAATCAGGTGCATTTGCTTTGACAGCACCGTGCGGACGATACATTCCGCCCAAGGCGCAACCGCCGATCGCGTGATGGCCCACTTGGAGAGCTTCCGCGCCAACACCATCGATGCTCCAGCGGTCTATGTCGCGATCAGCAGGGCGAAGGATGCGGTCGCGCTCTATACCGATAGCCGCGCCAGGCTCACCGAAGCGCTCGGCCTGCGCGACGGCGAGCAGATCGGAGCGATCGATGAGGTGCGGTGGGAGGTGGAGGTGGCATGGAACTAAGGATATGTAGATAGCCACCTATCACCTTACTTTCGCCACCCCATCCTGACTTTCTTAATTCGGCAGCCATCAAGATCAAATATGATCAGGCTAGGAAATTCTTTTGGGACTACCCGTACTTGAGAAATTTCTATGCACTCTCGGTCAACTTCCATCTGGTCAGGAGATATCAGCAGTGCTCCATTTGCGGTCATTTGGGACACTACATCGCGAATGTCATCCCCAACTAAAGACTCGTATTTCAGAGTCCACCAGGTGAATGGAGTTGCGATTAGCAATAGTGCCACCGCACCTATAGCAACGACTGAGCGTTTCACATTCATCGGCATAATCCCTGATCCATTTTATCGATGTCCTGCCGCTCTTAGCCTGTCGGCTCCTCGGCGCTCCAGTGGCGTCCTTACGAGCCCATCTAGTCGTCCTCTTTGTGCTCGACCAGGCGCTGGCTGAGCATCGGATGGTGCAGGATGGCCGCGCCCACCTTCAGCCTGTACGGATTCGTCAGCCACAATGCCTGCGGCGCAATTGCTATTACAGCCGTCACTTCCTCCCCCTGGATTTAAATCGTAGTCGATATCATTTACGGTGAGCCCTTCGTGGAAGGCGTTTCCTACCGCAAGCACGGTTTCATCTGATGCATCAATCCTGTTGCCAGGAACACTACTGGGATCCTTCAGGTATTCCTTAAAATATGCCT
The DNA here is from genome assembly GCF_009828095.1 of Pontixanthobacter luteolus. Lineage (GTDB taxonomy): Bacteria > Pseudomonadota > Alphaproteobacteria > Sphingomonadales > Sphingomonadaceae > Pontixanthobacter > Pontixanthobacter luteolus. Next base: position 262,353 of record NZ_WTYP01000001.1, on the reverse strand, counting down.
CGTCAGTATTATAAGTATCTGACCCGACCGGCGATGGCCTTAAAGTACCGTCTATATCGGTATAAGAGAATACCGTTACTTTGCCACTTTCTTCCACAACTGCCACAAAGGCGTGATCAACAGGTGACGCTCCGAAAAATACGGGTCGGCTTATGTAATAGGCCTCTGTTCCATAAGGATCGATCGCATTCACCGGATCATTCCCGACATACCCATACAGGTTCACATTATCCTCATACCCGATGGGATCGGTCTGGAGGAACCTGCCTAGCGTCGGCGAGTAGATGCGGGCTTTGTAGTAATACATGCCCAGCTCGGCGAGGTAGACCTGCCCGGTGTACTGGAACCGTCCGGTGTTGGTGGCAGAGGGGATGCCGAATTGTCCTCGCTACGCTCGTTCAGCTCCGCTTCCATCATAGGTGTTGATCTGCGCCGAAGTGCCGTCATGCGCGGTGCGCATCACTATCGATCCGCGCGCATCGGCGTAGAGATTGGCGCGGGCGGAGGTTCCTACGCAGGCAGGCTGCGAAACGCTTTGCCGGGCCAACAATTGGCACCGCTCATGAATATCTGTGCTGGGGAGTGGGTGGCGGAGAGACAGGGATTCGAACCCTGGGTACGGTTGCCCGCACAGTAGTTTTCGAGACTACCCCGTTCGACCACTCCGGCATCTCTCCGCACGGCACAAGGCGTATCGGATACGCCCATCCTGGTCTGGAAGCGCGCCGGTTAGCCGATGCTATTTGGCTTGCCAACCCCTTTTGATCGCGGTTCAACAAGTCGATGCGCTCAGCGATAGTGGACGGGGCCGCCGCCCCCCTTGTTTCGCAGGTGCGAAAGCCTATATTCCCCAAACTATGGAACGTACCCAGTTCTTTTCCCAACAGGCCGGCCGAACGATCGATGTCCCTCGCCATGCGAGCGCGCGATTCGGCATTGGTGATGTCGTGCGCCACCGGATGTTCGATTTCCGCGGGGTCATTTTCGATATCGACCCCGTCTTTGCCAACAGCGAAGAATGGTATCAGTCGATCCCCGAACACATCCGGCCGGACCGTGAGCAACCCTATTATCACCTGCTCGCCGAGAATGAGGAATCGTCCTACGTCGCCTATGTCAGTCAGCAGAATTTGCTGGCCGATGCAGAAGGCGGGCCGGTGGAACATCCCAACGTCGCCGAATTGTTCGAACAGTTCGCCAATGGGCGGTACAAGATGCGGCGTTCATTGACGCATTAAAGGCGTGCCGCGACGGCGGTGCGCCGCGCAGTGCCGCGTTCGTTATCAGTCTTTCAGTTTCCAACCCGATTTGAGCACGCGGTAACAAATGACCGCGAGCACGAAATTGAATATCGCCAGCCCGATTGCTGCGCCGGCCACGGCGGAATCGGTCGAACCGATATCGCTTTGCCCCAGGAAGCCGTACCTGAAACCCGAGATCACATAGAAAAACGGGTTAAGCCGGCTGATCATCTGGAAAAATTCAGACAGATTGCTGATTACGTAGAAAGTGCCCGATAGCAGCGCCAGCGGTGCAACCACGAAATTAGTGATCGCCGCGTTGTGATCAAACTTTTCAGCCCAGATCGAGGTCAGCAACCCGACTAGAGACAGCATCACCGCGCCCATCAGACCGAACCAGATAATCGCCCACAGATGTGCAGCGGACAGATCAACGCCGGGCCAGAACGCCATCGCCAGTGCGACCGCTCCGCCGACCATCACCGCGCGGGTGACCGCCGCACCGACTATGCCGGCCATCAATTCCCCTTCGGAAAGCGGCGGCATCAGCAGGTCGATGATCGTTCCTTGGATCTTCCCGGCGAGCAAGGAAAAGCTGGCATTGGCAAACGCGTTTTGCATCATGCCCATCACGATCAGCCCAGGCGCGACGAATGTAGCGAACGGCACGCCCAGCACTTCGCGGCCAGATCGGCCAAGAGCGACGCTGAAAATGACGAGAAACAGCAAGGTTGTGACCGCCGGAGCCCAAATCGTCTGCGTCTGCACCTTGAGAAACCGCCGAACCTCCTTAATATAGAGACTCCACAACCCAATGCGGTTGATGCCGGTAAAGATCGGCTCTCCCTGCGGCGGGAACTGGTTTTGATGATCGGGTGCGCTCCCTGTAAGAGACACGCCGGAATTATCGCTGTTGTGGGCTTGATCGGCCATAGTGGCGCGCCTAGGGCCAATGGCTCGAACTGGCAAGCACCCGTGGCTGAAAATGCTGCGAAGATGCAAATGCCAAATTGATATTGGAACGAGATTGAATGAGCTGGACTGACGAACGGATCGCCACGCTGAAGAAGCTGTGGGAAGGCGGATCGACTGCAAGCCAGATTGCCGAAGAACTCGGCGGTGTGAGCCGTAATGCAGTGATCGGCAAGGCCCACCGGCTTGGCCTGAAATCGCGCCCTTCCCCGGTAAAGGCCAACGACAAGAAAAAACCGGCGAGCGCGGCGAAGTCCAAACCCGCACCCAAGGCACCTCCCAAGAAAACTGCGCCTGCGGCTGCGGCGCCAGCACCGGCACCTGCACGGCCTGCGCCGAAGAACAGCGCTCAGGCGAACAAACGCCCGCCCAGCAACGCGGTGGAACTGGCGGCGACGGCAGCTGGCGAAACCATTCCCAAGCAGCCGATCCCGAACAAGAACCCCGACCTGCCGAAAATCGTTTCGGTCGGCCCCGGCGGATTCCTGCGTCAGGGCCCAGGCGATCAGCAGCCGCCGATCCCGCCGGCACCACCCCGCCGCCTGGTACCGGCAAAGCCGAGCCCGGAAATTGCCGACAAGACAAGTCTGCTCGATCTGTCCGACAAGGTTTGCCGCTGGCCAATGGGTCACCCGGGCGAGCCGGATTTCCACTTCTGCGGCGCAGACGTGAACCCGGGCTTCCCCTATTGCGTCGAGCATTGCGGCCGCGCCTTCCAGGCACAGCTTCCCCGTGGTTCGCGCCGTCCCCCGCCGCCTCTGCCATTTGGCGGGCCGCGCGTGCGCTAAGCCGCTTGGCATTGGCCCAACAACGCTAACTCATGAAAGGGCCGCATCCGAAGGGATCGCGGCCCTTTCTGTTTCCTCGACAAGGACACGATCCTGAGCGAAAAGGCCGGTAATGCTGCGCCCGATTTTCTGTTTTCTGCTCACTCTTTGGCTTTCAGCCTGCGCGCCCTCGCAAGACAGAGGGCCAATCGTGCTTGCTGCATCCAGCCTCCAGCAGCCGTTGGAGGAGTTGGCAGACCATTGGGCGGCGCAGGGGCATGACCGCCCGGTCTTTTCCTTCGCATCGTCTGCTGCGCTTGCCCGCCAGATCGAAAGCAGCAGCGCCGCTGATCTGTACATTTCTGCGGATCATACCTGGACCGATTTCCTGATAACACAGGGCCGGATCGATGATGCGGGAATACGAACGATCGCCCGAAACCAGCTGGTCCTTGCGGCCAATACCGATGCCGGGCTCGCGGACAGAACTGGGCCCGAAACCACCTTGGGCGCTACCTTGAAAGCAGGCAGGATTGTCGTTGGCAATCCCGACACTGTCCCCCTTGGCCGCTACACCAGGGATGCGCTTGATCGGCAGGGGCTTTGGCAAGCAATCGAGGGCTCGATCGTGCCAGCCGCCAGCGCGCAGCAAGCCGTGCGGCTTGTTTCACGCGGGGAAACCCCGCTCGGGATTATCTACCTCTCCGACACGGTCGGCAATCAGCACGTTGCAACACTGCACCGGATCGAAACAACCGAGCCGATCGAATATCTTGCCCTGCGCCTGCCCGCGAGTGCGCACCCGGATGCCGACCGCTTCCTTGACCTGCTCACTTCAGAACGAGCAGCCGAAATCTTTCAGAAGCATGGTTTTACCGCGCCGTGATCGAGCCATTGTCGAGCGGCGAATGGCAAGTAATCGCGCTGTCGCTGCGGGTCAGCCTGGTCGCTGTTATGTTTACCGTGCCGCTGGCTTACGGCCTCGCCTACCTTCTCGCACGCCGGCGATTTCCGGGACGCATGATGCTCAACGCTGCGGTTCATTTGCCATTGGTGCTGCCGCCCGTTGTTACCGGGTATATCCTCCTCCTTCTGTTCGGCCGGGCCGGGCCTATCGGCAGCTTTCTGGAGGACAGTTTCGGCGTTTCCCTGATATTCCAATGGACAGGCGCTGCCTTGGCCGCGGGGATCATGGCTTTGCCCCTGATGGTGCGGGCGATGCGGCTGTCGATTGATGCGGTCGACCGCAGGCTGGTCGGTGCCGCACGCACTCTGGGGGCAAGCAAGTGGCGTGCCTTCTTTACGATCACTCTGCCGCTCAGTCTGCCAGGTATAATCGCCGGCGCGGTTTTGGGATTCGCCCGCTCTATCGGTGAATTCGGGGCAACGATCACCTTTGTCTCCAACATCCCCGGAGAAACCCGCACCCTCCCCCTCGCAATCTACACGGGCTTGCAAGTTCCGGGCACCGATCTCCAAGTCGCAAGATTGGCAGTAATCGCAGTGATTATTTCACTTGCTGCGCTGGTCGTGAGCGAATGGCTGATCAGCCTCCAGCAAAAGGGGCACGACCATGTCCTTTGACATCGCCATCGAAAAGCGGATTGGCAGGCGGACGGTCCAAATCGAGCTCAATTCTCCGCAGCGCCTGATCGCACTGGTCGGCCCATCCGGAGCGGGAAAGACGACGCTGCTCCATTCCATTGCCGGCCTGAAGCGCCCGGACCGGGGGCATATTTCAATCGGAGGCCGGGTTTTGTACAGCAGCGTGGACGCGGTAAACCTCGCCCCGGAAGATCGCGGCTGCGGCTATGTTTTTCAGGATGCGCGGCTGTTCCCGCACAAAACGGTTAGGCAAAACCTCCTGTATGGATCGCCGCGCGCTAACGGGGCCGCCGACATCAATTTTGATGACACCGTATCCCTGCTCGGTATCGCAGACATACTGGAGCGAAAACCGGCGAACCTTTCGGGCGGTGAAGAGAAACGGGTCGCAATCGGGCGCGCGCTGCTTTCGGCACCGCGTTTTCTTCTGCTTGATGAACCGCTGGCGTCGCTTGATCCGGATCGCGGCGAGAATGTCTTGCAGGCCATTGAAAGGCTGAGAGACACACTAGCGCTGCCGATCATCCATGTGAGCCATGATGCAGCCGAAGTTGCACGGCTTGGCGGTCAAACCTTCGTGCTGGACTAACGCAGCACACTGCCCCAGAATTCCAGTTTCAAAATTCAGGGAGCACTTTCATGCCGCTAACGCTTCATGCCGCCACCGTTCCAACCTGGCTTCAGGCGACCGCCGCCACGCGCGCGCTGGTGGACAAGGCGGAGGCCTGGTGCGACGCGAATAGTGATAGCGCAGAGGCCATTACCGGTGCATGCCTGGCTGAAAACATGTGGTCTTTCGATTGGCAGATCAACAGCGTCTGGATGCACAGTGCACACGCACTGGACGCGGTTCAAAAAGGCGCGTTCGAGCCTGACTTCACCGATATTCCCGGCAGTTTCGATGCTTGCCGTGCCAAGCTGGACAAGGCGCGCGACGGGATGCTTGCGCTTGATCCCGATACGCTGGAAGGCATCGCTGAAAACAACGTCGATTTCGTCTTGGGCGGAACCGTCAGAATGAGTTTCACGGTGCAGAATTTCCTGCTCAGCTTCAGCAATCCGAACTTTTTCTTCCATGCGACGACCGCTTACGACATCCTCAGGATGAAAGGGCTCGAGATCGGCAAGCGCGACTATCTGGGCGCACCCGCGATCAAGGGCTGACCTGCCCCCTAGCCCCGGCCAGCTTCGCTCGCTAGTGAGCGCGGCATGACAAAACCTTCCCGATTTGGCGCGATGTTTTTTGGCACGCGCGCCGCCTTCACGCTTGCCTTGCTGTCTACCGCCAATGCCGTCCATGCTGAACTCCTCGCGCCGGTCAAAGCGATGATCGATGCAGCGATCGCTACTGGTGACGCTGACAAGGTGGGCACAGTACTGGAACTTGCCCGGGTCACGAACCCGCAGGAAGCTGAACAGATTGATGCCATCGCGGCTGATTTCCGCGCAAGTCAGGCAGAAGTGGCGAAGGCTGAGGCAGAACGCGAGAAACAGGAAATCAGGAATGCGGGTCTGTTCGACAATTGGTCAGGCGAAGGGCAAATCGGCGCATTCCGTTCGACCGGCAATTCCAGCAATGTCGGCCTGACCGCTGGCCTGAAGCTGCAACGCAAGGGTATCGACTGGCGGCACAAGCTGACGGCGCTGGCCGATTATCAGCGCACCAATGGCGTTACGACGCGCGAGCAATTCCTGCTTGCCTATGAACCCAATTATCAATTGAGTGATCGCTTGTTTGCCTATGCTCTGGGCCAGTATGAGCGCGACCGGTTTCAAGGGTTCTCGTCGCGCGTTTCGGCATCGGGTGGGCTTGGTTACCGCGTGATCGAAACGGAAGACATGGAGCTTTCCGTCAAGGCTGGCCCGGCATATCGCAAAACCAGTTTTGTTGGCGGCGGCAGCACCAGCAGCATCGCGGCGCTCGCATCGCTCGATTACCAATGGGATGTAACCGACACCGTTAAACTGACCCAGGATGCCAGCGCATTCATCCAGTCAGGCAACAGCACGTATCTTTCAGCGACTGGCATAGAGGCATCGCTTGGCGGCGGCTTATCCGCCCGGGTGGCCTATGCGGTCGAACATGATACCGACCCGCCAGCAGGCGCGATAAAGACCGATACGCTCACCCGGTTTACCTTGATCTACGGATTCTGAACGCGCTTCTGAGGTAGCAGAAAGACGACATAACCGCGGAAGTCTGGATCATTGGCGATACCCGCAGGCTCGTCCCACGCGCCGCCTTCGACCAGTGCGATCTTGTACGGCATCGCAAGACGGTGGGCCGACTGCAAATACCGCCCGAAATCAGCAATGGTCGTCGTCTCACGGTAGGTTTGGATTACGATTTCATCCAATGGTGCGCGCAAGGCTGCCAGATCATCCTCATCCGCATTGGCCGGCCAATCCATCAAACCGGTCGCAGACAGTTTCAGCCCTGCCGGAAGTTCGCGGCGCATTGATTTGAGGAAAACGGCGTAATCGCCCAGCCTTCCGGTGCTGGAATCGAAGTCTATCTGAACGCCCGCAATGCCGGACACCCTTTGCCACAGCTCCACTTGCGCCCGCATTTGCGCCATGGCCGATGGCGCCCAATCGAGCCGCTCTGCGCGGATCACCATCCAGAGCTCCGTTTGCGAGCGTGCAGGTGGCGTTCGGTGTAGCGGAATGATCCGCGCCGCATCACCCTTGCGCAGTTCGCCCCATAGAACATAGACAGTGTCCGCCGTGTCCATCGCAGGCGGAGGCTCGACCCCGCTCCACAGGAAAAACGCGCTATAGTCCGCAGGGTCGACCACCCTGGCCGCTTCGCTGCGGCCCGGACCGCATCCGGCCAGCAGGCACGCGGAAAGCAGCACCGCGGCAAGCTTACCAATAATATTTGAGCTCCTGCGCCCATTTAGTGCCGCCATAGTCGCGTTTCAGCCGCCTGAACCACTGCGCACGGACGTGCTTCTCCGCACTTTCGCCGCCGCAGCTGTTCTGGCCAGCAGGAGCATAACATCTGACCGCACGGAACAGGGCATAGGCTCTCTGATCGCTGGTCGCGTCCCTATCATTCATGATCGATAGGTAGAAATTCTGCCGGGGAATCGGGTCTCCGCTGTAAAAATCGCGGCTGCCCAGCACTGCCGGTCCGTCAGGCTGCGAATAGGCGATACCGAACGCGAAATCGTCAAATCCGTTAAGCCTGTAAAAATCGCCGAGGCACAGCCGGCCCGCGACGCTTTGCGGGTCTGCCTGCAATGCAAGGGCAGTTTGCGTGATCGATGGACAATTGAAGCCATCCGACCATGTGCCACCCTCGAACAGCTGCAATGGGGGAAAGGCGGTGTCGTAGATGTTCCACAGACTTTCCTCGGCAGGATCGGACCCCAGGCCGCTTCCTTCCTGCAAGAACGACTGATCCTCAAGGAAACCCGCGTACTGGCCATGCTGAAGCTGTTTCAGCAAAGCCGTGAACAGCGCAAAGCGGTGCTCACCGCTCGCCTCGTCCCCAGTTCTCGACTGCCGTTTAAGAATTTCGATCCCCGCGGACTGTCCAAGCAATATCCGGCGGATGCGCGGCTCATGGATCGGGGAACCCGCCGCGAAAACACGGTCGAGCTGTCCCGCCTGCTCCCAGCTGCGGGCCAGCGCCAGTTCGACTGCCGGGCGCTGCCAGATACCCTGCGCGCCGCCAATCATACCCTGCCAGAACTGGGCCTCTCCGGTGTCCCCAAGGCTGTGAAGCGCAAGGCCGCGCAGAAATTGCTGGCTGAAAGCAATCGCTGTGTAGCGTTCTTGATGTCCGCCGTCCGGGATGAGCCGCAAGACCTCATCAGGTTCGCCGCGCACGTAAAAGGCATGGTTCGCCTGCAGAAGTGTCCAAATTTCGGGATGGTCGGAAAATGTCCCCGCAGACGCGGCCAATTCGGCCTCAGTGAGTGGACGATAGCGTTCGCCGTACCCATCGCTGCGCATCCGCATCAACAGCTCTGCAGCGAGAAGCAATGGATTGCTTGAAGCATCCCTGCCTTCGCGGACGAGATATTTGTCGTCGATCTCGGCGACTAGCGCACCGGTCTCTGCATCGCCTGCCTTCATGGTTTCAAGCTGGCGCCCGTAGATTTCTTCGAGGCCCGCGTAATCGCGCTGCAGCCACAGCGATTTACGGATGAGGCCCGCCGCTGATGATGCATAAAGCCCATCGGGATAGGCCGCGAGATATGCCTTGAAACCCGCCTCGGCGCGCGCTGCAGTTGCCGCTGAAACAAACCCCAGATCGAACCAGCCCCACCGATCATTGGCCCCGTCGATTGCCTGGTTGAGAGCATTGCGTGCGGTCATATAAAGCGCGGTTTCTCTGACCCACTCATTGCCCGCCTGCTCGCTCAAGTCGCGGTAGAGGCGATCTGCGCGGTCCCAATCAGAGGTATAAAAACTGGTCGATGCTTCCAGATAACCATGGAATGCGCCCGCGGGCGTGGCGCTGCCGCCAAATGCACGCGGCGGGGTGAAGAAACCGCCTTTCGTTTGCGGTCCCAGAGCCGCGGTCCCATCATCGCACACGGCTGTGAGGGCCGAGCGGGATTGCGCCAGAAAGCTGCGGTCGCCCTTTGTGCGGAATCCAGCATCTTCCAACGCCTGAAGATACGCCGCCTCGCCGGTTTCGGCGGTCTGGCATTTGGTGCCAAAGTGATCCGGGATCACGGCAGAATCGGTATCCGCGCCGGGATACCAGGCAAATTCGAGATTGCTCCAGCGGAAGAAATTTCGGCCTAGAAACGTTTGCCAACCAAGATCGGGATAAGCCTTGCCCGCACCGTCATTTCCGGCGCGGTCCTGCAGCAGCAGAAACAGGTTCACACGCGAATCGTTGCCGGGCGCAATCGCGATCTGGCTGGAGCATCCAAGGTCCGGATTTTCCGGCTTCCAGTCGGGCGTGCAGAACGCGCCGCCTGCGGCGACTTGCCCCGGCCACGCCAAGGCGGCGCAAGCGAACAGAACGCCGAGACCTGACCAAGCTTTTTTCATAATTTCCCCGCTGGCGCTGGTGCCCGCAGGGAATGTGTCACACAGGCACGCCAGCGCGCAAGAGCGCGGATCGCTCGAACACGGTCAGGCGCGGGCGAACCATATGGTGTGCCGGGGGCCCTTGTTGTTTGGCCGGGCGCGCACTTCCAGCACTTCCACGTCAAATCCAGCCCTTTCCAGCCGCCGGGTGAAACGCGGGTCCTGCGCTGCGGACCAAATGGCGAGGACGCCATTGAGGGCCAGCGCCTCTCGGGTCTGTTTCAGCCCGCGCGGGGAATAAAGCTTGTCGTTTTCTTCCCTCACCAGCCCGTCAGGCCCGTTATCGACATCCAGCAGAATGGCATCGAATTGCGGCCGCATGCCATCCGCAGCCTCTGCAATAGGATCAGCCACGTCTGTCATATCCAGCGTAAGGCGCGGATCGGCCAGACAGTCGCCGGTGTGATGCGCCATTGGCCCTTTCGCCCATTCGATGATCTTGGGGACGAGTTCCGCCACGACGAGACGGGCATCGGCGGGCAGCCTGCGCAGCGCCGCGCGTAAGGTGAAGCCCATACCATACCCGCCAATCAGCATATTTGGCCGATCGACCCGCAGCCGGTCGATGGTAAGTTCGGCAAGCTGCTCTTCAGAGAACTGCATCCGGGTCGACATCAGTTCATTGCGTTCGAGCGTGATCATGTGATCGCGGCCGTGAGAGATCAGTTCCAGCGTGGCACCGCCAGGCACCTCGGCACTATCAATAAGAATTCGTTCGAGCATGGGGCCGCCTAGACTATCTCGTCTTCGTCGAACAGACCGTCTGCAAACGCGGCCTCTTCTATATCGTTCAACCTGTCTTCCGCAGTCGCGGGTATTTCCACCTCGGCAATGTGAACCAGCGCATCCCCCTGATTGACCACCGGCAAATTGCTGCGTCCGATGATAACGCCAGCCACCGGCGAGTTCACTTCGATATCGGTATCTCCGAACGGGTCCGCCAAATATCCGACAACGTCAGACGCCTCCACGAATGATCCGCTTGCCTTTACGGCCCGGAAAATGCCGCCCTCAGGCGCACGAAGCCAGCTTGTGCGGCGGCTGACCACGGATTTGGCACCGGCCTTCCTCGGCAGCCTTACGCCCATCCCAAGGTGGTGCATGACGCGCAGGATGCCCTGCACGCCCACGCGCATGCTCAATTCGTCGAACCGCAGAGCCTCACCGGCTTCCAGTAGCAGTACATCGCAATCATGATCGGCAGCAGCCTGCCGCAGCGATCCTTCGCGCAATTTGGAAACAATGATCGCCGGCGCCCCGAACACCGGGGCCAGTTCAGCTGCAACCGGGCGGTTTTCGCTGATGCGGATCTGGGGCAGATTTTCGCGGTGCAATCCGGCCGAGTGCAGGTCGATGCCGATACTGCACCGGGCAAGAATTTCCTGAGTGAAGCGATAGGCAAGCTGGGATGCGAGAGAGCCCTTGGCGGAACCAGGGAAGCAGCGGTTGAGATCACGGCGATCGGGCAAATAACGCTGATGCGCGACAAAGCCGTATGAATTGACGACCGGGATACATAGCAGCGTTCCGGCGAGCCGTTTCGGCTTCACTTCCCGCAGCAAGCGCCGGACAACCTCGACCCCGATGATTTCGTCGCCATGGACACAGCCACTGACGAACATCACAGGACCGGGCTTTTTCCCATGGACCACCCGAACCCGCATCGAGACCTCGATATTGGTCGGCAACCGGCTGACAGGAATGTCGATGGTTTCGCTGGTCCCCGGCGCAACCGAATGGCCTGCGATCTCGAAGTGCGGAACTGGCTCGGCTTTGGGCACGGGCATGGACTTTCTCAGATTCCGGCGAATTCACGCCAGACAGCGCATCTGCACGCCTGCTTATGAAAAGGGAAGCTGCAATAAAAAGGGCCGCGATTGCTCGCGGCCCTTTCTGATTATCATGAAGTGACGCTTAGTCCTTCAGGAAGTCCGGCATATGGCTGTCGCCGCCTGAACCGCCCTTGTCACCGCCGTCACCGCTGTCACCGCTGTCACGGCCACCGCCGCGAGGACCGCGACCACGGCCGCCATCACGACCGCCACCGCGTGGACCGCGACGATCACCGCGATCTCCGCGATCACTGCGCGGCTTGCTTTCGCGCGGTGGGCGGGTGTCTTCCAGCTCTTCACCAGTTTCCTGGTCAACAACGCGCATCGACAGGCGGACCTTGCCGCGCTGGTCGATTTCGAGAACCTTGACCTTGACTTCCTGGCCTTCGGAAACGACGTCGCCCGGCTTTTCGACACGCTCGTTCTTCATTTCGGACACGTGGACGAGACCGTCCTTGCCGCCCATGAAGTTCACGAATGCGCCGAAATCAACGATGTTTACGACCTTGCCGGTGTAAACCTTGCCGACTTCCGCTTCTTCGACGATGCCTTCGATCCACTTGCGTGCAGCTTCGATCTGCGCGCCGTCGGAAGACGAAATCTTGATTACGCCTTCGTCATCGATGTCGACCTTGGCACCGGTTTCAGCGACGATTTCGCGGATGACCTTGCCGCCGGTTCCGATAACGTCACGGATCTTCGACTTGTCGATCTGCATCGTTTCGATACGCGGTGCATGCTGGCTGACTTCGTTACGGGCATTGCCCAGTGCCTTGGTCATTTCACCCAGGATGTGCGCACGGCCGGCTTTCGCCTGTTCCATGGCAGTCTGCATGATTTCCTTGGTGATGCCGGCAACCTTGATGTCCATCTGGAGGCTGGTGATACCCGCTTCCGAACCGGCAACCTTGAAGTCCATGTCGCCAAGGTGATCTTCGTCACCCAGAATGTCGGACAGAACGGTGAATTCGTCACCTTCAAGGATCAGGCCCATCGCGATACCCGAAACCGGGCGTTCGATAGGAACACCGGCGTCCATCATCGACAGACAGCCGCCGCATACGGTCGCCATGGAGGACGAGCCGTTGGATTCGGTGATGTCCGACAGAATACGGATGGTGTACGGGAAATCTTCCGCATCAGGCAGTACCGGGTGCAGCGCGCGCCATGCGAGCTTGCCGTGACCGGTTTCGCGGCGGCTGGTAAAGCCGAAGCGGCCCACTTCACCGACCGAATAGGGCGGGAAGTTGTAGTGCAGCATGAAGTTCGAATAGCTCAGGCCTTCGAGACCGTCGATCATCTGCTCGGCATCTTTGGTGCCAAGCGTGACGGTGCAGATCGCCTGCGTTTCACCGCGGGTGAACAGAGCCGAACCGTGGGTCCGGGGCAGCAGGCCAACCATGGCTTCGATCGGGCGGACTTCGTCGGTCTTGCGACCATCGATGCGCTGACCGTCTTTCAGGATCGCGCCGCGTACGATTTCGGCTTCCAGCTTCTTGACTGCCTTGCCGGCTGTCATCTGCGTCTGGCCGTCTTCTTCAGCGTAGGCTTCCTTGGCCTTGGCACGGGCTTCATTCAGCGCTGCCGAGCGAGCCGACTTGTCGGTCAGCTTGTATGCTGCAGCAATGTCGTCACCTACGATGCCGCGGAGCTTTTCCTTGATCGCCGATGTGTCGTCCGACGTGTTGATTTCCCAAGGATCCTTGGCAGCCTGTTCAGCGAGGTCGATGATCGCGCCGATAACCTTGCGGCTCTCGTCATGCGCAAACATGATCGCGCCGAGCATTTCTTCCTCGGACAGTTCCTTCGCTTCGGATTCAACCATCATCACTGCGTCGTTGGTTGCAGCAACGACCAGGTCGAGACGACCTTCTTCGTCCAGCGCAGTCGAAAGCGACGGGTTGAGAACGTATTCGCCGTTACGGAAGCCGACGCGTGCAGCGCCGATCGGACCCATGAACGGAAGACCCGAAATTGTCAGCGCAGCGGATGCCGCGATCATTGCAACGATATCCGGCTCGGTTTCGCCGTCATACGACAGGACCTGCGCGATTACGTTGATTTCGTTGTAGAACCCCTCTGGGAAGAGCGGACGGACCGGACGGTCGATCAAGCGGCTGGTCAGTGTTTCCTTTTCAGTGGCACGGCCTTCGCGTTTGAAGAAGCCACCCGGAATACGGCCAGCAGCCGAAAATTTTTCTTGGTAGTGTACGGTCAGCGGGAAGAAGTCCTGCCCTTCACGTACGGACTTGGCGGCGGTCACGGCGCACAGCACCACGGTTTCGCCATAGGTAGCCAGAACAGCGCCGTCAGCCTGACGGGCAATCTGACCGGTTTCGAGAGTGAGGGTTTTTCCGCCCCATTCAATCGATACGGTTTTCTTGTCGAACATGTATTTTCCTTATGAACCCGCCAGCCACATTGCTGTGCGGGGCCTTCTGTTTCCGGGAGATCCGGCCCGGGCCGGTATGGAACCGCTCTGGCTCCTCAGGCTCTGCCACCGAATTGTGACAGTTGCCCTGTATTGCGGCGATAGCGCCGATAAAAGAACGGCTCCCGTGTGGGAGCCGTTCCGAAACTCTTACTTACGCAGACCCAGTTTCTGGATCAGGTCGTTGTAGCGTTGCACGTCGATCTTCTTGAGATAGGCGAGCAGGCTACGGCGCTTGTTGACCATCGTCAGCAGGCCGCGACGGGAATGGTTATCCTTGTGGTTGGCCTTGAAGTGATCGGTCAGGTTCCGAATGCGGGTCGTAAGGATTGCCACCTGAACTTCTGGCGAACCGGTGTCGCCTTCGTTCTGTGCGTATTCCTTGATTACGTCCTGCTTCTCTTTAGCGCTGATCGTCATAGTCGTTTACTCCGCGACATCGTGAAGATTGAAACCCCTGACGACTTTCGCCGTCCCGCCAACAAGTTCCATCAATGCCACCGGAATTTCCCGGTGCATGGCACAATAGAGCCCGTCTGCTTGGGGCTGCCCCTCCAAGACACGGCCCTGACGGACCGCTGCTGCCTGTTGGGACGTGAGGGTAAGAGCCGGGATGTCGTCCAGCCCTGCCTCCAAAGGCAGCATTACGTCTTCAAGTCGCGCGCCCTTACCGATTTCGTTCAGTTTGTCTAGCGAAATCGCCTGTTCCTGAAGGAACGGCCCGGCCTTGATCCGCCTTAGATAGGTCACATGCCCCACGGTTCCAAGGGCGCGGGCAATATCGCGGGCCAGGCTGCGGATATAGGTCCCCTTGCTGACATGGGCAGTCAGGGTCACGGCATCGGCCAATTCCAGCGGCGCGCCCGGATCGAACGGGTCCGGACGGCCAGATGTTGTTGCAAAGGCGGAGACTACACCTCTGCCTGGCTCATAGCCGGACCCCATCGTGAGCGAGTGGATGGTTACCGCGCGGGTTTTCATCTCCACTTCTTCACCGGCCCGAGCAAGATCGTAGGCGCGCTTGCCATCGATTTTCAGTGCGGAATATTTGGGCGGCACTTGCTCGATGTCGCCTGTAAAATGGCTGAGAATTGCCTCGATCGCGGCCATTGGCGGGCGCTTTTGAGATGTCTGAACAACCTCTCCCTCGCTATCCAGCGTGCTGGTTTCTTCGCCGAACTGGACCGTGAATTCGTAGATCTTGCTCGCATCGAGCATACGCCCGGCCAGCTTGGTTGCCTCGCCCAGCGCAATCGGCAGCACGCCCTCGGCCAGCGGGTCCAGCGTACCGCCATGTCCAACCTTGGTTTTGGCATAACCGCCCTCACGCAAGTTGCGCTTCACCGCGCCCACAGCCTGAGTGGACCCTAGCCCGCGCGGTTTATCGAGAATGATCCAGCCGGAAAGCGGGTGTTTGGGCCTGGGGGTGTCAGTCATACCGCTTCAGGGTGGGGTGCGCCGTCACCAATCGCAAGCTGCGCGTTCTGACCGAAAATCAGTTTGTTTACGGCCAACGACACGGCAATCGACAGTAGCAGCGTTACCGCCATGCCGTGGATGTAGTGGGCAGGCTCCCACACCATGCTCCAGAAACCGTAGAAGACAACGCCCGCGACCACCCCGATCATCGCCGCCATCGCGCTGACATTGCGGAAGGCAAGGCCGACGATAAATGCCGACAGGATAGGCATGGATAGCAGGCCGTAGAGCTGTTGCACCGTGTTGATCAGGCTTTCCTGACTGGCAAAGAACGGCACCAGAGCGAGCGCTAGGACGGACATCACAACCGAAACGATTGCTCCCAGCCGCCCGATCTTCATCGTCTTGCCGATATACGCCTCGTGCAGATCGCACACGTAAAGCGCCGCGGACGCGTTGAGGATGGAATTGAACGTGGTCAGCACCGCCGCAAACAGCGCGGCTGCAAATGCGCCGGACATCCAGGCAGGCAGTATCTCGGCAACGATCATTCCATACGCGCCATCGGACGGGACATCGCCGAACATTTTGTAAGCCACGATGCCCGGCACAACGACGATTACCGGCACGATCATCAGCCGGATCGCCGCAGCCGCCATCACGCCTTTCTGTGCCTCTCGTATAGTTGGCGAGGCCATCGCGCGCTGGGTAATCGTCTGGTTGGTAGACCAATAAAACGTCTGGATGAAGATCATTCCGGTCAGCAGCGTATGCCATGGAATGTCGGAATCATTGTCCCCGATCAGGGTCAGCCGATCGGCCGGTATGCCGCTGAAATCGAAATCGATTGCCTGCATCGCCAGGAACGCGACCAGCAATGCCAAGCCAAGGATCAGCACGCCCGAATACGTGTCCGACACGGCAACCGCACGCAGCCCACCGAACACTGCATAGGCTGCACCGACACTCGCCAGTATAACCGAGGAGATCAGCAGATTCTCGATCCCCCCATCGATGCCCAGCATCGACAGGAAAAACCGTGATCCACCGTACAGGATCGCCGGGAGGAAGATGAAGAGATTGCCCGCGAGAAACAGGATGCTGATGAGCGCACGTATGTGCTTGTCGCCGTATTTCTTCTGCAGCAGCTCGGTCGTCGTGGTGCAATTGTTCTTGTAGTAAATCGGCAGGAAAACGAACGCGAGGATGAACAGGCCGAATACGGCGGCGAATTCCCACCAGGCCACCAGCAACATCTGGTTGCCGTTCATGCTGACAAGCTGGTCGGTCGACAGGTTGGTAAGCGTGATCGAACCGGCTACGAAATACCAGGATAGCCCACCATTGGCGAGAAAGTAGTCCTTCTCGTCCGCCGCAGCGCCTTTGCCTTTGCCCCGGCAATGCAGCCACGTGGCTAGCGCAATTAGCGCGGTGATGGCGATGAAAACCCCGACCTGAACCACATTCATTGAGGAAACTCTCCCAATCCTCTTTTATGTTCTGTGACTTGCCTAGCCCGCTTTTTGGCGAAGACCAATGTTCAAGCCGCAAATTCGCCGCTAGTGCCGGGATGTGAGCGAATTCCTGACACTGACAGGCGGCGGAACGCAGCTAATACTCTCGGCCCGCATCGGCGACCGGCCTTCCATTGTTCACTGGGGGCCAGAAATTGCTGGCTCATCACCGGTCGAATTGCATACTCTTTCGGCCAGAACGCACGCGCCGGGCGGGCCCGAAGTGCCGATTACGCCCAGCCTGCTGAACCCGATCGGCACTGGCCACCCTTCCCCCGGGATTCTGCTGCACAGTGCCGGAAAAGAATGGGCGGCCGATTTCCGTGTTGAGGAAATCGAAGACGTTTCTCCGAGCCATAAAGTCATCATCTCCCGCGACACGGTCAGCGGGCTTCGCGCCATTCACAGCTTTGTAGTCGATACCGAAACGGGCGTGCTGACCGCTTTCACTCGGCTTGAAAACCCCGGCCCGCAGGCAATTGCGATTGAATCGTGCGCCGCGCTGTGCCTGCCCCTTGACCCACGGCTGACGCGGCTGACAGGCTTTACCGGGCGCTGGGCCGGCGAGTTCCAGACAGAGACAATCTCTCGCTTCGCCGGAAGCTACCTGCGCGAAAACCGCGCAGGCCGGACCAGCCATGATTGCTACCCCGGGCTCTATATGGGCACAGACACAGCCGCAGAGCGCCACGGTCTGGCTGCCGCATTCCATCTTGGGTGGAGCGGCAACCACAGGCTGCGCGTCGATAGCGGATCCGATGGCAAGGTCTCCCTGCAGATGGGCGAATTGCTGCTGCCCGGCGAAATCATCCTGGGCCAGAACGATCATTACACCACCCCCGATTTATTCGCGGCAATTTCAGCGGATGGTTACGGCGATGTCACGCGCCGCCTGCACGAATATTGCCGCAGCAATATCCGGACCGGCATTGCCCGCAAACGGCCCAGGCCGGTGCATTTCAATACGTGGGAAGCCGTGTATTTCGATCATTCGCCGGAAAAACTTCTGTCGCTGGCACAGCAGGCGGCAGAAATTGGCGCGGAACGGTTTGTGCTGGATGATGGATGGTTCGGCGCGAGGCGCAGCGACCGCGCCGGCCTTGGCGATTGGGTGGTATCCGCCGATGTGTACCCCGACGGACTAGGCCGGATCGCCAACCGCGTCCGCGAACTGGGCATGGAATTCGGCCTGTGGTTCGAACCGGAAATGGTGAATCCGGACAGCGACCTATACCGCGCGCATCCCGACTGGGTGTTGCAGGCGGATGGGGCCGAACCAATCGCATCGCGCCATCAACTGCCGCTCGATCTGACCCGCAGCGACGTGTTCAATTATCTGGCAGAACGGATCACATCGATCGTGAACGAATACGGTGTCGGCTACATCAAATGGGACATGAACCGCGATATTCATCATCCCGGTGACAGCCAAGGCCGCGCTGCCGTGCACCGGCAAACCAATGCACTCTACCGCCTTATTGGCGACATTCGCGCGCAATGTCCGGACAATCTGGAGATAGAAAGCTGTTCATCCGGCGGGGCGCGCGCCGATTGGGAAATCCTGCGGCGAACCGACCGCGTATGGACCAGCGACAACAATGATGCTCGCGCGCGGTATTCCATCATGCGCGGCGCGGCGCATTTCCTGCCTCTGTCCATGCTGGGCAACCATGTCGGCCCGGCAAAATGCCACATCACCGGCCGAAGGTTCGAGATGCATTTTCGCGCAGGCACCGCAGTGCTCGGCCACATGGGGATGGAACTGGACCTCGATCAGGAAACCCCGGCCGACCGCGAAATACTGGCTGCGGCGATTGCGGTTCACAAGCAGCACCGCACGCTGATCCATGACGGCGATTATCACCGCCTTGAAACGCCCTCGCACATCAGCGGCGCAGGCGCCGTGTCGCGAAACGCAAGCGAGGCCCTGTTCCAGATTGCGGTCCTGGACCAGCACCCAACAACCCATCCGCCGGTGGTGCAATTTGCCGGGCTGGACCCCGACCGGTGCTACCGCATGGAATGTGTCTGGCCGGAACAACTTGCCGGACCTGCAAGCACCTTTGCGGGATCCGCCCTGATGCAATATGGCCTGCAATTGCCGCAATGCTGGCCTGACACCTGCCTGATTTATCATCTGGAAGCACAAACTTGAGCGAACCATACGACCTTCTGGTAATCGGCGGCGGCATCAACGGTGTCGGCATTGCCCGCGATGCAGCCGGGCGCGGCGCGAAAGTTCTGCTCGCGGAAAAAGACGATCTCGCCAGCCATACATCCTCGGCCAGCACAAAATTGGTCCATGGCGGTCTGCGATATCTGGAACACTATGAATTCCGGCTGGTGCGCGAAAGCCTGATAGAGCGTGAGCGGCTGCTCGGCCTGGCGCCGCATATCATCTGGCCGCTGCGCTTCGTATTGCCGCATGATGAAGGTCTGCGACCATCGTGGATGCTCAGGCTCGGCTTGTTCATGTACGACCATATCGGTGGCCGCAAAATCCTGCCCCCGACACGCACGCTAGACCTGCGCGCCCCGCCGCATGACGGCATTCTGGAAGACCGTCTCGTCAAAGGGTTCGAATATTCGGATTGTTGGGTGGAGGATTCGCGCCTTGTCGTCCTCAACGCGCTCGATGCCGAGAAACTCGGCGCGGAAATCTGCACGCGCACCGAATGCACCGCGCTGGACCGGCGCGGACAGGTTTGGATCGCCGATCTAAAAGGCCCAGATGGTTCGGTCAGGAGGATTACGGCCAGGTCCGTGGTCAATGCCGCAGGCCCGTGGGTCGATCAGGTTCTGGGCCGGGCCATCCCCGGCGAACGGCACGAGAACCTGCGGCTGGTCAAAGGCAGCCATCTGGTATTCCCGAAGCTGTATGAAGGGGATCATTGCTACATCTTCCAGAACCGCGACGACCGAATCGTTTTCGCCATCCCTTACGAGCAGGAATTCACGCTTGTCGGCACGACCGACGTCGCATTTTCGGGTGACGCCAACACGATCCAGATTTCTGATCAGGAATCAGCGTATATCTGCGATGCAATCAACGAATATCTGAAAGTAGATGTCACGCCTTCGCAGGCCGTTTGGAGCTATTCGGGAGTGCGCCCGCTCTACGATGACAAATCGCGCAACAATTCCACCGTCACCCGCGACTACGTGTTTGAATTGGACGATCCGCAGGACGCACCGCCGATCCTGTCGATTTTCGGCGGCAAGATTACCACCTATCGCAAACTGGCCGAACACGCGCTGGAGAAGCTCAAGATGCCATGGCTCGATCTGGGGAAGCCATGGACAGCGGGCGCACCCTTGCCGGGCGGCGATATTCCGGAGGGTGATTTCGGCAACTTTGCCGCGCGAATGGGCGAAGCGTACCCATGGGTTCCAGCGCCTGCCCTGCTGCGGCTGTGCCGCGCATATGGCACGCTTGTCACGGAACTTATCGGCGATGCAGACAGCTGGGCCGCGATGGGCACCGATTTCGGTGCCGGCCTGACTGAGCGCGAAGTGCGCTATCTTGTCGATCACGAATATGCGCGCACCGCCAACGATGTGCTGTGGCGGCGAAGCAAGCTGGGTTTGCACATGGACGATAGCCAGCGCCAGGCGGTCACAAACTGGTTTGCCAACGAAGGCCCGAAATGAGCACAGCGCAGGACCTGACCGCCATTGATAATATTGAGCAGGTCGAAACGGATGTGCCCGGCGGCCCCATAATGCGGCGCAGCTTTCGCAAGGTCGACGGGCGAATGCTCTATTTGTACGGCCGCGAACCGCACACTCTCGCCGTGATGCATCAACAGGATGATGCGATCGCGACAGGGGGCGAACTGCGCCGGCACCCGCTCCGCGGTGAATGGAACATCTACGCCGCCCACCGACAAAACCGCACGTTCAAACCTGCGGCCAGCGCAGACCCGCTTGCACCTACCCTGCCCGGCGGCCCGGCAACCGAAATCCCGTTCGAAGATTTTGAGCTGGCAGTGTTCGAGAACAAGTTTTCCGGACTGCATCCTCAGGCCTCGCAGCCCGCACGAATGGATGGCGCCGAAACCGCCGCCGCCGGAGGTAAGTGCGAGGTCGTAATCTACACGTCCGAAGCGCAAGGCAGCTTGCACACTATCGGTCAGGACCGCCGCAGATTGCTGATCGCGGCATGGATCGACCGCTACCGCAACCTGTTCAGCGAAGGGTGCGCCTACGTCCTGCCATTCGAAAACCGCGGAGAGGAAGTGGGCGCAACGCTGCATCATCCGCACGGCCAGATTTACGGTTTCGGCAAGGTGCCATTGGTCCAGCAATCGGCCATCGCCGCCTTCAGCCAGGGTTACGATCTGTCGGCGGAAATTGCATTGGCCATGCCCGATTACGGTCTGGCTGAAGCGGGCGGGATGGCCGCATTCTGCCCGCGTTTCGCGCGCTTTCCTTACGAAGTGTGGATTGCCCCCGAACAGCGCCGCGATGGCCCGTGGGACTGCTCCGCTGACGAACTGGACGGGTTTGCGCATTTGCTGGGCGATGTAACCCGCCGATACGACGCGTTCTTTGGCCGCCCCACGCCGTATATGTTCGCGCTGCACGCGGCACCGGCTGGCGGCTGTGAAAACTACCATTTCACAGCGCAGTTCTATCCTCTGCTGCGGGCGGCGGACCGGGTGAAATATCTCGCATCGGTCGAACAGCATACCGGCGTGTTCACGGTCGATGTGATGCCGGAAACGGCAGCCGCGGCCTTGGGAGGCGTTTGATATGAATGCGGCCGTGACATCCCCCGGACGGGTCAATCTCATCGGTGAGCACACCGATTACAATGGCGGCTGGGTGCTGCCGGCGGCCTTGTCGGTCGAACTGACTGCAACGGTAATGCCGCGAAATGACCGCAAGCTCAGCATCGCCGCGCGCGGATATTCCGGAACGGCGGAGCGCAGCCTTGATGATGAAGCCGATGGAAGCTGGTCAGACCCGGCCGTTGGCGCAATGCGCGAAGCGGAAGCGATGGGGTTGATTAGCGCAGGAGCCGACATCGCGGTTCGTTCAACCATTCCGGCAGGCGCAGGCCTGTCATCATCCGCAGCGTTGATCGTGACATTGCTGAAAGCCGCGCGAGAACTGGCCGGAAGCGCAACCAGCGATGCAGAAATCGCTGTCGCGGCAAGGCTGGCGGAAAATGAATACATGGGGGTCCCCTGCGGCATAATGGACCAGATGGCAGTTGCGATTGCCAAACCTGGCGAAGCAATGGCACTCGACACCAGCAACCTTGAATACCGCGTGGTCGCGCTGCCTGCGTCGCACCACATGGTAGTGATCCATTCAGGCCTCACTCGCAAGCTCACCGATGGCCGCTATGCCGCGAGGAAAGAGGAATGCGATGCCGCAAAAGAGGCTTTCGGAACGGATGCCCTGTGCCTGCTGGAACCTGCAGACATCGAGGCGTCCGGGGTAGATCCAGCCTTGAAAAGGCGGGCACGCCACTGCGCTAGCGAACATCGCCGGGTGATTTCGGCAATCGGTGCCCTCGAAAGCGGCGATGCGGCGCTTTTCGGCAGCCTCATGAACGCCAGTCACGCCTCCATGCGGGATGAT
This sequence comes from Pontixanthobacter luteolus, assembly GCF_009828095.1. GTDB lineage: Bacteria > Pseudomonadota > Alphaproteobacteria > Sphingomonadales > Sphingomonadaceae > Pontixanthobacter > Pontixanthobacter luteolus. The sequence continues at coordinate 239,925 of NZ_WTYP01000001.1, read as the reverse complement.
TTCGAAATGTCCCTGCCCGAAATCGATGCTCTTGTGGATGATGCCGTTGCACTTGGTGCGGACGGCGCGCGGCTTACCGGCGGCGGTTTCGGCGGGTGTATCGTGGCCTGCGTGCAGGCTGATGCACGCGAGGCATGGCAGGCTGCCCTACTCGCGAAACATCCACGCTCACGCTATATCGACCACATTGAAGCGCGCTGATTGCGGCGATAGTCAGCCAGCAGCAATCCAGATCGCGATGGCCATGAATTTTTCCCGCATCCAATCGACGGGCGGTAGCACCACATTTTCGATGATCCCGCTGTCCGGAAATATCCATGTGATCGCAATCAAGCCAACCAGCAGCAGCATTCCGGCCCGCTGCAATTTGGCATAATGCACCGCCAGTGATCGCGGCAGCAGACCCTGCACAATGTGCGAGCCGTCAAATGGCGGGATCGGCAACAGGTTGAACAGCGCCAGAAAGATATTGATCGTAATGAAGTAATTGAGCGCCGTGATCGCCCAGCCCAGCGCACCGGTTGGCGGCTCCGTCAAACCAATCGCCAGCAGGCCCAGCACCACCGCACCTATCAGCCCTAGGAATATGTTCGTCGCAGGTCCGGCCGCCGCGACCGCCATCATACCGTAGCGCGGATTATCGAGCCGCTCCTGCCGCACAGGCACCGGTTTCGCCCAGCCAAAGATGGGCCCGCCCACGATTGCGAGCAAGCCGGGAACCAGCAAGGTGCCGACCGGATCGACATGGCGAACAGGGTTCAGGCTGAGCCGGTTCTGATCGCGTGCGGTGGGATCGCCCAGCGCCAGCGCCGTCCAGCCGTGAGCAACCTCGTGGAATACGATAGCGACAATCAGGCACGGGATCAGGATCGCCGCTAAAATCAGGGTTTCTGTCATGCACCCTAGATAGGGCGCACCGCGCTAACCCGCCAGTGCTTCGCTGAAATGCTTGCGGCACAGCGCGACATAGCGATCGTCCCCGCCGATTTCGGTCTGTGCGCCGGCTTTCACAGCCTTGCCGTGCTGATCCACGCGCAAATTCATGGTCGCCTTTCGGCCGCAGTCGCAAATGGCCTTCAGTTCGGTCAGCGAATCCGCGATGCCGAGCAATGCTGCGGAGCCAGGAAATAACTTGCCCTGAAAGTCGGTTCGTAGCCCGTAACACAGAACCGGCATGTTCGCCTCGTCCGCCAATTGCGCGCATTGCCAGACCTGTTCTTCGGTCAGGAATTGCGCTTCATCGATCAGCACGCAATCGACGCGGCCCTGTGTGTTTTCATCGAGCACAAATTCGAGGATATTGGTGTCGGCAGAAAACCGGTGTGCGTCACTGGCAAGGCCGATACGGCTGCTGATGGCCCCAAAACCCGGGCGGTCATCTATCGCCGCAGTCCACAGCGACACTTTCATGCCGCGTTCGCCGTAATTGAACGCAGCCTGCAGCAGAGTGCTGCTCTTACCGGCATTCATGCTGGCGTAGTAAAAATAGAGCTTGGCCATGACCCGTTCTAGCCGGGATCAAATCTCCTGTGGAGCGCAGCCGTGGAGAAATCCCAAACTAAGCGCCGCCGCCGGTTACACGCTCGCTGGCGCGGATGGCCTACCGGTCCCTCGGGATCAGGCAAACGCCCGGTGATTATTCGGTGTCGTCGTCCAGATCGCGCGCGACCTTTGGATCGTTGAGCAGCTGGTCGATCCGGCTTGCTTCGTCGAAACTTTCGTCGGGTTTGAATTGCAGTTTGGGCGCGAATTTCAGGCCCAGCCGCTTTGCCACTTCGCGCTGGAAGAAGGCTGTGTTGGTGCGCAGCGCCTTGAGCACTACGGCCTCATCCTCGCCCAGCAGCGGTTTTACATAAACGTTGGCGTTGCGCAGGTCCGGGGTCATCCGGACCTCGGTTACGCTGATAGAGGTAGCGCGCAGCGTATCGTCATGCGCCTCACCCCGTGCGAGCAGTTCGGACAGGATGTGCCGCACACGTTCGCCGACCTTCAGGACGCGAACGGATTGCTGTTCCTTGGATGACTGATTTCTAGCCACTGACTTTAACTTTCCCCCGCATCGAGCTCGTCCATTTTGGCGAGGATGCGTTTCATACTGCGAATATTGCGTGCCGTTCCGTTCATACCAAGACGCCGGGCAATGAATTCACCCGTCAGCTTGCTGGACCCAACGCCGTCCGCATAATCGATATGCAGGCATTTGGCACCTGCCGCCATGCGCTCATTGCCGCGCCCTTCGTGATCAATCTGCAGGGATTTGACCTGATGCTCTCCCGGATCATCCGGCAGAAACAAAGTGTGGACCACATTTTCAGCGCCGTCCCCAGCAAACGGATTTTCGGCAATCGTCGCGGCCAGTTCATCGCGCGTGCGCACTGTGACCATGCTGTCGATGTCGAATTCGTCCTTGACGATCCAGGCCATTTTCTCGGCCAGACCTTCTGATGGCGCCTCGTCATGCGTGAACAGCACGTTGCCGCTAGCAACCACCGTTTCAACATCGGCAAAGTCGCCATAGCGAAGTGCCGAGCGCAAATCTTCCATCAGCAAGCGGTTGCCGCCCACGTTGATACTACCAAGAAAGGCGACATAACGCATGGTCAGGCTACGCTCGCACCGGGATTGGGCGTCGGGATGCATGTCGAGGTAGAACGGGCAAGCAGGGTGCCGTCCGGTGCCATCAGTTCGGCCGCCAGATAGAGCACTCTCTTGCCTGCCTTGATTACGCGGCCGGTTGCGACCAGCTTGCCTTGCGGAACAGGGCGCAGGATCGAGAAATTCACGTCGACCATCAGCGGGGAATGCGTGCCGCCGGTGGAGTGCGTGTAGGCCCAGCCCATCGCTTCATCGAGGAAACCGGCAACGAGGCCGCCCTGCACGCTTCCGCGAGGTGTGATGAAACTTTCCGGCGCGCAGAAATTCATGAGAATTGTCTGCGATTCCTGGTCAAAGGAAACGAACTGCGCACCCATCAATTCCGCGTGTGCAAATGCCTTGGCTTCGAATGCCATCAGTCTTCCGCTCCGGGAACAGGAGTTGGAATTGCCGTGGACGTTGCGCGGGCAAGCAAATTGCCCTGCTTGTCGAACAATTCGCCTTCCAGAAATGCAATCCGGCGCCCCAGCCTGACAACACGGCCCTTGGCGGTGATGGTTTCCATCGGGACCATCCGGCAAAAACTGATGTTGCAGTCAAGATTGAGAGGCAGCAGTTCGCCATCGGTCGCGGCGAGAAGCGCCGTACCCATCACCTCGTCCAAAAACCCTCCGATCAGCCCGCCCTGCACCGCGCCCCGCGGCGAAGCGAAGGAAGGCGGCGGTGTGTATTCCACCGTCGCAGTCGCTGTCTCTTCATCGAAGGACACAAACTCCGACCCCATCAGCTCTGCTGACGGGGACCGGCGTTTGGTGAAGATTGGTGCCTGATCCGACAAGCTTCAGCCCCGATTACAGCGTGCGCTCACGCTCCTCGACTTCGAAGATTTCGAGCATATCGCCGGCCTTGATGTCGTTCGTGTCTTCCAGAACCACACCGCATTCGAGACCCGCGCGGACTTCGTCCACATCGTCCTTGAAGCGCCGCAGAGAGGCGATGGTTGTTGCCGAAACGATGACATCGTCGCGGGTGAGACGTGCGTGGAGACCCTTGCGGATGACGCCTTCGGTGACGAGCAAACCTGCCGCCTTGTCCTTCTTGCCGGACTTGAAGACTTCCTTGACCTCTGCACGGCCCATGACGTTCTCGATCTTTTCCGGACCAAGTTCGCCAGCCATTTCCTTCGCGATCTCTTCGGTCAGGTGATAGATGACGTCGTAATACATCATCCGCACCTTTTCCTTCTCGATCAACTGGCGCGCCTTCGGATTGGGGCGAACGTTGAAACCGATGATCGGGGCATTCGATGCCGCGGCCAGCGTAACGTCGCTTTCCGTGATCGCGCCGACGCCTGCATGCAGGACGCGGACCTTGATCAGGTCGTTGCCGAGGTTGTGGAGCGCCGTGTTGATGGCTTCCACGCTGCCCTGAACGTCCGCCTTCACAAGAACCGGGAACTCGACCAGATCGCTCTGCAGGTTCGAGAACATGGTATCGAAGCTGGTCGGAGCGAGTGCTGTACGCTTTTCGGTCGCCTTTTCCTGACGGTATTGGGCAACTTCGCGGGCACGCTGTTCGTTTTCGACCACGGTCAGCTGGTCGCCTGCGCCAGGTACCCCGCCCAAACCGAGGACTTCGACCGGCATTGATGGGCCGGCTTCCTTAATTTGCTTGCCCTGGTCGTTGACGATTGCACGGACCTTGCCGCTTTGCGTTCCGACAACGAATGTGTCTCCGCGCTTCAGCGTACCGCGGGTGACCAGCACTGTGGCGACCGGGCCGCGGCCCTTGTCGAGCTGTGCTTCGATCACGGTTGCTTCCGCATCGCGGTCCGGACGTGCTCTCAGTTCCAGCAGTTCAGCCTGCAGCGCAATCTTTTCTAGCAGTTCATCGAGTCCGGTGCCCTTGGTTGCCGACACTTCGACATCCTGAACATCGCCCGACATCGCTTCCACGATCACTTCATGCTCAAGCAAACGCTCGCGCACCTTTTGCGGGTTGGCTTCCGGCTTGTCGCACTTGTTGATCGCGACAATCATTGGAACGCCAGCGGCCTTCGTATGATTGATGGCTTCGATCGTCTGCGGCATGATGCCGTCATCCGCCGCAACCACCAGCACCACGATGTCGGTCACATTTGCACCGCGCTGGCGCATTTCCGTGAACGCAGCGTGGCCCGGTGTGTCGAGGAAAGTGATCTTCGACTTGTCTTTCGTTGTGATCTGGTACGAACCGATATGCTGCGTGATCCCGCCGGCTTCGCCCTTCGTGACGTTGGTGCCGCGTAGCGCGTCGAGCAGACTGGTCTTGCCGTGGTCGACATGGCCCATGATCGTAACGACCGGCGGACGCGGCCTCAGCGTTTCTTCCGGATCCTTGTCTTCTTCGACCTTGATGTCGACATCGTCTTCGGAAACCCGTTTGATGTTGTGACCGAACTGTTCGACCAGCAATTCGGCAGTGTCCTGGTCGATCGTCTGGTTGACGGTCACCATCATGCCGAGATTGAACAATTCCTTCACCAGATCGGCGCCCTTTTCAGCCATACGCTGAGCGAGCTCCTGAACGGTGATTGCTTCGGGCACGACCACGTCGCGGACCTGCTTTTCACGCGGCTTGTTCGAACCACCACCCTGTTCGCGGCGTTCCTTTTCGCGCGCGCGTTTCAGCGCGGCGAGGCTGCGCGCACGGCGGCCTTCGTCTTCGTTCAGCGCTTTGGTGACGGTCAGCTTGCCTGAACGGCGCTTGTCCGTCGCACCGGCTTTGTCCGGGCGCTTCTCTTCTTTCTTCGGCGGACGCTTTGGCTCCGGACGCGCGACAGGCGTGAACTTGCGAGCAGCCGGGGTCGGTGTTGCTTTCGGGGCAGGCGCTGGCTCAGCCGGTTTGGCTTCTTCTTCGGCATCGGCCTTGGCTTGCTTGGCCTCTTCTTCGGCCTGCTTTTTAGTCGCTGCCTCAGCCTCGGCTTCGGCCTTCTTGTTTTCTTCCTGAGCCTGCTTCTCTTCGATTACGGCCTTTTTCTTCTGCTCGTCATCGCGGCGGCGCGCGTCTTCGGCAAGACGCAGGCGCTCTTCCTCGGCTTCGCGCTGGAGACGCGCGACGCGTTCCTGCGGCGTTTCCGCATCGGCTGCGGGCCGTTTCTTGGGCGCAGACGCGGCTGCGACCGGCTGCGGTGCCGGTTCCGGCGCAGGCTCGGGTGCTGGCGCAGGTGCGGGCGTTGCCGCAGCTTCTTCACCGGGTTTGACGAGCTTGCGGCGCCGCTTCACCTCGACCGCAACCTTGTTCGTCCGGCCGTGGCTGAAAGTCTGTTTGACTTCCCCGCCATCGACCGGGCGCTTCAGGCCAAGCGGCTTCCGGGTGCGCGTCGGTTTTTTGTCTTCGTCGGCCATATAGCTCGTCTCTATCCTTCAATACTCAAATCGTCATCCCGGCGCGGTGCATCCTGCACCTCACCGTCATCCGTTAAGGGCTTTTCCGCCCGTAGGAAATGCATCAGGCGCGCAAGGATCGAATTGATCCTCCCGGCCGATCCGTCATCGGCTAACGCCATGTGAACGACATTGTCGCGGCCCAATGCCACAGACAGTGCCGCGCGGTCCAGTGGCAAGGTGATGCCACGGTCGCCCGAACCTTCCGCATCACGCCCAACGCGCCATGCCTGGTCCAGTTTCTTGCGCCCGTCCTCGCTCGCATCAGCGGCGTGGAGAAGCAGGGAAATACGGGCAGAACGTGCCTGTTCGGCAATCCTGTCTGACCCCAAGATAAGCTTTCCGGCCCGCATTTCGAGACCCAGCCGGCCAAGAAACAGTTTTGTCAGCCCATCCTCGATCATGTCGGAAAGGTTTTCCGGCAGGTTCAGCTTTGTCCCTTTAAATGCGCGCGCCAGTGCGCCGCGGAGCCTGCCCTTTGCCAGGGCCTCGTCCAACTCACGCCGTGTCACTCCGATCCAGGCACCGCGCCCCGGCGCCTTGCCAAGCGGGTCGGGCAAGACATCGTGGGAGCCATCTTCCCTTGCAGGCGAAATGGCGAGGCGGATCAGCGTATCCTTGGGGGCGATTTCTCCCGACAGGATACAGCGCCGTTCGGGGGCAGAAGCCTTGTGGCCTCGCCCCGTCGCGGTTTCAGAGATGTCGGACGCTACGCGCTCATTGTGTGGAGTCCGCATCAGCGGCCTCCTGTGGGTCGGATCCGGCCGCAGCGTCGGCAGCTGGTGCCTCGTCTACAGCAGCATCAGGTTCGTCGTCGAACCAGTGTGCGCGGGCTGCCATGATGATCTCGTTACCCTGCTCTTCGCTCAGGCCGAATTCACCAAGGACACCGCCCTTGTCTTCTGCACGCTTGCTCTGGACATCGGCGCGCATACGCGGGCCGTCTGCCGGGTTCTGGCGGCGCTTGGGCGCTTCACGCTTCTTCGCGATCAGTTCGTCCGTTGCGAGGTCCGCAAGATCATCAAGCGTCTTGATCCCGGCCTTGCCCAGAGTAACCAGCATGACTTCCGTCAGGTGCGGGATTTCGGCAAGATCGTCTTCAACACCCAGTTCGCGGCGCTCTTCACGGGCAGCCTCTTCGTGGCGCTCAAGCGCTTCGGTCGCACGGCTCTGAAGTTCTTCTGCAAGCTCTTCGTCGAAGCCTTCGATCGCTGCCAGCTCGTCCAGTTCGACGTAGGCAACTTCTTCGAGTTCGGCGAAGCCTTCTGCAACCAGAAGCTGCGACAGTGTTTCATCGACGTCCAGCTCTTCTTCGAACATCTTGGAACGTTCGGCGAATTCCTTCTGACGTTTTTCGCTCGCCTCTTCCTCGGTCATGATGTCGATCTGGTGACCGGTCAACTGACTGGCGAGGCGGACGTTCTGGCCGCGGCGACCAATGGCCAGGCTGAGCTGGTCGTCAGGAACGACAACTTCGATGCGGCCTTCGTCCTCATCGAGCACAACGCGGGCGACAGTCGCAGGCTGGAGGCCGTTGACGACGAACGTCGCGATGTCTTCCGACCACGGAATGATGTCGATCTTTTCGCCCTGCAGTTCCTGCACGACGGCCTGAACGCGGCTACCCTTCATACCGACGCAGGCACCGACCGGATCGATACTGCTGTCGTGGCTGATCACGCCGATCTTGGCGCGCGAACCCGGGTCGCGGGCAGCAGCCTTGATTTCAATGATGCCATCGTAAATTTCGGGCACTTCCTGCGCGAACAGCTTCTTCATGAAGTCCGGATGCGCACGGCTGAGGAAAATCTGCGGCCCGCGGTTGTTACGCTCGACCTTGGTAATCAGAGCGCGAACGCGTTCGCCGACACGGGCCGCCTCACGCGGGATCTGCTGATCACGGCGGATAACGCCTTCGGCGCGGCCGAGGTTTACGATCACATGGCCGAACTCGACCGACTTGATCACGCCAGTAATGACTTCGCCTGCGCGATCCTTGAATTCTTCGTACTGACGTTCACGCTCTGCATCGCGGACCTTCTGGAAGATCACCTGCTTTGCGGACTGCGCATCGATGCGGCCCAGATCGACCGGAGGCAGCGGATCGACGATGAAGTCGCCCAGCTTGGCATCGGGGTCGAGCTTCTGCGCGGCCTTCAGATCGACCTGCTTAAAGTAATCTTCGACCTCTTCGACGACTTCGACGACACGCCACAGACGCAGATCGCCGGTTTGCGGATCGAGTTTGGCGCGGATGTCGTTTTCTGCACCGTAGCGGTTACGCGCGCTTTTCTGGATCGCTTCTTCCATCGCTTCGATAACGATCGACTTGTCGATCATCTTTTCCGAAGCAACTGCGTTTGCAATCGCTAGCAGCTCTGCCTTGTTGGCGGAAATTGCACTGGCCATCAGTCGTCAGCCTTCTCTTCTTCGTCTTCTACAATATCCTCGGCACCATCGGTGACGAGAGGTTGGGTTGCTGCGATCAGCGCATCGGTGAGAATGAGCTTTGCCGCATGAATGTTTGCCAGCGGAACGTCTACCCGCCCCGCATTCTTATCCGCGATCGCGACTACATCGCCTTCGATACCCAGCAATTCGCCGCGCAGGTTACGATGCTTGCCGACCTTCTCCACCAGAGCGATCTTCGCCTCGTGACCCGCCCAGTTGGAAAAATCCTTGGGCCGGGTGAGCGGACGATCGATACCGGGCGAGCTGACTTCTAGGTGGTAAGTACCTTCAATCAGCGTCTGGCCTTGCTCCTCTAGCGCGTCGATCTTTTCCGAAACCGCCCGCGACAGCGCGGCACATTGGTCGATGACCAATTGCCCGGTGGCGGGATCTTCGGCCATGATCTGCAGGGCACGTTCGCCGTCACCGGCTTCCGAAGCGACCATTTTCACGCGCACAAGATCAAAGCCGAGTGCTTTCGCTTCGGGTTCGATTACATCTGTCAGGCGTGCCAGATCGGCCATTCGGTCTCCTAAGATTGGCATTGAAAATGACAAAGCTGTTTAGCGCCGGCCCCTTCCGGCGCCAGCCCCACTTTGCAGTCACAATGTCGGGATGGGGGTCAGATAGGCACTGTTTTGCCCGAATGCAACTTTATTCGCCGCCCCCGGCTTCATCCTGATCACCGCCTGCGCTGTCACGGTAGTCGAGCGTCCAAAGTACGTTCCCGGTTCCGATAACCAGCGGCAGGTTCATGTTGCGCGCAACATAATGAAGTATCTCGTTCGGGTGATCGTCGAGCAGATGCGCGGTGGTGTAATTTTCCGGTCCATTGATGACGTGCCGATTGATTACCGGCACATCGGTGCAGCTGTGCATGAATGCGCGCCCGGAGACGACTTTGCCGCCTGCATCGACATTGAACAGATAATGGCCTCCTAGCGGAAAGCGGCCAGGTTCAACCGGCGCTGAAAGCAGGTAGACCGGTATCTCACCAGTCTCGCTTGGCGGCAAAATAACCGTGTTCACGGCCCCGCTGGTACAAAGCTGCAATTGCTCTTTTGCACCTTGTTCAAGCGCAGCCTGTCTCGCCCCGACCTGACGCTGCAGATCACGGGAAAGCGGATGATCTTGCGGCGTTTGCATAATTTCGCCGGAAATGACCTTGCCGCCAGCCATCTCCAGCCGGGCAAACTCGTAAAGTGCCCCGTCAAATTCGGCATAGTAGACAAGGCCGATATTACCGCTGGCCAATTCCTCTGTGACATACCCTTTGATTTCCGGGTGATCGGCGAAATCGAGACGGGCGCGGACCCAGTCGGTGCCATGCCATGCCGCCTGGTCATGCAGGTAAATCTGCAAACCCAGTTCACTGGCCCGCTGGTTGGCCGCCTCCTGCTGCGGGGTCGCCTGCTCCTCCACCCCTACACCCTCGGGCAAATCGAAAGGCTGCGCGTTTGCAGCGCCTGGTGCCGCCAGCGCTGCAGCCAACAGCAGGAGAGAGAACTTGGTCATGGAATTTCCCGTTTTCACCGGAACGGCGATGTATCAGTCTTCTGCCAAGCCGTGCTTTTTGATGCAATGGCGCAGTTGGTCATATGTAAGGCCCAGCGCCTTGGCAGTCTGCCGCTGGTTCCAGCGATGTTTGCCCAAAGCGTGCTGCACGATCCTACGTTCATGATCATCCACCGCAGCGCGCAGATCGTCGATATTCTCAAGATCCGCCGCCGGGTTCTGGGCCGGTGCTGAATGCTCTGCACTTTTCGCGGCGGCCGGCGCTGCCGACCGGCTCGACGGTTCACCGGCAGGCTGCCAGGGCGAATCGAACGGGTCGAATTGGATATGGGCGATCGGTTCATGCCAATTGTCCCACCGGTAGATTGCCCGCTCCACCACATTGCGAAGTTCGCGCACATTGCCGGGCCAGGCGTATTCATCGAGCTGCTGCATCACGTGATCGGCAAAACCCGGCCAGCCATCCCAGCCGATTTCCGCGGCCATCCGGCGCCCGAAATAATCGGTGAGCACCTCGATATCGCCGTCGCGCACCCGCAGCGGCGGCAGGGTAATAACCTCGAAACTCAGCCGGTCGAGCAAGTCGGAACGGAACGTGCCCTCCTCCGCCGCCCGCGGCAGGTTTTCGTTGGTCGCCGCGACAATCCGCACATCGACATTGATCGGCCGGGAGGAACCGATGCGGTTCACCTCGCCATATTCGACGGCCCTCAACAGGCGTTCTTGTGCAGCCATCGACAAAGTGCCCAGTTCGTCGAGGAATAGCGTGCCTTTGTCGGCTTCTTCAAACCTTCCCGCGCGGGCTTTGGTAGCACCTGTGAATGCACCGGCTTCGTGGCCGAACAATTCGGCCTCGATCAGCGTTTCGGGCAAGGCTGCACAGTTCATTGTGACCAGCGGCTCTCCCCAGCGTTCGGACAGGCGGTGGAGACGTTCGGCAATCAGTTCCTTGCCGGTTCCGCGCTCCCCCACCACCAGCACGGGGCGGCGCATCGGCGCAGCGCGGCTGGCCCGCTCGACCGCATCGAGAAACGCGCCGGACTGGCCAATAAACTGGTTCTTCTGCTCCATCACCCCAACCTATAGTGAGAAATCCCATATGTTGGCAATAGGCACCAATAGCCGATTTGCGCATTACAATCCAAGTAGCTGGTTTTGTTCACTAATTCGAGTTTGGCACACCCCTTGCTATTACATGAACACAACCAATTCGGAAGGAACCAAGCCATGTTTGACCGCAGCTTTCTCCAGACAAAACTGGGCCAGGCCGCGATTGCCAGCGTTGCAGCGATGTGCGCCTTTGTCGCACTCAGCTCGCAAATGCAGGTGAGCCCGGCTTACGCCTCTGCCATGCAATGCGAAACAGTTGAGCTGGCATGAACAGGCCTTCCAGCAACAACCCGAGTGATCGGGACCCCCTAGGGCTGGAGCGGGACCGCCGACTGTCCCCCCTATCCCCCGACGGCAGACCCGCCCCGGCCCGAAATATCGTGTCGCGCTTCGAAGCAGAGGTTGAACGCCTCCGCCAGAGCCCTACACCAACACAGTCTTCACATCAGCAGGGCGGTCGCTCCGACCTGTTTAACTCCGGAGTACCCTTGATGGGAATATTCAGTCGCACCCGTGATATCATTGCCGCCAACTTCACCGACATGCTCGACAAGGCGGACGACCCGTCCAAGATGATCCGCATGATCATCCTCGAGATGGAGGAAACCCTGGTTGAAGTGCGCGCCAGCGCGGCCCGCACGATCGCCGATCAGAAAGAAATGCACCGGCATACGGTCAAGCTGGACCGGCTGCAGGCCGACTGGGGCGAAAAGGCACAGCTGGCGCTGTCGAAGGATCGCGAAGACCTGGCCCGCGCCGCGCTGGTCGAGAAGAAGAAAGCGTCCGACATGTCGGAACAGCTCAAGTCGGAAATCGCCGTGCTCGACGATGCCCTGCGCGCTTACGAACAGGATATCGCGAAGCTGCAGAACCGCCTGCGCGAGGCCCGCAGCCGCCAGACCGCCATTGCGGCGCGTCTGGAGAGCGCAGAAAACCGCGCGAAGCTGCGCACGCTGATGAGCACTGAGCGTACGGACGAGGCGCTGGCCCGGTTCGACCAGCTCGAACGCCGCGTGGATTACGCAGAAGGCCGCGCCGATGCGCTGTCCATCGCCGACAGCAGCGGCAAACCGTCGCTGTCCGACGAAATCGCTGCACTCGAAGGCTCCGACAAGGTCGACGAGGAACTGGAAGAAATGAAACGCGCGCTCGGTAAAGGCGGCGCAGAAGACAAGAAGGACTGATCAAATGGAAGAGATCATCATCATACCGGCCATTTTCATCGGCCTGCCGTGGATCATCCTGCACTACATCACGAAGTGGAAAACCGCCGCGACGATCACCACCGACGACGAGGAACTGCTGGAAGACCTTTACCAGCTGGCCAAGCGTCTGGACGAACGGATGGACACGGTGGAACGCCTGGTCGCAACCGACAACCCCGATTTCGAGCGCCCACGCCTGATGCATGACCGCGAAATCGACAATCAGAAATTGCGCGAGCTGGACCGCCTGCTCGCCGAGAAGAAGGGAGCACAGTAATGACCAGCGAACGCACCACACTGTACCGCGACAAGCAGAATGCGAAACTCATGGGTGTGTGTTCCGGCATTGCCGACTACACCGGGGTCAACGCACTGTGGATCCGCCTTGGCGTCCTGATGCTGACCTTCATGACCGGCGGTTCGACCATCCCGTTCTATTTCATCGCGGGCCTGCTGCTGAACAAGAAGCCTTCGCACCTTTACGTGGACAAGGAAGAGCAGAAATACTGGCAGCGTGTTCGCCAGAGCCCGCAGCGCACCGCCCGCGAAATCCGCAGCCGGATGCGCGACATCGACCGCCGCCTGGCCGACGTGGAAACATATTACGTTTCCAGCAATCCGCGCCTGAACGCCGAAATCGAGCGTCTGCGCTAACACTGAATTCTTGAGGGGAAATACAATGATCGGTGATCTTACAGGACTAGTGGCGGTATCAGCGCCATTCCTGATGGTTCTCGGAATAGTCTGGATATCGAAACAGAAAAAGCTGGAGGAAAAGCGCATCAGCGCCACAGCCGAGGCCAGCTCTGAAAAGGCTGCGCAATATGTCAGCCACGTCGCGGAACTGGAACAGCGCGTCCAGGTTCTGGAACGCATCATTACCGACCGCGGCTATGACATTGCCACGCAGATCGAGGCCCTTCGCGACCAGCGCGAAGTGGAAGCCAGCGATCGCGGCACTCCGCTGAACATTTCGAAGAAGGAAAACGTCTGATGCTAGCCGAAGCTACAGTAGTCCCCCATCTGCCCTGGATCATCGGAGCAGCCCTCGCAATCGGCGCTGCCGGTGTGGCCGGATGGATCCACACGACCAAGCTCAAGATCAAGCATGGCTATCCGCTCGAAGGGATGTGGGGCCAGTCGCTCAAGCCCAGCACTGACGGGCAGACCGCACAGCGCGTTACCCTGCTGACCCAGGAAAACGCCGAAATGCGTGCTGAACTGAGCGCGGTGAAAGATCGCCTCGCCAATGTCGAACGCATCGTTACCGACAGCGGATTCAGCGTCAGCAATGAAATCGAACGCCTGCGCGACCAGAGCAGCTCTGGCGCCGGTGTGCCGCTGTCCGACCGCAAGGCAGAGGTGCACGGCTAATGGGCGAACTGGCCATCATTTTCGGCTTCATCCTGATCGTGACAATCGTATCGCTTGGTTTCGGATCGTCGATGCACAAGCGCCAGATCGCCTACAAGGAACGCAAGGAAGCTATCGAGCGAGGGCGCAGCGATGCGGCCCCCTCGGCTTCGGCCAAAAAGATCGAAAAGCTCGAACAGCGCGTTCGCGTGCTGGAACGGCTGGCAACCGACCGCGGCCAGGATCTTGCTTCACAGATCGAGGATCTGCGCAGCCTTCCTGACAGCGTCTTCCAGGCTGCCGAGCGGGAGAAAGCATGATGAGCAGCTGGGCAATCGTTGCAATCGTGGCCATCGCCGTCTGGGGCGTGGTTCAGGCCATGAAAGCGAAGAACGGCCGCGAAACCGGCACAGTGGGCGACCACCAGCCGGACCGGCAGGCCGATCAGATTGCCCAGAGCGAGCTCAAGGAATTGCGTGAACGGATAAAGGTTCTCGAACGGATCGCGACCGACGCGAATACGACCGAGAGCCGCAAGATACAGGAAATCTCGCAAGAGATCGAGAACCTCAGGGACAAGTAATCGAAGCGGTGCAGGGAGCACTGCGGGAGGAATTGTGAAATGACCGAACAGATCATAGTTTCCAGCGCCGTGATAATCGGCATCGTGTTCGTCGCCCTTATCGCGCTGCGCGGTTGGCAGGGCTGGCTGGCACTGAAAGAACGCGAGCTGGAGCGCGAGAGCCACCCGCGCCAGGAAATCGACGGCGGCTCCAGCATTGGCGCGGCCCGCATCGAAATTGCCGACCTCAAGGAACGGCTGCGCAAACTGGAAGCGATTGCCAGCGGGGTGGATTTGTAGGCTGCAGCCACTAAATGGCTGGAATGCGAACAATTGAAGACATCCAGGAAGAATACGAATTTCTCGAAGGCGACGAGCGCTATCGCCTGTTGATCGAATTGGGCCGCGAGCTTGATGAAATGCCCGACGCGCTGAAAACCGACGCAACGCTTGTCCGCGGATGTTCGGCCAGCGTCTGGGTCTATCCGACCGAACAGGCCGGCCAGCTGCACTTTCTGGCAGACAGCAATGCCGCGATAACCAAGGGTATCGTCGCGCTGGTTATTTCGGCGGTGCAGGACAAACCGGCAACCGACATCGCGAACATGGATGTCACCGGCGCGCTTTCCCCGTTCGACCTCAAGAATCAGCTGAGTTCCAATCGCACTCAGGGCATTCCCAACATGATTGCCCTGGTTAAGGAGCACGCCGGCCGCATTGCATCAGGCACGGCCGAGACCGGCTGATATGCGGCCTTTTTTCCTTGTTGCGGGAATCTTGTCGGTCATCCTTGGCGCGATTGGCGCTGCCCTGCCCATCGTTCCGACAGTTCCGTTCCTGCTGCTGGCTGCGTTCTGTTTCGCGCGGAGCAATCCGGAATGGGAACAGCGCCTTTTGAATCACCCACAATGGGGCGCTCAGCTGCGTGACTGGCGCGAGCGGCGGGCAATTTCGCGCAAGTCGAAAACAATGGCGATACTGGCGATGGCGGCCGGGGTCGGATTTACGTGGTACTCGCTCGGCTTTCCCTACGCCTATATATCAATCGCAGTTCTGGTGATTTGCGGCACATGGATCGCGACGCGGGCAGAATAGCGCGGCGATGCCAGACCTTTGCGGCTGGCAATCCCCTGTGATCAGCTGCCCACGCTCTCGCGCACAATCGCAATGCCTGCCTCGCGCTGTTTCTTGAGGTCAGCCTTCAGCTTCGCCGGATCGCGAGCGAGCAGGAAGCCAAAGCTGACGCCCCCTTCTTTTCCGATCGTGGCGTGATGCAGCTTGTGCGCCTGAACCAGCCGCTTGGCATAGCCGCGCTTGGGAACCCATTTGAAATAGCGCTGATGGACCAGACCGTCATGCACCAACGTATAAATGATACCGTAGGCCAGAATGCCGATGCCGATCCATGTCGCAGGCGGCCAGGCGTCACCGCCCAGCACCCATTCGCTGCCCAGGGCGAACATAGAAATGCTCATGACCGCGCCGACCACGCCGTATAGATCGTTCTTTTCCAGCAGGTTTTCATGCGGTTCGTGATGGTCGCGGTGCCATCCCCAACCCCAACCGTGCATGATGTATTTGTGGCTCGCCCATGCAACCCACTCCATCGCGGCGACGGTCGCAATTATGATCAGGATGGGGAGCAGGAATTCCATGGCCTCAGCCAATATAGTTTATTCCGGCTTGGAAAAGAAGAACCGGGAAATCTCTTCCCCGATGCGCGCCGGACGCAGAGTTTCCGCGTCGATGCAGCACCAGCTCGACTGGATTTCAGCCAGCACTTCTTCACCGCGCTGGATTACCGTGTTGTAGAATGCCCGAGCGCCCTTGATATGCTCAAGCACGGTTTCCGCAACCACATCGGTATCTTCAAGGAATGCCGGCTTGCGATAGGTAATCTCGTGCTTCAGCGCGACCCATGCGCGGCTCGCCACCGCATCTGCAGGCGCGATGTTGCGCCAGTGCGACAGCACGGCATCCTGTACCCATCCGAGATATCGGGCATTGTTCACGTGCCCCATGAAATCGATATCGGTTGGCATGATCTTGATCGGGAATGTGTAGGGCGCTGCTGACATGTTTGTCAGTTAGCCACTACAAGATGACTTTTCCATGAAGATGTTCACACACATCCTGCTCTGAAGGCGGGCTGTGACACAATGGCCGCTATTGCAGCATCCACATCATCACCCCGCTCCGATCATAACAGACACTGAAATCATGCATTCCGCTATTGTTCATATTCAGGGCCATAAACCTGAACAAACAGATGGCAGACAAACGAAAGGAGCCGCCATGACACTCTCGCTCAAGACATTGGCCCCAACAGCCGCAATGGCCCTTGCAATCGGTGTAGCAGCACCCGCTTATGCTGCCCCGGCAAACGGATGGTCGCAGCACCAGCAGACCACATATTCCGATGCCCGCTCCTATCGCGGATACGACCGCCAAGGGTATGACCGTCAGAGGTACAACCGGAAGGCCAACCGTATCGACCGCCGTATCGATACATTGAGGCAAGATTTCCGGCAGGCTCGTCGCAGCGGCGAACTCACTCGCGCAGAAACCCGCAGCGTCCGCGCACGGATCCACTCAGTTGAACGTGCATACGCCGCTTTCGCACGCAATGGCCTTTCGCGGCAGGATCGCAGCGCACTCAATTGGCGGATCGAACAGGCATATGATGCATTGAACCGCGCACAATACAATCGTAGCGCCCGTTACGACCAGCGCCGATCATATCGCAGCCGGTACTGACCGCTGATATCCATTGAGAGGGGTCAAGTTTTCCTCTCTTGCCCGGCGGGGGCGGCCAGCCTAGGCGCAAGTCATGGCCAGTCGCCCCCGCACCTTGTATGAAAAGATCTGGGATGCCCATGTCGTGGAAACCCGCGACGACGGGACCAGCCTGATCTTCATCGATCGCCACCTCGTTCACGAGGTCACCAGTCCGCAGGCATTCGAGGCATTGCGCCTTGCGGGCCGCACGGTCCGCAGGCCTGACCTGACGCTTGCAGTGCCCGATCACAACCTCCCCACGACCCCGCGCGTCGATGCTGCGGGCAACCGGATCCCGATTGCTGACCCACAAAGCGCAGCGCAGCTGGAGGCGCTTGAAACAAACGCGCCATCTTTCGGCATTCGCTATATCGGCGCGACCGCTGCAGAACAGGGAATCGTCCATGTGGTCGGACCCGAGCAGGGGTTTTCACTGCCCGGATCGACGATCGTTTGCGGTGACAGCCATACCGCGGCGCATGGCGGCGTTGGCGCGCTCGCTTTCGGGATCGGCACCAGCGAGGTCGAGCACGTGCTCGCCACGCAGACGCTTCTGCTGAAACAGTCGAAGACGATGGAAGTCCGCGTGAACGGCGAATTGGGGCCGGGTGTAACCTCCAAAGACCTGATCCTCCATATCATCGGTGTTATCGGCACTGCCGGCGGCACCGGGCATGTGATCGAGTATCGCGGCAAAGTGTTCGAGCGCATGAGCGTGGAAAGCCGCCTGACGGTATGCAACATGTCGATCGAAGGCGGCGCCCGGGCCGGTCTCATCGCACCTGACGAAACGACATTCGCCTATTTCAAAGGCCGTCCGCTTTCCCCCACAGGCGAGGATTGGGACAAGGCGGTTGAATGGTGGCGCGGCCTACATACCGATGATGGTGCGGTGTTCGACAAGTCAGTAACGATTGATGCCGCAGATGTGGAGCCCACCGTCACCTGGGGCACTAGCCCGGAAGACACCTCTGCAATCGGCGGCAGCGTTCCGGATCCGATGAGTTTCGCAGACCCGAACAAGCAGGAAGCCGCCCGCAAGAGCCTGTCTTATATGGGCCTCGAACCGGGCCAGAAACTGTCCGATGTCGAAGTCCAGAATGTCTTTATCGGCAGTTGTACAAACAGCCGGATCGAAGACCTGCGCGCAGCGGCCGATGTTCTGCGCGGACGCAAGATTGCAACCAATGTAAAGTGGGCGATTGTCGTGCCGGGTTCCGGCCTGGTGAAGCAGCACGCAGAAGCGGAAGGGCTGGACAAAATCTTCATCGACGCGGGCCTCGAATGGCGCGAACCCGGCTGTTCTGCCTGCCTCGGCATGAACCCGGACAAGGTGCCCGCCGGGGAACGCTGCGCCTCCACCAGCAATCGCAATTTCGTGGGCCGGCAAGGTCCGGGCGCGCGCACCCATTTGATGAGCCCGGCAATGGCCGCCGCCGCGGCGGTTACAGGCAAGCTGACTGATGTCAGGGAACTGGTGAAATGAGCCGAATGCCCTTGCCACGCCGCGCTTGCTTCACCATTGAAAAGTCATGACCAAGAAACTTCCAAAATCGCTCGGCGGGAAAGCCGCACTCGGTGCCGCCGCCATTGGTTCAGCAGCAGTTGCCGCCGCCTTGCTTTACGCATCCAAGCGCAAGGAAAAGAAGGCCGAGCAGCCCGGCACAATCCCTTCGGGCGAAAAACCGGAAACCGATTGATGGATCCTGTTTCCTCGATCGAAGGGCGGGCCATTCCTTACGGCGCGAAGAACGTCGATACCGATGTTATCATTCCCGCTGCTTGGCTAAAAACCATCAGCCGCGACGGGCTGGCGCAGGGCGCATTCGAAACCGTTCGCGCCCAGCCCGGCAACGTGATCGACGACCCGGAATATCAAGGCGCCCCAATACTGATCGCAGGTGACAATTTTGGTTGCGGATCCAGCCGCGAACATGCCGCCTGGGCACTGCTCGACATGGGCGTGACAGCTGTGATCGCGCCTAGTTTTTCCGATATTTTCTCAGGCAACGCCTTCAAGAACGGCATCCTCACGGTTGAATTGCCGCAGGAGCAGATCGACCGGCTGATGGAAGTCGCGAAGACCGATCCGATTTCCGTCGATCTTGAAAGCCAGACTGTCACGACTCCGTTCCAGGATCGCTTCACCTTTGAAGTCGATCCGTTTCGCAAGGATTGCCTTAGCAAAGGGCTCGATGAAGTCGGCCTCACACTCGAACGCAGCGATGCGATTTCGCAATATGAAAAGAACCAGGCACAAACGATGCCGTGGCTCGCAAAAGGGACGGAGATTGCCGCATGAAAGCACTGTTATCGAAAGAAGTAGGCGGGCCGGAAACTCTGGTCGTCGAAGAAATTGATGCGCCAACACCGGGCAAGGGCGAAGTCCTGATCAAGGTTGCCGCCTGTGCGATCAATTTCCCCGACACGCTGATCATCCGCGACATGTACCAGTTCAAACCACCCCGCCCGTTCGCACCAGGCGGTGAAATCTCCGGTACGATTGCAGCACTTGGCGAAGGCGTCGAAGGCTGGAAAGTCGGTGACAAGGTTCTCGCCGGGATCGGCAATGGCGGCTTGCAGGAAATGGTCGTTGCACCGGCGAACAAATTGTTCGCTGTGCCTGACTTCGTTGACCTGCCCGAAGCCAGCGCGCTGCTGATGACTTACGGTACAACCATTCACGGGCTGAAGGACCGGGGTGACATCAAGCCGGGTGACACCATGCTTGTGCTTGGCGCTGCTGGCGGTGTCGGCCTGTCCGCGGTTGAGCTGGGCAAGGCCTACGGCGCGCGCGTAGTCGCTGCGGTTTCCAGCGAGGAAAAGGGCGAGGTTGCCCGCAAGGCAGGCGCGGACGAGGTCGTGATTTACCCGCGCGCTCCGTTCGACAAGGATACTTCAAAGGCGCTGTCGAAAGCGTTCAAGGATGCGGTCGGGCCCGACGGTGCCGATATTGTCTACGACATTGTCGGCGGCGATTATTCGGAACCTGCATTGCGCGCGATCGCATGGGAAGGCCGCTTTCTTGTGGTCGGGTTCCCTGCTGGTATCGCCAAAATGCCGCTGAACCTCACTCTGCTGAAAAGCTGCGATATTCGCGGCGTCTTCTGGGGCGCTTTCACAATGCGCGAACCGCGCAAGAACGAAGCCAACATCGCAGAACTGTTCCGCCTTTGGAAAGAAGGCAAGATCAGCCCGCTGATCAGCGAAACCTATCCGCTGGAACGCGCCCACGAAGCGATCTCGAAGCTGGAAAACCGCGGAGCAATCGGGAAGCTGGTCGTCACCATGGATAGCTGATCCGGGATTTCGCGGCTTGCCGCGACTGACCTCCATGCCTATCTGCCATAGGTAACGATTTAAGAGGGACTTATGACCGATTTCAAAGACCGCGAAAAAGGCGAAGAAGCGAAATACGCTTTCGATGAAGAAAACGCATTCAAGATCGCTGCACGCCGCAACCGTCTGCTCGGCCATTGGGCTGCGGAAAAGATGGAACTGACCAGCGAAGAAACCGAAGCCTATGCGAAGGCCGTGGTTCAGGCCGATTTCGAAGAAGCCGGCGACGAGGACGTGATCCGCAAGCTGCTGGGCGATCTGACCGCTGCTGGTGTCGACATCGATGAAAGCGGTGTTCGCACTGCGCTCGAGCAAAAATCTGTCGAGGCTCGCCGCCAATTGATGGGCGAGTCCTGATCCGATGCCGATGTCCGGCACCGAAATCGAAACGATGATCAAATCCGCCCTCCCCGGCGCAGAGGTCGTAATGACCGATCTGGCCGGGGATGGTGATCACTGGGCAGCCAAGGTCACCGCACCGCAGTTCGCCGGCAAGAGCCGCGTCCAGCAGCACAAACTGGTCTACGAAGCGC
Source organism: Pontixanthobacter luteolus (assembly GCF_009828095.1). GTDB lineage: Bacteria > Pseudomonadota > Alphaproteobacteria > Sphingomonadales > Sphingomonadaceae > Pontixanthobacter > Pontixanthobacter luteolus. The sequence goes on along the minus strand of NZ_WTYP01000001.1, from coordinate 219,059 downwards.
TCGACGGAAAAATGGGCGGCGTCCTGCACGCCTTGCAACTGACGACGGTCGTTCCCACCTCCTGACCAGATAAGAATTACCCGGAAGTAGAAATATGTCTGAAACCAACGATCGCATTTCCAAAGTCGTAGGCGAAAACGATGTCGTCTTGTTTATGAAGGGCACCCCGCTCTTCCCGCAATGCGGCTTCTCCAGTCGTGCCATCGCGATTCTCGATCATTGCGGCGTGGGATATGAAAGCGTTGATGTGCTGCAGGACATGGAAATCCGCCAGGGTATCAAATCGTATTCCGACTGGCCGACCATTCCCCAGCTTTACGTCAAAGGCGAATTCGTCGGTGGCAGCGACATCATGATGGAAATGTTCGAAGCGGGCGAATTGCAGACACTGATGGATGAAAAAGGCGTTGCCAAGGCAAGCTGACCATCCATCCATTCGGTAGCAAAAAGAAAAAGGCTCCACCGCGATATGCGAGTGGAGCCTTTTCTTTTCGGGGAGGCCGAACCGGGAGACCAGGAAGGTTCCGCCTCATATCGAAGACCATTTAGACATGGAACATAATGCACAGAGCGTGCCAGTTTCATGCAGCCCCTCGATTGTACGCCTCACAGTGGTTAACAGGGATTAGCCGGACGGCGACGTGTAAACTCTACCGACACTCAACCAAGCACTTTGCATCAAGCGTTTCTGCAGCCCCGATCCATGGCACTTGGCAATAGTCCCAGTCTGCGGCACATGACTTACATGACCAATCAGAATGCGAACGAAGCGCCAGACGGCATCCCTGCAGCAACAGTCGTGGTATTTCGCCGCTCTCCTGATGGACTGCCGCCCGAAATCCTGATGGTCACCCGATCCCGTTCCATGTCATTCGCCGGCGGTGCCGCAGTGTTTCCGGGCGGCCGGGTGGACCAGGAAGACTTCGATCTGGCCCGAACGCTTGCCACCGATCTTGACCCGGACGAGGCCGCGCACCGTGTCGCAGCCATCCGGGAAACACTGGAGGAAACCGGGCTTGCCATCGGCATCCATGGCGAGGTCGATGCCGAACGCGCGAAAGCCGCGCGCAACCTGCTGCTGGAAAAACGCGAACTCGCCCCTGTCCTCGACGCTATGAGCTGGAAGATCGATCTGAATGAGGTCGTCCCGTTTTCACGCTGGTTTCCCAAGAACGAGAAGCTTCCACGTGTGTTCGACACCCGCTTCTACCTGGCCGATCTCGGCACCGGCGCGGTCGACATCACGGTAGACGAAACCGAGAATACCAAGCTTTACTGGATCACTGCCCAAGGAGCGCTGGATGCGGCGGCGGCGGGCGATTTGACCATCATTTACCCCACCAGACGCAACCTTGAACGGCTGGCCCAATTCACCAATTTCAGTGACGCTGCTGCTGATTGCGCGCGTCATCCGGTCAAGACGATTACGCCCTTCACCGAAGAACGTGACGGCACCCAGTGGCTGTGCATACCCGATGACGCCGGGTATCCGGTGTCGGGCGAACCGCTCGGCGATGTGATGCGCGGATAGATTTCGCGCCTTCGTGATTTAAGGTCAAGCTGTCCCGCGAATGGCCACAAGGGAGTAATCACATGACTCCGCGCGCGCCACGCGCTACCCCTGTTGCTTGAGGGCGAATCCAAGAGATTCCTAGAACCGGCTAATCAGAGGGGGCGCTGATGAGTGATGGATTGCGGCAGGATACACTGTTTGTGGCGTTAACGCGTCCGCAGATGTTCGCCGGTGTGACATACACATTCTTTGTCATCAATCTTATCGTTGCGGTTGAACTGTTTCTGGTTTTTCGCAGCATCTGGGTGCTGCTTGCTGCGCTGGTGCTGCACGGGATCGGTATGCTGATGTGCCTCCATGAACCACGTTTCTTCGACCTCTGGATCACCAAGGTGCGCAATTGTCCGCGCGTGAAAAACTACGATCTGTGGCGATGCAATTCCTACCGGCCCTGACCCGCGACCCCAAAGTTGTTGCGCGCGAGGCCCCTGCCGGCGCGCACCTTCCCTATGCACGGCATATCGATGACGTCACGATCGAGACACGCGACGGCCTGTTGATGCAAACCATCCGGCTGGGCGGCTTGCTGTTTGAAACGGCCGACAGCGATGAACTGAATTACCGTGCGGAATTGCGCGACGCGATGCTGCGGGCTGTGGGTACTTCTCGCTTCGCCCTGTATCATCACGTGGTACGCCGCCGCGCGGACGTGGCACTGGACGGGGAATACCGCGACGATTTTTCGCAGCGGCTCGACAAACGCTGGAAAAACCGGCTCGGCTCCAAGCAGCTGTATATCAACGAACTGTTTCTGACTCTCGTACGCCGGCCTTTGCAGGGCAAGATAGGTCTGGCGGACCGCGCGCGCAGCTGGTTCGCACGATCATCCTCCAACAAAGCCGCCAGTATCGCGATCGAGAAGCACGCGCTGGACAATGCCCGCGAAGCTCTGGTGGCGGCGCTCGGTTCATACGATCCGCATCTGCTATCTGCGTATGAAACGGACGATAGCCGGCGATCCGAACCGCTCGAATTCCTGTCCTATCTGTTCAATTCCGACATGCGGCCGGTCGGCATTCCGCACGGGGATCTCGGCCATCACATCCCTTCGCGCCGGCTAAGCTTCGGGCTCGATACGGTCGAGCTTGGGCGTAACGGCGATCAGCCGCGCAAGTTTACCGCGCTTGTTTCGATCAAGGATTACCCGGGCCGGACCATGCCTGGAATGTTCGATGAACTGTACCGGATGCCGTTTGAGCTGAATGTGAGCCAGAGCTTCGCATTCGTGGAACGCAGCGAGGCACTTGGCCGCATGAATCTGGCTCTGCGGAGAATGCGGTCGGCGGAAGATGAAGCGCTTTCGCTGCGCGATGAACTCTCTGTCGCCAAGGATGAAGTCGCTGCCGGCCGCGCCGGGTTTGGCGAACACCATACCACTATTGCCGTTCACGCCAGCGACCTTGCAAAACTGGACACCCAGGTCGCTGAAGTGATCGCGATGCTGGCCGATCTGGGCATCAATGCAGTGCGCGAAGATATTGCGCTGGAGCCGACCTTTTGGTCGCAATTCCCCGGTAATTTCAAGTATCTCGCGCGCAAGGGGCTGGTTTCAACGACCAATTTTGCGGGGCTCGCCAGTCTCCACAACTTCCCCGTCGGGCGGTTGCATGGCAATCACTGGGGCGAAGCGGTCTCGCTGTTTGAGACGACCGCCGCTGGACCGTATTTCTTCAATTTTCACCAGAACGATCTGGGGAATTTCACGATTATCGGCCCATCCGGTTCGGGCAAGACCGTAGTGCTCAATTTTCTGCTGGCACAGGCGCGCAAGTTCAAACCGCGCACCATCTTCTTCGACAAGGACCGCGGTGCGGAACTGTTTATTCGCGCAATTGGCGGCACCTACGACCGTCTCAGGCCAGAAGCGGCTTCCGGTCTGAACCCGCTCCAACTGCCCGACAATCCTGGAAACCGGCAATTCCTGATCGAATGGATTTCGATGCTGGCCGGTGCGCTCGACAGCAGCGAGCTGGAGCAAGTTCGCGACGCAATCGAGACGAATTTCCAGCAACCTGTCCCCAAGCGCCGGCTGCGTCACCTTGCCGAACTGTTCCGCGGGTCCGACCGGCCAAAATCGGGCGATCTGTATTCGCGGCTGCGGCCATGGTGGGGCGACGGGGAACGCGCCTGGTTGTTCGACAATGCACAAGACAAGACCGACCTGACCGCCGAAACGGTCGGGTTCGACATGACTGCCATTCTGGATGATCCGGTCGCCCGAACACCCGCAATGGCCTATTTCTTCCACCGCGTTGAAGAACGGCTTGATGGTTTACCGACGATCATCGTCGTCGACGAAGGCTGGAAGGCACTGGACGACGAGGTTTTCGTGCGCCGCATCAAGGACTGGGAAAAGACGATCCGTAAACGCAACGGGATCGTGGGCTTCGCCACGCAGAGCGCGCAGGATGCACTGGAAAGCAAGATTGCCAGTGCGATCATCGAACAGGCTGCGACGCAGATTTTCATGATTAATCCGAAAGCGCGCGCCGAGGATTATATTCACGGATTTGGCCTTAGCCCCCACGAATTCGACCTGATCCGGACACTGCCGGACAGCTCGCACTGTTTCCTGATCCGTCACGGCAAAGACAGCGTGGTTGCGCGGCTAGACCTCTCGGGGGAACGGGACCTTCTCACCATCCTGTCAGGCCGCGAAAGCACGGTGCGCATTTTCGATGAATTGGTGCCCAGAACCGGCACGGATCCGGCCAACTGGATGCATTTGCTGATCGAGAAGGCAGCCTGATGGCTTGTCCGGCAATCATCACCGGTGACCAATTCCTGCTGCGGGTAATCGGTCACATCGATTGTCAGACGCAATTGCTGGGCAGCTACGGCTATCAGGCGCTGGGCCAGCCGGGCTCAGTCGCAGCCACCCTTATGGCCGGCTTGCTGACCTTGTTCGTCGCGCTGTTCGGGATACGCTTGCTGTTCGGACCTGCGCCCGGAGCGCGCGATGTGATCGGTGACGTGATCAAGATCGGGATTGTTATCACTCTGGCGTTTTCGTGGCCTGCATTCAGGACAGTGGTGCATGACCTAGTCCTCGATGGGCCGGCAGAGATCGCCAATACTATGGTTTCCCCATCGCTTTCCGATGGCAGCAGCCAGTTTGCGGAGCGCCTGCAAAAGGTCGATGTTGCCATGGTCCGCCTCGCGGAGCTGGGCACGGGCCGAAACACTGGTGCTTTTCTGGAAGGTAGCGAAACGGGCGCGAGCTTTTCCGGCACAGCGCTGCAGGATGATACCGCCCTTGGATATGGACGCCTCGCCTATCTTGGCGGGATAATCACATCGCTGGGCTTACTGCGTCTCGCCGCGGCGTTGCTGTTGGCCTTGGCCCCGCTCGCGGCGGGGCTGCTATTGTTCGAACAGACAAGAGGCATCTTTGCAGGCTGGCTGCGCGGACTGGTTCTCGCCATGATCGGATCGATCGGGGTCACCGCCGTACTGGCGATGCAATTGTCAATTCTGGAACCGTGGCTCGCAGATGCCATAAGGGTTCGCAATCTGGGCTATGCGACCCCTTCCGCGCCAATGGAAATGTTGGCGATCAGCAGCGGATTCGCGGTCATCCAGCTGGCGATGGTCTGGCTCCTCGCGAAAGTCGCCTTCAATCGCGGCTGGATATCGGTGAATTTACCGGGCGCCGCGCCTGCCACAAACATTTTTACCAGCCAGTTTGAAACAAGTCCGGCGGCGGCCACAACGGTCTACCAAAGCCGTGCGGAGCGCATTTCGGATCATGTCGAAACAATTGTCCGCCGGGAAAATGGCAACACCGGAGGCCGCGCTCAATTCCGGTCTCTCGAAGCAGAACGGTCCGCCGCAGCGCCTTCCAACGGGCAACCAGCATCGCCTGCAACCAGCGCCGCCCGCTTGGGAAGTTCATACCGGCGAACCGCCCATCGCAGCAGTCAGGCAGTCCGCAATCGAGATAGCAGCCAATGAACCATTATGATCATCAGGACATCGACGATCTGGCAATCGACGATAGCTGGTCTCGCAGTGTGACCGACGATCTGGAAAAATCGAGCCGCCGTGCCTGGATCGTTGCCGCCGTCGCCGCTGCGATTGCGCTGCTGGAAGCGATCGCGCTTGTATACCTGATCCCGCTCAAGACGGTTGAGCCATACACACTGCTAGTCGATCGCCAGACCGGCAATGTCGAAGCGCTGGCGCCGCTGGATGCCCAGACAATCACCCCGGATGCCGCGCTGACCCGATCTTTCCTGGTCCAGTACGTGATCGCGCGCGAGAGCTTTGACGCAGACAGCGTGCAGGATGATTTTCGCAAGGTATCACTTTGGACCGAGGGCAGCGCACGCCAGCGCTACAGCAATCTGATGCAGGCAAACAATCCGTCCAGCCCGCTGGCATACATGCCGCGCGGCGGGACCATCCGAACCGAAATCACCAGCGTATCTTCATTGGCGGCAAACCGTTCGCTTGTCCGCTTTGCGACCACCCGCACCGACCCCGGCGGGCAGCCCCAGCCAATCGCCCGTTGGGCCGCAGTGATCGATTATCAATTTTCCAACTCAGAAATGAGCGAGGCGGACAGGCTGATCAATCCGCTTGGCTTTCAGGTGACCCGTTACCGCCGCGATGCGGAGGCTCTGCCGGAAACCTTCGTTACGCAGCAGCCTGCACGCCTGCGTGCGCAGCCGGGGGCTGTGCAGGAATGAGGCTTGCAGCATCTCTTGCCGCTATACTTGCGCTGAGTTCGGCGACGGCGAGCGCCCCCCTCGCCGCGCAAGTGCTGCCGCAGCCCAGCGCGGAAAATCCGCGCCTTCAAACAGTTCGCTGGACACCGGGGCAGGAAATCATCCTTACCGCGCTTCCCGATACGGGCCTGACTGTCGTGCTCGAACCCGGAGAGCAGGTTCGCCGCGTCGCAGTCGACGATCAGAACACAGTCGAGATTCGCGTGTCCGGAGAACTCGACAGTTTGCTGATCCTGCCGCAAGTCAGAAGCGTTGGCAGCGGGATTGTGGTACAAACAGATCGCCGCGATTACCGCTTCACCCTTCGCACCGACACCGGCCTGACCGCCGCATATCTGGTGAAAGTAGACTACGATGATCCGGGCATAAAGCAGCCGCAGGAGGTCACCGCGAAGCCAGCGGGGATTGTGTGGAGATACCGCGTGAAAGGCGACACATCTGTGCGCCCGGCCAGCATCAGCGACAACGGTATCCGCACCCGCATTGCCTTTGGCCCCGAACAATTGCTTCCTGCAGTTTTCTCGATTGGGCCGACCGGCAAGGAACAGGTGGTCAACGGCTATATGCGGGACGGAATTTTCGTGATCGACCGGGTATATTCGCAGCTCGTCTTCCGTATCGACAAGGACAAGGCCACGGCAAACCGCAACAAGAGCGGGGAGAAGACCGATGGCTGATGCGCAAAACATTGCCGATGCCGAAAACGATATTCGCCCCGTGGTCGCCACCGCGCCCGCCAGCAATGCCGGGATGTGGGTGTTCTTCGCAATTCTGCTGCTTGGCGGAGTATGGCTATTCAGTGCACTCAGCGCCAATCGGGCGCAGATTCAGGCACCGGCTACCGCGTTCCGCCCCGCGCCCGATGGAGGCCGCATTTCCGCGCCCCCGCCGCTCGCCCTGCCCAATGAGTTTTCGAACGCACAGCCAGTGGCAAGGCCTCGCACTCTTGCCCGGCCAATAGCCGCGCCGGTAACAGCTCAGACCTTGTCGCCGCCGCGTACGGCAATCATGCCAGCGCCGCAGCCTGCACCGCCAAACGATTATTATACGCCGGTCGATCCAAACCCGCGCCCCGCAGTGGTGTTCGATCAAACGTTGCGCGCAGCTGCGCCGGATAGTGAGCAGTCCGTCGCGGTTTCTGCAGATCGAGTTCGTGCTGGCCGGTTGGCCAAACCGTCGCAGACGATCCCGCAAGGTACGGTGATCCCGGCGGTCCTGGAAACCGCGCTCGATTCAACACGCTCCGGCGCAGCACGCGCCTTGGTCCAGCGCGACGTTTTCAGTTTCGATGGAACGCGCATCCTGATCCAACGCGGAAGCCGCCTGTACGGCGAATATGACCCGGGGCTTGAGCCGGGCCAAAACCGCGCCCTGGTTCAATGGACCCGCCTGATACGTCCGGATGGCGTCACGATCGCGCTCAATTCACCGTCATCTGATCCGCTTGGACGGGCAGGTGTGAAAGGCAAGGTCGACAGCAAATTCCTGCAACGGTTCGGCGGTGCAATCTTGCAAACCGTACTTGATCTCGGCGTGGCCGTTGGAACCAACGAGATTTCGTCCGGAGAAGGCGTGGTGGTTGCCTTACCCGGCAGCACGCAGAACATTCAGGTTCAGGACCGGGAACGCGTGCAGCGGACGTTGAAGGTAAAGCACGGCACAAGCGTGTCTGTGTTCGTCGCCCGCGACCTAGACTTTTCGACCGTGGATTCCTGAGATGGAAACTCAGGCGATGGAGACCGGTTACTATCTAGACAGTTTTCTCGCCCCGCTGGCGGGCGTGCTCGCGCGTACCGACGTAACCGATATCTTTATCAACCGGCCTGGCGAAATCTGGGTTGAATCGCTTGGCGGGGGGATCGAAGTGATGCCCGTGGAAGGGCTGGACGAGAAGTCTCTCAGCCGGCTCTCACGCCAGATCGCCGCTGCAAATTCGCAAGGGATCAACCGCAGCCAGCCGCTGCTTGCGGCATCGCTGCCGGATGGATCGCGGGTGCAAATTGTCGCTCCACCGGCAACCCGGCGCGGCCATGTGATAGCAATCCGGCGGCACGTCGCCTCCGACCTCAAATTGTCCGATTGGGAGGACGCCGAAGCTTTCGAGGGGCTGCAATCGGGCGAGGCTGCAATTGATAAGCAGCGAACCTACCGCTCTCTGTCGGGCGGCGAAGCAACCGGGTACCTACGGCGAGCAGTCCTTGATCGGCGCAACATCCTGATTTCGGGCGGTACCTCCACAGGAAAAACGACTTTTCTGAACGGACTGCTGGCGGAAATTCCGCAAGACGAGCGCTTGATCCTTATCGAAGATACAGAAGAATTGCGGCTCGACCATCTCAACGCAGTCGGCTTGCTGGCGGCGCGGGGCCGGCTGGGCGAAGCCGATGTCAGCGCAGAAGACTTGCTGATCGCTGCGCTGCGCATGCGGCCGGACCGGATCATTCTTGGGGAACTTCGCGGGAGCGAGGCCTTCACCTTCCTGCGCGCGGTCAACACCGGCCATCCCGGCTCTATCACGACCATCCATGCCGATACGCCGCAGCGCGCTATTGAGCAGCTTGCACTCCTGGTTCTGCAAACCGGGTCGCGCCTGTCCCGGGACGATGTGCGCCATTATGTCCGCGAGAGCATCGACGTGTTCGTGCAATTGGAAAGACGCTCGGGCAAACGCCGGGTCTCGCAGATCATGGTTGCAGAATAGGATGCTGGGTCATTTTTTCGCATCCGTTTCCTTGTTTGAAACGGACGGATCGCAGCCAATAGGTGCAGCAATCGACTGGATCACCGGCACAGCCCTCGGCAGCCTTGCGATTGGCCTATGCGTGATAGCGGTCGCGATTGTCGGATTGTTGTTGATGACCGGCAGGCTGGCGGTCCGTGATGCGCTGAGAGTGGTCCTGGGATGTTTCATCTTGCTCGGCGCGCCGGTTATTGCCGGGGCGTTCATTTCCGCAGTTTGAACCGGTATATGCGGGCAAATTTCGAAGAAGTCGTGGCGCCCCCGACATGAAAGTGATGGGCACTGTAATCATTGGTGAAGTCTAGCTCGCCTACCCTCATAACGGCAGCTTTACGCCTTCATTCCTGACATTCGAGGTCGATTTTATAGTTTGCAAAAGCAGACCTTCCGATTTTTCCCGCTTGGGAATCTCAGCCTATGTCCGGTTGTGGGGTGGAGAGCGGGCGTTCAGTCACGGACGGATGAGAGTTCCTCTGCCTCGCGCAGCAGCGCATTCAATTCCTCTGACCCGACATCTGGGAACTTGCTCGCTCGCTCTCTTATCGAATCTAGGCGCGTGTCTGCTATTTCAATTGAGACGAAATCGTCCCAGTCCCACTCTTCACCTGTCCCCTCTATGAAGTCACGAAGGTAACCTTCAACTTCTTCAGGTGTTCGCTTCATCGGGCGATCAAAGGGCAACATCACCAGCTTCAACAGTAAAGCAATCGGAATGACGATAGCTGCTGCCAGCACGCCCCAAACGTTCTGCCAAAGTGTGTTCTGAGGGGAGATAAGGCTCCTGCGCATCTCTGAGACTCTAGAGACTTCAACAACGTCCGCAATGTCGTCGTTAGCTGCCCGTCCGCTCTTAGGCACAAAGCTGGTAAAAGAGACATACGAAGGAAACAAACGGTCGTATGTTGCCCAGCATATTCTAGGCAGGTAATACCGAAGACTGCAGAACTCTGGATTTTCTCATGAGTGGCGCGCCCGGCAGGACTCGAACCTGCTGCCTCAAGATTAGAAGTCTCGCGCTCTATCCAGATGAGCTACGGGCGCGCGCCGGGCACGCGCATAGCGTGCTTTTCGCGGCCTGCAAATGCGGTTAGGCACTCGTCCCCATGAGCGACACACCAGAACCTATCGAACGCACAGCGGCTTCGGCGCGGTCTTTCCGCTATTATGACCTTGTGATGGCGGCATTCGTTGCGATCCTGCTGCTGTCCAATATCATCGGCGCGTCGAAACCATCTTACGTCACCCTGCCTGGCGGGTCTGAGTGGTCCTTCGGGGCAGGCGTGCTGTTTTTTCCAATTAGCTACATCATCGGCGATGTTCTGACGGAGGTGTATGGTTACGCCAAGGCGCGCCGGGTGATCTGGACCGGCTTTGCCGCACTGCTGTTCATGGCATTCATGGCGTGGGTGGTTGTTTCGCTGCCACCGGCTGATGGCTGGCCCGGGCAGGAATCGTATGAGTTCGTATTTGGCAATAGCTGGCGCATCGTTCTCGCCTCGATGGTGGCATTCTGGGTGGGGGAATTTGCCAACAGCCTGGTTCTGGCGAAGATGAAGGTCTGGACGGACGGCAAGATGCTGTGGGCCCGCACCATCGGATCGACCATTGTCGGACAGGGCTTCGACAGCGCGATTTTCTACCCTCTGGCGTTTTACGGGCTGGCCGGCTGGCCGCCGGAACTGATCTGGCAACTGGTCCTGTCGCAGTGGCTGATCAAGACGGCGTGGGAAGCGTTTCTGACCCCGGTAACCTATCTGGTGGTGGGCAAGCTGAAACGCGCAGAAGGGGTCGATATATTCGATACCGAAACCGATTTCTCGCCCTTTGCCAAAACTGGCTGAGCCATAAAAAAGGGCCGGACGAAACGCCCGGCCCTCCCCCTCTCCCAAAGGGTATTGGTTAGAACGACACGCCGACCGCGACACCATAACGGCGCGGATCGAGGGTGAAGATGTTGGTGAACAAGCCCGAAGAAGCATCGGTGACATACAGACCCGTGGTCGAGTTGCTGTCGAAGATGTTCTGGACGAACCCGCGAACAAACCACCGCTTGTCAGGCCCGTTCAGCTGCAGCTGAGCGTTGGCCTGCACGAATGGCTCGATACGGTTCACGTTGCCGTTGAAGACGTTACCGAACTGCTCGCCAGTGTAAGCAATGTCGAAACGGGGGACCAGGGTCATGCCGTTGTCGAATTCCTTGGTGTACTGGACACCGACCGACGCCTTCAATTCAGGTGCCTGAGGCAGCTTGTTGCCTTTCAGATTGACCTGAACACCGGGGCTGAGCACCTGAATACCGCCAAATGCACCGCCAATCGCCGCAGCCTGACCTTCGAGAACCGAGCAGATGCTGAACGCGCCTGCAGACTGAAGACCGCCATCTGCGGGGAATTCGGTCGTGCCCTGAAGGCCGAGGCCCGGATTGATCGCATTCACAAACGCATCGGGACCGCCGGGTGCAGCGCCGGTGACTGCGCAAAGTGCGCCGTTGGTGATGTCCTTGATGATCACCGCGTTGGCATCACCGCCGCCCGGATCGCGCGGATTGCTGAAGAACTGATCCCCGGCAACCTTTGCGTTCAGGAAGCTGAAGTTGACGTTGAACAGCCAGTTGTAATCGGGGCGAAGGATCGCCTCGATTTCAGCGCCGTAGATGTTGGCATCAATCGTATCGTTGACCGATGTACGGGCAATAATCCGGCTGAGCTGCAGGTCCTTGTATTTGTAATAGAAAGCTGTGGCATTGAGCTGCAGCGCACCGTTGCCAAAGGTGTTCTTGCTACCGATTTCGAACGCATCGATCGATTCCGGAGAGAAGCTTTCGGGAACCGAGAAGATCGGCTGCAATGGCGGGTTGATACCGCCCGACTTGTAACCGCGCGAATACGAAGCGTAGATCAGATTATCCGGTGTGAACTGGTAATCGATTACGAAACGCCCGGTGATTTCATCGAATGCGACCGAACGGGCCTGGATAGGCTGGATACCCGCTGTTCCCGGATCAGCATCGAACGAGCCGGAAAATGGCGAGTCGAAGGGATCGCCATCATTGCTGAACGGGTTGAGGAAGCTGGCCAGTGTGGAACGTGCGGTGATCGCCTTTTTATCGTTATTATATCGCAGACCAGCCGTGACTTTCAGCTTGTCCGAAAGTTCCAGATAGCCTTCCCCGAAGATGCCATAAGATTCCAGCTGGAAACTTCTGGTATTGTTGCGGAAGAACGAGGTTGCCAGATAGGATGGCGGCAATCCGGCACCAAGAGCTGTAAACGTTCCGAGCACACCGCTGATGTAATCAATGGCGAACGCGTTCACGTAGTAGCTGTTCTCAAGCACTTTCGAGTCGGCATAGATACCGCCAACCAGGAAGTTGAATGGTCCGTCAAAGTCGGACGAAATGATCGCTTCAACCGAGTAGGATTCGTTTTCCTGGTTCGATCTGTCGAACTGCGGCCCGTTGGGTGTGCAGACAGAGAAGCCCTCGAAAGAGCCGCGATTGTCCAACCGGGTGTCGGATGTGCACAGGTTTCCGCTGCCATCGAACAGAGCATCAATGATCGGCTGGAAATAGACGCCGGTGCCCGGCCCGGCAGCATTGTTGGCGAATGCCTGCAATGTACCGAATGCGAGCGCCGCATTGGGAATGGCGCCGATGCCGAGGTTGTAATCCTGACGGGAATCGACGCTGGTTTCCTGATACGTACCGGTCAGGCCAAGCTGGAACGAACCGATGTTCTGTTCAAGGTGCGCCTGGATCTGCAATTCGTCTGCGAAGTATTCAGGCGTAAACTCTGTCCGCACCTGGCGGACATCGGCCGGTTCCTGGAAGTTCGCATAGGCATCAGGCCCGTACAGGCTGTTGAGGCCCAGCGTGGATGGAATGCCATTGATCGCCAGGAATTCCGAAGAACCAAGCGTCCCTGTGAAGGTGGAATTCGAATTTGTGCTGTCAAAGTCGCGGCGGTTGTTCAGACAGCCGACAACGCCGGTCGGGTCACGCTGACACTGCTGCTTTTGAATACGCAGGCGGTCATCATCCTCGCGGAAATAATACCCCATAAGGTCCAGTGTGGTATCGGGGCTCGGCTCCCACCGCAGCGAACCGCGAACTGCATACATGTCGCGCCCGTCGATGCGGGTGTTGTTGGCCAGGTTTTCCGTATAGCCGTCGCGGTTGAGGTAGAAGCCCGCCACGCGCACACCCAGCGTATCGCCGATTGGCACGTTGACCATACCCTTGGCCTTGATGCTGTTGAAATTGCCGTACTCGAATTCTGCCTTGGCTGCGATTTCGGACAGGTCCGGCTTCGCCGAAACAACGTTGACCACGCCCGACGTTGCGTTGCGGCCGAACAGCGTACCCTGCGGGCCGCGCAGAACCTCGATCCGCTCAAGATCGAAATACTCGGTTTCGAACAGGCGGGTGCCGAACAGCGGGGCCGAATTCAGGTGGATCGCGGTCGCGCTGTCGCAGCTGACCCCGACGCACAGATCGCCGATCCCGCGGATCGTAAAGCTGGATGCGGTAAAGTTGCTTTTGGTGAAGGAGACGTTTGGCAGAGTAAGCTGAAGGTCGCTCGCATTCTCGATCTGCTGCGATTCCAGTGCTTCGGCCGAAAATGCGCTGACTGCAATCGGGACTTCTTGCAGGCTCTGGTCCTGACGCTGGGCGGTAACCACAATTTCAGTACCGCGATACCGCGGGGTTTGATCCTCATCTGCATCTTGAGCGTATGCCGGAAACGCGATCGCGCTGCCGCAAATGCCGGCAAGCAGGGTTGCTTTGACCCTCATAATCCTCTCCCATGTAAGCGGCCCATTTTCGGGTCCTGCAAACACCAAGCTAAATCAGTTGTGCCGCAAATAGCAAGAGTGTTGCGCATTATGGTGATTTCTACGCAACAATCATAAGCCGCAGCCTAGCTCTTCGCGTGTCCAATTCACGCCTGAAATCCCTAACCCTAGGTATTTGCGTGGTTTTGTGGCCGCAGAGATAATTCACGGCGAAGATGGCCGGTCATGCTGATTTCACAATCAGGTCTGGCTTATGAACAGTCGCGCCATCGCAAGCGCGGCCAATTGGCAACGCCTAGGCCGAAGTGCGCGCCAGCATTTCGGATTCGCTGATCACGCGCATTTCCGGTTTCAGGTTCAAGCGTTCGCCCAGAAGGGCCATATCCTTTTCGCTGGGCAGACCGAACAGGTCGGCATGGCTTTCCTCCAGCGAAAGGACCAGCTTGCCCGCTTCGACTTCCAACGTGCTTACATGGAAAAGTCGGCGCGAACGGCCGCCGAGCCTTCGGCAAAGGCGGATGGCAAGGCCCCAGCAGACTGCTTCTTCCAGTTGTTCCTCGCTGGCCAGACGGTACAGTTCGCGGTTCAGATCGCAGCGATTCCCGTTCCCGCAGACGGCAGCAGCCATCATTGCGCGCTCATCCGGCGCAAGACCCAGCCAGCGTTTCTGCAGCGCCCAATCGGTCGCAACGTCCATCCGCAGGTTGGGTTCGATCTGCATTGATGCGAGCGAAAGCATCGTTGCCGCCAATCGAACACGTTCGCTACCATGCAGCGACGGCGGCGCTGCGCCAACCGTCCATGCGGCGATGCGCGTTGCCAGGATCGGCGGGGTCCCGCGAGAGGCGGCGAATTCGCCCACCCCGGCAAGCAGCGGATCTTGCGAACGTGCGATGGCCGGCAACTCATCATACAGGATGCCTTCGCGAAGGCCCCACGATGAAAACACGATGCGGTCCGGCATCAACCGGTCGAGCAAGGCGTCCAGCAGGACGCCCGCATGGGGCAGATTGTCCGCCCGCATGCTGGAAATTCGCGGGTGCAGACGCAGTTCGTCAGGCTCAGCCTCGGCCACACGCGTTGCCAGCGCCTTCGCTTCGGCCAGCGGCAGGGTGAAGGCGTGCGGATCAGTCAGCGGGTAATCGCGGTCCTCCATCGCCAGCACGGCCATTGATCGCCATGTTCCGCCAACAAGATACAGCGTTCCGTCGACCGGCCCGATCTTGCCCGATGCCTCCAGCATGGCGTTCAGATTGCTATGGGTTTCGGCCCGGTCCGAACCAATGTGATCTGGCAGCCGCAGCGTTCCCAGCGGCAGGCTGATCCCCGGATCACACTCTCCCTCGGCAATATGCACGAGTTCCAGGCTGCCCCCGCCCAGGTCTGCGACAATACCGCGCGCACCGGGAAACGCGCCCATCACGCCCATGGCACTGATCCGTGCCTCTTCCTCTCCGGGAAGCAGGCGCGGCTCCAGCCCCAGCGCTCTGACCGCATCAAGAAATTCCGGTCCATTGCTCGCTTCGCGCGAAGCAGCGGTGGCCACGACGTCGACGATATCGATTTCCAGATCGCGCAGCAGCAGCGCATATCGGCGCAGTCCGCGCATGGCCAAATCGATTGCGTCATCGGCCAGCCGCCCGGTCTCCGCAATCTCGCGGCCCAGCCTTGCCGCGACTTTCTCGTTGAACAAAGTAACCGGAGCGCGCGGCGCGCCACCGTAGAGCACCAGCCGGACAGTGTTGGAGCCGATATCAATGATCGCCCGTTCCACGCGGTTGCCTGCAAAGATTCCCTGCCTGTCAGCCTTGCGTGCGCGGATCGTCATCCAGCGGCGCCCTTGCGTAGCGCCAGTTTGGGAACCCCGCCCGCCTCAAGCGCTCCGCCGCGCCCGGAAAGGGAGGGGTTGGTCATGAAATAGCGGTGGCAGTTGAACGGTTTTTCACCGCGATCGGCGCGCAGATATTCCCCGCCCGGCTGCTGTTCCCAGCTCTGCTCCGTATCGAGCAAATTGGCGAGCAGGACCTGTTGCAGAACCTGATCATGCACCGTCTTGTTTCGGATAGGGACGAGCACCTCTACCCGCCGGTTGAGGTTGCGGTCCATCGCATCCGCGGACGAAATATAGACCTTGGTTTTCGCGCCCGGAATTTCATCGCCATTGGCAAACGCCCAGATGCGGCTGTGTTCCAGAAACCGCCCGATGATCGATTTCACGCGGATGCTTTCTGACAGACCTTCGATCCCGGCACGCAGGCAGCAGATGCCGCGGATGACCAGCTGGATTTCCACCCCTGCCTGACTGGCCGCATAGAGCCGGTCGATCACGCCCTTGTCGGTCAGGGAGTTCAGTTTCGCCCAGATGGCGGCGGGCTTGCCTTGCCCGGCATTCTCAATTTCCTTGTCGATCCGGGCATACAGCTTTTCGCGAAGGTCGATTGGCGAAATTGCCAGCAGCCCGGTCTTGCGAGGCTCGACATAGCCGGTCACGAAATTGAACAGCTTGGCGGCATCGCGGCCCAGTTTCGGGTCGGCGGTGAAATAGCTTAGGTCGGTGTAAATCTTGGTCGTGATCGGATGATAATTGCCGGTGCCGAAATGGCAGTATGTGCGGAAACCCTGCTCCTCCCGGCGGACCACCATTGAAACCTTGGCGTGCGTTTTCCAGTCCACGAAGCCGTAGATGACCTGCACCCCGGCGCGCTCCAGCTCCGACGCCCACAGCAGGTTTTGCTCCTCGTCGAAACGGGCCTTCAATTCCACTACCGCGGTTACCGACTTGCCCCGCTCTGCCGCCGCAATCAGCGCCATGATCACGGGTGATTGGTCGCCTGCGCGGTAAAGCGTCTGCTTGATCGCCACGACATCCGGGTCCTGCGCAGCCTGACGCAGGAAATCGACCACCACCTCGAAACTTTCATAGGGGTGGTGGATGACGATATCCTTTTCCCGGATGGCGGCGAAGCAATCCCCGTCATGTTCACGGATCCGCTCGGGATAGCGCGGGCTGTAGGCGGCAAATTTCAGGTCGGGACGGTCTTCCGCGACGATTTCCGACACCCCCGCAACCCCGATCAGCGCCTCTGTCTTGATGATTGTGGTTCCCTGCGCCGAAAGTTGATCGAGCAGCATTTCCTCGGCATCGGGATCGAAATCATGTTCCAGTTCCAGCTGGATCACCTGGCCGCGCCGCCGCCGCTGGATTGCGCTGCGGAACGTGCGGACCAGATCTTCCGCCTCTTCCTCGATTTCGATATCGCTGTCGCGCAGGACACGAAACGCCCCGTCGCCCTCAATCCTGAAGCCGGGGAACATATGCTTGGCGAACCGGCAAATCAGGCTTTCGATGCTGATATAGATCGCCTGCTCGCCCGGCACCCTGACAAAACGCGGCAGGGCCGAAGGGATCAGGACCATCTCGATCACCTGCGCGTTGTCGGCTTCTCTCGTCAGATTGAACAGCAGCCCGACACCCTGGTTCGACACGAACGGGAACGGGTGCGCCGGATCGAGCGCCTGCGGCGTGATGACCGGCATGATCTCTTCGAGAAAGTAGGTCTTGAGGGAGGAATACGATGCCGGATCGACCCGGGTGTTGTCGGCAATCGTTATACCAGCATCATCCAGCAGGCCGCGCAATTCGGCCCAGCATTCGCGCTGCTCCGAATTGATCTTGCGCACCGATTCCCTGATCGCGGTCAACTGCTGCGCAGGACTGCGGCCGTCAATCGAAAGCCCATCGATGCCGCGCTGAACCATGCCGACCAGACCGGCCACGCGGATCATCATGAATTCATCAAGATTGCTGCCCGAGATCGACAGGAAACGCAGCCGTTCCAGCAGCGGATAGTTTTCGTTCCGCGCCTCTGCCAGCACCCGTTCGTTGAACGCAAGCCAGCTCAGTTCGCGGTTGATATACTTGCGCGCTGCCTCCTCGGGAGAGGATTGCAGTTCCTCGCTCTCAGTCAAATCTGCGTGATTGCTCATGGCCCTCGGCCGGCTCTGCGCCGGAATGGTAAGGTCGGAATGATCGATCACGCGATTGATGGGGCTTGATCCTTATGTAAATCTGCAAGCGTCCCGTGACATAAACCTGTCACAGGTCCGCGTCACGCGCATTTCACACCAGGGTATGGCTTTCAGCAATCTGGGTAATCCCGCGCTTGCCATTTGCATCGCGGCCAAGCTGCACGATGACATCGATGACCGACGCCGCATAGGCGATGGTGTCAGTCCGCGTCAGTCCGATACCGGTCTGCATGACCATCAATGACAATTGTTCGAGCGCGCCGCGCAAACTGTTCGCATGGATGGTCGAAAAACTGCCCGGATGACCGGTGTTAATCGCTCTCAGGAAACTGACGCTTTCCGCGCCGCGCAGCTCGCCCAGCACGATCCGGTCCGGCCGCAGCCTCAAAGCCGCCTGCAACAATTCGTTCGCAGTGACCTTTGCCTCGCCCAGCTCACCTTTCACGGCAACGAGGCCAACACCGTTTTCGCCCGGCAGTTTCAGTTCCGGCGTGTCTTCCACCAGCACAACCCGTTCATGCCCGGGTATTTCACCCAGCATCGCATTGAGGAAGGTCGTTTTACCGGTCGACGTGCCACCTGAAATCAGGATCGTGCGGCGCTGCCTGATCGCCTCACGCAGAAAATCGACAGGCTGTTGCTGCGGATCGGGCATTTCGGCTTCTGCCGGATCGGCGAGCGGGCCGGAATCGTAAGCGTCAAGCGGCAGATCTAGCCGCCGATGCCGCCTGATTGCCATGGTCCAGTGTTCGCGTGCTGCGGGCGGGCCGCAGAATTGCACACGCGCGCCGTCGGGCAGTGTCGCACCCAGCAAGGGGTGTTCGCGGTTGATCCCCTGATGGCTGACCCGTGCGACTTGTTCAGCAAGACGCTGGATCAAGCGGTCGTCTATTTCCGGCACATCCAGCTTCTGCATCCCCGGTGAAGCGGCATCTTCGATCCATACCTCGCCCGGCCGGTTGACCATGATTTCGGTCACAGTGTCTTTTTGCAGCCATCTGCGAAACGGCTCCAGATAGGCGGCAAGATAGACACTGCGTTCGGCGTTCACATCGCCTTGCGGTGTGCCGTCAGGCTGGAGCGGGTGGATATCGGCAGACATGGCTGGTGCTCTACCCCGCTCAGTTGACCTGAGAGAAATCCAGATCGCGGGCGGTAAATACCCGGATCGGTTCGCCCATACGCACGCGGATGGTGGGGCCGATCTGGCTATCCTGCTGCGCTGCGGCGGCAGCCGCCTGACCGCCCCCGCCAAGAACAACTGACGCGCCGCCCGTGCCGATAGCCGACAGGCCGCCAACGACTGACAAAAGCATTGCCGAACCGAAGCGCTGGAAGAAGTTTGAATTGACCTTGCCGGCAAGGCCCGTGGTCCCGTCGAAACCGACTGCCGGTGACTGAATGTTCACCGATGCCCCATCAGGCCGGATGAGCCGGGTCCAGATGACATAGGCGCGTTTTTGCCCATTCTGCAGACCCGACTGATATTGCCCGATCAGGCGCGAACTGCGCGGGACCAGCACTTTTGTACCGTCGAAGCTTCTGACATCCTGGCTTACCACTGCGCGGACATAGCCGGGCACATTGGTATCGATTGCGGTTTCCAGGATCGCCGGGATCAGGGTCCCTTGCGTCACGGTGGTTTGCGGATTGGTCATCGCGGTGGCCTGTGCCGGACCGCCGCCGACACCGCCGACCCGGCTGGCGAAATCATTGGCCGATCCGCCGCCCGGCACTGCGCCGCTTTCTGCTGCAGCAACCGCCGCTCCGCTGACAACGCCAACCGGCGCACCGCTGGTATCGTAAACCACGGTCGGTGTGGCATAAGGATTGGCTGCCGGCGCAGTGTTGGTGACTGGCTGATTTGCATAGACCGGCGCAGGTGCCGGATCGGCACGGCGCGGCACGGATTGAACGGTTTGTGGTGCAGCCACCGCAGGTTGAGTGGCCGCGCCAGGCTGGACCGGCTGCGGTGCCGGCTGCTGTCCGCCCACACCTTCGGGCGGTGCAACGCGCGCCGAATTCATGCCCCACAGAGTGACCGCACCGAGCCCTGCGACCAGCAAGACACCAGCGGCCAGGCCCAATCCGTCAGATGTGCCTTTGCGCTGGGTTACGGCAGGATAGGAATTGCGGCTGGCAAGGTCGATGATTTCTGCCGTTTCACCGTCGCGCGGATCGAAATTCTGCGCTGCGGTGTCAGCACCCTTTTTACCTGGAAGGCTCATCGCGAGGCGCATCAGTTATTCTCCCCAGTTCTGCGGGCATCCGAGGCCGCAAGGGCCGGACGCACAGGGCCGATATTTGTCAGGACGGCGCTATCCTTGCCAGACCGCAAGATGATCTCGCGCGGGACACCGTCGACAACAATTGTCTCGCCGCGAACGGCAAAATTGACCGGACCCTCGGTTCCCTTTGCGTCCTTGATCAGGATCGCAGGAACCGGCTCG
The DNA here is from genome assembly GCF_009828095.1 of Pontixanthobacter luteolus. Classification (GTDB taxonomy): domain Bacteria; phylum Pseudomonadota; class Alphaproteobacteria; order Sphingomonadales; family Sphingomonadaceae; genus Pontixanthobacter; species Pontixanthobacter luteolus. The sequence continues at coordinate 198,743 of NZ_WTYP01000001.1, read as the reverse complement.
CCCGATTTCCATGTCAGGAAGGTCGCGTTCCCATCATCGTACGTTTGCGCAGGAAGCAAGGCAGGGTCACCTTCGCGGGTCCAGTCGAAATTCAGTGCCGATGGATCGACCACCGCATAGGGATCGCTCGCAGCAGCCAGTTCCATTTCGTTTACCGCGCCAACAGGCGCAGCCTCTGGCTCCGGTTCTTCCGGATAGATGAAGCGCAGCACGTAAAGCGGCTTTGCCCGGGGGCTTGCTACCAGATCGAACAGGTAAGTGTGCCGATCGGTGATGACCGTCAGATTGGTCGTCGCTGTCGGGCTGAGCGGCTTGATAAACAGCAGGTTCGCGCGCTTGTTCGGGGTCACCTGCCATGCCTGGGAGTCGCCAATCGCGACATTCTCGATCCGCTCTGCAGGGTCGAACGCGATAGTCGCCTGGACCTTGGTCTGGCCTTCAATGCGGACCACCTGAGCCGGATCGTACAGCCGTTCAACCAGACGCGGATCGTCAGCCAAGGCTGGTGAAGACAGCATCGCCGCCATCAGCAGGATAGGCGCAGGGGTAAGCGCGCGGATCATTTCAATTTCTCCGAAGTCCGGTTCTTTGCAGGGCGAAAGCGGTTGCCGATACCGCGCGTTCGCGACGTGCCAGAGCTAAGCGGCTGGATCTGACCGCTGCCTGAAGATGTGGCAAACACCTTGGTTGTACGGTTGGTGGCCGCCGAAGCCAGGCCAGACGCGTCGTTCGCCGCCGGTGAAGGTGTCACGCCCGAAACGGAGATACGGCGTGGCGGGTTCGACATGCCCGCAGCCTGCGCAGTCGACATCGGCGCATTTCCTGTCGATGCCGGAGGCGTGGAGTGCGCGGTATCCACCGCTGCATTTGCCGTCTCGCTACCGGGGACAAGCCCGAAGACTTTCCAGCCCGAAACCATAGTTGCCGATACCTTCAGCACCATAATCATCAGTGCAGCATGGACTGCGCCGATCAGGAAGAACGCCATTGCCGATCGGGGGTCGATCTGGCCCGGAACCTGCGTAAGCGATGACAGGATCGGAACTGCAAGTTCCAGCATGACCCCGCCGCCAAGAACCGCGAAAAGCGGTGTCAGCGCGAGCATGACCAGCCCCTTGAGCCAGCCCGTGAACAGACCGCGGGTCCCATTGAACAGCGCCATCACGACAAAGATCGGCCCCAGCGCAACAAGGATCGCAAGCGCGATACGCGACGTAACCAGAACTCCTACCGTTCCAAGCAGGAACAGCAACGCGCCGAGCCACAAAATACCTTGCGGGGAAAATGCGGTAATCTCTCCGGCGCCCTGCGCGCCCTGCCCGCCAGCCGCCTCTGTTGCCTGCTGAACGGCCAGAAACACGATGTCGAGCTTGTCAGCAAATGTCGTTGTGGCAGAGCCATCGTTCCCGGTGAGAACGCTGGCGATGTAATCCGGGGCGGCCACAGTCAGGTTCCACACCACCGTCTGATAGGCGAACCAGCTGGTAGCGAACGTCATCACCAGACCCAGTGTAATCATCCGCGGAACGAGCGATCTTACGCTGAGGTTGGAACGGCCCAGCAGCAGCGCGATGGCGAAAAACGCGATGAACAGCGCGAGCAGGATCGTGAGCACGGATCCCATGGCGCCGCCGGGGGCGAACAGCCGCCCGAATGCAGCCGCGCTAACTTCGGATGCGGTGCAATCCACCGCGCGCAGCGCGGCAGCGACGCCGGAACCGACATCTTCCATCAAGGCGTCGCATTGCGTGCTCATTCAGCGGCCTGCCAGACGGGGAAATTCCCGTCATCGCCTTCGCCGCCGCTGCCCGGCCAGGCATGGCCAGTGAGCGCCGGATACCATTCGGACGGCTCATCACCGACTGCTTCGCGCAGCAGGTCGAGCCTGCGCACCGAAGATTCGCGCCCGGACAGCATGGTCAGCACTTCCGGCGCGTTGCCGAGGTCGAGCCGCACGACGACCGATGCATCAGGCTGACGAACGAGGAAGCACCGGCTGTGGGCCGGCAACGAACGGATCAAGGCCAGTTCGTGATCGGTCAGGCCGAAACCGTCGCAGTAATCTTCTGCTCGTGCGCGCGAATTGGGCATGAACACCATCGTCGCGGTCTGTTCGACCAAAGCAGTCGCAATCTTGCTGTCCAGCGCATCGCGGGCCGACTGGGTCGCAAAGCCAACCAAGGCGTTGCGTTTGCGCAGCGTTTTCAGCCAGTCGCGGATGCGCGCGGCAAACACTTCGTCGTCCAGCGCCTTCCACCCTTCATCGATCAGGATCATGGTCGGATGACCGTCCAGCCGTTCCTCGATCCGGTGGAACAGGTACATCATCGTCGGCGTGCGCAGCTTCGGATTTTCGAGCAGCGCGGTCATGTCGAAACCAAGCACTCGCTGGTCGAGATCGAGCCGGTCCTTGTCGTTGTCAAACAGCCAGCCATGTTCCCCGCCGTCTCCGGTGGAAGAACCGATCCACGCACTCAGCCGGTCGGCAAGGTCCCCTGGCTGCGGGCGGCGCGATCCGGCCAGCAATTCCTTGAAATGGCGCAGCCGGCGCAGCGATGGCTGGTTGGAATATGTGGCATCGACAGCCGTGCTGATAGTAGCCAGTTCTTCCGGCCCTTCTGCATTTAGCAAGACGCCGAGCCAGTCGCGAAGGAATGCCCTGTTTGTCGGGGTGTCCGGCAGTGCAAGCGGATTGAAGCCGGTCGGATCACCCGCATTGATCCGGTCATACCGCCCGCCAATGCCGCGAACGAACAGTTCCGCACCGCGATCCTTGTCAAACAAGATGGTGCGCGGGGCGAATTTCTGGGCCTGCGCAGCGAGGAAATTCATCACCACGGTCTTGCCCGAGCCACTCGGCCCGATGACCGAGAAATTGCCCAGATCGCCGTGATGGAAATTGAAGAAGAACGGGGTTGCGCTGGTCGTCTCCAGCAGCGTGACTGCATCGCCCCAGTGATTGTCCGCAGCCTGCCCCAGAGCAAACCCGTGCAGCGAACCGAAACTGGCCATGTTCGCGCTGGAGATCATTGCACGGCGAACGATATATTGCTCGTTCCCCGGGAACTGGGCCCAGAATGCAGGCTCCAAATTGGTATCCTCGCGCACCGCGATTGCCCCGGTATCTGCCAGCGCAGCAGCGCAGGCAGCGGTCGCATCGTCGAGCCGGGAGAGATTCTTCTCACGCACCAGCACGCTCAAATGATGGTCGCCAAAACTCACCGATCCGGTTCCCAACTCGTCCCGCGCGGCGATCATGTCTGCCCGTTCCGCCGCCGCATCTTCATCGGCTGAGCGCAAGCGGCGGATCGAAAGGTCCATCCTTTCGCGCGCCGTCTGCCGCTCTGAAGGAGCATAGCTTTCCGTTACGATCATTTCGTATGGCAGCCGCAGCAACCCGTCGAGCAGACCTGGCGATGTCGCGTCGGGGTAATCTTTCAGGCTCAGAATAGCGCTGAAATCGGGATCACCGGAACCGCGCAATTCCATCGCGTCGAGGCCGAAGCTGGCCCGGCGATAAGGCAACATCTGGCCGATATCGGTCGCCGCATCCGGTTGGCGCACGGGCCGCATCTCGCCATTGTAGAGAGCGCTGAGCAATTCGAGCAGCTCGTTATTGCGGCCGCCACTTGTACCTTCATATTCATCGAGGATCTGCGCGCCGTATGAACCGAGCGAGGCAACCAGCCCCGTCGCAGCAGCTTTCAGGCTGCGAATATCCTTGGGATCGGCCTCGATCTCTTTCTGGCCCTTGCGGTTCCACATCTTTGCCAGCCGCTCGGCGAGGCCCGCCTTGCCCCGCGCAGGACGGCGGATCAGGGTGATGAACTGGTCGTTGATGAACAGCGAGCCGTGACCCAACCGTTCTTTCCAGCGCTTGTCGATATGGGCCGAAAGCGGATCTTCGAAATCGGCGTCCAGTTCAACTTCGACCCGGCGGCGGACCACGTGGTGATACATCACGAACCGCGCATCGAGTGTCGAGCGCAGCATGACTTCCCGCGTTGCCGCATGGGCATTCAGCGCATCGCTATCTTCGGTTTCGAACAACAGGCCGGGCACCTGGATCGCAGTCATCACCGATCCATCGCGTAGCAGCATGGTGCCCGCGTCAAGCAAGCGGGCATAGGGCAGCCGGTCGCCAGCGCGGGCTTCCTTCGCGCTCCAGGCTGCAGCTCCGATCCACTTGCTCATTGTTACAGGCCCTCCTTCAGGCCGGCGCACCAACTACGGGGCGTAGCTGTTGCAGCCCCAACGCTTCCAGTTTCTGACTCGCGGACATTTGCTGACCTTGGTGATCCACAGGTCAAAAATGCGCGGTTCCCTGAGACAGGCGAAATATCCGATCGTGTGCATGATGACCGGCACCGGGATGATCCAGAAACTTTTCAGGATCAGGAATGCCTCCGCCGTGACCAGCATATTGAGGATGAAGAAATTCATCGTCACCCCGGCAAACATCTGCGGCCGGGTCAGCGCTCTGTGCACGGGGTGGCGGACGAGTTCGGTCATTGCAGCCTAGCCGGCGGCTCCCTGAATACCGGCGACGATGGTGCTCGCGCCGAACAGGATGAACAAGCCGATGATTACAGTCGCGCCGAAACGCCAGTTCATGCGCCCGGTCAACATCATGAAACCGACAGCCGCAACCGCCATCACCGCAATCGCAGTGGCAACATTGCCCAGCAAGGTGCCCTGCAGCCAGCCGAGCGCCGCAACGATCGGGCCCGACCCCTGCGGGTCGGCTGCCTGCTGGGCAAATGCCGCGCTTGGCATCACGGCAAACAGGGCAAGGGAAAGACGGGAAATCAGGTGCATTTAATTACTACTCCGGGAATGGTTCGACAGACGGCCGATGATGGCCGCCACATATTCTTGGGTTTCACGAATGCGCGGGATACCACCCGCCCGCTCGACCCGGCCGGGGCCGGCGTTGTAGGCCGCCAGCGCTTTTTCCAGATCGCCGTCAAACCGGTCGAGTTGTTCGCGTAAATAGCGTGCGCCGCCTTCGAGATTTGCGAAAGGATCATCGGGGTTTACGCCCAGTTCGCGGGCAGTGCTGGGCATCAATTGCGCCAGTCCGCGCGCACCAGCGGGGGATACCGCATTGGTGCGCCAGCGGCTTTCCTGCCACACGACCGCCTCCAGCAATGCAGGGCTCAGGTCAAAACGGCGGGCAAGTTCATGGACGGCCGCGTTGAATTCCGGCGGGATGGCCCGGGCGTGCAGAGCCGGATCGGCAACCGCATTCATGGGCACATGGAAATCAGCGCCAAGAACGGTCAGATCGTCCGATTGAACAGCGGTGTCGGCAGCGCGCAGCATGACCTGCTCACCGGTTACCCAGCGAGCGCCCTCTTCACCCACTTCCATCACGTCGGCGGATGCCGGAACGCTGATTGCAGCGAACGCCAGCGGTATCAAAATCCGACCTGTCCAATTGAGAATCATCAATAACTCCGTCCCAACCCCATGGGCACGATACATGACACTGCGGTGACAGCAAATCGAACAACATGACCATTGGCACTGAAACGAAGCGGGTCCGGCCAGCAACGCCGACCGAACCCGATAAAGTATGCCGTCCGCGAAAGACGGATCAGGCTTAGTATACAGGGCCTAGCGTGAAGCGACCCTGGCCGCCGAACCCAACTGCCCGCTATCGAGCATTGCAATCGCCTTCAGCGCAAGACGGCGCGAATCCACCCAGTCGCCGGAGGCCGTTTCCAGTTGGTATCGTGCGCCGCTGTGTACTGCCAGATCGAGCAACTCGCGCGCCTCGTCGGTGCGCCCCTCGCGTGCATAAGCGACTGCCAGATTGATCAGCCGCGCCGGATCGTCGCGATCAAGCGCGGCATTGCTTTCAATGCGCACGATCGCCTCGGAATTCCGGGCCGCTGAAAGTTCGTCGAACGCGACATCGACCGATTGGTCGGCGCTGGCCGGTGCCTGCAGCAGAGACAATGCGGCAACTGCAATTGTGAGCGACATTTCCACTCTCCTCTTCCTCAAGTGAGTGAAAAATGCAGTCGGCCCTCAAAAACTGCAACAAAAATGAGACAATGTCACTGAACTGTAATATTTGCCCGCCGCGATTGGATCGCTTGGCAAATAACAAGCGGCGAAAACGCGTTTTCCCCTGTCATATTTGTCGCATTAGTGACTGAATTCAGTCGCTTTCTTCAAACTGAAATCATGCAAGAAAACTGTCACGCAGCGGTCGTAGCGGGCGAGTCGCGACAACGCACCTGACACTTCTGATTCTCGGAAAACACTTGAGGGGACCACGCCCGTGACTAATCTTCAACGTTCATTTGTTCTTGGCTGTAGCGCACTTGCTCTTGCGAGCTGCGGCGCAGACGAAATCGCCTCGCCCGGCACTGGCGGAAATATCACCATCAACAATCCGGCAGCGCCAACACCGACCCCGACCACCACTCCGACAACGACGACCACGGCTGCTGCCGATTGTCCGTTCATCGCCGATCCGCAGGGCCTTACAGACCGCGGCACGATCAGCGGCCCGACCGGATCGTATCGCCTGTGCCAACTGCCAGCCCGCTTCAATCGCAGCTCGCAGCTGGCCTTCACTCCGGCTGACGCAGCTGTGCTTTACCTGATTGATGGTCAGGTCGACGTCGGCACCGATGGCGGCCCTGCTGCGGACGCATCGGACGGTCTTTCAGACACCAACATCGTTCTTACGATCGATCCGGGCGTGACGCTGGTCGGCCTCGACGCATCCTATCTCAACGTCAATCGCGGCAACCAGATTCAGGCAAACGGCACCGCCGCGCGCCCGATCATCTTCACCAGCCAGCAGAACGTTCGCGGTGAAAACACCGACACGTCTTCGGGCGACTGGGGCGGGCTGATCCTGAATGGCCGTGCGCCGATCACCGACTGCCTCTCAAACACCGCCGTTCCCGGCAGTGTCGATTGCGAACGCGAGGTCGAGGGTACGACCACACCGCCGCGCTATGGCGGCAACGATGCAAGCGACAGTTCGGGCAGCGTGTCCTTCGTCCAGTTGCGGTACTCCGGAACAGTGCTTTCCAACGGTGACGAGCTTCAGGCGCTGACCACGGGCGGCGTCGGATCGGGCACCACCTTCAACAACATCATGTCGTTCAACAGCGCGGATGACGGCGTCGAATTCTTTGGCGGCCGCGTGAACATCAAGGGCCTCGTGGTCGTCGGCGCAGAAGACGATTCGATCGACACCGACACCGGCGTGAAGGCGAATCTGCAATATGTGGTCGCTGCCCAGCGTGCGGACGTAGGCGATACTATCATCGAGGCGGATTCCTCGAACACTCTCGAAGAAAGCACCCCGCGCCAGAACACGCAAATTTCGAACGCTACCTTCATCCAGCGCAAGAATGACGATCAGGTTGTCCGCATCCGCGGCCGGGCCGATTACACGCTAGCCAACACCATCATCGTCGATGGTTCGTCAAACGGCACGGCCTGCCTGCGCGTCGATACTGCCGAAACCCTCAGCCGTGCAGCTGACGGGTCAATCGACGAAGCCGGTCCGGTCCGCTTCGAATCGGTCGCGCTCGATTGTGCCACCGCCTTCCGTGACGGCAGCGGCACTACGGCAGCCGGTGTCCAGGCACAATTCGATGCCGGTTCGAACAACAACGCAGCCTTCACCAACACGCTTTCGATGACGTACATCAACGGCGCGAACGAAGATGGACTGGTTGCTTTCGACCCGACTGCACTGTCGAGCTTCTTCGACAATGCCGGTTTCGTTGGCGCGGCTCAGGCGGGCGACACCCGATTCCAGGGTTGGACCTGCGATTCATCGACCATCGCGTTCGGCAGCAACACCGGCGCTTGCAGCTCGCTGCCGGTCTACACTTCGTAAGTACAAACCGATTGAGGTCCGGCCCCATCTGCGGGCCGGACCTCTTCTCGTATTTCAAGGGCACATGGCCCGAACCAATTTTGACCTTTGAACATGAAGGGTTCTTCGAAATGACAAAAAGCAAGCAGTTGGCGGGACTGCTCCTGCTCACTTCCGCGCTGGTATTTCCAGCCGCGGCGATGGCACAAGACACAGGGTTGCAGGACGCCGAGACAGCAGATGAAACCACTCTGGCTGACACGGCAGCGCCGCAAGAACCCGAGGATGAATTCGAAGAACCCGACATTTCCATCCCGGGCGGTGAAATCATCGTTACCGGCCGCCGTACCCGCGACGTGGCCCGCAGCTCGGCACAGGTTGTGTCGGTGCTGTCGGCAGAAGAAATCGCCCGAACTGGCGAAGGCGATATCGCGGGTGCGCTTGGCCGTGTTACCGGCCTGTCGGTGGTCGGAAACGGCAACGTGTATGTCCGCGGCCTGGGTGACCGGTATTCGCTGGCCTTGCTCAACGGCTTGCCGCTGCCTTCGCCGCAACCGCTCAGCCGCGTCGTCCCGCTGGACATTTTCCCGACCAATGTCGTTGCGTCTTCCCTGGTCCAGAAAACATATTCCGCAAACTTCCCCGGTGAATTCGGCGGCGGCGTGATCAATTTGACAACGCGCGCCGTGCCCGAAGAAAGCTTCGTAAAATTCAGCGCCGGGATCAGCGGCGACACCGAAACAACCTTCAGCAACGGGCTCGATTGTTACGGTTCCGATTATGACTGGTCCGGATTCGATGACGGCACACGCGATGTCCCTCCTGCGCTGCAAAACTTCTTCGACAGCGGGCTGCGCATCGGCGACCCGGCGATCGACCAGCAGGAAATCGTCAAGCAGCTGGGCAATCCAAACCTCGTTCTGGTCCAGAAAATTGGCAGCATTCGCCCCAATTTCTCCGGCGGCGTAACCGCGGGCACGGCATTTGACGTGGGCGCAGACGGCCGCCTTGGCATTATCGGCACCGCTTCACTCAGCAACAAGCTGCGCACCAAGGTGATCACCTCGCAGAATCCCTACACGCAGGATCTGCAACTGGATCGGGATTCGCGCAATTTCGTGACCGACAACCGGATTCTCGCCAACGCGATGCTCGGTTTCGGTCTGGAGCTGGGGGAACACAAGTTCCGCTGGACCAATTTGTTCATCCGCGACACGCTGAAACAGGCCAGCCTCGGCTTTGGTGAATTGCTGCTCGATGGTGACAGCCTGATCACGCAGAACACCGGCTGGTATGAACGCCAGCTTTTCGACACGCAGATCGTATCCGAGCTGGAGTTTGGCGATCTGTCGATCGACCTGCGCGGCGGCTATGCGCAGACGCAGCGCAAGGCTCCGTATGAGTATGAATTCGTCTACGTCCGCACGAACCAGGACAATCAGGATACCGGCGACATCCATATCAACGTGCTGGACCGCCAGCGCGGCAGCGCCTCGGTTGCATTCTCCGAACTGACCGAAGACCTTTATTACGGCGGTATCGATGTCAGCTACCCGCTCACCGATTGGCTTTCGGCCACGGCCGGCTATGCCTACACCGACACCAGCCGGTTTTCGGAGCGGCGCCAGTTCCTGATCGACGGGGACAACATTCCCCCCGGCGTTGGCGCGCTGCGTCCAGATCTCTTGCTTGGCGATGCGGTGATCGAATATTACAATATCGGCCTCAGCGAACCGACGCAGACCGACCCTGCGTTTCAGGCCGATCTTCAAATTCAGGCGGCCTATGCAAAGGCCAACATCGTCCCTCTATTCGGCGTCAGCCTCGATGTGGGCGTCCGTTACGAAGATGCGAAACAGACCGTTGCGACTGTCCAGCGGTTCGACCAGCCGTTCGTTTCGCTGGCCAACACCGCGCTAAACAACGATTATTTCCTGCCCGGCGGCACGCTGACGTGGGAAATCAGCGACACGTTGCAGGTCCGCGCGAGTGCATCGAAAACAATCGCCCGGCCGCAGTTCCGCGAGCTGATTTTCCAGCCTTACACCGATCCCGACAACCAGCGTCAGTATATCGGCAACCCGGCCCTGACCGACACCCGGCTGACCAATGCGGAAGCGCGGGTCGAATATTATTTCGACCGCGGCAGCCGCATCTCGGTCGCCGGCTTCTACAAGGATCTGGAAAGCCCGATCGAACCGTATGTCTCGATTGGCGCGGACACCAGCTTCACCACCCGGTTCGCCAATGCGCCGGGCGCGCAGCTTTACGGCGCAGAGGTAGAGTTTCAGCTGACCAAGGGGCTGTATGACTGGGGCGGCTGGTTCGATTCAAAGCAGATCGTTCTGGTTACCAACTACACCTACACCCAGTCCGAACTGAATGTGGATGCTGGCGATACGACGCGTATCTTTACTGCAGGTGTCGGCGCGATCGACAGCGATGCAGACCTGTTCTTCAACGACGGTGATCCGCTGACCGGCCAGTCGGACCATCTGGTCAACATGCAGCTGAGCCTGGAGGATGAAGATATCCTGCAGCAGTTCACGGTCCTAGTGAATTATGCAAGCGAGCGGGTCACCCGCCGCGGCACCGCAGGCCTGCCGGACATTGTCGAGGACCCAGGTTTCACGCTCGATTTTGTCGCACGCCAGCAATTGAAATTGTTCAAGCAGCCGCTCGAGCTGAAATTCGAAGCGCGAAACATTTTTGGGCGCGGCAACTTTGAATACCAGTCGACCGGCAGCGAGCGGATCGAAATCAATTCCTACGACGTGGGCACAAGCTTCAGCTTCTCGGTTTCGGCCGAATTCTAATCCTGCGAGGCTGAAACTAGGGGCCCGGCATTTCGGTGCCGGGCCCCTTTTTTGTTTGCGATGATCGTACGGAGGGCAGGGCCAAACCCGCATAAGGGCGCACCAGCTCTGCCCGTTCAATTGCTGTCGAAGACGTAGCCTAGCGAGCGGATCGTGCGCAGCGGATTACCGGCACCGGCGGACTTGAGCGCGCGGCGAAGACGGCCGATCCATACATCCACGGTCCGTTCGTCAACTGGTGGTTCTTGCTTGCCCAGGCCGGAAATCAGTTCTTCCCGCGACAGCACTCTGTCGGGATTTTCCGCGAAGAACCGCAACAGGCGAAACTCATTTGGCCGCAGTTCAATCGGTGTGCCCGCCCATGTCGAACGCAGCGCGGCCATGTCGATCGTCAATTGCCCGATCGCAAACAATTGCGCCGGGTGCCTTTGTTTATGCGATTGCAGGGCCATTACCCGGTCGAGAACAATCGTCCGGTCAAGAGGCCCGACGATGTAATCATCGGCACCCGCCCTCAAGGCACGGCGGCGATCTTCCTGATCGTCATTGTCGAGAACCATGGTGATATGCGCGTCGGCACAGCGGCTGTCCGCCCTGAGACGGCGGCATAGCTCCAGACCGGCGAGGTCATCCATGACCCATTCGACGAACACCCACATGGGGCCATCGACCAATTGCCTTGGGCCGTCCGGACCGATCCGGCCAAACACGAAACGGGTCGTATCATGCTCGAAATCTTCCAGCGTCTCGCCCAATTGGTCGGTCAGGAATATGCTGATCACATCCACGGTTGCCGTTCCCCTTCGGGAAACGGAATGCCTCGGCTGTATGACGCTCTGGTGACAAGATTGCCGCTAAATCCGGAAACAGCGGTTTCGCTGCAAGTTCTGAGCTTGCAGCTGTTCACCGCAGGCAGTTGACCCCTGCCTCTGGCGGCTTCAATCCAGCGAGCCGAAGCGGGCAAAGCCGCCTTCCATCCAACCCAGCGGGTCGGGTGTGTCGCCCTGATTGCTACGCACGTCGTAAACATTGCCAACAAACAGTTCGTGCGTCCCGTGGATCAGCGTGGTGCGCACTTCACAAAACAGGTTAGCCATCGCCGCAGGCAGGAAAGGAATCTGGTCGGAATATTCCCAGTCCGCCATGCTGAAACGTTCTTCGCGCTTCTGAAAATTGGAAAACGGTTCCACCAGCGCCGTCTGGTCGGTGCCCAGCAAGTTTATACAGAAGCGGCCCTGCCCTTCGATAGCGGCATGGCAGCGCGCATCACGGTTGACCGCAATCAGCATGGAAGGCGGGTCCATCGACACGGGGATTACTGCGGATGCGGCCATTCCGGCAGGCTTGCCGGTCTCCTTGTCATGGGTGGCCACGATGGAAACCGGACCCGGCAAACGCCGCATCGCCTGACGCAGGCCTGCCGAAAGGTCGTTTTGCGGGCTGGAATTGCCGTCTTGGTTACTCATCGAGTTTTACTCTTGATAGGTTGGAAGACCCCGAAGATCACACCAATGTTGACTAAAGCGTTGCTGCGAAACGCACAACCGGCAAAAAATATCCGCATTTCGCGCCGCTCTCACATTATAATGTGATACCGGCCTTGCCAAATCACATCGCCCTGCTAGATAAGCGGCATGACCGATCTTACAAGCCAATCCGTCCAAGAGAAAATCCGCGCCATTGTCGATTCGGGCAAAATGTCCCGCGCCGGAATTGCGCGCGCAGCCGGCCTTCATGCCAATTCGCTGCGCGACTGCACCGAAGGCAGCTGGAACCCGACTGCCGATACACTCGGCAAGCTGGAAGCATTCCTCAAGGCGAATGACGACCGGCCAGTGCTCGCCAGCATCGAGGAGATTATCGATGAAGCGCGCAATGGCCGGATGTATATTCTTGTCGACGACGAAGATCGCGAAAACGAAGGTGATCTGATCATTCCAGCGCAGATGGCGACACCTGCGGCGGTCAATTTCATGGCGACCCACGGACGCGGACTGATCTGCCTGTCGATGACCAAGGCGCGCAGCGATGAACTGCAACTCGAACCGATGAGCCGGAATAACCGGGAATCGATGCAGACGGCCTTCACCACCAGCATCGAGGCCCGCGAAGGGGTGACGACCGGGATCAGTGCAGGCGACCGCGCCCGCACGGTCAGCGTCGCAATCGACAGTTCCAAAGGGGCCGACGATATCGTGACCCCGGGCCATGTCTTCCCGCTGGTCGCGCGTGATGGTGGCGTGCTGGTTCGCGCTGGCCATACCGAGGCCGCAGTCGATATCTCGCGCCTTGCTGGGCTGAACCCGTCCGGCGTCATCTGCGAGATCATGAATGAAGACGGCACGATGGCGCGGATGGATGATCTGATCCAGTTCGCGCGCGAGCACGACATGAAAATCGGTACGATCCGCGACCTGATCGCCTACCGTCTGCGCCACGACCATCTGGCCGAAGTGCGCGCAGAAGCCCGCTTCACCAGCCGTTGGGGCGGCGATTGGACTGCCGTTGCATTCTACAACAAGGCAACCAAGACTGAACAGATTGTGCTGCGCAAGGGCCATGTCGATCCCGACAAGCCAACGCTGGTGCGGATGCACGCGCTCGATATGTTCAACGACATCTTCGGCATGGATTGCAGCGGTGACCGCATTCTGGCCAAATCGATGGAAATCATCGGCCAGGAAGGCGCCGGAATGATCGTGATGATCCCGCGCGCAAGCGGCGGCTTCATCGCCGACCAGGTTCGCAAGCTGAAAGGCGAGCCGTCTGAACCGATGGACGCGCTGCGCGATTACGGCGTCGGGGCGCAAATCCTGAACGAACTCGGCGTGCACGAAATGGAATTGCTGACCAATTCGGACCGTTCGCTCGTCGCGCTCGACGGATACGGCGTTTCCATTATCGGCAAGCGCCCTATCGACACCGACTAGGCGCGATCTGGCCGCGAGAGACTACCCGCGCCGCCCAAAGGCAGCAGCGGGCGATCAGCCAGCCAGAACTTCGCGCAAGGTGCGATCGCTACCCCATATCTTGTTGGTATTGTTGAGATGCAGCGTCCAGTGCTTCTCTGCTGCTTCGACATCGCCTGCTTCGATCAGATCGATCAGCTTGACGATCGACTTGACCCCTTTTTCGCGGCTACGCTTGCGCTCTGCCTCTTCCGAAGCGGTCGTTACGAAGCGTTTCTGATATTGGGCAATCACGTCTTCCAGCACGCGGGTCAGGAAATGCAGCGTCGCATTGCCGCCGACCTCCATCAACACGCTGTGAAAACGGGCAGACCCGATCATGTAATCGCGTTCGTTGTCGCTTTCGTCGAACCCCGCGAGGCGCGCGGCTTCTTCGCGCAGGCGGGCGATTGAGGCAGGCGCAGGATTCGATGCGAGCTTTCGCACGACATACGGCTCCAGCCCCAGACGCGCCTCGTAAATGTCGGCCACCTTCACCCCGCTCGCCTGCAGGTAATAGCTGGCATAGCGCGACACGCTTTCCACCTTGGGCAGGCTAACGCGCGCGCCGGACCGCGACCCGCGCTTGACGGTGATCAAACGCTCAGCCTCCAGAATACGGAACGCTTCGCGCAGCGAAGGCCGCGAGATGCCGAACTGTTCCATCAATTGCGCTTCGGGAGGCAGAGTGTCGCCTTCCGACAATTCACCCTGAATGATCCGCAGGCGGATTGAATTGGCAACCAGCTCGGCCGTCTTGGGCACGCGGAATGATGCGCCGGAAACGGCGGTTTCGTGCATGTCTGTCTGGCCGAGCTCGTTCATATTATGCGCTAATCTGCCTTGCGTTACAGCGACCGGGCGATGACCATTTTCATCACCTCGTTGGAGCCGCCGAAGATCCGCGCGATCCGCGTGTCACGATACATACGCGCGATCGGATAGTCATTGATGTAGCCCGCGCCGCCGTGGAACTGGAGGCACTTGTCCACGACTTCGCTCTGCAATTCGGTGACCCAGTACTTGGCCATGCAAGCGGTCGGCACGTCCAGCTCGCCCTTCAGGTGCTTGGCGATGCAATCATTGACGAAAATACGCGCTGCCGTTCCGCGCGCGGCAAGGTCCGCCAGGGTGAACTGCGTGTTCTGGAAATCCCAGATCGTCTGGCCAAAAGCCTTGCGGTCTTTCACGAATTCCAGCGTCACTTCGAGAGCCTTCTCGATCCCGGTCATGGCGCCCATGGCGATAATCAGCCGTTCCTGCGGCAATTCGCCCATCAACTGGTAGAAACCCTTGCCCTCTACCCCGCCGAGAACATTGTCGCCGGGGATGAACACATCGTCGAAGAACAATTCGGAGGTATCAGCCGCATCGAGACCGATCTTGTCGAGCTTCTTGCCGCGCTGGAACCCTTCCGCGCCCTCTGTCTCCAGGAGCATCAGGGAGATACCCTTGGCGCGCTCATTGGGGTCGGTCTTTGCCACGACGATGATGAAATCGGCGGTCTGGCCGTTAGAGATATATGTCTTGGCACCGTTCAGGCGGTAACCATTCCCGTCCTTCAGCGCGGTGGTGGTGATGCTTTGCAGGTCGGAACCCACGCCCGGTTCGGTCATGGCAATCGCGCTGACCAGTTCGCCGGTGACCAGTTTGGGCAGGTATTTCTTCTTCTGCTCCTCTGTCCCGTGGCGCACCAGATAGGGCAGGATGATGGTGTTGTGCAGGCTGGCGGCGAAACCTTCTACACCGTGTTTCGCCTGCTGATCAATCACCACCATGTCATGCCGGAAATCGCCGCCGTGGCCGCCATATTCCTCCGGCACCGACACGCCCAGCAGACCGGCCCCGCCCGCTTCGTTCCAGAATTCGCGTTCCACCTGACCGGCATCGCGCCATTGGAGGATCCGTTTCTCGGGCGCGTGCTGCTGATAGAATTTGCCAACCGCATCGGCGAAGATCGAGATTTCCTCGTCTTCCATGAATTCGGGCTGGGACACATTGATTGCTGGCATGATCGAAACCTCTCACTGGAATCTGTCTGTAGCGTTCTTGTATCACTTAGTTAGCTATGTGCAATGCTTGCATGAATCGCAACTTCGCATCAAAGCAAGCCGCATGGAACTGATCGGACCGACATCGCAAACCTACATCTCTCAGCGCACCCGGTTGCATTATGCCGACTGGGGAAATCAGGACGCGCCGCCGCTGATCCTGCTGCATGGCGGGCGCGACCATTGCCGCAGTTGGGACTGGGCGGCAGAGGAATTGCGCCATGACTGGCACGTCATCTGCCCAGACCTGCGCGGCCATGGCGACAGCGAATGGAACAACACCGGCTATTACCCGATGCTGGGCTATGTCTATGACCTGACCCAGTTGATTCATCAGCTGGAACTGGCACCGGTCACGATCGTGGCGCATTCGATGGGCGGCAATATTTCGATCCGCTATGCCGGGCTGTATCCGGGCAATGTGCGCAAACTTGTCGCGATCGAAGGGCTGGGTCCCAGCCCGAAAAGAATGAAGGAACTGGCCGAGACCCCGTATGACGGGCATCTGCGCAATTGGTTCGATGCAAAGCGCGATGCAAGCTCGCGCCTGCCGAAACGGTACGACACGTTCCAAACCGCGCTCGACCGGATGCACGAAGCGAACAGCTATCTCTCGCGCGAGCAGGCCGAACACCTGACCCGCCACGCCGTGATACGTAACGAAGACGGCACTTTCAGCTGGAAATTCGATCCGCATCTGCATGCGTGGCCGCCGGAGAATGTCGAGGATAGATCTGTCGAGCAGCTATGGGCGCAGATCACCTGCCCGACGCTGATGATTTACGGCAATGACAGCTGGGCATCCAACCCGGTCAAGGATGGCCGGATCAAGCATTTTGGCGACAATGTATCGGTCAGCGACTACGACCGCGCCGGGCACTGGGTCCACCACGACCGGTTCGATGATTTCATGGCCGAAATTAAGGCGTTTATCGGGTGAAGATCGATCCCCCTGCAACCAAGACAGAAGATCGCTGGATCAGATAGATATTCTCGG
Organism: Pontixanthobacter luteolus; assembly: GCF_009828095.1. Lineage (GTDB taxonomy): Bacteria > Pseudomonadota > Alphaproteobacteria > Sphingomonadales > Sphingomonadaceae > Pontixanthobacter > Pontixanthobacter luteolus. Next base: position 182,076 of record NZ_WTYP01000001.1, on the reverse strand, counting down.
CAGGGGGAACGGGCGTCTCGGATTGCCAAATGGTAGCGGACTAGCGGTAGAGGTTAGGCAAGTTTTCGGTTCCAGCTGCGCGCCGCATCGGCGGTGCTGGTCCAGAGACACCATCAATAACACCCAGACAAACAGCACGAACGCCCCGCAAAGTGCGGCTCCGAGCACCCATCGGAGCCCCGTCTTCTGACGTGCCGTCCACCAAAAGACGGCGACCACTGCGAACACGCCAGAAATGGCGGTCGCATGACCAAGTTTGGCGGGAAAGTCTTCGACCAAGACCCACAAAGGCAGAAATGAGGCCAGCAAAAGCACGGCTGCGATAATAGAGGAAACGCTCTTGGACATCGCCACCCTTCGCTCTCTTCCCTCCAACCCTATGCCCCAGGCTTAAACCAATCACTGCGGAAAAGAGTGTGCCGTTCAAATCCCCCGGCTGATCACTTCCTTCATGATTTCGTTCGTGCCGCCGAAAATGCGCGTAACGCGGGCGTCGCGCCACAGGCGGGCGATGGGGTATTCGTTCATATAGCCCGCGCCGCCATGCAGTTGCAGCGCCTCGTCGCAGATGCGGTTTTGCAAATCGGTGTGCCACAGCTTGGCGGCGCTTGCTTCCTCTGTAGTCAGTTCGCCGGCCATGTGCTTTTTCAGCGCCCAGTCGATATGCGCCCAGCCAACCTGCAGTTCGGTCTGCATCTGCGCGAGACTGAATTTGGTATTCTGGAATTCGAACACGGTCTTGCCGAACGCTTTGCGCTCTTTCACGAACTTGACCGCCTCGTCGAACGCGCGCTGCGCACCGGCCTGACAGCCGATGGCGATGGACAGTCGTTCCTGCGGCAATTCTTCCATCAGATGGATGAAGCCGCGACCTTCCTGCCCCAGCATATTGGTTTTTGGCACGCGCACATCGTTGAAGAACAGCTCTGACGTATCGGCCGAATGCTGGCCGATCTTGTCGAGATTGCGCCCTCGCTCGAAGCCGGGTGTATCAGCATCGACCAGGATCAGGCTGGTGCCTTTTGCGCCCATGGTCGGGTCGGTCTTGGCCACCACGATCACCACATCGGCATGCTGGCCGTTGGTGATGTAGGTTTTCGATCCGTTGACGATCAGATGGTTGCCGTCTTCCTTGGCGGTCGTGCGAATACCCTGCAGGTCGCTGCCCGCGCCCGGTTCCGTCATGGCGATAGCGGTGATGATGTCGCCGCTGATCATGCCGGGCAGATATTTTGCCTTCTGCTCATCACTGCCGAGCCGCTCAAAATAATTGACCGTGATGTCGTTCTGCAGCGTGAAGCCGGCGGACGATCCGAGATAGGACAGTTCCTCCGCAATCACTGCGTTGTAACCGAAATCGAGGCCCAGACCGCCGTTTTCCTCCGACACAGTCGGGCACAGCATCCCCGCCTCGCCCAGCGCCTTCCATGCAGAACGCGGGACGATGCCGTCTTCCTCATGCTGATCCAGATAGGGTTCCATATGTTCGGCAAACACCTTGCGCACGGTGTCGCGGAACATGTTCTGATCATCATTGTAAGCGGTGCGGTTGGTCAGGTCGAGCATGTGCAGTGTTCCTTCAGGCAACCGTACCGGCATCGCGTAGTGCGGCCCGGTCGGTGTCGTTCATTCCCAGCGATTCCAGGATCGCATCGGTATCGTCGCCCGGCAGCGGAGCCGGTGCGGGGGTGGCTGTTTGCGTCCCACTGTAACGCGGTGCGGGCGCTGGCTGTTTGTCTCCGGCAATCTCTATGAAGGTTCCGCGCGCAACATTATGCGGGTGCTCTTTTGCCTCGCTCATGGTTAGCACTGGCGCATAGCAAACGTCCGTATGCTCCATCAGCGCGTTCCATTCGTCGCGGGACTTGCTTTTGAACAGCGCGGTCAGCTTGTCCTTCAACGGCCCCCAGGCGGCGCGGTCGTGCTGCGCATCGAAATCGGCGTCGTCCTCCAGCCCGGCAAGGCGGCGCAGCTCTGCATAGAATTGCGGTTCGATGCTGCCGATGGAAATGAACTTTCCGTCAGCGGTTTCATAAGTGTCGTAAAAATGCGCGCCCGTATCGAGCATATTCGCGCCCAGTTCTTCCGACCAGACACCCATATTGCGCATACCGTGGATCATACCCATCAGCGCTGCGGTGCCGTCGGTCATGGCGCAGTCGATGACCTGGCCTTCTCCGCCCCGTGCTACGCTCAACAGTGCGGAACTCATCCCGAACGCCAGCATCATGCCGCCGCCGCCAAAATCGCCGACCATATTGATCGGCGGGGTCGGTTTTTCGCCCTTGCGGCCATAATGCGCCAGCGCCCCGGCGAGCGCGATGTAATTGATATCGTGCCCAGCGGCGTGCGAATACGGGCCAGTCTGGCCCCAGCCGGTCATGCGGCCATAAACCAGCTTGGGATTGTCCTTCAGCAATTCGTCGGGCCCAAGGCCGAGACGTTCCATCACGCCCGGACGGAACCCTTCGATCAAGCCGTCGGCACTGGCACACAATTTCCGCGCAAGCGCCACGCCCTCTGCCGTTTTCAGGTTGATCGCGATGCTCTTGCGTCCGCGAGCGAGGACGTCTTTCGTGCTGAGCGGGGTGGAGCCGCCGCGGCTGCCGGATGCGCGGTCGATGCGGATCACCTCCGCCCCGTGGTCAGCCAGCATCATGCCGCAAAACGGGCCGGGACCGATCCCGGCGAATTCAACGATGCGAATTCCTGCTAATGGACCGGCCACGGGCTTACTTGCCTTTCCAGTTGGGTGCGCGCTTTTCAGCAAACGCCAGCGAACCTTCGCGTGCATCTTCGGACATGAAGACCTGCGGCAGCAGCTTCGCCTGTTCTTCGTAACGCTTGTCCAGCGGCCAGCCGCGCGATTCCTCGATGATCTGCTTGCTAACCCTGACAGCGAGCGGACCGTTCGCGGTAATTGATGCCGCCAATTCCTTGGCCGCAGACAGCGCATCCCCGCTGGTAACGCGGTTCACAAGGCCCAGCTCATAAGCGCGCGCGGTGTCGATGAAATCGCCGGTCAGCGCCAGCTCCATTGCGACTTTCGGCGGGATCAAATCGGGCAGCTTCATCAGCCCGCCCGCGGCCGCCGCAAGACCGCGCTTTGCCTCCGGTATGCCGAATTTCGCCTTGTCATTCGCCACGATCAGGTCGCAGGCGATCATCAGTTCCATGCCGCCGGCCAGCGCGTATCCTTCGACCGCTGCGATCAGCGGCTTGGCCGGGCCTTTTTCCGTCAGCCCGCCAAAACCGCGCCCCGGAACAGAGGGACTCTCGCCTTTCAGGAACCCTTTGAGGTCCATTCCCGAACAGAACGTCCCGCCCGCGCCGGTCAGAATGCCGACCCGCAGATCGTCTTCCGCGTCAAGCCGATCGAGCGCCGCGGCAATCGCCTCCGACGCGGCTTTGGTCATGGCATTTTTCGCCTCGGGCCGGTTGATCGTGATGATCAGGATACCGTCTTCTACCTGCGTCAGGACTTCTTCGGTCATTTCTCTCTCCGCTTGCGTATGCTTGTTATGCGTTGCTGCCGCGGCGTTCGGCTATTGCCGCCGCCTGTTGTCTGACATATATAACTAGGTGAACCAGCTTGTCCACGCTCGCTGACACCGAATTTTCACGCCGGAAGGAACATCATTATGGCCGAAGCCTATATCATCGACACAGCACGCACCCCCCGCGGAATCGGGAAAGTCGGCAAGGGCTCGCTTGCGAACGAGCATCCGCAGCATCTGGCCGCCACCGTGATGAAGGCGCTGAAGGATCGCAACAATCTCGATACCAGCACCGTCGATGATGTTATCTGGTCGGTTTCAACCCAGGACGGCAAGCAGGCGGGCGATCTGGGCCGGATGGCGGCACTGGATGCGGGCTATGACATTACCTCCAGCGGCACCACGCTGGACCGGTTCTGCGGCGGCGGAATTACCTCGGTAAACTTCGCCGCAGCGCAGGTGATGAGCGGGATGGAAGACTGCGTTGTCGCCGGCGGCACCGAAATGATGAGCCTGACTGCCCAGATGTCGAAGGAAAAGATGGCAGCCGGCCTGAAGCCGCCGATGATGGGCAGTTATAACGAGCGCCTGCAAAAGGTTCACCCGCAGTCGCACCAGGGCATTTGCGGCGATGCGATCGCCAGCATCGAAGGCTACACACGCGAAGAACTGGACGAGGTCGGCTATCGTAGCCAGCAACGCGCAGATGCCGCGATCAAGGCTGGTAAATTCGACAAGAGCGTGGTCCCCGTGCTGGACGATGAAGGCAATGTCATTCTGGACAAGGATGAATATCCGCGCCCGGAAACAACCCGCGAAGGCCTGGCTCAGCTGGAGCCAGCGTTCAGCAAGATCGCCAATGTGCCGCTGGATGCCAACGGCACCACGTTTGCCGGTCTGGTGAACCAGAAATACCCCGACCTCGAGATCAAGCACTTCCACCATGCAGGCAACAGTTCCGGTGTTGTCGACGGTGCGGCAGGTGTTCTGGTGACATCGGAAGATTATGCGAAGAAGCACGGCCTGAAGCCTCGCGCGCGGATCGTCGCAACCGCTAATATGGGCGATGACCCGACACTGATGCTCAACGCACCGGTCCCGGCGGCGAAGAAAGTGCTGGCGAAAGCCGGCCTGACCAAGGACGACATCGACCTTTGGGAAATCAACGAGGCATTTGCTGTCGTCGCCCATAAATTCGTAACCGACCTCGGCCTCAGCTGGGATAATGTGAATGTCAACGGAGGTTCGATTGCGCTCGGCCATCCGATCGGCGCAACTGGCTCAATCCTGATCGGCACAGTGCTTGACGAACTTGAGCGCACCGGCGGGCGTTACGGCCTCGTCACCATGTGCGCCGCAGGCGGCATGGCCCCCGCAATCATCATCGAACGGGTAGAAGACTTCGTCTGATTGAAAATGTGATCAGGCGGGGAGCGGCTTAAGGTCGGTCCCCGCCTGCATTCACGTGGTTCCATATCGCAGAAACAACCACCGAACCTTCGCCCACGCCAGAGGCCACCCGCTTGACGGACCCGGCCCTGACATCGCCGACCGCGAAAATCCCGTCCGTCGCGGTTTCGTATGGTGAATGCTGCCCGGCATCCTGACCGGTGATGACAAACCCTTTTTCATCCAGTTCGACCAGCCCCGACAGCCACGCGGAATTCGGCTCTGCTCCGACCATGATGAACAGGCCGCCGCAATCCATCTTCTCTTCGCCGTCCGGCGTTTTCAGCGTGACCGCCTCCAGCCAGTCATCACCGTGCAGGCAGGTCGCCTCTGTCTGATAGTGGACCGTCACGTTTTCTTCAGCATCGAGCCTTTCGCTAAGATACGATGACATCGACGACGCCAGACTTTCGCCGCGAACCAGCAAGTGCACATGATGGGCTGAACGCGCCAGATACATGGCTGCCTGCCCGGCCGAATTGCCGCCGCCGATGATCGCAACCGGTTTCTTGTGGCAGAACCGCGATTCCATGTCGGTCGCGGCATAGAAAACGCCAGACCCTTCAAACGCGTCACGGCCCTGAAGCGGCAATTTGCGATATTGCACGCCGGTCGCGACCAGAACCGATTTTGCGCAGACTTCGCCATTGTCATCCAGCTTTGCGCAGAATGATCCGTTCTCGCGTTTTTCCAGCGCAATCACCCGGCGCGGCATGGCAAATCTGGTACCGAACTTCAGCGCCTGGATTTGCCCGCGATAGACCAGGTCAGACCCCGATATTCCAGTCGGGAAACCCATGTAGTTTTCAATCCTGCTGGAGGTACCGGCCTGACCGCCGATCGCAGTGTCTTCAATAACCAGAGCGCACAGCCCCTCTGCCCCGGCATATACCGCTGCGGCGACACCTGCGGGCCCGCCGCCAACGATCAGCACGTCGACATCAATTCCTTTCTCGACTTCCAAGTCCAGGCCCAGCAAGCGGGCAATCTTGCGCGGCGACGGATCCTCCACGATGTGGTCCTTCGAATAGACCACCGATGGCTTGTGCTGCGACAAGTTGCACAGCCGAACAGCCTCTTCATCGCTATCCTCCAGATCAAACGACTGGAACGGCACGTGATTGCGCGCGAGGAAGCTGGCGATTTCCTGAACCTTGCCATCCCGCTCCGCACCAATGAGTTTTATCGAGCTACGGTGATCCTCGAACTGTTTGCGGCGGCGCGCGGAATAAACAGTGATAACGTGATCCGACAGTTCTGGATTCTCGCTCATCAGCTTGAGCATCTTGTCACGCGGTGCCTCCAGCGTGCGGGTATCCTTCGCAGCGCGCATCGGCAGAGTGAAAGTTCCCGAATTGAGGAACGCGATGTCGCCCATGAACTGCGTGGGCCCAAGGCTGGATTCCAGCCAGCGCTCACCGGTATAAGGATTGACGACCTCGATCTCGCCTTCGGTGACGTAGACGAACCGGTCCATCGGATCGCCGATTTCGGCCACGAACTCACCGGCCTTGTACGAGCGCTCGGTGGAAATCTTGCGGATCGCCGCCACGTGCTCTTCAGCCAGCGGAGTGCGCTTCATCTCTTCCAGATTGGCACCGATCGATTCCATTTTTGCCTCCGCAGACGGGCTTTACAAGATCATCAGCGCGGCATCCCGGCACAACGCTAAGCCCAAATTCAGGCCAGGCGGCGATAGCCAAACTAAGCGGCCCTGCCCACAAGAACCTGTCGGAAGGGAAACGCAGAAACCCGCCCGCTCTATCTGCGAGATAGCTCGCGCGTATAATCCACCAGTTCCTCAAGCACCTTCGGATCGGAGGTCTTCGTCTGCGCCTGCCACTTCGCATCTTTTGCCAACTTGTCGAGGTGTGCGTCGGCGGCTGGCAACTGAGCGATCATGGCGTGTTTGATCCGGTCGAGTTCCGCCGGTGACGGATCGGGCTTGCAGAACATATCGCAAATCTCGCGGTCCTGAATGGCAAGCGACGCTGGCAACGTCAGGATACCGTCACGCAGATCCTCCTCGCCTCCGCCGCCAAGCCCTTCCAACCCTTTGACATCGCCGACATCGTCACAGCCGTGATAGAGCATCCCGATGAGCCTGCCGAAACGCCGCAGGCTTTCGTCGCGGGTCGCAAGGCAGGCGCAGGTTTCGAACATCGAACCTGTATCCTCGCCCGCAATATCCTCCCAATCGGCAACGCCCAGCGGCTGCCTGCGCAATCGCCACTGCGCGCATTCAGCAACGCCCAGCCGCTTCACCAGATCGGCAAACAGGCGGATATCGTGCGGGTCTTCAGCCGACATTTCGAACCCTTCGGCCACAATGAAACCCGACGCCATCAGGGCCGGCAACATGCCGAACTTCGCATGGAGCGAGGGAATACCGCGCCGTTCGTCCGAATGATCGAGGATATCGTCCACGATCAGCGTCATGTTGTGCATCATTTCCAGCACCGCAGCAGAGCGGATCATACTGTCGGGTATGTCGCCGCCTATCGCTGCCCGGTAACAACCGAAAATCGTCAGGGGGCGGAAGTATTTCGACCCTTCCACGAATTGCCATTCCAGAAGCGGCTTCAGGTCTTGCCCAACCTGTTCGATCCAGCCGTTCAGCAGGTTGCGCACGCGGTCCATTTCATCCTCGAAACCGAGATCAGAAACGATGCCTGCAGTTACGGAGTCCAGTCCTGAGTTCACGATTTAAATCCTGTTGTCATAGCTTGTCTCTCAACGCTTTACGCGCCAGCGGCGCTGTCTCGGCGTTGGATCGGGCTGCGCCGGGGAACCGGTGCGGGAAAGGAAATCGGCGGTCATCCGCCCTGCCCGTCGGGCGAGCCCATCCAGCCCTTCGTCAGAGCCATCCTCAACCGCCGATCGGGATTTACCTTCCGCGCCCTCGGCCCTGCCCTCGGCGCATTTCTCGGTCGCATAGCTTGCGAATTCCCCGGCAACCATCAGCAGCGCAGCGCCAAGACCGATGAAATCGTCATCGCCATTGTTCCGCGGGCCGATTTTCTCGGGTCCCTCGTCACCCGTTAGCGCACTGTTCCAGAACCAGTAAGCGGTCGTCCACCAGTCGACGATATATTGCAGCGGCAACAGCGGAAGATGGTCGGATTGCAGTGAATTGCCGAGGTATTTCAGATCAGGTTTTGGCGGGCTTCCTTCAAGCAAGGTCCAGCCCTTGGCCAGATAGGCAAACGGCATCAGTGCCAATTTCGCCGCCCGCAGAGCGGTGTTGCCATAGGTCAGATGCTTAATCAGTTCGATTGGCTTGCCGCGCATTTGGCCAGTACGTTCAGCATCGAAAGCTTGCACCGCTGCGGCGGCCAGCACGCCGCTCTCGACCGCGCCTTCGATAGTGGCCATGTCAACATTGCTTTGCGCCAGATCGCCCGCGAAGAAGATGCCTGGCAAAGTACCGGGATAGGCAGTGCAAGGCCTCCAGTCCCAACCACCCACTTCATTCAAGAACAGGGCGTAATCGGTATTGGACCGGGCGTGCGTCTTGGCCCAGTCGATATCACAATCGGGATCGCCCCATTTCGTGCCGATATCGATGTCGGGATAGAATTTGCGCAGTTCCTGCAGCATGAACCATGCCTGCGCCTCGAAATTGTGCCCCGGCAATGCCTCCCCGTCCGAAGCGGCGATGACCAGCGCGGTGTTGCCGCCAAATTCACCTTCGGGCCAAAGCTGGGCGATATCGACGACCGACAGCCCGTAATTTGCGCCCGTCAGCCCGATGTTCTCCGGCGGAATATCGGGCAGCTTTCGATTGAGGTAGAGGTCGATCACAGGGATCGCGACCGAGCTGAGCCGCCGCACCTGCGCCAGGGATTGCTCCCTGTCGATCAGCCGGTCGCCCGCAAGATTGCGAGTACCGCCCATCACCAGATCGGTCAGCGGGGCACAGGGAACTGCAATTATAACCTCGTCAAAGCCGCCCGAGCTGCCGCGTCCGCTGGAACCTGCACTGCGCCAGTGAAGCACGGGCCGGTCATCCACCAGCCGCACTGCGGTTACCTCGGTAGAGGTCTTAACCGTACCCTTCATCTGCGCGATCAGGTCAGCGATCGGTTGCACCAGCCCGGTGTTCAAATCGTTCTTCAGCATGAACGCGAATGGTGCGCCGTTGGGGAAAGACAGCGTGTGCCGGATAAAGTCCTGATAGCTCGCGGCAGAGGTGCGCTCGCTGTTGATCGACCAGATCACCTCCAGCATGTAGTTTTCCAGTTCGGCAACCTCTTCAGTCGCGTAGCTGGTGGAATAGAGAAAGCCGTTCACGCTCTGCTTTTCAAGCTGGGCCATCCCCTCGCGGTCGAATGGATAGCCTGCAAGGTCGACCATGGAATATCCCATCAGGAACATTTCCGCTGGTGAAAGCGAGCCTGATTTCAGATTGGCGATGATCGCCTGCAGCGTCGTGGGATTGAGCAATTCATCATAGGTCTTGGACCCTTCGCGCAGTGTTTTCACCCCTGCGCGCGGTTCGAAATGATCATCCCTGCTCAGGCCAAGATCGTTCTCGTACAGGTCCCAGAAATTGTCGTACCAGTCGCAGAACATATGCGGATACACATCGTGCTCGACACCGGCGACTAGCTCGGACGAGGTATTCCCGCCGAGCCTTTCGTTCTGCTCGAAAATCGTCACTTCGAACCCGGCCTTCAGCAGCTTTATTGCAGAAGAAAGGCCAGCGATCCCGCCGCCCACCACCGCAACAGATTTGCCTTTGGCAGCTTTGGCCTTCGCTTTTGCGGGTTTTGCATTCGGCGTTCTGGCCACACGCTTAGGTGCGGCTTTCTTCGCTGCCTTGCCGCTCTTGGCGGGCATTGTCTTGGAGGTTTTTACGACTGTTTCATCCGTCATGATTCAAGCTCCGCTGCGAAGGGGCCTTTGAGCCGAGGATTTTCCTTGCGTGTAAACGATGGACCAAGTTTCATCGCCGCACGGACGATGTCAGCCAGCCATGACATGTGCCAGGCGCGGTCATCATCAACCGAGGCCCGCCAGCCGGATTGCCACAAATTCCAGTCGCCTACGAAACCGTCGCGCGGAATTCCGCGCCCGGCCACCAGATCAGCCAGCACTGCCGCGCCGCCTTCTGCAATGTGACGCGCAATGCCCGTCCAGAGCTGCGACGCGATCGCGGCCGGCTGAACATTCAAGCCGCCGAACCCGGTCCCGCACACGCGCGCAAATTCTCGGTCGGTCTGTGCCCGTTCGAAACCCTGCTGCGTCATGCTGAGGAAAAAATCACCGAAATGCCGGTTGCGCATCATGGTGGCGTAAAAACTCAGATACAGCATCCCGTGATCAAAATAGTCCCGGAAATCATCATCAAAGCGCGCAAAGTCCGCTTCCTCGAACGACTCCCGCTCCAGCGCCGCAGCAATCGTGCTAGCACCAATGATGGACGATTCCATGCCCTGCGTGATGCCTTCTGCGGTCATCGGATCGACGAAGCCGCCGGCATCCCCCACCAGAATCCCGCCGGCGAAGTGATTGCGGGTAATACCGCCATACATATGAACCGCCCCGCCCAGCGGCTTGGTCGCCATGACAGCGTTGGCGCAGCCGGGATGCCGGTATTTCAGACGGTCCATGCTTTCCCTGAAGGATTGCTGCAACGAGATGCCGAACCGCTCGGTCGTTTCGCTCAACATGCCCATACCGGCATTTGCGCGCCCGTTGCCGGTCGGGAAGACCCATCCGTATCCCGGGTAATGGTCTTCATCGAACCAGATGCATGCTTCGCTTTCATCCATCTCGACCCCATCGAGATAGACCCGCTGCGAAATGCCGATGTGACGTTTGTCATCGCGCCTCAGGCCAGCGTGTGCGGCAACCACCGACTGCACCCCGTCTGCGCCCACAACGACCGGAGCGGTAAAGCTTTTGTTGCCCTTGCCGACCTTGGCATCAACCCGCATCAGCCCGTCTTCGCGGTGCACTTCGCGCACCAGCGCCTGATGGATCACGTCTGCTCCGGCCTTCGCCGCATTTTCCAGCAAGGCAGTATCGAGTTCGTGACGCGGCACGATATGGCCGTGGGGCGGCATTCCGGCCTCGCCATCGTAATAAGCCACATCATTCTGGTACGCTATGTGCGGGCCGTAATAGGCCCTGACCTTGTCGATCTTCGCCCGTGATTTCAGGCCAAGCGCATCGGCGCAGCCCATCCGCTCGATGATCCGCAAACCGGCAGGTTCGACAAAGTCGCCGCACACCTTCTCTCGCGGGAAGCTGGCCCTTTCCAGAACCGCGACATCGATTCCCTGCTGCGCCAGCGCCCACGCCATGGTTGCCCCGGCGGGGCCGCCACCAACAACAATGACGTCATATCGCCCAGATGCCCTCATCGGATGTCCCCTGCGCGGCCAGCCCTCATTGCCCGCGTTGTTACGCTGACTTCACCAGAGCCCGATTGCAAGTTTGCAGCGCAATTGTTTGTGAATTCAAGGCATCAGGAAACCCGAACGCAACAAAAAAGGGCCCCTTGCGGGACCCTTTTTATGGCGGACACGGTGGGATTCGAACCCACGAAAGAGTTGCCCCTTTACACACTTTCCAGGCGTGCGCCTTCGACCACTCGGCCACGTGTCCGCGTGCCATTTCTGGCAGAAGGCGCGCACTAGCCGCGTGTCGGGCCTTTCGCAAGGCAGTTTCCTTTGCCAAGGTGCAGCCATGAAAAAGAACCTGACACTGGCCGCCGCTGCCGCCGCCTTCGCCGCGCCTTTCGCGCTCGCACTAACCGCGCCCGTATTGGCACAGGATGCGGGGGAACAGCCGGCCCCTTCGCCGAACGAGATAGTGGACGCTGCGCCTGCTGATGATTGGATACCGATTGCCGCAGAAGACCTGCTGGTGATGACACTCGCCCCCGATGCAGAGGGGAACGCACGCGAAGTGATCATCCAGCTAATGCCCGCTCCGTTCAGCCAAGGGTGGACCCAAAATATCCGGACTCTCGCGCGGGCCGGTTGGTACGACGATATCACCGTCAACCGGGTGCAAGATAACTACGTCGTCCAGTGGGGCGACCCGAATTATGACAATCCGGAGGCGGAAGGTGACGCAAAGCCGCTGCCCGAAGGGCTACGGGTGATGGAAGAAGACGATTATACATCTCCGGCGTTTGCTGCTGACGGCCCGTCAAAAATGCGTATTCAATCAGCTGCGACAATGGTTGGTTTGATTGCCGGCGGAGCCGATTTCGAAGTCTTGCAGGGGCTTGGTGAAGAGGATGCGCGCCAATACGCGCAAGCCACTTTCTCAGACCGGTATTCACAAATTGCCGTGATCGCGAATGGTTGGCCGATTGCCGGGCAAGACGAGCAGTTCTGGCCCGTACATTGCTATGGCATGGTCGGGGTTGGGCGCGGCTATTCCCCCGACACCGGATCTGGCGCGGAACTCTACACGGTTATCGGCCAAGCGCCCCGCCACCTTGACCGCAATATCGCGCTGGTCGGACGCATCATTTCCGGCATGGAGCACCTCTCCAGCCTGCCGCGCGGATCGGGTGCACTTGGATTCTATACTGAAGACGAAGCGGAGAAACGCACACCGATAATGTCGATCCGGGTCGCGAGCGACCTCTCCGCAGGCGAGCGGCCTGCATTCGAATACCTTTCCACGGAAGGTGAAGCATTCGCCCGATATGCGGATGCCCGGGCCAACCGGCGCGATCCGTTCTTCATCGTCCCAGCTGGCGGTGCCGATATCTGCAATATCCCCGTGCCAATCCGGCGCGCTGCCAATCAGTGACGGCCAGTGAGTGAAATCCTGACCTGCCGCACGCAAATGCGGCGCTGGCAGGGCGAACGCGGGACCTATCATCTTGTCTCGATCACAGGTGAGGATGCGCAAGCGATTGCTATGCACGAACGGCTGCTGCGTCTGGAACTCGGCGCGCGGCGCGGCTTCGGATCGGTGAAAGTATTCGCCAGCATTGGCGATACACGCTGGAAAAGCTCAGTGTTTCCGCAGAGCAAGTCCAGCGAATGGATTCTGCTAGTCAGCAAGAAGGTGCTGCGCGCTGAAGAGCTGGCTGAAGGCGATGCAGTTATGGTGCAGCTGGAACTGCTTTAAAGACGCTGCATCAATTCGATGCGGTTGCCGAACGGGTCGTAGGTGAAGAACCGTGCATATCCCTCGACCGGTTTGTCATCGCGTGTTTCGAAACCCGCTTCGTCCAGCCTTTGCCTTAGTTCCGCGAGGTCATCGACCAGCAGCGCAGGGTGTGCTTTGCCCGCAGGTGTAAAGTCCGGATCGACACCGACATGTATGGCAACGGATCCGCTTCCGAACCAGCAACCACTGGATGAAAGATTGCTGGGCTTCGGCACCTCTGCCATCCCGAGCAGACCGGCGAAGAATTCACGCGCGGCATCTTCACCGCCTGCCGGGATCGCGATCTGGACGTGATCTAACCCGACAACGCCCATCAGATACGTTCAGCCTGCGCCACCGCATCGCTCGCCCGAAGTGCGCTGAGGATGCGGGTAAGGTGCGCCAGATCCTGCACTTCGAGGTCTATCTCATAGACGCCGAAAGGGTGTTCTGTTTGTGACAGTTCCAGCGCGCGGATATTAGCCATGTTCTGCCCGAATATGCCCGCCATTTCCGCCAACGCACCCGGCCGGTCGTAAAGCGTGGCACGTAGTTTGCCGATCGCGCCTTTCGAGGCCTTGCCCCATGACAGGTCGAGCCAGTCAGCATCGATCCCGCTGGCCAGTTCGAAACAGTCGATTGCATGGACTTCTACGCCCTCGCCCGCCTTGCGCAGGCCCACGATGCGGTCGCCGGGCACCGGGTGGCAGCATTCAGCAAGTTTGAAACCGACACCGGCAGTCAGTCCGCGTATGGAAATTGCGCGTTCCTGCCGCGCCCAATCTTCGCCCTGCTCCATTTCGCTGGTGCATCCCGGGACGAGCGCTTCCATCACTTCGCGGTCTTCCAGCTTGGCCGCGCCAATCGCGTACATGAAGGCTTCTTCATCCTCCATCTCCAGCCGTTTGACAGCCTCGCGGATTGCCTTCTTCCCGATCTTGGCCGGGACGCGGGTGGCGATTTCATCGAACAGTTTCTTGCCGATTTCGGCGACTTCAGCGCGTTCTTTCAGCCGCACGGCGCGGCGGATCGCGGCCCGCGCCTTGCCGGTGACGACAAAACCCAGCCAGCTTAGCTGCGGTGCTGCGCTGGACCCTTTGATAATCTCGACCACATCGCCATTTCCAAGCGGCGTGCGCAGCGGCATGTGCCGCCCATTGATCTTCGCGCCGACGGTCTGCGCGCCCAGATCAGTATGCACTGCAAAGGCGAAATCGACCGGCGTCGAACCCTTGGGCAGCTGGAACAGCGCGCCTTTGGGCGTGAAGGCGAAAATACGGTCCTGATAGATCGCCAGGCGAGTGTGTTCGAGCAGTTCCTCGGCATCATGGCTGGCATCGACAATTTCGATCAGGTCGCGCAGCCAGCCGACTGCACCATCGGGCTTGTCGCCCTGTTTATAGGCCCAATGCGCGGCCAGGCCGAATTCATTTCGCTGGTGCATTTCGCGGGTGCGGATCTGCACCTCGACGCGCATGGAGTTTTCATAAATCAGCGAGGTATGCAGGCTGCGGTAGCCGTTATTTTTCGGGGTGGAGATGTAATCCTTGAACCGCCCGGGAATGAATTGCCACACGGTGTGCAGCACGCCCATGGCCGCATAACAATCCGCTTCGCTTTCGGTGATGACCCGGAACGCCATGATATCGGTGACCTGTTCGAAAGAGACATGCCGTTCGGCCATCTTCTTCCAGATCGAATAGGGGTGCTTTTCCCGTCCCGAAACTTCGACATTCAGCCCGGTCTCGGCCAGCGCCTGCTTGATTGCCAGGGCAATCGCATCAACCTGCCCGCCATCCTGCATCCGGATCTGTTCCAGCCGCCCGGTGATGGTGCGATACGCTTCCGGCTCCAGCTGTTCGAAAGCCAGCAGCTGCATTTCACGCATGTATTCATACATGCCCACCCGCTCAGCCAGGGGGGCGTAGATATCCATCGTCTCACGCGCGATGCGCTGGCGCTTTTCCTCCTTCTTGATAAAGTGGAGCGTGCGCATATTGTGCAGCCGGTCGCCCAGCTTCACCAGCAGGACGCGGATATCCTCTGACATGGCGAGCAGGAATTTGCGCAGGTTTTCAGCCGCGCGTTCGTTTTCCGGCATCGCTTCGATCTTGGACAGCTTGGTTACGCCGTCGACGAGGCGGGCAACCTCTGGCCCGAAATTCGCCTCGATGTCATCGATCGTGGCCAGCGTGTCTTCCACAGTATCGTGGAGAAGCGCGGTCATGATCGTTTCCTGATCGAGCTGAAGATCGGTCATCAGCCCGGCGACCTCTACCGGATGGCTGAAATATGGGTCACCGCTCGCGCGTTTCTGGCTGCCGTGCTTCTGTACGGTATACACATAGGCACGGTTGAGCAGCGCCTCATCGGCGTCGGGATCGTATTCGAGGACCCGTTCTACAAGTTCATACTGGCGCAGCATCTTGCCGCCGATTGTGGGGCAAAAGTCCTGCGATGCAACGCAAATTTTCTTGTGCGTCGAATTAGATGCTAGCCGTTCACCATCGCATCTACAGTGCCGCGCGTAACGGCGTGATAGCCGGACCGTGTCTTGGCGTAGATGCGCTTGGCGATTGGCTGGCCCCAACTGCCCTGATCCATCAGCGCTTCGAACAGAGGAGCGACGAACTTGCG
Source organism: Pontixanthobacter luteolus (assembly GCF_009828095.1). Classification (GTDB taxonomy): domain Bacteria; phylum Pseudomonadota; class Alphaproteobacteria; order Sphingomonadales; family Sphingomonadaceae; genus Pontixanthobacter; species Pontixanthobacter luteolus. The sequence goes on along the minus strand of NZ_WTYP01000001.1, from coordinate 166,369 downwards.
GCGCCCGACCTCGGTCAGGAATTTCTCGGTTGTCGGTACCGCGGCTTCATACCGGTTCTGCATTGCCAGTTCGAGCCACAGGAACAATTCTTCGTTGTTGCCCGAACCCGACAGCGACAGCGCGTCGTCGAGCGCAGCAAGATCGGCATTGCTCATCTTGCGCGGTATCTTGGCAAGAAAACGCTGGCGTTCGGCTGACGTCCACTTGGCCCAGGATGCAGTGTCCAGAGTGCGGTCCGCCGTGAATGCCTTCGCTGCCGCGTCAACCTCTGCGAACGCGGCCGCGCCCGGACGCGCCACATTATCCGGCAAGCCGGGTTCGTAAATCCATTCCCGCAGCTTCAGCTTTTCCGCCTCGGCCTCGTCCTTCACCAGGTTTTCTTCCATGTCAGCGAGGATCATTGCGCTCGTCGCAGGCTGGAAAGCATGGTTGTCAAACCACTGCGTCAGCCAGGCATCAAACCGGTCGCGGCCGACGATGCCTTCGACAGTTCGCAAGAAGAATGCCCCCTTGTCATACACAATCGCGCTGCCCACCGGGTCGGTGTTTGCCGGTTGGTGCAAGGCGGTGCCCGGCGCATCGTTGCCAACTTCGGCCAAGGTTTCCTCGATCGCGGCGAAACTCAGCGCGGCCTCCTGATCGGCGCGCTTCTTGCCGTAGATTTCCTCGACAATCCGGTTTTCGAAATAGGAGGTCACACCTTCATTCAGCCAGCTATCGGTCCAGTTGGCATTGGTCACGAGGTTGCCGGACCAGCTGTGCGCCAGTTCATGCGCGACAAGGCCGGTCAGACTGCGATCACCGGCGATGAAGGTCGGCGTCAGGAACGTCATGACGGGGTTTTCCATCCCGCCATAAGGGAATGAAGGCGGCAGAACGATCATATCGTAGCGCCCCCAGCGATAGTCACCGTACAGCTTTTCCGCCGCATCGATCATTGCTTCCGTATCGGCAAGTTCAGAGGCAGCAGCGTCGATCATCGACGGTTCGCTCCATACTCCGGAACGCGGCCCCAGTTCCTTGAACACGATATCACCCGCGGCAATTGCAATCAGATAGGGCGCAACCGGCTTGTCCATTTCGAATGTGAACGCGCGGCGTCCATCGTCGAGCGTTTCCGGATCGTCTTCGGACAGGCCGGACATCACGACGGTCAGTTCCTCAGGCGCTGTAATCCGCGCGGACCATGTCTGGCGAATGCCTGGGCTGTCCTGCGTCGGGATCCAGGTGCGGTTCAGCGTCGCCTGCCCCTGACTGAGCAGGTAGGGATGCTTGCCTCCGGCAGTCTGTTCGGGTGCAAGCCATTGCAGCGCCGCTGCATCGCTGGCCGAATAGGTAATGGTAATTTCGCGTGCATCGCCCATCTCGACCGACAGCGGCGCGCCCTTGCCCTCGACAATGTCGCCGACCTTGTATTGCAGCGGTTTGCCGTCGGCATCGCTGATCGAATCGATCTTCAAGCCGTCGGAATCGAGGATAACCGTGTCGACGCCCTTGTCGGCGATGATATCCAGCATTGCGCTGCCGCTGACCATTTCCCGCTCGAAATCGAGATCGAGATCGAGATCGATATGTGTCACTCGCGCTTTTTCAGGCTCCGCAAACGTCTGGTCATCGCGCGCGTCTTCGGTGGTGAGTATCGGCGCAACCTTCGGCGCCGACGGATCGCCCGTTTCCGGGGGATTGCAAGCGGCAAGGAGCAGAAGGCTGAACGCGGAAAGGAAACGCATGGATAACTCCGGAGGAATGGTTGCGGCGGTGCGTGGCAGATGGTGGATCAATAGGCGATGAACAAGGTCGCCGGTTAAATCAGGTCCAGACAGCTTCTGGCGGCAGGCTCATCAGGATGGCGTCGATATTGCCGCCCGTTTTCAGGCCGAACAAGGTCCCGCGGTCATAAACCAGATTGAATTCAGCGTAGCGGCCGCGCCACTGCAATTGCTGCAATTTGTCCGCTTCGCTGAAATCGCTTTCCATACGGCGGCGCACCAGCTTGGGATAAACATCAAGAAACGTCTGGCCAACATCCTTTGTGAAGGCGAAATTGCGATCGAATGCGGCATCGTCATCGCATTCGAGATGATCGTAGAAAATTCCGCCGACACCGCGGTGGCATTTGCGGTGCGGGATGTAGAAATAATCGTCCGCCCATTTCTTGAACCGTTCGTAATAGGTCGGATTGTGGCCCGCACAGGCGGCGCGGAATGCGGCGTGAAATTCGTCCGTGTCCTCAGCATACGGGATAGGCGGGTTGAGATCGGCGCCGCCGCCAAACCACGCCTTGCCGGTGGTCAGGAACCGCGTGTTCATGTGCACTGCCGGAACATGCGGGTTGGCCATATGTGCGACCAGGCTGATTCCGGTTGCGGTGAAGCCGGGGCTTTCCGGGCTGGCGCCATTGACCTGCCCTGCAAATTCCGTCGAAAAATTGCCGCGCACGGTCGATACATTGACCCCGACCTTTTCAAAAACCTTCCCCTTCATCAGCCCTTGCGTGCCCCCGCCGGGATCGGGATTGCCCTCCTCCTCGCGTTGCCACTGGGTGAAGGCGAAGCTTGCATCGCTGCCCGCTTCGCGTTCGATCGCCTCGAACTCGTTGCAGATGTTGGTCCGCAGGGTTTCAAACCACTCTTTCGCGGCGCCAGTCTTGTCATTCCAATCGGTCATGAAACCGGCTTGCCATTATCGTATCGCTGCGGCAAGTGGGCTGAATGGTTCCCCTTTCGTTCGCACATCAGGAATTCGCGCTGACAACTTCCGGCGCGCTCTACTGGCCGGCAGAATCCGCGCTGCTGGTGGCAGATCTGCATCTTGAGAAAGCGAGCTTCTTTGCCAAGCACGGGCAGATGCTGCCCCCGTACGACAGCCGTGAAACGCTGGAGCGGATTGCGCAAGCGATTCGCGAGACGGGTGCGCGGCGCATTTTCACTCTGGGTGACAATTTCCACGACAGCGAGGGATCGGCGCGCCTTGAACCTCATGCAGCAGGGATGCTGTCTGCCCTGACCCGTGCGGTCGACTGGGTATGGATCACTGGCAACCATGACCCCCATATGGAAGCGCGAGCGGGCGGCTCGATAGCGGAAGAACTGGAGATATCGGGCACCGTTCTGCGGCATGAAGCAAAGCAGGGCGAAACGCGCCCGGAATTTTCCGGTCATTTCCATCCCCGCCTGCAGCTAAGTGTCAGAAAACGCAGGATTCGCCGGCCTTGCGCTGTTATCGCGAGCGGGGCTGAAACAGGCGGGCGGATGATCCTGCCGGCGTTCGGCACGCTGACCGGCGGAATGGATGCAGGGGACCCCGCAATTGTCAAAGCGTTGCAACCGGCGGACACCATCCGTGCGGTGCTGCCTGCGGGCGGGAAACTGGCGAAATTCACCCTGTGGCAGAAGGCAGCGTAGCGGCCAGCACACACTGCCATGTTTTTCCGCATCGCACCCCCGACGAGGCTAGCGTTTCAAGGCATTCGTCCCTAAGTAGCACCCACAAACAAGACACGATTACATTGGCAATTCAGGAGATAGCCCCATAGCCCGTCCACCCCGGCGCATGAACACGCCGCCCACCAAGAGCGGCCCGCGCTACGATAATTTCATCCAGAGCGACAAAGTTCGCGTGATCGACGACCAAGGCGAAAACCTTGGCGTCATGTACACCAACGAAGCAATCGAACAGGCGGCCAATGTTGGCCTGAACCTGGTCGAGGTCTCGCCCAACGCAGACCCGCCCGTGTGCAAATTCCTCGATGTCGGCAAGTACCGGTTCGAAGCGCAGAAGAAAGCAAACCTCGCGCGCAAGAGCCAGAAAACGCAGGACATCAAGGAAGTCAAAATGCGTCCGAACATCGACACGCATGATTATGACGTGAAGATGCGCAACGTTTTCAAATTCATCGACAATGGGGACAAGGTGAAGCTTACGCTCCGCTTCCGTGGACGCGAAATGGCGCACCAGGAACTGGGTATGAACCTGCTTCGCCGGGTGCAGGACGACACAGCCGAAGTGGCCAAAGTCGAAGCATTCCCGCGCCTCGAAGGCCGCCAGATGCTGATGGTGCTCGCACCGAAGTAAGGCCGCGCAAGGCAAAACTGATTGAAAAAGGGGCGCCGAAACAGGCGCCCCTTTTTTGTTGTCGTCGCAATCAGTTGAAGTGACCCACGCGGAGCCGCTCCTCAGATACTTCGATTGCCTTGGAGAATTCCGAACCCATTGAACGCAGCTTCGACAATGCGCCGCTGACCCTGCGCGCATGACCGCTGACCGACGATTCGAGTACAGCGATCTGCTTCTCATCCCAACCGTGGGCTTTGAGACGGTCGCGGATCGTCTGGATCATGCCTTCGTATGCACCGTCTTTCGCGATCCACTCATCCACCGTGAGCTTACCCTCGGCGAGGAGATCGGTGAGACCGGCCTGCAATTCCTTCATCTTTTTCAGATTGGCGGCATCGATCACCGCCTCGCCAAACTCGGCCTGATTTTTGATATCGTCGATGCTTTGCATCAGACGATAGTAAATTGCAGTGGAGGTCACTTCCTCAGAACCGAAGGTGTCCTCGTCGCGAATGTTGGTTGAAGTAGCCTTCAGAAAACCGAACATACCCGGCGCCAACCGGGTCATCGAAAAAGAAAGGCTCGACGAAGACTCCGAATTCGACTTCGCAGCCTCTGCGACTGTGTTCACGACATCGACATAGGCGTTGATCGCCTCTTCGCTCATCGCCGGCTTTTCAACGCCCGGCGCGCTTGCAGCGATTGCAGCTTTGAGCGCGGACACCACAACCCCTGCGATTTTGTCGAGGCTGAACTCGCTCGTATATTCGGTCTTGATGTCAGAGGCATACTCCAATTGCCTCGCATCAGTGATTTTCGCGTCGGCGAGATGAGTATCGATCTCGTCATAGAATTCTTTCTTCACCGCTTCAGATCTAGACTTCAGAGCGTCTTCCAGCTTTTTGACTTGTTCAGCGGCTTTTGTCGATTTGTCTGCCGCTCTTTCAACGGAACCTGATCTACAAACCATTTTAACTCTCCTGTTTTGCGATTTTACAATTGCGACTCGCAGGAAAGTCCCTCGATTTCTGTAAGACTAAGCACCCCTATTTATTTTGATTGTATAAAAGCGAAATATAACAAATCCTATTGGAACTTATTATTATCTCTTTGAAATATTGAATGCTTTTTTGGCTAAAACTATCTCGAGCATCACTTCTGCAGTCCGCAAGAAGTGGTTGACCAGACCGTCGGAATATCCAGGCTTCTTCCAACGCATCCGCAAGCTGTACGGATAAAGCTTTAAACGCGGCGGAACTTATGGTTTGGCTTCCACTCTGGAGGAGGGAAGTTTTTGACAGCAAAACAGATCGGTTTCGTCGCGGGCCTTGCGGCCTTCGCGCTAACGCTCGTTTTTCCTGCGCCTGCCGGTATGCCGGCGCAGGCATGGATGGTCGCCGGGCTGGTCGTCTGGATGGCTGCGTGGTGGATGACAGAGGCGATTCCCCTGACCGCGACCGCCCTTTTGCCGTTTGTCGTCCTGCCATTCGCAGGCGTTCTGACCGCTAAGGAAACAGCTGCCGCCTATTACGCGCCAATCCTGTTCCTGATCCTGGGCGGCGCATTCATAGCGCTGGCGATCGAACGCACCGGCCTGCACCGCAGATTGTCGCTGGCGATCCTGAAGATGGTCGGCAGCGGAGGCGGACAGGCCCGATTGCTGCTTGCCTTCATGATGAGCGCGGCGCTGCTTTCGATGCTGATTTCGAACACCTCGACCAGCCTGATCATGATGCCGATGGCACTTGCCGTGCTGGCTGGCGGCGGGCTGGCTGCAGAAGAGCAGGAGGGACTGGCCGGAGCCCTGCCCATGGGGATTGCGTTCGCCGCGTCAATTGGCGGCCTGGGCACGATTGTCGGGTCTCCGACCAACGGGATTGCGGTAGCCCTGCTCGACAACATGATCGGGCTTCAGATCAGTTTCGCGCATTGGACGGCTTACGGTTTGCCCATCGTTCTGGTGGGCATCCCCATCGCAGCCTTCATCATCGCCCGGGTCCAGCGCGTGGCATCGCATCCCTTCGATGTCGGCGCAGCACGGGCGGCGATCGACACTCACGCCGCATGGACAGTGCCCGAAAAGCGGCTCGTACCGCTGATCGGTGTTACATTCCTGCTGTGGATGACCGGACCTCTGCTGAAGGCATATCTGCCGGACGGGTCACTGACCGACGGGACGATTGCAATCGTGGCAGGTATATTGCTGTTCGTATTGCCTGACGGGACTGGCCGCCCGCTGCTGGTCTGGAAGGAAGCAGACCGCGCACCGTGGGGTGTCATCATGATGTTTGGCGGCGGACTGGCACTGGCTGCAGGTATGGGCGCATCGGGCCTTGCAGAATGGCTTGGCAACGCCTTGCTGCCGCTGTCCGCCGTCCCCCTGATCGTGACCGCGCTGGCGATTGTCGCGATGGTCGTGCTGATTACAGAGTTCGCCAGCAATGTCGCGACGGCCAGCGCAATCATCCCGGTCGTCGCCAGCCTGACGGTCGCTATGGGTGTTGACCCGGTCTTGCTGGCAATGCCCGCCGCGCTTGCCGCCAGCTGGGGCTTCATGCTGCCGGCGGGAACCGGACCAAACGCGATTGCATGGTCCACCGGCCGTATCCGGCTACCGCGCATGGTCGGTGCAGGCGTAATCCTAGATATCGTCGGTATTTTCCTGATCGTGGGACTCGTCTGGGCAGTCGCCATTCTCTTTGGTTGAAGCCGGTCGTTTCAAATGATACCGGATTGAATGAAAGATCGTTCGGAGATGCGTTCCTGCGGAGGTTAGGGACGGGGGGCCGAACGATCCATCTGGCTCCTGCCTTCCTAGGAGCGTTTGAATAGGAAGCGACATCGCAATGACCGATGCAACCGACGCCGTTGAAACTCCAACCCCGCGCCGCAATCCCAAGCCGAAAGTGAAAACCATCAATGGCCGCGAGCTGAAGCCGAGCACGCTGATGATGGGCCACGGTTATGACCCGGCTCTGTCGGAAGGCTCGCTGAAGGCCCCGATCTTCCTCACCAGCACTTTTGCGTTCGAGAATTCGGCCGCGGGCAAGCGCCACTTCGAAGGCATTACCGGCAAACGCCCGGGCGGCGCAGAAGGACTCGTCTATTCGCGGTTCAACGGGCCTAACCAGGAAATTCTGGAAGACCGCCTGGCGATCTGGGACGGTGCCGAGGATGCACTGTCGTTTTCCAGCGGAATGACTGCGATCACCGTCATGCTGCTTGCCTATTGTAATGCTGGTGATGTGATCGTCCATTCTGGCCCGCTTTATGCTGCAACCGAAGGCTTCGTCGCCAAGGTACTCAGCAAGTTCGGCATCACCTATATCGACTTCGCCGCCGGTGCCACACGCGCCGAAATCGACGCGGTTCTGGAAAAGGCCAAGGCGCAAGCAGCAGATCAGGGCGGCAAGGTCGCGATGGTCTATCTCGAAAGCCCGGCCAACCCAACCAACGCGCTGGTCGATGTGGAAGCGGTGAAGGCATCGCGCGATGCCATTCTTGATGCGGAAACCACCCCAATCGCGATCGACAACACTTTTCTTGGCCCGCTGTGGTCGCGCCCGCTGGATCATGGCGCGGATATCGTGGTCTATTCGCTGACCAAGTATGTCGGCGGCCATTCCGACCTTGTCGCTGGCAGCATCGCCGGGGCGAAAAAATGGATGGATCCTGTCCGTGCGCTGCGCAACACGATGGGAGGCATTGCCGACCCCAACACCGCATGGATGCTGATGCGCAGCCTTGAAACCGTTGAACTGCGGATGCAGCGCGCGGGCGAAAATGCAGCAAAAGTATGCGCATTCCTGAAAGACCATCCAAAGGTCGAAGGACTCGGCTATCTCGGCTTCATCGAAGACCCTCGCCAGCAAGACATATACGATCGTCATTGTCTCGGCGCAGGCTCGACCTTTTCGCTTTTCGTCAAAGGCGGCGAAGAAGAGGCCTTCCGATTCCTTGATGCGATGAAGATCGCAAAACTCGCTGTCAGCCTTGGCGGCACCGAAACGCTGGCGAGCTGCCCTGCTGCCATGACGCACCTGTCAGTGCCTGATGAACGCAAGGCGCAGCTGGGCATCACGCCCAACCTCGTGCGCATCAGCATCGGCATCGAAGACCCGGACGATCTGATCGCCGACTTCGGCCAGGCGCTGGACGCAGTCTGACGGTTTTGCGGGGCAGGCGGTAATGCATATCGGATTTCTCGCCTGCCCCGAAACCATGCCCAGCGCTGGCACGCGCCGCGGCGATGCGTTTGAACACGACCTCCAGATGGCAGCGTTACGCCCCGCCATCGAGGGGCGACGCGGCACGCTGACCGAAATCGAATGGCGAAGCCCGCTTGACGCGTTTGCCGGTATCGATCTGGTCCTGCTGGGCACCGCGTGGGACTATCAGGACCATGCAGCTGAGTTTCTTGCCGCGCTCGAAACTCTGGAAGAGGCCGGGATCGCAGTCTGCAACCCTTCATCGCTGGTGCGCTGGAACATGGACAAGCGCTATTTGCTGGACCTCGAAAGCAAGGGTGCGCGCATTATTCCAACCGTTTGGGCAAATAACCCCGGGCTGGCCGATATCGAGCAGGCGCTGGACCGGTTCGGCTGCGAAACCATAGTTGTGAAACGCCAGGTCGGTGCCGGGGGATTGGGCCAGCATCTGTTTTCGCGCGGGTCCATGCCCGCTGGCGATTGGACCATGGGCCGGGCCGCGATGATCCAGCCTTTCCTTCCTTCGATCAAGGATGAAGGCGAACTCTCTTTCGTGTTCATCGATGGCCGGTTCAGCCATGCAATTCGCAAGACTGCGGCAGGCGGCGAATATCGCATCCAGTCGCTATATGGCGGCAAGGAAACCAAATTCACACCTCAGCCAGAGGATATCAGCCAAGCCGCATCTGTGGTGGCTGCCATGCCCGGCGGCGCCCCGCTGTATGCCCGGATCGATCTGATCCGCGATGTGGCCGGGCATTTAATGGTGATGGAAGCGGAAGCGATCGAGCCATTCCTTTACCCCGTACAGGGTCCAGAATTGGGAGAGGCGATCGCCTCTGCTATCGCAAGCCGCCTGTAACACCTCGATACGGAGACGCACATGCCCGATCAGAAACCGGTTTTCCTAGTTCTGGGGGCGGGCGCCGGCATAGGCGGGCACGTCGCAAAACGGTTTGCCGCAGGCGGTTATCACGCCGTTCTGGCGAGACGTTCCGACGAGGCGGGACTGCGAAGGCTGGTTGATGACATTCGCGATTCTGGCGGGGAGGCGAGCGGCAAATTGCTGGATGCTTCACTACCGGATTCGATTGAGGATCTGGTGGAGGACGTAGAACGCAGTATCGGGCCCATCCACAGCGCACTGTTCAATCTCGGCGCGCAGATTGGCAACCGCCGGCTGGAAGACACCACTTACAAGGCGTTTGAACTGGGCTGGCGACTGGCAACCTTCGCTCCGTTTCGCCTGGCCTCTGCCCTGCTTCCGCGCATGGCGCAGCGTGGTACCGGCTCGCTTCTGGTCACCAGCGCAACTGCAGCGGTGCGGGGCAATGCCGGTCAGCATAGTCATGCGGCGGCGATGGGCGGGCGGCGAATGCTGTGCCAATCGCTGAATGCCGAATTTGCGCCCAAGGGGGTCCATGTCGCCCATATCGTGATTGACGGGCCAGTGGACGCACCCGACACACTAGGGAAAATGCTGGGCGACAATTTCGATGCGTACAAGGCCAGCAAGGGCGAGGACGGGATGATTGATCCAGCCGCCGTCGCAGAAACCTATTGGCACCTCGCACATCAGCCGCGCAGCGCGTGGACACATGAACTGGACATTCGCCCCTACACCGACACGCCGTGGTGGAACGACAATTGATCGCCGCAGCAAGCTAGCGCGGTCATCCCTTCCATTCGCGGCGTTCTTCAGCCTGCTTGAGAACTTCGTAGGCGACGGAGATTTTCTGGAATTCCTTGGCCGCTTCCTTGTCGTTCGGCTTCACATCCGGGTGTACGGCCTTCGCCTTGATCCGGAATGATCGCTTTATCAGTTCGAAATCAGCATCGGCTTCCAGTTCCAGAACTTCCAGCGCGAGCATTTCGTCCGCCGAGCGGTTGCCATCGCCCGTCCCGCCAGACCAGCCGTAATGCGATGCCTCGGCATAAGCGTCGGCGTCGCGCTGTTCGGTGCGCTGGCGTTCAGCAGCCTGTTCCTTGTCCAGCCCTTCGAAATAGTCCCAGCCCTTGTTATATTCTGCCGCGTGTTTCTGGCAGAAATACCAACGGTCCGGGCTGTTCGGCGATTTCGGAGCCGGACACAGTCCCGCATCGCTGCAACCATGCCGGTCGCATTCTCGCTGGGCCACGGTTTCTCGCGACGAGCCATAGCTGCGCCAGCGCGGGAAGCCCCAATCGTTCGAACGCCCCTTTCCGGTCACGATATCAGCACAGCGCCAGCCGCGCGGGAAGGTGTTGGTGGAATGGGCATGTCGTTCAGTCTAGGGATTATTGCGCGACTTTGAAAGGCCGGGAACCAAGTTGCTGATTGAAATGTTGCAATGCAACGAAGCTTTCATATATTCCGCCTAACGGCAGGTAAGTACACGGTCTAAAGGTATCATGAGCAAGCAAGCCTCCCTCTCCGCAACTATTTCTGCAATCACGATGGCGCTGTTCGCCGCATCGGCGCTGCTGGGCGGTTTGCAGGGTGATCTGCCACGCAGCGAGCTGCCTGAAATGTCGATCTCGGCGTCGGTCGAGCTGCCGTAATCATGAAAAAGGGCGGCCAAGCTGCTGCCCGGCCGCCCCTTTGCATTACCATAGAATAATCAGCTGATAACGACGCTAACCGCACGGCGGTTCTGCGCCCATGCCTGTTCATTCGATCCGGTCGCGACCGGGCGTTCCTTGCCGTAGCTGACCGTACGGATACGGTTTGCCGGCACACCAAGGCTGACCAGATAGTTCTTCGCCGCATTTGCCCGGCGTTCACCCAAAGCAAGGTTGTAGTCGCGGGTGCCGCGCTCGTCGCAGTGCCCCTCCACCGTGATGTTGATCGCCTGATTGCGCATCAGATACTGCGCCTGCGCCTGCAGGGCAGCGGCATCTTCGCCATCGATGTTAAACCGATCAGTGTCGAAGAAAATCACGTTCTGGCCGTTCACGCCATTGACGAAATGTTCCTGAGTGCCAAGCACCGGGCCAGCCGGCGCGGTGTTGTTCGGCGTGGTCTGGGTAGACGGACCGGGTTCAGGCGGAAGCACTTCTGGCGCGGTTGTCTTGCAGCCGGCCAGCGCGGCAGCACCTGCAAGCAGAGCAATAGTGGTGAAACGAGTATTCATCTGACGTCTCCTTACGCTGGGAATTTGCGACCCAGCTTACTCCAAATCAATGCATTCAGGGGAGAATCGGTCCCCATGCCGGATCCGACGCGTCGACTGGCGTCGGCAGCTTCCTTTCATTTCGGCCTGTCAGGTCGACTTGCCAGAGTGAGGTATCGCCCGAATTCCGAGCAGTCCGGAAAAACTGTACGATGCGGCCGTTTGGCGCCCAGGTCGGGGCTTCATCCTGCCAGCTATCGGTCAGATGGCGCAGATCGCCGCCGCGCGGGTTCATCACCGCGATGCGGAAATTGCCTGCAATATGGGTGAACGCGATCTGGTCTCCGCGCGGGCTCCATTCCGGCGTCGCAGCGCGGCCGCCAAAGAATGTCAGCCGCTTCTGATTGCGACCATTGGCGTCCATCACGTAGATTTGCTGACTGCCCGACCGGTCGCTTTCGAACACAATCTTGCTGCCATCGGGTGAATAGGAACCGCCGATGTCGATACCCGGCGTATTGGTCAGGCGCATGCTCGGCCCGCCCTCTGCGGACACGCGGTAGATATCGGTGTTGCCCGATACCGCCATGGAATACAGAATCCAGTTTCCGTCGGGCGACCAGCGCGGCGCAAAAGTCGGGTTCTCGCTCTGCGTGATCAGCGTCTGACGGCCCGTGCCGATGTCGTAGACGTAGATACGCGGATTACCGTCGACATAGCTGAGATAAAGAAGCTTTCGGTAATCCGGCGAATAGCGCGGTGTCAGCGCAGTAGACCGGCCGGTTGTGATGAAGCGGTGGTTTGCGCCGTCGCTGTCCATGATGGCCAGGCGTTTCGTGCGGTTATCCTTCGGTCCGGTTTCCGCGATATAGGCGATCCGGCTGTCGAAGAACGGGTCTTCGCCGGTCAGCCGCGAATAGACCAGATCGGCACATTTATGCGCCGCCCTGCGCCAATCCGCAGGCGGAACCACCCACCCGGCGCGTGCCAGTTCATCGCGCAGGGCAACATCATAGAGATAACAGCCCACGGTCAGCCGCCCGTCGGGACGTGCACGGACATAGCCATGCACCAGCATTTCTGCGCTACGGTTCGACCATGTCGGCCAGTTGGGCGCGGTAATCTGGGTAAAGCTGGGCTGCGGCAATGCATCGGGCCCTGTTGGTTTGAACAGGCCGTTATTGCGCAGATCGTTGAAAACCACCTGCGCCATCTGTTTGCCCAGCCCCGCAGTCCCCGAACTGCTGGCAGGCGTTTCAACGTCGCGGTCGGTTGCAAATCCGGCGATTGCGATACCCAGATCTTCCCAATCGCTTTCGTCGGTGACGCTGCCCGAAAGGCCGCCCTCCTGCTCGACAGTCTCGACCTCTCCGCCTTGCGGAACGGGGGTGCCAAGATCCTGCGCAGCGGCGGGCGCTGCTATGGTCAGGGCAATCAGGAAAGTCCAAATTCGCATTGTCAAAGCCTTCTGTCGAAACGCCAGTCGCGGATATAACTCCACTTATCGTAGAATTCGTCCGGCAGGTTGAATGGTGCGGCGAGTTGCACCGCACGTATGGCGCGCTCCGCATGAACCTGTGCCTGCGCGCGGTTTGCGTCGGTTATTCCGGTCTGGCTTACCACAGTGGGGGTGTTTGCGAGCGAGCCGTCGCGGTTCATCCGCCAGGTGAGCACTGTCACCAACCGTTCGGTTTCCAGCCCTTGCGGCGCGCGCCAGTGGGGCTTGAGCTGGCGATTGATTGCCTGGCTCAATGCCGCCTGTTCGGCGCGTCCAAAAGTGGCTGCCGGCGCGCGCGTTTCCGCTGTATTCGAACTTGATCCGGAACCCGGCAGGAAGTCCGCGCCGATCCGGCTGCCTCCGCTGCGCGTAGGGGTAGAGCGTGGTTGCGGCTGAGGTCGGGACTGCGGCCTGCTTTCAGGCCGGTCGGGCCGGCGGCGCGGCTCGCGCGATACAGCCGGGCGCGACGGCGCGCTGGTTGCAACCGGTCTTGGCGCAGGGATCGGCGGGGTAATCTGTGTCTCCGTCACTTCCGGCGCAGAGCTGTCGGACAATGTCGGGGCAATTGCCTCACGGCTTTCAGGCACCGGCTGCGGGGACATAGCCTCAAGCCCGACATCTTCGGCCAGACTGACCGTTACCCGTTCGGGCACCGGAACTGGTTCAGCCGGCGACCGGACCAGCATAACGACCACCAGCGCCAGATGCAGCGCCACTGCCGCGACCAGCGCAATAATTTCTTCGGTACGGAGTGCGGGCGCTGCCATACTAGCCAGCTATTGCTCCAACTCTGAACCGGAAATGACCGCCGGTTGCTGCGCCGTGCTGCTCGTCACCAGTGCAATCGAGTTAAAGCCTGCACGGTTCAACTCGCCCATGACGGCCATCATGCGCCCGTAATCGAGCATCCTGTCGCCGCGCAAGGTGACCTGTGGCTTCGTCCCGTCTGGGTTTGAGGTGATATTCGCCAGTCGGTCGGGCAATTCGCCGGGTGCCAGCGGCTCATTGCCGAGATAGATCACACCGTCAGATGCGACAGTGATCGTGACCGGGTCCTGTTCCTGCGGCAGTGCGGCGGCGCGGCTGTCAGGCAGTTCGACAGGAACACCGGATGACAGCAGCGGCGCGGTGACCATGAAAATGATCAGCAGCACCAGCATCACGTCGACGAATGGCGTGACATTGATTTCAGCCATCGGCGTCCGTTTTGAACGGCGGCCGCCCCGGCGCGATGAAGATGCGAGACCCATCGCCATTCAAAGGCGCTCCAGCTCTCGGCTGAGGCTGGCGTGGAACCGGTCCGCAAATCGCTGCAGACGCGATTCGAGCGAGTTCACGCCATGGCTGAAGCGGTTGTATGCGATGACCGCGGGGATTGCCGCAAACAGGCCGATGGCAGTTGCAAACAGCGCTTCGGAAATACCCGGCGCAACCACCGCGAGCGAGCTGTTTTCCTGTACGCCGATCTGGAAGAAGCTGTTCATGATACCCCAAACGGTCCCGAACAGACCCACAAACGGCGCGACTGAACCGACGGTGGCGAGGAAGTTGAGCCGATCGGCGAGGCTGTCTGCTTCCTGCGCGACTTGGCTCTCCATTGCGCCGGCCAGCCTTTGACGCGTGCCATCGCGGTCCAGCGGGCCGGTGCGCCCTTTTGCAGATCTGCGCCATTCGGACATGCCGGCAGCTGCAATGTTGGCAGACGGAATATCCTGGCGGGCACGCTGCTTCACCAAGGCATCGAAATCGTCGGCCTTCCAAAATTCCGTTTCGAACGCGGCGCAGCGTTTTTTCACCCGGGCAAGGCGCAGGCTGAAGCTGATGATGATCATCCAGACCCAGATGCTGGCAAGGATCAGGCCCAGCATCACCGCCTGAACCACGATGTCGGCGTCGAGGAACAATTGCATCGGGTTGAGCCTGCCCGAATGGACCGGCTCAGCAGAAACCGCAGCAAGGATAGGAAATAGGTTCATTCGTTCTCTTCTCGGGAAATGATCTTGGCAAATGCGTCGCGCCATTCTTCCGGCTGCCGGGTCGGGCGTCCGGTTGGCGCGACAAAACCCACCCGCAGGCTCGCTTCGCAGAGCAATTCTGAACCGCGCATTGCACGTTGGTGCATCAACACGCTGGCAGCCTTTATTTCGGTGCAGCGCGTGTGAATTGTTACATCGTCATCAAGTTTCGCCGGACGGGCATAGCGGATCTGGATATCGGCCACCGCATATGCGCCCTGCCCCGCTTCGATCGCGGCCCGCTGGTCTATTTCCAGCATTCGCAGGACATCCGAACGCGCCCTTTCAAACCAGCGCAGATAGTTGGCATGATAGACGATCCCGGAAAGGTCGGTGTCTTCATAATAGACGCGCACCGCATAAAGGTGCAGCGGGCCATCGAAGGTTCCCCCGGGCGGATTTGGCGTTTTGCTCATATTCACGCCCGCCTTAGCGCAGCGCGGAATCGCGCGGCAAGCGATTGTTGGATGCAGCCGGGATGCAGCGGCGAACGGTGCCTAGCGCGCGATCATCGGTCCCAGGAACTGGCGGCCAAACAGGTGCACATGCAGATGCGGCACTTCCTGCCCGCCATGCGCGCCAACATTGGCCAGCAAGCGGTAACCCGTCTGCACCAGATCGTGTTCACGCGCGACATTGCCGACCGCGCGGATGAAACCGGCGATTTCGGCGTCGGACGCCTTGGCGGAAAAATCGTCCCAGCTGACATAGCTTCCCTTGGGGATGACCAGCACGTGCAGTTCAGCCTGCGGATTTATGTCGGGAAACGCATACGCCCATTCATCTTCATACAGCTTGGTCGACGGGATCTCTCCGCGCAGTATCTTGGCGAAGATGTTCTGGTCATCATATGGCTGGGTTGCGTCAATCGGCATGTGGTTGCTCCCTATTCAGCCGGCCTGCTGGCTTTTTCATCAAGCCCCGACACACCTTCGCGCCGGTCAAGTTCGGCCATCACCTCAGCCAGCGAAACATCCTTTGCCGACAAGAGAACCAGCAGGTGGAACATGACATCGGCCGCCTCGCCGACCAATTCATCGCGATCTTCGGCAAGCGCGGCGACGACAGTCTCGACAGCTTCTTCGCCCAGCTTACGGGCGATTATGGGCAAGCCGCGCGAATGCAGTTTCGCAACATAGCTGGACGAAGGGTCGGCGCCCTTGCGCTGTGCAATCGTCTGTTCAAGCCGGGCGAGTGTATCGGGAATGCTGCTCATGCCCGGGCCATGCCGCGCATCGGGAAAACCGTCAATCGTCCTGCTGGTTCTGTTTCCGGCGGGCGATCATGCGGCCGACGATCAGGCCTGTCAGACCAAGCCCGAAAAGCGCCATATTGCTAGGCTCGGGAATGGGTGTTCCGCCGCCGGCATGGGCGGGCGATGCAATAACCGCGCCCGCAAGCAAAAAGATGCATGTCCTCATGCGGCGCACATGGACCGATGCCCATATTTCGCAACTGCAATATAACTCCCGTCCCGCAGAGGGACGTATCAGGCGCGGGCAGGAAGCCCGGCAGCGCGCAAGGCGGCGTGCGCCTCTGCTATCGTGTGTTCGCCGAAATGGAATATTGATGCAGCCAGCACAGCGCTTGCGTGGCCTTGTGTGACCCCCTCCACCAAATGGTCGAGCGAGCCGACTCCGCCGCTGGCAATCACCGGCACATCGACGCTGTCGGCAATCGCACGGGTCAATTCCAGATCGTAACCCGCCTTGGTTCCATCACCGTCCATCGATGTGACAAGCAATTCGCCCGCGCCCAGATCGGCCAGCCGCTTGGCGTGTCCAAGCGCATCGATCCCGGTCGGCTTGCGACCGCCATGGGTGAAAATTTCCCACTTGCCGGGCCCCGTTTTGCGGGCGTCGACAGAGCCGACCACGCATTGGCTGCCGAATTTGGCCGCAATCTCGGAGACGACCTCTGGCCGCTTGACCGCGGCACTGTTGATCGCAACTTTGTCTGCGCCCGCCAGCAGCAGAGCGCGTGCATCCTCTACTGAAGAAACGCCCCCGCCCACGGTCAGCGGCATGAAGCACACCTCTGCTGTGCGCTTGACGACATCGAGCAAAGTGCCGCGCCCTTCATGCGTGGCCGAAATATCGAGAAAACACAGCTCGTCAGCGCCCGCCGCATCATAGGCCTGCGCCTGTTCCACCGGATCGCCTGCATCGCGCAGATCGACGAAATTCACGCCTTTGACCACGCGCCCATCGGCGACGTCGAGGCAGGGGATAACGCGGATGCGGACTGTCACGCCCGCGCCGCCATCGCAATCGCCGCCGCCAGATCCAGACGCCCGTCATATAGAGCGCGCCCGGTGATCACGCCTTCAATCCCCTGGCTGGCCTGCATCGCGAGAATGTGAATATCGTCCAGCCCCTTGACCCCGCCGCTGGCAATAACCGGAAGGTCGGTGCGCTGGGCCAGTTCGACGGTCGCATCAATGTTGCAGCCCTTCAGCATACCGTCACGCCCGATGTCGGTGAACAGAAGGCTGGCGACGCCCGCATCCTCGAATCGGCGGGCCATGTCCGCGATCGGCACATCGGATACTTCCGCCCAGCCGTCGGTCGCGACCATTCCATCGCGCGCATCGACCGCCACGACGATCCCGTTTTCCCATTCCTTCGCCATCTGTTTGACGAATTCGGGATTCTTCAGAGCCGCAGTGCCGATCACGATCCGCGCGACGCCGGCATTGAACCATCCCTCTACATCGCCCGGTGTCCGAATGCCTCCGCCAAGCTGGACGTGGCCGGGAAACGCTTCGACGATCGCCTCGACAGCTTCGCGGTTCTGCGCGCTGCCGGCGAAGGAACCGTCGAGATCGACCACGTGCAGATGCTGCGCGCCGGCCTCGGCGAACAGCATGGCCTGCGCCGCCGGGTCATCCCCGTAAACGGTCGCGCGGTCCATATCGCCTTCTGCCAGACGCACGACTTCGCCGCCTTTCAGGTCGATCGCGGGAAAGACAATCATGCCAAAACTCCAATCAAGGGCGCCAGTCCAGAAACCGTTCGAGCAAGGCCAATCCGTAGGCCTGGCTCTTTTCAGGGTGAAACTGCACACCAACAATAGTGTCACGCGCTACCGCCGCAACCAGACCGCCGCCGTGATCTGTCATTGCGGCAATATGGTGCGGGTCGGATGCTGCGAAATGATAGGAATGCAGGAAATAGGCCTCGCCTTCCTCGAGCAGATCGTGGCTCGGCACATGGGTGGTCAGCGCGACGTCGTTCCACCCCATATGCGGCACCTTGATCGCCGGATCGGTTTTTTCGATTCGCTCCACTGCGCCTGCGATCCAGTTCAGGCCCTTTGTCTCACCGTGTTCGAGCCCGCGTGTGGCGAGCAATTGCATCCCCACGCAGATGCCCAGAAATGGCGCGCCGCCAATTTCGACCCGTTCGGTCATCGCCTCGACAAGCCCGTCGATGGATTTAAGCCCTTCGGCACAAGCCTTGAACGATCCGACACCGGGCAGCACGATCCGGTCTGCCGCGCGGACGACATCGGGATCGGCGGTAACGGCGACCTTCGCGCCGACCGCTTTCAGCGCGTTCTCGACCGAATGCAGGTTGCCCGCGCCGTAATCGATCAGCGCGATTGCTTCAGCCACCTAGCTGCCCCTTGGTGCTGGGAATTGCCCCGCCCTTGCGCTGGTCCAGTTCGACACCGGTGCGCATAGCGCGGGCAAAACCCTTGTAGATCGCTTCGCAGATGTGGTGGTTGTTGGTTCCGTAAATCAGTTCGATGTGGAGCGTGATGCCCGCGGTCTGCGACACGGAATGGAACCAGTGTTCGATCAGTTCGGTATCCCATTCGCCCAGCTTTTCCTGGCTGAAGCCTGCCTTCCACACCAGATAGGGGCGCCCTGAAATATCCAGCGCGACCCGGGCCAGCGTTTCGTCCATCGGGGAATAGGCCGTGCCATATCGCCCGATGCCCGCCTTGTCGCCCATCGCCTGCGCCAGTGCCTGCCCCAGGGCGAGCGCGCTGTCTTCGGTCGTGTGATGCTGATCGACATGCAAATCGCCGTCGATCTTCATCGTCACATCAATCAACGAATGGCGGCTGAACTGCTCCACCATGTGGTCGAGAAATCCTATGCCGGTCGATACGTCATATTTGCCGGTGCCATCGAGGTTTACTTCGACCTCGATCTTCGTTTCGGCGGTGTTTCGTTCTATTCGGGCTGTACGCATGCGGTGCGCTATACGCGCTCCAAATGGACGCGCAAGCATGAGGATTGATGACATTCCTCTATTCCCGCTTGACCATGCGCGTGCATCTCGCCACCTAGCAACCGATATGAGTGACGAAACGCCCGATAGCATGATCCCCTACGACGAGATCGTACAAGAAGCACTGCGTGCCGTGGTTGGCCGCGTGCTCGGACAAATCGTCGAAATGGGCAGCGAGCTGCCCGGCAACCATCATTTCTACATCACGTTCAAGACCGGCGCACCGGGCGTATCGATCCCCACCAGCCTGCGTGAACGCTTTCCTGACGAAATGACCATCGTCCTGCAGAACAAGTTCTGGGACCTGGGCGTTGATGATGACGGGTTCACCGTCGGCCTCAGCTTTAACGCGGTGCCGGCCAAGCTGGACATCCCGTTTTCGGCCATCACTGCGTTTGTCGATCCGGCGGTCGATTTCGGCCTGCAGTTTCAGGCAACTGTCGCCGACATGTCACCCGAAGAGCATGAAGATGCAGAGAATGACGTTCCGGAACCGGGCGAGCATCCAGCCGTTACAGAAAGCGAAGACGGCTCAAACGTCGTCACGGTCGATTTCGGCCGCAAGAAATAGGCGCAGACCGGCGGCAGCTTGGGTCCGCGCCGTGCAGGGGCGGATAAATCTATGGTCAAACATGTTTCAGAAAGCGGCGCAGATGCGATTGCAGAGGCGCGCGAACATACGCCGGGTGATGCCGCAGAGGTGCCCGGCCCCAGCACCAATCCCGCAACCAATCTGATCATGGCAGACATTGCCATGCGCGCCGGGTCGTATGTCCTGCGCAGCGCAGTTGAAAAAGGTTTCCTGAGCGGCCGTTATGGCAAGGAAACCGCCAGCAATATCGTCCAGAACAAGACGCTGGGGCAAAACATCGTTTCGTTTGCCTTGGCAAAGGTCGCCACACGGTCACTTCCGGGCGCGATCGTCGTTGGCGGCGGCGTGGTGGCCAAGACGCTGTTTGACCGCAGCCAGAAACGTCGCAAGTCCAAGCGTGCCGGAGACAAGGCGCTGATCGAGCAGTCGAAAGACAGCTAAGGGCGCGGATATTCCGCATCCGGCCTTGATTTCGCAGCTATGCCTGACGCATTAGCGGGCATGGCCGACCAAGAAGATCTCCACCGCCGCGGACTCATGTTCATTCTTTCCTCCCCCTCGGGCGCGGGAAAGACAACCATTTCGCACATGCTGCTGACAGCGGATGAGGAAATCAAACTCTCCGTATCTGCGACCACGCGTCCGCGCCGCGAAGGCGAGATTGACGGGATTGATTATCACTTCGTCAGCGAAGCCCAGTTCGATGAAATGGTCGAAAAAGATGATTTCTACGAATGGGCGCATGTGTTCAATCACCGCTACGGCACGCCGAAGGGGTATATCCGGTCGGGACTGAAAGAAGGGCAGGATTTCCTGTTCGATATCGACTGGCAGGGCACCCAGCAGCTTTATCAGAAAGACCAGCAGGATGTGGTGAGCGTGTTTATCCTGCCGCCCAGCCTGGTCGAACTTCGCCGCCGCCTCGAATCGCGCGGGACAGACACCGCCGATGTAATCGAAGGCCGGATGGACCGGGCCCGCGGCGAAATCAGCCACTGGGCAGAATACGATTATGTCGTCATCAATGACGATGTCGACCAGTGCTTCGTCAAGGTCCGCGAGATACTGCATGCCGAACGGATGAAGCGCACGCGCCAGACCGGGCTGATCCCGTTCGTGCGCGAATTGATGGAATAAGGCACTTCAACAGAAAAGGCCGCCGGATCGCTCCGGCGGCCTTTCTTGAATACGCATTTTGCAGCTATCAGGTGCCTGACGGATCAACGAAATTGCCTGCACCG
This sequence comes from Pontixanthobacter luteolus, assembly GCF_009828095.1. Taxonomy (GTDB): domain Bacteria; phylum Pseudomonadota; class Alphaproteobacteria; order Sphingomonadales; family Sphingomonadaceae; genus Pontixanthobacter; species Pontixanthobacter luteolus. The sequence continues at coordinate 145,425 of NZ_WTYP01000001.1, read as the reverse complement.
ATATTGGCGTTCACCACGCCTCCATCGATCGGAATAGTCGTACCCACGACATAGTCGCCTGCGCGGCTGAGCAGGTAGATCGCACCCGCAGCCATATCTTCGGTCACACCCACACGCCGCGAAGGGATGCCCTTTTCCACCAGGTCTGCATTGTCGCGTGCTGCACGGTTCATCGCACTGGGGAAGGCCCCCGGGCCGATGCCGTTGACGATGATATTGTGGCTAACCAGTTCTGCGGCCATCCGCCGGGTCAGGTGGATCAGGCCAGCTTTCGATGCCTGGTACGGGTAAGTCGGCCACGGGTTCGACTTCATCCCGTCGATCGAGGCGATCATCAGCACCTTGGCCGGACGTTCCTTAGTTCCCGCGGCCTTGAGCAAAGGCAGCAGCTTTTGCGTCAGAAAGAACGGTGTCTTCACGTTCAGGTCCATCGTCCGGTCCCAGCCGGCCTCTGAAAATTCCTCGAACGGTTCGCCCCATGCGGCACCGGCATTATTCACTAGCAGGTCCAGCTTTTCTTCGCGGCTGGCCAGATCGTCAGCCAACGCCTTGATCCCTTCCATCTGCGAAAGATCACCGGTCAAACCGATAACTTTATCGCCCAGTTCGGCAGAGGTTTCATCGACCTGCTCTTTCTTGCGGGCGACAATATAAACCTTGGCGCAGCCCGCTTCGAGCAAGCCTTCCACGATCATCTTGCCAATCCCGCGCGAGCCGCCGGTTACCAGAGCGATCTTGCCTTGGAGGCCGAACAAATCAGTCAGTTTCATCATCGTTCGTTCTCCTTAGTATCCGCTCATCTGGGCAACGCGCCCTGCGTGGTAATAGGCATCGCCCAGGAATTCCTGCAGCGCACGGTCGCGCTTCATATACAGGCCGATGTCATATTCGTCGGTCATTCCGATGCCGCCGTGCATCTGAACGCCTTCTTTCACCGCAAGGCCAGCCGCCTTTGCGACTTTTGCCTTGGCGACGGAGACCATCAGGTCGGATTGTTCGCTGCCTGCATCAAGCAGCTGCCCGGCCTTGATCGTCACCGCGCGTGCGATTTCGACTTCGGAATAAAGGTGCGCTGCACGGTGCTGAAGCGCCTGGAATTCGCCAATCAGCTTGCCGAATTGCTTGCGCTGCTTGAGGTAATCGATGGTCATGTCCATCGCGCCGCCTGCAACGCCGCAGCCTTCCGCTGCTGCGCCGAGCCGGCCTGCGTTGAGCACCTTGTTGAGAACTTCGCGTCCGCCATCGACTTCGCCGATAACCGCATCTCCATCCAGCTCGACACCGTCCAGCTTCATGTGCGTTGCGACAGAGCTGTCGACCAACCGGACAGCGGCATGATCGAGGCCCGCTGCATCCCTGGGCACCGCGAAAAGCGTGATGCCGTCCTCATCGTCATCCGAACCGGATGTGCGCGCAGCGACCACGATCATGTCTGCACTCGCGCCGTGAACGACAAAGTCCTTCTGGCCCGAAAGCTTGAAACCGTTACCCGATTTTTCCGCCTTTGTCTTGATCCTTTCGGGGCGGTGCTTCGCGCCCTCGTCGATCGCCACTGCAAAGACGCTGTCACCTGACAGCAGGCCCGGCAGATAACGTCCGCGCAGATCATCGCTTCCGTCTTTCAGCGCAGTCGCCGCAAGGACGGAGCTGGTGAGAAACGGAGACGGGGTGAGATTACGGCCGATTTGTTCAAGGACGATGCCGGCTTCGACATTACCCATGCCCATGCCGCCATCGTCTTCGTTCACCAGAATTCCGGTAAAACCCATTTCGGCGAACTGTTTCCACAATTCGTGGCCGAAACCGTCTTTGCAATCGCGGTCGCGCCAATGGCGCAGCTGTTTTGCAATCGCGCCTTCCTCAGCCATGAACTGAGCGGCAGTGTCGGCGAGCATCGCCTGATCTTCATCGTGATATAGCGGCATTGATCAGGCTCCCGGCAGGTCGAGGATACGTTTGGAAACGACGTTCAGCATCACTTCGCTGGTGCCGCCTTCGATGGAATTGGCCTTGGTGCGCAGCCAATTACGCGATGGCTTGCCGCCGCCGGTTTCTTCGCTGTCCCACTCCAGGCTGGTCGAACCGCCAGCCGACATCATCAGTTCGTGACGGCGCTTGTTCAGCTCCGTCCCGACATATTTCATCATGTTCGGCTGTGCGGGATGACCTTTGCCTGCCTTCATCTCGTCGAGAAATTTCTCGCCCATGGCGCCGTAAGCAAGCGCATCCACGTCGAACATGGCGAGCTCGGCTCGAAGAACAGCATCAAGCTCACCCGTTTGCCGCAGCATTGCTGCACCAATCGCAGACGTCCGATCACCCCCATCGGCACCGGAAATCATTTCACGTTCGTGCCCAAGAAGATATTTAGCGACGTCCCAGCCGCGGTTCACTTCACCGACCTGCGCAGGAATGCCTTCGCCGTATTCCTTCGGCACCTTCACATCGTCGAAGAAAGTTTCGCAGAACGGGCTGTTGCCGCTGATCAGCAGGATCGGCTTGGTCGCGACGCCTTGGCTTTCCATGTCGAACAGCATGAAGGTGATGCCCTGATACTTGTTCGTCTTGTCGGTCCGCACGAGGCAGAAAATCCAGTCGGCATGGTCAGCATACGAAGTCCAGATTTTCTGGCCGTTCACTTCCCAATGATCGCCCTTGTCCTCGCCAAAAGTCTGCATCGAGACGAGGTCCGAACCCGAACCCGGCTCCGAGTAACCCTGGCACCAGCGGATTTCGCCGCGCGCGATTTCGTTCAGGAAACGCAGCTTTTGCGCCTCCGTGCCGAACTTCAGCAGCGCAGGGCCAAGCATCCAGATGCCGAAGCTGGAAAGCGGCGGGCGTGCATTGATCCGGCCCATTTCTTCGCGCAGAATCTTCGCCTCGGGCGCGCTCAATCCGGCGCCGCCATATTCTTTCGGCCATGCCGGAACGGTGTACCCCTTGGCGACGCACGCATCGAACCACGCCTTTTGCGCATCGTTCTTGAAGGTGGCTTTGCGGCCGCCCCAATAAACGTCTTCTTCGTCCCTTACGGGCTGCCGCATTTCGTCCGGGCAGTTGGCTTCAAGCCAACTCCGTGTCTCTGCGCGGAAAGTTTCCAGATCTGCCATGATGTGTTCCTCTCGACTCGGTTTACAGGGCTGTAAAACCCCTCTCCAATTGCCGTTTACGTTAAGGGCAAAAGGCAGGGTCGTGCAAGCGGGAGCATGCTTTCGCGCCTTGCCGTAGCGTCAGCGAGTGCAGCGTTGACGAGACCCGCGCCAAGCCTAAGCTGGCAGCCATACAAACCTTGGGAGAGGTATATGCGATTCTCAGGCAAGACTGCTGTCGTAACCGGTGCTGCATCGGGCATTGGAAAGGCATCCGTGCTGCTATTGGCCAGCGAAGGCGCAACTGTCTTCGCTGCCGATATTGACGAAGAAGGCGGCGCGGAACTTGCCTCGCAGTCCAATGGCGCGATTCATTTCCAACACTGCGATGTCACCAGCACGGAAGATATCAAGGCGTTGATGGACCGTGCGGCTGCGGAAACCGGCGGCATCGACATCGTGTTCAACAATGCAGGTGCCGGGGGTGACGGCGCGCCGATCGACGAGATCGAGCCGGAAGGCTGGGACCGCACCATGGACCTGCTGTTGCGGTCCGTCGCGTTCGGCATCCGCTATGCCGTACCGCACATGATCGGGCGCAAGAACGCATCGATCATCAACACGTCGAGCGTTGCCGCGGTTGGCCCCGGATATTCGCCCAACGCCTATGCCGTGGCCAAGGCGGGCGTGCTGCATCTGACGAAGATGTCAGCCGCCGATCTTGCCAAGCACCAGATCCGCGTCAACGCGATCCAGCCGGGCTTCATCAACACCAACATCTTCACCAACTCGCTCGAGCTCAGCGGAGAGCAAGCCGAAATCGGCAAGAAAGCGATTGCCGCCATGTCTGCCGGCGCGCAGCCTGTCGCCCGCGGCGGTCAGTCGGAAGACATCGCCAATGCCATGGCCTTCCTCGCCAGCGAAGAGGCATCCTTCGTCAACGGCACATCGATCATCGTCGATGGCGGGATAACCATCGGTCCCAAATACTCATGGGATCCGAAAGAACCCGATATGTTCGAGGCCCTGCGCGCTTTGGCGGAGGCTAACCAGCAGTGACCGCTGAAACGCAAACCCAGACTCTGCCAATGCGGATCAAGCTGTTCCACGGCTTTGGCGCGGTGGCATTCGGGGTGAAGGACAACGGGTTCTCCGTTTTCCTGCTGATTTTCTACAACCAGGTGCTGGGCATGGAGGCGCAGCTGGTCAGTCTGGCCCTCGCCCTCGCCCTGATTATCGATGCGTTTGTCGATCCTTTGCTCGGCAACCTGTCTGACCGGACCTATACACGGTGGGGCCGCCGGCTGCCCTGGCTCTACGCAGCGCCCATTCCGCTTGCGATTGTGTGGGTGCTGCTGTGGCAGCCGCCGGTTGATGGCACCCCGAGCTTCTTCGGACTGCTCGGTTTGGCGGTGCTCGTGCGTCTGCTGCTTTCCGCGTGCGAAGTTCCCTCGACATCGCTGGTCCCCGAACTGACCAGCGATTACGACGAGCGGACCACATTGTTCAGATACCGGTTCCTGTTCGGATGGACCGGCGGATTGCTGATCCTGTTCCTGGCCTATCAGGTGTTTCTTGCCGACAGCCTGCTATCGGCAGATGGCTACGCGGCTTACGGCGTTTTCGGCGCGGTGGTGATGGCGGTGTCCGTGCTGCTGTCCGCGATGGGCCAGCACAGCCGGGTTGCAAAACTGCCAAAGGACAAGCCGCCGCCTTTCAGTTTCCGCACCGCCTTCAGCGAGATCAAGCAGGCGTTGTCGGAACGGGCGTTCCTCATCCTCGCAGGCGGCGCACTGGGCGCTTATGTGAGCCAGGGAATGACCTTCGCATTGTCGAATTACCTTTACCTGTTCGTGTGGCAGTTTTCCGAGAGCGATCTGTTCTATTATCCGATTGTCCTGTTCCTCAGCGTTGTCCTGACTTTTGTGACGCTTGGCCCTGCACATCGCAAATGGGGCAAACCGAAGGTTGCAGCGGCCGCCACGGTCATTTCGATGGTCATCTACCTCATCCCCTACGCCCTGTTCAGTGCCGGCGCATGGCCCGAACTGGGCACCCCCGCATCCACCATGCTGCTGTTCGGTTTCGTCCTGTTCAGCAACACATTCGGGGTCATGGTGATGATATCGGCATCCTCGATGGTCGCGGAAATCGTCGAGGCTTTCGAAGAGCGGACCCAGCGCCGGGCAGAGGGATCATTTTATTCAGGCTATTGGTTCATCCAGAAATGCGCGACCGGGGTTGGCATCTTCGTAACCGGCCTGATCGTCGCCATTGCGGGGCTGCCTGAAAAAGCCGTTCCGGGTCAGGTTGCGTCTCCGGTGATCGACAGTCTGATTCTGCAATATTGCATCCTGATCGTGGTTCTGGGCGTGACCTCTGCATTGTTCCTGCTCCGCTTCCCGATCGACCGCGCCGAACACGAAGCGCGCCTTGCCACTCTCAATGCCGCCGCACGTGCTGACGTCGACGGCGGCCAATTGATACCCTAAGCCATTCTTCGAATCAGAAAGGAATACTCATGAACTTCGACCTGACAGACCGGCAAACCCACTGGCGCGACCGCGTGCGCGATTTCATCGAAAAGAACATTCGCCCCAACACGGAAACGTATCGGCAGCAGGATGAAGAGGGTGACCGCTGGAAGGTCATTCCGATCATCGAAGACATGAAGGTGAAAGCCAAGGCGCAGGGCATCTGGAACCTGTTCATGCCGCCGCAGGGCCAGCTGAGCCATGTGGATGACAGCTTCGAATTCGAAGGCCCCGGCCTAACCAACCTCGAATATGCCCTTTGTGCAGAGGAAATGGGCCGCGTTGGCTGGGCAAGCGAAGTGTTCAACTGTTCCGCGCCTGACACCGGCAACATGGAAGTGTTCCACCGGTACGGCACGCGCGAACAGAAAGACGAGTGGCTCAAGCCGCTGATGAACGGTGAAATCCGTTCGGCCTTCCTGATGACCGAACCCTTCACCGCATCTTCGGACGCGACCAACATCGAAACACGCATTGAACGTGACGGTGACGAATATGTCATCAACGGCCGCAAGTGGTGGTCGTCGGGTCTGGGCGATCCGCGCTGCAAGGTGGCGATCGTCATGGGCAAGACCAATCCCGGCGCACAGCGCCACGCGCAGCAGTCGCAGGTTCTCGTTCCGATGGATGCGCCGGGCGTAAACATCCTGCGCCACCTGCCGGTGTTCGGTTACGACGATGCGCCGCACGGCCATATGGAAGTTGAACTGACCGACGTGCGCGTCCCCGTCAGCAACTTGCTGCTTGGCGAAGGCCGCGGGTTCGAGATCGCGCAGGGCCGCCTCGGGCCTGGCCGCATCCATCACTGCATGCGCACAATCGGCGTCGCAGAAGAAGCGCTGGCCAAGATGTGCCGCCGCCTTCAGGAACGCGAAGCTTTCGGCAAACCGATCTACAAATACTCGGTTTGGGAAGAGCGCGTTGCCCGTGCCCGCATCGACATCGAGATGACCCGTCTGCTGTGCCTCAAGGCTGCCGACATGATGGACAAGGTCGGCAACAAGGTCGCCAAGCAGGAAATCGCCATGATCAAGGTGCAGGCCCCGAATATGGCGCTGCAGATCATCGATGATGCGATCCAGGCCCATGGCGGCGGCGGTGTATCCAACGATTACGGCCTTGCCAGCGCCTATGCCCACCAGCGCACTCTGCGTCTGGCTGACGGTCCTGACGAAGTGCACGCCCGCTCGATCGCGCGCATGGAATTTGCCAAGCACATGCCGAACCCCGGCCCGACGGCAAACGCCCTGCGTGACGGCAAAGGCCCTGCTCCCACCGGCAGCGATATCAGCTCCGGCGACCTGGCGGCGACCCGCTAATGGTCAAGGCAGCTATCCTGGAGAAACCCGGTAACGGCCTCGTCATTGGCGAGGTCGAACTGGGAGAGCCGGCACCGCACGAGGTGCTGATCGACACCAAGGCTTGCGGGCTTTGCCACTCTGACCTGCATTTCATCGACGGCGCATATCCGCATGCCCTGCCCGCAATTCCCGGGCATGAGGCAGCGGGTGTCGTCCGTGCTGTGGGCAGCGAGGTGAAGACAGTGAAGCCGGGAGACCATGTCGTCTCGTGCCTTTCGGCATTCTGCGGCCACTGCGAATTCTGCGTCACCGGCCGGATGTTCCTGTGCCTTGGTGCTGATACACGCCGTCCGGCCGATGCACCGGTGCGCATCACCCGCAATGGCGATGAAATGGTCAACCAGATGCTCAACCTGTCGGCATTCAGCGAACAAATGCTGATCCACGAACATGCCTGCGTCGCCATCGACAAGGACATGCCGCTGGACCGCGCTGCGCTGATCGGTTGCGCCGTTACAACAGGGGCCGGCACGATCTTCAATGCGGCAAACCTGACACCGGGTGAAACCGTGGTAGTGATCGGGTGCGGCGGGGTTGGCCTTGCTGCGATCAACGCGGCCAAGATCGCCGGTGCAGGCATGGTCATCGCGGCCGATCCGCTGGAGGAAAAGCGCGAACTGGCCAAGGTGCTGGGTGCGACGCACACCGTCGACGCGCTGGCGCCCGATGCAGCAAAGCAGATCATCTCCATGACCAAGGGCGGCGTGCATTACGCGATCGAGGCCGTTGGCCGGCAGGCGTCCGCGGATCTGGCGGTCGCATCGCTCAGGCGCGGCGGCACCGCGATTATCCTCGGCATGATGCCGCTCGATTGCAAGGTCGGCCTCGGCGCGATGGACCTGCTTTCGGGCAAGAAATTGCAGGGCGCGATCATGGGTGAAAACCATTTCCCGGTGGATCTGCCGCGGCTGGTTGATTTCTACATGCGCGGTCTGCTCGACCTCGATACGATCATTGCCGAACGGATCCCGCTGGAAGACATCAACAAGGGCTTCGACCGGATGCGCGAGGGCCACAGCGCCCGCTCCGTCATTGTTTTCGACTGAGGGCAGACGAGATGGATTATGAAAAGGAAATGGTCGGCACCGTTGAGGTGCCCGACGCGGACAAGCTTGACGAAGCCAGGCTTACGGAATGGATGGAAGCCAATGTCGAGGGGTTTTCCGGCCCCCTGACATTGTCCAAATTCAAGGGCGGCCAATCGAACCCGACATACCGGATCGACACCCCTGACCGGTCTTATGTCCTGCGGCGCCAGCCATTCGGCAAACTGCTGCCCAGCGCACACGCGGTCGACCGTGAATACAAGGCCATGGCCGCGCTGGGTCCAACCGGTTTCCCTGTGCCCAAGGCCTATGGACTGTGCGAAGACCGTGATGTCATCGGATCGATGTTCTTCATCATGAGCATGGCCGACGGCCGCAGCCTGTGGGACGGTGCCCTGCCCGCATCCGACAAGGATGAGCGCACAGCCATCTATAACGCGATGATCGATACGCTGGCCGATCTGCACATGACCGACGTCGAAGCCGTCGGGATGAGCGATTTTGGCAAGCCGACCGATTATTGCGCGCGGCAAATCGCCCGTTGGTCCAAACAATACAAGCTGTCGGAAACAGAAGTGATTCCGGAAATGGACGAGCTGATCGAATGGCTTCCAACGACCATTCCAGAACAGCACGCCAGCAGCATCGTGCACGGCGATTACCGGCTCGACAACATGATCTTCCACAAGACCGAGCCCCGCGTGATTGCGGTGCTGGATTGGGAATTGTCGACCCTGGGCGATCCTATCGGTGACTTCAGCTACCTGATGCTCAACTGGATCAGTCCGGTCGATGGCCGCGCCGGAATTGGCGGACTGGATCACAAGGCGCTCGGCATACCGACAATCGAGGAAGCGACCGAGCGCTACGTGGCCCGCACCGGGTATCCCGTGCCGCCAATGGACTGGTATTTCGCATACAATCTGTTCCGCCTCGCCGGAATCATCCAGGGCATCAAGAAACGCGTTATCGATGGCACCGCATCGAGCGCGCACGCGAGGAAAATGTCCGATCGCGTAATCCCGCTGGTGGAACGCGCGCATCATTTTGCCAAGCAAGCCGGGATGTAATCCAGCCCGCTCTGCCTGCACCCTTGCCGCCGCTGGCGGCGAGGGCTAGCAGCGCATCCTGAAGCCACATCCGGAGCAATCATGACAGCCAATCTTGAAACCGCCATCGACGCCGCATGGGAAGACCGCGCCAATGTAAGCCAGGATAGCCGCGATGTGCGCGAGCACGTTCAGGCAGCGCTGGCTATGCTCGACAGTGGCGAAGGCCGTGTTGCAGAACCTGATGGCAATGGCGGCTGGAAGGTCAATCAATGGCTGAAGAAGGCTGTGTTGCTGAGCTTTCGGCTCAATGACAACATGGTAATGGACGGCGGTTCCGCCGGCCATCCTGCATTCGATAAAGTCCCGAGCAAATTTGCCGGGTGGGACGATGCGCGTTTCCGCGAAGCCGGCTTTCGGGTGGTGCCCGGCGCCATTGCCCGTGCCGGCAGCTATATCGCGCCAGGCTGCGTTCTGATGCCCAGCTTCGTCAATATCGGCGCGTATGTCGGCGAAGGCACCATGGTGGACACCTGGGGCTCGATCGGATCGTGCGCGCAGATCGGCAAGAATTGTCATATCTCTGCCGGCACCGGCATTGGCGGAGTGCTCGAACCGATGCAGGCCAATCCGACGATCATCGGCGATAATTGCTTCATCGGTGCACGTTCCGAAATCGTCGAAGGCGTTATTGTCGGCGAAGGCGCAGTGGTAGCCATGGGCGTGTTCGTCACTGCGTCGACGAAAATCGTGAACCGGCAAACAGGCGAGATTTCGCGCGGCTTCATTCCGCCCTATTCGGTTGTCGTACCAGGCACCCTGCCCGATCCGAATGGCGGCCCGTCGCTCGCCTGCGCAGTCATTGTAAAAACCGTTGACGCACAAACCCGCGAGAAGACCGGGATCAACGAATTGCTGCGCGACTGATCGCACGCTCCCGGAACCGGTCGGTCAATTGACCGTTCGATAGCTGTAACAGGGGGTCGCACCCTTTTCTCGGGAGCTAGAGACATGCATAAAGAAGGCGAAGAAATTCACATCGACGAAACGGATGCCAGCGGCGGCACCAAGACCGGCCATATGCGCTGGGTACTTGGTATCGGACTGTTCCTAGCAATTGCCATCATGTCGATCATCTGGATCACCGGCGCGCTAAGCCAAGGTGATGTCGAAGAAGAAGCCACAATGAGCGGGATTTCAGAATCCACCGTGGGCGAAGAACGCGCAGGCGACCAGACCGACAGTATTGTCAGCGACGATGCTGACGAAATCGATACCGGCATCGCAAACTAAGCTGCCGGGAGGCCCTTTTGGCCGGCTGATGGACGGGACAAACCATCGGAGAATTCAATGAGCAACTCGAATAGTTTCCAGACCGACCAGTATGTCAAATGGAACTGGGGCAACGGCGAAGGCAAGGGCCAGATCAAGGATCGGTTCGAGCGTGAAGTAACGCGCACGCTTCAGGGGACCGAGGTGACCAAGGTCGGCGACAGTGACAATCCGGCCTACCTGATCAAACAGGAAGACGGCGACGAAGTCTTGAAGCGCGGTTCAGAGCTGAAGGCGCAGGACTGATGCCCAAAGCCAGTTCGAAAGCGCAGCAGCAGGCTGCCGGTGCAGCGCTTGCCGCGAAACGCGGAGAGCAGGACAGTTCCGACCTGCAAGGCGCATCGAAGCAAATGTACGAGACCATGTCAGAGGATGAACTCGAAACGATGGCATCCACAGACAGGAGCGACTTGCCCGAAACGGCTGGCTGATACTCCCGCCAAAAAAAAAGGCCTCCGTCCTGACACAGGGACGGAGGCCTCTTTGTTTGGCCGTCACATGCGTCCGCTCACTCGGGGACTGGGGTTTCGATTGCAGGCATTGTGGCCACACTGGCCTTGTATGCTTCTGCGGCACGCAGCACGCGCATCATGTTGCCGAACGATATCTTCTCAAGGTCGGCTTGCGAATAACCGCGCCGCGCCAGTTCTGTGAACAGCGCGGGGTAACCGGCCACGTCTTCCATTCCGACCGGCCCAGTTGGCATCCCGTCGTAGTCTCCGCCAATTCCGATCGCATCGATCCCGGCCATCTTGCGCACCTGATCAATGTGATCAGCCATGTCGGCAATCGTCGCCATCGGCACCGGATTGGCCGCGTCCCATTCGGCCATGGCTGCCTCGACTGCGGCGGGTTGCCCTTGCCACAGGACTGACAGCCGCGTCTGTTCGGCCTCACGCGCCGAATACCATTGCCGCGCATCTTCGTTCAGGAAGCCTGGCAGGCCCACAATCATCACGATACCGCCATTTTCAGGCAGCCGTGACAGCACGCTGTCAGGCACGTTACGCGCGTGCCCATTGATCGCGCGCGCGCCCGAATGGCTGAAAATCACCGGAGCCTTTGCCACGTCCAACGCATCATGCATGGTTTTCTCGCTGACATGGCTGAGGTCGACCAGCATCCCGATCCGGTTCATTTCGCGCACCAGATCCTTGCCGAAATCCGTCAGGCCATCATGCTGCGGGGTGTCGGTTGCGCTATCCGCCCAGGGCGTGTTCTTTGAATGCGTCAGCGTCATGTAGCGCGCACCGATCTCGTAAGTCTGGCGAAGCACCGCGAGGCTCGATCCGATCGAATGGCCGCCTTCCATACCCATCAGCGAAGCGATGCGTCCTTCGGCGACCGCCTTTTCGACTTCGTCAGCGGTCAGCGCGAGCGCCAGATCATCGGGATAACGGGAAATGAGCCGCTTGGTCACATCGATCTGTTCGATCACCGCTTGCACTGCTTCGGGCTCGCTCAGTGCTGCGGTGACGTAAACCGACCAGAACTGCGCCCCAACCTTCCCTTCACGCAGCCGTGCAAGGTCGGTGTGCATTGTGCGCCCCTCGGAATGTTCGGGACCGGTGTCGGTTGTATCCTCGAAATCAAAATCGGCGATCACATTGCGAAACCGCCCGCGAAGCTGAATCGGGACGTCATTATGCCCGTCCCAAACCGGTGCAGCCTCCAGCGCTGCGGCAGCGATCTCTTCCGCAGACTGTGCGGCAGCGGGCGACGCCATCAGCGCGATAAGCGGGAGCAGTGCGAGCTTTTTCATTTACGATCTCGGTATCATGACCCTATGGTTTGGTTAAGTTCTATCGCATTCACAGGCGGTGGAAAGGGGGAGCAAGCGGAAATGAACATGGCTGTAGCCGTCACGATCGGACTAATCGGCGCTGGCAGGGGTGCGGCATCGTGAACAGGAAGTTCGCGATGCGGCCAATTCTGCGATGGGTTTTGGCCGCATTCTATGCTGCCGCCGGTTATTTTCACATCGCCGCGCCGCGGGGTTTTCTAACGATAATGCCCGGTTGGGTCCCCTATCCGGAGGCGGTCGTATTGTGGACCGGGATCGCGGAATTGCTAGGCGCGGCCGGGCTGATTCAGCCGTGGTCGCCGCGCTTGCGCATGGCAGCGGGAATTGGACTTGCCCTGTACGCGCTGTGCGTATGGCCGGCCAATATCAATCATTTTGGGATGGATCTTGCACGGGAAGATGGCGGTATGGGTCTCGCCAATCATGTGCCTCGTATGATTGCGCAGCCGCTTATCATCTGGCTTGCGCTGTGGGTAAGCGGAGCGACCAATTGGCCGCTCCGCCCCAAATCGTAAACGATCTTAGGTGAGGTGCTTCGAAACCGCAGCAGTCATCTTGAACATGGAAATCTGGTCTTTGCCGATTACCGCGCCAAGTTTCGCATCGGGATTGATCTGACGCTTGTCCTTGCTGTCCTGCAGGTCATTCGCCTTGATGTATTCCCAGACCTTCGAGGTAACCTGAGCGCGGGTCATAGGGCCCTTGCCGATTACGTTTTCGAGGTCACCCGAAAGAGTTACGGGTTTCTGAAGTGCATTGTTCTTGCCAGCCATGATAATGATCCTTTCCTAGTTGGCTTTAAAGTTATTCAAAGTCGTCATCCTCGTCCCATTCTTCGTCGTCACCTTCTTCGCGCTTATAGGTGCCCGTCAGCACCGCTGCAGCGACGACATGGCCTTCCATCGACTTGATCAGCTCGGCACTGCTGGCGCCAGGCATCAAGGTAAGTGGAAGGTCGAGCGCGAAGATCTGAAATACATATTGATGCGGCGCATCATTTTCCGGCGGCGCTGGGAGCTGCCATTCCGAATTGCGTTTTGAATTCTTGCCGACACGCGGCGGCGTCTCGCCTTCCAGCAGCATGCCCTTTTGTCCCGGCAAACCCCAGACAGACCAGTGGCAAGTCAGATTGTCGCCATTGGTATCGGCATCTTCCACCAACAGGACGATTTCCTGAGAGCCGGGAGGAGGCGCGCTCCATTCCAGAGGCGGCGCGACAGCGTCTTCCTCGTCAGCGGTAAAACATGGATCGAGCGCTTCGCCATTTTCAAAGGCAGGGCTCTTGAGAGAAAATCCGCCGCGTCCCAAGGTACGCCTGTCGGCCAGCCGGGCGACGGTAAGTTTCGCATGTCCCGCGTGCGGTTTGACCAAAGCAGGGGTCAGCCAGTCGGGTAGTTCAGCGGACATTTCCATTCTTCTCCTTGAATAAGGGTTCTAGGCCGCCGAGGCGGAGGCGGCGAGGCTTCGCAGGGGGAATTTGGGGCGAATTGGCAGGTTTTCCACCGCTCCGGTGTCATTTTCGGGCCGAAAAGTGCTTTGCGCACTGCCAATGTCGGAAATTTATGCCGGATTAAGCCTGATATTTGCTTGCCCACGCGTCTGACAGCGGTCATCCTTCGTCTAATTCTCCAGTTATTCCGGCCTGTTGGGGCCGGTACGGGGGATGTATCGGGAGCAAATTCGCCATGGGTATTGGTCGCAACCTATTGAGCATCACGCTCGCCGCTTCGCTCGTTGCTTGCGGAGGCGGGGACTCCGGGGGCAGCCCCATCACCGGCGGCGGCGCGACAGGCGGCGGAGGAGGAGGCACTGGCGGCACCCCCACCCCGACAGCTTGCTCTCTTTCCGCAAGGCAGGACTTCGCCTTCGCAGTTCTCGACGAATGGTACCTGTTCCCTGACCTGATCGACCGCACAGTCCAGAAATCCGCGCATGCATCCGTGCAATCCTACCTTGATGCACTGGTCGCCCCCGCCCGGGCGCAATCAAAGGATCGCGGCTTCACCTACATTACCTCGATCGAGGAAGAGAACGCGTTCTTCAGTTCCGGATCAAGCGCCGGGTTTGGCATCCGGCTCGGCTATGACACAGGGGCGAACCGCGTTTTCATTCTTGAGGCGTTCGAAAATGCCCCGGCATTTCCGCAAGGGTTCGACCGCGGCGTGGAAATCCTGACGGTGGGCACCAGCGCGGGAACCCTGGAATCCATCCAGACCATCATGGCCAATGAAGGGCCGCAGGGCGTGGTCAACAGGCTCGGCCCGTCCGATCCCGGCGTAGCCCGAACATTCGATATTCGCCTGAACGATGGAACGCAGCAGCAGGTTTCCGTCAGCAAGGCGGAATACCCGCTCGATCCAGTGTCGGACAGATACGGCGCGAAAGTCATCAATGATGGCGGCAAACTGGTCGGTTACATCAACCTGCGAACTTTCATTGATTCTGCAGACCAGGATCTGCGGACGGGTTTTGCCGATTTCCGCGCGCAAGGGATAACCGAAGTCATCGTCGACTTCCGCTATAATGGTGGCGGGCTCGTCCGGATCGCAGAATTGATGGGCGATTTGATGGGGCGTGACAATGTGGGGCAGGTGTTCAGCCGGACCACCTTGCGCCCCAGCAAGGCGAGCGAGAACGAGTCCACTCTGTTCGGCACGAATGTTTCTGCGATCGCACCCACGAAAATTGCATTCATCGGGCGCGGCGGAACGGCATCGGCCAGCGAACTGGTGACCAATTCCTTTATCCCGTATCTGGGCAACAACATGGCACTTGTGGGTGCCAACACGTTCGGCAAACCAGTGGGGCAATTCGGGTTCGACAAGGCAGAGTGCGATGACAGGATTCGCGCCGTGACCTTCAAAACCGAAAATGCCGATGGCCAGGGTGAATATTTCACCGGTCTTGCGTCTGTCGTGCCCAACACTTGTGCCGCCGAAGACGACGTAACCGCGCAGCTTGGCGATCCGGCAGAAGCGTCGGTCGCCCGCGCACTGTCATTCCTGCGTGACGGGGCCGCCAGCTGCACCGCGATCACCGGAACCGGGCTTACCGGCGCGCAGAATGAACGGATCAATCTGGACCGCCGCCAGCTGCTCCAGCCTGATCGCCCGACTGCGGCGCAGCGCGAGGTGCCCGGCCTGTTCTGAGAAACGAATGATGTTGGGCGCGCACCTGAGCGTACACCTGACATCATTTCACGCGCACAACAAAAAAGGCGGCCCCCGTAAGGGAGCCGCCTTTCAAGCAATTGCATATCGCTGGATCAGCCTGGCATTACGACAGTATCGATCACGTGGATCACGCCGTTCGATGCTTCCACATCGGTAGCGGTCACAGTCGCGGTACCGCCGGCTGCGTCGGTCAGAATGACGTTTTCGCCATCAAGCGTCGCAGTCAGTTTGCCGCCGTTTACAGTGCCGAGTTCATAGCTTCCGTCATTGTCGTTGATTGCCTGGACCAGGGCGGCTGCATTCGTTTCGCCCGGGACGACGTGATAGGTAAGAAGGCCGACAAGATCATCCTTCATTTCCGGTGTCATCAGACCGTTGAGGGTTTCTTCCGGTACCTTGGCGAACGCTGCGTTTGTCGGTGCGAACACGGTGAACGGACCATCGCCTGCCAAGGTGTTGCCGAGGCCTGCAGTCGTTACTGCTGTCACGAGCGTCGAGAAATCTTCATTGCCCGACGCAACATCGACAATGGTGCCGGTGTCAGTTGCTTCAGCCGAAACTGCTTCGGTATCAGCGGTTGTATCGTCCACTTCTGCCGGCGAACCACATGCGGCGAGAGCGAGAGCAGATGCAAGTGCTGGAATAGCAAATTTTTTCATGAATTTAATCCTTGGATTATTGAGGGGGAACCCCGGTTGGGGGTTTGTATGGTCAATGCACGCGTGGGTCGGTAGTTCCGAAAATTCTCGTTCCTCTACATTGCACAGGCCAACCGGATGGC
The DNA here is from genome assembly GCF_009828095.1 of Pontixanthobacter luteolus. Taxonomy (GTDB): domain Bacteria; phylum Pseudomonadota; class Alphaproteobacteria; order Sphingomonadales; family Sphingomonadaceae; genus Pontixanthobacter; species Pontixanthobacter luteolus. The sequence continues at coordinate 129,256 of NZ_WTYP01000001.1, read as the reverse complement.
TGTATCCTGGGATACGTCTCAAGGTACGGAGGATAGATCATGACGGATGCAAAGAAGGGCGCAATCGCGAGCGCTGAGGGCCATTGCCTTTGCGGCAAAGTATCGATCCAGTTGCATCAAGCGAAGCCGGTGGTCGATGTTTGTCACTGCGTGATGTGCCGCAGATGGGGCGGCGGCCCGTTCATGGGGATGAGCGGAGACAGCTTTGAGATTTCAGGGGAAGAACACGTCAGCAGCTACCCGTCATCCAACTGGGCGGAGAGGGCATTCTGCAAGAATTGCGGGAGCAATCTGTGGTACCGATTCACTCCGACGGACCACTACAGCTTCACGGCGGGGGTGTTCGATATCCGTGATGGGATCGAAATAGAGCAACAAATTTTCGTCGACGAAAAGCCCGCATTCTACGACTTTTCGCAAGAGACACCGATGAAAACAGGTGCCGAAATCATTGCCGAGGCAGAAGCGTCCGGCCTGTCGTTCGATTGATCAGGTGCGCTTCGTGCCGATAATAGGTGCCCAGCTAGTCAGGCAGTCAGGGGTTCGCTGATTTCTGCTGCTTCAGAGGCTGCCAGTTCGGCTTGGCGTTTCTCACGATCGACGCGTGCGGTTTCGCGATCGGCTTCCATTTGCTTCGCCCGGTCAGCCATTTCACGCCAGGCAGTTTCCGATCGGAGCGCGCGCTCACGAACATTATCAAGCGTGGCAGCGTTGGCTTCTGCGGCTGCCTCGTTGGCACGGGTATTGTAGAATTCGAAATTCTGACTCAACTCAGTCCTCCTGCGTTCCAGTTAGCGAAAAACCGGGCGCCGCACTTGGCGACGCCCGGTTTTCAAAAGCAATTACGCAGCGGAGAGATTTACCGCAGACGTCTTGCCGTTACGACCTGTTTCCAGTTCGAAATTGACGCGCTGTTCCTTATCGAGCGTCTGCATGCCAGCGGCATGGACAGCAGTGATGTGAACGAATGCGTCGTCGCCGCCGTCTTCAGGCTGAATGAAACCATAGCCCTTGTCGGCGTTGAAGAATTTTACTGTTCCGGTAGTCATATTGGCGTTCCTTTCGAGAACGTAGGACCGCTGCAGCAGTATCGCCGCTAGCGGGTATGCATCAGATCGTGAAATGAAAGGAAGTCGTCGCCAGCCGTGGTGAAATGGGGGCAAAAAGCCGCGCCGTCACCGTAGTCATAGTACCGAAGTCCGTCGCAAATTCGACGTCAGCGAAACTCTAGTAGCACGCGCGACGCCATTTACCTAACGATTGCTGCCTGCACCTTCACAAGCGCGCCCAATTTCGGCGAAATTTGCGGCTCCGACGACATAGCGCGGAACCGAAATCAGCGATCCCCATTGGTATGGTAAGAAGCAGCAAGGATCGCGAAATGCGCAAACTCTCGTTTATTTTCATTGGTGTGGCGGCCGCCATGACTTCTGGCGCAGTTGTTGGGACATCGATCGACACCGATCCACTGGCGCGCAAGACACGCGGCCTTGAGGCCGTTCCGCAGCATGGCGTTTCGCTTGCGGTTGGGCATGATGACGTATCCCGCCTCAGCCCCCCGCCGGGCCACGTCTCGGTAATGAAGGTGAACGGAGAGGTGCGCCATACAGCCCGCGCCGATTCGGCATATGCCGCAGCAGCCGACAAATATTTTGCCCGTTCCGAAGCCGAGCCGTTCGATCAGGCCCGCATCGATGGTTATACCGAAATGCGCACTGAAGATGGATACCGGCTGGTATCCAATGAAAATAACAACACATTGGCCAGCACACCGGCTTTGTCAGTCCATCCGCTGACCGGAAAGAGCATCGACAGCGCGAACGACGAGGCTCCCGCTGGCCGCGACCACACAATTTCAATTTACCAGACTCAGAGCATCGCCGCTTCGGGGCAGACCAGCGGCCGACCGGTCGTCAGGGTAGCCGAGAGATCAGGCGCCGCGACGATCACGGTACTTTCTTCGCCGCAAACTTCGCGCCGCTGAAGCCGCCGCGCGCCAACATCAGACATTACAAAGGAATCCAAACATGACCGTGAACACAGCATCAGCCAAATATGAAGGCCTCGGCAAGGATGGGAAAGGCCACGTCGCGACCAAGTCCGGCGCGCTTGACGCACCTTACGGGTTCAACACCCGCTTCGAAGATGATCCGGGCACCAATCCCGAAGAAATGATCGCCGCAGCGCACGCCAGCTGTTTTACGATGGCAACCAGCTTTGCCTTGGCGAAGGCCGGGCATGAGCAAGGCACGCTGGACACAACTTGCGACGTAACTCTTGAGAAGGACGGAGACGGTTTCACAGTGACCAAGTCAGCACTGAAGCTGTCGGCGAATGTTTCCGGCATCTCGCGGTCGGAATTTGAAGAAATCGCGGCCGGTGCAAAGGAAAACTGCCCGATCTCGAAACTTCTCAACTGCGAAATCACGCTGGAAACCACCTTCGAAGGCTGAGCCTTGAACGTTATTCGCTATGGACTCTCCGGACCGGAAAAAGGCTGTGCATCTGTCCAGCCGCAACCGGTCCGGCTATCTTCACCAATAACGAGTGTCACTGTGAACGGATAGGTGCGATCCGACATGGTATCGCTGCATTCGCCGGGTGTGACCGCCATGTCGAAGGAAGCACCGGCAAGCGTGCCGCTTAAACCAAGTCCGCCAAGTCCGCTGAACCGTTTGACGGTGATTTCCGAACCATCGGGATTTTCCGGTGTCGAATAAATCAAAGTGTCGCCCGTGGCTTGCCCGCCCCAGAATGGCTCGTTTCCAATAAACCGCAGCGTTTCGGCTTCGGAAATACCGTCGAACGATTGCGCGCTTTCGGCAGTGACAATCCCAGAAGCCTGATCATTGTTGCAGGCCCCGAGAGGCGCGGCCAGCAGTGCCGCGATCACGCAAAGTCTCTTCATTCCTGGCATGGTTGCAACCATCCTTATTCCGCTGGCGATTGGGAGGCAGCCGCCTCCTCTTCCTTTTCGACTATCCTGAAACGCTGCGCAAGGCGGGCTTCGCCTGCCAATTCGTCCAGCTCACGCTTCCCGTCCTGCATCTTGACCAATTGCTCTTTCGCCTTGGCAAGTTGCTCCTTCTTCTCATCGACCTTGGCGATGCGAAGCTCCGTTACATCGCGCATCCGCTGCACCCTGGTTTTCAGGCCCTTGCTGTTGGGCTTGCTCGCGGCCTTCGCTTCGATCTCTTGCTGCTTGACCTGCTGCTTTGCCAGTTTCTCCTCTGCTTTTTCCAGCTGGTCCTCGCTTGTCTTGACCCAGTTTTCCGCTGAAGAGATCTTGAACGCGGTCACATCGCCCGGCTCCAGACAATACTGCGCCGCGGGTTCGACGATTTGATCGGCAGTGAAGATGTCCAACTCGCGAAGCAGCCATTCACCGCTTTCGCGTTCGAACAGGCCGGTATAGACGCCCGCCACCGTATCATCGGGTGCCAGCACGGCCCACTGGCCTAGCGCTGTCATGTGATTGCCCGCGCGGTAGAACCGCAGCGCCTCTTGCTCCAGCCGATTGCCAGCCACAGCCAGCGGATCGCTCTGCGCGTTCAGCGTGTCAGCCCCGGCCACGATATCGCCAGCCTGCCAGCGCGTTTTCTTGCCAAGCTTGAACTGCGTGCTTTTCGGCCCGCCGTCACGCGCAGCATCGAAGTATTGCTGCATCACACGCGGCGCTGGCAAGCGCGCCTCATCCACTTCCTTGTCCGACATGGCGAGGCCGGTCATGCAGGTTGGCCCGCCCGCCGAAAAATTCATGTTTGCGATCGTCTGTCCGATGACATCGGCGATAAAGATGCTGTAATCCTGCGCGGCTGCCGGCGATGAGATGCCGAGCGTAAGTGCCCCGCCCAGAACGGCGATACTGTGTTTGAAACCTGTGACCATGCGACCCGATCCCCTTCCCCATTAATGCACGTGCTGCGGCACAGCGTGTCAAAATAATAGCCACTTCGTCTTGCAATGCCAGCCATTTGCTTCATCGGAAGGGTATATTTGGAGAGCTGATATTGGCTGATCGACCCAACATTGAAATACTGATTGATGCCGATGCGTGTCCGGTAAAGGCAGAGATTTACAAAGTTGCCGCAAGATACGGCGTCGCAGTGAAAGTCGTCAGCAATTCGCCGTTTCGCATTCCCGACAGCCCGCTGGTCTCGCGCGTTCTGGTGGATGACAGTTTTGACGCGGCCGATGACTGGATCGCAGAAAATTCCAACGCGCAAACCATCGTCATCACCGCCGATATCTTGCTTGCGGAAAGGTGCATTGGCGCCGGTTCTCAGGTACTGGGCCATAACGGCAAGCCGTTTACAGCCGATATGATCGGCAGCGCGATCGCAACGCGGGCGATCATGGCCGATTTGCGGTCAGGCATGGCAGCTGCTGACGGGATCGGCGGTCCGCCGCCATTCAGCAAGGCGGACCGCTCAAACTTCCTCCAATCGCTCGATCAGATACTGCACCGCCTGAAACGCGCAGGCTAAGCCAGCTCGCCCGCGCTCCAGCTGCGGGACCAGACCGGGGTATTGGTATCGACTTCGTAGAATTTTTCGGTGCATCCGCCATCAGACGACAGATCGACCACAGCGTACCCGTTTCGCATCCGCGTTTTTGCGTTATCGACTTTGCCATTGGGTGCTTTCGGATCGGGAGTGCGGGCAAAATATTCGATGTTGGGCAGCAAATTGCCGCTGCTGTCTTCCAGCCCCCAAGCTCTGCCAAATGGTATCGAACCATGACCGCAGCAGCGCCCCTTTGTCGGGCTCCCCCCGCCTGATCCGTCGAGCTGGGAATACACAATGCCGTTGTGCAGATGGCCCCAGTACCAGAGAGTGGGCCCCCGCCCCAGAGCATCCTTGACCTGCTGATAAAGCAGATTTGTCTGCGCCCCGGTGAGGTCGCAAGCCGTGTGGTGGGTCATCACCATGATTGGGCCGGTGTGCGTTTTGAACTGCGCCAGCCAATCGGTCTGCGCGGTATGCACGGGCGATCCTATCGCCCCCTCCATGTAGAAATTGTGCGGATGCGCTGGCGTGGCGTTGCCTGCGTCCGAGTAATATGCGGAATCAAGGCCAAGGATCAGCCATTCGCCGTATGTCAGCGCGAAATAGCTGAAGCCAGCCTGGGCGCTGAATTTGCCGCCAGACTGAAGCGCAGTGTTATAGTATCCTTCAGCTGCGCCATACATTTCATGGTTGGAATTGAGTGTGTAGCTTTTCCCGGCCCAGTCCTGCGGCCAAAGGTCATACAGGTTGTGTGTTTCCTCGTTGCTTGGGGCACGCCATGCCCCGGTTCCGGCGTAGTATGTATCGCCCAGATGGATGAAATAGTCTGCCGTCGTCACATCGCTATTGTCCATCTGGTCACGGACCCGGATAGCCGGACAGATTTCACCATTCGTTTCGGAATAACTGCCTGCCCCCCAATCTCCGACGATGGCCAGTGAGAGCGCCTCCCCGCCCGAAGACTGCAACGGAACCGGTGCAGGCAGATCAGGCTTGGCACCCTTTCGAAAAGTTTCCAGAGTGGAAGGGAACACCAGATTCACCGCGTAATTGATCGCGGCAATCGCCCATCTCGGGTCCAGTTGTTCATATTTGCCGGTTCCGATCATGGTTCCATCGGTCCATGCAACGCCGCCATCCGCAATTGCATCGGTCACCGCGTGATAATCCGCCTGGGTTATCTTTGACGCCGGTGCCATCTGCTGGAAACAGGTGAAGAACTGGTCCAGCACTGGATACTCCGCCAGCAAGGCGAGAAGCTCTACCGGGGGATGGTGGATCCAATACAGCATGAAGCCGAACTCAATGTTGCCCGATGGGGGCACGCGCGGCGGGTGCACAGGATTTTCGATGAACCCGAACAGGGCCATCACCTGCGCTTCATCTTCTTGCAGATGAGCGAAAAATGCCTCGATCTGGGGAATTCGCAGATGACCGCAATCAATCATCGAATTCATCACAATGTTTGAAGTATTTAGTGTGCCGTCTAAATTGCCTGCCATGCCATCCTCCCGTTGATTACATGCGGAAAGAAATCATTTCATCCGTTTCATTTATAGGACGATAGCGACATTGTCAGTTCCAGAACGCTAAGCGCGGCCCTCACCCTTCCCCCAAAGCAGGATCAGAAGAAAAGACAAGGTGAACAGCGCGTCACCCGTCAGAATCCAGCCGGTTGCTGCAGGAAGTGCGCCGCTGGCAACCTGCGGGGCGAGCATGGCGATGACCCCCGCCTTTCCGATCACTCCAGCCCATAACACCGGGCGGAAGCGAGCGATATCGTACGCACAGATCGCATAGACAATGCCGAAACATGCCACCAGCAGACCGGTAATCTGCATCTGGCTGCCCGGCTCCGCCGCGGCCATGTTGCCTCCGCCGATGACCAGATTATACAGCGCCGCAAGAGCCAGAACTGCGCGCCAGAAGTTCACAGGCTTTCTCCGGACGACTGCACATTCATGGATTGCGCTCAGCCGCAGGCACGTCGCCGGTTTCGAGCCAGCTTTGCTTGCTGACGCACCAGATATGCACCTGGGGCGTGAAGGCATCTGGATTGTCCAGCGTGCCAGTTTTCACCCACATCACCCCGGGTGATGCCTCGGCCTCGGTGAACAACGGCGATCCGCAGTCGCCGCAAAAGAAACGCTTCACGCTGCGCCCGCTTTCACCCTCATGCTGAAAAACCGACGGCTCTCCGTTGATCGTCAGTGCAGCCGCCGGGACGCCCATGATGGTAGAGCAGGCGCTGCCCGTCTGGCGCTGGCAATCTCGGCAATGGCACACCAGCTGACCGGCCGGCTCCCCCGCCACTGAATAGCTGATTGCCCCGCACAGGCAGCGGCCCTCTAGATGTTGCGTCATGGCGATTCCTCCCTTTCCTCTGCGCGCATCATTGTGCGCAAACCGGGCAATGACAAGGGCGCCCGAAACCATGCGCTGTCCTGATCATTCGCAACGCGCCAAGCCACTGGGCAGCCGGCGCTGGCGAGTCCGGTTTCGTATTTGTCCAATAAAAAGATCCGACTCGGACTAAGGGTTCTCCCATAGGCCGAGGAATCGCATCCGCATGAAGAAAAAGACAAATCTTTTTCTTAATATTTTTCAATATGTTTTAGAGGATGAGTGAAATGGATATTGCAGAAGCTAAAGCCCGGAAATCCGGCGTCGACCTGGCGGAAGAAAACAATGCTCCAAAAACTGCGGCTGTGATTGCTGACAAGAATTCGTGTTTCAACGATATTTTCAACAGTGCCGTCGATGAAATCGGTGCCCCGGCATTTCTGGAAGCTTTGAAGAAAGGCCCGCGGATCTGGTCGCAGATGGCGGTGCATCTGGAAACCGAAATGGGTGAACAACGCCAGACGCTGATCAACAACCTTGCCGCGACAGCAGACCCTCACGCAGCGCGGCCGGGCGAGCCTATTTTCCGTTTCGAACTGTTCCAGGGTGCCGCCGTCAGCGGGATCGTGCGGATCAACAAGACAGGCGATTACCGCAACCTGTTCAAGAACCAGGTCTATACCTTCAACCCGGCTGACCAGGGCATCGCACCGGGCACTGAAATGCGGTTCAATTTCGGCATTGAAGACGATGTCCTGATCGGGCTGGCCCCGGCGCAGCAGACATTCCCGTTCGACCCGAACAGCAACAAGATCGCCTATTATGCATCTTGGGGAATAGCGCCATCGCAGCAGTTCGCGTTCGAAAACCATCCGGGCGCGCATAGCTAGGGCCCTTCGCGGCACTTCGGGAACGGCGCGGCGCCTTGGCCAAACATCTGATTGGCGGCGCCGCCCACCCTTCCCATTGGCTGGCTCGACAAGCGATGCCGGTTGGCCCATATCGCGGCGATGAGCACAGAAGACCAGAACGCCGACGAAGATTACGTTTATGACGAGGACAGCGGCGAATGGATGCCGGCCTCGGAGCTCGCGGCAAAACAAGCGGCAGGTCTGGCGGACCCCGGCGACGACGATGATCAGATCGAGGTGCGCGATGCGGTTGGCAATTTGCTGGCCGATGGCGACCAGGTCACCCTGATCAAGGATCTTGAGGTCAAGGGCGCGGGCAAGACCCTGAAGCAAGGTACATTGATCAAAAGCATTCGCCTGACCGGTGACGCACAGGAAATCGATTGCCGATATCCGGGTATCAAGGGCCTCGTTCTGCGCGCGGAGTTCGTGAAGAAGCGCTAGCGCGCCGATCATTCGCGGCATGGGCCGTCCGGCGGAAACGGTCCGTTCGGCCTAACGACCAATCACCTCCACCCTCTTTCACGGCAGTCTGCCCGAACGCATGGCAGGCGGCACGGGCGTATCGCGGCCCGTGCCCCTGCCTGCGCGCGCTCGCTCTATCCGGCGGACGCTGGCTTTTCCGCCCCTCGCGTCAGCCACCACAGGACCACGGCGACCAGCAGCAGCGCCGGAACATCGCCCAGCAAATGGCCGCTATGCATCGGATCGCCATACGCCTGCACCGCCATGATCAGCGCGTGAACCACGCTCGACCAGATGGTGAAACGGATCAGCGAGCGATGCTCTGCCGGATTGCGCGCGGCGAGCATCAGCATAACCCCCAGCGTGAAGTACACGCCCAGGATCATCGCATAATAATGGTTGGATAGCGGCGGCCCCTCGTGCCACATCCAGCCTGCGGGCCAGACCAGCGCAAGCGGATAGACCAGACAGAAAATCGCGCCAAAAACCACCAGCGCGGCTTGCAGATATGTGTATTTGCCAAGCATAACGAAGCCCTCTCCAAGAGCGACCCCGGTGGACCGTGAGCTAGGCCGCCAGCTTGCGGCTGGCAAATCGTGCGGTGGACAAGTTCAGTTGATCGCCCTGCCCGATCACACCCCGGCCGATTTCATGCAAGCGTCCTGCGAAAAGGGCGTAGGCTGCGCGCGGGGCATTCCGCCCCGATTGGAAACACCATGTCCAAAGGACAGAAATCGAACCGCGAAGCCCGCAAACCCAAGAAGGAAAAGGTAAAAACCAACGCTTCGCAGCCTTCGACCAAGCCCGGCGCCATCAAGGGGCTGGAGAATATGAAGAACGCCTGAGACCACACGCAACTGATCGTTGGAGCACCGGGCGCGAGATGGTGTCCGGTGCCCCGCCAGCTCCCCCCGCACACACAGCCAGTTTCACTATTTCTCCAGATTTGCATAATATTCCGCGCCTATGGAGACTGCGAACTACTTGCTCGATCGGCCAATAGCCTTGCTGATCGTACTCGCGATTGGCGCAGCGATCGGGATGTTTCTTGAACGCGCCTTTGAAAAGGCCGACCGCGAAAAACGCAAAGCCTATTGGCGCGGGCGCAACGCCCGGAAGAAAGGCGGCCTCAGGGTCGTCAAGGCAGCTGAAAAGCGGCAGGCGAGCGCGGCCGATCTGGCTGGCGACCAGCTGAAAACGGTGATGCGGGCGGATTTCTCACCCCGCGCGCTGCTGAACCGGCCAGAGGCGAAAGTGTTTCAGGCGCTGGACAGCGCAGTGATCGCCCGCAATCCCGCATGGCAGGTGATGGCGCAGGTATCGCTGGGCGAATTTCTCGCCAGCGAAGACAAGGACGCCTATCTATGCGTCAATTCAAAACGCGTCGATTTCGCGCTGATGGACGAGAAATGCCGCGTCGTTCACGCGCTGGAATACCAAGGCAGCGGCCACCACCAGGGCAGCGCCGCCGCCCGCGATGCGGTGAAGAAAGAAGCTCTGCGCAAAGCAGGCATCGGCTATCACGAGATTGTCGCCGGGCACACGACGCCGAGCGAGCTGCGGGCGTTGGTGGAGAAGCTGGTGGTGGCGGCTTAAGTATAATGTCCCCGGAAATCCCTGGGAACTCCTTGGAAGGCTAATCTACCAAGCTGATATAACCCAAAGGATCCATAGGTTCGGTGGCCAACTTCGATCTCCGCCTCGCAACCTTTTTTCGGTTGGTATTCAATCCCTTTGCGCCGACAGAAACGAGTTTCGAACGCGTCAAATAGGACTTTGGCTGGTTCCGAATGGCCTTTTTCACGAGGCTTCGCCGAGTGCAGTCCGAATTTCTCTGTTAGTCATACCGCCGCTGCAGTACTTTCGGATGCGCCGTGCGGCACCATCATTCACCGATTTTGTCATTTCCGTGACTCCAGTCGGTTGAACCACAAATTCGTACCCTGTTCCCCCTACGTTCTTTTTCCAAGTTCTACAACCCTCGTTCTCCGTGTACGCCCAATCCATGCAGGAAAGGTCAACCTTCGCGAGATCATTGCTGACTTGAACGGCAGACTGATATCGGTCGTCGGGATTTGGAGAGAGGCACTTCTTACAAACTCGGCGCAATCGCTCAGGTATATGTTCCAGAAAGCACCCTCTATCCGGGAAGCGGCCATTCCTAACGTCAAACTTGAATGCATCTCTGTCAAATTGGCCGGCATCGTCAAAAAAGGTGCCAAACTGGCCGTAAAATGCATCGTCCCCGTTCAACATGCGATAAAGCGACAGCCCGAACTGATATATGTCAAAGGTCGGACCGAACTCGTAACCGCCTCGAAGGGCTTCGGGGGGCCTATTCTTGAAATAGAAACGATCCTGCTCTGCTGCCCCATTGGCAGCCATAGCTTTCGCGAGCCCGAAATCGGATAGAACAGCTTCACCTCTATCGGTCAGCAGAATGTTGTCCGGTTTTACGTCGAAATGAACGAGGCGCTTGGAGTGCACGTTGTGCAACCCGCTGAGCACTTGGCATGATAGCGAAACGACCTCTCTGACGGTGAGATACCGTTCAGAGATTAAAGACTTTACCGATCCATTTTCTAGGTACGGCATTGCTATGTAAATCTTATCGTCGTCCTGACACGCATAAAGGATAGGGACGACATTCGGATGTGAGGAGCGATACATCGTTTGAGATTCAGCGAAGTACAACTCCTCCTCTATTTTTGCTTTCTCGATTACCTTGATCACTATTGTCGCGTCAATTTGCGGATCGTAGGCTACATACGCTTCTGAATTTTTGCCTTCGTCGCCAATAGAATCACGGAGGTCGAAATCCACCTGTGCGCGGGTGTAAGGTTTAAACACGACTTGCCCCCACTGCAGCCAGTATGGCTTCCCGTTGATTGGCCTTCATCTCGCCCCAGTTTTCGATTCCTAAAACATTTTCACCGCCGACAGCAGGCTTAAACTGAGTGCGATCCATCCCAAGCAGGCGCGAAATCACAGCTATGGGGCCAGCGTAGAAACCGAGAAGCGAACTGCTCGCGAACGCCTCTTGAATCACGCCTTCGATGTGTATTCTCCGAAAATCTATCGATTGGGCGGCGGGTTCGGTCAGGCGAATCCCAGCATACTCCACTGAGTATTCGCGAAGAATGTCTAATACATTAGAACGTACAAATTTTAGCGCCTGCGGCTCATCAAAGGCCATCGGTACAAGTAGGGTTTCGACATTCAAAACCCGCCGATCATCTGAATCGTAAACCGCGAAGCTGACTTCTTTCGGCGAAGACCGAAAGCCGATAGTAATCGTCATATCTCTGCCTTTAATCGGAAATTCTAGCTAGACTCTTCCTCCGGCAAATACAACCGCTCGCCCTTCTCCTTATAAACCTGCGCCATCTCGCGCATCCCCTCTTCAGCCGCCAAGCGGCTCGCCTCGGCGGTGTCCGCGCCCAGTTTTTCGCTGGCGAGGAAGCCTTCGGGGGACTGGTTCTGTTTCGCCGCGAAGTCGCGTACTTCCTGGCTGATCTGCATCGAGCAGAATTTCGGCCCGCACATGGAGCAGAAATGGGCGGTCTTTGCGCCTTCTGCCGGCAGGGTCTGGTCGTGATATTCCTCTGCCGTTTCGGGGTCGAGCGACAGGTTGAACTGGTCGCGCCAGCGGAATTCGAAGCGGGCTTTTGACAGGGCATCGTCGCGGACTTGCGAGGCCGGGTGCCCCTTTGCCAGATCGGCGGCGTGGGCGGCCAGTTTGTAGGTGACAACGCCGACTTTCACATCGTCACGGTCGGGCAGGCCGAGGTGTTCTTTCGGTGTGACGTAGCAAAGCATGGCGGTGCCGTACCAGCCGATCTGCGCCGCGCCGATGCCGCTGGTGATGTGGTCGTAACCCGGCGCGATATCGGTGACGAGGGGGCCGAGGGTGTAGAAAGGCGCTTCGCCGCACACGCTCAGCTGTTTTTCCATGTTTTCCTTGATCTTGTGCATGGGCACGTGGCCCGGCCCTTCGATCATGACCTGCACGTCTTCTTTCCAAGCGCGGTGGGTCAGTTCGCCCAGCGTGTACAGCTCTGCAAACTGCGCCTCGTCATTGGCATCGGCGATGCTGCCGGGGCGCAGGCCGTCACCCAGCGAATAGGCGATGTCATACGCCTTCATGATTTCGGTGATGTCGTCGAAATGTTCGTAGAGGAAGCTTTCCTTGTGATGCGCGAGACACCATTTCGCCATGATGCTGCCGCCGCGCGACACGATGCCGGTGACGCGTTTCGCCGCCATCGGCACGTAAGGCAGGCGCACACCGGCGTGGATGGTGAAGTAATCGACGCCCTGTTCGGCCTGTTCGATCAACGTGTCGCGGAAGATTTCCCACGTCAGGTCTTCGGCCACCCCGCCGACTTTCTCCAGCGCCTGATAGATCGGCACGGTGCCGATGGGGACGGATGAATTGCGGATGATCCATTCGCGGGTGTCGTGGATGTTGCGGCCTGTGCTCAGGTCCATCACCGTATCCGCGCCCCAGCGGGTGGCCCAGACCATCTTGTCCACTTCGGATGCGACATCCGATGCGACTGCGCTGTTGCCGATATTGGCGTTGATCTTGACCAGGAAATTGCGCCCGATGGCCATCGGTTCTGTTTCCGGGTGGTTGATGTTGTTGGGGATGATCGCACGGCCGCGGGCAACCTCGTCCCGCACGAATTCGGGGGTGATCAGGCCAGGGATGCTGGCGCCCCAGCTCTCGCCGCCGCTCGCCGCCTCGCGCGCCATTTCACGGCCCAGGTTTTCGCGCACGGCGACATATTCCATTTCGGGCGTGATGATGCCTTTGCGGGCATAGTGCATCTGGCTGACATTGTGGCCGGCCTTGGCGCGAAGGGGACGTTTGACGACGTTCGGATAACCGGGAACGCCGCCGCTGCGATCAGGGCCAAGCTGGCCGTTATCTTCGGGCTTCACTTCGCGCGCGTCATATTCCTCCACATCACCGCGGCCCATGATCCAGTCGCGGCGCAGCTGGGGCAGGCCCTTGTTGATGTCGATCTGCGCATTGGGATCGCTGTACGGGCCGGAGGTGTCATAAACCTTCACCGGCGGTTCGCCGCTGGTCGGTTCCAGTTCGATCTCGCGCATGGCGACTTTCACGTCGGGGTTGCGGGGGCTTTCTACATACACCTTGCGGCTGCCGCGGATCGGCCCGGTGGTTACGCCAATTTCGATGTGCGAGTTGATGTCGGCCATGTCAGTGCTCTCCATTGCGGGAGAACGGATGCCCGGTTCCCTCCGCCTGGCGCAGGAAAGGCCTTCCGCTCCCTCCGCCGATGCTAATCGGTTCAGGTTCAACGGGTCGGGCAGCGCAACCTGCCCCTCTCAGCCAATCAACAAAGCTGGCTCCCCGGGGATGCCAGCAATGGTAGGGGCTTGCGCCCATCCAGTCCAGCACAGGATTCAGCGTCCGCGAAATGCGCGGCGGCCGTCATCCTTGACGCGGGGCCAATTCGAACGGATCACGGCGCAGCAGGCCAAAGGGAGAGAGAAATGCCGTTCCGGATGACAGAGATGGTGGGATGCGAATTTCCGCTGTTCGCGTTTTCGCATTGCCGCGATGTGGTTGCCGCAGCCAGCCGCGCGGGCGGTTTTGGAGTCCTCGGTGCGGTAAGCTACACCCCTGAGCAGCTGGAACACGAACTCGCCTGGATCGACGACAACGTCGAAGGCAAGCCATACGGCGTGGATGTGCTGATCCCCGAGGTGCAGGCGGTCGACAATTCGGTCAGCGCCGATGCGATCATCGCGCAGATCCCGGCTGAATACCGCGACTTCACCCGCAATTTGCTGCGCGAATGCGGGATCGGGGACGATACGGGCGCGCCGCAGGGCGGATCGCAGGCACCGAACACTTCGCTGGGCCAGGAATTGCTGGAAGTCAGCTTCAACCATCCAGTCCGCCTGATCGCCAACGCACTGGGCACCGCCCCGCCCGCGATGATCGAGGCGGGCAAGAAACACGGTATCCCGGTGGCTGCGCTGGTCGGGGCGAAAGAACACGCGCTGAAACAAGTGGAGGCAGGCGTCGATATCATCGTTGCCCAAGGCGGCGAAGGCGGCGGCCATTGCGGCGATGTGTCGACTATCATTCTGGTCCCCGAGGTCATCGAAGCCATAGAGCAGGCTGGCGCTGACATCCCGGTGCTTGCCGCAGGCGGCATCATGAACGGGCGGCAGATGGCCGGCATGATGGCAATGGGGGCCGCAGGGGCGTGGTGCGGCAGCGTATGGCTGGCATCGCCCGAAGCGGAAACCAGCGAGGTGTTCCGCCAGAAAATGGTCGAGGCAGGATCGCGCGATACCATCCGGTCAAAACACCGGACCGGCAAATACAGCCGCCAGCTGCGCACCGCCTGGCATGAACGATGGGATGCGGCAGGCCTGCCCGCATTGCCGATGCCGCTGATGAGCCTGCTGGCAGAGCCGGTCCTGCGCGCAATCGATGCAGCGGCAGTTGCAGGCAATCCCGAGGCACGCCAGCTGGCAACCTATTGGGTCGGACAGGGTCTGGGGCTGGTCAACGATCAGCGAGGCGTCGGAACCATCGTTCAGGACTTCAAGACGGATTTTGCGGCCGGATTTGAAAATCTCGCGGCAAATTTCGAGTAGCTTTCGGCTGCCTGACCATGACCCTGCTCTACCGCCTCGATACCGGATCAGCCTCAATTGCCGAGATATTCGGCGTGTCGGCCGGCGATGACCCGTGGGCGGGCGGGTATGCAGCGCCGGGTAGTTTCGCCCCGATCGTAACCGGTGGCCGCGAATTCATCGCTGGCCCGCGCAAGGAGCATACCAAGCCGCGGATCACTCCGCGTCTGTGGGGCGTGCCGCCGCCGCCATCTGCCCACGCCAGCACGCGCGGTGTGGCGACAGTCCGCAATGCAGCCAGCCCGTTCTGGATCGGCAATCTGCGCAATAGCGAGTTTCGCTGCCTGATTCCGGCGACCAGCTTCATGGAGTGGGGAAAGGCAAGCCCCGGCGATGGCCGCCGCGCGCAGCACTGGATCGCGCCGGGCGATCAGCCCCTGTTTGCGTTTGCTGGGGTCTGGAAAGACAGCGAAGTGCCCAGCTTCGCGATGATGACGTGCGAGCCTAACGCGGCATACAAGGCAATGGGCAAGGACAGTATGCCGGTGATCCTGCCGTCTGACGAACGTGCGCGCCATATCTGGCTGTATGGCAGCTGGGACCGTGCCAGCACCTTGCTGCAACCCTATCCATCATCGCTGATGCGCGAACTGGACAGCGCGCCCGCGCGGTAATCGCCTCAGTCAGCGCCGACGCTGCGCAGATCGCCGACGAAATTGTCGGTCCACCCGTGAATATCTTCCTCGCGGACTGATTTCACCATCGACTGATAGCGCCGCTTGCGTTCCTCCAGCGGCATATCAAGCGCCAATCGGATCGCGCGCGCCAGATTGTCCGGGCTGTGCGGATTGACCAGTACCGCGTCTTTCAACTGGTGCGCGGCGCCGGCGAATTGCGACAGGATCAGCACGCCGGGATCTTCCGGGTCCTGCACCGCGACATATTCCTTCGCCACCAGATTCATTCCGTCGCGCAGCGGTGTGACCAGGCCGATTTTGGCAGTTGAATAGAAACCGCACAGTTCCGCCAGGCTGTGCCCCTTGTTGACATATCGGATCGGCACGATGTCCACTTCGCTGCGCGCACCGTTGATCTGCCCCGTCTTCTGTTCCAGTTCGGCGCGGATTTTCTGATAGCTGTCGACGTCTTCCCGGCTGGGCGGCGCGATCTGGATGAACACCAGGTCGCGCACCCGGTCAGGGTTCTGATCGAAAAAGCGAGATATACCGTCGATCCGTTCAGGCAGACCTTTTGAATAATCGAGCCGATCCACGCCGATCATCGCGGTACGGTGCCGGGTGCTGGAAAGCATCCGCTGGGCCGCCTGCCGCGCTTCGGGCAATTTCGCCTGCGCCTGGATATGATCCCAGTCGACGCCGATGGGATATGCGCGGGCATAGGTCGTGCGCCCTTCGAAACTGATCCTGCCGGTCGCCTCGTCCACTTCAGCGCCCAGTTCTTTTTCGCAGTAATGCAAGAAACTGCCTAGCCACTCATCGGTCTGGAAGCCGATCAGGTCATATTCCAGCATCGTGCGCACCAGCCGCTCGTGATACGGCAGCGACACGAACAACCGGGCCGGCGGCCACGGCGTGTGCAGGAAGAACCCGATTCGGTTTTTCAGCCCCTTCGAACGCAGCCGTTCCCCCAGCGGGAGCAGGTGGTAATCGTGAACCCAAACCAGATCGTCGGGGTCGATCAGCGGCGAGACACTCTGCGCGAAAGCTTCGTTGACCCGCTCGTAACCTCTGCCGGTTTCGTTCTCATATTCGGTCAGGTCGATCCGGTAATGAAACAGGGGCCACAGGGTCGAATTGGCATAGCCGTTGTAATATTCCTCCACATCGTGGTGGCTGAGATCGATCGTCGCGGTGGTCACGCCGTCATTGGTATGCAGCTGGATATGGCCGGTGGTCTCGTCCGCCTCCTGCCCCGACCAGCCGAACCAGACGCCGCCGAATTTCTTCAGCGCCGAATTGAGCGCCCCGGCGAGGCCCCCTTGCGCGCCCGCAGCGCCGCGCCCCTTGGCAACGGCGACGCGGTTCGAAATGATTACCAGCCTGCTCATGATATCAGCGTACCTCGCTCCACGGTTTGGACAGCAGCCCGGCGCAGTTGATGATGCCAACCAGCGAATAGGTCTGCGGGAAATTGCCCCACAATTCGCCCGTTTCCCAGTCCAGGTCCTCGCTCAGCATACCCGACCCGGTGGTGTGCCCCAGCATGGTCGAGAAGAGGCCGTGCGCCTCTTCGCTTCGGCCAGCCAGATGTAACGCCTCGATCAGCCAGAATGTGCATACGTTGAAGGCGGTTTCAGGGGCACCGAAATCATCTTCGGTCGCATAGCGCAGCATGTGTTCGCCGCGCCGCAATTCCTTTTCGATCGCTGCGAAAGTCGACTGGAATCGCGGATCGTCGGGTTTCAGGAAGCGCAGATCAATCATTTGCAGCAGGCTGGCATCGAGATAGTCTGTCTCGAAACTGGCCTTGTAGTGCCCCCGACTGCCGTTGCCGTCACCTTCGACCCAGGCCTCTTTCTCGATCGTCTGGCGGATCGCGTCAGCCCGCTCGCGCCACAATTTCTCGCGCTCGGGCTTGCCGATCCAACCGGCGGTGTTGGCCAGCCGGTCGCACGCGGCCCAGCTCATGACAGCCGAATAGGTGTGCACTTCCTGCCTCGTGCGGAATTCCCACAGACCGGCGTCAGGCTGGTCGTGCATCTTCCACGCCATTTCGCCTACCTCTTCGAGACTGGCGAAATCGGTGTCGTCCGCAATCCGCATCAGACGCTTGTCGATAAAGCCCTGCACCGTCGGCAAGACGATCTGGCCATAGCAATCGTGCTGGATCTGTTTGTAGGCAGCATTGCCGACCCGCACCGGCCCCATCCCGCGATATCCGGCGAGATGCGCGGCGGTCGTCTCGTTCAGTTCGCTTTCGCCCATCACCGAATAGAGCGGCTGGATCTGGCCGCCTTTCGCAGAATCGACGATATTACGCAGATAGCCGAGGTATTTTTCCAGCACATCCAGCGCGCCAAGCCGGTTCAGCGCCTGCACGGTGTAGTAGGAATCGCGAATCCAGCAGAACCGGTAATCCCAATTGCGTTCGCTGCCCGGTGCCTCCGGAATTGAGGTTGTCAGCGCCGCGACAATCGCCCCGGTTTCTTCATGCTGGCACAGCTTCAGCGTAATCGCGCAGCGGATCACCTCGTCCTGAAATTCGAACGGCGTGGCAAGGCCGCGCACCCATTGCTGCCAGTATTTGCGCGTCGACTGTTCCATCCGGCGGATTTCCTCGCGCAGATTTCCGGCAAATGGTTCGTCCGGGCCGAGGAAGAAATGCGTGTCTTCCTCGATCCGGAAAGTGCGCCCTTCCATGATGTAGCCAATCGGCGCATCGGTACTGAGCCGCATCGCCTGCGGACCGACCAGATAGCGTATGTGATTGGTACCGTTGGTGGTTTCGACGGTGTGCGCGCCGTAATTTTTCATCGGCCGGAGGATAACCTTGATCCGCGGATTGCCGGCCACTGGGCGCACGATACGGCCGAAAGCAACCGGGCGGTACATCCGTCCCTTACCTTCATAACGGGGGCAGAAATCCAGTACCTCCACTGCGCTGCCGTCTTCTGCGGTGAGGCGGGTGACCAGGATGGGCGTGTTGCGGATGTATTCCTGCGACGCTGAAACCTGCCCATCGAGCTCGAACCGCCAGACGCCCGCATCCTGTTTTTCGCCGTTCAGCAACGCGCAGAAAACGGGATCGCCATCCACGCGGGGAACACAGCCCCACACCAGACCGCCGCGTTTGTCGATCAAACCGCTGACCTGGCAGTTGCCAACCGGCCAAAGCTCGAGATCTGGAGTGTGGGGGCTTACAGCTTCAGCCATTCATAGACCTCTTTCACAGTGTTGATGCGGTATGCCGCGTTTTGCGAGGGGCGATCACCAACGGCGATGCCGAACCCGCCCAGTCTGCTCGCCTGGGCAAATCCATCTTCGTCGGTCACATCGTCACCGATGAAGATCGGCAGGCTGCCCGCAAACGGATCGGTTTCCATGAATGCTGCAACTGCAGAGCCCTTGTCTGCACCGGGATGGACCAGTTCGATTACGCATTTCCCGCTTTTGGCGCGCAGATTGTTGGCCGAGGCAATTTGCCGGGCCGCCGCCTCTATCTCCGGTCCGGTTTCAGGTGCAGCGCGGTAATGCAGCGCTGCACCAAAACGCTTGCGTTCAAACAGCGCGCCATTGGCTGCCGCCACTTCCTGTATTTCCTCGACGATGGAAACTGCCAGTGGTGCGGGATTGCTGCCAAGGCTGGTGCCATCTGCGGCAACCCGCTCCGCCCCGTGCGATCCGCCGCGGGCAATGGCAAGGTCGCCCACGTGATCGGCGATATTGTCCAGCCCGCGCCCGCTAACGAG
This sequence comes from Pontixanthobacter luteolus, assembly GCF_009828095.1. Classification (GTDB taxonomy): domain Bacteria; phylum Pseudomonadota; class Alphaproteobacteria; order Sphingomonadales; family Sphingomonadaceae; genus Pontixanthobacter; species Pontixanthobacter luteolus. The sequence goes on along the minus strand of NZ_WTYP01000001.1, from coordinate 109,976 downwards.
AGCAAGGCGTCCGTCCAGACGCTGGCCGAGCTCCTCTAATCGCGAGGAAAGGTCCGCAGGCACTTCGATCGCATCGGGACCCGGCGCGATTTCCACCAAAGTGCCGTCAAAGTCGAGAAACAGCGCGACCGCCCGGCTTTCCGCCAGTTGCTGAAAAGCAGGCGGCGGGGGGAGCGTGGAATCGGGCGCAGACGCGGTCATTGCAAGGGGTCTACCTTGCATCGGCGCCGCTTGGAACCTGTCATGCAAACCTATTCACTGCATTGCAGCATAAATTCGCCGCAGCGCAGCATCGCCCCTTCGCAGCAGCACCCCAGCCCTCGGGTCCAGTGAAAGCACGCCAGCGGCGCAAATGAAACCAACCCGGCGGATATTTCGATCAGGGCATACGGTTTAGCGGGATAGACGCATCGCAAAACCGGCTGCGACCGCAGTGAACAGCGCTGCGGCGGTACCGGTTGCCCCGGCGATGAACAGCACCGAGTTGCCCGCCGCCATGGCGGCAAAATTCGCACCAATTGCAGCCAGACCGGCAATAAGTGTCAGGCCGCCCAAAACCTTCAGACCCGCCGAATTGCCGCTGACTATGCGCAGACCGAAGAAGGTCGCGGCAATGCCCAGAAACAGCTTGGCCAGATAGAAGAAGAAAAACGCACCTGAGACAAAAACGAAAAACAGGCCGGTTTCATCCCCACCGGCGCGCGCCGCCGGTTCGAACATCGCAAGGCCGATCCCGATCTGGACCAGGTTGAAGACCCCGAACAGCCCCAGTGCGCACCAAGCGACAGGCATCGCTGCACCGCGTGCGAGCGTTACAAAGGCGGACAGCGCAATGATTATGAATGCGGCGGCCTCTATCGCCCAGACCGCTGTAATCTCTGTGCCGCGCTCGTCGAAATAGCGAATGACGTCTGCGCTCGTCAGTGCAGCCCCCGCTTCGGCAGGCTGAGGGCCGCCGAGGAATGCCATATAGACCAATTGCAGTACGACCGTTGCGATCAAGGCGATGGAGACGAACTTCACCGCACGGTTGCTAGCAATATCCATGTGTCATTCCCCGGCAGCAGGCACGTGTACCGGGCCTGCGTGTCACCCAATCTTACTTGCTGGCGATCCAGCGATCGATCTTGGCTTCGAGGACCGGCAGCGGAAGGCCGCCCGTACCCAGAACCTGAGCGTGGAATTCCTTGATGTCGAAATCATCACCAAGCTCTGTCTCTGCCTTCTGGCGCAGTTCCTGAATTTTCAGGGCACCAACCTTGTAGGCAAGCGCCTGGCTCGGGATTGCGATGTAGCGTTCGACCTCGGAAACCACTTCGGTACGGGTCATACCCGAATTGGCGAGCATGAAGTCGATCGCCTGATCACGGGTCCAGCCCTTCGCATGGAGGCCGGTATCGACCACCAGCCGCATGGCGCGCAGCTGCTCATCCTGCAATGTGCCGTAACGGTTCCATGGATCATCGAAGAAGCCCATTTCGTAACCGAGTGTCTCCGAATAAAGCGCCCAGCCTTCAACGAATGCCGTCGTCCCGCCAAAGCGCATAAACGCAGGCAGCGCGTCGTTTTCTTGTGCCAGGCTGATCTGGAAGTGATGGCCCGGCGCGCCTTCGTGCAGGTACAGTGTGACGTTGCCCGTCGTCAGGCGGCTGGGCAGGTCATAGGCATTGAAATAGAATGTGCCGGGGCGCGAACCGTCTGGCGTTCCGGACTGGTACGAACCGCCCGCACTGAACTGTTCGATCGCAGGATCGTAGGGCTGAATGCGCAGTTCGGATTTCGGCAGCAGGCTGAAATAATCGCCGATTTTTTCGTCTACCTGCTTGCCGATGTCGTAATAGCTCTGCGTCAGCGCTTCGCGGCTTTCCGGCTTGAACTGATCATCGGTGCGGACATAGTCGAAGAATTCGTTGAGTGTTCCCTCGAACCCGACCTCGGCCTTGATTTCTTCCAGGCCGGTCTTGATCCGCTCGACTTCGCTCAGGCCGAGATTGTGCAGATAGTCGGCCGACAGAGGCAGCGTTGTCGTGTTCTCGATCAACTGGGCGTAAAGCTTGTCGCCGCCTTTCATGTCGCTCAGGCCGACGGTGTCGCGGGCAGCCGCCATGTATTCATCACGCAGGAAATCACGCATCCGGGCGTGAGCTGCATAGATTTCCGCAGTCTTGGCTTCATAGGCTGCGGTCAGGCGCGCCTTGTCTTCGTCGGAAAAATCTTCCGGGAACGCAGCAACCGGGCCCATGAACTGCGAATCCGCAATCGGGATTGCCAGCTGCGTATCGAATTGCTGGATCACATTGTTGATCGTCAGCTTGGTTTCGACGACGCCGCTTTCCATCCCGTCACGGAACTTGTCGATCGCGCGGTCGGTGATGGCGATGTAATCATCGTGGCGCGACAGGTTGTCTTCGTAGTTCGCAAGCGTCTTGAACGGCGCGGCGCCCTTGCCGCTGGCAAATGTAGGATAGAAAGTGTGGAAGCCGCTGAAATGGTTTACCGGGCGCACTTCGGTCAGCGCACGGATTTCATCGGTCTGACCGGCCAGCGACTGTTCCTGATTATATTTGAACACGTCATAGGCCAGCTGATCGGTTTCGCTCAGCTTGCTGCGGTCGATCTGCGCAAGCAGGGCAAGGTTGAGCTGCGTATCGAGACGGCTGGCGTAAAAGCTGGAATCGGTCAGGTAATCGCCAAGCTTGTCGGCGTCGCTGTCATCGCCGCGGAACAGGCGGCCAAGCGGGTTTAGCTGCAGGCTGCGCGCATCGGATTCGGCGAACAGCGCGGTCAGCTTCTCGCCTTCGGTCTGGGCAGTCTCTGTTGCAGCTGTTTCAGCGTGGTGATCGGCCAGCGCTGGGGCTGCCGGAAGTGCAAGTGCGGCGGTTGCCAACAAGGCAAGGCGTAGAGTTTTCATCGTGTTAGTCCCCTAAATGATATCGTGCGAAGTGTATTAGTCAGGCAAGGCAGGTCAAGGCATGCCCCTATCGACCAAAGGCATTTGCCGGTCGATTAGCGGCACGCCGCCTGGCGGGCCGTGATCAGTCCGCGATCTTGCCCCGCACCATTACCCAGTCGACGTTTTCCAGTACGGTTACGTCGGTCAGCGGATTGCCTGCCACCGCAATGATATCTGCCGAGTATCCCGGTGCAAGGCGGCCAATCTGGCCTTCCATACCGAGCACCTTCGCGGCGACCGTAGTCGCACTGGCAAGCGCCTCGCGGTCGCTCATCCCCTGATCCTTCAGCAGGCCGAATTCCTCTGCATTGCGGCCGTGCGTGAAGACGCCGGCATCGGTCCCGAAAGCGATCTCGACCCCTTCCTTGCGGGCACGCGTGACCAGCGAAAGCGCCACATCAACGGTTGATCGGATCTTCTCCTCAACCACCGGCGTGTAGACCCCCTTGCCCAGCCCTTCGCTGATACCTTTGAACGCCATCAAGGTAGGGACCAGGATCGTCCCGTTCGCTTTCATGGTTCGCGCCGCCTGCTGGTCGATGAAAGTGCCGTGTTCGATCGTGTAAATGCCCGCCTTGCTCGCCGCCTCGATTCCGCGCGCGCCATGCGCATGCGCCATGACCTTTAGCCCCAGCGAGCGGGCGGTGTCGGCGATGCTCTTCATCTCGTCGGCGGTGAAGTGCGCCTCCAGACCCGCGCCCTGCTGGCTGAGCACACCGCCGGTGGCAGTAATCTTGATCACGTCAGCCCCGTTCTGGCCCGCGCGGCGCACTTTCTCGGCGCATTCGACAGCGCCAGTGCAGGTGTATCCACTGGTCAGCACTTCGTTCACCTCGGGCTTGAAGCCGGAAACATCGCCGTGCCCGCCGACAATCGCCAGTGCCGGACCCGCCGCGACAATCCGCGGCCCAAGGATCATACCCTCGGCAGTGCCGCGGCGCAGAGCAAACGAGGTATGCTGCGCACTGCCCGCTTCGCGCACTGTGGTGAAACCTGCCCGCAGCGTTGTTTCTGCATTCTTTGCGCCGACCACAACGCCCCATTCTTCTGCCTCGATCGCTTCTTTCCAGAAATCGCCGCCAGGATCGCCGGTCAGATGGACATGCAAATCGATCAGCCCGGGAAGGACTGTCTTGTCGGGCATGTGCACCATCGTTGCACCTTCGGGCGTAGGTAGGAAACCGTCATCGATGCTCACGATCTTGCCATCGGTCACGGTGATGGTTGCCGGGCCGGATGCGGTTCCGGCTGCGTCGGTGACCACCGATCCTGCGTGGATGATGGTTGTTTGGGCAAAAGCAGTGCCTGCGAACAGGGCAGTGCTGGCGGCAAGTGCTGCGGCAATCAATCGTGTCGAACGCATTTGAAAATCTCCCTCGTTGCGCAGGTGATGCCTATGATGTCCCGGCGAGGCAAGCGGGCTGTGCGGAACTTCGCACCAGCCATCCGGTTGCACTGGTAACCAGTTTGGGTATTACCGTCGCAAACGTACGTCACGAGAGGAAAACACCAGATGACACGCAAGCTCTTGCTCGCAGCCACTCTGCTTGGTTCGGTTTCAATCGCCGCAACCGCAGCAGCCCGCCCGATGACCCCGGAAGATGTTGCCAAGCTGGAAAGCGTCGGAGCTATCGCGGTTTCGCCCGACGGTTCGCGGGTCGCCTACACCACTTCCAGCTTGCCCGATGTGACAGAGGGCGAAGACAATGGCTCTTTCAAGCAGGAACTGAGCGTTGCCTACGGTCCGGATAACGCACGCGTTTTCCTTCCCGCCGATGTCAGCCCTTCCAACATCAAGTTTTCGCCTGATGGCCGCACGATCAGCTTCATCTGGTCGCAGGACAAGGAAAAGCGCGCGGTCTGGGGCATCCCCGTTGATGGCGGCGCGCAGCGCAAGCTGGCCGCAGTGGACGGTGCCAATGTCAGCTCCCACGTGTGGAGCCCCGACGGAACCACCATTTACATGCTGGCCAGCGCCGATGCTGACGAACAGCGCGAAGAACAGAGCGATGCCGGTTTTGACGCGGTCGTATATGAAGAAGAAGCCCGCCTAAACCGGCTGTTCTCCGCGCGGTACGGCACCGATGTGGATGCTGATCCGGCGGAGGTCACCATCCCCGGATATGTCAGCGCATTCCAGGTTGCGCCGAACGGCACGACCGCAGTGATCGAAACATCCCCCACTCCCAATGTCGACGACAGCTATACGCTCAAGCGGGTCAATATCCTCGACCTGTCGAGCGGCGACATTACCGCAATCGTCGAAACACCCGGCAAGATCGACGATGTCGAAATTTCGCCGGACGGCAGCAAGCTTTCGATGATCGCCGGGATCGACGAGAACGACCCCGCCCCGACTACGCTGCACCTGGTCGATATCGCGACCGGCGCATTTTCAGCCGTCAACGGCGGAGCAGCAGAGGCTGCGGTGGACGCCGAATTCCTCGCCGATGGACGCCTCGCGACTGTCATCGACAAGGGCGCGACCAGTTTCCTGCGCATGTATGATGCGAACGGCAACCAGCTGGCCGAATACGGCACTGGCGGCATTGCAATTTCGGGCATCGAGGCTGGCGGCGACCGTATCGTTGTGCGCGGCGATAGTGCCATGCACCCAAGCGAGCTTTTCGCGCTGGAAGATGACGGCACGCTGACCCGTTGGAGCAACCACAATGGCTGGCTCTCGGAAATCGATTTCGGCACTCAGCGTACGGTTACCTACAAGGCGCGCGACGGACAGGATGTCGAAGGCATTCTGATCGAACCTGTCGGCGGCATCCCCAGCGGCGGCGCGCCGATGATCATGAATGTTCATGGCGGGCCGGAAGCACATGAAAGCAATGGCTGGCAGACTGCCTATAGCAAGCCCGGCCAGGTTGCCGCCGGTCAGGGTTACGCCGTGTTCCTGCCAAACTATCGCGGCTCCACCGGCTACGGGGTCGATTTCGCCAAGGCGCACCAGAACGATTACGCTGGCAAGGAATTCAACGACATCGTCGATGCGAAGCGTCACTTCGTTGCTGAAGGCATCGCCGATGCAGACCGCGTCGGTATCACTGGCGGTTCCTATGGCGGCTATGCCTCTGCATGGGGCGCAACTGCGCTGTCGGCAGAATATGCGGCGAGCGTGATGTTCGTCGGCATTTCCAACCAGATCAGCAAATTCGGCACCACCGACATTCCGGTCGAGATGTACAATGTGCACAGCCGCAAATGGCCGTGGGAGAATTGGCAGGGTATGCTGGAAGTCTCGCCGATCTATCACGTCGACAAGGCCGAAACGCCGATCCTGATCATGCACGGCGCAGAAGATACGCGTGTCGCGCCCAGCCAGAGCTATGAACTGTACCGCAACATCAAGGTTCGCACCGACACGCCGGTGCGTCTCGTGCTGTACCCCGGTGAAGGGCATGGCAACCGCAAGGCAGCCAGCCGCTATGACTACAATCTGCGGATGATGCGCTGGTTCGACACGTACCTGAAGACTGGCGACCGTGATGCACCGCTGCCGCCATCGCGGCCGCAGCTGGCCGAAGGTGCCAAGGGCGCGGCTGCCGCAGAAGATTGACCATCGGGCTGGCCCTGCTGGCCTGCACAAGAAAGCCCGCCGCCGGATCGAACCGGCGGCGGGCTTTTCTTTAATAGCTTGGCCTCAGACGCGGCGCATCGTTTGGCGCTTAGAAGGTGTAACCCACGCCAACTGCCACGAACCACTGGTCCGCATCGCCGCGAATGCTGGTGAGAGGCGTATTCTTTGCATCGCCCAGCATGCGCGAATATCCGCCGATACCGACCAGTGCGAGGCCGCCATTGGTGGCATCCCCGTCCAGGTCATAACCCAGCAACATCGTGGCACTTGCCTTGGTAAATCCGCCCTCGGCCTGAAACTGCGGCAAGCCGCTGACTGTGCTGCCCGCAGCATCGACGCTGAAATAATAGTCGGCATAGCTATCATCGGCATATTCCGCGCCCAGCGTGAGCGAGGCAACTGCACCGCGGCTGAGCGGCGTGAAATATGTGACCGACGGATCGATTACCATCCCGTCATGCGCGCCCGCGACATCCCAGCGCATATCGACGTTGAAGCTCAGGCTGTCATACGGGTTGAGCAATGCAGGCAGGCTGATGCCCGCTGTCGGACCGACTTCGATTGCCGTATCGAGTTCGCCCAGGCTTTTTACCACCGGGTCTTTGATCTGCGAGGCACGCGAGCGGCGAATACGCGCCGCTACGCCGAGATCCAGACCGGGCCCTTCCTCTGCATCAGGAATGAAATCAACGGCCAAACCGCCGGGGCGCGGATTGAAATCGACCCCGCCAACCGAGCCTTGCACAATCGGCAGGACGGAAACGACGTAATCGTCCGAACCGTCATAGCTTGGCGAATACGCGGCGCCGATGCCAACGCTGACCCAGTCACCGTCGAAAACGGTTTCCGGGCGCTCTGCCGGGCCAGAGACTTCAGCGGTTTCGCCGGTGTCTTGATAAGTCTGCGCCATCAATGGCTGACCTGCGATTGCCGCGGATGCAGCGATGAAAAGCGATGTTTTGGTGAATGACATTCTTGAACCCCTGTTTGGGTCACTAACGGGATTGCAGAAATGTCGTTCCTGTGCGGCGCGCAATTATCCCATACCCTGCCACTGCTTGATCGCCTCTATCGGCCAGAACAGCATGACGATGTTGAGGCTCAGATTGTCGCGGATCGCCCACAAGGTGAACAATTCGAAGAATCCCGCCAGCAACAGGCTCGCCTGCCACGGGATGCGTGCCGCGACATAGAAGCCGGCGATCATCCAGCCGATATCGGCCATCGAATTCACAATGGAATCGCCCGCATAGCCCAGGCTGATCGTCGCCTCCCGGTAACGGTTGATAACCGCCTCGGTGTTTTCGGAGATTTCCCAAGCAGCCTCGACGATCACTGCGATGGGCAGCGCCCATTTCGCCGGTCGCCCGCCAAGCAGCGCCCATTTTTTCCAGAGCAGGAACGCCGCCGCATACATGATCAGGCCATGGGTAAAATGGCTGGGGCTGTACCAGTCTGCGATATGCTGGCTGTTTTCGGAAGATTGCACCACGCCGTGCCACAGCTTTACCGTTCCGCAGTCACAGATCGCAGGCCGTCCCATCGCGAACAGGATCGCCAGAACGACAAGCAGGAGAATGATCGTCGCCAATGCGGCTTTGCGATGCGGCAACAGATGACTGGTCATGCCGCCTTGTGACACGGGGGACGACGGAAGCAAACACATTGCTCCCCGGCGCGGCGCAGCCTAGGGGAATGCAGGTAATGAACGGGCGCGCTAGTCAGACCAGAACCGAAATTGCCATTGTCGGCGGCGGACTTTCCGGCGGGCTGATTGCGCTCGCGCTGCGCCGCCACCATCCGGAAATGCATGTCACGCTGATCGAGGCTGGCGAAACGCTGGGCGGAAATCACCGGTGGAGCTGGTTCGAGAGCGATCTTGGCCCCGAAGGAACCGCGCTGATGGCGAGTTTCCGCAAATCCGAGTGGGATGGATACCAAGTCCAATTCCCGGCTTACCGGCGCAGGCTAGGCTCACGCTACAGATCGCTGACTTCGGAAGATTTCAATGCCGCGCTGCGCCGCGAACTGGGGCAGGACACGATCCACACCGGCTATTCTGCGGCATCAATCGATGCAGGCGGCGTCACGCTGGCAAACGGCCACCGTATTTCCGCGCGCTCCGTCATCGATTGCCGGGGTCCTGAGCCCAGCCGGCACCTGACCGGCGGCTGGCAGGTTTTCATGGGCCGTCTGACACGGACCGATCGGCCGCACGGCATCAAGCTGCCGGTGATCATGGACGCGAATGTCGAACAGTTTTCGCCCGGCAGCGATGATGGGGCCTACCGTTTCGTCTATGTCCTGCCGCTGGGCGCGAACGAGCTGTTCGTCGAAGACACCTATTACACGGACACACCCGATCTGGACCGCAGCGCATTATCATCCCGCCTCGACCGATATCATGCCGCGCAGGGCTGGGACGGCCAGATATTGGGCGGTGAAACGGGCATCCTGCCGGTCATTACCGGCGGCGATTTCAGCGCGTTTCAGGCGCAGCAGCGCGTCGATGGCGTCAGCCTTGCTGGCGCGCGTGCCGGATTGGTCCACCCGCTGACCAGTTACACCTTGCCCTTTGCAGTCAGCACTGCACTGGCGATTGCACAGGACGCAGAATTGCCCGGACAGCAGTTGGCCGCTCTGCTTGAAACACGCGCACGCAGGCATTGGTCGCGCACCGGCTTTTACCGGATGCTTGGTTCGATGCTGTTCGGTGCGGCCCGGCCGCGGGAACGCTACCGGGTGTTCGAGCGCTTCTATCGCTTGAACGAGGGATTGATCGAAAGGTTCTATGCCGGGGAATCGCGCCTGAAAGACAAGGCGCGCGTCCTGATGGGCAAGCCGCCCGTACCTGTCGGCAGGGCAATTTCCGCCCTGGCCGGAAAAGGCGCGCCATTGATTGCGCGCGAGGAGAAAATTGGATGAGCAGCAAGACTGCCAGCGCTGAACCTGACCTGCTTTCCCAAGTGGAAGCTGCACCGATGGATACGGGAACCGGCAAAACCGCCTGTGTGATCGGTTCCGGCTTTGGCGGTATGGCGCTAGCCATGCGTCTGCAATCGGCCGGCATCCAGACAACCGTTATCGAAGCCCGCGACAAGCCCGGCGGCCGGGCCTATTTCTGGGAGAAGGACGGCTTCATTTTCGATGGCGGCCCGACCGTTGTAACCGATCCGCCCTGTCTGGAAGAATTGTGGTCGATATCCGGCCATGACATGAAAAAAGATGTCGAGCTGATGAAGGTCCACCCCTTCTACCGGCTCAACTGGCCCGACGGTCACAATTTCAATTATTCAAACCGGCAAGAAGAACTGAACGAGGAAATCGCCAAGCTGGAACCGGAAGACGTCGCCGGGTATCAGCGGTTTCTCGAATATTCTGCCGGGGTTTACGAAGAAGGCTATGTGAAGCTGGGCACGGTCCCGTTTCTCGATTTCAAATCGATGCTGAAAGCTGCACCCGCGCTGGCCAAGAAACAGGCATGGCGCAGTGTTTATTCGATCGTTTCGAGCTTCATCAAGAACGAGAAAATCCGCGAGGCGCTGAGCTTCCACACGCTGCTGGTGGGCGGAAACCCGTTCAAGACCAGCGCAATCTACACTTTGATCCACAAGCTGGAAAAAGATGGCGGCGTCTGGTGGACGCGCGGCGGCACCAACCGCCTGATTGCCGGGATGATACGCCACTTCGAACGGCTGGGCGGGACCATGATGATCGGTGATCCGGTGATCCAGGTCCACACCACTGGCAACAAGGCGACCGAGGTCGAAACAAAGAGCGGTTTCAAACAGCGTTTCGATGCGGTCGCCAGCAATGGCGACATCATGCATTCCTACCGCGACCTGCTGTCAGGCAGCAAACGCGGCAAGGATCAGGCGAAGTCCCTGTCACGCAAGAAGTTCAGCCCCGGCCTGTTCGTCGTCCATTTCGGGCTGGAAGGGACATGGCCGGGTATCCCGCACCACATGATCCTGTTCGGCCCGCGGTATAAGGGGCTGCTGGACGATATTTACGACAACGGCGTGCTGCCGCAGGATTTCAGCATTTATCTGCACCACCCGACCGTGACCGACCCCAGCATGGCCCCGAAGGGCAAAAGCACTTTCTATGCACTCGTGCCCGTTGCCCACATGGGCAAGCTGCCGGTCAACTGGGACGAAGTCGGACCAATCCTTGAAAAACGGATTCTGGACGAGGTCGGCCGGCGTTTGATCCCGGACATCCATGATCGCATTGTGACCAAATTCCATTATGCGCCCAGCGATTTTGCAGAAGATCTGAACGCGCATCTCGGCAGCGCTTTCAGCCTTGAGCCGATCCTGACGCAAAGCGCATGGTTCCGCGGACACAACCGCGATGATGTGATCGACAATTTCTACCTGGTCGGTGCCGGGACGCATCCGGGCGCAGGTATTCCCGGTGTCGTGGGAAGTGCTAAGGCGACCGCCGGCCTGATGATCGAGGATTTGAAGAAATGAGCCACCCGATGAAACGTCTTGCCGTCTATTGCGGCTCCGCCACGCCGGACGATCCGCGCTATATGGAACTTGCCGCGCAGGTTGGCGCTACACTTGCACAGCACGGGATCGGCGTTGTCTATGGCGGCGGCAGGCTGGGTCTGATGGGCGCAGTTGCAACCGGCGCGCTGGAAGCTGGCGGCGAAGTTATCGGCGTAATTCCCGAAGCGCTTGCCAATTCCGAGGTCGCCAACCACGACTGCACCGAATTGCATACCGTATCCGGCATGCACGAACGCAAGAAACTGTTCACCGATCTGTCGGACGGGTTCGTAACCATCCCCGGCGGCGTGGGCACAATGGACGAATTGTGGGAAGCGATGAGCTGGGCACAGCTTGGTTATCACAGCAATCCGGTCGGCCTGCTTAACGCGTTCGGTTTCTATGACCAGTTGATCGCTTTCAACTCGCACATGGCATCGGTCGGCTTCGTTCGGCCTGCGCACCACAGCATCATGATCTGGGACGGTGACATAGAAGGCCTGCTGGGCAAGATGGCCGCTTACGAACCGCACAAACCGATTTTCCAGATGAAGGCCGACGATCTTTGAGCCCGATCCGGATCTCTGCCCGTATGCTCGCGCCTTCGCGCATCCTGCGCGGCACGCCGCACCAGGCGGGCGGAGGCAGGGACCGGTTTGCACTGGTTGAAAAGGCGCGCCGGTCGATCGAGGAAGGCTCCAAAAGCTTTACCGCAGCATCCACCCTGTTCGACATCGACACGCGCGAACGCGTCTGGCTGCTCTATGCCTGGTGCCGCCGGTGCGACGACATCGCCGATGCACAGGAAATGGGCGGCGAACTGGGCGATCAGGCGGGCGCGGAAAGCAGGCTGAAATCGATCCGCGTGCTGACACAGCGCGCGTTCGACGGACTGCCCACGGCCGATATTGCGTTCGACGCCTTCGGCCTGGTCGCGCAGGAAGGCCGCCTGTCCGCGCAAATGGCGGAAGACGTCATCGAAGGTTTTGCACTGGATGCACGCGACTGGCGTCCGCGCAGCGAGGCAGACCTGCTGCGCTATTGCTATCACGTCGCCGGTGCGGTCGGAGTGATGATGGCCGCGGTCATGGGCGTCGATCCTGACGATGACGAAGTGATGGATCGGGCCTGCGATCTGGGCATCGCGTTCCAGCTGGCCAATATCGCCCGAGATTTGCTGGAAGATGACGCCGCCGGGCGGTGTTATCTGCCGATGGAATGGCTGGTGGAAGAAGACATCGAACCCGGCCAGCATACCAAACCGCACCACCGCGCTGAACTGGCCGACATGGCCGAAAAACTGGTCCTGCTGATGGACAAATACGCCAAGCGCGCCCGGCTGGGCACGGTGGGTCTACCGTTCCGTAGCCGCTGGGCGATCCTGTCCGCCGCCCGCATTTACACCGATATCGGTTACGAGGTGCGCCGGCGCGGCAAGGCTGCGTGGGACCACCGCGTGCATACCAGCAGCCTTGGCAAGCTGGGCCATGTAACCGCCGCTTTCTTCGAAGCGCTGAAAAACGATCCGGTCGGCCCGGACGATGAACCGCCGCTGGATCGGGGCGAGATCCTGCTGGCCGTGCGGATGGCCGGCCCCATCGCCCCGCCGCCGATGGACCCGCTGCCCGACGAACTGTGACCTGCTGCCCTCTGCGCTCGACATGGGCGGCACAGGGTTCTAATCGGTTGGCATGATTTCAAAGCTTCTGATCGCCAATCGCGGCGAGATTGCCTGCCGTATTATCCGCACCGCCCGCGAAATGGGCGTCGCCACCGTTGCGGTCTATTCCGATGCCGATGCGAAAGCCTTGCATGTGCGCAGTGCCGATGAGGCGGTGCATATTGGCCCCTCCCCCGCTGCGGAAAGCTATCTGGTGGGCGAGAAGATCATCGCCGCTGCCAAACAGACCGGCGCGGAGGCGATCCATCCGGGCTACGGCTTCCTGTCCGAGAACGCCGACTTCGCGCAGAGCGTGATCGACGCTGGCCTGATCTGGGTCGGACCAAAGCCGGAGAGCATCCGGGCGATGGGCCTCAAGGATGCGGCCAAGGAACGCATGATCGCCGCCGGAGTGCCCGTAACCCCCGGCTATCTTGGCGCAGACCAGTCAGTGGATCGCTTGAAGAAAGAAGCTGACGCCATCGGCTATCCCGTGCTGATCAAGGCAGTCGCAGGCGGCGGCGGCAAGGGCATGCGCAAGGTCGACGCAGCAGAGAATTTCGAAGCCGATCTGGAAAGCTGCAAGCGCGAGGCCAAGGCCAGCTTCTCCAACGACGAGGTCCTGCTCGAAAAGTGGATCACCTCGCCGCGCCATATCGAGGTGCAGGTGTTCGGCGACAGCCACGGCAACGTCGTCCACCTGTTCGAACGCGATTGCTCGCTCCAGCGCCGCCACCAGAAGGTGATCGAGGAAGCCCCCGCCCCCGGCATGGACGAGGCGACCCGCGAAGAAATTTGCGCCGCTGCTGTCAGGGCTGCCAAGGCAGTCGATTACGAGGGCGCAGGCACCATCGAATTCATCGCCGACGCCAGCGAAGGCCTGCGCGCCGACCGCATCTTCTTCATGGAGATGAACACGCGGCTACAGGTGGAGCACCCGGTGACCGAGGAGATTACCGGCGTGGACCTGGTAGAGTGGCAGCTGCGCGTGGCGAGCGGGGAGCCGATCCCGCTCAAGCAGGAGGAGCTGAGCATCGACGGCTGGGCGATCGAGGCCCGGCTCTATGCGGAAGATGTGGCGGCTGGCTTTCTTCCTTCGACCGGCACGCTTGAGCAGTGCCATCTCCCTGACGGCGCGGAGGGTATCAGGGTCGAAACCGGGATCGAGCGTGGCTCAGCAGTTTCACCATTCTATGACCCGATGATCGCAAAGGTTGTCGCGCACGGATCGACCCGAAACGAAGCAATTTATCGGCTGGGGACCGCGCTTGAAGGTGTGGCGGTGTGGCCGGTGAAGTCCAACGCTGGATTCCTGTTCGATCTGGTGACCCACGAGGCCTTTGCGTCCGCCGAACTTACCACGGCTTTCATTGCCGATCACGAGAATGACCTGAAACCGATGACTCAACCGAAGGCAGAAATGCTGAACCGAGCGGCGTCGGAATTGCTGGATCAGTACGAGGATGGAGACCGCCAAGCCCTTTCCGGTTTCCGACTCAATGCGCCAGCTAATCGCACGGTGCGGCTGCGTTCTGGCAAAGAGACCTACGCAGTCGAACCTGATGATCATCGTTCTGATCACACCTTCTCTTCGCTCGCCGCTCCCGACATTGCTCTCGTAAGTTATCGAGCCGACACTTTTGCGGTTTCGCTCGATCACGAGAGAGGCACCGGCCACGCCTCCGCCGCCGACGGCGCAATCCTCGCACCCATGCCGGGCAAGGTCATCGCGGTCGATGTGGCAGAGGGCGACACGGTTTCCGCAGGCCAGCGGCTGATGGTGCTCGAGGCGATGAAGATGGAACACGCCCTCACCGCGCCATTCGACGGGACCGTGACCGAGCTGTCGGCCAGCGAAGGCGGGCAGGTGCAGGTCGAGGCGGTGCTGTGCGTGGTGGAGCCTACGGAGTGAGGCTTGCTGCTCAGCACCAAATGGTTGCGCAGCAACCGCAAGCTCGCCGATGTTCTTTAGCGCCCGCCCGCAGCGACGCGATCCTTGAAGGAATGAGCGAGGAAATCGCACGCCGAATGGCGTGCGGAAAACAAAAATGACCTGGAAGAGCGAACTCGAGGAACTACGCCGCCGCGAGGAACTGGCGGAACGCATGGGCGGGGAAGAAAAACTCGCCCGCCAGCATGGCCGCGGCAAAATGGATGCACGCGCGCGCCTTGCCGCTCTGGTCGATGACGGGTCGTTCCGCGAAATCGGCAAGATCGCGGGCAAGGCCAGCTACGATGAAAACGGCGATCTGGAGAGTGTCCTCCCCGCCCCGTTCCTGTTCGGCAAGGCTCTGATCGAGGGGCGACCGGTTGTCGCCACGGCAGACGATTTCACCATTCGCGGCGGCGCGGCAGATGCCGGGATCAGCCGCAAGATGGTACAGGCGGAAAAGATGGCGCACGAGATGAAGCTGCCCATCATCCGCATGATCGACGGCACCGGCGGCGGCGGAAGCGTGAAGACGCTGGAGGCGATCGGCGCAACCTATATTCCCGCAGTGCCCGGCTGGGGCGAAGTGGTGAAGAACCTCGATACGGTGCCCGTTGTGGCGCTGGCGCTGGGCCCGACTGCAGGACTGGGCGCAGCGCGCACCGTTGCCAGCCATTATTCAATCATGGTTCGCGGGCTGAGCCAGATTTTCGCCGCCGGCCCCGCCGTGGTCGATGGCCTGGGCGCGAGCTACAAAAGCGCCGCCGATCACCAACAGGCGAAAGAAGACCTCGGCGGCAGCGACATTCACACGCGCAACGGCGTGGTCGATGACGAAGTGGCAAGCGAGGCCGAGGCGTTTGCCCGCGCACGGCATTTCCTTTCGTTCATGCCCGAACATGTCGGCCAGCTGGCGCGCCGGTCCAATTGCACCGATCCGATCCACCGGCGCGAAGACGCACTGCTCAGTCTGGTCCCGCGCGATCCGAAGCAGGTCTATTCCATGCGCCGATGCCTGGAGATTGTGCTGGATCAAGGCACAGTGTTCGAAATTGGCCGCAACTGGGGCCGCGCGGCCATCACCGCGCTGGCCCGGCTTAACGGATATCCCGTGGCCGTGGTTGCCAGCGACCCGAGCTTCCTTGGCGGATCATGGGAAGCCAAGACCAGCGAGAAGGTCGAGCGGTTCGTGAAACTGGCCGACCAGTTCCGCCTGCCGATCATTCACCTGGTCGACAATCCCGGTTTCATGATCGGGCGCGAGGCGGAAATGGCGGGCACCATCCGTTACGGCGTCAACGCGATGAATGCGATTTACAAGGCCACCGTGCCGCTTGCTTCCGTAGTACTGCGGCGCGCATACGGCATCGCAGGCAGCGCGATGAGCAATGCGGAAACCTATCAATACCGCTTCTGCTGGCCCAGCGGGGACTGGGGCAGCCTGCCCATCGCAGGCGGGCTGGAGGTTGCCTATAAATCGGAATTGGAAGCCGCCGAAGATCCTGCCGCCGAATTGGAAGAGATCAAGGCGCGGCTGAACAAGGTCACGTCACCATTCCGCAGCGCAGAACGGTTTAATGTCGAAGATATTATCGACCCGCGCGACACGCGTCCCTTGCTGTGCGAATTCGCCGAACTGGCTTGGCGTAGACTGGAAAGCGAATAGGCTCTGCGGGCCCCCGCGCACAATCTGACGTGCCCTGTCGTTACTCAGTTACTCACCCGGCGGAACAGCTTGCCATGTTCGCTGAACAGCACGATGGCCAGCGCCAGTAGCGCGCAGCTGAGCATCGAAACCGCCAGCGGCCGCGCCGTTCCATCGTATAGCCCGCCGATTACCGCACCCAGAACCGCGCCTGTGCTCATGCGCAGCGCGGTCTGCGCTGAACTGGCGGCACCGGCGATATGGAAGAACGGCTGCATCGCGATCGAACTGAAGTTTGCGCCAATAAAACCGAGCATTGCCATCGACAGGCTCATCAAGACGATGAACTGTGCCAAGGGCTGCTGCGCCTGACTGGCACTGATGAATTGCACCACGCTGATGGCGATGAATGCGATCAAGGCCGTGTGGCTGACACGGCGCGCGCCAAAGCGTTCAACGATCCGCGAATTGGTGAAATTGGCCAGCACCATGCCAACCACCGCGCCGCCGAAAATCAGGGCGAAGTAGTTGCCCATGCCGAATGTTTCGCTGATCAATTGCTGGCTGGAATTGAGGAAGCCGAACAGCGAACCGAACACCAGCGCGCTGCCCACGACATAGCCGATCGCGCCGCGATCCGTCAGCGCGGTGCCCATATTGCGCAGGATGGTGCCCACCTTGATGTCCTGTTTGTTGCCTTCCTGCAGCGTCTCTGGCAGCCGCGCCCATACCCAGATGCTGACCAGCAGACCAACCACCGCCATGGCCCCGAAGATCGCGCGCCAACCGGCCAGATACATGATCCCCTGCCCGACCGCCGGGGCGAGAATGGGCACCAGCAGGAAAATCATCATGATCAGGCTCATCAATCGGGCCATGCGGTCGCCGCCGACCTGATCGCGCACTATGGCAGCGGGGACCACGCTGAGACCCGCGCAGGATATTCCCTGCACAAGGCGCAAAGCCAGCAGCACATCGTAATCCGTTACCAAAGCACAGGCGAGCGAAAGGACGATGTAAGACACCAGCCCGATTGCGAGCACCGGGCGCCTGCCGAAACGGTCCGCAAATGCGCCGGGGAAGAAGGCGCCGATACCGGAACCAAGGAAGTAAGCGCCGATCACGAACTGGCGGTCATTTCCCGACGCACCCATTTCGCTGGCCATCTGGCCAAGCGCAGGGAGCATGGCATCGATCCCGAAGGCCTGCAGGCTCATCAGCAAAGCCATCAGCACGATCATTTCGCGCTCGCCCAATGCGGGCCTCGGATTGATCGGCTGGGTTGTCATTGGTTTTCCTTGGCTGCTGGCCGTGCGAAAGGCCAGCACGTTTTACCTTGCAACTTAAATCAGCAGGGCCGCAGGCGGTTCCCCGCAAACCCGAACGCGCCTATTCCTACAGTGTGACGAACGAGAATCGACAGGATGCAGGCTCTGACAGCGGCGGCGATGAAGCCAGCGGCCTGCGCAAGATCATCCATGTCGACATGGATGCGTTTTTCGCCAGCGTAGAGCAGCGCGACAATCCCGACCTGCGGGGAAAACCGGTGGCCGTCGGGGGCAGCGGAGGCCGCGGCGTGGTAGCCGCGGCAAGTTATGAAGCGCGGAAGTTCGGGGTCCGTTCCGCCATGCCGTCTGTCACTGCAAAGCGGCTGTGTCCCGACCTCATATTCGTGAAAAGCCGGTTTGACGCCTACCGCGAGGCATCGGGCAAAATCCGCGAGATATTCCTCTATTTCACTCCCCATGTTGAACCGCTCAGTCTGGACGAGGCATATCTCGACGTGACCGACGACATTCGCGGGATCGGCAGCGCGACCCGGATCGCCGAACTGATCCGCACGCGAATCCACGAACAAACTGGGCTGACTGCCAGCGCGGGGGTCAGCTACAACAAATTCATCGCCAAGTTGGCCAGCGACCAGAACAAGCCCGACGGCCTGTGCGTGATCAAGCCGGGTCATGGCGCGCAGTTCGTGGCAACTTTGCCTGTTCGCAGGTTTCACGGCGTTGGTCCGAAAGGTGCCGAGAAAATGGCCCGTCTCGGCATCGAAACAGGCGCAGACCTTGCGGCGAAGGACATTGAATTCATGCGGGCCAATTTCGGCAGTTTCGCCGATTATCTCTACCGCGCCGCGCGGGGGATTGACCTGCGCCCGGTCCGTGCAAACCGGATTCGGAAATCCGTGGGCGGGGAACGGACCTTCAGCGACGACATCTCCAGCGGTTCTGCCTTGCGGGAGACAATGGACAATATTGTCGACATCGTGTGGGAGCGGATTGAGCGATCCGAAGCTAAAGGGCGAACCGTCACCCTGAAAATGAAATACACCGATTTCCAGATCGTCTCGCGTGCGCGCTCGCTGACTGGTAATGTTCAGGACAAAGCGGAATTCGCCCGTATCGGGCACGAATTGCTGGAGGAGATGCTGCCCCTGCCGATGCCGATCCGCCTCATGGGGCTGACACTATCCAATCTGGAGCGCGAAGGGCAGGATGAGCGCAAGCCAGATACGGCGCAGCTATCCCTGCTTTGAATGTTCCGCCCACAAGGCCAGCCTGCGCCGCGTGGTCTTGGTCAGCGGTTCGGGCAGTGAATGCATCGGGAAAAACCGCGCATCGATAACTTCACGCATGTCGGCCCGGGGCATTCCCGAAACCTTGGCTGCAAAAACATGCACGGTGTTTTCAGCGCCGAACAGCACGTCTTCCTGAATGCCGATCAGTTTGAGCGAGTGAGCATCGCAGCCCGTTTCTTCCTGCAGTTCCCGTCGCGCGGCAACATCCGGCTGTTCGTTTTTACCAACCCCGCCTGTGGGCACGTTCCAGCCGCCTGAACCATAGCTAAGCCGGATCAGCAGCAACTGCCCCTGCAGATCGGTGGCAATCACTGCCACGCCTTGCAAGGCCGGTTTCGTCAGCCGCCACCACGCCGTTCTGCCCCGGTCAGCCGCACGGTAAAGCAACCGGTGCATGGCCGGTGGTATCAGGCGAAGCATTGTACGTCCTGACCGGCAGCCGATAGCAAACGGGCAATCGGCAGATCATGTTCGCCGTCGGCAGCCGCATCAAACACGGCGCGCTTGTCTTCGCCGCGGATGACAAACACCAGCGCATCGCTGTTTAGCAGCGCCGGAATGGTCAGTGTGATCCGGTCAAACGGCGCCTCCGGAGGGAGTGGATCGGGGGTCAAGGTTCGCACAGGCTGCGGATCGTCTGCCTTCGGATCCGTATTCGGGAATAGGGACGCGATATGCCCATCGGCCCCCATGCCAAGCCACGCCAGAGCGAAACGCGGCGGCTGTGCATCGGGGGAAAGCGGGACGATCCGTGCGCCGACAGGTTCAAGTAGGCTGCGGATCTTGCCGGTGTTGCTGGCCGCGTGATCTTCCGGAACAATCCGGTCATCGCCAGGCCACACATCAATCCGCGACCAATCGATTGCGCTGTCTTTTAACCGCTCGAATATCGGAAACGGGGTCGATCCGCCGGGAACCGTGATCGCAATGCGCCCATCGCTATCCCGCAGTTCTGCAAGCAGTTTTTGTTCCAGCCACGCGGCGATCGCGTGGTCATCAGCATTTTCGACAAGGGTCACATTGGCCATGTGGCGCACCATAACAAAAAGCCCGCCGGGGCATAATGCTCCGACGGGCTTTTCGGGGGGAAAGACAATTCCTTATTTCAAAGTCTGGCTGAGGAACCACACGCGCTCTTCTGCCATGTCGGTCCAGTCATCCAGCAGACCGTCGGTCGCATTGTCGCCTGCCTGTTCGGCCAGCGGCTTCATCTCTTTGAGGCGCTTGACCATCGCAGCATTGTCGTCGCGGAGCTCTTCGACCATTTTCTCGGCCGAGAGGCTGGTGTCGTCCTGATCCTTGACCTGCGTGTTTTTCGATACCGAGGCGATGCCGGTCAGCGTATTCTCGCCTAGCTTGCGGACCCGTTCGCCGATCACATCGATCTGGTCACGAATTTCGATGGCATGCTCGTCGAACATCAGGTGCAGATCGCGAAAACGCGGTCCAGCCACGTGCCAGTGAAAATTCTTGGTCTTCAGATACAGTGCAAAGTGGTCTGCCAGCAGGCCGTTAAGTTCGCCGACCAGTGCCATTTTCGAGTTGTCGCCAGTGTTGGCCATTTCATAGTCCCCTTCGGATCAAGTGCATATGCAAGATCAACGGGCGGAACGCGCTTGGGTTTCCCAGTTTGTCCCTTTTAGACTAATCGGATATCTCGATTACCAAATAAGACCACGTGCGGAAAGTGCGATCACAGCTGCCGCGATGCCAACCACGATCGCCAGCACGGTACGGATCGTTCTGAGCGGCAAGACAGCCTCCAGATCACCGCGCAGAACCCAGCCGAGAGCGACCGCTGCGATTCCCCCGATTGCCCCGCCTGCACCGGCAAACCACGACAGGCCCGCCCCCGCAGCAAACGCAAAAATGAGGAAGCGCGAGGCATCGCCGAATTGGCGTGCAAGCAGCACAATGCCGATTGCGCCGAGAGAGCGGGTTGGCTCCACCGGTTTCCTTACGCGGTTCGGCCACGCCAGTTCGGCGCTGGCCATAATCAGGGCAAAGGCGGCCAGCATCGTTTTGGCAGGCCCGGGCAACATCGCGCCGATATGCGCGCCCGCCGCTGTCATCAATGCGGCGGTGCCGGCAGCAATCAGGCAACCAAGTACCAACAGCGCATAATTGCGCCCAAGTACGCCCGAAAGGCGCGCAATCAGGACCTGGTCACGGCTGCCGAGCGAAGTCAGGAAAACCGCAACCAGCGAGAACAGGAAAGCCGACACCGGCGATCAGCCCCGCGCTGCGGCTCAACCGAACCAGGGACCGGTGATCGCCAGTGTGGCGGTCGGGCTGTAACTGTTCACGAACAGCACCTTACCATCAGGAGAGAAGCACGCACCAGCCGGTTCGCTCTGCACCCGCAGCAACGCCAGCGGATAAGCCTGGCCATCTGGCGTGATGCCGCGAAGGTGGTTGTTTACCACATCTGTATACTGGTCTTCGCAGACGATCAGGTGTCCATTGCCCTGTACGGTCAAATTGTCGCCGTAGTTGAACTGATCGGGCGATGTGCTTTCG
The DNA here is from genome assembly GCF_009828095.1 of Pontixanthobacter luteolus. GTDB lineage: Bacteria > Pseudomonadota > Alphaproteobacteria > Sphingomonadales > Sphingomonadaceae > Pontixanthobacter > Pontixanthobacter luteolus. Next base: position 88,602 of record NZ_WTYP01000001.1, on the reverse strand, counting down.
AAAAACAGCGCCAGCCCATCGGCGCGCTTGCCGCGTCCGGGTACCAGCTTGAATATCTGGCCCAGTTTCGCCGCGCCGCCATTGGTACAGGCGAAGTAAAGCTCGCCCTCGCCCATATGGATGCCTTCCCCTCTTGCGAACAGCAACCCACCCTGCGACGCGCCGCGTTTGCGCAGGTCATCTTCGGGGGCTTCAACATTGTCGAGGTCGATCCAGCGCACTTCGTGCATGTCGCCGGTGCTGACTGTCTCGCCGGACCAGTTACGGCTGTCGGTGATGTTGTTGGTCAGTGCCAGTGCCTGAAGCTTGCCGCCCTGCTCAAGCTTGCCGCGCACGTTGGGAATGAAACGGTAAAGCAGGCTGTCCTGCCGGTCTTCGGTCATGTAAACAATGCCGGTTTCCGGATCGACACAGGCAGCCTCGTGGTTGAAACGGCCCATCGCCTTCAGTGGTTCGGGATTGACCAATGTGCCAGCATTGGCAGGCACTTCGAACACCCAACCATGGTCTTTCTGGTTCTTTTCCGTGACACCGAAGACAGCTTCCTCGCAGGTCAGCCAGCTGCCCCACGGGGTCACCCCGCCAGCGCAATTGCGCACCGTTCCGGCGAGCGAGCGATATTCCTGTTCGATCTCCAGCGTTTTCGCATCGAGCACGATGGTGGTCGTACCACCGGGCATAACCTTGCCTTCGATCCGGTCATAACCCATCGGAATATCGCCGCCCGGATCGTTGTCGGGCATCAATTCGTGGTTGCGCACCAGTGCCAGCTTGCCATTGCCGAGATCGAAACAGCCCATCCCGTCAGCGCGGTCGGGCACGGTCAGTCCGTCTGCCATGCGATCGCCGAGTTTGGAGATGATCCGGTAAGAAAAGCCGGCCGGCAGATCGAGCAGTCCCGCCGGGTCAGAAACGAGCGGGCCATAACCCGCGAAAGCCTCGCCGCCGGATACCGCGTTGCGCGCTGCTGGCCCCGCAGTGCACCCGCTGGCGAGCAAGGCGGCAAAGGCGGTGCCGGTCGCGCCCAAGAATTGGCGGCGGCTGGGGGCAGCGAATGGTGCGGCGGTATTGGTCATCGAGTCTCTCCCGGAATCTGAATCGCAATTGCGATAGCACCATGAATCCCCCATGACAGGTGCAAAGATAAGAACATCGAGGGAGAGTGATGCAATGAAACTCGAAAGCGGAATGGCCGCAGTGGTCACCGGCGGGGCATCGGGCCTTGGCCATGCAAGCGCAAAAGCGCTCGCCGCGCAGGGCCTGAAAGTCGCAATATTCGACATCAATGACGAGGACGGGGAAAAATACGCTGCGGAAATCGGCGGGACTTTCCACCATGTCGATATCATGGACGAACAATCGGTTGTCGATGGTTTCGCTGCAGCACGGGCCGCCAATGGCCAGGAACGCGTCACCGTGCACTGCGCCATGGCCAGCAAGCGCGGGAAGACGCTGGGCTGGGACAAGGAGAAAGGCGGATACAAGCGTCTGCCAACCGAAGAATATGAATTCGGCGCGCAGGGCATACTTATTGCCAGCTACCGTGTCGCTTCGCTTTCTGCCCTCGGCATGGCCAATTCAGAGGCCGTGAACGAAGATGGCGAGCGTGGATCGATCACGCTGACAGCCTCCGTCGCCGCGCAAGACGGGCAGATCGGTCAGGTAATTTACGGCTCCTGCAAAGCCGGTGTGAACGGGCTTGTGCTGCCGATGGCGCGTGACCTGATGGATATGGGAATTCGCGTAAACTCGGTCATGCCCGGGATCTTTGCCACACCGCTGATGCTGGGCATGAAGGATCGCAACCCGCAAATGTGGGATCAACTGAATGCCAGCGTCCCGTTTCCGAAACGGCTCGGTCATCCAGAGGAATTTGCCAGCCTGATCGTGCAAATCGCCAGCAACAGCTACATTAATGGCCATCAGTTCCGTCTCGACGGGGCGATCCGGATGCCGCCGCGTTAAAGGACCCTATGCAATGACCCAGGCTACCAACGAATATCCCGTTACCGGATATGCTGCGACATCGCCCGATAGCGGCATGGCACCTTTCGATTTTACTCGGCGCGGGCTGCGTGATGACGACGTGCTGATCGACATTACGCATTGCGGCATCTGCCATTCAGACCTGCACACTGCCCGCAATGACTGGGGCCGCACAACCTATCCCATCGTGCCGGGCCATGAAATTACCGGCACGGTTGCCGCAGTTGGCGAGGCAGTTACCCGCCATCAGGTTGGCGACCGCGTGGCCATCGGCTGCATGGTCGATAGCTGCAAGCAGTGCGATCATTGCAAGCAAGGCCTCGAACAATATTGCAAGAACGGCATGGTCGGCACCTATGGCGGGACCGACCGGCATGATGGCAGCAAAACGCAAGGCGGCTATTCCAACCGAATCGTTTGCCGCGACGAATTCGTCCTGAAAGTTCCAGCCGCGCTGGACATGGCCGATGCCGCACCCCTGCTGTGCGCAGGGATCACCACATACTCACCGCTCAGGAACTGGAAAGTCGGGCCGGGCAGCAAGGTTGCTGTCGCCGGGCTTGGCGGGCTTGGCCATATGGGCGTGAAATTCGCCGCAGCGATGGGTGCCGAGGTGACCGTTCTCAGCCGCACCGAAAGCAAACGCGAAGACGCCGCAGCACTGGGCGCTCACGACTTCCTGATCACGACCGATAAAGACGCGATGAAGGCGAAGTCAGGCTATTTCGACATGGTCCTCAACACCATCCCCGTGCGCCACAATGTCGCGCCGTATCTGCACCTGCTGAAAGTCGACGGGGCGCAGGTGCTGGTGGGGATGATCGACATGATGCCCGAACTTCACACCGGCCTGCTGCTGGGCCGCAAGATCCTGACCGGAAGCGGAATCGGCGGGATCGAGGAAACGCAGGAAATGCTCGATTTCTGTGCCGAGAAAGGCATCACTCCGGAAATCGAGATGATCCGGATGGATGAAGTCAACGAAGCTTACGACCGGATGGAAGAAAGCGACGTGAAATACCGCTTCGTCATCGACATGGAGACCCTGGGCTGAGCCGACCGCGCTTTCGCTAGATACACCAGTCCATTTGCTGCCCGTCGCTGGTTTCCTGAACCATCTTCTTCCTGTTCAGGACCATACGGTCATACAGTTTGCGCACCAGATTGCTGCCTGTCTTTTCGAACAGGAACGGGAAGAAGCCGTGCAGCACACATGCCAGACCGGCAGTGATCATCGGCAAACCGAAGCTGGTCGCAGCAACGAAGTGCTCGCCATAGCTTTCGCCGACTGAACGCGGATGGTCTGTGAAGATATTCATGTGCACTCCGGCATTAAAGGAATTGAACCGTCAGCAGGGACAGGCCAAACGCGGTCAGCGTCGTAATAATGACCGGCCCAAAACTGCGCAAGCCATGCGAGAGCATGCCCGACAGATCCGACTTGATGGCCGCTGCGATTACGGCGAACAGCAACAGGGTGCTTGCGGTTCTAGACCCGAAATCTACCACCGGCTGCGGGATTGGCATCAGGCTGTTCACCGCAACCAGCGCAATGAAGCCAAGAATGAACCATGGCAGCCCCTGTTTGATACTGAACTTGCGCCCTCCAGCCTCTTCGCCGCCGGGCGAGAAGCGCTGCAGCGCCAATGATACCAGCACCAGGATCGGCACCAGCAAGGCCACGCGCGATAGTTTGACCACGGTCGCCACTTCGCCCGCCTGTTCCGAAAACGCGAACCCGCCGGCCAGCGCCTGGGCGACGTCGTGGATCGACGCCCCGGTCAGGAAACCCGCCTGCGTGTCGTTCAGCGACAGCATCGCTGCGAGAGCCGGATAGAATGTCAGGGCAAATGCACTCGCCAGCGTCGTGCCAAGCAGGACAATCGTAAACCGCTCCTGGCTAATGCGCCGCTCTCCGATGATGCTCCACAGTGCAAGCGCGGCGGAGGCCCCGCAAATTGCCGTCGCCCCGCCCGCAAGCAGTCCGAACAGCAGATCCAGCTTGAGAAGTTTTGCAGCAATCACCCCCGCGGCGATTACCGCTGCCATGATGCCCACGAGTGACAGGAACGGGACAATGCCAAGTGCGGCAATTTCGGCAAAGCTGATCCGCATCCCGATCAGAACGATGCCGATCCGCAGCAAGGTCTGCGACGACAGATCCAGCCCCGGTGCCAGCCTGCGGTCCGCATTGGTGAAATTGAGAGCAAAACCGATCAACAGCCCCATCAGGACCGATGGCGCGCCATATTGATCACTCAGCCAAAGCGAAGCGAGTGCAGCCACGCCGACCAGCGCAAGACCGGGGATGTAGCCAAGCAGGCTGGGCCGCTGCGTGTGCTCGGCCAGCTGCATCTCTCCGTAGAGATCAGCCATCCAGAAAGCTTCACGCCGGTCCTGTGTCAATGAAGCCTCCCTGTATCTGTTGCCGCCACCGCAAGCCCGGAAAGTGGGCTGGAACGGTGGAGGGAGACCAATAGGTCAAGTAAACAACTGAACTTACTTTGTTTTTTAAAACCCGAGAAACGAAAAAGCCGCCATCCGCCCTCCACTTACCCGCGCTTCTGTGAAAAAAACACGGGGTTGTGAGGGACGTTTGCGCCCGCTGCAGCGCGACCTGACTAGCTTGCTAGCTGTCGCTTGTCACCGGTGCCACTGGGAACTCGTATGTGTATGTTGCGCGGCGATTGGGCGCGGCGACTTGTCAATTTGCGCCCCGATGGCGGTCAACGAATAAGGGGCAGCATCAGCCCAAAAGCTGACCTCATACCGATGGCGCGAGCAGCATCGCCCCGGTAATACCCGCCTGGTCACCCAAGCCCGGCGCAACGATCTTGTGTTTAGCTTGCCCAGGAAAATACGCTGCGCTCAGTTCCGCTGCTCTTTTCCTAACGCGGTCGAGCAAACGAGGCGTCTTCATGACGCCACCCCCCATGACGATGGCTTCCGCCGCAGTCATAGCAATCAGCGAATGGGCAATCTGAGCCAAATAGTCAGCAATGATCTCATGCGCGATGTGATCAGACGGCAGCTCGGATAGCGACGCTCCCCAACGCGCCTTGATAGCCGGACCACTAGCCAACCCTTCGAGGCAATCGCGGTGATGAGGGCATGTCCCTTCGAAATTCATATCGTGCGAGTGACGGCGCGGGTAAATGTGCCCCATCTCCGGATGCGCGGCCCCATGAACCGGCTTGCCGCCCAGTATCAGGCCTCCGCCAATACCGGTGCCCACCGTGATGTAGGCAAGTGACGAGGCATCCCGGCCGGCACCATGCTGATGTTCGGCAAGTGCCGCGCCGTTTACGTCAGTGTCGAAGCCAATCGGCACTCCAAATCGCTCGGCAAAAAATCCGGCGATATCGCAATTCGCCCAGCCTGGTTTGGGCGTGTTGGTGATGTGTCCCCAGCGTGGCGATGATCGGTCCAGTTCGACAGGTCCGAAACTGGCAATGCCGATCGCGTCTATTTGGCCATGACTTTCAAGCCATGCCGCTGCCTGCCCCAGCGTATTTGCGGGAGAGTCGGTGGGAATTTCGTGCCGCGCTATGATCTCGGTCGGTGAATGACCGACAGCAAGCACGAACTTGGTTCCGCCAGCCTCGATACCGCCGATCAGGCCCGTTTTTCCCGCAAGGTCCATTCTCAGCCGACCACTCGCGACGTCGCGCCATCAAGTTCGAGCTGCACGAATGGAGCGAAGGTTCCACCAAAGCGCGCCCTGCGCGTTTCTGCTTCCGGCAGAGTGTCGTCTTCTGGTCCCCAATAGTCGACGAAGCTGGTCACGCTTAGATCGGGCAAGACCCACCAGCTATATGCCTGTGTCGGCCGTTCGATCGGATTGCCGATCACCAGTCCGTGTCCGTTCAAAAAGGTCCACGGGCCATCGATCGATTCGGCGACTGCTCCGTAAAGTCCTGTTGGGGCGACGATGCCCGGCGCGAACACACCACGCTGGGTGGACCAGAACAGATATATCCGCCCCCCATGCTCAACGATATGAGGCCGTTCGAGCTCGTTACTTACGCCGGATGCGGTGATCAGCGGAGGGAGCAAGCTGTAACCATCGCCCTCGGCAATCGCTGCGCCAATGACACCGTCATGCAGACTGGGCTGCGTGCCCGATGAGCCGGTAAACAGGACATAATCCTGACCCTCGCGGCTACGATAATGCGAGGGATCGCGAAACGCCTTGATCTTGCCCGGTTCACCTTCGTTCTCGTTGGCGGGGCGATAGAAATGTCCATCGGCCTGAACGAATTCCACCGGCTCTGACCATGCGCCAAACTCACCGTCTGCAGGCATCGGCGCGCGCGTCAGAAACAGGCGCTGGTGATAGGAAAGTGTCGCATCGCCCTTGTGCCCTGTGGCGGTAAAGAACAGCGTGACTTCCCCGTTTTCGAGCCGAGCCGAGCCGGACCATTGGCGCGCGGCGGGCGAAATTTCTTCCGGCAACGTCAGGCCGATATGTTTGAATTGATCGCCAAGCCGGTGAAAATGATGGATCCGAGCGAGATGATGACGTTGTTCAGGGTCTGCGGCTCTCTCCACCGTCAACGCAAACCACAACTCGCCGCCGCACCAGGCCACGGGATTTCCGTGAGGATCGGCAAGAGGCCAAGCGTCCCAGACATCAAGTGATGGCGACATCGGCTTGGCAGCGGCGGCATCAATGATCGCTGCCTGATCGAACTTGGCTTCCGCGAGACCCGCGAGAACATCAGGTGTCCAGCACGTTGCCGAGGGTTTGAGATCCGCAAGTTTACCATCGATAGCAGTCATAGGTCCCATCGTCGTTTTGCAAAAGCGTGCCAACTTGTCGAAAGACCCGCAGCCCGCCTTGTCGCCTTGCCAAAGTAGAGAAGCAGCGATTGATTACTACTTGAGTGTCTTTGGCCGATCGAAACAGTTTTGTCCCGACCGGCCGCCAACTCTCTTTTGCTTCAGAAGTCGAAGCGGATCGATGCTGCGATCGTGCGCCCAGCAATCGAGCGTGCGCGGACAAGGTTGTTGCCCGGGATCGCCCCTTCTTCTGCTTCTGTATAGCCAGACTGATTGAACAGGTTGGTTGCATTCAGCGCCAACTCGACACGGTCAATTGGGCGAATGGCCAGGAAGGCATTGACCTGGCTATAGCCCGGCAGTTCCAGCTGGTTGTTATCCTGCGTGAAGCTGTCGGTAGTGCCGATGATGTTGGCGCCTGCTTTGAAGAAGCCGTCATCATACTGTGCAGTTGCCTGATAGACGAAGTCCGCCTGACGACGCGGCGTGTTGCCGATCACGCCAGCGTTGAGCGAGCGGACGATTTCGGAATCGGTCCATGTTACACCTGCAGAAAGCGAGAACGGACCAACCGAATAGGCGCCTTCAAGCTCAATGCCTAAGGCCTCGTAGTCGGTGTCGGTCAGCAGCAGCGGAGCGATTTCGACGTTCGTTTCGCTCGTCTCGGCATAAAAGCCAGTGGCGTAGAGCGACAGGCCGTTCGCCTGATACTTCAAGCCCAATTCAAGCTGGTTGACGTCAGCGATCACGCCATTGTCTCCGCCCGGCAGACCGCCATCGACAGTGCTAACAGCTGGCGAGAGCAAGCTGCGGTCAGCGGTGTGGCGACCGCCCTGACTGTAACGCGCAAAGACGCCCAGATCATCAGTCACAAGGTAGTTCGCGCCGATCGACCATGAGAAATAGTCGAAGTCATAATTGACCGGAGCAGGGCTACCCAGTGGCAGAACGCTGGTTAGCGATTCCGGGGTGCTGATGGTGCCGTCATTGTCGAAATCGAAGCTGGTAACCGGCCCGTCACCGGTGACCGTGCCGCTGGCATCGCCATAATCGTATCGGATGCTGGCATCCAATGTCAGACGGTCGAATTCGAGTGCGAGCGAGGCAAACGGTGCATAGGTGCTGTAAGCCACGTCGTAATTACGACGGCAGCAATTGCCGAAGAAGTTCGCACCAAAGCCAACCACACCATTCTGGGTTACCGTGTTTCCGCCTGCATCAACGATGTCGACAAGCACGGCCTGTCCGTCACCCTGAACTGTCTGGACATGCGAGGTCCAAAGCCAGTCAGTGTCAACGTCCTGGCGCGACAGATAGAAGCCCGAGGTGAAGGTTGCCGAACCGCCGCCAAAGTCGAAATCCTTGCTGATGCGGAAATCGTTGGTGATGTTGTCGAGGCTGTTCAACCGGACATTGAAGTTCACGATGTTGGTCAGCAGGCCGTTTCCGCCAATGGTGGATGCGGTTGCCACGTCGCCGGAGTTCGGTCCGGTGGCAAGGACGATGCTTGAACCAGCACCGCCGATACCATCCGCGATTTCCTGAGCAGCACCTACGCTTGCCGGGAACGGCGAAACGAAGCTTCCCGAATTGTTGGCGTAACGGAAACGATTGGTCAGCGTCCAGCCAGAGCCAACATCAATCTCTGCTTCCACGCCAAATGCCTGCGATTTAACCGAGAGACCGTCACGGAAATTGTAGGTGGTCGGATTGTTGCCGCCATCAAGTGTCGTGATGGTGGTAATGAACGGGCTGTAAAGCGAGTCCGTGCGAGCGTCGAAACCGGCGATAGATGTATAGCTGGGATCAGAATTGGTCCCGCCAACGAACACTGGCTGCGGCAGAATGGTCGGCGTCGTATCGTTCAAATACTTGGCATGAAAACGAACATAGCCGCCGTCGAATTCTTTCGTGAGGTTCGCTTTGACCTGACCGCCGTCATAGCCGTTATAGCCGATGTCGCGCGGACCTTCGCCAGTGCGGTAGAAACCGCCGACGTGGAAATAGAGGTCATCGCCAAGGCTGCTACCGTAATCGAAATCGACCCGGTAGGTCTCGAAATCGACGCCAATTGTTCCCTGGATCGCGCCCCCTTCTTGCGCGCCAGTTTTAGAGATGAAGTTGACCACACCGCCCGGGGCATTGGATGCGAAAGTCGATGCCGAACCACCGCGAACCGCTTCGACGCGCGCGACGTTGCGGTCAGCGCGCAGGAAATTGTCGGCGTTGCCGAAGATAATGTCACCAAACTCGAGGACGGGCAGACCGTCTTCCTGGAGCTGGAGGTAGCGTGCACCGCCGGTTGAAACCGGGATACCGCGCACGGCGATGTTTGCATTGCCTTCACCCCCCGATGCTTCGGCACGAATGCCGGGGATCTGACGGATAAGGTCAGCCGATGACGGCGGAGCAAGATCGGCGATCTGCTCCGCGCTTACGGCGCTGACCGAGACCGAGCTTTCAAGCCGGTTTTGGCCGCGGGCGACAGCGGTAACGATAATTTCTCCGCCATCATTGGCAGCCTCATCCGAGGCGGCATCCTGAGCCTGCGCAAAAACCGGGGTCGAAAAGGCGCCCAGCGCGACGCCGAAAGCCAAAGCGTGACAAAACTTCATGTCGATCTCTCCTTAATCCCTCGCACTATATTGCGCGATTCGCAGTAAGGCATAACTCCATTGCAAACGATTGCAACAGCGAAATTGCAAACGATTGCAATCGTGCGCAAACTATGTCACGAAAATGCAACAAGGCCGAGAAGATAACGGCACGTGAGAGGATGTTGAACCATGCAAACCGCGGTAAAACCACGGCTTTCTTTGCTGCGAATCATTGAAATGAATATTGGCTTTTTTGGCCTGCAGTTCAGTTTCGGCCTGCAGCAGGCCAATATGGGGCCAATCTACGGCTTCCTCGGTGCTGACGAGGCGACGATGCCGCTTTTGTGGCTTGCCGGCCCAATGACCGGTCTCATCATCCAGCCAATTGTTGGCGCAATGAGCGACCGCACCAACACCCGCTTCGGGCGCCGCACACCCTATTTCCTGATCGGCGCAATCATCTGCACGATCAGCCTTTTCCTTATGCCATATTCATCCACGCTCTGGATGGCGGCATCACTCCTGTGGATTCTCGATGCTGGCAACAACATCACTATGGAGCCATATCGCGCCTATGTCGCAGACCGCCTCGTGCCGGGCCAACGGTCAGTCGGGTTCCTGACGCAGAGCGCGTTTACCGGGCTCGCGCAAACCCTGTCCTATCTCGCTCCAACTTTGCTGACCGCTTTCATTGCGCAGGACGTACTCGACGACAATGGCATCCCGGTAATCGTCCGCATCGCGTTCATCATTGGTGCAATCCTATCGATCTCTACCATCGCCTGGTCGGTATGGCGGGTTCCCGAACTGCCGATGACCGATGATGAGAAGGCCGCTCTGGAAAAGAAGCCTTTGACCGTGAAGGACACGTTCGCAGAGATCGTGGATGCGATCCGCGAAATGCCAAAACCGATGCGCCAGCTCGCGCTTGCGATGCTTTGCCAGTGGTACGCGATGTTCGCATACTGGCAGTACATTACCTTCGCAGTCGGCCGCTCACTTTACGACACTTCCGATCCCTCCACCGCCGCGTTCCGCGAAGCCACGCTGACGACACAGCAGGCGGGCGCGCTCTACAACTTCATCGCTTTTCTCGGGGCCTTGTTGCTCATACCAATCGTGGCGCGACTTGGCGCAAGATTGGTGCATGCAGTTTGCTTGTCGGCCTCGGGCACGGCCATGCTGCTCATCCCCGGTGTCGAGACCCCGATGGCGTTGTTCGTTCTGATGCTCGGCATTGGTATCGGATGGGCCGGGATGATGGGCAATACTTACGTGATGCTGGCAGATTCAATCCCGGCTAACCGCAACGGCATTTACATGGGCATCTTCAATATGTTCATCGTGATCCCGATGCTTTTCCAAACGCTGACGATGCCGCTGATCTACAATCCGGTGCTAGGCGGAGATCCGCGTAATGTATTGATGCTTGGCGGTGCGCTCATGTTTGTGGGTGCCATTGCAACTCTTTTTGTCGATGCTGGGCACAGAGTGCCGCGTGAACAAAAGATTGTGGCAGGCTAAGGGGCGACAATGGCCGATTCAGACACTCAACCTTCCGTAGACAAGCCAAACCGCGTCCGCACCATCACGGACCTGGCAAAGATTGCCGGTGTCTCGCCCGGAACCGTCTCCCGAGCGCTTTCCGGAAACAGTCTGGTCAACACCAAGACGCGCGAAAAGATTGAAGCCATCGCGCGCGAGCACGGATTTCGGCCGAACCAGATGGCGAGCAAGCTGCGCAGGCAAAAAACAGGGGTAATCGGGGTCGCCATTCCACTGGGGCATGACGTTAGACAGCAAATCTCTGACACCTTCTTCATGACGTTGCTCGGTCATTTGGCAGACGAGCTGACCGAGAGGGGTTTTGACATCATGTTGAGGCGGGTGATCCCTGCACAGGACGAGGATTGGCTCGACCGGTTCATCGGTTCAGGAATGATCGATGGCGTCATCGTGGTCGGCCAGTCCGACCAGTTTGACCGGATCGAAGACGTTGCGGATGGCTATCTGCCGATGGTGGTTTGGGGCAACCATCAGGAGGGCCAGCGGCATTGCGTTGTCGGTACCAACAACCGTTTGGGCGGAAAGCTCGCGGCGGAAAAGCTTATTGCAGCCGGAGCCAGGCGTCTCGCATTTCTGGGAGATACACAGCCAATCGAATTTGCCGCCCGTTTTGCAGGCGCAAAGGAAGTCGCCGAAAAGATGGGCGTGTCTATTCGCGCGCTTCCCACACACTTGTCACGGGATCAAACCAGCGAGGAAATCGCAGAGCATTTGAGCAATATCGAAGGCGAGATCGACGGCATCTTTGCGGCAACAGACACGATCGCTGTCACGTGCCTGAAGGAGCTCAGGGACCGCAACATCAACGTGCCGGCTCAACTCAAGATCGTGGGTTTCGACGATCTGCCAATCTCAAGCCAGACCGTCCCTCCCCTGACAACTGTCAGGCAGGATATCGCTGCAGGTGCCAAGGGGCTCGCGGACCTTTTGCTTCGGCGTCTCGCTGGAGAAGATACAGAAAGCCTGGTCCTGCCTCCGCACTTGATTGTGCGTGACAGCGCCTAGAAGGTCTCCTGAGCCAAAAGGATGAGCCCTGACGAGCCGCCAAATTTGGGAAATTTGGCGAGACTGTGCGGGCAAATGCAGGACAACCGAACACCAGAAACCCTATGGTTTCCAAAGGTTCGAAAGCGTTTCCGGGATGTTTTGGGAAGGCGCCGCTGGAGCGGGTGAAGGGAATCGAACCCTCGTCGTCAGCTTGGGAAGCTGCTGCTCTACCATTGAGCTACACCCGCAAGGTCCATTCGCGGCGATTGCACCGGCTCGTTTATCCGTCAACATGGTTTTTCCGCACTGGCCCCGCTACAGGCGTATCAACGACCTGATAGGAGAGCGATTTCAATGATTACGGACGACCGGGTGATCCTCGGCCTGCTGGCGGCAGTGCTTGCCTTTGTGTTTTTCACGCGCGACCGTGAGGGTTGGCAGAAATTCTACACCTTCGTGCCGATCATCCTGGTCTGTTATCTCGTTCCGTCGCTGATGGTGACCTTCGGCCTGATCAATGTCGATGACAGCAATCTGTGGCCAATTGCGAAGGATTATTTCCTGCCCGCCGCGTTGTTCCTGATGACACTTAGCATCGATATGCGGGGTATCCTCGGGCTGGGTCCCAAGGCGCTAATCATGTTCTTCACCGCCACCATCGGCATCGTGATCGGGGGACCGATTGCGCTGTGGATCGTCGCTCAGTTCGATCCTGCTATCGTCGGCAGCGGAGCAGATGCGGCATGGCGCGGGCTTGCCACCCTGGCGGGTAGCTGGATCGGCGGGGGCGCCAACCAGACCGCGATGCTGGAAGTTTATGGCTACAATATCGAGAATTACTCCGCGCTGATCGCCGTCGACATTATCGTCGCCAATATCTGGATGGCGTTCCTGCTTTACGGTGCCGGTGACAGTAAGCGGGTCGACGGTTGGCTCAAGGCGGACAGTTCGTCGATCGATGCGCTGCGCGACAAGATGGCCAGTTACACCGCTTCGGTCGAACGCGTGGCCAGCGCAAATGACTACGTGCTGCTGTTCGGCGCGACTTTTGCTGTGGTCGGGCTGTGCCATCTGGGCGGATCGGCACTGGGCAGCTTTTTCGCCGGATTGTGGGGAGAGGATGCGACACTCGCGAGCAGCTTCTTCTGGGTGGTGGTGATTTCCACAACGCTCGGGCTGGCGGCCAGCTTTACCAAAGCGCGCAACCTCGAAGGGGTCGGGGCAAGCAAATTCGGCACCGTGTTCATCTTCCTGCTGGTGGCGGTAATTGGCACCAAGATGAACATTCTGAAAATCGCCGATGCGCCTTCATTCATGGTCATCGGACTGATCTGGATGCTGATCCACACGATCCTGCTGCTGACAGTCGCCCGGATCATCCGCGCGCCGTTCTTCTTTGTCGCTGTAGGCAGCAAGGCGAATGTCGGCGGGGCAGCATCCGCCCCCGTGGTTGCAGCGGCATTCCATCCCGCCCTGGCACCGGTCGGGGTGCTGCTGGCGGTGCTGGGTTATGCCGTGGGCACATACGGCGCGATCCTGTGCGCAGCGATGATGGCACAGGTCAGCTAGGCGCATCCGCAGATACGCTGAATGCATATCTGCGGGGTCGCATTGGCAGCTTGAACGCGCTATGGAGCGCGCAACAATAATTCAAAAGACTTTGCAGGAGATGCGCGATGCGTCAGGTTGATCACTTCATTGCAGGCGGAGCTGGCACCAGCACCGGCCGCACACACAAAATCTGGAACCCGTCGACCGGCGAAGTGCAGGCCGAAGTCGGCTTGGGCGATGCGACGCTTTTGGAAAAGGCGGTTGCAGAAGCGAAGAAAGTGCAGCCTGAATGGGCCGCGACCAATCCGCAGAAACGTGCCCGCGTGATGTTCGAATTCAAACGGCTGGTCGAACTGCACAAACAGGAATTGGCCGAACTGCTCTCCAGCGAACACGGCAAGGTGGTGGATGACGCGCATGGCGACGTGCAGCGCGGGCTTGAAGTCATCGAATTCGCTTGCGGCATCCCCCAGGCGCTGAAGGGTGAATATACCCAGGGCGCAGGCCCGGGCATCGATGTTTATTCGATGCGCCAGCCGCTGGGTATTTGTGCGGGCATCACCCCGTTCAACTTCCCTGCCATGATCCCGATGTGGATGTTCGGCATGGCGATCGCGGTGGGCAACGCATTCATCCTGAAGCCCAGCGAACGCGACCCGAGCGTGCCCGTTCGTCTGGCAGAACTGTTCGTGGAAGCCGGCGCGCCAGAAGGGCTGTTGCAGGTGGTGCACGGCGACAAGGAAATGGTGGATGCGATCCTCGACCACCCGGATATTCCGGCGATCAGCTTCGTCGGATCATCCGACATCGCGCAGTACATCTACCAGCGCGGAGCCGCCAATGCGAAGCGCGTACAAGCATTCGGCGGCGCGAAAAACCACGGTATCGTGATGCCCGATGCGGATCTGGACCAGGTCGTCAACGATCTGGCGGGCGCAGCTTTCGGATCAGCGGGCGAACGCTGCATGGCGCTGCCGGTTGTTGTCCCGGTTGGCGAAGACACCGCAGACCGGCTTCGCGAAAAACTGATTCCGGCGATCAACGCCTTGCGCGTGGGCGTTTCCAACGATCCCGACGCGCATTACGGCCCAGTCGTCACACCGGAACATAAGGCGCGCGTCGAAGGCTGGATCGATACGGCGGAAAAGGAAGGCGCCGAAGTCGTGATCGACGGACGCGGGTTCTCCCTGCAGGGCCACGAGGACGGTTTCTTTGTCGGCCCGACCCTGCTCGACCGGGTCACAACGGACATGGAAAGCTACAAGGAAGAAATCTTCGGGCCGGTGCTGCAGATCGTACGGGCGCGGGACTTTGAAGACGCAGTCCGCCTGCCGAGCGAGCATCAATACGGCAACGGCGTGGCCATCTTCACCCGCAACGGCCACGCGGCCCGCGAGTTTGCCAGCCGCGTGAATGTCGGGATGGTTGGCATCAACGTGCCAATTCCCGTCCCGGTCAGCTACCACAGCTTCGGCGGGTGGAAACGCAGCGGCTTTGGCGACATCGATCAATATGGCATGGAAGGCCTGAAATTCTGGACCAAGGCCAAGAAGGTCACTCAGCGCTGGCCAGACGGCGGCGGCGACGGGTCCAACGCCTTTGTCATTCCAACCATGGGGTAACCATTATGCGCCGACGCCTGATCCCTCTCGCCATGGTCGCACTGCTCGCAGCCTGCGACCGCGGCGGCGAACCGACCGAGCCTGTGACGACGATCGAACCCGATCAGGCAATTCCGGTCGAACCCGATGGCGGGATCGGCGACGGCGCACCCCCGCTTGACGAATTGGCAGGCAATATTCCGGCGCATTTCCAAGGCGTATGGGATTATGTTGGCGGAACCTGCAATCCGGCGTCCGACATGCGAATGGAAATCAAACCTCGGCAGATTCTGTATTACGAATCTCTCGGTCTGGTTGCCGGTGTTGGTTCGGAAGGCAGCGATGCGCTGGTCGATCTGGTGATGGAGGGCGAAGGTGAACAATGGGTGCAGGTCTCCCGCCTGTCACTGTCCGCCGACGGTGAAACGCTGAGCGTGAGCGATGGCACGAAGCCCAAGGTGAAAGACGAATACCCGCGCAAGCGCTGCCCTGCCTGATGCAAAACCGGACGCGCACATCATCGGGTTCTCCGTTCGAGGATCAGTTCGGATTTTGCCGGGCCATCCGCATTCCCGGCCACGGCGCGGATCGCATCATCGTCGCGGGCACCGGCCCTATCGAGGATGACGGCGAAACAACCGAAGGCGGAGCGGCCGAACAGGCGGAACGCTGCTGCGCGCTGATCGTGAAAGCTATCGAAAACCTTGGCGGAACCGCCGCTGATGTCGTGCGCACGCGAATGCTGCTGACCGATATCGATCAACAGGCCGAAGTGGGCGAAGTTCATTCGCACTTCTTTGGTGCCGCTCGCCCAGCCGCCACCATGATGGGTGTGGCCGCCCTGTGCCGCCCCGAATGGCTGGTTGAAATCGAGGCTGAAGCAGTCGTCGAGCACTGAGGCTGAAAAGACGTATTCGTCCAATCAGTGAAGTTTGAGCGCAGCTAGTTCCATCATGCCGACAAGCTGCGTGCCATCAGCACTCAGCCTTGTGGGTAGAGGCCGCGAATGTAGAATTGAGGGGACATATCATGCGCACACTCACACTTTTGGCAACTGGATCGCTTGTAGCCGCGATTGCCAGCAGCGTTTCAGCTGCACCGGATAACAAACCCATCCACGCCGCAACGCAAACGCAGGTGACGGGATGCATCGTGCGCGGCACGCTTGACCAACCATTTCAGGCCGACCAGGAATGCGAGGCAACATACGTCGTAAAACGCAACAAGGACGGGCGACTGATCTATCAGGCCTACCGCGACAAGGGCACTCTGCAACCGGGCCAGGAAATCGATACAGCTTTCGTGAACCGAGAAGAATTCATGATCGGAGACTATGAGTGCAAGCTGGTCGAAACGGCACAACCGAGCGGTAAAACCAGCTCTTTCCGCCACTGCCGTCTGGGCGAATAACCGCATCCCCGGCATCTCGCCGGTAACGACAATACGGTTGTATAAGAATTGGAAAGGGTCGGCGCGGCGATGGCTGGGCTGGCCCTTTTGCTTGCCTGCAACCTTGGGCAAAGCACGCACCGTTTTGGCAGCCGTTCTGCTGCCTTTTTGAAAAGACGCATTTGTCCAATCACCCTGGCCGACTCAGCCTTAGACAGCGGGCATCCACTTTGTGGGACACCTCGCCTCAAACTGGTCGCAGAGGGCGCGAACTGAAACTTGGGAGGACTTTAATATGCGTAAATATGTATTACTCGCCGCCGGCGCAGCCGCAATCATGGCCGCACCGCTTTCCGCAGCACCGGAAAACAAGCCGGTGAATGCTGCTGAGCAGATCCGCAACGACAATTGCATCGTGCGCGGCGCAGTAGACCAGCCTTATCAGCTGGACGCAAACTGCGATGCAAAGATCACGAACAAGCGCAATCAGGACGGCGTGCTGGTTTACCAAGTCTACCGCGACAAGGGTACGCTTCAGCCGGGTCAGGAAATCGACACCGCGTTCAATTTCCGCGAGGATTCGATGATCGGCAACTATGAATGCACAACCACTGAAACCGCGACGCCGGGCGGGCAGTACCGTTCATATCGTCACTGCCGCTTGGCTGACTGACAGGCTCTGTTAAAGACAGGGGGCATCGAGCTGCTACGCAGTTCGTTGACCGAGGAAATGGCTGGCACGGGCAATCCGCGTCAGCCATTTTCTTTTTGCCAACTTGTTCGGACAGACCCCGGGGAACAAACTCTCTCTGGCCCGCTGATCGCCCTTCAACCGGTCGTTCACAGGTGCTAGGGGCGCGGTCATGACAAACCAATTCCAACTCAATGAAGACCAGCTTGCGATCCAGGAAATGGCGCAGCGTTTCACCGCCGACAACATCACACCCTTCGCTGCGGAGTGGGACGAGAACCATCACTTCCCGCGTGATGTGATCCAGCGGACCGGTGAACTCGGCTTCGGCGCGATTTACGTGTCCGAAGAATCGGGCGGCATTGCGCTAGGCCGGCTGGAAGCCGCCTTGATCATGGAGGCAATGGCTTACGGCTGCCCGGCAACCAGCGCCTACATCTCCATCCACAACATGGCCGCATGGATGATCGACCAGTTTGGATCTGCTGCGCTCAAGGAGAAATACCTCCCCGACCTCGTCACGCTCGACAAGATTGCCAGCTATGCCCTGACCGAGCCCGGCAGCGGGTCCGATGCTGCGGGCCTGAAAGCTGCCGCCACACTCGACGGCGACCATTATGTGCTGAACGGTACAAAACAGTTCATTTCCGGCAGCGGTTTCAACGATGTCTATGTCGTGATGGTGCGCACGGGTGAGCACAAGTCTAAGGGCATTACCTGCCTGGTGGTGGACAAGGACACGCCGGGCCTCAGTTTTGGCAAACCTGAAAAGAAACTGGGTTGGAATGCGAGCCCGACCGCGCAGCTGATTTTCGAAGATTGTCGCGTTCCGGTATCCAACCGCGTCGGCGACGAAGGCGAAGGCTTCCGTTTCGCAATGATGGGTCTTGATGGCGGGCGCCTTAACATCGGCGCCTGTTCGCTGGGCGGTGCGCAGCGCTGCCTCGACGAGGCGATTGGATACACCAAGGAACGCCAGCAGTTCGGGCAACCGATCGCCGATTTCCAGAACACCCAGTTCATGCTCGCAGACATGGCGACCGAACTGGAGGCTGCACGGGCCTTGCTGTATCTCGCCGCAGCCAAGGTGACCGACAATGCGCCGGACAAATCGCGCTTTTCCGCGATGGCCAAACGGCTTGCGACCGACAGCGGCAGCAATGTGGTAAACAATGCGCTGCAGCTTTTCGGCGGCTATGGCTATCTGCGTGAATACCCGATCGAACGCTTCTGGCGCGATCTGCGCGTGCATTCGATTCTGGAAGGCACAAACCAGGTGATGCGAATGATCGTTGGCCGCGACTTGCTGCGCCAGTAACCATTCGTGCCAAGCCTGCATTTCGACATGACCGCGATCGTGGTGCCGGATTATGATGCCGGCATCGATTTCTATTGCGGAACGCTGGGGTTCGAACTGGCGGAAGACATTGATCTGGGCGGCGGCAAGCGCTGGGTCGTGGCCGCGCCCGGTTCGGGCGGCCGTCTGCTGCTTGCGGCGGCGTCCAGCGACCGCCAGCGAGAGGCCATCGGAAATCAGGCCGGCGGGCGCGTCGGGTTCTTTTTGCACACCGATGATTTCGCTGCATCCCATGCCGCTTTTGTGGCAAAGGGCGTATTATTCCATGAAGAGCCGCGCCATGAAGCATATGGCAAAGTGGCCGTTTTCAGTGACCCGTTCGGAAACCGATGGGACCTGATAGAACCAAAGAAAGCTGCATCGTGACAGACGATATTTTGATCCACACCCATGGCCGGGTCGGCCACATCTCGCTCAACCGTCCGAAGGCAATCCACGCACTGACGCTGGACATGTGCCACGCGATGAGCGCCGCATTGGCCAAATGGGCAGATGACGATGCGATCGAGGCGGTTATCCTCGATCATGCCGAGGGGCGCGGTTTCTGTGCCGGCGGCGATATCAACCTGCTGCGGAAATCGGCGCTGGAAGATGGCGGTGTGAAAGGCCGGCAATTCTTCCATGACGAGTATCAGCTGAATCACCAGATGATGACCTATCCGAAACCAATCGTGGCGTTCATGGACGGCATCACCATGGGCGGCGGCGTCGGGATTGCCCTGCCCGCGAAATTCCGTGTCGCGACCGAGAACACGCGGTTTGCGATGCCAGAGACGGGCATTGGCCTGTTCCCCGATGTTGGCGGCGGCTGGCACCTGTCGCGGCTTGGCGGCCGCCTTGGGCAATTCCTCGCGCTCACCGGTGCACGGCTCGACGGGGCTGAATGTCTGTGGGCCGGACTCGCAACGCATTACTTGCCGAGCGAAATGCTCGCCGATGCGAAGGCGCGGATCATTGAAAAGCCTGGGCGGATTTCCGGCGTGCTGGCGGAGATGCCAGGCAGCCCGCCCAAAGCACGTATCGAGGAAAATGCAGACAGGATCGCGAAGCATTTCGCATCGGATCGGCTGGAAGACATCCTCGCCAGTCTGGAAGCTGATGTAGAAAACAACGGCAGCGAATGGGCGGCCAAGGAACGCGACACACTAGGCACAAAGAGCCCGCAAACGCTGAAAGTCGCCCTTCGGCAGCTGGCGGAAAGCGCGAAACTAGATAGTTTTGAAGACAATATGCGGATGGAATACCGCATCGGTTCGCGCGTATTGCTGCGTCCCGATTTTGCCGAAGGCGTGCGCGCCGTGATCGTGGACAAGACGCACGATCCCAGATGGACCCCGGCGACCCCGGAGGAAGTGAGCGAGGAATTGCTGGACAGCATCTTTGCCCCTCTCCCCGCCGATGAAGAATGGAAACCACTATGACCGACACCAGCGCGAGCTACGAAACCATACTCACCGAAACTGACGGTGCCGTCACCATCATCACGCTCAACCGGCCGAAAGCGTTGAATGCGCTTTCCAGCGTTGTTCTGGAGGAACTGATCAAAGCCTTCGCCGCGTATCAGGCCGATGACAGCCAGCTGTGTGCGATCATCACCGGGTCGGGCGACAAGGCATTTGCCGCAGGTGCCGACATCAAGGAAATGTCGGACAAGGCAGCCGCCGATTTCTATCTCGACGATTTCTTCAGCCGGTGGACCAGCGAGATCGTGAAAACCACGCGTAAACCGTGGATTGCAGCGGTCAACGGCTTTGCACTGGGCGGCGGGTGCGAGCTTGCGATGATGGCCGATTTCATCATCGCCAGCGACAACGCGAAATTCGGCCAGCCCGAGATCAAGCTGGGTGTGGCCCCCGGCATGGGCGGCAGCCAGCGCCTCACCCGCGCAGTCGGCAAGTCGAAAGCGATGGAAATGTGCCTGACGGGCCGCATGATGGGCGCAGAAGAGGCAGAACGCAGCAATCTGGTCGCAAAAGTCGTGCCGCATGACGAGTTGATGACCGAAGCAAAGAAAACCGCCGCGCTCATCGCATCGATGCCGCCAATGGCTGCGATCGCGAACAAGGAAATGGTCAACTCGGCTTACGAAATGACGCTCGAACAGGGCATCGTTCAGGAGCGCCGCCTGTTCCAGATTCTAGCCGCGAGTGAAGACAAGAAAGAGGGCATGGCAGCCTTCGTTGAAAAGCGTGAAGGCAAGTGGACTGGGAGATAATCCTCAAAAGTCTTGGCCTGCTGCTGTTCGGCCTGCTTTTCGTCTGGCTTGGGGCAACCGGTTGGAAGCATCGCCGCGAAGAGCGTATCAGTCTAATCGAAGCGGCAATACTCAAGGCAGGCGGTGAAGAAGAGCCGCTGCCCCGCAATAATTGGGACCGGTTTGCAGCATACGTCCAGCCAGTCCTGATGTTAATTTTTGGCCCGTTGATGATCCTTGGTGGACTAGCGGTGCTTTCACTTCTGGGAGAGTGACATGAAAATCGCATTTATCGGCCTCGGAAATATGGGCGGCGGCATGGCCGCGAACCTCGTGAAGGCCGGGCATCAGGTCAACGCATTCGATCTTGCCGAACAGGCGCGCAGCGCAGCGAAGGACGCGGGCTGCGAAGTGTTTCACGACCTGAAAGAAGCCGTTCAGGACGTCGAGGCTGTGGTCTCCATGCTGCCAAATGGCGGTATCGTGAAGGCGGTCTATGAAAACGATGTGATCGGTCATGCACCAGCGGGCGCAATCCTGCTTGATTGTTCGACCATCGATGTTGCCACCGCGAAGGAAGTGACCGAAGCCGCGACCAAGTCGGGATACGAAATGGTCGATGCGCCCGTTTCCGGCGGGATTGCGGCAGCCAATGGCGGCACGTTGACGTTTATGGTTGGCGGCACCGAAAGCGCGTTCGCCCGCGCAGAGCCGATCCTGCAGGGCATGGGTAAGGCCGTGATCCGCGCAGGCGATGCCGGTGCAGGCCAAACCGCAAAAATCTGCAACAACATGCTGCTGGCGGTTCATATGATCGGTACCTGCGAAGCCATGAAAATGGCGGAAAAACTCGGCCTCGACCCGCAGAAGTTCTATGAGATCAGCTCGCAATCCTCGGGTTCGAACTGGTCACTCAACACCTATACCCCACTGCCCGGTGTCGGTGCGCAAAGCCCGGCTGACAATGATTATCAGGGCGGGTTTGCCACAGCGCTGATGCTGAAGGATTTGCGTCTGGCGATGGAGGCGGCGGAAAATTCCGACAGCGCCGTTCCGCTGAGTTCAAGGGCCGCATCGCTTTACGAAGATTACAGCGGTGCCGGAAACGGGGCGCTCGATTTCTCGTCGATCATCAAGACTTACTGATTGCCGAGATAATCTGATCCAGCCATTCGCGCGGGGCGCAGCGGCGGCCGATATCGGCGACAAATTCCTGCCCCCGCGCAACGCTCCTAAGCCGCTGGCCGCGTAACCAGCGATCAGCGCGGTCATGATAGGTCAGTTCCCCGCGCCGCAGCCATGCGGGCCGGTTCCACAGGCTGGGCGGGCCGCCCGCTACCGTCAGCCTGAGATCATCGCCGGCCGATCCAGCGGTCCTGCCATCGCCCACGTAAATCACATCATTCTTCGCATGAAGCCCAAGCGCGTGCGGGTGGCCCATTTCGGCAAATTCGGCCCGCTGCGCTTCGCCGCAAGCGGGCAGATCGACGACCTTCTCGATCCTCTGATATCCGAATATTCGGTGATGCGGCTCTCCCGATTTACCTTCGCGGAACAGCCCGAAAAACACGAACACGTCGCCGATACCTACACCCTGATTGGCAAGATGGGTTTGCGCTGCGCCGCATTGGCCGAACAGGCACACGCCATCGCTGCGAAACATGGGATCATGATGACA
Source organism: Pontixanthobacter luteolus (assembly GCF_009828095.1). Taxonomy (GTDB): domain Bacteria; phylum Pseudomonadota; class Alphaproteobacteria; order Sphingomonadales; family Sphingomonadaceae; genus Pontixanthobacter; species Pontixanthobacter luteolus. The sequence continues at coordinate 66,223 of NZ_WTYP01000001.1, read as the reverse complement.
GTAGTCGGCAGGCGAAACCTTGCCCCGGCTTGCCGCCCCGGCCAGTTCGCCAAGCCTCAGATCGGCATAGGTCGTCGCCGAATGGCCGCCGCTCGGGATCGGCAAGCTGATCGGCCTGCCGCCAACAATCGGCGATGGTCCGCCGCCAGCCGCGCTGTCGAAACCTTTTCTGCTGAAAATTATCCGCATATCTGGCCAGCCGTGCCTTCCATCCCCAACTATGGCAAGACTTGCGCAATATGCACCAGACACTAGGGACCAAACCGTGAAAGTAACTGCACTCATAATGGCCGGCAAGCGTTCCGGCGTTCTCGACCCCCTTGCTGCAAATGCAGGCGTTGCGCAGAAATGCGTAGTTCCCGTGCGCGGCGTCCCGATGGTGGAGCGCGTTGTCCGCGAAGTCGCCGGATGCGACCGGATCGGCGAAATCCGTATCGTCGCCCATGAGCCCGACGAGATCGAGCAATTGCCAACGGTTGCCAAATTGATTGCAGAAGGCCGGCTGGTGATGCGGCCCGGCGCGTTCAATCTGGTTGATAGCGTGTTTTCCGGTGCCGACGATGCTCAGTTCCCGATTATGATCACCACGGCGGACAATTGCCTGGTGACCAGCGACGGATATGCCGAGTTTATCGACAAGGCACTGGCCGCAGAAGCAGGCGCTGCTGCCGCGCTGGCCCGCAAGGAAGATGTCCGCGCCGCCGACCCGGAAGGGCAGAAGAAATTCTACGAATTCCGCGATGGCGGATATTCCAACTGCAACACCTACTGGATGGGTTCGCGAGAGGCGCTCTCCGCTGCGGAAATCATGCGCAATGGCGGCCAATTCGTGAAATTCCCCAAGCGCATCGCGCAGGCATTCGGGATCATGAACCTGATCCGGTTCTATTTCGGCTGGGGCACCAAGGAAAAGATTTTCGAGCAGGTTTCCAAGCGGTTCGGCTTCAAGATGTGCCCGATCGTGATGTCGAACGGCGAATTCGCCATCGACGTGGACAACCAGCGCACTTTCGACGTGACCGAACGGCTGCTGGCCAAAAAAGAAGGTGCCGCCGCCTGATCAGGCTGGCCGGCACGAACCCATGAAACGGCTCATACAGAACATCGGCTGGCTTCTGACCGGACGCGGTTTGAACGCCGTTCTGAGCCTGGTTTACCTCGCGCTGGCGACGCGGACGCTGGGCCTTGATGGCTTCGGCTTTTTCGCAATCATCGTCGCGCTGGGTCAGACGGTGACCGGCATTGCCAATTTCCAGACATGGCAGTTCGTGGTCCGATGGGGCGCCGGAAAGGATGGCCCGGCGGATGCAACCGGATTTGCCATCGCGCTGGATATGCTTTCGGTGGCGGCCGGAACGGTGATTGCGGCTGTGCTCGTCTATACCGCGCAGCTTTGGCTGCCTTTGCCCAGCGAATTGCTGTGGCTGACCTTCGGCTATTGCGTGGTGTCCCTGCTTGCCATTCGCACCACCCCTACCGGCCTGCTGCGCTTGCGGTTCCAGTTTGCCCGCGCAACAGCGGCAGAAGCCGTCCAGCCAATCGTGAGAACGATCGGTGCATTGCTTGCCGTGTTCTTCATGCCGACCGTGACCGGGTTCATTCTCGCCTGGGCAGCTTCGGAGGTGGCTATCGCGCTGGCACTGTGGATTGCCGCCGCCCGGATGGAGCGGATCGACCTGTCCCGGATCAGCCTGCGCCGGATCCCGCGGGACCATTCCGATGCATGGCGTTTCGTACTGTCCACCAATATGTCGGGCAGCCTGATCGTGGCCGGAAAGCAGGTGATGATCCTGCTGGTCGGCGCAATTGGCGGTGAAGCGTTTGCAGGGGGCTTCCGGGTTGCATCGCAGCTGGGTCAGGCACTCGTCCAACTGGCGCAGACGGTGTCAAAGGCGATTTATCCCGAACTGGTCCATGCGAAAGACGATGCAGTCGAAATGGCCCGAAAGATGGCCAATATCGCTTTGATCGCCGGTGTCGCTGCCGTTCTGTTTGCGCTGATGTTCGGCCGTTGGGGCCTTGAAACAGTGGCCGGCGAAGATTTCGGCGCGTTTTACTGGGCGATGGTTATTCTGGCGATTGCCGGGGCGATCGAACTGGTCGGGGCGAGCCTGGAATCGCTGCTGGTTAGTGCGGGCAATGCAGGCACGGCGTTCATTGTCAGGGCGATCCCGATGGCGGTGGCGTTTGCGTTGCTCGAATCCGCGATGAACTGGCAGGGCGTGAAAGGCGCGGCTTTTGCCATGCTGGGATCAAGCGCAGTGGCCGTGATCGGTTTCTGGGTGGCAATCCTTTCGCTGCAGCAGATACGCATCGTGCTGGAGCCAGCGAAGCCGGAAGCCAGCAAGCAGAACGATACACCCTAGCGGCGAAATTCAGTTGGGCACGCCCAGAGCGGCTGCTTCGCGCGTCAGCCGCTCGGCCTCGCCCGGATTGGCCGCAATCGCATCTTTCAGCGCCTGTGCCGCCTGATCCGGCTGACCCAGTGTCATCCGGCTGCGCATTAGCATGACCCATCCATCCGGGTTTGCCGGATTTGCGCGTAGCTTTGCTGCCAGGCTACCAACCATCCCCTCCGCCATTTCGCGCTGTTCACCCGGGGCCATTGCGCCCGCCGCCGCGATCTGTTCGCGCGAGGGGCCCGGGATGGCATTGCCTGCGGTCAGCTGCGGGGCCTTGGGCCGCGCGCTGTCGGCAGCCGCCAGCTGCGTATCGGTAGCGATGTTGTTGATTTTTCCGACCTGTTCGATCGTTTGGCGCAAATTTTGCTCCCACGGCGCGCCGGGCGGGGTGTCTTTCAGCAAGGCAAGCCAATCATTGATCGCCCCCTGATGATCACCGCTCAGATCCTTGCGCACGGCGAGGAAATACCGCGCCCGGGCATCGGTAGGGTCCAGCGCTATTGCCTTTTCGAATGCGGTGATTGCAGCAGACGGCATGGGGTTGGTCTCGCTGGCCATCAGCCTCGCCTCACCAAGTGAGGACCACAGGACGGCATTCTTGTCATCGCCTTCTACCGCCTGACGATACGCCCTGACCGCTTCGGAAAACTGGCCAGTTTCGTAATAGGCGAAGCCCAATTCCTGCCACGCCCCGGCGTTCAGCGGGTCTTTTTCAGCCGCAGCTTTCAACTGTTCGATGCTGGCCGGTCCGCCGTCAGCGATGATCGCGTCTTGGTCTGCTTCGCCTTCACCAAGCGCACGGTATCCGACGGCCGCCGCCACAATGATCGCCCCGACGACGAGCGCAACCAGTCCAATTCGAGAGATGCCGCCGGCCTTTTGCCCGCTGTCAGTTGGTTCTGCCATGCGGACTGGCTAGCATCGGTGAGCATAAGCGGCAATTGGCTCTGGCGGTTTGTCGCGATTTGCCTATGATCCCCGCATAACATAGTTAGGGTCGCGAGCGTCATTCGGGGGGAAAGATGCCGGATCAGTATCGCGTAGCAATTGTCGGATCCGGACCCGCAGGCCTGTCTGCCGCTGCGCGCGCGGCTGCCTTGGGCATGAGCCACATCCTGCTCGAAAAGACCGATCACCTTTCCGACACGATCTACAAATACCAAAAGGGCAAGCACGTAATGGCGACGCCCAGCAACTTGGTGCTGCGCAGCGACATCGACTTCGACGCGGGCAAGCGCGAATTCATTCTCGACACATGGGACACTCAGATCGCCGACAACAAGGTGAATGTGCGTCTCAATTCGGAAGTTACCGCCATTTCCGGCGAAACCGGAAGCTTCCAGATCGAGCTGAAGGATGGAGAGACAATTCAGGCCGAAGCCGTAGTCATGGCCATCGGCACGCAGGGCAATCCCAACAAATTGCGCTGCCCCGGCGCGGATTTGCCGTTGATCCAGTATCAGCTGGATGATCCGGGCGAGTATTTCGACGAACACATCACCGTGGTTGGTTCAGGCGATGCCGGGATCGAGAACGCCCTCGGCCTTGCCGCCGATCCGGCACAGCGCAATGTTGTTACCATTTTGAACCGGCGGGCAGATTTCGCCCGCGCCAAGGCCGCCAATGTTGCGCTTCTGGAAGAAGCCGAGAAGGATGGCCGCATTTCCGTGCGCCGCGAAACCAGCCCTGCGGAGGTGCGCGAAAACGAACTGGTTCTGGAAACCCGCGACGGGCAGGAAACCATAAAGTGCGACCGGATAATCGCACGCACCGGTTCGCAGCCGCCCCGCGGGTTCGTCGAAGGATGCGGGATCGAATTTACCGGAGAGGATCGCGGCGCTTTTCCGAAATTGTCGCCGAGTTTTGAAACCACCCAGTCGGGCATCCACGTCATCGGGGCTCTGGCAGGGTATCCGCTGATCAAACACTGCATGAATCAGGGGTACGATGTTATCGAGTTCCTGAACGGCAATCAGGAACTCAAACCCGCTGACGAGCCAATCCTGGCGGACAAGTTCGCTGCCCTGCCCGGCAATCGTTCGGTCGACGAATGGCTGGAAATTTTCCGCAACAACATCACCATCCTGCGCGAATTGTCGCCGCTACAGATGCGCGAATTGATGCTCGACAGCGATGTTGCCGCATTCAGCGCGGGCGAAATTATCTTCGTCCGCAACGATCCGGGCTCTTCAATGTTCGCGATCGCCGAAGGGTCCGTTCTGGTGGAGGTTAACCCAGACGATCCATCTGTCACCGTCCCGATTGAGCAAGGATCGATCTTTGGCGAGGTCGGCCTGATATCGGGGCGCCGCCGCGGGTCGACAATCCGTGCAGCGGAACCTGTCGTGACACTGGAACTCACCCGCAATGCCGCGCTAAAACTGCTGGCTACCGTGCCCAGCGCCAATCGGGCTGTGAACCAGATCACGATCGAGCGCCAATTGCTGCAAATGTTCGGCGCCGGCCTGACATCGCAGGACGTGGCCGAACTGGTCCAGTCTGCCGAAACGGTGGAAGTACGCGCGGGTCAGAACGTTATCGAGGAAGGCGGCGACGACAAGGATATATACGTTATCCAGCAAGGCTCCATGATCGTGGAGAAGAGTCTGGGCGGCAAGCCGATCTTCCTCTCTTACCTACCGGCGGGCTCCTATTTCGGGGAAATGGCGGTCATCGACCACAGCAAACGCACCGCTACGGTTAAGGCCGCGATCAAGTCCGAAGTGGTGAAATTTCCGGGCGAAGCATTTACCCGCCTGCTCGACCGCAATCCCAAGCTGCGTGAACGTGCGAAGGCTGACATGGCTTCGCGCCGCAAGGTCAATTCCTTCGTCGAAGAACGCAAGGAAAGCTTCTCCAGCGCTGTCGACATGTATTCGGAAACCGCAAAATTCCTGATCGACAACGGGATTGGCGAGGCAACCGATGTTCTCCTGATCGATGAGACCCTGTGCGTGGGCTGCGACAATTGCGAGAAAGCATGCGCCGACAGCCACGAAGGATTGAGCAGGCTCGACCGCGAAGCAGGGCGCACCTACGCGCATATTCACGTGCCAACGTCATGCCGCCACTGCGAACACCCGCATTGCATGGCCGACTGCCCGCCAAATGCGATCAAGCGCGGCCCCGACGGCGAAGTATTCATCGACGACACCTGCATTGGCTGCGGGAATTGCCAGCGCAATTGCCCTTACGGCGTGATCCGCATGGACCCCAAGCCGCCGAAAAAGCCGTCACTGTTTTCTTGGCTGTTGTTCGGTGCTGGCCCCGGCCCGGGAGAAGCGAGTTACAGCTGGCGCAAAACGACTGCTGAAAAACGCGGTCTCGAGCAGGCAAAACTCGCGATCAAATGCGACATGTGCGCCGGGATCGAAGGCGGTCCCGCCTGCGTTCGCGCCTGCCCGACAGGCGCAGCCATTCGCGTCGCTCCGGAAAAATTCCTGACCTTCACCAAGCTGGCGGAGGACGTCGACTGATGGCCTCCACGCCGAGAGATTCCAGCAAGGTCGACTTTGCATTCGCTGAAAAACGCCGTGATACCGATCATGAAAGCTTCCTCTCTCATGCGCGGATGCGGTGGCTGAAAGTTTCGTCCGCAATCTGCCTGATCGTAATCGTCAGTTATTTCCTCGTCGATGTCGAACCGCGTCACAATGGCGGCAGCTGGTATGGATATACGCTGGGTACGATCGGTGCCGGGCTGATCGTGTGGCTCTCACTGCTTGGTATCCGCAAACGCAACATCACCGATGGCCGGTGGAGCCTGAAGGCATGGACCAGCGCCCATGTCTATCTGGGGTTGGCGCTAATTGTTGTCGGCACGATGCACACCGGTTTCCAGCTAGGCTGGAACGTGCACACGCTTGCCTGGGCGCTGATGATGCTGGTGATCGTGTCAGGCATTTACGGCATCTCGGTTTACGCCGCCCTGCCCCGTTCGCTCAGCACCAATCGCCGGGAAATGACTAGGGGCCAGATGATCGAAGCATTGGCGGCGATCGACCGGCAGCTCGAAGCCGCAGCGCAGCCGCTTGGCAGAAGCGAATCCGATGCAGTCATCGCCGCGCTGGACCAGGACGTTTTCAAGGCCGGCCTCCTCGCCCGCCTGACCGGCAGCTATCCGCGCTGCGCCACGGCGCGGGCTTTGCGGGCATTCCCGGAAGGGTCGCTGAACAAAGCCGAACAAAAGGTTGCTTCGCTGCTATCCCGCCGCAAATCCCAGCTCAGCCAGATCCGCCGGCAGATGCGCTACAAGGCGCTTTTGCAAGTCTGGCTCTACATCCACATTCCAGCAACAATCGCGTTGATTGCCGCCCTGTTGGCGCATGTCATCAGCGTGTTCTACTATTGGTGAGGCGGCGATGACCAGGTTCCTGATCCGCACCATTGACTACACCTCGAGCGGGCGAGAGATCATTCGCGACCGCCAGGTTGACGGCACTGTTCTTACAGTGGGCCGTGCAGCCGAGAACGATATTCACCTGCCCGACCTGGCGGTCGAACAACACCATGCCCGGCTGGAACTGACCGAGACCGGAACTATTGAGGCTGGCGCGCTCAGCACACTCGCCTTCACCCATGACGGGCGCAAGTCGACCGCCGCGAATTTCGATCCAGCCAGCGGCGGTGAACTGGGTTTTGGCAGTTACCGGCTTTCATTTTCCAGAGAGCCGGACGGCCCCGTTCTCATCACCATCAACCAGATCGAAGAACAGGCTGGTGCTGGCGAGGAGGCCTCGGGCTTCGAGCTGGCGGCCGCCCTGCCATCGAAGCGCGTCATGGCATGGATCGGCCTTGGTGCGATCCTGATCGCGTTCCTCATGGTGCCGATATACAGCCACCTCACCCGCGACCGGGTCGAGCCGGACTACGATTCCAAGGGTCAGGTTGCGATGGATGCCAGCTGGAGCACTGGCGCGCTCAGTCTGGCGCATCACGGGCTGGAGAACAATTGCGAGGCTTGCCACGTCGAACCGTTCGAATCCGTTCGCGATGAAACCTGCCTCACCTGCCACGAAAGCATCGGCGATCATGCCGCTATCGACCGGCAGCTGACCGGGCGCGGCCCGATGTCGGCTGGCGACGAAATCCAGTGGGCGGTTGCTGACATGTTCGGCAAGGAAGGCCCGGGATCATGCACCACCTGCCACACCGAACACGAAGGTGCCGGACGGATGGAGCCGACAGCCCAGAAATTCTGCGCCGAATGCCACGATGGGATGGACACCCGCCTGACCGATACCAAGCTGGAAAATGCCGCCGATTTCGGTGACGCTCACCCGCAGTTCAAGGCAGTGTTTCACCCTGATCTTGGCAGTGACAAAACAAAGCGCATGTCTCTGGCCGACAATCCGCGCGAACAGCATGGCCTGAAATTTCCGCACGAACTGCATATGGACCCGCGCGGCGGTGTAGCCCGGATGGCTGGCAATATCGGGGCCAAACAGGGGTATGGGGACACGCTGGCCTGTTCGGATTGCCACACGCCGACAGCGGACAGATCGAGCTTCCTCCCGGTCAGTATGGAGGAGAATTGCGAGAGCTGCCACAGCCTCGTCTACGACAAGGTCGGCAGCACATTCCGGACCCTGCGGCACGGCGATGTATCGCAAATGCAAGCCGATCTTCGCGCAATGGATCGTGCACCCAGGCGGCCCATCACCACCGGTCGCAGGCGGCCCGGCGAATATGCGCGGGGCGGACTGTATTATCAGAATTTCGGGCGGCCGGCGCGGTCATACATCGCGGTAAACCGCGCATTGGCCAGCGACGGTGTGTGCGGCGAATGCCATATTCCGACCACCACCGACGGTAAGCCGGACGTGATGCCTGTGCATTTGCAGGACCACTACATCATCAATGGCTGGTTCGATCACAAGGCGCACGAGCAGGAGGATTGCACGACCTGCCACGCAGCAGAGACATCGAAGACTTCGGAGGACCTGCTGATGCCGGGTATCGCAATCTGTCGCGATTGCCATCTGGGGGAAAAGGCGAAGCAGGCGGAGGTGCCATCAAGCTGCGCAATGTGCCATTCCTACCACCCATCGCCCGCGGGATTGCCTGAGAAGGATAAGCAGGGCACAACAGACCGCGTTGCGCTGATCAGCCGGAGAGCTGAATAGGCGTGGGGGACGAGGGGGCGAAATTGAGCGTATCGCAATGCTGATAGCGCAGATGACCGATATCCATATCGGCTTCGATCCGGACGCCAAGCCGGAGGAGCTGAACCGGATTCGCTTTCGCGCGACGCTGGACCGATTGCTCGAAGGGCCGAACGCGATCGATATGCTGGTGCTGACCGGCGATCTGACCGACCACGGCGACAAGGCGAGCTTCGAGAAGACCGCAGCCCTGCTCGAAAAATGCCCGGTTCCGATTTATTCGATCGTTGGCAATCACGACACGCGCGAGGGGTTGCTGCACGCCTTTCCCGATACTCCGGTCGATAAAAACGGATTTATCCAATATGCGGTCGAGCAAGAGGGGCTGCGCATCCTGTTTCTCGATACGCTGGAAATAGGGAGGCACGGTGGTGCTTTCTGCGAACAGCGCGCGGCATGGTTAAGCGCAGAACTTAACGCGCACCCTGACACGCCGACCCTGATATTCATGCATCACCCACCGGTCATCTCAGGCATCGGATGGATGGACCCGGGACCCGACGAAGGATGGATGCTGCGCTTCGGTGAGGCGATAGAGGGGCATAGCCAGATCCGTGCAATCCATTGCGGCCATCTGCACCGCCCGATCACCACAACCTTCCGCGGCGTCCCGCTGAGCGTAACCCCCTCGGTCGCGCCGCTGGTGGCAATGGATTTGCGCCCGATCGACCCGGAAAATCCCGACCACCGCGATCTGATCACCACCGAACCGTCGACCTACGCGGTCCACCGCTGGTCGGGCGGCGAACTGCTGACGCATTACGAAAAGGTCAGCGACTGGATGGTGCTGGCGCGGTACGATCCCAACCTGCAAGGTATGATTAGAGAGATGTTCGCCGAGCGGGAGTAGGCTAGCCTCTCCTAGCTAGTTTTGCCGCTTCCACACGCAAGGCAATCACTACTTTGTCCGCAGGGAAAGGCTCGCGTGAGAGGCTCATCACTCACCCAGCATCACCGCATCTCGCCTGAACGGTCCATCGACCCACGCGCTCATATCAGGTTCGTCGCTGACCTTCCACGGGACGCCGCCGCTGGTCAGGAACAGGCGCTCCATTTCGGCGCGGGTGAAGGGGCGCGAGCCGAGGCGGCCGAACACCGCCATTTGGCCGCCCGTTTCGTCCACCGCGCGATCACGATCGAGGCCTTTGCTGAGCGAAATGGCGGGCGATTTGGTCTTCGCCCAAGCGATCAGTTCGGGCATTGGTTTGGGGCTGAAGCCGTAAAAATTGGGCTGGCTGTCGGGGCTGGTCAATTGCAGCACTTTCATCCCGTTCACGCCGTCTGCAACATAGGCGAATAGCGAGGCGTTGGTCGATCCGACGATCACATCCTCCGCATCGTTGAGCGTGCCGCCCAGTGTTTCGCGCTTGTAGATCGACGGCGCTTCGGGCCGCGTAACATCGAGGATCACCAGCCCATCCTGCTTGGCCGCGACATAGGCATAGGTTCGCGCGACATAGACGCGCTGCGCATTGGCCAGCGGCACCGTCGCATGCGGCAGCGGCACCGGATTGCGCATATTGGTGACATCGAACAGCTTCACACCGTCTGCATCGGTAACCCACAAATAACGGAACTGGATCGTGGATGAGCGGGCATCGGTCAACTCGCGCACGGCAGCCACTTGCGGTGCCATCGGGTCGGCCAGATCAATCACCACAAGCCCGCGTTTCGCGGTGATGAAGGCCAATTCACCGGCCAGCTGGATGTGCCGCGCACCGTCGAGCACACCGCCTTCATTCCAGGTCAGCGCTCGCTTCAGCTTGTTGTTGCGAAATTCGCCGTCATTCATCGTGTTGACGTTGACGAGGATCAGCCCCTCTTCGCTGTCGGTGATGGCCGCATAATTGTAGATCGGCAGGAAGGGCTGCTCTTCATTTTCATCGCGCATCTGCTGTGTGTTGCGCAGCGGGTTGATCGGTTGATTGGTTGGCAGCGCCATGCAGGTCGCGTTCTTGGTGTCGACAATCGTATCATGACCGAGCGAACTGAATGGCGCAGTGATGATGCGTTCGCTTACGCCCTTATTGGCTATGCTGGCCACATCATAGACGCGGAAGCCGCCCTTGCCCTCTGCCACATACATGTATTCCCCGCGCAATTGCAGGCAGCCGACCCGGTCGCCGGTTCCCTCGTGGACATTGGCAAATTCTTCGAATGCCTTTGTTTCCCCCGAAAGGTCATCATCAAATGCCTTGCCGCGCACCCAGTCTTTCAGTTCGCGTTCGTTGTCCTCCACGAACTGCCTGTAATAATCCGGATAGGCATATTTGTGCAGATAGGAACCGAGCACTGCCTGCGGTTCGTCCCATTCAGTCACGCGCACCGCCTCGAACCCGCCTTCCAGCCCGGTCCACGCATTCAGGCCGACAAAATTGACGTAATTCGTGCCAAGCAGCAGCAGCTGCGCCATGATTGCATTGTTGTCGTCAGCCTCGGACAGGTGGCAGTCCGAACACTGTTTCGTCTCGGTCGTGCGGACGGTGTGCGGGAAATGCGGCGCGAACGCCTGAGAGCTGAAACCGATCGCGGAAACCGGCGGCTGCTGCACGTAAATCCGTTCGCGGTTGATGTTGGTCGAGGAAAGCACCAACGCTGAAGTCGAACGAACCGGCGCAACCTGATTGCCCTTGGTCGTCTGGTGCTTGCCCAGCTGGAACATCTGATCGCGCGCGACCTGCGGGTTGTAGGTCGCAAAGTTACGCGTCGTTCCGTTTTCGTAGTGGTGATCCTCTGTCTTCCAGTTCGCTTCGATCGGCAAATGGCACCCACCGCAACTGGTGGTCCAGCTAAGGTGACAGGTGAAACAGGCCATCTCGCCTTCTTCATGCGCGCGGTCACCTGCCGCGATACCGGCGCCAAATTCGAACTTGCCCGTTTCCGCACCCGTTTTGGCCATCAGCTTCGCCCGGGCAGACTTGGCATTGAAATGCGGGGAGGTGTTGTCGACGCTGTCTTTTACCAGGCTGACTTCCCATTCCAGTTCCGGATCGACGATGGACCGCTGGATCAGTTTTTGCCGCCCCATATTATCCCACGACCATTCAAAGCGGCGCTTACCGTCGGGGTTACGCAGCAGCGCCAGATTGTTGCCTTTGGGCGGTGCAGCCGGGCCGCTGGTGCGTAGGGTGGGATAGGCATCGGCGGTGCCGTGGCAATCCTTGCACCCGATCTCGATCGCATTGGCGACCTCGCCATAAATCATTCCGTTACCATGGCTGTCCTGCGCATAGTGGCAGTCCGCGCATTGCATCCCGACCTCTGCATGGATCGACATGAGGTGCACCGCCTTGCCCGGATTTACGCCCGGTTCAACGAACTTGCCTTCACCTTCCTTGCGCCACTTTTCGGGATCGTCATTGGCGACGATTTCCCCCTCTGCATCCAGCAGATTGCCCTCGCGGTCCCGCTTGAAGATGCCGCGGAAATTCCAGCCATGGCCGTGATAATCGGCGAACTGGGTGTCGTTCAGATCCTTGTTGAGATCGTAGACATTCCGCAGAAAATCCAGGTCCGCCCATTTGCCCTTGGGCGATGCACCTTCTGGATTGCGGTCCAGCACCTTCCGGACTTCCTCTGCCGTCGGGTATTTCTGTTCCTTGGGCCACATGGCTGGCGCGTCGGATTCGTAATCCCACATCGTGTAGCCGAGATAAGAGTTCAGGAAGATATTGGGCTGGTGCATATGGCAATTCATGCATTGCGCCGTGGGGATGGAACGGGTGAAGACGTGGCGCAGCGGATGCCCTTTCTCCTTCATCGGCGCATCGTCCCCGTTTTGATCTTCACCGTGACCATCAGAGTGATTATCCCCGGGCTGTTTCAAAGCGCCATGGCCGCTGCTGTCATCGCTTTCGCCATCATGGCCATGACCATCGCCGTGGTCAGGTTCCAGTTTGTTCGCGATCGTCGGGTCGACGGTAATCGTCTGCCCGTCACGCCCGTATTTGGCGTAGGTCAGGCTGTGTCTCGGTTCCCGGTCATTGGCATATACCACGTGGCACGCCGCGCAGCCTGAATGGCGATAGTCGCCCGGCTGATCGTTCGTGCCCATGTACCACATGAAAGGATCATTGAGCCGCGTCTTGTGAATATTGAGCACCGGGATCGCGACACGCAGCCCCGTTCCCATACCCCGGTTGGATTGCTTGATATCGGGACGTCCCGGCTCCTCCAGCCGCTGAATGCTGCCGGTCGGGCTGGGCAGGCCGATCTCTGGGAACTGGGTATTGATGGTGCGACCGCCGCGCTCGAATACGCGGAAAACATCACCCGGCGGAATAACCTGCCATGTCGGCAGCGGGTACATCTCCGCCAGCGCGCCGCGCTTGCGCTGGTTCTCCGTCACCGTACCGGGGGGCGCACCCGGTGAAAGTATCTTCGCCGGCTGGCCATCGCGGGTAAACGCTTCGCCAAACACGTAATTCTTGTAGGGGGCGATTCCGTTATTATACGACGCACCGCCCCACAGCATCGCTCCGGTCGCCATGATCGAACGTTCGCCCGCCTCAATCACATCCATGTGGCAGGCGCCGCAGCTTTCGCGTGCGACGCGGTAATCGCTGGGGTTCACGAAACGGACGAACTCGGGCGATTCCTTGTTAAGCAAGGTGTAGGTCCGCTTGGGATTGGCGGATGACGGATAGTGCCAGCTTTCTGGATATTTCGGCAGCACATGCGCCAGTTCGCGGGCCGCGATATAGGCGGGGTCGTCATGCGCCAGCTCGCTGTTGCCAGTCACGCTTGGGTCGCCGCCATGGCAATCGACGCAGCCCAGCCGGACAGCCGGGGTTTCATGCATGGTTGGCGCATCTGTCTGCACATGACAGGAATAGCAGCCATCCGATTTGGCCATCATTTCTTCCAGCGTCTGCCGGGCAGGTGCAGGCGGCGCAGTCACCCGGCTGTAATCGCGTTTGACCGGTTTCTCACCCGATGCGGCATATGTCTGGTCGCCCAGCAGCATCGCCGCCCCGGCACACAGGATCGCTGACCACAAGGCGAGAAGGCGGATAATACGCATCAGTAAGTCAGCACCACATTTGCAAGCAGGGAATAATAGGTGCCGCTATCGCCAAGCCGGTCGAACAGATCATCGAAGCCGTCCCCCGATAGCAGCGCCGCACCTGACAGGCGCAGGACGATGTTCTGTGTTGCCTTTGGCCGCCAGATAGCTGCGGCCGAAAGGTCCCAACCGATGTCCTTGGGGATCGAACCTTCATTCCGCAGCGCTTCGATCGTGGCGGTGTTTTCGAACCATAGATGGTTGGCATTTGCAGACAGGCGAAACTCTGGGGTCAGGTCGAAATCCGCCCCGGCACCCGCCAGGATCAGGCCGGGATTGTTGAAGTTCGACTGCCCCTGTTCCTTCGAACTGCGCAGGGAGTTGAGAATACCGTTGCGGCCATTCACGCTGATCGCGCGCCCCCCGCCAGCAAAGGGGATCGTCTGTCTGATCCAGTACGACGTGTCGGCACCGGCAAAGATCGGGTTTTCGAACACCGCATCATAGCCTGTTTCAACGTCGTCATAAGGATCGCCATCGCCGCTGGCATAGGCACCCGACAGACGGAACCGCATCCAGTCGCGATCATAGCTTGCCTCAGCTGCGGCGAAGAAGGCGCGAATATCGGCAGGCCGATCGGTGAAGAAACTGTTCCGGTCTTCGCCGAACGCGCCATAGGCGGATGCCGTCAGGTTAATCCGGCCAACGCGGCCATCGGCATTGTATCCGACATAAAGCACATCATATTCGCGCCCTCGCAAGGTGCCGAGCAAGGCGGGTCGAACAGGAAACCCGTTATCGTCGATTTCAACATCATCGGCTTCGCGGTTGCGGTTGTATGCCAGCGTGATCTGGCTGGTCAGCGCAGGGATCAGGAAATCCTGCCGATATGCGTTGGCGATAAACAGGAAGTCGTCACGCGGTGTCTGCGTAACCGCATTCAGCCCGCTATTGGTGTCTTTCTCAAGCCGCCAGAACGCCGCGACGTTATACTGGAAACGATTATTGTCCCGCGTCCCGAAAAAGCGCAGCCCCAATTGCTGATCCTGAAACAGAAAGCCGCGGAAATCCGCCTGAAACGGCTGGATGCCGATGCGGAAACTGTCGAAATCGTACCGGTCGGAAGTGTTGCGGATGTGGTAATCGAAAAACAGTTCCTGCACGCCGACGAAATGGTCCAGCCGGTGGGTCGGCTTGGTCGGCTCAACGAACAGCACCCGGCGTTCCGGCACGTCGACATAGTTTACGTTGAAGGCCAGCGTCGCACGGTATTCGACATCTGGCGGCTTGTACGCGGTATTGCCCTTGAGCAAGGCGAAGCCGGTGATGAAAGTCTGCGACAGAACAAGGCTGGCAGGATCGCCGAACACGTCGAGCCGGTCCGGGTCCTGTGTGGTTTGGACACCGACAGGGATCGGGAATGTGCGTGCCTCCACCACCGTATCGCTGATTGCGTTAGCGACCAAGAACCAGTCATCGCCCTTGATCGGCAGCCACGGAACCTTGTCACGGTTGATCGGTCGATCGCCCTTGTAGGTGTTCTGGTTATACGGGTCCCACCATTTTTCCGTCACCAGCCCCAGAGATTCGATCAATCTCCAGCGGTCAGGGATCGGCAATTGGTCCGTCGGAAACGCCTCTGGCGGGGGTGCCCTGAAAGCGCCCTCGTTCTCCTGCGTCACCAGGTCAGGCAGCGGATCATTGTAACCGGGCCGCCTGCGCCCATCGATCGATTCATTGTCGACCGCCGGCGGCTCTGGCGGCTCCACCTCGATCGTTTGTTCAGCTTCCGTTTCCGCAGCATCCGCACCCGGCCTTTGCCGCCCGGCCGCCGGCTGCTGCAGCGAAGCACTCGTGAGGCTTATAGCCTCTACGCCATTCAGAGCAGCAAACTCAGCCGGGCCGAGCGGCAGATTGTCCGCCACAGGGGCCGATTGGAGAACAAGAGGAATGGCGTAAAACGCGCTCACAGACCCTCGCAAACATTCTGCGCAGGGTCATCAAGGAACGGCGCGAACGGGCAACTGACATAGCGCAGGCGGACCGTTCTGCCGCCAACAGCCACCTGTATCCGATCGGCCCGAATATCATTCGGCGCATTCCCGATGCCGCCGATCCGCAAGCCTGCATTGTGCAGCCCGAGGAAGCTGACCATGTCATCCTGATCGATACCGTCCCCGGAAACTCCGATGCCCCCGATCAGTTGATTGCCTCTGTAAACCGGCACGGATCCGGGGAAAATCTGAATGCCGTTTGCGATGCGTTTGCTACCGCCCGGTGCGTCGGGCACCTGTGTGCATTGCTGCGGCGTGTCGGCACTGGCGCCATTGCTGGCCACGAACGCCAGATGCGCACCGACATTCGGGACAATCAGATCAGTCTGCAATCCAACCGCAAACGGGCTGAAATCACCAGGCGTTTCAACCGATAAAGGGCCGGCAATCGGGCCGACTTGTCCATCTGGGAAATAGGGCCGCGAAAGGTTGCCGCCAGACCGGTCGGCAAACGCGAACGTGCCTGTCAGCGCATTTGGATCGCCCAGAAAGGCGCGCACGCGCTGAACATAGGCCGGCACATTAGTGAGGCCCGGGACCACCGGCGTTCCCAGCAATTGCTGCGCAGCTGCCGGGTTGGAGAAAAATGCCGCCGTGCGGGCTTTCTGCAGTGAGACATCGGTCCCGAAGATCGGACCGTCCGGCGAACGGACGATGCCGAGAACCTGCCCATGCGTATCCACCAGACTGATGGTCGCCTGCATCCGGCTGTCGAGCGGTCGCCTGATCTGCGCGCGCGCGCGCGACAGCACATTGAACGCCTCTTCGAGAATGGCCTGCGCTTCTGCCGCGCTAAGCGGCTGGGTAACGCTCGCGCCGTCCGTACCTGCGCGGATCGGATAGCGGCCCGCGCCGTTTCCATCGGTCAGAATATAGGCATCGGGATTGGCGAATTCCGCATTGGTGCTGCGGCGGATGCCCGACGCTTCACTGCCGTAAGTGGTGCCTGCCCGGACCGCTGCAGCAGCATAACCGGTCACCGCGACCAGCCCGCCTGCCGGGCCATTGATAGCGCCAAAGCTGGTCTGCAGCGGCGACAGATCATTGACAGTCATATCACTGAAACGCAGCGTAGTGCCGTCCACCGGTATCCGATCAGCAACGATCGCAGTGGGCGGGGTAAAGCCCTGGATACCCGCCAGTGCTATCGCTTCCTCGTTATCGACATCGACGTCCAGAATATTCGGGTCGAAACCATAATCGCCATCGCCGGCGATCCCTATGCCGCCGACAACCACGCCGTTTTTATATAGCGGAAACCCGCCAGGATCGGCTGCCAATCCCAGCGGCGAACGTTTGGGGCCAATCAACGCGCCCGGCCCTGCTGCTGAAAAGCGGGCAGACAAGTCTGAACATGGCAGCTGGCTGAACTGGACGCCGAACAACGGGCCGCTTTCCAGCCCCACCGTGGTCGGTGCAGGCGGGAAATGTTCCTGCACGATCTGGCTCGCCGTGCGGGATGAAAATGCGTTGCCCCCGCTCGACAGATAAGCCCCGGTTATCGCCTTTGCGATCGCGGCTGCAGCGTTGGGCACCATCGCACCTTGCAAGCCGACTTCGTCACCCGGCGCGGCATTGCCTGCGATCGTTCTGGTGCTGAGCGCCGCCTGCGCAGGGGCCCCGGTCATATTGAATACCGCCAGCACATTGCCGACGCGGTCGGTCACCGCCACCGTAGATGGAAGGCCGCGTGCCTGCGCCTCGCCCACCGCCTGAGCGATGATTTGCTGAACGTCGGCAACCGACAGCGATTCTGCAGCAGGGTCGGCAAAGACGCGGCCAGATGGCGGCGGAACCGGCGTTGGGGTCGGCGTTCCACCGATGGGCGACGGGGCCGATCCACCATCACCGCCGCCGCACCCGGCCAGTGCCAATGCCAGCGCAGCCGCCAGACAGGATGAATTGCCGAAAGCGCCGCGCATCAGCGGAGCGCCCCGATGGCACGCGCCGCCTGGCCAAGGGCACTGCGGAACTGCGCCGGATTATAACCCTGCGGGCTACGCACCGCGGCGTATGCACGATTGATATTCGCGCGGATGCCAGCAGCAGCCCCCATCGTCACGCGCCCTTCGCGCACCATGGCGTTCAGCAAGGTATCAACTGCCATAACCGCCTGCGCAGAACCGGCATAATCGGTAAAGCGAGGGCTCGTCGCCGTGTCGGTGATTTTCTGGACAACGGTAAACGCATCGCTGCCGGAATATCCGCGCCCAGCCAGTGCATCAGACAAAGCCGCAGCTTCCCCCTTCAGCCGCTGGGCGGCGGCCACTGCCTCGGCCCGGCCCTGTCCCATTGCGCGGTGGAAATCCTTGCTCGCACCGTCGAATGCAGCGGCCCGGCCAGGCGCGAGCGCCCGTGAAACTGCTGACAGCATGATGATGTTTTCGTCGTTGTAGGGCGCAAGACCGAACGGGATCGCGCGCGCCGGATTTGTCTCGAAGGTCAGCTTGCGCTGCGGCCCGTCCGTGATCTGGCGGTGGCAACTGTGGCAGTCATAGAAATAATATTCCGGGAAAACCCCCTCCATGCCGAACTTGGGCCGGGCGAAAAGATCGGTTGAACGGCGCACCGCCTCTGCCTGACCGACTGCCCAAAGGCGCACCGAATCCGTCTTGCCCTTACGGGCGGCATAATCGGCATCCTCGTCGTGATGCTGCTGGAGGGCGGAAAACAGGTCGAGTTCAAACGCGACACGCGGATGGCCGGCCGCCATCATCGAATGACTGACGAACTGGTTGCCGTCAGCGCTGCCGAAATGGCAGTCGAGACACACCTTTGCCCGAACCTGCGGCTTCTCCAGCGGGATCAGGCCATTCGCGACATTTGAGGCATGGGTTGCCGGTTTCGCATAGTGAACGGCGAGCCAGCCGCTCGACGCGCCATGACACGTCTCGCAACCGACCCCGTCGGACGTCTGGAAACGCGGGCCGCGCTTGTTTTGCGGAACGTAGGTCGCATGGCAACCGAGGCAGGCGGGCGCAGACGTTGCAGCGCCCAGTCCAAGGCTGGATGCAATTTGCCTGCCGCGCGGAGATGCGAGAACGGCGTAGGCCCTGCTGTGCGCGCCGGTGGACGAAGAAGGCTCCTGCCAAGTGGCGATCTCATCCTGACGGACGACTTCGCCATTACCTTCTGCCCGGCCGTGACAGGTCGAGCCTGCGCAAGTGGCGACCCCTTCGAAACGAGCGCTGCTGCTTGCGGCCTGCGCACCGGTAGAGGCGAATATCCCGGCCCACTGTGCCGCGACAGCCAGTGCCGGAATGGCCAGCAATGCCATCGCCCGGCCGCCCCATGAATTCTTGCGCAGCTCCATCACGAAAGCCCCTCCCCTGCAAAACAACCTACGGCTTCGCGGGGCGGGTGCAA
This sequence comes from Pontixanthobacter luteolus, assembly GCF_009828095.1. Classification (GTDB taxonomy): domain Bacteria; phylum Pseudomonadota; class Alphaproteobacteria; order Sphingomonadales; family Sphingomonadaceae; genus Pontixanthobacter; species Pontixanthobacter luteolus. The sequence goes on along the minus strand of NZ_WTYP01000001.1, from coordinate 47,232 downwards.
GAGGCGAATGGCAGGCAGATTGTGTACAATGGCGCGGCATGGCCGTGCTTGCGCGCGCAGCCCGCCGCCAAAGCATTGAAAATACCGCAAAGATGCGATCATCGCTTCTGCCTTCCCCGACCGCCGGATCCGTATGGACCCGCCGCCCCCCTTGAGGGCATTCAAACCACGTATCGGAGGCAGCCTTGTGACTTGTCCGCCGATCTTGCGACCCGGTTTGGCACCAAGTTTATTACATCGTTACATCATCGTGTCAGCCAACAGGTCCAACTGGCCGCTGCATCCCTTTTCCAGCAGCAATTCTGCCAGGGCCTCAGGTGATTGCGGCATCTCGCCCATTTCAGCAAATGTCACCGTTGCAGGGTCGCCGCCGCCCGGACCGGTAATCTGGTAACTCGCCCCGTCAGCCAGCGGCATCCGGGCATTGTCCCAATCCGCAACCATCTGCTTTGGTTCGAAACTGACGTGCACATGCGCTGCCGAGCTGGAATTGGCCAGAACATAGGTCGCGCCCTGATCGAATCCGGGCCGCCATATCTGGACCGAGCCGAAATCAGGGACACACATGGTTCCCGACCGCGAAACATCGACCATCCAGATATTGGGGCGCGACATTGATGGCGCCCGCGTCGCACCTGTGCGCACCCGGGCCTTCGACCTTTGCCGGGTCAGCGCAGCAAACGTCGAACGTTTGCTGGACCCCCGCGCGGCAACGCGGTGGGTGCCCGGGCCGCGGATTACCCGCGTGCCGCCATCGGCCATGATGGTGATCGTATCACCTTCTCTGAGGGTCACGGTGCTGCTGTCCGGCAGTTTCTTGCCCACCGGATATGCGCTGGCAGACGGCCCGCTAGATTTGATCACCACGCCGGCATTGGCGGTGCCCGAAAGCCCCATGAATGCCGCCGAAGTAAGCAGCGCAGCTGAGATCGTTCGTGATTTAACCGAGAACATAAGCCCTCCCCTCGTTCAGATTATTCATTCTATGTAGCAGATTACGCAAGGCCGCGTCATCCGGGTGGTTCTGAAGCACTTCTTCTATCACCGCCGCAGCATCGGTATTGTTAGTTTCCGACAAAATTTCTGCCTGATGCAGTTTCTTCCGGTCTTCCTCGGGGAAATCGGGAGCCGGTTCCATGATGTCGACCGGCCTCGCCCGCCCGCGCAAAACCACCCGTCCCATGGGGCGCCACCAGTCGAGTCCGGACTTCTGTGCGAACTCACGGCTTGCCATGACGCTCGACCCCAGCGCCTTATTGGCTGCTTCGAGCCGGGCCGCTGTATTCATGCTATCGCCCAGCGCAGTATACTGGATACGCGTTTCGCCGCCGAAATTGCCGACAACCGCCTCTCCATAATGCAGGCCCACGCGCGTCTTGCCGATCTTGGGCAGGTTAGGGTCCATTGCCGCCACTTCCGCCCGGAACGCCTCCCCCGCTTGCCAGATTGCATACCCGGCCCTGGCCGCGCGTTCAGCATCGTCCGGACGCGCAATCGGCGCACCCCAGAACGCGACCACCGCATCGCCCACGAATTTATCAATCACGCCGCCATGATCGAGCACCACCTGGCTAAGCATTTCCAGATAACGGTTGAGCAGTTTGGCGACCATTTCCGGCGAGATCGCATGGCTCATCTTGGTGAACCCTTCGAGATCGCTGAACAGCACGAAGATCGACTTTTTCTCGCCGTGCAAGGCAAGCAGCTTGGGGTTGTCGATGATCTCTTTCGCCATTTCGCGCGGCAAGTATTTGCCCAGCGCGCCTTGCGCAAAATTGCGCTGGACTGCGCCGGCGGCACGCGCTGCGGAAGTTACGGCGGTGAATGCGATGATCCATCCGGCCAGCCAGCCGACCGCTGGCAGCCCGTAAGTATCGGCCCCTCGGAAGTGCATTACGAACGGGATTCCGAGCATGATCAGGAATTGCACCCCGAGCAAGGCGTAGATGCGCCAGCTGCCCCATTCCAGCAGCCCGGTCAGAACGGCGGTGCTGACGAACAGGATTGCGAAAGCCCACAGAGTTGCAGGCAATGGTTTGGGAAGCTTCGCCCCGTCGAGCATCTGCGCCATCATTTCCGCATGAACCTGCAAACCCGGCGGTTCAAAGCCGGTCGCTTCGGTCATGGTGGTTGCGACGCGGTCATAATCGACCAGATCGCCACCGATCAGAATGTATTTACCGGCAACCAATTCGTCGGCGAACTCGGCAGTTTCGGGGTCGGCAAAGAAATCGATCGGGAATTTCGGGAAGAGGTCCTCTCTCACTGCATTCTGCCCGCCGGAAACTTCATCGTTCTGCCCGCTGCGCAGGCCAAGACGGTACCGGATCGCGCCTTCATAGCCAGGCATCATCGCCGCCTGCTGCCCGGCGGAAGCCAGCATCGAGCGGGTCAGAGTGGGCGGCAGGCGTTCATCTGCAGTCGGCCAGAGGCGCGTAACCCCGAATTCATCGCTTAACTGGATGCTGGCCGGGCGGGCATTGCTGCCTTCCAATTGGGCCAGGAATTCTTCCAGATATTGCTGCTGATCGTAAACGATATCGCCTTCGTTCGCATCTTGCAGAACGTAGGCAACCGATACCGGGGTCTGCATCGCCCGCAGGGTTTCAATCAATTGCGCATCTTCATCCTGCGGCTGATCGAACAGGATATCGATCCCGATCGCCTTCGCACCCATGGCATCCAGATTTTGCAGTGTCTGGATCAGGATACCCCGGTCGAGAGGGGACCGCTTGCGGGCCTTGATCAGCGTCTGTTCGTCATAGACGACCATGATGATCCGGTCGTCCTGTTCCACCGCATTGCGCCCGGCGACTTCGTAGGCGCGCAAATCGTACATTCCGGTTTCTGCCTGCGCGATGATCGGCATCGACCAGCCAAACCGGGCGATGATCAGCGCGATCACGACGAGCAAAATCGTCAGCGCAAGTCGGCGCGGCCCCGCCTCGCGGACATTGCGCCAGCCGCGTACGATGAAACTTTCACTGCCGCTTTCGGACAAGAGTACCCCCCTCTGCCAGTCTGAACCTTACGCCGGACTGACAGAGTGGTAGCCTAAGCCAGAGCGATCCGCTTGTAAAAAAGCGGCAGGCGCGCGGTAGGAGCGCAGCCCGCCCTGCTCCTGTATTACTCTGCGTCCAACCCGGTGTAGCTGAGCAGCGGCTTGCGCGCGGCCATCGTTTCATCCAGCCTGCTGCGCGGCGCGTAATGCGGCGCGGTTTTCAGACTGTCATCGCCAGCTTTTGCCCGTTCCGCCACACTGCGAAATGCGGTGATGAACTGATCAATGGTAGCCTTGCTTTCAGTCTCGGTCGGTTCAACCAGCATCGCGCCGTGGACGACCAGCGGGAAATACATCGTCATCGGATGATACCCTTCGTCAATCAGCCCCTTCGCAAGGTCCAGCGTCGAAATACCCTCGGCAAAGCCCTTATCCCCGAACAGCGCCTCGTGCATGCACGGCCCGCTATGGGCATAGGGTGCGTGCAACACATCCTCCATCGCGCGCAGGATGTAATTGGCGTTAAGCACGGCATCTTCGGATACCTGCTTCAAACCGTCCGCGCCATGGCTGAGCATGTAAGTCAGAGCGCGCGTGTACATACCCATCTGGCCGTGGAACGCGGTCATCCGGCCAAAGTGCTGGAGGGGTCCGCCGAAATGTTCCTTGGCGAAAGATTCGGCATCTTCTTCCTCGACCAGATGCACAACGCCGTCTGCTGTGCGCGCTGTATAAGGCAGCGGGCCGAACGGGCTGAGCGCTTCGGACAGGACAACGGGGCCTGAACCCGGACCGCCACCGCCATGTGGGGTGGAGAATGTCTTGTGCAGATTGATATGCATCGCATCAACGCCGAGATCGCCCGGACGCACACGGCCAACAATCGCGTTGAAGTTCGCGCCATCGCAATAGACGAAACCGCCAGCCTCATGCACCGCATCCGAAATGGCGCGCATATCGGGCTCGAACAGGCCGCAGGTGTTGGGGTTGGTGATCATCACCGCTGCAACGTCGGGTCCCAACCGTGTTTTCAGCGCTTCCAGATCAACGCGGCCACCAGATGTGGCAGGGATGTTCTCTACGCGATAACCGGCAAAGGCAGCGGTGGCCGGATTGGTGCCATGCGCACTTTCCGGCACAAGAACGACTTCACGCGCATCGCCGCGGGCTTCCAGAGCGGCGCGAATGCAGAGAATACCGCACAGCTCGCCATGCGCGCCCGCCTTGGGGCTCATCGCCACGCCATGCATGCCGGTCAGCTTAATCAGCCAATGGGCCAGTTCATTGATCACGCCCAACGCTCCGCGCACCGTATCGACTGGTTGCAGGGGATGGACGTCAGCGAAACCCGGCATCCGGGCGACTTTTTCGTTGAGCCGCGGGTTGTGTTTCATGGTGCACGAACCGAGCGGGAAGAACCCTAGATCGATCCCGTAATTCTGGCGACTGAGGCGGGTGTAGTGACGCACCGCCTCCGGTTCAGACAGGCCGGGCAGGTCGATCGCGTCATCACGGATCATGCCCGCCAGCCGGTTACCTTCGCCAATAACCGCATCGGGCAGATCGACTCCGGTCGTGTCGGACGTGCCGATATCGAAGATCAGATCCTCCTCCAGCATCAGCGCATAATTGCCGGTGGTGGTGGCAGGGCCGCCATGTTTGGGCGCACCCTGTGCCGGTGAGGTTGGCTTCCATCCGCTCTTGTTCGGGGCGTTCATGACAGTTTCTCCTTCAGAGCGGAGCAGAGTGTTTCAATATCTTCCTCTGTCGTCGTTTCGGTCAGCGCGACCAGCAACCCGCCCGAAAATTCCTCGACGTCAGGATAGAGCCGGGCCAGCGAAACACCGGCCAGAATGTTCTGCTGCGACAGGTCGCGCACAATCTGCCGCGCATCGCCGTCCAGCAGGAGAGTGAACTCGTTGAAGAAGCTGTTGTTCAGCAATGTCACGCCCGGCACCGCAGACAGCTTGTCAGCGGCAATGCACGCCAGACGGTGATTTTCCGCCGCCAGCTGGCGCAGACCCTTCTCGCCGAGCAGGGTCATGTGGACACTGAACGCCAGGGCGCACAGGCCCGAATTGGTGCAGATGTTGGAAGTCGCCTTCTCGCGGCGAATATGCTGTTCGCGCGTCGACAGGGTCAGGACAAAGCCGCGCTTGCCATCTGCATCCACGGTTTCGCCGCACAGCCGGCCCGGCATCTGGCGGACATGTTTCTTGTCGCGCACTGCGAACAGGCCAAGATACGGCCCGCCGAATTGCAAACCGACACCGATCGACTGGCCTTCGCCAACGACGATATCCGCGCCAAGTTCGCCGGGTGACTTGATCGCGCCCAGCGCTACCGGTTCGGTGTTGACTGCAATCAACAGCGCGCCCTTGGCATGGGCTGCCTCGGCAATTTCCTCCAGATTGGGCAGACGGCCCAGGATATCGGGATACTGCACCACGACGCAGGACGTTTCATCGTCGATCCGGGAAATCAGCCCGTCATTGTCCGGCTCCGCCTGAATTGCAGGCTTCGCGTCCGCGATCACATCTTCGGTGAACTTGGCCATTGTCTTGACGACTTCGGCATAATGCGGGTGCAGCGCGCCCGACATTACCACCCGCTTGCGCCTGGTGACGCGCCCCGCCATCGCGACCGCTTCCCAGCACGCGGTCGAGCCGTCATACATCGAGGCATTGGCCACCGCGCAGCCATAAAGACGCGCAACCTGACTCTGGAACTCGAACAGCATCTGCAGCGTGCCTTGCGCGATTTCGGGCTGGTACGGTGTGTAAGCTGTCAGGAATTCGCCGCGCTGGATGATGTGATCGACGCTGGCCGGAACATGGTGTCGATATGCGCCCGCACCAAGGAAGAAGGCCGCATCTGCCGCCGCCAGATTCTGCTTCGACAGGCCGCGCATATGCTTTTCAACCGCCATTTCGCTGGCGTGCATCGGCAGGTCGCGAATAGGCCCGTCGAGCCGCGCCACTTCGGGTACATCGACGAACAGATCGTCGACCGAAGCGGCACCGATAGTTTCAAGCATTGCCGAACGGTCAGTGTCGGTCAGTGGCAGATAGCGCATTGCAAAATTCCTTCTTCCTCCGCGCCTGCGGAGGGTCGGTGCTTAAAGTCCGTCGACGAAAGCCTGATATGCCTTGGCATCCATCAGGCCTTCCAGCTCTGACTTGTCGCCAATCGTCATTTTGAAGAACCAGCCATCTTCTTCGGGCGAAGTGTTGACCAGCGCGGGATCTTCTTCCAGCGCCGGATTGCCTTCGACCACTTCGCCGGTGATCGGCGCGTACACATCGCTGGCAGCCTTCACCGACTCAACGACAGCCGCATCGCCGCCCTTGTCGACCATGGCACCCACTTCGGGCAGTTCCACGAATACGATATCGCCCAGCTGTTCCTGTGCGTAATCGGTAATGCCGACGGTGGCGGTATCGCCTTCTACGTCGATCCATTCATGCTCATCGGTGAAGTAACGGGCCATCGGTTCATTCTCCTCGGTAATAATTCTGCGGAACGAAGGGCATTGGCGTCACGGTGGCATCGAGACGCTTGCCGCGAACCTCCACCTGCAACGCGGTATCTTTGCCGGCATGTTCTTTCTGGACGTATGCCATCGCAATCGGGTGACCCAGCGTGGGCGAAAATCCGCCACTGGTCACGCGGCCAACCTCTGTATCGCCGACGAACACCAGCGAACCCTCGCGCGCGGGGAGCCGGCCATCGAGTTTCAGGCCGACCCGCTTGCTCTGCGTGCCGCCAGCCAGTTTCTCGGCAACCGGTCCATGACCCATCCAGCCGCCGCTTTCCCGGCGCGATTTGGTCAGCGCGAACAGCAGCCCCGCAGATACCGGATCGGTCACATCGTCCAGATCATGTCCGTATAGCGGCAGCCCGGCCTCAAGCCGCAGGCTGTCGCGCGCGCCTAGACCGGCCGGCTTAACCCGTTCGTCTGCCACGAGCGCATTGGCCAACGCTTCGGCATGGTCCGCAGGAATGGAGATTTCGAAGCCGTCTTCGCCGGTATAGCCTGCGCGGCTGACCCAAAGCGGAATGCCGTTCCATTCAAACATTCCGGCGGTCATGAACACCAGCTTCCCCGTGCCCGGGATCAATTCTTCCAGCACCGCGCCCGCCTTCGGCCCTTGCAGCGCCAGCAGGGCCTGATCCTGATAGTGGGTCAGCGTAATCTCGTCCGACAAATGTTCGCGGAGATGGGCGATGTCATCCCATTTGCACGCACCGTTGACGACCAGGGCATAGTGCGAACCGGCATTGGTCACGATCAGATCGTCCAGAATGCCGCCTTCTTCATTGATCAGCAGCGAATAGCGCATCCGCCCTTCGCCAAGGCTGGAAATATCGCCCGGCAGCAGCGCCTCGAGCGCGTGTGCGGCGGCGGTCATATCGCCGTCCGGACCTTCGACCGAGAGCTGGCCCATATGGCTTACGTCGAACAGGCTGGCCGAACCACGGGTCCACTCGTGTTCGGCCACGATGCCTTCATACTGGATCGGCATTTCGTAACCGGCAAACGGCACCATCCGGCCGCCCTGATTGCGGTGCCAGGCATCCAGCGGGAGCACCTGCTCTTCCGGCATGTCGTCTGGGTGGATTTCGGTATCTTCGCTCATCAAAAATTCCTGACACGAGTGCATACGCCTCAAAACAAGGCGTCGTTCCTGCACCCCCTCTGTCGGGAAGACCTGAGAGTTTTTACGCAGGCCAATAACCCGGCCCAACGCTTACCCCTTCGGTGGCCCCATTTGCATGAGACGCTTTCCAGAGTGTCTGCCACTACGCGGTCCCTGGTACCTGAGAGTTTCCGGGGCGGTTGCTCCTTCGGTGCCGACAGCCACGGAGCAAGTCCGATAGCCGGCGGTCTCTCCCGCGTAATGGCCGGGAATCGGTAGACGCCCGGCGACCGGTCGGCATTCGCTCAACCCCGTGCGTGCGTCAATCCCAAGATACGCTTCAGCGCCAATTGAGCCACAATAAATAGCACGCCGAAAGCAGTATCCACGCACCGCCCAGCGTTTTCAGTCGCCGCGCGCCCAGCCGGATGGCAATTGGCCGGGCCAGAAACCCGCCCAGCACCGCACCGGGTATGGCGAGCAGCGCGACCTCCCAGATCAGCGTGCCTTGATGAACATGCCACACGCTGCCGGCAATCATGCTGACCGACGAAATCACGCACGCTGTTCCGACGCACAGCAGCACCGGATAGTGCCGCAGGAACAGGTAGAACGCGACCAGTTCGCCAATTCCGACCGAAAACAGCGCAGTGATCGCGCCGCCGGGCACTGCAATTATCAGCAGCACCGCCAGATCGATCGGTGCCAACCTGCCGCGTTCGGGCAAATCGCGGTTGATCGTCCATGTGGCCGCAATCAGCGCCAGTCCCAGCACGATTGAAAAACCCTTATACCCCAGCAGCACCATTTGCGGATCGAACACGGCAAGCCGCTGCACCGCCAACATCGCGGGCAGCGACAGCGCCAGCACAAGCACCACCAGCAGCCAGTAATCGCGCGGGCGCACGGCGGCTTCGTGATGGACAGGCGCGGGCTGATGCAGCAGCCGGTCGGTCCATCGCAGCGCGCCCATTGTCATACCGAATGCCTGGATCATCATCGAAACACCGGTCACCCGCAGCGGATCGATTTGCATCACGCCGAGATCGCTCAGCGCGTTGAACACCGGCACGAACACCACGCCGCCGCCCGTTCCGGAAGTGTTGGCAATAATTGCGCCGATCACGCCGACGAACGGCAGGGCAAACAACACATCCGGCCATTCAGGGCCTGTGGGCACCGCCGCCCACAAAGCGGCATAGCAGGCCAGCAGAACCAGCCCGCCGATCCACACCAGCCGTCCGGCGGGAAGCGTCATCAGTCGAGATTGGGGCGTAGCCAGCGCTCTGCCGTCTGCAAATCCACACCGCGCCGCTGCGCATATTCCTCCAACTGGTCACGGCCAATCCGGGCAACGCCGAAATACTGGCTTTCCGGGTGGCCGAAATAGAACCCGCTGACGGCGGCTGTCGGCCACATGGCGAAACTCTCCGTCAGGGTCAGCCCCGCATTTTCCGGCGCATCAAGCAGGTCGAACAGGATCGGTTTCAGGCTGTGATCCGGGCATGCCGGATATCCGGGTGCCGGCCGGATGCCGCGATACTTTTCCTTGATCAGCGCCTCGTTGGTCAGCTGCTCGCCCGGCGCATAACCCCACAGATCGGTGCGGACATGCTGGTGCAGCCGTTCTGCGAATGCTTCTGCAAACCGGTCTGCGAGCGCTTTCAGCAGGATGTCCGAATAATCGTCATTGTCGGCCCTGAAACGGGCGAGATGGCTCTCGATCCCGTGGATGCCGACTGCGAAACCGCCGATCCAGTCGCCTGCCGGATCGATGAAATCGGCAAGACACATATTTGCCCGGTCACGGCTTTTCTTCACTTGCTGGCGCAGGAACGGCAGGACCACGTGTTCCTCACGGTTTACCCGGTGGATGGTCACATCGTCCCCGTCGCGCGCGCAGGGCCAGAAACCGCACACGCCCCTGGCCGTCAGCCATTTTTCGCTGATGATCTGTTCGAGCATCGCCTGCGCATCATCCCACAGCGAACGTGCGCTTTCGCCGACCACGTCATCCTGCAGGATCGCGGGATAGGTGCCGTGCAATTCCCACGCGCGGAAGAACGGGGTCCAGTCGATGCAGCCGCGCAAATCCTCGAGCGACCAGTCATCGAACACGTGAACTCCGGGCTGCAGCGGCGGAGCGGCCTTGTCGCTGAGATAGGCGTCGTAGTAATTCGCGCGCGCATCCTCGATGCTGAGCAGCTCACTCTGACCCTTGCCTGCACGCACATCGCGCACCCGTTCATATTCCGCAGCCGTTTCGGTTACGAAATCATCGCGCAGCGTGTCGGACAACAGCTTGCTGGCCACACCGACCGCGCGGCTGGCATCGAGCACGTGGATCACCGGACCGTCATACGCCTCATCAATCCGCAGCGCCGTGTGAACCTTGCTGGTGGTCGCGCCGCCGATCAGCAGCGGTATGTCCATTCCGGCGCGCTGCATTTCTTCCGCAACCGTCACCATTTCATCCAGCGACGGGGTGATCAGACCGGACAATCCGATCATGTCCGCACCTTCGGATTTCGCAGTCTCGATGATTTTCGACCACGGAACCATCACGCCAAGGTCGATCACTTCATAACCGTTGCATTGCAGAACGACGCCGACGATGTTCTTGCCGATATCGTGCACGTCGCCCTTGACGGTCGCCATTACGATCTTGCCCTTGGCTTTTGCGCCATCCGCCTTTTCCGCCTCGATATAGGGGATCAGGTGCGCCACCGCCTTTTTCATAACGCGGGCGGATTTAACAACCTGGGGCAAGAACATCTTGCCGCTGCCGAACAGGTCGCCGACCACGTTCATGCCGTCCATCAGCGGGCCTTCGATCACCTCGATCGGGCGCCCGCCAGCGGCCTGCGTCGCCGCACGCATTTCCTCTGTATCGGCTACGATATCGGCGTCGATGCCTTTGACCAGCGCGTGTTCCAGCCGCTTTGCGACCGGCCACCCGCGCCATTCGGCAGTCGCCTTTTCATCTTCCCTGGTCTTGCCCTTGTAGCTTTCCGCGAGGTTGATCAGCCGTTCTGTCGCGGTTTCCTCGCCCCCGGCATCGCGCATCAGGATCACGTCCTCGCACGCATCGCGCAGCACCGGATCGATCTGGTCGTAAACATCCAGCTGCCCCGCATTGACGATCGCCATGTCGAGGCCCGCCGGTATCGCATGATACAGAAAGACGGAGTGCATCGCGCGTCGAACAGTCTCGTTCCCGCGGAAACTGAACGACAGGTTGGACAGGCCGCCGCTGGTCTTGGCAAGCGGACAGGCGGCCTTGATTTCGCGCACCGCCTCTATGAAATCCAGCCCGTAACGGTCGTGTTCCTCAATCCCGGTGGCAACTGCGAAGACGTTCGGATCGAAGATAATGTCTTCTGCCGGGAAACCGATCCCGGTCAGCAAATCATAGGCGCGTTTGCAGATCTCGACCTTGCGCGCCTTGGTGTCAGCCTGACCCGCTTCATCGAAGGCCATCACCACCACGGCAGCGCCATAATCCATGCATTTGCGGGCTTGTTCGAGGAACTGGTCCTCCCCCTCTTTCATGGAGATCGAATTGACGATCGGCTTGCCCGAAACGCATTTCAGACCTGCCTCGATCACGTTCCATTTGGAACTGTCGATCATCACCGGAACGCGGGCAATATCGGGTTCCGCGGCGATCAGTTTCAGAAACGTCGTCATGGCATGGACAGCATCGAGCAGCCCTTCATCCATGTTGACGTCGATCACCTGCGCGCCGTTCTCCACCTGCTGGCGGGCAACTTCGACTGCGGCATCGTAATCGTCGGCCATGATCAGCTTCTTGAAACGGGCCGATCCGGTCACATTGGTGCGTTCGCCGATATTGACGAAGCGGGAGGTCGATTTTTCAGTCATCAGGCTGCAATCGTAAAGGGTTCAAGGCCGGCCAGTTGCATCTGCGAGTCGCGCCGGGGGATTCTTCGCGGGGAAAGACCCTGCACCGCCTTGGCTATTTCAGCGATGTGATCCGGGGTGGAGCCGCAGCATCCGCCCAGAATATTGGCCTGTCCATGCTCCGCCCATTCCTGCACCAGCGATGCCGTGGTGGCCGGGGCTTCATCATATTCGCCCAGTTCATTGGGCAGCCCGGCATTGGGATAGGCGAGGATGAGCGTATCAGCGATCTTGCTCAACATTTGAACATGCGGGCGTAGCTGTTCCGCGCCGAAGCTGCAGTTGAGACCAATCGTGACCGGGTTCGCATGGCGCACCGCATACCAAAATGCCTCCACCGTGTGACCCGACAGGTTCCGTCCGGAAAGATCGGTGAGCGTCATGGACAGCATGATCGGCACATCGCGGCCAAGTTCCCGCTCCAGCTGCTTGACCGCCATGATGCCGGCCTTGGCGTTCAGCGTGTCGAAGATTGTCTCGATCAGGATGAAATCCGCCCCGCCTTCCACCAAAGCGGCGGCCTGTTCGTGATACACCTCTGTCAGAAAGTCGAAATCGATCTCGCGGAAACCGGGGTCTTCGACATCCGGCGAAAGCGATAGCGTCTTGTTGGTCGGCCCGATCGCACCCGCTACGAAACGGGGTCTGCCATCACGCCGTGCATACTCATCGGCCAGTTCGCGCGCGATCTTGCCCGATGCCAGATTGATGTCCCGGACAAGATGCTCTGCCGCGTAATCGGCCTGGCTGATCCGGTTGGCTGAAAACGTGTTGGTGGAGACGACGTCGGCCCCGGAATCGAGATAGGCGCGGGTGATGTCGCCGATCACATCGGGGCGGGTCAGCGCGAGGATATCGTTATTGCCCTTCTGGTCGGCCTTCAGCCCCAGATCGCCAGCATAGTCGCTCTCTTCCAGCTTGCGGTTCTGAATCTGGGTTCCGAACGCACCGTCGAAAATCAGGATACGCTCTGCGGCCTGTGCCTTCAGGCTTTCACGCGGTGTCATCGGACATCCCCTTTCGGACGCATGCCGAGCATGTGGCAGATCGCATAGGCGAGGTCCGCACGGTTCAGCGTGTAGAAGTGAAAATTGCGTACGCCGCCAGCGTACAGCCTGCGGCACAGTTCCGCCGCGACGGTCGCCGCGACCAGTTGCCGGGCAGCAGGCCGTTCATCAAGCCCTTCGAACAGGCCGTCCATCCATTGGGGAATTTCGGCGCCGCACGCACCGGCGAACTTGCGCGCCTGGGCCACGTTGGTCACCGGCAATATGCCCGGCAAGATCGGCGCATCGATACCGTTTTTCGCCGCTTCGTCGCGAAACCGGAAGAACGTGTCGGCGGAGAAGAAGAACTGGCTGATGGCGCGGGTTGCGCCGGCATCCAACTTGCGCTTGAGGTTGTCGAGATCGGCCTGCGGACAGTCGGCATCGGGGTGGGTTTCTGGATAGGCAGCGACCGAGATTTCAAAGTCTGCAATACCCTTCAGTCCGGCCACCAGTTCGGCCGCGTTCCGGTATCCTTCCGGATGCGGTTCGAACGGCGCACCTGGCTCGCCCGCATCGCCGCGCAAGGCAACGATATGGCGAACGCCGGCTTCCCAATATTGTTCTGCAACCTCGCGAATTTCATCCTTGCTCGCGGCGACGCAGGTCAGGTGCGCTGCTGCCGGAAGGTGAGCCTCGCGGATGATCCGGGCAACGGTGTTATGCGTCCGCTCGCGGGTGGAGCCGCCAGCACCATAGGTTACGGAAACAAAGCTCGGTTCAAGCGGGGCAAGATCCTGCACCGCGTCCCACAGCTTGATCTCCATCTTTTCGGTCTTGGGCGGAAAGAATTCGAACGACGCCTCGATATCTCCCGGCAACCCTGAAAACAGAGGGGTGTCGGCAGCGGTCTGCGCCTCGTGGATTGGATCGAGCGTGTCGGTCATGAGGCAACCTTTTGCAGATCGGTAGAGGAAGGCCCGCCCTGGCGGGTACCGAGCCAGATCTTCACGGTAAGCTCGCCCTCGTCGAGGGAGATCGGCTTGGCCGGCGTAAAGCCTGCCTCTTTCAGCAATTCGCGAATGGCCTTGTCGGTGAAACCAAGCCGCGCATGGGCATGACGGTCACGCAATTCCTCGCGGTCATGCGCAGCGAAATCGACGATCGCGATGCGTCCGGCGGGGCGGGTAACACGCGCCGCTTCCGCCAATGCGGCAGCCGGATCCTGCGCGAAATGGAGCACCTGATGCAGCAGGATGGTATCGAAACGGTGCGCTGCAAACGGCAGAGATACAAAATCGCCCTGCACCAGTTCCACCGCGTCGGCGGGCAGGTTTTGCAGCTTCGCACGGGCAACGCGCAGCATGTCGAGGCTCTTGTCGAGCGCTACGATATGGTCCGCATTGGGTGCAAACAGTTCAGCCATGCGGCCGCTGCCGGTTCCGATATCCAGCAATTGGCCCAGCGAATGAGTGCCCAGCGCCTCGACCAGGCTATCCTCGACCAATTTGTCGGGGCTGTGCAATTGCCGCAATTCGTCCCAGTCATCAGCATGTTTGGCGAAATAGTTGGCAGCGTTCAATTCGCGTGCGCCGCGTATGCTGGAAAGCTGGCGCCTGTCATCCGCGCACACCGCAGCGAAATCCGGGTCTTCCCGCTCCGCCGTGGCCAGCAGGCGCGAAACCGCTTCCCCCACGGGATTGCCGCGTTCATTCCCGACCGCTGCGCGAAGGAACACCCAACTGCCTTCCCGGTGACGTTCCGCCAAGCCAGCATCGCACAGAATCGCAACGTGGCGTGAAACGCGCGGCTGACTCTGACCCAGGACCTGCGCCAGTTCACCGACTGCAAGCTCCATCGCGGATAGCAGCCGCATCACCCGTAGTCTGGTCGGATCGGCAAGCGCGCGCATGGTCGTTTCAATCTGCATGGATCAGGGCATATAAAGATATTGTTATATCCGCAAGTCCGATTCAATGCGCTTGGATGTCTGGTACCGCGTGCTAGGCTGTGCGAACAATCTAGAGAGAGACCACCATGAAATACGTCCAGTTCGGAAACACCGGCCTTACCGTTTCACGCCTGTGCCTCGGCTGCATGAGCTTTGGCGATGCAGCGGCCGAAGGGCATGACTGGGCGATGGATCTGGACAGTTCGCGCCCATTCATCCGGCAGGCGCTGGAAGCCGGGATCAATTTCTTCGACACCGCCAATGCCTATTCTGGCGGCACGTCGGAAGAATATGTCGGCAAACTGCTGAAGGAAATGGCCAACCGCGATGAAGTGGTTATCGCGACCAAGGGGTTCTTCCGCTGGCGTCAGGCACCCAACACTGGCGGCCTGTCTGCCAAGGCGCTGATGCATGCAGTGGATGACAGCCTGCGCCGGCTGGGGACCGACTACATCGATCTTTATCAGATCCACCGGCTGGACCCGAACACACCGATGGAAGAGATTGTCGATACGCTCGACGCAATCGTCCGTTCTGGCAAGGTCCGCTATGTCGGAGCGTCATCCATGTACGCCTGGCAGTTCCAGAAAATGCTGCACATTGCCGAGCAGGCGGGGCTGAAGCAGTTTGTATCGATGCAGAACTATGTAAACCTGATCTACCGCGAGGAGGAGCGCGAAATGCTGCCCCTGTGCGCCGATAGAGGAATTGCGGTGATGCCGTGGAGTCCGATGGCGCGCGGCAAGCTGACCCGGCCGTGGGACAGCACCACCAATCGCAGCGAAAGCGACCTGGTCGGCAAGGCGCTGTATGCGCGCACGCAGGAAAACGACCGCAAGGTTGTGGAGGCGGTGGAGGCTCTTGCGAAGGAACGCGGTCTGCCCATGGCCCAGATCGCGCTGGCATGGGTGCTGCACAAACCAGAGGTCACCAGCCCGATCATCGGCGCGACCAAGCCCAAACATATCGAGGATGCGGTCGCAGCCCTCGACGTTTCGTTGTCCAAAGACGAGATCAAGCGGCTCGAGGCGCCCTATGAACCGCACCCGGTGATGGGCATTTTCGGGATGCCGCAGGCGGAAATGAAGCTGACCGTTAAGGGCTGACGGCGAAAGGCCGAATTCAGCCGCGGCGAACGCTGCTGCGATGGACGAGACGCACCGGCACGCGGCGTTCGGCCGCCTGGTCTTCACCCAATGCGGTGCGCACCAGCATTGCACCGGCTACGTCGAAATCGGGTTCGATCGAGGTTAGCGGGGGGTTGCTGTGCTGACCGGCCCGGATGCCGTCGAAACCGATCAGCGAGCAGTCACCCGGAACCGAGATGCCTCGATCATTCAATTCATCCAGCGCGCCAAGCGCGATGGAATCGCAGGCGATGAACAACGCGTCGAATTCGGTATCGCTATCGGCCAGCAGCGAAGCAGCGCGGCGGCCCTGATCTTCGCGTTCCAGCGTGTCGTCGACCGACTGCAGGACCGGTTCAAGCCCGCTTTCCTTCATCGCGGCCAAGTAACCCTCGTGTCGCTCGCGGAATTGCTGCTGGGGCGAATCTATCGCCCCGATATGGACAATCTTGCGGCACCCGGCGTTGATCAATTCGCGTGTCGCAAGCATGCCGCCTTCGTAATTGTCCGACCGCACCCATTCGAGATCATCGAACGGAGAGCCCCAGAAAGCGACAGCCCGGCCATCACCGGCAAGATCGTGAAAATATTCCCAGGCCGCCTCGTTGATCGTCGTGCCGATCACGATAACCGCATCCGCCTGGCCGCGTTCTTCATACCGACCGAATATTTGCTCCGCCTCGGACTGAAACGAAACGAGTGTTTCATACCCCTGCGCTGCTGCTGCCGCGCACACACTGCCAAGCAGCGAGAAATAGAACGGGTTCACATCGCTTGCCGCTTCGTCGGGCCGACCAATGACCACCACCGCGATAGTGCCGGTTTTACCCCGGCGCAGCCGCGCAGCCCGTTCGTCAACCACATAGCCGAGTTCTTCGGCTGCTTGCATGACTTTCGCCCGCGTTGGTTCCGTTATCGCGCTGGAACCCGCAAGGGCGCGCGACACGGTCGACTGGCTCACACCGGCTTTCTCGGCAACGTCGAACGACGTCACGCGGTGACGGCTCGCGGTACGTGTCATGTTCTCTCCACACCCATTCGCCGCGGTCATTGCTCGGCGTTCAGGCGAATGCAAGCCCTCCCCCTGCTTTCTGCCGCAGTGATCAGGCGGGCGCGGGGCAGTAGCGTTGCAGGTATTCGCCGTGGCCAGGCATTTTCTGGACAAGGAATCTGATCGACTTTTCCATTTCATCGAGTTCCTTGCGCGTGTCGGCGACATCCAGAGTGTTGGCGATGGCATTGTTGCCGCCCATGCCGATGCGCTGTCCCATCATCACCGCAGCCCAGCTGGTTTCCGTGAACAGTTCGTCTTCCTCGCGGAATATCTGGCCATTCAGCCGGAACAACTCGACCTTTTCAGTAAGAGAGTCAGGCACGTCCATGGTGCGGCAATAATTCCAGAACTCGGTGTCGTCTCGTTCCGTCGCGTTGTAATGCAGGATCAGGAAGTCACGAATACGCGCATATTCCTTCGCAGTCAGACGGTTGAACGAATCTTCCTGTGTCTGGCTGATCCCGTCCAGCGAAAGCAGCGCCATCAGTTTGTTGATCCCGGTGTGGATCAGATGGATCGATGTCGACTCCAGCGGCTCCATAAATCCGGCCGAAAGGCCGAGTGCGACCACGTTCTTGTTCCAGAACTTCTTCCGGCGTCCGGTTACGAACCGCAGGAAATTGGGATCGGCGGCAGGCTTGCCCGCCAGATTGCCTACCAGAATATCAAGTGCCTGATCATCGCTCATATAATCGCTGCAATAGACATGCCCATTGCCGTTGCGGTGCTGCAGCGGAACCTGCCACTGCCAACCCGCATCATGCGCCGTTGCCTTCGTGAAAGGCGGCGGCGGCGCCCCGTCGTCACGGCCGCAAGGCAGCGCAACCGCCCGGTTGCAAGGCAGCCAGCGGGTCCATTCTTCGTACCCTGTTTCCAGCGCCTGCTCGATCAGCAATCCGCGGAAACCCGAACAGTCGATGAAGAGGTCGCCGGACACGTCTTCGCCGCTTTCCATAACGACAGAGGCGACATGGCCCGTTTCGCCGTCCAGCTTTACGTCGCCGATCCGGCCTTCCTTGCGGACCACGCCGCGCCCTTCCGAAACCCGCCGCAGCAGCGCGGCATAGCGCCCTGCATCAAGGTGATAGGCATAATTAATGGGCGGGACATCGTCGCGCTGGAAATCGGCACTGCGCGCGAACTTGCCGAAATAGGCAGCCATGGTTTCGACGTTGAAGACCTGGATAGGGCGCTTGTCGCCATCACCGCGAAACTTGTGCCACACCTGGTGAAAGGCGATGCCGCCCATTTGGTAACCATATGCACCGAACGGGTGGATGTAGCTGTCGCCCTTCCTGCCCCAGTTCTCGAACTGGATGCCGAGCTTGAACGACCCTTGCGATGCAGCAAGCAAATCCTGCTCGTCGACGCCGATCAACTGGTTGAATTCGACAAATGGCGGGATCGTGGCCTCGCCGACGCCTACTGTCCCGATGGCCTCGGATTCGATCAGGACGATATCCAGATCATGTCCGGTCTTGAGCCGCGAAAGCGCAGCAGCGGCCATCCAGCCTGCTGTTCCGCCGCCAACGATTACGATCCGTTTGATCGCCATTTCCAATCCCTCTCCCAATCGCCCTCAATGCCGGTCCGCTTCTGCGAATCGATGGCTCTATCCATGATCTAGCAGACGGCAAGATGACGGCCACCTCGCTGTTGCAATTGCACAACACCCGGAGCACTGAAATCCAAAGCGCCGTGTCTGGACAGGCTGCAAGTCCGCAGAAACGCTTGAGTGTTAGCATTCGAATGCCCGTTTGTGAACGTTCATTTTATCACTTGTGAACGCTCACATTTGAGCCTAGTCATACTGCCACAAGAGCGCATGAGTTGCGTCGCAATGACATTTGGGGAGAGAAAATTGTCTAGCGAAATCCTGATCGACCGGAAGAATTCCACCTTGCGTAATTTTGCGTTGGGGACTGCATCTTCGCTCGCCATGACTCTGGCGATGACCGGAACTGCCATGGCGCAGGACACCGCTCCAGCTGACGAAGCAGAAGCAACGGCTCAGGCGGATGACGATACCGTCATTGTCGTCAGCGGCTACCGTGCATCGCTTGGAACAGCGCAAACGGTCAAGCGCGACGCAGACACTTTTGTCGATGCCATTAGTGCAGAAGACATTGGCGCTCTCCCTGACCGTTCGGTCGCAGAGGCTTTGCAGCGCGTACCTGGTGTCAATATCGGCCGTTTCGAAAAAACCACTGACCCTGACCGTTTCTCGGTCGAAGGCACCGGCGTCATCATCCGCGGCCTCCCCTATGTCCGGTCGGAACTGAATGGCCGCGAGATTTTCTCCGCCACGGGTGGCCGCGTTCTCAGCTTCAACGACATTTCGCCGGAACTTCTGGGCCGCGTCGAAGTGTTTAAGAACGTCACTGCAGACATGGTCGAAGGCGCGATTGCCGGTACGGTCAATCTGGTTACCCGCAAGCCGCTGGATACAAACGGCCTCAAGGTCGCAGGTACGATCGGCGCCAATTACGGCGACCTTCGCGAAGAATGGTCGCCAGAGTTTTCCGGACTGATCTCGAACAGCTGGAATACAGACGGTGGTTCCTTTGGCCTTCAGCTCGGCTATGCCTACTCAGAACTGAAGAGCCGCACCGACGCATCGCAAGTAGCAGACCCTTGCTACCGCGCTGACACATTCGATGGGCCGTGCCTTCGTGCGCTGACTGTCGGATCGGGCGGCTTCGTCGGTGATCCGAACTTCGATGAAGCCAATTTCCCGCCAGCAGGCTCGCTGGTCGTGCCCAAGGGCGCAGGCGTTCGCACGACCGATCTTGATCGTGACCGCGAAGCGTTCTCTGCTGTCGGCCAGTACGAAAGCGCCGATGGCCGGTTCCTCGCGACTGTTGAATGGCTTCGTTCCGAAACCAATTTCGACACCGAAGAATTCGCCCTGATCGCCCGTGTGGACGACGAACTGCTGTTCCCGACACCGGCAGATGGCAGCACCTGGCAGTTCGACGAAAACGGCGTGTTCGAAAGCGGCGTACTGACCCAGCGTTTCGGCGATGCCTACGCAACCCCGTTCGGTCGCGGCGGCATTCCGATTGACTCGCTCCGCTTCCTGCGCAGCGCAAAATCGGTAACCGAAGACTTCTCGCTCGATCTGAAATTCGAGGCGACCGATCGCCTGCGCTTCAACTTCGAAGCACAGCATATCGATTCCAAGCTCAGCCGGGATTCGGTGTTCGGTGCACTCAGCACCTTTGCCAATATCGACCTCGACCTGTCCGGCAAAACGCCAAGCGTGCAGTTCCTCGCGCCTCCGGGCTCACCAGCGGATTATTTCTCCTCGGGTGAAAGCACCTATTACTGGTTCGGCCTCGACAGCCGTGAAAAGAACGAAGGCGATCTCGACAGCCTGCGCTTCGATGCCGAATACGACATCAGCGATGATGGCTTTTTCCGCCAGGCACGTTTCGGTGCTCGCTGGGCAGAACGTGACCGTACCACGCGCAACACGAACTTCAGCACATGGGGCAATCTGTCCGCTCCGTGGGCTGGCCGTGCGGGCTGCGCGCCATGGAATGATGGCCCTGGCTGCGCAGCAACCGGCGGCTTCGTTCCCGGGCGCTGGTTCACCGGCCTTCCGGGCCAGGACTTCGCCATTGCAGGCGGTGCCTTCACCGACGAATTCCCTGATTATTCGCAGTACCGCGCCCCCTTCAATGACGGTTTCCAGCGCGGCAACACCCCGCTGCCGATTGAAAACGGTGCCGGCTGGTTCTTCGGCGGTGACGATTTCCTCGGCGAATATCTGGATGGAATCACTGACCAGCAATTCGACGAAATTCAGACCTTCGGCCAGTCGCCAGAACGCTTCAACTATGGCGTGAACGGCCGGACCCGGGTCGACGAACTCACCGGTGAAGTTATCCCGTGTGACATCGAAGGCGTCTATTGCCCCGGCGAAGTTTCGACCGTTTCCGAGACTACCAAGGCAGCCTATGCCCGGGTCGATTTTGGACACGATTTTGACAACGGCATGAGCTTGGTCGGCAATTTCGGTCTTCGCTATGTTGAAACTTCCGTCACCAGCGGCGGCCGGATCGGCTTCCCTGACGCGGGCCGTTTCGACACGCCTGTGATCGAAAATGGCGTTCAGGTTGGCGGCGGAAACGGCGACGGCGTTGTCCAGGTTTCAGAACTGACTGTCGGCTGCCCCGATCCAAGCAACCCGAACGCTGTGGTCCCGGTAAGCCTCGTCGGTATCTGTCAATTGTCCGACGCTAGATTGGCTGAATTTGCAGCTGCCTTCACCGGTGAAATCCTCGACGATAGCCGCAAAATCCGCTTCGATAACTGGCTGCCCAGCTTCAACGCAAAGCTTGATGTCGGCGGCGGACTGCTGTTCCGTGCAGCAGTTTCCAAGGGCATCTCGCGCCCTGACCTGCAATTGTTCCGCGCGGGTGGCGGCATCAGTGACAACACTGTTGCCCTGAATGCGGCAAACAATTTGGAGTCAGGCCCGCTGTTTGCCCTGGAGACAGGCAACCGCAACCTGAAGCCGATCACGTCGTGGAACTACGACCTCTCGGCCGAATGGTATTTCGACGAAGTGGGTTCGCTGACATTCTCGGTCTTCCTGAAAGATATTCAGGGCATCGTTAATGACGGCTTTGAAGTGGTGAACTACACCAGCCCAAGCGGTGCATCGACCGATGTTCAGGTTAAAGGCCCGGTCAACGACCAGGGCGGCGATCTGAAGGGCTTCGAACTTGCCTATCAGCAGACCTATGACTTCCTGCCAGGATTGCTCAGCGGTCTCGGCACGCAGTTGACTTATACCTACGTCGACGGCGGGGACTTCTCGAACCCGAACCTCGCAGCAGTTGGTCAGTCCTCTGTAACGACGGGCATCAACGAACTCGGCGGCGGTGCCTTTACCGGGGCGCAGCCAGTGGCTGGACTGTCCGAACACACGATCAATGCCACGGTCTTCTACGAGAAGGGTCCACTGGCATTGCGTGCGGCATACAACTGGCGCTCCGACTTCCTGATCACCCCGCGTGACGATATCTTCCCGTTCTCGCCAATCTGGCAGGAATCAACCGGGCAGCTTGACGCGTCGATCTTCTATTCGGTGACCGACAACATCAAACTGGGCATCCAGGGCGTTAACCTGCTCGACGAAGTTACGGAAACCACGCAGGTCGTCGACTTTGACGGTACCCGCGTAACCCGTTCGGCGTTCCGGAACGACCGCCGCTTCACCTTCCTGGCACGTTTCGACTTCTAAAAATCCTGCCAGTGTTATGATCTATCCTGCGGGCCCCTGTCTTGATGACCGGGGCCCGCTTCCATTTGCAGCGAATTTAAGGGATGCCCGTCTGATGAAAAACAAACTGACCTGTCTCGCCGTGGGAATCCTCGGTGCTTCATTATCCGCCTGCAGTGCGGCCGGGCCGCAGAAGAGCGAAGTGATCTCGTCCGTCCAACTGCCTGACCGCTCCACCGCGCGCATTCCCGGGGACGAAAGCGGCTGGCAAATGGTCTGGTCGGACGAATTCGACGGCGTAGCGATCGACCGCGGCAATTGGGCGTTCGATGTGGATTGCTGGGGCGGCGGAAATGAAGAGCGCCAATGCTATGTGGATGATCCGGCAAATGCCTCGATCGAAGACGGCAAGCTGGTGATCACGGCCCGCAAGCAGGGGCATGTTGGCCCTGCATATCCACCGCATATCCGGGGTTCGATGGAAGATCCCGACGCGCTGGCGACAAAGCCGTTCACATCGGCGCGGCTCGCAACCCGGGGCAAGGCCGCATGGCAATATGGCCGGATCGAAGTGCGAGCGAAATTGCCGCAGGGTCAGGGAACCTGGCCCGCCATCTGGATGCTGCCAGAAGACAGCGCCTATGGTTCGTGGGCCGCATCGGGCGAAATCGACATCATGGAAGCCGTCAATCTCGGTGTGGAATGCGCCGAATGTCCGGACGGCAGGGAAGACACCATCTTGGGCACGCTGCACTTCGGCGGATTGTGGCCGAAAAATTCCCTCAACAGTTCCGAAATGCACGCGCCCGCCGTGCTGGACGGATTTCACACCTATGGCATTGTGTGGACGCCGGGCCGGATCGAATGGACTTTTGACGGGGCGGTATTCGCGGTGAAGGAAGCGGAAAGCTGGTGGAGCGCCAATTCGGATAAAGCGAACGCCCCCTTCGACAAGCCCTTTCATTTGATATTGAACCTTGCGATTGGCGGCGGACTGCCGGAAAGAAGGGGCGTCGGCGGCGTGTCGGAAAGCGATTTTCCAAAACGCTTCGAAATTGACTGGGTGCGCGTATGGGAATGTGATGCCTCCCCTGGCGTGGAAGGCACGTGTTCCCAAGCAGCGGAGGAATGACATGGCGCGGCGACGTCAGTCGGTAACGATCAAACACGTAGCTGCGGATGCGGGCGTTTCCCTGCAAACCGTCAGCCGTGTCATCAATAACGAAGCCAATGTGCGGCCCCAGATGAAGGAGCGTGTGCAGGCATCAATCGACAAGCTGGGTTACATCCCCTCGATCGCGGCACAGCGGATGAGCGGTTCGCGGTCATACCTGATTCTTGCGCTGAACGACCGCGAGCGGACAATCGAAGACTGGCGTTCGCGTCAGGGTTCGGACTGGGTCGACCAGATGCTGTATGGTGGCATGTTGAAATGCGCCGAATACGGCTATCGCCTGATTTTCGAACTGGTCGACACGCACAATGATCATGTCGAGCGCGAACTTCAGGCCGCGATTGCCGCGCTGCAACCAGACGGTGTGATCCTGACCCCGCCCCATTCCGACAATCCGCTGATCACCGGCGTTCTGCGCGAGCACAATATTCCATTCGCCCAGATCGGTTCGGAAGGCGCGGGCGGCGGAATACCGCTGATCATGGGCGATGAAGGCGCAGCGCATCTGGCAACAAACCATTTGGTGCGGCTTGGGCACAAAAAGATCGGTTTCATCACCGGATCGGCAGAATACCTGCTGAGCAAATGGCGCGAAGATGGGTGGCGCGGCGCGATGGATAACGCCGGTCTTCCCACCGATGGACTATGCGCGGAAGGCAATTTCACTTTCAAGTCCGGTCTAGAAGCGGCGCGTAAATTGCTGGATCAGCCAGCCCGCCCCACCGCGATCATCGCCAGCAATGATCAGATGGCTCTGGCTGTGCTGAAAGTTGCGAAGGAACTTGGCCTCGGTGTCCCCGCTGACCTTTCGATCATCAGTTTCGACAACACTCCGGCAACCCGGTTCGCGCAGCCGCCGATCACTGCAATCGACCAGCCCATCGCTGCCACATCATCGCGTGCGGTCGAACTGATCATCTCCGCCAAACGCGGCGAAGACCTGCCCGATGCCCCCACGGTGATCCCGGCAGAACTGATCGAGCGCGATTCCACCGGACCGGCAGCAGACCGGTCTGCTGCCAACAGCAACTAACGGGTGGACCGCCCCCGCTTCCAGTCGCCGCGGTTCCTGATCCTCTACGCGCTTGCGGCAGCCGGAGGGGCGATCGCCTACGTCCCTTTTCTGACGATTCTGCTGCCTATGCAGGTAACCTCGCTGGTCGGTTCTGCTGATGTCGAATGGCTCGCCTATTGTGCCTTTGCCGGGGCGGTAGCCGCAAGCATCGCCAACATCGCGTTCGGCTGGTTCAGCGATGCCACCCGCAACCGAAAATCATGGATGCTCGCGGGTCTGGGGCTGTCCAGCGCAGTGCTGGTGTCCATGTCCCACGCGCGCGATATGGAAACGCTGATCGGCCTGATCGTGCTCTGGCAGGTTTTCCTGAACATGATGCTGGCTCCGCTTGCCGCATGGGCGGGTGACTGTGTGCCCGACGGGCAGAAGGGCATATTGGGCGGGTTACTGGCATTTTCGCCAGCTGCAGGTGCGCTTGCCGCAGCAATTGTGACCTATCCCGGACTGGCTGGGCCCGATGCACGGTTGGTCATCGTGGCGGTGATCGTTGCGGCATGCGTATTGCCGGCAATCCTGTTTGGTGCCCCGACTGAGTTTCCCGAACTCAACCGGCCCACCGCGAGCGATGAAAAACTGATCCAGACCACCGAAACCGCCCGCTCTGTCGTGGTCAGGATGTGGCTCGCGCGGCTGCTGATCCAGATTTCCGAAGCCGCGCTGTTTGCCTATCTGTATTTCTGGTTCCGTTCGGTCGATGGATCGATGACCGACAGTTCGGTTGCGCGCATTTTCAGCGTGATCCTGATCGCATCGATACCGGTCGCATTGTGGACCGGCCGGTGGGCCGACAGGACCGGGCGGCCCATCCTGCCCCTGCCCGTGACCGCCGCGCTCGGCAGTGCAGGACTGGTCGCTATGGCGCTATCGTTCAGCCTCGAAACTGCCATTGCCGGTTATGTGCTGTTCGGCATAGCAACATCCGTATTCCTCTCGCTGCACACCGGGCAGACCCTGCGCGTTTTGCCGAAACCGCAAACGCGCGGGCGCGATCTGGGGATATTCAACCTGACCAATACCGGCCCTTCCTTGGTTGTGCCGTGGATGGCGATTGCACTCGTTCCGGTGTTCGGATTTTCCGGACTGTTTTACCTGCTTGCCGGCCTAGCCCTGCTGGCCGCGTTCCTGCTCGCCAGTCTGCCCCGCCCCAGATAGCCGCTTGCTTTTGAATCTCGCCTCTGTAAAACCCCTTTTTGAGAACGTTCACACAATGCGCCAGACGGTTTCAAAGAACACGGCGTCAGTACGTTAAAGAGGATGGGATGAGGGTGCGATTTCTTACACTTGCAGGGGCAGTCGCCCTTTCGGCTTGCAGCAATACGGGGCCGGTGCAGAGCGCCGCGTCCGATGCGCCGCCAGCCGCCGAACAATCGGCGGTGCCGCTTTCCGCAATGTCTGCAGAACAGATAGTTCAGGCGATGTCGGTCGAACGGAAAGTCGCGCAGCTTATCATGCCCGACATTTCAACGATTACGCCGGACGATGTGCGCACCTATCGCTTCGGATCGATCCTGAATGGCGGCAATAGCGGGCCCGGCGGCGATGATCTGGCGCCGGCGCCTGAATGGCTGGCGCTGGCCGACGCTGTCTGGGAGGCTTCTTCCGCGCCGCTTGCGAACGGTGAACCGGCGGTCCCCGCACTATGGGCCACCGATGCAGTGCATGGTCACAGCAACATTCCCGGCGCAACGATCTTCCCGCACAATATTGCCCTTGGCGCGACGCGCGATGCAGAGCTGATGGAGCGGATCGGCGAGGCGACGGCAGCTGAAATCGCCGCAACTGGAATCGACTGGACGTTTGCCCCGACACTGGCGGTCGCAACTGACGATCGTTGGGGCCGCACCTATGAGAGTTTC
This sequence comes from Pontixanthobacter luteolus, assembly GCF_009828095.1. Taxonomy (GTDB): domain Bacteria; phylum Pseudomonadota; class Alphaproteobacteria; order Sphingomonadales; family Sphingomonadaceae; genus Pontixanthobacter; species Pontixanthobacter luteolus. Next base: position 21,211 of record NZ_WTYP01000001.1, on the reverse strand, counting down.
TCTGAAGACCCGCAGTTGGTCAGCAAACTGGGCGAAAGCACCATTTGGGGTCTGCAAGGCCGGCCTGGAAGCGAGGGTTTTCTCGACCAGACGCGGGTAATCGCGACTGCCAAGCATTTCTACGGCGACGGCGGGACGGGCGGCATCGATCGCGGTAATACTGCCGGTTCCGATGAATTCCTGCGCAGCGTGCACCTTGCACCTTACAAGCCGGCAATCGGCGCAGGCGCACAAACGGTCATGGCATCATTCTCCTCCGTTAACGGAGAAAAGATGCACGGCAGCAAGCGTTTGCTGACCGATGTTCTTCGCGGCGAGCTCGGCTTTGGCGGGCTCGTGGTTGGTGACTGGAACGGTCACGGGGAACTGGACGGCTGCACGAATACCGATTGCCCGCAATCGCTGATGGCCGGGCTCGACATCTTCATGGTTCCGGAAGACTGGAAGGGTCTTTACCAGTCGCTCCTGTCACAAGTGAACGATGGCACCATTACGATGGAACGCCTCGATGAAGCGGTTATCCGCATTCTCAAGGTCAAACAGAATTACGGCCTGTTCAGCAAACCCAGGCCTTCGGAACGCAGCCTTGCCGGTGATTACTCGGTGATCGGGGCTGATGCGCACCGCGCCATCGCCCGCGAAGCCGTGCGAAAATCGCTTGTACTGCTGAAGAATAACGGTGTCCTGCCGCTGAAACCGAACGCGGCGATCGAAGTTGCCGGGGCGGGCGCGGACTCAATTGCCATTCAATCGGGCGGCTGGTCGATCACCTGGCAGGGCGGCGGCGAACTGACCAACAGCGATTTCCCCGGCGCGACTTCGATCTTTGCCGGACTGGCGCAGGCGATGGCGGAGGCCGGCGGCACTGCCCGGCTAGCCTCCGATTCTGCGGCAGGCGCAAACCCCGATGCAGCAATCGTCGTGTTTGGCGAAGAACCTTATGCCGAATTCGTGGGCGACCGCGAAGATCTGGCCTTCCGCGATGAAGAGGGGCTGGAAATGCTGCGCGAATACAAGGAACGCGGCGTGCCTACTGTCGCCGTATTCCTGTCCGGCAGACCGCTATGGGTGAACCGCGAGATCTCGCTTGCCGACGCGTTTGTTGCCGCCTGGCTTCCCGGAACCGAGGGCGCCGGCATCGCCGATGTGCTGGTCGGAGATGCCGATGGGTCGCCGCGCCATGACTTTACCGGAAAGCTCGCCTTTGGCTGGCCGTCAAACTGCGCCCCCAACAGCGGCAACCTGTTCGAATTCGGACAAGGCGGCAGCTTTGCCGCTTCACCCGCTTTGCCGGCGCTCGATCTTGAATGCGCGTTGCTGAATCAGGACTTCTCCAATGGACTGCGCATTTTCGAACGCGGCCTCAACCAGGCAATCACCGCCAGCGCAGCCGATAGAGGCGGGCAAGCGGACTTGACCAACCTGGTCGGCAAAAGCCCGGAAAATGCAGTTAGCATCGCAGCCTTCGACAAGGATGCTCAGGAAGATGCGCGCCGGATTACATGGAGCGCGCCGGGAACGGTCGTTTTCGACTGGAAACGGCAGGCGTTGCCTGAAGCTGGCGCACTCAACCTGACCTACAAGGTCGGCGCACGGCCGCAGGGGCAATTGCTGCTGAAGCCGCAATGCGAAGGATGCGACGATGCGATTGACCTGACATCGACCGTCGCACTCGCGGCGAACCTTGGCTGGCGCACAATGCAGATACCGCTGAGCTGCTTGTCGGACGGCGAACTGGCCGGTTTCACACTGGAATCTTCATCCGCATACGAGTTCGAGATGGAAATCGCCGGAATTGTGCCGCAAGCGAATGATCAGAAATGTACCGGCCCGTTCTGAGGCTGGACAAGGGAGGGAATACACCATGGCTCTAGCGCCAGACGTTGCGTCGAGCACCGATCCGAATCCGATCGAGGCAGAAGACATCCATGTAAACGAGCCGGGTCTGCAATGGTTCGTGTTCGCGCTGTTTTTCATTTTCGGCGGTATCACTTCGCTCAATGACGTGATCATTCCCAAGCTGAAGGAACTGTTCACCCTCAATTACACGCAGGCGATGCTGGTTCAGTTCTGCTTCTTCGCGGCCTATTTCGTGATCGGGATACCCGGCGCAAAGCTGGTGAAACGGATCGGATACATGCGCGGCGCGGTTGCTGGCCTGTTGATCATGATGACCGGCTGCCTGCTGTTCATCCCCGCATCGCAGACCGCGACATACAGCCTGTTTCTGTTTGCCCTGTTCGTCCTCGCCAGCGGGGTCGTGGTGGTGCAAGTCGTGGCAAACCCGCTGATCAGCCTGCTTGGCCCGGCAAAAACCACCCACAGCCGGCTGACTTTCGCGCAGGCATTCAATTCCTTCGGTACTTTCATTTTCCCGCTGGTTGGTGCTGGCCTGATCCTCGGCAGCTTGGCCAACGTCAGCGCGGAAGACCTCTCGGGTGCTGAACTCGACGCCTACCGCTCGCTGGAATCGGCAGTGATCGTGAACACCTATGTCGGTCTGGCGATTGCGCTGGCGATCGTGGCCGCGGTCGTATGGATGTTCCGCAACCGCCTGAAATCGGAAAAGCACGAAGCGAGCGCCGGCCTTGCCGGGCTGGATCTGCTGACGCGGCCCCGCTTCCGTTTCGGCGCGCTATCGATCTTCCTCTATGTTGGCGGTGAAGTCGCCATCGGTTCGATCATCATCAATTACCTGTCGCAGGACTTCGTTCTGGGGCAGCCTGAAAGCGTGATCGGCTGGATGGTCGCACTGTATTGGGGCGGCGCAATGGTTGGCCGACTGATCGGTTCGGGCTTGCTGCGGATCGTCAGCCCGGGACTGCTGCTGGCAACCGTAGCCGCAGGGGCAATCACATTGATCGTGATTTCCGCCAACACCACCGGCGAGCTTTCTGCCTATAGCCTGCTCGCAATCGGACTGATGAACGCGATCATGTTCCCGACGATCTTCTCGCTCGCATGCGAGAAGCTGGGTACCCGCGCAGCGGACGGATCAGGCATCATCAATGTCGCGATCTGCGGCGGCGCGGTTGTTCCGCTGCTTGTCGGAGCTGTTGCCGATGCGACCACATTGGCATTTTCGCTGGTCATTCCTGCGATCTGCTATGCGGTGATTGCCGGCTTCGGGATTTTCGCCCGCAAGCCTGCCTGACCGAAGACAGCCTATGATCTATGCGGGCGGGCAGGCTTCGGCGTGTCCGCCCGTTTCATTTCCGCCACGCTGCCGATCAGCACCGCATCGTGATTGCCGCGCCCGGTTGATCTTCCATGACAATCTGCGAATGCTCCTCTCAATCGGGAGTGAACGTTGAAAGATCGGTCTGACAGGCTAGTCCGCAAAATCGTGATCGTTGGCGGCGGCACGGCTGGCTGGATGACTGCAGCCGCCTTGTCGCACCGCCTGTGCGGGCTCGGCTTGGACATAACGCTAATCGAATCCGCCGAAATCGGCACGGTTGGTGTGGGCGAGGCGACACTGCCGCAGATCCGATATTTCAATCAGGCGCTTGGCATTGACGAAACCGAGTTGATGGCCGCCACCAGCGCCACGATCAAGCTGGGCATCCAGTTCTGCGATTGGGGCCGGATAGGGGATAGCTATTTCCATCCTTTCGGCGCGTATGGTGACACCATCGGCCCGGCAGATTTCCATCACTACTGGGTCAGGCAGGCCAGCCGTTCCGGCTGCGAACCGTTCGGAAATTTCAGCTTCCCGATTGTCGCTGCCGAGGCGGGGAAATTCGACCTCCCGGGTCCGCAGAATGAAGACGGGCCGACCGCATATTCCTATGCCTTCCAGTTCGATGCGAGCCTCTACGCCGCATTTCTGGGCCGCTTTGCACAGCAGCGCGGCGTCCGGCGCTTAGAGGGCAAGATCGTGTCCGCAGCATTGGACGGTGAAAACGGTTTTATCCGTTCTGTCAGCCTTGAGTCTGGCGAAACTTTCGGGGCGGACCTGTTTATCGACTGCTCCGGTTTTCGCGGCGTTTTGATCGAACAGGAACTGAAGACCGGGTATGAGGACTGGAGCAAGTTCCTCCCCAATAACCGCGCCTATGCAGTGCCCTGCGAAATGAAGGGACCACTATCGCCATATACACGCGCGACAGCGCGCGAAGCCGGATGGCAGTGGCGTATCCCGCTGCAGCACCGGGTTGGCAACGGCCATGTCTATTGCGACAGCTATATCAGCGACCAGGACGCGCTCGACCAGCTGATGACCACGCTGGAAGGGAAGCCTCTGGCTGAACCCAAGCAGCTGTTCTTCGCGACTGGCAAGAGGCGCAAGATGTGGAGCAGGAATTGCGTCGCAATCGGTTTGTCCGGCGGTTTTCTGGAGCCGCTGGAATCGACCAGCATCGATTTGATTCAGAGCGGTATCGACAATCTCGTGGCGCTGTTCCCGGAACAGGAATGCGCTGTCAGCGACGCGGATGAATACAACCGCCTGATGGATGCCGAGTATGCCCGGATCCGCGATTTCCTGATGCTCCATTATGTCGCTAACCAGCGCGAGGATTCGCCTATGTGGCGTGATTTTCGCGAGAGCCAGATGCCAGATAGCCTTGCTGCGAAAATCGACGCGTTCAAATCGCGCGGGCTGGTTCCGGATTTCACGCAAGGGCTGTTTCTGGCGCCCAGCTGGCTATCCGTCTTTATCGGCCAGAACGTGATGCCCGAAACGTGGGACCCGCGCGCCGGCATGATGCCCAAACAAGAGCTTGAAACAAAACTGGGCCAGGTTTCCGCAACTATCCGCAAAGGCGTGGACGCGATGAGAACCCACTCCCGGTTCATCGCCGAATCCGGTGCCGCTTTCCAGCCGCCAGAGGCAGGTCAGCGCCAATGACCGATCAGCCGCATCTTGCAAAAATCGCTCTATTCGGCGCTTCCGGCGATGTCTGGCCGGTAGCCGCATTGCTGGCGGGCAGCCTGCCGGACCAGACAAAGCTGACGATCGTCGAGACATCCGGAAGCGGCATCGGCACCAATGGCGCAATGGTAGTCCCTGCGGCACACCGATATTTCGAGCGGTCGCAGATAGACATAGCTGACCTGCTCAAACGCTCCGACGCCTCGGTCGGAATCGGCATCACGCATCTCGGCTGGCTCGGTGCGGGAAGTGAACTGTTTCTCGGGCCGTCCGGTTCAATGCCAAAGATTAACGGAGTGCCGCTTCACCAGATCATGCTCCGCGCAGCGATGCTGCATGATGATCGCAGGCGGCTGGCACATCTGCTCGAACCATTCCGCCTGCCTTCGCGCGCCGCAGCCGCAGGAAAACTCAGTTGGCCCGCCGGAGAGGCCGGCTCGCCCAAGCAAATGCTCGGTCCGCAGATCCAGATCGGAATGAACGCTTTCGCTGAATACCTGCGCGGGCGATCCACTCGCGACCGGTTCGAAACTTTACAAGGAATAGCCTCTGCAGTCGCGACTGGCGGTGAGAATACTGTCCGCTCCGTCTTGCTGGAAGACGGCCGCGAAATTGCTGCAGACATTTTCATCGACTTATCCGGCGAGATTTCAGATTTTGCGGTGCTGGAGCAGGGTACGCATCCGAAGCAGTCGGTATTTGAATTCCCATTCAGTCAGCTGCGTTCGGGCTTCATTCCGGCGGCGGAAGGGCAGCGTAGCTTCAATCCTGCCGCGGAGGCGATCGAAGGCGGCCTGATGATGCGTACGACACTTCCATCTGGCACCATCATAGAGGCGCTCGCCAGCGAAACCGGGCACGAGGCCGCCGGCATTGGCAATCTTCCCGCCAGCGATATGACGTGCGCAGATTTCCGGATGTTTTCGACCGCTGATCCGTGGAGCGGCAATTTGGTCCGCATGGGCACAGCGGCGTGCGCGCTCGGTCCGTACCATTCGGCAGACCGGCTGCTGCTGCTGGAACAAGCTTTGCATTTCGCCGAACTGTTACCCGCCTCGGCCAACATGGCTGCGGAAGCGCAGGCCTATAACGCGCGGCAAGCAGCCTCATTCAGTCAAGTTCGAGATCGCGTGCTTGCGCCGTTTTTGCTGAACCACAGAACCGACGCGGCGTGGACCGCTTGCCGAGAGGTGGATGTGCCGGAAAGCCTGCGTATCAGGATGGATCAGTTTGCTGCCAGAGGGCGGCTGGTGACTTTCGAGCATGAAATCACCGACGAACAGGAATGGATAGACCTGTTCATTGGATTTGGACTGATACCGGATCGGTGCGACCCGCTGGCGCTGACACTGGATATGCAGAAACTGGTGCCGGTCCTCGGGCGGATCGCCAGCGATCTGGGCGCCATCGTTGCAGCGATGCCGGACCACAAGGCGCCTTTCCGCGCGCAGGGTTGAGCAACGGGGCCATTACTTCCTCCGGCGATCATCTCCCCTGCTACCCTTGCAATGCTCGCCGTAGGCTTTAGGCATGTGGCACACCTTTTTCCCTGACAAACCGTGCCTTGCAAAATGTGCTTCGGCATCGCGGGAAAACCGTACCCGATGGAAAGCAGAGCAAATCTATGAGTGACACCGCTGACGGAAATTCGATTGATCCGCCATTGGTGCATCTGCACATCAAGACTGCGAGTAAGGGGTTTTACAATGGTTTCAGCACGATTGTGACTGTTCCGTCCAAGGTGATCGTCACCCTTCTGATCCTTTGGGCCATACTGTTCCCGGTGCAGGCAAACGAAGTACTGGCGCTCGCCAACGATACGATCATTCGCGATTTCGCTGGTTGGTATGTTTACCTGGTGGCATTCCTCATGCTCATCGCATTCATTCTTGCGGTGATCCCAAAAACCGGAACACTGCGCCTCGGTTCTCATGGCGAGAAACCGGAATTCTCGCGCTTCTCGTGGTTTGCTATGCTGTTCGGGGCCGGGATCGGGATCGGCATGCTGACCTATTCCACCGGTGAGCCTTTGGCCCATTTTCAGAATAATCCGGACATCATCCGCGGGATGATCGAACCGGTTTCTGCCGAGGCTATCCGCCCGGCCTATATTTACACTTTCCTGCATTGGGGCTTCGCCGCATGGGCCACCTATGCGCTGGTCGGCCTGGCAGTCGGCTATGTCGCCTATCGCCGCAACTTGCCGCTGACGATCCGGTCGGCACTCGCTCCGCTGTTTGGCAAGGCAATGTCCGGCCCTGCCGGTCACATTGTCGATATCGTTGCGGTTGTTGCAACGGTTTTGGGCGTTGCCGTAACGATGGGCCTGGGGGTCGAACAATTCGTCACCGGGTTGCACCGGCTTGGCCTTGGCGACTGGTTGATCGGTCCAGAAGGCACCGCTTCGTCTGCGGCCATTGTTGTCGCGCTGATCCTGCTGGTCGGCGCATCGACGATATCCGCGCTTTCCGGTGTCGGCCGCGGTATCAAATGGCTGTCCAATCTGAATATGGGCCTGTCTTTCCTGTTGCTGGCAGTCTTCGTCATCCTCGGATCGGGTCTGCTCGGATTTGAGCTCCTGCTGACCGGCATATATGATTACATCGTGAATTTGCCCGGACTGGCGCTTACCCTCTGGTCCGCCGATGGAACTACTTCCGGTGACGCGCTGGCACAGTGGCAACTCGACTGGTCGGTTTTCTATTGGGCCTGGTGGATCGCCTTCGCACCCTTCGTCGGCATGTTCATTGCGCGCGTGTCGCGCGGACGGACAGTGCGCGAATACGTTCTGGGCGTAATCCTTGTCCCTTCGCTGATGTGCTTTGTTTGGATGGCGATTGTCGGCGGAACCGCGATCGATCTGGAACTGAGCGGAGCTGCGCAAGGCACAATTCTCTCATCCGGCATTTCCGACCAACTCTATGCCACGCTGGCCGTGATGTTCGATCCGGCAATAGCGCTGGTTATGTCGGGCCTCGTGGTGATCCTGCTGATGACCTATCTCATCACATCGGCCGACAGTGCGATCCTGATCGTCAACACGATCAACGGGGCCGGAGAAGACAGCAGCGCATCTGACCGCCGCCACCATATTATTTTCTGGGGCGCCGCCATCGCATTTGTGGTCGGCAGCATGTTGCTGCTGGGCGGGATAGAGGCGATCCGCATCACCATGATCATCGGCGCACTGCCATTCTCGTTCGTTGTCGCCCTTATGGGCATTTCGATCATAAAAGCAGTGATCTACGATCTCATCCGCAAACGTCAGGGCGTTGCATGCACCGCCCACGCCAGCGAAGTGATCGAGAACCCAGCCGCAGCAAGTTCAGTATAGCGACCCCGGCGATCGCCGGGAATGTCCGATAGCAACTTGATTTCGACTTGCGCGTGACAAGTATTTTATTACTCCTATTTGAGTTAACTATAAATACTTCCCGATTACATGGTCAGATTGAAATAATGAACCAGTAAAAATGCAATGTATATCGGCTCCAAGATATATATATTTGCCTTTATTTGATTTATTGTTTTCCTGTGATGATAATATCACAGACTCTTTTCGCTTCGTAATTATTGGCCTCCTGCGGTGGCCAGCTCTGGGTGACTTTGTTATTCGCCCGCCACCGTGCGCAAAATCAATCCGCTCAGGCGTGATTTATTGCGGCGAGATCCAAAGCCAGACCTTCGAAGTCGACAGGGAAAAAATCCAGATGATCAAATTTACAAGCGGCACGTCGATCGTGGCGATCGCCGCCTTTACGGCAACAGCAGCCTCCGCGCAGGACGCTCAGCCGCGCACCGGGGGCGTCGGTGAAATCGTGGTAACTGCAACCAAGGTTTCCGAAAACCTGCAGGACGTTCCGATCTCGGTAAACGCAATTGGCGAGGAAGCGCTGGACGAGCTCGCGATCGACACGTTCTCCGATTACCTTGATCAGCTTCCCACCGTTACTGCAGGCGGCAGCGGTCCGGGCCAGAGCACGATCTATATTCGCGGCCTCGCCTCGACCACGCCCAACCTGACCACCGCCGGTGTGGCTGGCCTCGCGCCCAACGTTGCGCTTTATCTCGACGATCAGCCGCTCGCACAGCCGGGCCGCAACCTCGACGTCTATGCTGCCGACCTTGAACGTATCGAGGTTCTCGCAGGTCCCCAGGGCACGCTGTTCGGCGCAAGCTCGCAGGCAGGTGTTGTCCGCCTGATCACCAACAAGCCTTCGCTGAGCGGCTTTGACGCTGGCGCAAAGGCCGGTGTTTCCTTCACCAAGGGCGGCGAAGCCAGCTACAACGCTGAAGCGATGCTCAACATCCCGGTCACCGACAATTTCGCCGTTCGCGGGGTATTCTATCTCGACAGCCAGGGCGGTTATATCGACAATGTTGCAGGCACGATCACCGCACGTGACAGCGCCCGCTTCCGTCCGGCCGGAACCGTCCGCTCAAACGGTGTGCCGGTGAACACGCAGCGCGCCGGTTTCCAGTCCGACCCGGCAACGCTGGCACAAATCGATGCCAACGTGAACTTCATCGCCGCCGACAATTCGGGTCTGGTGGAAGAAGATTTCAACGACACCCAGTATTCTGGTTTCCGCGCATCGGCTTTGTACGAATTCACACCCGACTGGCGCCTGACCGTTTCGCATGCACGCCAGTCAATTGAATCTGACGGTGTGTTCTTCGCCGATCCCGATCTCGACCTCGATGATCTGGAAATCCAGCGTTACGAACAGGACCGGATCGAAGACGATTTCTCCAACACCAGTTGGACGGTCGAAGGCCGCCTGGCGATGCTCGACGTGGTCTACACCGGTGCATATACCGACCGTGAAACCGAACAGCGGGTCGATTACACCGACTATCTGTTTGTCGGCCAATACCTGCCTTATTACATCTGCGACGGCTCCGTCAGCTATCCGGGTGCAGCGGTGCCGAGCGGCACCTGTCAGGCACCAAACCTGTTTGTGACCTCGTCTTCCAAGACCAAGGTCTTCACGCAGGAATTCCGGGTCAACACTCCTCAGGAAGAGCGTATTCGCGCAACTCTGGGTGCGTTCTATTCCGATCTGGAACTTCAGGAGCGGAACGACTTCACCTATCCGGGCAGCGTCGCCGCTGCACCATTTGGCGCCTTCGCTCCGAACTTCCCGTTCCCGGGCGGTTTCCAGAGCGATGCCGGACCGTTCCCGGCTGGCGTGATTTTCCGGAATGACATCAAGCGGACCGATGAACAGTTCGGCCTGTTTGGCGAAGCCAGCTTCGACGTCGTGCCCGATCTGCTGACCGTCACGCTCGGCGCGCGTTACTACAACATCGAAGTCGACTTTGAAGGTGATGCCAACAGCTCGTTCTGCAACTCGGGCGCTGCGCAGGATGCCGACGCGTTCGGCACCAATGTTTCCGACCTGTATGATGGCGATGGCCAATTCACCTTCGTTGGAAGCTGTAACGCGGCACTTCGCCAGACATTCAGCCAGGGCGATACGCTGGCCGATATTCAGGCTGCCGGCCTGACCGCTGCACAGGCACAGCAGGTGTTCAATTCGTTGAACGCACCTGACGTCGCCAAGGCCAAGGGCACGATCCTGAAAGGCACCGTAACGCTGACGCCAAGCGAGGATCTGCTGTTCTACGCGACCTATTCGGAGGGCTTCCGCCCTGGCCTGCTGAACCGCCCCGGCGGTGCCGGAAACGGTGCAGGCTTCACGGTTCCATTCGAACTCGAAACCGATGAAGTGAAGAACTACGAACTCGGCTGGAAGATGGACCTGATCGACGGCCAGCTGCGACTGAACGGCAGTGCGTTCTTCGTCGACATCAGCCGTCTGCAAACGACGATCTTCGATCCTAGCATCACCAATCTGTTCTTCTCGGACAATGCCGCGGATGCAGAGATCAAGGGCGTCGAAGGCGAGATCACGTGGGCACCGTACAGCATTGAAGGCCTGACCGTTTCCGGGGCGTTTTCATTCCTCGATACGGAAATCACCAAGGTCCTCACGCCGACCAACGATGTGATCAAGGGCGAACCGCTTGCTTATGCTCCGGAATTCCAGGGCAACCTGCGCGTTCGTTACGAATGGGATCTCAACGACGATCTCAGCGCGCACATACAGCCGCAGCTCGTCCATTCGGGTTCGAAGTTCACCGACATCATCGAAATCAACAAGTTCAAACTGGAAAGCTACACAACCTTCGCGCTCAGCGCAGGGGTCAAGACCAACCAGTGGTCGCTTGAAATCTTCGGTGAGAACCTGACCGATACGCGTGCGGAAATCGCAGGCAATTACATCAACGATCGCGAGCGGATCACCACAAACCGCCCGCTGACCGTGGGTATGCGCGTCAGCTTCGATTACTGATCGTCTGACCTCACATTGATCGAAACGGCGGACAGGGCTTAACTGCCTTGCCCGCCGTTTCTCTTTTCTGGCAAAGGCATCGTCATGGCAGACACACGCGATGAACGTTCGGCGCAGCTCAAATCGGGGCAGGATGCCCTTCGTTCGGGTGATTTCGGTTCCGCCCTGGCGATTGCCCAGACGCTGATCCAAAGCGGGCCCGAGGATGCCGAAAGCCTGTATCTGGCCGCTGTTGCCAGCCGCTACCTGTCCGACTTTGCCGCTGCGCAGGGTTATTTAAGCCAGTTGCAAGCCGCCTCACCCGAATTCGGGCGCGCTTGGCAAGAAGCCGGTCATCTCGCCCGCGCGGAAGGCAATCAGCATGGCGCGATCGCTGCGTTCACGCGCGCGGTACAGTTCAACCCCGCCCTGGAGGCAAGCTGGCGGGCGCTGGCAGAAATGCATTCAGCAGCCGGCAACACCGCAGAGGCCGCAGCTTCTCAGGCGCAGGCAGACCGCATCCGTTTGATGCCGCGCGAATTGCTGGCAGTGACTAACCATCTGGCAGAGGGCCGCCTGTTGAAGGCAGAGGAATTCTGCCGGCACTATCTGCGCCACAGCCCGCGCAGCACCGAGGGCATGCGCCTTCTGGCGCAGATCGGGATTAAGCTGGGCATCCTCGACGATGCGGAATTCCTGCTGGAAAGCGCCGCGGAGTTCGAGCCCGACAATATCCAGGTACGCCTCGATTACATCGATGCCCTGCGCAGGCGGCAGAAATTTGCCGAAGCGAAGGCCCAGGCGGAAGCCCTGTACGCGCGCGATCCGGAAAGCCCGCTCTTCCAGTCGCACCTTGCGATCGAGGCCATGCAAACCGGCGAATACGACCGCGCTTTCGAACTGTTTGATCAGGTTCTGGAAAAGCTGCCCAACGACCCGGCTACGCTGACTTCGCGAGGTCATGCACTGAAAACCACGGGCGCTCAGGATGATGCGATCGCATCCTACCGCAGCGCATTGGCCGCGAAGCCGGACCATGGGGATGCATACTACGCACTTGCCAATCTGAAGACCTATCGGTTCGCAAATGATGAGATTTCCGCGATGCTCGCGCAGATCGATCGCCCTGAGCTTGCGTTCATGGACCGGGCGCACATGTCCTTCGCGCTAGGCAAAGCGTTCGAGGACCGGGAAGAATACGAGGCATCATTCCGCCATTACGATGCCGGTAACACGCTGAAACGCCGCCAGACACGATATGATGCTGATACAATGAGCGCGGAACTCGCCCTGCAGGCGCAAATCTGCACTCCCGATCTGTTCGAGAAGCACGACGGCGCCGGGCATCCCGCACCCGACCCGATTTTCATCCTTGGCCTCCCGCGTGCAGGTTCAACCTTGCTCGAACAGATACTGGCTTCGCACAGCCAGATCGACGGGACGCTTGAATTGCCCAACATCCTTGCCCTTGCCCACCGGCTGCGCGGACGGAAAGCTGGCGAAACGCTTTATCCTGCGGTCCTGCATGATTTAAGCTCGGAGCAGCTGGCTGAAATGGGCGAGAACTTTATCGAGAACACCCGCATCCACCGGCAGGGCGCGCCGATGTTCATCGACAAGATGCCGAACAATTTTCGCCATATCGGCCTGATCAAGCTCATCCTGCCGAATGCCCGGATCATCGATGCCCGCCGTGATCCGATGGATTGCTGCTTCTCCGGCTTCAAACAGCTGTTCGCAGAGGGGCAGGAATTCACCTACGGGCTCGAAGAAATCGGGCGGTATTACAGCGACTATGTTTCCCTGATGGACCATTGGGACACGGTTTTGCCGGGCGCGGTATTGCGGGTTCAGCACGAGGATGTTCTCGACGATCTGGAAGGCCAGGTCAGCCGGATGCTCGACTATCTTGGCTTGCCTTTCGAACAATCCTGCCTGGAGTTCCACAAGAGCAAGCGCGCGGTTCGAACTGCCAGTTCTGAACAGGTGAGGCGGCCGATCAACCGCGACGGTGTAGCTGCGTGGAAACCGTTTGAGCCGTGGCTGGGGCCGCTGCGTTCTGCACTGGGTTACACAGACTGAAGACTTGCCGCTGGTCAAACCCTGACCTTCGCTGATAAGCGCGCGAATTATGCTCGCATCGCTACTCAATGTCAGGACCTTCCTGCTCGCAATCTTCCTGATCATGGCGGGCAGCGGTTTCCTGTCCACACTGATTGCAGTCCGGCTGGAGGCTGCCGGTGCCAGCGCGCTGGTGATCGGCCTCGCAGCGACAGCGTATTTTACCGGTCTGTTTGCCGGATCGCTGACCGTGTCGAAACTGATCGGCAATGTTGGCCATATCCGCTCGTTTGCGGCATTCGTTTCGGTATTTTCCGCCAGCAGCCTTGCCTATGCCTTGCACGAGAATGCAGCAATCTGGCTGGTGCTGCGGTTCATCGACGGCTTGGTAATTGCCGGCATCTATATCTGCCTTGAAAGCTGGCTGAACGAAAAGGCCGAGCCAGCCAATCGCAGCAGCGTTCTGGCCGGGTACATGGTGGCGCTGTATTCCGGGCAGGCGATCGGCCAGTTCCTGCTCAATCTCGGGGAGGAATCGCCTGCCCTGCCCTTCATGTATTCGGCGATCCTGCTTTCGATCGCAGTGCTGCCGGTGGTCCTGACCAAGGATGTGCAGCCGACGATCGAAGATCTGAAGCCTCTGGCGGTAAAGAAGCTCTACAGAATATCCCCGCTTGGTGTCGTCGGGGTCACCGCGACAGGCCTGATGCTCGGCGCATTCTATGCACTGGGTGCAGTTTTCATCCGGCGTCTGGGGATGGACCTGTCTGACGTGGCGTTTTTCACCTCGTGCGTCATCGCGGGCGGCGTGGCGCTGCAATGGCCGCTTGGCATGTTGTCCGACCGGTTCGACAGACGGCGCGTGATTGTCGGGACGTTCGTAGGTGCGGTGTTGGTGTGCACTGCGATCGTATGCAGCCTGGACAGCCGCCTGCTGCTGTTCCCGCTCGGCGCGCTTTTCGGCGGAATGACCTTCGCACTTTACCCCCTATGTGTCGCGCACACGAACGATCACATAGAGGAAAGCGAGCGCGTTGGGGCAACCGGCGGATTGGTGCTGGCCTATTCGGCAGGCGCGATGGTGGGGCCGGTTGTCGGCTCAATCGGAATCGGAAGCTTCGGCGCTGGCGGATTGTTCGGCGCCATCGGCCTAGTCGCGCTCTTTGTGACGGCATTCGGCTTCTGGCGATTGTTCATTGCCCAAGCGGTTCCGGCAGAGGACCAGCAGGCCTTCCAGAACCTGCCGCGCACAACGCCGATGGCGACATCGCAGGAGCTGGAGCTAGACGATCCTGGCAGTTCGGACGAAACCAGTCCGTCGTAGTTCCCGCAGCATCTGTTTCCGAAGGGCTTTGCCGCATTCATCATGAAAACGCGGAGGGCTAGGCTCGATGCCGGACGGCGGAGAAAAAATGCGGTCTTACGGCGCAATTGCACAAAGAGGCTTTCGACGGAGGTAGCCTTATTATGGAATGCGGAAGCTTCTGCTCGCTTTTGAATGGAAGAAATCTTCACTTTTTGCACTCTTTTTCCGAGCGAACCTTCGTCGGACGTGGCCAAATAGCGGTGCTGAAGGGGGAACTCTATCAAAGCGCTTCACTTGAGCCGATGAAGCCCGCAACGGCGGCCAGAACGTTTGAGTTGCTCGCAACAATTCCGTTGAGGCGACAGCCGCCCATCGAAAAAGTGGCAGTTCCGCTTTTGCGCAAAACACGATGGACCTGAGACATAATTCGACGATGGCCGCAACATGTACCTTTCGATCATGTTTCTCTGTCGAGGTTGCACCTCTTCCATAATGCTTGTCTGTTCTTCAGCCGCAATAGCTACTCGCTCATTTACAGACTGAATGTAATTCACAAGATTGTGAGAGGTGGGCCGAAGGCAGAAG
Organism: Pontixanthobacter luteolus; assembly: GCF_009828095.1. Lineage (GTDB taxonomy): Bacteria > Pseudomonadota > Alphaproteobacteria > Sphingomonadales > Sphingomonadaceae > Pontixanthobacter > Pontixanthobacter luteolus. The sequence continues at coordinate 6,045 of NZ_WTYP01000001.1, read as the reverse complement.
GCGAGAAAGCAATCGCGGTGACGCAAACAGCGCCAGACCGAGCAAAGCTGGTCTTCAACGTAACATCATCATTGAGCCGAGATAGGCGGCATGTGTTTGCTGAGGTGGCTCTTGGCAAGCTGACTATGAGCCTTCCCGCATCCCCTTCTGTAATTGTGTCTGCTCGCGGGCAGCCCTAAGAAGTCTGGGCCCCCACAGCAGATGTACCGCCTTCGGCCCGATTAGGGGCGTCATACAGACGCGCAGAAGCCCTGCTGGATTGCAGCAGGGCGCAGGGTGTTGAAGTGCTTGAAAACGGTGGTTGCGGGGGTTGGATTTGAACCAACGACCTTCAGGTTATGAGCCTGACGAGCTACCGGACTGCTCCACCCCGCGTCACCGATTTGCGGCGTCACGAGGCGCGAAGCCTAGAGACGCCAAAAGGGCTGCCCTTGTGGGGTCAGCCCTTTGACATATGAATGGGTTTTTTCCTCGCTCACCCACCAGCTATAATGCCTGGCGACGACCTACTCTTCCAACGCTTAAGCGTTAGTACCATCGGCGCTGTCTGGTTTCACGGCCGAGTTCGAGATGGGATCGGGTGGGTCACAGACGCTATGGCCACCAAGCAATAAAGCCAGTGGATGTGCGGGTTTAATCGATGCGATACGTTTAATTAGGCGTCGTAGATCTGGCTGGATGTCTTCCGACATCATCAAGCGCAGCACCTTTTCAGGCCTGTCGTTGATGGTGGGATTCATCAAGCATGATCAGAGTTATTAGGACTGGTTAGCTTCACGTATTACTACGCTTCCACACCCAGCCTATCAACGTGATGGTCTATCACGACTCGAAGATACCTTATCTTAAGGGAGGCTTCCCGCTTAGATGCTTTCAGCGGTTATCCCGTCCATGCATAGCTACCCAGCGGCACGCCTGGCGGCATGACTGGTACACCAGAGGCATGTTCACCCCGGTCCTCTCGTACTAGGGGCAACTCCTTTCAAGTATCGACGCCCACGGCAGATAGGGACCAAACTGTCTCGCGACGTTCTGAACCCAGCTCACGTACCACTTTAATTGGCGAACAGCCAAACCCTTGGGACCTGCTCCAGCCCCAGGATGTGATGAGCCGACATCGAGGTGCCAAACGATTCCGTCGATATGAGCTCTTGGGAATCATCAGCCTGTTATCCCCGGCGTACCTTTTATCCGTTGAGCGATGGCCCTTCCACGAGGGACCACCGGATCACTATGACCGACTTTCGTCTCTGCTCGACTCGTCAGTCTCGCAGTCAGGCAGGCTTATGCCATTGCACTCTCGCAGACGGTTTCCAACCGTCCTGAGCCTACCATCGCGCGCCTCCGTTACTCTTTAGGAGGCGACCGCCCCAGTCAAACTACCCGCCATAGAGGGTCCCTGATCCGGATAACGGATCTAGGTTAGATATTAGAAAACAACAGGGTGGTATTTCACAGGTTGGCTCCACTTGGACTGGCGCCCAAGTTTCAAAGCCTCCCACCTATTCTACACAGTTCTTTCCCAATACCACTCTAAAGCTGCAGTAAAGGTGCACGGGGTCTTTCCGTCTAACCGCGGGTACTCCGCATCTTCACGGAGAATTCAATTTCGCTGAGCATATCCTGGAGACAGTGGGGAAGTCGTTACGCCATTCGTGCAGGTCGGAACTTACCCGACAAGGAATTTCGCTACCTTAGGACCGTTATAGTTACGGCCGCCGTTTACTTGGGCTTCAATTCGGAGCTTGCACTCCTCCTCTTAACCTTCAAGCACCGGGCAGGCGTCAGACCCTATACGTCGTCTTGAAGCCGACTTAGCAGAGTCCTGTGTTTTTGATAAACAGTCGCTACCCCCTGGCCTGTGCCCCCCATCAAGAGTTGCCTCGAGATGGGGCCTCCTTCTTCCGAAGGTACGGAGGCAATTTGCCGAGTTCCTTCAGGATACTTCTCTCAAGCGCCTTGGTATACTCTACCTGACCACCTGTGTCGGTTTCGGGTACGGTCTATATGAAGAGGCTATTTCCTGGATCTGCTTGGCAGCCTGCCCAATCCAATAAGGACAAACTACTTCCACAAACCGTCACACATCTTCAGGCCCACGAATATTAACGTGGTTCCCATCGACTACCCCCTTCGGGCTCGTCTTAGGGGCCGGCTTACCCTACGCTGATTAGCATTGCGTAGGAACCCTTGGTCTTTCGGCGAAAGGGCATCTCACCCTTTTTATCGCTACTCATGTCAGCATTCGCACTTCCGATACGTCCACCGTCGGTTACCCTTCGGCTTCATCCGCTTACGGAACGCTCCGCTACCGCTCAGATCAAAGATCTGAACCCTAAGCTTCGGTGCATATCTTTAGCCCCGTTACATCTTCGCCGCAGGAACCCTTATTTAGACCAGTGAGCTGTTACGCTTTCTTTAAAGGATGGCTGCTTCTAAGCCAACCTCCTGGTTGTTTTGGGATTCCCACATGCTTTCCCACTTAGATATGACTTGGGGACCTTAGCTGTAGGTTAGGGCTGTTTCCCTTTTGACGACGGACCTTAGCACCCGCCGTCTGTCTGCTGGACAAGACTCGATGGTATTCGGAGTTTGGTTAGGTTTGGTACCGCTCGCGCAGCCCTAGCCCATCCAGTGCTCTACCCCCATCGGCATACATCCAACGCTCTACCTCAATAGATTTCGCGGAGAACCAGCTATTTCCCGGCTTGATTGGCCTTTCACCCCTAAACACAACTCATCCGAGCATTTTTCAACATGCAACGGTTCGGTCCTCCAGTGCGTGTTACCGCACCTTCAACCTGGTCATGCCTAGATCGCCGGGTTTCGGGTCTAATCCAACATACTCAGTCGCCCTATTCAGACTCGCTTTCGCTGCGCATACACCTAACGGCTTAAGCTTGCATGTTAGATTAAGTCACTGACCCATTATGCAAGAGGTACGCTGTCACCCCCCAAAGGGGCTCCAACTGCTTGTAAGCATTCGGTTTCAGGTACTATTTCACTCCCCTAATCGGGGTGCTTTTCACCTTTCCCTCACGGTACTTGTTCGCTATCGGTCACATACGAGTATTTAGGCTTGGAGGGTGGTCCCCCCATGTTCAGACAGAATTTCACGTGTTCCGCCCTACTCGAATCCTTTGTAATCACTTTCGCATACGGGACTGTCACCCACTATGGTCTCACTTTCCAGAGAGTTTTGCTAATTTATACAAAGGCATTGGCCTGGTCCGCGTTCGCTCGCCACTACTAACGGAATCTCGGTTGATGTCTTTTCCTCCGGGTACTGAGATGTTTCAGTTCCCCGGGTTCGCTTCACCAAGTCTATATATTCAACTTAGTGATACCTTATCCACCTCGTTCCGATCGTCCGAAAACAATCGAAAAGAAATGGTGAAGGTGGGTTTCCCCATTCGGAAATCGCCGGATCAAAGATTGCTCACATCTCCCCGACGCTTATCGCAGCGTGCCACGTCCTTCATCGCCTGTATGTGCCAAGGCATCCACCAAATGCTCTTACCTCACGCTTGAGAATCCACACCATCAACGACAGGCCTGCATAAAAGCCAGTCGCCTAATGATCGTGCGGAAGATATCTCAGCCAGATTATTACATCTAATTTGTGATGCATATCGAACAGACGCAAGATTGCTCTCACACCTGTAACGCTATGCGCCACGGCATCGATTAAAAACCCATTCACAATGTCAAAGATCGCGGGGCAGATCCCCGCTACTGACCGAAGTCAGATACGTTTACTTTTCACCCTGGAGATATTGAATATCTGGTGGAGCCTATCGGGATCGAACCGATGACCCCCTGCTTGCAAAGCAGGTGCTCTCCCAGCTGAGCTAAGGCCCCATAGATATAGGCGAACGCCTGTCGAAATGGTGGGCCGAGGAGGATTTGAACCTCCGACCTCACCCTTATCAGGGGTGCGCTCTAACCAACTGAGCTACCGGCCCATTTCGCACCAGCTGGCCAAAAAGGCCGCGGGCGGCGTGAGCCAGCTCAGGCAATACAACTCACGCTTTAACAGCGTAAGCTGATCTCCAGTGATGAAAGGACATGAGGACGACGGCAATGTTCTTTGAAAGCTTACGAAGCACTTCCGATGGCTAGCATCGGCGCTTTCGTAAAATTCCTTAGAAAGGAGGTGATCCAGCCGCAGGTTCCCCTACGGCTACCTTGTTACGACTTCACCCCAGTCGCTGATCCCACCGTGGCTCGCTGCCTCCTAAAAGGTTAGCGCACGATCTTCGGGTGAAACCAACTCCCATGGTGTGACGGGCGGTGTGTACAAGGCCTGGGAACGTATTCACCGCGGCATGCTGATCCGCGATTACTAGCGATTCCGCCTTCATGCTCTCGAGTTGCAGAGAACAATCCGAACTGAGACGACTTTTAGAGATTAGCGTACTCTCGCGAGTTAGCTGCCCACTGTCATCGCCATTGTAGCACGTGTGTAGCCCAGCTTGTAAGGGCCATGAGGACTTGACGTCATCCCCACCTTCCTCCGGCTTATCACCGGCAGTTTCCTTAAAGTGCCCAACTAAATGATGGCAACTAAGGATGAGGGTTGCGCTCGTTGCGGGACTTAACCCAACATCTCACGACACGAGCTGACGACAGCCATGCAGCACCTGTCACTGATCCAGCCGAACTGAAGGAAAGAGTCTCCTCTATCCGCGATCAGGATGTCAAAAGCTGGTAAGGTTCTGCGCGTTGCTTCGAATTAAACCACATGCTCCACCGCTTGTGCAGGCCCCCGTCAATTCCTTTGAGTTTTAATCTTGCGACCGTACTCCCCAGGCGGATAACTTAATGCGTTAGCTGCGCCACCCAAGCACCGTGTGCCCGGACAGCTAGTTATCATCGTTTACGGCGTGGACTACCAGGGTATCTAATCCTGTTTGCTCCCCACGCTTTCGCACCTCAGCGTCAATAATTGTCCAGTAAGTCGCCTTCGCCACTGGTGTTCTTCCGAATATCTACGAATTTCACCTCTACACTCGGAATTCCACTTACCTCTCCAATATTCTAGCCTTCCAGTTTCAAAGGCAGTTCCAGGGTTGAGCCCTGGGATTTCACCTCTGACTTAAAAAGCCGCCTACGCGCGCTTTACGCCCAGTAATTCCGAACAACGCTAGCTCCCTCCGTATTACCGCGGCTGCTGGCACGGAGTTAGCCGGAGCTTATTCTCTAGGTACTGTCATTATCATCCCTAGTAAAAGAGCTTTACAACCCTAAGGCCTTCATCACTCACGCGGCATTGCTGGATCAGGCTTTCGCCCATTGTCCAATATTCCCCACTGCTGCCTCCCGTAGGAGTCTGGGCCGTGTCTCAGTCCCAGTGTGGCTGATCATCCTCTCAGACCAGCTATAGATCGTCGGCTTGGTAGGCCATTACCCTACCAACTACCTAATCTAACGCGGGCCCATCTAAAGGCGATAAATCTTTGGTCCGAAGACATTATCCGGTATTAGCAGTCATTTCTAACTGTTATTCCGAACCTAAAGGCAGGTTCCCACGCGTTACGCACCCGTGCGCCACTCACCCCGAAGGGTTCGTTCGACTTGCATGTGTTAGGCATGCCGCCAGCGTTCGTTCTGAGCCAGGATCAAACTCTCAAGTTTGTGTCACGAACCAACCGGCATAATCCGAAGATCATCAACCGTTTAGCCCGAATTTTAGGAGCCGATACCTGCATTCAAACGTATTTTATGGATACATTTGAGACATGTTTAGTCTTGGCGTGTACCAAGATTAGGCATCGACTTAATTTAACAGGTTACCAAGGCCTAAAAGCCCTTGGACCTGGCGCCGTCGCCCACATGTCCCTTCATCATAAACTAACAATGTCAAAGAGCCGTCCAACATGCAAAAGCGGACAACAATGGTTCCCCGATTGAAAACCGGGGGCCGGTTGTCCGTTGATATTGGCGACCAACATGGTGGGGCGTTTGAACCGCCCGCTCCGTGTCGGTGAGAGGGCTTCTAGACACGACTCACATTCCCGTCAAACCCTTTTTGCAATTTTATTA